>NZ_VCNI01000009.1 GCF_005937185.1 Flagellimonas algicola | reverse complement strand
TCGCACTGCTCCATGTCAGTGCCCGCATCGGCCGCAGAGGGCTCATCTATCACATCAACCGTAACCCTGGCAGAATCATTCGCGCAAGGAGACCCTATCGCAGGGGCAACAGTATAATCAAAATTGTACCTCCCCGAAGAAACACCAGTAAAGTCCACATTTGTTGGATCCGATAAATCAACACCTGTCCCATCAACATCATCCCAACTTCCTCCTGAATCAGCCACACCAAGTGCAGCGAAAAGATTCACAGAACTATCATTCACGCAAATATCGATGACGTTGTCCGTACCAGCATTTGGGGATGTGTACACCATAATCAATTGAGTGACATCGGTAAAATTTCCACTAGTATCCGTTACCCTATACGTACGGGTAATAGTTTCAGGATTTGTTTGGTTATCCGATATATCATTGATATGGGTGACAGAATCCACCGCACAATTGTCATCTTCATCCAACACAACCGAAACATCTGGATCGGGGATGGTATCACATACAGAAATAGGCGAAGGGTTACTTGCCGTCGGGGCAGTGAAATCGCCATACCCTATGGTGAAAACATTATTGTCCCCAAAGTCAATATTGTCAAAAAAAACGTCAGTACCAACAATACTCGCAGCTTCAATATAAGTAATGGTTCCCGTTGTAAAATCTCCATCTCCGTCGGTATCTATCATCAGATATAGGGAACACTGATCAGATAAAGTGATATCGGACCCTGTTAGCTCCATTTTTACACTGACTCCCAGGATAGGATCTGCATCTGCAGATTTGGTAACCTTGACCTTCCATTCCCTCGAAATCCTTTCGGTTACGGTACCGACCGGAAGTTCAACATTGGTGACCATAACACTTGCGTGATCATTTCCCCAGATGAGATAATTGTGTTCCATAGGTATAAAGTGTCGTGCATCAATAGCCGTTCGAGTGTTGTCCAAATTATCCGTGGAGAAATTGGAATTCGTAGATATCGTGACACGAGCCTCCGCATTTACGCTCTTGGAGATACGTTGGTGCAGGTTATATCTCAACTTAATACCATCACCAGTAACATTATCTTGGTCGTGATACCTATCCTTACCTATTCCAGCTATATCGTATCTATAACTGGCATCGACCGGCCAAATCACGGTTCCATCCGCCGCGAGATAGTCATAATTGTGGTTTCCATCCAGACTTCCCAGCGATCCTGAACCATTTAATGTGATGCCATATTTGATGGCCAAGTAACTTTCAGTTCTCCTAACGTGATTTGCATCCGTGAGTCCATCCATCAACAAAATTTCCGCAACATGACCCGAAAGGTTACTGGGATCCACTCCAATTACCGGATCGGAATCATTAAAATGCTTTCCCACCCTATTGTAATAAAACACAGTCTCCTGCGCCGTGGGATCATTTCTTGACACGTCGATATCCGGTAGACCATTTACCCAAGTTTTTAAGTTTTCCCCATCGCTTCCGAAATAACTTCTGGAAAACGTACCTATGGTAGGACGCGTCAATAGATCTACACTACCGGCCTGATAAAATTCGCCACCACTTCTCCAAGTCCTGCCAACAGAAAAACGATTTCCATCGGAAACCCCAAGGGAAAGATTGGTGATGGAACTAAGGTGATTCGCTATATCCCCACCCAAAAGCAGACTTTGTGTTGCTGCGGTACTTCCGGATCCTTGTGCCGAAAAAACGACAAATATCATTGATTCATCCCGCGCATGGGCACGAAAATATAATGCGTCGCCCACTCCGGCGGGATCAAACTCTATAGCAGGATTGAAATTCATGACATTCCTTCGCAATGTGGGCCTCCCGGGAATACTACCTGTAGGTGTCAAATAACCAGGCATGGAAGGATGCTCAAACCCATGGCTTGGGTAATTTTGCCATGGTTGGTCATAATTGGCCGGATTTGGATGTTCCCAGGCATTCTGGGTATAATTGGGAAAATAATCAACCAATTCGTACCATCCAAAGACGGGTGTACCGTCCCCCGGAGCATAAGGTGTGAACAAAGATAGCTGACCCGTTGGTGAAGCCGTATTAACAGCCCTATCTGCAGAATACCAGTTATCGACCTCTTGGGAAGAAACCCCCCAAGAGCCGATGGCGCACCATACAATAAGTATATATCTTAAGTACCTAAATTTCTCCTTTAACAAGAAAAAATCCTCAATACTGACAAAACAATGTACAAACTTTGTATAAAAAAATATTATTTTAGCCATAGCTTCGGGTATTTAAATAGGTTAGTTATGTTATTTGGGTACAGTTCATAAATCATAGAAATCACACAACTTGTAGAAATAATCCTCGTCTGGCCCATTAAACGGTTTCGTAATCTTCAAACAACATGTATCAATACCATTATCCAGCATCATATTCTACAAATGCAATTCAATCATTTAAAATCATGCTGTATTCCAGGCTTCTCACAAGCACTCCGGAGCAAAGCATGCTACCTTAGATAACGCCCAAACCGCATTGCGGACACAACTCATATGTGTCAAATGATGCCATTTTTGTAACCATAAAAAAAACCAAAGTCATAGGTTTCAAACAAAAAACCTGAAAAACTCCTATTTATACCAATTTTGATGCATTTCATGGTTGCGGTGAACATTATCAAAACCCAGATTATTTTGACAACCTTATCCTACAATACGGGAATTGGACCTAAATTTTTGATCCAAAGAATCATCGATATACATTCTGGCCCGGTGGATTTTATAGTTGCCTCAATTTGAATCCGTGGGCTTGTTAACTAAAACCCATAACATCGATCACATCTGAAATCCACTGGAAACCCTCGAGGCCGAGGCCATGGACCCAAGGAATTCAAAATCACCCTATAAATCCAAATAGACCGGGCAATTACTTTGAACTCCAGGGAGAGCGGACCCCAAAGACCTGCATACTGGAAGATTTAAGTGTGCGAAGCGTGTTGCACAGAACAAGCGCACCAATGGAAACCTGTTTAATTTCAATCCCGGTAATTTGACCTAAACACTTTTACTGCACAATGAATACCAACCTAGGCATTACCTTCTTTAGCATATATGCCTCAATTGGGCAAGCAGTAATGGCGCACAGTAGCTTTTATTGGCAGCTTCATCTTATAGGACAGGCTATTGACAGAAAAAAAAGATAGCCCGCACCAATAGGATATACATAGATTGAAGAAGGAGAAGGAGAAGGAGAAGGAGAATGCAAATCTTGCGTCCACGGAAAAGAGTTTTACAAGATACAATTAGGTCTATCTCATAAGAGGAATTATTCAAGGATGATTTTTTAAAACGGTTCAGGACTGGTGATGGGTTCAATGGTTTTTTGTAGGAACTTCAGCGCGGTATCGAGAAGATACGCGAAGGCAAGCTTGGCGCGCACCTCGATTACGAAAAGCACCAAAAGAGAAAAGGCTACAACACGTGTAACGGCTATTCCAAAAAGAAGGTACGCACTTCCTTCGGCGAGTTGGAGATGCAGGTACCGAGGGACCGCAAGGCCTCCTTCAACCCTATAATGGTCCCCAAAGATGGCAACATGGTCGATGGCATCGAGTACGTCGTCCTGCCGCTCTGCGCCAAGGTCATGAACAATTGTTATATCGGGGAACGGATACGCAAGGTCTATAACTTCGATGTCCCAACCTCGACCATATCGCGGATAACCAACAAGCTAGCTGGCAATATCGTCGCTTGGCGGAACAGACCCTTGGAGCCTATCTATCCCATTGTCCGGATGTACGGAATCGTATTCAAGGTACCCGAGGGCTCAAAGGTGATAAACAAGACTGTTTACATCGTCGTAGGCTTGCGAAGGAATGGAAAGAAGGAAGTCCTAGGTCTTTGTTTGGGCAAAAGAACGAGCCCGCCACCTTTTGGATGAGTGCACTTACCGATATGCGTGCCCGTGCCCAGAGGATATCCTCATTACCGCGACAGACAACCTGAACGGCTTTACCGATACCATCAAGAACGTCTTCCCCGAATCGAAGACCCAGTTATGGGTGGCACACCAGATACAAAACGCATCGCGCTATGTGGTCTGGAAAGACAAAAAAGCCTTCACGGAAGATATGAAACTTATTTACAATGCACCCACCCGGGAAGCGGCAAAGGCATCTCTAAAGGACTTCTCGAACAGGTGGGACAGTAAGATTCTTGAGCCATCAAGAGCTGTAGTGACGATAGGGAAGAGCTTACCCTATTCTTCGAGTTCCCGATCGAGATCAGGAAAGTCATATACACCACCAACCTTATCGAGAACCGGAACGGGAACAGAAAGTATACCAAGAACATGCTCTCCCTCCCAACGGACGACGCGGTCATGAAATCCGTATATTTGGCTGTCAGGGAAGCCACCAAAAAGGGGTCGATGCCAGTGAGGAACCGGGAGGTCATTTTAAATCAGTTCCCCACGATCCATGAAAAAAGGTTCCAACTTTAAATAATAGTCAGACCCCTGTTATTTTTAACTTACGCAGTTAGTGGGATAGTGTCATTTATTTTGCTAAACCTATTTGGACCAATAGTTTGCAATTCCAGTGAATCCCACCCTATTTTATCAACACATTAAACTATGGATCCCCAGCCATTCTGTTCATCGATATCAGCCTTCCTTCCGACATAATATCGGAACACACATATCCTTTTCAAGTCAAAGCAACAGTATTCTTCGATAAAAAAGTATACATCGACCTTGTATTCGGTACACACGCCAATAAGGGGATTCGATAATCCTTGAATAGCTTCCAAAAGCAGTAAATCTGGCCCAGAAGCAGTTAAAAATGAACAATACCCCCGCACAAATACCGTAGGTATTACAAACAGGTCCAGATTCGCTTAACACGTGGGATAGCACCGTGCTCCGTCTTTAAAAAACTAGATAGCGATTACAGCGAATCTTCGGGTTTGCCCTTTACCTCGCTGGGCAATTTCCCGAAGTATTCTTGAAAACACTTCGCGAAATATGAAGAATTTTGGAAACCCACAGCATACGCAATTTCGCTGATTGTACCAACATTTTTCTGTATCATGTCCATGGCGCGATGTAGTCGAAAATTTCTAATAAATACATTGGGGGTCAGATTTGTTAAAGCTTTCATTTTCCGAAAGAGTTGGGACCTGCTCATTAGAACTGCTTGACATAGGTCCTCAATACCAAACAAAGAATTGGAAATTTCAATCTCGAGCACTTCCGTCATTTTTTCCATAAAGATTTCATCAACTGAATTGTGCTGAACTTTTTTTGGCATCATAATATGATCGGTCCTGTATTGGGCTTGAATTTTTTTTCTTAATTCAATAAGGTTGGTTACACGGGTAAGTAATTCTTCATTATTACATGGTTTGATAATATAATCATCTGCGAGGTTTCTTAGGCCTTCAATTTTATCTTCTACCGAAGCACGGGCCGTCAAAAGTACTATAGGGATATGACTGGTTCTCAAATCCTCTTTCAACAGTTTACACAGTTCCAGGCCATCTAACTTGGGCATCATCAAATCGGAAATAACCACATCCGGTAATAATTCAAAAGCCAAATCCACTCCTTCCTGTCCATCCCTTGCTTCCCTCACATTATATGCGGCAGACAGAAATTTGCTTAAATATGCCCTTAGGTCGTCATTGTCCTCCACCAGCAATAAAATTGGCAAGGGCCCATCCACAACCTTGTTCTGCTGCTCTGAAGAAAAACTCTCCATTTCCAGCTTGCTTTCTTCCACTGGTCTGCCCATATATGGGCTAATGGTAATAATTTCATCTTGCGAAAAATGTGACTCGCCCTTGCGAAGGTACACCGTAAATATACTCCCCTTCCCCTCCTCACTGGACACTTCAACCTTACCCTTGTGCAAGTCTACAAGCTCCTTGACCAGGGCCAAGCCTATTCCTGTCCCGATATGATCACCGGAGTTGGAATTGGAGACCTGGTAAAATCTATCAAATACATGTTTGAGTTCCGTTTTAGGAATACCTGTTCCCGAATCGGCAACAATTAGTTTGGCATAAACCACATTGCCTTGCTTCTCCTCCTGAACATCAATGGAAACCTTACCACCTTCACCGGTATGTCGAACAGCATTTGAAATTAGATTTAACATGATTTCCTCTAATTTTAGATGGTTCAGATAAAGGTAATAATACTTATGCCCAAATTTAATGTCCAACTCAACCCCCTTCTTACTCGCCATTGGCTGAAATGAAGCTATCCATCCCTTAAGTAACGGAACAATGTCTATTCTTTTAACCCTCAGCTCCATCCTGCCGGCATCGATTTTCGATAAATCCAATAGTTGGTTGATTAACTTCAAAAGTCTTCGGGCATTACGTTCAATGATTTTGATGGTTGGATAATGCCTTATATCAACCCTTCTTTCCAGATCGTTTAAAGGGCCCAGAATCAATGTTAAAGGCGTTCTAAATTCATGGGATATGTTGTTGAAAAATCTGGTCTTTATTTTATCCGTTTCCTCCAAATTCAGTCGTTGCCTTTCCTTAACTTCCAATAACTCCCTATTCGTTTTGTTACGGTATCTAAAAAATTCAAATAACAAAATTGAGGCCACCGCCGTCAGTAAAAACTCAAACGTTAGGATTCCTTTCCAAAATTTTCCTTTCTTATTCTTTCGCTGTAGCTCAATGATTTCCTTTTCCTTTTTTTCATTGTCATATTTAGCCTGTATTTCTGCCAGCTCCTTTTCCCTTCGGGTACCTGAAAGGCTATCAAGTATTTCATGGTAGATTTCAAAATACCTCAGTGCCTTCTTAAAATCCCCTCTCTTTTTTTCGAGATTTGAAAAGTTTAAATAGGTCCTTCGTTGTCCAAAATACTGGTTGGTCTTTACTCTGTGAAGCAATGACCTATGAAGATATGCCTCCGAGCTATCCAAGCGATTTTCAACCAAATGATTTTCGGCCAATCCATCATAGATGCTGGCCAACAGATATTTCTCCCTCGTTCTTTCCGAATAAAATTTCGCTTTTAAGAAGTGTACCTTTGATTCCTTGTAATTGCTCTGGAGGGTATATACCTGGCCAATGTTCAGAAAGGACCTTATTCTACCTTCCTCGCTGTTCATCCTTTTATGGAGTTCCATTGACTTGTTGTAATAGACAAGGGCACTATCCAGTTTATTCCAGTCTTCATAGACCAAACCGATGTTATTGTACAATCTTGCGGTACTGGAAATATCTCCTAGGGCCTCATACCCCACAACACTTTTATTGTAAAATTCCATCGCTGTCGAATAATTGCCCCTTTCCCAATTAAAGGCACCAAGTGACATTCCCGAGGCAGCAAGTCCGCGAACATCATGAATCTCCTCTTTGATGGCTCTACTTGCAAAATGGTATTCAAGGGCCTTTTCCTCTCTCTTTTGACTATTGTAAACAACCGCTTTCCAGTACATTACATCCGACTCCCCCTTTCTATTTTTGAGCCTCCTGTAAATTTCAAGACTTCGATCGAAATAAGCATGGGCATCTTTCTGCTTTGTCCTAAATTTATGCTGACCAAATCTAAAGTACACGTCCGCAAGAATGGACCTATCCTGAAATTGCTCTGCCCTCAACATTGCGGATTCAAAGAAATCCTGGGCTTTGCCCTGTTCCCCGGTAAGCGAATAAACAACGGCCACTCCATTAAAACTTTTGGCCAATAGCGAATCATTGTTCAATTTTTCAAGAAGTCCAATAGCTTCATGATATGACTTTATGGATTCCTTATAATCCCCCAAAAACATAAGGCATTGACTTCTTAAGTACTTTGCCCGAGCCAACTGTCCCTTATATTCCTGAATACCAGCGGAGCTTACTGAACCATTGATCAGGCGCAACGCCCGTTCAACATCTTGCTCCAGGTAGACCTCTACTAAATCATTTGTTTTGGCATAATAATCCTCACCATCGAGAAACTCAATTTCCTTCTCCAAATTCCTGACCTCTGGTGATTGGGCATCAACTACCAAAACAGTGAAGAAAAAAGCGTACCAAACAATATATATAGCTCTCAAAATAGATTATTTTTAATAATAGTTTATAAGATATAACCAATTTAATGAAATCAGGGTTAACAACACCAATACCCAACATACAACTATCTTTTAATCAACTCATTATGTTTTATAATTGAGTTCGCACACTTAAATTTTTGTAAGCATTTACTTGCTTTTGAAATAGGTTTTCGGCTATGCGGTTTTTGACTGAAACCCATGAAATTTTATCCTCTAGAATTAAACCTTCAGGCTCTGCTAAATCTATATTTAAATTCTTACGTCCGTTATCCAATATTTGATTCTAACTTTATCGCATTTACCTCGGTTAACCAGGGAGATTGATCAATATGGCATAAAATTAGTTTACACCTCCTCCATGACCTTCCCTTATATACCGACACCTTACCTAAAAAAATCTTTGGGAACAGGTACCCACATCTCCATCTCGATCTGTTCCCTGTGACACTCTTCCACATTGGTCCTGCGTACTTTTATTATCCCCTATTGGTCTTGTACCATGAAATCGAAAACTATCCTCACTTCAAATTTCATATTCGCATACCCTATGCTTCCAAACCTCATCCAGACAGATAAGTTTCAACAGGCTATCAGGATCAAAACACTTCGCCCCGTAGTACATCGGGTACGAATCGGTCTTCCCATCTATCATTTCTATGGCCGTCTCCAGGGACGCACCATCCGCAAGGTTCCCCTCCGAATCCATATCAAAGAATATTACCAGGGGCATTTCCTCGGCCATGCAGGCATTCGCTATTCCAAGGGCCTCCTGCGCAGTGCCGATGCCCTTGGCAAAAACCAGATCCGCCCCTGCCTCCTTAAAGGACATTATCTGCAACCCATGGTACATGGAACATTCCATGCTGGTAGCAAAATCCGAACCTGCGGAGCATAGGTTCGCCATTGGCCCGATCTGCCCAACGATCAGAATCTGGGGGTCATCGTCAAAAAAGGCCTTTTTCACAACCTTGACCACCTTGACCGCCCTGATATTGATCTCCAAAAGCCTGTCCCTTGAATATCCCTGTGTCATACCACAGTAAGGGTTCAGGTTCAGCGTTGGGCATTCGAAGAAAATGGCCGTTGCACCACAACTCCAGGCCTCTTCCAGCACCTCCCGGTAATGCTCCATAATCTTGAAAAAATCCAAATCCTCCATCAAACGGAAGGAATCAGCACAGCTTAAACACATCAGATTATCAAAAATTATTGTTGAACACGTGGACTAATCCAAAATTATTCTTCTGATTACACCATTCCCTTCTTCCACAACATAGATTTCGTTTCCAGCATATAAGACCGCGACCGGGAATTGAAATTCGGCAATGTCCCCTGGGCCATTAACAAAACCTCCATCCCCATCATTGTTCCCGGGAACTCCAGCGATGGTCTCCACCATCCCTTCGGGATCGATTCGTCGTATACAATGATTACCCTTATCAGCTACAATTAGGGTTCCATCCGAACCGACCGATATGCCATAAGGATTGGCAAACTTTGCTGTTACAGGACCACCATCAACATACCCTTGGGCACCCCCGGTGATTGTCCCGACCGTTTTGGTGTCCCAATCCACCTTTCTGATTTTATGTTCATCAGCTCCATCAATTGGCGCCTGTGTAACCCAAAAATTCCCTTCATCATCCACGTAAAGACCAACCGGAGCATTAAATCTCGCCATACCAAAATCACCATTTTCACTTCCACTTTCCCCAATTGAACCGGCATAGGTACTCACACTAAAGTTATCATCAAGGGATATCCTACGTATGGTAGAAAACCCTCTTTCGGTCAAATAAAGATTGCCATCCTTACCGATAGCAATATCTGTTGGGTCATGAAATCGAGCTGTTTCGACTGGTCCGTCCCGATAAGCACTTACACCATCTCCCACTATGGTGGACACCTCGCCTGAAGGGGTAATTTTCTTTATCTTATTATTTCTGCCATCCACCAGATAGATATTATCATTGCCATCTATGGCCATTCCCTTGGGACCATTGAATCTTGCGTCCGTTCCCGTACCATCACCATCACCTCTCTGGCCACCCGCAAAGGTGGTGACATTGCCGTCGATATCGATTTTCCTAATAGCATCATTATCATTATCGGATACAAACAGATTGCCCTTTGAATCCATGACCAGATCTTGAGGGCGATCGAATTTGGCAACCGTTCCGGGTCCATCCACAAAACCTCCGCCCCCATCATTGTTCGAGGGAACTCCCGCAAAGGTCTCCACATTGACTTCGGACAGCTCGTACACGAACTCGGGGCCGGTGAGATCGAAACCGTCCACCTCCATCGTAATGGGGCCGGTATAGGCCCTAGCCGGTACCCTGACCGTCACCTCCGTGTCCGTGACGCCCAGCACTTCCCCAGGGGTCCCGTTGAAGCTCACCGACACCTTGGTGGCATCCGTGCCGAAATTCTCCCCGGTGATGACAACCTCGGTATGCTTTGGACCGGTCACCGGTGCCACGGACGACAGGGTTGGCTCCAATACCACGGGGTCGTCGTCCTGGGGGTCATCATCTTGGGGGTCGTCCCCGACCTGGTCGCAGTTAGCGTTGGTCGGGTCCGGACAGTCCATGCCGTTGTCGTCAGAGCCACAGGACAGTGCCAATGACAGCAGGACAAGCAACAGAAAGATGTCCCTTAATCTCAATATTCTTATGGTTTTCATTGTTTTCATGGTTTATTAGTTTTTATTGTCGTTATGTTCTACCTAAAAATTCACATCAGTATCACCTTCCTTATGGCATGATTGTCCCTGTCAGCCAAATAGAATTCCCCTTTTCCGACAGATAGTATTCCATTCGGTCTAGCGAATTGGGCCTTATTTCCAGGTCCATTTTTATATCCTGAAGTATCGGGGGTCCCGGCTATGGTGAAAACCATACCATTAGAATCCATTTGTCGTATACAGTTGTTCTCCGAATCGGAAATGAACACAGTCCCATCTTTACCGATAGCTATGCTGCTTGGTGTTCTAAACTTTACCCGATCCCTATCTCCATCTTCATAACCTGCTTCAACACTTCCGGCCAAAGTTGTGACCATTCCAGATTTCTGGTCTATGCTCCGGATTCTGTGGCTACCTATATCCGTAACCAACATTTTCCCATTATCTCCCATAGTAATATCATATGGGTTTCTAAATCTAGCTGTTTCCAGACAACCATCGTCGTCACCACCGAACCCAATCCTTGAGCCCGCATATGTTGAAACTTTTAGGTCATCTAAGGATATCCTACGTATTATATGTTCCTCGATTTCAGTAACGTATAGTGCATTATCATCACCTACAACGATTCCTACCGGGGAATCGAGCTCAACAGCTCTACCTATGTGATCTTCGAATTCATCGGCCCCACCAACAATAGTGGATACCTCACCGGAAGGGGTTATCTTTCTTATGCTATGATTGCCGGTATCCGCCACATAGATATTATCATCATTGTCAATGGCCAAACCTTCGGAGAAATAGAAGCTCGCACGCGTACCCATACCATCGGCGTCGCCCGGAGCACCATTGCCCACAAAAGTGGAGACCTGACCCTCAGGTGTTACCTTTCGTATGGCATGGTTATAAAAGTCCAGCACAAACAAGTTTCCCTTGGTGTCCCTTACCAAATCCATAGGAGCATCAAATCTGATATCCGTTCCATTTCCGTTCGCATAGCCCCTTCCATATCCTCCAACAAAAGTGGAAACTTTGGTCTCTGAGACTACATATCGGAACTCCGGCCCTTTTAACTCAAAACCGTTGACAACCAACGTTATCGGCCCGGTAAAAGCACGGACAGGAACCTCGACCACTATGGTCTCGTCATCCATGACCCTAACTTTGGCGCTTGTTCCATTGAAATGGACCTCAACCTTTTCAGGATCCTTTCCAAAATTCTTGCCAATGATAGTTACCACGGAAAGCTTTGGGCCTTCCAAAGGGCTTACAGACAAAATTTTCGGTTCCAAACCCACCTTCTCGATTTCCTCTAAAGAGCAGCAAACCTTTTCACTACAGCAAAGCTCCCCATCAGATCCATAAGAATCCACATTACCATAATTGGGAGCACTAATCCATATCAATAAACCTAGGATAAAGGCCAGAACCAAACTTTTGACTCTCAGTTTTACCATGATTTTCTTGTTTTAGATCTATCAATTCCTATTCAAGCACAATCTTCCGGACCGCATTATTTTCCGAATCTGCGACATAGATTTCCCCATCCATGTAGTTCAATATTCCGTAAGGAGCCGAAAATTTGGCTCTAAGCCCATTTCCGTTCTTGTGCCCCTTGGACCCAGGAACTCCTGCAACTGTGGTAACCCTTCCATAAGCATCGATTTTCCGTATACAATGATTTCCCGAATCTGTTATGTATACAATCCCGTTGTCATCCACCGTTATGTTTCTGGGCAAATTGAATTTTGAGGAATCCAGATAGCCATCCGCATGCCCTTGATTGCCACCAACAAATGTTTCCACCATATCATTCTGCCCATCCACGAGTCGAACTCCATCATTAAAAGTGTCAACTACAAGTATATTACCGTTACCGTCGAGGGTTAGATCGAATGGCTCCCTGAATTCTGCATTGAGAAGCGGGCCATCCTTGCTCCCACAGTCCCTATTTATAGAACCTGAATATGTTGTAACCATGGCATTTTCAAGTGATATCCTTCTAATAACATGTTGTTCAACCTCTGTTACATATAGCGCATTATCCCTTCCTAATACAATCCCGGAGGGAAAATCAAATCGCGCGTTTAATCCTTTGTCATTGACAAATCCTTTGACTCCATTTCCCGCAACGGTCGACACATCGGCAAATGGGGTTATCCTTCTAATACTATAGTTCCCGGTATCGACCACATAAATATTGTCATGCCTATCAATTGCCAACCCTTGAGGATGCATGAACCTAGCGTTGGTTCCATTGGCATCTTTGTATCCGGGTTCTTCCGGTCCCCCGCCAGCAAAGGTTGAGACCTCCGCTTTGGGTGTTATTTTTCTAATGGAATGATTTCCGTAATCGGAAACATATATATTGCCCTTGGAATCCCTCACCAGATCAGTGGGTAAATTGAATTTGGCCTTTGTTCCAAACCGTGCCTCGGCATCATAACCTTGTCTTGAGGTCAGACTGCCCGCAAAGGTTTCCACATGAGCGGATCTAACATAATGAAATATGGGGCCAACAAACGTCCTTCCGTTCACAACCAACGTTATCAACCCTGTTAGGGCACCATCGGGAACTTCAACCGACAAGACACTTTCAGTGACATTTTGCACTTTTGCACTTACTCCATTGAAATAAACTTGTATCCTTTCAGGATCTGTTCCAAAGTTTTCTCCCTTTATGGTCACCATGGTGAACTTTGGACCGACCAACGGACTTGCGGACAATAGTTTGGATTCTGCATTTAAAGGATACTTTTTTCTTGACAGATCTTTCCCACCTTTGTCATTTAAAGAATCCACACAATTTCTATCCATATCACCCCAGTCAATAATTCCATAATCTAAAACATCCATAACATGCAACTAAATAATTACGCCTTAACTTTATTTTAAATTCGGTCAATGATGGGCCTTGGAAACTTGTATTCTGCTTTGTCCAACAATCCTTTCTTGCAAAACCCCACATGTTCACTGATAATTGGGAGTCAGACATATAAATTCCCCAACCATCCTATTCGAACACTACGCAACAAGGAAATGAAAACTCAGCTTCGTTTCCAGGCCCATTCTTAAACACTTCTTCAATTTGGGGATTCCCAATAATGGTGCGGACCCTTACTTTAATATAGATTCGCCCTATACATTAATTATCCCATCGGTATATTGATTTATTTCATCCTTTTTCCTTTAATATGGTCGTTCTTGGGACCTGCCCACTTCCATATGGCATATGACATCTTTAGTCAATGGTGATCTTACGGATTACGTGGTTGCCGGTATCCGCAACATAAATCTCCCCTTTTGCCACACAAAGCACATTTGTTGGAAAATGGAACTGTGCCACATCACCGGAACCGTCATTGTGATCATCAGAATCGGGGTTTCCTGCAATCGTGGTGACATTCCCCTCGGGATCGATCTGCCGTATACAGTGATTGTCAGCATCGGCAACATATACCGTCCCATCCTCGTCCACTGATATATCCATAGGGGTATAAAACCTTGCGTCCAATAAATCACCATCAACATGATCAGCCGTCGTATTTCCAGAAAGTGTTCCAACCGTTCCGGCGCTTTGATCTATAACCCGGATTCTATTGTTAAAAGAATCCGCAAGCAGTATAGGTCCGTCACCGCTCTTCGCCATGCCCTCGGGATAGTTGAACCTTGCATCGGAAAGGCCGCCATCCATGTACCCTAGCTCGGTAATCTCCGGACCGGCATAGGTGCTCACCGTATATTGATCGTCATCAAGGGATATCCTTCGTATTGTATGATTATTCTCCGATACGTACAGCGCACTGCCCCCTGCATCTTCCCCTACAAGGATTCCTGACGGTAACCTGAATTTGGCAGCGGTACCTAGCCCGTTTACATATCCAATTCCATTTCCTCCCGCAATGGTCGTCCAATCACTGTCGTTAGGCCCCATTCTTACTATTCTATGGTTCAAGGCATCTGCAAGATAGATATTATCGTTGCTGTCTATGGCTAGTCCTCTGGGATTGCGGAACCCCCCCAAAGGTAAAGTGGAGACCATGCCTCCAGCATCGATCTTCCTTATAATTTGTGTTTGCCTATCAGAAACAAAAATGTTTCCTTTCGAATCCATGGCCAGATGCTGTGGGGAAGCAAACTTGGCACTCTTTCTTGGCCCATTCTGAAAACCAAGTTCCTTCGGAGTTCCCGCAAAGGTCTCCACGGTATAGGTCAGCTCGTACACGAACTCGGGGCCGGTGAGATCGAAACCGTCCACCTCCATCGTAATGGGGCCGGTATAGGCCCTCGCCGGTACCTTGACCGTCACCTCCGTGTCCGTGACGCCCAGCACTTCCCCAGGGGTCCCGTTGAAGCTCACCGACACCTTGGCGGCATCCGTGCCGAAATTCTCCCCGGTGATAACAACCTCGGTATGCTTTGGACCGGTCACCGGTGCCACGGACGACAGGGTTGGCTCCAATACCACGGGGTCGTCGTCCTGGGGATCATCGTCCTGGGGATCATCATCTTGGGGATCATCGTCCTGGGGGTCATCATCTTGGGGGTCGTCCCCGACCTGGTCGCAGTTCGCGTTGGTCGGGTCAGGACAGTCCATGCCGTTGTCGTCAGAGCCACAGGACAGTGCCAATGACAGCAGGACAAGCAACAGAAAGATGTCCCTTGCCCTCAATATTCCTATTGTTTTTATGGTTTTCATGGTTTTCATGGTTTTATCTTTTTATGGTCTATTTGTTTAATCGTCGTTTGGGACCTGCCACTTCCATATGGCAGCTTTAGTCAATGGTGATCTTTCGGATTGCGTGGTTGTCCATATCCGCAACATAGATCTCCCCTTCCCCTCCATGGAGTACTCCCACCGGATTATCGAATAGGGCCACATCACCGAGATCGTCCCTGTAACCCCCCGAATTAGGATTTCCGGCAATCGTGGTGACATGCCCTTCGGAATCGATCCGGCGTATACAGTGATTTAAAGCATCGGCAATATATACGGTCCCGTCCCCAGACACCGATACATCCATCGGGTTCTTGAACATTGCGTCCAATCGATCGACATCATTTACATATCCCCAACCACTCCCGGCAAATGTTCCAACCGTTCCGGCATCTTGATCTATAGCACGGATCCTATCGTTATCATCTACAACCAGTATAATCCCTTCACCGCTCTTCGCCATGCCCTTGGGATAGTTGAACCTTGCATCCGAAAGGTCGCCATTCTCATCCCCTCCTCGCTGGTCAATCTCCGGACCGGGACCCGCATAGGTGCTCACCGTATATTGACCCTCATCAAGGGATATCCTTCGTATCGCATGATTATTTGAGTCCGATACGTACAGTGCATTGTCCCCATCTTCCCCTACAAGGATTGCTACTGGATTGTTGAACAGGGCCACATCGACAGCTCCGTTTACATATCCATATTCATTGCCACCCGCAATGATCGACCAAACACCATTTGGGTCGATCATTACTATCCTATTGTTCCCGCTGTCCGCAACATAGATATTGTCATCACTGTCCATGGCCAGTCCTCTGGGGAAACGGAATTGTCCTTCCCCGCTACCAAGCACGCCCCCGGCAAAGGTGGTGACCTCACCGTCCGGGGCTATCTTCCGTATGGCATTGTTCCTCCTATCAACAACAAATATGTTGCCCCCTGAGTCCTTTGCCAAATCCCGGGGTTCATAGAATTTGGCTTCCGTTCCGGACCCTTCCTCGTAACCTCGTCCACCTCCCGCAAAGGTCTCCACGGCATAGGTCAGCTCGTACACGAACTCGGGGCCGGTGAGATCGAAACCGTCCACCACCATCGTAATGGGGCCGGTATTCGCACCCACCGGTACCCTGACCGTCACCTCCGTGTCCGTGACGCCCAGCACTTCCCCAGGGGTCCCGTTGAAGCTCACCGACACCTTGGTGGCATCCGTGCCGAAATTCTCCCCGGTGATAACAACCTCGGTATGCTTTGGACCGGTCACCGGTGCCACGGAAGACAGGGTTGGCTCCAATACCACGGGGTCGTCGTCCTGGGGGTCATCGTCCTGGGGGTCGTCCCCGACCTGGTCGCAGTTCGCGTTGGTCGGGTCAGGACAGTCCATGCCGTTGTCGTCAGAGCCACAGGACAGTGCCAATGACAGCAGGACAAGCAACAGAAAGATGTCCCTTAATCTCAATATTCCTATTGTTTTCATTGTTTTAGCTTTTTATGGTCTATTTGTTTTTATGATCGTTTTTGGGACCTGCCCACTTCCATATGGCACCATTAGTCAATGATGATCTTCCGGATTACGTGGTTGAAGGTGTCCGCAACATAGATCTCCCCTTCCCCTGTATGGAGCACTCCCAAAGGGGAGTTGAATTGGGCCTCATCACCGGGACCGTCATTGTAACCTACCGAATTGGGATTTCCGGCAATCGTGGTGACATGCCCCTCGGGGTCGATCTGCCGTATACAGGAATTGTCTGAGTCTGCAATATATACCGTCTCATCACCGGCCACCGATATATCCGATGGGTTCCTAAACCTTGCCTCCGATCGGGGAACGTCAGTTACATAACCATTATCGCTTCCCGCAAATGTTCCAACATTTTCATTATCCTGATCTATGGCACGGATCCTACTGTTACCAAAATCCGCAAGCAGTATCGTTCCCTCACCGCTCTTCGCCATGCCCCAGGGACTCTTGAACCTTGCACCCGAAAGGCTACCATCCATATACCCACCCTGCCCAGATACCTCCGGACCGGCATAGGTGTTCACCGTATATTGATCGTCATCAAGGGATATCCTTCGTATCGCATGATTATTTATGTCCGATACGTACAGTGCACTGCCCCCTGCATTTTCCCCTACAAGGATTGCGGATGGATTGTTGAACTGGGCCAGATTGCCCCTTCCGTTTACATATCCAGATCCATTTCCTCCCGCAATGATCGACCAAACACCGTTAGGTGTGATCTTTACTATCCTATCGTTCCCGCTGTCCGCGACATAGATATTGTCATCGCCATCTATGGCCAGTCCATTGGGGCCATTGAATACCACCGCTCCACCGATTCCAAATCCCCCGGCAAAAGTGGTGACCTCACCTTGAGGGGTTATCTTCCGTATGACATTGTTCTCCCTATCGACAACAAATATGTTTCCTTTCGAATCCATGACCAGATCATTGGGCCGGTCGAATTTGGCAGCCGTTCCGGTTCCTTCCTCATAACCTGATTCCTCCGGAGTTCCAGCAAAGGTCTCCACATTGACTTCGGACAGCTCGTACACGAACTCGGGGCCGGTGAGATCGAAACCGTCCACCTCCATCGTAATGGGGCCGGTATAGGCCCTCGCCGGTACCCTGACCGTCACCTCCGTGTCCGTGACGCCCAGCACTTCCCCAGGGGTCCCGTTGAAGCTCACCGACACCTTGTCGGGGTCCGTGCCGAAATTCTCCCCGGTGATGACAACCTCGGTATGCTTTGGACCGGTCACCGGTGCCACGGATGACAGGGTTGGCTCCAATACCACGGGGTCGTCGTCCTGGGGATCATCGTCCTGAGGGTCGTCATCTTGGGGGTCGTCCCCGACCTGGTCGCAGTCCGCGTTGGTCGGGTCAGGACAGTCCATGCCGTTGTCGTCAGAGCCACAGGACAGTGCCAATGACAGCAGGACAAGCAACAGAAAGATGTCCCTTAATCTCAATATTCCTATGGTTTTCATTGTTTTCATGGTCTTCATTGTTTATTTGTTTTTATGGTCGTTTTGGGACCTGCCCACTTCCAAATCGCGGCTTTAGTCAATGGTGATCTTTCGGATTGCGTGGTTGTCCGTATCCGCAACATAGATCTCCCCTTCCCCTGTATGGAGCACTCCCAAAGGGAAGTTGAATTGGGCCTCAGCACCGGGACCATCATTGTTACCTACCGAATTGGGATTTCCGGCAATCGTGGTGACATGCCCTTCGGGATCGATCTGCCGTATACAGGAATTCTCAGAATCGGCAATATATATGGTACTGTCCCCGGCCACCGATATATCCGATGGATTCCTGAACCTTGCCTCCGATCGGGGAACGTCAGTTACATGATCCCGATTGCCTCCCGCAAATGTTCCAACCGTTCCGGCATCTTGATCTATGGAACGGATCCTATGGTTACCAGAATCCGCAAGCAGTATCGTTCCCTCACCGCTCTTCGCCATGCCCCGGGGACTCTTGAACCTTGCATCCAAAAGGCTGCCATCCATATACCCTTCTCGCTGGTCAATCTCCGGACCGGGACCCGCATAGGTGCCCACCAAATATTGATCGTCATCAAGGGATATCCTTCGTATCGCATCATTATTTGTGTCCGATACGTACAGCGTACTGCCCCCTGAACCTTCCTCAAAAAGTATTTTGGTTGGGCTTCTGAATCTGGCACCGGCACCAGGTCCGTTTACATATCCAAATCCACCCCCTCCAGCAATCATCGTCCAATCCCCGTTTGGGTCGATCATTACTATCCTATTGTTCCCGGTATCGGCGACATAGATATTGTCATCGCCGTCTATGGCCAATCCATTGGGGTAACGGAATTCTCCTTCCCCGTTACCAAACTGGCCCCCGGCAAAGGTGGTGACCTCACCGTCCGGGGCTATCTTCCGTATGGCAAAGTTTGCCATATCGGTCACAAATATGTTGCCCCCTGAGTCCTTTACCAAATGCTTGGGTTCTTCGAATTTGGCAGCCGTTCCGGTTCCTTCCTCATAACCTGGTTCCCCCGGAGTCCCCGCAAAGGTCTCCACGGTATAGGTCAGCTCGTACACAAACTCGGGGCCGGTGAGATCGAAACCGTCCACCTCCATCGTAATGGGGCCGGTATAGGCCATCGCCGGTACCTTGACCGTCACCTCCGTGTCCGTGACGCCCAGCACTTCCCCAGGGGTCCCG
>NZ_VCNI01000008.1 GCF_005937185.1 Flagellimonas algicola | reverse complement strand
TTGTCGACAGGAACAACCATGCCATACGGAAGATAGCCCCGGACGGTGTGGTCTCCACTTTTATGAAAGAAGGAGGAGAAGATGGGGGAGAGCAAGAGAGCTTCTATTTTCCCCATGGGTTGGTGATAGACAGCGATGACAATATCTATGTCGCGGACAGCGGGAACGATAGGATAGTAATGATCGACCCTGACCGTGTTTGGACGAACATTGCGGGCAGTAGTACTGGGTCTGGATATGTAAACGGACCTGGTGCCGGTGCCAGATTCAGAAATCCAACCGAAATACTTTTAGAGGAAGGTGCAGGGGGCAGTACGCTGTACGTATCAGATCGGAATAATCATGCGATACGAAGGATATCCCTTGATGACGATCAATATTTGGTGGGCACCTATGTAGGTCCCGGTCCGGAGGTATCTGGGCAGGGTGGGTATATGGATGGCGGCCTTTCGGATGCAAGGTTCAGATTTCCCGAGGGCATGGCGAAGAGCGGTGAGGGAACGATACTGCTTGCGGATTCTGGTAACCATAGGATTCGTGCCATAGATCAGGATAATGAAAATGTTGGAACATTTGCCGGGAGTGGTTGGGGATATGTAAATGACGTTCCCCGATCGGAGGCAAGGTTTAGGAACCCAACGGATATATCGGTGGCCGGGGATGGTAACATTTACATTTCCGATCGTTTAAATCACTGCATACGCCGGATCGATCCCGAAGGCAATGTCATCACGATTGCCGGGGTTCCGGAAACTAGAGGTCACGTGGACGGTCTCGGTGATGGGGCCCAATTCAGCTCCCCTTTGGGAGTGCTCCATACAGGGGAAGGGGAGATCTATGTTGCCGATACGGGCAACCACACAATCCGGAAGATCATCATTGACTAAAGCCGCCATATGGAAGTGGCAGGTCCCAAACGACCATAAAAAGATAAAACCATGAAAACCATGAAAACAATGAAAACAATGAAAACCATTGGAATATTGAGATTAAGGGACATCTTTCTGTTGCTTGTCCTGCTGTCATTGGCACTGTCCTGTGGCTCTGACGACAACGGCATGGACTGTCCTGACCCGACCAACGCTAACTGCGACCAGGTCGGGGACGACCCCCAAGACGATGACCCCCAGGACGACGACCCCCAGGACGATGACCCCCAGGACGACGACCCCGTGGTATTGGAGCCAACCCTGTCTTCCGTGGCACCGGTGACCGGTCCAAAGCATACCGAGGTTGTTATCACCGGGGAGAATTTCGGCACGGATGCCACCAAGGTGTCGGTGAGCTTCAACGGGACCCCTGGGGAAGTGCTGGGCGTCACGGACACGGAGGTGACGGTCAAGGTACCGGCGATGGCCTATACCGGCCCCATTACGATGGAGGTGGACGGTTTCGATCTCACCGGCCCCGAGTTCGTGTACGAGCTGTCCGAAGTCAATGTGGAGACCTTTGCGGGAGGTGGGCGAGGTTATGAGGAAGGGTCCGGAACGGCTGCCAAATTCAACTTGCCCTGGGATTTGGCAAAGGACTCAGGGGGCAACATATTTGTTGTCGACAAGGGCAACAACGCCATTAGGAAGATAACCCCCGAAGGTGTGGTCACCACTTTTACAAGTAAAGGAGGGCCAGGGAATGAAGAAGAGTTCTATATACCCGAAGGATTGGCCATAGACGACGATGACAATATCTATGTTGCTGATACGGGCAACCATAGGATAGTAATGATCGACCCAAATGGTGTTTGGTCGATCATTGCGGGCAGTAGTACTGGGCATGGATATGTAAACGGACTTGGTGCCGATGCCAGATTCAGAAATCCAACCGAAATACTTTTAGAGGAAGGTGCAGGGGGCAGAGCACTGTACGTATCAGATCGGAATAATCATGCGATACGAAGGATATCCCTTGATGACGATCAATATTTGGTGGGCACCTATGTAGGTCCCGGTCCGGAGATTGACCTGCGAGAAGGGTATATGGATGGCGGCCTTTCAGAGGCAAGGTTCAGATTTCCCGAGGGCATGGCGAAGAGCGGTGAGGGAACGATACTGCTTGCGGATTATGGTAACCATAGGATCCGTGCCATAGATCAAGATGCCGGAACGGTTGGAACATTTGCCGGGAGTGATCGGGGATATGTAAATGACGTTCCCCGATCGGAGGCAAGGTTCAGGAGTCCAAGGGATGTATCAGTGGCCGGGGATGGTAACATGTACATTTCCGATCGTTTAAATCACTGCATACGCCGGATCGATCCCGATGGGCATGTCACCACGATTGCCGGGGTTCCGGAATCTGAAGGTCACAATGATGGTCCCGGTGATGGGGCCCAATTCAACTCTCCTGTGGGAGTGCTCTCTGGAGGTGAAGGGGAGATCTATGTTGCGGACACCTACAACCACGTAATCCGGAAGATCATCATTGACTAAAGCCGCGATTTGGAAGTGGGCACGTCCCAAAAACGATCATAAAAACAAATAGACCATAAAAAGCTAAAACAATGAAAACCATAGGAATATTGAGATTAAGGGACATCTTTCTGTTGCTTGTCCTGTTGTCATTGGCACTGTCCTGTGGCTCTGACGACAACGGCATGGACTGTCCTGACCCGACCAACGCGGACTGCGACCAGATCGGGGACGACCCTCAGGACGATGATCCCCAGGACGACGACCCCGTGGTATTGGAGCCAACGCTGTCGTCCGTGGCACCGGTGACCGGTCCAAAGCATACCGAGGTTGTTATCACCGGGGAGAATTTCGGCACGGATGCCACCAAGGTGTCGGTGAGCTTCAACGGGACCCCTGGGGAAGTGCTGGGTGTCGTAGACACGGAGGTGACGGTCAAGGTACCGGCGAGGGCCTATACCGGCCCCATTACGATGGAGGTGGACGGTTTCGATCTCACCGGCCCCGAGTTTGTGTACGAGATATCCGAAGTCAATGTGGAGACCTTTGCGGGAAATCCGAACGAATCTCCAGGTTTTCTGGATGGGTCCGGAACGGAAGCCCGATTTAACCGGCCCTATGATCTGGTCATGGATTCGAGAGGAAACATGTTTGTGGCCGATATGTCCAATCAGGCCATACGGAAGATAGATTCTGAAGGTGAGGTCTCCACTTTTGCCAGATTCGGTGAGTCTGGTGAGAATCCAGATGAGGGATTTCTGAACCCCCATGGACTGGCCATAGACGGCGATGACAATATCTATGTCGCGGACAGCGGGAACGATAGGATAGTAAAGATCACACCTAACGGTGTTTGGTCGATCATTGCGGGAGGAAATGGATTTGGATATGTAAACGGAGCTGGCGATGTGGCCCTGTTCAACCATCCATCCGCAATCCTTGTAGGTGAAGATGGGAACAATGTACTGTACGTTTCGGACCGCGATAACCATGCAATACGGAGGATATCCCTTGATGACGATCAATATACGGTGAACACCTATGCCGGTCCGGAGGTATCTGGGCAGGATGGGTATATGGATGGCGGCCTTTCCGATGCAAGGTTCAATGATCCCTGGGGCATGGCGAAGAGCGGTGAGACCATCCTGCTTGTGGATTATGCTAACAATAGGATTCGGGCCATAGATCAAAAGGCGGAATCGGTTGAAAGATTTGCCGGAAGTTCTACTGGAGGACATGCAGGGGGTGATCGATTATTGGATGCAATGTTTAAGGCTCCAACGGATATCTCAGTGGCCGGTGATGGTACCGTATTTATTGCTGACACCGAAAATAGCTGTATACGGCAGATTGATCCCGATGGGCACGTCACCACGATTGCCGGGGTTCCGGAAACTGAAGGTTATGAGGACGGTCTGGGTGACGTGGCCCTGTTCCAATATCCATTTGGAGTGCTCTCTGGTGGGGCAGGGGAGATCTATGTTGCGGACACCTTCAACCACGCAATCCGGAAGATCTTAATGGAATAAGGGAGCTGTGTGACAAGTCCCAAGAACGACCATAAAAACAAATAGACCATAAAAAGATAAAACCATGAAGACCATAAGAATATTGAGGGCAAGGGACATCTTTCTGTTGCTTGTCCTGCTGTCATTGGCACTGTCCTGTGGCTCTGACGACAACGGCATGGACTGTCCTGACCCGACCAACGCGGACTGCGATCAGGTCGGGGACGACCCCCAAGATGATGATCCCCAGGACGACGACCCCGTGGTATTGGAGCCAACGCTGTTGTCCGTGGCACCGATGACCGGTCCAAAGCATACCGTGGTTACCATCACTGGCAAGAATTTTGGTACGGACCCCGACAAGGTGTCGGTGAGCTTCAACGGGACCCCTGGGGAAGTGCGGAGCATCACGGACACGTGGATAACGGTCAAGGTACCGGTGCGGGCCTATACAGGTCCCATTACGATGGTGGTGGACGGTTTCGATCTCACCGGCCCCGAGTTTGTGTACGAGCTGTCTGTCTTTGTGGAGACCTTTGCGGGAGGTGAACGAGGTTACGAGGATGGGTCCGGAACAGCTGCCAAATTCGACCGGCCCAATGATCTGGTCAGGGATTCGAAAGGAAACATATTTGTTGCCGACAGGAGGAACCATGCCATACGGAAGATAGCCCCTTCTGGCCAGGTCACTACTTTAGCCAGGGTCGGTGAACCAGGCCAAGAGGATGGAGAATTCGATCTGCCCAAAGGACTGGCCATAGACGGGGATGACAATATCTATGTCGCGGACAGTGGGAACAATAGGATAGTAATGATCGACCCAAATGGTGTTTGGTCGATCATTGCGGGAGGAAATGGATCTGGATATGTAAACGGAGCTGGCAATGTGGCCCTGTTCAACAATCCATCCGCAATCCTTGTCGGGGATGATGGGGACAATGCACTGTACGTATCGGACCAGTTTAATCATGCGATACGAAGGATATCCCTTGATGACAATCAATATACGGTGAGCACTTATGCCGGTCCAACGATTGATAACCAGCCAGGGGATACGAACGGCGGTCTTTCGCAGGCAAGGTTCAACTATCCCCGGGGCATGGCGAAGAGCGGTGACGGGACCATACTGCTTGCGGATTACAGTAACAATATCGTCCGGGTCATAGATCAAAACGCGGAGTCGGTTGAAAGATTTGCCGGAATCGGGCGAGGGTATGCGAGTAATCTCCATCGAATGGAGGCATGGTTTCGGAATCCATCGGATATATCGGTGGCCGAGGACGGTAACATTTACATTGCCGATGCTTTAAATCACTGCATACGACGGATCGATCCCGAGGGGCATGTCACCACGATTGCCGGGGTTCCGGAAACTGAAGGTTATGAGGACGGTGCCAGTGCTGGGGCCCTATTCAATCGTCCACAGGGGGTACTCCATGGAGGGGAAGGGGAGATCTATGTTGCGGACACCTTTAATAACGTAATCCGGAAAATCTCTGTGGAGTGAGTAAAGGGAGTTGTCACACAACTCCCAAACGACCATAAAAAGATAAAACCCATGAAGACCATGAAAACAATGAAAACCATAGGAATATTGAGGGCAAGGGACATCTTTCTGTTGCTTGTCCTGATTTCATTGGCACTGTCCTGTGGCTCTGACGACAACGGCATGGACTGTCCTGACCCGACCAACGCGAACTGCGACCAGGTCGGGGAGGACCCCCAAGATGATGATCCCCAGGACGACGACCCCGTGGTATTGGAGCCAACCCTGTCTTCCGTGGCACCGGTGACCGGTCCAAAGCATACCGAGGTTGTCATCACCGGGGAGAATTTCGGCACGGATGCCACCAAGGTGTCGGTGAGCTTCAACGGGACCCCTGGGGAAGTGCTGGAGGTCACCGACAGGGAGGTGACGGTCAGGGTACCGGTGGGTGCGAATACCGGCCCCATTACGATGGTGGTGGACGGTTTCGATCTCACCGGCCCCGAGTTCGTGTACGAGCTGACCTATACCGTGGAGACCTTTGCGGGAAGTGGTGAGGAAGGTTATGAGGAAGGATCCGGAACGGAAGCCAAATTCTACCGGCCCAATGATCTGGTCATGGATTCAGGGGGCAACATATTTGTTGTCGACAGGGGCAACAACGCCATTAGGAAGATAGCCCCGGACGGAAATGTCACCACCTTTGCCGGGGGCGTGCTTGGTAGCGGGGAAGGACAAT
Source organism: Flagellimonas algicola (assembly GCF_005937185.1). Classification (GTDB taxonomy): domain Bacteria; phylum Bacteroidota; class Bacteroidia; order Flavobacteriales; family Flavobacteriaceae; genus Flagellimonas; species Flagellimonas algicola. The sequence goes on along the minus strand of NZ_VCNI01000008.1, from coordinate 24,636 downwards.
TCCGTTTCCCCAGAGGGTTGGCCATAGACAGTGATGACAATATCTATGTCGCGGACAGCGGTAACCATAGGATAGTAAAGGTTGATCCTTCCGGTGATTGGACGTTGATTGCGGGAGGAAATGGAATTGGATATGTAAACGCGCAAGGTACCGCTGCCAAATTCAGGTTTCCAACAGGAATCCTTGTAGGGGAAGATGCAGGGGGCAGTGCGCTGTACGTATCGGAGGATAACCATGCGATACGGAGGATATCCCTTGATGACGATCAATATTTGGTGGGCACCTATGCCGGTCCGACAATTGCCAATCAGCCGGGAGACAGGGATGGTGACCTTGTGCGGGCAAAGTTCAGAATACCCCAGGGCATGGGGAGGAGCGGCGATGGGAGCATTCTGGTTGCTGATTACCTTAACCATAGCATTCGGGCCATAGATCAAAGTGCCGGAACGGTTGAAAGATTTGCGGGAGGTGACATTGGGCATTTAGATGGCAATCGATCGGAGGCAAAGTTCAGGGGTCCATCGGATATATCAATGGCCGGGGACGGGACCGTATATATTGTCGATTCTGAAAACAACTGTATAAGACATATAGACTCCAGAGGGAACGTTACCACGATTGCCGGGGTTCCGGATCCAGAAGTTAAAGGTTACAAAAACGGGACAGGTGATGAGGCTCAATTCCATTGGCCAACGGGAGTGCTTTATGGTAGGGAAGGGGAGATCTATGTTGCGGATACCTTTAATAACGCAATCCGGAAGATTATCCCATTGGAGTAAGTGTCGTATGGAAATGTCAAGTCCCAAAAACAACCATGAAAACAATAGGAATATTGAGGGCAAGGGACATCTTTCTGTTGCTTGTCCTACTGTCATTGGCACTGTCCTATGTGTGGTTCTGAGGACAATGGCATGGACTGCCTGTCCCAGACCAACGCGAACTGCGACCAGGACAGGGACGATTCACTAGGAAGATGACCCCGTGGTATTGGAGCCAACCCTGTCGACCGTGGCACCGGTGACCGGTCCAAAGCATACCGGGGTTGTTTTCACCGGGGAGACCTTTGCGGGAAATCCTGATGGGGACCTAGGTTTTCTGGATGGGAAGGAACAGCTGCCAAATTCCACCGGCCCCGAGATCCGGGTCATGGATTCGAGAGGAAACATTTATGTGGCCGATAGGAACACCCATGCCATACCGGAGATAGCCCCAGACGGAAATGTCACCACGATTGCCGGAGTTCCGAACGAAATCTGAGGGTCACGAGGACGGGGTCCAGGTGATGTGGCCCTATTCAGGTTTCCCTTGGGAATACTCCATCGAGGGGAAGGGGAGATCTATGTTGCGCAGACCTATAATGATGCAATCCGGAAGATCATCATTGACTAAAGGCACTCCATGGAAATCAACAGGTCCATGAAACTATGACCTGATTTTGGGATGAGCCATTCCTCATTGGTTTGAAGGGATACCCTTGCCAAATAATTTTGTATTAATTGTTTTGTGCCTGTGAAACAGTTTGCGCTGAGAGATATCAGTGTTTCCCTTGAGAAAAGGCCACTCAAGATTAAATAAAACAGTGGAAATGGTGCAGTTTTCCATCTTATAAAGTTTTGTGGGGCTACAATACTTATATCCGTCACTGCAAAAAAATCATTGTATATGTCTTGGTTTTCAAATGATTCAAAAATAATTCCACAAGATTATTCTTGCACCGTCGATTTTAAATTACTCCCTTAGGTTACTAGTTACCTATATGTCATTAAGCTTCCTTTGGGCTGTTCATCAGGGTCTATGATGTATCCACAGATTTTACCATAGTCCCGTTTGCATTCTCAAGCCATGCTACAATCCTTCTTCCACTATCTTGATAGCATTTTGTTAGAACAGGATGAAACAAATAAGTTTGCTGCAAAAGTACATATGATAGTTTTTATAACCGGTTTTGATATCATAATAATAAATTGAATAGAAAATAATACTATTTACCATGAAGCAAAAAACTACCAATATTTTTGGCAAGGTGAGGACTGACATTCACTTCTTGGGGCTATGGATGTAATAAGGCATCCGACAGAATTGCTTTACATTGTATTTCCAAACTCTTTGATTGTGGGTCTTTAGCCCATGATTATAGCCTTCGTGGGATTCTATTTTTGAATATGGAGAGAATAACCGTAAAACCTATTGGCCAAATTGTTGACGGCTAATTGGATTGTAAATCGTGTCACTTGACTTTTCTGTCGAATAAAGAAACCCAAATTTTGAAATAAGGACAAAGCATATTTATATTTTCAAATTATAATTGCGAATATGTCCTGGCAATTGGAAGCTTTCGGACTCGCTTTCCCGTAGCCGCGTAAATGGCATTGCAAACAGCCGCATATGTAGGAGGCCCAGCGACTTCACCGACACCCCATGGCTGGGGCTCGTCATTTTGGCAGATATGTACTTCGATTTCGGGGGTTTCATCGATACGAAGTACTTTGTTGTCATGGAAATTACTTCGCTCTACAACCCCGTCGATATACTCGGTCCCGCCATAGAAAATAGCCGATAGCGCCCAAACAACACCTCCTTCCGCCTGCTGTTTCACCTGATCAGGATTGACAACTAGTCCGCAATCTATGGCGGTGGTCACCTTGGTGACCTTTATCATATCATTTACTATCGCTACCTCGGCTACTGTGGCCCCATAACCGTTGCCGTGCATATAGGGGTAGACCGCTATCCCTTGCCCACTGCTTTTGGACATGGTCTTTCCCCAATGGCCCCTTTTTGCCACTAGTTCCAAAGCACCCCTAAGTCTGCTTATATTACATTTGTAGCTATGCTTAAAATCGACCATAGCATTTCTTGGAAGGAGGCTAAGCCTAAATTCCAATGGATCCCTATTCAGTTCATGGGCCACCTCATCAATGAAGCACTCAGTTGAAAAACCCTCGGCATTGGCCATTACCGATCTCCATGCGCCTACTTGGGTAAAACCTTCTACCATTATTTGGGATGCAGAAAGTTTGGGGATATTGTAGTACATCCAACCCAATACACCTCCCCAGTTGGCCATTACACTTTTGAGCTCCCATGAGAGTGGCTTTCCGTTTTTTAAGCCAATCCTATGTTTGTTTAGTTCAAAAGGATTCAAATGGTCAAATTTGATGTCATCCTCCCTTGAATAACACATTTTCACCAATTCACCTCCCGCAGCCTTGGAAACCACCATGGATTCCAACGCATATTCAGAAGAATACCGAAGACCAAAGCCACCACCACTTGGGTGGCAGTTTATTTTAATGCGTTCTTTTGGAATCCCTAAATGTTTTTCGATGTTGGTGATTATCTTATCAGCGGACTGTGTACCAACCCACATTTCACAAGAATCCCCTTTAAAGTGTGAGGTTGCATTCAAGGGCTCCATACATGCGTGGTGCTGATAGGGGAATTCATAAGAATGTGAGATAAATTCATCCGCCTCCGATTCATCAAACTTCCCAATGCTCAAGGTTTCAGTTCCTTCATCAATGGTCAACTTTTTATAACAGTCGGCAACGAACTTCCCATGTTCCACTCCTGCGTTAACACCTAAGTCCCATTTGGCCTTTAAAGCCAACTTGCCTTGGAATGCGGCCCATGTTGAATTAGCTATCACAGCAATACCATCCCTAATATTATCTGATGTATCCAATTTTATAGGCACTATTTGCTCAACACCTGAAATGTTTAAAGCTTCCGTACTATCAAAGTTTATAAGTTGTCCTTTAAAAACAGGACATCTAAGTACTGCGGCATATTTCATTTTTGGCAATCGCACATCTATACTGAATGGATGTTTTCCGGTTACGATATCTGGGATAATCTTGCTTTTGAGGTTCTTGCCAATTAATTTGAAATTGGATTTGTACTTAAGGGGAACTTCTGCAAAGAGGGTTCTATAGTCTTTAGGAACCACAATTGACCCAACAAGTTCTCCATAACCTAGTTTTAAATTACTTCCGTGTTGGTGCACATAACCATTTTCAGCATAGCATTGGTCTTTGTACACTGTCCATTGTTTGGCTGCTGCATCAATCAATAAAAGTTTGGTGAATGCCCCCGCCCTGCGAAGCAAGTCCCAATGCAAAAGTGTACTGGTGCTTCCCCCTGTGGTATCAGATTCGCTCACTGATGATTTAATGTATCTTACATGGATTTTTTCCCAATCAGCTTCCAATTCTTCTGCCAAGATGGATGAAAGCCCGGTGCTTACCCCTTGGCCCATTTCATATTTGGTCAGGTTTAGAAAAATGTGGCCATCTGGTCGGATTTGTAGAAAATCCGTAATTTCAATAGCTCCGATGGAATCAAAGCCATTTTCCAGTACTTGTAATGGTTCAAGGTTGGGAAAGGTATTGTTTTGGACAATTTCGCCAACACAGCTCTCTAAAAAGTTTAGCCCTACGATGAGGCCGCCACTTGCAAGCCCTGTCCGTTTTAGAAATTCTCTTCTAGAGCCATTTGTTTCCATCTGTGACATGTTTATGGGTTTGACTTTATAAAGGATTTTATCGCTTTTAAAATCCTGGGATAGGTTCCACATCGGCATATATTTCCGGACATTGCATCTAGAATCTGCTTTTCCGTAGGATTGGGATTGGACTTTATTAATCCTATTGCACTCATAATCTGCCCGCTTTGACAATACCCACATTGGGGCACTTGTTCCTCTATCCAGGCTTGTTGTAGAGAACGATACATACTATCTTCTACCCCTTCAATCGTTTGAATGTCCTTGCCAATGGAAGATTGGACCGTGATACCGCAAGATCTTATGGCCTTGCCGTCCAAAAGCACCGTACAAGCTCCACATTGAGCAATACCGCATCCAAATTTTGTCCCGGTCAAACCAATGGCATCCCGCAAGGCCCATAATAAGGGCATATTCGTATCGAACTCCCCTTCATATTTCTCATTGTTGATTGTTAGCTGTATTATGGCCATAGTCACATTTACTTATTGAATTATTTTTGAAATAATAGCATCGGGCTGGGGCATTGTATCGATATACAAAAGCTCTATGGTGATTCCAGCCGTGGGCAGCCGAAAATACCCAAACTCAAAAGCACCCTTAGTCTTTCCATATTGAACCGGTTTGTACCCCTTGGCGATCAAATCAATTTTAGCATTAGCAAAGGATCTATGGTCATTGAATGTTATTCCCGAATGATGGTATCCCACACCTTTAATCTTCAAATCCTGCTGTAGGATACTATTTCCCCTTAGGGGTGAAATGAGTTCAATACTGCTAGTGCCGATGGGTGCAATGGCCACTTTGAAAGCATATGGCTGTATTTTTTCGTTCACCATACAGATTTCAGGGGTAATGGTCCATACATTGAAACTGAGTCCGAGCAAATCTGAAAGTGTCTTCGCCTCAATTTCCAAATCCTGAACCAAAAAGGATTGATGGTCAAGATGTGCTGTTTCTATTGTTAACATAGGTTTGGTACTTCAATCGGACTTACCGCTTATTGTTCCTAACAATATTAGCATTCCTATCCCATCGGAAATACGATAAGTGCCCAATTGGGCATTCACCCGTACAGAAATGGGTTTTATGATTATGAATTGACTGCTTGCGTCCATAAACCGACCTATTAAAAATCATACAATTTTTATAGGACTCTTATAAATCCTCCAAGGTCCCTCATATGATTCGGTGATAAAACTTAATCTGGTGTCCCTGCTCCAAAATAAGTCAAATAGGGGATTTGTAGTTAGTTGTGTTTTGTTGATTTTGGTTCGGCTCGATTGCAATCGACCAAAATCGATAAGTGTTGCACCCGATACCCCCGGGGCTTTTCTTGCTTTAAGAATAAATATATTGAAAACTGTTGCACCTGATTTGGGAACTACAATTCTCAAGGTCGCACTAAGATGGGGTTATATAGGCAAATTAAAGCTTGGTTTGCAGAGTTTGAGATAGACGAAAAAAGTATTGGTTTTTTTAAGCCAAACCTATGATGTGCATGGTATTGAACCCATACTTTTTTAAGGTTGATCTTCATTGTTCTCTTTTTATCTAAAATCTGACAGTTAGACGATTGGAATTATTTTTATGACTGTAATATCCAATTTTTAAAAAGGGATTCCACTAAAAAAAATCAATGAGGTATTCAGTTTTCATTCCAAGCTTCTTTTGTCTTTTATTATTCGTGCAATGTGCTTCCATGCCCAAACAGGCTCCAGAGCTTTCAGAAGAATTGAGCCATAAATACCACTCATGCAAGATGCCCATTTTGTTCTTATCGATAAATACTTCGAGCCTAAAAGGAATGAAATTGATGATTACATTGACGAAATATGGCTGCCAAAGTTTGCAGAAAATCTTTTTAAGTTGGACCATATTCAGCTAGCCTGGACCACGGTCGTTAATTCGTCAAATGATTTGGACCGCCCAAGATCTCTGACCCTCGTCGGCCCAGAAATACAAAAGAAAATTAACCGGAAACGAAGTGAGCTGGTCAAGCCCCTGAAGAGCCTGGAGCATGAGGGAATTCAAAAATAAGTACTGAATATGATATTGCTTTTGGTATCAATGACACCATTATAAGCTTTTTATACCCTGCTTCAGAAGTGGCCGAAAATAGAACTAGGTACTTGGACAAGCTCGGTATTTTGGACGATAGGATTGATTCCGTCATAGATGAAACCTCAAAAGCTATTGAAAACTTAGTTGATGTGGATCAAAAACTGGAGGATGGTGAAGGTAAAATAACAGAATATCCAAATGCGATTGAGGAAATCAAAAGTACACTTAAAAAAAAGCACCATGGACGAAGAATTTTGGGATGACCTACAGAATAAATAAGTGGGCCTGTTGATCAAGTTGCCGAACAAACCGATAGGGAGCTGGCCTCGGAAATGTCCTCTATTACCATGTTTATTATGAGAGTTCGACTTTCAAACCTGTCCAAAGAGAAGCTGCTATGACCGCATTAAAAATCCTGGATGGTTGGTCTTAGCGCTATTTCATTAATATCAACGTCCATAGGTTGTTCAATGGCAAAGGCGATTGCTTTTGCTACGGTTTCTGCAGGAATTGCGATTTTATAAAATTCATTAAGAATGTCAACACTTTCCTTATGGGATGTGCCCGATTGCAATTCTGAAGCAATTGCCCCCGGCTCTAAGGTGGTAGTTCTTATTTTTTTTCCAACTTCATGTCTCAGGCCATCTGATATGGCCCTGACCGCATATTTGGTGCCACTGTAAACGGTACCTCCCGGACTGAATACTTTTAGCCCTGCCACTGACGAAATATTGATGAAGTGTCCTGATTCTTGATCTTCGAATACTGGTAAGGCCGCAGCAATGCCATACAGAACTCCTTTGATATTGATGTCTATCATACGGTCCCATTCATCAACTTTTAATGCTTGTAATGGTGCTATGGCCATCAGACCTGCATTATTGACGAAAACATCCAGTCTCCCAAATTCCCTGACGGCCATATCCGCTAATGCCTTTACTTCGGCCCTATTGGTGACATCCATTTTTAGATGAATGGCGCTACCTCCATTTTTATTGATGTCCGAAGCAATGATCTCCAATTTTTCCTCGCGCCTGGCGCCTAGGACAATTTTAGCTCCTTTTGCTGCCAAGTAACGAGCAGTGGCCTCCCCCAAACCACTACTGGCCCCTGTTATCGCTACAACTTTTCCATCGATCTCGCTCATATTTTATTGTTTTAAATGTTATTGGTTGATTTGACTTTGAACACCAAGGTTTTCATTCGTTTTGATTCCTTGGGAGTAGTTCCTATACTAAAGTTAATTGGACATAGATAGACGCTATGTTCGAAAATACCAGGTTAACGGATTTGCCCCTATTTGATTGCTGAAGTTGATATTTCCAATACCTTATTCCTCCTTATAGATGGCAAATGCCTACCCATGATTTGAATCTTGTTGTGAAAGGCGCGTACTGGTTAAACTAGGTTTTGGTCTTTCTTGATTCAATAGACTTTCCATACTCCCGAAGCGAGCCTTCATTTTGCGGTAACCACAGGTATATAAAGTCATCAAAAGCTTGAAAAACTGCACCAATAAGGGGCCTGGTCAACCTGACATTTTAATTTTTCCAAAAATACTCAGGGACTTCCAATGATGGTTTTTTTAATGCCCAGCGGGGGGATTTTTATTATATAAAGACAATTGAAAAGTATAAAGTTCAAATCAAAGGAGAAATGGCCTAGATCCGATTTGCATCCAATCGGTCCAAAACCCTTTGTTTGTAGCTGCTTCCAATGGGAAAGGATTTCCTTTGTATGACAACATAGGTATGGGTGTAGTTTTCTATGGCTTCCAGATTGACAATAAAGGATCTATGAATTCTAAGGAACAAATTTTCTGGAAGTCTTGCTTCCATCTCACCAATGCTGACCATGGTAATATGGATGTGTTTAAATGTGGAGATTTTAACATGGTTTTTTATGCTTTCCACAAATTGAATTTCTTCAAGTTTGATTTTTACGTTTGTTCTGTTGGATTTGACAAAAATATGATCCTTAATTCCTGAATTTTGCGATATAGCTGTAGTGTTTTGGACCTTATGGTCCATTGCTGCTTGGAGGCGATGAGCTTTTGCGATGGCTTGCATAAACCGGTCTAGGGCAATGGGTTTTAGCAAATAGTCAACAATATCCAAATCGTATCCCTCCAAAGCGAAGGCTCTATGGGCTGTGGTAAGTATGACCAAAGGTGGGTTGGAGAGTTTTTTTAAGAATGACAGCCCATCAAGCTTTGACATTTCAATATCCAAAAACATCAGATCCACCTTGATTCGCTCCAAAACTGAAAAGGCTTGCAGTGCGTTCCGGCAGGTTCCTACAACAGCAAGATCTTTAAATTCGCTTAAATGGTTCTCTATGACCTTTATGGCGATTGGTTCATCATCAACGATCAGACAGTTCATGGGAGATCTATTTTAAATGGCCAACTGTAATTCAACACTATATGTTTCCCCCCCATTCAGTTTCAAATGGTATCTGGGGCCGTATATCAGTTCCAATCGTTTACTTACATTGGAAAGTCCAATACCGCTGTTTACCCTGGGGTTGATGACCTTTTTGTCATTTTCTTTTGGAACGCTATTTTCGCATTTGAACAGTAACTTATCCTTTTGGGCATCAATGCCTATCTTGATCCAGCTTTTTTCAAAATTATCCCCAGGTCCATGTTTGAAAGCATTTTCAACAAAGGAGAATAATATGAAGGGAGGGATTTGTTTACCGTTGACATTACCATGAACACTATATTGGACCTCAAGTTCATCACCATGTCTAAGCTTTTCAAGCGCTACAAAATTGCTTAGGTTATTGAGCTCCTTTTTTAGCGGGATCAGTCTATCGTTGGACTCATAGAGCATGTAATTCATAATTTGGGAAAACTTTAAAACTACTTCGCTCGCCTTGTCATCCTTGGTCAATACCAACCCATATAAGTTGTTCAAAGTGTTGAACAGGAAATGGGGCTGTAACTGGTGCTTTAGAAATTTTAGTTCGGTCTCTAATTTTTCGGTCATCAGGGCTTTTGTTCTTCGTTCATATTTAAACTGCTGTTGAACAAATTTGATGACCCCAACCAAGGTCACAACAAAAAGCAGGTCCAGTACTTTGTACGCAATTGTAAAACTCCAGAAGTGTTCATTCTCTACTTTTTCCAGAAATATATCCGAAGAAATAAGGTGGCGGCTTACAAAATAATAATCAAGGGTTCGAAAGAGAAGCCCTCCGGCAATTATCATGGCAATCGCAATAACGGTCAACTGGGTGTATTGTTTTTTTGCGGCATAAAGTGGCACCAAATAATAGATGATAAAATAGGTTAGGAACAGCTTAATGGGCAGCACGCACAGCTCGAAGACCGCCCAAACACCATAATTTCCGTTATCATAGGAATTGCCGTTGACAAGGGCGTAAAATATGAGCCATCCCGACCAATACAGAAGATGTCTGCCAATACGTTCAGGAGACCAGTTATCATACGTCTTTGAAAGAAACTTCATAGTACAAATTTACAGATCTTATGGACTAAAGCGTTATTGAATCTACTGATCACGTATTCTTTGTTACGAAAACGCTGTTTGGCGGAACAGGTAGATTCAGAACCTTTACCCTCTTTGATGGAATTTTATCTGTGGTTATTGTACTGGCAATGGTCAAAAAGAGGGGTCCCTAAATACCGGTATTCCCCTACGGCCAGTCTTGTAACCGACATTTGTCAATGAAGTGAAGGCTACGGAACCGTATATAATTCAACAATTCCCAGTCCGATTGGGGGCAACCTAACAATGGCCCAAATGTATCCATAACAAAAGGAGCGAATCTTTTTTTCCAACCCATTTGTTCTTGGGTGTGATACCCTTACCAAAGGTCATTTCCATTGAATCAATCAATTTCTGGCTGCTGTGATAAAAATTTGAACGGGATATGTAGCCTATTGCTCCAAAATGTCTCAAAATGACCAGTACCTTCGAAAACATAGGTGACCCAATCCCCGCCTTCATGGTAACCTTTACTTCGCATCAGTTGGTCGATCCGTTTCTGGAACGGCCCATAAGCTGCATCCAGGCCCTCGGTTCCATGATCAAAATAAAAAGAATGATTCCCGGCCGGTGGGATTGCCTCGGCAAAATATTGTATTGCAGCTCCATCAAATGCAGGCCAATGGGTAGATAGACAGGCCGCTTTTCCGAATATGTTCGGGTATTTGGAAACTGCATAGGCGGATATAAGACCGCCACCACTTGAACCCATTATATAAGTGTTGTTTTTACCTGGTTTGGTAGCATAATTTTGATCTATATATGGTTTCAATTCCTTGGTTAGGAACTTCAGGTATTTATTGGAAAAGATAATAGTATCATTGAAATACTCGGAATATAGTTTGGGAAACCTCTTCATCAATGTTTTATAGGGGGGCAAACCGTCTTCAGGCATATATTCGTTCATTCGATATTTGGAATTCCATGGGGCCACCACGATCATTGGTTCAATTATATTATGGCCTATGAGCGAGTCAAGGACTTCATCGGCAGCCCATTCCACCCCGGCATACGAAGTTTCGGGATTGAAAATGTTCTGTCCATCCTGCATATAGAGAACACTATAGGTTTTATCCTTGGTATAGCCAGGAGGTGTGTATATTTCAATATTACGGTTCGGTACATAATCAGATCGGAAATTTTTTAATGTGGTAACCTTGCCCTTATTGATCTCTTTGTGGGCAATTTTATTGACTATTTTCCATCGCCCCTCAATTTTTAACAAACTTAGGTAGTCAATGTAATGGAACTTGGTAAAGTCAAGCTTGGCTTTGACCATTGCGGCATTCCCGGTAAAATCCACCGAAAGTATTTTGACCGAGTGTTCGGAGCCACCTCTATCTGCGATAAATTCCCTATATCCTTTTTCGCCGGAATAGGTCCATTCGGTATAACTCCCCTCATCGTTCAGTAATTTTAACAAGCTCTTTTCATGAAAGGCTTTATCCAATAATTGAACATCTCCCGTTTGGGTGCCTTCGAAATAGTTTTGCACCACTTGTTCAATTTCCTCTTTACTTTGCTCCTGGCATAAAATCGGCTGATATCCCGACAACATCAGGGCAATGGTGATTTTCACCATTTTTCTTCGTAACATTTTTATTTGCGTTTACTGGTTAAATTTGATCGTTGTTCCCACTGCTATCCTCTGCCGGTTGTTGAACTCAAAATCTTTCATATGGGCAATCCATAAATTGTACTTGCCGTTCGCCCTAAAATCGAGTCTTGGCCCCACCCCCAGAAATCTTCTTATATACCCCCCTAACTTTAAGTTCTTTGCAATCATATAGCTGGCCCTAAAATCATAAAAGGGGTCATGCTTAATTCCATTGATATAGAATCCCTTTGCGGTAAAATTGTTCTGATTAAAAATGACCATGGCCTGATACTTATAATAGGCCCTGTCCGATACGGTAAACCCTGTCCGTCCGATAACGGAAAGTTGGTTGCTTAGCTTGAAGGAAACACCTCCAAGAACTCCTGAAAAACCATCGGAGCCAACCACGGCCAACGCCGTAAGTTTGACCTGGGCATCAAGTTCCTTATAGCCCACAAGCATTATCTGGGTGTCAAATGAACGATCTTCCAAGCCATACTTGTTAAGGTTGTCAAAAATCCAATATTGAGCGTTGGCACCATGGGCGGTCACCAAAAACCAAAACCCTATGATGTTCACCAAGTTTATTCTCATTGATATCAATGTTATCTTGCAATACTACGGTTGTTTTATGTTGGGTTAAATGTTTAATGCCCAATGTGTGTCTTTTCCATACGGAGGAGAAAACAATTGGTATGAAGGATATCCCCGAAACGTTTACCTTCAATCATAGGGAATAATTGTTTCAGTGGGAGTCAACATATAGAATATTGGTTATTTAATTGAGATATTATATGGGGGAACTAAATTTGCCTTTCAATTCCCGGAACAGGGTATCCTGTTTTTTAGTTCATTGAACAGGGATAGCGAAACATGAGTTTAATTTACCGATCAGAATCCATAAACAATCAACTCGTTGAAGCAATGTTTTTTTGTTTAATGGGAATGCTTTGTTTCACAAGCAACATTCTATGTTCCAAGAGCTTAAGATTTGATTTTAGGGTAGGGATATCTGATCAATTTAAAAACCCTTTCGCAATATTATCCACCAGATTATGATAGTTGTTCCAAATGTCATAGACTTCTTTTGCCCAGCTATTGATTAACTTTTTACACTCGCCTTCATTTTTGGACTTTTCCAAAATATCTGTGGTAGTTATGTTTCCTCGCTGCAGCACTATAGGCGGAATCAGATATTCATCTTGTTTGTCCCTCTTGTATTTATTTAGATGGTCACTGAGCTTTGGGGACAGTTGGTAAGTCCATTTGATATCATATTTAAAGACCAAGTGCAGTCTTGTGAGGTGAAAGTGGTTGTTCCATCTCCCATGGATTTCTGGATGTTGTAAGGTGTGGGCATCTACTATCTTGAATCTATACCCATGATTTTCTACTTTGGAAAAGTCGATTTCCTGAAATCCAACATTGAAAATTTCCATGCATTCATGAATGCCCCGAGTTGTGTTGGCTCCACAAAATTGGCATTTTCCAGTTTCCAGAAGATGAACTCCATTCTTCTCGGCCAAATCAACATAATCTTGCATTTTACATTTTATTTGTACTCGGTTAAAGCTTTATTTTAAATGCACCTCCCAGCCAGGCCAAACAGAACCATTGCATCAAGACCGTGGACCATTCTTGGCAACTTGGTTTGATTAAGCGAGACACAACAGGCTATGGGACCTTTCGACTGATGTTATTTTGTTATAACATACCATTTGGTTCCCCATCGGACCTGCCGATGGTTTAAAACTTCCCCGGTTATTACATCTCTCACCATGGTGTCATTTTCCCCTGTTGTGGAAGCTATAAGTGACCATTCCAGATTTTCCTTCAATAGCACCTTATTCCTATGAAAATCAGTTGTTTGACCTGCTATAGGGTCAATCTGTGCGGTAACAAATCTCCCTTGGGGCGAATTCACAATTGTAAAAAATTTAACCATGGAGGTGTGTTCCTCATAGGTGTCCGGACGATCAGGTCTTTTTGAGTTAAAATAGATCCTGACGGATGCCCCACTCTGGATCGCTGATATGAGCGCATCCAAATTTCCATGTATCGTTGCGCCATTAGCGTTATTTTCATAAATAAGTTTCCAATTGTTTTGGGAAAATGCAAGGGTTGAAAGAAGCAAAAGGGAAAGGGTAAAAATCAATCTCATCTTTTTAGTATAATAGGTTATTATTGCTGGGCATGTTTAATGGGTACTCTAAAAACTAGGTCATTTTCTGGTTTTGAGGCCAATCTTTGAGCGGTTGGTTGGTGGAGCGGTCAAAAACTTGTGTATTAATGTCCCCTTGGTCATAATACATTGCCAAATATGGCCTGCTTCCCCTAAATCTCGACTATCAATATTGACATAACTTTTAAGAAAGGGGTGGGGGTCAATTATGGCCGATACGTTTTCGTTTTGGATAATGCTCATGGACAATGGTTCCGCAACGTGCCCAAATATCAAGACTGCATCGCCCAACTGTCCTTTCCAGTCCCAACCCATTCGAACATCATATCCATTTCTGGTACCGGTAATCAATGCATCGATATTACCTTTTAAACCGTTCCCGTTTTTATCGTTTTGGTAAACCAGTTTCCATCCCGACCCGGTCTGCTCTGGACTGGTTTTTATTTGCTTTTCCCTTACACAAGGGAAAAAAGTCCCCATTGGGATCAATGGAAGGGTGGGTTTCATCAATTTTCTCATGATCGACATTTCTTTGGTTGCAACAGTTTTCAACTCAATTTGGTCAGCTTTCCATTATTACGATCATTGAATCCCACATTTTTTCAAAATTACACCACTGTACGCGGGTATTCCCGGTTTTAGACCGTGCGTTTGCCGTCCAGTTACCAAATCCGTGTAACAGTCTGTGAATCCCAAGGTTTTTAAGGATATGGTTTCGTCACCATTATTTATGACAACGGTTACCACTTCTTTACCATACCTTCTTTCGAAGGCAAATACATTTTTCCTATCGTTCGAGATGATCGTATTGAAGGTGCCTCTCCTTAGTGATGCTTCCCGGGTCCGAATAGCTATGAGCTGTTTGTAGTACTGGGCCAACTGTTGGTTTACTTTTACTTCATCGGGATGCCTAATAGATCCATCAGGGTTAAAGGTCTCGTCTTGAAATTGGATATCGTCCCAGATCATCGGTTTTCTGCAATCCGGATCGTTGGCTCCCCACATTCCCACTTCTTCCCCATAGTAGATCATTGGTGCCCCGACATAGGTCATTTGAAAAAGAATAAATAGCTTTTGAAGCTCGATTTCCTCCCTATTGGGCTTTCTTACCTCATAACCGGGGTTGTTGGCGGCTTTTGAAACCTCGTAATACCCCCACCAGTCCCGATAATTTCCTATCCCCCTGTTGACCACATGGCTAGCCACCCTGTTTGCATCATGGCTGCTGAACAGGTTTTGGGATACTTCCGCAACTCCCTTGGGGAACAATTCCCTTAAATTTTTGAGCTTTCGGTCAAACTGGGAAGCTCCAATTTTCTCGGCACCGGTATTAAAAAAGAACTCCGCGCAGGTAAAGGCAAAGTTGTAATTCATTTCACCATCAAATTCATCACCCTGAAAATAGGGCTTGGTCCGCTCTTCATCCAAGACAAGTTCGGCCGTGATATAGGCATCCGGGTTAATTTTCTTTATGTATTTCCTCCAATCTTTCCAGAAGTTATGGCCCACACAAAATGCAACATCCAACCGCCAACCGTCAATACCGTTTTCAATTCCCTGGTTTTTTGGATTCATCCATCGGGCGGTGGCATTGAATATGTAGTCTTTTGGGCCTTGAACAATACCATTTTCATCTTCCTTTAACTCCGGCAATGTCTGCACATCATTCCATCCTTTGTATTCAAAAGCTGTGTTTGTGGCAGAGTCCCTCCAACTTTTAACGATAAACCAATCCTTGTATTTGGAGTTTTGCTGGTTTTTCTCTAAGTCTTGAAAGGCGAAACTTTTTATGCCCAAATGATTGAATACCCCATCGAAGATGATTTTCATATCCCTTTTATGGGCTTCTTTAATTAATTTCAATGCCAGTTGATCCGCTTTTGTCCAAATCCATGTTGAAGGGTCAATTGGGTCTTCAGATTCCATTAACTTTCTGTCACCTTCTGGATCTGGACCAAAATTGGGGTCTACATGATGATAGGAGTTTCCATCGTACTTGTGCATGGAGGGAGAATCAAAAATGGGGTTGAGATAAATTGCATTTATGCCCAAGTCATCTAGATAATCCAGCTTATTTATAATTCCCTGCAAGTCACCTCCATATCGCCTTCGTAATAGGTGTTTCCATAGCTCTTTTTCCCCATTTTCCTGTTCATAGGGTTGCAACTCGTACCAATCACTTCCCCAAGGATGAACCCGCCATTCTTTAGGCATTTCCAACGGATAGGTACTTGCCAAATCTTCAATAGTGGGGTCATTTGATGGATCCCCATTTCTAAAACGCTCTGGAAATATCTGATACCAGATGGCATCTTTAGCCCACTGGGGCACAAATTCTTTATCGTTGGATTCTTTCGTTGAACAATCCAAAAGGAAAAGACTGAAAAAAATACTTCCAATTACAATGGTATACCTTGTCCTAATATTTTTTGGGTCTACTGACCGGAACCTTTTTTGGATGAATAAACTAAAAAAAGAGGTGATTTTGTATGCTAAGTTCATTTTGTCTAATTATAATAAGGTTTCCATTACATGGGTTTGTCATGGTCCCGGAAAAGGAACCATAATCATGTTAATCAAGGATTTCTAATATTCCCAATCTAAATACTCTTGGTGATTTTCTTTCATATCTTCATAAAGCCAAACCATTCGGTCCAAGTACCAGCTCTTTCCTAAGTATGCGAGTACTGTACCGATTACGGCTCCCCAAATTGAGTACTCGACAATGGCCCAAATGGCAATTCCCATTCCAATGGATGAAATAATGTTCAGAAGGGGCAACAGTACTGTTTTATGAACGGGTGGTATTTTTACCTTATCCCGATTCAGATAGACCCGTTCACCCATTACAGCTTTGGAGGCCCAGTTTTTTGTAGACTTGGGCTTGCAGAACATAACTGGATTTAGAAATATCCAACTGATGGACAGCGCAGCTGGGATCAAGAACCACCATCCCAGCCAAATCCTAGACCAGAAGGCAATAATGATAAGCGGAAGTACCGTGTATCTAGTTCCAACACTCCATGGGTTGGCATGCTTCATCCAATTACTATCGGTTAGATTGAAAAAGCGGGATATTTTTCTTTCTGTAGTCATAGTGATTTTAGGTTTATCTATGGTTTAGCGTAAAAATCTGATATGTTGCTTGTGTACAAGCAGTTTCCCACTCCCCATTTTTTTTGAAAATATTTTGGGCTCCTTTCTTTAAGGGGCACAAGCATCAAACTGTTTTGTGTTACACTCGTGTCCTTGAACTGTACTTTGAAATCAAAATAATGGAGATAAGGATATACCCATTCGGCATATTCTTCAAAGGGAATTTCTGTATTTTGTACTTGAAGACGTTGGGTTGATGCATCTTCAGTCAGTGCGTCTTGAAACTCAACCGCATTTAAAGGCTTGCCATCCAAAAAGGGAATGGCATTGAACTGCCCATCTGCAAAAACCCATTTGTTGAGTTCTGGTAAAAAAACTTCCGCCACGGCATGCCCAGCACTTGTTAGCATGGTTTCACATTCTTTTCGTTTAAGTCCCAGGACCCTGGCCTGATATCCCAGTGCCTGCATTAGTTCAGAAATGACTATCGAATACTCAACACATCTGAAATTTTTACCTTGGGCCACCTCCTGCAAAATGGTATGGGTATCTGCCTTGCTTGGGACATTTCCCCCATCATGGTTCCATTGCCGATGTGCCCAAGAGGTCACGGCCGTCAGAATTTCTATATCCGTTTTAGCGTCTTTTTGGATAGCTTCCAAATGGTAGGTCTCCATTAAAAGAGACATATAGTCGGCTGTCAAAACAGGGTATTCATATTGAAATTTGGACTGTTTCGATTTATCTAAGAACGATAACCTATGTTTAATGGGCTTTGAGGGAATTCCAATGATTTTTATGGTGGAAGGAGTCTTTCTCTCCCGCGGGTAGATTTCAATAGGAATGGTGTCATTGGGAAGCAGAAGGAGTTCGAGCGAATCAATATCGGTACTAATGCGTAACTCCAATCCTTCATTAGAGGTTTTGATGTGGGCAACGTTCCTATGGGAGACCTCGGATATTTTATAGGCTCCAAATTTGTTGTTCCCCTTGGTAATCCAGTAGCTATCTGAGATTGATTCCAGCGTTTTGTCCAAAGTTGGTTTTCCCTGATAAATAATTGTGACAACGGATAGGGAGAATAAGATCGAAACAAAAATTTTGGTAGTCATCATTCTTAGTTTTGGATTGAAAGTGGGTTGTTTCTTATTGAAATGGTTTTGCATTTATATGCCTTTTGATAAATAAGGACGGATGAATTTGCTAAAAGTTCAATTGTTGTTATTGTTCTGACACTAGTGCTTCTGATTTGTCTGGACCTCATTCGTTTAATGTTTCGATGAAAAGAGATTTTTTGTTGAAAAAATATATCTGCTGTTCCACCTGATCAATTACAAAATTGGAATAGGTGTGACCAAAGGTCTTCACGGTCTCCTCTTCTCCAGAATCTATATCCAACCGGATTATTTCGGTTACCGTGTCACTGGGAGCTACTACAAGTAGTTGGCCCTCATGTTTCCTTCCTGTGTTTATCCTGTATAAAATGGTGGACAGGTTGAACATGTCAAAATCCAACTGATTGAGTTCGGTGACATCCTCCAAGCTCCCCCTGTATGTTAAATAAGTCCCATACACTTTGGAAGAAACAGTGCTCACGGGACCCAGATTAGTGGAAACCAAAACACTGTTGAAGGTTTTTGCAATTTGGTTGCCCACAAACCCCATGGCCGAAGTATACGTGCCAAATCCTCTCTTTGCCCAATAAAATGTTTCTGAAAACACATTTCCGGTATCATGGTAGGGATATTTTTTTTTGTACCGAAGTTGTCCGAGAGTATCATAATAATAAAATTGGTTTTGTTGGAACAAGAGGTATCCCTCCTTTCTGATCTTCAAGTTCGGGGAGCTTCGTTTAAAGTTGAACGTATCAATGGAAATGGGGGCAACAGATGACTTTCTGCTAAAAAGATAAAAGCTGTTGTTGCCATATACCGGAAAAAGCTGGTTGAGGGTATCGTTCCAAATTTTGAACTGGGATTCACGAAGTTTGAGATTCCGTCCAACAAAGCCCGTTGAATTTAGAACTATGTCTTTTTCCCATAGTTTGTCCCCGGTTTCCACTTGCACCCTGTTTGCTTTGGAGGGCGTAATATAAAGTGCTTGCCTTCCCTCCTCAAGAATGTGGACGGGACTTTCCTTGAAGGAGTTGGTAATCCTGATTTTTTTGTCCCAGGCCTTTTCCCCCTCACTGTTTATCCTCACCAAGAAATTGTCCTGTACGACCAGATAGCCCTGTTCAACCGGTACTATCCTTTTTATTAAAGGCAGGGGTTCAGAGCGCTTCCATTTTTTTGTTCCTTTTTCAATGTCTATTACGTTAAATCCCTTTGATGTTATTACCACTAAGCTGTTCCCATCTATGGCGGTATCGAAAATATTCCCCCAAATCTGAATCGGATCTTCCCAAATCTGGGCTGTGGTCCTTGTGTCCAATGCGGTTATGCCGTTATCTTCGCCCAATTTTTTTATACCGAGGGTGTTGGAAAAAACAAATAGGATATCCTTGGAGCCATTCATTGCTATCGAGGTTACATTATCCTGTTCGTACAAAATTTTTCCGTTGTCCCCATCAATTTTGATGAGGTGTTTATTTTTCAGCCAATAGATGTTCTGTTGGGCATCCAATAAAATCTTCTCGTCATCAAAGAAAATTCCCTTTACATTTGTAAAGAAGGGGGAATCTACGCCTTGCGTTTCCCAAAGCTGTTCCCCGGTTTCATAGTCGAATAGGGAAATCACCAAATCCTTTTTTTTGATACCATCCACCAGTACACCTTTTTTTTGAGGGATGATCATGGTGTTGTTGACAGCTTTGAATCCGTTTTTATTGGAATCAAAAAATTCTTTGCCCGTGATAACATGGAGCATGGTTTTTGAGGCCCCTTTGCTATTTAAGGTATTTGAGATCGCTTTGGAGCTGATGAGCGGTTTCTGGGAGAAAATGGCGATTGGAGTATATGGGATTTCCTTATAGTCGGAAAGATCCACTTTTTTCAACTCTGGTTTGCTCCAGAGGATTAGTCTTGTTTCGGGGTCAATGCCAAAAATTCCCTTTCTAGTCTTAACCAGTAAAGTGCCTGTGTGCTGGTTTATAATCTGCCCTTTTATCACGCTATTGAATACAATTTTCTGTTGAGAAAATATAAGCTGTGCCAAACCTAGGGCAAGCAAGGTGAAAACCACTTTAAGATGGGTATGGACTAACCTCATTGGAAGAATTTATATAATTTTGATTCGATATTGTTTGCGGTTGGATGCTAAGACCCGGGCTTAAAAAGTACCGGTCCGGAAAGCTTATCCTTCAAATTGATAAAGGAATTGATAAGTTTTCTTTTGATAATGGGATCTTTTATAAATCTGGGAATATTGGAATTCGATAGTGAGATCACAGTGAAGGTAACCTGAACCGAACCATTGTCCTTGGGGTACAATGACCATCTGCCCCAATTGTACTTTTCCCTGTTCACACCTTTTTTTAAATCCTTGTAGTTGGGAACCGACCGCGTGGAGATGGTCACCCTTTCCCTATCGCGGTCCACATCATATCTTGCAATGAGCTCTTGCTGTGGGAAAGGATATGGAATGTCAAATGTGATATGGGAAACCCAAGTGGAATCTTGGTTTTCCAACAATTCGCTATGGCGAACCCCTTCATTCCATTCCTGCATCCTTAGCGGTTGCTTTACATGTTCAATGATATGGCCAACAGTGGACAATATGGTAAAGCTTGCGGACAATTCCCTAATGTCCAGGGTATCTGCCACCTTCAGTTTTCTATAACTTAGGGTAACACCTTTTTTTTGTTTGACAACTTCCCAATGACCCTTTTGGGCCAGCTCCTCGAACTGTTCAAGCCTATAGATGGAATCCAGTTTTGCATTTTGCGCAAAAGCTTGACGGCACAAAGCAATTAGCATTAGGATTATCATGATTATGTTTTTTGATGATTTCATTTGATTTCAGTTTATTATCGCATATTATGGGAATTTTTCTTGAAGTATTCCACAGCGTCGATGATTGCCTTGTCCACAGGTCTGTAATCAAGCCCCAATTCTCGGATGGATTTCTTGTTGGAGAAATAGTTGTCAATGCGTACTGCCCTCATGTTTACGGAGCTTAAGTTGCTTTTTATCTCAAATCTCCTTAAGGTATCACCGACTAATCCCAACATACTTAGAACGAAATTTGGGATTTTCAGCATTAAGGGTCTTTGTCCGGTCAACTGGTTGACCTTTTTGAAAAAAACCTTATAGGAAAGGTTTTCATTGGCCAGCAGATATTTTTCACCATTTTTTCCTTCAGTGATACTTCTTACGATCCCTTTTGAGACATCTTTAACATGGACAAAGTTTTTCCCTCCCGATGGATACAACACTATTTTTTTTCTCCAGCACATAAGAATGATTTTTCCAGAACTGGGCTTACTGTCATATGCCCCGATCATAAAAGTTGGATTTACGATTATGGTATCAATTCTGTCCTTGTGCTCTAGTAGATATTGTTCCGCTTCCCACTTGCTCCTGGCATAAAGAGAGGCTGCAAATAGTTGGGATATTTTTCTTTGTTCGCTACCTGGATTTATTTCTGAACCAAAACCAAGGGTATTTGCCGTGCTTACAAATATGAACCGTTTTACACCACATTTTATGGCAGCATGGAATAGTTGTGAGGTGGCATTGAAATTTATTCGCCAATACTCCAAATAGTCCGGGATACTTTGGTCTGTCATGGCAGCAACGTGTATTACATAATCCACGTCTTCCAAAACGGCAGTGAAATCCATAAAGAGTTTACCTTCTATGAGGTCAAGTCTTTGGTGTGGTTCGCCGACATACTTTTGTTTATTGCGCACCAAGCCTTTTACATTGTATCCCGCCATGAGCAAATCTTCACAAAGATTCGTGCCCAACAAGCCGTTTGCACCTGTTATAAATACCTTAGCCAAGGGTAAGTTCTCTTTTGATTATTTTGGTCATCATTGACACTTTGATTCTCGTCGGCAGCACGATGGAAATAAACCAACTTAGGGGATTCAAGAGAATAACTGTTTTACCGTTGAACATTTTATTGAGGCTAAAACGAGCGACCTTATAAGGATCAAGTAAAGTCAGTTTCCCGATATATCCCTGTTTTTCAATTCTTGCCGTAATTTCATCATTGGTTTTCATAGCTCCCGGATTTATTACGCTCACAGAAACTTTGGAGTCCTTTAGCTCCTCGGACAACCCAAGGGAAAAGGAATGGACAAAGGACTTCGAAGCAGGGTAGACCGTTTTATATCCTACTGGAGAGAATGCTGCAATGCTGGATACGTTGAGGATATAGGCCTGCTTCTGTTGCTTCAGGTTTGGCAGCAGTCTATGGGTCAGTAAGGAGGTTGCCTTTACATTGACCTGTATAATGGTGTTGATATAATTGGCCGTAACATCCGTAAACCTTCTTGTACCGCCTGTGCCCGCATTATTGATCAAGATGAATATGGAGAATTTTTCATTTAGCCAATTGCATAAAGCCTTGATATTTTGATCGGATTTGAAATCTGTCTCATAGGAATCCGTCCGTACATTGTATGTTCGGTTCAAGTCATGGGCAAGCTCCCCCACATTTTGTCCTGGAAGGCTCACTAAGACCAAGTTGATTCCCCTAGATGCCAAATTTTTGGCAAAAGCTCTTCCCAACCCCTGACTGGCTCCGGTGATTACCGCAAATTTATGTTCACTTTTTTCTTGCACCTTGCTTATTTTTTACAATTACGCGGTAAAATTAAGTTCGGATTAAGATTGGACTGTTCCAGCTTATAAACTCAAACCAATTTTATAATAAATTGAAAATCAATCGATTAAATAAAAAATAAGTTCTTTGTTATAAACTAGGACTGTTTTTTCTTGAATTCTGAGGGAGTCTGACCGGTAACATTTTTAAAAGCGGTATTGAAAGAAGTCTTGGAGTTAAAACCGGATTCAAAGGCTATTCCAAGAATTGAGTATTTATCCGATATGGTACCGGAGAGTAGGCTTTTTGCTTTATCAACCCTATGACGGTTGATAAAGTGATAGAAATTTTCGTTAAACCCATTGTTTATGACATAGGAAAGTTGGTGAGGGGATAGTTCTAACTGATCCGATAAACCGGCTAGGTTTATATCGTTGTCAAGATGTGGTTCCCGTTCGATCATATGCGTATTGATTTTGGATTTTAACTCGACCAACTTTTCTTCAGAAAAAAGTTTCCGTTTTTTGATACCATATATACCCTGCTCGTTAAGGGCAAGAACATCTTTGCGTTGTTTTTGGTCAATGGGAAAGATTTCCTTTTGTTTGGACAGACCGTATCCGATAAAGAATATGGTAATTAATGTGGCCAAGGCCAAATATGGGTTTATGGGGTGTTCATAGAAGGCGAGGTTTAAAATGGCCGTCGAAACTGCAATTATTAAAAGTGCCAATATGATATACTCCAGCCATTGGAGATTTATTTCCTGTGGATTCGAGGAAAAGTTCTCAGTTTTTTTCCGGTGCCGGCGTATTCTAAGATATGAGATGAAATTATAGAAAAGGGAATGGAGGAATAGGAGGATTAAACGTATGGGTTTAAAATCGGATGAAAGCTCATTTTGAAAGAAAAGCAATGTTGCGTAAATGGCCGGAACAACAAGAAACAACAAATCCTTGGTTTTAAACCTATAGTTCGGATTTGTGAAGAAAATTACGCTGATGTAAAGTACCTGGGATGAGATGAATTGAAAAAAATATATGGTCGAGTGCACCCAAGGGCTGTTAATCTCAAACCCAGAAACCACCAGCACTTCCTCGTACCAGAATGAAGACCATATCAATAACATGATTCCGAACCACATGTTTGCCTTTCTGTTTACCTTACGAGGGTTTGTGATCGAAAGAAAGGAAGTCAAGATTAGTGAACTGAAAATCAGAATTTGAACGAATAGTAACATAATAATATGTCCTGTGTACAGGTGATGGAAAATTTGGAGATTTTTAAATCAAGGCATTCCGGGTTTTTAACTTGCTCCAAAAATTAATTCAAGAGATTTGGGGAAATAGTTAAAATCGATTTTTACCCGTCCTTTTTTGGCTAGTGGAGCTACAAAGATACGATTTATATTAGATAAGGCTGGAACTAAGATTGTGACTTTTGTAACGGCGCATTGAAAATGGTAGGGGTCAAAGTTGTGCGGTTTCCCATTTCACGAAAGGCTTTTTCTCAACTTATGGTGTTTAAATGTGGCTGGATGGGCCGTTGATGCCAATCTGATTCTCTGGATATGGTCTATGGGGCACCTCTGGGGATATTTCATTCTGTTTCTGTGCATGAGGGCTACGGGGCAAATTCTCCCAATCTCTATGTTAAGCTTTTGTCTTTGATCTTAATGGTTTGAAGGGGTTGCGTAATCCGCTTTGATTTCGCCCTATCACTGCTTTGATTTTGCCCCTGGGTTTAACGGGGCCTGCCTTATTCTTGGGAATCGATCTGTTTTCCGGGACCTTCCACTTTACCGCAGGTTGGCCCGCCCCGAACCTTAAAAAAGGCGGGGGAGCGACATCATGTTGGAGCCGTTGCGAGTCGGCCTTTTGGCACGAAAATATCCCAATATGGAACTATTTTGGCATCAATGGACCGTTCGGCCTCACATCGAACAATACAAGGCACGTATGCGGCA
>NZ_VCNI01000007.1 GCF_005937185.1 Flagellimonas algicola | reverse complement strand
CCCCTTTCCATTCCGAACAGGGAAGTTAAGCCCGTTTGCGCCGATGGTACTGCCACACCAGGTGGGAGAGTAGGTCGCCGCCTTCCTTGGCCCTCCTTAGCTTTAGCTTAGGAGGGCTTTTTTTGTGCTTTCCACGTAAATTTCAGACCACAACTTAAAAACAAATCAATAAAGTAGGAAAAAGACTACGTTTAATATATATTTGGCTCATCCCAAATCCCAATATGTTTCCCCAACCTATGTTGAGAGTGAATATTAAATGAAGAACTGCTATGGTATTTAGTTTTAGAATGTAAAACCTAGATACTATGAAAAAACCATTACTTTTTGCCACCTTATTGATTTGCGGTTTTGTGGCCCGCTCACAGTCTTGTAATTGCGATGTAACTCTAACAGGCCTGTCCTCAACCACCCTAAACCTTATTTGGGCTTCCAACATTAATTATGCTCCCGGTGATACCATCTGCATTCCATCCGGGAACTATGCTGGTATCCGATTTTATGATTTTGAAGGTACCTCGACCAACCCTGTGGTCTTTAAAAATTGTGGGGGCCAAGTGGTTCTAAATGAAACTGCGTACTCAGCTTTGGAGTTTAAAAACAGTAAATATATTCATCTCACAGGTTCGGGAGATTCAAACTATAACTATGGTATCAAAATTACCGGTACCGGATCATGGGCCATGGGTGTGGTGCTCAGTGCATTAACTACAGATGTTGAAGTTGACCATATTGAAGTGGCTACGGCCGGATTTGCAGGCTTCATGGCCAAAACGGATCCTGATTGCAACAACTCTGATACTTGGCGAACCAATGGTTTTGTAATGAAAAACTTGAACATTCACCACAATTACATTCACAATACACACGGTGAGGGCATATATATTGGTTTTACACTGGGCTATAAACTGGACTCTGGTAGAAATTGCGGTGGAACTGAAGTCTATGGCCACTGGTTGGAAAATGTGGATATCCATCATAATGTTGTTGAGGATACTGGTTGGGATGCCATTCAATTGAATCTGGCCCATATCAATGGAAAGGTTAGGGACAATACCATTTACGATTACGGAAATAGAGGAAATTGGGGACAAGCTTTTGCAATAAGTCTAGGCGGAGGCACTTATGAAGTGTACAATAACTTTGTGGAAAACGGCCCTTTGGAAAAGGGCTGGGGGATGCAAATCATTAATGGGGAAAGCGGAACCAAGGTATACAACAACCTATTTGTTAAGCCCAAAATGCATGGTGTTTTTCTACATAACCGACATGAATTTGAAGATGTTACCGAGGGCTATTATGTAGTAAATAACACCATTGTGGAACCAGAACGAGCGGGGGTACATTACAATACCACAGTACTGCACCCTATAGATCCGGCAGATTTGTACCGTAATCAGAGCGAAGTGCCCTCATATTTTGTCAACAATCTTGTGGTGGATCCTGGTTATGACTTTGAGGGGGGCAATACCTGGAAGCAAAACCAAGAAAGCTATTTTGACTTTAATGAGCGAGATACCAGGGATAGTCTCCTCACCAATATCTATTCCAACATCATGACTCGGCAGATTGATACCCTAGGGTTGACCGATGTCTCCGCCAACGATTTTAGTCCAGCGTCTTCTAGTTCTGATGTGGTGGATGCCGGATCTAATCTGGCCACTTGGGGAATTACCTTTGATATGGAAAACGCAAGCAGACCCATGGGAAACAACTTCGATGTTGGTGCCTACGAATACCAATCAACAAGTACCAGCTTGATAGCTAGCATACCCATGGATCCTGAACTTTATGATGTAAGCAATGAAGAGCAGTTTAGGACCGTATTTTATCCAAACCCTTCTAAAACCTCATTCCGATTGCAAAATGCAGACTACGAAAAAGTTGTCTTGCAATTGATTCATTTGGATGGTAGGATACTGCATAGTGGCACCTATAAAATTGGAACTCCATTTAGTGTGGAAAAATACAAATCGGGACTATACTTTTTAAAAGTGACTGCTCCGGACAAAACGGAAACTCACCGTTTGGTGATTCGATAAAAAAAGCCCCCTGTTCAAAGAACAGAGAGCTTTAGGGTCTGGTTGGTTATTGTGAAATTTAGACCCTTGGTAGATCTCCATCTCCCTTTAATGGGAGATTGGAGTCTCCCATAAGAAAACTGTCCACGTGATGTGCTGCCTGTCTTCCTTCGGAAATGGCCCAAACAATAAGGGATTGCCCTCTTCTTTGGTCTCCTGCAACAAATACACCCGGTACATTGGTTTTATAATCTTTGGCCGAAGCATTGATATTGGTTCTCGGGTCTAGTTCCAGCCCAAGCTCATCGGTTATGGTAGTCTCGGAACCGGTGAATCCTAGAGCTAGTAGGGCCAAATCGCATTCCCACTCCTTTTCCGTACCCTCAACTTCCTTTAAAACGGGTCGTTGCCCAGGCACTTTTTCCCATACCACTTCAGCAGTGACCAAGCCTTTAAGGTTACCATTTTTATCTCCGATAAACTTCTTTGTTGAAATGCTGAAAACACGATCCGCCCCTTCTTTGTGCGAAGTACTGGTACGAAGTCGCATGGGCCAAAAAGGCCAAGGTTGGCCCTCTGGACGGTCTGGTGTGGATTTTGCCATAATCTCAAAATTGGTAACGGATTCTGCACCATGTCTTATGGAAGTTCCAATACAATCAGAACCGGTATCTCCACCGCCAATGACGATGACCTTTTTTCCCTCAGCAGTCAATTCCTCTCCTTGGTAAGGAATACCATCCACTTTTCTGTTGTTTTGTGGGAGAAAATCCATAGCCTGAACAACACCTTTCAAATTGGCTCCTGGTATGGGTAACCCTCTTCTTACAGTTGCCCCGCCACAGAGTACAATGGCGTCATAATCCTCACGGAGCTGAGAGGCGGAAACGTCCACCCCGATATTGGTTCCGGTTTTGAAAACTATTCCTTCCGCTTCCATCACTTCCAATCTTCGGTCAATAATATGTTTCTCCATCTTAAAATCAGGAATTCCATATCGAAGCAATCCACCTACTTTTTCATCCCTTTCAAAAACCGTGACCGTATGCCCTGCTCGATTTAATTGTTGTGCAGCGGCCAAACCAGCTGGCCCAGATCCTACAACGGCCACTTTTTTATCAGTCCTGGTTATTGGGGGTTCTGGTACAATCCAGCCATTTTTAAAGGCTGTCTCCACTATATTCTTTTCAATATTTTCTATGGAAACCGGATCCTCGTTGATGCCTAAAACACAGGCTTCCTCACAAGGAGCAGGGCATAGTCTGCCCGTGAACTCTGGAAAATTGTTCGTTGAATGAAGAATTTTTGTGGCCTTTTCCCATTTTCCCTGGTAAACGGCATCGTTAAAATCCGGAATAAGATTTCCAAGTGGACACCCGCTGTGACAAAATGGGATACCACAATCCATACAGCGTGCACCTTGATCTTTAAGTTCCTTTTCCTTTAATGGAATGGTAAACTCCTTATAGTTTTTGATTCGCTCTTTGACAGGAGCATAGTCTTCATCTTTCCTATCAAATTCCATAAATCCAGTCGTCTTTCCCATGCCTCAAATTATAAGGTTTGTAATTTTTCTTTTTCCAATCTGATCAATGCTTGTCGATATTCCTCTGGGAACACCTTGATGAATTTTGGGAGATACTTTTCCCAATCTTCCAAGATTTCTTGCGCCAAAGGACTTAAAGTGGCATTGTAATGATTTTCAATGAGCTCTCTCAATTGCTTGATATCATTGTCTTCTTCCACATCCAACAGGTTGAGTGTTTCGCCGTTGCATCGCTTTTCAAACGTACCATCCTTATCCAGCACATAAGCAATTCCTCCACTCATTCCCGCGCCAAAGTTTCTTCCAACGGAACCCAAGATAACAGCAACTCCACCAGTCATATATTCACATCCATGATCACCAATGCCTTCAACAACTGCCTTGGCTCCGGAATTTCGAACACAGAAACGCTCCCCAGCTTTTCCATTGATAAAGGCTTCTCCTGAAGTGGCTCCATACAAGGTTACATTTCCAGTTATGATATTCTCCTCAGGCTTCAAAGTTGACTTGTCTGGGACTTTAATGATCAATTTAGCACCTGAAAGTCCCTTTCCGAGATAATCATTGGTGTTTCCGTTGACCACCATGGTCAATCCCTTTGTGGCAAAAGCTCCAAAACTTTGTCCTGCTGAACCGGTAAAATTGATTTTAAGGGTGTTCTCAGGAAGTCCCTCCGCCCCATAAATTTTGGAAATTTCATTACTGATAATAGCTCCTACTGCCCGATCGGTGTTATAAATTGGGAAATCCAAAACGGTTTTCTCCTTTCTGAACAAAGCAGGGTGAGCTTGGGCAATGATGTCAAATTCAATGGAATCTTCAATACCGTGAACCTGCTTTTGGGTGTTATGGAATTTTGTTCCTTTGGGTACATCCACCTGATAAAGGATGGGTGTAAGATCAATCCCGGCAGCCTTGTAATGCTCAATGGCCTTTTTTCTATCCAGTTTTTGTACTTGACCTACCATTTCATCAACGGTTCTAAACCCTAGCTTCGCCATAATTTCTCGTAGTTCCTGTGCTACGAAATACATATAGTTGACCACGTGCTCTGGCTTCCCTTTGAATTTTTTGCGCAACTCCGGGTTTTGGGTTGCAATTCCCACAGGACATGTGTTGAGATGGCACACACGCATCATGATACATCCAGATGCTACCAATGGAGCAGTGGCAAAACCAAATTCTTCAGCTCCCAAAAGACAAGCTACCGCAACATCCCTTCCCGTTTTTAACTGGCCATCACATTCCAGCACAATTCGATTTCGAAGATCGTTCAATACCAAGGTTTGTTGTGCTTCAGCGATACCCAACTCCCAAGGTAGTCCGGCATGCTTTAGAGAAGTCAGAGGTGAAGCACCCGTTCCGCCATCAAAGCCCGAGATAAGTATAACGTCTGCTTTGGCCTTGGAAACCCCTGCAGCTACAGTTCCTACCCCAACTTCAGAAACCAATTTCACATTGATTCGTGCGTCTTTGTTGGCTGATTTAAGGTCGTAAATAAGCTGGGATAAATCCTCAATGGAATAGATATCGTGATGCGGAGGCGGTGAAATAAGCCCCACATAAGGCGTGGAATTCCTGGTTTTGGCGATGGCAGGATTCACTTTAGGTCCTGGCAATTGCCCGCCTTCACCAGGTTTGGCTCCTTGTGCCATTTTAATTTGGATTTCCTGTGCATTCGTCAAGTAGTTGGAGGTGACTCCAAACCTACCCGAAGCTACTTGCTTAATGGCACTGTTTTTCCAATCTCCAGTTTGATTTTTATAGAAACGAGCCGAATCCTCACCGCCTTCTCCCGAATTGCTTTTTCCTCCGATTCGGTTCATGGCAATCGCTAGATTTTCATGGGCTTCCTTGCTGATACTTCCATAGGACATGGCCCCTGTTTTGAATCGTTTGACGATTTCAGTCCAAGGTTCCACCTCCTCAATTGGAATCGGGTCATAATTCGAAAACTCGAATAATCCCCTGATGGTCATTAGGTTTTTGGACTGCTCATTTACCAATTCCGAGTACTCTTTATAAGTCTCCGGCTCGTTATTGCGTACCGATTTTTGAAGTTTGGCGATGGTCAATGGATTGAACATATGTTTTTCACCATCCCTTCTCCAACGGTACTCTCCACCAATCTCAATGTCAAGATTGGCCGCTAATTCCTGATTTTTAAATGCCTTTTTATGGCGCTTGGCAACCTCCTTTTCAATCTCATACAATCCAATGCCCTGAATTCGTGTTGGCGTATTTGGAAAATATTTGCCCACAACCTTAGTGTTGATTCCTATACACTCGAACAACTGCGAGCCTCGATAGGAGTTCAAGGTGGAGATTCCAATTTTGTTCATCACTTTTAGGATACCCTTTCCAATAGCCTTGTTGTAGTTCTTGATGGCTTCTTCAAAGGTGTACTCGGTGATGTCGTTTTCTTCTATTTGTTCCCCAATGATTTCATTTACCAGGTAGGGATTAATCGCACTGGCTCCAAATCCGAATAAAAGGGCAAAATGATGAACCTCCCTAGGTTCAGCAGATTCCACTATGATACTCAATTTAGAACGTTTGCCCATTCGGCTTAAACCACTGTTCACGTAAGAACAGGCCAGCAGTGCGGGAATGGCGGCCATTTCCGAGCTAACCATCCTGTCTGATAGAATAATAATGTTGGCGCCTTCGTCTATAGCATCCGAAGCTTGTTGTAGGATGGAATCGAGAGCTTCTTCAATTCCATTGTGTCCCTTGGCAATTTCATATAAAATGGAAATGGAAACTACCTTATAATCGGGACTGGCGTCATAATTTTTTATTTTGTCCAAATCCTCTTTGGAAATCACCGGATTTTGGATTTTTAGTTTGCGGCAGTGGAGTTCATTGATTTCAAATAGATTTTGGTCACTACCCAGGGTAAGACTGATATCGGTGATCAATTCTTCCCTAATACCGTCCAAAGGTGGATTGGTCACCTGTGCAAACAACTGCTTGAAGTAGTTATAAATCAGCTGTGGACGCTCAGATAACACCGCGATAGGGGTATCAGAACCCATGGAGCCAATTGGTTCCTTCCCATTTTTGGCCATGGGAAGAATAATGGTGTTGATGTCCTCCAAGGTATAGCCGAAAGCTGCTCGCCGGGTCTCCAGTGGAAACTCGCCATAAAAAACTGGACAGTCATTATATGGAATATCCTTTAGGTGCACCAGGTTGTTTTTTAGCCATTTTTTGTAGGGGTGTCTCTTGGCAATGGCTTCCTTTATTTCCTCATCATTGATGATACGTCCTTCCTCCATGTTCACCAAGAACATTTTGCCGGGTTCCAGCCTTCCATGGAATTCAATATCCTCAGGCTGCAAATCCACCACTCCGGTCTCAGAAGACATGATTACATATCCTTTTTTGGTCACCGAATATCTTGAGGGGCGCAATCCATTACGGTCTAAAACCGCTCCAATATAATTTCCATCGGTAAAGGGTATGGAGGCGGGTCCGTCCCAAGGTTCCATCAAACAGGAGTTGTATTCATAGAAGGCTCTTTTGGACTCGGACATTTCGGTATTCTTCTCCCAGGCTTCGGGTACCAGCATCATCATGACTTCGGGCAAAGAGCGGCCGGTCATCAATAGCATTTCAACCACCATATCCATACTTGCGGAATCTGATTTTCCGGGTAACACCACCGGGAGGATATTTTTTATTTCATCCCCAAACCAATCGCTTTCCAATAGCTCCTGACGCGAAAGCATTCTGGAAACATTACCTCTTAGTGTATTGATTTCCCCATTATGGCACATATACCGGAAAGGTTGTGCCAAATCCCAAGTTGGAAACGTATTGGTGGAAAATCTTTGGTGTACCAATGCCAAGCGGGTTACAACCCTGGAATCCAATAAATCCTGATAGTATCTACTGATATCTTGAGGAACCAGCAATCCCTTGAAAATGATAATCTTTGTGGAAAGGCTTGGTAAATAGAAGAATTGACTTTGGGATAATTTACTTTTGATGATTGTATGCTCGGTAACCTTACGTGCAATAAAAAGTTTCAGATTGAACTGGAAATCATCCAAATCATCTACTTTCCCTATAAACACCTGTTTTACAAAAGGTTCTGTCTCAGCTGCAATTCTTCCAGGCACGGATCGGTTCACTGGGACATCCCGCCAGCCTAGGAGTTGCAGTCCCTGTTTTTTGATATTTTCTTCTAGTGTTGCAATGCAAAAATCGCGCTGATTTTCCTTTTGCGGTAGAAAGACATTGCTAACCGCATACTCCCCTGCTTTGGGAAGCTCAAAGGAGCATACCTCAGTAAAAAAGTCGTGTGGGATATCTATTAGGATACCCGCACCATCTCCGGTTTTGCCATCTGCGCTTACGGCACCTCTGTGTTCCAATTTATCTAGAATCTCGAGTGCCTTGTGTATTATGTCGTTTGATTTCTTTCCTTTTAGACTACAAATGAAACCTGCACCACAGTTGTCATGCTCAAATTCTGGCAGGTATAACCCTTGTTTTTCCAACTTCCTCATCATTATGGTATTTGTTCAAAAATATCATTTTTGATAAAGAAAAGGCATGGTTTTAAAGCAAATGCAACTAATTCATCAACGTTTGTGTAAATGCTTTAAAAATTATGCAAATTGAAAATTTGGAGAATCAATAATTATGATAATCTCAATTTTAAGGGAGAGGTAAGTGATTGTTCTGAAATCAAGGGGGTATTAAGTGTAAAACATCAAAATGTCCAGTTGCCAGAGGTTAATTACAAGGGATAAAATATGATAAATGTCAGTTTTTGATGAGCACCCCCTAAAAATATAGGGGTGGTTTAAATGAAAGAATGTAATATTTAATCCTTTAAGATGCTTCTGGAGATTACCATTTTCTGAATCTCGGATGTGCCTTCATAGATTTGGGTGATTTTGGCATCACGCATAAGTCGCTCTACATGGTACTCTTTTACAAACCCATTCCCACCATGTATTTGAACGGCCTCTACTGCAGTTTCCATGGCAACCTCCGAGGCATATAATTTGGCCATTGCACCAGAAAGGGAGTAGTCCTTCCCTGCATCTTTATCGCATGCAGCTTGGTAAACCAAGTAACGAGCGGCCTGTATTTTGGTATGCATATCCGCAAGTTTAAAGGCTATGGCTTGGTGATTGGCAATCTCAGTACCAAAGGCTTTACGTTCCTTTGCATATTTTTTGGAAAGTTCATAGGCGCCCGCAGCAATACCCAGAGCTTGTGCCGCAATCCCAATACGACCTCCGGAAAGGGTCTTCATGGCAAATTTGAACCCAAAGCCATCCTCACCGATTCGGTTTTCTTTTGGAATTTTCACATCGTTGAAAATCAAGGAATGGGTGTCGCTTCCGCGAATGCCCAATTTATTTTCCTTGGGGCCAATCTCAAAGCCGTCCATACCTTTTTCCACAATTAGGGCATTAATGCCGCGGTGACCCTTCTCGGTATCCGTTTGGGCGATTACCAAGTAGATTTCGGCAGAACTTCCGTTGGTTATCCAATTTTTGGTACCATTTAATATGTAATGATCTCCTTTATCTATAGCCGTTGTTTTTTGTGAGGTTGCATCAGAACCTGCTTCTGGTTCCGAAAGACAAAATGCACCAATGACCTCACCAGAGGCCAAACGGGTTAGGTACTTTTCTTTTTGGGCTTCCGTTCCAAAAGCATCTAGCCCCCAGCACACCAATGAATTATTTACTGATACCATTACGGAAGCTGAAGCATCTACCTTGGACAATTCTTCCATGGCCAACACGTAGGATAGGGTGTCAAGACCACTACCGCCATATTTTTCATCCACCATCATTCCCATAAATCCTAGGCCTGCCATTTTTTCAACCAGCTCCCAAGGGAATTTTTGGGCATCATCCCGTTCAACGATTCCGGGCAATAGCTCATTTTGGGCAAAATCCTTGGCCGCTTGCTGTATCATCAGTTGTTCTTCCGAAAGTGAAAAATCCATAAAATTGAGAAATAGTTAAAAAAGGGATACAAATATAGCTTTTAGGTGGTTATTTTTCATCAAAAAACGCATTAAAATGAGAATTACCTAATACAATGAATAGGGTTTTAAATCTATAACGGGCTGATCTAATTTTCTGGAACGAAGATTATGTGGGAATATCCATTTTGAATATCTTTAACGACAAGCTTGGCTGAAAAGCTGGGCCAGTTTCAACTTCTTAAACCAACTAACTATGGAAACCATCCTCATTGCCATATTTGTCTTAGGCTATTTAGCTATTACCCTGGAACATAACCTTAAAATAGACAAGCTGATACCAGCATTGGCCATGATGGCCATTCTCTGGGCCATGATGGCATTTGGAATTGATGGGTTTACCACTTGGTTTGATTCCGGCAAACATGCCCTAATGGATGGTTTTGGAGACTTGGGGCATGAAGACAAAATGCATATGCTGGAGGAGACCCTTTTGCACCATTTGGGTAAAACTTCTGAGATTTTGGTGTTTCTATTAGGAGCGATGACCATTGTGGAAATCATTGATTATTTTGATGGGTTCGCTACCATCAAATCTTATGTAAAGACAAGGAGTAAACGTAAAATCCTTTGGATTTTTGCCTTTTTGGCCTTCATCCTTTCGGCCATTATTGACAACCTTACAGCAACCATTGTATTGGTTTCCATACTTCAAAAGGTGGTTAGGGATAGAAATGTTCGAATTTGGTATGCCGGTTTGATCATAATCGCGGCGAACGCGGGAGGGGCCTGGTCTCCCATTGGGGATGTTACCACAACCATGCTTTGGATTGGAAACAAGGTTACCACCGCTAAGTTGATAGGCTATTTATTGGTGCCCTCATTGGTTTGTATGTTGGTGCCTACCTTTATTGCTTCTTTTATGCCGGCATTTAAGGGCGAAATAGATTTGGAAGAAGCAGCTCCGGCCAAATCCAAATTTGGGTCTACCATGTTGTACCTAGGTTTGGGTGCAATTGTTTTTGTGCCCATTTTTAAAACGGTAACACATTTACCACCTTATGTGGGAATGATGTTGTCCCTTGCCGTTGTGGCCACTTTTGCGGAAATCTACAGTAGCTCCAAAATTACGATTTCGTCTGTGGATCCAGAAAGTGATGCAGAGGCTCACCACAGTCCGGTACACAGTGCCTTGACCAAGATAGAATTACCTAGTATCCTTTTCTTCCTTGGAATATTGATGGCAGTTGCCGCCTTGGAATCCCTTGGATTGCTGTTCAACTTTGCAGAAAACCTAAAACAGAGTGTGGGCTTACTTGGGACGGAGCTTGAAGGAACGCAGGTGTCCGATTTAGTAGTGATTATTTTGGGAATAGGTTCTGCAATTATTGATAA
Source organism: Flagellimonas algicola (assembly GCF_005937185.1). GTDB lineage: Bacteria > Bacteroidota > Bacteroidia > Flavobacteriales > Flavobacteriaceae > Flagellimonas > Flagellimonas algicola. The sequence continues at coordinate 37,970 of NZ_VCNI01000007.1, read as the reverse complement.
TGTTCCCTTGGTGGCAGCCAGTTTGGGAATGTTCTCCGAGCCCATTGACAATCCATTGTGGCACTTTATTGCATATTCAGCGGGTACAGGTGGGAGTATGTTGATCATCGGGTCTGCTGCCGGCGTGGTGGCCATGGGGATGGAAAAAATTGACTTCTTCTGGTATCTTAGAAAAATAGCATGGTTGGCCTTCATAGGATTTATTGCAGGTGCCATTTGCTTCGTTGGAATGCGATATTTTTTCTAAAAAATACTTTAGCTCAAAAATCTCCGTTATTATTGCAACTAAAATTGGGGATTTTATATGATTATTTTTCAAGATTTGGAGGAAGGAGCCGATATTGCAGCTGCTATTTCGGAAGAAAAAACCCTTTCTGTCATTGACCTTATCGTAAATGGAGGTACTGGAAGTGTTGTTATTATAATGGTGCTTTTTGTACTGCTTTTTGTAGCACTCTACATTTATTTTGAACGCATTTTTGCCATTAAGGCTGCGTCAAAGATTGACAAAAACTTTATGAACCAAATTCGTGACCACGTCATGAATGGGAAGTTGGACGCCGCCAAAATTTTGTGTGCCCAAACGGACTCACCAGTGGCCAGGTTAACTGAGAAAGGGGTTTCGCGTATTGGAAAGCCTTTGGATGATATCAATACGGCTATAGAAAATGCAGGTACCCTGGAGGTTTACAAACTGGAAAAGAATGTAAGTGTTTTAGCCACAGTTGCGGGAGCGGCACCTATGATTGGTTTCTTGGGAACTGTGATTGGTATGATTTTGGCGTTCCATGAAATGGCAAGTAGCGGCGGACAAGCAGAAATGGGATCTCTGGCATCTGGAATTTATACAGCTATGACCACTACCGTAGCCGGATTGGTTGTAGGTATTATTGCCTACATTGGATACAATCATTTGGTGAACAGAACAGATAAAGTGGTTCATAAAATGGAAGCCAATGCTGTTGAGTTTTTGGATCTATTGAATGAACCCATCTAGCGTCCAAACATGAAGTTAAAGGGAAGAAATAAAGTAAGTCCAGAGTTTAGCATGTCGTCAATGACGGATATAGTATTCTTGTTGTTGGTGTTTTTTATGCTGACCTCAAATGCTCCCAATGCGCTGGATTTACTGTTGCCAAAGGCCAAAGGGAAATCGACGAACACCCAAAATGTTTCAGTGACCATCAACAAGGACCTGGAATATTTTGTAAACAATGAACGGATTAGCGCAGAATACATTGAAATTGAATTAAAAAAGGCACTAAAAGGGCAGGAGAAGCCTACAATCATTCTTAGGGCAGAACAGAGCGTAGCCATTAAAGAGGCAGTAAACGTTATGGATATAGCCAACAGAAACAGTTACAAGGTTATCTTGGCAGTGCGGCCAAAATAATGTCATTTTTAGACACGAGACACAAGAAAAAATCCTTCACACTTACCACTTTATTGTTAAGTGCGTTACTTCTATTGCTTTTTTATATTGGGCTTACCTATTTGGATCCACCCATTGAAAATGGTATCGCAGTAAATTTCGGTACTACGGATTTTGGTAGCGGACCAGTTCAGCCCAAGGAGAAAGTGCGGTCGGAACCTAAACAGGTAAAAACCGAGCAAATTCCCGAACCCGTTCCAGAGCAAGCAGAACCGGAACCTGTAGCACCACCTGAGCCCGTAGAAAAGGTAGTGACTCAGGACAACGAAGAGACCATCCGAATAAATCAACAGAAAGAAGCCAAAAGAAAGGCCGTGGAAGCTGAAAGAAAAGCAAAGGCGGAAGCTGAGCGGATTGCTCGTGAGAAGCAGCAGGCCGAAGAACGCAAAAAAAGGGAGCAGGAAGCCAAAAAGAAAAGCTTGGATGCCCTGATTGGTGGAATTGGCAAGTCTGATGGTAAAACCACTGGCAGTGAGGGCGACGATAACAGGCAGGGTGACAAGGGCCAGCCAGACGGAGATCCTTATGCAACCAGCTACTATGGTGCTCCAGGCAGTGGAAGTGGGACAGGAGGATATGGGCTCAATGGACGTTCCTTAGTAAGCAAAGGAAAAGTACAGCAGGAATGTAATGAAGAAGGGCGTGTAGTGGTTCGGATTGTTGTGGATAGAAATGGAAGGGTAGTAAAAGCAACTCCTGGAGTCAAAGGAACCACCAATAATGCTCCTTGTTTGTTAGATCCCGCACGAAAAACAGCAATTTTACACAAATGGAACTTGGATTCCGATGCACCATCACAGCAAATAGGCTTTGTTGTGGTCAACTTTAAGCTGGGGCAATAATACCATGACTTACGAGGAAACCCTGGACTGGATGTTCCAACAGCTTCCCATGTACCAACAAAAGGGACAAGTGGCTCTTAAGGACAAATTGGATAACATTTTGGCCTTTTCGGATGTCTTGGGAAACCCCCATCAACAATTTAAAAGTATCCATGTAGCCGGAACCAATGGTAAGGGATCCAGTAGTCATATGTTGGCTTCTGTTTTGCAGGAAGCGGGCTATAAGGTGGGACTATATACTTCACCCCATTTAAAAGATTTTCGGGAGCGCATCCGAATCAACGGGAAAAAAATCGGGAAGAAATCCGTAAAAAACTTTGTCAAAAAACACAGGTCATTTTTTGAACACAACGAGCTTTCTTTTTTTGAGATGACCGTAGGGATGGCCTTTCATTATTTTGCCAAAAAGCAGGTGGATATCGCCGTTATTGAGGTAGGTTTAGGGGGGCAATGGGATTCTACAAACATAATTGTTCCCGAGGTTTCCTTGATTACCAACATTGGTTTGGACCATACCCATATTTTGGGGGATACCCTGGAGAAGATTGCCTTGGAGAAGGCAGGAATAATCAAGAAGGAAATTCCTGTGATCATCAGTGAACGGCAACCGGAGACCGAAGGGATATTCAACATAATTGCTGCAAAGAATAATGCGAACATTAGCTTTGCCGAGGACACTACCATCGAAAATTATAAAACAGACCTGTTAGGAGACTACCAGACCAAAAATATCAAAGGGGTGGTGAATGCCTTAAGGGCCCTACGGGGATTTAGGATTAAAAAACGCCATATTAAGGAAGGATTGAAAAAAGTAGCTGAAAATACCGGTCTACTAGGAAGATGGCAGGTATTGGGTGAACGCCCTTATCTGGTATGCGATGCAGCTCACAACAAGGAAGGCCTGCAATTGGTGTTGAACCAGATTACAATGCACAAGTTTGAAAAACTGCATATGGTGCTTGGTTTTGTGAACGACAAAAATTTGGAGGATGTACTTGGTCTTTTTCCTAAGCAAGCAACCTATTACTTTGTAACACCAAACATTCCCAGGGGACTTTCTGCCAACAATTTAAAAGATACTGCTAAAAAGTATGGACTGGAAGGAGAAGCTTTTGATTCCGTGAAAAAAGGGCTGAACCAAGCCTTGGCAAATGCTGGAAAGAAAGACTTTGTCTACGTGGGAGGGAGTACTTTTGTGGTTGCAGAAGTTGTTTAATCTAGGGTTTGTTGCATGTATCAAAGGCCGAGCATGGCAAAAAAGCTGGCTTTGTAACTTTCTCCAATTGGAATCCGAATATCGTTGATCACAATTCTGTTCCGTTGCACTGTTTTTATACACGTCACATTGACCACGAAGGACTTATGAACCCTGAGAAACTGGTTAGAGGGTAATTTATCCAACATCTCCTTAAAACTCATGAGTGTAAGTATGGCTTTGTTGGAGCCTGCAATATGGACTTTTAGATAGTCTTTTAGACCTTGGATATACTCAATCTCGTTGAGGTCAATTTTGATGCTTTCATATTCCGCTTTCACAAAAATGTACTTCTGCGATTCGTTGGTGTCACCGTAAGACGGAAATACATTACTGCTAACCGGTTTTTTCTTGTAGGTTAAAATTTCCTTGGCCCTGGAGACAGCCTTTATAAATCGATTGTAGGGAATGGGTTTTACCAAATAGTCCACAGCATTTAAGTTGAATCCTTCAACCGCATATTGAGAGTATGCTGTGGTAAAAATGAACATGGGCTTGTTGTCCAAGGATTTGATAAAATCGATTCCACTAATCTGGGGCATATCAATATCGCAGAATATGAGATCTATTTTCTCTTCCTGTATGGTTGAAATGGCCTCCAGGGGATTGGTGAAGGAACTTTTTAGTTCTATAAAATCCACTTTTTGGCAATAATCAGCCAAAACATCTATTGCCAACGGTTCATCATCAATAATGATACAAGTCATACGCTTCATGTTTACAGATACAGATTTAAGGTTACGCAATAGGTTTCACCATCATTTTTAACTTCCAATTCATGGGATTCTGGATACAAGAGGTTCAATCGATTCTTTACATTCTGTAATCCCACTCCAGAACTTTTCTTTTGTTTACGGTAGGTGCCTATCCTATTTTCTACCCTAAAATATATAGACCCATTTTCTATCAAAAGGTTTATTTCCACATAGGTTTTTCCCTCATAATCGGTTCCATATTTGAATGCATTTTCTATGAAAGAGATAAAAAGTAAGGGTGGAATTACCTTGTTTCTGTCTTCGCCCGATATTTTCAATTTAACGTTAACACTGTCCGATAATCGCAACCTTTGAAGCTGGACGTAATTTTTGATGTATTCCAGTTCCTTCCGCAGCGGGACAAGGTCTTTATCCGCCTCATACAACATATATCGCATTAATTCCGAGAGATTGATAATGGCCTCTGAAGTATCTTTGGAACTTTTGGCCGAAAGGGAATAAATAGCATTTAAGGAGTTGAATAGAAAATGGGGATTCAACTGTGTTTTTAAAAATTGCAGTTCCGAACTAGTTTTTTCGCTTTCTACTTTTTTCCTTAATTCTTCATTTTTCCCCCATTCTATGTAGACCCGTAATAGGGCACTTACAAAAAATGGGGTGCTCAATATGAGCATGGTGAAAATTTGATTGAAAAAAGGATTGTCCCGATACCTGTAGAACCTGCCAGGAGGAAAGTCGGACAACTTTGGAGGAGCTGCTGTAATTTCCGGAATACTGGCAGGGCTACTGATAAATTTTGGTGCTCTGGGAGGGTAACACAGATTAATGGCAAGACCTACGGCCGTAATTAGCAAAAAACAGATAAGAACATAGGTAAGCGTTGTTCGTTTGAGCAGGATTTTTGGTACCAAAAAGAAATAGTTGAAATAAAACAGCACCATAATAGCCAAAAGCCGAACGGGCATGCCTTGTGGAACCCTTCGGTATTCGAAAATGTATGCGAACAAAAAAAGCACTGAAATGGACGCCCATAAGAAAAAATGGATCAGGAATTGATTGATATGTTTCCTTTGAATGTATACCAGCAAATCATTACTGTTTTAATGTAACTATGTTTAGTTTACTGAGCTCTTCAATGCTCACTTCTGGGCTAATTCGATTTTTAAGCTTAGAGGCTACCAAAATAGAAATCGTTTGAGCATCTCCGTACGATTGAAATGGAATCGCTCCATTAATTGCTGGAATAAATTCTTGTTTTACCAACAATTTTTCCCCAGCCCAGATGTGATACCCATAGCCCTCTTCCACCCTTACAACTTCAGAACGTAATGAGGTACCGTCTTGAAGCCTGTTCTTATGGAAAAAAGCATGGTATACACAAAAAGCGATTACCGAAAGTAGTGGAATTCTCAAAAACTTGCCCATAACTGTTAAAATTGCCGTAAAAGGGGCCAGGTCATTACCCCTGACCCCAATGATTAATAACCTAAAAACCACTCATTATGAAAAATTAGTCTTCCTCGTCGTACTCTTCAAAAGGGAAAAACTCATCCAAATCATCCAGGTAGAGGCTTCCTGTTCGTCCTAGCCCTACAAATGCCCTGGAGCCATTGGTAAAGGCAATGGCATCCTGGCGTGTGGAACCCTCAAAATTGGATTTGGCCTCCCAGGTATCTGAAGTAGGATCGTATTCCCAAACGGTAGTTGTGGGTCCGTTGATTTCCCCGCAGGCCACATAACCATATCCGTTAATGGAAAACCCAACGGCGTTACCCCTTTCAATGCTATAGTCGTCTTCTTCGTCCAGATCTGTTTTTTTGGTCCAACTCTCATCGGAAGGGTCAAAAACCCAAAAATCCTCAAGATAGATGCCATTGGATACACCGGTTCCAAGATACACCAGGCCATTAATGGTAAAGGTTGTGGCCGATCTTCTTTTGTTTCCACCAAAACCAACCAATTCGGACCAGGTATCTGAAGAAGGGTCGTATTTCCAGAAATCCTTTCTGTCATTCTCCCCATCGTAGCCGGTTCCAAAGTAACCATATCCATTTGCTGAAAAAGCCACTGCACTTCTTCGTTTTGTTTCTGTAATGGAGGCAATTGTGGACCAAGAGTTGTTGCTTGGATCATATGCATAAAAGTCGTTCAGTTCGTCCACTCCATCATAACCAGACCCAATATACCCTGTACCGTTGATTTGGAATCCCACCGCTGCACTCCTAGCCACTCCTGGGAAATCTGCCTTTTGGGACCAATAATCCCCATCCAAGTCGTAGGCCCAAAAGGAGTTTAGGTAATCATCTCCATCATAACCCACTCCCATATAGCCCATATTGTCTATGGTGAATCCTGAAATTCCACTCCTGGGACTCCCGTCAAAAACAGACCGGTTTATCCAATTGCCCAAATCTTCGTCATCCTCGTCCGTGGAACAGCTCACAAAAAGGGCGGCAGAAATAGCTAGCAAGGATGCCAGTTTAGAGTATTGTATTGCTTTTCTCATGACAAACATTTTAATTTTTAGCCAAAGGTAATTTTCCGCTCATCCGTCCAATCAGAGAATATATAAAGCTGGCTTTTTAACATATGAAAAGGGAAATTCCATCTACGAACGGGAAAAATGGCTTCATAGGGAAATACATGGCATTTGTCTTAAAAGAAGAAGTGTTGGTCTATCGGCATTTTAGTGCCGAATGGAGGCGGCTACTTTTACCACAAACAAAAATTATGAAAAACGTTTTGTGGTTATTTTGCCCGCTTCTGGTGGGACTTCTTTCCTGTAATGATGAGAATTTAAACGATACTGATTTTTTAGCTGGGGACGCATTTACCAACAGCAATGTTAGGGTGGTACTCATAGATACGCTTACCATTGATATATCAACCTTGAAAATGGATAGCATTGTGACCAGTCCAGCAACGCGAATGTTGGTAGGCCAGTACAGTGACCCTGTTTTTGGAACTGTTAGGGCGGCAAGCCATATGGGATTGATTCCTTCGGAATATGCCATCGATGTGGAAGCCGAATACGATAGTATAACCCTCCATTTAAATTTTGACGGCTATTATTATAACGATACCACCATAACCAATTCGGTTCATGTTAAAAGATTGCTTAAAACTTTGCACCCTGCGGAAGGAGACAATTTTTACAACACATCCACGGTTGAATACCATGATGAGGATTTGGGGGTATTTACTTATGATCCCAGACCAGTTGAGGCGGATACCCTGGAAGTTAGACTGGACGATGTTCTTGGGCAAGACCTTTTTGGGAAGTTGCAGGATAATCTTATTACCAATGCTGATGAATTTGTTGACTATTTCAAGGGAATCGCCTTGATCCCAGGCTTGGACGATGATGGTTCCGTTATTGGGTTTTCCAAAGAAATTGGGGCAAGCTTTATACGTATTCATTTTGGGATTGCCGAGGAGGATGAAAGAATTTCGGATCATATCGATCTTCAATTCAACCTAAATGAGACCCGCGTTCCTTTTTTCAATCAAATTAGTACTGAAGCGCCAATTGACCCATTGCAGATGCTTACAGATCAGGAAATCAACCTGAGTAGTCATGATGCTGCTGGGCAAAGTTTTATCCAATCCGGGTTGGGAATTACTACTAGAGTTGAATTTCCATCCTTAAAAAGTATCTATGAAATAAACGGTCAGGGAACCATCATGGATGCTATTTTAAAAATTACACCAGTAGCCGGGTCTTATAACGATCAGCTTCTGCTCAGGGATGGTTTTTCAGTTTTTATCGTAGACCGTAACAATGATGTGATAGCACAATTGGCCATTGATGAGGTTTTCCCGGTCACTGGAGTCCTCAATCGAGATAATGAAGAGTTTAATGACATCTATTATGAAATATCCCTGGTGAACTACCTGGATGAGCTATTGCAGTCAGAATATGAGACTGGGGAAGCTCTAATCTTACTTCCAGAAGACTTTGGTTCCACAGTGGATCGGTTTGTCCTTAACGGGGCCGGAGCCGGGGACAATAGTGCTCAACTTGAACTTACCTATGCCATATATGATGAAGATGACAATTAAGTTTTCGATTAGGTTGGTTTTCCTAATCTCAGTAGGTTTTTTAAAGGCCCAATCCGAAGGATTGACTAGCTCTCCATATTCCCTTTATGGATTGGGAGCGATAAATCAGACCAGTATAGGTGCGGCTAACAGTATGGGGTATTCCGGGATAGGGCTTAGGACAGATTCTGGGATTAACAACCTAAACCCGGCAACCTATGCCTTGATTCCGCAAAACTCCTTCTTTTATGATGTTGGGGTGGTAGGGGAGTTCAATTCCTTTGAAAATCAATCCGATAGTGAATCCAAAACTACCCTTAACTTTTCCAATCTGGCATTTGCTTTCAGAATTGAAGAGCGCTTAGGAGCAGGGATTGCCCTGATTCCCTACAGCGATGTGGGTTATTCGTTGCTTGGAATCCAAACCAATATTGAAGGATCCAGCGAGGTTTTTGAAAGTAATGTAACCGGTTTAGGAGGGTTGAATGATCTTAGGGTGAATATGGGATATGGCCCAACGGAAAAGTTGAGGTTGGGTTTGAGCGCATCCCTCCTGTTTGGAAATATAGAGGAAAACGAATTTCTTCAAGTGGGCAGTGGGAGTTTGGAAATCACCGAAACTACCAATTATAGTGGTTTCCGATTTGGTTTTGGTGCCCAATGGGACTTAACTGATAAAGTCACGATTGGAAGTACGGTGCAACTACCCGTTTCCCTAAAAGGGAATCTTGTGCGATCTGCGAATAAAACAATTCTGGATTCGGAAATTGTTGTGGCGGAAGATGAAGGAGGTAGTGTTGATGATTTTAAACTTCCACTCGAGTTAGGGTTTGGGCTTGGCGTCCAATTAACTGATTACCTGACCATGAGTGCGGATTACAAAAAGAATTTTTGGAACGATACAAATCAGACTGAAAACATAGGGGCCTATCAAGATCAGGACGTTTATGCCATGGGATTGGAGTATGTAAAGAATCCCTTGGGACGGAAATACGGTGAGCGAATCAGGATACGGACTGGAATAAATTATGATAATGGATATTTAGCCATCAATGATAGGAAAATTGAAGGTTATAACTTTACCCTGGGTGTGGGACTACCAACGGGTAGGTTTGCCAATTCCCTTTTAAATTTGTCCTATAGCTATGGTTCAAAGGGACAAATTGAGAACGTTTTGGTTCAAGAAAACTACCATGTTTTGACGCTTAACTTTAGCTTGGAAGACCTTTGGTTCAAAAAACGAAAGATTAACTAAGACCATGACGAAAAGTAAATTAAATGTCCGTCGCTTCCAAGCGTATCTTTTTTGTTTTATTTCTTTTGGGAGAACAGAAAACTATTCTATATTTGCACTCCCATTTGGAAAATGGAATGGGCGCGTAGCTCAGTTGGTTCAGAGCACCTGGTTTACACCCAGGGGGTCAGGGGTTCGAATCCCTTCGCGCCCACGTTTAGAGTTTAAGTAAAAACAAAACCTTGCATATCTTATTGATTTGCAAGGTTTTGGCGTTTTGGGGCATCATTTGATTTGGTTTGATTTGAAATGTTTTGGTCTGCAATTCGGTTAGTAAATTATTTTTTGAAAAGTGTTAACCGAATAAGCTTGTAATTAACTATATTACAGAGACTTAGTATTTGACTTTCGTAGGTGATTTTCGTTCAATTTAACACAAAACCTATGAGAACTCGGTCAACATTTTCCATCAGTTTTTGGATAAGTACTTCCAGAAGGGATGACGACACTGCAAAAATTTATGCTCGAATCACCATTGATTCGCAGCGAGTAAATCTTAGTCTAAAATACACTATCCCTGTAAATGCTTGGGACAGGAAAGTATCAAGAGTAATTGGCCGTACAAAAGAAGCCCAAGAAATCAACACTTATTTAAAGGAGGTCGAATCGGAACTTTTTCAATGTTATAGAGAGTTACGATCCCGTTTGCCCCATATCACTCCACAGATGGTCAAAGCGCATTATTTTGGTGAAGATGACGGTCAAATTACTATGACGGCACTCTTTGAGTATCACAATACTCATAGTGCCCATATTCTTAGCAAGGCCACCTTAAGCCATTACAAGACCACTCAGAAATACCTATTAAAGTACATCAAGAAACAATACAAGTGTGATGACTATAAATTGTCCCTACTGGACCATCCATTTATTGTAGGTTTTGAAACATTTTTACGCAAGTTACACCCCCTACATTACCATGGAAAACTTTCAAACAATGGCGCAATGAAACATATCCAAAGATTACGTAAAATGATCACAATGGCGGTTCATAATGAATGGATTGAAAAGAACCCATTTCAAAAGTTTAAGGTCAGGATGGAAAAAAAGGAAAGAGAGTTTTTGACCTTGAAAGAACTGCAAGATATCCAAGATTACCATACAGTAATAGAGCGGTTGCGAATTGTGAAGGACTTGTTTGTGTTCAGCTGTTATACAGGTATCTCCTATTGCGATGTAATGAACCTAAGCGAGGATAACATTGTTATGGGTATTGACGGCAAACATTGGATAAGCACTAAGAGGCTAAAGACCAAAAATACATTTAAACTGCCTTTGATAGGGCCAGCATTGTCAATCATAAAAAGGTACCAATATCATCCAAAGCGAAAAACTGGTAAGCTTTTTCCTAGAATTTCCAATCAAAAATTGAACAGTTACTTAAAAGAGGTTGCAGATGCCTGTGGCATAACAAAGAATATCACTTTCCATATGGCACGGCATACATTCGCCACTACAATTACTTTGAGTAACGGGGTGCCCATAGAGACAGTTTCCAAAATACTAGGGCATACAAGATTGGCGACTACCCAAATTTATGCACGAGTATTGGACAGGAAAATTAGTGAAGATATGAGAGGCTTGGAATCGATTCTGGATACTAAGTTATCAGATTCGATTGCAGCTAAGGAAAAGTTTTCTTTTTAGCGTCGCCTTGGCGACTCTAAGGGAAAAGCAAGAGGGTAGCGTGCTTACGCAGCGCTACTGATTCATTTTCCTTCGGAAAAGCCCTGTTTATAGGGGTTTAAAGAATATAGGAACTTTGAAAAGAGTAAAATGAATTGTAACAAAAGCATTGGGAGCTCCCAATAAAACCGGAAAAAATTGTCACAACGTAACCAGTAAATATTCGGAATGGACGATTTTAAAACTGTACGGATCAAAAAAAAGACCCTTTCAAGGTTCAAGAACTTTTCAAGGAAGGTCGGCAGTAGTTACTCCCATACTTTGAATATGGTCATTGACTTTTTTGAGTGGCATGGGTTTATGCCATCAGAAAGGTTTGAAAAGAGTATTGGTCAGGAATTGGTCAAAAACAGAAAACGGACAGATGCCGTGATCGCCATTATCAAGGACATTGAAAAGAACCAAACCCTTCCTACTATTGGAATGATGCAGGCCCTGTTCAATCAAGAACTGAAAAATGGGGATGATGATTTTGATATTATAGGGGAACACATGAAAGAAGTAAAGCCTCCAGAAAAGGACCCGATCTATGAAGGTGAAATTACGGTTCCCAAAATCAGGTACGAACGCTTGGAGGAGAAAACTACCTCACTAAAAACGGATTTAAAGTATATCCTTGAAAATGTCAAAGTTGTTAAGGGCGGTTTTGGCAAGGTTTATCTGAAACTGGAACTTACACCTGGGGAATTGGAGAAATTTAAACGCAGGCTAAAGGGGCAATAACTTTTTCGACGGTCATATTTTAAGAAGCATGGGTTTCCAACGAGAATAAACCTGCCTTGCTCAGTAGTATTAGTATTCTAAGAGCTATCCAAATTAAATCGGATGATTTTTGGGCATTATTTTTACCTATCAATACACCCCGTCCATTTGCGGGGGGCGATATTGAAGGAAAAAATAATGTTTAGGAGGCGTGTTCGTAGACGTTAACGTACGGTGTCCCCCGATTCACGGCAGCGAACATCCGTGAGATCAGCTTGTTCCTGATAATGTTCAAGGTGCTCATCTTGTTCTTTCCCTCTTCAGTCCTTCTTTCATAATAACGTTTCATTTCAGGGTTGTTCTGTATTGCCGCAATGGCGCACATGTTAAGGATGCCCTTGAGTTCTTTGTTGGCAAAATGCGAGACTTTGGACCGTCCCTTAATACTGGTGCCTGATTGATATGGGAAGGGTGCCACCCCACAATAGGAGGCGAACTTCCTCCATGTACGGAACTTTGTGAACCGGTTGGTGTGGGCAATGACCAAAAGGGAGGTGATGGGTCCGACACCTTTAACGCTGGTCACCAACCTGAACAGTTCCCGCAGTTCCCGATCATTTTTGACAACCTCCATCATTTTCTCCTCAAGCTTTGCAATCTTACCTGAAAGGGTGCCACCATACCTCTTTGCACCTCGAAGAGGACTTTGTAGTCCTTGCTTCCCAAAACACTTTTCTGTTCCTTTAGAGTGGTCCTGTATCCGGCCCTTTGTCTGGCCAACTTTGCCCGTAACGAGAACATCGCCCTCAGTTGTCGGATCTTCAGGTCCGAGACATTGGACGGCCGTATCTCCTCCCTTAAGCGATAGGCATAGATAGCTATCCGTTTCGCATCCACTTGGTCATTCTTGCCCCTAGCGATCCCCAGGGAACGTTTTACCTGTAGACCGGGAACAATGTGCAGGGTAGGCCCTTGGCAGCGAAAAAATCGGAAAGGCCGTGGGAATAAAGTCCGGTGTGTTCAAAAACGAACAGAATCCCCTCTCTGGGGAACGGGCTTTCCCCAAAGGCCCAATCCACCAATTCATTAAAGCCCGTTGGATTGTTCGCAAACTTGTTCTTGTACCCTTTCGAATGGATACAGTTGATTTATAATTACGCACAACGACCCGCTAAACGTAGTTCCGGGATTTTTGTGGAAATATAGCAAAATCGTTCGACTGTCATGTGCGAAGGAGTCTTTGGTGGGTGGTGTATCGCACTTGACGGGCTGTCAAGAAGGCCGCCTGGCGGCCGTAACTTGCCGGTTTTGCGTTATTGGGAACAAGAATTTCGGGGCCAAATTACATTTAGCCACTGTTGGCGCACCACGGGGTTTGGATTGTTTGCCCCGTGCTTGGTTTTCCCTCGATCGGCAGCTAGGGGCTGTAATTTGGTTTAGCGGGTCGTTGGAGGACATTTCTTTTGGTGTGGGAGTGCGCAAGCACGTAGCAACAAAAGTCAGCTTTAGCTGAATGTGCTCCAACGTTTAGTATATGAAGCGTAGCATCCCGCAGGGTGCTATGATTTCATATACAGTGTTGTGGTGTCGTTTTTCTATTTCCAAAACTCCCACCATTTGCTTTCTTGTTTAGTGTTTTCTTCAATCCATTCTCCATTTTCGCCTTTAGTCCATTTTTTGTCAACTCCATCAAGTGTGATTTCAGCACCTTGACCATTATCTAAATGTTCTATCAAGTCTTCGGTAAACCAAAATGACTCGTTTAAATCGTCAAAATGCACATTTATCGCAACATCTTCTATTAGATTTCCAATAACTTCACAGTCCATCATTGAAGGAGTTGTTTGTCCATAGACTTCACCTTCTTTATCTGCAAGTCCTTTTTCTTCTGTTTCTATTGTTCGTTTGATTCGAACCTTATTTCCAAAAGTGTCAAACATATCTTTAGTTTTTTGGGAGCCAACCTTGTGCAAATCGTTTGAGATAATTCTCTAATTCATTTTCCCTGTCTTTGCCATCTAAATCGGTGCAAACTATTTTCAGTTTGTCATATTTTGTGGTTTCAGGCAAACAAGTGGCAAAGAAACATTGCCAAAATGTATCGGCAAGAGATTCGTTATTGTGCCAAGTGGTCATCACATCTATTTCGGAATGATTCTCCATAGTTTCCATTATGACCATTGTTTCATCAAACCAATCGTGTAATAATTCTCCAAACTCACCATGACCTTTAAATTCAAGAATTCCATTTTTAATTGCATCACGAGTAAATCTGTCGAATTTGTCCGAGTTTGGCTTTGATTCAGAAGAAGTCATTAAACATATCCAATCACTCTCAGGCATTTTTCCTTCAAGCAATTCATTGTAGTTAATCCAGATTACTTTTCTACCTTGATATGTGTCTATTTCGTTCATTCTTAATGCACCACAACAATCGGATATGGTTATTAACTAATATAGAGATATATAGTTAATGATCATACCCAACTTATATGAATTATTGATTACGATTTTTAAGGTCCCTAAAAACGGCCATTAAAAGAAATAGAATAAACTAGAAAGTTAAAATCCCAAAAAATGTTCATTTTATTGGGCTATAAAAAGCTTAGGAAGTGGTAGGACATAACCTCTATTTTAGGGGCTGTTATACCATACTTCCATCCATTTTATTTACTTTTTAAAAAGTCCGATTCCAGAAAATATAAAACCAGCTGCCACAATAAGCACCGAGACTATGTTTACTTCGGGAAAAGCAAAGTTTACAGCATAGTCAGCAGCTACTCCAGCTAATATTGCAATAACGCAAGAAACCATTAAAGCCCAATATGTCCATATGATACTATTGTTAAGTCCTTTCCAGATTACCACAAGTATCAACAAATTCAGAGCTGCCACGGATAAATTTGCAAAGAGACCAATTGAGTCCACCGTCATTAGCATTTCTGGACTCATTATTTTAAAATCCCCTTCGTTTAATATTGCGTATAATCCGGGTGGGTGGCTGTCAAAGAATAAAATACTTATCCCAACATATAAGGAAGGGAAAAAATTCAAACTGCTCCAAACACTTAAGATTATTGATCCTATTTTTAGTTTATTCATATATAGATGGGATTACCCCTTTTTAAATTTACGGACATAAATTAAGCATTTGACTTTGTTTTTGGGAATAAAAGATTTACATATGAAGCGTATCCTGCCGATATGCTGCTATGATCATATATACAGTGCCATTTATAGTTATTTTTTTTGATCTATCAATTTCAATTCTTTATGGTAGGCTTCAATTCTGGAGTGTGCAGTTCCGTCAACTAATAAGATAACTATCAAAGTAGCGATAGTTATTATACTAATTGCTCTCCAAGTTGGTGTATTAATAAATAGAATCATTAATGCTGCTACGATAATAAGAATTGGAATTACTTTGAATACAACGGTGTATTCCTTTAGTGTACTTTCGGAACGCTCAATTTCGGACTGTAAAAAAGCCGGGGTATCGCTATTAAATGCTTTTTCAAATTGGGTAATTCTTGACTTGTTGGTGTAAAATAGACCAAGTCCTATTGTCAAAAGCAATAAACTAGCCGCCAAGGTTGGAATGATGTAAGCCTTTGCTAAATCCGTTTTTCCCAACTGCCAAAACCCTACGCTTGCGATCAAAAATAAAATTGCAAAGAAGATGAAGAAACGTGTTGAGAAGACTTCGGCCTTTGCCCATTCTGTGGCTAATTTTAATAATTCCATTGCTTAATTCAATTTATATTTTTCTCTGTACTCAGTTGGACTTATACCTTCTTTCTTTTTGAATAACCTTGAAAAGTAAGGTGGATATTCAAACCCTAATTCATAAGCCACTTCCGAAATACTCTTATTGGGTTGTAATAATATATTTTTTGCTTCATCGATTAAATTCAAGTGTAGGTGTTCGGTAGTAGTTTTACCCGTTTCCTTTTTAAGTGTGTCACTCAAATAGCGCTGGGAAACCGACATTTCATCTGCGATAAGTTCTATACTTGGAATACCCTTTTCTTGCAATCGTCCCGATTCAAAATATTCAGATATATGCTTATTAAATTGCTCCAACAAGCTGTTTGACAATTCTTTCCGATTTAAGAATTGTCTTTCATAGAAACGATTGGCATATTTTAATAACGTGTCCAATTGAGAAATAATAATTTCTTTGCTAAATGCATCTTGATTGTTTTGATACTCAATTTCTATATTCTCAACAATTGACTCTATTTGCCTTTCTTCTTTTGGTGAAAGGTGCAATGCTTCATTAGTTGAATAAGAAAAGAAACCGTATTTTTTTGCTTGCTGGGCTAATTCCGTTCCCTTTAGAAAATCTTCGTGAAAGGTTATCGAAAACCCCTTTTGCTCAAATACTACGCTATTATCCCATTGTAAGACTTGTCTTGGGGAAATGAAAATTAAAGCTCCATTCGTGAAATCATATTTTGTTCGACCGTAGTTTAAATTACCCCCTATATATTTTTTAAAACTAATGGAATAGCAATCATTGGTGATTGGTGGTGAACTTTCTCTTGGACAAGGTAAGTAGCCATCGCCTTTTGAGTTGAAAACGCTCAGCATAGGATGCTCTGGTTCAGGAAGGCCTAAATAATCTAAATATGATGATAACGTTTTAAAGTGTTGCATAATTTAAAATTAGATATTCCATTTTACACTTGTTTCTTTTTCCGAAAGCTCCCACAGTCTTGTAGTTACTGCTTTATCTTTGGCGTGTTGCTCTAATTTATGAGCTCCAACTGGTCCTGTCCAATTGTTTCTTCCTGTAGGACCGTAAAAACCACTTTGGTCTAAATTTGGTTCTGTTGCACACATCAATTGGGGGTATGCACCTTTTTTTGCAGATTGTGTTAATGGGGATAATTTCATCATATTAAAGATGAATTTCATCATAAAGCTCCCACTTGTATTTATTAAGTTGGTTCTTGAAGAACCAGGATGACAAGCATATGCTTTAACATCTGTTTTACCTGCCTCTTTTAATCTATCCTGTAGTTCATAGACAGTCATAATCTGTGCTAGCTTGCTTTGACTATAAGCATTATTCGGCGTATAGTCTTTATCCCAATTTAAATCATCGAATTTGATGGTTTTAATTCCCATATCATACCCCATACTACCAACAGTTACAATACGTCCTTTGGATTTTTCTACCAACGGAAAAAGGAACGCTTGTAATGTCCAATTTCCATAGTAGTTGGTTCCCATCTGACTTTCCCAACCGTCAACGGTTAGTGTTTGTTTTGGCACTTGGGCAATTGCCGCATTGCAAATTAGAGCATCGATTCGAGGAACTGTTTTAAGAACTTCTTCAGCTACCTTTTTTACAAAAGCTTGTTCTGCTAAATCCATTTTTATGGCTAAAACATCTATGTGGTTTCCAAGTTCTTGTTTCAAAATATGAATCGCGTCTGCTGATTTTTTTGGATTCCGATTAAGCATAACGACTTTTGCTCCTTTTGAAAGCAAGATTTTTACTGCTTCAAACCCTATTCCGCTTGTAGTTCCTGTTATGACGTATGTTTTGCCATTCAAATCTCCAATTCTGTCTGGCGTCCAGCCTTTTTTGCCAAATTGATTTTTATTCACTTTAGTCTATTTTTTTTAATGTTAAAAATTATAAGACAAAGGTTGGTTCGAAGCAGGTCAAACTCCTTATACGGATTTTCGTATGTCAGATACTTTTTGGTCGGCTCTAATTACACACAATAAGGCAATATAGTTATTGACTAAAATAGGGATATATAGTTGATGAGGGTATCCAACTTATATGAGGTATAAGGGGTCATCTTTGGGGCCCCATAAAAAGGTCATTTCTTGGGATGGCTTTAGAAAAAGTGTGAAGTCCTAAAATGTGTTCGATTTTAGAGATGAAAAATCTTTGGTCAGTTTACCGAATAGAAAGATTTCCTAAACTTTTGTAGCACCAATTGGTCGAACAAAGTTAAATTGTTGCTAAGTAACAATTCTTTCATGTTTCACTAATAGCTGTTTAGTAAATTTAATTAAGCAAAGTCATCAACAATGAGAAAAATCTTGTTATGTCCAATCCTGTTACCAATATTCGTGATTAGCTCTTGCAGCAATGACGATTCAATTGATTCTGAGATTGATTCCCTTGAGAACAAGCTTATCGGCACATGGCAGTGGACTGGAAATTATCTAGGAGTATCAGGTGATGCCGACGGCAGTATGCCGCCTAATGTGGATTTATTTAAAAGTACTATGGATTGTATCAAGGATTGGTTTATCACATTTGAATCACCCAATGGAAGAGAACAGACTTTCTTTTTCAGTTCGGGAAATATTTTATGCCCTGGTCAAGACCAGAGAGAAGGCAGTTCACCTGGCACATGGAACATTCAAGGAGACTCCATTATAAACATTGTTCAATCTGATTTTGTCAGGCCATACGTCATAATCCAACTGGACGAGCAGAGACTTCTTTACAGGGATTTGGACAATGACAGCACCTTGGAAGGCGAGGTATACGAATATACCGAATACACTAGGGTAGACTAATTGATTTAGCACCGCGACTTCTAATCCTTTTCAAAAGCTTAAGAACAATATTGCAAAACCCAATCAAACCCGGTCTAAATGTATCGAGAGGGTTTAGGAATTATTCATTTTCATGTAGGTCCCTTATGACATTGAGAGTTAATTCAAAGGGATGGTTGGGCGAAGTGGTTGCCAAAAAATGTTCTTTTTAGAATACACCGAAAAACTTCTGCTAAAACCACTTTGCAAAACGAAATGCCACAATCTTTGGGGAAATATGATAAAATCCATAACCAATGATTTGGCAACAATGGCTTTTCTTGGTATCGGACTTTGGCATTATCAATAGGCTAAAAGAGTTTCGTTAAGAGTGATTTTATTTTATTGAAAACAAAATAGGAGATTAGACATGCCTATCAGAAAGAATTTGTCAAAAGATAATGCTCCCCATAAAAAATTAAACATTTATTAATCAAAAATTTTGTATAATTTACATGAAGGAAAACTAATTTAGTTTTCAAATGGAAAAAGAAGGCAACAGTAAGTTTCAATTTCTGTCGGACAAAAATCTTTTAAATCTATTAAAGGAGGGCAACGACATGGCCTTTAATCAAATCTATAACAGATATTGGAAAAGGTTAATGGCATATACCATTAATATTGTTAATGACCGTGGTCTTGCCGAAGATATCCTCCATGACCTTTTCACCAATCTTTGGATCAAGCGCGAAACTTTGAAAATAGATAATCTGGAAAAGTATTTATTTGTTGCGGCCAAACACAAATCCATTTCTTTTTTCCGCAAGGTAAAGTTCACCGAATTGGATGAAAGCATTATCAAACGCTTAATTCCATTGACAAATGAAGCCGATGCCCCCATAATAAAAAATGATCTAAATTTTATTATCGCGAAAGCAATTAAAGAACTTCCAAAAAAGTGCCGCGTTATTTTTTATATGAGCAAGTATCAGGATTATTCCAATCAAGAAATAGCAAAACATTTCAATATTTCTCATCGGACTGTTGAAAATCAATTGTCTATTGCCTTAAAACACCTAAAGGGTACTATTGGTAAAGTAGTAAGCCTATTATATTTTCTCTCCACGCTTTGAAAAAACCTTTTGCCCGACACGTTAATTAAATGTTAAATGTCGCATTTAGTTATGTGAGCTTTCCTGATTAGGTGCGTCCTTCTCCTGCAAAGAATAATTATGCACAAAAACGATTTTTTAGAACTGGTCGACAAATTTAATAGAGGTGAATGCTCCGATACGGAGAAATCATTGTTGTTTGAGTTTTGTGAAAGGGCTCAGGTTAAGGATTTGATGAGTGTATGGGATCTTTCGGAAGAAGAGAAGTCAAAAATTAGATTGCTACGAAGAATCATAACCACAGTTGATGGCTATCAACACGCGCAAGAGCGAAAAGTAAAATGGAGAAATTTTGCTTCTTATGCCGCGATATTTATAGGGTTGATTTCTGTTGGCTTCCTTTATTTATATGTCACTTCCAATAAAAGCATGGTAATACCTGATGACGCCATTACTTTAGAATTAGAAGATGGCACGATTAAGGTGATCGAGGAGAACGGTATTGTAAAAGTTTTGGATAAGAAAGGAAATACCATTGGTCAACAACAAGGGGATCAGCTGGTATATAATGATGTCGATTCACAAGAACTGGCTTATAATACGTTGACCGTCCCTTTTGGAAAGCGTTTTGAACTACGACTTTCAGATGGTACCATGGCTCATTTGAATGCAGGGTCTTCGGTAAGATTTCCGATACAGTTTTTGGAAGGAATGGATAGACAAGTTTTTGTTTCGGGAGAGGCTTATCTCGATGTTGCCAAAGATTCCTTGCACCCATTTATTGTTAATGCCGATAAATTGAATGTAAGAGTATTGGGCACCCGATTTAATGTCCATGCTTATCAAGAAGACGGTATATCGGAAATAGTACTTGTTGAAGGTTCCGTGGGACTTTATGAAAAGGATGAACTTTTTGATAAAGATCGGGCTACTATGCTAACACCAGGGTACAAGGCAAGTTTCAGAAAGAATAATGGGGAAATTGAAGTTAAGCCCGCTATTACCAGTATTTATACGGCATGGAGAAAGGGAGAATTGGTCTTTAGAAATATGACCTTTGAAAACATTCTGAAAAAATTGGAAAGACATTATGATGTGACCATAACGAATGAAAATAAAAATCTTACAGGTAAGGAATTCAATGCAAGTTTTAAAGCGGTCCCACTGGAAAAAGTATTAAAAAGCATGAGTGAAGTCTATGATTTAAGATATTCAATTGAGAATGATAAAATAACCATTCAATAAGCAACTAAAACTAAAAGCCTATGATATAAACGAATAAATAGAAAACAAAAAATCGAGAAATGTGGCGACATTCCTCGATTTAGGATTATGATTAAAATAAGATTTTAACCACAAATTACACTATAAAAGTATGAAAAAACCGCTTACACTCACAAGCAGGTCCATCCCATTATTGAAATTCGATTTAAAGATGAAGCTTAGTATGCTATTATTATTGATAGCCGTTTTTAGTGCTAGGGCACACAGCGCATTTGGGCAAGGGACCAAAGTAACCTTAAATCTTGAAAAAGTAAAAGTGGAAAGATTTATTGATGAAATTGAAAGTACAACTGACTTTCGATTCATTTACAAGATAGAAGATGTTGATTTAGATCGTTCAATTTCAATTAAAGTACAAAAAGAGGATATTGAGGAGATTTTAGGAAGAGTTTTTGGAAACACAGAAACTGATTTTACCACCAAAGACAGACAAATTTATTTAATCAGGCGAAAAGCACCTGAGGTGTCTGATAAATCAGATAAAAAGGTTGTGAAAGAGGTGCTCCAACAAACCGTTTCTGGTACTGTCACAGATATGAATGGACAACCTCTGCCAGGTGCTAGCATTGTTGAGAAAGGTACAATAAATGGTACTTCTACAGACTTTGACGGAAATTTCAAATTGGAAACGGACAATGAGAATGCTATTCTGGTAGTGTCCTATATTGGATTTACAACTAAAGAAGTGTCTTTGGACGGACAACTACAGGTAATCATAACTCTTAGTGAAGATTCTGCTAAATTGGATGAGGTAGTTGTGGTTGGTTACGGTACTCAAAGTAAGGCCAGGATTACAGGCGCAATATCCAAAGTCAATGTAGCCGAGACCGAAAAGACTGGTTTTTTGGGCACTGATGATGTGCTTCAAGGACGTGTGGCCGGATTGCAAGTATCTTCTACATCTGGAACTCCGGGGGGGCAGCAGCGAATTAATATTCGCGGTATTGGCTCGCTGCAAGGAGACAACCTTCCTTTATTTGTAATAGATGGTATTCCAATCAATATAAGCGACCCTTCTGGAATCAATGTTTTTGGTGAAGTGAATAACCAAAGTCCATTGTCGCTTCTCAATCCCAATGACATCGCAAGTATTGATGTCCTGAAAGATGCAGCTTCAACTGCTATTTATGGTTCTCGTGGCACAAATGGGGTTATTATTATAACAACAAAAAAAGGAAGAACAGGAAAAGGACAGGTCAACGTATCCTCTTATACCGGAATTCAGTTTGCCCCCCAAGAAATCAAGCCTGCTGATACTGCTCTTTGGTTGGAGGTAAACAATGAGGCCCGAGCAAATTTTAATAGTGATCAAGGACTAAATTCAGGCGATGAAGAGTTTCTCGCCCCATTGGATAATCCTCTTCCATCGGGCGAGACCGAATTTGATTGGATTGGAGCATTGACAAGGGAGACTTCAAGAATTCAAGATTATAACATTTCTATGAGTGGTGGTAACGAGAATACTACTTATTATGCATCGCTGGGATATTTTGATCAAGAAGGATGGTTCATTAAAAGCAGATTTCAAAGATTTTCCAATAAACTGAGCATTGAGCACAAGTTTAGTGACAAAGTTGGGGCAGGGGTCAATTTCATAGGGAATTTTACAGATAATAGTCGGGTAGCCAGTCATGAAGGGGGAGTGCGGTTATTAATAAGAGGACTTGAACAGAGACCTGCGGATCCAGCTTTTATAGATGGATTTTACAATGTAGGAGGATCAGCTACATTGACAAGGCACAATGGTCTACAGGTAGTGGAAGAACAAGACTCCCAATACAGGATTTACAGAGGCATTCTCAATGCTTTTGTTGAAATAAGGCCATTTAAAGGGTTTTCGTACACCCCTTCATTTAACATTGATTACGGCACGTACCATGACAATACCTATAGGTCTCCTTTTCAAGTAAGAGGAAGGAATTTTAATGGTCAGGTCCTGGATTCCAGAAATATTCTCTCAAACGTTTTGGTGGAGAACTTGTTCAACTATCAAAAATCATGGAACGATCTTGATTTAAAAGTAACAGCAGCGCATTCTTTTCAAAAGCAAGTTACAGAATCATCATTGATAGATGCCAGAAACTTACCATCCCCTTCTTTTAGGGCTATCTCTTCTGCAGCAGAACAATTTGCTTTCGGCGCAAAAACGGAAAATGCCTTGGATTCTTATTTGGGGCGGATATCTGGAACGTTCAAAGACCGCTATTTTTTGGATTTATCATTTAGGCGTGATGGCTCATCTCGTTTTGCAAGTGGCAAGAAGTACGGAAACTTTCCCTCGGCCTCAATGGGTTGGGTCATTTCCAGGGAGCCATTTTTTAAGGAAAATGATTTTCTCAGTTTCCTAAAGCTTAGAGCATCTTATGGTGTGACTGGCAGCACAAGCAGTATTGGGAACTATAACTCCCTGGCCTTGGTTTCAGGTGGAGCAGATTATTTGGGACAAAGCGGTTTGACGGCAAATCAACTGGAGAATCCCAATCTTACCTGGGAGCAATCAAGTTCCTTTAATGTTGGGGTGGATTTGGCACTGTTGGACAATAAAGTATCAATAACCGCTGAGTACTATACAAAGGACACGGATGATCTCCTATTTGATAGACCTGTTCACGGAACTACTGGTTTTACCACTTTCTCGGAAAATATTGGCAAGTTGACCAGCAATGGTTTTGAATTGGCTATTACGGCATCTATAATAAATAAAGAAGATTTTTCTTGGAATGTTGATTTTAACATCGCTACTGCCAACAACGAATTGAAATCATTGATAGGTGATGAAGCCATACCAATTGGATATAATGTTCTTAAGGTGGGCGAATCTATAGGTTCTTTTTATTTGTTAAAGCAAATCGGCATCTATCAATCAGATGCTGAAGTGCCAGCTAGCTTGGCTGCCAACGGAGTCCGTGCAGGAGATGTAATATACGAAGATATAAACGGTGACGGACAGATTAATGCCAGTGATCGACAAGTTGTTGGCAACGCTTTTCCAGATGTTTTTGGTGGGTTGAACAACACTTTAAGGTATAAGAATTTTGATTTGACCGTGTTTTCCAATTTCTCATTCGGAAATGATATTTTTTCAGCATGGAGATCAGGTGGTTTCTTGGCTGGAGGGTCGGCAGGATCCATTCGTGTTGGTGGAGGAGTGGAAGGTCTTGGGTTTACCCAATTCGGCCAGTTGAAGGAGACTGCCGAAAATAGATGGACAGGGCCTGGCACCAGTAATAATGTTCCAAGGGCAATTGCTGGTGGAACTGGAGCTGCTTTCCACAATAACCAAGCCTCTTCAAGGTGGGTGGAAGATGCCTCCTTTTTTAGAATTAAGAACATTACCTTGGGATATACACTACCTAATGAAGTGTCATCCAAATTATCAATGGACACACTTCGGTTTTATCTCACAGGGAATAATCTGTTCACTATTACAGATTATATGGGATATGACCCGGAAGCTTCAGATAGTTCTGACCCAAGGACATTTGGCGCGGATTTTCTAACGCCTCCTCCTTTGAGAACGGTTATTTTGGGTGTCAATGTTAAATTTTAAGAAAAAATCACCATGAAAAGAAATAAAATTTTTAAGCTACTATCGGTTATAGCAGTCTTTTTTATGCTGGGCTCTTGCTCAAACGAACTTGACCTTTTTCCTGAGGAGAGTATTAGCCCGTCCCAACTTCAAGACACTGACTTGCCCCAGCTGATAAATGGGGTTTATAATAGATCTACTATTGGAATTGGAAACAGGTTTGTTGATTTTGACTTGTTGGCCAATCATTTGGAAGCAACACCACTATTCGCCGGCGATGATATCAATTTTGTTAGAAATAGGCTGAATCCCACACAGACCGAAAGTTGGTGGTTGGAATTATATGCTATCATTTTTAATGCAAACACAGCACTTGAAGTTATTGACAGTTTGGAGGGGAGTTTCGATAATGAAAGGGCTACCGCATTATATTTTAGAGGATTGGCTTACTATTACTTGGTGACAAGGTTCGGAGGTGTGCCTCTTTTGCCGGAGAATACAACTGAAATTGTTCCCAGAGACACGGCTGAAGAAACATGGGCATTTATTCTAGGGGACCTGAATCAGGCAGTGAGTTTGGCCAATGACTTTTCGAATGAGAATTTTGTTTCCAAAGACGCAGTTAGGGCATTGCTTTCCAGGGTTCACTTGGCCATGGGCAATACTAATGATGCTTTTGATTTAGCTGAAACCGTTATCTCGTCCACTTCTGGAGGGTTTGTATTGGAATCAGAATTTGCTTCAATATTCAGTATTTCTGGCAATAAAGAAGTCATTTTCTCTCTAGGGAACAATCCTGTAGAATTGGTGAGGCAATATGTCACTTTTAACCCCAACGATCATCCAGTTTCGGGTTCCCAACAGTTTGCTCCTACAGAGTTTATTTTTAATAATCTATACGAGGATGTCGACCTTAGGAAAGATGCAACCCTGATTGTTTTTAATGGTCAGAACATTGTAAACAAATATACCGAGAGTGCTAATTTACCTGTTGTGGTAAGTCGGTTGGCAGAAATGTATTTGATCAGTTCAGAAGCACAAGGCTATCCAAGTGGTTTGGATAGGCTGAACGAACTGAGGGCAGTGAGAGGCTTGGGCCCTAGTACGGCAACCGATTCCGAAAGTTTTTTGAATGCAATATTGGATGAAAGACAACGGGAATTCTATGCTGAGGGATTCTTTTGGTATGATTTGGTTCGCACCAACAAGGCCATTGAACGGCTTGAAAATGTTACGGAACAAAATCAATTGTTACTTCCCATCCCCCAAAGGGAGGTCGATTTGGCCGGATTAAATCAGAATCCCGGATATTGATTGATTCATATGCTTAAGTTGTTTATACTTAGTTGGTTTTTAGTTTGAGTTAGTTTGAAAAGGGGGCGGAGATTTTTCCAATCCCTTTTTTTCTGATTTAAAACAGTCAGGCCAGTGATAAATAAGTAGTACCCCTATGAAAAAAGCACTCATTATACTATTGATGTTTTCCTGTGCCAGTGATCCAATGAACTTTCCAGATTTGGATATTGGCAAAATGGGCCTTGAACAAAAGGTGGTTGTTAAAAATATACAAGATGGGCTAGATTTTATCCAAGTCAATCGAGGGCATTTCTCTAACAGTGATTTTTTTACGCTTACCAGTGGAATTGTCACTCCTGCCAAAGCAGAAGAACTATCGTTGAAAATAGAGAATCTAGGTATGGTTGCCCGATTGGAGTATTCCCCTGAACCCGATCCTCATGGGGGTAAACTCGGCAAAATTGTTAGAGTCGGAACTTTCAATACAAAAGAAGCAGCAATTAAGCTAAGAGAAAAGCTTAGTTGCAAGGGCATTTCTATGGCGATTCGGCACACGGCAGAGGATGGGTATCCTACATCAGGGCCATTTTTGATATCCCTTTTAAAAATTGACCTTACCAAATACAAAGGACAGGTAAAAGCAATATTAGGAAATAATCAGGTTTCGGGAAAAGAAACTACCTCTAAAATGTCAAGAAACCTTAGGGCTTTGGCCGCTGTAAATGCAGGATTTTTTGCATGGGAAAACGAGGTCGGTATGCCAGGAGACCCAGCTGGAATTTCAGTAATAGATGGTAAACTCTTGAGTGAAGCTATAGGGGGAAGGTCTATTTTGCTTATAGAAAACAATTTACCGGCACTTTTTTCAGTTGCGCACAACGTGAATACAGATATCCAAATAGAGCTTGACTCAATTAAATTAAGAGTTCATGGGATTAACAGGTCAGTTGGAAGGATATTGAATTGTGGCAACTTTGATGGGTCAGGTTATGTAATCCCAATTCATGATTTTGTCTGTAGAAATAAAGACGAAATAGTCATATTCACTCCCGAATATGGAAACAAAGGTGATATAGGTGAAGGTCTGGAAATCGCCTTAGATAGTACAGACAGAATTATATCTATAAAACGCCAAAGAGGGGGTGAAATACCAGAAAATGGGTATTTGTTACAAGCAATAGGATTGAGTGCGACATATCTTGAAAATGTTGCAAAAGTAGAAATGACAGTGACCAAGCACATATCAATAACAAGCGACGAAGGCCCAATACTACTCAAAAAAGGCCTATATGCAGTAAATGGAGGCCCCACACTACTAAGGAAGGGGAACCATGAGATAGCTGATAGATTTAAAGAAGGTTGGGAGACTGTTTTTTCTGATTTTAAAGTTTCAGATGAATATGTAGACAAAAAAGACAAGGCTGCTTTTGAAACTACAGAAATAGGTTCAAGGGCAGGATTTTACCATGGATGGGTGGTTCGAAGACATCCGAGAACTGCTATTGGCATTACATCAGACAACAAAGTATATATAGCAGTGGTATATGGACGTCAGCCCGGTATTTCGGCAGGAGCTTCCATTACTGAAATGTCGAATTTATTTAAAAATTTAGGAGTCACTGAAGCATTTAATTTGGATGGAGGTGGCTCAAGTATGATGATAGTCAATGGCAAAAAAACAGGGAGTTCGTCAGATCTATCTGGAGAAAGGGCTATAGGAGACGCCTTGATTTTCACTGATTACTAAAAACCAATTGTATAATATAACTATTGCTCAGGCTTCTTCAACCAACGCTATATGTCTTTGTAGAAATCATCAAGATTACTATCTTCTGTCTACCATAGACTTGAAGAATCTGCCGATATGAGCAATTGGTAAGCGAAAGTGTGAGAATTAATTTTGACAAAAAACAGGCAAATATTGCGAGGTAGGAGATGTGCCAGAAAACGGAGAGTTTATGAGACTCTTTGGAAGGAAGGAGTAGATTCCCAAAAAATGTTTGTTTTAAGGAACTATATTTTTTTTATTAGAACTTTTGAGTTTACGGTGCTTTACAATGACGGCAATGAAATACAGATCACCGATGGCCGTTTTGATCTTCGGCACACCAATTGATAACATTACAGTAAGATAAACCTACAGTATTTTCTTACATTTGAAGTGAATTAGTCTCAATGAAAAACCTACTTTTCTTATTTCTGTCATTTCTTATAGTTGCCTGTAATAACGATGATGACAATGGCACGCCAGAAAACCCCGCCGATGCTTTGCCTCCGGCCACGCAAACAGGAGAGGGCACTTTTGGGTGTCTTATAGACGGCGAGCCCTTTTTCCCGGGTAGGTTCGGGGGCGACAGGCCATCGGCTTTTTATCAATTTGTTTGTGGAGCATATACCCTAGGCATTAGTGCTTCTAGAGGGGGGGGGGTTGAAAAACAGTCTCTAAGAATATCTGGTTTGGACATTAAAGGATTGGATATTTCAACATATTCTCTTAAATCTAGAATGCCCGGTAATTTTTCTGCTGAATATGATATTGCTGTAGGAAATATTCTAGACGGTTCTACTACTGAAGAGAATCCGGGTACATTGACCATAACGAATTTTACCGATGAAATAATCTCAGGAACTTTTGAGTTTTCAGTACTTGACAATGACGGCAATGAAATACGGATAACCAATGGACGCTTTGACCTCAGATATACCAATTGATAACATTCCCTTAAAATAAAATCGCAATACTTTTCTTTAAAATCTTGACTACATGAAAAACCTACTTGTTTTAGTGTTTTTGGCAACCTTGACCGCCTGCAACAACGATGACAATGGCACGCCCGATAACCCGGCCGATGCCCTGCCCCCGGCCACACAGACCGGTGAGCAGACCTTTGGCTGCCTTATAGATGGGGAGCCTTTTTTTCCAGAGAGTGGCAGTAATAGGCCTTCCGCCTTTTATCAATTTGTTCGTGGGGCTTACACCTTGGGTATTAGTGCCGGAAGAAACGACGGGGGGGGTGAAAATTTTGTTAGCATTGGGTTGGGTGCGCTGGATATTGAAGGACTAGAAGTGACTACCTATTTACTTATTTCAGAAGGGTTAGGAAATTTTTCAGGTAGATATAATCTTGGAGGAGGAATAGTTCTTAGAGCTAGAACTACATATGAAAACCCAGGTACTTTGACAATAACCAATTTCACCGACGAAATCATCTCCGGCACCTTTGAGTTTACTGTGATTGACAATGACGGGACTGAGATACGGATTACTGATGGACGTTTTGATCTTAAGTACACCAATTGATAACATTTTCTTAAAATTATTGACAATATGAAAACCCTGCTCGCCTTTATGCTCATGGTCATCCTTACGGCCTGCAACAACGATGACGACGGCACGCCCGAAAACCCCGCAGATGCTTTGCCTCCAGCCACGCAAACAGGAGAGGGCACTTTTGGTTGTCTGATTGACGGTGAGCCCTTCTTTCCTGGTAGGTTTGGGGGTGATCAGCCTTCTGCATTTTATCAGTTTGTTCGTGATGCCTACACCTTGGGAATCAGTGCTTCCAGAGGAGGAGGTGAAACAATGGTTGGATTTAATCTAGGTGCCTTGGACATAGAGGGTTTGGAAGAAAAGACGTATTCTCTTACAACTTTTGAATCCGGCAATTTTTTTGCAGAATATCTTATAGGCGGTGGTATTGAACTAACATCATCTCCTACCGATGAGGAGCCAGGTATTCTAACCATAACGAACTTCACAGATGAAATAATTTCCGGCACCTTTGAGTTTACGGTGCTTGACAATGAGGGCAATGAAATACGGATAACCGATGGCCGGTTTGATCTTAGATATACCAATTAACTAACTTAACCGATACTAATTTTGATGATAACATCTTAACATAACAATCCTTTAACCTTTAAAAATTACCTATATGAGAAAGTCTCTACTTATCTTACAGCTATTGCTATGCCCATTTTTAAACGCACAACAGCACATCGACACCCAAGTGGCGAGCCAGACCAATACGGTGTTCAGCCTCTTGGAAAAGAACCGGGTGCCCCATCAGCTATTGCTCGATTACGGCTATGATTTTTTGGATGCGACCCAATACGATGGGGTGCTACGAAGCAACAATTACCTCTCGCCGGGTATCTACCGCGAGCTGTACAATACCCTACTTTCCTCACGTATTAACACCTCCGTACCCGGTCTGGAAGCTCCCGAAGATCTGGAGGATGCTTGGGCCTCAAAACGAAAAAGTGAGACGAACAAATTGGGCAAGGGCAGCCCCACCAGTGCCTTGGTATTGAACGGCCTATATTACAAGTACTCCCGTATCCGGAGCAATGCACTTTCACAGAACGACATCAGGGTGACCAATGGCAAATACGATGATGTCTATATCAGTGGTACATGGCAAAATCCCTATGAGACCAAAAGCAGTTTTGGCATGACCCTACCGGTACAGCATATCGCCAATTCAAAAGTTTCGCTGTTGATTTCCAACGACACCTGGTACACCAACCAAAGTTCAAACGTGCACAGCTTTGCCGTCAATTTTGGGGATGGCAGTGGCTATAAAAGCTTTTCACTGGGCAATGCGCTTTTGCATACCTATGCCAGTGATGGTGACTACACGGTAACCTTTCGCTTAAGGTTGACCAATGGGCAATACCTCTATTGCCGTAATCGGTTAAAGGTCACGGGTGCAGAGCGACAAAATACATTAACAGCAAGAAATGCATCCTGTAATATTGCCATTCAGGGCATCAATGCTACCCGTTCCTTCCAGAGCATTGCAGGTTCGGCCACCCTTCAGATTGCCTATGCCAATACCTGTGGGCAGATCACCAAGCCCTTGATCGTGGCCGAAGGTTTGGACACGGGTTTACAGCAAGAGGGCGGAACGATTGGCGATAGTGATATAGAACAATTTCTTCAATTTGTAGATAATTCAGGAAGTCAAAGTCTAATTGATTTAATATCGACAACTAATGCTGTGATTACCAATGATTATGATGTCATCTACGTCAATTGGGACAACGGTACGGACGATCTGCGCCGCAATGCCTATGTACTGCAGGCGGTCATCGATTGGGTCAATGCCAACAAAACGGGCAGTACGCCCAATGTGGTCTTGGGGCAGAGCATGGGCGGGGTCATCGCCCGCTATGCCCTGCGCGATATGGAGAACCGCAACGAGGACCATGACACCAACCTTTACGTGAGCCATGACGCCCCGCACCAAGGGGTGCATCTGCCCTTGGGCCTGTTTTATATGGCACGCCAGTTGGTCAATGAGGTGTTGGCCACCCCGGCGGGCAATGTGGGCATCGCCGTGGCCGGCGGAGACTTTCCGGTGGGCGAGGCCATTCGACTATTAGATTCGCAAGCGGCAAAGCAGTTGCTGACCAATTACGTGCGTGAAGACTATGGGCTTGATAACAGTGTACACAACACATGGCAGAGTGAGCTGCGTTCGATGGGCTACCCACAGCAGACCCGCAACGTGGCCTTGAGCAATGCCAGCCATTGTGCCGAGCCCCAAGGCCTAATCTCGAACCAACAGTTGTTCAGGCTGAACGGTTCGGGCAATACCCGGGCATTCACCGATATTGTGCTGTCCGTTTTTCCTGCGGGTTTTTTGGTGGGTGTGGCCTTGGGCGATCTTGAAACCGCCCTGTTGGGCTTTTTGCCGGGCCGGGCAACTTTAGAAACCGATTTTAAAGTGAGGGCCTTCCCCAGTTCGGGCACCGCGAACATCTATTCTGGCCGAATTACCTATAAAAAGACTTTTTTGTGGCTGATGCCCATCACCAGAACCTTTACTGACAGAAGCTTCAATTCACCCATTGGGTCGCTATTTCAAGATAATTTCTCGGGAGGTGTCGGTCCGTTCTATGATTTTTTTGAAAGCGACTCTGATGCTGAAAGCAATTTTTTTGTGAGGTATAATTATAATCTTGATGTAGTCGAAAACGTAAACTTCATACCTGCTGTCAGTGCCTTGGATGTCGGCAGTGGCGCAACGACCTTGAACACATCCGATTATACCCGCACCTACACCCAGACCAACAGGCCCACGGGCAGTCGGGCCATTCCTTTCGACAACTTTACGACTTCTTTCAACACCATCTCGACCAATGAAATACATTTATCGTTCAATGCAAGAAACGGGGACTGGTTGGCCGATGAGCTCAATAACGCGTCCTCTACCTTTGATTGCGGTTTTGTGTGCAGTAATATCACGATCAACGGCCCCTCCGACTTTTGCACATCGGCCACTTTTAGCGTTCCGGCGCCCAACAACTCGGTCACTTGGTCGGTAAGCCCATCTACCTCATTGAATTTTCAACAAAACCAGGCATCGACCACCTTTTCCCAAGGAAATGGTTATAGGGGCAATGCGACCATCACCGCGACACTTTCTGATGCTGCCTGTGGCCCTTCCACAAGTGTCAGCAAACAGATCTATGTTGGAAGACCGCTGACCTATGCAGGGCCGGTGCAGGATGTCTGCATGAACGTATTTATTCAAGAGGAGACATGGATACTCCCAGCATCACCAGGTGCGGACTCTTACAAGCTCATTTCAAGTTCACCCTATCTGCAGATTGAGGGAGGCAGTAGTGTTACTTATGACTACGCACCCACTCCCATAAATTTCTATGGCACTCGTGCGGGCACATATACCGTAACGTTACGGACAACCAATTCTTGTGGCACCTCTAGCGTCAGCTTTCCTGTAAAAGTGGTCAATTGTGGGGGTGGTGGCTTCTTCAGTGTATATCCAAATCCATCTAACGATGGTACGTTCTATGTTGGCGAAAGAAGTTACGAAAATGCTAGTTTGCGTTCTCCCCGAACGACTTCAACATCGTCGGTTTCTTCAAATGGTCAATCAAAATCAAGAGGCACTTCCGAAAAATACAGTTTTGAAATCTATGACCGATACGGTAAAATGTTGTTTGAAAAGAGAAACCGAAAATGGAACGGTGAGATGGAGCTGAATCTGAAGCGATATGGCAATGGCATGTATTTTTTAAGAATACTTGGAAAAGAATCAGAAGAAACACACCAAATAGTATTGGGTAAAAGTTGATTGGAGTGTATTGATTGGATTTGAATGTACAAATATCTGTCCAAGAACGAATTTAGGCCCCTTAGATTAATGTCAGGGGGCTTTTAATTTTCTACTGCTAAAAATGTTCTTAAAATCGGCGAGTTATTCGAACTGATTTTAGAAGTAGAGAAAGTCTTTTTATTGGTCGGTTTTAGGGGAAGAATATAGTAATTTTAAAATTTACCGTTCTACGGTCAAAAGCCCCTTTCTATACTTCACCATCTTGACAATAGGGTCAACTGGCAATGGTTTGTCAAGGGGAAATTAAGCAGACCCTTACCTGCGCTTATAGCGGGTGGCTATTTCTTTTCCACGTACCATTTCGTGCCCCATCTTACAACTCTATGGTCTACTATTTCCCCCGTTATCACATTTCTGGTCATCGTATCATTATTTCCGCTTGAAGAGACGCTTAGAGCCCATTCCAAGTTCTCCTTGAGCAATGCCTGTTCGTTTTCATAATCCGGCACCTGTCCGATTATAGGGTCGATTTGCCCCGTTACGGACTTTCCCTTCGGCGAGTTCATTATGGTAGTAAACTTGACCATTGCTGTATGTTCCACGTAGATATCCGGCAGACTCTTCCTTTCCATTCTGAAATAGATTTTAATATTCTCTCCATTTTGTATAGCTGAGATCAATTCGGTCAATTCCCCTTGGACCGCTACGCCTTCGGCATCATTTTCATAAATCATTTTCCAATTGTCCTGTGAGAAGCAAAAGGTCGAAATCAATAACAAAATAACAGTGATAAATGGTTTCATTTTTTAAAATAAAGGTTTATTTTTTTTCTGTTTGTAGTTAGGATATTCTAAAAACCAGGTCATTTTATGCCTCTGGGGCCAATCTTTAATTAACTCGCCTGTTGAACGATTATGGACTTGGGCACTGAATGTGCCACTAGTAGTCAAAACACATTGCCAAATGTGCCCTCCCTCTCCAATTTTCTGATTATCTGCATCAATGTAGCTTTGTAAAAGGGGATGACCATCAATAACAACGGACACGCTTTTTTCTTGAATTATGGAAAGGAAAACAGGTTCTGCCATATGTTCAAGTCGAAGAACTGAATCTGCTAATTCTTCTTCCCAGCCCCAGCCCACTCTTATATCATATCCATTTCTAATTCCTACTATTAATGAATCTATATTACCTGTTAATCGACTTCCGTTCTCGTCATTTTGGTAAACCAATTTCCATCCTGATTCAATTGATTTCATATAGGTTGGTCTTTGCTTTTCTTCATTACAGGAATAAAATATTCCTGTAACTGCTATTATACAAATTACTATTCTTGTTTTATTCATATTGATGATTTTTTCCGTACTGCCAATTTGAAATATAGTTAAGAACCAATATAAAAATACATAATTAACGATTAGATTCCACTAATACTTGTCATAGGTTACCATATTCTAAGTTTCAAAAATCGGCCATTTTACGGGGCTCTTTATTTGATGCCATAATTTTTTATCTACAAAGTCCTAAAGGTGGTCTCTTTTAGTGGTTTCGTTAATTGACCTTTTACGGGACGGTCCAATTACATTTAATCCACCGTTTTATTGAACTTGATGCATTTATAACAAATTAAAAGCAACAAATGCTAATTTTCGTATCCTTAAATAAAAGTATGGAAAAAGGATTATTGGTCATAAGTATTGTTTTATTCTTTGGATGTTCAGATGATGGTCCTGTACCAAGGTGTTATCAAAAAAGTGGCAGACGTATAGTTGCCACAGTAGAGAATGTAATTGGAGCAATTGTAATGAATGAACTGTGTGGATTTATTATTGATCCAAATGAACAACTAGATCGAAACCCAATAGGAATCTTGAGTCCTTGTAATCTTAGTGATGAATTTGAAATAAATGGTTTGCGTATAATATTCAGTGGTTATATCTACGAATCTTTTGAAACAGAAGATATTTGTGCAGATTTCTTTGAAATAACAGAAATAATGATGGCTGAAGTACAATGACGAACTTATGCCTTCATTTTCCAATAGTTTATTTGAACGTTATCATTCCATGCCTGCCATCATCAATTCAACTTTATCACTTGAAATAGGGAACATTGTGGTGGGTTTTTTCATGTTGTAGACAAGTCGGTTTTCCTCCTCGAAATATTCTAAGAAAACACAATTAATACTGACAATTTTTTGATCATCTTGGTATTTCTTGAACTTTTCATATTCAACTTCATCAATTATATAAATCTTAAGATGGTTTCTTTCTCTCTTACAAAAATTGGGTTTTCGAAATCCTCATGAGGTATATTTAATAATTGTCTTTTCATAGTATTTGAAAATCGTTTTTTTGAACTTTCAGCTTTCAATATAGTAACAATATCATCAACTAATTTTTGCCTTTACGCAGAACAGGTAGACTAATATTGTGGAGCCGTCTTCGGCTACGTTCTTGATTTGAGTTAGTCAGTCGAAGCCGATAATCTCTTATCGGCTTTTTTTATTCTTGTCGAATCACAAAGACACTTTGGCAGGACGTTGCCACTGATTCTTTTTGTTGTAATTTGAAATCATTCACACGGCTAACAAGGATTGGAAATTAAGACAGGTCAAAACCGCCAACCAAAATGTAAACCACCTCTGGGTTGGACCTCCCACCCCACATTATCATCACTCGGCAGTCGAAAGTTCCTTCCGATTCCTATACCCAGATCTACAAGAAAACCGCTCTCGCTTATCCACTTCCAACCGATTCCAGCTCCAATGGAAGTATCGAAAAAGCTGTCTGTGCTAAATGAATCGCTTGCACTATCAAACGTTTGGTCTTCGAAGGTGAAAAACTTTAAGAACACCTCGGCATAAAACCCCTTAGCCCCGTAGTCTTGCTTTGAAAAAAAGTATTGTCGGTAATATGGTGTCAGTGAAAATTTTTCATACTCCGAAAAATTATCAAAATCATCACTCCCTTCTAGAGAAACAAACAAATCCACTCCGACTCCAGAATAACGCCCCAAGATATATTCATACCGAGGATTAAGGGCGGGGATGGCTATCGCCGATATAACATCAATGCTTACCTCATTCCTTTTGTCCACAGAAAACTTCTCAATTCTTTTTTGCGAATCAGTAGGTTCATCTTCTTGACAAAATACAGCAGTTGAAAATAAGATGACTGAAGCAATGACAAATAGCTTTTTCATTTTAATGATTTTTAACATATGGCAATATATGTATAAACTATTTTATTTTTCAATTTATCCTCTGAGGCGTTAGTTTTATGGTAATTTTTGTATGTCCTAAAAGAGTAATGGAATTATGCAATCGTGTATCGTTTATTTGAACTTTTAAGTTAGAAACTTTACCAAATCCCTTCCGCCGTAGAGTATTCTTACTATACGTATATATCCGTTCATTTTATGGTAGAAAATTATATGAGAGATATAAGGAAAACTGAAAAGCCCATCCTTAATCTCCTTTCTTTCCTTCCCGATATCAGGATTCTTGGCAATTGCCTTGAAATGATTGTTTAGGCCAACTAGGTATTCGATTGCTTGAGAGTCACCAAATTGGTGTTGCCCGTATTCGAAAATATCCTCAATGTCATTGTCCGCTTCCTGCGATAGAACGTAACCTTTTGTCACCCGTTCTTCTTTGAGGATATAATATCATCCATTGTTCTGGTGCTATCGGGCCCGTTCCAACCTTTTTCTATCTCCCTTCTAAGATCTTCGATGACCTTGTCCCGATAAATTCTATGTAGACGAATGGCATCACGAATCACCTCACTATTGTTTTGATATTCGCCCGTGGCCACCTGTTTAGCAATATATTCTTTCTGCTTTTTTGTGAAACTGATATTCATAACAAACCCATTTTGACATAAATCTATAAAAATTATCCATATTTAGCAAATATGGACATTTAATGAATCCTTTATTTGAACTTTGGCAGTTGTTCTCATTCTTCTTCCGAAGAACCTAATAGTTCTGATAGCTTTCCTTTATGCATAACACTTGCCCCATCAGTCCAAAGAGCACATACCCGAAACTGTTGATTGGTTGAATAGGGAATAGCGCATTTGTCATTATAATTCATAACGGGAAAGTCCTCCACAAATCTTATAAAATCATCTTCGAGTTTTAGAGCTGTCACCACTTTCATTTTCATTCCATCATAATCTATTTGATTAGGGAATTGGGACTTATTCGAAACGGCATCCGTGTATTTCATTGTGATAGCTTAAATGATACAATTCTAACTCCAGCTATTTTTTCGTCAGATTTACCCCTAGTGTGATACTTCAAACTTGGATTAACCTTGTATATTAATGTTCATTTTGGCTCTAAAGACTTCATATGGTGTCAAACCGCCATTTGATTTATGGGGTCTGTTAAAGTTATAGAATTTCTCCCACTGATCTATTTTTTGCTCAGGTCAACGTCCGATGTGTACTCTATCAATTGATAAAATTCCTGCTTATCGGTCCAGTGGGACCTTTCCACTTTGCCATTTAACCTTGGGCTGGCAGGTTTTATGTAGACATGCTCAACCCCTTGGTCCAAACAATGCCAATGGAACCTTGTTTGGAACTCATGCCCATTATCGGTTCTTACCACTTTTATCCTGAAAGGGAATTTTTTGATCACGTAATCCAGAAAGTGGATGGCGTTGTCCTGGTTGTGCCTGTCATAGACCTTTAATGCACGTATCCCAGTGGCATCGTCTATGGCCGTGTATTGATAGCGTTTAATGTTCTTTCCCTGCTTATCGGTAAAGGCCAGGAACTTGACATCCATTTGCACATGGTGGCCTGGCGTCTGTTTTTCGTACAGCTTGATCTTTGGTCCCGGTGAACGTTTCTTTGTGTTCCTTGGAAGCCTGTTGACCCCATTTCTTTTCAGGATACGGAAACGCTGCTTTCCGATGTCTCTATGTTCAAATACCGTTTTAGGTACATATAGATTCTCTCTGGACCAAAATGGTACTTCTTTCTTAGGTGAAGCACTTTTTCCTCAACTTCAATGGGAGTTCTCAGTCTGGGGTTTTTAGGACAGGGTGTAGCCTTCCCCTTTTTAGGATAACTCTAAATTCAACAATTTTTCATTAATAATGTTTGTTTCGGGGAGGAATTCCTCCCCGAAACGGTCTTTGTATTCCCTTGGTGACATATCTCCCAATG
>NZ_VCNI01000006.1 GCF_005937185.1 Flagellimonas algicola | reverse complement strand
TTTATGGTACCAACTGCGTTCGCCCCCACAATGGAGATAAGCCCCGTTGAAAGGTTGGAGAGCGCGATGGACAGGTCCTCGCTGTTCTCGATAAGTGTATCGTCAAGTATGGTCACGGTCACGCTGTGCTGTTCCCCGGCGTTACCGGCAAATGCGATGTTCCCGGAGGCCGAGGCCACGGTATAGTCCAAGCCTGCGATTGCAGTTCCATCTGTAATGTCAAAGTCCACATTGAACCCGCCCTGTACATCCGCGTTGAGCGACAGTACAAAGTCGGCGGTACCCGCGTCCTCGTCCACGCTGAAGCCCGCAACGGACACCCCGTTCCCGGCCCCACCGTCGTTGTCGTTTATAGTTATTTCTCCAGAGTTGTCATTAATAACAGGTGTATTGCTACCATTAGTCAATTCAACCGTGAAAGCTTCTGTTGCTTCAATAACATTATCGTCATTAATCGGAACTGAAATTGAAACCAATTCCCCGTGCGTTCCATTAAAATTCAATGTGCCAGAAGTTAGGCTGTAATCCAGGGATTCTACCGCTGTTCCATCAGCAGTGGTGTGATTTACCGTAAAACCTCCAATAACTTCCCCAACATGGAATACTTCCAAAGCGGCGTTTCCGGCATCCTCATCTACAGTAATATCATTTATGTATAAACCAACAGGGTCTCCATTTTCAGTAACAAAAATCTGTTGGGTATGATCAACGGAATTTCCCGTACAATCGGAGGCTGTCCATGTTCTAACAATGGTATAAGTAGTACTTGTATTATCTCCAACATAGCTTTCAGAAAAATTTACAGTGGCATTTGTATCACAATTGTCATTTGCAGTGAGTGTTTCTGCACTTGGAATCGCATTGTAAGCAGCAACCGTATCCGAAGGAAGCGTTTCCACGAAGGTAGGTGCAGTTGTGTCCTCCACAGTAATTGTCTGTACATGCTCAGTAGTGTTTCCGGCACAATCCTCCACAGACCAAGTTCTTGTTATGGTATAATCGGAAGGGCAAGAATCACCGTCAGTAATCTGTTCATCAAAGATCACGGACACATTGTTGTCACAGTTGTCCGTAGCTGTCAATATATCTGCCACCGGTACGCTATCACAGGAAACCGTAGTATCTGTTGGCAATGTCTCCACAAAGGTTGGTGCAGTGTTATCTTCCACTGTAATGACTTGGGTAAACGTATCACTGGTTCTTCCGCAGGCATCTGTGAAAGTCCATGTATTTGTATAAGTTCCTTCTCCAGGACAACTTGGGTTTGCAACAAAACTACCTGCAACCTTGTTCAAAGTGAAATTGCAAAATTCTGTAGCTGGCTCAAGGATTTGAGCCGCATTCAAAGCATCAGTATCATCACAGGAAACGGTAGTGTCCAATGCATTGGCCCCTGTTGACCAGTTTACCTGATTGGGTTCATTGATATCTACCACAGTAGGGTCAAAGTTACCGATACCACAACTGTCAAGTGTTCCTGAACTTTGGGCCACCACTGGATTGGTATTGGTTACCCCACTAAATGTTGCAGTGGCTTGCATGGCGAAGTTTGCAGAACAAGCAGTTTCCAAGAAATGGCACTGGTCCTTGATCTGAACATTAAAATCCAAAGTATACAAAGGATCTCCTACATCGGTATTGCCATCTGCAATAAAGAAGCGCAACTCTCTTGTGGAAGTATTAAAATTGTACGTCACTCCAGTCGGCAAGGTCTCGGTATCCACAAAATCCACCTCTTGTGGAAGGGTGGTATAAATTTCCAAGTTTTGGATATCATCGTTTCCGGAGTTTTCAACGCTAAGTGTCATTTGAACATTATCTCCTGGGTTAAAACCTGTACCTGAAGTGGAGGAAGTAAAGTTCAAGGCGCCAAGGCTGGGTTCATAAACTTCTACACTTAATCCAAGCAAATAAAGACCATAACTTTCTTGGTCCGAGGTAATTTTCAGGGTAGCTGATGTTTGGTTGTTGTCTATAAACTTGTTACCTGTATTCTGCAAATCAAAAACGGCAGCATCAAAGCCCAAGGTGTTGGTACTCGCTGGATTTCTATCTGTGAAATCGGCTCCATCTATGGTAATTCGACTATTAAAGAAGTTGTTGCTATTTCTAATTGGGGTGGAGATGTTGGACCAAGTACTATTGGTATCGAAGATTTGTAACTGGTCTCCAGAGATATCCCTATCTCCTTCAAAGGATCCAAGA
Organism: Flagellimonas algicola; assembly: GCF_005937185.1. GTDB lineage: Bacteria > Bacteroidota > Bacteroidia > Flavobacteriales > Flavobacteriaceae > Flagellimonas > Flagellimonas algicola. Next base: position 90,861 of record NZ_VCNI01000006.1, on the reverse strand, counting down.
ACAATATCTGCATTTACATTTCCTGTAGGAACGGTTTGGAACCCATTAAAATCGAATTCCACTTCTCCTTGTGTTTGGGTAATATGCACATAACCGTCAAAAAGGGTTATGTTTTTTCCAATCATGCTCGGGTTTTCATAGACAAACACAATTTGCCACCCTCCCGAGGTACCCGTATGCGAACCTGTATGTGAATAGAGATCTCCTTCTGTAGCTTTCACATTGGCCACCTGGAAATTTCCATAGGGATTGCCCAAACCTGATACATCTGAGGTTATATCCTTGACACAGATATAAGGGTCATTTACAAAATGTTCATCCCTTCCTCTATAGATTACTTCATCAGCCGTAACCGTGCTGTATGAAGATTGACCAGGGAGCATGAGTTTTACCTGGTTGTAATTCCAAACGGGTTCAGAACCACCATCACCCGTATTGTCGTCAACAGAATATTCTTTGTCAGCCGCTGCCCAGTACAACAAAACCTTTTTGAAATTCAAACAGCTAAGGCTCGGTTCTGGATTTGAGAAATTAGCACTACTGGAATTAAAGGTGGAGGCATCCGAATCAATATCTACAAAAACATTGTTTGAGAAATCGTGGTTACCATCCGTTCCGTTGTACGAGTTTGTGGCATGACGTGAAAGTACATTATTGGCGATGATTGTCACATCTCCCTTAATGGTTTCTGAATACCTCGGGGTAAATGCTTTTTTAACCTGCCCCATCATGCTGAACGAGAACAAGAGTAAGAAAGAAACAATTACCGGTTTAAATGTAGAAGTAGTTTTGCTCTTCATAGGTTTAGATTTGAGATGATCACTTATTAGATCGTCCAAACTTTATGAAAGCCTAACCTGCTAGGATTGAGTCACGAAAAATGTGATTTGATGTAAATCGCTGTAGGTTAAGGTTTTCACTGTTGGATTGGAATTATTAAGATTTGGGTTCATAATTCGTTTCAAAGAAATGCAGGATGTAGTGGAATAGGAAAGTTACACGACATAGATGTTGGATAAATCGATGTACGACCCAATTTTCGATAAGGTGACAAAATCATAGATAACTGTCAATCAAGTACTTATATCACTAATTTTATCGGTCAACGTATATAAATTATCGATGAGGGGCCGTTTTGCTACCATTTTTAATGCATAAGTGCCAATCCGTTTTGCCATGGATATTTCCTTGGGTTAAAGAATTTGGTACCTATAATTTGATTAATTTTGAAACTTTACAAAACACAAAGAATGAGTTCAAAAAAAGGTAAGGTTAATGAATTGGTCCAAGAGAAATTATTGGAAGAGCGCAAGGTGTTTTTATGGGGAATGGTGGATGATGATTCGGCAAAACATGTTATTGATCGCTTGTTGTATTTGGATCTTCAAAGCAATGATGAAATTCAACTAATCATAAATAGTCCTGGAGGGTATGTAACCTCAGGTTTTGCTATTTATGATACCATAAAGCAAATAAAAAGTCCAGTATCAACGGTATGTTCCGGATTGGCAGCTTCCATGGGGTCCATTTTACTTTCAGTAGGGGAAAAGGGAAGGCGATTTATACAACCTCACGCCCGGGTGATGATCCATCAACCTAGCGGTGGTGCCCAAGGGCAGGCTTCCAATATAGAAATACAAGCCAAGGAGATCATCAAGACCAAAGAATTAGGGGCTAAAATTCTAGCGGATAACTGTGGACAGGATTATGACAAGGTGATGAAAGATTTTGACCGCGACTATTGGATGGGAGCCGATGAATCTGTGGAATACGGTATAGTTGACGGTATTTTGGAATAGAACTTCACTTAAAAGGGAAAAAGTCCTTCGCAATAAATTGTGAAGGACTTTTTATATATAGAGACGCCGAAGCGGAATATTTAATATATATACGGCAACTATGGTGCCAAAAGTTTATGTGAATCCAAAAAACTCTCTACATTAAGTTTTCCCATTGAAAACATACATCTTCCCACAAAAAATGAAACTATGTCGGAAAGATCGTAGCGCATGAAATACTGCCTATTTTCCGTACTTTTATAGCTTAACAAGAATAGGCCCACGGGCATATGACACAGACTTCAAAAAATATTGCCATCATCGGTTCAGGATTGGTGGGTTCCCTCTTAGCTATATTTTTAAGAAAAAAAGGACATTCGGTAACGGTGTTTGATCGTAGACCGGATATCAGGACTATAGAATTCTCAGGTAGGTCCATTAATTTGGCCATGAGCAATAGGGGCTGGAAGTCGCTCCGTAAAGTAGGGCTAGAAGAGAGTATTAGGGAAATAGCCATTCCCATGGACAAGAGGGCTATGCATGTCTATGACAAGCCTGTTTATTATCAGAACTATGGCAAAGACGGGGAAGCCATTTGGTCCATTTCCAGAGGAATCCTCAATAGGAGAATGATCGATTTGGCCGAAGAAGCTGGGACACAGTTTCGATTCAACGAAAAAGTGTGGGATGTGGATCTTCCGGAAGCTAAGATATATACTGGTGAAACTGTTAAAAGTGCTTGGAAGGAGTACCAATTTGACCTGATTTTTGGATGTGATGGGGCCTTTTCCCGGGTCCGGCATAAAATGCAACGCCGGAGTAGGTTTGATTATTCGCAGAACTTTATTGATGTAGGCTACAAGGAGCTTACTATCCCACCGAATCCGGATGGCAGCCATAAATTGGGTAAAAATTCATTCCATATTTGGCCAAGGGGCAAGTTTATGCTTATTGCCTTGCCCAACATTGATGGGAGTTTCACCTGTACCCTGTTCCTACCTTTTGAGGGTGACATTTCTTTTGATAGGATAAAAACCGAGGAAGATGCGAAGGCTTTTTTCGAAACCTACTTCCCCAATGTTCGAAAGGAGATAGAGAATCTTACCCAGGATTTCTTTAAGAACCCCACCAGTGCCATGGTGACAATGAAATGTTATCCTTGGACTTATTGGAACAAGGTTGCCCTCGTTGGGGATTCGGCACATGCCATTGTGCCTTTTTATGGACAGGGTATGAATGCTGGATTTGAAGATATATATCAGTTGGACGAGCTGATGGGTCAGTATGGGGATGATTGGGAGCGCATTTTTGTAGAATATCAAAAAATACGCAAACCCAATGCCGATGCCATTGCCGAGCTCAGTTATCGAAATTTTATGGAAATGAGCAGTAAAACTGCCGATACCATGTTCTTATTGCAAAAGAAAATAGAAAAGCATTTTGCAGCCAAGCACCCGGATAAGTGGATACCGGTATATAGTAGGGTTACTTTTTCGGATAGGCCTTATGCTGAAGCACTGGCCATTGGGGATGAGCAAGAAAAAATAATGCAAGAGGTTATGAAACTTCCGGATATCGAGTCCAACTGGGATTCCAAGGAAGTGGAAAAAACGATCTTAAGACTGCTAGACAATAAAAAAGCCACCTAAAAGGTGGCTTTCATTTTACTTTACGGTCCAAATTAGATTTTGGCAAACAATGCTTGCATCCTTGCTTGCTCTTCTTCAGCCAATAGTGGATCTACCAAGATTCTTCCACTATGTTCATCAGTAATGATTTTCTTTCTGGAAGCAATCTCAACCTGAACTTGGGGAGGTATGGTAAAGAAAGAACCACCGGAAGCGCCCCTTTCAACCGGAACCACGGCCAAACCATTTTTCACGTTATGGCGGATTCTCTTGTACGCCTGAATCAAGCGCTCTTCGATTTTCTCCTCAAATTCCTCAGACTTCTTTAATAGTGCTTTCTCTTCTTTCTCAGTTTCGGCCAAAATAGCGTCCAATTCACCTTTTTTATGTTTAAGGTGACCATCTCTTTCGGTCAATTTTTCCTTGGTTTCGGCAATGACCTCTTTTTTCTGCTCTATTTGGGCCTTAAATTCTTTAATGTTCTTTTCAGCCAATTGAATTTCCAGTTCTTGGAACTCTACCTCTTTGCTCAAAGAGTTAAACTCACGGCTATTGCGAACATTCTTTTGTTGTTCAGCATATTTTTTGATCAATGCTTTGGATTCCTCAATGAGATTTTTCTTGGCAGCAATCTCAAAATTTACGGTTTCAACGTCGGTCTTTAGCTTGTCCATTCTGGTTTTAAGCCCCAGTACCTCATCTTCCAAGTCCTGTACCTCCAAAGGAAGTTCGCCCCTAACATTGCGTATTTCATCAACCCTGGAATCGATAAGTTGTAGATCATATAAAGCTCTTAACTTTTCTTCCACGGTGTTTTCACTTTTGTTCGCCATATATTATAAATACTTGATGGGATTTGTAATGCTCTCCGATAAAGAGATTGCAAAATTAGGAATTTTTTTGATAAGATAATCAACCAATAAATCTTTTGTAAACTGCTCAGTTTCAAAGTGCCCAATATCGGCAATGACCAATCGCTTTTCAGCTTGATAAAACTCGTGATATTTGATGTCAGAGCTTACAAATATGTCAGCTCCCGACTTCAACGCGGCTTTAATGGCAAAAGCGCCACTGCCCCCTAAAACAGCGACTTTTTTCACCTTTTTTCCTAATAACTCGGAATGCCGGACCACCGATGCGTTCATTTTTTTCTTTAAGTGCCGAAGAAACTCGGTTTCCTGCATTTCACTTTCCAACACTCCCACCATACCCATACCTATATCTTGATTTACGTTCTGAAGGGTTGTAATCTCATAGGCAACTTCTTCATAAGGATGGTTAGTAAACAAGGCATCGAGGATTGCTTTTTCCTTTTCAAAGGAAAAGATTACATGGATTTGTGCCTCTTTTTCATAATGTACTTGTCCAATATTGCCCACAGATGGGTTGGTAGCATCTCCTGGTTTAAAGCTTCCTGTTCCGTCTGTGCTGAAACTACAATTACTATAATTTCCAATTTCACCGGCCCCTGCTTGGAACAAAGCTGATTTAACCGTGTCCACAGCTTCCAAAGGAGTGTATGTGATCAGTTTTTTGATGGTTCCCTGCTTGGGTATCAGGATTTTTGGGTTTTTGATGCCAAGCACCTCACAAATTTTGGCGTTGACCCCCATTTTGCTGTTATCCAACGCGGTATGCATACTGTAGATGGCAATGTTGTTTGCAATAGCCCTAAGTACTACACGCTCAACGTAGGTACTTCCTGTGATTTTTTTAAGTCCTTTAAAAATTATGGGATGAAAGCTTACTATGAGGTTGCAATTCTTGGAGATGGCTTCGTCAACAACCACTTCCAAGGTATCCAAGGTTACCAGTATCCCTGTAACTTCTTGTTTGTGGTCGCCCACTAATAATCCCACATTATCAAATTCTTCAGCGTGGGGTAGGGGGGCCAATTCTTCCAGAATAGTTGCAATTTCCTGTACGGTCATAGAGTTCTTCTTAATGGGCTAAAGATAAAATATTATATTTTCGCCCTATGCTTCAATTCCTCCGGAAAATAGCGTTTCCGTTTTCCCTGATCTACGCCTTGATCGTCCATGTTCGAAATTATTTGTTCGATTGGGGTGTTTTTAAGTCCATTTCCTATGAAACTCCTACCATTTGCGTGGGCAACCTGAGCGTAGGAGGAACAGGTAAAACTCCTATGATAGAATATCTAATTCGTATTTTGTCAAACCATAAAATAGCTGTTTTGAGCAGGGGGTATAAGCGAAAGTCCAAGGGGTTTTTGCTGGCAAACCCTTCTTCAACAGTGGCTGATTTGGGTGATGAACCTTTTCAAATCCATCAAAAATTCCCGAATATTTACGTAGCGGTTGACGCAGACCGGCGAAATGGAATTGCGCAACTCGAAAAAATGGTACAACCAGATGTGATTCTTTTGGATGACGCTTTTCAACATCGAAAGGTAAAGCCCAAATTTTCCATTTTGTTGACCGCCTATGGTCAGTTGTATCCCAAGGGCTGGTATTTGCCAACAGGTAATTTAAGGGATGCCAAGCGTGAAGCTAGAAGGGCAGATGTTATTGTGGTTACTAAATGTCCTAAAATCCTGCCCAAAACGGAAAAGGATACCATTACTAGTCTTATACAGCCAAAACCTCATCAACAGCTTCTTTTCTCCCACCTTTCCTATGCTGAAAAGCTTAAAGATGGGAAAGGCAACAAAGTTGCTCCTTCAAAATTAGGGGACAAGAAAATTGCTTTGGTGACCGGCATCGCCTCACCTGAACCTTTGGTTCAGTATTTAAGGGATATAGGAATCGATTTTCAGCACTTGGCCTTTGGGGATCATCACAACTTTTCGTCTGATGAGATTGAAAAGTTCAAGCATTACGATGCCGTACTCACTACGGAAAAGGACTTTGTTCGACTTTATGGAAGGGTGGAGCCACTATATTACTTGGAGATTGCGCATGATTTTAATCTGGAAGATGAAAACCTGTTGAAAGAAGTAGTTGAAAGTCAATTTTAAACCAAGCCTTCCATTTTTTTCTTGAAGATGTTCTCCCCAATTTTTTGATAGAAAACCTCAGGTTTAAAAGGTTTGGTCACCACATCATTGCAGCCTGCTTCGTAGAAACTATCCAAACTATCATCCAACGAAATGGCCGTTAGTGCAATAATGGGGATTTCGTCATCAAACTTTCTGATCTGTCTTGTGGCTTCTTCACCGCTAATACCAGGCATATGAATGTCCATTAAAATGGCATTGTAGGTGTTGGCCTTCGCCAAATCAATGGCTTCATTACCATTGTTGGCAATATCGCAGGTAATTTCCTTTTTGGTAAGCATCTTTTTGGTGATGACCTGATTGATCTTATTGTCTTCCACAACAAGTACATGCAATCCTTTAAAATTGAATTCTTCAGGATTCAGTTCAAAGGCCACTTCGTCCAAGGCGTTGTTATCGCATTTTAGATCCAATTCAAAGAAAAAGGAACTTCCATGGCCCAGTTCACTTTCTAGGTGAACTTTACTGCCAAAGAGTCCAAGCAGACTCTTCACAATGGTCAATCCAAGTCCTGTTCCACCATATTCCCTGTTAATTTGGATAGATCCTTGTTCAAAGCTGTCAAAAATGTTTTTCTGCTGATCCTCTGATATACCGATACCATTGTCCTTGACCTCAAAGTACAATTTTACCTCTTCCTCTTCTTTACGCAACATTTTGGCAATGACCTCGACCTTGCCATCTTTGGTAAATTTTAGGGCGTTGCCAACCAAATTCATGAAAATTTGAGAAATCTTGATTGGGTCACCCAACAACTGCTGCGGAATATTTGGATCATAATCCAGTACCAGACTAGTGTTGTTTTCACTGGCATTTTGCTGTAGCGAATCCACAACATCAGCTAGAACTTTGTGCAGTTTGAACTCAATATTCAACGGTTCCAGCTTGTCTGCATCAATTTTGTTGATCTGAAGGATGTCATTGATGAAATTCAACAGATAATCCCCTGAGAATTTAAGGGATTTTAGATGTTCCTTTTGATGATCTGAGGGGTTTTCCTCCAAAAGTAAGTGTGTAAGCCCAGTTACCGCGTATAATGGAGTTCGCAATTCGTGAGTTACTGTAGATAGGAAGTTGGTCTTGGCCTCCATGGCAGAAACTGCAGAATCACGGGCAAGCTCCAATTCCTTGTTCTTGGTGTACAATAAATCGTTGGTCTTGAGCTTTATTTGGTTGTTCCGGAATAACGAAACCGCCAAGAGCGAGATTATCGTTAAAAATGCAGATGTTAAAATGGCAGTTATCTCAGAACGGTTCTTGGATTCACTTAACTCTTCATTTTTGGCCGTGAGCTTGTTGATTTCGTTCATTTGGTGCTCAAACCTAATTTTATCTGCGGTCTTGGTTTCCAATTGCACCTTTTCAATGTTGAAAATAGAATCTCTAATTTTCTCAAGTACTTTGGTATAGTTTAAGGCCTGGCTATAGTCCCCTGTTTTTTCATAAATGGAGGACAGGCTCTGATTGGCAGCTTTTACTTCCTTGAAAAAACTGTGCTTTTCCGCAAGTTCCAATGCTGCTTGGGAGTGGATCACCCCTTCTTCCAAATCGTCGAGTTCCATGCTTATTTTGGCCAACTGAAGATTTGCTTTGGTAGCCAAATAGGCACGCTCCTTATCATCAGAATTGACAATTAATGCATGGAGGTTTTTAATGGCATCTTCGTACTTTTCAATATTGGTGAAGATATAAGCCTCCAATAGCAAGATATTGTTCCCCAAATTCCGGTTGTTGCTAAGCTTTCTGGATTCTTCCAATAGTTTAAGGGATTGAAAGTTGTTCCCTTCATCATATCGAAGCGCAGCATCCAGATAGTTGTGAAAAGCTTGTCCGTACGAGTAGGAAAGGTCCTTTAACAGAATACTGGCCCGGTCCCAATAAAAAATAGTGGTTTCCCGCTCACCTTCTTCAAGGAATAAACGGGCGTATTGATGGTAGGTATCCAGTAAAAGTTTGGCATCCTCATTGTTCTCGGCAATTTCAGCCGCCTGATCCAAGGTTTCCAAGGCTTTTTCAATCTTGTTTTGATGGCGATGAACCATGAATTCATCAAAAATGGCCTGTACCTTTTCCGTGGAGCTTATATCATTTTGACCAAACGAAAGCTGGGTGCAAAGGAAAATGCACAAACTGAAGCATCTTAAAACGCCAAGATGTTTGTATATCAGATTCGAGGTCAAACGTAGTTTTTCTTAATAAACAAAGCTATTAAATCAATAATTCTGGAACAATACCCAGTTTCATTGTCGTACCATCCGATAATTTTCACCATTTTCCCAATAACGGAGGTCATCAAAGAATCAAACGTACAAGAATAGCAACTATTGTTTATATCGATGGAAACAATGGGGTCTTCGGTAAAATGCAATACGTTTTTAAGTTCGTTATTGGCGTAATACTTAAAAGTACTGTTTATTTCGGCAATGGAGGTATCTTTTTTAACATTGAAGGTAATATCAGTCAAAGAGCCATTGGGAACAGGAACTCTGATACCACAACCTCCGATAACATCAGATAAATCTGGGAAAATCCGGGTCAATGCTTTGGCAGCTCCTGTAGTGGTGGGAATTATAGACTGACCTGCTGCCCTGGACCTCCTTAAGTCGCGATGGGGCCTGTCGTGCAGACTTTGATCCGATGTATACGAATGTATGGTGGTTATATAAGCTTGTTCAATACCGCATAGCTCGTTGACCACCTTGATCATGGGGGCCGCATTATTGGTGGTACAGGAAGCATTGGATACGATATCGTCCTCCGCACTTATAATGTCCTCATTTACTCCAAGCACTACCATTTTGATGTTATCTTCTACTGGGGGAACAGATAAAATCACTTTTTTGGCCCCATTTTTTAGGTGAAACTCCAAATCCGATTTGGTTTTGAATTTCCCTGAGGCTTCCACCACAATATCCACTTTGTGGGCATCCCAGGCAATTTGGCTCGGATGATTGTGATTTAGGATGGCAATACGGTGATTTTCAGTGACAATATGATTCCCTTCTGCTGATATATCCGTTGAAAGCGTCCCATGAATGCTATCATACTTTAGCAGATGGGCCAGCGTTTTGGCATCCGTTAGGTCATTGACAGCAACCACATTAATATTGGGATGCTGCTGTAGCAGTCTAAAAAGTGTTCTGCCGATACGTCCAAAACCATTAATGCCAATGTTGATTTGCTTCATAAGAGGAGAAATGTGTAGGATTGATCCTAATGGATATGCTTGTGGGCTTTATAGGAGGAGCGTACCAAAGCACCACTTTCCACATGTCTGAAGCCCATTTCCAAACCAATTTCCTCATACTTTTTAAACTGTTCCGGCAAGATGAACTCTTTGACCGGCAAATGTTTTTTCGAGGGTTGGAGATATTGTCCTATGGTGACCACATCCACATCAACTTTCCGAAGATCCTCCATCGTTTGGATTACCTCATTTTCCTGTTCCCCAAGCCCTAGCATGATACCGGATTTGGTTCTGTTGGCCCCATTTTTTTTCAGGTAATTGAGCACTTCCAAGCTTCTTTCATATTTGGCTTGGATGCGCACTTCGCGTGTAAGCCTTTTAACCGTTTCCATATTATGCGAAATCACCTCAGGAGCTACTTTTAGAATACGGTCCAAATGGGTTTCGATACCCTGAAAATCTGGAATAAGGGTTTCCAAAGTGGTTTCCGGGTTCATTCTTCGGATGGCTTTCACGGTTTCGGCCCAGATAATGGATCCCATGTCCTTAAGATCATCCCGATCTACGGATGTGACCACGGCATGCTTAATATTCATGATTTTGATGGAACGCGCCACTTTTTCCGGTTCCGCCCAGTCCACGGTTTCGGGTCGGCCGGTCTTAACACCACAGAAACCACATGAACGGGTGCAAATATTTCCCAGAATCATAAAAGTTGCCGTGCCCTCTCCCCAGCACTCGCCCATATTGGGGCAGCTACCTGAGGTACAGATGGTGTGCAAATCGTACTTGTCCACCAAGCCCCGTAGCTGTGTGTATTTTTTCCCTGTGGGAAGTTTTACCCTGAGCCATTTCGGTTTTCCTTTTGGGGGGAGAACATTTTCTTGAGTGACTGTGCTCATAAAAGAAATTTGAAGTGCAAAGATACGAAACTGGGTAGTAAACCAAGCGCTTTGAACGAGCTAGTGCTTTTGGATAATCTCGGCCAAAAGTTTCTTGGCGCGAAGCAATTTTACCTTAATGTTGTTGACAGGTTCGTTGAGTTCCTTGGCGATTTCGGCATAGCTAAGCTCATTAAAATACCGTAGGTTGATCACTTTCTGATAATGCGGTTTCAATTTTTTGATATCCCTAAGCAAATGGGCCAAGTTTTGCTCTATGATCAATTGATCTTCAACGGATGGGGACTCGTCCAGCACTTTCCTTACTTCATCACCATGACTGTCCATTTCATCCAATAGGCTTCGTTTACGTTTTCGGATGAGATCCACATGAAGATTTTTGGAAATGGTTATCAACCAGGTCTTGAACTCGTAGGATTCGTCGTAAGAATCAATTTTATCGAAGGCTTTGGAAAAAGTTCGAATGGTGATATCCTCGGCATCATTCTCATTTTTGGTACGCGCCAATTGAAAGGCATATACTTCGTTCCAAAAGGAATCCAATAACAGGCTAAAGGCCATTTGATTTCCATTTTTGGCCTTTTGAATGTTTTCCTTGATGGATTGCTCCGTTTTGTTCAAAAATTGAGATTTACCAAGTAGGTTACGAGCTATTGCAGTTCAGGAATGGAATCCTTCTTGCAATCCTGCTCGCTGGGAAGTTTGCCACAATATCCACAGGCCTCGCCTTCTTTGTTCAGATACGGGTTTTGGCTTGCACAAGTACCGGCAAATTTGCCGTCTTTTTTGGACCAAATCTTTATTGCAATGCCAGCAACGGCAAGTGCTAAGAGACTAATGGTCAATAATGCTAACTTCATATTCCAGCTTTTGCGCAAAGGTACAAAATACCTAGCTAAAGCCGTTACGGTTAGCGTAATTTAAATAAATACCTAGTAGTTGATATTGGCTACAATATTCTTAACGGTTGGGGAAGTATTTCCACCTTCGGGCTCAATGGTGATATACCCAATGGCATTGTCCGCGTAAGGAAGGGCCAAAAGCTTGTCCTTGTCCTCAAATTGTTTGATTACCCCAAGGTTTACCAATTCACCGTTGACTTCTGCCCACATCTGGAAGCATTTGTTTTCCGGCAACTCTGGAACATTGCTCACGTTGATGTAGGAAAGCTTCTTAACAGGATTGATGTAGGCCACTGCTTTAAGCTCCTTGCCTTCTTTTTTTCCGTTAAGCCTGTATCTTTTAGTGGCGGGATTGTTCAGTACAATAAATTGGTTACGAACATCCTCCAATTGGTTTTTCATATTCTCCTCCAGATACTTGATCTGGTTGGTCACCAAAGTATTTTCCATTTGAAGGTTTTGGTTTTGGTTCCAGAAGAAATAGGAAGCCCCGGCCAAAATAAGAATCGCCACACTGGCAGCTATGCCATAACTAAAGAATTTACGGCTGACCGCTTTTTCCTTTTTGGCACTATGCAATATGATTTCCTTTAGACCTTCAGGGGTTTTTCGGGCATACATTTTGGCAAATGTCTCCAAGTTGTCCTGAAGTTGGTTATAAGTGTCCCTAACCTCCGGATACATGGTTATATAGCGCTCTGCCTGAAGCGTCTCGTCTTTGGAAGTTTCGTCCAAGAGATATTTTTCCAATATATCGGAATCCAGAAATCGTTGTACTTTTTCTTTCATGACAATAAATTTATTAGTAGGAGAAGGGCCATTGAGGTGCCGTAAATCTTACCAAGCTCCCGCAATCCAATTTTGAGCCTAGACTTGATCGTTCCCAGAGGAATTTCCAGTTCGTCACTGGCCTCTTGCTGTGTCATCCCTTGAAAAAACAGGGCTTCCAACACTATACGATACTTGTCTTCTATTTTGTCCAAGTTCTCTTGGACGTCCATAAATTCGGGCCTAATGCCACTTACTCCTAGGTTATATACGTCAGAAACGTCTATTTGGACTTCTTTGTCCGCTTTATTATTGATACTTCTTAGTTTGTCAATGGCGGTATTTCGAGTAATTCGGAACAGCCATGTAAACAATTTAGCTTTGGAAGCGTCATAAGAGTCCGCTTTTTTCCAGATTTTGACGAAACTCTCCTGCAACACGTCTTGGGCCAAATCCTCATCCTTAACCACTTTGTAGGCTACCCCAAACAAGGTGTCCCCATAATTATCATACAATAGCGAAATCGCCTTATCATCCTTTTCAGCAAGTAAGGAAACAATATGTCTTTCAATTAGTGTACTCATCTAGGGGCTGTTGGCTAAATTTTGGGGGCAAAAATCTAAAATAAGCTTTATCTCGTATATAAGGTAACGCTAAGTTAGAAAATCGATTATTCGACGGCGTTAAATTATTGGTTAAAGAACATACTTGTAGAAGTATTTAATATTTTGGTTAGTTTGGTTTGGTATAACCCCTGTTATTATTGCAATGCAGGGGTTATTATATGATGTTTACCTCCGGGTTGATCTTGATCTTGAATTTTTTTTCTACTTCTTCCTGGATTTTTTCAGCTAAATCCAAAATTTCTTTGCCTGTGGCGTTTCCATGATTCACCAATACCAAAGCTTGCTTTCCGTGCACACCGGCATCGCCAAATCGTCTGCCCTTAAATCCACATTGTTCAATCAACCATCCCGCGGGAATTTTGAATTGACCATTGTCCACCGGATAAGATGGGGCATCCGGATTTTTTTTCTTGAATTTCTCAAAGGTCTTCTTGGATATTACGGGGTTCTTAAAGAAACTCCCGCTATTTCCAATTTCCTTGGGGTCAGGAAGTTTACTTTGCCTAATGGCAACAACAGCATTGGAAATATCCTGAATGGTGGGGTAGATTACTCCATTTTTCTTTAATTCCTCTTCTATGGCCCCATACCCCGTATTAAGCTGATGATTTTTTTTGGTCAGCTTTAAGGTTACCGAGGTAATAATGTACTTGCCCTTGCCTTCATTTTTGAAAAAAGAATCCCGATAGCCAAAATTGCAGGCTTCTTGGTCAAATGCTACCAACTCCATGGTATCAATTTCCATGGCCGCACAACTCACAAAAACATCCTTCAGTTCCACACCATAGGCACCGATATTTTGAATAGGAGCCGTCCCCATGTTTCCCGGTATCAACGAGAGGTTTTCCAAACCTCCATATCCTTGTTCAAGACTCCACAGCACCAGCTCATGCCAGTTTTCCCCGGCCATAACCTTAATCTGAACTTCTTCATCCGTTTCCTCTACTATGGAAATACCTTTGAGGTTGATGTGCATAACCAAAGCATCAATGTCCGTAGTAAGCAATACGTTACTTCCTCCACTTAGAATAAACTTATTGGGATACGCCTTTAACTCCAACACCCGTTGCAATTGGGCCAGGCCATTGATTTCCACAAAAGAGCGTGCGGTAACATCAATACCAAAGGTATTGTAACTTTTAAGGGATATGTTCTCCGCTATGTTCATTAATTAGTGTACTCTTTCAAGGCCGTACCCAAAATACGCACTGCTTTGACCAATTCTTCTTTTTCCAACACATAGGCTATTCTGATTTGGTTTTTACCCAATCCTTCCGAAGCGTAAAACCCTGCAGCGGGAGCAACCATAACTGTGGCACCGTCCATTTCAAACTTTTCCAACAACCATTGGGCAAAATCATCCGAATTGGAAATAGGCAGTTCCGCAACACAATAGAAAGCACCTTGGGGTACAGCCACTTTGACCCCTTCAATTTTTTGAAGTTCAGTCACCAAAATATTCCTACGTTCCACATATTCACTGATCACGGCATCAAAATAGGATGGTGGGGTATCCAATGCCGCTTCACTGGCAATTTGCGCAAATGTGGGCGGGGATAAGCGCGCCTGGGCAAATTTTAGAGCTGTTTGAATGACTTCCTTGTTCCTGGACACCAAACATCCAATACGTGCACCGCACATGCTATAGCGCTTGGATACCGAATCTACCATAACCGCATGGTTCTCGAGTCCAGGCTCTTGAAGTATGGAATAATGTTCCCTGCCATCGTACGCAAATTCCCGGTATACCTCATCTGCAATTAGAAACAGATTGTGTTTTTTAACCAGCTTTGCCAATTGTTGAATTTCTTCCTTACTGTACAGATATCCGGTTGGATTTCCAGGGTTACAAATAAGGATGGCCTTGGTTTTGGGTCCGATCAATTGTTCAAACTGGGATATTGGTGGTAGGGCAAAATTGCTGTCAATGCTGGAAACAATGGGAACAACCTTTACACCTGCTGCCGTGGCAAAACCATTGTAATTGGCGTAAAAAGGTTCTGGGATGATGATTTCGTCATCCCCATCCATAATGGTGCCCATGACAAAGGAGAGCGCTTCAGAACCGCCTGTAGTAACAATAATGTCACTCGCGTTAACCGATATGTCGTTTTTGGCATAGTAATCCGCAATTTTTTCGCGGTAGATTTCAGAACCTTCGGTCATGCTATAGGCCAATACCTCTATAGCATGGTTCCGTACTGCATCCAAAGCTACTTGGGGGGTCTTGATATCGGGCTGCCCAATGTTCAGATGGATGACATGGGTTCCTCTTTTTTTGGCTGCTTCGGCATATGGAACCAATTTACGGATGGGGGAAGCTGGCATTTGACTCCCTTTTTCAGAAATAGTTGGCATGCATTAAATTTTAGGCAAAAATGAGAAAACCAATTCTCGCAAACAACACATTCACGTAATATTTAAGGGGTTAGGAGAATGTTAAATTAAAATAAATATCTCCATTAATTTGTATATTTAGTAAGCATAACCCATTATTAGCTAGGAATTTGAAAAGAAACCTGCAACTTTTTACACTTCTTCTAATGCTGGCACCTTTCTTGGTTTCGGCACAGGGCTTTAAGTTGCCCAAAAATCAGAAGTTTCAAAGGGTTGGTTTTGAGATGGTGAACAACCTGATCATAATCCCAGTAGAGATCAATGGGGCAGAATTGACGTTTGTCTTGGATTCAGGAGTTAGCAAACCTATTTTATTCAATCTTTCCGATCAAGATTCCATTCAAATCAACAATGTATCTGAAGTGACCATAAGAGGTCTTGGTGATGGCGAACCCATGAAGGCTTTGAGTTCCATGGGAAATACCTTCAAACTTGGAAATGCCAAGAATTATAATCAAGATTTATATGTTGTTTTGGATAAGGGGATAAATTTTTCCACCTCCTTGGGTATTCCGGTCCACGGAATCTTGGGATTTGACCTTTTCCGTGACTTTGTGGTAGAGATCAATTATGGCACAGGTAATCTAAAACTGCACAATCCTATCCATTATAGACCACCTAAAAATAATAAGAGGGCACAAACTTTGCCCATTTCCATTGAGCGCAAGAAAGCCTATGTGGAAGGAATCGTTTTGATGAAGGATGAGGACAATGTTCCTGTAAAACTTTTGGTGGATACGGGGAGTAGCGATGCATTATGGCTGTTCCACCAACCGGAAAAGGGATTGGAGATCCCTGAAAAGAACTATGAGGATTATTTGGGGCGTGGGCTCAGTGGAGACATATTTGGTAAACGAACCAAAATAAGGGGTGTAAAAATTGGGGATTTTGAACTTAAGGACGCCAAGGCTGCCTTTCCCTATCGGGAATCCTTTGGATATATTAAAAACTTGGGTGACAGAAATGGTAGTGTTGGCGGCGAAATATTAAAGCGATTCAACATTATTTTTAATTATCGCGGTGGAACGGTCACACTGAAGAAAAATGCCAATTTCAGGACACCTTTTCAATATAATCTGGCTGGAGTTGCCTTGCAGCACAATGGGTTACGATATATTGCGGAGAGTATAGCCGATTTCAATGGAGTGGTAAGAAATGATGATGACACCTTTGGTAACGTTCAAATTTTGTTGGAAAACAAAACCAGGCTTAGTTTAGTACCTGAGATAATCGTATCTGGAATCAGGGCCGGAAGTCCGGCGGCAGAAGCTGGATTACTGGAAGGGGACGTGATTTTGGCCATTAATGGAAAAAGAATCCATCGGTATAAACTCCAAGAGGTACTAAAAATGCTCAACGAGCGGGAAGGTAAACGGGTACGCGTCTTGATAGAGCGCTACAATAAAGATTTGCTGTTTTCCTTTGTCCTCAAAAATGTATTTGAATAAAATAAAAAAAGCCTCGATTTCTCGAGGCTTTTCTTCTATAAATTTTTAAGCTTTATTTGGCGCCTTCCGCTTTCACGGTTCCTTTTATTTTCAGCACCTTGGTTGGCGTATCCGCATTGGAAGTAACCGTAATGGCTTTTCTGATGGGCCCAACCCTTTTGGTATCATATTTTACTTCAATTTGTCCTGTCTTGCCTGGCAAGATTGGAGCTTCCGGCTTTTTTGGGATGGTACACCCACAGCTGGATTTTACGTTGCTGATTACCAATGGGGCAGTCCCTGTGTTGGTAAATTCAAAAACCCGAACACCGTCACTTCCTTTGGCAATTTCACCATAGTCAATGGTCTCGCTCTTAAATTCAATCTTAGCTGTAGCATCCTGAGCATAAATTCCTAGGGAAAGTAGCCCTACAAACAACATGAGTACAGTTTTTTTCATCATTTCTAGTTTTGGGTGAACTCCAAATTTAGATGTTTTCACACCTGCATCCAAAATTCTTTTGTTATGTAATAACGTTACTTATTTTTGTTTCGTATTTCGAGATTGGCTCTCAGCCGAAGAATAGCGTTAATTTAAAATGGCGACTCTCCTTCCAAAAATCCAATCTGATTCCTAAAAAGACAAAAACTATACCGAAAAATGGAAATTCCATCAAAATATGAGCCCAAAAGGGTAGAGGAGAACTGGTATTCGTACTGGATGAAGCATGATTTTTTTAGCTCAAAACCTGATGATAGAGAACCCTATACCATAGTGATCCCCCCACCAAACGTAACTGGGGTGCTGCACATGGGGCATATGCTGAATAATACGCTTCAGGATGTACTGATTCGTAGGGCGCGTTTATTGGGCAAAAATGCCTGTTGGGTACCTGGAATGGACCATGCTTCCATCGCAACTGAGGCTAAAGTGGTGGCCAAACTGAAGGAAGAAGGGATTGAAAAAGCTGATTTATCCCGGGATGAGTTCTTAAAGCATGCTTGGAATTGGACCAACGAATATGGTGGTGTTATCCTCCAACAATTGAAGAAATTGGGATGTTCCTGCGATTGGGAGCGTACAAAGTTTACCATGGATGACGATATGTCAGCCTCCGTGATCAGGGTTTTTGTGGATTTATTTGAAAAAGGCTTGATTTACAGGGGCTACCGAATGGTGAATTGGGATCCACAGGCAAAAACAACGCTTTCGGATGAAGAAGTGATCTATGAGGAACGTCAAGGTTCTCTGTACTATCTGGAGTATCCTATTGAAGGATCTGATGAGAAGGTAACCATCGCAACCACCAGACCTGAGACTATTTTGGGAGATACCGCAATTTGTATCAACCCCAACGATGAAAGATATGGTCATTTAAAGGGCAAAAACGCCATTGTTCCTATTTGTAACCGGGTTATTCCGATTATTGAGGATGAATACGTGGACATGGAATTTGGTACAGGATGCTTGAAAGTTACCCCCGCGCACGATGAAAACGATAAGAATTTGGGAGATAAGCACAATCTGGAAGTTGTTGATATTTTCAATGAGGATGCTTCATTAAATTCCTATGGTTTGCACTACCAAGGCAAGGACCGATTTGTGGTTCGAAAGGAAATCTCCAAAGAACTGGAGGAAAAAAGATTTTTGGTCAAAACCGAACAGCATACGAACAAGGTGGGTACCTCGGAGCGTACGAAGGCTGTTATTGAACCTCGACTTTCCGACCAATGGTTCTTAAAAATGGAAGGATTGGCAAAACCTGCAATTGAAGGAGTGTTAAAGACGAACGACATAAAGCTTTATCCCAAAAAGTTTGAAAACACCTATCGCCATTGGATGGAAAACATCCGGGACTGGAACATTTCCCGTCAGTTGTGGTGGGGTCAGCAGATTCCAGCCTACTATTTTGGTGATGGGAAGGAGGACTTTGTAGTGGCTGAAACCAAGCAGGAAGCCCTCAAAAAAGCTCAATCCAAGAATCCAAAAATCCAGGAATCCGATTTACGCCAGGACGCCGATGTTCTGGATACCTGGTTCTCTTCATGGCTATGGCCCATAAGCGTCTTCGGAGGTATTTTGGAACCGGACAACCAGGATATAAGCTATTATTACCCTACCAGCGATTTGGTCACCGGGCCGGATATTCTGTTTTTCTGGGTAGCGCGTATGATTATCTCTGGATACGAGTACCAAGGTAAGCGTCCTTTTGAAAATGTATACCTAACCGGGTTGGTAAGGGACAAACAGCGCAGAAAAATGTCCAAACAGCTAGGAAATTCGCCGGATGCATTGAAATTGATTGAGGATTTTGGAGCCGATGGTGTTAGGGTGGGACTTTTATTGAGTTCTGCAGCCGGAAACGACTTAATGTTTGATGAAGCCCTTTGCCAACAAGGTAAAAACTTTGCCAATAAAATTTGGAATGCTTTCCGATTGATCAAAGGATGGGAAATTGCCGATTTGGAACAACCAGAATCCGCAAAAACTGGAATTGATTGGTATACGGCCAGATTCAATCAGGTTTTGGCTGAAATAGAGGATCATTTCTCCAAATACCGTATTTCAGATGCGCTTATGGCCATTTATAAACTGGTCTGGGATGATTTCTGTTCCTGGTTGTTGGAAATTGTTAAACCGGCTTACCAAAAACCCATTGATCAAGCAACCTATAATGCAGTTATCCATTTGTTTGAGCAGAATCTAAAGATTTTACATCCATTTATGCCTTTTTTATCCGAGGAAGTCTGGCAGCATATCACGGAACGAACTCCAGCGGAAGCCTTGATTGTTTCCAAATGGCCTACGGTAGAAGAAACGGAAGCTAGCCTAATCTCCAATTTTGACTTTGCTGCTGAGGTGATTTCGGGAATTAGGACCATTAGAAAAGAAAAGAACATCCCTCAAAAAGAGTCTTTGGAACTTTTTATGGTCAATAGTGAAAAATTGGGGAGTCAAATGGACAGTATCATCACCAAATTAGGTAATATTTCGCAGATGGAGTCTGTGGATACTGGTTTGGATGGAGCTTTAAGCTTTAGGGTAAAGAGCAACGAGTATTTCATTCCCATGGGTGGTGCCATAGACATTGAATCCGAAATCAAAAAACTTACCGAGGAGCTTAACTATACCCGTGGATTTTTGCAATCAGTACAGAAAAAACTGGGTAATGAACGTTTTGTGAACAATGCTCCTGAAAAAGTAGTGGCCATGGAGAAAAAGAAAGCCGCTGATGCAGAGGCCAAGATTGAGACTTTGGAAAAGAGTTTGGCCAGTTTGGGGTAGTTTCCAGAATCTATTTGATTTTAGGTGCTAGATGCTAGATGCTAGATGCTAGATGCTAGATGCTAGATGCTAGATGCTGGGTGCTGGGTGTTTGGTGCTGGGTGTTTGGTGCTGGGTGTTTGGTGCTGGGTGCTAGGTGTTTGATGCTTGACGCTTGGAGTCTAAGGTCTAAGGTCTAAAGTCTATAGTCTATATTCTAGATGTTAAACTATCTCCTTCTTCCGCCGGAATACTGCATAGCTTCACCCTTGCCAAACCCATAGCTAAATCCAAAGGCTATAAAGCGACCACGTAAACGCCGGCTATAGGTTTCAAAATCTGCCTGGGCTATTTCACTTTCACTGATCCGGGAGGCAAAAACATCTCTGATACTTAGATTCAGGATGGCTTTACCTTTCATCATTTTTTTGCGTAACCCCATGTTCATATAGGCATAACCATTGGTTTCTCCTTGGAATGTACGGTAGCTGGATCTATAATTTCCGGTCACTTCCATATCAATATCTGCTGGAAATTTCACTTTGGACATTAACTTGGAAGTCCATCGGTCTGCATTGAAATCAAAAACCGTGGCGTCAAAAGTGCCCTCCCTTGAAAATTGGAAATAATTGAAATCCGCATTCAAAGTCAACCATTTGGCTGGGCTGTATTTGGTATTGAATTCGATCCCGGTAGTTTTGTTGGTCCCGATATTTTCAGGTCGTCGTGTGGTTACATTATTCTCAAAAGTGGACACACGTTCAATAACATCTGTGGTATATCTGTGGTAAATACCAAGATTTAAGGCTGTTTTTCCAACGAAAAAGATACCTGTAAGCTCATACGAATCGGTGAACTCTGGCATTAGGTTGGGATTCCCTTGGCGAATGTTAAAGTTGTTTCTAATGTTGAAAAATGGATTCAAATCCCAAAGCCTAGGTCTATATATACGCTTGGAGTATCCCGCTTGCAATGAAACCTTCTCGGAGAACTTGTACGAGGAGTGAACACTGGGAAAAAAATTGGTGTAATTCTGGTCATTATCCTCTCCGGTATTGGTCAGAAGAGTTTTCAAATTGGTTTGCTCTAAGCGCATCCCAGCTTTCAATCCCCATGTTTTGCCTTCATAGGCTCCAGTTCCATAGGCACCCAACACCTTTTGGTCAAATTCAAAATTGTTGGTCAACCCCGGGTCTATGACAAATTCCCCATTGATAAAATTTTGAACTTCGTAATCATTGCTAACATCGTTGATGACGTATTGTGCTCCGGTTTCCAAGGTCCATTCTTCAGAAAACGGCTTGGTGTAATCCAATTTGAACGTAAAAACGGCTTCTTTGAAATCCGTACGAGTCAATTGTGAGTCATCATTGTTTTCTCCAGAAATGGTAGTGTCCGTAAATTCCGAAGATTGGTCTTTCCCAAAGAAATTCCCCAAAGCACTGAACAGCAGCGTATGATCCTCATTGCCCTCAAAATCTTTTTTGTATTGCAGTTCATACCTGAATTTAGGATTAGTGGCATCCGTGACCTCGGTTCGTTCCCATTCAGAAGTTACCGTTTGGTCGCCTTCCAAAGTGGCAAAATTGGTGGTGGAGGGTTGATCTTCGATTTCCATGGCAAAGTTCCCGGACAATGTCAGAACACTCGTGGGGTCAAAATAATAGTCCGTCCCCAATACAAAATTGTAGTAGGTTTCATTACGGAATTCCTCACCAACCGCGACTACCGATGTATTGTTAACCAAATCGGTATTTCTACTTTCCACCTCATTGGGCCCTTCACGGTAACCCGCACCCAATTGGGTAAACAGATTGAATTTTTCGGTTCTTCTGTTCAAGCTTATCCCAACACTATGGCTATCAGGCGCTCCAGTGTTCACGGAAACCGACCCGTTTAAGCCTTTTCTTTGTTCTTTTTTGATAACGATGTTGATGATTCCTGAGGTTCCTTCGGCATCGTACTTTGCAGAAGGATTGGTGATGACTTCCACCCGATCGATCATATCTGCGGTAATCGTACCTAAGGCATTGCTTTCGTCGCTGGATATAATGGATGGCTTTCCATTAATAAGTACTTGAACTCCTTGACTCCCGCGTAAACTGATTTGTCCCTCAATATTTACATTGACACTGGGAACATTATTAAGCACTTCCAATGCGCTGGCTCCAGTACTGCTCAAATCTTTCCCCACGTTAAACACCCTTTTGTCCAATTTGAACACAGTTTTTGAAACTTCGCCCTCTACCACAACCTCTTCCAATTGTTGGGCATCCTCGCTGATTTGGATGGTTCCTAAATCGATTCTACCACCAGCTGAGGCCTTAGGTTCCACAATTTTCTTCTGATATCCGATGAAACTAATTTCTAGGTAGAAGTCCGTAGCATTGGTTTCCAGAACAAACGAACCATCTTCCAAGGTAGTGGTGCCTGATATTCCCTGCTTGGTGGTGTTGTCCGCAACCATAACGGTGGCGTAGGCCACGCCTTGACCGCTGGACCTGTCGACTACCTTACCGCTAAAAACAGTCGTATTTTGTTGAGCCGGACAGGATAAAATGCCGAGGGCCATAAATAGAATAGTAAGGAATAACAATCTGGATTGCATAGTCAATTCAATATAATTGGAAATCGTATACCAAAGATGCTAATGAATCTTCATGGGCAGCCTCTAAATTCTGCGAACAACCTGCCTTTTGCCATAATCGACATCATTTATTAAATATTTAAGAGAGCTGTTGATTACGGAACGTATTGGGTTGTTGACGGGATATCTTTTCTTTTGTTACCTTATGAAAGTAATTTTGACATCTAAAAGAACTAAATTTTGATTCCGCGTAGAGAACTTATTTTTCAGGTTGTGCTCCATATATTGGTCTTTTGGTTCTATACTTATGATCGAAGGAATCCTGGTATAGAAGGTTTTCAGATAGCTTTCTTTTTGAATTACACCCTTTGGACAATTTTGATCACCTATTTTTTGATGCCCCGTTATCTGTATCAAAAAAAGCATTGGAAGTTTTTTGGAGGAGTGTTGATGGTTATTGTGGGAACGGTAATGCTCCAAGAGGGGGTTTTGGAACCCATCTTTTTTGCAGGAACTCGGAGGGCACAAATAATTCCTGGATTATACTGGTCCTTGTTTGGAGTGGTCCCTATTCTGGCCATTTTATCTGGGTTTAAGTTTGCGTGGGATGCCCTGCAGAAGCAAAAACAGATAGATGAGTTAAAAAGCACAGTTGAAGAAAGTGAACTTCAGTTTCTCCGATCACAGATCAACCCCCATTTCTTGTTCAATAATCTAAACAACCTATACTCCTATGCGCTTGAAAACTCACCCAAAACTCCCGAAATAATTTTGGAAATGAGCGGGGTTTTGCGGTATATGCTTTATGAATGCAAAGAGAGATTTGTTCCGCTAAAAAAGGAAATTGAGCAATTGGACAACTTTATCAAATTGTATAAGCTACAAATTGAGGATAGGGGTAAGGTTCGATTTGAAACCCATCAGATAAATTCGGGATATAAGGTGGCCCCCCTGATTTTGATTGTATTTATTGAAAATGCCTTCAAACATAGCCAATCCGGGCAATCGTCGAATATTTCCATTGATATCAATGTGAGCCAAAAAGGCAATCAGTTGCAATTTACGTGTAGCAATAATTTTGAGGATGTAAAAGAGCTGGATGCGGTGGCCAATGGCATTGGACTGAGCAACGTAAAAAAGCGTTTGCAATTGTTGTATCCCAACCGGCATGAACTGGAGATCAGAAAGGAGAGCAACCAATTTTCCGTCTTACTGACCATGGAGCTGGAAAAATCAGAATGAAATGAAATGTATCATTATTGAAGATCAGCCGCCTGCCCAACGGATTTTGAAAAAATTCATTGAGGATGTGGATGCATTGGAACTGAAAGGTGTTTTTTCAGATGCCCTTCAAGCCATGGAATTTCTCAATGCAGAACCTATCAACCTTTTGTTTTTGGATATCCATTTGCCCAAGATATCAGGATTGGATTTTTTAAAATCCCTACCCAATCCCCCACATGTCATACTCACCACGGCATTTTCCGAGTATGCGTTGGAAAGTTATGACCTCAATGTTGTGGATTATTTATTGAAACCCTTTTCATTTCAACGCTTTTTAAAAGCAGTGGCGAAAGTGCCGGTTGTTAAGGCAACCCATGTTCTAACCGGCGACAAAGAAATAGCAATGGCACCTAAAAGCCACATTTATATTAAGTCTGGATATGAACATATCAAAATTCATCTGGACGATATTTTACATATCGACTCCGATTCGGACTATACGGAGGTTGTGACCCCGGACCGAAAATACCTGTCCAGTGAACCATTGCGGTTTTGGCTGGAAGCGCTTCCGGGAACAAACTTTATCAGAACCCATAAGTCACACGTTATCAATACAGATAAAATTGACAAAATTATGGGCAACCTGATATATCTTGAAGGCGGGCATACAATTCCCATTGGTAGGGCATATAAAGAACATTTTTTGAAAGTAATTCTTAAATAAAGCTAGGTCTTCAATATTGACGGGCTCAGGCGGCCCAAATCAGGCACTGAAATTGAGCCTAATTGACCCATCTGGTAAAGTATTTTGACCGATAAGATGGAACAAATGTCATTTTTTCATACATTCGAGATAGAAAAGTGTTAACGTTAACATTTAAAATTAAAATCACCATGAAAAACTTTGATCGCCGTAATTTTCTTAAAAAGACTTCGCTATCGGCAGCCGCCATTTCAGTAATGCCCAGCTACTTAAAAGCTGATATGAAAAGACCTTCGAAAGCTATGTATATGGGTGATTTTGCTGCCCCAAAATTGGATCTGATCAGGGCGGCATTTATTGGGGTAGGTGCAAGAGGTGGTACCCATTTAAAATCCTTTGCTGCATTGGAAGGTACCGAAGTGGTAGCTATTTGCGATTTATATGAAGATTTGGTAGATCAAAAGATAGGATGGGTAAGGGAAGTTGCCGGTAAAAAAAGACATAAGAATATTGCCAAATACTCGGGAGACGAAAACCAATGGAAAAAAATGTTGGCAGAAATCAAACCTGATGTGGTTTTCATCGCTACGAACTGGTTAAGTCATGCTCCCATGGCCATTGAAGCCATGAACCAGGGTGCCCATGCCTTTGTGGAGGTTCCCATAGCCGTAGGCTTGGATGAGATGTGGGATATTGTTGATGCCTCGGAACGAACCCAAAAGCACTGCATGATGATGGAAAACGTGAACTATGGCCGGGACGAACTCCTATTTTTAAATATGTGTAGACAGGGTGCGTTAGGCGAAATTTTGCATGGCGAAGCTGCTTATATCCACGAACTTAGAGGGCAGATGGAGGAGCAAAAAAGAGGAACAGGTTCTTGGAGAACCTATCACTATGCCCATAGAAATGGAAACCTATACCCAACGCATGGCTTGGGTCCGGTGGCACAATACATGAATTTGGGAAGAACAGACGACAATTTTGGAAGTTTGGTTTCTTTTTCCACCCCCGCAATAGGAAGAAGCGCTTATGCCAAAAAGAACTATCCAGCGGATCACAAATGGAACCAGTTGGATTATAAAGGGGGAGATTTAAATACTTCGATCATAAAGACCACTTTGGGTAGAACCGTAATGGTGCAATGGGATGAAACCAGTCCCAGACCATACAGTAGATTGAACCTTATCCAGGGAACGGCGGGGACTTTGGCAGGTTTTCCAACCCGAGTGGCCCTGGAAGGTGGCGTGGATGGAATAACCAAAGATCATCACTCATGGGTGCAGGGCGACCAGTTGGCTGCGGTGTATGATAAATATGATCACCCCTTGTACAAAAGATTAAACGAAAGCACCAAAGGCAGTGGACATGGTGGTATGGATGGTATCATGATGTATCGTATTGTGGAATGTTTGCAAAAGGGATTGCCATTGGATCAAAATGTATACGAGGGATGCTTCTGGAGTGCCGTAGCTCCATTGAGTGAGCGTTCTGTGGCCAGTGGTGGCGCTCCACAACCTTTCCCTGATTTTACCAGAGGTAGTTGGAAAAGTACTGCTCCTTTGGCCATCGTGAAATAACTTCCTAGGGTTTATACTTCAAGCTTAGACGAATCTTCAAAATGTAGTTATTCGCATAATTTTTGGGGTACAACTGTAACAGTTGGCATTTGGGATGTGTCCAAATCATAAAGCATTTAATATGATAAATAAAAGACACATGTACGTAATGTTGGTCATTGGCTTTGGAATGACCACAAGTATGAAATCCCAAAAACAAAAAGTTATGCAAACAACAATTTCAAAAGAAGAACAAGCAGTATTGGGCGCAATTGCCTCCATGACAAAATCGTTCAATAATGCAGATATTGATGGAGTTATGTCAAGTTACCAGGAAGGAGCCTTGGTGGTTTTTGAACCGGAAATGCGGGTTACCGATAAAAAACAGCTTCGGGAAATGTTTTTAGCAGCCTTTGCCATTAAGCCACAATTTGAATACCCCAACGGTCATGAGGTCTTTGTGAATGGAAAATCAGCCACTCATATTGCACCCTGGATTATGAAGGGTACGGCTCCTAATGGGACACCGATCACCCAAAGCGGACTTTCCGTTGCCCATTTGCGGAAACAACCCAATGGCAAATGGTTACTTACCTTTGATAACCCCCATGGGAGTTATCTAATGTCCAAGAAACCATGAAGAAGGATTCCAATGAACATGTTTCAGAAGAAAAACTGATTGAAAAGGCCTTATCTGGGGATAAGGCCTCTCTGGAATTGTTGATTACCAGAAATCAGGATTGGATTTACAACGTGGCGTTAACCTTTGTTGGGGATGCAGATGAGGCGGCGGACCTTACCCAAGAGGTACTGATCAAAGTAATAACCAAATTGGACACCTTTGAACAACGCTCCAGCTTCCGCACATGGACGTACCGTATTGTGAAGAACCATTTTCTAAATATGAAAAGGGGAAAGCATGAGGTAAATCCACCAACATTTGAACAATTTGGTGCAGGCTTGGATCAATTACCCGATGAGTCTCTTTCCAATTATACCTATGAGGTTGAGGAAAAATTATTGGTCAATGAGGCCAAGATCAGTTGCATGAAAGGCATGCTGTTGTGTTTGGATAGGGAACAGCGACTCATATTTATCATAGGGGAATTGTTCGAGTTTCCGGACTCTGTGGG
Source organism: Flagellimonas algicola (assembly GCF_005937185.1). Taxonomy (GTDB): domain Bacteria; phylum Bacteroidota; class Bacteroidia; order Flavobacteriales; family Flavobacteriaceae; genus Flagellimonas; species Flagellimonas algicola. The sequence continues at coordinate 63,759 of NZ_VCNI01000006.1, read as the reverse complement.
AAGTGAAATTATGGAGATAAGCAAGCAGAACTTCAGGGTTAAACTCCATAGGGCCAAAAAGCAATTGTACAATTTTATGGACCACAAATGTGGCTTGATCAATAGGTCCAATCCCTGTAGGTGTCACCGTAAAACTGCCGGTTTTATTAAAATGGGTTATGTGGATCCAAAGGCGCTCCACTTTCAAAAAGACGTACTTTCTAAAATCAATGAAGTTGTGGGGAAAAAAGTAGCTTCCTATTCCAATGAAGTGCTGTCAGAATATCAAAAGCTATATCAAGAACATCCATTTTTACAAGGCCCTGATAAAATGGCATCCATCAAGAAATTGCTTTCCACAGAGAGTATCAAGGAAACCTTCAACCTTTAAAGGGGTGATTTAGATGGATTTTCCCTAGTTCAAAGGCACTTTATTTTGTTTGTTTAAAAAGTTAAGTAATTCCTATCTTTAGCCTTAAGCTTTGAGGATTATGGAAAAAAAGAAAAAGCGCAATATATCAGTTACAGGAGACATCTCTTTTGCAAACTTAAAGGTGTCAGAGCCCAAGGCTTTTGCCGCTGGAATGCCTGCGATAAAGGTGGCACTGGAGCATGTGAACAAGGAGTCGGGCCTTTTTCGCTCTATCAAGACCTTATCCCAAATGAACCAAAAGGAAGGGTTTGATTGTCCGGGATGTGCTTGGCCGGATCCGGTTAAACCTTCCAAACTGGGAGAGTATTGTGAAAATGGGGTTAAGGCCATTGCAGAAGAAACCACTTTTGAACGGGTGAATCGTGACTTCTTTCAAAAATATTCGGTGGAAGAGTTGTCCACTTGGACCGACTACCAAATTGGTAAAAGTGGTAGAATTACCGAACCATTTATACTTAGACCCGGGTCTATTCATTATGAGCCTATTTCTTGGGAGAATGCCTATGTTACCATTGCAGAGTATTTGAAAACATTGGATAATCCTGATGAAGCTGTGTTCTATACCTCAGGGAGATCCAGCAACGAGGCCGCTTTTCTTTACGGCCTTTTTGTGCGTGCTTTTGGGACCAACAATATGCCTGATTGCTCCAATATGTGCCATGAATCCAGTGGAGTGGCTCTATCCGAAACCTTGGGTATAGGTAAGGGATCTGTGGTTTTAGAGGATTTTGATGAGGCCGAAGTAGTGATGGTCATCGGTCAGAATCCAGGAACCAACCATCCAAGAATGTTGTCAGCACTTCAAAAATGCAAGCAAAATGGTGGGAAAATCATAACGGTGAATCCGCTTTCCGAAAGCGGGTTAAATCGATTTAAAAACCCGCAAAAGGTTAGTGGTATTTTAGGAAAGGGCACTATACTGACCGATATTTTTCTTCAGGTTAAGGTTAACCAAGATGTACCACTGCTAAAACTGATCATGAAGCGATTGGCGGAAAAACAGAAATCCAACCAAAAGATATTTGACTTGGATTTTATTTCGACCAAAACCCATGGGTATCAAGAGCTTTTAGTGGATTTGGAGCAGCAAGACGAGTTAGACTTGCTTAGTCGCTGCGGAGTGGATTCCGAGGAAGTGGATCAAGCTGTTGAGGTTCTGGCCAAGAATTCAAAAATTATTATTTGTTGGGCCATGGGGCTAACCCAGCACAAAAATGGCGTGGATAACATCAAGGAATGCGTTAATCTATTACTACTTAAGGGCAGCATCGGCAAAAAAGGAGCGGGTACTTGCCCGGTTCGGGGTCATAGCAATGTACAGGGGGATCGTAGTGTGGGTATTATGCACCATGTTTCTGAATCTCTCAATAATGCGCTAAAGGACGAATTTGATTTTGAACCACCGGCAAAAGAAGGTCTGGATACGGTTCATGCCATTCAAGCCATGTTTGAAGGCAAGGCCAAAATTTTTGTGGCCTTGGGAGGAAACTTTGTGTCAGCAGCTTCGGACACAGCGTATACCGCGGAAGCACTACAACGCTGCAAGCTAACGGTTTCAGTAAGCACCAAATTGAACAGAACACACCTTACTGCAGGACAAACCTCTTTGATACTGCCCACTTTGGGAAGAACGGAACAAGATCAAGGCAGGTTTGTGACTGTGGAAAATAGCATGGGAAAAGTGCATCAGAGCAAGGGGAGATTAAAACCAGCGAGTAAGCATCTTAAGAGCGAACCCGAAATCGTGGCCCGAATTGCGGATGCATATTTTGGTGGAAAGTCAACCATTAACTGGAACAAATTTGCGACAAACTATGAATTGATTCGTGATAAAATTGAAAAAGTTCTGACCGGATACCAAAACTATTCCAATAGATCGGCCGGTTCTGGATTTTATTTGCCCAACAATGCCAGAGTGGCGGATTTTTCCAAATTACCAGGAGGAAAAGCACAATTCTCCGTTTGCAAACTCCCGGATATTGAATTGAAAGCAGATGAATTTCTGTTAATGACTGTTCGAAGCCATGATCAGTTCAATACCACCATTTATGGCATGGATGACAGGTATAGAGGAATCTATGGTGAGCGCAGGGTGGTTTTTATGAATCAAAGGGATATGGATGGCAAAGGACTGCAACCGCAACAGGTGGTGGATTTGGTGAGCAATTATGACGGCAAGGAAAGGAGAGCTCAAAACTTTAAGGTCATACCCTATGACATCCCTTCCCAAAACCTCTGTGCCTACTTTCCCGAGACCAATGTCTTGGTTCCCATTGATCTATATGCTGATAAAAGCCAGACACCGGTAAGTAAATCGGTTGTGGTAAGGGTAGAAGTGGTGTAGCTTATTTCTATCTGGTTTTATATCTTTAGAGCTATGGAAACCTACGCTACAGCCTTATTGTATGCCATTCCATTTTTTGTAGGTTTGGTACTTTTTGAAGTCATCTACGGGTATTTTGTCAAGAACCAGAAGCACAATGTAATGGACACGGTGAGCAGTCTCAGCTCCGGGTTGACCAATGTGGTGAAAGACTCTCTTGGACTGGGTGTGGTTTTGGTCACTTATCCCTATCTGTTGGAACATTTGGCCCTAATGGAAATCCAGACTACTTGGGTTGTGTGGGTACTTGGATTCCTGACCTTGGATTTTGCTGGGTATTGGAACCATAGGTTGAGCCATCGCATCAATTTCTTTTGGAACCAACATGTAATCCACCATAGCAGTGAAGAATTTAACCTGGCCTGCGCTTTGCGTCAGTCCATATCCAATTTGCTGGTTTATTTTCCACTCTTAATGATTCCTGCCGCATTGCTGGGGGTACCACACCAAGTGGTGGCCATCTTGGGACCGCTGCATCTCTTTGCCCAATTCTGGTACCATACTCAACATATTGGCAAAATGGGCTGGTTGGAATACATTATAATTACCCCGTCTCAGCACAGGGTACACCATGCCATTAATCCTGAATACATTGATAAAAATTTGGGACAGATTTTTAGTTTTTGGGACCGGATGTTCGGTACGTTTCAAGAAGAATTGGAAGAAGTACCTCCCCAGTATGGCGTTTTGAAACCTGCAAATACTTGGAATCCAATCTTGATCAATTTCCAACACCTTTGGAGACTGATTAAGGATGCTTGGAGAACCCAAAGTTATATGGACAAACTTCGAATCTGGTTTATGCCAACAGGTTGGCGTCCGGCAGATGTTAAGAAGAAATACCCTATCCAGATTATTGATGATGTTTATAATTTTCAGAAGTTCATGCCAGAAGCTTCCTCTGCGTTAAAAGGATATTCCATTTATCAATTGCTCGCCAATACCGGTTTGATGCTCTTTATGTTTTACAACTACACTGAGATTGGATTCAACGGGCTGTTATTGTTCGGAGTCTTTATTTTCATTGGAATTTATGGCTATACATCGCTGATGGACAAGGCGTCTTATGCCATTTGGATTGAACTTTTTAGAGCGTTGGCAGGACTACTGCTCATTTACTTTACTGGGGACTGGTTTGGGTTAAATTCTTATCTGTTTTTTGGTAATTATTTGGTTGGGATTTATTTTCTGAGCACCATAGTAGGTGCGATCTATTTCGCCTATTTTGAAAACACATCGTTGGATAAAGGGCAATTGGCAGTATAGTTTTTATGGGGACAACATTGTTTGCACAATGAATAGGAACTTTTAAGCGTTTAAGCTTGATAACTCCAACCAACCATGACCCGACAGCAACACCTGGCTTTTTGTAAGATTTGTACACACCGGAAAAATGATTTTGAACGCGGTATCCTTTGTGGGATAACCAATGAACTAGCCAATTTCGAAAACGAATGTTCCTCCTTTGAAAAAGACGGGAACCTTTCCCCAAGAAGTTTTGGAAGCATGTATTCGGATGAGGTTCATTTGCCAACAGCCAGTGCTGGCAAGCGGTTCATCAATTATCTTATAGATTACCTTTTTATTGTTGGCCTTGGCGCACTTGTGGGCGGGGCTATTGGACTCGTTTTGAGTTATGTGGCACCCGATAAGTTGTATCTTTTGGAACAGGACAACATGTTGGTGGACTATGCTCTCGGTGCTGTCCTGCTTTTAGTATACTACACCTTTTTTGAAGGATTTACAGGCCGATCTATTAGGAAGTTCTTTACCAAGACCAAGGTGGTACTGGAAAATGGTGAAAAACCTACTTTCAATGACATTCTGGTACGTAGTTTATGCCGTATCATTCCTTTTGAAGCGTTTTCCTTTTTGGGAAAAGATGCTATTGGATGGCACGATACGATTTCAAAAACCAGGGTGGTGGAGATGCAGGACTAGGATTTGGACGGTTTTTCCCTTAACTCCTTATTCACAAGCTCTATATAATTGCGCATGGCTTCGTCCGCGCCTATGTTTTGGGCTTGGATCAAAGCATTGGCCTTAAAGGCATTGATCAAAGGCGTTTTACTTCCAGGATTACTGAAATTCTTATTGGCTATCTTGTAATAGGCGTACAGTTTGAGGAGCAAATCGGCAGGCATGGGTTGGGTGTAGCTGCTTACGAAAGCCACAGCCTCTTCAAATAGCTTATGTAATTCCTCATCAGTCATCCTGTTTTCTAAGCGATGCAATGCATGTTTTGGCGCCAACGACTTTTTGATTTAGCTTAACAGTGATATCACAATCCAAGGGTAACAACAAATCCACCCTAGAACCAAACTTGATAAATCCAGCATCTTGTCCTTGGGTCACTTGTTCTCCTTCTTCCGCATAATTCACAATACGGCGTGCTAGGGCCCCTGCTATTTGACGATACCCAATCTCTCCAAATTTTGGGGTATGCAAAACTACCGTAGTACGTTCGTTCTCAGTGCTGGATTTTGGGTGCCATGCCACCAAGTATTTTCCTGGATGATATTGGGAATAGGTTACTGTGCCACTGGCCGCATATCTGGTTACGTGAACATTTACCGGCGACATAAATATGGAGACCTGCTTGCGTTTGCCCTTAAAATATTCGGGTTCGTCTACTTCCTCAATAACAACCACCTTGCCATCCACGGGAGCCAAAATTTCATCAAAATTGGGAGTCACAGGCCGTTTTGGGTTTCTAAAGAATTGCAAAACCAAAATCAATAGCACAAGCCCACCTATCTGGATTCCCAATCGTAGCCATTCCAATTCCACATAAAACTGGGCGGCAAGAATTAGGGCAACAACCAGAAAAAAGGTGATAATAATTATTTTTTGGCCTTCTCTATGAAACATATGAAAATATATTAAGTGTCAAATATGCGAAGGGAGCGGCAAATACCAAGCTATCCAAACGATCCCAAATGCCACCATGGCCGGGTAATATGGCCCCACTATCTTTAACTTGGGCTATTCGTTTAAACTTGGATTCCAGTAAATCCCCTAAACTTCCGGCTATTACGATTACAGTGGCTAAAACCATCCACTGCATGAGCGTCAAACTAGGCTCATATTTTGCCAGGAAGTATGCTGCTAACAATGCAAAAATAAAACCTCCTAGGGAACCTTCCACAGTTTTTTTTGGAGAAACTGATGGATAAAGTTTGGTTCTGCCAATACTCCTGCCCACCAAATACGCAAAAGTGTCGTTAACCCAAATCAAAATAAAAATGCCGACGATCAGAAATTGGGAGAAACTATTTTGTTTATAGGGAATCATGGTTAGAAAAATACAACCTCCGCCAAGGTAGAGTACGGCGATGATAAACTTTTGGGCGGTGTTAAAGGTTTTGGATTTTTTGGAAAAGAGAAAGACCAGGAGGGCCAGGTTCACGGTGATGGTCAGTAACATCAAACCTGTGATGATCAATTTGTCCGTAACAAAGTAAATGAAGGCCCACCAAAGCGCTAGGTAGGCCACATATACATAGTAGTTTTTTAGATGTACGATTCTTTTAAATTCGTACAAACAGGCCAATCCGAAGACCATAAAAAGGAAATCAAAGGCATCTGAGCTTAAAAAAACGGTTCCCATGAGGAGTACCACATAAATAACCCCAGTTATGCCACGCCTAAGAATTTCTTTCATGTAATCAGTAGTCTTCTAGCAGCAAAAGATATACATTTTTTGAGGCACTTCCGTAGGAAAGAAAATCATTTTTGTTCTCTGGAGTGGGTTGGAAGTGTTTTAAGGTGGTGATATTGTTAGGAATGTTCTTTTTATATTTTTCCTTAATGACTTTCAAAGCTTCACTTATCGAATCCACCAACTGGCTGGTAGTTGCAAAGACAATAAGGTTTGAGGGGAGTTCATCCAACTTTTTTTCCTTGATTTGATTGGAGCATACCAAAATGGAACCATTGTGCGCTACCAAATGTTCACAGGTAGTAAAGAAAATATCACTTTCCTTTCTATTATGTGTAAATCCGATTTTTTCAGAAGCAAACCTACTTTCCAATCGAGGATCTAGGGTATAGAAAAAATGTTGCTGCCAGTTGTTTTCAGAAATGATGTTTTGAAGGGCTTGGGAAATTTCCAAATCATCTTCGCAATAGATGAATTTTCCTCCGTTTTTTTTAAAATAGATGGTGAATTTTTCGTCAACAGGAATTTTAAGGTCGGGCATGTGCTCCCCACGGGTTTCCAGGGTTTCCTTGGAAACCTTTTTTCCACCACCAAAAAGTTTATCAAAAACTCCCATTTACGGTTTCAAAAATACAAGTACTTGAGAAATATTTATCCCTATGCCCAAAATTTACTCGGCAGTTTCCAGCTCCTCTTCTTCCTTCTCAAAAGGTCTCTTTCCAAAAATCTTTTCCAAGTCGTCCTTAAAGATAACCTCTTTTTCCAAGAGCCTTTCTGCAAGTTCCGTTAATTTATCCTTGCTTTCCTTCAACAAATTAATGGCCCTGGTGTATTGCTCCTCTATAATTTTCGAAATCTCTTCGTCAATTTTTTGTGCGGTCTCCTCGCTATAAGGCTTGGTGAATCCGTATTCGTTCTGTCCAGAAGAGTCGTAATATGTGATATTGCCCAGTTGATCGTTTAGTCCGTAAATAGTAACCATGGCCCTGGCTTGTTTGGTCACTTTTTCCAAATCACTAAGGGCACCAGTGGAAATCTTGTTGAACACCACTTTTTCGGCTGCCCTACCACCCATGGTAGCACACATTTCATCCAACATTTGCTCTGGACGAACAATCAGTCGCTCTTCGGGCAAGTACCAAGCTGCTCCCAAGGATTGACCTCTGGGTACAATGGTAACTTTTACTAGAGGAGCGGCATGTTCCAACATCCAGCTTACGGTAGCGTGTCCCGCTTCATGGAAAGCAATAGTCTTTTTCTCTTCCGGGGTTATGATTTTGTTCTTCTTTTCCAGTCCACCCACAATACGGTCAACAGCATCCAAGAAATCCTGTTTGTTCACCGCTTTTTTCTCCTTACGGGCAGCAATCAAAGCCGCTTCGTTACAGACATTGGCGATATCAGCTCCAGAAAATCCTGGAGTTTGCTTGGCCAAAAAGTCCAAATCCAGAGTTTCTGCAGTCTTAATAGGACGCAAATGGACTTCAAAAATCTCCTTACGCTCCCTTAAATCTGGAAGGTCTACATAAATCTGACGGTCAAAACGTCCAGCACGCATCAATGCCTTATCCAAAACATCAGCCCTGTTAGTGGCTGCCAACACAATAACATTCGTATTGGTGCCAAAACCATCCATCTCGGTCAAAAGCTGGTTCAGGGTGTTTTCCCTTTCATCGTTGGAGCCTGTGAAGTTGTTTTTACCTCTGGCACGTCCAATGGCATCAATTTCATCAATAAAAATGATAGCAGGGGATTTATCCTTGGCTTGCTTGAAGAGATCGCGGACACGCGAAGCACCCACACCTACGAACATTTCCACAAAATCGGAACCGGATAGAGAAAAGAATGGAACTTTTGCTTCTCCAGCTACAGCCTTGGCCAAAAGGGTCTTCCCTGTTCCGGGAGGGCCTACCAAGAGTGCGCCCTTTGGAATTTTACCTCCCAAAGAGGTGTATTTGTCTGGATTTTTAAGGAATTCCACAATTTCCTGGACCTCCTCTTTTGCACCTTCAAGTCCGGCCACATCTTTAAATGAAGTCCGGGTATCTGTTTTTTCGTCAAAAAGTTTTGCCTTGGATTTTCCAATGTTGAAAATCTGACCACCTGCACCTCCACCAGCACCACCGGACATTCTGCGCATGAGGTAAATCCAGATTCCTATAATAAGGGCAAATGGAAGCAAGGAAAGCAACAATTCTCCCAACACATTGGATTCCGTGTCAAAATCGACAATGGTATCCAAGTTGTTTTCTTTTTTGATGCTCTTTATCTCGTCTTCAAAGTTTTGTAGATCACCATAATCCAAGATATACTGTGGAATTTTTCCTGTGGAAAAATTGAATGGTCTATCCGCTACATTACGGTGAACATCTTTTTGAAGGGCTTCTTCAGTTAGGAACACCTTTGCCTGTCTGGCATTGGTGATGATCAGAATTTCTGAAATATCCCCATTTCTTAGGTATTCCTGAAGTTCGGAGGTTGTGGTTTTTTCAGTACTGGAGAAACTGTTTCCACCAAAAAACTGAAATCCAATGATCAATGCAATGACCACACCATAGATCCACCAGGAGCTAAAACGAGGTTTCTTAGGGGTATTCGAATTGTTTTCTTTTGCCATTTTTTTAAGAATTATAGCTGCTCTCCACCATGGTGACTTTGGCATCTCCCCAAAGTCCTTCTATGTCGTAGAATTCCCTAATATGTTTCTGAAATACATGTACCACAACGTTTACATAGTCCATTAGGACCCACTCTGCGTTTTCCGAACCCTCAACATGCCAAGGTTTATCTTGGATGGCTTTGCTGACAGTTTTTTGGATAGAGGAAACAATTGCATTTACATGCGTATTGGAAGTACCATTGCAGATTATAAAGTAGTCACAAACTGTATTTTCAATTTCCCTTAAATCGAGGAGATTTATATCTACTCCCTTTACTTCTTCAATTCCATGTAAAATTAAGGCAATCAGTTCATCTGCGCTAGCTTTCGTTTTCTGCATTCAAAAATTTTAGTTTCTACAAAGTTATATTTTTTTTGTTTTCTTAGCCCTAGATTTTAACATAACCTTGGACGCACCACATTGGGAGAACACTCACAAATAATCAAACTTGATGCCACGGACTCCACAAATTTGTATTTAAGATCCTTGGCCCGTGCCAAAAACTTGGAAGATTACACCTGTGTTGTTGCGCGTGCGCAGGAGAAGGGAAGGGGTCAAATGGGAACCAACTGGCAGTCCCAACCCGGTAAAAACCTTACGTTTAGTGTGTTGAAGAAGTTTGAGGCATTGCCGGCGGAGCAGCAGTTCAAGATTAATATTGCGGTTTCGCTTGCAATTTATGACGCTTTGAACAAGCTGAACATTCTCAATTTAAAGGTAAAATGGCCCAACGACATAATGTCAGGTTCGGACAAAATATGCGGAATTTTGATAGAAAATGTCCTGAAAGGACAAGCCATTCAGAACTCAATTATAGGAATTGGGTTAAACGTGAACCAAACGGAGTTCAACAAGCTAGGAAAGGTTGCTTCCTTAAAATCTATTTTGGGACGTAGCTTGGAGTTGGAAGAACTGCTCCAAAAGTTACTGGCCAGACTTAAATTTCAATTACACGATATTGAAAATAGGACTATTGAGGAGTTGCTTCCCCAATACGCAAAAAAACTCTTCCGAAAGGACAAGCCATCGACCTTTAAAGATGAAAAAGGGGAGGTGTTTATGGGTTTTATCCGAGGCGTTTCCCATCAAGGGAAATTAGTGCTGGAATTGGAGGACCAAATCTTTAGGGAATTTGGACTAAAAGAAGTTTTCTTGCTCTCCTGACCTAAATTTTGTCCATATTGGCTGAAAGCGTTTCCATAAAATTGGTGATGGGAGCTTTGATCATCATGGCCATCATGGCATTGAATTCCCCTTCAAAGCTTAGGCCCACTTCACTTTCTGTATCACCTATTGGTTCAATGCTCCCTGTGAGGGTAAAGGGCAACTTGTCACTTGCAGCACCTAGAACCACCTTGTCATGTGGGTTTTGCTCCTTTAGGCGCAATACGATTTCTGGCATTCCTTTCAGTGCAAATCGGAAAGTGTTTTCATCCAAAACCTCAAATTTGTCAATATTGTCTGGCATCAGGGTTTCAAAGTTTCGGATATCGGTCAAAAACTCAAAAACTTCTTGAGCGCTTTTGCCCACTTTTTTTTTGGCTACTTCAATGTGCATAATATGAGGTTATTTCCATTGCTGTGGATTGGACTTCCACTGCAACAAGGTTTGCATTTGTGATTCTTCGATATAATTGGTTTCGGAAGCTTGCTCAATTAAATGGGCGTAATCCGACAAGGTGTGCAAGTCTAGCTTTTCTTCTGCAAAATTGGCATCTGACAAAGAAAAACCATAGGTAAAAACAGCAATCATTCCTTTAACATCAACCTGTTGGGAGCGTAAGGCCCGTACCGCATTAAGGCTGCTTTTCCCTGTACTGATTAAATCTTCAATGACCACCACCGTTTGACCAGCTTCAAGGTGACCTTCTACCTGGTTTTGTCTTCCATGCGATTTGGGTTCTGGCCTTACATACACAAAAGGAAGTCCAAGGGCATCCGCAACTAAAATCCCAATACCAATAGCTCCGGTGGCAACCCCGGCGATAACATCGGGTTTACCATACAACTCCTCAACCTGTTTGGCCATCTCCTTACGCACAAAATCCCTGATTTCTGGGTATGAAAGCATGACTCTGTTGTCACAGTAGATGGGGGATTTCCAACCAGAAGCCCATGTAAATGGATTTTCTGGTTCCAACTTAATTGCATTAATTTGCAGCAGAAGCTCGGCTGTTTTTTTAGCAGTATCCTTGTTTAAAACCATTGCGCAAATGTATAAAGTTTTTGTTAATGAGTCCCCTCTGATTTTAACAAATGAGCGCCAGGACAACACCAACGGAAATCTCTTTTCGCTCGATGGCGATTCTATACTAATGGCCATAGATTCCTTGTCCAAAGGCAGACTCAAAGAAGCTTACATTTACCACCCTGACGAGGAAAAAATGTTGGATGTTTTTATGCATAAAATTCCTGTGGTGGTAGCTGGAGGTGGTTTTGTTACCAATGCTAAGGACAAAGTGCTTTTTATTTTTAGAAATGGCAAGTGGGATTTGCCCAAAGGAAAGGTGGACAAAGGAGAGTCCATAGAAAAGGCCGCAATTCGGGAAGTGGAGGAGGAAACCGGAGTAAAGGATTTGGTTATCGAGAAGTTTTTGAGAACCACCTACCATGTCTTCAAAAGAAATGGGGAATACCGCTTAAAGCAGGTGCATTGGTTTAGGATGAGCACTACCTATTCCGGGAAGTTGGTAGGCCAGGAGGCCGAAGGTATCTTAAAAGTAAAGTGGAAAGGGGCCAAAAAAACGAAGAAAGCGCTGGAAAACTCCTATCACAATATCAAAATCCTGTTCAAGGATTGGTTTATTCCTTCGGAATAAGGGTTGCCGCTTTGCTGTCCTTTGCAATTCTAAAAATGGGATATCTTAAATATGGTTTTTCCCTATATTTTGAACGTTGGAAGACCCAATCCAATTGCGCATACCAATTCTGGGCAAAATCTTCATCAAGTTCCTTTTTAATCAAGAAGTTTTTACGAAGCACAGAGTCTTTCTGTAATATCTTCAAAGCCACATCCTCAAAAACGTAAGGCGAAAAACCTTCTTTTTGCTGAAGCACCGTATCAAAGAAATTCCAATTGAAAAAGGAGTCGTCTGCCTGCGGCTCCAGTGTTTCCAACAAATATCTTGCCCCCAATTGATTGGTCGGTACAATCAGGTCGCCTTCCCTTAGTTGCACATTATCCAAACGTTTATCAACTTGGGAATTGTAATGTGGATAATGTCCCTCATAAGGATTGTCCCTAGTTTCATAGCTGGAGATGGTATAGGTTTCCAAAAGCAATTCCATGTCTTCAGTAACTTCCGTGTATTGTATCTGATTGGCATCCAATCGTTCCACAATGTTCTTCCAACTCTGGGGAATTACATAAGCTGCCGGAACTGTAATGGTATCGCTTGGCTTAAAGTAGTTATGGTATACTGTTTCCCTGGTGAAAGGCTGGTCACGGTTATATTTTAGCCTTGGGAATCCGGTTATCTCACTTTCCAACTGCTCCGCTTCAAAACCCTTAAACTCAAGGGTGGTTGTTTGTGAGGTGTCCACTTGCCAATTGAAATAGTACTCCTGAAGATCAACCATTTGTTCTTGTGTCTTATTTCGGATTTTTTTAATAGTCTTATAATCTTTTTCCACGATGCCAACCATACTTTCCATTAATGCATAGGTGCCTTCCACTCGCTGCTTATAAGGTTTGAGCATATGGGTTTCCACCATCATTCCCAACGTATTCCACAAAGTAGTATATCCGGTGGAATATCTCGGGTGATCCATAAATTGGGTAAAACCGAGCTCAGGAGGACGATTGAATACGTTTACATAGGGCGTTATATCCCATGCTTTTTCCTCTAGGGATTTTTCCAGTTTTGGATGAAGTTCTTGATGGAGATATTCACCCAGTTTGCCCCCTAATTTGTTGTGTTGGGTAAACAAATGTGTTAATGCATACTGATAGTCCGCACCATTGCTCACATGGTTGTCTATGAATACATCAGGTTTGACCAAATGGAAAATTTGGGTAAAGGTTTTGGCGTTTTTGGTATCCATTTTAACAAAATCCCTGTTGAGGTCATAGTTCTTGGCATTTCCCCTAAAACCGTATGCCTCTGGACCGTTTTGGTTAGCCCGGGTATTGGAGTTCCTATAGAGTGCCCCGCCAATATTATAAATGGGGATGGTGGCCAATATTACATTTTTTGGGTGCTTCAACTTGGTGGTAGCCAAATCCCTAAAGAGCATCATAGTGGCATCAATTCCATCGCTCTCGCCAGGGTGTATGCCGTTGTTGATCAAGATTATGGCTTTATCTGCCCTAATATGGTCAAAATTGAAGTCGCCATCAGGATTAAACGTAACCAAGTGGAGTGGATAACCGCTATCCGTTTCGCCAATGGTCTGTATATTGATTTCTGGAAAATCCTTGGCCAACCTGATATAAAAATCGATGGTTTGCTGGTACGTGGCCGTTTCCGTACCATCGGAAAGCTCGTAATAGGTCTCATACGAGGCAATTGTATCCTGCGTAATTGTCTCACAAGAAATAAAAAGCGTCAAAGCCGATATGAAAGCAAAGAGCTTATAGTTGGATTTGGTTTTGTATAAAACTTGCATGGAATTCCCCATTACAGAGCCTTAAAAATAAGGAATATTATGGTCATGAAGCCAAATGCACCCTACTTAAGTCCGTGACCTCCAATTTATAAAGCGGTTTGTTCTTGAAATTGAGATGATGCCAGCAGTTCAATCTAAAATCATTCCACCGTTTATAATCAATAGGGTCTATGGATGAAGTAATTACATTGATGATTATTTTCTCGGGAATGTTCAAGGACACCAGTTCTTCCAAAAATTCCCAACCATCCATAATGGGCATGTTTATGTCCAAAAAGATAACCTCAGGGCAGGGTATTTTTAGCTCAATTCTTCTTTTTAAGGCTTCCAGAGCCAATCTTCCATTTTCAAAATCTGTGATGTCCTTACATATGGTTATGGTCTTCAACATTTTTCTTAAACCAAAAACAGTGATGGGGTCATCATCAATGATATAGATGCTATTCAGTTTCTTCATTGAAATACACGTTGAATGTAGAACCCTTACCCACTTCACTGCTAACGGAAATACTACCGTCCATGGCCTCGATTTGGTTTTTAATGATGTACAGCCCCAGTCCCCGTGCATCTTTGTGGTTGTGGAAGGTTTTGTACATCCCAAAAATCTTGTCTCCGTATCGATTTAGGTCAATACCGAGTCCATTGTCGGTAACACTGAACATAATATTTTTATCTTGTTTTATGGCTCTTAATTCAACTACCGGTCTCCTTTCAGGTTGTTGATATTTAACGGCATTGGTTACAAGGTTAAGTAGAATACTTTCCAAATAGGCCGGTACGCTGGACACCATCATATCGTCAGGTACGTGGTTTTCAAATTCTACCTGGTTTTCTTCCAAAAAAGCGGAAAGATTTTGCTGCATTTTGGTAATGTGCTCACTAAGATTTAAGGATTTTTTGTCCAAATTGACATTGGTGCTTATGTCTACAACCTCATTTAGGTTTTCCAAGGTATCCAAGAGATTGTCAGAAGCATGGAACAACATTTTCATGATTCGTTGTTTTTCCTTTTCATCCGATTCGCGGATGAGAAAATCCAATAGCATAGAGAAGTTGGCCGTATGGGACCTTAGATTATGCGAAACAATGTGTGCAAAATTGATGAGCTTTTTATTTTGGATGGCAGTAACATTGATCAAGTTATGGAGTTGGTCCTCCTTTTGTTTGATGTGGGTAATGTCCATACTCATGCCGATGAGCCCATAAGCCTTCCCTTTCAAATCCAACAACGGGATTTTGGAGGTCAAGAAATTGGTGGCGGTGCCATCCCTTCTCACGTTAATGGTCTCCTTGCCTATCATAGGTTCTTGGGTCCGCATCACTTCCAGGTCCTCATCCCTTGAAATTTGGGCCACGGCCTCATCATAAAGGTCAAAGTCGGTTTTACCCAAAAGGGTATCCGGGGTGGTACCCAAATAATCACATTCCGCTTTGTTCACCAATATTTTTCTGGAGTCCTTGTCCTTTACAAAAACATTAATGGGCAAGTTGTCTATCAAGGTGGTCAGTAGTTGTTCACTTTCCCGGATTTTTTTGTCTGCCATCATCTGTTCATCAATGTCCTGAAAGGTTCCAAATATTTTGTGGATTTCCCCATTTTTCCGAATGGCTTTACCAGCTGCGGCTACCCAGCGTTCTTTGCCATCTTTTGTAATGATGGTCAGTTTCTCGTGGAAAGGGGTGCCATTTTCCAACGCTTTATGAAAAAGCATGGAAATCCGGTTTCTGCTATATCCTTGTTTGTAGAATGCGATGGCTTCCGCTACGGTTGGCTGATAATCAGGTTGAACCTCATGTATTTTTTGGGTTTCCTCGCACCAATGGAGTTCTTCGGTTTCCAGATTATATTCCCAACTCCCAACCTTGGCGACCTCAGATTTGGTCTTCAATAATGAAGTTATCCTGTCCAATTCCTGTTCTTTTTCCATTAGCTGTGAAATGTCATCGGTCTGGATAATGGTACCCTGAAGGTTTTCATCTTCGTCAAACCAAGGGGTACAGGTGCTTTCATACCATTGTTCTTGGCCGTTTACTAATTTTTTATGTCGAAACGACTCTCCAGAAGAGGTACCTATATACTTCTTAAGTTTTGTTTTATCAATTTCCAGATGATTTTGGTACCAGTGAATAATGTCTTTGCCGGGGCCAAGTAAGTCATCAAAAATGGCATACCACGAATCTGAGGCATCAACTAAAAGAGAATTTTTGTTGACCAAAGCGGTAGCTTTTGGCAGCTGTTTTAATACATACTGGTGGGGTAGGGTTTCGGTGGTTTTCAAATTTTGGGGGAAGATTTGGGTTAGTGATTTTATACGAAATTTCCTACTAAAATATAGGTATTGTCACTGCTCCCGTAGTATTTGTTGTGAATCGACAAAAAAATGTGGTTTCTTCGATGAATGGCATCAATCGCTAGGTGGGAAGAAAGCTGGATTCGATGGGAAGGCCAACCTCTTTGGGTAATGCATCTATTTCAAACCAACCCTTACCGTGTCCGGCACCAATCCAGTATAGTCCCCTCCATTTCTAATAACATCCCGCACTATGGAAGAACTGATGTACGATTTGCCAGAGGAGGTCAATAAAAAAACAGTTTCAATCTCGGAAAGCTGACGGTTGGTATGGGCAATGGCTTTTTCAAACTCAAAATCGGCCGGATTACGGAGTCCTCTTAAAATAAAATCTGCATCTACCTGTTTGCAAAAATCCACCGTAAGACCTTCATAGGTAACCACCTTTATTTTGGGTTCGTGTTTAAACGCTTCGGAGATAAATCGGGTTCTTTCCTCTAGCGAGAACATGTACTTCTTATCCGCATTGATTCCTATGGCGATCAATAACTCATCAAACAGCGTTATCCCTCTATGGATAATATCATAATGACCAAGGGTAAGAGGGTCAAAAGAACCCGGGAAAATAGCGCGTCTCATGATTTTTGGTTTGGTTAAAAATACTGAATTTCTATCGTAAAGCTTCTTCTATGGCACTGCTAAATAGTTGCTCCAAACTTATTCCTGCCGTATTGGCCTGTTGGGGAAGTATGCTTTCCTCTGTTAACCCCGGGGTGGTATTCACTTCCAACAAATAGGGCTCGTCGCCGATAAAAATAAACTCACTTCGCGTATAGCCTTTTAGTCCTAAAGTTTTATAAATGAATTCAGCCAGTTGGGTTACCTTGTTTTGCTGGATTTCGGAAATACGGGCTGGGGTTATTTCTTGTGATTTCCCCAAATATTTGGCCTCGTAATCAAAAAAATCATTTTCAGAAACGATTTCCGTGATTGGAAGTACGGCAATCTTACCTTCATAGGTGATGACCCCTACTGAAACTTCCGTTCCTTCCAAAGAGGACTCAATAATAATCTCGCTGTCCTCAGTAAATGCCTTGTCAATGGCCGATTTTATTTCCTCCTTCTTGTACACCTTGCTAATACCATAACTACTCCCGGCTTTGTTGGCCTTGACAAAACATGGCAATCCTACTTTTTTGACAATTTGGACCTCATCAACGGCATCACCTTTGTTCAAAAAATAAGAGGTAGCACAGGGAACACCATAGGGCTTTAGGGCGCTCAATAAATCCCTTTTGTTAAAGGTAAGCGCAGCTTGATAGTGATTGCATGAAGTATGCGGTAGGCCCAACAATTCAAAGTAAGCCTGAAGCAAACCATCTTCTCCCGGAGTTCCATGTATCGCATTGAATACACAGTCAAAATGAATTTTATCCCCATTGGGTGAAATGGTAAAATCCGATTTATCCACGGCAAACTCTGTGTTATTGCTGTCTACATAAACCCATTTTTTTTGAGTGATTTTGATGGGAAATGCATTGTACTTGGAGCTGTCCAAAAACTTTTGGACCACCTTGCCGCTTTTAATGGAGATATCATACTCACTGGAGTACCCACCCATAATGATGGCAATGTTTTTTTTCATCGGCTTATCGAATATGGCAAGGCCAAAGTAAAGAAAAATGGCTGGCTTTCCTATATTTGTTCAGTTAAGGAAAAGTAGATGAAACATTTTTTGAGCTTTTTGAAAAGTAAAATATTTTTTATCCAATTGGCTCTGGCCTTGGTGGCGGTTGTGCTTTTGGTTTATATAACCTTACAGTGGCTCAAAAGTTCCACTAATCACGGCGAGTTTGTGGAAGTACCGGATTTCTCTAGAATGTCTGTCATGGAGATGCGCGATGCCGTTGAAGATGCGGGCCTGCGTTATCAGGTGTTGGATTCCTCCAACTATAACCCCGATTTTCCCAGATTTTCCATTTTGGAACAGGATCCTCCCGCTGGAAACAAGGTGAAAGCCAATCGTAAAATTTATTTTACGGTCAACCCTTCTGGGTATAAAAAAGTATCCGTTCCAGATATTATCCAAGTTACCCAACGCAATGCGAGAACCATGCTGCAGGCCGTAGGTTTGGAAGTGCAACGGGTTACCTATATAGATGAGCTTGGCAGGGACATGGTGTATAGACTGAAACATAAAGGGAAGCATGTGAAACCTGGGGATAAATTGCCCAAAACTTCCAAGATAGAACTGATTTGTGGCAATGGTACCATTCCAGGTAGTGCCAGGGTGCAGGCAGAATCGCAATAGGCATGGACACTCCCGAAAATCCTGAATTATCGCAGGAAGAACTCTTTGAACACCATAAGTTTACTGCTTCCAAGGGTCAAGAGCCCTTGCGCGTGGACAAGTTTTTGATGAATTTCATTGAGAATGCTACCCGAAATAAGATCCAACAAGCCGCCAAGCAAGGACATATTTGGGTGAATGATGCCATTGTAAAGCAGAACTACAAGGTTAAGGCGGGAGATCAGGTGAAAGTGATGTTTGAACATCCGCCTTATGAATTTCTGCTGACTCCTGAAGATATTCCACTCGATATTGTTCATGAGGATGATTCCCTACTGGTGGTTAACAAGCCTGCTGGCATGGTAGTGCATCCCGGGCATGGAAACTATTCGGGAACCTTGATCAATGCCCTGGTACATCATTTTGATCATCTGCCCAAGAACAGTTCTGAACGCCCCGGGCTTGTACATCGGATAGATAAAGACACATCTGGCCTTTTGGTGATTGCCAAAACAGAGCACGCCATGACCCATTTGGCCAAGCAGTTCTTTGATAAGAGCAGCGAGCGGGAGTATTTGGCATTGGTATGGGGAAATGTTGCCGATGACGAGGGTATTGTGGAAGGACATATCGCCAGAAACCCCAAAAATCGCTTACAAATGATGGTCTTCCCGGAAGGCGATCAAGGGAAGGACGCGGTGACCCATTATAAGGTAATTGAACGATTGGGCTATGTGACCTTGATTTCGTGCAAACTGGAAACAGGAAGGACCCATCAGATTCGGGTACATATGAAATATATTGGCAACACTTTGTTCAATGATGAGCGTTATGGTGGAGATAAAATATTGAAGGGAACCACTTTTACCAAGTACAAACAATTTGTGGAAAATGCGTTTAAGGTTCTTCCAAGACAAGCCCTACATGCCAAAACCTTGGGTTTTGCACACCCGGTAAGTGGTGAGTTTATGCGATTTGATTCTGAATTGCCCGAAGATATTACCCTCTGCATTGAAAAGTGGAGGAACTATGCCAAACATAGTGAATCATAAGCTTCTTCAATTCAAGGATTGAAAAGACCTTTGGAAAGCTGTTTCCAAAATCCGATATCCTCATTATTTTTACAAAAATCAAAAGTTATGAAAATTGTCATCTCGCCTGCTAAATCACTCGACTTTGAAACAGCATTACCGACCTCAAAATATAGTCAGCCACAGTTTTTGGAGCAATCCCAAAAATTGAATGCCGTCTTGGTAAAGAAAAAACCAAGGGCGCTTTCCAAATTGATGTCTATTTCTGATAATTTGGCAGCATTGAATTGGCAGCGTAACCAAGATTTTTCAACGCCATTTACGACTGAAAATGCCAGACCAGCGGTATATTCTTTCAATGGGGATGTATATCAAGGTTTGGATGCCTATACCATTCCGGAATCCAAATTGGAGCAACTTCAAGATACCCTGCGGATTCTCTCAGGTCTGTACGGCATTTTGAAGCCGCTGGACCTAATTCAGCCTTATCGGTTGGAAATGGGAACCCAGCTTAAAGTGGCCCGTAAAAAGAACTTGTACGAATTCTGGCAAAAACAACTTACATCCCACCTTAATGAGGAAATGGAAGACGGAGAACTCTTTATTAACCTTGCCAGTAATGAATACTTTGGTGCTATTGACCCCAAAACGCTCAAAGTTCCGGTGATTACCCCAATTTTTAAGGATTGGAAAAATGATAAACTGAAAGTCATAAGCTTTTTTGCCAAAAAAGCAAGAGGTTCCATGGTGAGGTACATTCTGGACAAGGATGCCAAAACCTCGGAGGACATCAAAGGTTTTAACTACGATGGCTACATTTTTAGTGCAGAGCATACGCTAAAAGAAAATGAACCTGTATTCATCCGATAAATTATAGGCTGGATAAGGTAGGCGCGACTTTGGCTTTACATTGATGCCAATCTGAGCTGTTAAGTTTGTGGGGCGCCTGTCTTAAATTGTGATGTGCATAAATTTTGGGCACTCATTCAGCATTTATCACGATCTTAGCCCTTCGGCAAACATTAACCATACCATTTGATCCATGCAGCATTCAAGACGTCTGGAAGAATTTAGAAAATCGGTCACCAACAAGTTCAACGTATACAATAGTTTGTTCTTGAGCTTACCGTATAGGGATATAGAAAATGTTGGAATGTTGATTCCCTTGCTATTGGACCAGTGCGAACTGGGACTCAAGGCAGGGAAACAGCCCCAGGAGATATTGGAGACCTTTTTCACCAATTTCATGGATATCAAGGATGAACGGGAACGACTGGATTTTATGTTCAAGATCATTCAGTATGTGGAACGGCAAGTGGTTTTGTACGACAGTGTGGAGGATTCGGCATTTCCAAAGCTTCAGGAATATACCAATTCCCTTTCGGTAAAAGATTATTTTGAGTTGGTAAACCAGACCAAAAATTGGGACAAAATTGCCAAGAACCTTTCCAGCTTTAGTGCCCGATTTGTGCTTACGGCTCACCCAACGCAGTTCTATACCCCAGCGGTACTGGACATTATAGCCGAGCTCAGAAAGTTGATTGATAAGGACAAAATCGACGATATTGACCTTACCCTGCAACAATTGGGGTTGACCTCTTTGGTAAATTCCAAGAAACCTACGCCTTTGGATGAAGCCAAGAACATCATCTATATTTTAAGAAATACTTATTACGACGCCATTGGCGAGTTGTTTGAATACATCAAAAGCAATATTAGGAACGAGGAATTTGCCAATTATAACATCATTAAACTTGGATTTTGGCCAGGGGGCGACAGGGATGGTAACCCATTTGTTACGGCAGATATTACCAGAAATGTAGCGGACGAGCTGAGGCTCACCTTAATGAAGTGCTATTATAACGAGTTGAAGGCACTACGGAAAAAATTGACCTTCAAAAGCATCCAAGAAGATTTGGTGACATTGAGTGGAAGACTTTACAAAGCCATGTTTGATACCAACTCCATTATCAGCTATCCAGAAATAATGGAACGATTGGACGCCATCCGTAAAAAACTGGAGGCAAACCATCATGGGCTGTATCTGAAAGAATTGGACAGGTTTATCAACAAGGTGCATATTTTCAAAACACACTTTGCCACTTTGGATATCCGTCAAGACCATAGCAAACATTATTTGACTGTGGAGACCATCCTCAAACAACAGGGTGCAATCAAAGCATCTTTGGATGAATTGAGTCAGGAAGAATTGGTGCATTGGTTGTTGGAGAAAGATTTAAAACTAGATCCTTCGGATTATGAAGAAGATATAGTCCGTGACACATTGTCCAATATTGGGCAGTTGAAAGCAATTCAGCAAAGCAATGGGGAGGAAGGCTGCAATAGGTATATAATCAGTAATTCGGAAGATATTTATTCGGTTTTCTTTGTCTTTGGACTTTTCAGATGGTGTGGTTGGAAAGTTGAGGACATCACATTTGATATCATTCCACTCTTTGAAACCATGAAGGGTATGGAAGCCTCCGAAGAGGTCATGCAAACCTTCTTTGACACCCCAATTTACCGAACCCATTTGGAGCGTAGGAACAACAAGCATACTATTATGCTGGGCTTTTCGGATGGAACCAAGGATGGAGGTTACCTTAAAGCCAATTGGTCTATTCTAAGAACCAAGGAAACCTTAAGTAAGGTCTGTAAAAGAAATGGGATCAAAGCCATTTTCTTTGACGGTAGGGGAGGACCACCAGCAAGGGGAGGTGGAAAGACCCATAGATTTTACGCCGCCCAGACCAACGATGTGGCCAACCATGAAATCCAGATGACTATTCAGGGCCAGACGATTACCAGTACTTATGGAACCAAAGAGCAGTTCATTCACAATTCCGAGCAGTTGCTTACCGCGGGATTGAGCAATGATCTATATGGAAAGGAGCATGTAATTTCTACGGAGCAACGAAAACTGATTGAAACCCTTTCGGAAATGAGCTTCGACAAATACAATGCCCTAAAACAGCATGAAAAGTTTATCCCGTATTTGGAGCATAGGAG
The DNA here is from genome assembly GCF_005937185.1 of Flagellimonas algicola. Classification (GTDB taxonomy): domain Bacteria; phylum Bacteroidota; class Bacteroidia; order Flavobacteriales; family Flavobacteriaceae; genus Flagellimonas; species Flagellimonas algicola. The sequence continues at coordinate 41,414 of NZ_VCNI01000006.1, read as the reverse complement.
TACCTTAAAATTTTACACAAAGGCCAATATTGGAAGCCGTCCGGGAAAACGGGGTAGTAAGGAGCAACTGACCCTGTCTGATTTAAGGGCCATTTCCTTCGTAGGTTCTTGGAGCCAGTTGAAACAAAATGTCCCTGGCTATTTTGGGATAGGAACGGCCATTCAAAATCTGGAGGACCAAGGTAAATTGAATGAGGTCAAAAAATTGTATCAAGAAGTACCATTCTTTAGGGCTCTAATGCACAACAGTATGATGTCCTTGGCCAAGACCAATTTTGATTTGACCAGCTATATGGCGGAGGATGCAGAGTTCGGGGAATTTTGGAAGATTCTTCATGATGAATTTTTATTGTCCAAGAAGATGTTGTTGCAGATTTCCGGGCAAAAAATTTTGATGGAGGATGAGGAGGTGAGCCGTGAATCGGTTAAAATCAGGGAACAAATTGTTTTGCCGCTACTGGTAATTCAACAAAATGCCCTGTACCACATCACCAAAAAATCCGAATACCAAGAGCTGTACGCGAAAATTGTTACACGTTCCCTGTACGGAAACATTAATGCTAGTAGAAACTCTGCTTAAAAGGTCAACTTTCTGATTTTCAAAGATGTACTTTTGAGAGGATAAAAATGGCTGGTTCAAGCTTGGTGTTTGCCTATTACTTTTTATTTTTAGGCAATGTACTACTACGCCATAATTGCCCTCCAGGGATTTTGTGTCTACCATTGTTATACCAACAGAAACAATTACTATTGGATTTTTGCCATCATTTTTCTTCCCGTGATTGGTTGTATTCTGTACCTCTTTACCAATGTGTTTCAAAAGAGGGATATTGAAAAAGTCCAGGAAAGTTTGGTAACCGCAATTAATCCTTCAAAAAAATTACGGATTTGGAAAAGAAGTTGAAGTTTTCCGAAACCTTTGAAAATAGGGTGGCCTTGGCAGATGCCTATTTGGAAGAAGGATTGTACCCAGAAGCGATTGCATATTATGAATCTTCCTTGAAAGATGTTTTTTCCAAAGATTTTTACGTGATTTCAAATCTGTTGGAAGCGCATTATTACAACTCCAATCGGGAAGAGGTGGTAGTTTGCGCTGAAAAGATTTTGGATAATCCCAAGTTTCGAAAATCCAAAGCATCATTCCTATATGCATTAACACTGGAGAAAATGGGAAATGCCCAATCGGCAGAGGAAGTGTTGCGAACTTTTGATGCACCCTATTCCAGTTTTTCGGAACGCCTGGAGCTTGCCCGATTTTTGCAGCGACAGAATAAACCTGAGGATGCGAAGGAGTTGTATCAAGAAATGGTCTCGGAATTCGAAAATATGTCCAAACCCAACTTTAGGCAAAACCGACATTTGATTAAAATAATTAGAGAGGAATTACAGGCACTTCAGTAATGTTTCTACACACCCATCCCTACGAACCTTTTTTATTTCCAGAAGCCACCAAAGTTATTGTGGGAACACTTCCACCTCCTCGATTTACCACAGGAGAGCTGAAACCGGACGATGTTGATTTCTGTTATGGTAGTCGAAACGGTATGCTTTGGCCCATTTTGGATCGGATTTTTGGTTTAAACCTCAAGTTTGAAACCACTCATGAGGCCACCGCACAACGTAAAAAGTTCCTTTTGGAACAGCAAATAGGAGTGTGTGATATTGTGGCCAGTGCAGAGCGGCAAAAAGTAGACGCTTCGGATTTGGGGATGCAGAATGTGCAACTTCGGGATTTGGTAGGCTATCTAAGGGACTATCCGAATCTAAAGACGGTGCTTTTTATGGGCGGAAACAGTAAAAACGGGCCGGAGTATTTTTTCAGGAAGCAATTGAAGGAACAAGGGCTATCGCTGCAAGTAATCTCCAATGAAGTGCCCAGAATACATGAATTGATGCTGCCAGTTCCATCGGGATTAAAGAAGAAGACAAAGCTGGTAAGAACCGTTTCCCTAACCGCACCTTCAGGAGCAGCCAACAGGGCAGTTGGGAGCTTGCAAACGTATAAGGACATGAAGTCGCAAAACCCAGATTTCAACACCATGGATTTTAGGGTGATGCAGTACCGACCTTTTTTTGAATCTTAATTGGGAAGTGTCGGATTCTTTATTTGAACGTGGACATTACTTCTGAAAGCTTGTAAGTGGGCGGTAAGGTTTTTTTACCTAGTTCAATTTGGGCAATTGCTTTTTGAACCGCCTTGTCAAACCGCTGCTTAGGCATGGGTTTCATCAAAAAATCATCAACACCATATTCAAATGCCTTGACAGCAAAATTGGCCCAAGTGGAATTTAAGATAATAGCCGCATTGATTTCGATATTATCCAGAAGTTCAAAAGCATCCACATAATCCATCAAAACATCAAGAAAAACGATGTCTACCTTTTTATCATAAACTGCCTTAATACCACAAAATGGATTTTGAAAAGAACCTACCAATTTCAATTGCGGATGGTTTTTGACCAAAATGGTTGTAGCCAAACGCTGAATGGAAGAGTCATCTATGACAAGGGTAGTGTAGTGCATAAGTAGGCCTTTAATAAATCAAAATTAAGGCCCTTGTGACTATTCCCGGAATATAGGGGATATACTACAGTTTTAGTGGGATAAAATCATGATTCTCTGGATTTTAGCCCATTTTTGGATTTTTTTACCGATAAAAACAAACGTTTTACGGATACCTGTAATCTGCTAAGGAGTTGGAGTTGAAAGAATGCTGTATAAGCTTTGGATGCCATACGCCAACTGCCCAATCTTTAAATTTTCGTTGGGACTGTGCTGATTGTTGTCCGGATTGACCATGGGTACAATAAAAGCCGGAATTTTCAGCTCGTTGATAAAGGGTGAAATGGGAACAGTACCTCCCATAATTCGGAACCTGACCACCTCTTGGTCAAAAGTACTTTTCAAGGTTTCCACTAAAAAAGTGCCATACTTGTTGTCCAGATCGGTACGGAAGGCATCAGTAACAGAACCTTCTTCTACGGTAACGATTTTATCATAACGCATGCGTTCCAATTTTGAGGGAACGTGGTCCAAAACATGGTACCCCTGCTTCGTAATATAATCCCTGACCAGTTTTTTAAGACGATTGCCATCACTTTCGGGAACCAAACGTAAATCCAGTTCAGCTGTGGCACTTTCCGGGACTATCGTCCTTCTTTTGGGACCTACCCATCCAGAGCCAAGCCCCCTGATATTCAACGAAGGATATTGCAAGGATTCCTGATAATAACCACCTACTTTTTCGGAGGTCTTAAACTGTAATTTTTCTGCAATTTCTACATCACTATCCGGAACACTTTTGAGAACTTCCATAATGTCATCATCCAAAACAATTCCATCATAGTATCCAGGAATGGTTACCCTTCCATCGGTATCTTTCATGCCTGCCAGTAACTGTGCCAATTGAAACCCTGGATTAGGGGCATAATTACCATAATGTCCACTATGTTGGGGTTTGATAGGGCCATAGGTCGTCAAGGTCATTGTGGTTATGCCTCGGCAACCATAAACCACTGTTGGACTACCCGAAGCATGGATAGGGCCATCTGCAATTACAAGAAAATCGGCCTCCAACAACTCGCGGTATTGCTTGACCGCCTGGGGTAGGGGTTTGCTGCTCTTTTCTTCTTCCCCATCCAAAATAACCTTTAGGTTAAAAGGAATTTCCTTTCCATCCTTTTTCAAAAGGTCAATGGCGTTCAGGAACATTACTATAGGTCCTTTGTCATCTGATGTAGAGCGCCCAAACAAGCGCCAATCGTAATCAATATCATCGTTCAAAGCATCAAAGGAAACTGTTTCAAAGCCATCAGCTACGGGTTTTTTAAGCACGGTTTGATACGGATTGGGTTGGTTCCATTTGCTAGGTTCAACGGACTGACCATCAAAATGCATATAGATCAGCAAGGTTGGCTTGTTATCTTCCATGGGCATCGCTGCAAAGAAGAGGGGTAAGTTCTCTGTTTCCAGGACCGCAGTATTGAAACCACGCTCACCAAATTTTCTTTTGAGCCAAAGAATGTTGTCGTCAATATCATCAGCGTTCAAGGCATCATTGGGAATAGCAATAAAATCCCGTAACTCCTGAATGGCATGTGCCACTTGCGACTTTACCGCAGCTGCGTCTTGTGCATAGGATGAAATGGACAGCAAAAGGGCAAAAAAACAAGCCAGTTTTCTCATATTTCAGATTGGGTTAAATGAATATCGAAGTTAGCGAATTCCACTTACAAACCCATCTATTTTTTGAGGCCCATTTTTGTCCAAGTGTTTTATAAACGCAGAACCAATAATTGCTCCTTTGGCATGTTGGGTGGCTTGTTTAAATGTTTCTTGGTTGCTGATACCAAAGCCTACAATTTGGGGATTTTGTAGTCCCATAGACGCAATTCGGTCAAAGTAAGCTTGCTGTTCGTCACCAAAGCCATCTTTGGTTCCCGTGGTACTCGCGGAACTAACCATATAGATAAAACCATCTGAAGCATCGTCTATTTGGCGGATACGTTCTTCGCTAGTCTGGGGAGTGATCAAATACACGTTGATTAACCCATATTTATTAAAAATGGCCTCGTACTCTTCTTGATAGACATCCAAGGGCAAGTCGGGTAAAATAAGCCCATCAATCCCTATTTCCTGACACCTTTTACAGAATCCTTCCACTCCGTATTGTAAAACCGGATTAAAATAGCCCATGATGATTAATGGAATGGAAACGGTTTTACGAATATCTTGGAGCTGCTCAAAAAGTAGGTCTGTGGTCATTCCATTATCCAGTGCTTGGGTTGAGCTAGCTTGAATTGTTGGGCCATCCGCCAAAGGATCGCTAAAGGGAAGTCCTATTTCAATTATATCCACCCCATTTTGTTCCAAATCCTGAATAATTTGGACTGTATCGTCAATATTGGGATAACCAGCTGTGAAATAAATGGAGAGCAGTTTTTTATTTTCTTGAAGTTTGCTTTTGATTCGGTTCATAGTATTAGTTTCGTCAACCTGAACTTGTTTCAGGTTCTCATCATAATTTTAAAGTTGAAAGTGAAGGATTCTTTTCTTTTATCAGATTGATTTTCCATTCTTTATGCCAGTTTTTTATCTGTTTTTCCCTAGCAATGGCTTGGTTTATATCAGAAAACTCTTCAAAATAGATTAAATCTTTCAAATTGTATTTTTTTGTGAATGTTGAGCCAATACCATTTTCATGCTCAGAAACTCTTTTATATAAATCTGCGGTAACACCAATGTAAAAAGTAGTTCGATATTGGTTAGTTATGATATATACAAAGCTTGATTTCATATCATTTTGAGATGCTGAAACAAGTTCAGCATGACGGCACGGATCACAGTTTAAAATAATCAATATAGTTCTGGAGGTCTTTGTCCCCACGGCCAGAAAGATTCATGACCACGATATCATCCGACTTAAACTTTCGTTGCTCCAAAATGGCCAATCCATGGGAGGATTCAATGGCGGGGATGATGCCTTCCAGTTGACAAAGCGTTAACCCAGCCGTCATGGCCTCATCGTCGGTAATGGAAATAAATTCTCCTCGCCCCGATTTGAACAGATGGGCATGCAGGGGACCTACCCCGGGATAATCCAAGCCCGCGGAAATGGAATAGGGCTCCGTAATCTGCCCATCCGGAGTTTGCATCAACAAGGTTTTACTTCCATGGATAATCCCAACTTTGCCCAAGGCCGAAGTTGCGGCGCTTTCCCCTGAATGAATTCCCTTTCCGGCGGCCTCCACAGCAATGATGCCTACCTCAGGGGTATCCAAAAAGTGATAGTAAGCTCCCGCTGCGTTGCTCCCGCCACCTACACAGGCCACCACATAGTCAGGGTTTTTCCTACCTTCTTTTTCCAAGAGTTGGGCTTTTATCTCCTCAGAAATCACCGATTGAAATCGGGCTACCATATCCGGATAGGGATGTGGCCCCACAACCGAGCCAATGATGTAATGGGTATCTACAGGGTTGTTAATCCAATCTCGAATAGCCTCGTTGGTGGCATCCTTCAACGTTCGACTCCCCGATAAGGCAGGTCTTACCTCTGCCCCAAGCATCTTCATCCGAGCTACATTTGGGGCTTGACGTGCTATGTCTACTTCGCCCATGTATACTACACATTCAATTCCCATGAGGGCGCAAACCGTTGCAGTGGCTACCCCATGCTGACCTGCTCCTGTTTCGGCAATTATTCGGTTTTTACCCAATTTTTTGGCCATTAAAATCTGACCAATGGTGTTGTTCACCTTATGGGCTCCAGTATGGTTGAGGTCCTCCCGTTTTAAGTATATCTTGGTGTTGTACTTGTTGGATAAGCGCTCCGCAAAATAGAGCGGAGTGGGTCTACCCACATAATCCTTCAGCAATTGGTGAAACTCTTCCTTAAAGGAAGGTGCTGCCATGATTTCGAGATAATTCTGGCGCAGTTCTTCGGTATTCGGATATAGCATTTCCGGGATATATGCTCCCCCAAATTCACCGTAGTATCCTTTTTCGTCGACGTAGTAACTCATGTTGGATTATCAATTAATGTTTTTTTGAATTGTTTTAGTTGCGCGATGCTTTTATGACCAGGTTCTATTTCAAATTTGCTATTAACATCTATCGCATGGCAAAAGTTGGAAGCAGAACTTGCCAAAAATTCTTTTAAATCCTCGATAGAGTCCAATCCGATTCCTCCGCTTAAAAAGTACGGTTTTGTGGAAGGGTAGTCTTTAAGAATGGACCAATCAAAGGCATATCCATTTCCTCCGGGGAGTTTTCCTTTGGTATCGAACAAATAATAATCGCAGACATCTTCGTATTCTTTTAAAATGGAAAAATCGAAAGAGTCTTTGATGGAGAAAACTTTGATAATTGTCAGGTCGAGCGCAGTCGAGACCTTATTCTTTCCACTTCTCGACTGCGATCGAAGTGACAGCTGGTTGTCCTCAACTTGTTTCGGAATCCCATTGGTGTGAGATGTTGAACCAAGTACAGCATGACGAAGTTCCTGACAGTAATTTGGATTTTCATTGCCATGGAGTTGAACGCCATCCAACCTAAACGCTTCTACTTTTTCCAAAACCTCTTCAACTTCAGCATCCACAAAAACCCCCACTTTTTTGATGGATTTTGGCAATTCCGGAATTTCTCCTTCGAAATAGCGAGATGAAGGTTCCCAGAAAATAAAACCTAGATAATCCGGCTGTAATTGCGCCACCTCTGTTGGATTATATTTCATGCCACACACTTTCAGTTTCATGATTCCAAAGCTTTTATAAATTCGGCGGCATGCTTCCCAGGATTGTCGGTTTTCATAAAATTCTCTCCAATCAAGAAGCCTTGATATCCGAATTGCTTTAAATCCTTGATAGCTTCAACGGAACTTATACCGCTTTCGGAAACCTTTACAAAATCATTGGGAATGAGCTTGGACAACGTCTTGCTGGTATCCAAACTCACCTCAAATGTCTTTAGGTTACGATTGTTGACCCCCAGCATGTCCAAACTTGGTATGAGCGACTTTTGTAGCTCTTCTTCATTATGGACTTCCAAGAGTACATCCAAGCTTAAACTTTTGGCCGTTTCTGAAAGCTGTTTGATTTCATCCCTTGTTAGAATGGCAGCAATGAGCAAAATCACATCCGCACCATGGGCCCTAGCCTCCAGTAACTGATATTCATCGATGATGAACTCTTTTCGTAAAAGGGGCAAAGAGGCCTTTGCTCGTGCCAATAACAAGTCATCCAAAGAACCACCAAAGTATTTGCCGTCTGTTAAAACCGACATGCCGCATACCCCAGCTTGCTCATACCCTGTAGCTACATCCTGAACGTTTAAACCTTGGTTGATTACCAATTTTGAAGGAGAACGCCGTTTGTGTTCTGCTATAATGCCAGTAGCGCTATTTTTAAGTACCTGGGCCAGTGAAACTGTACTCCTTTCCACGAGAACGGATTTTTCCAATTGCCCTGGAGGAATCAAAGATTTTTTCAAATCTACCTCCTTGCGTTTATCGGCTATTATTTTGTCTAAAATGTTCATATTCAAAGGTCATTCTGAGCGTAGTGAAGAGTCTTATGAGACCTCTCGACCGCGCTCGAGGTGACATTAGTTTTTGCTTAATTCTTGTAATTTTTTAAGTGCTTCCATTCCATTGCCACTTAAAAGTGACTCTTTGGCTTTTTCAAACCCTTCTTTAGGGGAAAGTTGATTTACCGTGGCTATGGCCACCCCGGCATTGGCACAGACCACATTGTTTTGGGCTTCGGTTCCTTTACCATTGAGAACATCCAAGAAGATTTGGGCCGATTCGGCGATATCTTCCCCTCCCGTAATTTGATCTTGAGAAATTTTATCTACCCCAAAATCCGCCGGCGCTAACATGCCTTCGGAGTCATTGGAAATGGTTTTGGTAGCTCCGGTCAAGGAGATTTCATCATATCCATCCAGCGCATGAAGTACAGTAAAATTCTTGTCGGTGTTCTGATAAAGGTACCCATACATTCGAGCCAACTCTAGATTAAACACACCTACCATTTGGTTTTTTGGGAAAGCAGGATTCACCATGGGCCCCAACATGTTGAAAAAGGTTTTTACGGCCAATTCCCTCCGGATGGGGGCCACATTTTTCATGGCCGGGTGAAACAGGGGTGCATGCAGTACGCAAATCCCAGCTTCATCAATTGACTTTCTTAGAAAATCAGCCTCATTACTGAACTTGATACCCAAAAATTCCATCACGTTGCTACTTCCGCACTTGGAAGAAACCCCATAGTTGCCATGCTTGGTTACTTTTACTCCCGCACCTGCTGTTACAAAAGAGGCAAGGGTGGAAATATTGAAAGTATCTTTACCGTCACCTCCCGTTCCGCAGAGATCTATGGGATTGTATTCGGCCAAATCCACCGCCAAGCATAACTCCAAGAGTGCATCCCTGAAACCTTCCAGTTCCTCTATGGTAATGCTTCGCATCATATAAACGGTTAAAAAGGCGGCAATCTGGGAAGTATTGTAATCCCCTTTGGCGATGTTGACCAAAATCTGCTTGGCATCTTCTTTGGGAAGGATTTCGTGATTTATTAATCGATTTAAAGTTGCTTTCATTTTATTTCTTGTTGTCATTCCGCATCACGTGCGGAATCTATTTCATATTTAATTTGGATTCCCGTTTGCACGAGAACGACATTAAACTAGCCGTTGAGCCAATTTTTTAGCATTTGTTTTCCTTCCGGAGTCAACACGGACTCTGGGTGAAATTGCACTGCCGTTACATCGTATGTTTTATGTCTTAAGGACATAATTTGCCCATTTTCATCCACCGAGGTGGCTTCCAAGCTTTCAGGTAGATCGGGATGCACCACCCAAGAATGGTAGCGCCCTACTTGGATTTGCTCTGGCATGTTTTGGAACAAAATACCTGGACTGGTCACTGTAATTTGGGTGGCAATCCCATGGTATACCTGATCCAAATTAACCAAAGTGCCCCCAAAGACTTCTCCAATAGCCTGTTGACCCAAACAGACCCCTAAAATCCGTTTGGTTGCGGCGTAGGTTTTGATGATATCCTTGAGCAAACCTGCTTCATCCGGGATTCCCGGGCCGGGAGAGAGCACAATTTCATCAAAAGCTTGTACTTCGTCCAAGGTCAATTGATCATTTCGTTTTACGGTCACGTCACAATCCAAATCCTCAAGGTAGTGCACCAAATTATAGGTGAAACTATCGTAGTTGTCTATCATTAAAATCTTTCTGGCCATTTTTTAGATTGTTTCTGCAATTTCAAGTGCCTTGTTCAAAGCACCCAATTTGTTGTATGTTTCCTGTAGTTCCGCCTCAGGATCCGAAGCAGCTACCAAACCGGCACCGGCTTGATAATGCAATTGGTGGTTTTTACTTAGAAAAGTTCGGATCATGATGGCATGGTTAAAATTGCCCTTAAAATCCATAAAACCAATGGCCCCTCCATAATAGGCCCTGCTGGTTTTTTCATATTTTTCAATCAGCTGCATGGCCATATGCTTGGGAGCACCGCTCAAAGTTCCCGCAGGAAAGGTATCTGCTACCACTTTCATAGTGGTACTTTCTTTTTTCTTAAGTCCTGTTACTTTGGAGACCAAATGAATCACATGGGAGAAATACTGCACTTCCCTATAAGTCTCCACGTTTACGGTATTTCCGTTGCGGCTTAGGTCATTTCGAGCCAAGTCTACCAACATGACGTGTTCGCTGTTTTCCTTTTCATCTTGAGCCAATTTTTTGGCCAGTTCCGCATCTTTCTCATCATTCCCGGTTCTTTTATAGGTGCCTGCAATGGGATGGATTTCAGCCTTTCCATCCTTAACGATCAATTGCGCTTCTGGCGAACTGCCGAATATTTTAAAATCTCCATAATCGAAATAAAACAGATAGGGGGAAGGGTTGATGGATCGCAGTGCCCTATAGACATTGAACTCATCTCCCTTAAATCCTTGCGAGAACCTTCGGGACAAAACCAACTGGAATACATCTCCCCTTTGGCAGTGTTTTTTGGCCAAGGCCACATGCTCTATATATTCCTCATCTTTTAGGTTGGAAACAGCTGCACCTTCCTTGGAAAAATTATAGGAAGCAAAGTTTCTTACCTTGAACAACTGCTCCAGTTCGTCCACATTACTTTCTGATTCGTAACAGTGGGCAAAAAGGTAAGCTTCGTTCTTGAAGTGGTTAATGGCGATGATGTTCTGATAAACGGCGTAGTATATATCTGGAATGCGAACGGAATCGGCTTTGGACGTAACTTCAACATCCTCAAAATAGCGTACCGCATCATAGGCCATATACCCAAAAAGACCATTGTTAATGAACTTGAAACTGTTATCCGGGACTGAAAATCGCTGGCCAAAATCATGGATTACCTCGGTTACATCGGTATCTGGGCCAATATTGATTTCTTCCTTGCTTCCATCCGGAAAACGCTGGGTAATAATCTCGTCCTGTACCTTGATGTAAGCTATTGGGTTGCAGCAGATATAGGAAAAACTGTTATCGTTAGCATGGTAGTCACTACTTTCCAAAAGGATGCTGTTCGGAAATTTATCACGAATTTTCAAATACACGCTAACTGGAGTAATGGTATCTGCTAAAATCTGCTTATATGATGTTTTGAGCGAATATTTCATGAGCGAAAATAATTTTCTTTCATTTCCGCGAAGGCGGAAATCATATCGTTGTTACTTATTCGAAAAACCATGTTAGATCTTCCCATTTTGGATTAAAATCATTTATCAAGTTTATTTTCCATTGTCGGTTCCATTTTTTTAGTTGTTTTTCCCGTTTAATGGCAGACATTGGAAATTTGAATTTTTCATAGTATACCAACTTGTCCAATGCATAACGTTTTGCAAATCTGCTTCCTGTTCCATTTTTATGCTGTTTCATTCTTTTTCCCAGATCATTGGTATAGCCTATATAAATAGTCCCATTCTTTTTGTTTGAAATGATGTAGACATAAAAACTCATTCTTGCCTTTGCTGAACTTTACATTTTGATTTCCGCCTCCGCGGAAACAAGAATTAAAAATTGCACAAAAAGAAAAAGGCCTGTCGTGATGACAAGCCTCTATATGATTACAATGGGGACTAGCTCACGACGTTTGACGTAAGTTGATCCACCACCAAGTATTTACTGTTCTTATATTCATTGCATCAAAGATAGAAAGGAAATTGTAACTTCCAAATAATGTTTTGTGAAAATAAAAATCCCGTCCAAGACCAACTCGAACGGGATTTCCAAACACTTAACTAGTATTGACTACATCTGCAAATCAACCACTAAATCAAATTCGTCATAGATCAACTTATCCTTTGCGGTCCCAATTAAACTTGACCCGTATTTTACGTCGTATTTGGTACGGTCAACTTTCAAACTGGCTGTGGCTTTAGTTCCATCAATGGACAAATCAAAACGGATGGATTTGGTAATCCCCTTAATGGTAAGATCTCCTGTTACGTCATATAAACCACCTTCATTTTGCTCCACATTAGTAAATACTAAGGCCGCTGTTGGATTTGAAGCCGTGGAAAAGAAATCATCAGATTTCAAATGCCCCTCCAATTTGCCTTTGTATTCGCCGGTCATATCAGTGTTGGTAATTGTGGTCATGTCCACTACAAATTCACCTCCTACCAATTGGTCTCCATCAAATTCCAATGCGCCGGACTTTAAACCAATGGTTCCTTCGTGGCCACCGCCTACTTTGTATGCTTTCCAAACGATTTTACTTTCGCTGGTTTTTATTTCCTTCTTTTCGCCATCTATAGGATTGGCAAAGGCCATTAATCCAAATACTGTGGTCAAGGCCAAACTTAAAATTGTCTTTTTCATGATTGTGTTTTAAAAATAATTAGGGTTTATAAATAGGTAAATAATTCTTCTTTTGACTTTCTTACTTTGGCGTAGTGCTGTGTTTCATCTTCCTCTGACCTATAGCCAATGGGCAGTACCACGGAGGCATTCAGGTCTATTTCGTCCAAACCAAGGATTTCGTTATAGGCCTTGGCTTCAAAACCTTCCATAGGACAGGTATCAATTTTTAGCTCTGCTGCCGCTTGCATTAAATTACCCAAGGCAATGTATACTTGCTTCATGGTCCAGCTGCTTTTGACATTTATGGGAAGATCCAACAATTTGGATTTCATAAAATCCCCATATCCCTTAAGGCTTTCTTCGGGGATGTTTCTTGTTGAGCTTACGTTTTGAACATAGCTGTCCAGCAATTCTTCCCCAAAATCGGTTACGTTGGCAAAAACGATCAAGTGTGACGCATCGGTAATCTGTGATTGCCCCCAGGAAACGGGCTTTAATTTTTCTCTGATTTCCTTATCGGTAATTACAAACACATGATACGGCTGTAGGCCGTAAGAAGAAGCACTCAATCGGGTTGCTTCCAGCAGAAGCTCCAAATCTTGGTCGGAAACCTTCTTGTCAGGGTCAAATTTTTTGGTGGCATATCGCCAGGTTCTGTTTTCCAGTATATTACTCATATTAAAATTTATCTAGAAGTGTATTAAAATTATCAAGGTCTTTGGATGTGAAATTTTTTAAAACTTCAATTTCGGTTTGCTCCATTACCTTATCTATTTTCTTTAAAGCGTTTTTTCCCTCCTCCGTAATCATGATTTCCACCTTGCGTCTGTTCCCGGGGCAAGTCCAGCGCTCCACATAACCTTTGAGAATGAGTTTGTCCACCAAACGGGTTGTGTTGCTCATTTTAGTGACCATACGTTCGTTGATCGTGGAAAGGTTGGCTGGCTTTCCCTTTTGACCGCGCAGGATACGAAGTACATTAAATTGTTGTTCAGAAACATCAAAGGGTTTTAAAGCAATCGCGAATTGCTCCCTAACCTTGTTGGCTACCAAGGCAAAGTGAATCATGGTCCGTGCCTTGATCGGTATTTTTATTTCTGTCTTTATAATTTCTTCAACATTCATGTTTCTACAACAATTGTATAGACAAATGTATGTGCTTTTCTGATTTTGGCGTTATTTTTAACAGATAATTTTTTGTTAAAAAATGAATGAAGGGTTGGGCTTTGCCTAATTTTAACACGTAAACATCAGTAAATGAAATACTTATTGAGTTCGAGTATCTTTTTGGTTCTTTTAATCTCTGGATGTGGCAACAAAACAAAAACAGATACATCCATGTCCTCCAAGGAGGGAGACAAGGTAGAAGTCCAAGCTCAAATTGATGAGAAGGTGAAGTTTCCGGTGTATGATTTTGCCGGATTGGAACCATTGCTATATAAAGATGATGGGAAAACCTACGTAGTCAACTTTTGGGCTACTTGGTGCAAACCTTGTTTAGAGGAGATGCCCTACTTTGAAAAGGTCAATGCGGAACGGAAAGCGGATGGGGTAGAGGTTATCTTGGTAAGCCTGGATATGCCCTCCATGTGGAAGTCTAGGTTGGAGCCTTATGTGGAGAAGAAAGGATTAATATCCGAAGTAGTGATTTTGGACGATCCTGATCAGAACAGCTGGATTCCAAAAATTAACCAGGATTGGGATGGGGCCATCCCCGCAACCATTATCTATAATGGGGACAAACGGAAGTTTTACGGTCATGGTTTTACATATGAAGAGTTAACAGAAGCCGTAAACGGCTTTACCAAATAATAGGTCATGAAAACAGTACGGAATTTTGGTTTTTTGACGCTTATCGTGTTACTGGGTGCATTTGGTGCACATGGGGATTCTGAAGAAGCAGGCTATGACATTGGGGATATGGCAACCGATTTTTCCTTGAAAAATGTGGATGGTTCCATGGTTTCCCTTTCTGATTTTGATACAGCCAAGGGCTTTTTGGTCATTTTCACCTGCAACACCTGCCCTTATGCTGTCAAATATGAGGACAGGATTATCGCTTTGGACAAAAAGTACAAACCTTTGGGCGTTCCGGTAATTGCTATTAACCCCAATAACCCAGACCTGAGTCCGGATGATAGCTTAGCTAAAATGAAGGTGAGGGCTACCAACAAAGGTTTTACCTTTCCATACCTTTTGGACGAGGGGCAGCAGGTGTTTCCACAATATGGGGCAACAAGAACACCTCATGTTTATTTGTTGGATAAAACAACAAACGGCAATGCGGTGCGATATATCGGAGCTATTGACGATAACTATCAGGATGCCTCCAAGGTAAAAGAGAAATTTGTGGAAAGCGCGGTGGACGCCATGCTGGCCGGAAAAGAGATTGAGGTGACCAAGACAAGGGCCTTGGGATGTCGTATAAAAGTTTAATCAAAAGAATAAAGCGATTTAGATCCGGGGTTATGCTCCGGATTTTTATTTTTGCAGAGCTTAAACTTTTAAAGATGTCAGATTTATCACTAGAAGAATGGGAAGAGCAATTGGAAAATGATTCCAATGCCTTTGTTTTGGACGTACGAACTCCGGAAGAAGTGGAGGAAGGATACATTCCAAATGCTACCAATATAGATATTTACCTAGGACAGGAATTTTTGGATGAAATTGAAAAATTAGATAAATCCAAAAATTACTATGTGTACTGCCGATCTGGTAACCGTAGTGCCCAAGCCTGCGCTATTATGAATAGCGTTGGTATTGAAAACACCTACAACCTAGAGGGAGGTTTTATGAATTGGGAAGGCGAGGTAGCAGAGTAACTGTGAATTCCCAGGAAATCATATCGGCATTGGAAAACAATGCGGGAGTTTTCAGGGAAACCTTGTCTGGCTTGCCCTCTCAAATGTTACTGTGGAAGGCGAAGCCTTCGGACTGGCCAATTTTAGGTATCATTTGTCATTTGGTGGACGAGGAAAGGGAAGATTTCAGAGCTCGGGTTAAACATGCTTTGGAAACCCCTACAAAACCTTTGGTTCCTATAGACCCAGAGGGTTGGTTTACCCAGCGTAACTATCTTAATCAGGATTTTCAAGAGATGTTACTGCACTTTCTGAATGAAAGGGCCATGTCTATCAAATGGTTAAGGGGCTTGGAGAATGTCAATTGGGAAAGTTCCTTGGATCATCCTGATTTGGGCAAAATATCGGCCCATTCCTTTCTGTTGAATTGGTTGGCACATGATTATCACCATATTCGCCAAATCAACAATCTAAAACATGCATATCTAAGGCAGACTTCAGGAGATTCCCTGACCTATGCTGGAAAGTGGTAAACATTTTCCTATTTTAGTGGCATGAAGGAAGACCTACTCCATTTTATATGGAGGTGCGACAAGCTTCAAGGACGACCCCTCACCACAACAACCTCCCAAGACATTATTATTAAAAACCCGGGTACATTAAATCTGTATTCCGGCCCGGATTTTTTTAATGCTTCGGTTGAGGTTGGCGGTCAGTTATGGGCTGGCAATGTGGAAATTCATCTCAAATCTTCAGATTGGTATGCGCACCACCATGAAACAGACAGAAACTATGACAATGTGATCCTCCATGTAGTTTGGGAGGACGATATTTCCATTTTTAGAAAGGATGGAACAAGCATTCCCACTCTTGAACTGAAAAACTACATTGCCCCTACACTCCTGGAGAAATATCAAGAGTTGTTTCAGCATTACAATCCAGCATTTATTAATTGCGAACGTGAATTTGGCAAATTTGACGCCTTTATGGTGGAAAACTACCTGAATAGATTATACATGGAACGTTTGGAGCAAAAATCAAAACTGATTTTGGATTTGCTTAAGCAATCCAACAATAATTGGGAAAACGTACTTTTTGTGCTGTTGACCAAGAATTTTGGTAGTAAGATCAATGGGGATTTCTTTTTTCAATGCGCTATGCAACTTGACTTTTCGATCATAAGAAAGGAAAGCAGGGATGTTGGAGCATTGGAAATTTTATTTTTTGGTCATTTTGGCTTGTTGGAAGAGCAAGACTGCTCGGATGCGTATTTTTTACAGATCAAAAGTGAATATCGGTATTTACAAAGAAAGTATCAGCTTGTTCCTGTATTTGGCAAGCCGGATTTTTTTGGCCTGCGCCCTGCCAATTTTCCTACGATTAGATTGTCCCAATTGGCCAACTTGTACGCCAAGCACCAAAATTTGTTTTCGACCTTGATGGAAAAAGAAAACGTAAGAGCGTTATATGATGTCCTTCAGATTACATCCAGTACTTATTGGAACAATCACTTTACCTTTGGTAAGCGCTCGGGAAATCGAGTTAAGAAATTATCAGAAACCTTTATGGATTTGCTAATCCTTAATACCTTGGTGCCCCTTAAATTCTGTTATGCAAAACATCTGGGACAAGATTGGAGTGATGGTTTGATTGCTTTGGTATCCAACATTTCGGGAGAAGTAAATTCCATCATAAAGAACTTTGCGTCTTTGGGGTCCAAGAGCCAAAATGCTTTGGAAAGCCAAGCAAAAATTCAGTTGTACACGAAGTACTGTTCTAAAAATAAGTGTTTGCAATGCAGTCTAGGTTCCAATTTATTGAATAGAAATACATAATTTTAGCGAGCTTAGGTTCACCTATGCTTTGCATATGGCACAAAAGATATTTTTGCAAAGACACTAAAATCATGGGCTTGTTTTATAACACACTTTACTTTTTCCAAAAAAGGGGATTTGAGGTTTGCCGCCGTATAGCCGAGCGATTGGGTATCCGGGCAAGGGTGGTTCGTACCACCTTTATTTATTTAACCTTTGTAACCTTGGGTTTTGGTTTTGCCCTATATCTTTTTATTGCATTTTGGTTAAAGATCAAGGATTTGGTCTACACCAAACGAACCTCAGTTTTTGACCTTTAATATGATAAGATTACTACGTTCCAAAATAGTCTGGGCCATTAGTTTAATGGTGCTTGTTTTGCTTTTTGGGGTGGTGGGCTACAAATTCTTTTCAGATTATACCTGGATAGAGGCCGTCTATATGACCATAATTACGGTGACCACGGTTGGCTTCTCAGAGGTGAGGCCTTTGGACGCCGAGGCAAAGATTTTTACTGTATTTTTAATCGTAACCAGTGTTTTTATTTTTGGTTTTGCCTTATCGGTGATAACCGAATACCTGTTGGGAAGAAATTCACTTCAAATTTTAAAACGAAAAAAAGTGAAAAAAAGAATTGATGGGCTATCCAACCATGTGGTGGTATGTGGATTTGGAAGAAATGGTATGCAAGCCGCAGAGCGATTGGAAGCGTACAAAAAACCTTTTGTGGTTATAGAACGAGATAAGGAAGTCATTGAACGCTATGAAGATGAGGTGCTTTTTGTTGAAGGCGATGCCAATGAAGACGAAGTCTTATTGGAGGCAGGTATAAAACGGGCGCAATACTTGATCACTGCCTTACCCGATGATGCTGAAAACCTGTTTATAGTACTAACGGCCAGACAGCTTAACAATAAACTGTTTATCATAAGCAGGGCTTCGCAAGTAACGTCCCAGACCAAATTGCAATTTGCGGGGGCGGATAAAGTTATTATGCCAGATAAAATTGGTGGTGACCATATGGCCTCCCTGGTAGTCATGCCCGATCTGATCACTTTTATGGACAAGCTTTCCATGGAAGGAGAGCATACCACTAATTTGGAAGAAGTGGAAATTGAGGATTTTACGGATCAAGTAGACTGCAATTCCCTTCGCGATTTAGATTTAAGAAGAAGAACGGGATGTACCATTATTGGGTACATTGAACCTGATGGTAATTACATCATAAATCCGGAGGCAGATCTTCAATTACAACCCAAGGGAAAGGTCATTGTTTTGGGGAGACCAGAGCAGATTAGGAAACTCAACCAAATGTTTCAGATAGGTTAGTTTTATAACTTTTAAATTTGATTCCGTTGAATTTTTTTAGGATATTGCCCACTTTACATCAAATTAACATACCAAACTTCATATCATGAAATACAGAATTCCTCTGTTTCTATTACTATTTCTACCGTTTTTATCAACTGCTCAAGAAAAAGGCCTGGACGAAAGGGTCAACGATGCATTTATGCCCTTTGCCACCTGGTGGGAAGGATTCGTGCTCACGTCCATTCCAATAGGTGAATATAACATGCCCTTGGTATTGATTTTATTGATTTTTGGTGCAACATTTTTCACTATTGTTTTCAAGTTTCCGAACATTACCAAATTTGGTTTGGCCATAAATACGGTTCGAGGAAAATATGACGAGTTGGACCATCACAGCGCAGAAAAAACAGAATTGAATGTTGTTGACGGTGATGTTCATGGAACTATTAAAGATGAAAGCAAGGAAGGAGAAGTAAGTCACTTCCAAGCCTTGGCCACGGCAGTTTCTGGAACTGTTGGTCTCGGAAACATTGCGGGGGTAGCAGTAGCCATTGCCATTGGTGGGCCAGGAGCAACCTTTTGGATGATTGTCTGCGGACTTATTGGTATGTCCACCAAGTTTGTAGAATGTACCTTGGGTGTAAAATATAGGGATGTAGGAGCGGATGGAACCGTATATGGAGGTCCCATGTATTACTTGTCCAAAGGACTTAAGGAAAGAGGATTCACAGGCCTTGGAAAAGTACTGGCGGTCATATTTGCCATTTTGTGCGTTGGAGCGTCCTTTGGAGGAGGGAATGCATTTCAGTCCAACCAGGCAGCAGTCCAATTATCAACCATGCTAAATCTCCAAGGAGGTGCCACTGGATTTGTTATTGGAATAATCCTGGCCGTTTTGGTAGGGATTGTTATTATTGGCGGAATAAAGAAAATTGCCAGTGTAACAGAGAAGATAGTTCCTTTTATGGCAGGGGTGTACGTATTGGCATCCTTGGTGATCATTTTTGCCAACATTGAATATATAGGAGATGCATTTGGGATGATCTTTGCAGGAGCATTCACTCCTGCCGCCGGATTGGGAGGAATAGTTGGTGTGATCATTGTTGGATTCCAAAGAGCGGCATTCTCAAATGAGGCGGGAGCTGGTTCTGCAGCAATTGCCCACTCCGCGGTTAAAACCAAATACCCTGCAAGTGAGGGTGTGGTTGCCTTGTTGGAACCTTTTATTGATACAGTAGTGATTTGTACCATGACTGCCTTGGTGATCATCTTCTTTAATATGGATGCAGGAGCATTTGATTATGGAAATGCTGTGAACAGTACTGTTTTGATCACGGAGACCGGGGAATACGTAGGCGGTGTTGATTTGACTTCCATGGCGTATGATTCCGTTATTCCCGGATTTAGATATGTGTTGACTATCGCCATTATACTTTTTGCGTTCTCTACCATGATTTCTTGGTCGTACTACGGACTGCAATCTTGGAAATATCTTTTTGGAAGAGGGAAAAAAGCGGATACAGCTTATAAAGTGCTTTTCTTGATCTTTGTTATTGTTGGTGCAGCCGCCACGCTTGATGCGGTTATCAAATTTTCCGATGCTATGATCCTTGCTCTGGTATTCCCCAACATGATCGGGCTGTTGTTCTTGTTCCCAAGGGTACGGGAAGAAATGGATAAATATGTGTCGGACATCAAGAATTTTGTCAAGAGCAAGTAATCCATTACTTTGAAAAAACTTAGGTCCCACTTCAGATTCAATAAACAGGAACGGAGTGGGATTTTCTTTTTGTTGTTGCTTATTATTGCCTTGCAAGGCGTATACTTTTTTATCAGCTCATCTTCTAATAGTGAACCTTCCAAGCTGTTGGTTGATAACTTGGAGCAATCTTGGGTTGACAGTTTGCAGCATAGTCAACAGCAAAAGCCCTCCTTTAAACTGTATCCGTTCAATCCAAACTTTATCACGGAATATAAAGGGTATACCTTGGGGATTGCCCCAGAGGAACTGGATAGATTGTATGCCTTCAGAAAACAGGGGAAATATGTAAACTCTGCTGAGGAGTTTCAACGAGTTACCCTGGTTTCGGATTCCCTGCTTCCCCGGATATCACCTTATTTCAAATTTCCTGATTGGAATATAAGAGGCAAATCAACCTTTAAAGAAAAGAGCAAAGAACCCAAAAGGGTTGAAATTCTGGATTTAAACAAAGCTACTTCCCAAGAGCTTAAGACCATTAAGGGGATTGGGGAAAAACTATCGTCCCGTATTGTCAAATTCAGAGATCGATTGGGTGGGTTTTTGGTTGACGAGCAGCTCAATGATGTTTACGGCTTGGAACCAGAGATTGTTTCGCGCACCCTAAAGAAATTTAAAGTGTTGACATTTCCTGATATCCATAAAGTCAATATTAATACCGCAACAGTTGGGGAATTATCCCGTTTAATTTATATCAATCAGGATCTAGCCCAAGAAATTGTGCAATTCAGGTTGGCAAATGGTTCCTTTCAATCACTGGATGATCTAACCGAGGTGGAGTCCTTTCCTAAAGAAAGGATTGATAGAATTAAATTATATTTGACCCTATAAAAAATAGCGAATGGTAACGGATACTTTGTCCACGATGAACTTTGATTATTCAGAGACCCAGAAGATGGTAGCTGAGGCTGCACGCGAATTTGCGCAGCAGTACATTCAACCTTATGTGATGGAATGGGATGAAAAACAAACGTTTCCCATAGAGGTGTTTAAAAAGGCAGGAGAGCTGGGCTTTATGGGCGTACTTGTGCCGGAAGAACTTGGAGGTTCCGGGTTGGGGTATCATGAGTATGTTGCCATTTTGGAAGAGATTTCAAAAGTGGATCCCGCTATTGGACTTTCGGTAGCCGCGCATAATTCATTATGCACCAATCATATTCTTTCCTTTGGAAATGATGAACAAAAACAACGCTGGATTCCCAAATTGGCCACTGCTGAGTGGTTAGGCGCCTGGGGTTTGACAGAGCACAACACCGGTTCTGATGCAGGTGGAATGAATACTACTGCAGTGAAGGACGGGGATTTTTGGATTTTAAATGGAGCTAAAAACTTTATAACCCATGGAATAAGTGGTGATATCGCCGTTGTTATTGCCCGTACCGGTGAAAAAGGAGATAGCCGAGGGATGACAGCTTTTGCTGTTGAAAAAGGCACTCCCGGGTTTAGTAGTGGTAAGAAAGAAGATAAGTTGGGAATGCGAGCCAGTGAAACGGCAGAACTTATTTTTTCTGATTGTAGGATTCCTGATGAAAACCGTTTAGGGGAGATAGGCGAAGGATTCATTCAATCCATGAAAGTATTGGACGGCGGAAGAATTTCTATTGGCGCACTATCTCTAGGCGTGGCCAAAGGTGCCTACGAAGCCGCCTTGAAATATTCCAAAGAACGCGTACAATTTGGAAAACCCATTAGCGAATTCCAAGGCATCTCTTTTAAATTGGCCGATATGGCTACCGAGATCGAAGCCTCTGAGTTACTGTTGCATAAGGCAGCATTTCTAAAAAACGAAGGTAAACCTGTGACCAAATTAGGAGCCATGTGCAAAATGTATGCCTCTGAGGTTTGCGTGAAAGCAGCCAACGAAGCAGTTCAGATTCATGGAGGATATGGGTATACCAAAGATTTTCCTGTGGAGAAATTCTACAGGGATGCAAAACTTTGTACCATTGGTGAAGGAACTACCGAAATCCAGAAAGTGGTTATTTCAAGAAATATCCTAAAGTAATTTGTTCAATTCTATTTATTAGCAGTATATTTGCACTCCAAAATCTAAAAGAGAGGAGGTTGTAGCCCATGTTAATTATACCAGTAAAAGAAGGAGAAAACATCGATAGAGCTTTAAAGCGTTTCAAGCGTAAGTTTGATAAGACAGGTACCATGCGTCAATTGCGTAAAAGACAGCAATTTACAAAGCCTTCTGTAAAACGTAGAGCCGAAATTCAAAAAGCTCAATATATACAAGGACTAAGAGATCAAGAGGAAATCTAGAATCTCATTCCGAAACAGTTAAGAATCCCGTTACAATGCTTTGTAACGGGATTTTTGTTTTTAAATGTGATTGCTTTGGGTAACTTTGGTTTATGGAGCTGTCTGCTTTTATATCATATTTAAGGCTTGAGAAAAATTACTCAGAGCATACCATTACTGCCTATCAAAAGGACATTTTGGAGTTTACGGGGTTTTGCACGACTACCTATGAATTGGACTCCATTGATGATGTAGAGTATACTATGATCAGAAGTTGGATTGTGGACCTAGTGGGCAATGGAATTTCCAATCGCACCGTAAATAGAAAGATTTCATCTTTAAGGGCCTACTACAGATTTCTACAAAAGATTGAACGGCTTAATGTCTCTCCCTTGGTTAAACATAGGGCGCTCAAGACCAACAAAAAGGTGGAGGTGCCGTTTTCCGAGCAGGAAATGGAGAAGATATTGTTGGAAATTCCTTTTGAAGATGATTTTGAAGGAGTAAGGGACAAACTGATCATTGAATTGCTGTATGCCACGGGTGTCCGAAGGGCAGAGCTGGTCAATCTAAAGTGTGCAGATTTTAATCCAACCAGCCAAACCCTTAAAGTACTGGGTAAAAGAAATAAAGAAAGATTGTTGCCACTTTTACCAGCCACTGTGCAGATGCTTCGCGACTATTTGGCAATGCGTAGCCAGCTTAATTCCATTACAGATACTACCAACCTCTTTTTGACAAAGGCGGGTCTTAAAATTTATGAAACACTTGTTTATCGTACCATAAATAAGTATTTTAGTTTGGTATCCCCTAAGGTGAAAAAGAGCCCCCATATACTTAGGCACACCTTTGCAACCCACTTGCTAAATAGGGGTGCGGATTTAAATTCCGTTAAGGAATTATTGGGGCATTCCAGTTTGGCGTCTACGCAAGTGTACACACACAATAGTATCGCCGAGCTCAAAAAAGTTCACTTGAACGCCCATCCCAGAAACAAGAAATAGTGGATTTCTTGAAATGTTTAACCAAGTTGCCCCGGGCAACACTAAAAACTAAATCTTATGAAAGTAAATGCACAATCGGTAAATTTTGACGCGGATGCCAAGCTGTTGGATTTCATTCAAAAACGAATGGATAAGCTGGATGTTTTTTATGATAAGGTAATAGGTTCCGATGTGTATTTAAAAGTGGAAAATACAAGCGCAAAGGAAAATAAGATAGTGGAGATCAAGTTGTTGGTGCCCCGGGATAAAATTATTGTGAAAAAGCAGTGCAAATCTTTTGAGGAAGCTGTCGATTCTGCCTGTAGTTCCTTGGAACGACAATTGGTAAAAAAGAAAGAAAAAATGAGGGCAAAAGCTTGATGAAAATTTTTGTAAATTTATTTTGATTAAAAAAATAAATATATACATTTGCAGTCCGTTAGAAATAGCGGACTTTTTTTATGTAAAAAAGGCTCTAAAAAGCCGATGTAGCTCAGCTGGCTAGAGCAGCTGATTTGTAATCAGCAGGTCGTGGGTTCGAGTCCCTCCATCGGCTCGTAACATATTGAAAATAAGGCGGGGAGATACTCAAGCGGCCAACGAGGACAGACTGTAAATCTGTTGGTTTTCACCTTCGCAGGTTCGAATCCTGCTCTCCCCACTACAAACTTGAGGGGGCATTTGTCAAAAGTTTACTTTTGTAAGAATGTAAATGAAAGTTTGAAGTTCAGGGTCACCTGAAAGGGATGCACGAACAAAGTGAGTGAATCCAATAAGTTCAATTCCGATGTGATCTATTGGAATTAGGTTTTGAAATATTGAACACCATTGGATTTTAAATCCAAAAAAGAATGCGGGAGTAGCTCAGTTGGTAGAGCGTCAGCCTTCCAAGCTGAATGTCGCCGGTTCGAACCCGGTCTCCCGCTCTAAAGTCATTCCTGCACTTAAACTGAGCCTAGTCGAAGTGAAAGCAGGAATCTCTTCCTTTAAAGAGGTTTTAAAGGTAGTTGATTCAACACTTTACGCCGGTGTAGCTCAGGGGTAGAGCGTTTCCTTGGTAAGGAAGAGGTCACGGGTTCAAATCCCGTCATTGGCTCAAAAAATTGAAATGCTATTGGTGAGGCCAAATTGTTTTGGTTCCACCCAGGGAAGTGACCTAAAGGTCGCGCCTGTCCCGAACTTGTTTCGGGGGGTTCAAATCCCGTCATTGGCTCAAAACGATTTGTACACTAATATAAACTAAGATTAAAATTATTTAAAATGGCAAAGGAAACTTTTGATCGTTCCAAACCGCACTTAAATATTGGTACTATTGGCCACGTGGATCACGGAAAAACTACGTTGACCGCTGCTATTACTACCGTATTGGCTAATGCGGGCTTGTCAGAGCTTAGAAGCTTTGATTCTATTGATAATGCTCCTGAAGAAAAAGAAAGGGGTATTACCATCAACACGTCTCACGTAGAGTATCAAACAGAAAACCGTCACTACGCACACGTTGACTGTCCAGGTCACGCGGATTACGTAAAGAACATGGTTACTGGTGCTGCTCAAATGGACGGTGCCATCTTGGTTGTAGCTGCAACTGATGGACCTATGCCACAAACTCGTGAGCACATCCTTCTAGGACGTCAGGTTGGTATTCCAAGAATCGTTGTTTTCTTGAACAAAGTTGACATGGTTGATGATGAAGAGCTTTTGGAACTTGTTGAAATGGAAGTAAGAGAATTGCTTTCTTTCTACGAATATGATGGTGACAACGGACCTGTTATCTCTGGTTCTGCCCTTGGTGCACTTAACGGTGAGCAAAAATGGGTAGATACTGTTATGGAGTTGATGGCTGCTGTTGATGAGTGGATCGAGCTTCCTAAAAGGGATGTTGATAAAGATTTCTTGATGCCTGTTGAAGATGTATTCACCATTACTGGTCGTGGTACTGTTGCTACAGGACGTATCGAAACTGGTGTTGCCAATACAGGTGATGCTGTTGATATCATTGGTATGGGTGCTGAGAAATTAGCTTCTACAATTACTGGTGTTGAGATGTTCCGTAAGATTTTGGATAGAGGTGAAGCTGGTGATAACGTAGGTATCCTTTTGAGAGGTATTGAAAAATCCGATATCAAAAGAGGTATGGTAATCTGTAAGCCAGGTTCCGTTAAGCCACACGCTAAATTCAAAGCTGAGGTTTATATCCTTAAAAAAGAAGAAGGTGGTCGTCACACGCCATTCCACAACAACTACCGTCCGCAGTTCTACGTAAGAACTACTGACGTAACAGGAAACATTGGTCTTCCTGATGGAGTTGAAATGGTTATGCCTGGTGATAACTTGACAATCAATGTTGATTTGATTCAGCCAATCGCATTGAGCGTAGGTCTACGTTTTGCTATCCGTGAAGGTGGTAGAACTGTTGGAGCCGGTCAGGTTACTGAGATCCTAGATTAAATCATTTTACAATAAATATTGCACTAAAGGGTGTCCCGATAAATCGGGATACCTTTCAGTGTAAATATAAACGGGTGTAGCTCAGTTGGTAGAGCACTGGTCTCCAAAACCAGGTGTCGGGAGTTCGAGTCTCTCCTCCCGTGCAGAGAGAATAGACAAAACATGTGAAACAAAGGTTTTCTGATTTGGTAGGGAAAATCGGAGCATGTTAGAAAATACAAATACACTATGTTCACTTACATTAAGGAATCTTTTGAAGAATTAAAGAGTAACGTTACGTGGTTAGACAGGGAAAAAGCATCCAATCTAATGGTAATTGTGGCTGTTTTTTCAATCTTGTTTGCATTGGCCACCTGGGGAGTGGATTCCCTGTTCAGTAAGTTGATCCGTTTGTATTTTGATAACATAATAGGATAGTTGGGTATGTCTGAGGTTCTGGAGAAAAAATGGTATGTGGTAAGGGCTGTTAGCGGTCAAGAGAACAAAATCAAAGGCTACATTGAAAGTGAAGTGGAGCGTAATGGTTTTGGTGATTACTTGGAAGAAGTTCTTGTGCCTACCGAAAAGGTTGTACAGATCCGTAACGGGAAAAAAATCAACAAAGAAAGGGTTTACTTTCCTGGATATATCATGATCAAGGCCAATTTGGGTGGGGAAATGGTTCACATCATTCGCTCCATTACCAACGTAATTGGCTTTTTGGGAGAAACCAAAGGCGGAGATCCGGTTCCACTAAGAAAGGCAGAGGTAAACCGAATGCTCGGAAAAGTGGATGAGTTGGCTGTTAATACAGACAATGTGGCCATACCTTTCGTTTTGGGTGAAACTATCAAAGTAATTGATGGTCCTTTCAATGGTTTCAATGGAACTGTTGAAAAAATCAATGAAGAGAAACGTAAGCTTGAGGTGATGGTGAAAATTTTCGGAAGAAAAACACCATTGGAGTTGAGCTATATGCAAGTAGAAAAAGTATAGATTCAAGATAAATGGAACCAAGATACAGGACAGTGAGCAGTCTTGAATCTCGCTTCTAAAAGTTTTGACTCTCAAAAATAAATAGAGCTGTTACATATATAAAGTTGTGTTGCTTCCAATTAACACGCTTTCATTTTAATTAAAAACAATGGCAAAAGAAGTAGATAAGGTAGTTAAATTACAAGTTAGGGGAGGTGCTGCGAATCCATCGCCACCGGTTGGACCCGCCTTAGGTGCTGCTGGTGTTAACATCATGGAGTTCTGTAAGCAGTTTAATGCACGTACACAGGACAAACCAGGTAAAGTTTTACCTGTTGTTATCACCGTTTACAAAGACAAATCTTTCGAGTTTGTTGTAAAAACACCACCCGCGGCAGTTCAATTGTTGGAAGCAGCTAAGATTAAAAAAGGATCTGGCGAACCTAACAGGGTTAAATCAGGTAGTGTATCCTGGGATCAAGTAAAGACAATCGCTGAAGACAAAATGGTCGATTTGAATGCCTTTACCGTAGAGTCTGCAATGAGTATGGTTGCAGGTACTGCAAGATCTATGGGCCTAAAAGTATCTGGAAAAAGACCTTTTTAAAATCTTAAAGCAATTTAATAATGGCAAGATTGACTAAAAAGCAGAAAGAGGCCCATGCCAAAATAGACAAGAACAAGCTCTATTCTTTGGAAGAGGCATCAGCTTTAGTAAAAGAAATAACCAATGTAAAGTTTGACGCTTCCATTGACCTTGCAGTTCGTTTGGGTGTAGATCCAAGAAAGGCAAATCAAATGGTACGTGGCGTTGTTACTCTTCCACATGGAACCGGTAAGGACGTAAAGGTTTTAGCATTGGTGACCCCAGATAAAGAAGCAGAAGCGAAAGAGGCTGGTGCTGACTTTGTCGGGTTGGATGAATATTTGGATAAAATAAAAGGCGGTTGGACAGATGTTGATGTGATCATCACCATGCCAAGCGTTATGGGTAAACTAGGTCCTTTAGGTAGAGTTTTGGGACCAAGAGGTTTAATGCCCAATCCAAAGACAGGTACTGTAACTATGGATGTAGCAAAAGCTGTTTCTGATGTGAAGGCCGGTAAAATTGATTTTAAAGTAGACAAAACTGGAATTGTACACGCAGCGATTGGAAAAGCTTCCTTTTCCGCTGATAAAATTGCAGGTAACGCCAAGGAATTGATAGATACTTTGGTAAAAATGAAACCTGCTGCTGCAAAAGGTGTTTATATGAAGAGCATCTACTTGTCCAGTACTATGAGTCCTAGTGTTCAATTAGATCCAAAAGCAGTTTCGTAACTGGTAGTTCAATATTTA
Organism: Flagellimonas algicola; assembly: GCF_005937185.1. Classification (GTDB taxonomy): domain Bacteria; phylum Bacteroidota; class Bacteroidia; order Flavobacteriales; family Flavobacteriaceae; genus Flagellimonas; species Flagellimonas algicola. The sequence continues at coordinate 13,423 of NZ_VCNI01000006.1, read as the reverse complement.
TAACGATGACAAGAGAAGAAAAAGCAACCGTAATCGAAGATTTGACTGCACAGTTAGCTGAGAATGCCAATATTTATTTGGCGGATATCTCAGGTTTGGATGCCACAACAACTTCTAATTTAAGAAGAGCTTGTTTTAAGGCAAACATTAAACTTGCGGTCGTAAAGAACACCTTGCTTGCAAAAGCAATGGAAGCTTCTGATAAGGAGTTTGGAGAACTTCCCGATGTATTGAAAGGAAATACCTCCATGATGTTTTCCGAAACCGGAAATGCACCTGCGAAACTTATCAAGAACTTTAGAAAAAAATCAGATAGACCTGTATTGAAAGGTGCTTTCATTGAGGAAGCCGTTTATATAGGGGATGAAAACCTTGATGCACTTGTAAATATCAAGTCCAAAGAGGAAGTTATTGGGGATATTATCGGATTGTTGCAATCACCAGCCAAGAATGTTATTTCTGGGCTTAAATCTGGTGGTGGAAAACTGGCCGGTATCCTTAAGACCTTATCTGAGAAAGAATAATTCGCGCACAATTAACTAAGTATATTTTAAAAATTTTATTTAAACGATAGAAAAATGGCAGATTTAAAAGATTTTGCAGAACAGTTGGTTAACCTAACAGTAAAAGAGGTAAACGAGTTGGCCGACATATTAAAAGAAGAATACGGTATTGAGCCTGCTGCTGCTGCAGTAGCTGTTGCTGGTGGTGCTGCCGCTGGTGGTGGTGACGCAGAAGCTGCTGAGGAAAAGTCAGAATTTGACGTAATCCTTACAGCTGCCGGTGGTTCCAAATTGGCTGTTGTTAAACTTGTAAAAGAGTTGACCGGTCTTGGATTGAAAGATGCTAAGGACATCGTTGACAGTGCTCCTAAAGCTGTTAAGGAAGGTGTTGCCAAAGATGAGGCAGAAGGTATCAAGAAATCATTGGAAGAAGCTGGAGCAGAAGTTGAGCTTAAATAATAGCTTTTACCATACAAGTTTGGTTAAGGTCTTTCCATTTTAATGGTTAGGCCTTAGCCTCTTTTAATAAGGAGTGTATAAAGCCATACACCAACCCGCATAGTATTCACGATCAAAACTTGTCCATTGATGTTCACAAACAATACTGAAAGAGTAAATTTCGCATCCGCTAAGAACATACCGGAATACCCGGATTTCTTGGACATTCAGATTAAATCCTTTCAAGACTTTTTTCAACTTGAAACCAAATCTGACGAAAGAGGAAATGAAGGTCTCTACAACACCTTCATGGAAAATTTTCCAATTACTGACACTAGAAACCAGTTTGTACTCGAATTTCTAGACTATTTCATAGACCCACCCAGATATTCCATCCAAGAATGTATTGAGCGTGGGCTTACCTATAGCGTTCCATTAAAAGCGCGACTAAAATTATACTGTACCGATCCAGAGCACGAAGATTTTGAAACCATCGTTCAGGACGTGTATTTGGGAACCATCCCTTACATGACCCCTAGCGGAACCTTTGTGATCAACGGAGCAGAGCGTGTGGTTGTTTCCCAGTTACACCGTTCACCTGGTGTATTCTTTGGGCAATCGTTCCATGCCAACGGTACCAAGTTGTATTCCGCCAGGGTAATTCCTTTTAAAGGTTCTTGGATTGAATTTGCAACCGATATCAATGGCGTTATGTACGCATATATTGATAGAAAGAAAAAATTACCCGTAACCACACTTTTCCGTGCTATCGGATTTGAGAGGGATAAGGACATCTTGGAAATTTTTGACCTTTCTGAAGAAGTAAAGGTTTCCAAAGCCGGATTGAAAAAAGTTTTGGGCCGCAAATTGGCTGCAAGGGTATTGAACACTTGGCACGAGGATTTTGTGGATGAAGATACCGGTGAGGTAGTTTCCATCGAAAGAAATGAGATCATCCTAGATCGTGATACCGTTCTGGAAAAAGAACATGTGGATGAAATTATCGACGCCGATGTGAAGACCATTCTACTTCACAAAGAGAATAATGCGCAATCTGATTATGCCATTATCCACAACACCTTGCAAAAAGACCCTACCAACTCTGAAAAAGAAGCGGTAGAGCATATCTATAGACAATTGCGTAATGCCGAGCCGCCAGATGAGGAAACAGCTCGTGGTATTATCGATAAATTGTTCTTCTCTGATCAACGTTACAATTTAGGTGAAGTTGGTCGTTACAGAATGAACAAGAAATTGGGTCTTGATATTGGAATGGACAAACAAGTTTTGACCAAGGAAGATATCATTACTATCATCAAGTACTTGATTGAGTTGATCAATTCCAAAGCGGAGATTGATGATATCGATCACTTGTCCAATCGTCGTGTTAGAACGGTAGGGGAGCAATTGTCCCAACAGTTTGGTGTAGGTTTGGCACGTATGGCACGTACCATCCGTGAGCGTATGAACGTTCGTGACAACGAAGTATTTACTCCGATTGACTTGATCAACGCGAAGACATTATCTTCTGTAATCAACTCTTTCTTCGGTACCAACCAGTTGTCCCAGTTCATGGATCAGACCAACCCGTTGGCAGAGATTACACATAAAAGAAGATTGTCCGCACTTGGGCCAGGAGGTCTTTCCCGTGAAAGAGCTGGTTTTGAGGTTCGTGACGTTCACTATACGCACTACGGAAGATTATGTCCAATTGAAACACCTGAAGGACCGAACATTGGATTGATTTCTTCCCTATCCGTATTTGCCAAGGTAAACCCAATGGGCTTCTTGGAAACCCCATACCGTAAGGTGGAAAATGGAGTAGTGGATACTAAGGAATTTAGATATCTAAGTGCAGAGGAAGAAGAAGGAATGAAGATTTCCCAGGCTAACATTCCTATGGATGCCAAAGGGAAAATTGAAGATGATAAGGTAATTGCAAGGGAAGAAGGTGATTTCCCAGTTGTAGATCCATCAGAAGTGAACTACACGGATGTTGCCCCTAACCAAATTGCTTCCATTTCCGCTTCTTTGATTCCTTTCTTGGAGCATGATGATGCAAACCGTGCCTTGATGGGATCCAACATGATGCGTCAGGCAGTTCCATTGTTAAGACCACAGTCTCCAATTGTGGGTACAGGTTTGGAAAAACAAGTAGCTACAGATTCCAGAGTATTGATCAATGCCGAAGGAGACGGGGTAGTGGAATATGTGGATGCACAGAAAATCACCATCAAATACAGTAGGAACGAAGAAGAGCGCTTGGTAAGTTTTGAAGAAGACTCCAAGACCTACAATTTGGTAAAGTTCAGAAAAACCAACCAAGGTACCAGTATTAACCTGAAGCCTATTGTTAGAAAAGGTGATAAAGTAAAGAATGGTCAGGTACTTTGTGAAGGATACGCTACTGAAAAAGGTGAATTGGCCTTGGGTAGAAACATGAAAGTGGCCTTTATGCCTTGGAAAGGATACAACTTTGAGGATGCAATCGTAATCTCTGAAAAAGTGGTACGGGAAGATATCTTTACTTCCATCCATATTGATGAGTACGCCCTTGAAGTTAGGGATACCAAATTGGGTGCGGAGGAATTGACCAACGATATTCCAAACGTTTCCGAAGAGGCAACTAAAGACTTGGACGAATACGGTATGATCCGTATCGGTGCCGAAGTAAAACCTGGTGATATCCTTATTGGTAAGATTACTCCAAAGGGAGAATCCGATCCAACTCCGGAAGAAAAATTGCTACGTGCCATCTTTGGTGACAAGGCAGGTGATGTAAAAGATGCTTCCTTGAAAGCTTCTCCTTCCTTGAGAGGTGTGGTTATTGATAAGAAATTGTTCTCGCGTTCTATCAAGGACAAGAGAAAACGTTCTGAAGATAAAGAGGCCATCACCAGACTGGAAATGGACTACGAGGTGAAATTCCAGCAGTTGAAAGATGTGTTGATTGAGAAATTGTTTGGCTTGATCAACGGTAAAACTTCACAAGGGGTAATCAATGATTTGGGTGAGGAAGTACTTCCTAAAGGAAAGAAATATACCATTAAGATGTTGAACGCTGTGGATGACTTCGCTCACTTGGTTGGTGGTAGCTGGACAACGGACGATAAAACCAATGCTTTGGTGGCCGATTTGTTGCACAACTACAAGATCAAGTTGAACGACATTCAAGGTAACCTACGTAGAGATAAGTTTACTATTTCTGTTGGGGATGAGCTTCCTGCTGGAATCATGAAATTGGCCAAGGTGTACATCGCCAAAAAGCGTAAGCTTAAGGTAGGTGATAAAATGGCGGGACGTCACGGTAACAAAGGTATTGTTGCCCGTATTGTACGTCAAGAGGACATGCCATTCTTGGAAGATGGAACACCAGTGGATATCGTTTTGAACCCACTTGGGGTACCTTCCCGTATGAACATTGGACAGATTTACGAAACTGTTTTAGGTTGGGCAGGTCTTAAGTTGGGCAGAAAATACGGAACTCCAATTTTTGATGGAGCTACCTTGGAACAGATCAATGCACTTACAGATGAAGCTGGAGTGCCAAGATTTGGACACACCCACCTATATGATGGTGGAACAGGGAAGCGTTTTGACCAAGCGGCAACCGTGGGAGTTATCTACATGTTGAAATTAGGACACATGGTAGATGACAAGATGCACGCTAGATCTATTGGACCATACTCCTTGATCACACAGCAACCGTTGGGTGGTAAGGCACAGTTTGGTGGTCAGCGTTTTGGTGAGATGGAGGTATGGGCACTTGAGGCCTATGGAGCTTCATCAACCCTACGTGAAATCTTAACCGTGAAGTCGGATGACGTTATCGGTAGGGCCAAGACCTATGAGTCCATTGTAAAAGGTGAGACCATGCCAGAACCTGGATTGCCAGAATCTTTCAACGTATTGATGCACGAACTTAAGGGATTAGGTCTGGACATCCGATTGGAAGAGTAGTAAATAATAAAGCATTTTTAATCATATCATCTCCATAGTATTATGGCTAGAATAAAAGATAATAACGCACCAAAAAGGTTTGATAAAATTTCAATCGGGTTGGCCTCTCCAGAGTCCATTTTGGCAGAGTCCCGTGGCGAAGTTTTAAAGCCTGAAACCATTAACTACAGAACCCACAAGCCTGAGAGGGATGGACTGTTCTGTGAGCGTATATTCGGCCCGGTAAAGGATTACGAATGTGCCTGCGGTAAATACAAGCGTATCCGTTATCGCGGAATCGTTTGTGACCGTTGTGGTGTGGAAGTAACGGAGAAAAAAGTACGTAGAGATCGTGTGGGGCACATCAACCTGGTGGTTCCTGTAGCACATATCTGGTATTTCCGTTCCCTTCCAAATAAAATTGGATACCTATTGGGATTACCGTCCAAGAAATTGGACATGATCATCTATTACGAAAGATATGTGGTGATTCAACCAGGTGTGGCCAAAGGTCCAGAAGGTGAGGAAATCAATAAAATGGATTTCTTGACCGAGGAGGAATACTTGAACATTTTGGAATCCATTCCAGCAGAAAACCAATATTTGGAAGATACGGACCCTAACAAGTTCGTGGCTAAAATGGGTGCTGAATGTTTGATTGATTTGTTGTCCAGAATCGATTTGGAAGAGCTTTCTTATCAATTGAGACACAAGGCAAACACGGAAACCTCCAAGCAACGTAAGACAGAAGCGCTTAAGAGACTTCAAGTTGTGGAAGCATTGCGTGAATCCCAAAACAACAGGGAGAACAACCCAGAATGGATGATCATGAAGGTGGTTCCCGTAATTCCACCAGAATTGCGTCCGTTGGTACCATTGGATGGTGGTCGTTTCGCTACTTCAGATTTGAACGATCTCTATCGTAGGGTAATTATCCGTAACAATCGTTTAAAGCGATTGATGGAGATCAAGGCCCCTGAAGTGATCTTGAGAAACGAGAAGCGTATGCTTCAAGAAGCTGTGGATTCCTTGTTTGATAACACAAGAAAAGCTTCTGCAGTAAAAACAGAATCAAACAGACCATTAAAATCCCTTTCAGATTCCTTGAAAGGTAAGCAAGGTCGTTTCCGTCAGAACCTTTTGGGTAAACGTGTGGATTACTCTGCCCGTTCCGTAATCGTGGTTGGACCGGAAATGAAATTGTACGAATGTGGTCTTCCTAAAGATATGGCTGCTGAGTTGTACAAACCTTTCGTCATCAGAAAACTGATTGAAAGAGGGATTGTAAAAACGGTAAAATCGGCCAAGAAGATTATTGATAAAAAGGAGCCTGTGGTTTGGGATATCCTTGAAAATGTCCTTAAAGGACATCCGGTACTTTTGAACCGGGCCCCCACATTGCACAGATTGGGGATTCAAGCGTTCCAGCCCAAGTTGATTGAAGGTAAGGCAATCCGTTTACACCCATTGGCATGTACCGCATTTAACGCGGATTTTGATGGGGATCAAATGGCAGTTCACTTACCCTTGGGCCCAGAGGCCATTTTGGAAGCACAACTGTTAATGTTGGCCTCCCAAAACATTTTGAACCCAGCAAACGGTTCTCCAATTACCGTTCCTTCGCAGGATATGGTATTGGGTCTGTACTACATGACCAAGGAACGTAAATCCACCAAAGAAGTACCAATTAAGGGAGAAGGCTTGACTTTCTACTCTGCTGAGGAAGTAGAGATTGCCTTCAATGAAGGAAAGGTGGATTTGAATGCTGGAATCAAGGTTAGGGCCAAGGATTTTAATGAAGAAGGTGAGTTGGTGAACCAAATTATTCCAACCACAGTTGGACGTGTTTTGTTCAACAGCGTTGTGCCTGAACAAGCAGGATATATCAATACCGTATTGAACAAGAAGTCCCTTAGAAATATCATTGGAGACATTCTTGCGGTAACTGACGTTCCGGCTACGGCAGAGTTTTTGGACAAAATCAAGTCAATGGGATATGATTTCGCCTTTAAGGGAGGTTTGTCCTTCAGTTTGGGTGATATTATCATTCCGCCTGAGAAGCATGATATGATCAACGATGCCAACGAGCAGGTTGATGGAATTATGATGAACTATAACATGGGTCTTATCACCAACAACGAACGTTACAATCAGGTGATTGATGTGTGGACCTCTACCAATGCCATGTTGACGGAGTTGGCCATGAAGCGAATTCGTGAAGATCAACAAGGATTCAACTCGGTGTATATGATGTTGGATTCAGGTGCGAGGGGATCCAAGGAGCAGATTCGTCAGTTGACAGGTATGCGTGGTTTGATGGCTAAGCCTAAAAAATCTACCGCTGGTGGTGGGGAGATTATTGAAAACCCGATCCTTTCCAACTTTAAGGAAGGACTGTCCATTTTGGAATACTTTATTTCTACCCACGGTGCGCGTAAAGGTCTTGCAGATACCGCTTTGAAAACTGCGGATGCGGGTTACTTGACACGTCGTTTGGTAGATGTATCCCAAGATGTGATCATCAACATTGAGGATTGTGGTACACTTCGAGGAATTGAGGTTGAAGCCTTGAAAAAGAACGAAGAAGTAGTGGAGACCTTGGGTGAAAGAATCCTAGGTAGGGTTTCCCTTCACGATGTATACAACCCATTAACCGAGGAGTTGATTTTGGCTGCTGGACAAGAAATTTCCGAAGCCGATGTGAAAAAGGTCAATGCTGCTCCAATTGAGAAAATTGAAGTACGTTCTGCGTTGACTTGTGAAGCACCCAAAGGAATTTGTGCCAAGTGTTATGGTAGAAACCTTGCGACCAATAAAATGGTTCAGCGTGGTGAAGCCGTTGGTGTTGTAGCTGCACAGTCTATTGGTGAACCTGGTACACAGCTTACACTACGTACGTTCCACGTGGGTGGTATTGCTGGTAACATTTCCGAGGATAACAAATTGGAAGCTAAGTTTGAAGGTATTGCTGAAATTGAGGATTTGAGAACCGTTGTTGGGCAAAACAGTGAAGGCGAAAAAGCCAACATTGTAATTTCCAGAACTTCTGAAATTAAAGTGGTGGATGCCAATACTGGTATCACTTTGAGTACCAATAATATTCCATATGGATCTCAATTGTTTGTGAAGAACGGAGCCAAGATCAAGCCAGGAACCGTTATTTGTCAATGGGATCCCTATAATGGTGTAATTGTTTCTGAATTTACTGGGCAAATAGCCTACGAAAACATAGAGCAAGGAGTTACCTATCAAGTGGAAATTGATGAACAAACCGGTTTCCAGGAAAAGGTAATTTCTGAATCAAGAAACAAGAAGTTGATTCCAACCTTGTTGATCAAAGACGGTAAGGGCGAGACCTTACGTTCTTACAACTTACCTGTTGGTTCCCATATTATGGTAGATGACGGTGAGAAGATCAAAGAAGGTAAGATTTTGGTGAAGATTCCACGTAAATCTGCTAAAGCAGGGGATATTACGGGTGGTCTTCCAAGGGTGACGGAGCTTTTCGAAGCGCGAAACCCTTCCAACCCAGCTGTTGTTTCTGAAATTGATGGTGTGGTTTCTTTCGGTAAGATCAAGCGTGGTAACCGTGAGATTATTATTGAATCCAAAACAGGTGAAATCAAGAAATACTTGGTAAAACTATCCAATCAAATCTTGGTTCAGGAGAACGATTATGTTCGTGCTGGAATGCCATTGTCTGATGGATCTATTACTCCAGAAGACATATTGGCCATCAAAGGCCCATCTGCGGTACAGCAATATTTGGTGAACGAAGTTCAAGAAGTATACCGTCTGCAAGGGGTGAAGATTAATGATAAGCACTTTGAAGTGGTTGTTCGTCAGATGATGCGTAAAGTACGTATTGAAGATTCTGGAGATACCACTTTCTTGGAGAACCAATTGGTGCACAAAGACGACTTCATCAGGGAAAACGATGAAATCTTTGGACAAAAAGTGGTTGAAGATGCAGGAGAGTCAGAAAACTTAAAAGCCGGACAGATCATTTCTGCACGTGCCTTAAGGGATGAAAACTCTGTATTGAGAAGAGCCGATAAAACCTTGGTAAGTGCTAGGGATGCTGTAGCTGCTACTGCAACTCCTATCTTACAGGGTATTACAAGAGCGTCATTGCAGACCAAGTCCTTCATCTCTGCCGCATCGTTCCAGGAAACAACCAAAGTATTGAACGAAGCTGCAGTAAGCGGTAAAGTTGATACCTTGGAAGGTTTGAAGGAAAATGTAATTGTAGGACATAAGATTCCAGCCGGTACCGGTATGAGGGATTATGATAGTATCATTGTAGGCTCCAAAGAAGAGTACGATGAAATCATGGCCCGAAAGGAGGAATTCAAATTCTAATAAACAAACCCTGGCAATTGCCAGGGTTTTCTTTTTTTAATATCTCGACGTCACCCGGAATGTATTTCAGGGTCTCACAACTAAAATTGGACGCCAAGGAATTGGGATTCTGAAACAAGCTCAGAATGACGTTCATTTTAAAATTCAAGATTATTTAAATCAATATTGAAAATGGCTGAAAACGATAAAACACAAAAGCAAATCAATATAGAACTGGATGAGAAAACGGCAGAAGGAATTTATTCCAATCTGGCCATTATAAATCATTCCGTATCCGAATTTGTGGTGGATTTCATTAGCATGATGCCTGGTGCTCCAAAGGCAAAAGTGAAGAGTAGAATTGTACTTACTCCGCAACATGCCAAAAAGTTTCTTAAGGCATTGAATGACAATGTTTCAAGATTTGAAAAAGCCCATGGAACAATCAAAGATTATGAGCAACCACCTATTCCGCTCAACTTTGGGCCAACTGGAGAAGCATAAAAAAACCTGACCAAAAAGTCAGGTTTTTTTGTATTTCAAATTGAATTGCTTAACTAAGCCATCCTTTTTGTATACCTTTTTTGGAAAACCAAATCTGCAAAATTCCAATGACCACTACAATAACTGGCATGGTATAGGCCTCAGAACCAAAAGCCTCTGGGGCATTTTGAATAAACAACCAATTAATGAATTGGGCCACTGCAGCTACCAAGGATACAACGAATAAGGGTTTCGCCCATTTTTTTCTTAATAAAAGCCCTATAGCTGCAACTGTACCACCAAATACGGCAATAGCAAATGCTGCGGTTGCCCACGCAGGAAAGGCTTCAAATAATTCCCGTTGTGCCTGGGTCATGGATTCCAACATTTCAACCTGGTTAAACTTGGTACTTAAATAACTATAAACACCGGAAAGGTTCCATAATACAAGAAGGATACTTACCACCCAGAACCAAACTGGGGGCTTGTTTGAATCAGACATAAGAAAAGTTTTTATTGGTTACAGCCAATAAAGTACAAAAAAATCTATGAACTGGTTTTTTGCAACTTCCTGATTATGCGTAATGTATGCGTAGAGTGTTCCTATTCCGTTACCTCCGAGGTAAAGCGTAGCTTAACCGATGGATACTTCTGTTGGGTCATTTGAAGCGAAAATGCGGAATCGGCAAGAAAAACAAGTTGTCCTCTTTTATCTATGGCCAAAAATTTCTGTTTTACCCGTTTAAATTCCTTGAACTCTTCATTATTTGGATCTTCCGCCTCCACCCAGCAGGCTTTATGTACCGGGAAATTCTCATAGGTACATTTGGCTCCATATTCGTGTTCCAAGCGGTATTGGATTACCTCATATTGAAGCGCTCCTACGGTACCAATGACTTTTCTTCCATTCATTTCCAACGTAAACAATTGCGCAACCCCTTCATCCATTAATTGATCTATCCCCTTGAACAGCTGTTTGGCTTTCATGGGGTCAGCATTGTTGATATACCTGAAATGCTCCGGTGAAAAACTCGGTATGCCCTTGTAGTTTAATTTCTCTCCATTGGTTAGGGTATCACCAATTTTGAAGTTTCCGGTGTCATGCAAACCCACAATATCACCGGGATAGGAGATGTCAACAATTTCTTTCTTCTCTGCGAAAAACGCATTGGGGCTGGAGAATTTGAGTTTTTTATCCTGCCTTACATGAAGGTAAGGTTTATTGCGTTCAAAAGTACCGGACACTATTTTAATGAACGCCAATCGGTCTCGGTGCTTGGGATCCATATTGGCATGGATTTTAAAAACAAATCCAGAAAAGTCCTTTTCATCCGATTCCACAAGACGTTCTTCTGCCATTTTAGCTCTTGGAGAAGGCGCAATGTCCACAAAACAATCCAATAGCTCCCGCACTCCAAAGTTGTTAAGGGCCGAGCCAAAAAAGACGGGTTGTTGGATGCCTTCCAGATAGGCTTTCAAATCAAGCTCGGGATAAACGCCGGATACAAGTTCTAGATTGTCTCGAAGCTCCACGGCGGCATTTTCGCCTATAATTTGCTCCAATTCAGGGCTTTCTATATCCGTAAACGCTATGGTTTCTTCAATATTCTGTTTGCTGTTACCACTGAAGAGGTTGATGTTTTTCTCATAAATATTATAGATTCCCTTAAAGTCATAGCCCATTCCAATAGGAAAACTCAATGGTGTTACCGAAAGCCCCAGTTTTTGTTCCACTTCATCCAAAAGATCAAAAGCATCTTTCCCTTCACGATCCAGTTTGTTGATAAAAACAATCATCGGAATGTTCCGCATGCGGCATACTTCCACCAATTTTTCCGTTTGTTCCTCGACCCCCTTGGCAACATCAATCACAACAATGACGCTGTCGACAGCCGTTAAGGTCCGAAAAGTGTCCTCGGCAAAATCCTTGTGTCCTGGGGTATCCAGAATATTGATTTTTTTATCCTTGTAGATAAAGGCCAGAACAGATGTGGCCACAGAAATTCCTCGTTGACGTTCAATTTCCATAAAGTCACTGGTAGCCGACTTTTTGATTTTGTTGTTTTTGACCGCTCCTGCTTCTTGAATGGCCCCTCCGAACAGCAGTAATTTTTCGGTCAAAGTTGTTTTACCCGCATCAGGGTGGGAAATAATTCCAAAAGTTCTACGTCTCGCAATTTCCTGTTCAAAATCCATCAACAAAAATTTCGGCAAAAATAGGGGTTTTATGGCTTATAAATTCCATTTGGAGGCACATAGGCAATTGTTAAAAGAAAGAAGACAAAAATTGTTTAAAAATACCTTGTGAAAAGAAAAAGTAGAGTAATTTTCCCCACTAAAAATTCCCGATTTTTGCCCATTGATAATCCGTTCACAGAATCTGTTCGTATAAATATAAGTGGTAGGTAATGATGAGGAATTTGCCTTTTGTCGATAAAAATAGGTCTTGCACATCAAATGCATTAACTATGCGCACAAAAGTTGGTTGTTGGGGAGCGAGAACCCAGTGACCAAAAATAGTCAAGAAAAGCCCCATTTTCTTACTAGTTCGAGAACACTAATGCCATGGTGATAAGTTGACCAAAACTGTCATTATGGAAAAAATTACTTTCTTAAATCATAAGAAAAAGGGTTCATACATCCTTTTTTCTCTGGTATTCCTAGCATTTTGTTTATGCATCAATACTTCTGGTTATGCGTCCGTTTGGGGAGAAAGTGTGCCCTTTTATACTGATGCGGATGGAGATGGCGTTCCTGACAACAAGGATATAGATTCTGACAACGATGGTATAATTGATACGGTCGAGGACAAGAATGAGGACGGAGACGATAAGTATTGGACCAATCCAACCGACACCGACGGAGATGGAGTGCCTGACTATTTGGATTTGGATTCAGATGATGATGGTATTATCGATAACATTGAGGCACAACCTTTACCAGGGTATGTTGCCCCGTCTGGGGAAGATGTAGATGGTAATGGATTGGACGATGCCTATGAAGAAACTCCTGGTAGCTGTGGTGGATTGATTCCTGTTGATACGGATGGTGACTATATTTGGGATTACAAGGATATAGATTCTGACAATGATGGTATCCTAGATAATATAGAGGCACAAAAAACCTCAGAATACATACCTCCTTCAGGTAAAGATATGGATGGTAATGGCTTGGACGATGCCTATGGACTTAGCGCATGCGGCTGTTTAGGACTCCAGCCAATTGATTCGGATGATGACCGGGTCAAAGACTTTAGGGATATAGATTCAGATGATGATGGTATCCCGGACAATGTCGAAGGCCAAACCACAGCGGGTTACATTCCACCAACTGGGCAAGACGATGACTATGATGGGCTGGACAATGCTTATGAAGGAAGTGGAGATGAAGGAATAAATCCTGTAAATACAGACGGTGTTGACAATCTCGACTACTNTGTTCCCGATCAGGCCTACACGGGCACGGACACGGACAACGACGGACTGGACGACGGTTACGAGGGCTCGGACGTGAACGATGGTTATGACGTGAACGACGAGATCGACGACCCTGCCAACGACCTACCGGACACCGATGGGACGGAGGACGTGAACTATCGCGACCTGGACGACGACGGGGACGGTATCGACACCCCGGATGAGGACGTGGACGGTGACGACGACCCCACCAATGACGATACCGACGATGACGGAACCCCGGACTACCTGGATCCGGACGGA
>NZ_VCNI01000005.1 GCF_005937185.1 Flagellimonas algicola | reverse complement strand
TGCCGCATACGTGCCTTGTATTGTTCGATGTGAGGCCGAACGGTCCATTGATGCCAAAATAGTTCCATATTGGGATATTTTCGTGCCAAAAGGCCGACTCGCAACGGCTCCAACATGATGTCGTTCCCCCGCCTTTTTTAAGGTTCGGGGCGGGCCAACCTGCGGTAAAGTGGAAGATCCCGGAAAACAGATCGATTCCCAAGAATAAGGCAGGCCCCGTTAAACCCAGGGGCAAAATCAAAGCAGATCGGGAAGCCCCTCCCCAACATCCTTCCTGGGCACTGTTTCTGGGAAATAGCAGGACAGAGCCGATGAGCATATAGCCCCTCCTTGGATCTAAAGCCAGTACAGTCTTCCCTAAGGCCCGTCTTCAACACCTCATTATCTCATCGCCATAATATAGCTGAGGAATTCCCCAAGTGATCGCCACAAAGGCCATACCCAGTTTTAGTTTGTCCACATCCATATCAAGTTGGAGCAATAGACGATTTCCACTAAAACTTTGTTGCCTCTGGACAGCTGCGGACTATATCTTCTACAAGGGCCTCATAAAGTTCATGTATATCGCCATTGTCGCCAAAAGCCTTGGTGATAGCAAAATATAAATGACAATCACATACCATTGACGTTGGATTTATATCCATCATTGGGCACCATAATTGTTCCAATAAGATTAATAAGAGGCTCTTCCCATCAAACATTACTATTACCTTTACAAATAGAAAGTCTCTTTGACAAATAATATTAAAATTTGGTTCACAAATCGTCAACATAGCAAAGTGGGCCATTGCAGGATGGTGATATCTACAGGGTTTTAAGGTTTAGGTTCCGAACCCAGTCAGGTCACTTTTAAGAGCCAGTAATTATTCAAAAAAGTCTGTAAATCGTCGATTTACAGACTTTTTTTCTTATTTCTTTTGATTTCAAATTGAATCCTTGGGAACCCATTCCAGGGAGGACACTTCCACCACATTTTGGTTTTAAATATTCATAATTAGACTAGACTAAACTGATTTTAACCGACACACTAGATTGTGACCGCAAATAGCAAATAAAAAGGTGCATTTGAAGACCTATACTTCCCACCATAAGAATATTTAATTCCCAATCAACGCAAGTGATATAACCCAAAAAGTAAAATTAAAGGAAGCAAAAATTCCAAACTTCATTGGTTTTAAGTCTGCCCGTACCAAGTTAGCTAGATATTTCTATTATTCCAATAAATCGCTCCACGAACTATCGTCATTTACCAACTGCTCTACCCACTGCGTAAGGTTCACACCTTTAACTTTGTATTTCCAACTCTCTACGCAATGCGAACTACCATTGATGAAAAAACGTTTAAAACGATTCGGGTTTTTTGCCTGAATTTTTCCGGATGTAGAAAGTAAAAGTGAGCTATATGAATCAGGTGTCATCCGAAGATAATCTTCTCCGATAACCTCATCTTTATAACTGGAGTAGAGACCAATTTTTAAATTCGAATCGTACCGGAGCATCCAGTCATACAAATACATCATCTGGTCCTTGCATTCTGCACAATTATCTGGCATGAACGCATCATATTTCCATGTTTCTTGAACTAGTTTCTTGGTCGTTTGATCCGCAGGATCTTGCAAACCAGGACCACTTTCATTGAGGACATAAAATTGGGTGTCGGGATATTGCAACCTAAGTAACATTGTCGCAAATATTGTCCCGTAACCTCCAGCACTACAACCAGTAATCAGCATTTTATCCACATCAGGGTAAAGCTTTTTAGTCAGAGCCACTGCTGCTGAAGTTGACCGAAAACCCCAAAACCAATGGTCTTCTTCACCATCATTATCATAATCTGCTGCATTATCACCAGAATGGACGCTGCCGTCACAGTATGGTGCAAAAACCGTATTCCAGTCATTTAGCGAACCATCGATAACGTACCCAAGTCCATCTACATAACCAACATCCTCGCTAGATATTTCCGTTTTGCACTCATCGACGCCAGGCCAGCAAGCGCCTCCACCTTGCATATAAAAAATTACATTTTTAGACGCTTCACTTTTATGTTTTACTGCAGTGTAATATTCAGTACCAAAAATGCACCTACAGTCATCCGTGTTATAATAATAGTTATCCCAATCTGGATTTATCTCGTTAATTTTTTTTTCTGAGGGTTGGATATTAAAATACTTATCAAGACTTAGTTTTTGTAGCTCTTGAACGATGGTGTTGGTTTCATTGCTTGCTGCCTTATTCTGTCCTTCACTTCTTTCACAGCAAAGTGACAGTATGAGAAGAGAACCCATACTGAGAATTGATGTTTTCATAATGCTAGATTTTATTTTCATTTTTTGGCTTTTTGGTGGATTTTATGAACAATTCTTACCATTGTTACAATTGGTCCAATATTTATTTACCTACAATTACTAAGATTTACCATTTTGTTAACCTAAACAATTGTAATTTGACTCTTAGGTTTCATTATAGTAAACCAATAATCTGTAATTTACCCAACCACCTAATCCAATTGTCCTGGTAAATAACAGGAATCAATACTAATTAACGTTGTTTTATTTCAAGCACCTCCGTGTAACGAATTAAAGTAATTCACAAAGGTATTCTATTCTTTTAACTTTATAATATATTATTAAAAAGAGTTAAATATATTGATATTTCTACACTCTAATTTCCACATACTTCTTGTTTTAGTTATGCATTTCTATCGTGAAAATCTTTGAAAAGTAATTTCATTTAACAGGAATTCTGTATTAATCTTATGAGTCATGGGCGCTGTTCCAACCTCCATTCTTCGGATTTTGTTTGAAAGACTTATTTGACGTTTAAGGCGCCGATGGCAATGCTTTTGCAAAAAAAGTATCAGCATAGGCAATTTTGATAGTTGCCACTTCCCATAGTAAAATTTAATTTTCCACTTTTTGATTTTGTTTCTTTTCTCATTCAGAAGAGATAAACTTAAATTGTATCGATGAAGTTTTCTTTAAATGGTAAAATAGTTCTCATTACAGGTGGTGGCAGCGGTATAGGTAAAGCTATTTCCAAGACACTGGCAGAATACGGAGCCTTTGTGAACATTTTGGAATTGAGCTTGGAAAGCGCCATAAAAACTGTTGATGAAATTCGCAGTCAAGGTGGAAAGGCCGAAGCCCACCAATGTGATGTTTCCAACCAAAGTGAAGTTGCCAAATTGGTCCATAGCATTGCCCAATCCAACACTATTGACATTCTAATCAACAATGCGGGGATTGCCCATGTTGGCAACATTGAAGAAACCACGGAAAACGATTTGGACAATTTGTACAAGGTAAACATCAAAGGCGTTTACAACTGCATCCATTCCTGTATAAAACATATGAAGAAAAAGGGCGGGGTAGTCATCAACATGGCCTCTATTGCCAGTAATGTGGCAGTCGCTGACCGGTTTGCCTATTCCATGACAAAGGGAGCGGTACTCACCATGACCTATTCCGTGGCCAAAGATTATTTGGAATATGGCATACGATGTAATAGCATTTCCCCGGCAAGAATACACACTCCCTTTGTGGATGAATTTTTAAAGAAAAACTATCCGGACAATGTAGATGAAATGTTTGAAAAGCTCTCCAAAACCCAACCTATAGGACGGATGGGATCTCCTGAAGAAGTGGCTAATTTGGCGTTATATTTATGCTCGGACGAAGCCTCATTTATCACAGGAACGGATTTCCCAATTGATGGAGGTTTTATCAAACTCAACGGATAGTCTCCAATGCAAATGAACGTTTCACTTTTAGAAATACGAAATGACTGTCTAAGTAATTTGTTAGGTAGTACCAATAAGTTGAAATAATGGATTTAGGTTTAAAGGATAAGGTAATCATTGTCACAGGTGGTTCAAAGGGTATAGGGAACGGTATTAGCCATGAGCTTGCCAAGGAAGGGGCTATCCCTGTAATTGTGGGAAGAAATAAGGAAAATGTACTTGATGCGGTGAAGAAAATAGAGGAAGTTGGGGGAAAAGCCTTTCACGCTTTTGCAGAACTCACAGATCCTAAGCAATGCAAGGCTGCGGTAGAGGCCGTTGTAAATAAATTTGGAAGAATTGATGGCCTGGTCAACAATGCAGGGGTAAATGATGGTATCGGTCTTGAGAATGGCAACTATGAAGGTTTTTTGGAATCCATCAATCGGAATTTAACCCATTATTACATGATGGCGCATTGTGCGCTTCCCCAACTCAAAGAAAGCAAGGGAGCCATTGTCAATATAGGTTCCAAAACCGCTGAAACCGGTCAAGGGGGGACATCTGGATATGCAGCCGCCAACGGTGGAAGAAATGCCCTTACCCGAGAATGGGCGGTGGAACTTTTACCCTATCAAATTAGGGTGAATGCCATTATTGTGGCTGAATGCTATACCCCCTTATACGATAGATGGATCAGGACTTTTCCGGAGCCTCAGAAAAAACTGAAAGAAATCACAAGTCGTATTCCTTTGGAAAACAGAATGACCACTTCAGAGGAAATTGCCAGCATGGTAGCATTTTTGTTATCAAATAAATCAAGCCACACCACTGGTCAACTCATTTATGTGGATGGCGGATACACCCATTTGGACCGCGCTTTACTGAATCAATAACAAACCAACAAACTAAAAAACCAACAACCTATAATTATGGAACAAAAACAAAGAATCCCGGTAGTTGCCAAAGCGTTTCTTTTACCATTTATTCTTGTTACCAGTCTATTTTTCCTTTGGGGTTTTCCAAATGATCTTACCAACCCCATGGTGGAAGTTTTTAAGAACGTACTTAATATTTCCAATGTAAAAGCCTCGTATGTGCAGCTTGCATTTTATGGTGGATATGGTACCATGGCCATACCTGCAGCCCTTTTCATCAGAAAGTACAGCTACAAATCCGGGATTGTTTTAGGGCTTATCCTGTTCTCGGCAGGAGCCCTGATGTTCTACCCATCGGCGCTTTTGGCCAGTTATAACTTTTTCTTGGTATCTTTTTATATCCTCACCTTCGGATTGGCTTTTTTGGAAACCACTGCCAACCCTATGATTTTGGAGCTGGGAGATCCCAGGACCGCCACGCAACGTCTGAACCTATCCCAGGCTTTTAATCCCATGGGAGCCCTATCTGGACAATTGGTGGCCCGACTTTATGTGGTTGATCGGCTAGAAACAAAAATTGGGGCAGATGCCTCCTCGTTGGCATCGTCTGCGCTGTCCGCGGAACAACAACAGCAAATGGTAGAGCATGATCTATCCGTAATTAGTGCGCCTTACATTGTTTTGGGATTTGTGGTCTTGGCCATACTATTGGTATTCTTGTTCGTAAAAATCGATAAAGGCAGCAAAACTGTTGAAAAATTGAACTTAAAAGAGACTTTTTCAAGACTCTTTTCCAATAAATCCTATTATGAAGGCGTGCTTGCCCAATTCTTCTATGTGGCCGCGCAGATCATGGTGTGGACCTTTATTTATCAATATGTGACCAACCTTAATGCTTCAAGAGGAGCAGATGAACAACTGAATGCCGTGGTCTACGCCGCTGCCTCAACCATTTTGTTCCTAACGGCCAGATGGATATGTACGTTCTTATTCAGATATATCTCATCAGCCAAGCTCATGCTTATCTTTGCCATCCTTGGAAGTGTGCTTTGCACCGGAGCCATCGTCCTTAGTGGAATGGTAGGCTTGTACTGCTTGGTAGGGGTTTCCTTTGCCATGTCCTTAATGTTCCCTACCATCTACGGCATTGCGCTTAAAGGGATGGGCGACGAGGCCAAGATTGGTTCAGCTGGATTGATTTTGGGAATTGTGGGGGGTGCCTTGATGCCGCCATTGCAAGGACGGATCATTGATATGGGAGGAACCGGTCTCAGCGATGTCAAATTGTTCGGATTTATTCCGGAGGTCAACTTTTCGTTCGTTTTACCCTTGGCCTGTTTGATTTTGGTTGCGATCTATAGTTATCGTTCCATGAAAAGGCAACGCTTGGAAACTGCTTAAATAAAACATCATGAGTACACAAAGGTTTGCGTTGGCCTTGGATTTAAAGGATGACCCAAAATTAATTGCGGAATATAAAGCATACCATAAAAAGGTTTGGCCCGAAATAGAGGCCAGTATTAGGGATGCTGGCATTGATTCCATGCAAATTTACCTAGTGGGCAATAGGCTTTTTATGATCATTGAGACTAACGATTCCTTTTCTTTCGAACAAAAATCCAAAATGGACGAAAGCAATTTCAAGGTTCAGGAATGGGAAGATTTGATGTGGAACTATCAGCAAGCCCTACCCATGGCCAAACCAGGTGAAAAGTGGATGTTGATGGAAAAAATATTCGAGCTTTAAGCACCCTTGGACAAGGTTAACTAAACCTTACAAACTCTGATATAGTTCGTTTAAATCCAGCGGGTCGTTCATTTTCTTTTGCAAGGCTATCAAATCAGTAAATAAACTTTCAACAAGAGCTTTGTTTTCTGGCATCCCAGCCAAATCATGCATCTCGAGAGGATCTTCTTCCAAATTAAACAGGAGAAGCTTATCTATTTTGGGATACACAATGAGCTTGTATCCGCCCTTTCTAATCATCCGCTGCGATGATTTTTCAAATGCACCATACACCCCATCAGTCAAATTCCCGGTTTGGGTCTCCCCTTTGGCCAAAGGCAACAAACTATTGAATTCTACATATTCTGGTTTCTCAATTTGGGCCAATTCAAGACTGGTGGCCATGATGTCCTGTAGATAAACATCCGTGCTGATTTTCTGACCTTTGGGAATTTCTGGCCCCACTACCATTAGAGGCACTCTAATGCTGTGATCAAACATGCTTTGTTTGCCCAACAATCCGTGATGTCCCACAGACAGTCCATGATCTCCCGTAAAAAAGATATAGGTATTGTCCAACTTTCCAGAAGCTTCCAGGGCGTCCAAAATCTTGCCCACCTGCTCATCCAAATGAGTTATAATGGCATAATATTCCTTTAAATGGGTTTTAATGGCAAAAGGTGTTCTGGGGAATGGGCCCAAAGCTTCATCCCGCATGAAGAAATTGCTGTTCATGGCATCTCCATATGGGTATTCAGGAAGCCAGTTTTCCGGTACTGGAATGTCCTCAATATCGTATCGGTCCAAAAATGATTGTGGAGATTGCCGCGGATCATGAGGCGCATTGAACGCCAAGTACATAAAGAATGGATTATCTTTTTGGCTCGTATCTTCTAGAAAATCAAGTGCATCATCCTTGATTACCTCACTCCAATGTTTACCTCCTTCCCAAAACCCTTTGAACTTGGGGTCTGATGGTGACCATAGGGTATCGTTTTCATCCACGGGTCTAAAATAGGCTGGTGGCATCAGGGGTTTTACATCCTTTCCTTCTCTATAGGCCTTGTGAATTTCCTTCCAATCGGCTCGACTTCTCAAATCATCCGGCATCCCAGGGCGAATGTGACGGGCTGTATCAAATACGTAATCGGCAGGTGCGTTCACATGCCATTTTCCTGTCATATAGGTGTTATAGCCTTTGGAAGCCATCAGTCTTCCCCAGGTATTGTTGAGTGCCGTAGAGTCTTGTTCTCTCCATTTTGAGGTGATATTATGTGCATTCCAAATTGAAGCACCTGAAATAATCATAGATCTTGAAGCCACACAGATGGCACCGTTCCAACCACCCATGTTGTAGGCATGCGTAAAAGTGGTTCCATGATTGACCAACCGATCCAGGTTGGGCGTTTCAATCACATCGTTTCCCAAGGCATGTAGCGCCTCATAGGTATAATCATCTGCAAAAAGAAAGAGGATATTTGGGGTACCACTGTCTTCTTTGGGTTGCTCTTGGCAAGCTCCCAATACAAATGCAATCACCAGTACACTAACAAGTTTTTTGAAAATCATTTTAAGGTTTTTTGGTTATTTCGATAGGGTATTCTATACGTTTTTCTGTGGATTTATCCCATGGCATCTGAGCCTCAACCTCAGCTAGATAGTTGGAAAGCAAATGAACCATTTCTTCCTTTTTTGCTTCGTTTGTCATGGCTAGGTTTTCGGTCTCACCAATATCTTTTTCAAGATTAAAAAGTTCAATTTTTCTATCAATATGATGATAAATCAGTTTCCAGGCACCCTTTCGCACTGCACTATAGGGCGGCTGATCATAGGTGTTGGGAAAATGCCAATACATTGGACGTTCTGTGGGATAAGTACCATTTCCAGAAAGCAATGGCACTATACTCATCCCATCAACACTTTTTTGGGCCTCCTCTTTCAGTCCCGCAATTTCCAAAAAGGTGGGGAAGATATCTTCAATAATAAGATATTGGTCATTTACAGACGCTGCTTTGGTTATTCCTGGCCATTTCACCAGCATGGGTACTCTGACTCCTCCTTCGTATGGAGTTAGTTTATGGCCTCTCAGCGGAAGATTCTGGGCAGTTTGTTTTGGAGATCCATTGTCCGACATAAAAACAATGATCGTGTTATCCGCAACGCCCAATCGTTCCAGGTTTGCCCTAATATCCCCCAAAGATTTGTCCATTCCCTCAATCATGGCTGCATAGGTGGCATCAAATTCGTTAAGGCCTGCATCGATATATTTTTGGTAATAACGATCGTCCTTTTCCCAAGGAGCATGTATGGCATAGTGGGACATATAGAGATAAAATGGTTTTTTCTCCTCTACCGCCTTGTCAATGGCCTTATTGGCCTCTATCGTCAAGGCCTCTGTTAAAAATATGTCCTCCCCATGATACTTTTCCAAGCCAGGAACATCCCAAACACGCATACCGTTTCTCCATGCGGCACTAAAGTTGTACTTCCCTAAGTAACTACCTGGACCACCTGCTGCATGACCCGCAATATTGACGTCGAACCCTAGATTCAGTGGATTTTCTCCTGGAGTTTCCTTGGCCCCAAAATGTGCCTTGCCCACATGAATGGTTTTATAGCCCTTAGTTTTCAATAATTTTGGAAGGGTTTGTGCATGAACTGTTTTATTAATTCCAGCATGGGCACTTAGTCCGTTGACGTTCCACTCCGGCGCCACAACTTTGTCATGTTCGGAATCTGTGGATTTGTCGGGAAACAAAGTCCAATTGGTCACACGGTGTCGAGCAGCATTCATACCGGTCATTAGGCTAACACGTGATGGGGAACATACGGCGGAAGCATAGGCTTGGGTAAATTTCATCCCCTCATTGGCCAATTGTTCCATATTTGGAGTATGGTACATTTTGTTAAGTTGGGTCAACTCTGTATGAAATGGAACAGAAGTGTCTTGCCAACCCATATCATCCACAAAAAAGAAAACAATATTAGGTGGCTTTTGCGCTTCTGGTTTGGATTGACATGATGCCAAAAGAAGCAAAACACTTAGGATAACGAATGAAATTTTTTTAGGAAAACCCATAAACTGTTTATTGGCGCACCAAAGATTTGGAGAAATACAAAGTCGACAAAATTTTCCCATGTTCAACTTAGTCATGGTGACTCCACCAAATTTATCGCTACAGATGGGCCAATTCCACCAAATTATTCACCAAAAGGTGTACTTTATTTGCAGTACCTACGCAAAATCCCAACTTTTCGGGTCACTTTTTCCCAACCATCAGTCATCACCGGACTGGCAGCCCGCTTTTCCAATTCAGTAATCTGCATTGTGGGCGCTGGCCTCTTGGGATGCCTTCCAAAGATGCCATTCGTCCACCATCTGTTGTAGTTGATCAGGTTGGGATTCAGCTAAATTTTCAATTTCTGATGGGTCTTCAGAAATGTTATACAACTCGAAGGTATTTCCGTCGTCATTGCTGTATATTTTGAAGTCTTCACCGATTAGGGCTGCTTGCTTGTTGAACCTGAAGGCCAGGTTCTTTTCTCTGGTATTCACCGTTCCTTGAATCAAGGGCATTAAATCCACTCCATCATAAGGACGATTGAAATTTTTTAAATCTATGTTCAGCACATTGGCAATGGTTGGAAAGTAATCCGATGTAAAGCAAGGGGATTCCAGTTTTTTACCAGTGGGAATACTTCCTGGCCATTCAACAATGCCAGGTACCCTAATACCTCCTTCATGGAGGCTTCTTTTCCTGCCTTTGAGTCCGTTGGTGAGTCCCTGTGTCCTACCCCCTACTTCCCTACCTTCGGGGCCATTGTCGCTTGTAAAGAACAAGATAGTATTCTTGGCCACACCAAGCTCCTTGAGCTTGTTTCTCAATCTTCCTACCTGTTCATCCATAGCGGTCAGTGTTCCGTAATAATGCTGTTGGTCTTCGGATAAATCAGCGTACTGCTTCCTGTAGACTTCCCCAGTCAAGACAGGAAGATGTGGGGTATGAAACCAAATAACACTCAAAAAGGGTTGTTTCTTATCTACAGCACTTTCAATAAAAGGAACTACCCTATCCATAATCACCCGGGAATCATCACCTTCCAGGTTTTCAGTTTCTACTATTCCCGGTGCTGTCCAGTACCGCGTGTTAAAGGATTTTCCGGTTTCCAGTGACGCCGAAACATCACCGGCCGTCTTTGGTGGTGTGATCATGGGATCCCAAGTAGGCACCTTTGATTCCGTAACAAAATAAGTGTCAAAACCATGTTCCGTAGGTGGGGCATAGTGGGCATCGTGCTGTGGTCTTCCTCCACGGTTGGCATCAATCGTATCCCGAGTGAGCGTCCCCAAATGCCATTTACCAAAATGCCCTGTGGTATAGCCTTCTTCTTTAACCAGCTCGGCAAGGGTGATTTCTTCTGATTCTATATGCCCACAATTGGCCGTACAGATGCCGTAGCGTAGCGGATGACGTCCTGTTAATGCACTGCCACGTGTTGGGGAACACACCGCCGAAGCAGCATAAAACCGATTAAACACGACTCCATTGGCCGCCATCTTGTCCAAGTTGGGTGTTTTTAAGAATGGATGACCGTTATAACCCGTATCACCCCAGCCTTGGTCATCGGTCATTATCAAAATAATATTGGGTTTTTCAGAGAAGTGAGCTTCCTTAATGTGGTTATCCCTTTTGTCCCTACATCCAAACAATGCAATGCCAACAATTAGTAGAAGAATAAAAAGTTTTGGTAAGTGTTTCAAACTTTGTGTTTTAAAAGTGGTTTAGGTTGATTGATGCAAAGGATTTGCTATTCATTTTATTTCTTTTATCGATATTCCTCCAAGATATTCTGGAATTGATGCACCAGTTGCTTGACCTCTGACGACTGCTCTTCCAAGTTTAGTGGATTTAGCTCACGTGGATCATTCTTTAGATGGTAGAGTTCCCCACTTTCATAGAATTTCCAGGTTTTGTTCTGCACATATCTTTTGGGTTCAAATTTTCCCCAGTTGGGATCATAATGGCAAAATATCCAGTCACGCGGAGTATAAGCTGCTCCCGTCAATTGTGGATAAAAACTGAGGCCATCCGATTCGGTTTTATCCAATTTGGTCTGGGTGGCCGCCTCCATAATGCTGGGCAGAAAATCTGTAAAGTCAATTAGATTTGGATTTACAGTTCCCTTTTGAATATGCCCTTTCCAATTGGCGATATAAGGGACATGTGTTCCTGCATCCGTTGTATATCCCTTTTCACCCTTTAAAGGTTCATTATTGACTATCGATGTCACATCCCTATCTGTTCCATTGTCCCCAACAAATAAAATCAATGTGTTTTCCCTGATGCCCAGAGATTCGGTTTCATTGACTATTCTCCCCACCAATTTGTCCATATAACCCACCATTTCGCCAAAATGTTTCGGGTCATTTGTCTTTGACTGGGGATCAAACGCTCCAAATTCTTGATTGCTCGGTGTTGGAACAAAGGGATCATGGGTAAGTACCATGGGATAATACACAAAAAACGGATTGTCCTTATTCTTGTGCATAAAAGCATTGATATAGTCCACGAACACATCGGGTCCAAATCCACCCTCAAATTCCTTTGCGCCTTCTCCTTTAATAGTTAACAAGGGATCTTTATATCGAGACCCTCGTTGGTCCACTTGCCATAGACAGAAATCATCAAAACCTGCATTTTCCGGGAGGGATCCCACTTTGTTCCCTGCCAAGGTTTGTTGATGCTCATTGCCCAACAATTGCCATTTTCCGGTAACCAAGGTTTTATAGCCTGCTTCCTGCATATAATGTCCAAAGGTTTTCTCCTCGGGATCTAGCAAGCCGAATCCTATATAGTTTCTGAAATTGTATTTCCCTGTCATCAACTGTACTCTAGACGGGGTACACAAGGGGGTGGAATAACAATGTTCAAACCGCATTCCTTCAGCAGCAAGTCGGTCCAAATTGGGGGTTTTGTAACTGTTACTTCCATAGGCGCCCAAGGTTTCATAACCCAAATCATCCGCCATAATCAAGATAATATTGGGGCTCTGGCTTTTGTTTTTATTGCTGCTATCAGATTTGCATGACCAAACAAGTATTATCAAGCATATACATAGGAGTTTTTTCATTTTGATCTTACTTTTTTGAATAGTCTATACCCAAGTCGTTCGTTCTTACCTCCAACAACTTTTGCTTCAGTTTTTCTTGGAAGTAGCTCACGTTCTCTTGATATTCAGGAAGCGTGGCCAAATTGGTATACTGTCCTGGATCCTGTTGCATATCAAAGAGCTCAATGCCCAGTGAAGCATCCTCTCCATATTGAATGTAGGCCCACTTATCGGTTCGCAATAAAAATGTTTCTCCGTTCTGGGTCACCGAAAAAGCCATATCACGCACCTTATGTTCTGGGTCATCCAAAGTTTTAATCAGGCTCTTTCCCTGAATATGTTCAGAAAATGGAAGTGCCGCCAATTCAGAAATGGTGGGATATAAATCCAACAATTCCACGAAAGAGTTGCATACAGCAGGTTCTTTTCCGGGAACTTTTATTATCAACGGGACTTTGGCTGATTCTTCCTTAACGCTGACCTTCATCCAAAATTCGTGTTCTCCCAGATGAAATCCGTGATCTGAAGTGAAAATAACTATGGTATTGTCCTCCAAGCCTTCTTCTTTAAGGGTTTTTAGCACCTTCCCTACTTGGCGGTCCATGTATGAAACAGAAGCATAATAGGCCGCAATAGCCTTTTGTTTTTGCACCTGGGTCATTTGGGCATTCTTGCTTGTAACATAGTTAATACCCTTTTGCGGAATGTCGTCCCAGTCACCCTCAAAGTTGTAGGGCAGCTCAATATCCTCATGCGGATAGGGTTTAAAGTCATCCTGTGGTGCAACAAATGGAACATGGGGCCTTACAAAACCAACAGCTAGAAAAAAAGGTTCGTCCTTGTGCTGTCGTATCAATTCAGAAGCTTTGGCCGCAGTTTTCCCGTCGGAATGAACCCTATCATCACCATCCGCTTTAACAATCGTCATTACGTTACCTCCCTTAATGGGTTTGGTACCATCAGGGTTTCCTTGAACCAACTCTCCATCACCTGGGGCTGTCCACTCAGGCCCCTGGCTATTAAATCGCTCGGTCCAGGACACCTCGTCGTCCTTTCCATCAGATCCCAATTCAATGTCTATGGGAACGCCCATATGGTAAATCTTGCTCACCCGAGCTGTGTAATACCCTTTATTCTTGAACAATTGGGGCCATGTGACCCTTTCATTCCCAATGTTTTCCCTACCACTTACATAGCCAAAGGTTTGTGTTGCATTGGGGTAATATCCGGTTAAAAAAGAAGCTCTTGAAGGACCACAAACCGGATATTGACAATATGCCCGTGTATACCGAATTCCTACAGCAGCCAGACTGTCAATATTTGGGGTCTGGGAAACTTTGTTCCCATAAGAGGAAACCGCAGTTGCAGTTAGGTCGTCAGCTATGATAAATAGTACGTTTGGCCTTTTTTGTTCGTTCTCACTACTTTGACAGGAGAAGAATGCAATGCTGGATATGAGGAAAATCAACCTTATATTCATGGTGTTTCAGTTGGTTGGTAAGCTTTACTTTTATTCCTTGATCCCGACATAATTCACGAGTTTTCCAACGCCATCAATGGTAATGATTATCTTGTCTCCAACTTCCAAGGTAAAATCGTCTGGCGGAACCAAGCAAGTTCCTGTCATTAGAAAAACGCCCTGGGGAAAATCACATTCCCGAAACAAAAAGGACACTAACTCCCCAAAATCACGTTTCATCTTGGAAATGGCAACATCTTCCTTGAACATGGTCTTTCCATCCCTTTCTATGGCAATATATATTCTTGTAGTAGTTGAAATTGGTTTCTTTGGAACATAAAGACAGGGACCCAAGGCGGCACATTTCTCATAAACCTTGGCCTGAGGAAGATATAATGGATTTTCACCCTCAATACTTCTTGAACTCATATCATTGCCTATGGTATAGCCCTCAATGGACCCCTTGGAGTTTATGAGTAAAGTCAGTTCTGGTTCTGGAACATTCCAGGTGGAATCTTTCCTTATGTACACCTCATCTCCATAACCCACACATCTCTGGGCCGTAGCCTTAAAAAATAACTCTGGTCGCTCTGCATCATATACCATATCATAAAAAACAGAGCCTCCAGATTCTTTGGCTTCATCCATTCGGGCAGTCTTGCTTCGTTCATAGGTAACACCGGCCGCCCAAATTTCCTGATTTCCCATGGGGGGATCAAAGTGATCTTGGTCCAAAAAAGAGCCATCGGTCTCTTCCCAATTCACAATCTCCTTTTTTAAGAATTCATGGAGGCCATCACGATTAATAAATGCTGTCCAATCCGCTATTTCTCTCCTGCGATGGTTCCCATCATTGTCGACAAATACAGTTGTTCCAATTCGGTAAATTTTCATCTCTTCATGTCATTTCAATCCATTAATCGTTGGTTGCATTCAACCCCAAATTCAGTTTCATATCATAGCCCACTGTAAAAGTCTCTCCTTTTAACAAGCCCAATCTTAGAGTTTTGTCCCGATATTTTACATAGCAAGAGTTTCCGCTCTTGGATGTTATGTTGGCCTCCACCAATTTTCCATCCTTCCAAGTGATATCCACTTCAAAATTACCTCGAGCCTTTAATCCTTTAACACTACCCGATTTCCAAGCGTCTGGAAGGGCCGGTAACAAGGTTATTTGACCATCATGGGATTGAACCAACATTTCCGCAATCCCTGCGGTGGCGCCCATGTTTCCGTCCAGTTGAAATGGAGGATGTGCACAGAGCATATTGCTATAGGTACCACCCCCCTTAAGCATTTCAAAACCCTCATCCGTGGTGGTTCTCAACAACCTGCGGATAAGTTTGTGTGCTCTGTTTCCTTCGCGCAATCTTGACCAAAAATTGATTTTCCAGCCCAAAGACCATCCCGTACCTTGATCACCCCTTGCATTCAAAGATTTCTTAGCAGCTTGGGCCAACTCCGGTGTACCATCCAAGGTAATCTGTTTTCCCGGGTGTAGGGCAAACAAATGGGATATATGTCTGTGTTTATTCTCTGGGTCGTCCACATCCTCTTTCCATTCCTGTAATTGTCCCCATCTTCCAATTTGAGGTGGAAACAAGCGACTTTTTGAATCCATCACCTGTTGTTTAAACTCATCTTCTATACCCAGTACCTCACAGGCTTCAATACAGTTGGTAAATAAATCCCAGACAATTTGAAGATCCATGGATGCGCCTTCCGAAATTCCACCATGCTCTGGAGAATAAGATGGAGTGGAAACCAAATATCCTTGTCCATCATCCATAAGATAATCCAACCAAAAAAGAGCAGCTTCCTTCATGATAGGAAAACCCTGTTCCTGAAGATACTCCTTATTTTGGGTGAACTCATAATGTTCCCATGCATGCTGACTCAGCCAACCCGCTCCTCCTGGAAAAAATCCCCATGGAAAATCCCAGCCTGGAGCCGTAAATCCGAACGGGTTGTTCATGGTATTCACAATCCAACCATTCGCATCAAAAAAACTAGCCGCACTCTTTTGGCCCGGTTGTATCAAGCTCTCCATATAATTAATGAGGGGCTGATGGCACTCACTTAGATTAGTAAGTTCCGCTGGCCAATAAATCATTTGTTCATTGATATTCATATGATAATCCGATGCCCACGGAGGCGCGGTCTTATCATTCCATTTTCCTTGCAAGTTGGCGGGCATCGTTCCCGGTCTGGAGCTGCTGATCAGCAAATACCTGCCATATTGAAAGTACAGTGCTTCCAATGAAGGGTCCTCCTGCCCTTCTTCATATGCTTTTAAGCGCTCATCCGTAGGTAATGATGCTATCTGGGTTGCTTCCAAGGACAAATCTACCCTCTGGAAAAGTTCGCGGTAATCGGAAAGATGTTCATTCAACAATTCTTGAAAGGATACCTCTTTGGCCTTGTTCATTGTAGCTAAATTTTCCGACTCGTAATCCTTGCCTTTGTACATGGGATAATGGTTCAAATAATCCGTACCAGCCACCAATTTTAAGGTGACGGCATTGGAGGCTGTAACTTTGATTTTATTTTCATCAAATCCAATGTCGCCCCCCTTGGTTTCCAAATGTAGACGGGCGCCAAAAGCCATTCCATTGTTCTCCAGTAAACCATCTAAAATGAGCTCGCTCCCGCTTGAGGAATAGTTCACTTTTTTATGCGGAGTGGTCAATTCCAGGGTGTAATCTTGCCCTTGAAGTGCATCATTTTCCAGTTTGAACACCAATACTTTACTTGGATAATTGGCGAAGTATGTTCTTTTGTGGTGTACATCACCATCGGTATAGGAAACCCGCGCAATCGCGTCTGAAATATCTAGTTCCCTGTGATATTCCGAGATTTCTCCTGTTTTTTCAATATCAATATAGATATCACCAAAGGCTTGGAAAGCACCAAACCCTTCCCAGAATTCGTGATTGTTATTTCTTTTGATTACACCTGTAAGTTCTTTATTTGCCAAAGCATGGGCCTTCTCCAGTTCACCTTTGGAAAGAAGTTTCCGTACTTGTGGTAAATATTTGTGGGCATCCTTGCGGTTTCCTCCGTCATACGCTTCCCACTCACCGGGACCGCCTACCCAGAGGGATTCTTCATTGAATTGGATACGTTCTCTTTCCACCCCGCCAAAAACCATGGCTCCCATATAACCGTTTCCAATGGGGAGTGCCTCCCGCATCCACGACTTGGCCTCTTGTTTGTACCAGATTTTCAAATGATCAACTGTACTTTCATCTGGTGGGGCTTGACAAGCGGACAGCAAAACAGTTGCCATCACAAACAAGCTTAATTGACGGCCGCACTGGGCCCATTTTAAGTGCTTTAATACCACGGGAATCAATGTATTTTGTAAAAAATTTAAATGTAGTACGGTCAGGCACCATTCTCCACTAGAAAATAAACATAAACCTATACTCTTTTTGCCCTTGCGGACTAAAATTGGACTGTAACGTGTATGCTTTTAATTGAAAAGAATTTATCTAGTATGCGAATGGGTGTTGTCCACCCTGCTTTTCAGCGCTTTTCCTCCTGCAATGTTGAGAAATGGTTCATACCGCAATGGCTCGCACTTCCCATAATTTTTAAGTTAATGCAGCAATGAACGCTATTACTTTAGGCTGACTTTAAGCAAATAATCATCCGCTGTAAGGAAAAGCTGTTTTTCGTCGGTGCTTAGCACGCAATTCGAAGTTCGTTGCCCAGTATATACTTTTGCCAAGGTTTTTCCAGATGGGTCAAATATCCATAGTCCACCAGGGCCTGTAGCCAATACATATCCTTGACTGTGTACTTTTAATCCATCCGGTGCCCCTTGATGGCCTTCCTTGCCCATTAAATGGGTGGCATCATGAAACAATTTCTTGTTTTCCACCACACCGGGTTCCTTTACATCGTATTGGTACCATACTGCATGCTTGGAATCGGAAACAGCAACATAAAGTATGTCGTGGTCTGGGGACAGGCATATTCCATTAGGCCTTGAAAGCTTATCCAACAACACCAGCTCCCCAGAAGTCTTTAAGCAGTACACCCCTTGAAAATCCAACTCCTTTTCGGGGTCATCCATACCCTTGGGAAGACCATAGGGCGGGTCGGTAAAATAGAAATTGCCCTGCTTGTCAAAATAACCATCATTGGGGCTATTGAATCGTTTGCCCTCATAATTATCCACTAAAGGTTCAAACTCGGACTTGGGTTGACTCAATGGAGCAGTCATACGGGCAACCCTTCTTTCCCCATGTTGCATTAAGACCAACTGTCCATTGCCATCCAAAGTAAGGCCATTGGAGCCAGGCTCCTTAAAGTCATCCGAAACTTTTCCTAAAAATCCGGACGGGTGTAGATAGGTAGTGGTGTCCTTTTTTTGGGAATCCCATTTATAAACTTTATTGTTGGGAATATCGGAAAAGAGCAAATATTTTCCCTCGTCTATCCAGAGAGGACCTTCCGACCAGGTGAATCCGCTTGCCAATACCTCAATGGAAGCGGTGGAATCTATTATTTTCAATGCTTCTTCGTCCAAAATTTCAATCGCAAATGCCTGGGAAATATCCATAACCTCCTCTGAAATGGGTTCTTGCTTTTCCGGTGCTTCTTTGGGAGTTTTTTTGCATGAAGCCATGCTTAAAATGACAAGGCATACCAGTGTAAGGCTTTTTTTGATGTTCATATGCTGGACGAATTTTATTTGGTTTGACATACAATCTGGTTTATATAAAATTGGTATCTATAGTATTGCAAAAGGTACTCGAAATATACCGATAATTGGAATAAAGTATCTTGTCAGACAAGGAAATTGAGATGAACAAAATCAAATATTCCGTATGCTGCGCATCTTTCACAACGCATAACAATATGCTGCAAATGTGTTCTCCTAAATTTAATTACATTTAAAGCTTGCAAATCCAAATAACTATGTCGGTTAAAAATCTAAATTTTCTTTTTTTAGTTTTTCTGTTCGCTATTTCAGCTTGTAAAAGAACAGAACCAAAACCTACATCCGATAGCAACCAAAACCAAGAGCAAACCAGTATGGCCAACAAAATTGACCCTAAAAAATTTGAAAAGGTAATTGAAGGTGACACCATTCAATTGCACGTCCTTAAAAACGAGTCTGGAATAGAGGCATACTTCACCAATTATGGTCAGCGATTGGTAGCGTTGTATGTGCCGGACAAGCAGGGCAATTTGGGAGATATTGTATTGGGTTGCAATAGTTTGGAAGGCTATTATGAGCCGGGAACCGATTATTTTGGGTCGACCATTGGTCGCTATGGCAACCGCATAGCCAAAGGCAAGTTTACCTTGGATGGGAAAACGTATACCCTGGCTACCAACAATGGACCCAATCATCTGCATGGAGGAGACAAAGGTTATGACGAGGTTGTTTGGGCCGTAGATCATGCTTCAACAAATGAAATTCAATATTCAAGAACCTCTCCAGATGGTGAAGAAGGATATCCTGGAAACCTTAAGGTAACCGTACGTTACGTCTTGACCGCTGACAACCAACTTCAAATTTTTTATGAAGCAAATACAGATCAAAAGACCATTGTAAACCTTACCCATCATTCTTTCTTTAATCTAAAAGGTGAAGGGAAAGGAACCATTTTGGACCATATCATAGAAATCAACGCCGACCACTATACTCCGGTGGATTCCACCTTAATACCTCTTGGGACGATAGACCCTGTGGCCGGTACCCCCCTGGATTTCACCACAGCCAAACCCATAGGACAGGATGTGGATGCAGCTGTTGAACAATTAAAGCACGGGGGTGGATTTGATCATAACTACGTCCTGAACCCCTCTCCTAAAAACGAGGAAGGACTTACGTTTGCTGCCAAGGTAACCGAACCAGAATCCGGGAGAGTCATGGAGGTTTATACCAACGAACCTGGAATGCAATTTTATAGCGGAAATTTTATGGATGGTACCGTAGTTGGAAAAAATGGTAAACCTTATGTTTATCGGGGAGCCATCTGTTTGGAAACCCAGCACTATCCCGACTCACCCAATCAACCCAATTTCCCAAGTACGGTTCTGGAACCAGGACAGACCTATACTTCTGTCTGTGTTTACAAGTTTAGTGTGGTGAAGTAGATTTCACCAAGTTTCAATGGATTAAATAATTAAAGTGGCAACACCGATTTACCTGATTTTACATCCCCTATTAGCTGTTTAATAGTTGTTTCCTCCAGATTTTTGATAAAAAAACTGTTGGCATTTCCAACAAGATCATGGAGTGCGCAAGGGTTTTCACTATCACATTCGTGTATACTGAGCATGCAGGAACGTAGTCGTTGCTCCCCATCAATCACCTCCACCACACGGATCAAGGGTAAGTCAATGTTTTGGTTACTTGCATAAAATCCGCCTTTTGGACCCCTGGAGGAGGAAATAATACCATTTTTGGATAGTTTCTGCATGAGTTTGGCCAGATAAGATTGAGGCACATTGATTCTGGAATAAATGTCCTTCACCATCAGTTTATTATCCTCATTAGTGTGCAAGGCCAAATAAAGCACAGCTTTTAACGCATATTTGGCCGAATTTGAAAGCATGCTCCCTTGTCTTTAGTTCATTATACAAAGTAAAAAAGATGTTTTTATCCGAAATGTGATTTTTATCATATTCTGCGCCGAATTCTGCCCATACATTTGCCCCAAATCCAACAATTGATATCACATGAAAATTATTGTAAAAGGCAGTTCGCTATTACTCTTGACCCTACTTATTGCTTGCGGAGGCAAACAAGAAAAAAAACAAGATGGCTTCCAGGTTGAAAGGCAAAAAACCACCCAAAAAACCGAGCAAAAGGTGGAAACAGAAACCACCAAGGCTTCGGAAAGAATAGACTTGGAAAGCAAAGGTGTTGGTCCAGTTACCTCGGTAACCCTTAACGATGCCATTGACCAAGCCATGGCTGATGAGGGTAAAGCGGTCTATGATCAAATGTGTCTTGCTTGCCACAGAATTGGCAAAAAATTCATTGGGCCTGCCCCTGATGGTATTTTAAACAGGCGCTCTCCCGAGTGGGTCATGAATATGATCCTAAATCCTGAAGGTATGGTAAAGGAGGACGCGCTAGCCAAAGATCTATTTATGGAATTTAACGGATCTCCCATGGCCAATCAAGGGCTGACAGAAGAACAAGCCCGGGCCGTGCTTGAATACTTTAGAACCTTATAAATATTTGTATGAAACTAGCAACCAGCATTAAACTTTTCATTGGTCTGTTCCTTGCCGGATCCCTTTTGACCGGCTGCAAGAACGAGACCAAAACCCAGAGCCCGTCCACCAATGAGGTGGCGTCACAGCAAGAAAGCAAAAAACAGGGCCAAGCATTCCTAAAGGATGACGAAGCCACACCCAACGTCCTTGACATTGCCATTGGCTCCAAGGACCACTCCACATTAGTAGCTGCCGTGCAAGCAGCCGAGTTGGAAAATGCCTTGGTCAATGCAGGGCCCCTTATGGTCTTTGCGCCCACCAACGCAGCTTTTGAAGCCTTACCTGAAGGAACGGTTGAAAATTTGCTTAAACCTGAAAACAAAGCCGCCCTGGCCAACATCCTGCAATACCATGTTACTCCAGGTAAATACAGCAAGGATTTCCTCAAGAAATTCAAGAAACTGGGACAAGCCAATAACCAGAGCGTACAGGTAGAAGTTCAAGGGGATGATGTGTTTGTTGGTGGGGCCAAAATTTTGGCAAGCGTACCTGCCGGTAATGGCATTGTGCATGTAGTGGACAAGGTAATGCTTCCACCAGAAGAATAGAAAATCAACAATTAAAATAAAAACAACTACGATGAATAAATTTCGCTTTTTAATGCTTGCCCTAATAGCTACAACCATGTTACTGGTTAGCTGTAATCAAGGGGGCAATAGCTCCAACGGGGCACTGTCATCCAGTGCTGCGGAGAAGGTTTATGTGGCACCCGGGGAACACGATGAGTTCTATGCCTTTGTCTCTGGAGGTTTTAGTGGACAACTTTCCGTCTACGGACTTCCTTCTGGAAGGCTGTTCAAAGTCATTCCGGTGTTTTCACAAGATGCAGAAAAAGCATGGGGGTACAATGAAGAAACCAAGCCCATGCTAAATACTTCCCATGGATTTATTCCCTGGGATGATTCCCACCACCCAGACATTTCCCAAACCAATGGGGAATTGGATGGTAGATTTGTATTTATCAATGGGAACAACACTCCAAGGATTGCCAAAATTGACCTTAGCGTTTTTGAAACCACTGAAATCATTGAGATTCCGAACAGTGCCGGTAACCACAGTTCCGCTTTTGTTACTGAAAACACGGAGTATGTGGTAGCAGGAACCCGATTTTCTGTTCCTATTCCGCAAAGGGATATGCCCATTAACGAATACAAGGGCAATTTCCAAGGCTCACTTTCCTTTATTAGTGTAGACCCCGAGGACGGAGGAATGGATCTTTCATTCCAAGTGCTGATGCCAGGATTTGATTATGACTTGGCCCACCCTGGAAGGGGAGCATCACATGGATGGATGTTCTTTTCTACATACAACTCCGAAGAATCGCATTCATTAATGGAAGTGAACGCTTCCCAAAACGACAAGGATTTCATTGCAGCTGTGAATTGG
Organism: Flagellimonas algicola; assembly: GCF_005937185.1. Lineage (GTDB taxonomy): Bacteria > Bacteroidota > Bacteroidia > Flavobacteriales > Flavobacteriaceae > Flagellimonas > Flagellimonas algicola. The sequence continues at coordinate 86,934 of NZ_VCNI01000005.1, read as the reverse complement.
AAAAAGGCAGAGGAATACATCAAAGAAGGAAAATTCCAGACAATGCCAGCCAACTATGCACATAATGTGTATGATGAAGAGACCCATACAGCAACTTCAACCATGAAAAAAGAAGTGAGGGTTTTGGATGCCTCAGAATTACCTGGTTTGGTTTATTTGCTCCCAACACCCAAATCGCCTCACGGTTGTGATGTTGATCCTACGGGAGAGTATATTGTAGGGAACGGAAAATTATCTTCAGATTTGACCGTACACTCCTTTAGCAAAATGATTCAGGCTATTGAAAATGAGAAATTTGACGGTGAAGCATACGGCATTCCAATCCTAAGTTTTGAAGACGTACTCGCTGGAAGTGTGAAACAGGCCGGTCTAGGACCACTACATACCGAATTTGATGGAAACGGAAATGGATATACCACGTTCTTCATTTCATCCGAAGTGGTAAAATGGAAAGTAGGTACATGGGAGGTAGTGGACAGACAACCTTGTTACTATTCCGTGGGTCACTTGATGATTCCAGGCGGAAATTCAAGAAAACCATTTGGTAAATACGTGCTTGCGATGAATAAGATTACCAAGGATAGATATCTGCCAACTGGACCTGAAGTAACACAGTCAGCACAGCTATACGATATTTCTGGTGAAAAAATGGAACTTCTTCTTGACTTCCCAACGGTTGGAGAACCTCACTATGCTGCTGGTATAGCCGCCGATTTGGTGAAAGAAAGATCCAAGAAAATATACAATCTGGAAGAGAATAAGCATAAATATGCAACTACTTCCGATGCCAATGTAAAAGTGGAGCGTAACGGCAACGAGGTACATGTGTATATGACCATGATCCGAAGTCACTTTAATCCTGACAATATTGAAGGAATCAAGGTTGGGGACAAGGTCTACTTCCATGTTACCAATTTGGAACAGGATTATGATGTACCCCATGGAGTAAGTATGATTGGCGCCAATACTTCAGAACTGTTGATTATGCCAGGGCAGACGGAAACCTTTGTTTGGGAACCCAAGCAAGTAGGGGTATGGCCTTTTTACTGTACCGATTTCTGTTCAGCCCTACACCAAGAAATGCAAGGTTATGTAAGAGTTTCCCCTGCCAGTTCCAATATTGAATTGAGCTGGTCACTGGGTGAAGATTAGTTTTAGTGCAAAGTTGAATTGTGAATGAATCAGCGGGAGGGCTTCCCTCCCGCTTTTTCAAACTTAATTATCCCATCCATGAAAAAGAAAGCTAAGATCTTGATGCTAGTTGGAGCCTTGCTCCCCCTGTTGCTGTTTGTATTCCCTTTATGGAAAATAACCTTGGAAGCACCGCAGTATCCAACGCCATTGGGTATGTTCATCCATATCAACGACTTTTCGGATGCCAACCCTCACGACATCAAAAACATCAATTTGATGAACCATTATGTGGGTATGAAATATATTCCGGAAGCTATTCCGGAGTTCAAGATATTCCCTGCCGGAATCTTAATCACTACGTTTATAGGACTCCTAATTGCATGGAAAGCCAATCACAAATGGTATTTGTATTGGTTTATACTGATGGTGGTACTGAGTAGTGCTGGGCTATACGATTTTTACCTCTGGGAACACGATTATGGACATGACCTAGATCCCAAGGCCATCATGAAATTTACCAATCCAGATGGATCCGTCATGGGATTTCAACCTCCTCTTTTTGGATCTAAGGATATCCTTAATTTCACAGCTCACTCCTACCCTCAATTGGGTGCAGTAAGCCTCGGTATTGGCATGGGTTTATCCCTGCTCGCCTATCTATTTGTAAGAAAGGAAAATAAAAAACTTAAAATCAGTTAGTATGAGAATCCATCGCGTATCTAGAGTGTTTTTGTTTCTATTGGCTACGGTGGCATTGCTGAGTTGTAATGCAAAGCCACAGGAAATTACCTATGGTACAGATGGGTGTCACTTTTGCAGAATGACCATTGTTGATGCCCAGCATGCAGCACAATTGGTCACCAAAAAAGGGAAGGCATTCAAATTTGATGCTGTTGAATGCATGGTCAATTATCTAAAGGAAGTGGACTCCAATACGGTCGCCCTTTATTTATGCAACCACTATACCGAACCCAAGGAACTGATTGATGCCACCCAATCCACATTTTTAATCAGCAAATCCATTCCCAGCCCAATGGGTGCATATCTAACGGCCTTTGAAACAAAGGATGAAGCCATTGCCATCCTCGAAAAATCAATGGGAGAACTATATACCTGGAACGAATTGCTAGTCCATCTCCACAACTAACTGAAGCCATGTACAAAATAGACAACCATATCAGAACGGAAAGATTCGATGGCCTAAAAGTGCATCAATTAACCAAAACGGAATCCTTGGAAGTATTGTTGATTTCCCTGGAAAAAGATGCTATATTCCCAGAACACAGTTCTCCCAAAGATGTACATTTATTGGTTTTGGAAGGGGATATTGACTTTCGAATCAACAAGCACAATTACAGGCTTATGGAACAGCAATATTTCAATTTTCCAAAGGATGAAATTCACTGGGTAAAAGCCCATAAAAATTCCAAATTCCTAATCATCAGATAAACAGGTTGTGAACGTTTGGAATAAACTTCTTTTAATACTTTTTATGGCATTTGGAGCGGCTTCCCATGGGTCAACCTTGGAAATCTGTTCCACATGCCCTATTAAATCCATCAAAGAAGGAATTGACCAAGCCCAAGCTTATGACACGCTTCTGATCAAAAAGGGCACTTATTTAGAATTCGATATCATCGTGGACAAGCCATTGACCATTATAGGCAAAGATTACCCTGTTGTTGATGGCGAGGATCAAGGTGAAATATTCACCGTTACCTCTGACAACGTTACCATTGATGGATTATTCATCATCAATGTTGGAACCAGCTATACATCAGATTATGCAGCCATACGAGTGGTTAAAAGCAAAAACTTCCTCATTCAAAATGTAGTCTTGGAAAAGCTCTTTTTTGGTATTTATCTGGAAAAATCCACAGATGGAAGGGTGTTTCACAACAAAATTATTGGAGATGCGGTAGAGGAATTTAATTCAGGGAACGGCATACAGCTATGGTATTGCCAAAATGTATCAGTAGAGAACAACATTGTGCAACATGTAAGGGACGGAATCTATTTGGAGTTTTCGGACCAGATCGTCATCAAGAACAATATCAGCACCAACAATGTACGTTACGGACTTCATTTTATGTTCTCTAATGACGATTTATACCAAGACAATACTTTTGAAAATAACGGTGCCGGAGTTGCCGTAATGTTTTCCAAGAAGATAAAAATGTACAATAACACCTTCAAGAAAAACTGGGGTGCGGCATCATTCGGAATGCTTTTAAAGGAAATCAACGATTCTGAGATTATCGGGAATACTTTTGAAGAAAACACCGTAGGTATCAGCATAGAAGGTTCTAATCGTATTAACTATAAGGAAAATGATTTTGTGAACAATGGATGGGCATTGAAAGTACGCGGGGCCTGCTACAGCAATGTTTTTTCATCAAATAATTTCTTGTACAACTCCTTTGATGTTTCCTATAACAGCAAACTGAACGACAATTCTTTCAGCGGTAATTATTGGAGTAATTATACCGGTTATGATTTGGATAAGAACGGGGTTGGCGATGTGCCCTATAGACCTGTAAAACTCTTTTCGTACATTGTCAATAGAACCCCTGAAACCATTGTATTGCTTCGAAGTCTTTTTATGGATATCATCGACTTTTCCGAAAAAGTATCCCCTGTTTTCACTCCAGATAATTTAAGGGACAATAGTCCATTGATGAAAAAACTGCAATGATCCAAGTAGCTAACCTTCATAAAAAATTTGGTAAGACCCAAGTACTGGATAATCTTGATCTAGAAATAGATGGAGGCGGTATTTTTGCCATTCTAGGACCCAACGGTTCGGGAAAAACCACCTTGATCAAGAGTATTCTGGGCATGGTAATCATGGATAAAGGGAGCATTTCAGTATTGGGTGCCGCCATCAAAACCAATTGGAACTATCGCAAAGAAATCAACTACCTTCCGCAGATTGCAAATTTTCCCGGCAACCTCAAAGTAAGGGAACTGATCAAGATGATCGTAGACCTTAGGCAAAAGCCCAACAGGGCAGATGAACTCATTGAACTGTTCAAGCTAGAGGACTTCCTGGACAAAAAATTGACAACCCTTTCTGGTGGAACCAAACAAAAAGTGAATATTGTTTTATCCTTTATGTTTGATTCCCCGCTACTCATCTTGGATGAACCCACCACTGGATTAGATCCCTTGGCCCTGATCAATCTCAAAAAATTGATTCAGGAAGAAAAAAACAAGGGTAAAACCATTCTGATAACCTCCCATATCCTCCAATTTGTGGAAGAAGTGGCAGACGAAATCATTTATCTACTGGAAGGGAAAATATATTTTAAAGGCAGTCTTGAACAACTCAAGAGCAAAACAGAACAAACTGACATTGAACACGCCATTGCGGCCATAGCAACCCAGCCCCAACATGCTTAAAATTCTAAAATATAGTTTTTACGACCTTATGCGCAGCCGCTGGAGTTATGTGTACTTTATTTTTTATCTGCTACTGGGTTTTGTGTTGCTTTTTTTGAACAATGATGTGTCCAAAGCCGTCATAACCTTGATGAACATCATCATTGTCCTAGTGCCCTTGATTGCTACCATATTTGGTGTCATGTATTACTACAACTCCAAGGAATTCACAGAACTGTTGTTGGCGCAACCCATCAAAAGAACCTCTATATTTTTAGGGCAATATCTGGGCGTTTCGGGCTCTTTAGCAATGAGTTTGGTGCTGGGATTGGGAATTCCCTTTACCCTCTACGGCTTATTAAAGAGCAATGCTATTTGGGATTTCTCACTCCTTTTGGTGGCTGGGGCATTCCTCACCTTTATCTTTACGGCTTTGGCCTTCAATATAGCATTGTCCAATGAAAATAAAATCAAAGGGTTCGGTTATGCTGTGCTATTGTGGCTGTTTTTGGCTGTTATCTATGACGGAATTTTTCTGATTTCACTCATCATTTTTGAAGAATATCCGTTGGATAATTTCTCCTTGGTTTCTACCATGCTCAATCCTATTGATCTTTCCCGGACGTTGATTCTTCTAAAACTGGACATTTCAGCTCTTTTGGGTTATACCGGGGCAGTTTTCAAGAAATTCTTCGGAACTAATTTTGGATTTTTTGTCTCCATGGGTGTCTTGATGATCTGGACCATACTTCCGGTTTGGAGAATGGTTCACAAGGCAAAAAGAAAAGATTTTTAGCACCCTACTTCCGTCGTTTTTTGTCACTAATTTTAGTTTAGCTGTCAAAAAGCGAAAAAAACGCAGTTGCTTCATCATATTTTTATACTTTGTTGGACAAATACTTCCAACCTATGCAAATAATTGAAAATTCCACGGTCTATGACGTGATTATTGTAGGCTCGGGTGCCGGCGGCGGAATGGCTACAAAAATACTTTCCGAAGCAGGATTAAAAGTAGCCGTAGTTGAAGCAGGCCCCTATTTTGATCCAGCCGATCCAGAACAAATGACCCAATTGAAATGGCCACACGAATCACCCAGACGAGGGGCCAGTACCGTAAGACCCTTTGGGGATTTTGATTCTGCCTATGGCGGATGGGAAATTGAAGGAGAGCCTTATGCAAAAGAAGAAGGTACTGACTTTAAATGGTTCCGTTCGCGAATGCTTGGAGGGAGAACCAACCATTGGGGAAGAATTTCCCTGCGTTTTGGCCCTAAGGATTTTAAAAGAAAGAACATTGATGGGCTTGGAGACAATTGGCCCATTGGCTACGATGATGTTAAACCATACTATGATAAAGTAGATAAGCTAATTGGGGTTTTTGGTACCAATGAGGGTTTGCCCAATGACCCGGATGGTTTTTTTCTTCCACCTCCAAAACCAAGGCTACACGAACTTTTCTACATCAAAGGAGCAAGAAAGTCCAACATTCCGGTTTATCCGTCCAGGATGTCCATGTTGACCAAAAAAATAAATAATGATAGGGGCGTTTGCTTTTACTGTGGTCAGTGCTCACGAGCCTGTCAGGTATACGCAGATTTCTCTTCCGGAACATGCCTCATATTTCCGGCTCAAAAAAATGGTGGTCAAATAGACTTATTTGTGAATTGCATGGTTAGGGAGGTCACTACAAACGAAGAAGGTAAAGCTACCGGTGTTTCCTATATCAACAAAGAAGACCGTAAGGAATATAAACTCAAAGGGAAAATAGTGGTTTTGGCTGCCTCGGCCTGTAGTTCCGCTAGAATTCTCCTCAATTCCAAAAGTACCCAACACCCCAACGGTTTGGGAAATAGCAGTGATATCGTGGGCAAATATTTGCACGATTCAACAGGAACGAACAGAATGGCATTTGTTCCTGACTTGATGAACCGCGAGACCTATAATGAAGATGGTGTTGGCGGAATGCATGTATATACCCCTTGGTGGTTGGAAAATGAAAATTTGGATTTCCCAAGAGGATACCATATTGAAATGTGGGGTGGTCTTGGCATGCCCAGTTACGGATTTGGATTCAATGTGAACGACTTCAATTCCTTCTTTGGACTACCTGTAGGTGGATATGGGAACGGACTGCGGAAGGATATCAAAAAATATTACGGATCCGTAATCGGAATGGCGGGAAGAGGTGAGTCTGTAGCCCAAAAAGATAATTACTGCGAGATCGACCCAACCAAAGTGGACGAGTTCGGTGTTCCTATCCTTAAGTTCAATTACAAATGGACAGACCATGAGATCAAACAAGTGAAACACATGCACGATACCTTTGAGGAAATCATGCATAACATGGGAGGCGAACCGCTGGGAGGAAAACCGGGCAAGGATACCAATTATGGTATTTTGGTGCCGGGTGAAATCATTCATGAAGTGGGTACCACCCGAATGGGAGATAATAAGAAAACTTCGGTTGTCAACAGTTACCAACAACTTCACGATGTAGATAATGTTTTTATTGTTGACGCAGGCCCATTTGTATCGCAGGCAGATAAAAACCCGACTTGGACCATTTTGGCCCTCTCTTGGAGAACATCAGATTATATTGTAGAGCAACTTAAACAGCAAAATATTTAACCATGGATAGAAGAAAAAGTCTAAAGTCGATACTCCTTGGAGGTGTGGCCAGTGGATTGGCCGTCCATGGATGCAATCCTAAACCGGAGGCAACCACCGAAGAAACTCTGGCGGTTAATAAGTATGCCTATGGGAGAACACCTAAGGAACAGGAAGCCATTGAGGAACTTTTATCCGAAACATTTTTCAAAGAGCATGAAATGACCACTATTGCTGCCCTTTGCAATCTGATCCTGCCCGCAGAAGATGGTCTCAAAGGAGCATTGGATGCTGAAGTTCCGGATTTTATTGAGTTTATGGTCAAGGATATTCCGGAATACCAACCTACCCTTCGTGGGGGCTTGATGTGGCTAGATCATAAATGCAATACAGAATTCGATGTGGAATTCATTGCGGCCTCGGAGGATCAACAAAAGAGTGTTTTGGATACCATTGCGTTTCCAGACATCACTATTCCAGAGGCTGAAAGGCCGTTGGAGATTCAATTCTTCTCCTTGATGCGAAACCTGACCCTCACCGGATATTATACTACCAAGATTGGTATAGATGAACTGGGTTATAAAGGAAATTCGCCCAATGTTTGGGATGGAGTTCCCGAGCATGTGCTTCAACAACACGGGGTTTCCTATGATGAGGACTGGCTGGCTAAATGTGTGGATCAAAGCAAGCGTGGGACCTTGGCGGAATGGGACGAAAATGGAAATTTATTGACCTAATCAAAAAAGAGCCCAAGCTTGCATGGCAAGCTAATTTTTACCGATATTTGCGCTCACATTTTTCAGTGCAATTCCTGAACGCCCACGTGGTGGAATTGGTAGACACGCTACCTTGAGGGGGTAGTGTTCGAAAGGACGTGCTGGTTCGACTCCAGTCGTGGGCACAAAACCGCATTTTATGCGGTTTTTTTGTTTTCAACACTTATTACACAAAGCTCCCAACCCAACTTCAATCCCTAAATTACTCCTAAATTTTCCGCTCATTTATTAGGATGGCATCATTTAAATTGTAAATTTGTTTAACCTTTACTTGAAAAAGATGAACAATGTAAAAAAATCTTTCAGCATTCGAGACATGGAGAACTTGTCTGGAATTAAGGCTCACACCATCCGAATCTGGGAAAAGAGATACAATTTGTTTACTCCTGAACGGACAAGTACCAACATTAGGACGTATAGTTTGGCCAGCTTGCAAAAGCTATTGAATGTTACCCTGTTGTACAATAATGGATATAAAATTTCAAAAATTGCCAAACTGGAAGAAACCAAGATTCCGGTTATGGTGAGGGAAATTGTTTCCAATACCAGCGAAAAGGACCATGCGGTCAATGCATTTAAGCTGGCTATGGTCAATTTTGACCAAGTACTTTTTCTCAACACCTATAATAGTCTTTTAGCCGATCGTTCCTTTAAGGATATTTTCAGTGAAGTGTTGATTCCTTTATTGAACGAATTGGGACTCCTATGGCAAACGGATACCATTAGCCCGGCCCATGAGCATTTTATTTCCCATCTGATCAAACAAAAAATCCATATCAATACGGAAAAACTGCAAATGCTGGAACCCACTAAAAAGGATAAGGTTTTTGCCCTGTTTCTTCCCGAGAACGAAATCCATGAAATTGGATTGCTCTATCTCAATTATGAAATCAATTTAAGGGGTTATAAGTCTATTTATCTGGGCCAGACCATGCCCATTGAAAATTTGGTGGATTTGCTGAAGTACTATGATAATGTCCATTTTGTAAGTTATTTCACGGTCTCACCTACCAAGGATGATCTATCGGCCTATTTTAAGGAGTTTTCAGAAACCTTGGGTATTTCTGAAAATTCAAAACTTTGGGTACTGGGACATCAAATAAGGTATATTACCGATGAAGAACTTCCCCAACATATAAGGACCTTCAATTCCATTGACCAGTTAATGGAATCCATCTAAAAACCAATCCTATGAAGGTCATTGTCATTGGTTCTGGTTTCTCTTCCTTATCCGCGGCCTGTTATTTGGCAAAAGCCGGTTTGGAAGTGGAAATCCTGGAGAAAAACGACACGGTTGGAGGCAGGGCCAGACAATTGATCAAAGAGGGCTTTACTTTCGATATTGGTCCCAGTTGGTACTGGATGCCAGATATTTTTGAAAACTTCTTTGCAGATTTTGGCAAAAAACCGTCGGATTATTACCATTTGGAAAAGCTAAGTCCGGCCTATAAAATCTTCTTTAAGGACGATAGTGTTACCATTGGTGATTGTATGGACCAGATTTGTCTTGAATTTGACCGTATTGAAAGCGGCAGTGGGAATCATCTACGAAGTTTTATCAAAAAAGCCCAGGAGAATTACAATATTGCCATTAACAAAGTGGTCTTAAAACCTGGCATTTCCCCTTTTGAGTTGGTAACCAAGGATACGGTACTTCGCTTAGACCAATTTTTTAAGAGCATAAGCCAAGAGGTACGGAAGCGGTTTGAAAACCCCAAATTGATTTCGACATTGGAGTTTCCCGTGCTGTTTTTGGGAGCCAAGCCTAGCAAGACTCCCTCTTTCTACAGTTTTATGAATTTTGCAGATTTTGGTCTGGGAACATGGCATCCCAAGGGTGGCATGTACGAAATCATTAAGGCCATGGTGCAGTTGGCCCAAGAGCTCGGGGTCAAAATTCGAACCAACCACCCAGTGGATAAAATTTTGGTGCTTGATGGAAAGATCTGCGGTGTCCGAAGCAATGGTGTTAACCTGACTTCCGATTATGTGATAAGCGGTGCTGACTACCATCACTCCGAAACCTTGTTGGATAAAAAATATCGGCAATATTCCGAAACCTATTGGGATACTCGTACTTACGCTCCCTCTGCCCTTTTGTTTTACGTGGGATTCAACAAAAAATTGAAAAACGTCCATCATCATAATCTCTTTTTTGACACGGATTTTGAACGGCACACCCAGGAAATCTATGATGAACCCCAATGGCCCAGTGACCCTTTGTTCTATGCCAACTTTCCTTCCATAACAGATGGAACCATGGCTCCCAAAGGCAATGAGACAGGATTTTTCCTTGTTCCCATTGCACCCAATTTAGAGGACACTGCGGAACTGAGGGCTCAATATTTTGATATTGTTATAGATAGATTTGAATCTTTGACAGATCAAGAAGTAAGAAATTCCATTATCTTTAAAGAGAGCTTCTGTGTTAAAGATTTTATTGAGCAATACAATTCCTATAAGGGCAATGCCTATGGAATGGCCAATACCCTGAAACAAACGGCTTTTTTAAGACCAAATCTTAAAAGCAGCAAGGTAAAAAACTTGTTTTTCACAGGTCAGCTTACGGTTCCTGGCCCAGGAGTACCACCGTCCTTGATTTCTGGAAAATTAGTGGCAAATCTGTTAACCAAAAACTTAAAGTGATGAAATCTATTTTTGATGATGTCTCCAGGGATTGCAGTAAGATTGTTACCAAGACTTATAGCACTTCCTTTGCTTTGGCCACAAAAATGTTGGCGCCTTCCATTCGAAAGGATATCTACAATATTTATGGGTTTGTGCGTTTTGCAGATGAAATTGTAGACACTTTTCACGATTATGACAAAGAGGTTTTGTTCGATCAGTTTGAAAGTGACATGGAATTGGCTTTGGAGCGAAAAATTAGCCTAAACCCCATATTGAATTCTTTTCAACATACCTATCACAAATATGATATCCCCCATCATTTGGTGGAGGCCTTTATGAACAGCATGCGTTTGGACCTCACCAAAAAAGACTATCAGAGTTTTGAGGAATACAAAGGGTATATCTATGGCTCTGCAGATGTAGTTGGACTTATGTGTCTTTGCGTTTTTGTGAACGGAGATCAGGCAAAATACGAGGAACTCAAGGAATATGCCATGGCTTTGGGTTCGGCCTTTCAAAAAGTAAACTTTCTCCGTGATCTAAAAGCGGATTTTGAAGATTTGGAACGCACTTATTTTCCCAACACCAACTTGATGGAGTTGGATGAGGCCTCCAAAAAACGGATTGTGGATGAGATCAGAGCCGATTTTGCCATGGCCTACTCGGGAATCATTAAGCTTCCAAAAGAGGCCAAATTTGGGGTTTATACCGCCTATAGGTACTATAAAAAACTGCTTCAGAAGCTACAGAGTACACCTCCCTTGGAAATCAAGAACACACGGATTCGAGTTCCAGATTATCAAAAATTGGGGCTTTTGGCCCAGTCGTACGTAAATTATAAACTCCAACTGCTCTAAATGAAGATTGCCCTCTGGATATTGATATTTTTGGGAACTTTTTCTATTATGGAATTTATGGCCTGGTTCACTCACAAATATGTGATGCACGGCTTCCTATGGAGTTTGCACAAAGATCATCACAAAAAGGACCATGACTCTTGGTTTGAGCGTAACGATGCCTTTTTTATTTTCTATGCCCTAGTAAGTATGGTTTGCTTCTACTTGGGAGCCGAAACCGAATTTTGGTACGGTTGGCCATTGGGTTTTGGTATTTTGGCCTATGGTATTGCTTACTTCATGGTACATGACATTTTCATCCATCAACGTTTTAAATGGTTCAGAAGTGCCAACAATTGGTATGCCCGCGGAGTTCGTAGAGCCCATAAGATTCACCACAAACACCTGGGAAAGCAAGACGGGGAATGTTTCGGGATGTTGGTAGTACCTTTCAAATACTTCAAGAAATAAACTCACTCGGCCAACAGCTGATCCAACAACTCCCTAGTCTCTTCGGAATCCCATTGAGCAGCGCCTATTTCCCTAACCACAATAGCTCCCGATTTATCCAGTATATATGTTGCAGGAATGCTTCGCGACACCAATAAGTCAGGCGTACGGGAAGCTTCAAAATATACGGGAAGGTCAAACTCCCGCTTGACCAAAAAAGATTGCACCTTTTCTTTATCGTCATTGGCAACAAATGCGAATATCACTTTGTCCTTATATGCATTGTGAAGTCTGTCCATGCTAGGGAGTTCTGCAACACAAGGAGGGCACCAAGTAGCCCAAAAATTGACCAATACCACTTTACCCTGGGTATCTTCAAAGTTGAACTGACTACCATCCAAATGCACTAATTTCCATTGGTAATTTTCTAAAGTTTCCCGTTTATCCTCTGCAATAACACCAGCACTGCCTGAAAATAGTTTGCCAGTTATAACGCCAAGATGAAAACCAACCGGGGTAAATAGTATCAAGACAATGGCCAAAATCCAGATTCCATCGCTTATTTGTTCTTTGCTCAACTTCATGGTAATTCCACTATTCCGCTATCAAAGTGTCCAGGAGCGTATACACTTTATCATTGCTCCAATCCGCAATCTTCTCTTTATAAATGACAACATTGCCGGACTTATCTATCACATATGAAGCGGGAACCACATCGGGATTTATGGGCATTTTTTCGCCAATGATCAAATAGGTCACTGGAAAGGTGTATTCATGTTTTTCCATAAATTCCTCAACCGGAGGTCTATTCTCATTGGTAATGATATAGAAATCCATCTTTCCCTTGTAAGCATCGTACATTTCTTGGATACTGGCAAGCTCTGCTTCACTGGGCAATCGCCATGAGGCCCATAAATTGATGAAGACCACTTTTCCCTTGGATCGCTCAAAATTGAAGAAATTCCATTCAGAATCCTTCAGTTTCCAGTCGTAATCCCCGAGTTTTTCTCTTTGGGAAGCTTCAATAATGGGGGGTGACGAGGCAAAAATCCTATTCAGAAGCACTTTGCCGTAATGACCTGTGGGGCCAAAAAAAAAGGAAAGCACAAAAAGAATCAAAATAACGTTGATGATTGTCTTTTTACTTCCTTTCTTCATTTCGATGGGTTTGTCTCAAAACTAAAAAACTCCTGACATAAAATCAGGAGTTTTTCATATTTATGGTTAAACTATTTTAGGCATTTTCCTTTTTGATCATGTTCAAGGCAGAACCTTCTATGAACCAATCAATCTGGGAAGCATTATATGTGTGGTTAACGATGATATTGTCTTTGCTACCATCAGCATGAACCACTTCCAAGGTCAAGGGTTTACCAGGAGCGAATTCGGCAATATCCACAAAATTGAAGGTATCGTCCTCTTGAATCAAATCGTAATCGCTTTCATTGGCAAAGGTCAATGCCAACATTCCTTGCTTCTTCAAATTGGTTTCATGAATCCTCGCAAAAGACTTCACCAAAACAGCAGCAACTCCTAAATGTCTGGGTTGCATTGCAGCATGTTCCCTGGACGATCCTTCCCCATAATTATGGTCTCCCACGACTATAGTTCTAATCCCCTCTTTTTTGTAAGCTCTTTGCGTATCTGGAACCGCTCCATATTCCCCTGTAAGCTGGTTCTTTACAAAATTGGTTTGCTTGTTAAAGGCATTTACTGCGCCAATCAAGGTATTGTTTGCAATATTGTCCAAATGTCCTCTGTATCTCAGCCAGGGTCCAGCCATGGAAATATGGTCTGTGGTACATTTACCAAAGGGCTTTATCAGCAATTTCACCCCTTGCAGGCTATCTGTGGAAATTGGCACAAAAGGCTCCAATAACTGTAATCTTTCAGAAGTTGGCGACACCACTACCTGAACTCCACTTCCGTCTTCCATGGGAGCAATGAATCCGGCATCTTCCACGGCAAAGCCTTCAGGTGGCAATTCGTATCCTCTTGGCTCATCCAACATCACTTCTTCCCCATCCTCATTGATCAATTTATCTGTTACCGGATTAAAATCCAGTCGACCAGAAATGGCAATTGCAGTAACCAATTCTGGCGACCCTACAAATGCAAGGGTATTTGGGTTTCCATCGGCACGTTTGGCAAAATTTCTGTTGAAGGAGTGCACAATGGTGTTTCTAGGTCCCTCTGCCGCTTTGTCCCCATACCTGTCCCACATTCCAATACATGGGCCACAGGCATTGGCAAATACGGTTGCTCCAATACTGTTGAAGGTATCAATAAATCCATCACGGTCAATAGTGTAGCGCACTTGTTCCGATCCCGGAGTAATGGTGAACTTGGATTTGGTCTTTAAGTTTTTATCTGCCACCTGCTTGGCCAGTGAAGCCGCTCTTGAAATATCTTCATAGGAAGAGTTGGTACAGGATCCAATAAGACCTACTTCCACATTCAAAGGCCAGTCATTGGCCTTGGCAGCCTCACTCATTTGCGAAATTGGCGTAGCCAAATCCGGAGTAAACGGACCGTTCAAATGAGGCTCCAATGTACTTAGATCAATTTCTATCAGCTGATCAAAATATTGTTCTGGGTTAGCATATACTTCTGGGTCCGCTGTAAGATGTTCTTTCACTTCCAATGCTGCATCCGCTACATCCGACCTATCGGTTGCACGCAAATAGCGGTCCATGGATTCATCATATCCAAAAGTAGAAGTGGTAGCCCCAATTTCGGCTCCCATATTACAGATGGTTCCCTTTCCAGTGCAGGACATGGCGGTGGCTCCTTCACCAAAATATTCAACGATGGCTCCTGTTCCTCCTTTTGCAGTAAGAATACCTGCGACTTTTAGAATTACGTCTTTGGGAGCTGTCCAACCGGATAGTTTTCCAGTCAATTTGACCCCTATCAATTTTGGAAATTTCAATTCCCAAGCCATTCCTGCCATGACATCCACAGCATCAGCTCCACCAACTCCAATGGCCACCATTCCCAAACCACCTGCATTAACGGTGTGGGAATCGGTACCAATCATCATTCCTCCCGGAAATGCGTAGTTTTCCAAAACCACTTGGTGTATAATTCCTGCACCCGGTTTCCAGAATCCGATTCCATATTTGTTGGATACGGACTCCAAAAAGTTAAAAACCTCGTTACTGGTTTCGTTGGCACGTTTCAAATCCGTTTTGGCATCGACTTTGGCTTGAATCAGGTGATCACAATGCACGGTTGTTGGAACCGCAACCTTCGGTTTACCTGCATGCATGAACTGCAACAAAGCCATTTGGGCGGTTGCATCCTGACAAGCTACTCGGTCAGGAGCAAAATCCACATAGTCCTTGCCCCTTGTAAACTGTTTTGTGGGTGTTCCATCCCACAAATGGGAATACAATATTTTTTCAGCTAGGGTCAACGGTTTTCCCACTAATTCGCGGGCCTTTTCGATACGCTCCCCCATGGAGGCATACACCCCCTTGATCATGTCAATGTCAAACGCCATTCTGCAATTGGATTTAAGATTTTTGTAATTCGGCTAATTTACTAAAATACCTACGATTTAGGAATTAGAATTTAGCAAATAAGTCGAGGGAATATTGTATTTATAACAATTCCAAGATGATTTTCTCCTCAGAAATGCCTTCGGCCTCCGCTTTGTAGTTTTTGAGGATTCTATGGCGTAGGATTCCCATGGCCACTGCTTGGACATCTTCTATGTCTGGTGAGAATTTCCCATGAATCGCAGCATGTGCCTTGGCCCCTAAAACCAAATTTTGGGATGCCCTTGGTCCTGCCCCCCAGTCCACATAAGTATTGATAAAATCTGAGGTGTTTGGCATTCCAGGACGGGTCTTGTTTACCAAGTTTACTGTGTAGTCAATGACGTTATCCGGCACAGGAATTCTTCGTACCAAATGTTGCACTGCCACTATTTCTTCAGCGTTGAAGAGAGAATTTAGCTCTGGATGCTCATCCGTGGTTGTGGTTTTCACTACCTGGATTTCTTCTTCAATAGATGGATATTTGAGCTCAATGGCAAACATGAATCTATCCAACTGCGCTTCCGGCAACGGATAGGTTCCCTCCTGTTCTATTGGGTTTTGGGTTGCCAATACAAAATAGGGCATCGCAAGTTTATGTTGCTCCCCAGCAATGGTCACAGCCTTTTCTTGCATGGCCTCCAATAACGCTGCTTGGGTTTTTGGGGGGGTACGGTTGATTTCATCCGCTAATATGATATTGGCAAATACAGGTCCTTTAATGAACTTAAAATTTCTGTTTTGGTCCAATACCTCACTCCCCAAAATATCGCTGGGCATTAAATCCGGGGTAAATTGGATTCGCTTAAAATCCAGTCCCAAGGTTTGCGCAATGGTATTTACCATCAAGGTTTTGGCCAAACCAGGAACCCCGATCAACAGCGAATGTCCCCCGGTATATATAGAAAGTAGAATTTGCTCGATCACCTTTTCCTGGCCCACAATGACCTTGGCAATCTCATCTTTTAATTCCTGATGTTTTTTTACAAGACTTTCAACCGCTGCAACGTCTGACATGCACTTATTCCTTTACCCAGTTGTTTGCAAAATCGCACTCCCTGTTTTCATTGTTAACATGGATGTAGGTATCTTCAATGTGCTCATCCATCCATTCTTTTATGGCTTTGAATTGCTTTTCACGCAGGGCCAGCTCCTGAATTTTTAGATAATCCTTTGCGAAATCGGCTTTATGCTCGTCATAGCGATTGGAAATCTTCATGATCTTGAACTTGGGAGGGCCTCCCCTGGGATCATCTTCCTTTAGCGGTCTGGAAATTTCCTCGTCCTTTAGATTTCGTACTTGGTTGTACAACGCTGGATCCATGTTGGTCAATTCAAAACGCGAACCATAGTTGATGGGGTTTCGAAGCACTCCGCCATCATTTTTGGTCTCTTTTTCATCGGAAAAGTTCAGAGCAGCCTCTGCAAAGGTGTATTTCCCATCCATGATGTGCTGCCGAATACTATCCAGTTCCTTTACCGCATTATCAATGGCGCTTTGCGGGATTTCCGGAATCATCAATATATGCCTAAGATCCAATTCTTGTCCCCTAATTTTTTCAATAAAGATGATATGGTATCCAAATGGCGATTCAAAAGGTTCTGATATCTCTCCTTCCTGAAGACTAAAGGCCACATCCTTGAATTCCTTTACGAACGGAGTTTCCCGGGTCATACTATAAAAACCTCCCTTGGATTTGGAACCTGGATCTTGCGAATAAAGAATGGCTTTTACATTGAAACTGGCATCGTTATCCTCTACATCCTGCTTGATCTGTTTCAAACGGTCTATAACCTTTTGCTTTTCTTCTTCCGGTGCCACGGGCTGCTTTACAATCTGGGCAATTTCAAGTTCAGCACCAAAAACAGGCAATTCATCTTCAGGAATCTTGCTAAAGAACTGACGTACTTCCTCAGGGGTCACCTCCAGCTCTTCCACAATACTACTTTGCATTTTTTCGGAAAGCATACGTAGCTTATTGATTTCGAAGAGTTCTTCCCTAAAACTTTCAATATCTGGTTTCTTGTAGAACTTGAGGACTTTATCCATAGACCCAACTTGAGCTACCAATTGCTGAATCTGTCTATCGCTCTGCGCATTTACCTGATCATCAGAAACCAGTAAACTATCCTGAACCGCTTGGTGGGCGTACAAACGATCTTCCATCAACTTGCCCAAAAGGCTACATTTGGTAATATCTTCCGTGGATGCTCCCTGACTTTTTAAATCGATCAAAGTTTTATCCACATCAGAATCCAAAATCACATAATCCCCGATTACTGCAGCAATTCCATCCAACTTTACTCGGTTAACGGATTCCGTTGAATCCGTTGCAGCCTGCAAGGCCTCATCCGTATCTTGTGCGTTAAGGAATCCGGCAATTGCAAAAAACATTAGGCCAAATACTTTTTTATTCATCTTTTTCATATACCTCAAATTCGTTCTTCTTAATAGCTTCGTCAATTATCTCAGTTTCCAGCTTTCTAACGTATTGCATTCTCCTACGATTCAAAATTAGCTGTCTAATATCGGGTAAAATATACTCAAATGGAGCTATATCGTTAATTTCCAGGACATCAGTAACCTGTCCCAAATATACCTCCAAGGAATCCTGTAATTCAAAAAATTGTGATTTTTTTAAGTAGTCTTCTTCGTTCAAAGGAGTCAGGGGCGGGATTTCTTCCATTACCCTTGAGGTACGCACCCAGATTGAATCATTAAAATGGATTTTCTTGAACTGCACCGCAATGGAATCCAGATAAATGCGGTCCTCTTCACTCCATGATTTCATTCTCGAAACCACATCGTCCTTATCCAAAAATTGGGCTGGTAGCCCAACAAATCGGAGTTGAACCAGCTTTTCACCGAGTTTAAAATTCTCTTTTTCCCTTTCGTAGTATTGTCTAAGCTGGGAAGTGGAAACAGCTGTATCTTGCTCCTTGAACACCAAAGCCTCAACATACGCCCTAGTATATAAATCGGATCTATAATCGTAAACCAGGCGATCAAACTCTGCCAATTTTTCCTCAGGCAGGTTAATCTTGGATTTGGAGAGCAACAACTGTTTGGAAGCCCAAGTATTAATATAGTTGGTCACGAACAGAGCGCTATCTTGGGGAGACATGTCTTCCCGAATCAAGGGAGCCACATCTTCCCTGTACAAAAATTCCTCCCCTACTCTGGCCAATGGTTCCTTTTCCACTTTTTTCCTGAACAGGGAATCGCAGGAAGTGAGAACCAATAGGCTGGATAATACAATTGAAAATAAAGTATGCTTTTGAATACCTTGCATTGCGCAAAAATAACAATTACTTAAACCCTTACAAGTGCGTTACATCCCTGTTAACAGATTTTTATTAGCCTATCCCCACTATTTAATTTATTACATTAGTAGCAGAACCTATACCGATGAAATACACTTGTGAAATTACGATTGATCTTCCCCGGGATGCGTTTATTGAAAAATTGGACAATCCCGAAAATATGAGACATTGGCAACAGGGGCTTTTGGGCTATGAACATTTATCTGATAAACCTGGCACAGAGGGTTCCCAGATGTCCTTGCGATACAAAATGGGAAAACGGGAGTTTGAAATGGTTGAAACTATTTTGAAGCGCAAACTTCCGGATGAATTCCACATGACTTATGATACCAAAGGGGTGCACAACACCCAAAGGAACTATTTTAAGGATGTTGACGGAAAAACCCTTTGGGTTTCGGAAAGCGAGTTTCAGTTTTCGGGTTTTGGCATGAAATTGATGGCATTCCTAATGCCAGGCGTATTCAAAAAACAGTCTTTAAAGTATCTAGAAGACTTTAAAGCGTTCGCAGAAACAGGAAAATCAGTTCTCGACAATGGATAAAGTATTGGACAGAAAGATTAAGCTCATTTGGGACTTTCGGGGACCAGGTGCAGCCCGAACAGCAGAACACTACCGCAAACATTTGGAAGAATTTATTGTAATCGAAGAGCTTAAGTTTGACATTACCGGACATAAACACATTAGTCCCACCCATAGCATAACCTTTATGGTGGTGGCCGAATTCGAGCTGCCGGAAGTAAAGGATATTCTCAAACCCCACAGGGGAGAAGTGTATTTGGATGGATTTTAGAATTTCATTCTTCAATAGAGTAACAGCCTCAGTTCTATTGCTGACCATGGTTTTCGTATCCTGTGAGAGTAGTTCCAAGGTCAATCCACTAGATGCTGCTCTTGCTTCGGACAACCTCAAAATTAGCAGGGTGATGGACAGTTTGGAGCAGTTTGAAGTGCAAATAAGATATACCCAAATAGACCGCGAGCAGGACAGCATCATTTTTACCGATTACGACTTTCAAGTGGATGTGGACAATTATTTTTATCCTGCCAGTACGGTCAAGTTTCCAGCTGCGGTGGCCGCTCTGGAAAAAATCAACGAAATTGATTCCCTTTCTGTAAACACCCGTTTTTATGTGGAAGGAGATTCCGTGGAGACCACTTTTGCCAAGGCAGTTTCTGAGATTTTTGCGGTTTCGGACAATGCGGCCAACAACCGGTTGATTGAGTTTTTGGGACAGGACCATCTCAATCAACGAATGCAGAAAAGAGGGGTGGAACCCATCCGGATCGCACATCGTCTTTCCACCTCAAATGCCGATGAGGTTACCACAAAACCTTTGGTCATATACCTCAACGATTCTACTACGTCGCTTAGTCCACCCATCATAAATAAGTATCCCGAGGAGCTTAACATCAATCGCGTGCATAAAGGAAGCGGGTACTACGATGACGAAGGACTCCAAAATGGTGCCTTTGATTTTTCTTTGAAAAACTATTATCCAATAAAAGCGCAACACGCTTTATTAAAACGAATCCTATTTCCTGAAAGTTTTGTTCCAGAAGAGCAATTCAACTTAAATCCCGATCAACGGCAACTTCTACTTAATGCCATGTATATGCTTCCTGGAGTGGTGGGCTACGATTCGGAGAAATTCTATGATAGTTACGTAAAGTTCTTCATGTTTGGAGATTCCACAGACCCTATTCCAGACCACATTAAAATCTACAACAAAGTGGGTTATGCTTATGGCACCTTGACTGACTGCGCCTACATTCAAGATGCGCAGAACGACATTGATTTTCTGGTAACTGCAACCATTTTGGTTAATAAAGATGGTATCTTTAATGATAATGCCTACGAATATGACGAGATTGGAATCCCATTTTTAGCTCAATTGGGAAGGGAACTATATCAACAAGAATTAACACGGAAACGATGAGCCAACTTACGTTTGACAGCTTCACCAAAAAGATTTATATAAAGTCCACAATTGAAAAACTGTATTGGTGCTGGGGCACTGAAGCGGGAATCTGCTCTTGGTTTTTGCGTTCTGCCGTTTACACATCCGCCAACGGAGAACAACGCAACCCAGAAGAACATATTCAGGCTGGGGACAGCTACACTTGGATGTGGCATAACTGGGACGGAGAGGAAAAAGGAACAGTACTGAAGGCGAACGGGAGTGATTCCATGGAAATCTCCTTTGCAGACAGTAAAGTTTCTGTCACATTGGAGCAACATGAAACCGCTGTACTGGTCAGTCTGAAACAACACCAAATCCCAACTGATGAGACCAGCAAGCTCAACATACATCATGGGTGCAGCAATGGCTGGACTTTTTGGCTGGCCAATCTAAAAGCTTATTTAGAACACGGAATTCTTTTGAATGAAACAGAATTTGATTTGCGGAACATCCCCCTATCTGGCTACGAGTTTGTAAATATGTAGCTTGTAAATCGAGGTATCACCTTCTTAATACACCTTAATCCCGAACCTTATTACAATCATGTGAAAGGGAATTTGTGACCCGTTTAGGCCTCTTGGTACTAGTACATTATCTGGGAAATCAGAAAAATAATCATCATCGCGGTAACGCCCAAAACCAAAGTCCCTGCCGTTTGAATCTGGTTACCTTGTCGGACGTTCATCCCGGTAAGTTCCGTAAATACCCAAAAGAAACTGTCATTGGCATGGGAAACCACGGCAGATCCAGCCCCTATGGCCAGAACGGTCATGGTTTTCATAAAGGGCGCATCCAGTCCCAGAGCAGGTAAAATAGGTGCTACAATTGATGCTGTGGTTATAAGGGCTACCGTTGATGAACCTTGGGTGGTCTTTAAACAAGCGGCTAAAAGAAATGGGAAAAACAGCCCAATCTGAACATCGGACAGGCTCTCTGTTATCACCTCAGCCATCCCCGAATTCTGAAGCATTTTTCCAAATATTCCCCCTGCACCGGTAATCAGTAGAATAGGGGCGGCAATTTTAACCGAATCCCCTAACCAACCAGAAGCAGCATAGATTTTTTTATCCAGTTTTTCAGGTAACAGCAGCGTGAGGATAATACCTATTAGCAGCGCAATCATGGGAGTACCCAAAAAAGAAACAATGGGATAGAAAGCGCTTTCATTTAATCCCCATTCGGGATAATCAAAAATTGATTTTAAAACAATAAGCAAAATCGGCACTACAATCGAGAGCATCGATTTCCACAGTTTAGGCAGATGTGATGGGTTTTCAATACTTTCCAAACGATATGGGATGGAAATTTTTGATGCCACCTTTTTTGCAAAAAGATAACACGTACTCAATGACAACAAACTAACCAAAATTCCCCAGGACACCACACTGCCCAATGGGGCATCCAAAATGCCGGCTGCCGCAATGGGGCCCGGAGTTGGGGGAACCATTACATGGGTTGCTGTTAAACCCAAAGCCAAAGCCGCTGTAGTACCTGCATAGGAGACTTTTGCTTTATGGGATAACGCCTTGTTCAAGGAGTTCATCATCAGAAAAGCACTATCGGCAAAAACAGGAATCGACAACACGTAGCCCGTTAGCATCATGGCCAGATGAATAGATCTTTCCCCGATCCATTTTAAAATGGAATTGGCAATGACAAGCGCTCCACCCGATTTTTCCAAAACGGTTCCAATAACCACCCCAAAAAATATGATTAATCCAATTTTGCCCATGATACCGCCAAATCCATCGTTAATGGAAGCGATGATCATGGAAACGTCCATTCCGGTCAAAAAACCATATCCAATGGCCGCCAGTAAAAGCACAAAAAAAGGATGGATACCAAACCTTACAATGCCTAATATGATAAAGGCCAAAGCAAGCAACAATGCAACGATATACAGCATAGTCTAGGTTTTAGAGGTAATTAATTTTAAATTTTCCATATTCCGGTACCTTTAGGAGACTTTACCATTCGGTAAAACTTCCATCCTGGTTTCTCCAAATGGGGTTGCTCCATTGATGACCAACTTTCTGAGCCTCCTTTAATTTTTCCTCATCAATACACACTCCCAAGCCAGGTTCTTTGAGCAATGGGATATACCCATCTTCCAGGGCGAAAACTTCTGGGTTTTCCATATAGTCCAAAAGATCGTATCCTTGATTATAGTGAATACCCAAGCTGCTCTCTTGAATAACAGCGTTTATGCATGCAAAATCTATCTGCAATGCCGAAGCCAAAGAGATAGGGCCCAGGGGGCAATGGGGCGCCAGTGCCACATCATAGGCTTCCGCCATGGCGGCAATCCTCCTAACCTCCGAAATCCCTCCTGCGTGACTGAGGTCGGGTTGGATAATATCAACCACTCCACGATGAAGTACTTCTTTAAAATCCCATCTGGAATACATCCGTTCCCCAGTAGCAATAGGAATAGGGCTATAAGCGTATATGTGGTCTAGCGCATCGTTGTTTTCGGTCAACACCGGTTCTTCTATAAACATGGGCCTAAAGGGCGCCAACTCATCTATCAGTGGCTTTACCATGCCTTTGTGTACCCTTCCATGAAAATCAAGGCCAATATCGAGCTCATCACCAAACTCCTCCCGTAACAATTGGATGTTTTTGGCCACATCTTTTATCTTTTTGTTGGAATCGATCCACTCGAAAGCGCCCGTGGCATTCAATTTTACCGCCTTATATCCTTCTTTCAATTTGGATTGAGCCTGCTCAATGACCACTTCAGGGCTGTCGCCACCAATCCAACAATACATTTTCATTTTTTGCCGGACAGCACCACCCAACAATTCGTGAACCGGAACACCCAACGATTTTCCCTTGATATCCCATAACGCCTGATCAATTCCAGCCAAGGCACTCATCAGAATGGGCCCGCCCCTGTAAAATCCGCCTCGATACAAGCTCTGCCAAATATCCTCAATTGCGTGGGCGGAACGGCCTATTAGGTATTGTGAAAGCTCATTTACACAGGCCGCTACGGTATCCGCCCTGCCTTCCACAACAGGTTCTCCCCAGCCGAAGATGCCCTCTTTTGTTGTTATTTTCAAAAACAACCAACGCGGTGGCACCTTAAAGAGCTCTACTTTCTCAATCTGTACTGCGTCCATATTTCTTTTATATCTTCCTCCAATTGTTGTGCCTTGGTCACTCTTCCTAATCTAAAGGATTACTGGGTCTTGCTCACAAAATCAACCTGATTTCCCAAAAAAGCGAGGGACACTGCAACATTGGATTCTGCCCCCAGCATAACCCACAGAAAATTCAGGAGCCATGGGTAGTTTACCACCCTTTGCTAAAGGCGTAAGTCGTAACATAATCTTGTCAAAAATGACGACTCCCTTCATGGTTTCAGTGCTTTTATATAGTTTTCACGAGTGACCTTCAGGTGTTCCTTCATATAACTTTCTGCTCTTAGCGGATGTTTCCCACTAATGGCATCGGTGATCTGTTGATGGTAATGGAGTAATGTATTCTTTTCCTCCTGTAAATTTCCCGTAATCGTCTTACCAAAAACGCCAAACTTAAATTTTGGCATCAAGTTGAAAATAGGATCTACCAACAGATGAAGTACCGGATTGTCAATGCAATCCAGGATGATTCTATGAAATTGATTGTCCAGTTCAGCTTCTTCATTTTTGCTCTCCAACGGACATTGGCGCATTTTTTCCATGTTTTCTTCTAGCTGATCAATATGTTTTTTCTTTCGGATTACTGCCGATTTGGAAGCAATCATAGGCTCTATCATGGCCCGCGAATCTATGGTATGCAACAGTACATCCTCATTGGAGGAAAGGCCAAAGAATAAGTTCAAGGTCTCAGAGGCATTCTGGATACTCATTTCTGAAACATAAACCCCACTTCCTTTTCTCACATCAACAATTCCCTTGGCATTAAGTCCTTTTATGGCTTCCCTTACCACTGTTCTGCTAACGTTAAATATGGAGCATAGCTCATGCTCAGTGGGTATTTTTTGTAATGGCTGATATTGACCTACTCTAATGGCCTTGGTCAATTCAGCCTCTACACGCCCGCTAAGCGATTCACGTTTTTCAATGGGTTCAAACATTCATTCTAAATTTGTCATACATCATACAAATTTATAAAAATAATGATACCAAGCCAGTGTATAGCGAGTTCAATACACAATGAAATCAATTATTAGGAAACCGGTGCCTCAAATGCTTACCGATTTACCTAAAATCCTGAAATTCAATTTCTTTTTTAGGAATACATAATTTTCGGCATCAAAATACCTAAGCTAAGGTTTTATCTAATTTGTAGTAAACAACAAAGGTTTAGCCTTCTAGGGTTTCCATAATTGGAGCTTCCCACCGCCCATTGGCCAATAATACTTCATCAAAATTGATTCCCGGAATTGGTTTTAATTCTTCCTGATCCACATCCCATTCAATTTTTCGACCCAATTTCCAAGACAAGCCCGCCATGTGCGCGGCTATAGCTTCCTCAAAACCTTCCTTAATTCCGCAACTGACCTTACCTCCGTTCCTGATCACACTCAACCATTCGCGCATGTGCAGGAAGGTGGAATCCACCCGAACCCCATCGATATAGGTCCACATTAATCCTTTATCCGCAAAGTATTGGGAAGTGGCCGATGAGATTGCGTCCGGAACATTGGCTGCTGGATTATATTGATAAATGGGTACATTGGGCTGCATTTTTCCCAATTCTAACATATCCCCATATCTAGTGGAGGCTCCATCTGGCCAAACCGTAAGTCTATTCCCCAATTCCATGGTGGCATCATGCCCCATCAAAACCGTAGGTCTGCCAAATGAATTTCCCAAAGAAGCGCTGTAACAAAACGTCATGCCATTTTCCTTGCCCTTATTTTGACTACTTCCTGTGGAATAATTTGGGAATTCCATATTTACTTGCAAAACGTCGGGTACATCACGACCATCGTTGTGGGTATAAATCCCGCCAGATGCGCTTACGGATTCAGGAATACCCATATTCAATACGCAATTCAATCGATCATAGTCATGTGTAAGCAAATCCCCAGAAAGTCCTGATCCATAGGCCCACCATTTTCGCCATCTAAAAAAGTGGTTCTTATTAAAAGGGACTTTGGGCGCAGATCCCAAGAATTGTTCCCAGTCTATTGTCTGTGGATTGGCCTTTTCATGAATATCATAGTTCCAAGCACCATTGTCATCATTACGATTGGTGTTGGTCTGAATTAAGGAAACATGGCCTAAGGTTCCCTTTTCCACAATGTCCCTTGCCGTTATAAAGCTCAAGGTCTGTCTATGCTGGTGTCCCAC
Source organism: Flagellimonas algicola (assembly GCF_005937185.1). Taxonomy (GTDB): domain Bacteria; phylum Bacteroidota; class Bacteroidia; order Flavobacteriales; family Flavobacteriaceae; genus Flagellimonas; species Flagellimonas algicola. The sequence continues at coordinate 60,988 of NZ_VCNI01000005.1, read as the reverse complement.
TGCAAAAGTTGCTTTGGATGCCCTTGCCGCCTCTCGAAGCCTATAGGTCTCTTCAACCGTATGTGTCATGGGTTTTTCCACATACACACTAACGTTATTGTTGAGGGCTTCAATGGACATTGGAGCGTGCCAATGATCGGGCGTAGCGATAACTACCGCATCCACTTCTCCACTTCGAATCATTGACGTATAGGTATCAAACCTTTTGATTTTGTTGTCGTCTGTGTTGAATGATCTCAATGCCTTTTCCGCACGTACGTCAAAAACATCGCAAACCCCAACCAATTTTATATTGAGTTTATCCTGCTTTTCAAAATCCTCCAAAGCCGAATGGTTTGGATCTTCCTCTGCTGCCAATCTCATCTCCTCTTTCCATTCTTGCGTTGCAAAACCCAGTGATCGGCAAAGTTGCTCCCCTCGGATTCCAAAACCAATAATCCCAACTCTAATGGGTTCTCCCTCTATACCTGGTACCGTTGCAGGCAATGATGGCATAATATTCAACTGTTCCAAAATTTGGGTCCGTTCCCTCATTTTTCTGCCCACACCGGCAGCACCAGCCCACCAAACAGCTCCTAAAATGGGTAATCCCCCTAATCCCTTTAATAAATCTCTTCTTGTCCAGTCCATTATTGTTGCGTTTTGGTTAATCTTCCTTTTCTAAAGTATGCAAGACCAAAAAATTGGCCTGTTGGGAAATTGAAGAGTAGTATACAAGCTACCAATTCAATAAGGTTTTTGTTTACAATCCAATAATTTCCTTCCACATTGATCTGGTGAACCCCTGGTAAGGATGGATGAGCCAGGTAGTACAAGCTGAGCAGCCCTATACCTACCAAGGCTCCTTTTCTTTCAAAAATACCTAGTAATAGCGTAATCCCAACAGTAAGTAGTGCAACCATGTTCAGCACATCTACCCACTGAAGCATGGGTTCTTGGGCAAGCATGGTAAAAACAGGCTTTAGTGGCCCTTGGGCCGATGCCAAATACCCAAACGAAGTCCATTCGGGGTTGTAAAGTTTCGTTACCCCTTCATACAGAAAATGCCATCCTATTAGAATTCTGAGCAGGGTAATACTCATCGTGACCTTTCGGTCTGCAGTAGTATTGACCATAGTCCTTGATTTTGATTTAGTACAAACAAATCAAAGCTACAAGGAAAAATTAAATGACAAAATGATAATTATCACGAGATTGCTGTAGCGAATCAAGGTTTCACTGGAATCCCATATAAATCAAAGTCCGAAGCTTCCATGATCTCTATATTCACAAACTCCCCTATTTTGACGTAATGCTTGGTTGCATCAATTAAGACCTCATTGTCCACATCTGGGGAATCAAACTCCGTTCGGCCTACAAAATGGTTCCCTTCTTTACGATCAATGATACATCGAAAAGTTTTACCTACTTTTTCCTGGTTCAATTCCCAAGATATTTGGGATTGGAGCTCCATGATCTCATTAGCCCGTTCCTGCTTTATTTCCTCTGGAACGTCATCGGTTAACGTATAGGCATGGGTATTTTCTTCGTGGCTATAGGTGAAGCAACCCAATCGTTCAAATCGCATTTCCCGGACCCATTCTTTCAGCGTGTTGAAATCTTCTTCTGTTTCGCCCGGATATCCAACAATCAAGGTAGTCCGAATGGCCATTCCGGGCACCGCAGCTCTAAAATCCTCCAGTAATTTGGTTGTTTTTGCCTTGGTGGTTCCCCTTCGCATGCTCTTTAGAATGGCATCTGAGATATGTTGAAGGGGAATATCAATATAATTGCAAACCTTTGGTTCTCGCTTCATTACTTCCAGCACATCCATTGGAAAGCCTGTGGGAAAGGCATAGTGGAGACGAATCCACTCTATTCCTTCCACTTGTACAAGAGCTTCAAGCAATTCTGCAAGATTCCGCTTTTTATACAAATCCAAGCCGTAATAGGTAAGGTCCTGGGCAATCAGAATCAGCTCTTTTACTCCTTTAGCAGCCAATTTTTCAGACTCGTTCACCAGCTCTTCTATGGGTTTGCTCCGGTGTTTTCCACGCATCAAGGGAATGGCACAAAAGGAACAGGGTCTATCACAGCCCTCAGCTATTTTTAAATATGCATAGTTCTTGGGCGTAGTGGTCAATCGCTCCCCAATAAGTTCATGTTTATAGTCCGCTCCGAGCGCTTTCAGCAGATTGGGAAGGTCACTGGTTCCAAAATATTCATCCACATTGGGAATCTCCTGTTCCAAATCAGGTTTGTACCGCTCACTTAAGCAGCCGGTCACAAAAACCTTATCCACATCACCAGCTTCTTTTTTCTGGACGTACTCCAAAATTGTATTGACACTCTCCTCCTTGGCATTGGCAATAAATCCGCAAGTATTGATCACCACTACATTTCCTTCTTCCTCATGGACCACTTCCTTGTTGTTGGCCCTCAACTGTCCCATGAGCACCTCCGAATCGTAGACATTTTTGCTACATCCAAGGGTTACTACATTGATTTTGTTCTGTTTGAGTGATTTTGTTCGCATAATTGCCTTAAAATGGGGAGCAAAAGTACGAATACCAAATCAATCTCTTTTAGGAATCATATTGGAAGTGTCCACAGGAAAGCTATCATATTTATTATAAAGCTTCAGATACTTTTTTGGGTCTATGGGTTCTTCTGATAAGGTTTCCTGAAGTCCCCGGAAAAATCCCTCCCGTTTTTGCGATGGATTAAAGAGTAAGGTAAGTTCCACTTTTTCTTCAGTATCATTTTGAAATCCATGGGGCGTAAACCTAGGGACATAGACGATGGCCCCTTTTCCTGCTTTAAAGACCTGTTCCCCTACCTGAATGGTCAATTCACCTTTATCCACAATAAAGGTCTCATCCATGAATCTATGGTAGTGCAATTTGGCGCCGATTGCCATGGGGTTCAGCGTGATCTTGTAAACTCCCAATTGATCATTGGACATTTCACTGGTTACCTTTAAGGTAAACTCAATATCCTTGAGCAATAGTTGTTCCCCCTCGTCGGGTACTATCACAGTGGCTCTGTTTTCGAGAACGTCATTAAAATAATCGGTTTTAGTGTCAACTATGTTATTCATTTGTTGTCATTTTAAGGGTTGAATCAATTGCGAGTTGAAGAGTCTTCTTGTTCTTATCCGCCAAATTTTGGTGGGCAGTTCCTTCTAGGGAGAAGGTTTCAACATCTGTTATCCCCATATGCCCGAAGATGGCCTTGAGGTAGGGTTCTTGGAAATCCAATTTTTCCATCGGAGTGTTTTTATAGACTCCTCCTTTGGAAGTGATCAAAAACACTTTTTTGTTCTGGAGCAATCCATGATACCCCTGTTCATCCATACCAAAGGTATGTCCTGCACGTACCACCTGATCCATATATGCTTTAAGGTTGGAAGGCACATTGAGGTTGTAAAGGGGGCTACTCACCACCACCTCATCAGCCTTTTTAAGTTCGTTAATAAGCCGATCAGAAAGCGCTACTGCATTTTTCTGATGGACATCTGCCTCGTGCTGAGAAACATGGAAGCCCTCTATGGTATTGTTTTGGATATGGGGCAATTGTTCACGTGTTAAATCCCTATGGACAACACAACCTTCCGGGTTGGATTGTTTCCATCTTGCTTCAAAGTAATCTGCCAATTCCCTGGAATGGGAACCTAGCTTTCTGGCGCTACAGTCAATTCGTAACAATGTCTTCATAGTATTTTGCTTTATATGAATAGGACAAAATCCGAACGGAAAACGTGACACTGCTCCCATAGTATTTTTTACTTTTTCTTTAAAGCGGTTACTTGGATTTCAATTTTCATCCGAGGATTCGATAGCCCAGCCGAAATCATGGTGGCCACTGGACGAACCGTTCCAAAATATTCGCGAAGTACGGGCCAACACTGTTCAAATTCCTCGGCATTTGGAAGTATGTACAGTACGCGTACCACGTCCTGCAAACCGGATTTGGCTTTTACCAGTGCCTCTTCAATATTTTTAAGGCATTGCCGGGTTTGTTCGGTTAAATCTTCTGAAATGGTCATGTTGGTGTAATCAAAACCTGTGGTACCGGAAACAAATACCCAACGGCCATCCACTACAGCTCGGGAATAGGCAATCTGTTGCTCAAAGGTTGAACCTGAGCTAATTCGTTCTCTAATCATGTTATTTTTTGGGTTTATGGATTAATGGCCGATTTGAGTGCCTTTAATTTATTAGAAGCCAGTTGCGCATGGATTTGGACAATCTTCCCATCCTCAATTTGAAATATCTGGCAATTGACCAACACCCCATCCTGGTAGTAGAGCAAGGCGGGTTGATGGTTAACCTCGGTAACAACTATCTTGTTTTTTTGTTGATACGTCTTAAACACGTAAAGAAGGAGCTTAACAGCCGCTTTAAGACCACGGGTAAGTTCCCGAACCACCTGGATTTCGTCACCACCATCGGCTGAAACCATAATATCTTCGGACAGCATTTGCTCTAAGTTCTTGATATCCCCACTTCGAATACTGTCCACATACCGCTCTAAATACGCTTTGGGAACCTTGGCATGGTCTATGGAAACTCCTTTTTTTAGGGAACGCAACCTACTCCGTCCCCTGCTCAATAGCTTTCTTGAATTTTCAAGGGTCATTTCCAACACCAAACCAATTTCCTGGTGGGAATACCCAAATGCTTCTTTAAGGATAAAAACAGCTCTTTCTTTAGGCGAAAGTTTTTCCAAAAGCACCATCATGGAATAGGATATGATCGCTGAGCTGTCTATCTGTTCATCGGTGGCATCGGTGGCAATGGGTTCTGGAAGCCATAAGGCATTGGACAAACCCATTTGCCGTTTCTTTTTAAGGTTGATGGACTCGTTGATTACAGACCGTACAAGATATCCCATTTCATTTTGGACAGCTTGGTTTTTTACGTCCTGGTATTTGATCAAGATTTCCTGTATGGCGTCCTTGGCATCATCTGCAGAGCCTAAAATATTGTAGGCATAGGGAAATAACTTATTTTGATAATCTTCCATGACTTAATGACAAAACAAAACCAAAAAACGTGACATCATTTTGAAAAAGAATTCCTTTTCAACAGGGTACTCGAGCAAAAAACCTGGGTGACCATGGAATCAATCCATATATGCTTTTGGAATTTTACGTGCTTGGATGAGGGATTCAAAAGCGGCCCCGAGGGCGTATAGTTTTCCCTCTTGAAATTGTTTTCCAATAAAGGTCAAATTTATGGGTTCTCCAGAAACTTTATATCCCATCGGAACAGTGAGAGCGGGATATTCAGCGGTGGCCGCTGCACCAGCGTCATGGTTGTTTATGGACAGAATGGCATCCAAGCCATAATCGTTCATAGGGGTATTAAAATAGGTGCGGCCAGCCTTTCTTGTCCTTTGTTTGATGCCTTTAAGTCCTTCTGCAGATGTGGTATCCGTCAAAATCCCATCCAAACGAGCTTGTCCATAGGGAATTCTGGTCAAGCTATCTTTTTGGTTAAAGTCCACTACATCCTGTACACTTCGTACAGCAACTCGATTTGAGTCTTTCACATGCGCTTTAATATATGATGGCAGGTCGTTTTTCATATCGATATTCAGAATGGAAAGAAATCCATCAAAATTAACTTCAGGGGGTTCAAATTCAATGATTGTTGCCCCAGCTGCTCTCAATTGCTCCATGGTTTCCCTGTAAATGGAATCACTTTTCATGTAATTTTTAAAGGCACCAAATCTTTTACCCTTCAAACTCACATCTTCAGCATACCAATTTTCATCCCAATCCGCTTTGACCGACTTTTCGTCCTCCATGTCAAACCCTCTCATAGCGTCTAAAAGTATCCCGTTATCAATTACGCTTTTGGTCATAGGGCCAGGGGTATCCAAAGTACTCGAAATGGGTACAATACCAGTGCGGCTTAGCAGACCTATAGTAGGTTTCATTCCCACAACCGAGTTTTGGCCCGAAGGAGACAAGATAGAGCCTGAGGTCTCGGTTCCAACGGCAGCCACGGCGTAATTGGCCGCCACCGAGGTCCCGCTTCCAGCACTAGATCCGCCCGTATCAAAGGCAAGACGGCCGTAGGGGTTCAAGGTTTGCCCACCAACAGCACTTTGTCCGTTGGGGCACTCACAAATAAAATTGGCCCATTCACTTAGGTTTACCTTACCCAAAATAAGTGCGCCGTTTTCTTTTAATCGTTGTACTATAAATGCGTCATTCGTTTGGTTGTCCTGTAGCGCTATGGCTCCAGCAGTGGTATTCATTCCCGAAGCACCAATGTTGTCCTTCAGCAAAATTGGCATTCCGTAGATAGGATGATGTCCTTCTGCATTCGAATCCAATTTATTAGCTTCATCCAAAACATGGGGATTAAGCGCAATTACCGTGTTCAAAGAGGTGGCTTTATCCAGCTCATAGTGATAAATTCTATAGAGGTAGAACAGCACCAATTCAGTATAGTTGAATTTGCCCTCCTTAACCGCGTTTTGAATGGTTGGAATGTCCTGCTCCAACACCAACGGTTTCATCATTTCATATTTTTCCTTTGGAAACTTGACAACCTCGGCATTAAGCGGAGCAAAAACCTCATTCTTGTCCAAAATTTTGGATTGAATGAATTTGTATCGCATTCGCTCATTTTCATGATTGGCATTCTCCTGAATTTCCACGGTCTCATCATATGGAGTCCAAAGGGGTTGTTTGGTAGTTTCCGGCAAATCTTCCATTGGTTTAACAGCTGTGGATGTGCTTTCATTCTCCACCTCTTCGTTCTTCTTATCAAAGAATTGGCAGGATTGCAACGCAAAACACATTGTTAACACACCAAGGGCAAGCCTTGTCATTTTCATTTTTGTTCCAATAAGTTTTCCCATTTGGCAATGTTCTTTTGATTCATCCGAACAAACTCATCTTTTTCCAGTTTTTCAGCAATTTTTAAGGACCTCTTAGCTGAAGCAATTGCAGATTTGTAATCCCCCAATTCAGCTTCCACCAAAGATTTCACCCTATGAAAATAATAGGTGTCACCTCCTAGTTCCAGGGCCTTGTTCAAATAGTCCAAAGCTCTTCTGGGGTCTTTATGCTGTTCTTGGAGATAGCGTGCCGCCTCATAATAGGTTTGAGCAGTAGGCGATTCATTCAACTTTATTGAAATTTCCCTTTCCATCTGGGCATGCGTATCCACTTTAAAGGGGATTGCAACTTGAGTGTTTGCCCAAACCAATTTCATTTGCACGGAATTATGGGATATGTCATCAAAAGTGATTAAAAAGTTCTCTTGATGGCCCGCCATTTTTTTTGGCCGCACCGAAATACGAAAAAGATCTTCCACTGGATTATAGTTTTTTCGACCATCCCCCCAATGAGTCAAATTGGTATGGAATGCAATTTCCCAAGCATTGGATTCCGGAAAGGCATATAGCGCATAAGTCCCTTTGGGAAGGACTTTTCCCATTACCTCCATTTCTGTATCCACAGTAATTTTTGTGGACTCATTGGCCCCAACACGCCAAATCCGGCCGTAAGGCACCAAACCTCCAAAAATAGTTCTGCCTCTAACGGCGGGCCTGGAATAGCGGACTGTGATCTTAGAAAGTCCAACCGCTTGTTCGACCACTGATGCTGGACTGGCTTTAGGATGTGTGAGCTGTGCTGTGAGCTCCGTTATTGACAATACAAACAGCAATCCAAAAATGCTCAAAGTCAGTTTTCGTTGCCCCATTCTGATATCAATCTAAGTCAATTTCCCAATCATCTGTTCTAAAAGCTGAAGCAGGTAAGCCCTCTTGGTTGAACAAGTTTGGTAACGCCTTGTCATAAAAAGCAAACCTTACCGCTACGGGCACCTTTACATTTCGTGAAGAAACTTCCACCCTGTTTCCCTTGATTCGTGCCCTGGCTTCGTGAAACTCCTTGTCCTCACCAGCAATATAAAACTCCTGCAAAGTTTTGCCTTCCATCTTCAGACCATTTTCAGCATGCTCAAAATCCAATATTATCTTATTCTTTTTGATTTCCATGCTTTTATACACAGGGCCACTATAGGTTAAATCCTTTACACCATAGGTTTGGGCCAAAGCCCATAATGCCAATCGCCTGCCCACTTCCTGTTTATTGATGGGGTGAATATCTTTCAGATTACCTATGTCATTGGTAACGGCCATGCCTGAATTTGGTACGGATTTCATGGTGTACAACTGGGCATCTCGAACCACTGCGGCTTTGATATCTTTTTTCTCCTTGTCATAATCGAATGGGGCAATTTGGGCAAAGTAGAAGGGAAACTCCTTATTCCATTGTTCTCTCCAAGATTTGATGAGTAAAGGGAACGATTTGTAATAGGATTTGGAATTGGCTCTATTGGATTCGCCTTGATACCAAATGGCTCCTGCGATATTAAACTTGCTCAATGGGTGAATCATAGCATTATAGCAATCCCCAGGCTTTTCCGGCCGCCATTGATTTGCGGGAACCTTTTTTGCCGCAGGTCCAAGGTCGGCATCCTGTTCTATCAAAGCATCTGGAATCCAGACCTCCACTGGAGTTCCTCCCCAATTGGAACTGATCAAACCCACTGGTACGGATAAATCATTGTGTAGTTTTCTCCCAAAAAAATAGGCCACAGAACTAAAGTTCTGCATGGACTCGGGTGTACAAGCAGACCATTGACCAGGTGTATCATCCTGTGGGGTATCGGATTTTCGCTGCGGTACCTGAAAAAATCTAATGTTCGGGTAATGGGCAGCCGCTATTTCTTCTTTGACATTATCCAAACCCATATTGGGAGTCCACTGCATGTTGGATTGGCCCGAAGCTATCCAAACCTCCCCAATCATAACATTGGACAAAATTAGCTCTTCGTGTCCTTTGACGGTGACCGTATAAGGTCCACCTGCGGTTGGGGTGGGCAATTGAGCCGACCAAACACCCTGATTGGCCTTGGTTTTGACCTCAATATTGTCCCAAGAACCAGAAATTGTAATCGTTTCACCTGTATGGGTAGTCCATCCCCAAATGGTTGTAGTGGATTGTTGTTGGAGTACCATGTTATCCGAAATAATGGTCGGGGTCCAAATCTTGGCCAAGGCCAAATTTGTACAGCATAGAAAAATGAAAAAAGCTAGTCTTCCCATAATGAGGTTTAATTGGTTGCTATTTTAGAAATGAAGTTATTCCCCTATTTGGGGATTCCCAAAAGGTACAAAATAACTCCGGGACCGGATTTAACCCTTTGGATTTCCCAATGGTAGGTATCACCTTGTTCCAAAGAAGCCACCAAAGCTTCCATTTCCTTGACAGAGTAGGTTCGAAGAGAGGATACAATGCCATCCCACAGCACAAACAAGGGAACAATAGGAATGAGATAGGTAAACAGCAAACGACCCAACTTGAAGGGCCTTATAAAAGGGGTGGTCAACACAACACTGATAGGTGAGAACAACATGGCCAAAATACTCGGAACACTTCTTTCCTGAGCTTCAAAAACACCAATACCTGAACCGGCATTCACCGCATTTTGGAGAATTTTTCTAGCATCGTCTGGTTTAAAATGATGCAGGGAGAGGAACTGTGTTCTCAAACCTTGTAGATTGTCAGGCACATTCCTGGCATCAACAGGGGCGTCCATAAAATCAAAGTTTTCCGCCTGCTTTTGGGTATATTTAAATGCACTGATGTTGGGGTAAAAATCGGTCAAAACTATTTTTAAGCCGGGATTGGATTTCAACAATTCCGAATTCAACCAAAGAAGGCCACCACCGCCGCCAGAACCCAAATCCACAATGGTATCTTCACCGCAAGTTTTCAGCCCTCTTTCCAATACTGGAACAATGGGCTTGTACATTTTGGTTTTGTTGGAAAGAAATTGCAGAAAATCTGTACCGTAATTGCGCAGAAAAGCGGGAAACCACTTTTGATCCTCAAATTCGAACAGATGAATTCTTCCCATAATTGGGCAAGATAAAAAATTACTTTTTTGATTCCGAATCCAATACTACAGACCCTACAATGCGATCATGAATCGCCTGTTTTTTATCCGATCCTGTAACCGTGAGCAATGAAAGCCATCCCAATAAGGATTTAACCAGGAATCTTATTACTGCCAAGGGAAAAATAAGGTTCTTTTTGGTATCATTTTCGCGTTTTACTACAATTCCACTATAGCTATGCCCCAAGGTTCCGCCAAAAGCACTGGTGAAAATTGGATCATACAAAACGAAGATTACAACAAAAGCCGCCATCCGGACATAGTCCGGTACTGACTCAAATGAGGCAAACAGTTCTGAGACAAGATACATGCAGCAAATTAAAACAACCCCATCTATTACTACAGCTTTGACCCGATTAGGTAAAATAGCATATTCCATGGGTTAACTTTTAAAAAAGGAATCTACAAATTCATATTTATTGAATACCTGCAGGTCTTCTATGCCTTCTCCCACTCCAATATATTTGACGGGTATTTGAAATTGATCAGAAATTCCGATGACCACACCACCTTTGGCCGTACCATCCAATTTGGTGACCGCCAAACTGGAAACTTCTGTTGCCTTGGTAAACTGCTTTGCTTGTTCAAAAGCATTTTGTCCTGTTGAACCATCCAAAACCAAGAGCACGTCATGCGGGGCATCTACTATCACCTTTTGCATAACCCGTTTCACCTTGGAAAGCTCATTCATAAGGTTGACTTTGTTATGTAATCTGCCAGCTGTATCTATAAGTACAACATCAGCCTCCTCGGCCACGGCAGAGTTTAGGGTATCAAAAGCAACGGAAGCCGGGTCACTTCCCATTTTTTGTTTTATTATGGGTACGTCCACCCGATCGGCCCAAACTTGCAACTGGTCAATGGCAGCCGCCCTAAAGGTATCCCCGGCTCCAAGTACAACCTTTAGTCCTTGATTTTTGAACTGGTGCGCCAACTTCCCGATTGTGGTGGTCTTCCCAACTCCATTTACGCCAACCACCATGATCACATAGGGCTTTTTGTCTTTTGGAACTACAAATTCTGTATCCTCTCCCACGTGGGTTTCAGACAATAAACTAGCAATTTCTTCCCGTAGGATCGTGTTGAGTTCATCTGTTCCCAAATACTTGTCCTTGGATACCCGCTCTTCAATTCGTTCAATAATTTTCAGCGTGGTGTCCACTCCAACATCTGATGTCACCAGAACTTCCTCCAAATTATCCAACACCTCATCATCTACTTTGGATTTACCTGCAACGGCCTTCCCCAATTTTCCAAAAAAACTGGTTTTCGACTTTTCCAGACCCTTGTCCAAAGTCTCTTTTTTATCAGAGGAAAAAATGTTTTTAAATAGGCTCATAAGCAATCTTCATCAAGCTCCAAAGATAGGAAAGTAAAGGCATAAAAAAAGCCGCTTACTAAGCGGCTTTCAATTTCTTCGACTACTGATTATTTTTTATTTAACCAGTCGTTTACCAATTCTGGTGCCATAACTGACTCCACAAAAGTATAGGCTCCTGTTTTTGGAGACTTGACCATTTTAATGGCCTTGGTCAATCTTTTGGATGATGACTGAAGCGTTGCTACTGTTTTCTTTGCCATGGCTTACTTATTATTACTTTGAATCTTACTTCGTAAAATCCGAATTACTTAATTTCTTTATGAACTGTCATACGCTTAAGAATGGGATTGAATTTTTTGATCTCCATTCTATCTGGCGTGTTCTTTTTGTTTTTGGTTGTGATATATCTAGAAGTACCTGGCATACCAGACTCCTTGTGCTCTGTACACTCCAAAATAACCTGAACTCTATTTCCTTTCTTTGCCATTGTCTTGAACTTAAAATCTTGTCAACCTATTTTTTGGAATTGATTTCCTTTAAAACAGCAGAGATTCCTTTTTTATTGATGATTTTTAAACCTTTGGATGAAACGTTAAGGGTTACCCAACGGTCTTCTTCCGGGATGTAGAATTTCTTTTTGGAAATATTCGAGTCAAACCTTCTCTTGGTTTTATTGATAGAGAAGGAAACGTTATTTCCAAACATCACCTTTTTTCCTGTAACTTCACAAACTTTAGACATCTCCCTAACTTTTGAGTGATTTTATTGAGGCTGCAAATTTATGCCATTTATGCGGGACGGACAAAATTCTTTTTCAGAAATTTAAAATTTCTTTCCAAAGCATTTCAAACGCTCTATTTACTGAGCGGTTCACGATACGTTCCCGGTTCTTGCCAATGGTAAATTTCTGGGCAAATGTATCATTTGGAGTGGCAATGGCGATATAAACCGTACCCACTTCAGCGTCGGAATCCCCTTTGGTGGGTCCAGCGTTACCTGTTGTGGCTATGGAAAAGTCAACATCCAACAGATTTTGGACATTTTTTGCCATGGCTATGGCTACTTGTTCGCTCACCACCGAATGCTTTTCAACCATATCTTGTGGAACTTCCAGTACCTTAATTTTGGTTTCCGTCGCGTAACTTACCACACTCCCTTTAAAATAGGCCGAAGCCCCTGGAACAGCCGTAATTTTTTCTGCTATTTTTCCCCCGGTAAAACTCTCAGCGGTGGCCAAGGTCAATTTTTTTTGGGTCATGACCTTTCCTATCTGTTGCTCAATGGAATCTCCATCCTCCTCCCCATAAATAATATCCCCAATTAATGTGTAAAGGTGTTTTACCTCTTTATCCACAGCACTGACAAGCGCATGCATATCTGGGCCTTTAGCCGTTAGACGAAGTCTAACTTTTCCCAAATTGGGCAAATAGGCCAGTTTTACATAGTTGGGAAGGTTGTCCTCCCAGTCTTCAATTTTATCGGCCAACGCACTTTCTCCCATTCCATAGGTAACAATGGTCTTATGATATATATGTGGCCGCTCAAACTCCTCCGTAATCTTGGGAATAACCAAACTGCGAATCAGGTGTTTCATTTCAAAAGGCACTCCAGGTAAGGAAACAAAGACCGTTTCTCCGCGTTTCATCCATAATCCTGGTGCCGTTCCATTGGGATTTTGAAGAACGACTGATTTAGAAGGCACCAAAGCCTGTTTTCTATTCAATTCGGAAATGGGTGTGGAAAAGTACTTTTTGAAGAGTTCCTCCACATTTTTAAGTACGGCGTCATCTTGTACCAGTTCATCATCCAAAAACTCACAAAGGGTATGTTTGGTAATGTCATCTTTGGTTGGCCCCAATCCCCCAGTCATTATCACAATGGAAGATCGGGTTCCTGCAGTTTCCAGAACATCCAAAATTTGCTCCCGATCATCTTGCACGGAGGTTATTTGATGAACGGATACACCAATTTTGTTGAGTTCTTTTGCTATAAATGTAGAGTTGGAGTCCACCACCTGTCCAATGAGAATCTCATCCCCAATGGTTATGATTTCTGCCTGCATTTAAAGATCAAAATCTTTTTGAAGTTCGGACACTACCTGAAGCACATCCTTCTTTAGGAGGGGAAATTTTTGCTCAATTTCGTCCATATTGGCCGTATTCTTGCCCAGGGTTTCAATCTCAAGAGCGGTAGCACGGGTCTGTTCCATTCCCAAAAGATCCACATTGGGTTTTATCTTGTGGGCCAGCTTGTAAACATTTTCATAGTCCCGCGCTCCTATGGCCGTTTCCAGGCCTTCCAAGTCAACGGGAACTTCTTCCAAAAACACAGAAATAACAGATATTACGAAATCTTGGTCGCCTTCCGCCATTTCATTAATCTTGTCGAGGTTGTAAATCATTATTTCACATTAATTTCAAATAACTGCTCTCCTTCCAGCATCCCTACAAGGTAATCATTTGGGCTTACTTTACCAACACCCGCAGGGGTGCCCGTGAACAAAATATCGCCCTTTTTCAGCATAAAATAGGTGGAAACATGGGCAATAAGCTCATCTATTTTCCACAGCATCAAGGAAGTATTGCCATTTTGCACTTCCGTTCCATTTTTTATTAATTGAAATGATAATTTGTCAACATTTTCGTACGAATTTTTCAGCTTCCACCTACCAACGATTGCTGAGCCGTCAAATCCCTTTGCTTTTTCCCAGGGCAAACCTTTTGCCTTTAACTTGGATTGAAGGTCTCTTGCGGTGAAATCGATTCCCAATCCAATTTCATCATAATAGGTATGGGCAAATTGTGGTGCGATATGCTTCCCCACTTTTTTGATCTTTACCAAGACCTCTACTTCGTAATGGATGTCTTCTGAAAATTCTGGGATGTAAAAATCCTGCTCCTTGGGCAAGATGGCGGAATCGGGTTTGATAAATACTACTGGTTCTTCCGGTCGTTCGTTGTTCAACTCATCAATATGCGCAGCATAGTTCCTTCCAATGCATATCAGCTTCATTCCCTTTTGTGATTTTGATTATGACAATTTATTGTTCAGTTTGCTCAACTTTATTTGGGTAAGTACTTTTTTGGTGTACAAAGGGAAATCTGCATTTAATATCCAACCAAAGTAACCTGGTTCAGATTCCATCACCTCATCTACCGTTTTGCCCTTATGCTTCCCAAAGGCAAATATGGGTCGCTTTTGATCATCTATACCGATGAATCCCGCAAAATCCAAAGACTGTTTCCGTGTAGTGAATTCCGAAAGCTTTTTCACATTGTTCTCCAGCTCTGGATATCGGTCCAATTGTGATAAGAGCACCTCATAAGTTGCCAAAGTATCAGCTTCAGCACTATGGGCATCATCCAAATTTTTATCACAATAGAATTTATAGGCGGCTTCCAGTGTCCTTTTTTCCATTTTATGGAAGATAGTCTGAACATCTACGGAAACCATATTCTTCATATCAAAATCCACTTCGGCTCGAAGCATTTCTTCGGCTAGCAAGGGAATATCAAATCGGTCTGAGTTATATCCCGCCAAATCACTATCCTTAATCATTTTATAGATTTCCTTGGACAGCTGTTTAAATGTTGGTTCATTGGCCACCTTTTTGTTGGAAATACCATGCACTGCCACCACTTCTGGTGGGATGGTCATCTCCGGATTCACTAACCAGGTCCTACTTTCTTTGTTACCATTGGGAAAAACCTTTAGTATGGAAATTTCTACAATTCTGTCCTTGGCCACATTAATTCCTGTAGTTTCCAAATCAAAAAAACAGATTGGCTTGGTAAGTTTTAACTCCATAAAATTTTACTTCGATTTAGAAAATAACCAAGTTAGCAATTCAGGTTCTTCAAAGGTGTTGTCCCAACTATTGTGACCTACGCCGGGATAAACGGTATATTTCACATTAACCCCTGATTGCTCCATGGCCTTCACCATGTCTCCCGAACAATTTTCAGGTACTACTTCATCTGCATCTCCGTGAAATACCCACCAATGCGGTTTGCTCAATTTATTACTTATGTTGGGATTGGCTCCACCGCAAATTGGAAATGCGGCGGCAAACATTTTTGGATTTCTTCGCACCAATTCAAACGTACCCATGCCACCCATGGAGAGTCCGCCTATATACAACCTATTTTTATCCAGCTTGTAGTTCTTTTTCAAATATTTTATAAGGCCTTCAAGCAACAGCATATCCTTTGTGGGTTTGGCATTTTCGTAAAAGATAAATTCCCGATTCCCGAAATCCCCTCTAACATCTATTTTGGCCCAAGAACTTTTGGCGGCGCATTGAGGGAACACCACAATGGCCTTCTGCCGTTCCCTTACCTCCTTTTTTAAAAACAGCCCTGAACCATGGACCAGTTGCGACTCGTTATTGTTACCTCGCTCCCCCGAGCCATGTAGGAACAGTATTAAAGGGTACTTTTGCTTTGGATTATAGTCTTTTGGCAAAAGAAGCCTATAGGGTAAACTATCCCCATCTTTCACAAAATGTTTTTTCTGGTAAACTGATAAGTCTTGGGCGTTCATTGAGAAGCAGAACAAAATAAGAAACCCTAAAGCTAGGGGCATAAACTGTTTCATGGATTGATGAATTAATTCAACCCCTAAAATAAGCATAGTGAAATGAAAAAGGCCTTTTTTGCGGTCTAGATTTCCCGATTAATATCCCAAGCTTCCAAATAATCGGCAACGGTCTTCACAAACATGCCGCCTAGAGCACCGTTGACCACCCTGTGATCATAGCTATGGGAGAGGAACATCTTACTTCGGATACCAATATACTCCCCTTGATCGGTTTCAATTACGGAAGGCATTTTTCGGATGGCGCCCAAGGCAAGGATACCTACTTGGGGCTGATTGATAATGGGGGTACCAAAAATACTTCCGAAAGATCCTACGTTGGTCACGGTATAGGTTCCATCTTGAACCTCATCTGGCTTTAATTGGTTGTTTCTGGCCCTGTTTGCCAAATCGTTTACGGTTTTGGCCATACCCACCAAATTAAGTTGGTCGGCATTTTTAATGACCGGAACAATAAGATTGCCATCCGCTAAAGCAGCAGCCATACCTAAATTGATGTTCTTCTTTTTGATGACTTTGTCCCCATCCAAGGAAATGTTCATCAAAGGATATTTTTTGAGCGCCATGGCAACCGCCTCCATAAAAATGGGTGTAAAGGTAAGTTTCTCCCCTTCCCTTTTCTGGAACGAGTCTTTCATTTTGTTCCTCCAGTTCACCACATTGGTCACATCCACTTCTACAAAACTTTGTACATGGGCTGATGTGGTTATGCTCTCTACCATGTGGTGGGCAATCAACTTGCCCATACGGCTTAACGGAATGATCTCATCCCCGCTGGATACCGGTATCGGTGCAGCCTTGGACTCCTCCTTTTTAGGTTTTACAGGAGAAGGTGCAGCTTCTGTAGTTTCAGGGGCAGCAGCAGTAACTGGGCTACCGTTGGATGAACGATGTTCCAAAAATGCCTTGATATCGTTTTTTGTGACCCTGCCTTCTTTGCCTGTTCCTATTATAGTTTCCAATTCTTCCATGGAAACGCCCTCTTCCTTGGCAATGTTCCGTACCAGGGGCGAGTAAAATCTTTCGGAAGACCCAAAATCAGGGGTTGGGGCTGCAATGGATTCTTGTACTTGGGATATCTGGCTTTCAAGTTCCGCTGCCGGAACCTCAATCGCTTCTTCGGGTGTTGTAGTATCTTGTCCGTTTGACGCTGCCTCCACAACTTGATCAGTTTGAATAACAGCTACTACCTCACCAACTTTGATCACATCGTCCACGTTGAAACGCTTTTCCAAAAGTACACCCTCTACTTCACTGGGCACCTCAGAATCCACCTTATCCGTGGCAATCTCAAAGATGGCTTCATCCATTTCAATAGTGTCGCCCACTTCCTTCAACCATGTAGTCAATGTTGCCTCGGCAACACTTTCTCCCATCTGCGGTAACTTCAATTCAAATTTTGACATATTCTTATTTAACGAACGGATATCGACCTTTATTTTGCAAAAATAATAAAGAAATCCGCTTATTCTTAATTTTTATGCATTATTCTGTCACTATCAACTTGCCTTGATCGCGTTTTCAAACGGAATTCTATTCAAGATGCTCCTACCCAAAGTGACTTCATCTGCATATTCCAGTTCATCTCCTACTGAAATCCCACGGGCAATGGTAGAGGTAGCAACTTTTAATCCCTCCAGTTGCTTATAGATATAGAAATTGGTGGTATCTCCTTCCATAGTGGAACTCAAGGCAAAAATCAGTTCCTGTACTTCCCCTTGTTTCACCCTGTTGATCAAAGGAACAATATTCAAATCTTGCGGCCCAACACCTTCCATAGGAGATATTTTCCCGCCTAACACGTGGTACAGCCCTTTGTATTGGGAAGTACTCTCAATGGCCATAACATCCCTGATGTCCTCCACAACGCAAACCAAGGTACGGTCACGTTTGGGACTGGCGCATATCTCACAAATCTCCGTATCTGAGATATTGTTGCATGTTTTGCAAAAATTCACCTCGTTTCTCAGTTTGGACAAAGCCTCCACCAAGTGATTTGTCTGCTGTTCGGGCTGCTTCAACAAATGCAAGACCAATCGAAGGGCCGTACGTTTGCCAATGCCCGGCAATTGGGACATTTCGTAAACGGCATTCTCCAAAAGCTTAGATGAAAAATCCATAGTTCTGGTTATCCCACAAAATTACGATTTTACGGTTACCAATTTACTTTTGTACTTTGCAATTCAAATTCCTCTTATGTCCGCATTTCAGATCCTCTTGCTCGTTGGCGCCTATTTCATGGTGCTGATGCTCATTTCGTATTTTACAGGTAAAAACGATAGTAACGCAGATTTTTTTAAAGCTGGGAAACAATCACCTTGGTACCTAGTGGCCTTTGGCATGGTGGGAGCCTCACTTTCCGGGGTAACTTTCATATCGGTCCCCGGATGGATAGAAGCTTCCCAATTTGGGTATATGCAAGTAGTTTTGGGGTATCTGTTTGGCTATTTTGTGGTGGCCTACGTGCTTCTGCCCCTCTACTATAAAATGAACCTGACTTCCATTTATGAGTACCTCCTGGAACGATTTGGTGTGGTAAGCCACAAGACAGGAGCTTTCTTTTTCTTTATTTCCCGGGTGTTGGGAGCGGCCTTTAGGTTGTATTTGGTCGCTATAGTGCTTCAACAGTTCGTCTTCGACGATTTGGGAGTTCGGTTTGAATTTACTGTAGTTATATCCATTCTTTTGATTTGGATCTATACCAACCGAGGTGGCATAAAGACGATTGTTTGGACGGATACGCTTCAGACCTTGTTCATGATATTGGCCGTTGTGCTTTCCATTATCCTGATCAATAGGGAACTGGACTGGAGCTTTGGCGAGTTTTTAGTTTCAGAAGAACTAAAAGCCTATGATAAATTCCTGTTTACCGAGAGTTTTCTGGATAGAAACCACTTTGTAAAGTCCTTTATCGGGGGTATGTTCGTTACCATTTGCATGACGGGGCTTGATCAGGACATGATGCAAAAAAACCTTACGTGCAAATCTCTAAAAGATGCCCAAAAGAATATGGTTTCCTTTAGTTTGGTCTTGGTTGGGGTCACTTTTCTGTTCATGCTTCTGGGTGCTCTATTATTCATCTACGCGGGCAAAAATGGGATTTCCATCCCGCTAATGGACGGTAAACCCAAATCTGACCTATTGTTTCCTGAGGTGGCTTTGAACAGCGGTTTGGGCATAACACTCTCCGTTACTTTTATGTTGGGACTTGTGGCTGCTGCCTACAGTAGTGCAGATAGTGCCCTCACCTCTTTGACTACGTCATTTTGTGTGGACTTTTTGGAGGTAGAGAAAAAAGAGGAATCCCGTCAAAAACAAATACGTAAGCGAACGCATATCATCATGAGCATAATGCTTATTTTGGTTATCATCGCATTTAAGTACATACTCAACAGCAATGTTATTGATAGTTTGCTTACTGTGGCCGGATACACCTATGGCCCACTGTTGGGTCTGTTTGCCTTTGGGATTCTCACCAAACAAAAGATTCACGATCGGTGGGTGTGGTTGGTAAGTGCTCTTTCTGTTGCGATTATTTGGGTAGTGGCCAATATACCTTCGGAATACTTGGGTGGATATGTTTTGGGATATGAATTATTGCCGTTAAACGGCCTTTTGACCTTTTTTGGACTTTGGCTTATCCGAAAAAAAGGAGAAAAAGTTAGTACTGTCCAGTAGCCAACAAGACCAAGGTGCAGGAATTTTCCACCAATATTCCGGCATCTTCCAAAATTCTAACAAATTCAGGGTTTTCTGTACCTGGGTTAAAAATCACCCGTTTGGGCTTTAAATCCAGTATGTCTTGGTAGTATTCTTTCTGCCGCAAAGGATTGAGGTACAAAGTAATGGTGTCAACATTAGGAAAATCATCCAGCTTGGTTTTAATTTGTATTCCGGAAACGTTCCCTTCCCTTACCCCAAAGGCCATTGTCTCAAGGTTGTTTTCAACTAATCTACGAATTACAAGATTGCTATATCTAGCGGGATTTAAGGACGCCCCAAAAACAAGTGTCATAAGCATTTGTTAATTTATATGTTAAACTGACATAAAGAATGTAACTATTAAAAAAAAAGCCCGTCTATTGTACGTACAAAATTAAGCATTGGTAAGTCTGTATTTTTTTATAGTTAATGGTTAGTGTTTAGTATAGCTTATCAATGTATTTGGCCCTGGCATTTCGGTTTATACTGAAAGTCAGGGCCTATTTTTTTCACAAACTTCGATTTTTGTCAGCATAAAACTCCCTGCCTTACAAGCCATTATCTTTTTTGTGGTTGTTAAAATATGTTAAACCCAAATAGAAATGTAACATTCCCCGTTTAACGTCGTCTTGTAGACAACATCAATCAATCAAAAACAAACAGCTCATGAAAAGAGTAATCTTTCTTTTTGCACTACTCCTGTGCATCATTTTACCTGAAAACCTTAAAGCCAATAATGATAACGAACCGCCGGTGGGTTCCATTTCCGGAACTGTTGTGGACAACGCCCTGAACCAACCTGTGGCCTATGCGGCCATTGTGGTTAAATCTGAGGATGGTTCCGAAACCATTACTGGAGGAATCACCACAGAAGATGGTACTTTCGAAATCAAAAAGCTTCCAGAGGGAAATTTCGTGTTGGAAGTCCAGTTTATTGGTTACAAAACGCATTCCCAAAAATTGGTTATTACCAAAAGGAATAGAAAAGTGGATGTGGGAACCATTACCCTTGTGGAAGAGACAGAAGAACTTTCAGAGGTGGAGGTAGTTGCGGAACGCACCACAATTGAGCAACGTGTAGACCGTAAAGTAATCAATGTTGGAAAAGACCTGACCACTGCTGGAGCTACGGCTTCAGACATAATGAACAACATTCCCTCCGTAAACGTTGATTCCCAAACTGGGGATATCACCATGAGGGGAAACAGCAACGTAAGAGTGATGGTAGACGGAAAGCTCTCCAATGTTCCTGTTGCGCAATTACTGCGTCAAATTCCATCTACATCCATTAAATCCATCGAATTGATCACGAATCCTTCAGCCAAATATAACCCTGAAGGGATGAGCGGCATCATCAATATTGTGTTGCACAAAAATGCCAACATAGGTTTCAATGGTAGTATTACCACAGGATTGACCAAGGGTATTGAGGCCAAATTCAATAGTTCCATCGATATGAACTACAGAAATGGCAAGTTCAATTTTTATGGCAACTATGGTAACAATATTGGTAAATACGTGAACGATGGGCATATTCTAAGAGTAGACGAGAACTCTGTTCAGGACTTTGATTTTTTCAACAACAACAAATCACATTTGTACAAGGTTGGGGTTGATTTTTACCTGAATGACAAAAACACTATCTCAGTTTTCACCAATCAGAACATTTTTGACGGGGAGGGAGAAGGAATCACGGCCATAACCTATAGGGATGACCTAGCCAGAAACCTAACACAATTTTTCTCTGACGTTAGCGACAATCGCAGCGAGCAGTACAACTTTGATTACAAACTGGATTTCAAAAAGGAGGGTCACAATATTGAGTTGGAAGTAGACCACAACCGTTTTGAAAACAATCAAGATGCCGACTTTAGGACCACTGGAGCCAGTTTGTTCCCGAATTATATGGATTTTGTGGACACCGAACGTACACAAACCATTGCCAACTTGGATTATGTGAATCCGCTCGATAGCATCTCCAAACTGGAGATTGGTGTGGAATCAAGAAATTTTGAAACCAATGTGGGCTACAATTCCACAGGATTGTCCTTTAATTCCGATGGAGATCTAGTGCCAACCCCAAGCACCGATTTCGATTATAATATGGATGTGTATTCTGCTTATGTGACCTTCGGTCAGAACAGGGAAAAGTGGTCATACCAGGTTGGAGCAAGAATAGAAAACGTAGAGGTGCAGGCCGATACCAATAGACTTCGTGCATTTACGGATAAATACACGGAAATATACCCCTCAGCCTTCCTGACCTATAAGCCCAATGATAAAGATCAATTGCAGGTGAGCTATAGTAGAAGGGTTGATCGGCCAGGTCTTGGGCAGGTAAATCCCATAAGGGAATGGGCCACTCCACTGATTTCGTCTTTTGGTAATCCTAGTTTGGTGCCACAGTTCACCAATTCCTATGAGACCAACTACACTAAGCGAATCAAAAATGGTAGCATTACTGCGGGAGTTTTCTATAGATCTATTTCTGATGAAATCAACCGAGCTGTTTACGTAGACCGATTGGACTTCAACAAATTGATCTTAACGTTCGATAATTTTGCCAAGACATCAGCCTATGGCTTTGAAATGTCTGTTAACTATAAGCCTGTAAAATGGTGGAGCATAAATGGAAGTTTTGACTATTATTCACAAACCAATCGTGGGATTACGGAAAGTTTAGTGGGTGATAATCCAGACCCAACGGAAAATGATATTCTGGTTGAAAACGTAGAGGTAGACAATAATGCCTGGAACCTGAGGATGAACAATAGCTTTACGGTTACCAAAAAACTTACCATGCAGTTGTTCGGTTTTTACCGTGGACAAAATCAAAACATACAGTTTACCATAGAGCCTATGTACTTTGTGAACCTAGGTGCACGATACAGCTTTGCACAAGGAAAAGGCACCATCAGCTTGAATTACAATGATATCTTCAACAGTATGATGTTCCAATTTGATGGGCAACGTCCTTATGTGCAGGACGGTGGTTTCAATTGGGAAAGTCATAACGTGTACGCCGGGCTATCCTACCGATTTGGTGGTGGAAAATACAGAGCCAAACAACGTAAGCGAAGAGATGACAATACCAAGCAATCAGGCGGAGGAATTCTATAGCATAATCTTGGTATTCCTTGACAGAGTGTTGGTTGGTTAGTCTTCAAGGTCTATCATTTAAAAACCCCAATTTCCTTCGGAAGTTGGGGTTTTGTTTTACTTCTTGTTACTTTCAAAACCATCTATACTGGTCGTATTCTTTTTTTGCCAGTATTTTTCCAAACCTTTATCACCTTGTTTTTCAGCCCAGTCCAGAAGTCCTTGTCGTTGGGTTTGATACTCCATTAGCGGTACCCCCATCCCACAAGAAATCTGTACTTTTTCTATAGCCACATCCACTAATTGTCTGCTTCCAGCTATTTTTGGAAACAACTGGATGTACTTGTTCCAGTTTTCATTTTCGGTACCGTATACCTTTGCTTTTCCGTACAGTCGTAGAATTATTGGATCTCCCTCAAAAGCACAAAACATAAGGGTAATTCGGTTATGGTGACTGAGGTGAATGGCCGTTTCATTACCACTTCCGGTAAGATTGAGCCATATAACCCTGTTTGGATCTAATACCCTTAGCGAATCCAGACCTTTTGGCGAAAGATTGATGCTACCTTCCTTCATGGCCGTGGCCACGAAGAACATTTTTTGCTTTTCTATGAATTCGGTCAAGGGCGGAGTTAGACTATTTAGTTGCCTGCCCATACTACCATCTTATGATAACACTTCCCCAGGTAAACCCGCTACCAAAAGCTGCCAAGACTACCAAATCACCTGCTTTTACCTTGCCAGCCTCCCATGCCTCGGTCAAGGCAATAGGAATAGATGCAGCTGTAGTATTCCCATATTTCATGATGTTATTGAAGACTTGATCATTGGAGAGTCCAAATTTCTTTTGAACAAATTGGGAGATGCGTAAATTGGCTTGATGTGGAATCAGCATATCAATATCTTGTGGTCCAAGCTGGTTCTTTTGAAGTCCTTCCATAATCACTTCACTAAAGCGTACCACGGCATTTTTAAAGACAAACTGGCCATTCATGTATGGATAGTATGAAGTGTCCTCTGGATCTTTGTCGTCAATAATATCGGTTATCCATCTTTTGCCCATTCCAGGGGCAATTAAGGAAAGTTCCTCTGCATGTTGACCTTCGGAATGTAGGTGGGACGAAAGAATTCCTTTGGAGGTATCCTCCTCGCGCGTCAGTACGGCTGCACCTGCCCCATCGCCAAAGATTACGGATACACCCCTGCCCCGGGTAGTCATATCCAAACCATAGGAATGTAATTCAGAACCAATAACAAGTACATTTTTGTACATGCCACTTTTGATGTATTGGTCTGCTACAGAAACCCCATATACAAAACCAGAACACTGGTTTCTAACATCAAGCGCCCCAACCGTTTTGATTCCCAAATCCCTTTGGACCAACACTCCTGGCCCTGGAAAATAGTAGTCTGGGCTTAAGGTTGCAAAAACAATAAAGTCAATATCATCTTTATCTATTCCAGCACGTTCAATGGCAACCTTGGCCGCCTTCACACCCATGGAAGTAGTGGTATCCGTTCCTTTTACCACATGACGACGCTCCTTGATTCCTGTTCGTTCCTGTATCCATTCGTCACTAGTGTCCATCACCTTGGACAAATCATTATTGGTAACCACATTTTCGGGAACATAATACCCGAGTCCAGCTATTTTGGAATTGTACATAAAGTATGCTTTAATCAACTCTTGCCAAACCAGCAAAAGCTATTTCGTGGAAAAGTAAAAAATATATTCAAGCTAGTAGTTATATCTCACAAAAAATAGAATAAGGGATTGCCACCCAATAGGCCATAACGGAGAACGCACTACCGGGCGATAGTGCGTTTCCAACAACCTAACCAATAAACAAACGTGTTATAGCATGAAGTTTTCATAGCAATCTTCCTCCATAACAGTACAAATATACAATTTTGTTTATTCTTTTTCTATTTTTGTTAAACAAAATTATGTTAAAGTTTAACGTTGCCCTGCGATGTCAGTTTGTCAGCTTTGTAATTCTGGTATTTTTTTTGTCATGCTTTGGAAAAAGAAAACTATTTAACAATGGCTACAGGCAAAATCAATGTTTCCGTAGAGAACATATTTCCCTTAATCAAGAAATTTCTATATAGTGACCATGAAATCTTCCTTAGGGAACTTATTTCAAACGCCACGGATGCAACCTTAAAATTGAAACACCTCACTTCCATTGGTGAGGCCAAAGTAGAATATGGCAACCCTCAGATTGAGGTCAAAGTGGACAAGGACAACAAGCAAATCCTTATTGTTGATCAAGGTATCGGTATGACGGCTGAGGAAGTAAAAAAGTACATCAACGAGGTGGCTTTTTCCGGAGCTGAGGAGTTTTTGGACAAATACAAGGACGCCGGAAAAGATTCAGGAATTATAGGGCATTTTGGACTTGGTTTCTACTCAGCCTTTATGGTGGCAGATAAGGTAGAGATCATCACCAAGAGTTTTAAGGATGAACCAGCGGTTCATTGGACCTGTGACGGATCACCGGAATTTACCCTGGACGAAACTCAAAAAGAAGAACGAGGAACGGAAATTATTCTTCATGTTGCCGAAGATTCCACGGAATTTTTGGAAGATGCCAAAATAAGGGAGTTGTTGACCAAGTACAACAAGTTTATGCCCATCCCTATAAAATTTGGAACCAAAACCGAAACGCTTCCAAAACCGGAAGATGCCAAGGAAGATGATCCAGCTCCAACCCAGGAAGTGGATGACATCATCAACAACCCCAATCCTGCGTGGACTAAAAAACCCACAGGCTTAAAGGAAGAAGACTATAAGAATTTTTACAGGGAGTTATACCCCATGCAGTTTGAAGAGCCTTTGTTCAACATTCATTTGAATGTGGACTACCCTTTCAACCTAACCGGGATTTTGTATTTCCCCAAATTGACCAACGACCTCAACGTTCAAAAAGATAGAATCCAACTCTACCAAAACCAGGTTTTTGTTACCGATAATGTAGAGGGAATTGTACCCGAATTCTTGACTATGCTTCGTGGAGTCATTGATTCCCCTGATATTCCATTGAATGTTTCCCGTTCCTATCTTCAAGCTGACGGTGCAGTGAAAAAGATTTCATCCTATATCACCAAAAAAGTTGCGGACAAGCTGAGTTCCCTTTTTAAGAACAACCGCGAGGATTTTGAACAAAAATGGAACGATATCAAGGTAGTGATCGAGTATGGTATGCTTTCCGAAGAGAAATTCTTTGAAAAAGCGGACAAATTTGCCCTGTACCCTACCGTTGATGGTTCCTTCTTCACTTTTGAGGAATTGGAAAACAAAATCAAGGACAATCAAACAGATAAAGACGACAAATTGGTAGTGCTATATGCTTCGGACCAAGAGGCTCAGCACAGCTATATAGAAGCTGCCAAAGCCAAAGGTTATGAGGTATTGCTGTTGGATTCCCCGATTGTTTCGCATCTTATGCAAAAGCTGGAAACTTCTAAAGAGAATCTCTCTTTTGCCCGTGTGGATGCGGACCACTTGGACAACTTGATCAAAAAAGAGGATACCGCTATTTCCAAACTTTCCGACGAAGAGAAAGAACGTCTCAAGGAGGATTTGGAAAAAGTTGTCCAGGAAAAAGGTTATACCATACAAATGGAGGCCATGGATAGCAGCGCTTCCCCATTTATCATTACGGAACCAGAATTTATGCGCCGCATGAAGGAAATGCAGCAAACTGGTGGTGGTGGAATGTTCGGGATGGGCAATATGCCAGAAATGTACAATTTGATCGTAAACACCAACCACGAATTGGTGGGTGAAATCCTAAGTACCAAAACGGCTAAAAAACGGGAGCGTTTGATCAATCAATCCCTGGATTTGGCACGTTTGTCCAAAGGATTGCTCAAAGGTGAGGAGTTGACCAACTTCATTGCTCGTAGCTATGATATGATCAAGTAGATATACAGATGATGTCAGTTCGAGCGCAGTCGAGAACGTCTTAAATGACTATCCAAACATATCTTGGCTCCACTCGAACTGACATTTTTCCTTCTTTTTAAGCCCACCTCTTATTAAAGTAGCGTTTAAGGACAAAGGCTTGGAAACACACCATGATTCCTATAGCTCCTATCATATAGCTAAAGGTTTTTGAGATCTGAAGTTGTGGCATTTTTGTTGAAAACCAACTTTTTGCATCGGACAATAGCTGAATAACTTGTCCCTCAGCAGGGGTTGTTGCCGAATTGGTGGTGAACAGATAGAACCCAAAAATTCCCAACATGCCCAGAGCAATTAAAATGGACTGCATGGACATCACGGGTTTATATTCGGCCATAGATTGCTGAAGCTTGGTCACTTCCTGCATTACCACGTAAGTAAAATTGGATGATGGAGTTTCCAACGGGGCCTCTTCCATCATTTTATCCACTAGTCTTTCCAATTCTTTATCCTTGTCCATAACTTTGTATTGTTTCTGGTTCCAATTGATTCTTTAAAATAGCTCCTAGCCGATTTCTGGCCCTAAACAGTTTTACCTTGGCCGTGTTAGGACTTAGATTCAATGCCTTGGCCATTTCCTTAAGGTCTTTTTCTTCAAAATAAAATAGAGTAAGCAAAGCAGCATCTACCGGCGACAATTGCTGTATACATCTTTTAATGGTTGCAGCCCGTTCTTGCATCACCATTCCGTCAAGGGCATTGCCCATTTCCATCACCGCCTCACTTCTAACCTCATCAATGGGCATATTTTTAAGCTCTTTTTTATGCTTTTTAACTCGATCCAAACAAGTATTGTATGCAATTCTATAAATCCAGGAAGAAAGTTTGGCATCGCCCTTAAAATTCTTTAAGGACTTAAACACCTTTATAAAGGTATCTTGGGCCACTTCCTCCGCCTCTTCCCTATTTTTCAAGGTACGTATGGCAACCGTAAACACCAAGTCCTTATACTGATCTACAAGGACGGAAAATTCCTGTGTATCCCCATTTAGAATGGCAGCAATATCCGGTTGGTTTTTCGTTTGCTTCATTTGTAGAGTAAGACGATGTTGGAAGGCCCTAGGTTACATTAAAGTTAAAAAAACCATCGTGCTTTTGGATATTCCATAATTTATAAAACCGTCAGTTCGAGTTTTTTCCGATGGAAAAAGTATCGAGAACATGGGTTTTGATCTAAAATTCTAATTCTCGAAACAGTTTTTCAGGGTAAAGCCCTAAAAAACCACTCGATTTGACGAATTGTTATCCAAAATGCACCTCTGGAAAAAAAATCACCTGAACTGTAACCTCAACAAAAAAAGTGTCGTCCTATGGCAAAACGAGTTTATTAATCAATTAAAAAACGAACACAATGGCAGAAGCAATTTTAATTCCAATCAGTTTTTTTCTGGTAGTTTTCGCAATTTGTTACCTCTATTTTTCCACTCGCAATAAAGAACGATTGGCCTTAATAGAAAAAGGGGTGGATGCCAGTATCTTTTTTAAATCCAAGGACGATAGCGAACTATCCACCTGGAAAATTGTATTGATCAATTTTGCGGTTCTTCTCATGAGTATAGGAATTGCCATCTTTTTAGGCTCCTCCATGGTTAACGGTTTGGACTTGGATGAAGAGATAGCCTTTCCTGGAACCATTTTTCTAATGTCAGGTGTGGGTCTTATGGTAGGCTTTTTCATCACCAAAAGGTTCGAGAAAAAGGGATAAATAAAGAATATCTTTCTGTTAAAGACCATCGGTAATCCCGGTGGTTTTTTTATTTTCATCCTATGCGAATCACCTCTACCAATTTGGGAAAACCCACCCCTATAGTCTGGAACGGACAGGAAACCACTACCGGAATCTTTAAATTCCCCGTGGACCAGCCGCTTACCTTGGAATCAGAAAGCGTTGCCAAAGACACTATTAGCGACAGAAACGTACATGGAGGCATCTTCAAAGCCTGTTATCTTTTCGCAAAAGAGCAATATCCCTATTGGGAGGAAAAATACCCACACTTGGATTGGGATTGGGGCATGTTCGGCGAGAATTTGACTGTGGAAGGCTTGGACGAGGCCACCCTTAAAATTGGAAATGTCTACAAAGTAGGCACTGCCTTGGTTCAAGTTACCCAACCTCGGGAGCCTTGCTTTAAATTAGGAATCCGTTTTGATGACCAGGACATCTTAAAAACCTTCATTGATCACGGGTATCCAGGAACTTATATACGGGTTTTACAAGTTGGTCAAGTCCAGGTAGGAGATGAATTTGTTTTGGTCGAGGAATCACCCAACCCATTGACTACCCAGCAATTTTATCAACTGCTTTTTAGTCGGAAAAAAGATCCGGAGCAGATACAGTTGGCTTTAGAAAATGAGGCCTTACCACAACGGAAAAGGGACAAACTTCGGAGGTTTCTGAAATAAGTTCAAGCTCAAATAGTTGAAAATGGAAAATGAAAAGTTGAAAACGGCTCATCCCAACAAATATCCAGAATCCAGCATCCAGCATCTCTTGTCTTGGGTCTGATGTCCGATGTCCGATGATTGTAAGTGGAAAGTTGAAAACGACTCACCCCAACGAACATCCGGCATCCAGCATCTCTTGTCTTGGGTCTGATGTTTGATGTCCGATGTCCGATGTCCGATGTCCGATGTCCGTTGATTGAAAATGGAAAATGAAAAGTTGAAAACGGCTCATCCCAACAGATATCAAGCATCCAGCTAATTGAAAACTCAAAATTTAAAATTACTCCTTGTTCATTGTTAACTGCTCATTGAAAACGGGCATCCGTCAATTGAAAACGGGCATCCGTCAATTCAAACAGGGTATACGTCCATTTGGCTGTAAAAATAGTACGCGGCTTGTGTACTTTTAGACCTTAGTGCAACAGAACCATTGCAATCCAAGATTACGATTGAAGTGATGTAATTAGTTAGTGTTCTTTTTGGCCTGTCGGGTGCAATGGGCTTTTCTTTTCCCGGCAGGTCTTTTTTGTTTCTCCATAAAAAAAAGAGGCCCAAAACTGGGCCTCCCTCAAAACTGAATTTAACTAAACAAACTTATTTTACGCTGATGGTCTCCTTATAGGTACCAGATTCGTCCACTACTACTACAGTATAGCTGTCTTTAAAGGCCTTTTCAAAATTGAAAGCTTTTTCAACCACAAGTTCTCCGCTCACAGTTTCTTTGAAAACCAGCCTGTTTTGACTGTCATATACTTTTAGAGTTACTTTCTCCTTGGATAGGTTCAAAAGGTTCACAAACAATTTTTCCCCTTTCTTTACAAATACAGGATCAAGTTCAATGTTGATCAAATTTTTCTCTACCTCGCTTTTTGCAGGTCCGTTTGCATATCCCATTGTACCCAAAAGGAATGCTGCTACTGTAACATAATTCAAAACTGATTTCATAACGTTTCGTTTTTTTAATAATTACAAGACAAAACTACTATGGCAATTCAGCTTCCAACACTACCCCATTTTCCAATTTATGTTCAATTTTACCCTACTGGGCATGTTAATTTGACGTTAAGGTTAAAATAGCACATATTTTAGGTAATTTTGCATAGCAGCTTGGTTTAAAGCACCTTAACTTTACAGTACCAAATAAAATTGAACGCGATGAAACAAAAGCCCGCTTTTGAAGCTATTGAACCTACTTTTGGGCACTCGTTCACCTACCAAAAGTTTAACGAGAACAACGAAAACAAAAACAATGCCTGGCACTATCACCCAGAATTGGAGTTGGTATATATAAACGGAGGATCGGGAAAAAGGCAAATTGGTAGCCATGTTTCCTATTTCAGGAACGGAGATTTGATCTTGATCGGGTCCAATCTACCCCATTGTGGTTTTACCGATAAATTAACTGGCAATAAAAGTGAAACCATTGTACAGATGAAATTGGATTTTCTGGGAAATGACTTCTTTGACATCCCGGAAATGAAGAACATCCAAAAACTGTTTGAGGTAGCCAAAGGAGGTATTGCGTTTTCCGGTAAAACCAAAGTCAAGGTGGGTGAAAAAATGGAAATCTTGGAGTATCAGACCGATTTTCAGCGCTTGCTCTCTATCCTGAACATTTTAAACCAATTGGCCACCTCGGAAGAAATCAAAGTGTTGAATGCCGAAGGTTTTTCTATGGAAACCGAGGTCAAGGACAATGACCGAATCAATATTGTTTTTAACCATGTAAAAGCTAATTTCAAGGAGGATATAAGCTTGGAAGAAATTGCAGATTTGGTCAGTATGACCGTTCCTTCCTTTTGCAGATACTTTAAAAAAATAACCCATAAAACCTTTACACAATTTGTGAATGAGTATCGATTGGTGCATGCCTCCAAACTTTTGGCGGAACAGCCCATCAGCATAACAGAGGTATGCTATGAAAGTGGATTTAACAATTTTTCCCACTTTAATAAAAGTTTCAAGGCCTTTACAGGTCAAAATCCATCGGAGTACAGAAACCAACTGAGAAAAGTCCTCAAATAACATGGAACTTTTTGAAACCAAATTAATCCTGGATTTACCCGACGCCAATATTGTCTAC
Source organism: Flagellimonas algicola (assembly GCF_005937185.1). Taxonomy (GTDB): domain Bacteria; phylum Bacteroidota; class Bacteroidia; order Flavobacteriales; family Flavobacteriaceae; genus Flagellimonas; species Flagellimonas algicola. Next base: position 29,801 of record NZ_VCNI01000005.1, on the reverse strand, counting down.
CACCCTTCATTTCTAAGTCATGAAAGGGCCAATCAATATTATCAAACGCTTGGCGAAACCATCCCCTGGCAACAGGACCAAATCACTGTTTTTGGCAAAACCCATCCGCAACCAAGACTAACGGCCTTGTATGCCGATAATGACAAAACCTATTCCTATTCCGGAATTACGATGAAGCCCCACGGCTTTACACCGGTATTGCACCAAATTAAAAAGGAGGTGGAACAATTGACACAGAACACCTTTACCTCCTGCCTACTCAATTTTTATAGGGATGGAAAAGATAGCAACGGTTGGCATTCCGATGACGAAAAGGAACTGGGGACAAACCCGTTGATTGCATCAGTTAGTTTGGGAGCCGAACGTTTTTTTCATTTAAGAAACAAGGCAGACAAACGAATAAAGTCCAAGATTTTATTGCAGCATGGGAGCTTATTGATCATGAAAGGGGCAACACAACATTATTGGCAGCATCAGCTCCCAAAGACCTCGAAAAAAATTGGAGGTAGAATCAATCTAACCTTTAGGGTAATTCAATAGGGATTATTCAAAAAGTTCGTTGAGTACTTTGGCCAAACGCAAGCCTCCTCTTTGCAGTTGCTGGAAGAGTACTTTGTTGTATTTATACCCATACTGATAGCCAAGTTTGTCACCTGTTTTGGCAGAATCGTAAATATTCGCACATATTTCATGGGATTCCTGCACCCAGTCGTATATGGTCCCCTCCTGAACTTTTTTGCGCTCCTTACCTGTTAAATGATCCAATTCCGTGGCTAATTCCGTGTAGGTCATTCCATAAGATTCAATCAGGTTCTTATCCCATACCCTATGCAAATTGCTTCCTTCCCCAAACCACTGCACTTGAATGGAATTACCACCTTTGTCCTCCGCCCTACTGGCATGCATGGGTTGGTGCAGATCACCAATCAAATGCACCAGCATTTTCAGATAAAACACCCTATCTTCCCTTTTGTTGTTTTTGTTTTTGACTATTCGTGTACACTCTTCAATAGCCGTAATCAAATCGCCATGCTCACTTTTATCAGAATCCTCATAGCGCAGATCCAAAGGGTAATTGACAAAATGCCAAGCAAAGAATTTGGAATAACTCCGATCTGCTTTTATTTCATCTGCAAAGGTGGAGACATAGGCCAAGCTATGCCCATCCAACAAGTCTTTTAATGCCCTTTTCGCCTTTCCGGTCAAATGATTTTGGGCTATATGTCCCGTAACGCGATGTCCGGTTTTGCCCCAAAAAGTATTGCTGAAAAGTAAAGTGGGGACAAGCAAAAAAAGAAAAGTGAGGTTTCTCATGATTGATGATTTTTTCAAATGTAAAAACTACAAATTAAACTTTGTAACCCCTCATCGATTAATTCAAAAGGGCCATTCCTCAATTGAAACCAAACGATTGTATTTTTTAGGATTTTTTTAACGACGGTTGCCCTTAAATTTGTCAATCTAACTCAAACACCCTTATGTTGAAACTTCGCTTGGTACTGGCTTTGGCCATATCGCCTTTGCTCCTAACCGCCCAATCCAACGAGAAGAGTTTTACCGTAAAATACATTACCCAACCCATAACAGTGGATGGAGTCCTGGACGAATCCGTTTGGGAAACTGCAGAAAGTGCGCATGGTTTTCAACAGTACTTTCCAACGGATTCTATTTTGGCTGAGCAAAAGACGGAAATCAAAATGCTTTTTGATGATACCACGTTGTATATTGGGATTCGACAGGAAGCCGAAGGAAGAGATTACATTACTCCTTCTTTACGAAGGGACTACAGGGCAGGAAACAGCGATAATATAACCTTGTTGTTTGATACGTTCAATGACGGGACCAATGCTTTTCTGTTTGGGATTAACCCTTTGGGCGTACGTAGAGAAGCCCTAATTTCTGGCGGGGGCAACGACCTTAGAGGGTTTACCACTTCGTGGGATGTAAAATGGCGTGGTGAATCTAAAATTCACGATAATTATTACATTTCCGAGATGGCCATTCCACTAACTTCATTTAAGTTTAGGGAAGGTGAGACCAAATGGCGATTCAACAGCTATCGTTTTGATTTACAAAGCAATGAACGTAGCAATTGGACCAAAATACCCCAAAACCAATGGGTCTTCAATTTGGCCTTTATGGGCGATATGCATTTTGAAAAACCATTGGGCAAATCCAGAACACCGTTGGCTTTAATTCCTTATATCAATGGGATTTCAGGTAGGGATTTTGAAAACGATATTTCCGAAAACAACGTAAAAATTGGAGGGGATGCCAAAGTAGCCATTGGCAACGGAATGAATTTGGATATTACCCTAAATCCGGATTTTTCGCAGGTAGAAGTAGATAATTTTATCACCAACCTTACCCGTTTTGAGGTGTCGCTTCCGGAAAGACGACAGTTTTTTATTGACAACAGTGACCTCTTTTCCAGTTTTGGGGGAGGTAGGGATGCCAATCCATTTTTCTCCAGACGAATTGGAATTGCCAAAGATGCCGATGATAATACCATAGAGAACAAAATTATTGGCGGAGTGCGTTTAAGTGGTAAACTCAACAATAATCTTAGACTTGGGTTTCTTAATATTCAGACTGAGGAAGATGAAGCCAATGAAATAGCCTCTAACAACAATATGATGTTGGCCTTGCAGCAAAAGGTTTTTTCAAGATCAAATGTGAGCATGTTCTTTATTAACAGGCAGTCTTTTGACTCTCCGGAATTTCTGGATGAAAGTGAGGAATACAACCGCGTAGTGGGCTTGGACTATAATTTGGCCAGCGCCGACAATACATGGAACGGTAAATTTTATGGCCATAAATCATTTCAACCCAATGACAGTGAGGGAAATTATTCCTTTGGAGGATTTGCAAACTATAACGCAAAGAATTACGGAGGGTTTTTGGATATCGTCTATATTGATGAGGAGTTCGAGTCTGATTTAGGATTTATTCCCAGAAAGGATATTTTTAAAGTTGCTTCTAGCCTAAACCGAAACTTTTGGCCTCAAAATGGAGCGCTCAACAGCCATTCCATCAGCCTTTTCTCTGTATATACTTGGAGGCCTCAATTAGACTATCAAAATACAGATTACTTCTATAACCTAAGCTGGGAAGCCATGTTTAACAACCTTTCGGAGTTCAGTGCCGAGCTGGAACACCGTTTTATCTATCTAACGGAAGAATTTGATCCCACAGGAAAGGATGGCGCCATACCCCTACCTGAAAATAATGGGTATTATTTTACCTCAGCGGAACTGGAATATCAATCAGATAGAAGAAAAACACTTTCCTTTAGTGTAGAACCATCCTATGGAGAATTTTTCAATGGGAAACGATTTTCGTTGGAAGGTGATATGATGCTTCGCTTCCAACCCAAAGTGAATTTGTCCATGATGTTCAATTATGACCATATAGACCTTCCTGCTCCCTATGCAAGAGCAGATATTTGGCTTTTAGCCCCAAGGGTGGACATCACTTTTAGCAAATCCATTTTTTGGTCAACTTTGGTGCAGTATAGCAACCAGAGGGACAATCTTGGTTTCAACTCCAGACTGCAATGGCGTTTTGCGCCCCTTTCTGATTTGTTTTTGGTCTACAATGACAACTATTTTGTAAATACCTTTATGCCCAGAAATAGGTCCATTAACCTAAAGCTTACCTATTGGCTCAATATTTAGCATGAATTTTAAGATACTTTGTTCGGATTTGGACGGCACCCTCCTGTCCAGCAAGAATGACGTTTCCGATTTTACGGTTTCGGAAATCAATCGGATAAAGAACCGTATGCGGGTGGTATTGGTTTCTGCGCGAATGCCCAAGGCCATGAGGTATCTCCAGGATAGGATGGGTATTGGAGGCAATCCCTTGGTTTGCTATAACGGTGCCTTGGTTTTGCAAAATGCGGATGAATTATGCAACATCATGATTTCGATTGATCTAACTAAAGAACTCCATACTATTTGTGATCGGCATGGAATAAAGTTAGGGCTGTATCAAAATGACGAATGGTGTGTGGAGGCGACTTCAGAACGTGTGGAAAAAGAAATTTTCAATACCAAGGCTCAACCCATATTTGAATCCACAATTAAAACACTGCAACGATGGGAACAAAACAACATCGGTCCGCACAAAATCATGCTCATGGGTACAAAGTGCATGATGGATGTAATAACCCCGGTTTTGGAATCCCATTTTTCCGATACCATGAATTGCTATCGATCCAATGACACCTTGATAGAAATTGCACCTAAAGCAGTTTCCAAATTGGGCGCCATTCAATCTTTATTGCATTCGGATGAAACCCTCGAAGATGTAATCGCCTTCGGTGATAATTTCAATGATGTTGAGATGTTGCAAAAGGTAGGCTGTGGGGTTGCGGTTGCCAATGGCAGGGACGAAGCAAAAGCAGTGGCCAATTGGGTCACTTTGAGCAATAAAGAACATGGGGTAGCCCAATTTATCAAGGACCATCTTTGATTTTCCTATATTTGGGAGTCACAAGATTTATAGTATGAACCAACTACCCTTTACCGAAGATACCATCATCTTTGGGCTTCTCTGTTTGTGTCTCGGTTTTGTTTTTTATACCTCATCCATTAAGACAGGCTTTTGGAAAAAATTCTATGGCATTGTGCCAACAGTACTTATGTGCTATTTGTTGCCTGCTATCTTGGCCAGTACGGGCATCGTGGATGAAAAATCCTCCAATACCTACTATATGGCTAGCCGGTACTTATTGCCTGCAGCCTTGATCCTTATGACCTTGAGTATAGATCTAAAGGCTATTGCCAACTTGGGGTCCAAAGCATTGATTATGTTTTTGACCGGCTCTGCGGGAATCATCATTGGAGGGCCCGTTGCCATATTGATTGTGTCTATATTTTCTCCGGAAACGGTAGGCGGCAATGGATTTGACGCCGTCTGGCGTGGTTTGGCCACCATTGCAGGGAGCTGGATAGGCGGTGGGGCCAATCAAGCGGCCATGTTGGAAGTTTTCCAGTTTAACCAGGAGAAATATGGAGGAATGGTGCTAGTGGACATTGTAGTAGCCAATCTTTGGATGGCCATACTGTTATTGGGTATCGGTAAAACCAAAAAAATAGATAATTGGTTGAAAGCGGACACCTCATCCATTGAAGAACTGAAAGAAAAAGTCAGTACACATACAGCCAAAATAGCCCGTGTGACTTCACTACATGATTTAATGATGATGTTACTGTATGCTTTTGCCGGGGTTGGAATTGCCCATTTGGTGGGACATTATTTTGCGGAGTTTTTGGAAGCCAATTTTGAAGTCATTCGTAACAAAGAAAAAATTCTGTCATCCCTAGGTTCCAAATTTCTATGGATGGTGGTATTTGCCACGACTATTGGGATAGGACTCTCCTTTACCAAAGCCAAAAACTACGAAGGAGCCGGTGCCAGTAAAATTGGTGGCATGTTCATTTACATTTTGGTAGCTACCATTGGAATGAAAATGGATTTGGGCCGGGTCATGGAAAATCCTGGACTCATTGCCATTGGTCTGGTTTGGATTGCCATCCATGCAGGTTTGTTAATCTTGGTAGCCAAATTGATCAAGGCACCTTATTTCTTTTTGGCAGTGGGCAGTCAAGCCAATGTGGGCGGAGCTGCTTCGGCACCAGTTGTGGCGGCAGAGTTTCACCCCTCTTTGACCTCAGTAGGGATTTTGCTGGCCGTTTTTGGATATGTGGTGGGAACTGCGGGTGCCTATTTATGTGCTTTGCTCATGGAAGTTGCTTCCAAGGTTTAATTATTCCATAAGTTTATGCATATTTGCCACGCAAAAAAGTTATTCATGAAACGGATTTTATCAGTTTTGACCCTCCTTGTGCTTTTGATTTCCTGCGCAAGCAAAACCGAAAATACAATGACGGTCTCGGGGAACATCAAAGGGCTTAAAAAGGGAACCTTATACTTGCAACATTTTAAGGACTCTAATTTAGTTGTTTTGGATTCCGTGGAGATTCAGGGTGATGGAAACTTTGTCTTCGCCCATGAACTGGAAGAACCCGATGTGTTCTATCTCTATCTGAATAAACAAGACAATAACGAACTCAACGATCGTATTACCTTTTTTGGTGAATCCGGAAACATAACCATCAACACCAATTGGAACACTTTTGATCTAAACCCTGAAATTTCTGGTTCCAACAGCAATAAAAAACTGGAGGAATTCAACTCCATGATGTCCCAATTCGGAATTCGAGAACTGGAATTGTTTCAGTTGGTTGCCCAACCAGAGTTTCAAGAAGATTCGCTGAAACAGGATTCCATTCAAAGACTTATCGATAGAAACGTACTTGGCACCTACAGATATGCTCTAAATTTTGGGTTGATCAATGGGGATTCCTATGTTACCCCCTATCTTATGACAACGGTAGCAGATGTGGTAAATCCTATATATTTGGATTCCGTTTACAAGGTATTGGAGCCCAATGTAGCTTCCTCCAAATACGGGAAAATATTAAGGGCGCAATTGGATGGCCAATAGTATCTAATTGGAGAGTTTGTTGAACTCTTGAACCAAGGCAGTCGCCTTTTCCTCCAACAGATTTCGGATATTTTTAAAATGGGCTTTATGGTTATCCACATCCTTCTGATGGATTTTAGCCATAAGCTCATCAAAAACGTTAATGGCTTTGTCAATGATCACGGTTCCCTCTTCTGAATCTTTTTTGTCAGAACCAGCTTCCCACAGGTAAACCGCCTCAATAATGTCTCCCAAGACAAAATTGACATCTTTCTTTAAATCGCGAATACTTGCCATATTAGTGTTTTTTCAAATGTACTATTAAATGGTAACTTCTAAAAGTTTGACTCCTTCAGTTGCTATGTTTATTTTGTTGCTGGTAGCGGGAACCAATACCGTTTCACCTTTCTTAATGTGTGCGCTGCCACTTTCATTGGTTATTTGTGCATCCCCTCCCACACACATGTAGATGGTAAAGGAATCCCTATTTGTTACATCCTGCTCCAGGGAATTGGTGAGTTTCAAAAAATTGGTTTTGAAATACGGGCAATCCACCATTTCATTTACCCTATTCTGTTCATTGGAATAATTCACTTTGAAATCATCCTTCTTGGCATAGTCCATGGCATCCAAAGCCAATTCGGTGTGCAGCTCCCGGAGATTTCCATTTTTATCCCTACGGTTAAAGTCAAAAACCCTGTAGGTAACATCTGAAGTCTGCTGGATTTCTGCCAGTAAAACCCCTGCTCCGATTGCATGGATTTTGCCCGTATTGATAAAAAAGGTGTCTCCTTCAGATACTTCCTCATAGTTCATTAAACTTTCCAAGGTTCCCTCCTCCAAACTTTTTACATACTCTTCCTTTTCCACATCCCTGTTAAAACCCACAATCAGTTTGGCACCTGGATCTGCATCCATCACATACCACATTTCGGTTTTTCCAAAGGAGTTATGCCTTTTTTTTGCCAATTCATCATTGGGGTGCAACTGAATGGACAAGTCCTGCTTGGCGTCAATAAACTTGATCAAAATGGGAAAATCCAATCCAAAACGCTCAACCACGCTTTTCCCCAACAAGGCCTCTCCATTACTTTGAATGAGTTCTTGCAGTGAAGTGCCCCTCATATCCCCATTTTCAACCATGGAAATATCGCCGTCGACTCCGGAAAGCTCCCAACTTTCACCGGTGATATCACTCTCTATGGATTTGTTCAGTACATCTTTTAGCTTGGTGCCGCCCCAAAGTCGTTCTTTAAGAATGGGGGTGAATTTTAGAGGGTAATTGTTCATTTTATCCTGCGTATGTTACAAAATTTCGAGGGGTCTCATATAGTACCACCTCAAGTTCTTTGTCCTTATGTATGTGCGGTCTAATTTTATTCCAGATTACGATAGCAATATTTTCTGCGGTAGGATTCAAATCCTTGAATTCCGGAACATCCAAGTTCAAATTTTTGTGATCTAAAGCCTCTTCCACATGCTCCTTGATCAATTCTTTCAAAATCTTTAAATCCATAACAAACCCGGTCTCAGGATCAATTTCCCCTGTAACGCTTACAATGAGATCATAGTTGTGCCCATGGTATCTGGGATTGTTACATTTTCCAAAGATAGCATCGTTCTTTTCATCGCTCCAATCCGCTCTAAACAATCGATGTGCAGCGTTGAAACTTGCCTTTCTACTTGCCTTAACTTTCATGAGCAGATTTGTTATCGGTTAAATAATCATAAAAACGCTCAAAAATAATCTTGAACCAAGCCGTATACGTATCCGGATTTTGGGCAATGTCCTGTTGGATCTCCGAAGGCTGCATCCATTTCCAACCTTCAACCTCCTCGGGATTTATTTGAGGTGAATCATTGTAGTGGCCCATCATCACATGATCTAGTTCATGCTCAGTTAACCCATTGTCAAATGGAGCTTTGTAAATAAAGGAAAACAGCTCACGAAGCTCTGTGGAAAATCCCATTTCCTCCATCAACCGTCGTTTACCAGCTTGAATGTTGGTCTCGCCATCACGTTGATGACTGCAACAGGTGTTGGTCCATAAAAGCGGGGAATGGTATTTGTCCTTGGCCCGTTGTTGCAACATGGTTTCCCCTTTGTTATTCATGATAAAAACGGAAAAAGCTCTGTGAAGCACTGCTTTTTCATGGGCTTCCATCTTGGGCATCAAACCAATGGGTTCATCCTTGGTGTTGACCAATATTACCTTTTCCTCTTCCATAGGGTAAAAATATGACCTTTGTCAGGATTTAAACCCTAAGAGTTTCTAAAAAATGTTGATTTTGTTGATTTGTCTAGAAGAATCTGGGTGATTTTAGGTTCCCCAAATTCTTGATAAAATCGTATCTGAAGATTACTTCGAAAGATCCATCATTAAATGTGGCAGCGCCCAAATCCGTAATTTCCCGATCATAGGCCAGTCCCAAAAAGATTTCATCGGATAGCCGGAAGCCTACAAGTCCGCTAAAAGCGGCATCCCAACGATACGCAATTCCTCCAACAAATTTCTCGTTGAGCATGAAATTGGCAGAAAGATCTACTTGCAAAGGAGCCCCTTGGACCATTTTTCCCAAAACTGTTGGTTTGAACTTTAAGAATGGGTTAATATCCCAAACATATCCGGTGATCATATACCAATTGATACGTTCTTTGGCAGTGGATACCGAGGCTTGATCAAAATGCGTTGTTTCCAGCAATCTGGGTACAGAAGCACCGGCATAAAATCGATCCGTATGATAATACACACCAGCTCCAATATTTGGCGAAAACTTGTTACGGATGTCCTGCTGGGCCTGTAATTGTGGGTCAATCTCAAATTCATCCAATTCCGAATATCTAATGTCCAACATATGGGCGCTGGCCTTCAGACCAAAGCTTAGTTTTCCATCAAAAGAAGTTTGAATGGTATAAGAGAAATCCACATCAAAATAAGTTTCCGAGGTAGGTCCAATTTTGTCATTTACCACAGAAATACCAAGGCCAACACCTCTATATCCCAAAGGCGTATGCACGTTGAGCGTTTGGGTTTCTGGGGCACCATCCAATCCCAACCATTGGTTCCTGTATAGGGCGGCTATGCTTAAATGCCCCCGAGAACCCGCATAACCAGGATTAACACTCACGGTATTATACATGTATTGGGTATACTGGGCATCCTGCTGTGCATGAATTGAAGGAGCCAAGCACAATACTATCAAAAACCGCAACCATTTTATTTTTTTCCTAATATCCTTTATCACAGCTTCAAATTCGTTTATCGGTTAATGTATAGGTAGCCTGATAGCTGGTTCATTCTTCCAGTTGGGTCTTGGTAGTCTATGATATAGAAATACGTACCTACTGGGAGTTTGTTATCCTTGTTAACGGTTACCCTTCCTTCCGAAGTGCCATCAAAGACATTTCCGGTGGTGTTGTATGACTTGGTTGCGTAGACCTGCACACCCCATCTGTTATAAATCTTTACTGTGTTGTTTGGATAATCTTCTAAATTATTTATGGTGAATACATCATGAATTCCGTCTCCATTTGGCGTTATCACATTGATCACATCAATGACATCAACTTGGGTTGGCCCCAAATCTGGATCTAAATAGTTCGGTATTCCATCCGAATCAGAATCGTCATTGGCATAGTTCCCATCCAAATCCAAATCTTCATCAATGGTCTCAATACCGTCATCGTCATCATCTGAATCGCGGTAGTCCAGTTGCCCATCAGAATCTGTGTCCATTAAATCCGTGGAAGGATCATCAATTTCATCGTTTACATCAATATCTATGGATGTTGAACCTTCAAATGCATCATCAAGTCCATCGTTGTCTTTGTCTGAGCCTGTTATGGTAACATCGGCAATTCCATCTTGATCTCGGTCATTTCCTTCAATTAGGTCCGGTACATTGTCATCATCACTATCCTCATCCACATAATCAGGAATGCCATCTCCTTCGGTATCAACCGGAATCAATCCCACATTTCCACCATTTTCGTAAGCATCATCCAAGCCATTGTCATTGGCATCGGTCAAACTAGGTGGAATATATCCGAATGTAGTCTGAGCCTCCACATTATCTGGAATACCATCATTATCGCTATCTATATCCAGATAATCTGGAATACCATCCGCGTCTGTGTCGGTTGGATCCGTAGTGGGATCGTTATCATTGTCCGTATTCAAGTCTTCAAAAGCATCAACAATACCGTCATCATCAGCATCTAAATCGATGGTTGGAACATTTACCATAATGGTGATGGTGGCAGTACTGCAATTAGCTGCGCCATCACAAATGGTATAATCCAAGGAATCAGTTCCCAAATACCCTGGATTTGGGGTATACGTTATGAAATCATCCGAAGGATTGGTCGGTGTTCCATTATCATTTAAAACGATGGAACCATTTGTAGGGCTTGTGGTTGTAATACTTCCGGTGATTGGTAGATCATTGTCATTGGCCAACATATCAATGTCAACAGCAACATCTTGATCTGTAGCTACGGAATCATCCAAAGCATCCACAATTGGGAGCACATCAACAGTGACTGTTGCAGTACTACATGCCCCAAACAAATTGCATAAGGTATAATCAAAAGTGTCGGTTCCGTTGAAATCTGGATCCGGTATGTACGTCACTATATCGTCCGTTGGGTCGTTGGCCGTACCATTATCGTTAATCGTCACACTTCCGTTAGCAGGATCTGTTGTTGTAAGAATGCCGTCGGTTGGTAAGTCTGTATCATTGGCGAAAATATCCACTACCACACTGTTATCCTCATCCACAGAAACAAAATCGTCCACCAAATTACCCGCTTGACTCATACAAACTACTGTGAATCGAGGGAGTTCGCTGGAATTCCCAGCTTTGCTTATGGTGGCAACGTAACGTTCCACGGTTTGGGTACTTGTGACTGTAGGTTGGGTCTGATCTCCTGGCAGCGGAGGATTCCAACTTACTGTGGCTCCAGAGGGAATGCTTGCGGCAATATTCAGAGTTACCTGATTATCAGGAGCAGCACAATCCGTTAAAATAAAGTATCCTGTGGCATTTGATCCGCACAGCGTTCCGTCATAGGTGGCAAAATACACGCCAGGTTGGGTAGCTTCATAAAAAAAGTCAGTACCAAGTACTGTTCCCAAATCGGAGGCTTCATACCATTGATAGTTGGTTTCATCACCGCTGTTGGGAGCTTGCAACAGAAATTGTGCTTGCAAAAACTGACTTCCGAACAATAAGGTCAGCGCTACAAATAATAAAGACTTATGTGGGGTATTCGATTTCAAAATCTGTTATAGTCTTTATATTTATTTAACAACAAATACTACATTGATCAATGAATTGTATCCTGTTGGCACAGCATCAACGGTAAATGACATGACACCTGCATCCGTTACTGAAACTCCGGAAAACACCGAGGTATCGTAATACGTAATATAATAGTGAAGTTCACTAGCCGTATAGGTTGGTATACCATTAGGTGCCGATGGGCTTTTCACTGCAGGACTTCCATATTGTGCAACATACTGAGCATGCAAGTCTATCGGCGTTCCTGGTCCTACAGAAGATGCCGGAACCGCTATAGATGGCGGATAAAAAATTCTGGCCGCTTTGGAAGTAATCGGTGCTATCGCCTGGATTGCTTCTTCAACCGTTGTTTCGTTAGTAGGTGATGCTTCTCCTGCCTCATCCATATCCACCGGGGTAACCAGATCTACTTCGCTGGCGTTTTGATTATCTGTATCAATACTGCTTATATCGATGGTATTACCATCGGCAATGGTTAAATCGGTACCAGATAAACTCAAGGTCTGGTCATCAGTATCGGTATCAATAGAACTGATATCTATAGTGTTCCCATCTACAATGGTCAGGTTTGTACCGGACAGACTCAAAGTTTGGTCGTCGGTATCTGTATCAATACTACTTATATCAATCGTATTTCCTCCGCTAATGGAAAGGTTGGTTCCACTAAGACCTAGCGTTTGCCCATCTGTGTTCACACCAGAGATGTCAATCGTGTTTCCATCTACAATGGTTAAGTCCGTACCTGACAGGCTCAAGGTCTGGTCATCGGTATCGGTATCAATGGAGCTGATATCAACTGTATTTCCGTCAGCAATTGTCAAGTCCGTACCGGATAGGCTCAAGGTTTGATCGTCCGTATCCACATATCCACTCAAATCAACGGAGTTACCATCCGCAATGGCCAAGGTGTTCCCTGTTAGACTCAAGGTCTGATCATCTGTGTCGGTATCTATAGAACTGATGTCAATCGTGTTCCCACCACTTAGGGATAGGTCATTTCCACTCAGGGAAAGTGTCTGTGAATCCGTGTTCACACCGGAGATGTCAACTGTGTTTCCGTCGGCAATTGTCAAATCTGTACCCGTGATGCTCAAGGTCTGGTCGTCCGTGTCCACATAACCGCTCAAATCAACAGAATTACCATCTGCAATGGCCAAGGTGTTTCCTGTCAAACTCAAGGTCTGGTCATCAGTATCGGTATCTATAGAACTGATGTCGATCGTGTTCCCACCACTTATGGATAGGTCATTTCCACTCAAGGATAGCGTCTGTGAATCCGTGTTCACACCGGAGATATCAACCGTGTTGCCGTCGGCAATTGTCAAATCCGAACCTGTAATGCTCAAGGTTTGGTCATCGGTATCCACATAACCGCTCAAATCAACGGAATTTCCGTCAGCAATGGCAAGCGTATTACCTGTCAGACTCAAAGTTTGGTCATCGGTATCTATTGAACTAATATCTATCGTGTTACCATCTGCGATACTTAAATCGGTACCAGTTAGGCTTAATGTTTGATCGTCCGTGTCCACATAACCGCTCAAGTCCACAGAATTACCATCCGCAATGGCCAAGGTGTTTCCTGTCAGACTTAAGGTCTGGTCATCGGTATCTATGGAGCTGATATCAACTGTATTTCCATCTGCAATGCTCAAGTCGGTTCCTGACAAACTCAAGGTCTGGTCATCGGTATCAATTGAACTAATGTCCACTGTATTTCCGTCAGCGATACTCAAATCCGTTCCAGTTAGGCTTAATGTTTGGTCATCGGTATCCACATAACCGCTCAAGTCAACGGAGTTACCATCAGCAATGGCCAAGGTGTTTCCTGTTAGACTCAAGGTCTGATCATCAGTGTCGGTATCTATAGAACTGATGTCAATCGTGTTCCCACCACTTATAGATAGGTCATTTCCACTCAAGGATAGCGTCTGTGAATCCGTGTTCACACCAGAAATGTCAACTGTGTTTCCGTCGGCAATTGTCAAATCTGTACCCGTGATGCTCAAGGTCTGGTCGTCCGTGTCCACATAACCGCTCAAATCAACAGAATTACCGTCTGCAATGGCCAAGGTGTTTCCTGTCAAACTCAAGGTCTGGTCATCGGTATCAATTGAACTAATGTCCACGGTATTTCCGTCAGCGATACTCAAATCTGTTCCAGTTAGGCTTAATGTTTGATCATCCGTATCCACATAACCGCTCAAATCAACAGAATTACCATCTGCAATGGCCAAGGTGTTTCCTGTCAAACTCAATGTTTGGTCATCCGTGTCCGTATCGATGGAACTAATATCGATGGTGTTGCCACCACTGATGGATAGATCATTTCCGCTCAGGGAAAGTGTCTGTGAATCCGTGTTCACACCGGAGATATCAACCGTGTTGCCGTCGGCAATTGTCAAATCTGTACCCGTGATGCTCAAGGTCTGGTCGTCCGTGTCCACATAACCGCTCAAATCAACAGAATTACCATCTGCAATGGCCAAGGTGTTTCCTGTCAAACTCAAGGTCTGGTCATCGGTATCCACATAACCGCTCAAATCAACCGAATTACCATCTACAATGGCCAAAGTGTTTCCTGTCAAACTCAAGGTCTGGTCATCGGTATCCACATATCCACTCAAATCAACAGAATTACCATCTGCAATGGCCAAAGTGTTTCCTGTCAAACTCAAGGTCTGGTCATCGGTATCCACATAACCGCTCAAGTCAATGGAATTTCCATCAGCGATGGCAAGCGTATTACCGGTCAGACTCAAGGTTTGGTCATCCGTGTCCGTGTCAATGGAGCTAATATCGATGGTGTTACCACCACTAATGGATAGATCATTTCCCGTTAAGGAAAGCGTTTGTGAATCCGTGTTCACACCGGAGATATCAACCGTGTTGCCGTCGGCAATTGTCAAATCTGCACCCGTGATGCTCAAGGTTTGGTCGTCAGTATCCAAATAACCGCTCAAATCAACGGAGTTACCATCTGCAATGGCCAAGGTGTTTCCTGTTAGACTCAATGTCTGATCATCAGTATCTATTGAACTAATGTCCACTGTGTTTCCGTCAGCGATACTCAAATCTGTACCGGATAGACTCAAAGTCTGGTCATCTGTATCTATTGAACTAATGTCTACAGTATTTCCATCTGCAATGCTCAAGTCGGTTCCTGACAAACTCAAGGTTTGGTCATCTGTATCAATTGAACTAATGTCCACCGTATTTCCGTCAGCGATACTCAAATCTGTTCCAGTTAGGCTTAATGTTTGATCATCCGTATCCACATAACCGCTCAAATCAACAGAATTACCATCTGCAATGGCCAAGGTGTTCCCTGTCAGACTCAAGGTCTGGTCATCAGTATCGGTATCAATTGAACTGATGTCTATCGTGTTGCCATCTGCGATACTCAAATCTGTACCAGTTAGGCTTAATGTTTGGTCGTCGGTATCTACATATCCACTCAAATCAACAGAGTTACCATCTGCAATGGCCAAGATGTTTCCTGTTAGATTCAATGTTTGATCATCAGTGTCGGTATCGATGGAACTGATATCGATGGTGTTACCGCCGCTGATGGAAAGGTCGTTCCCGCTCAGGGAAAGCGTCTGTGAATCCGTGTTCACACCGGAAATATCAACTGTGTTGCCGTCGGCAATTGTCAAATCCGTACCCGTGATGCTCAAGGTCTGGTCGTCCGTATCCACATAACCGCTCAAATCAACGGAGTTACCATCTGCAATGGCCAAGGTGTTTCCTGTTAGACTCAATGTCTGATCATCAGTATCTATTGAACTAATGTCTACTGTATTTCCATCTGCTATACTTAAGTCGGTACCGGATAGGCTCAGGGTTTGATCGTCTGTATCCACATAACCGCTCAAATCAACGGAATTACCATCTGCAATGGCCAAGGTGTTTCCTGTCAAACTCAAGGTCTGGTCGTCAGTATCCACATAACCGCTCAAGTCAACGGAATTTCCGTCAGCAATGGCAAGCGTATTACCTGTCAGACTCAAAGTTTGGTCATCTGTATCGATTGAACTAATGTCTACAGTATTTCCATCTGCAATGCTCAAGTCGGTTCCTGATAAACTCAAGGTCTGGTCATCGGTATCCACATAACCGCTCAAGTCAACGGAATTACCATCCGCAATGGCCAAGGTGTTTCCTGTCAGACTTAAGGTCTGGTCATCAGTGTCGGTGTCTATGGAACTGATATCAATGGTGTTCCCACCACTTATCGACAGGTCATTTCCGCTCAGGGATAGCGTCTGTGAATCCGTGTTCACACCGGAGATATCAACCGTGTTGCCGTCGGCAATTGTCAAATCCGAACCCGTAATGCTCAAGGTTTGGTCGTCCGTGTCAATAAATCCACTTAAATCAACGGAATTTCCATCTGCTATGGAAAGGGTGTTCCCCGTAAGACTCAATGTCTGATCATCAGTATCAACAGTATGGGAAAGGTCAGAAATTTGACTCTCTGTAATTGTTAAGTTTGCCACATTGAAGTCAATATCCACCTCATCATTTGCAACATCGTCAGTTATGCTGATAAGATTAGATCCCGCATTTACATTCTTAAACTCTAAATCAGCGCCAATTTTACGAGCAAATAGTCCGACACCCCCTGCTCCAGCGTTAGAGGCGGTATTCGTTTGTCCAGAAGTAGCTGCAAAGGCATCCACTTCCGCTTTCAATTCCTCAATTACGTCTTGAACATTATTTGATACCAAGGTAGTTGTGCTAGGATCATAACTTACTTCACTAGCATCCTGATTATCGGTATCGATACCGCTTAAATCAACTGTATTCCCGTCGGCAATTGACAAATCTGTGCCCGTGATGCTCAAGGTCTGGTCATCCGTGTCCGTGTCAATGGAACTGATGTCTATCGTGTTACCATCTGCGATACTCAAATCTGTTCCAGTTAGGCTTAATGTTTGGTCGTCGGTATCAACATATCCACTCAAATCAACCGAATTTCCATCAGCGATTGCCAGTGTATTACCGGTCAGACTCAAGGTCTGGTCATCCGTGTCCGTGTCAATGGAGCTAATATCGATGGTGTTGCCACCACTAATGGATAAATCACTTCCGCTCAGGGAAAGTGTCTGTGAATCTGTGTTCACACCTGAAATATCAACTGTGTTTCCGTCAGCAATTGTCAAATCCGAACCTGTAATGCTCAAGGTTTGGTCATCGGTATCCACATAACCGCTCAAGTCAACGGAGTTACCATCTGCAATGGCCAAGGTGTTTCCTGTCAGACTTAAGGTCTGGTCATCGGTATCTATGGAGCTGATATCAACTGTATTTCCATCTGCAATGCTCAAGTCGGTTCCTGTCAAACTCAAGGTCTGGTCATCGGTATCAATTGAACTAATGTCCACTGTATTTCCGTCAGCGATACTCAAATCCGTTCCAGTTAGGCTTAATGTTTGGTCGTCAGTATCCACATAACCGCTCAAGTCAACGGAGTTACCGTCGGCAATGGCCAAGGTGTTTCCTGTCAGACTCAAGGTCTGATCATCAGTGTCGGTATCTATGGAACTGATGTCGATGGTGTTGCCACCACTAATGGATAGATCATTTCCGCTCAGGGAAAGCGTTTGTGAATCCGTGTTCACACCGGATATATCCACAGTGTTGCCATCGGCAATGCTCAAATCCGTTCCAGTGATGCTTAATGTTTGATCATCCGTGTCCGTATCAATGGAACTGATGTCAATGGTATTTCCGTCGGCAATGGTCAAATCTGTTCCTGATAGACTCAAGGTCTGGTCGTCAGTATCCACATAACCGCTCAAGTCAACGGAGTTACCGTCGGCAATGGCCAAGGTGTTTCCTGTCAGACTCAAGGTCTGATCATCAGTGTCGGTATCTATGGAACTGATGTCGATGGTGTTGCCACCACTGATGGATAGATCATTTCCGCTCAGGGAAAGTGTCTGTGAATCTGTATTCACACCTGAAATATCAACCGTGTTTCCATCAGCAATTGACAAATCTGTACCTGTAATGCTCAAGGTCTGGTCATCAGTATCGGTATCAATTGAACTAATATCGATCGTGTTCCCACCACTTATGGATAGGTCATTTCCACTCAAGGATAGCGTCTGTGAATCCGTGTTCACACCGGAGATATCCACAGTGTTGCCATCAGCTATAGTCAGGTCTGATCCCGTTATGCTCAAGGTTTGGTCATCTGTATCCACAAAACCGCTCAAATCAACAGAGTTTCCATCGGCAATAGCTAACGTGTTTCCTGTCAAACTCAAGGTCTGATCATCTGTGTCGGTATCTATAGAACTGATGTCTATCGTATTTCCATCTGCGATAGTCAAATCTGTACCGGATAGACTCAACGTCTGGTCATCAGTATCGGTATCGATGCTGCTAATATCCACGGTATTTCCTCCACTGATGGAAAGGTCATTTCCACTTAAGGATAGTGTCTGTGAATCCGTGTTCACACCGGATATATCCACAGTGTTGCCATCGGCAATACTCAAATCTGTTCCAGTGATGCTCAATGTTTGATCATCAGTATCAACAGTATGGGAAAGGTCAGATATTTGGCTTTCTGTTATGGTAAGGTTCGCCACATTGAAGTCAATATCCACCTCATCATTTGCAACATCGTCAGTTATACTGATAAGATTAGATCCTGCATTGATGTTTTTGAACTCGAGATCTGCCCCAGTCTTACGGGCATAAAGTCCAACACCCCCTGCCCCAGCATTAGAGGCGGTATTCGTTTGTCCAGAAGTAGCTGCAAAGGCATCCACTTCCGCTTTCAATTCCTCAATTACGTCTTGAACATTATTTGATACCAGGGTAGTTGTGCTAGGATCATAACTTACTTCACTAGCATCCTGATTATCGGTATCGATACCGCTTAAATCAACTGTATTCCCGTCGGCAATACTCAAATCAGTTCCTGATAAACTTAACGTCTGGTCATCCGTGTCCGTGTCGATGGAACTAATGTCTATCGTATTTCCATCTGCGATGCTCAAATCTGTACCGGATAGACTCAAAGTCTGGTCATCTGTATCGGTATCGATGCTGCTAATATCCACGGTATTTCCTCCACTGATGGAAAGGTCATTTCCAGTTAAGGAAAGCGTTTGTGAATCCGTGTTCACACCGGAGATATCAACAGTGTTGCCATCGGCAATGCTCAAATCCGTTCCAGTGATGCTCAATGTTTGATCATCCGTGTCCGTATCAATGGAGCTTATGTCAATGGTGTTTCCATCAACAATGGTTAAATCTGTACCCGACAAACTCAAGGTCTGGTCATCGGTATCTGTGTCAATAGAGCTGATGTCTACCGTGTTTCCGTCGGCAATGGTCAAATCAGTACCCGACAAACTCAAGGTCTGGTCATCCGTGTCAACATATCCACTCAAGTCAACAGAGTTCCCATCCGCAATGGAAAGGGTATTTCCTGTCAAACTCAACGTCTGGTCATCCGTATCCGTATCGATGCTGCTAATATCCACGGTATTTCCTCCACTGATGGAAAGGTCATTTCCAGTTAAGGAAAGCGTTTGTGAATCCGTGTTCACACCGGAGATATCCACAGTGTTGCCATCGGCAATGCTCAAATCCGTTCCAGTAATGCTCAATGTTTGATCATCCGTATCCGTATCAATAGAGCTGATGTCAATTGTATTTCCGTCTGCAATGGTCAAATCTGTTCCTGATAGACTCAAGGTCTGGTCGTCAGTATCCACATAACCGCTCAAGTCAACCGAGTTCCCATCCGCAATGGAAAGGGTATTTCCTGTCAAACTCAATGTTTGGTCATCCGTATCGGTATCGATGCTGCTAATATCCACGGTATTTCCTCCACTGATGGAAAGGTCATTTCCAGTTAAGGAAAGCGTTTGTGAATCCGTGTTCACACCGGAGATATCCACAGTGTTGCCATCAGCTATAGTCAGGTCTGATCCCGTTATGCTCAAGGTTTGATCATCGGTATCAATCGTACTAATGTCTACCGTATTTCCATCTGCTATACTTAAATCTGTACCTGAAAGACTCAAGGTCTGGTCGTCAGTATCCACAAAACCGCTCAAATCAACAGAGTTTCCATCGGCAATAGCTAAGGTGTTTCCTGTCAAACTCAATGTTTGGTCATCCGTATCGGTATCGATGCTGCTAATATCGATGGTGTTGCCACCACTGATGGAAAGGTCATTTCCAGTTAAGGAAAGCGTTTGTGAATCTGTATTCACACCTGAAATATCAACGGTGTTTCCATCAGCAATTGACAAATCTGTCCCTGTAATGCTCAAGGTCTGGTCATCGGTGTCTGTATCTATCAAAGCTGCCAAGGCTGCCAAGGCAACTGAAAACGTGTTCGCCTCGGAATCTATAATTTCAAGGTTGGTGTTAGTTCCATCAATTCCGAAAGAAGTAATTGTTGTATTGGTGTCGGTAAGTGTATCGCTTAAACTGCTTAAATCGACACTTACATTTCCCCCATTTTCCAATGTTAGTGTCAATTCGTTCGTAGCTCCATCCAAAGTAAACCCAGTTAACTGCTGATCATCTGTTGATGTCAATTCCCAAGAATCACCATCCCAGAAATAAATAGTTCCTGTATTGGTATTGACATAAACGTCTCCTGTATCCGCACCTGCAGGAGTTATTGCTCCGGCCGTAGTGACCGCAGTTCCGCTCAAGACTTCGCAGTTACATTGATCTTGTAGGGTTACTGTGGTTTGGGAAAATGCAATTCCTGTGAAAAGCATTAGGACTGCAACTAAGATGCTCTTTTTCATGGGGTTATGATTAGTAGACATCGGGTCTGGGTTGAATTATTGTATTTGTTAGAGCTTATTAAAGCTTTTAAATCAGTTGTTCTTTTTGCATAGTATTTCTACACTTTACAAAATTACCTTTACCTCTAGGGGGGGAAAATATTTGTTGTGTACGCTTGAAATCCGACGGTATAGGGTTTAAATTCTGAGGTTACTTTTTTTTTTGAGGTAAAAAAATCGAGGTAGTTGGTCGATTAAACCAAGACAGTAAAAGGCTAAAGCGCATAGCGAAAATGGTTTTTCGGCTCTTAAATTGGATAAAATGGCTGTAAGAATTGGATGTAAAAAAAGTCTAATCCCTATTGACCCTGTACGTAATTCCGCGATTGGTTATTACTGTAGGAATGTTTAAAACGGACCTAGGTGAAAACTCTGAAGTTGAGTTGATCAAGGTAGCCGTAGCGGTAATCAAATCTCCACCAGAAGGTATAACCGTCAAGGGAATTGAGAACTCAAATGCATTGGTATTATCTGTATTTCCATCAGCATCCGAATAGGCTGAAACACTGTCATCCGTATCGGAACCACCACCTTCATCAGCACTACCCAGATAGGTCTGACCTTCTCCGTAATCTATGGATAGACCCAATTGATTGTCCCCACTTGTAGCGGTTCCTTCGCTAACATCCGTCAAGAAAAACTCCAAGGTTGTTCCAGGTCGTGACCAACCCTTTACCACGAGATTTGAACCTGAAAGGTAGGTTGATTCGATAATCGGGAAGTTCAACAAGTTATTGGGTCCGCTATCTGCATCTCCATTATCGTTTACGGTAACTCCATCTCCATCCCCTGCTGTAGCATCCAAATCAATGCCTAGAGCAGCTGTGGAAGTTCCATTGGCGTAAATGGAATTTTGACTGATTAGATTGCCCGTTCCGCCTATTACAACTATTCCAGCGCCTCCGTTGCTATAAATTTGATTATTGGTCAGTTGAGAGTTATCACCAGCAACAAGAACGCCCATATTTTCCACATTTCCTGAGCAATTACCACCATCTTGACCCGAGGCCGTAATTGCATTTTCCGTTATGGTCAATGCTCCAGAACTTGCAGAGGCATCTATGCCTGAAGCAGCGGCGTTTTCAATTAGGTTTTGTTGAATGGTAATTCCATTTCCTCCCAAAATCTCAATATTACCATCACAGGCTTGGTCTCCGTTGGAGGTTATATGATTGTTTTGAATTAAACTGCTTGTTCCTCCATTAATTCGTATGCCGGTATCTGTATTGGTGGCAATATAATTGCCATCTATTGTTAGGCTTCCTCCCAAAATTTCAATACCGTAATCTACGTTACCACCATTTGAACCTTGGGCATTGACGCCCAAAAGGTTGGAGGTAATGTTAGCAGTACCACTATTTATCTGGACTGCAGCATTATTGTTTGCATATACAGCCAAGTTTCTAATAGTTGCATTGGCTTGTACATCAAAAACATCACCTTGATTTCTATATACCTGAATCTCAGGTCTGGAATACATTGGTAAGCTAATTGCGGAAGTTCCCACAGTGCTACCTCCAGAGCCTACAGTTCCTGAATTGGTATCTCCGGAATAAGCTGTTTGGGTACGACCATCTACAATGGTATTGTCACCAGTTATTGCGGTCAAAGGATTACCATTGCCTATGGTGATATCAAAAAAGCCACTAGAATAATTGGAATCTGCAGTTCTACCCAAGGCGTCCGAGCTAGGTGGAATCATAAAAATAGAGGTGTCATCCCCAGCTGCTGGATTGAAAATTGCATTGGCCTCAATGTCCAATCCTGTTTCATCCAAGTTGTTGGAGTTTACAATAAACTGTTCCAAGGAACCTTGTCCATCTTCATTGGTATTAACAATGGTATTAAAGTTGAAACCAAAATCCAATCCAACAATACCACCACTGTTAATTGTCACTGCGGAGGTGGTTTGAGCTCCTGTCAAGGTTCCCGTCCCTACATCTTCGGCAGAAGGATCAGCACCGCCAATCTCACCGGTTACATCTACAAAGGAACCTGAGGTATTATAATTTCTATAAGTTTGAACTGGAATACAAGAGGTACAGCCAATTCCGCCCCCTCTTGAAGATCTTACAGTAGAGTTTACCACACGAATGGTATAATCCCCATCCGCCATTCCTCCAAAGGTATAGTCACCATTGCTATCTGTGGTGGTACTCTCAATAAAAACGTTTGATGAATCATAAATTTCCAGGGTAGCATTGTTTGCCCCTACCCCTGATGCGGTTGCCATGTCCCTACCTGAACCTCCAGGGTAGTTGACATCCTCAAAGACAGTTCCGTCTACCAAATTGGATTGAACCCGTATTAAAACTGCGTTAAAAAATACAGCATCCGAAGCTACTGAAACATTGGCCGTTACCTGGGAATCCCCTGGTGATATGTAAGAGGAAATCCCGTAAGTGTCCAAATCGACACCATAGGTGGTAGCATCATTATAGACAGGTGCCTGAGTATCATCATAAATGGTGCCGTTGTATGCGTTATTTCCGGTTTGACCACCATCTCCGCTCAAGGTAAATGTAGTAGTCGCTTGGTTAGTAATAGAAAGTGTTTCCGAAGCACCAGAAAGGGTATCGTCTCCTTCCCAAGACAAGAAGGTGGCTTTGGCACCCGAACCTGCAATGGCGTAAAAGGAATCCAAGGTAAACGAGTCACTAGAATTCCTTAGTCTTTGAAAACCTTGGTACAGGTTGATACTGGATGCAGGTAAGGTAGGGTCGTCATAAAAGACCATCAATGCCCAACCGCCCAGTACACCTTGACTACCACAGCTACTTGTGGTGTCAATAGTCAAATCGGCAAAATCGTATGTGTTTGTGGAAGGGTCTGCCAAGCCTGTAACGATGGATGTTACATCACTTAAATAACTCCAATAGGTTGCAGAATAGGCGTTGTAGGCCAAATCTGCAGTAATGGCTTGTCCTTCAAAGGTGACATCCGCATCCATGGTAGAGCTGGAATGCGCCCAGTACAAATAAGCTTTTCTAATGGTAGCGGTACCAGGGATGGGTGCTATTAACGTACCTGAACTGGTATTTGTAACTGCACAGGGATCCGTACCATTGTTTGCGGTTCTCAACGTGTTTCCAGTAACCACATAATCCACATTTCCATGGAATTCCTCATATAACACCAGCGGCGCATCCGAAGAAATTTGTGCGTTGATGGTTCCCGTTGCCGTATCCGTAAAATCGACGGTTCCATCTGAGGAAGCTGTAAACTCTACTGTAAAGGTTTCATCGGATTCTATAACCGAATCATCGGTAATTGGAACAGTAATAATTTCCATATCCCCAACCGTACCATTAAAATTCAGGGTTCCTGTGGTGCTTGTATAATCGCTGCCTGCTAGAGCTGTTCCATCCACAGTTTGAAAGTTTACTGTAAACGCTCCAGAGGCGCTTGCTCCCGTGTGTGTAACTGTAAAAACGGCATTGCCCGCATCCTCATCTACTGAAACATCCGAGATGGTCATAGTTGGACCCGGTACATAACAAGAAACCGCAGCCTCCCAACCATTATTGGTAACGCTAAAATCTGAAGTAAAACGGAAAGTTAGACAACCAGAACCATCTGTTGAGGTGATAGTACTTGGTGGAGTATTCCCGTTGTGATACTGTCCTATTAAGGTTCCTCCTGTGGTGGTACCTTCATAAACATAAAGAAAGTCGTATCCGTCCTCCACATCAAAGCTAGTGAAGTTGATACGGACAAAACTACCGCCTGTATCGGGACAAATGGTGTACGTTATGTCTTCATTGTTTGAGTATGCTGCAGATTGACCTCCTGTATCCAGAAAGGTATCACTACAGGTATTATCTGTAACACCATCAGTTATGATCAAACCATCATTATCTGTAATGTTCCCTGTAGCTGTATCTGAAAAATCTACCGAACCATCTGAAGAAGCGGTAAATTGAATGGTAAAAGTTTCGGTACTTTCCAACGTACTATCATCCGTAATGGGTACCGTTATCGTGTCCGTATCGCCACTGGTCCCATTAAAGTTAAGGGTTCCACTAGTAAAGGTATAATCACTTCCAGAAGTTGCCGTTCCATCGACAGTTTGAAAATTAACGGTAAATGCCCCTGATGCATTGGCGCCCGTATGTGTAACGGTAAAAACCGCATTACCCGTTCCCTCATCAAAAGTAATGTCGTTGACAATGATAGTAGGGCTGAAGGTAGCGGTAAACAGTACGTTGTCTATGTAAATGGTCTCACCACCACTCCAATTGGAGTCTCCCCCCACAAAACGAATGGATGAATTAGCCGAAATCTGATCTCCTGTTAAATTATGGGAAACCGAACCTGTTGCTGTACTATTGATTGTTGAAACAGTTTGGTAAGACGAAGTATTATCGTTCCAGAGTTGTACCAACAGGGATTCATTACCCCTAGATGTTGCATCATAATCCAAATCCAAGGTTACACTGGAAGCTCCTGAGAGATCCAAGTCCCGGAAAATGGTCCTACTATCTATATTATTGAATTCCAGTTCATTCCCAACAATTTCAATACGTCCCGAACTTGGGCTGTCATCATCGTTAGTTTCATCCCAACTGGTTGCAAAATTTTGCGTACCATCGTTATTGGAATATGAGGTGGAACTAAAGTTATCACGATAGGTATCCTGTCCCGTCATGGAGAAACAGGCAAATACAAATAGTATTGCACTTAGCGCAACTGTTCTTTTTTGAGGTTTTATTTTGGTAAGCATATAGTTAGTGGAATATACTTTTACCAAATGTAACCGTAGTTCCATGCGCCTCTAAATAATTGTTGTGAAAGGGCTTATCGATAAAGTGAACAGGTACAAATGTGGGGTGAGGAGGAACAGATTATTGCTATATATACAAAAAAAGGAACCCCAATTGAGGTTCCTTTTTTCATTTTACGTAAAAATATTACGCTATTCGAATATGATGAATTCCGATCTTCGATTCAACTGATGCTCGTCGCTAGAACAACGCACTCCATTACTACAGTTGTTTACCAATCGTTTTTCTCCAAAGCCTTCTCCTTGCAGTCTATCTGCAGCTATGCCTTTGGAAATCATATAATTTACTGTGGATTCCGCTCTCTTCTGGGACAGCCACAGGTTGTATGCATCATTACCTCTACTATCCGTATGGGAATTCACCTTGATTTTTAAGCTGGGATACTTCTCCATGGCCACAATGACCTTTTGAATCTCAATTTCGGCATCTGAACGAATGTTGTACTTGTTCAAATCAAAGTAAATAGTACTTAGTTGTAGTAATTTAGCCAAGTCATCGCCGAATCCTCCTGTGACCACATCACGCTCCAGATAAAAGTCCACAATTCGTGGTTTGCCATAAGACCTATTGAGATACTCTTCGGCCGGTACATATCCATCTCTTGAAGCCCGCACAAAATTGCCTTTGGAACAATCCAAACTTAACACATAATTGCCTTGGGAGTCCGTTAAGGTAGACGATACCTCTTTGTTTTCCTCATCAATGATCATTACTGTTGCACCTGCCAAAACTTCATTTGAAATTCTATCCCTTACCGTTCCGGTCACTTCTTGGATACAATCCAAGACCAAGGGTTCGTTCTCCGTAAATTCGTAAATGTCGTCCTCACCTAATCCGCCTTCCCGATTGGATGAGAAGTAGCCAATCTTGGTTTCGTTATCCAAGATAAATGCAAAATCATCTTGATTTCCATTAATGGGTTTCCCCACATTTACCACAGGTTCATTGAAGTTTCCAAAGGTGATTTTGGTCGCAAAAACATCCAAGCCTCCTAAGCCGGGATGTCCATCCGAAGAAAAATACAACACCCCTTCTTGGGTAATATAAGGGAAGGTCTCCCTTGCCCTAGTATTAACATTTTTGCCCAGATTGATGATAGGTCCGTATGTTCCATCACCAATGATTTCTGTATAAAATATATCGGACTCTCCTACTGCGCCTGGCATGTCCGAAACAAAATAAAGTTTCTTCCCGTCCGGACTCAATACAGGATGTGCCACAGAATAAGAATCGCTGTTGAATGGCAATTCTATTATTTTCGTCCATTCGCCATTAATTAATTCCGCGCTATAGATTTTAAGCCTGATAATCCCCTGTTCATCTTTGTATTTTTTGCCATCCAAGAAGTTGTTTCTCGTAAAATACATCGTCGTTCCATCTTTGGAAACCACCGAAGTGGATTCGTGCAATCTTGTATTTACATCTCCAGAAACCTTGACCACACGATCATTGGAAACACTATCTGCATTGACCTTATACAAATCCAAGAAGTCCTTGGAGTTCCATGTATGTCTATACCGGGCCAAATTTCCAGTATCCCTGTCGGAAGAAAATATCAGTCCCTTTTCGTAGAATGCTGCTGCAAAATCCGAGTATTTGCTGTTGTAAGCGAATGGCTTGACACTAAATCTTCCTGAGTTCTTCTCTATCTTGGCCAAGTAATCCTCATCTGAGGGGAACTCTCCTTGGGCAGTCATTTGCTTGAACTTGGACATCATATCAGATGCCGCATCGTACTCTCCAAGGGTTTTTAAACTCTGGGCATACCTGAAGAAGTAATCCGGTTCTGTTTCATCAGGATAGGCCTCAGCCAACCTTTTGTAAACATTTGCGGCCTCTTCATATTTGGCATTGAAGTAATAGGCGTTTCCCAAACGTTTCAACAAATCCTGGGATACATATCCTTTGTCCAATACTTTTTTATAAATATCAATGGCCGGACTGAAAGAGTATTCGTTATAGCGTTCGTCCGCCTTTGCTTGGGCTTTGGCCCCTTGTTTTTCATTCACCTTTACCTCTTCCTGAGACCAAAATGGGCTAGAATATCCTAGAAAAACAATTACAAGGATTAGTATTCTTTTTTGCATAGTTCAGGTATTAAAAGAATCTAGGTGAAACCGTTCTTTGGAATGCCTTCAACAATTCCAGTCGTAAAAACACTTCAAAAGACCCATCATTGAATTGGGTACCTCCCAACTCAGTTGTCTCCCGGTCATATGCCAGACCAATCATTATTTGATCCGTTATCTGGAACCCAGCCAAAGCACTCACGGCCGCATCCAGTCTATAGGCTCCACCAAAGTAGAATTTATCCGCATAAAGGAAATTGGCCGAAATATCCACTTGCAAAGGAGCTCCACCCACTGCCTTGGTCAACAATGCAGGTTTGAACTGCAAATCTGCATTCAAATCGAAAACATAACCCGTAATCAAATAGAAGTTAATGCGTTCCGTGGACAAAAAGTTTACGGAATTGGCATCGTTGGCATTGTTATCAAAATACTCTGTCTCCAAAATATTGGGAGCCGATACCCCAGCATAAAACTTATCCGTGTGGTAGTAAATGCCCAACCCAAAATTAGGGTTGAACTGGTTATCAATATTATCCTGTTGCACTACCTCTTGATCAAAGTTCCGCAATCCATTAAAATCCAGGCTCAACATATTTCCACCAGCCTTTAGTCCAAAAGAAAGCTTGGCATCCAGGGCTACGTCTATGGTATATGATAAAACAGCATCTAAATAGGTCTCTTGAACCACCCCATCCCCAATATTGTCATTGACTACGGAAATACCATAACCCAATCTACTGTTTCTAATGGGTGAATGAAGGTTGAGGCTAAAAGTCTCTGGTGCGCCGTCCAAACCTATCCATTGGGAACGATACAAACCGGCAAAGCTCAATTGCCCCCGAGAACCTGCATAAGCTGGGTTCACCGTCAGCGTATTGAACATATACTGGGTATACTGGGCATCTTGTTGGGCAACAAGACTCTGAATTGTGATTCCAATAAGTAAAAACGGAATTAAAAAGTGCTTTTTAATCATTCTGTTTCAATATGTTACCTACTTATATAAATGTATTCGGAGTCGGTAAAACTTCCTTCTTCCGTTTGATAGTCAAAGATATAAAAATATACCCCTGCCGGAAGATAATCGTTCACACTTAGGGTTGACCTACCTCGTGATCGACCATCAAATACATTGTTGATGTTGTCGTAATCCTTTCCTTCATAAACCGCCACGCCCCATCTATTGAAGATGCGCAGGGTACTGGTTGTTATATTTCTTACCCCCCTTATAAACAGGAAGTCATTTTTTAGGTCCCCATTGGGTGTCAGCATTTGGTTCACCTCAATATTTTCCACTGATACTGTAACCACGGCAGTGTCACAATTGTCAGGGTCATCTGCCTCACAAATTTGATATTCAATGGTATAGATGCCATCAGAAGTATTTGGAGTCACGTCAACACTTCCGTCTGGGTTAATGGTTAAAGCACCAGTTGGAGTGGAAGTGAGAATCACATTGATTATCGTCGCAGGTTCGCCATCTAAGGTGTCGTTGGAGAGCACATCGCTGCCGGTAATCAATCCACCAGCACTTGTTGAACCATATGCATCATCCACAGCTACAATCTCATTCACCATGGCTGGGCCTACCTCTATGGTCACTGTACCCGAATCGCAGTTTTCCACATCAGCCATCTCACAGATGGTGTATTCAATGGTGTAGGTTCCCTCTTCTGTTCCTGGAGTCACCTGAATACTCCCGTCCTCAAGAATTGTGAGTTCTTCCGTAGGGGTGGAACTTAGGATAACATTCTCCAAAGATACAGGCATACCATCCAGGGTATCATTGTCAAGTACGTTACTATTCGGAATCTCACCTCCAGAAGTATCAGCACTATAGGAATCATCCATTGCGATAATTTCATTCATCATTGCAGGGCCCACCTCAACGGTTACAGTACCCGTGTCGCAGTTATCCATATTAGCTAGCTCACAGATGGTATAGTCTATTGTATAAATACCATCAGGGGTTCCCGGCTCCACTCTAATAGTTCCATCCTCAAGAATCGTTAATACATCTGTTGGTGTGGAAATTAAAATGACATCCTCCAAGGTTACAGATTCTCCATCCAAGGTATCGTTGGCAAGTACATCGCTATTAGGAATCTCACCTTCATCCCCATTCGTAGTAAATGAGTCATCTACCGCAACAATGGTCTTGGGACTATCAGGATCTAAGTAGTCAGGAGTACCGTCATCGTCGGTATCGTCATTGGTGGGGTCGTCGTCACCGTCCACGTCCTCATCCGGGGTGTCGATACCGTCCCCGTCGTCGTCCAGGTCGCGGTAGTTCACGTCCTCCGTCCCATCCGTG
>NZ_VCNI01000004.1 GCF_005937185.1 Flagellimonas algicola | reverse complement strand
TTTACGCTGTCTATACAATATGTCAAATGAACTTCAAAAAAAAGAAGAAAAAAACAGGCCCGAAGACCCTCGATTCCCCCCTCAAATCAACCCAGCCTTATCAGCTAAGCGGGTGCAAATATAGAGAGGTTTATTTTATCCCACCAAACAATTTTCAAAAAAAAATCAAAAAAAACACAAGACTTTGATAACTAGTTATTTACAATTCAAAAATCAATCTAAACTCTTCAATTCCCAAAGCATTCTGGAAATCACCATTGGTAAAGAACTGAAAGCAAGCTTTCTACCAATCACTAGCACATACTATTGTAAGCATCATATCAAGGTAGTATCTTTGCGCACCATCCAAAATCAAGGATAACAAATGATAGAGATTACATTGCCCGATGGCGCAGTAAAAAAAGTTCCCAAAGAAACTACTCCCATGGAAGTTGCAAAAAGCATTAGCGAGGGCCTTGCCCGGAATGTTATTTCTGCAAAATTCAACGATACGGTAGTGGAAACCGCAACCCCACTTACCCAGGATGGCACACTTACCTTATATACGTGGAACAATGACGAGGGGAAGAAAGCCTTTTGGCATTCTTCATCCCATGTATTGGCACAGGCATTGGAAGAACTATATCCCGGTATCAAACTTACCATTGGTCCTGCAATTGAAAATGGATTCTATTACGATGTGGATTTTGGAGAACACACCGTTTCCGAAAAAGATTTTCCTACCATAGAAAAGAAAGCCTTGGAAATTGCCCGGGGAAAACACGACTATAAAATGCGTAGTGTTTCCAAAGCCGATGCTTTATCTTATTATAATGAGCAGGACAACGAGTACAAAGTAGAACTCATTGAAAACTTGGAGGACGGCACCATCACTTTTTGTGACCATAGCACATTCACCGATCTATGCCGCGGGGGACATATCCCCAATACAGGCATTATCAAAGCCATAAAGATATTAAGTGTTGCTGGAGCTTATTGGAGAGGCAATGAGAACAACAAACAATTGACTCGGGTTTATGGGATTTCTTTTCCCAAGCAAAAAGAACTCACAGCATATTTGGAACTTCTGGAGGAAGCTAAAAAAAGAGACCATCGCAAACTAGGCAAGGAATTGGAACTTTTCACCTTTTCCCAAAAGGTGGGGCAGGGACTGCCACTATGGTTACCTAAAGGTGCAGCGCTACGTGAGCGATTGGAGCAATTTCTAAAGAAAGCGCAAAAGAAGGCCGGTTATGAAATGGTTGTTACACCTCATATCGGCCAGAAAGAATTATATGTAACCTCCGGTCATTATGCCAAATATGGTGAAGACAGTTTTCAACCCATACACACCCCAAAAGAAGATGAGGAGTTTCTCTTAAAACCTATGAACTGCCCTCATCACTGCGAGATATATAACAGCAGCCCTTTTAGTTATAAAGATTTACCCAAACGGTATGCAGAGTTTGGTACGGTATATAGATATGAGCAAAGCGGAGAACTTCATGGATTGACCCGCGTGCGAGGTTTCACCCAAGACGATGCCCATATTTTTTGTACTCCGGACCAATTAAATGTTGAGTTTAAGAAGGTTATAGACCTCTCCTTATATGTTTTGAGATCCCTTGGTTTTGAAAATTTCACAGCCCAAGTTTCGGTTCGAGATTTGGACAAGCCGGAAAAGTATATTGGTGAACCGGAAAATTGGGAAAAAGCTGAACAGGCTATTATCAATGCCGCCGAAGAAAAGGGATTGAATTTTGTTATTGAGTCAGGTGAGGCAGCCTTCTATGGTCCTAAATTGGATTTTATGGTAAAAGATGCCTTGGGCAGACAGTGGCAATTGGGCACCATTCAGGTGGATTACAATCTACCTGAACGATTTGACCTTTCTTATAAAGGAAGTGACAATGAGTTACACAGACCCGTTATGATTCATCGCGCTCCCTTTGGAAGTATGGAACGTTTTGTTGCTCTACTGTTGGAACACACTGGAGGAAACTTCCCATTGTGGCTCATTCCTGACCAAGCTATCGTATTGCCTGTCAGTGAGAAACATGAAAAATATGCGGAAAAAGTTTTGAATTCACTGGAAAATCACGAAATTCGCGCGCTCATTGATAATAGGAACGAGACGGTAGGGAAGAAAATCCGTGAAGCCGAGCTGAAGAAAATCCCGTTTATGCTCATCGTAGGTGAGCAGGAAGAAGGGTCCGAAACCATATCGGTCAGAAGACATGGGGGAGAAGATTTTGGAAGTATCAGCATCAATGAATTTTCCGACTTGGTAGCTACTGAAATAAATAGTACCTTAAAGTCGTTCTAGAAATTTTAGTTTAATTAAAAAGTATAAGTCATAGCAATACGAAGAAGATTTAGACCCCAACCCAGGAGGGAAAATAAAAACCCTCATAATATCAATGACAAAATCACGGCCCCTGAGGTTAGGCTAGTTGGGGATAATGTAGAAGTAGGAGTATATCCTATTTCCAAAGCCATGGCCAAGGCCAATGAATTGGAGTTGGATTTGGTGGAGATTTCTCCAAAAGCAAATCCACCGGTTTGTAAAATTATAGATTACAAGAAGTTCCTTTACGAACAAAAGAAAAGGGAGAAGGCCATGAAGGCCAAGGCCACCAAAGTAATTGTAAAGGAAATTCGGTTTGGTCCGCAAACGGACGATCATGACTATGCGTTTAAAAAGCGACATGCGGAAAAGTTCCTAAAGGATGGCGCCAAATTGAAAGCCTATGTCTTTTTTAAAGGACGATCCATTGTTTACAAGGATCAAGGTGAGATTTTATTATTACGATTGGCACAAGAACTAGAGGAGCTCGGGAAGGTGGAACAGATGCCAAAGTTAGAGGGTAAGCGAATGACCATGTTCATTGCACCCAAGACCAAAAAATAGGAAGCGGGATACCGAAGCTTATTCGGTACAATTTATAAAGAGGAGAAAATGCCTAAAATGAAAACAAAATCCAGTGCCAAAAAGCGATTTAAGCTTACCGGAACTGGTAAAATCAAAAGAAAGCACGCTTTTAAGAGTCATATTTTGACCAAAAAATCGAAAAAGCGTAAGCTTAAGTTGACACACTCCACATTGGTGCATGAGTCAGATGTCAACAGTATTAAGGAACAATTACGTTTAAAATAATTGTTCAACCCGGTACATTAATTATTAACCATGGAGTCAGGCCTTAAAAGAGTCAAAAATTGACCGCCTGCTACAAAAAAATGAAACATTATGCCAAGATCAGTAAATTCAGTTGCTTCTAGAGCCAGAAGAAAAAAGGTAATGAAGCAAGCCAAAGGTTACTTTGGAAGACGTAAAAACGTTTGGACAGTAGCCAAAAATGCGGTAGAAAAAGCAATGCTTTATGCTTACCGTGATAGACGAAACAAAAAACGTAATTTCCGCGCACTTTGGATTACCCGTATCAATGCAGGGGCAAGAATGCACGGAATGTCCTACTCTCAATTTATGGGGAAGGTTAAATCCAACGGTATAGAATTGAACAGAAAAGTTCTTGCCGATTTGGCCATGAACCACCCCGATGCCTTTAAGGCCATCGTTGAAAGAGTAAAATAAGAGTTAATATAAACTTACCCCGCTTATCAAGAACCCACTCATTTGAGTGGGTTTTTGTATTTTATATGAATGTTGCACATTCACAATCGCACCCACAGGTTTTTAATCCTTCTTGCTCTAGGATTCTCCTTGTGCGGTGCTGCACAAAATGATAGTATTACCTTTTTGGCGCTGGGGGACAGCTACACCGAAGGTACTTCCGAATTGAGGGTCAATAGTTGGCCTTTTCAACTAAGTTCCCAATTACGAAAAAAGAAAATCCCCATAAAAGATCCAAAGGTAATTGCCCTTGTAGGTTGGACTACTTCCGACCTTTTAGAGGCCGTTGCGTCCGAAAATCCAAAACCCAACTATGATTTGGTCTCTCTTTGCATAGGGGTCAACAATCAGTTTAGGGGACAATCCTTTGAAAAATTTCAACAAGAGTTCTCTGAACTTTTAGAGAAAAGTATCCGTCTAGCCAAAGGCAATCCCAAAAACGTGATTGTGCTATCCATTCCTGATTACAGTGTAACTCCTTATGCAAGGTTTAAAGACACGCCCAAAATTGTAAAGGAATTGGAAGCCTACAACCGCTATATTGAAAAAGAAGCCAATGCACGGAATACCTCATTCATTGAAATCACCAAAATTTCCAGGAACGCTAGGGTCAATCCTGATATGTTGACCCAAGATAGTCTGCATCCATCCAAAAAAATGTATAAAGCATGGGTGAAGAAAATCAGTAAGGAATTTAAATTCCAAAAGCCGTAAAGACCAACTTTCTGCCAGAGGCATGATCCCTATGCTCACAAAGGTAAATTCCCTGCCAAATACCCAAGTTCAGTTTTCCATGGGTTATGGGTATCAGAACGGAAGCACCCAAAAGGGAAGCTTTCAGATGGGCCGGCATGTCGTCCGGGCCTTCATAAGTGTGTATATAATAAGGTGCATTTTCCGGAACCATCTGATTAAAATGGCTCTCAAAGTCCAAACGAACGGTTGGGTCAGCATTTTCATTAATGGTCAGACTCGCCGAAGTGTGTTTGATAAAAACTTGCAGTTGACCTGATTTGATATCCCTAATTTCCGGTAAGGCATCCATCACCTGTTCTGTTATAAGATGAAATCCCCTAGGATAAGACTTAAGTTGTATTTCCGATTGATAAACTTTCATTTCCTAGCGAAAATAATATAAACTTTACTTCATTCTGCCCACATCCCATACCTTTGCAGCTTAAATTGATATCAATGGATTTTTCCCAAATAAAAATGGTGGTCACAGACATGGATGGTACGCTGTTAAATTCCAAGCATCAAGTGAGTCCCAGGTTTTTCGAAATTTTTGCCGCGCTTCAACAAAAAAACATTCAGTTTGTGGCGGCCAGCGGAAGACAATATCACAGTATTGTGGACAAACTTAGTCCCATCAAAGAGGATATCCTGGTTATAGCGGAAAACGGGGCCTTGGTCAAGGAGAAGGAGCATGAGCTTTTAGTAACACCCATACAACAGCACCTTAAAGACGAGCTTTTGGGTATTATTGAGGAAATTGAAGGAGCACATGCCATGCTTTGCGGGAAATACAACGCTTATTTTGATGAAAAATCCGCTTCTTTTCTTGGAGACTTGAAGGAGTACTACTCCAATTATGAAATCCATAAAAATTTAAGGGATGTGACGGATCAAATCATTAAGATAGCCGTTTATCATAACAAAAATGCGGAAGCCCATATATACCCAGCTTTAAAGGATTTGGAACATTTGCTAAAGGTAAAGGTGTCCGGTTTATATTGGGTAGACCTGAATCACTCGGATGCACATAAAGGATACGCCTTGGACAAACTAATGAAAGACCACGGACTTGCATCGCATGAGGTAATGGTTTTTGGGGATTACAACAACGACCTTGAGATGTTGGAATTGTCCGATTACAGTTTCGCCATGGCCAACGCCCATCCAAACGTAAAAAAGGTGGCCAAATACGAAACCGCCAGCAATGATGATTATGGGGTTGAACGGATTTTGGAGCAATTGGTATGAAACAGATTGAACTGTTAATAGAAAAGTTTGAACTGGTCCCTCACCCCGAAGGTGGTTATTTTAAAGAGACCTATAGGAGTGAAGGAGAGGTTTCTCCTGAGTCATTGCCAAAGGAATATCAAGGTTCAAGAAATTATGCCACGTCCATTTATTTTTTGTTGACTTCGGATACTTATTCTGCCTTTCATAAAATCAAACAGGATGAAATTTGGCATTTTTACTCTGGTTCTCCTTTGATGCTTTATGTTATATCCGAAGAGGGGGAACTCTCCGAGCACTGTATTGGAAATGATTTTGAGAAAGGTCAAATTCCCCAATTTGTAGTTCCAGGCAATCACTGGTTTGCAGCAAAAACCATAAATCCAGATGATTATTCTTTTGTGGGTTGCACAGTTTCACCAGGTTTTGATTTTAAGGATTTTGTCCTTCCAGAGAGAAAGCAACTATTGGAAAAATTTCCAGAGCATGCGACTATCATAAAAAGTTTCACAAGATTATAGCCTTACATTTACCATGAGAAAGTTGGTTCTGGTTACAAGTCTATTTCTATTGATTCTGGGTTCTTGCAAATCCATTCAAAAAGAGATTCAATTTACCACCCTTGTCCAAACTTCCCAAAGTTGGAATGGTAATCCATTGCCATCATACTCCAATCTCGAACCGGAAGTTACTATTGTTAAGGTCATCATTCCCGGTAAGTCGAAATTGGCCTGGCACAAACACCCCAATATCAATGCCGGCGTACTGCTTAAGGGAAAACTTACCGTAATCAGTGAAAATCAAGATACCTTAAGGCTTAAAGCGGGTGACCCTATTGTTGAACTCGTGGACACCTGGCATTATGGAATCAACGAAAAAAACAAAGCTGTAGAAATCATTGTTTTTTATGCTGGAACCAAGGGAGTTCCTCTTTCCGTCAAAAAAGATTGATTTCAATTTGACCTTACCGAAACCCTGTTTAAGTCTTTTGCTTCTTTTTTCGAGCGGCAGGAAACAGCACGTTATTTAGGATAAGTCTATACCCAGGCGAGGTAGGATGCAATTCCAACTCCGTTTTGGGGTCCCCTACCCTATGCTGATAGTCTTCAGGGTCATGACCGCCATAAAAGGTAAAGAACCCTTTCCCCTTAATACCGTGAATGTATCGGGCTTCGCCATTGAGCTTGCTTTCACCGAGAACCATTACTGTAGGCTTCACCTGGTTCCGCGTAAAAGAAGTAGTCTGTCCCATAAATCCTTTGACCAAAGTGGTGTGGTTTTGGGTCAACATAGTAGGCACTGGATCCCATTTAGCAGAAAACTCCATCAAAGAAAAATAATCTGACTCTTTGGGGATGTCCCGACGCTTGTTGGTCATATCTATAGATGAAAACTCATAGCGAAGCGGGTTACGCTCCAAGACAAAATTGGTAAAGGCAAACGTGTTTCCGAAGTTTAATTTCCCTTGATAATTGGCATCGGATGGATCTCCATCAAACATAGGCTCGCAAATGTCCACGCTCTCTGCTGCCAGTGCAATATCGAAACTATCCGTAGCGGAACACATGGCAAACATAAATCCACCACCGATCACATAGTTTCTTATTTTAAGTGAAACAGCTCTTTTTGCTTCTGAGACTTTATTGAATCCCAATTTTTGGGCCAATTCCTCTGCCTCTCTTTTTCCTTCTATATACCATGGCGCCGCACGGTAGGCTCCATAGAACTTTCCGAACTGGCCCGTAAAATCTTCATGATGCAAGTGCAACCAATCGTACAAGACCAATTTATTATCCAATACTTCCTCGTCATAAACTGTTATGTAAGGAATTTCGGCATAGGTCAAAACCATGGTCACCGCATCGTCCCAAGGTTGGTTTCCTTTGGGAGAATAGACTGCTATTTTGGGCGCTTTTTCCAAAATGACCGCTTCTTGGTTTTGCGATGGGCTACTAATCCCATCCAAAATAGCCTCTGCTTGGGCATCCGACAAAACCTCAAAGGATACGCCTCGAATCTGGCATTCCTTTCGAATAACCTCTCCGTCCGGCAACAAGAAAGAACCCCCTCTATAATTGAGCAACCACTGTACTTTTTGCTGTTTGGTCAATACCCAATAGGTAATGCCATAGGCTTTTAAATGGTTCTCCTGGCTTTCTGCATCCATGGGAACCAGTATAACGGAAGCTGTAATGGAAAAGGAAAAGTGGAAAAGGAAAAATGCGAAAAGGAGGTTTCTGACTTTAGCTTGACATGATTGGTCACCTCTCGACTGTGCTCGAGATGACAAAGTTGAAATCTTAAAAAGGTACGTCATTATCCGAATCATCGTCACTGTTCATTGCACTGCCAAAAGCCTCATCCGTACTGGGCAAATTGGGTGTTGCAAAAGGATTCTCTTCATCCGCATTCATCTTCGATTGGAATTCAAATGGGGAATCAAAGTCATCCAAGTTATCAAATTTACCAAGCGCTCCAATGAACTTTAACCTAATATTATCCAAACCACCGTTTCTGTGTTTCGCCACAATAAATTCTGCCTGACCTTGGGTTGGGGTACGCTCTTCGTCGTCCCACTCGTCAATTTTATAGTATTCCGGCCTGTAAATAAAGGAAACAATATCAGCATCTTGCTCAATAGCGCCGGACTCCCTCAAATCGGATAGAATAGGTCTTTTGCTACCCCCACGGGTTTCCACAGCCCGGGAAAGCTGCGACAAGGCAATGACCGGTACGTTCAATTCTTTGGCCAACGCCTTTAGGTTTCTGGAAATGGTTGAAATTTCTTGTTCCCTATTTCCGCCTTTTTGGCTTCCCCCAGCGGTCATCAATTGCAGATAATCTATAACAATGAGTCTTATTTTGTGTTGCGATGCCAACCGTCTGGCTTTTGCTCGTAAGTCAAAAATGGAGAGTGATGGGGTATCATCAATGAATAAAGGTGCTTTCTCCAAAGCTTTTACCTTTACGTTCAGTTGCTCCCACTCGTGCTTTTCCAACCGGCCTGTTCTCAGTTTTTCAGAGGACAGTCCCGTTTCCGAAGAAATCAAACGGGTAATTAACTGTACGGATGACATTTCCAAAGAGAAAAAAGCCACGGGGATTTCTGAGTTCACAGCAATGTTTCTCGCCATGGAAAGCGTTAGGGCTGTTTTACCCATACCCGGTCTCGCAGCCACAATAACCAAATCTGAAGGTTGCCACCCTGATGTGAGCTTATCCAGTTTGTCAAATCCGGAAGGAATACCGCTCAACCCCTCTTTATTTGAAATCTCCTCAATCTTCTTTTTAGCTTGAATCACTAAATTCTGGGCCGTCTCGGCGGAGCGTTTCAAATTGCCTTGGGTAACCTCATACAATTTGGCTTCAGCGTTGTCCAAGAGGTCAAATACATCTGTGGAATCGCTATAGGCATCTTCAATAATTTCGTTGGAAATTTTTATCAGACTTCTCTGAATGTACTTTTGAAGTATGATTCTGGCATGGAACTCAATATGAGCCGAAGAAGCCACTTTTTGGGTCAGTTTTATGAGATAAAAGTCCCCTCCCACCGCTTCTAGGTGTCCGTCCTTCTTCAATTGGGACGAAACGGTTAATAAATCCACTGGTTCGGAAGATTCGAACAATTTGAAGATGGCTTCGTATATGAATCTATGGGCATCCTTATAGAAGACTTCGGGATGTAAGATATCTATTACTTCATCCACTCCTTTTTTGTCAATCATCATGGCTCCAATTACAACTTCCTCTAAATCAACTGCTTGCGGTGGAATTTTACCACGTTCCAAGTTGATTATGGTCGACTTGTCGATTTTATGGCCGATAATTGGGCTGGGCTTGTCCATAGCTACGAAAGTAGTTATTTAACCTTTAGTTAACTTTAAATTTTCCCACTGTGATGTCCACAGGTCATTAACAAAGTTAATGTTGATAACTCTCAAAAAATGTTAATAACCGTAAAATGTTTGAAGAAAAAAACTGAAAAAATTAAGGAGTAGCCAGAAACGCTAGGCTAGCCGTTAAAAACACCCATGGAAGCATATTTTTCCATCCGTGATTTTACCAATTCTTTTGGTGATAACTTTTTGAGCTCCTCAAATTGTGCCGAAATCTTGTTTTTTACCGTTTCAAAAGTCTTGTCCCGATTGGCATGTGCACCCCCTAATGGCTCTTTGACAATTTCGTCAACCAGCTTCTGTTTTTTCATATCCGTGGCCGTAAGCTTGAGTGCATCGGCAGCCTGTTCTTTAAATTCCCAGCTACGCCATAAGATGGACGAACATGATTCGGGAGAAATAACGGAATACCAAGTATTTTCCAGCATCAAGACTTTATCGCCTACACCAATACCCAAAGCTCCACCTGAAGCTCCTTCACCAATGATCACCACAATAATCGGAACCTTTAGACGGGTCATTTCCAGAATATTTCTGGCAATGGCCTCTCCTTGTCCTCTTTCTTCTGCCTCAATTCCAGGATAAGCTCCTGGGGTATCTATAAAACAGACCACTGGTATACCAAATTTCTCTGCTGACTTCATCAGGCGCAATGCCTTTCTATAGCCCTCTGGATTGGCCATCCCAAAATTTCGGTATTGTCTTGTCTTGGTATTGTATCCTTTTTGCTGACCAATGAACATATAGCTCTGATCACCGATCTTCCCCAATCCACCAATCATGGCCTTGTCATCTTTTACCGTCCTATCCCCGTGCAATTCCAAAAATGTGTCCCCACATATGGCGTTAACGTAATCCATGGTATAGGGCCTGTTAGGGTGTCTTGAGAGTTGCACCCGTTGCCATGCCGTCAAGTTTTTGTAGATATCCTTTCGGGTCTCTTCCAGCTTTTTTTCAATCTGCTGGCATGTCTCGCTCACATCAACATCGCTCTCTTCCCCAATGATCATACATTTTTGAAGTTGTTCTTCAAGTTCCTTAATGGGAAGTTCAAAATCTAGATACTCCATGAAAAGTTGGTTTCAACAAAATATTGGGGTCAAATATATAACATTCTGGGGATACCCCTACCCCTACTTTTTGCGATTTCTTTATTAAAAATGGAGAACGAAATTGTTTACCTCTTGGCCTTCATCAACATATAGACGGCAAAGGCACCAAACAGTAGATTGGGGATTAATACGGCCAATAGCGGCGAAAATCCGGATTGTTCTGCAAGGGTCCCAAAAACCTTGTCAAAAAAGATATAGACAAAGGCTACCCCAATCCCAAACGCAAGATTAAGTCCCATTCCTCCACGTCTTTTCACTGAGGAAACAGCAACAGCAATAATGGTGAGAATAAAAGCAGCTATGGGTAAGGCCCAGCGCTTATACTTCACCAGAACATATGCGTTGATATTGGAAGCCCCCTTACTTTTTTGGTCATTTATAAATTCGTTCAGCTCAAATAAATTCTTTGTTTCCGCAACGTAGGAAACTGGGGTAAGGTCCTCTATCTTAAAAGTAAAAAGTGTATCCAGCCTCCTTTGGGTTTCCATAACCTCAATGCTATCCCTCAACTTGCGTTTGACGTAATTGGTCAACCTATAAATACTGTCTTTCTCCACCCATCTAATATTGGAGGCGGAGATTTTAAAATCCAATTTTTTACTGACATCGAAGTGTTCGAATGTGAAGTTGTAACCTACTTTACGACTAGGTTCAAATCGGCTTACATATATATAGTCGGTTTCATTGAGTTGATTAAAAATATTGGAGGTTTCCTGAACCTTTCTTCCTTTCTTAAAATACTTGTACTCAAATTCGTTAAAACCGATGCTTGCGTTGGGTACAATGAACATTCCCATCATAAAAATAAGCACGGCTACTAGGGTTGCACCAATAAAATAGGGCCGCAAAAACCGCCAATATGAAACCCCGGAGCTTAAAATGGCCACAATCTCCGTATTACTGGCCAATTTGGAAGTAAAGAATATAATGGACAGAAAAAGGAATATGGGCAACAACAAATTACCAATGACCAGGGTAAAATTCCCATAGTACACGATTACCTCGCTCAAAGGAGCCTCATTGTCAATGATTTTGCCCACTTTTTCGGCCAAATTGGCCATGATACCAATAGGGATAAACAATAACAGCATCCCCATGAAGGTTACCAGATAACGTTTTAATATGTATCTATCCAGTATGGTCAGCATTACAATCTTTTATCCATTTGTTGCACCATTTTGGTCTTCCACTCCTGAAAACCCCCTGCTAAAATACGCTCTCTGGCTGTTCGCACCAACCACAGATAAAATCCAAGGTTGTGAATGGTGGCAATTTGTTTGCCCAAATATTCATTGGCTGCAAACAAATGTCTGAGGTAGGCTTTGGAATACTCCGTATCCACAAAGGTTATTCTCATTTCGTCTATCGGCGAAAAGTCTGCTTCCCATTTTTTGTTTTTGATGTTGATTGTGCCATGAGCCGTGAACAACATTCCATTTCTTGCATTTCGGGTGGGCATAACACAGTCAAACATGTCCACTCCCAGGGCAATGTTTTCCAGAATGTTTATAGGTGTCCCAACACCCATGAGATATCGAGGTTTGTCTTCTGGTAGAATGTCGCAGACCAGCTCTGCCATTTCATACATCTCCTCGGCCGGTTCCCCTACAGAAAGCCCACCAATGGCATTACCTTCAGCCCCAACAGAAGCAATATATTCCGCGGACTGCTTTCTTAAATCCTTAAACGTGGAACCTTGTACAATGGGAAAAAAGCTTTGTGAATACCCATATTTATAGGGAAGTTTATCCAAATGCGCAATACATCGGTCCAACCATCTATGGGTCAAATGCATGGAGCGTTTGGCGTAATTATAGTCACAGGGATATGGCGTACACTCATCAAAGGCCATTATAATATCAGCCCCTATGGTACGCTGTATCTCCATCACATTTTCTGGAGTGAAGGTATGGAGGGAGCCATCAATATGGGATTTGAATTTAACTCCTTCCTCCTTGATTTTTCTGTTATTGGACAAGGAATACACCTGATACCCCCCACTATCTGTCAAAATATTTCTATCCCAGCCCATAAACTTGTGAAGGCCACCAGCTTGTTCCAAAATCCCTGTCCCAGGACGGAGGTACAAATGATAGGTGTTTCCCAATATAATGTCCGGGTTAATATCATTGACCAGTTCCCGTTGGTGCACCCCTTTAACGGAGGCCACGGTACCTACAGGCATAAATATTGGGGTTTGGATGGTTCCGTGATCCGTCTTTAGTTCTCCGGCACGGGCCTTGCTTTGTGCATCCTTTTTAAGTAGGGTAAAATCCAAAAGTCACATTTAAGACCGCAAATATAGCTATCTCAGTACCAGAAAGCCTTAACAAAAAAATAAAGTTTTACTCCGCAAACCGTTTCGTAAAATAATGCCCAAGTGCTTGTATAACAAAGTGAATGCCGTTACTTTTGAAGCCTTAAAATCTATACAATGCCAAACACACAAGAATTACAGGATTTAGTGACCCAGGTGCGGAGGGATATTTTGCGCATGGTCCATAAGGTAAATTCCGGACATCCAGGGGGATCTTTGGGTTGTACTGAGTTTTTTGTTGCGCTCTACAATGAAGTGATGGAACTGAAGGATGGTTTTGATATGGATGGAATTGACGAAGACCTCTTCTTCCTTTCCAATGGTCATATTTCACCGGTATTTTATAGTGTTCTGGCAAGAAAAGGATATTTCCCGGTTGATGAATTAAACACCTTTAGGCTTATCGATTCCCGACTTCAGGGACACCCAACCACCCACGAGGGACTTCCTGGAGTACGTATCGCTTCCGGTTCTTTGGGTCAAGGGATGTCAGTTGCCATTGGGGCCGCCCAGGCCAAAAAATTGAATGGCGATTCCCATTTGGTGTATAGTCTACATGGTGATGGAGAGCTTCAGGAAGGTCAGAATTGGGAAGCGATCATGTATGCTGCTGGAAACAAGGTGGACAACCTTATCGCCACCGTGGATAGAAATGGGCAACAGATTGATGGGGGCACCGAAGATGTCTTACCTCTGGGGGATGTATCGGAAAAGTTCCGTGTTTTTGGCTGGGATGTTTTGGAAATCGAAAACGGGAATGACCTAGACCAGGTCATCGCCGGATTGAAGGAGGCCAAGAGCAGAACTGGAAAAGGGAAACCTGTTTGCGTGGTAATGACCACAGAAATGGGCAATGGAGTGGATTTTATGATGCATACACATGCATGGCATGGAAAAGCCCCAAGCGACGAGCAATTGGAAACAGCCTTGTCGCAAAATCCAGAAACTTTAGGTGATTACTAATTCTTAAGACAAAGACATGACTACATATACAGATCAAGGAAAGCAAGATACCCGAAGTGGATTTGGAGCCGGAATGACAGAATTGGGTAGAACCAATCCGAATGTTGTTGCACTGTGTGCAGATTTGGTGGGTTCCTTAAAAATCCAAACGTTTATTGATGAAAATCCAGAGCGTTTTTTCCAAGTAGGAATTGCAGAAGCGAATATGATGGGAATAGCTGCCGGATTGACCATTGGTGGAAAAATTCCATTTACAGGAACCTTTGCCAATTTTTCAACGGGTAGGGTTTACGACCAGATTCGACAGTCTATTGCATACTCAGATAAGAATGTAAAAATCTGTGCTTCCCATGCGGGTATTACCTTGGGAGAGGATGGAGCAACGCACCAAATACTGGAGGACATCGGTTTGATGAAAATGCTCCCAGGAATGACAGTTATAAATCCATGTGATTTTAATCAAACCAAGGCTGCTACACTTGCCATTGCAGAGCACCATGGACCCGTTTACCTTCGATTTGGAAGACCCAAAGTGGCCAATTTTACTCCGGTAGATCAAAAGTTTGAGATAGGAAAAGCGCTCATGCTCAATGAAGGTACTGATGTGACCATTATAGCCACAGGTCACTTGGTATGGCAAGCTTTAATTGCCGCCGAAAATTTGGAGAACCAAGGTATTTCTGCCGAAGTAATCAATATACATACCATTAAGCCGCTGGACGATGAGGCTATTTTAGCTTCCGTGAAGAAAACCGGATGTGTGGTTACCGCTGAGGAACACAACTTTCTGGGAGGCCTTGGTGAAAGTGTTTCCCGTGTTCTGGCAACACACCATCCTGCACCCCAGGAGTTTGTAGCCACCCAGGATACTTTTGGTGAAAGTGGTACTCCCGATCAGTTAATGGATAAGTATGGCTTAAACAATAAAGCCATTGAGGCTTCCGTTTTAAAAGTGTTGAAACGAAAATAGTTTTCGGTATCATCTTTGATACATTTTCAACCAATTAAAAAACGAAGCACATATGAAAAAAGCACTTTTCATTGCAGTGTTAGCCTTGATGGGTACCACTGCATTTGCCCAAAGCGGTTCTGGCTTTGGTATTAAAGCAGGATTAAGTTATAACAAGAATGGTGACCTTGTAGGAACCATTGGCGATGCCGCCCAAAACATTACAGAGGGCGCTGAAGGCAAGACTGGTTATCATTTTGGGTTTTGGGGAAAATTGG
This sequence comes from Flagellimonas algicola, assembly GCF_005937185.1. Lineage (GTDB taxonomy): Bacteria > Bacteroidota > Bacteroidia > Flavobacteriales > Flavobacteriaceae > Flagellimonas > Flagellimonas algicola. The sequence goes on along the minus strand of NZ_VCNI01000004.1, from coordinate 173,994 downwards.
ATTTTCCAAAAATCTATTTGAGACCCGAGGTGGTCTATACCAAAACCAAAAGTACCTATAGCGTCAATGGAGATTCCAACGACTATGATGTTTCCAAAATTGACGTTCCCGTTTTATTGGGGTATAAATTAGTTGGTCCATTACATGTTTTTGTAGGTCCATCTTTTCAATATACTTTAAGCAATGATTTGGGGGATTTGGAAATTGAAGATGTTGAAAATGATTTTACCGTTGGCCTCAATGCCGGTTTAGGGGTTAATCTGGGAAAACTTGGCTTGGATGTACGTTACGAAAGAGGCTTCTCTGAGAACGAGGCCCGATTAATAGGCGATAACATTGCCGACATTTCTGGGCGGGTGGATTCTAGACCTTCACAGGTAATTTTTTCAGCATCGCTTAAACTGTAAGAAACAAATAAACGCGAAAGAAAAAGGCCTCGAAATTCGAGGCCTTTTTTATTAGTTCACATCCGGATCCAAATAATTGGGAGTTCCGTCATTGTTATCATCTGGATAGGGGAAAATGATATTCCCGTTTTCGTCCGATATTTCATCCCTTGTGGTAGTACCATCACCGTCATCATCCGCATCTTGAAAATTGGCAAAAGAAACCGTTACAGGTTCGCTATCAGCATCCGTGTTGTCATCATATAGATAGCCGTTGCCGTTAACATCCTCATCCTTGGATGGAATACCATCTCCATCATGATCCGTTTGGTTCAGCGTAAATAAATCAATGGTAAACATGAGCGGGCTATATTGCGGTATACCACCACTGACCCGGTTGAAATTACCCAATCCTGACGGAAAGATAATCAAGCCAATCCCGTAATCCTCAACAGTGACCGTTCCGTCCCCATTATCACTGATGTTATCCCCAATTATAAAGTTGGGGATACCTTCAGCAAATCCTCTAAAGCCCTGGGTTAAATCCTGAAGTCGGGCCAAATCAAACCAAATTGCATTATTTAAGGCACTATCAAACGAAGTACCATCCAACAGTTTGCCTTCATATCTCACAAAAACCGAGTCGGCTACAGATGGGAAGCACTCTGGGCAGTCCACACGTTCTTGGTCAAGTTCCTCAAAAGAATGCCGTGCAGATAGATAGTACAATTTATGCGGAATGTCATCCTCACCCTGATCCAATAAAAATTCGAAATCGGAAACATTTACGGTAGTTTCCCGAACAAAATCAATCATTGGGGTTTTATCGGCATTGGCACCCGCGATGGTATCAATTTTTATCCTAAAGTTAAAATTGGCCGAGGGGGAAGCAAATTCCTCATAATTATAATAATGAGTCTGCAAAAACTCCCGGATTTCCGCATCATTCTCTGTTGATACTTCTGCCAATGAACGGGGCGGGACAATCTCAACATCTGGCCCCCCATCATCATTGCTGCAGGAAGAAAACAAAACAAGGGCAAACAAAAAAACTAAAAATCCGTGCTTCATCAAGTACATTATTTAGCTGCGCAAGATACAATTTTCCACTATTTTTGTTACTTGGATTAACAAAGATTTGCAGAGTTTATGCGCATTGATAAATATCTCTGGTGTACTAGATACTATAAAACCCGAAACGTTGCTGCAAATGCTGTTAAAAAAGGGCACGTCAAAATCAACGGTGACGTAGTAAAGGCATCAAGGGAAGTCTACCCCATGGATGAAATTCGGGTGCGTAAGAACCAGATAGATTATCAATTTACAGTATTGGACATCCCGGAAAGTCGTGTAGGTGCCAAATTGGTGGATATCTATAGAAAAGACACCACCCCAAAAGAGGTCTTTGCCAACGATGATCTACTGAAATTTGCCAAGGACCACTATAGAAAAAAGGGAACAGGCAGGCCTACCAAAAAAGATCGCAGGGACATTGATGGATATTTGGACGATTCTGAATGATCTGTTTTTTATCTTTGAATCTACAAAATCCACTCCATGGTGAACCGTATTCTTTCCCACGACCAAATACAGCACAAGATTAAGCGAATAGCCTACCAAATTTACGAGGCCAATGTAAACGAAAAGGAAATCATTGTAGCTGGCATTGTTGGTGGTGGTCTTAATTTGGCTAAGAAAATTGCCAATGTCCTTAAAAAAATCACGGATGCGGAGATTGTGTTGTGTCAACTTGAAATGGACAAAATGAACCCACTAAAAAGTGGGGTAACCACTTCCATTCCAGAAGAAGCCTACCAAAATAAATCCATTGTAGTAGTTGATGATGTATTGAACTCAGGTACCACCTTGATTTACGGAGTGCATCATTTTCTAAAAACGCCAATTAAACAGCTTAAAACTGCGGTCTTGGTCAATAGAAACCATAAAAAATATCCTGTAAAAGCAGACTATAAGGGCATTTCGCTTTCCACCTCCTTGAATGAACATATCAAGGTAGAGTTTCAAGGCAAAAACGATACAGTGTATCTAGAGTAACTCCTGTTTTATTTCCTCCACCAATCTTTCAATGGATTTTTCATGGCAATCCAAAACATATGTTGACCGGGTGTAGAACTGTCTGCGTTCAAATAGATGTTTTCCCACAAATTCAGCTAATTCGTCATCAGTGAGTTCCCTAACCAAAGGTCTTTCTTCCTTTTCCTTGGCAATCCTCTCAACCAAAGAAGAAACCGGTAATTGGAGATAAATGGAATGGTCAGCTTGATTTAAAATGGTACCCATGTTGGTGCCATAACAAGGAGTGCCACCTCCGGTGGATAACACAATGTCCTCATTTTCCGATAACACTCTGTGTAGCATTTCGTGTTCCAGCTTTCTAAAGAAAATCTCTCCCTTTTCCCTAAAAATATCTGAGATGGTCATTTGCTGTTGTTCCTCAATATAGTGATCCAGGTCGATAAATTCCAGACCCATTTCTTCTGCAAGTGCCTTACCTACAGATGACTTTCCACTTGCCATATAACCCACCAAAACTACTTTCATACTTCAGAAATAATTGCGAATTCAAAAAAACGAAAATTTATCATTAATTCAACTTGTAAAATAGATTATTGATATTATATTTGCACCCGCTTAGCGCAACTCTTTTGTCGCAATTTTAAGCAAGACCTGATAGCTCAGTTGGTAGAGCATCTCCCTTTTAAGGAGAGGGTCCTGGGTTCGAGCCCCAGTCAGGTCACTTTTTAAGAAACCAATTGATATCAAAATCCTGTAAATCCTATGATTTACAGGATTTTACATTTTTAGGAATTATATTTGATTTGACCTAAATCGTCAACATTGGTTCACAAATCGTCAACATCCATTTTTTAATCGTCAACATATTTGATGATTTTAAAAATTGACACACATCCTGCAGAGTTGATTTGACTTTCAACAAACAATTGTTAATTCAAAAAACATCAACTATGCGCACAAAAACCACATTTTCCATTCTATTCTGGCTTTATACAAAGCGAATCGATGCCAATGGACAGGCCAGCATCTATGCCAGGGTATCCCTAAATGGTAAAAAGCTCAACATCAGTCTGAAGCAAAAAATCAAGGTCGATCAATGGGATTCAGAAAGGCAACGCATTCAAGGAACGAATGCTTACTCCAAACGAACCAACAATCTTTTGGACGAAATAAGGGCCGAACTGTTCCAAATCTATCGTGAACTGCAACGAGGCGGAAAAATTGTGACCGCCCAACTTATCAAGGCCCATTTCCTTGGGGAAAACAAGGACCAATATACCCTATTGGACCTTTTCAAGTTCCACAACGAAACCCTCGCCAATAAATTGGCACCAAAGACACTGTGCCATTACAGGACCAACCAAAAATACGTACTGGCCTATGTGGACAAACGCTTTAGCAAGAAAGATCTATACCTCAATGAACTGGATTATTCCTTTGTTTTGGACTTTGAAAGCTTCTTGCGCTCCTATAGACCAGACCACTATAGAAAGAGAATTGCCAACAATGCCGTAATGAAGCACATACAACGTTTCCGAAAACAGGTACGGTTGGCAGTGGACCTGGAGTGGCTGGAAAAAGATCCTTTCAAAAAATTTAAACCCCAAATGGAAAAAAGGGAGCGTGAATTCCTTACCGATCAAGAACTTTTAAGAATTCACAATCTAAAAACACCCATTGAAAGGTTGTCCATAGTCAAGGACCTGTTCGTTTTCAGTTGCTATACCGGTATTTCTTATTCGGACATTGTTTCACTGACCATTGACAATCTTATCTTGGGACCGGATGGCAAAAAATGGATCTCTGCCAAGCGTCAAAAAAATGGAACCCCTTTCAAAGTACCCTTGCTTGAGCCTTCCCTGCAACTCATCAATAAATACCTTGGTCATCCACGAACCAAATTATCAGGGACTTTATTGCCAAGGATATCCAACCAAAAGCTCAACAGTTATCTCAAAGAAATTGCAGATCTCTGTGAGGTTTCCAAAAACCTGACCTTCCATATGGCCCGTCACACCTTCGCCACAACGGTCACCTTGTCCAATGGTGTCCCCATTGAAACGGTATCAAAGATATTGGGCCATACCAGATTGGCCACCACACAGATATATGCAAGGGTATTGGACAAAAAAATCGGTGATGACATGGACCAACTAAGGGAAAAACTCATTAAAAAAAAGAAAATATGAGCAGTATACCACTTATTGGTAGAGTTCTACCAAGACGACCATTGAATTCCCTAAGCTAAGTATATGATTTTGACCAAGAATGAACCAATGGTCATTCTGCCTATCGTTATTAATAAAAAAATATTTTGAATTTTAGGACAATATTGCTCATGGATGTCTTTTGTTATAATTCTACATTAAAAATGAAGGCAGTAAGGGTTTACATATTTATATTCCAATTAACATTCTTTTTTTTAATCGGTACCCTGCTTGGGGCACTTATCCGATCAGGCAATTTATCCTACATCACGTCATGCATAATTGTTCACGAAGTAATCGATGTACTCGGGGAGTTGTGTACCCAAATAATAGGGCAGGTTCATCAATAAATAAGGTTTGCCTTCTATTGTTGTCAATTCCTCAACCTTGTATTCGCCCGCATACATCCTAATGGCATATGGGTGCCCAACTCTATCCATAAACTGGTGGAGGGATTTAAGCGCCCCCGTGGCCCCTGATTTAATTTCTATGGGTATGATTTTGTCCCCATACGAATACACCAGATCCACTTCCGATGATGATTGCCTTTTCTCCCGTACCCAAAAATGAGGTTTAGTATTCGTTATGGTATTTAGTGATATTAGTTCTTGGGTTATAAGATGTGGTATCATAGTACCTTTAAAGGCATTGCTTAAATCATCCATTGCCAACAGTTGCGCCTGTATTTCCAAGCTATAGTTCACCATACCTGTATCCAAAAACTGTAATCTTGGTGATTTCTTAATATCCGGTTTGATAGGAGGCTCCAAATCCGTGGTAGGGTAGATCAACTGTATGATTTTAGCGGCATCCAGATTGCGTATGGCTTTCCCAACCTCTCTAGATCGGTAGTTTGAATTTCCGAAGCTCTGGAATTTGATTCGCCTGTCGATATAAAGATGTGCTGTGTCCATAATATGTTTGACAACCGTTCTTTCCGTTGCATTGGAAGTATATTTTTCAACATCCTCCTTGTACGTCCCCCAAATACTTTCATATACCGTGGGAAGGTTGGCCAAGTTCCCGTCCCCGATATCCCTTTTGACGACTTCGGGCATGCCGCCTATAATGGCATACCTATGGAAAAGCTTCAATAGTATTCTATGCGCAATAGGTCTTATGGGCACGTTTGCCAATTGCTCGGATGCCATGGTATGCCCTATTGCCTGAAGATATTCCTTAAAATTAAGTGGATATAGATAAAGAAACTCTACCCTGCCCACGGGAAAACTTTCCACCCTTCGCATGGCAAATTCAAGCAAAGAACCGGCAGCAATCACATGTAGTTTAGGTATGTCCTCATAGAAGTACCGCAATAATTGTATGGCCTTGGGGAGTTCCTGAATCTCATCAATGAACAACAAAGTATTTTGTTGTTGATCTGGAGTAATATTGTTCGATAGGAACAAAGCATCCACAATGGTGCTGACATCTTCATAAGCATCAAAAAATGCCTTGTCGGTACTTTTTTCAAGGTTCAGTGAAATAAAATAATCATAACTCTTGGCAAATTCCATTACCAGAGTGGTCTTGCCTACCTGTCTTGCACCACGAAGTATCAATGGTTTTCTTTCTTTATTGCCTTTCCAGCTCTTAAGCTTGGCAATCGCGTGCCTATTGAAATTCATACCCTACTCTTTTCATGTAACAAAGTAAGGGTAATTTTTTTGTTTTTTTGTACCAAAGTAAGGGTTAAAATCAAATTAATTGGTAATGCAGTAAAGGTAGTTGCATATCCAATATTGATTCCATCTTAAGTTTCAAAAAGGGTTTTGCTAAAAAATGTCTTTGTTTATGCCGTGGGATAAAAAACACTCTTTCATATCACCGTACCAATGCTATTTTTCGATGACCGTTCAACTCCTTTAACTCAATTTCCAACCGCTCATTATCTCCAAGCACAAACTTGGGGAGCACATACACAAAACGTTGGGTATGGCCGCGGGTCACTAATAGTGGTAAATGATATTTATAAATGATCTCTTGTTCCAACCGCTGATAGGAAGCTTTTCGTTTTTTATTGCCGTTAACCGTATACACCTTGAGATAATCGATTTCCAAATCAATGCCCGATCTGTTCAGGATTTCCAGAACCAAATATGTGTCACAACCGTGGTAGACCATTTTTTGTAACTGAAGTTTGATGCCTTTCTTTCGTTTGGTGACGATATCACCTCGATAGGAAGCCAACAAGCGTTCGCAAAATTTCTGATAAAAGTGAAAATTATGCTTGATGGTATCACTAAATTTTACCCTAGTGTTTTGTTCAATCCGTACGGGCATAGGTCTTTCATTACCTATACTTTCACTTTCTTGAATGAAGTAGTTAAACTTGGGTAACTGCCCGGAATATTTCAGGATATAGGCATATACTTGTCCATCATTGGTAATGGCCAAAAAATTGCCTTCCTTTCCCGGCCTTGCCTGTAACAGCCCAAAGTACTGTTGCTCTTCACGGTCATAGGTGAACACAAAATCATCATTTCCCACAATACCCTGTCGGATAGGATTCGGAAAGAATAGGGCCACGTTCTTATGCTCATTGGCATAAATGGTGTCCAAGTCTGGTTGTGCCCAAATCAGATTTGAAATTAGAAATGTTGTGATTATCAAAATTACTTTCATGGGAATCGTTTTTAACGGTTACTTTTTGGATGTTTTTAAGATAAGTTGGTAGTTGTCCTTGATTTCTACCTTGATTCGTCGGTTGTCCCTTTGGAACAGACGTTTGATGCCGCTCACTTGGGGCAGTCCAGGAATATTGACACCCCCCACGGCATCATTGACCACTTGGTCTCGTATGTTGCCCTTGAGACTGTTTTCAACATAGATACCCTTGTTTCCGTCCTGAAGGTCATGCGCCTTTAGTGTCACTTTTCTATTGTTGATATGGTCTATCTGTATCAGAACCCGGTTTGGCCTGATCTTGACAAACCCATAGATAGGAGTGTTCCTTTTCATCACGACCCCGCCAATACTGGTGTCTGTTTGTAAGCGCATTTCCAAACGATGTCCGTCCCTGACAATCTGGTTTCCATCCACCCGAACAGGAATCGCATCTTCGAGATGCATACTTGCAAACGTATTTTGCTTCGGCTTTGAAGCGAAGAAGAGTTGATGTGCCAATCCCAGTTCCGTAATATTGGTTGTATGTTCTGCCCCTATTTCAGGAATGGTCTTGGGTTCTTCCATGTTTTGGGGTTCGGGTTGTTCCATATCCCCAATAGGGCTTCGATATCTGGCCGATGCATAGTCGATGTTCCCTTCATTATAGATACTGTCAATGATGCGCTGCTTTTCATATTCCATATAATCTGGATTGAAATACCCCTTGTCATCCATCATATGATCTGGATAGATCGATGGAGCGCTCACCCCCCGCTCTTCCTTCAATGCCTCCAGCGCTTCCAGCTTGGAACCGTATTCTTTTTGGTCTTCTTCCAGATCAGGCAAAGGAATCTGGTCTGTCATGACTTCTTCTGTTTCCTTTTTGCCAAAGGTCAATATGGAATAGGCGGTGATGAACAGAACCACACAGACCAATACCAACACAAATACAATCTTATTCTTCTTCATAGGTTACCAGTTTTCTAAGTGAGTTTTCAAAATAATCGGTGATCAACAACCCATGTGGGTTGTTGGGGAAATTCCGGTCCACATGGATGAGCTTGCCAGTGGTCACCAGTTCGTATGTGTCCGTTACGGTTCCACGGTTGATCTCAAAAATCGTGGTAGTTTCAAACCCATAGGGCTCTTTGTCCAACCCAAGCTTGGACTCAATTTTCAGCACTTTTTGAATCAGGGAATATTGCAACAGTCTATTGTAAAACCCATCTGCCTTCTTCTGTCGGTAGAGGCCATCCACAGACGTATTCCCCAACCAAAGTGCCTTTTCTATATTTCTTTTATAACTGTTGGCATCGATACCATAGAACCAACCATGGAAACGTTCCAAATGGGCCAGGGCCTCAACCCCCAAGTTCTCCCGTTGTTCTACCAGTTGCAAAGGGATGATATCACCATTATTTTTTACTACAAATACCTTGTCCAAGGTCTCTTTGTGCAATTTGATGACCATTAGTACCGAAACCGTACAGGTCAAGGCTGTGGCCACGACCAATGAAAGAACGATGAAACGATTCAACTTCAGGGTGTCATAAATATTCTTATAAGGTATCTTATTCATATCTGTTTAGGTTTAGGAGCTAAAGAGTTTTAAGATGAACGTGGTGGCTTTTCGGTAGAGCTTGAACTTCAACAACACAATGAACCCTATGGAACCGAACTGGATAATCGGGGCAAAGAACTCGCTGCCCCAATCCGTGCCGAACAGGTTGTCCCAAAAATTGGTGTTGATCTCCGTATAGAGATTGTTCACAAAAACGTTTACCAGAAAAAAGGCGGGCACCAACATATAGATCCCGGTATACAGTTTGAAATAGGAATAGGCAAGCGTTCGGAACTTCTCAAAAACGGCCAGACTGATGACCAAGGGGAAAAATGCCTGCATGATGCCCAATAGAAAATAACGTTCGGCCAAAAACAGTGGATAGATGAACAAATCCAACAACCATAGGAATACCCCTATGATAAAGGCCAGCAGTTTCAATCCATACAATGGAGTGACCAAAGCCTCATAAAGCATGGCCATGGCTTTTTTGGCGGCTTCCAAAGCACCCACATCCCGTTCCAGGTCCACATCCTGTAGTTGCAAAGGGAGAAGTGCAGGAGCTGTGCCCCTAAACTGGGATTCGATGGCGACTAAGATACCATCGAACACCTCCAGTACCTGGGTGGAAAAGATGACCAAAATGAGAATGGCAAAATTCTTGGCCAGTTCAGTAGGTGTCAGTCCCCAAGTATGGCCATCGGTGCTGGCGATGCCCTCATTGTACTTTTTGAGGATGTTCACCAAGAAGAACAATATGGCCAAGGCCTTCATTCCCGTAATGGTATATTGGGAAAAGTCGCTGTTCTTAATAGTCTGGAAAATCGTGTCCACATATTCTAAACCCATCTACCTAATATTTAGCCTCCCGGTTATTGATTCTGTCCTGCATCTTTCGAAAGGAAATGATCTCCCGATAGCGACGGGTCTTGTTTGTAATCTCCGAGACCATTTCCTTGGACTGCCGTTCTTTTTCAGTCAATAGTTCTGTGCGCTCGGCATCGGTCATCTTCAACAGATTGTTGGACAGGATATGGTTGATAAAGTCCAGGTCATCAATGGCCGTGGCCATGATCTGCTCAAAGGATTGGGATACCTGTTCGACTTCCCCTGCTTTGATATAGGGGGAATCCAGTATCTCCCGCACATCGCTACGCACCATGCGGAAAAGGATCTGGTGGTTTCGTGCCATCTCCCTAATGGCCTTCAGCTGTTTGATGGCATTGTTCACCATAACGATATTGTCCTTTTGTTCCTTTAAGAACTTGACCGTTTTCAACAGTTCGGAGGTCTGTTTGGCAGATTCAAAAAGCGATTTGGTCATGCTGACAAAGTTGGTGTTGTCATATACCGGCATCCCTTGGGCGGTAACACGGAAAGGTATTAAGAGGTTAATAATTAGTATTATTCCTAAGATTCGCATTGTTTTTTTCATGATGTTTTGTTCTAGGTGTTTTGTTCTAGGTGTTTAGAAATTCCTTGATAGCTTCTTCCATATTGTTGGTCCTATCGTAAATGGCCATAATGGCCTCATTTTTAGTGCCATCTGTCAAGTAGGCGGCATACGCCTCCGGGGGTACTTCTAATCGGAAAATGTTGCTCTCCTTCCCTATCTTGATAAATATCTCGGTGTACTTTTTATCTCCGGTCAGATTGTTCCGAATGGACTTCAGTTGGTTCAGGTCATGGCTCGATAGGTTGAGCCTGTTCTTCAATTCACTATAGCCCTTCTCGTTCCGTAGGCTATAGATGATTTGGGTGTTTTCCAAAATACTGGCCGATGTCGAGTTGTTCGGTAATTGGTTGATGGATTGCAGAATGATTCCAATGGCCCCGTTCTGTTTCCGGATGGCCTGATAATAGTATTCTACGCTCTCCAATACATTGGCAAACTTCAGTTGTTTGGCAAACTCATCAAAGAGGATGATTCCCCTTTCGGTACGATTCCGCCATATGGTACGTTGGATAGCCGATTTGATGAGCTTGAGCATCACGGACAATATTTCCTTGTTGTCCTGCACTTCGTCCAGTTCAAAGACGATCATCCGTTTGTCCTCGATCTTGTAGGTCTGGTCCTCTTGGGTACTAAAGAGAAAGCTGTACGGCCCACCGTCCACATATTCGGATAGAATATGCAGAAAATCAAAGACACTGAAATGTTCCTCTTGGATGTTCAGTTCCCTAACAAGGGAATCTTTTCTTTCATCCACGAATCGGTACAGTGAGTTCAGTGAATGTAGTTTCCTGACATGTTTATAATAGTATAGCAACACCTTTTTCATGGCCACCTCCCTCACTTTTGTTGTTTTGGGTTCTGCCAAGAGCTCCAAGAGAAACACTGCCAGATCTTCCAGTCGCTCCGGGCTTAGGTCGGCCTCATTGGAGATATAAAATGGATTGATGCCCAGATTCTTTCCTTGTTCATAACGCAGTATGGCATATTGATCGGGGTAGAGCTTGGCAAACTTGGCATAGGAACCGCCCAGATCGATGATGACCAGTCGGACATTGGCCTCGAAATACTGACGAAGGATGTTGTTAGCCAAAAAAGATTTCCCTTCTCCCGTAGGTGCAAAAATGGCAAAGTTTCGAGCCTTGATGCGTTTCTTTTGCTTGTCCCAGACATCTTTCAGTACTGGGATGTTGTGTTGTCTGTCATTAAAGATGATTCCAGTTTTGTCAGATTTGTAATTGGTGTTGTTGATGTACAGGCACAATGCATGCTTTAAATCGGTGACATACAGGTCTCCATTGGAAAAATTGGATACATGACAGGGATGGGAATTCAAAAAATAATGCTTCCGTTCCTCACTCTTTGGATAATAGGGAGTCATATCAAGTTCTTTGAATATTGCCTTTATATTGCTAGCTATCCTTTTCAATTGTTTGGGTTCGGAATGCCAGAAAATAATGTTCAGATGCCCACGTATGATACGGGAGGTATCATCTTCGTTTATCTGGTCAAGGATGTGTTGGATCTTCTTAAGGACAACCTTGTTCTGGGTACCGAAGTTGGAACTCTTGCCAAGTTCCTCTACTTTCTTCTCCAATAGCTTGCGCCATTTGTGCTTGTCATCCAAATAGAGGATATGGTTGGTGATATGGTTCTCTTCCAAGTCCAATCCCAATCCATCGACATAGCCTTGATGGAAGATAAAATCATCAGAACCGTATTTTTCGTTGGTTCTGCTACTCTGCACGGTTTTTCCGAAACAAAGCTCACTATTGATGGCAAGCACGTCAAAATGATGGTCACCAATACCAATTTTCTGCTTGTCCATTTGGATATCAGTATCACATCCCTCATTGAACCCATTAAAATAGCTTTTGGTAAGAGTGAGGATATCATAGGGTGCCATTGGCAACAATGACACCTTTCGACCATTATTGATAAAGGAAACAGCATCGCTTATGGAAGTTATGAACTGGTTGACCTTGTGATCAATTTTCCTATGGATACCCTTTTCCAACTTTCTGAACGGGTTTACATATTTGGCAGTATTCAGCGCTCTGTCCATGGGAAGAATAAAGAACAGGTAGCTTTCGTGGCCCAGGAACTGCCTCCCCTTAAAATGGTCATAAGTGGCTCTTTCTAAAAAACTGGTGTTGGGTAGTTCACTAGCTGTATAGGTTTTCTTTTGATAAACATCTTGTTTATGGATAATCGTCCCCGTGGGAAGGGATTTAAACGCCTGGAACCAGTGGCTATGCAATTCTTCAAAATCCACTTCCGACTGGGAATAGATTTCTGGAAGATCCACTTTGTAACAGAGTACCACGTTGCCACTCCTTGAATATACAATATGACTTTGGATGTCCATTATGGGATGGTATGTCGCCAAATCAATCTTCATAGGTCAAATGACTTATTCTTTTGTTACTGATGGTCTTGGGGAACACTCTTTGAAAATAGAACAGGACAGGTTTTTGGGTGATGTGTGTCAGTGTCACATATAGGATTATATTAAACACCAGAACTGAGACGATCACCAACAGGCTGAACGAAAAGATGATTACCAATAATGATAGTATCACGGATGTCATCATCAAAGCGAACAGGGATATGGGGAGCCCCATGACCATGGCACGTTTTCGGATATCCCGATATATTTCATAGTGTTTCATTTTACACTACGATTCCTATGAGGTACGTAAAGATGCCAACCACCGCTCCTGCAATAAGCACGAAGACCAACACCCGGGTAATCCCTTTTTTAAGATCTGCATTCTCCCCAAAAAAGTGTCCTGCATTGAACAGGAAGCCTATCAGAAAAATGACTCCTAGAATTATAGGGAAAATGGCCCTGATGGTATCGGAAACATCATTGACTGAATCTTCTATTCCCCCGATCTGGGCTAAAATGGGGTTGGGAATAAAGAACAATAACAATATTGCATACATTGAATTTCTCATATCGTAAACAGCTTAAGATTAGACAGTTTTTGATAGTCGAAATATATATCATATTTAAATTAAAACCCTGTATATCAGTACTTTGTTAATAAAATATAATTTGATTCTGAATGCTTCCCATTGATGTGGGTTAACATCATAATTGATGTAAAATTGAAGTTGTCGTGTTAATAACCCAAAAGTTTTGGACTGGATCACGCCCAAAAACGTCAAACTTCAAGTGTACCCGGTTCAAGTTTTTATGATTTTGCCTCGAAATTTTGTCTTGATTTTGGTCAAATAAATGTAATTACCATCAACCCGATTCGTTAGGAAAAAACTCCAAATGGTGGGTATGAAAGTGATTTAAACAAAAAAATATCACGGCTTTGGCATAAGGTGTATTAAAGAAATAAAAAAATATGGCACAATCGGTTTTTGGGCTCTTTGCAAAAGTGGCGGTCTAGAAAGAGTTTTGGTTTATTGCCAGCTATTTCTAGCGGAATCTCAATGGATGTCATTAACAATCAACTCAAATAATATCCAAGCCCATTTACAACAAGCTTTTTCAAGCTATCAATCCAAATTTATGGTGGTTGGCAATTGGGTATTGCACCGAATGGCAAATAGCATAAATTCTTGATAAAGTTCTGCAGAGGGAAGGTATATCGAATATTTTACAAAAATTCCCTTCATCCTTTTTTCTCAAATTTTTTTAACCGTGTTTGATAAGACTGTAAATAATTGCGTTTGCCCCTTTCGCTTAAATAGGATGAGTCGATAAATTCTATGACCTTTTCAGAATTTGACAATAGATTATTAAGAATTCCTTCGCATTGGTTCTTACTAAGCCCTACATGTTCTGCAAGAATGAGAAATTGCTCTATGATTTTTCCATTGGCCAAATTTCTAGGTAACAACCCATCGTCCAGGGCAAAGACCGAGTCTTCAATGTGTATCCTGGTATTGAGCAAATCATAAGCTGGGCTTAGTCGAAAATCACCAAGAGGTGTTTCCAGCAACGAGAAATTTTTGAAATGCGCATCACCGTTTGAAAACAAATAGTTGAAAATGAGTAATTTAAAAAGTTTCGGTGCCTCTACGCGATATGCAGGTAGATTTTTTTTCATGAGTTCGAACAGCTCCAAATAATTTCCCAAATATTTATAGTGTTCCCCATGTGTCTGGGGAGTCCTTCCCCCCAACGAGGCAAAATCTTCTTTGGCAAGTTTTTCGCCTTTCTCAATTACATCAAATCTTTTGGTAATATAGGCGGGTGTTCCATCCTTAAAGAAAATGATTGCATTTTCTGCGGTCTCTATATCAAAAACCTGTCTAGCGATTTGCATGGTTAGATGCTCATTGGCCGGCATCTGGTCCGGGTTTTTACCGGCACCGGGTATTGGCTTTAAGATGTAGGTACCTTGCTCCCCTTCAACAATGAGGCGAAGCTTGTTCTTCTCCAATAACACAGAGAATTTTTCTTGTACCCCTGAAATGGAAATGCGTTTTCGGTTCTCAAGGAACAGTTCATCGGTGGCCTCATTGCTTGTCGGGGAATCATATGGTAGTATATGGTCCACCTTCTTTCCATCAAACATTCGCCTTAAACACGTTCTACTATAGGTATCATGTCCATATTTCAAGGTGCCAGGGCAGTATTTTATGATTGACATATTCATATGGGCTCTTACATTTTCTTTACCGTAACTGCACCTATGGTATCATATTGGGCCGTGGTAAGTAATAAACCAAAGTAATCGTTTTCGTCAATACGCATATGTGTACATACTATTTTCTTATTGGTCCCTTCCGGGAGCATATTATAAAAAAAAGGGAAAAGATGGTCAGAGTTATACTCTTGTCTCTCCTTTGGTAAGGTCAGACTTATAGAGGGCTTACTATTATCCATTATCCATTGGTCATTGTACCAGAATATAAAACTGCCGTCATCGAGCTGGGTAAGCAGACCTGCTTCCTCTTTTTTAAAGTATACCTTGGCCTGTCTCATGAATTAGTTACTGGAAGTTTTTGTATCCGCAGGCATACCTCCATTCCAAGGACGTCAGCAATTTTATCCAAGGTATCCAAAGTGGGGTTGCCCTGTCCCCGTTCAATTTGATAGAGCGTGGTTACACTCACCCCGGCCAGTGCTGCCAATTGTGGTTGGGTGACCTTTAGTGCTTTTCTCCGTTCTTTTATACTTTTTCCTATCATTTTTAACAGCATACTGTTATTTATATGTAAAAATACAAATAAAATATCATTTTACTGATATTTTTACATGAAATATATGGTTTAGAAGAGTAATTCCTATAAATATCACAGTATACTGTGATATTTGATTAAGGAGAACCTCAGAAATGGAATATGCAATAATAGTAAACAGTCTTAGTCCTCAATAACAGTTTACTTCGGACGGTAATTCTTCACTATTTATTAGAAAACTTATGATACAATCGGTTTTAGACTCTCCACAAAAGGTGCGTTCTGTAAAGAGTTTGGATTTGTTGACACATATCTTTACAGGTCATTCTTAGCGGTGGATATTGGAGCAAAAGGTCAAAATGTAAAAAGTTGCTCAGTTTGAATGTGATTTTATGGAGTAGAAATGTACTTTTAGAATATCATCCTAACCTATTTGTTTTACCAAAATTATCTTAGGCCCTAAAGAATTATTCAAAATGAAATTCAGCCTTTTCACCAGTTTCAAAAGATACTTGAAAATTTAAAATTTGGTTGAATCCGATTCTATATATATCAATAGGGGATATGCTTTCCCTTCTGCATATGGCCGCAATGGATTCCTCTCCCTTGAGCCCTTCCAGTACAATGCGAATCTTCTCTTCCGAGTTGAATCTCCTGCGGGTCTGTCTTTTAATGTTTTTGACAACTGCCTGAGCTGTCCTCTTTTTTGGTCGTGCCATTAGTTTATTTTTTAAGGTTTAAAATGATTCCTTGAAAGCATGCTTTCAAGATAGATAGATAACCATCAATTAACTTTATCCTTAACCGGTAAACATTATGCTGAAGCTCTACAACTTACTTTAAGCAAGATAAGCTTAGAATTAAGTTACTAACCTTAACAGGAATTGGGAGAATTTAGGGAGTTATATGGGTCTTTACTTTGGGGATGGTGCTTCCTCTTTTAATCCAAGTGCCCAATAAGGAAGCTTATATGCATACTTGAACAATGGAGCAGAAACATGGTAGCTAACCAAGTTGTAAAAAAAAACCGCCAAAACCATTTGGTTCTGACGGCTTCCATTCGAAAAACCTAACAAAGCTATTTTTTAGAAATTACCAGGATTCTGCGTTATGTTGGGATTATTGTTAATCTCATCATCTACAATTGGAAATATGACTTTGTTGGCTCCAGGCGCAGATTCAGCCCCACCTCCAGGCCTTAAATTTTTGTTGTTGCGCAAAAGGTCCATTCTACGATGACCTTCAAAACAAAGTTCCTTGCGTCTTTCGTTTAAAATATCATCCAATACTAAAGTGATAAGTTCATCAAGCCCAGCTCTGGCCCTGAGAAGATTAATGTCATTTTGCGGGCTATCCCCAACGTTGGTATTGTTCCTAAAATTGGCTTCTGCCCGTGTTAAGTACATTTCTGTAATCCGCAAAATCATCCCATCTGAAGCATTGTTGACCACATCTGGATATTTGGTGGTGAAAAAAGTATCGTTGCCTCCCGCATCGGCAGCAGCTTGGGATAATTCTTCAAACCGTCTATCGCCCGGTTCTGTGGCAAAGGCATCAATTAAATCCTGGCTAAATGGGGCATCTCCCCTTCCACCTGGGGCAGGATTGTAAAAATTCACGTATACTTCATCGGAACCTGTAGGTTCCTGTGGTCCATCAGTGGGGGTGTTTACTGCCACAAAGATATTTTCCATAGACTCAGGATTGTCATCGTAAAAATCATAATCATCTGCCAGCCCATAGGTTCCTGAAGAGATGACCTGATTTGCCATATCAGCGGCTTCATCCCATTGTTCACGATATAAGTACAATCTGGCCAACAGTGCTTTGGCTGCCCCAGATGTTGCTCGAACCCCGTTGGTTTCGGGTAGAACTGCGATAGCATCCATTAAATCCTGTTCAATAAAACTATGGACTTCATTTACCGTAGATCTCTCATTTTGGAAGTCGGAAATATCACCGCCTTCAAAAGGTTCGCTTACCAAGGGTACACCCAAATTGGTTCCATTTGATACTTGATACGGTTGGGCAAAAAGATTGACCAAGGTAAAATAGGTTAGACTTCTTAAGAATTTGGCCTCAGCTACCAGTTGGGATTTGGTCTCTTCCGTGAGTCCAATAACATCTTCAATGTTCACCTCGGGTAAGTTGACAATGATGTTGTTTGCTGCTCCAATCAATTGATAAGCATCAAACCATATATTATCGATGGAAGCATTTGTAGCGAGTGTTCCAAATTGATCAATCTGCTGCAATGAAGGGAAGCTGCCTACGAATTTCACATCATCTGCCATAAAATCTCCCATCAATTGTGGATTTCCGTTTAAATCACCACTTTGGTTTAGACTATAAACACCTACCATGGCTCCATTAATTGTAGCCAAACTTCCAAAAACGGTATTTGAGGCAACCTTGTCCTCAGGAATTACCTCTAGTTGATCTTCACATGACACCATGATGAAGAAGCTCATAAGTATTGTAAATATTCTCAATGTTTTCATGCTTTCTTTTTTAAAATATTAGTCTTACGCCCATGGTAAAGGACTGGGACTGAGGTGCTGTGAAAAAGGACTCACCTTGGAATAGGGGGTCAATGTCATCGGTCACTTCTGGGTCAATCCCTTCCATTTCACTTTTCTTTAGGGTTAAAAGGTTGGTGGCCGTTGCGTAGAAACGCATTCCATTGAAAATTCCCCCAATTCGCTCTAAGGTCTCTTTTGGAACACTGTATCCCAAAGTAATATTCTTGATCCTTAGATAGGATGCATCTAATTGTTGTAGGGATGATCTTTGGTTGAACAAGTTAAATGTTGGACTAGTAGGGTGTGGTAGAAATGCGTTATCACCGGGTTGTCTCCAAAAATTCAGATTCTGCCTTCTGACGTTCACAATTCCTCCGATGGCATCATTACCATCTGCAAAACGCAAGCCATCTATGACTACATCATTGCCGTAAGAGTAGTTCATCAAAACGGAAAGGTCAAAGTCGAAAACCTTAAAAGTATTGGTCATACCTCCAGAAAAATCTGGTAATGGACTTCCTGTAACGACCCTATCACCGGATCCCGGTTCAGTAGTAACGTTGCCATCAATATCCAACCATTCTGCATCACCGGTTTGTGGGTTTACACCAATGTAGCGAATTAGGAAAAAATTGTTCAGGGACTCACCTTCAATTGCTCTTTGGACGGGGCCATCTATAATTTTTCTTCCATCATCATCGGTGGTCGCATCTTCATTTAGTTTAAGGACTTTGTTTTCAATCTTGGCAAGATTGAAATTGGTGCGCCATTCAAAATTTTGCGAGCGGACGTTTACCGTTCCTAGTTCAAATTCGAGACCTGAGTTTTCCATTTCTCCAACGTTCCTGCTAATGGAAACAAAACCTGTTTGTGGAGGAAGGGTCTGATTCAACAAGAGATCGCTTGTTGTCTTTTTAAAGTAGGTCGCGTTAAGGTTGATTCTTCCGTCTAAAAAAGAGGATTTAATTCCAACATCCAGAGTTTCACTTTCTTCCCATTTGAGATCAGGGTTGGCTGGTTGACTAGGGATAACACCAGACTGGCCATTGTAATCTGCAACGGCACCAGCATCAAATAGACCTAATGAAGGGAAAGTCCCCAACCTATCATTTCCAACGGTACCCAAACTTGCCCGAATGGAAAGGTAATCGAAGAAATTTAAATCTTGGATAAAGGATTCCTCGGACAAAACCCATCCGGCGGCAGCTGACCAGAAATAGCCAAAACGGTTGTTGGCGCCAAAACGGGAAGACCCATCTCGTCTAAATGAACCTTCTACCAAGTACTTACTCTTGAAGTCGTAAGAAACTCTGGAGAACAAACCAAAAAGTCGTGTTGGGAAACGATCTCCGTTAAGCACCGTTGGTGTCGACCCAGAACCTAAATTTCTTAAATCGTCAGTCAAGAATCCCGTAGAGGATACATTAGATCTAGTACGCAAGGTTTCCTCATAGTTAAGACCAACAAGGGCGCTTAAGGTATGGTTCTCTCCAAAAGTATTTGTGTAATTCAAGGTTTGATTGGTTAGCCAGCGATCTTCATTTACGAATATTTGCTGTGCCGAACCTCCTGGAGTATTGAACTCAACGCTACGAATAAATTCTTCAAGATGTAACTTATCTAAACCAAATTCTGAACGCCAGGTCAATCCAGGTAATGGACTTAGTTCGGTAAAAGCATTGCCAATGACTCTAAATGTCTTTAATTCATCGGTGTCCAAATCCACAATCGCAAAAATGTTTGGAATAAAAGAACCGGATTGGGCGTAGTTGCCTTCTTCGTCAAAGGCTTCAATAACTGGACTTTGTAGAAAGGCTGTAGTAAATGGTGCGAAGGTGTTGTTTTCAATTCCAACTCTGTTAAGTCGGTTATTGGTGATGCCCAGATTCATACCGGCTTTTAACCATTCCGTGACTTCCGTATCGATATTGATTCTAGCTCCTTGCCTTTGCTGGGTGTTGCCAATAATAAAACCTTCTGTGTCTTGGTAGTCCAATCCAAAAAAGAAAGAGGTTTTTTCTCCTCCACCTCTGATTCCCAAATTATAATTCTGGGAAATCCCGGTGTGCTGAACACCTCCAAGCCAATCTGTTCCCCCTGAACCAACCGCACCAAGACCGAGGTCCTCTGGGGTCACGGTAGCGTCGTTTTGGATGGATGTTACCTCAGCTTTGAACAAACGGAATTCGTCGGCGGTTAAGATATCAGGAACATCAGTGGATTGGGAGAATTGCGTGTTGACATCCAGTGTCAGGGTAGTTTTTTGGTTTTTGCGACCTTTCTTGGTTGTAATCAAAATTACTCCATTTGCACCCCTCGAGCCATATATGGATGTAGCTCCTGCATCTTTAAGTACGGTTAAGGATTCAATGTCATTAGGATTTACATAAGAAAGCGGATTGATCCCCGTGTTACCACCTCGGGTAAGGGTATTTCCGGCGGTGTCGGTGATTGGGACACCATCAATAACAATTAATGGTTGACTTCCGGAATTAATGGAGTTCACTCCCCTTACCCTAATGACGGCAGCTGAACCCAACACTCCAGAAGCATTTACAATTTGTGTTCCCGCAGATTGCCCTTGTAGCAATTGGTCTGCCGAAACTACCTGTAAATTCTCAATAGCCTCTTGCTTGACAATACCAACGTTTTGGATAATTTTACGCTCCTCTTGGTTGCCATATCCAATAACAACAACCTCTTCCAGCGCTTGGGCATCCTCTTCCATTTGTACGTTAATAGTGTTGGAAGCGCCAACAGTTATACGAATGTCCCGCTGACCCAAATAAGAGAACAATAAGGTTTGACCCTGACTGGCCGCAATAGTATACTTGCCGTCAAAATCGGATTGGGTACCTGTGTTTGTTCCGGAAACAACAATGTTGACACCCGGAAGAGGTAATCCAAGTTGGTCCGTAACAGTACCTGTTACGGTTTTTTCCTGTGCTAGTGCGGTCGTAGCAGTACTGACCAGTAACACCAGCAACATCCATAGAGTTTTAGATTTCATAAATAACAATTTTAAGTGTTAGTTGAATGCAATCTGTTAAACAGGAGCTCAACTTTTTATTTGTCAGCTAATTCAAATAATCCACCCGAGAAATGCGAGAAATGCAAGAATTGGGGAAGAAATAGTTGGCTCCTGTTTTGAAGATTGCTGAGCAAAAAAAATGAAAGAAAACACGGAGATTGTTAATCCTTATAAACCTTAACACATTTGCCGAACAAGATTAACAGCTCTCCGCAAAGCTTTTAGTTTTTGCTGGTTCATAAGGAAAAGCAAAGGGGGTAAGCGGGAAAAAAATCGAGCTTTGCACTTTGATTATAAAAGGTACGGGATCAACGATTTAGATATCAAATCCGCTCAATAAAGGTTGTCGGTTGGGAATACATGGCTCGGTTGGATCATGGCAGATACGGGTTGGGCCTATGGATTAAGCCCCCTTTCCCATAAACTCTGAGGGGGTGGTATGGGTCATTTTCCGAAAGGCTTTATAAAAAGAAACCCTGTTGTTAAAACCACATTGGTAGGCTATTTCCGAAATGGAGGGGACTGTGGTTTCGCTGTGGGAATTCAGGCGATCTTTGGCTTCTTCAATGCGGTATTTGTTGACATATTCGTAGAAATTTAAGCCAAAGTTTTCATTGATGACCTGGGAGGCATGATGTCGGGAAATATCCAACATTCTGGCGATATCATCCAGCCTCAAATCTTGGTTTAAATAGGGTTTTTGGGTCAACATTAAATTTTCCAGTTTGGTCTTAAGTTCTTGGGAAAAGGCTTTGGAAAGTCCTGTTTTTTCATACTTGTGGTTTTTCTCCAACCTAAGAAATCCCTTTAAGTGCCTACGATTTAAGATGGATAAAGGCCACCTTGGTGAGAAAAAACCCAAAGCGAAAAGAATCAAAGGAACAATCTGGGCAAAGCCTATTATAAAAGAATGAAATGTTTCTTTGGACTGTTTCCAGCCCAGATAGTTCAAAAAGGCACTGTAGGGCAAGAGCACTATAAAGAGGAAAGCCAGTTTTTGACCGATTGCACCTCCTTTAGGTTTCCAAAATGAAGCAAGGGTAACGGAAACCTCCCCCTCGGGGTCAATCCATCTTATACATGTATTACCGCGATCACCAATAAATACACTTCTGTCCGGACGGACGGATATACCATAAGATTTATAAAATACCGCTGGGGCTAGATCACCATCATTGTAACCCTGCACACTTCCGGTGAAGGTCGAGACCAACCCAGTCCCCATATCCACCCTTATTATCTTATGGCTACCATGCTCCTTCAACCATAGATTTCCGCTGTCGTCCACGGCAATGCCATTTGGCCAATAAAATTGTGCCATTCCAAAATCGCCATCAGCGCCCCCTCTTTCCTCCTGTGAACCCGCATAGGTCTCCACATATCCGGACGGCCCGTAGGTAAAATTGGGGCAAGCGAGGTCCGATCCATAGGACGCGGACAATGACAAAAAAATCAGCAACAGACAGAGGTTAAGTACTTTCGCTATCTTCATTGTTTTCACTGCTTCATTTATAGCTGTCTCATTGAATGCCAACATATACAGGCCAAAGCCTCTATTGAACAAGGGTTATACTTCTGATTGTATTATTCCCAGTATCGACAATGTAAATCCACCCAGTTACCGGAGACCCAAACTCCAAATGGAGTAAAAACTTGGCTCCCAAGCTATTGTGGTGACGCTCCCTAGGAATCTATCTGCCTTATACAGTTTTTTACAGTGTCCGCTCGAAGCTTTATTTCCTTTGTAGCATTAGACAAAAGGAATTTAGCCTTGAACTTAAACATAGAAACACCTCATTCGTATCAATTAATGCCATATAATACTCATCTATAAGAAATATCGGACAATGTGAAAATCAAACGCAACGATAATTCCGAATTACAGCAGAAAAGTCCCATAAGTGCAATTGGAAACAGGTTGGGATGGCACAACTATGTTGGCTAATCCAAATTCAGAAGCCCTTCACAATAAAAGATTCCTATTAAATGTTTTGAATATTATTGGAAAATCCCATAGCTATCAATAGTTTTCAGGATCACGACCAGTGCTGCAGTTTTTTTGTCTCTATCCTTGAACCGTAATGAACAAGTTCAATAACCTTAAGTTGGTACCGAGTATCAAAGGTGGATAGATGCCCTATATACTACCATAAGCCAAAAACATGCTGAATTTTTCCTGAATTTCGAATAGGTCAGTTCTAAGGATTATTAAATCAACATTTTGCTGATATGAAATCTTCAGTCTTGGCAGGCACTTCATATTTTTAACAAAGCCCAAATTACCTTCTCTGGGACTTCAACAGTATCATTACTTTAAATATTGTTTGAGGCTGAATCACCAATAGCATCCAATAGGAGTCGAAATAAACTCTAGAGTTCCATTTGTTTAGGGAAATCGACGTGAATATTCCCATTGAGTACCTTGATAATCTGGCTCTCGGTAAACTTGCTTTTTTTCATCTGTCATGACTTCCTCCCATTAGACCGGACAGTTTAGAAGTAGAGGGTTCCGGGCGAAAAAGTATTTAACTTTAAACAAGTATTTGCATATGAAACGATCAAAGTATTCAGAATCTAAGATTGTATTTGCGATTAAACAGGTAGAGACGGGTACTCGTCTCCAAGAGGTGTGCCGAAAGACGGGCATATCGGAGGCCACTTCCTATAACTGGAAGAAGAAATACGGTGGACTGGGCGTATCGGAACTTCGCAGGCTGAAGAACCTCGAGCAGGAGAACTCGCAGTTGAAGAAACTTGTGACCGACCTTAGTTTGGACAAACAGACTTGCTGGACGTACTGAAAAAAAGCTCTGAGACCGTCCCGAAAACGTGGGATGGTAGATAACATCAGGATGGAGTACAACATCTCCATCCAGCGTTGCTACAAGCTTATATTGTTGCATAAAACGTTTTTATTACAAGGCCAAGGGGCGCAGCGATGTACTGCTACGGATGCGCATGAAGGAGATTGCCGCAGTTCGGGTACGTTACGGTTTTTGGCGTATCCATATCCTTTTGAGAAGGGAAAGCTTTATGGATAACCATAAACTCATGTACAGGGTCTATTGCGAGGAAGGACTCAACTTTAGGTCAAAACGCCCTAAACCGAACCGTTCCGCTGCTCATAGGCAACCTACAGAAGGTAATGCCTCTAGTTTGAATGAATGTTGGAGTATAGATTTTGTAGGTGACCAACCCTATAACGGCAGACGGTTTAGAGTTGGTCACTATTGGAATTCAAACGCTCCAATGTCAATACTTTCCCCATTAATGGTTCTATCCTCAATGCCGTTTGGGTATTTAAATTGTTTATCAACAAGTGGTAGGGCTTCTGGTATTTCCATCCCATTATCCACAACTCTAGATTCGCTCATAGGGTGGTAGGACTTACCTGTTTCTGCAGTATTCATGTCAAAGTCAGTGTTCGAAATCTTCATGTTTTCTATAATTCCAAAATCCATTTCACCACATGGATTCTGATCGTCATCCGTTTTATACCATGCTGCTACCGATTCAGATATTAAGTTGTTGGAAAAATGGGATACGGATCCGTTGTATCTAAACATGCTTACTTCTGAATCTTCCGCTCCACCAGGGTTTTCGTAGAAAAAGATATTGTTAAAAGCGTATAATTTTTCATTACAAGTATTTAAGTCACAAAACATTTTGCGCCATGATTTTTCCTTATTTCCCTTGAGCACAAATGTGTTATTATAGCAGTATATGGTACCTTGTCTTAAGTCATCACTTGGTGTGCCATTATCGCCATCGCCCCCATAATGTAAAATACTGGCTGCCCCATCTTCACTTCCTTCAATCACATTACCTATAAAATAGGATACCCTAAATGATGGAAGGGTATGTATAAACCCATAACCGTTTTGGGACTCTACCAAATCCAGTTGCCTTGCGGCCGGTCCTACAAAACGATTGTACATAATCCTATCTCCTGCAGAACGGCTTTTGTAATTACCTCCTTTCGCTCCTTCCCTTATAGGGCCAAATTGATTTCCTATGGATGTTAATCCATCCACCTCGATATAAATATTATGATGCCTATCAATATCCTTGGTTCCATTATTTCTAATGATATTGCCATATAAATGAATATTTCTGGTCATTTCCATTTCACCGTTGGTCACAGCGAATATGCCATTTCCGTTATATTCAATTATGTTGTTTTGGATTTTAATGTTCTCTCCCATTTGAATTCTTATTCCTGCCGCACCTGCACTATAAGGAACCAGTTCACCCGAGACCATATCATAAAACTGCTGGCTGTCATCACTCAAATATTGATTGGCGCCAATAACTCGCAAATTTTTAATTTCAATATTCTTTGGCCACGTACCATAGGGCTGGCTATTGCTTTTGGTTATGGCAATAACTCCCAACGAAGCCACAATATTCTTCATATCTGTATTTCTGGACCGAGCATTTTTTCCACTTATCGTTGGTAAATTACCCTCGGCATCAGGAACACCGCAAATAATTATGGGCAATTCTTCTGTACCGCTTTGAGTCAAAAGGATTTTTTCATAATAAGGTTCTTCCCTAGCATGAATGGAAACTACATCTCCAGGTTGTAAATTTTCAAATGGAACATCTACAAGGTTTTGGTATTCTTTGTCCGGACCGACCTCATATTTTCTTGAGCCTTCTGCAGGATCACAAGAAGAGGAATAATTGAAATCTTCTACCGGAAGGGTTTGCATCTCTTGTTCTAAGGGAAATTTTTCAAAGTCATCTGAACAGTTCGTCAATAAAAATAATTGAACAATAAAGAAAAAATAACATCTTTTTGTTGTCATAATAAGTAGGGTTTATATTAAAAAATGATTTTGGGGTTTTAGTTCAAAAAATTGAAATGAACTATTTCTTTTGATCAAAAAAAAGAAAGATGGGTTCCAAAACTTGCATCGGGACAATCTTTATTGTTATTAAAAAACACTAAATGTCATAAGTCATTTTCCTTTGAATTCAATATTGCACTGGGGTAGATAAAAGATGAAAACCGACATATAAAAATTAAAAGTTTTATTCCAATTTTCCTGAACAAATACATAGATAGCAGCTATTATTTGACCTGTTTAATAATATTAAGAAAAACTGCTCTTTACGGATATTATTGCATTCAAGATATGTTTTTGCTTACATTCTTGATTCTGGGAATCATTACCTCACCCTCAAAAACCGGGTCTGGTTTTGGCAGATTCTCTTCGATTATACCCTTAAGAAAATCATCCTTATCTACATCATTGTCCGATTCTTGGTTGAACAGGGCCTGCATAATACCTGTGGTGGGAAGTGTCTGGTTCCTTTCAATGGCACTGATAATGGCACTGACCGCATCTGTGCTTTTTCGATTTTTGATTATCTCCTGCCCGATACTCTTTTCAAGTCTTTCCGATGGCAGAAACCCATGCCACTCAAAAAAGTCCTTGTGATACTTCAAACTTGGAAAAATTTGGAGAAAACCAATCCTTAAAGTACGCACATGGCTTAAAGGAGATTTTAGGAGAGTTGGCTAAGAACCTCGATCTGGGCAGGAGATATGTGGTGGTTAAGAATAAAATGCTTTTGCGGTTTAGGTACAAATCACATGTACTATTCTACTATATCAATCAAGATGGGATCTTCATTGTTAGGGTTTTAGGAGGTAGGATGGATTTTTCTAAACACCTAAAGTAAAGTTAAATAAAACGATTAGATCTTAAAATCCAAGATAGGATAATATATATTGTAATTTAGGCTTGCCCAAATTTTAAAAACTTAGAAGGGCATTCTTAATATGAATGAAGTATATATAAATACCTTAGGAACTTTTCTTCCCAACAAAGTTGTCTCTAACCATGAAATGGAAGCTTTTCTTGGAAAAATAAATGGGTCATCCAGTAGGGTAAAAGCTAAAATATTGGAGCAAAACGGGATTAAGAGCAGACACTACGCTTTGGACAAGGAACAGCAAAGCACACATACAAATGCGGAGATGGCCGCAAAAGCCGCTAGAATAGCCCTTCAACGAAGTTCCATTTTAGACGATGATATCGAGATAATATCTACAGGCACAACACAGGGAGACCTTCCAGTGCCCGGATTTGCAAGCATGGTGCATGCTGAACTTGGAATACCAAAATGTGAGCTCGCCAACTTTCAAAGTGTTTGTGGGAGTGGAATGATGGCCTTGAAAAACAGTTATTGTCAAATCAAATCCAATGAAAAACAAAATGCTCTTTGTATAGGAAGTGAATTTGCCAGTAGACTTTTCAAAGCTTCAAGATTTGAAGCCCAAGGGCAAAAAAGCCTTCCTTTTGATACCGAGTTTCTAAGGTGGATGCTGTCAGACGGTGCGGGCGCTATGGTCCTGGAAAACAGACCAAACAGTGATGGATTGTCCCTCAAAATCGAATGGATTGATATCAAATCACATGCCAATGACAATCCTCTGTGTATGTATGTTGGTGCAAATGGCAAATCTGAGGATGATATAACCGGTTGGCTGGACTATCCCGATTATGAATCGGCATCAAAAGCAGGCGCCATCAACTTAAAACAAAACGTGCGTTTGCTCCAAAGAGTTATTGAGGTCGGTGTAGCGCATTACTTCGAATTAATAGATCAAATGAAGATTGTTACAGAAGAAATAGATTGGCTTTGCTGTCATTATTCTTCAGAGTTTTTCAAAAAACCAATCAAGGAACTTCTAAAAAAGGGAGGCGCACATATACCGATGGAGAAATGGTTTAGCAATCTGACCGACAAAGGCAACACAGGTGCAGCTTCAATCTACATAATGTTGGAAGAACTTATGTATTCTGGAAAATTGAAAGTTGGCCAAACCATTCTTTGTATGGTTCCTGAAAGTGGAAGGTTCATAACATCCTTCATGAAATTGACTGTGGTTGGCAAAGAAAATAGAGGTTCGATCAAATATCCAATCAGAGAGGTTAAAGCACCAGAACTTGAAATCGTTCAGAACTCAACTTCAGAGTGGTTGGTAAGACGGTTAAGCCAAATATGGATTGATTTTGAAACCCAACTTCTCCAAGTACCGATAGTCACAAAAATTCATCATGGGACGTTGAGCCTTGACCATTACAAGCTGTTATTACTTGACTTAAGACAACAAGTGATTGATGGGTCTCAATGGATTTCCAGGGCCGCTTCAAATATCGATATTGACCTGTTTGAGCTGCGTTCCGCTTTCATCCGGCATACGGCAACAGAGCACAAAGACTATCAACTACTGGAAAAGAACTATGTTGCCTTAGGCGAACCTATAGAAAAAATCAAAACCAGCGAAAAGAATATTGGGAGTGTGGCCCTATCATCATTCATGTTTCAACAGGCCAGCAAACCCAATCCAATTGACCTCTTGGGTGCAATGTTCATTATTGAGGGAATAGGAAAGAGGTTGGCCGGTTACTGGGGCGAACTCATCCAAGATCAGCTTAACTTGGGTGATAATCAAGTGTCATTTTTTACCTATCATGGTGTTGCCGATGAGAATCATTT
Organism: Flagellimonas algicola; assembly: GCF_005937185.1. Lineage (GTDB taxonomy): Bacteria > Bacteroidota > Bacteroidia > Flavobacteriales > Flavobacteriaceae > Flagellimonas > Flagellimonas algicola. Next base: position 145,527 of record NZ_VCNI01000004.1, on the reverse strand, counting down.
TCATAGACTCGAGGAGGCTTTGAACCATCCCCTAATGAATATGGACTTAGCCATGAAAATAGCCAAGACTGCCAAAACAACCGCTCTTCTTTACCATTTACAACTAAAAGAATTGGGAAATTACTAAATTGAGCATATGAGGAATGATTTTGATATTAAAAAGCACGACCAAAGAGATCCAAATCCTTGGCTTGCCATGTACCTAGATAGTAGTATCCCAATCAACAATAGTACAAAACAAGCATTAATGAGGGATAACAATAGTAGGTCTGCCCGATATCTTCTGCCGTTTGTTCAACTTTGGTCAAAAATCAGCATGTTCTTTATTCATGTCTTCAAATTTTTCTTTCCCAAGCTTTTCAACTCCTCCAACGCATTACATAAAATTCTAGCTTGGGGATTGAAGAACTTTGTTAGCCAAGATGCCAATTTGCTCATTTTTAGGCATTTCCATGCAGGTAGCGAAATTTTGGAGTTCATTGCAAAGAATGTGTCGGGGATAGAGGTAAAAACAAGTCCTCTTAAGCCCTATGATTTCAATGATGTGAAGGAAGATTTATTCCTCAAACATGACCTTAATCTCTACAATTTTGTGATAAACCTGAATAGCCAACTGAAAAGTAATGGGTTGAACATACAAAAACAGGATTCCCTCAATCTTGAGATGATTTCGGAAGATCAGTTCGGTCATATCGAATTTCCACGTCGTTGGACCAATGTACTCGATTTAAGGTCCGCTATTGAGTTGTTCACACCCTTCTACCAACTTTTTCTTACGGCAAACGATTTTGTCAGGGCTTCAAATTCACTTCAGTTAGATGAAACGGTTGCTATTTATACAACTCAAATCCTTGGTACACCTGGGCATTTAGGACTTGTGAACAACAAGCATCCCATGGTGCCAACGTCCACTTACACTGCAGCATATAGACTTGTTCTTCATGGACTTGCGACTGAGACATTGCACGAAATACTTGTCAATATAAAATTGGGAAGGTCTCAAGATGGAATCATGACACCTAGTGTTGCATGATTTTTAAAAAGACAATGAAACATGGTTTTAGTAGGAAGTTCAATTAAACGATATGATAAGAAATAGAACAAAGTTTCTCGTGGTTTTATTATTAATTCCATTGATCTCAATGGGACAGATTCCTGATGGGCAGTTTATTGATGCAGATAAATCTGCATCAAAAGTCGCAAAAATCAAACCTTTCATTCAAAAAGATATGGGATTTACCACACGCTGTACTTTCGGAATTACCCTTTTCTAATGATTGCCATGATTTAACGGATGAAGATAAAAAAAGTAGATGTTAGGAAAGAAATCTTAGAAAACTAATCTATAAAAAGCTTTGGCACCCCCTCCTTCATGTCCCCAGCCCCCGAGGGAGAATATCCGGTAACACTTACGTTTGCCGAAACACATCCCCCGGGACCAGAAACACAAAAAACAAACATGGTCCATAGGACCCCCATAAGGAAAAAGGCGCTGAACAACCTCACAACAGGCCCCATTAAAAAAGCTCCAATCATCTTATTAATGTTAATTCCGAATGAGTCAACATCAAATTTAAAAGCAAAACCAACATCATGGATGCCTCAAAAAGACCAATACATAAAACATTTGGACCAAAAAAAGCTCTAAGTAACGTTGAATGAAATAAATGCGATAAAAAACCCATAATACAACACATTTATTACAAATATTTTTTTTAAACAACCTAAGGCCCTATGTTTACTAGTAAAGACAGGGTTGCCTGCCTACAGGATTAACCCTTTTAAGAAAACCAGAGATTGAATAAAGAAAGCCTAAGGGCCGATAGTAGTTGTAACCGTACCCTTCTTACCCAAAAGGGGATTGGCCATTGGAACGCCCTGATTTCGATTGTGGAACAAAAGTAATTTACGTTGCAATCGCTTGAAAATATTACGCAGCAACATCAATTGTTGCTTCCCATAACAGAAAGGGAAGTCGATTTGGCCGGATTAAATCAGAATCCTGGATATTGATTGATTCATATGCGTAAGTTGTTTATACTTAGTTGGTTTTTAGTTAGTTAGAGTTAGTTTGAAAAGGGGGCGGAGATTTTTCCAATCCCTTTTTTTTCTGATTTAAAACAGTCAGCCAAGTGATAAATAAGTAGTACCCCTATGAAAAAAGCACTCATTATACTATTGATGTTTTCCTCCTGTGCCAGTGATCCAATGAACTTTCCAGATTTGGATATTGGCAAAATGGGCCTTGAACAAAAGGTGGTTGTTAAAAATATACAAGATGGGCTAGATTTCATTCAGGTCAATCTGTTCTAGAGTCCGCTTAACCTGAAATTGACATTTAGGGTTTTGTCATACTACCCTATAAGGATGTTTCCCTAATCCTCTCTAATAAATACGATCTCTCTTTTGAAAACTCTTTACATTTCGTCTTTATAAAAATGTCTAGAATATTACGGTTAAATAGTCTCAATACCTTTTCAAGACCTCACAACTCTTTACAAAATCCGCTTTGTGTAAAGAGTTTGTTTTCGGAGCATAACTCTTTTATGAAAGGTTTCCAAAGTGCTATTCACCACACCATAAATTGAAAATCGATCAAAAATAAATTTCAACTTCTTTTATCTCTACTCCCTTTATCAAAGGCTAGTAAATTAAATAACTGCCGCATCCGGGAACGTACCCTGTTGCCATAACGATCTTCCAATTCTTGGGCATTCAGGTTTGTGGTGGTATGGGTTTTTAGCTTGTGGCTTAAGAATAAATCATATCTGGAAAGTAAGACCTCTCCCAGAACATTGCAATCTTTTCCAAAATGTCTTCCTATGGGTTCCACGCCCAAATCATCAAAACAGAAAAATTGAGAATTGCCATATTCTTCGATGGTTTTGTATCCGATATGGTTAAAGGAAAACACAATGTTTCTACAGGGAATCACTTCATAGGGTCGTTGATGGGGAACCAGGTGTTTCATCAATTTCATCAAGCTGGTCTTGCCACAGCCTATGGGTCCGGAAAGTAATAGCCCCTTATCTATATCAATACCATATTGGGCACATCTTGTCCTATCGCCAATAAAGTACAGGCAAAGTTTATAGATGATTTCTTTGTCCTCTCGGTAAATCTTGAATTTTTTGCCAAACATGAGTTTTCCCTTGGCATCCAGATAGACCACCATCTTCTCAAAATCGTACAGGATCTGTTTACCTTGTAGTTTGCCCAATTGGTACTGGACAGCTCCCTCAACAATGATATGTGGTGCATGGTAATTCATAGGGGCTCACTGTAATCCTTCTCCTTGGTGGTCTTGAGGTTGTCCCGATATGGGACAGGTAAGCCATGTTTTCCTTCGTTTTCAAAATCCTGAAAACTTGAATTTTCAAAATTTATCAGTTTGTCATAGTTTTTATTGTTTTCTATAGTTTGTATATGTTTTATTATAGGTACCACTGCTTGTCCATTGCTTGTCCCGATATTGGTACGGTTTGGGTACAGCGCTTGTCCAGAACTTGTCCCAAAATCGAACATCTTGATACGGCTTCCCTTGAATGGATTATGGGAAGGGGTATACATTATATATTTCCAATGGCTAAGATCTTTGATACAGCGGTGGTAGGTGGATTTGGAGCCTATCTTGGAATACGCCATAACCTCTTCCCGATTGATATAGAATTCTTCCTTAAAGAAATTGTTGTTCCACAATTGGAACAAGGCCACATACAGACTGATATGGGTTGGGTTCAAACGGCTATCTTTTGAGAATTGTTCAAACACCCCGTTAAGATGTTTGATATAGTTGATATGCTCCAATGCTATTGTCTAAAGCCTGTTATAGATTTTGTTCTTTTCCAATACCTCCATAATTTCATTGTACTCATAGTACAATATCCCGCCCATTTTTGTATATCGTAATGTCCCATTAATGCGTAGATTCTGGAGTGTTCCTGGGGAGATACCCAAGAGTTCCCTGACCTCATTGGATTTGAGCCATTTTTTGTTGGCTTTTCCATCTTGGTCCTTTAGCAGTTGTTTGATGCCATCCAGCAGTTCCATTTTGAACTCCCTTAAATCTTCGGTGGTAATAATTGTTGCGCTCATTGTAAAACCTTTTTAAAAAAGCAAAGCCGCCATGGATTGTTCTTTTGAAGGCGACTTTGCCGTGATTTGACTTTCGTTGTACAAAACTGCATGGTATTTCCAAAGCTAACTCAATAGATATGGCAGAGATGGGAAAGGTTTATTAATCATTTTTATTGCCTTCTATTGTTTCAAATTGCAAAAGTGATGGGAAGCAAAGTCGAACATTTTCTCATAGAAATCACATATTTCCTAAAAACACCAAGATGGGTCCTAGGTGGGAATTATACACCCTACTCATCCAAAGATTCCATGCGTTGGTTGAGCATCTTTATAAGCCTATCCAAAAACTTTGTCCTGCTGTTCTTCCGAGATCTAATCTCGATAAAGGTATGGTAGTAGTTGCCTAGGTCAATATTATAAAAGTGCTCAAAATGGGAAGCCAGTTCCTTGATATCTGTGGTTCCACTATTAATCGAACCACTGGATTGGAGCGCATAGAGCAATTCTATCAAATCGGTCTTGCTCCCAGTCCAAAAGAGTTTAGAAGGTTTTTCCATAGGTGTGCTTTTGGGGCTTTCTATAGCAGTATTGTTTAGATTGTCCACCTCTCGTCGGAGGTACACTATCAACATGTCATAGGCCATGATGGTCGCCACCGTTCCATCATGGCAGGTTGAAAATTGTTCATCAATCAAAAAATGGAAGGATTCCAAGGGAAGTCTTAAATCACGCTTACCGCGGATAAAATACTGTTTGTCCAGAGACATTGCACCGCGTCTGTAGTAATTATAAAACTCCAGGTTATCATTGAAAAAAATCTGGAGTTTGCCTATTTGGTGTTGCAAATATTTTACCTGTGCGGATTCGTTGCCCCTAGGCCTTTTGCTTTCAATGTTAAAAAGCTTCACGTAATAGATCAGTTTACTAAAAATCTGAGGTTTGATATGTTTGAAGAAATAAATCTCATCTTCTTGAGATCCAAATGTTTTGTTGACAATCTCAGTCTGTAATTTCCTTATGGCCCTTTCAACCAAAACAATCCCCGATTCTGCCTTGAACAAAATATCCTCGCTTCCACTTTCCAGTGCATCCAATTGCGTCTCAAAACCCGAAAGCAATTTCTGATATTTCATTTCGAATCCTCTAAATCTTAACCTTCCATTGTTTCCAAAAGTTCCAATATATAATTGTCGTTGGTCTGTAGGTACGCAAATTTCTCTTCTACCAAGGCTCCCAATTTCTTTTTCTCAAAAGAGGCGGTCATTCCCAAATCAATTTTCTCCATCCCTAGTTCAATGGCCCTTTTAATGGTCAAGTATAACAATTGTCGATATATCGCATATTCCTCGAGTAAGGCATAATCCATCCCAACGAAGGCGGATACATATATAGAATTGGGGTTTCTATAGCACAACATGACCCCAATGGCCAAGTCAGGTTCTCCAATCGAAGCTATAAGAATGAACTCCCAGAAAGGATGTTGATTCATTTCCTCAAACAACTTCTTGGGAAATGTGAACGTATTTAATCCCAAATTCTGCTGATGAACCTGGCAATACAACTGCTCAATCTGGAATAATTCGGCCTCATTGCAGTTTGCACTAATTTTAACTTGTACTTTATCCAAATAAGGTTGGATATCCTTTCTATTATGTCTACGGTTTCTAGATGATAAACCTGCGACATAATTTTCTATATTTTTTATGGTATTTAAGCGTATGGTGCAGGAGTTGGGCATTTGTGCCCTTATGAAACCATGACCCTGTAATTCCTGGTGCCAGGGAGTATCCCGCCGAAAATCCCGCAACACGACCATCTTTGCGTTCAACTCAATTTCCAAATGCTCAACAATTCGGAAAAATAATCTCAAGGCCTCTTGAGAGCTTTTATGGTTTCCATTCCAATACAGATGGTTCCCTTGGGTGAACAAAGAGCCCATGGACAGTACCTTGGAAGTCATGTGATAGGGATCGGTTTTTCGTTCTTGCTCAATTCGTTTTGATACCTCCACTTTGGCCAGCATATCATCCTTCCATAAGCCACAGGTCAAAAAAGTGGCCAAAACAGGAATATCTTTATTATCCTTTATAAGGACATAGCGAAAATTCCAGTTGTGTTCTTTAGCGCTGTTTCCCATAAAGGAATCTTCCATGAACTTCAGACCATCCCAGTCGTATACACCATGATCGCCCATCAACGAGTTCCATAAGGCCTTTTCTACCTTTTTGATTGTGTTTCCCAGTTCCAATTGTAATCCCGATGAAGATAGTTCCCTATGATTTTCTTTATGTTTTAGTTTGAAGGCATGGAATACCCTTTGCCTGGTGGTCTGGGTATCCTCCAGTGCCTTGGGAAAATGATATTCCATGGCTTCCACCAACCCTTTGATTTCTTCTTTTTGATTATGACGTGATATCGTAATCCTCACCCCGGTATTTTTGACCGGTACGGCAGGAAATATGCCCAGATTTACATAGAACCCTTCCTGCATCAGGCGGTTGACAAAATTGTATCCCGTTTTGGGCATTCCGGTACCCAAATAGAACACAGGGGATTCATTGTGATCAATTAATGGCAATTTTGTCTGCTTCAATATTGTTTTGAAGTAATCGATTCGTTGTCTTAGTTCATTTTGAAGTCCATATATCTCAGGGGAAAGATGGATTTTAGCTGATGCTATGGCAGCGGCAACAGATGCCGGTTCCAACTGGGCTGAGAATGTCAAAGGTCCTCCAAAGGTTTTGATCCGCCTATGAAGTTCGATGTCAGAACACGCCAATACAGCTCCACTTGCTCCAAATGTCTTGCTAAGCGTACCAAAAAGCAGAACGTTGTCCGGCAATTCTCCCAATTTGCTGAGCACATATCCAGTTCCATGTTTTCCGACCCAGCTCATCCCATGGACATCATCAATATAAAATCTAAGTTGCGGATATTTCATTCCAAGGGCCATCAGCTCATCTATCGGGGCATAATCGCCATACATGGAGTAAATACCATCGGCCATATACCAAATGTATTTTTTGGAATGTATATACTTTCTCAATTTGTCCTCCAACATCTCCAAATTGTTATGACGAATCATTTCAATCGGTACGCTTCTTGTTTTCAACAATTTTGCAGCATTCTGGACACTCCAATGGACCTGATGATCCAAAATAATGACATCACTATCATCAACTGCACTGGGAATGGCTCCAAGATGCCCCAGGGTACTATTCTTGGTTATTATGATAGGGGTTTGGTACATCTCTGTGACCAATTCTTCCAATTCTTGGTACAAAGGATGGGAGATATAAGATTTGGACAGTGGGAATTGGGTGCCATATCGCTCAATAGCCCCTATGGCAGCCTCTTTTAACCTTGGATCTTGCTCCAATCCCAAATAACCCGTGGTGCCAAAATGAAACAAGTCCTTGTCATTTACATTAATTTTACGCCCTGAGAAGGTATTACCCCCTGCATGTAGGTGCAATACCCCTTCTTGTGTAGCGTCCGTAAAAACCTCGTGGACCGTGTTCAAAAAATTATGTTGTTTGATCTTTGCCATCATGCCGAATTTTAAAGTGAGCAAAAATGTAATGGCATTTGTAGGATTCTCTTTTAGATTTCAGAAAATTTATCCTTTTCAGATAATTTATAATCCTTAGTAGGTAAAATAATGCCTTTATTCATGGGACATTTGCCCATATCTGTAATAATCAACACTATTAATTTTGTAATTTCAAAATCCTTACCAGTTTTCGAAGAATGAAAAAACAACATGAAAACAAATATGCCATCTATTTGTTGACCGATGACCTACTACATATTATTTATAAAAAAGGAAAAAGCATCGATCTTGAAGCGGCTCAGATTATCGTCAGGGACAGAATGGTGATTCAGGAGGGGGTGTCCCTGCTTGTACTTTGTGATATTAGAGAGCTACGAATCGTCAATAAACCAGCACGGGATTTTTTTGCCATTGAGGGTTCCCTTTTTATCAAAGCGCTTGCTTTCCTTATCGACCCTCCCGTGACCGATGCCATGAGCGAATTTTATCTGAGCACTCATAGAACACCAATGCCGACAGCATCCTTTTCCAAAAAATCCGAGGCTATGGACTTTCTCCAAAAAGCTACTATGCTTGCAGCGGTTATCTGCATGTTACCATGGAACATATAATAATTCTATAAACTAAATATTAGCCCAATGCCAAATAGTGATGATTTCAGGGTCAAACGCATTAAACAAATGCTATTGGAAATGGCCCAAGGAAACTTTTACCATAGCTTAGATCCCTCTGACAAAAACGATAATGTGGCCACATTGATAGTAATGCTAAATATGGTCAATGAAGAAATCAGGGCGTCCTTTATACATCAAGGTTTTGTGGGCTCCAAACACACCCCACAACATTTGGTCCAAATGGCCTTTATCATTGATACAATGGGAATGATTGAAATGGTCAACCAGAATACCTGTTCCACCTTGTCCGCATTTCATACTGAATTGGTCGGCAGTCCTTTTGTCAACACACTTACGGAAGAATCGCAAAGGAAATGGCTCAAAAAACAAAAGTCCATTACCAATAGGGAATGTTCGGACTCCACAATGGATTTGGTATTCAAGACCTCCGAGGGACTATTGATATCCAAAAATTGCAATATTTCCACATTTGGGGGCAAAACCGAAAGTCCCAACAAAATCCTTTTGAGTACCATACTTTTCACCAAAGGGGAATCTTTCGCCAAAGGCATTTGGGGAAATGCCCTAAGGCCCGGGAAGGAGTCAAAGGTGCCAAGGGTAAAATTGAGCCATGAGGACATTCGAAAAATAAGGGAGGTCCATGATTTGATCATTACCAATTTGGACCATCAACTTCCCCATTTAAAAGATCTTGCCCATCAAATGGGGACCAATGAGTTTAAATTAAAGTATGGTTTCAAGCAACTTTATGGCACTACCGTATTTAAATTTTTGATCCAAGAGCGGTTACGAAAAGCAAAAACCCTCATACAGTTCAGTAGTCTATCCCTAAAAACCATCGCACACATGGTTGGTTTCAAGAGCATTCCACATTTTTCAAGGGCCTTCAAGGAAAAATATGGTAACACTCCCAGTTCCCTGCGGAAATAAACCTACCACCAAACCTATAAATCCCTGTAAGGCAACCTTTTATCCCTAACAAATAATTTGGACCTACGAACTTTACCATATCAATCCAAAAGATATGGGAACTACAAGACCTTCCAATGTAATTATTACCCTGATCAGCATAGCATATATCATTCTGTTCGTTTATACCGCTGTAAGTAAATTGATGCATCTGAGCCAATTTCAATTACGATTGGAACGAATGCCCTATATGGAATCAATAGCTCCATGGGTCGCATTTGGAGTTCCTTTCGTTGAATTGGTAATTACAGGCCTGTTACTTATACCTAAATATCGTCTAATAGCATTCCATGCCTGCCTGGGATTAATGACCCTTTTTACAGCCTATAGTGCTATCGTACTTAATTTCAGTGAATCCATTCCCTGCTCCTGCGGAGGCGTAATTTCTGCAATGGGATGGAAAGTCCATATCCTCTTCAATGCTTTCTTTATACTCTTGGCACTCCTAGCAATCTTTCAAATAAAAAAACACAAAGCCCAACTTTCAAAACAACATACTACGTAGTGACAGGAGAAGCCGAAAACCTGTGAAAAAGAGTAGGCATTTATTTTTAAATATAATATCATGAAAACAAAAATTCTGAAATTCATCTTACCGGCATTTGCCATTATTATGGCCGTTGGCCTTGCATTTGCCACGGATGAAAGCAACGCTACCCAAACAGGGTATTACAATCACCCAATTTTAGGGGTGCAGTCAATTTCCACTGATTGTCCAGATTTCGGAACAGTTCAGTGTATGGAGGGGCCATACCAGGTTTTTAAGGACCAAAATTTGACAATTCCCTTGTATGAGCCACGAGAATAAACCGTGGCCCTGAGTTGTTATAAAAGTGTCCAAATTGGACACCTTTATAACAACTCAAAAAATACCAACGAAAGCATGCTATCGTGGTAGACCTTAAGAATTTCCCAACTCTCGTAGCTTTATGTAACTAATGGGAAAGCGACCATCACCACCCTATTATGGTTCCAACAACTTGTCCAACTTGGACAGACATCGTTTCCAATGTCCTAATGATTGGGTTCCTCTATTTCTTTTTATACTTTTTTTAATTTCTTTCCGCAAAACCTTGAGTTGTCCCATCATTAGGCCACGGGTATAATCAGTATGATCAAGAGCTTTTTTAGTTGGGTCAAAATGCTTTCTTTCCTGCCCAATGGCCCAAATCAACCTTTCGATATAGGTCATTTGGATTTCCTGCCTCCTCGGTTTCACATAATCCGAATTCTCAATTAACTCTTTGAACAAGCCTTTTTGAAGATTTTCCAAATACCATTGCAAGGTTCTCTCATATCCATTAATGGTCTCCATCTGTTCGAAACGTTTCATTCGTTGCGGGCGCAACAATTCCAAAAGTAATCGCTGTTGATCAGCCGTGACTTTGTCCGGGTAAGTCGAGTATCTAATTTTGACCATAAAATCTGGGCGGACCAACCAATTTGGAGGGTCAAATGCATTTGCAATCAAAAAATCAAGCGCTTCTTTTTGGGATTCTAAAGGGATTGGCGTATACATGTTTCCTGGTTGATCCATGGATTTATAGAATATTTCATATCCCCCTAGTAAGGATATCACAGATTTCATATTATAGTACCATAATTCCAAGGCTTTGGTATAAATACGCTCCATTGTAGTATTGTCCTTCAGGTCTTGGCATGCCTCTGGAAGCAATTCCAGGGCTCTCTTCAAATTCTTTAAGGCCAATGAGGTACCTATCACCGGGTCATTGGTCTCAACAACCTCATTGGTCGCTGCAGGTCCGATAATCTCATACTGGCTAGTGTTGTAACGAAACCATGGAATCGAATCCTGCCATCGTATGATTCGTTCCAATACACTGGTCTCTTCTTCGGGGGACATCTCTTTGGAAAACGCTGTATAAGCCCATTGGATATAGTAGTTATCCGTTGGGCCAACTTTTTGAATAAGCAAGGAAGGAGGTACACTGTCCTTAGGCTGGGCAATGTTGTTATGCCTGGCATAGGTCATTATACTTGTGGTATGTCCCATTGTTTCCAACCAGGAAGCATCACCCATTTTATTAACAGGATAACTATACTCTCCATAATGATTGTCCTTGATTCCAAAGGTATGGCCCGCCTCGTGAGCCACCAATGATTGGATCAATTCCCCCATCAGCTCATCTGGAAAAGGAAAACTTAGGGCCCTTTTGTCCAATGCGGCGCATCTGATAAAGTATTGATCCGTCAAATGCTCAAGGGAAGAACCCAAAAGAATGTCCGATTTTATGATTTCGCCTGATCGTAGATCTATGACCATTGCCACCGTTGAACCTCCACTACCATCCCTATATGTTCTCACATTTTGGCTCCTGTTCCACCTGATTATTGAATGGTCCAGACCATATCTGTCCCAATTATCCAAGGTGTCCACTTCCCTGACGACAATTGCATCCTTAAAGCCTGCCGACTCAAAGGATGGCAGCCATTCCTCAATACCTGCCTTTACATAGGGCCTCCATTTTATCGGGATATTCGGGGACATCACAAAGGTGATAGGTTTTACCGGGACACTTGTTTCTTTTCCTTGATGCAACTTTTCCAATCGCCATCTGGCAATGCTGGCAATGTAGTTTTTGGTGGCATTGCCCATACTTCCAACATCCTCATAGCGAAAACCCATTCGATAATCAAAGCGACGTATATCCATTGGTTTTGGCAGGGCATAAAAACTGAAATACACTGTATTGGACAATCTAACTTCATTTTTAAGTACACATCGGCGGGTTTTGACAATGACCTTGTGCCCAGAGTTTTTATGGTCCAATATCTGTGACATGTTGGACACCAACGGTCCTCCACGGGCTCTTTTCCATGCTATTGTTGAGCCCAACAAGATATCTGTAATGTCAATGCGGCATCCCCGACTTTCCCCATGCCCCTTGAGCATTGGGAAAATTCCCATAATATTCTTTTCAAGGGATTTGTCTTCCTTCAAGGGAATCCATATCCCCGATTCAGACCATATCCTATGCTCTTCCATGAGGATGTCATCCCTGAACCTGGTGAATACCACTTGCTTGGATTCATATTGGTTGGAGGAACCTATTCTGGTCCATAGTATGGGTTTGCCCAAAACCTCTTCGGGAATATCCAAGTATAGGCGCCCCCTTATAAGGGTCGATGTTAAAAAAGAATCCTGTTCGTGGGGTTCATAGAAATTTACACCGCCCATCTCCCCAATCTTCGAATCCAATGCCGACCCCAAGATGGGCAGGACCCATAAATATATCAGTATGAAATGTTTCATTGTTTTTGTGTCATGGGAAAAGCATCCCGTGTTGCCCAAGCCCAATGATGTAACCAAGATATACACGGGATACACCCTATTAATATCCCTGGTTTTGTGGCAATAGATTGGGATTGGATTCCAACTCGATTTCTGGAATGGGAAATAGAATATCGGTAGCCTTCCAATTGGATTTCACGGGTCCCAACACCGCTGTGGCCGACCCTGTCCTTTTAAGATCAAACCACCGATGGCCCTGCTCGGCAAACAATTCCACACGCCGTTCGTGAAGAATGGATTCCAGCAGATCATTTACCGTATTGGCTGTGGTGTTCGCCAATCCCGCTCGGTTCCTTATGACATTGAGATCTTGCTGTGCCTCTGCAAGGTTGCCCAAATATACCCTCGCTTCCGCACGAATCAAATGTTGTTCCCCCAACCGAAATAGGATGGAATACTCCAAGGACTCTGTTTCATTGAACAGCGCCTTGTATTTATGGGCAAACTGCAAAGTAACCGTGTTATCCGTATCCGATATGCTGGCTGTCCAATGTACTGATCGTTGATCACCAATCTCAAAAGATTCCATTAAAGAATCGGTCAACGCATAGGTCTGCCCAGGAATGAACTGGATGATCAATTGATTGGCTTCTTGGGTGTTCCTAAGATTTTCGCCAGGTTTTAGCTGCCAAATGGTTTCAGAAGATCCTTTTAGGAATACCTCGTTCAGATCTGGTTCCAAAGCAAATGCACCAAGCAGTTGGGTGGATATCACTTCGGCCGCCTCCCATTGTTCCGTATAAAGGTACATTCGCGCCAGTAAGGCTTTGACAGTCCATTGATCGGGGAGTACCCTTTCATCGGAAATATCCTCAATTCCTTCCAACAAATCCACTGATTCCTCAAGATCTGCTATGATATTTTCATATACCTTGGCCTCTGGCACCCTTGAAACTGAATTGTTAACCAAATAATCAGTGGTGGTCACATATGGAATATCGCCATAAAGGGACACCAAAAGACTATGGACATAGGCCCTGACAAATAGGGCCTGCCCGTGGAACTTGTTTCTATCCTCCAATCTAAGGACATCGGATCCCGCTACTCCTTCAATTATATTATTGGCACTATATATGAGATTATAGGCATGGCTCCACCATCCTGTAATCGATGTATTATCCGCTACAATATTGTGATGGTAGAATTGCAAAAAATCGGCATCAAAACCATAATAATCCAATTCATCACTATATATTCCCATCAAGGTCGTCAATCCAGCATTACCCGATACCAGTCCCTTTTCCCGCATGGAATGATAGATATGCGCAAAGGCGGACTCCACCGTGACCGGATCCTTAAAGACCGTTTCGGATATCAGGGTATTTTTGGGAGGGTCTACCTCCACAAAGTCCGAACAGCCAAGGAACACCATTGTCATTGGCAGAACTGTCATTGGTTTTAAAATATGGGTTATCACCCAAGAAAGCACTTTTTCCACTTTCCTTTCAATCAGGTTATTCTTTAGATATTTCATAATGCTATTTTTTTAATTAAAAACCCACTTGTAGGCCTAGGGTTATCTGTCTCAATTGTGGCAATCGGGTATTGGAGGGTTGCTCCGGGTCGGGACCGCTATAATTAGTGAACGTTAAAAGGTTTTGTCCCTGTAAATAGACATTGATATCCAATCCATTTGCCAAAGTAGGAACCTTGTAGTTCAAGGAAATATTCCGCAACCGAATAAAGGAGGCATCTGAAACGGCGGCATTACTTCGTCGCTGTAGCCCACCGGTGTCCTCTCCAAGAGACAGCCCAGCTGTGGCCATTTGGACCGGTTTTACATCTCCGGGCTGTTGCCACCGATCCAACAATCGGACCGGGACATTGCCCCTAGCCCCGGGCACCGAAATAAACCTTAGTTCATTATATGCCCTTTGCTTTTTGAATTGCCAGAAGAAATCCAAGGAGACCTTCCCATAGCTGATGGTATTGCCCAATCCCCCATAATATTTGGGAGCAAAGTCCTCGACCCATTGCCTGTCACCAGAACTATTGATCTCACCATCCTCATTATAATCCTCGAACTGATAGATTCCAATTTCCGGATCCACGCCCAAGGCATTGTAGAGCTTGACAATGGACAAGGGCTTTCCAATGATATACCGATTGGCAAAGGTGGAAGATTCCAATCCATCGAACTTCATCAATTTATTTTTTGGTACAGTAATATTGAAGTTCGTGGACCATTTAAAATTCTTTTTCTGGAGATTGGTGGTTCGAACATCCACCTCAAATCCCGAATTCTCCACTGTGGCATCAAAGTTTCCGGTCAATTCTGAAAATCCGGTCGTTGCGGCCAAGGGAATACCAATGAGTTGATTGGATGAACGGTTCCGGTACCAGGAAGAATTGACCAAGAAGCGGTCGTTGAAAAGACCCAACTCCAAAGCCACCTCCAGTTTTTTGTTCTCCTCCCAGCCAAACGAAGGATTGAAAATACCGGAAGGCTCTAAAATGGCGCTCCCATCATAATCAAGTCCAGTTACGTTATAGGTATCCAAAAACCGATAATCCCCTATATTATCACTCCCCGTGGTACCATAACTGGCACGGATTTTCCCGAAGCTCAATAGGGAACTATTCCTGAACAAAGTCTCTTCCGTAAAGAGCCAGGCAATCCCAACGGCCCCAAAATTACCGAACTGCCTTCCCGGGCCAAATCTTGAGGAGCCATCCCTGCGCCCCGTCAGATTTAGGATATACCTGCCAACCAGATTAAGGTTCAATCTTCCAAAGACTGCATTGTAGCTATACTCACTGTCCGAATCCTGGAGCACCTCCAAGGTTTCTGCCACGGCTAGGTTTTCCAATAAGCTGTTGCTCGGAAAACCTGTACCCCTCTGTATCAATTGCTCGGTAGTCTCTTGCTGAAAGGTTGTTCCCACAAGTATGTCAAACTTGGTTCTACCCCATCTTTTCGTCCAATGTACCTGTGGTTCCACAATCCACGACTGTCGCTCTGAACCATTGGTGGACAACGAAGAATAATTTTGAGGTGTCAATCCCAATGCCGGGTTCCTTGCCGAACTGGGTAAGGTTCTATATGAATCCAATCGGTACTTATTGAAACCCAGGCTGGACTTCAATTCCAGATTGGGCATTACCGCATAGGAGACCATTGCATTGGCAATAAGGGTATTTGTGGCCACCTGATATTCTTCTTCCAAAGACGCCAAAGGGTTGTCCCAGGTATTGCCTTCCCAATTTAGATTGCCCTCCTCGTCATATAAAGTAGGGGCATTGGGTTCCAATGAATAAGCCTTGTTGGTAAAATCCGTTCTGGGCAATCGGTTGTTTTCATGGGTGTAGATCGTGGACAGGTTGATCTTGAACCGACCACCGTTGGAGTGGTGGTTCAGGTTACTGTGTACAGATGTTTTTTTGTAGTTGGCATCCCCAGGAAACACCGTGGTTTCTTTTTGATGTGAAACACTGATCAAAAACTGGGTCTGTTCACTACCTCCTGAGATCGAAAATTGTGCCTTGTTCCGATATGCGGTGTTGCCGAGAAGTACCTTTTGCCAATTGGTATAACGGCTATTGTTCCAAGATTTGATGTCCGGCCAAACAAAGTCAAATGCAGGATCGTCCAGAAACGCACCGAATCCATCGTTCACGACTCCTTCCCTTCGAACCTCGAGATACTGTTCAGTGTTCATCAGATCCAAAAAATTGGAGACACGACCCAGTGTACTACTCACATTTGCCCTGAACTGGGTTTTACCTGCTAGGCCCTTTTTGGTAGTTATGAGCACAACACCATTGGCCGCCCTTGATCCATAGATGGCGGTGGCGTCGGCATCCTTCAACACTTCGATGCTTTCAATATCGTTCGGATCAATAGCATTCAGGGGACTGATGTTTCCTCCAAGGATCTGACCAGACACATTAAAAGATCCCAAAGATTGTGAACCAAAAGGAACCCCATCCACAATAAACATGGGGTCAGAGACCCCATTGATAAAATTTTGGCCACGGACCTCAATATCATATCCACCCCCAGGAACACCCGTGGACTGGACAATGTTTACACCTGACAAATACCCCTGCATGGCTGCAAGTGGATTGCCAACAGGCTGTTTTTCCATGGTCTTGGCCTTGATAGTGGCGATATTTCCGGTGCGCTCCTTTTCCCTTACAGAATAGTAACCCGCATTGAGCACCACCTCCCCCAATTGGGTTACGTCCTCTTCCAGTTGCACATTCACCACTACCCTACCTGCAATAGGAACTCTGAGGGTTCTAAACCCCAATATGGAAAAGACCAGCATATCATTGGTCCCAGCTTGGATTCGAAAAGAACCGTCCAGCTTGGAAATGGTACCGCTGCCTGTGGATTCCAATTTTATATGTACTCCACTCAAAGGATTCCCTTCAACATCGGTAACAATACCTGAGACCATGGTTTGTGGAGGCCGCAATGTATCCCATGCCACGAGTTTATCCATATGCATTGGTGATACCATAAAATAAATGGCAACAAACAAGGGTATCTTGCCCGTACAATTCAGTAATTTTTTCATAATTTTAAAAAGTTTGATTGAACAGTTAGTTTTAATTGAATTACCCCTCTAGACACCAACTACCCTGTCTGGAGGTTTTTTGTTTTCACTACCTCGGAAGTCTTTACTATATTGTAACTTATCTAAGGCATTAAGGTTTGGACAAAGGCCATCCTGTCCAAGGAGTTGCACACCTTGGAAATGGGATTCCTTAAAAGTTTATGCTATGATTTTGTGCTAGGGCCGGATACCCAAAGATGTGTTTCGTCAGTTATGGGACAAAAGGATATCGAATACCGGAAAAAGTGTAGCGTATATCCCATAACTATAGCCAAGGGTCAATCAAATGGGGTTCTTGGGTTTTTTCTTAAAAAGGATATCGAACACCGTTAGCGATGCTCCAAAGATGGAACAGACCCGTGATACCCTTATTAGAAAATAAAACCCAAAGTTTCCCATAACCCTATTGGTTGGGCGATACCCCGAAAATGACCAAAAGAAAACCAAACGCTAAGAAAAAGTTGGGCATGGAACTCAACTTACCGACTAGAGGTACTGGTATACCTGTGTACGAATAAGAGAGCCCACGCCCGGGTCGTGAGCCATTCTGCTTATACTCTCGTACACGTAAAAATTACCAGTTTTCTAGTCGAGATTCTAAGCGATAGCTTCAAATATGTTCTAAACGAAGAATCGCAAAAATAAAACAACCTATTATCAAACCTGCATGGTATGACATTAGAATAGTTCATAGCGAAAATAACAAAATCATGAGTTTGTTACAAGTTCTTGTAACATAAAATCAAAAAAATATGATTGATTTTGTATAAATGCCTATTGTAGTTGAAGAAATTAGATGCTAAAAGACAAATTCTATTCGGCAAAAATTTGCTGCGCATAAGGAATGAAAAAGGCCTATCTCAGGATGAAGTTGCAGCAAGGTGTCGCGTAACAAAAGGGAGCATTAGCGTAATAGAAAATGGAGGCAGAAATTTTTCTTTTACAACGTTACTGGCATTAGCCAAAGCACTTGAAGTTCACCCTAAAGAATTACTTGATCTTGATTTTGATTTGAATCAATAAAGGATTCTGTTATCCTTACCGTATTTTCCTGAAAATTCTTACATTTAGTACTGATTCCCCCCAAGGTTTTGTTGAGTGAAATAATGTTACCCTGAATGGTTGATGCCAAAACTTGAGTATAGCCTGCCAACTTGATGGTATATTACACTTAAAAACCAGTATATAAACAAATTAGCTGTAAGCAAAATCGACTGAGTGAAAAAAATAGATCTACATACACACACAATTTCAACTGTCAGCGACAGTGACTTTGAATTTGATTTATCAAAGGTTCAAGAATATGTTGAGAAATTAGAACTGGATGCTATTGCGATAACGAATCACAACACGTTTGATTCAAGACAATACTTTGAAATTAGAAATAGTGTGTCTGTTATAGTTTTTCCTGGAATAGAGATTGATTTAGAAGGTGGACACATTTTGGTTGTTTCTGACACAAACGAGTTTGAAATATCTGATTTTGAACAAAGGTGTAATAGAGTTTCTAGTTTGATTAGAACAAATGATGAGGAATTGACAATAGAGCAATTCAATGATATATTTCCAGATTTATCAAAATACATACTAATTCCACATAGGGACAAAAAACCCAACATCAAGCAAGAAATCATTGATGTACTAAATCCTCACATCACATCCGGGGAAGTGGCGAGTATATCTAAATTTAAAAGAGCGTATAAAGACGATGATGAGTTAGTTCCTGTGTTATTTAGCGATCTAATATTCAAAGCTCAGCTGACTAACTTTCCAACACGACAAACATTCGTTGACTTGAATGAAATATCTCTTGCAGGAATTAAATCCTGCCTTTTTGATAGAAGTAAAATAGCATTAACCAAGGATAGTGGAAATGACTTCTTTCAAGCTACAGATAATGGCCTCTTACTGTCAACTGGTTTAAACATAATTTTGGGAGGCAGGTCTACTGGAAAGTCGGTAACACTTGACAAGATATCTGCTTCATCAGGGAATGCAAAGTATATTAAACAATTTTCATTGTTGCATAATGATGAAGAAAGATTCAATGAAACTAATAAAGCTCGGTTGAGCTTGATTCACCACAATTTTTTAGGCGAGTTTAGAAAAGTTGTTGAAAAAATAGTTCAAGTAGACGTTGAGCAGAATCATATTGACATCAATAATTACCTCGATTCATTAAAGAAATTCGCATCGGAAAATGAGAAAAAAGATTTGTATTCAAAATGTGTGATTTTTAGTGAGAATGCTTACACCATTAACGACCTAACAAACTTAGATAAAGTAATAAAGTCTGTAGAAACACTTATAAAGAACAACGAATATCAAGACATTATTCAGAAACACTTAGATATTTCTGATTTAAAGAGATTAGCTATTGAACTTAATCAAAAAGCAATCGATTCCAATATTGAAAACAATAAAAAAAGTTGGATTAATTCCTTAACAAGTGATATAACAAGAGAATTAAGAATTAAGACTACCGGGGCTGTTATAGAAGATTTGGATTTTTATAGAATTGGTTTAGATGAAGTTAAGGTCGAAAAGTTTGAAAAAGTTGTTAGTATACTGAAAAAAAGTAGAGAAATTCACAAAGAAGAACTGGGTAAATTTTCAATTGTTACTTCTACAAAAGAAATGGAAGGAGCTTCTGACCTTCAAAAGGTTGGACGTGACAAGAAAATGTACAGCACAGCTTTTAGGAGTTATAATACATCAGCCTACCAATATTTATTAGGATTAAAACAACTTGGTGTAGAGGATGCTAATCTTTACAAATTCTTCATTAGAATAGAATCAATCACATTTAATGAAGATGGATTTATTGTATCGGGTGGAGAACGTTCCGAGTTTAATTTAATTCACGAAATACAAGATGCTACGAAATATGACCTTTTACTAATTGATGAACCAGAATCATCCTTTGACAATGACTTCCTTAACAAGGAGATTAATGCAATTATTAAACATATTTCTACACTAATGCCGGTAGTTGTGGTAACACACAACAGCACTGTGGGAGCTTCAATCAAGCCTAATTTTCTAGCAATTACGCAAAAAAGTATTGAAGACAAAGAATTTGTTTATCGCATTTTTACTGGCTATCCATCCGATAAAGAATTGACAAGTGCAGATGGAAAGAAATTAGAGAATTACGAAACACTGCTCAGTTGTTTAGAAGCTGGATTGGAAGCATATAACGAAAGAAAAGAAAAAGCTTATGACATACTTAAAAATTGATAATAACAAAGGCTATTATAGAACTGATGGGAGTAGTGAGGAATGGACTGAATTAGACCAAATAAGTAAAGATGATCTTCTAAAATTAATTGGCAAGGCAACAACGGAAGAATTTCAAATGCAGGAGTACAAAGATGAACTTCTACAAAATCCAGCGCACAACATTATCTATAGAAATATCTACGGAAAATTCAATGAGTTTTTGAGTAATAAAACAAGGTTTCAGGATAGTGTCAATGCAATGTATAAAACTGCGATAGATAAATACACTGTAGAACTGAGTACTAAATCAGAAGAAGAAAATGCCAGCGAATAATCATGTGCTAATTAATATCGGTTTGAGTGATAAAAAGAAAGAGAAAACATAAAACAAAGGTTAACACAACCTAAAAAGTTAACAAGTAGAATACATATTATAGGAGATTGTTACAACAGATTTAAAAGACGAAATTGAGACCACCCAAACTAACAGATAAGCAAAAAGAAAGGTTATATATTTTAGAACCTAAACTAAAGGAAGCAATTGTTGACGGAAATTTTAGTGTTGCCAAAAGTTTAGTTGTGGATTTACAAAGCATATTGCGACCGACAGGACATCTGACAAGGCTTATTCAGTCAAAAAATCGTCTCTACGAACTTGCTTTAGAAATTAATGAGCTAGACTTCGCAATTAAAGGGTTTGAGGGAAATAGACAATTAGTTTCAGATAGAACCCGATTATATTTGGAAGCAACTGCTCTTCTTGCAATTTGCTATTTGAGAAAAGAGGAAATCGAAAAAGCCAAACCTCTTATTAGTGAAGTCTTAATCAACGACGATGTAATTAAAACAGAAAGAACGCGAAAAATCTTCCGAATTGAAATAGTTGAGAGGTTTAATGAAGAAACCGCACTATATTCCTTAAAAAATAAAGATGTTGAGCAATTTACGGAAGATGAATTGGAAAGAGAAATCGCTTTACTTTTGACCACCAATAAATCAGAAAATGAACTGTATTTATCGATTGGACGAGCAGTTCCCCAACACACTAAGCATTTATTATTTCAAGTTCATCAATTCTCGATTAAACAATTACCAAGTGCTGAACGACTCGCATTACCAAGCGCAGAACAAAAAATTAAAGATAAAGAAGTAGGTAAAACAGTTTTTCAATCCGTAAAAAGAGTGATTTACAATTCGCTTTGCGATCCAAAAAGTGAAATTTATCAAGCATGGTTTACAAACGGACTTCCTTCAATGGTTTTGAGCAAAGGATATATTAGAACTACAATAGCTACATCTCTTGTCAACATAGGAATTGGAATGAAAATGATTATAGCTTATGTTATAGCTTTGGTAATGCGCTTTGGCTTAGATGTTTATTGTGAACATTATAAACCCTTAGATTTAATGGGATTGCGGGAAAAATAAACATATCTAATGAAAAATCACCATGAATTCGAATGCACCCCAGTTGGAATTATATGATTGTGAAAAAACAGAGAATCAATATATCAGGCTCACAACAAACTGTAATGCAAAACCTTTCGAATCAATGCCAAACAATGACACGCATCCACGGCCAAATAGAATCCCTAAAAAGAATCAGGACAATCCTGGACAAAAACGGGATTTCAAAATTCAATTCTATTGGTGATATCCGCAGGTTCCTTCAAAAATTCCTTTTCTCAAATTTCAACCTTGGTAAAACTATCTTATACTCCTTTTCATCATTCTTGTTGTACCAATAAACAACATACTCTGCTGTGCCACTTGTTATAGCATAGCCCTTTTTTATCATTGGACTATATTGTTCCGCAACAAACTTCTTTGAGAACAACAATAAATTGCCATGCGATTTCTTAGCCAATCCCGGAGTTTCACTATCACCGAAAATCTTAATGTCCTTTTCAAGTTTATCGCCTGTTTTAATTGTCTTTAAAATTGATAACGGAATAGGATAATTAAAAGAGCTTAAACTTACATCTTTATGACCTAAAATCATCTCATACCCCAATGGTTCACCCAACTCCCCTATGAACCCACTTCTGGTAATGTTCTTTGATTCAATCTTATCATAAAAGTCAATATTGGTATGGATATGCAGGGTTTTCTTGGCTCTTGTACTGGCCACATATAACAGTCTTCTAGATTCATCAGTGGTACAATCATAATCTACCACCAACATCATTACATGGTCGTATTCCTTCCCCTTGGCCTTGTGCATAGTTGATACTACAATACTTTCGGAATCAGGGTTTATGGCATCTTCCATATTTATTTCCCTACAGAATTCCCTCCATTCCACTAAAAGCTTTTTGTCGGGATTTGAATGGTCAAATTTCTTGATCAAGGCTACACAAGTTTCAAAGTGCAAACTTTGTTTGAAAGTTTTTCTAAACCAATCCAATGCCAGATCCCATGATGCCTCAAATATTATCCCTGATTCTCCAACCTCACTACTTAATTTGCGATCAAAGCATCTAATTTCAAACAAATCGGAAACCCGAAACCCGTCAAAACCTGCCATTAACTTCACCTTGTACCCATGCATCTTTAGCATGGAGCTAACCTGCAATGCTTCAATATTTGTTCTGGTCAAAACGGCTTTACTTCCGGGCAACTGCGTTCCAGCTATATATTCAACCAAAGGTTTCTCTATATATTTACCATTATATGTAATGATATTGACATGTCCTTCTCCTCTATTCCGACTGGCAATTAGCCGTTGGTTTTTTAATCTATTTCTAAGATAGGCCAGTACGTGATTATTAAACTCCACTATCTCCGAATAACTACGATAATTTTTAGGAAGGGTATATAAAGTTGCCCCGTACTTACTTCTAAAATTACCCATAAATGCATTTAAAGACCCCCTGAAACCATAAATATTCTGGTCGTCGTCCCCAACGGCAATCACGCGTGGTTTATCTGCCTTTTCAATTATCAATTCTATTAATTCCCACTCTTCTTTATTTATATCTTGAAACTCATCGAACATCAAGATACTCTTGTTTTCAAGGGACGAAATATCAATTTCGCCCGCCCTTATGGCATTAATACAATCCCGTATTACATTTTGAGACTTGTCAAGGTCTCCCAATTGACCTAGCAATTGAAAACAAAAACCATGGAAAGTGGTAATCTTGATAAGCCCAGCATATTCGGGCACGAGATTTCTAACACGCTGTTTAAATTCCAGTGAAGCCGCCTTTGAAAAGGTAAGCATCATAAATTGTTCCGGCTTTATGTCTTCAATCAGCAATAAACTGGCTATTTTATGAACCAAAACCTTGGTCTTACCACTGCCCGGACCAGCATAGACCAATATATTGTCCGATTTATTATCCTCAATGACCTTGGTTTGATCGGTATCCAGATCTTCAATGATCTCCATAAAGCGTTTGGGGGTTATTGACCTTTGTATTTCCTTTTTCTTTCTAGGGAAATATCGGGCCAAAAACTCCTCGTAATCCAATGTAAAATAGTCATTGACATAGGCTAAGGCCGATTCATAATTTTGAACACATTTTTTGGCATATTCCCCAACAATATGGATTTGCTCTGTTCTATGTAGATAAAACTCTTTGATCTTGCTGTAGTTATCAGTAGTAAACACTCTTTTGCCCGTATCCACCTCCGATATATTTAGTTTGTTGTAAGAAACCATAAATCCTCCCTCCAAGGATATGGCTTTAATATCATTTAAGAACAATAAACAGATTTCGTATTTTTTGGTATTCTCCTCTACCAGACTCCCCATAAACTGGTTGGATTCTTTCAACTCAAGTAAGGAGAAAGAAACAGGCACTTCTTCCTTTCCTCCTATATGTTCCTTGTTATTTATGGCAAGATTTTCAAGAAACCTGAATGTTGATAACGATAAATCGTGACGCCATTTTATATCTTCAATAAGATCTTCCCGTTTAATAAATTCTATTTCATAAATATCCTTTTCTTTGTCCTTTCTGCTCTTCTTAACAAATCGCCTTTTATCCCAATACGTCAGCAAGGCTCTTATATACGCAACATTGGATTCAACAACCCCACTATCCAACAACCTTTGATTTAATTCCCGTAATGGAATTTGTAATTTATTTGCGTTAATAATGTCAAGTATGCCCTTTTCTACCTTTAAATAATCCTCCAATATCCTTTTTGAACCATTTTTGGATTGAACCAAACTCAAAAAAGCGGTTAAATCTTTAGCATCACCCAATATTGCATGGTCTCTGAGCATTCGAACAGCATGCTGTATTCTTTTTGAGCTCAACTGAGTAGTATCTGCAAGGTAATCTATCCTTGTTTCGCCATCGGTGATTATCCGTTTTAAAACAATGCCACAGTCTTTCTTATCTTGATCTGTTATTTTTTTACTGTTTCTAAGAATCTCTTGCCCACTACCAAAACTTTTAACCAATAAACTATCGGCAAATACTCTGGGTGAGTTTAAAGACCTTACTAAAAACCCTTGATCCTCTAAAGCTGAGATAGCTGTTTTTACTTTCGTTTCCAAGTCCAGCATTTCCGCGTCCCAACCGGATTTCTTAGCAATCTCCAAAGCCGATTGACTGATTTTATCCCTAAACTTCGCTTGACCTTTAATCGCTCTCCATATATCCTTGATCTCCTTGTGATTCAGTTTAGTCCGCTGTAACAAACTGAAATGTTTGTTCAAGTCCTCCTCACTGTACAATATGTAGCATTTGGCATTGATTTTTTCATCCCTTCCGGCCCTGCCCGCTTCTTGAACATAATTTTCCAGTGAATCTGAAATATTATAATGAACAACAGTCTTTACATTGTCCTTGTCCACTCCCATCCCAAAAGCTGAAGTGGCCACAATGATTTCATTGTCCTCCTTCATAAAGGCATCCATGTTTGCCTTTTTCGTATCCTTGTCCAATTTCCCATGGAAAAAAGTGGCATTAAAACCGGCCTCATTTACCAATGCGCAAACAATTTCCACTTGCTTGGTCCTTGATGCATAAATTATTGCCGGTTTTTCGCAATCCTCAAGCACACGCAACAAATAACCCATTTTGCGCTCAGGCTCTTCAACATTAACCACTTCATAGGATAGATTGGATCTTCCTTTATTCGTAATAAACTCGTCCAATTCCAACCCCAAGCGATCTTGGAAATAAAATTTTATGTCCTTGATTACCTGAAGCTTTGCCGTTGCCGTAAAACATGACACGGGAATCTGCGAGATGTTCTTTTCATTTTCAATTTTTTTAATAAAATCAGCTATGAACAGATAATCCACCCTAAAGTCCTGTCCCCAACTTGAAAAGCAGTGTGCTTCATCAATTACAATACGACCCACAGAACGCGTTAATATCAATCTGAAAATTGATGGAGATCTTAACGATTCTGGGGACAGATAAAGTAAATCTGCCCTTCCATCCGAAACCATTTCAAAGGCCTCCTGACGTTCAAGAGGCGACAGTAAACCATTGATCGCAACCGCCTTGGTTATCCCGAAACGGTCTCTCAGATTATCGACCTGATCTTTCATAAGGGATATCAAAGGAGAAATAACAATGGTCAAATGCCTTGTGGAAACGCCTCGCATTAATGCGGGCAATTGGAAGGTCAGTGACTTCCCTCCACCTGTGGGAAACACGGCCACAAAAGATTTTCTTTGCAAACCTGCCTTTACAGCTTCTTCTTGTAAACTGGTTATTCTGTGTTCTTCAAACTTTCTGAAACCGCTATAATTAAAGAATTCAAAGAGCGCTTTTTTGGGATTCAACTTATTCAAACAATACGGGCACCCTGGATCATCGCAAGATTTAAATCGGATGTCATTTAGTATTTTTTCAGCTTCTGGATATTCATGCCTAACCCAAGGTGGTAATACCGCATCCGCATCGCCTAATTTTAATAAAGTAAAAACGTATGCGAGTCCTACTGGGTATTGATCTGCATAATGATCCAAATCAACTGTTGAACAAATGAACTCTCCTATCAACTCCCCAATATGTCTTTCAACTAATTTGGATTCATCAAAACCAGCCATGGCGAAAAAAGCATTAAAGCTGGGCTTGTTCTTGAGCAAGTCATAATATACACTTCGCTCCGATATACTTAATTCATTGAACCTATTTAGCTCTTTGATCAAGTAGTCTTCCGTTAATTTACAGTCAGAAAGTGGGTTGTTGACTTCTGATGCATTTACAATGCGATAGCCTTTGGTAAGCTTATGGTTTGGCCTCTTTACAAATAAGATGGGTGACCATAATAATGTATCGATAAATTTCTTCCCTATGAAAACTTCTTCCCCTAACTTACTTTTCAGCTTTGGAACATCATGTTTGATAATGTTATGACCACAAATGAATTTGGCCTCCTTTATCCATAGCTCCAGTCTATTGGTGTTTCTTTCATGCAATTCCTGTCCCTTAAAAGTAGCTCCATAATCTATTGTATTGGTTTTAGGATTAACCTCAATGTCTAAAAACAGGATGTTTTGCATACTATAGTCTAATTCACTTATCCCCTCCAAAGCACTTGATCCATATAAACATGACTATTTTGATCAGTACATCTTCAAACGGCTTTGAACTGGCCTAGTTCAAAGCCGTGTCATAGTTTCAACTTTTGAATTTGATGGTTTTTCCTTCTTTTGGGCCTCGTTTTTTCTTTATCAATTTACAGCTTTCCGATATCTTTTTTATCATGCCCATAATATACTGGAAACGCAGGTCATAGTATACCGTTATCGATGGGGATAATTGAGCTCCCAAAAACACCAATAAACAATTGAAAAGCAACAAGCTGATTCAAAACATGCCCTGGTTATAGGTATCCGTCGCTTCGAATTAGTTCCGGTGTAGCCCGTCAAATATCCTAAAGAAGGAGTTACACAAACATCCTTTTATTAAATTAAGGCATAGGTCTCACTAGGTGGAAATAGAAGTCCAATTCCTTTCGGTTTGATCTTGAACAATGGCCCTTTTTCAACAACTTTTCCCTTGGAATTCCGTTTGATCAGATGGTCAAGTGTAATGATTCCCTGATCAACGAGCAGGTCAAATTGGGAGGTTATCGGTTTTTTGGTATGCTCCACCAATTTGTACAGGAAATGCTCCGTACCACCAATTGTACTGCTCTCAGCTTCTATCCAAAATGTCTCTTTATGCTTTTCCATGAGTCGATCATGAAGTTTGTCCAAGGTCCATATGACAAAATCCCCGATTGCGGGATCATGGGAGTTTTCAATCAATTGACTTATGTCATTATCCAATCTTAGACTTAAGCCTTGAGAATTTCTATTTATTGCAGAAACCGTACAATACAGTTTAAAATCGTCTCCACGTTCATATCCAAAAGTATCCAAGATCTCCTCGGAACTTTTAAACTTGCTCAATGTCCAATCGGGCACTTGGGCAAACAGGTTTTTCCTGTTCGTTCTGTTATTTCGGAAGGACTTGAGCTCAATTCCCTTATAATCCGGTTTTTTGGATGAATTGATATCTATGCCAAGTGCCGTTTCAAGGGTCCGTCCCACGGAGGTATCCGCATCCACTACTGAGGGTATGGGTCCGGAGCTTGCCACTCTACGAAGCATGGCCAATAACTCAAAGGCCACTTCATTTTCAACAGTGTTGATTTCCAAGATCAATTCTTGAAGGGGGTTCCGTATGGCAGAACCCACAAGCCCTTCAATATCCAATTGTGTCAGGTTAAAAATCTGGAAACTATCATCAAAATAGGTGATTGCAACAATATCATTGGGTGCTGCAAAATTGGACAGTCCGTAGAACCAAATTCTGGGATCGCCATTCTTTGTGACCGGACGGTATAAAGAAGCCTTTGACCTTACCACTCTAGATCCCTCATGTATCACCGCAGGAAACAACACTTTATTCTTTGGTCCTTGTTCCTGTAATCCATACTCATGGATATTCTTACTTTCCAAAAAGCTGCGCACAGGTCCGGTAGCATCCATAATCGCTTTCCTTAAACCCGTCCCCGTAGGCTCGATCAAAGTAAATGGCACTTGATGTTTGGTCAGGACCTTGATCTTGTCTTGTTCGGCCTCGGTAAGTTTCCTCACTTTATGTTTTTTAAGATTTCCATGGCCACTGCTCTGGCCATTAATGGAGGAACTGCATTACCAACCAAGGTGTATTGTGGTAGTTCTGATTTTCTATTATTGCCCCCCGTGGAACGCTTGCCCTGAAACACAAAGGAATCGTCAAAGGATTGTAATCGGGCCATTTCACGGACGGTCAGAGCCCGTGGGGAATTGTAGTGGATGTAATCATCGGGGATGGTCATTACGGTCGGACTTTGACTTTCGGGCTTCAACACATTATAATTGCGTTTATTGGAAGCCAGCCCACACTGGTTCAACTTTTCCTGCGCTTTCTTATAATCCCCTTCCTTCAAGATGATATCAAGCCGCTTGATTACATTATCATTCTGATTACTGCTCTTATGATTGTGAAGTAAAGCATGGTCCCTTTGATTGTTGTCCAAGGCCTCCGTATTTTTTACATAAAAAGGTTTCGCGGCATTCACAAACCGACCGTTAAGACGACCCGTTTTGCTCCATTCCGCAAAAGTTTTTCCATTTCTTTTGGTCAAAGGTTTTCCCGCTATTGATCTAGGCCTCAACAATCCTTTCATTTTTTTGGCAACACCATTGTATTGTTTGGTGATATCAACGGGCTGATAGTCATGGACCTCCTCATTGTTCCCTATGAAATCCAGATCATATAGCGCTTCAAAAACAGAAACCTTTTCCTCTTCCTTTACTGTAGCGGGAATCTCCGAGATAAACTGCTGATCCTTTCTACACCCAATGAACAGTACCCGTTCCCTATTCTGGGGCACCCCATAATTCGAGGAATTGGCCACAAAGGGTGCTTCAATTTTATATAGCCTTATATCATCAATGATCTTTTGCAGTTCCTGCTCTTGTTTTTTATTACAAAACTTTTTTATTGTGGTCAGGCAATCATCAATATTGAGCACATAGATCTTCAAGGCATGGATGATATCCCCGCATTGCTTTTTGAACTTTTTATCAACCTTAAGGTCCTGAAAGGCCTTTTCAATTTTATCGATGATTTCCTGAGCATCAAGATGCACCAAAAATTCGGTAAAGGTGTCCACAAAGTCATCATTGTCGATATTGCAGTAATCCTTTTCCCGTATGATATCCCTTTTGAGTTTCTCCCATTCCTTGTTTCGTATGAGCAAGTTGAACCCATGTCTGATCGTACCGACCCTGACATCTGTCTTACTGGTTTTATAATCAACAACATTGGGAATCAGTTTTTTAAACCTTGCATCTATGGCCCTGATATAATCCTCCTTCTCAATTTCCGCTTTCGCTTCCGTAAACTGTTCCATTTCAATACGCTTGACCAGACAATCCAAGATAAAGGCATCTTCAAGACTGTCCTTCTTCAAGGAGCCGACAAAATTTGAAAGCTTTGGGATCTCATTGATGTCCACGATAGAGTTGATCTCGGTCAAGACCAGTTCCTTGATCTTGCCACGTTCCTTGGTCAGGATACCCTTGACGTTTTCCATGACAAAGTACTTGGGCTGCAATACTTTGATAACCTCCAAATAGTGAGCAAAGAGATTATCCTTTTTATCGAACTTCTTTCGCTTACCTGCCAAACTAAAACTTTGGCAAGGTGGTCCCCCACAGACAACATCTACGCTTTGACCATCCAATTTGCCCAATAGGTTATCCAAAAAATCAGGTTCGGTGATATCCTGACATAAAAATCCCGTATCCAATCCCAGTTGATAATTGTACCGCACCAAATGGGTCAATTCTGAATTGTCATTGATGTCATTGGCCAACAAAAAATCAAAATATTTGTTGTCGCTTTCCGCCTGCAAAAAACCTTCGCTAAAACCGCCCGCACCGGCGAACAGATCTACAAAGGTAAACGCCTCCCCATTGGAAGGGTCGGATTTCCGAACAATGTTCACATCATGCCCTTCCTTATGGGCATTGACAAAATCAGTAAGTTTATCCTTGATTTCCTTATCCGTATACCGTGTCTTGAGGGAGTTGTTGAACAGTTCCTCTGCCCTGTCCCTTAAATATCCCAAATAATAGTTGATCTCAACAGCTCTATCGGAACTACTGATCACTGATTGGGTTTCTTTGTCAAACTCTTCCGGTTTGACTTTCTCCTTGGTGGAGACCTTTATCTGTTCGGCATTGCAATTGATTCTGAGGTGAATGGGGGCAAAACCTTTTTTATCGGTCTTATCGAGATAGAAGTTAAATGTTGCCATGGTAATTTACGGACATATTTACGGACACGGACAAATCTACGGACAGTAGCAAAATATTCCAATTTTTTTTTAAAAAAACATTCCTATTCATTCCATACCTTAAAACTAGATCATTTAAAAATCGATCTAATCCCTTGATGCAACAATAGATAATGCCGTTCCAAATCAAGTGTCCAAAAAGAAGTCCATAAAACTCAAAACAATGAAGAATTTGAATCACAAGTGATTGCCTTTCACAGCATTGGATTTGACCTTAATTATATGTTAGCACATATAATTTTGTGACTTCATCTAATTTTATATTCAAAAACATATAATGAAAGTACCAAGTATTTTTGTCAAGTAACAAAAAAGCAAATTCAATTTAAACAAGAAGAGTTTACTATACTTATTAGGGAAATTTGGTCTCATCCTTTTCATTTCAAAGAATCACTGAATGTCTTTACTAATGTCGCTTATTTGCGACAAAAAGTAGGTATTTGTCGCAAATAAGCGACATTTTAATTAATAATCAATCAGGCCCACGAAATATCGACTTGATCTCCCGATGCACCTTAAGGTAGTGTTGTTCCAGTTCCCTATCGGTATACGGAACCGGTTCGGGCAGTCCCCTGAATATCTCAGGTTTTGGAAACTGCACCTTCCGGTCCTTGCCATCCGCAAACACCACAAACTCTCCCTGTCGCAACCGAAAGAACACATCAGCCCTTCGTTTGGAGACTTCCTTCTCCCCTTCGGTGATTCGACGCTCCAGGTTCAGCCCCGTGCTTTTGCTCACACTCCTTGTGGGACGTTTGACAATTTCAAAAAAACGTTCATAATATTTGGCGGTATCGGGGTCGTTCACCTTCCCAAAAAACTGATAGGACAGGTTGCTCAAAATGGCTTTACTGGCCTTCTCCCCATACATCATATCGTTTTGGATCTTATCCTGCAGTACATAAAGGCTTACGATATCATAGCTCCTCAAAGTGGCGGGGATACGGTGCATGTTCAACAGACGAATGGTGGATGCTTCCTCCAACAACATAAAGGAGGGCTGTCGTTTCCGTTGGGCCATTTGTTTGGAGATGGTATGGATAATGGTGGCGATCACCGGTGAGAGGGAAGCATCTTTTTGGGGATTGTTCACCAGGGCAATGACAGCAGGGTTTTTGGGATGGTTGATATCCAGTGGAACCTCATCCACGGACAGGACCCAAAATATTTTCCGGGTACTGATCTTTTTAATGGCATTTGCCAAGGTACTCAGCACCCCGGCGGTCTGCCGCTCCGACCCCACCCCACTGATAAAAGCATCGGCCATGGCCCGTGAGGTAATGTTTTTCCGCAGGAACTTGACCAAGCTTTTGATGCCAAGCTGTTGGTAGAGGGCCATCAGGTGGGGCAAGGTGCAATAATCGGGATAATCCGTTTTCAATCGCCATATCAGCCCACTGATCAGGCCTTCGGCGGCATCCTTAAAGAAGCGGGAGGTGCTGTTCCCGTCCGAATCCCGGTGTTCCATGAGATTTTCCAAGAGTACCCTTGATACCTCATGCACGCTTTCCTCATCGGGCAGGTACCTTGGAGCTATGGGATTGACACGCTGGTGGATGGGTCCGAAGGATACCACATGAAAGGGCACTCCCCCATCTTTCCATAGCGGCCAGGCCATTTCCGTGATCTCAAAATCCTTGTAGTCGTGGATGATTCCGGAAAAACCTTGCTTTTTGAAATGCTTCAGGAACCCATAGATCACACTCTCGGTCTTTCCGCTTCCGGCGGAGGCCATCACGGACACGCCCCGACGGATATTCCCAAGTACCAAGGATCTGCCCCGGACCTTGAGTTTTACCTCAAAGATCTTGGAGGCCCTTGGTGATCCCCTTCCTTTTCCGTTAAGGCCATATAAGACCGTATGCAAGAACAGTAAAGGCAACCATAGTCCCAATAATGCCCTAAGAAACAATTCCCGATCCAGGACCACCAAAGTCCCAATGGCCATCAACACAAGCCCAAGGAGTACCCAAAGAAATCCGTATTTGACATATCGAACGGCCCCATAAGAAACCCCTCCCCCGATCAGCAGGGCCACCACTAGCTGTATCCATCCAAAATATTCCATAGTGCATTAAATCCCGATCGTTCCTGATTCCAGAGCTTTTCCGATTCCCTTCTTTAGTTGTTTCAAGGCCTTGTGGGCCAACTGTGTTTTGTTGACAGGGAAGGTGGGTACCCGTACCCCTGCCCTGAACAGCAATTGGCGGGCCAGCTGTTTCTCATGTGTCGGAAGGCCCAATAACAGGGCAAAGAAATGTTTGGGGTCCTTGTCCAAGAGGTTACGGGCATGATAGGTCTCCACAAAATTTCGGCGGTACCCGAACTTACTATCAAAAGTCTTTTCCGCCCCACGGTAGAACCTGCCCCTATCAAACCCCTGTTTTACGGTTGACCCATTGAGAATGGTCTCCGAGATCCGGAACTTGGATCCTGGGGACAGGCTATGGGTATTGGTCACATCCTTGCGGCTGACAATGATATGGATATGGCTCTGATGGCCTTCCTTGGCCATCCCCGGAACAATCCGTTTTCCGTTTTGCCGATGGGGCGCATCCCTATCCAGGACCCTTATCCGCTCTTGAAGTTGTTCGATATTCCCCTGTTCTTCTCCATTTTCCATGGCCCAGATCCGCTGCTTGAGTTCCAAGATTTGGGTGGCATACGATTGGTTCTCCCTCACTTCACGGTCCCGCTGGGAATAGGTCCGTTCCCGCTCCAATTTGGCAAAATAGAGGATATCCTTAACGGTCACTTCCCTATCTCGATAAAAGGATGCCGCATAGGCCTTCATCAGTTCCCGGGTATATTGTTTCAATTTCTCGGGACTGTTGCCGATATGTTCAAGTTCCCGTTGTGATGGGCTTACCACAATGGAATAGAACTTGGGATCCCGTTTTTTGAGCTTGGCGGTGTTGGCATCGATCTCGGCTATGACCCGCTCCGTATCGATACCATGCTCTTCTTGGTTGAAATATAGTTCCTGAAGTTTTGGTGCCTTACCTTCGTTCTCCTTTTCAAGGTAGTTGACAAAGTCACGGACACTGCCGCGAAAGTTCTCCCCCAGTTGCTGGCGTGTAATGCCTATGTACATGGTGTTACAGGTTTTTGAGTTTTCTTCTATACTTTTCTATTTCTTCTGGATTTAAATCCAATCGAAGATGGTCCTTTCCAAATCGGTTCTTGGACAGGACCACATGGCCCAGAACATGTGCAAAATCACATTTCAAGTCCTCCATTTGTTCCTCTAGCCTATCGTACCGGATCTTGGGTACCGTCGTTTCCACATCCAGAATTTCCTCCTCCTTTGGGGTGGTTTCCGTCAGTTGCCGTTCCATAAAGTCAAAGTCCCCTTCCCATTCCTCCCCGTCGGATTCGAGTTCCTGTTCAAAGAGGGCCTGGATCATACTGATCGTGGGCAGGGTCTGTTCCTTTTCGATGCTACGTATAATGGCGATCATGGCATTGAAGCGTTGCTTCACCAAATATTTAAGACTGGAGATGGTATCATGCATCCGCTCGTCAGGGGAGATTCCATTTCCTTCAAAAAATTCCATCATCGCCAATAAGGTCATGGACTGTGACCTGCCAAGGGTTTTACAAAACCTCCGATATTTTTTGGCAATTGAGATCTTGATGCTTAGACATGTAAACCGTTCCTTTTGATATCCTTTATCCATTTTTCCATTAAAAATTCCTTGGTTTTACAGGGCCCAGCTCATTTTTCCATTAAAAATCACTTGGGCACCAACATGACCAGAATCACTAAACCCAATAAACAAGGGCCTTGCGAAGCAATCATAATCGGTAGCGCCGCGCGAGCGCGCTACCCTCTTGCTTCTCCTTTTCGTCCCGCAGGGCCAAAAATCAAGCACAACAGGGTTGGAAAACCAGTTGCTTCGGTTCTAAAAATCTTTTGTTTGTACGGACTTTGGGAAAGTCAAATCGGTCCGCCGTGGCAGATCAGAATTAATGCCGTACATCGTGCACATGGTGGCACCATATAAATGTAGCGACTATTCCCCTATGATGAAAACGCGCATTGTGGACAATTAGGGGGATTTTGCATCAAATGGCATTTGAAGGCCGATATGAAAGGTCCAGGACGTTAGATGACTGACCAAAGACTCTCTTTCGAGAGTCTTTGGCATCTAGACCTCTTGGTGCGTTGTGGGCCATGTTTGTTCCTTGCTGTATTCAAACCTGAAGATTCCAAGGTTGATCACCAATAGGAAGGATTTATCCGCAGTGGCTTTTCTTTCCATCGCTTGGCCCTGGCGTTTTCTTGCCGGAATTTCCAACACTTTTCTAATACGTGTTTCCATAATTTCCCATTTTAGGCTTTTCGCTGTTCATTGATTTTTTCAACGCATTGTCCTACAGGAACCCATTATCGGCAAAACTGTAATACCGTCCATCGGGAGCCAGGATGATATGATCCAGTACCTGGACATCAAAAAGTTTTGCCCCTTGTTGGATCTTTTGGGTGAGCTGGCGGTCTGCCTCACTGGCCCTCATTTGCCCAGAGGGATGGTTGTGGGCCAATATGATACCTACGGACAGTGTTTTTAGTACAATGGCGAAGAGGATGCGCAAATCCACCAAGGTTGCGGATATCCCCCCCATGGACAATGGGTAAATCCCTTTGACCTTGTTGGACTGGTTGAGCAACAAGATCTTGAAGGTTTCGTGCAGCCCAATGGTGTTGCTGTCCCAGTTTTTGAACAACAGTTGGGCCACTTCATAGGAATTGGAAAGAGAGAACGATCGCAGGGTGCTGAGCCTCTCGCGGTAACTGATCTGTATTTCATTGACGGTGTGTTCCATGATATCTGTTTGAAAGGTGAAAAGGAAGAAAGGGTGCCCAAAGGTTTTGGGACACCCATCCATAGATCAGTCATTACCGCCCAACAATAGGATCTCACCCACCACTACTTCGGTCACATAGCGTTTGCTCCCCTCCTTGTCCTCATAGGAACGGGAGGTCAGTTTCCCTTCCACGGCAATCTCCTTGCCCTTGGTCACAAAGCCTTCGATAATCTCCGCTGTTTTGCCCCAGGCGATTACGGTATGCCACTGGGTATTGGTCACCCGCTCTCCTTGGGCATTCTTGTAGTGTTCATTGGTGGCCAAGTTCAGACGTGCCAGCTTTTTTCCGCTTTCAAGGTCTGTAATGGTCGGGTCCTGCCCAACGTTTCCGATCAACTGTACTTTGTTTCTCAGTGTACTCATGATAAAAAGATTTAAATGATTATTGATTTGCCCCCTGTTTTTTTTTGCTCCATCGGACTCAAATTTTAAGGGGCGTTCGTTTGGTTTCCTCTGTGCACAGCACAATGAAAGAAGGGGGTTCTGTCAAGGCTTTTGGGATGAAATCGGGAGGGTCCGCGACCTGGCAAGATCCTTGGGTCTGCCGGTAGGCAGACAAGGGCTTCAAGGAAGTGGATGCCCTATTTATGAGCAAAACAGGGCTTGGCCTTGACAGGTCCGACAAGGGCCTTAGGAATTCTTTCAGACCTATTTGCAAGGGAACGTACGGGAAGTAAAGTGAGCGTAGCGGATAGTGTCCTGATTGGAAGTCCTTGGGTCCTGCCCTGTTTTTCGATGCCCCGAAAAACAAGCAGGGCTTCTTTTATTACAGACCCCTTAAAATTGATTGATCAAAAGACGGATACACCATTACACCGCAAATCCCCAAGAAGGGCCTATAAAGGGAAGATGCATTTAAAAATGAACTGGGGTTCCATAAGATCAATTGCAAATTACCAGCGGTTTGATTTTCAATTTAAAAAAGGGCCGTACTTCATCGAATAAAAACAATAATTGCGCAATGGGTAAGTTTTAATCTATAAAATATGTAATATGAAACCATCCAAATCTTTTTTGCTGTATCTATTTGTACTAAACATTTTGATTTCATCCTGCTCTACAGATCAGGTTGCGGACGAGGAAGAGCAGGGTTCTAACAGTGAACTATCAGAAGCGGAAAACATTCAATTATTCCCTGAAGACCACCCATTGAACTTGGATATATCCAATGCTCCCATTGACTCAAAATCAGATCAGATATTGGAGAATATGGGCTTGGACAACGGATTATTTGCCGATTTTGGAAGTGGAACCTATCAAGGGGCCCCCATTGGAATACCTTATACCGTTGTTAATCAAGGGCAGGCCAAAGTGCCCATTGCCTTTAGGGGAAATAATTATGACGGCAATTATGGTGAAGAAAGTGACCAAGGCCCATTTCCAATTCCATTGAATGCCCCAATTGAGGGAAATGGTGAAGGTGATAGTCATGTCATTGCCATTGATGTTGACAACGGCATGCTATATGAGCTATATAATGCGTCTCAAGTGGGCAATGGTTTTGAAGCTTCGTCCGCGGCCGTTTTTGACCTTAACAAAACGACTTTTAGGCCAGATGGCTGGACATCCGCGGACGCTGCTGGATTACCCATTTTCCCATTACTGGTCAGATATCCAGAAATAGAGAAGGGTGAAATTGATCATCCCATAAGGTTCACCATTGGCAGGTCCAAAATATATGAAGGCTATGTTCACCCCGCTCGCCATTTGGTTTCCGGTGAAAGAAATGATAATCTACTGCCTTTTGGAGCCAGGTTGAGATTAAAATCTGACTTTGATATTAGCAGTTTTTCGGAAATAAATCAAATAATCCTAGTTGCTATGAAGAAGTATGGGATAATACTGGCTGATGTAGGATCTGATATGTTTATCTCCGGTGCTCCGAACGAATTGTGGGACAATGACGATCTACGAAGTTTAAGAAGTGTTACCCTCGACAATTTCGAAGTTATCGATATGGGTGAAATAAAAAACTAATGGGCCCTAAAATGATTTTTTGCACTCGGATGCCAACATTTCAGTTCCCAAAAGCATAAACAATACATTGACCTTTTTATTTGTATGTCCTCATACGAATTTGAATTTCCAAGTATAAAGTTAAGTCAACAGTTCAACGTTTGTTTGAAGACGTACTTTTATTACCAAAAAAACCATTCTCAATTACGCATATTTAAACTTAATATATGTAAAAATCACTATATTAGAGTTAAAAGCGTAAATGCAACCCGAATTAGAAATCCTTAATCTCGAGAATAACCAAAAATCCATCAACTTTTTCAATATCGAAAAACCAAGGTTTGAGCCTTTTTGGCATTTTCATCCCGAAACTGAGATTACGTTGATTGTGGAGGGGCAGGGCATTAGATATGTTGGCGATAGCATACAGCCCTTTCAATCTGGGGATTTGGTTATGGTAGGGCCAGATTTACCCCATCACTGGGTTTCCGATAAAACTGAAGGGCATACCCATAAGGCAATAGTATTACAGTTCAATCATGAAATTTTTGAAAAAATCCACGCTTGCAACTATTTCCTTGCTCTGTTCGAAATGGCAAAATATGGAATCCAGTTCAACGCCACAGAAGAGATAATACAATTATTCATATCCTTTGAGGGTAGGTCCCGGGCCAACAGGTTGGCCTGTTTGATCAATATATTGGATTGGGCTTCGTTCACCAATGACAAAAGAAAAATCTCAGATAAAAAATATTCCTTCTCCCTGAAAGGGAAACAAAAGTTCGGGCGTATAGAAAAAATTACCCGGTATATTCTTAATAATCTTCATAGAAAGTTAACGGTCCATGAAGTTTCCGAAATAGCCTATCTCACGCCCCAATCTTTCTGTAGGTGGTTTAGAAAGGCAACGGGCCATTCCTTTGTGAGTTTTGTGAATACCTCCAGAATTGAAAATGCCTGCCAATTGCTTCTCATGGATGACGCCAATATTTCTCAAGTGGCCCTTGAAAGTGGCTTTGAAAGTATAAGCCAATTCAATAGGGTTTTCAAGAAGCTTAAAGGGATTACAGCTTCCGAATTCAGGCGGTTGGAAAAATATGGAAAACCGATTTGATTTTGACAATTGGACTGAAAACAATCCACAACATTGAATTAAGGACTCTAATAGTAATGACCAATCATACGTATTATAGCAACCAGCTTTTTTCCTGTTAAGGACGGTTTTTCGCTAGCTCCATTGATATACTGACAATTGTCACCGCCAAAGCCAGTAGGGAAATAAAGTATTGCCAACAAGTATTATCGCTTCGAAATTCCAACGGGAATTTAAAAATTTGCCCTATCCCGCCCGTCTCGTCTTTTGCCCAAACACGGTATTTGTATCAAGGGTTTCAAAAGCAAATGGTTTTTAACGTTTATAACCCTATTTATCAGTTCAACCAAGCCAGAAGGACTAAATATGCGCATAATTGGTTAATATCAATTCATTGTCCAAAAGCTTTAGCCACTACTTTTGAATAGTCAAAACTGTCAAAAAGGAACTGGTTGCTAACACGGCGATAGATTTTAGGGGTTTTAGGACAGTCGAGAGGTCCGCCATTTTCAAGGTAATTCCTGTACTTGAATTTATAAAAATCAAGAGCAACTATATCACAGGTAGGCCGGATATCACTATATCCATTCTAAAATAGGATTTCGAACATGGTGAATTCAATTCAGGTAGTGATACTTCTTCATGGGGTTTATGGAAATCATTGGCCTGGGTTTTCAGGGGCTGTGCACACCAGACTTTACAAAGTTTAATTGATATGGGAAAAATAAGTCCGCTTATTTTAATCATGCCGGCAGATGGTCGCGGGCATGTGTGGCATAAGATAAAAGACTGTGAAAGAACGATGGGAGAAGAAATTCCTCAGTTGATTAGAAAAGAACGGGGCTTCGATGATGAAGGATCCAATTTTTATATCTCGGGACTTTCCAAAGGGAGGTTATGGAGCTTATCGAATTGGACTACTTCATAACCAAACATTTAAGGTGCCGGCAACGAAATTTAACCCACGCTTTTTTCTTTTTTAACCAAATCAAAAAACACAGCTTTCCCAATCAAAAAATGAAATCCAATGATTAAATCTTCACTAGTTCGCATGAAAACAACAACAATAATATTCTATTCAATTTGCATAATTGCAGGCTGTAGGCAAAAGGAGGGATCCCAAGGAAAAACCTTTACATCAAAAATTGATCAAAATAAAATCTCCATGATAGACGATAGTGAATCCCTTGCTTTTTTTGATTCCCAAAGAAACTCTATCAACCCAGTATTCACAGCTTTCGCAACGGGTAGTTCAAAACCTACTGGTTGGCTATTGGAGCTTATGAAAAAGGACCTGGAACAAGGAATTGTAGGTTCACTGGATGAACTGTACCCGGGTATTAAAAATGACGACCTGTATAGAACGGCAAGAAGAGGAGGCCTGGAAGATATTCCCGAAATGGGAGATTTGACACTGACCGGCGCCGAATGGGAGAAGTCGATCATGTGGTGGAATGCGGAGACCATAGGCAATTGGTGGGACGGTTTCGTAAGACATGCCTATTTGGTCGACGATCAAAAAGCAAAATTGCAAAGCATGGAAATTGTTGAAAATCTTTTGGCTTCCCAAGACGACGACGGCTATATAGGGATCTATAAGAAAAATTTGAGATACCAGCATGAAGGTTCAAACGGAGAATTATGGGCCCAGACCACGGTTTTTAGGATGCTTCTGGCCTATTATGAGTTCTCAAATGAAGCCAGGGTTTTGAAGGCCGTTGAAAAGGCCATGGCATTGACGATGGACAACTATAATGAAAGGGGAAGGAATCCCTTTGAATTGACCAGGTCATTTGGCGGAGCAACACATGGTCTAATGCTAACGGATGTATGTGAGACGCTTTATCGAATAACCGGTGAATTAAAATATCAGGACTATGCCACATATCTATACCGTGCTTTTTCAACCTTTTCCGTAAACCGCTCCTTCAATGACGTAAGATATCCCTATTTAAAAGAAAAAGATTCCTTATTTATTGGTCATGCCGTACATACCTATGAACATTTAAGAAGTCTTCTAAATGCTTACTATGTTACAGGTCATAAAGAGTTGGAGCTTGCCAAGGACAATGCCATGCACAAATTGGAACAATGCATACTTCCAAGTGGAGCAGGTCATGGAAATGAGTGGCTCGCGGGCAGGACAGCCGATCCAACAAATACCGCTTCCGAGTTTTGCGCAATGCTTGAACTTCGCAATTTTTATGGTTCCGCGATTCAAAAAACTGGTAAAATCCATTACGCAGATCAAGCTGAGAAATTGACCTTCAATGCGATGTTGGGTTCCAGAAGCGAGGATGGTAGGGCAATTACCTACGGTAAACCGGATAATTGTTACATTTTAAACGGCAGGTCCATATCGCAGGATGAGAGGGAACCCAGACTTAAATACTCTCCCACACATTCAGAACCAGCCGTATGTTGCGTACCAAACTATACACGGAATTTTGCCTACTATTTAGATCAAATGTGGATGAGACGTGATGAAAACATAGTAGCGGTCTTATATGGACCTTCAAAATTGACCACACAAATAAACGGGGTCAATGTAATCGTTGAACAGAACACTGAATATCCATTCTCAGATCAAATTGAATTCGTTATCACTCCGGAAAAGCCCGTTGAATTTGAGCTATCCTTTAGAAAACCAGGGTGGAAAACGTCCATGAATTTCAAACCAAATTCCTTATCCCCAAAATTGGAAAATGGGTATTATGGGATAAAAAGGACATGGTCCCAAAGAGAAACGATAAACATAAAATTCGAACAGGAGATCCAGACCAAAGAACTTCGAAACGGTGAAATCTATTTTCAAAGAGGCCCATTGGTATATGCACTTCCAATTCCACACTCCGAAAAAGTGGTTAAAAATTACGAATTGGATGGGTTTAGGGACTTTTACTGCTTACCCATGAATGATGAACATGTTAAAATTACTTTTCCTTCGGATGGAGGGATCCATTTCGAAAAAGAATCAGAACATATAACCGAAGACTCTTTGCCGTACACTTCAAATCAACTTGTAGTATCAATGCAAAATGGTGACAAGAAGGAAAAGGTCAAATTAAAACCGATGGGCAACACGGTCTTAAGAAAGGTAACTTTTAAAAAAGCGTATTAACACTTGGTTTGGGGGAAATCGTCAAGTTTTCTTTCAATCCTTAATACCTATTGCAATGTCAACATTGGTTCCAATACTTATTTTTAGTTCGCTAACCTTTTTTTCTTTCCTCTCCATTGTCAATCCACGTAAGGTAAATAGAAAGGCCAATTTATGGTTTGGCATTACGATACTACTTTGGTCCACATTCTGGATTGAGGAAGCTGCTAAGTTGGCAGATTGGCCAATTGTCGACCCCAATTTGGTCAACGCTATCCTTTTTTTACAGTTTTTTACTCCCCTGACACTTTACATAAGCATTATTTTCTTCACAAATCCAAACCACAAAATCAAGAAAACAGGTCTGGTCTTTCTTATAACACCGCTGCTTTATGGGACTGTGCTTTTTCTCCAAGCGGAGATATCCCTCAATACTTACCCCTTAACTTTGGGTTTGTCACTGGCACATTCACTTTTTTATATTTCCTTCTCGCTTTTCAAAATAAGGAAACACCAAAAAAAAAACCAGGACTTTTCTTCCGACACGAAGGAAATTGATTTAGAATGGCTGAAATATACCATCGTCATGATTCTGACCATCACCATTGTTGCAGACATACTGAAGACGACAAGCTACTATTCATCCCTAAGCTTATACTTGGACTATACTATTTTGATTACTGTGTATTCTAGCGGGTATTATCTGATCAAACAAAAGGAGATATTTCCAATTGACAAAAAGCAACGTGAAGATGTTCTGTCCATCAATGGGCAAGACTTGCATATTAATAGAAAACGACGACTTTTTTCTGAAGAGAAATTGGTCGAACTAAAATCCGGGCTCAATCGATTTATGATCGAGAAAGAACCATACCTTGATAACGAGATAAACCTGGCCAGTCTGTCCAATCAACTGGGACTTTCCTCCCATCAGCTCTCCTTTGTCATAAACAATGGATTTGACGAGAATTTCTTCAACTTTGTCAACCGCCATAGGGTGGAGAAAGCCAAAAGCTTGCTTTTAAGTAACCTTTCGGACAAATATTCAATATTGGGAATTGCTTTTGAGTCGGGCTTCAATTCCAAGACCTCCTTCAACACTACATTTAAAAATTTTACGGGACAGACCCCCTCCGAATTCAAAAAAAATAGTTCGGTTTTATAATATCGAACCATACTTAAGTTTATTTTATTGATTTTTCATCCGTCTGTATTTTTGGTTCGAGTTTATAACCCAAAGCAATCCAGATCAGACGATGCCTGATTTTGCTTTGCAATTATAAAAGATGGGCAAAGTGTCAAGGATGACCAAAATAGAACTGACCCTTGTATGATCAATATTACAGGAACAAATGGCTTGATGGGTACAACACTTTGTGAAAATTTGTTGTCGGGCAAGTTGACACCATCGCCGGCCGAATACCAGGTTTAAAAAGTAAACAAGTGTTTTTGATAGATAATTTGGGGGCTCCCTTATCGCTTTCACTATGGGAAATAACGACAGGATGATAAGATAGCTGCGATCATGAAAAATTGCTGGCCCCGGACAAGTTGGTCGGGGAATCAAATGATATGCTAAATTTAAATGATAGTGGCGAGTGCCCATAGAATATCTTTCAATCCACACAACAATTCCAAAGTATAATATTACCAGTGAAAATTAAAAAGGATGTACTCTCTATTGATGTTCTTTACGAAATTCAACCAATGTTCAAGAAACAATTTTTCCCCTTTGCCAGCAAGATCCATAGTTTGACCTCCAGCGCATGGGGCCAGTACGTAAATGGGACTATGTTTAGTTCACAATGTTCCCGTTAAGGCAAAGAAGAATTATTGACTCCAATGTATCAATTGGGACGAAAAGCGATTACAAAAGTGATGTGAAAGACGATTCTGATTCCACATGTGCCAATCCTTTACAATCAATTAAATAGATATCAAGTCATGCAAGATTATATAGCTTTCGCAAAAAAGAATGAAGTAGTTTTAATGGATCGCGGTAACTGCCAATTTTGTGGTGCCAATACACGGAAAGGGATTCATGAATGTCTTGAAATTTTCAATCTCGGGTTTCAGGAAATTGACTTTACAAATATTGAAAACAATGTATATAGATTTAAAATGGTTGATGCGCATGCACTACAACACCCTGAAATTCATGGAAGATGGAGCAACCACTTTCATCTATCCAGACTGCAACTGATCTTAAAATATGACATTCAATGGACTTACAGACATTCCCCAAAACTAAGCGATTATCTGAATAAATATAAAATTGATCATCTAAATGAATTCTTGATTCCACCAGATCTACTTAATCGAGGAAGCATTACCACTACCGATGTTCTAGAAAAATCCAAGAATGGGGAGGATTGTAAACAAATAATTAATGATTGGGCACGAGAGGTTTACAGTTCATGGAGCTACTATCATAGTTTGGCAGATCTGATAGCCAAGGGATTCTTGAATCAAAAATGACCTCTAGGCACATAGCCTGAATGAATGGATATCGGTAACAATTATAGATATTACAGATTACCATTGGAAAACTCTTATGAACCATGGGACCGAGCAAATGGATTTGACCGTTTGAATTTGTATTTTATAATTTACCTGCCCACTCAATGGCTTTTGTACATGACCTTTATTGGGTTGTTAATACATCTAAAATGGTACGCAATTTGATCGGCCATGTTGTCGACCTTATCCAAAATCAAATAGGCGTTTGTCTCGCGGTATCTACTGCCCTTTGGCACCAGAGTGGCACGGTTATGTATTAGCCTTCTATCCCAGTACCTTCCATCATACCTGGACGGTGTTATTTTCACATGCGGATTAATAAGGGGGGAATCGGAACCATTTTTACTAGAATTATCGTAATCCAATATTAAACTTACTATGCCAAAACCTTCTGATTTATTGATGAACCCAACCCAATTAATAG
This sequence comes from Flagellimonas algicola, assembly GCF_005937185.1. GTDB lineage: Bacteria > Bacteroidota > Bacteroidia > Flavobacteriales > Flavobacteriaceae > Flagellimonas > Flagellimonas algicola. The sequence continues at coordinate 100,920 of NZ_VCNI01000004.1, read as the reverse complement.
TATCGTCCAAAGGTGTTTTTGATAATGAATCAAGTTGCTTTGCAGGGCCATATAATGGTAATTCATGAAATTTACCCAAAGCGTCGGGATAAATCAAATGTGTGAACAATTTATCCATCGTTATTTCATTATTTCGCAAGAGAAAGAGTTTGGCATCTTTGCTAAATTCCATGCTGGATGAATAAATAAAGTAGGGTAGGCCCGCATAAAAAGAGTATTTGCCCTCCAGGTCAATTTCCCCATATCCTTCAACCTTTCCTCTTTTGACCAGTTCAAGCTGATAAGGATTGTTCTGTGTGATTTTGGCATTATCCAAATTTAGATGCCCTATTGTCTTGTAGTCTTTGGAATTCTCTTTCTGAAAATTCGGGGCCCAGTGCATATTATTACCGTCCCTCTTGAGAAGGACCCTCTTTTTTTTAAGAAATAATGACGAAAGTTGGCCAGGGTATAGTCCTCTTTTCAGTTTGTCATCCGTAGAACTTAGATCCGCAACAAAATGCTCGTTTTCAATTTGTAGTTCGAAACCTTCCCCCAAGACCTTTAGACTATCCGTTGGATGTATGGAACAATATTCTGGTTGGGAATTCAGGATAGAGAATGTTCTCTTTTGGTAAGCGTCCATTGTAATTGGTAAAATGTAGGTCACAGTGTCCCCAATTGTCCTTTCCCTTAACAATTTTTCCGCGCGTATGGTTTCTCCCGAATCCTGATCTCTTAAAAATATTACTGCCTCGCGATGGCTTGCGGTCTTGATTTTGACATACGCCAAATATCGTGGCACACCAGCGGTTTCAGCCAGCACGATTGTTTTTTCATGTTGACAATAAGAACAGCCACATAACATTTCGATTATCAATACTAAAAGTAAGTTTACGAAACCTTTTTTATATTTCATATCATTTTTTTTTATATTTTTGATATCATTACTTTACCTAAAATAACGATATATAATTAAATCATCGACCATTTATTACCAAAAACTGAATGAACATAGTTGTTTCCAAAAACAAAACACGATTGGGGAAAAAAGCGGCAAGAAAAGCCGCCTCGCTGATAAGAAAGGCCATATCCACAAAAGGAACGTCCAACATTATACTTGCAACGGGAGCTTCCCAATTTGAAATGCTTGAGGCATTAATTGAAGAGAAAATTGACTGGTCCGCAGTTACATGTTTTCACTTGGATGAATACATTGGTCTGCCACAGGACCACCCGGCACTGTTCAAAAATTATCTTGAAGATCGATTTGTCAATATAGTCCGCCCAAGGAAATTTCACTTCATTGATGGAAGAGCAAATGTTGCTCGAGAGCGCAAAAGACTTCATGAATTGATCATTAGGCACCCCATTGATGTTGCTTTTGCAGGAATTGGTGAAAACACCCATTTGGCCTTTAATGATCCCCCTGCGGATTTTTGCACCAATGAATCTTATCTAGAGGTCACATTGGATGAGCAATGCAGAAAGCAACAGCTGGGTGAAGGATGGTTCAATAGCCTCCAAGAAGTTCCAACCAAAGCCATTACAATGTCAATCAATAGAATATTGCAATCAAGGCATATTATCTGCAGTGTACCCGAAAGTCGGAAAAGTAGGGCCGTAAAGAAGGTTGTGGAAGGCTTGGTCACACCAGAAATTCCGGCCTCAATTCTCCAAAATCACCCTTCAACCTATTTGTATCTGGATAAGGAGTCTTCGCATTTAATTGAAATCTAAGATGATGAAATGTCCATAAACAAAAGGATTGCCAGGCTTATCGGACTTATTGGCCCAGGTCTTTTTCTGATAGGTTACAATATTGGAACGGGCAGTATTACAACTATGGCCCAGGTAGGGGCTCAATTTGGGATGACACTCTTATGGACCCTGGTCCTTGCCTGTATATTCACCTATGTTTTAATGGTAGCGTATGGACAGGTCACCATTGTATCCGGAAAAACGGCCCTGTACAATATCAAGAACCATATCAGGTACGGTAGGTATTTAGCACTATATATCATGGTGGCCTTGATCATCGGTGAGGTGATGGCCTTAATGGGCATTATGGGCATTACGGTGGACCTTCTACAGGAGGGTGCAAGACTGATGGATGGGCGCTTTGTGGTAAGCACGGTCTCCTTAACGGTAATTTTGGTTTTGACACTGTTCGCTTTATTGTATTTCGGTAAATATGGGTCCTTTGAAAAGTTGCTGACCGTTATGGTTTTGCTTATGGCCCTGAGTTTTATAATTGTTTTGATCATGATAAAGCCCAATATCATCAATATACTGAAAGGCTTAATACCAAGTGTTCCCAAAGAGCCTGGCTCGTTTGAGTTGATTGCCGCGATAGTAGGCACCACCTGTTCCGCTGCAGTCTTTATAATCAGAAGCATTGTTGTCAATGCTAAAAAGTGGTCAATGGAAAACCTTAAAACGGAAAAACGGGATGCATTTGTGTCCGCGTTGATGATGCTTTTGCTCAGTGGTTGTATAATGGCCGTGGCCGCTGGTACCCTTGGGGTAGTCGGAAAGGATCTCGGCAACACCTTAGATCTGGTTTCGCTTTTTGAACCAATTGGCGGAAAAGTCGCATCATTCATATTGATTTTTGGGATTACAAGTGCTGCTATATCCACAATTATGCCTATAATACTTATTGCTCCATGGCTGATTACAGATTATATGGACAGGCCCAAGGATATTAAATCCCCCATTTTTAGGACATTGGGCGGTTTTGGACTGGTCTTGGGTCTTGGAGCTCAGTTCATTGATATGAGACCTCCTGCACTCTTGATTTTTTCGCAAGCCTTTCAAGCTTTAATACTTCCTGCCGTGGCCTTGCCCATATTAATACTTATCAACAACAGATCCATCATGGGCGTACACAAAGCATCCGGCGGCATAAACCTGGGGATCTGCTTGGTACTGATGTTTGGATTGGCCACCGCTTTGATGGCCCTAATTGAAATTTTAGATATATGAACAAGAAATTATCCATCTTTTTATTTTATAATTTCCTTTTTCTTTCTGCAGCGTTGGCTCACTTTCAAAAGGATGGCACCTCAACTGACAACATCCTTGAAGATGTAATTCTATATTCCGACGGACAGCTGATCGACCTGAAGTTCAGCAATGGGAAAATAAGTGAAATTCTTCCAAAAAAAACTCAAAAAGGACCCAATAATTTTCAAATCTATGTAGCCCCTGGACTGATAGATCAACAGGTCAACGGATATTTGTCCCATTCTTTCGTCAGTAATGACTTAAACAAAGAAAAGCTAAATAAAATCACCCAAAGGTTATGGGAAAATGGGATAACGACCTTCTTCCCGACCTTAACATCGGAATCAAGCCAAGTTTTACTACAAAGTTTCAGCAATCTTGATCACATACTAGGAGACACACAACTTGCCCAGTCTATTCCAGGGTTCCACTTGGAAGGACCGTATATTTCATCTTTGGACGGTTTTAGGGGTGTCCATAACCCCAAGCATATTCGTAATCCAGATTGGAAAGAACTCAAAACTTGGATCAAAGCATCCGGTAATAAAATCAAAATAATCACCCTCGCCCCTGAGCTGGATGGCTCTATGGAACTCATTAAAAAATGTGTTGCACACAATATCAAAGTGGCATTGGGCCATACCACGGCCAACGCCGAGCAAATAAACGAAGCGGTAAAACTTGGCGCTTCATTATCCACACACTTGGGAAATGGCTGCGCCAATATGATCCATAGACATTATAACCCGATTTGGCCACAATTATCCAATGACGGGCTAACAATCAGTGTTATTGCTGATGGATTCCATTTGACAAGGGATGAAATAAGAACTTTTTTTAAAGTAAAGGGTCCAACCAATATCATGTTGGTGTCGGACATAACCAGGTGGGGCGGCATGCCATCCGGAAAATATAGGGATTTTGACAAAGAAATTGTGGTCACCACCAGTGGTGCCATTATGATGCCTTCCGAAAATGTTTTGGCTGGGGCTTCATTCTTAATCACCAAGGGCATTGAAAAAATGATTGAATATACCGGGTGTTCCCTTGCAGAGGCCATTGAAATGGCCACAACAAATCCAGCTAGGGCCATAGGCTTGAACGATAGAGGAACAATCACAAGGGGGAAACGGGCAGATTTAATATGTTTTACCTACGAAAAAGGGAAATTTGAAATTATCAAAACAATTGTTGGGGGCAAGGTGGTCTTTGACAAGATGATTAAACCTTGAAACCAAGATCATTAAACAGGTATGCCGAAGCATCCTTACCACAAATCATGAGGATAACATGAATCAACCAACACAATTTCCTTTCTGTAAAACAGGGTCTGCAACCTTAAAAGCAATTTGCAAATGATCAAGTACATCAAAAGACTTTTTAAAATGGTTGGCCCTGGCTTTATCATGGCTGCCGTGGTATTGGGTCCAGGGAGTATTACCATTTCTTCCGACATAGGCGCCACTTATGGCTACAATTTCCTTTGGGTCGTTTTAATAGCAGCGATATTTATGGTAGGATATACAAATATGAGTACTCGCTTTGGAGTATTGCATGACCGATCCATATTAAGTTTGATAGCCAAAAAATATGGCAAATGGTTTTCCGTGTTAATTGGAATCAGCTCTTTTTTGGCCTCATTGAGTTTCCAATTTGGAAACAACATAGGAGCCGGAATGGGAATGGAAAGCCTTACTGGAATTGACGATACCTATTGGTTATTTTTATTTACCCCTTTAGCAATGTTGTTGGTTTTCCTTTCCCAAAACCTGTACAAGGCCTTAGAAAAGATGATGTTGGTAATGGTAGTGCTAATGATTGCCGCATTTGCAATTAACCTGATCTTCATAAAACCGGAATTTGACAAAATAGCTGTTGGATTTATTCCACGTTACCTCGCTATCGAAAACATGAATCCCATTATTGCCCTTGTTGGAACCACCCTTTCACTGAACGGTGCCCTTTACCAGTCTTATTTAGTTCAGAGCAAAGGATGGAAGCTCAAGGACAAAAGCAAAAGTATAAGGGATTCCAATCTTGGAGTTTTTCTATTGGCAACGATATCCGTATTGGTAATTATTACAGCTGCGGCTACATTGAACCCTTTCAATATTAGCGTAAATTCAGCTACGGATATGGCAATCCAATTGGAATCAATTCTTGGCAACCATGCCAAATATATATTCTCTTTGGGGTTTATTTCTGCTGCTTTTTCTTCCTTGATCATTAATGCGGTGATAGGAGGAGGATTATTGGCCGATGGATTGGGAATGGGCAAATCCATGAATGAGAAAATGCCAAAACTATTTACCGGGGTCATATTGGTAACGGGAATGATCGTTTCCATTTATGTGGCCAACAACATGGGCAATCCTGTTTATTCCTTAATCCTGGCCCAAGCTTCTTCCATGCTTTCGGTGCCGCTCATCGGCGTTGGTCTTTTACTGGTGGTAAACAGCAAAAAAGTGATGGGAATCCATAAAAACTCCCCGTACCAGAACCTGATTGGTTTGATGGGCTTCATGGTTATTTGCATTCTAGTTTTTATGATGTTCCAAAGGTTGATAAATTACTTTGCAGCACTCTAAGGCCATAATTCCTTATTATGATCAATCTTCTATTTCCAATCTTTGCAGAATATGCAGCAACTAGAATTGGAACATTTGATTTCAGAAATATTGGATTACGTTGGATTCTGCCGGGAAGCATTTTTTCCCCGCAATGAATAACACCGCATAGCTGTTACCGAAAGTCGTAATGGTAATTGACAGTTGAAAGCATACTGGTCTGGAGCCAGCGTGCGCAAATTGGCTAGCAAACCACAACTTGGATACCTGCGTTTTCCAAGGCAGTAATTTGTTCCTTGGTAACACCTTTATCCGTGATCAACACATCTATTTTGGATAAATCGCAGATAAACGCAAGGCTTTTTTTGAATATTTTGCTGGAGTCTGCCAAAACGAAAACCATTTTGGACATTTCTATCATTGCGCTATTAAAGTGTGCTTCCTCTATATTGGGCGTGGACAACCCATAATTTATATCCAATCCGTCCACACCTAGAAACAGCTTATCACAGAAATAATTCCTCAAACTTTTTTCCGCCGGTGTTCCAATTAGGGAAAAAGACTTCTTTCTCAGAAATCCACCAGGTATTATCACATTTACTTTATCATTTTTTGCCAATCTGTTAGCAATGTTCAAAGCATTGGTGATGACGGTCAATTCCGTTTCTTCATTCAAATTTTTGACCAGTTCCATCACCGTTGTTCCCGAATCCGCCATTATCGTATCTCCTTCGACAATGAAACTGGCGGCCTTGGCACCAATTGCCTGCTTGGCTTTAATGTTAAGCCTATTTTTCTGGGCAATATTATGGTCCACACCTACGGAGTCAACCTTTATTGCCCCTCCCCTTGCTCTGATCAAAATATTCTTCTTCTCGAGTTGTCCAAGATCATTTCTTATCGTAACCTCACTCACGTCATAAGTTTTGCTTAAAACACTGACATCTACCTTGCCATTTTGCTCAAGTTCTGATATGATGGCCATTCTTCGCTCTACAGTTGATCTTTTTTTTCCCATAATTTTGCCCTCTACTATTCTAATTCTAAAAACCAATACATAACATAGTGAAAACTACGTTCGAAATTAGTTAAAAAAATGCCATTAGGATTCTTTCGTAAAATTTAAGTTTGGATTTAATTCCTATCGGTACACAAGGTAAAGTAAGAATGTCATAATATAGTTCAAATAATCGGGTCATGGCCCAATATATACTTTGTTCCAGCTTTATCCTCCATCACCGTCTTGTGTTTATGCCTTCCCCTTCAGTTTAAATGAATAACCATTGAGGAGGAAAGGTATATTTTATGGCCTTGAAACCTCTGCCCATCAATTCAATTGTTTCCTCGGAACAATATCTTCAAGTGCATCTTTGTCCCCCCTTGACGGTCCATGCCATATCCCTCCTCCAAATGTAACAATATATATTTTTTCAGAATCCAAAGGGTCGGGCTGGACTCGTTTGCCCCATTTGAAATTGTAGCCTTTAATGCGTTCCCAACTGTAGCCCCTATCCATCGAACGGTATGCGGCTGAGTTGAATCCAGCAGCATAGTAAATTCCGCTTTTTTCATCAATGGTCAGGTCATGTATATGTTGGTCATCGGTCATCACCGATTGCCAAGTTTTACCATCATCTTCAGACAGGTAAATACCCCCGCCGACATTTTCAGAAAACTCCGTCCGTCCATATCTTCCCCAAGCGGAAAGAAGCAACCTGTCAGGTTTGGTTGGGTCCACCACCAAACTCGAAGGGCCGTTTACATTTTCGGGCAGCGATATCTTTTTCCATGTTTCTGCCCCATCAGTGGATTTGTACAATAACCCATCACCATCATTACCGATACTTCCATCATCGCTTTTCCTAAAAACCACCAAGTATAGGTCCCCTTTTTTACTTCGTGTCAACCTCCAGGCAGCTGGCTGGTCGCCTTCCAACCCCTTATTCTTTAAGCTCCAGGTCTTACCTCCATCCACCGTTTTGTAGACTCCTTTCCCGAAAGCAGCTACATAAAGCGTTCTTTCCTCAGTAGTGGACCCATGGTCCATGACCATATGGGTTGGTGCAATTTCTCCAATGCCGTGACTGATTACGGTCCATGTTTTGCCACCATCCTCACTTGTCAACACGCCGCCCTTGTAATCTGACATATCTTTATTTCTCCACATTTTTGGTCTAGGCAAATCGTGATTGGCGCTCATTGTAGCCCAAAGTCTGTTCTTAACTTCAGGGTCAAACTTTACCCAATAGGTAGTGTTCACCCAATGCCTCGGAACACCATTGTTCCGGGTAGCGCTTGTCCAGCTTTTACCTCCATCTTGACTTTCCATCAATCCCGTGTCGGTATCCGCCATAAAAATGTGTTGCCTATCAAAGGGGTCGAAGGCCAGCATATAACCGGTGGTTACCTGCAACCCTCGGGAAGTCCATCCATTTCCCTTGATTTTTTTTGTGTAGAGCTGTTTCCAGGTTTTACCCCCATCAACTGTTTTTACGGTTCTACCGAAATCCGTGCCAAAGCATAATTCCGGGTCATTGTCCGAGACCGACAAATGAAAAGGATTTTCTCCCCAGGTAGGTCCAAATCTTTCATTCAACCATCCCCGATCCATATTTTCGGTGGGAGTCTGGTTGATGTCTTTCCAAACCAACTCCCAGGTTTCACCATAATTCTTGCTTCTGGCCACGCCAATCGCAATGGAATCCTGGGAAAATTTTAAATTGGAATACGATAAATAAATATTTTCAGGATGGTAATAGCTTACTGCTATATCCCTATATTCCATATCCTCCGCTCCCTCCAGTTTTAGTTTTCCCAATGGAAAGTCGACCTGTCGCCAGCTGCGCCCACCGTTCCTTGTAACATAGATTTTGGAATCCTCGCCACCCCCGGGATTAAAATAGGATTTTCCTGTAATGATATAGATGAGGTGTTCTTGCGTTATACTATCTATCCCATCAACATATTTTGTAATCGAACCTGCATCCATTGGAAGATTGACATTTCCCCAAACCCCATTTATCTTTACGCCCAATCCATCCTTTCCGGATACATATATGGTTCTGTTGTCCACTGGGGAATTGGGGTCTATGAAAATGTTGTCCAAATCAAACCTCAGCTTATCCAGCACTTCCCAACTTTCACCTCCATCCAATGAAACTGAGAGTTCCATATAGAATCGTTGGTTTCTGCCCCTTGGCCAATAATCAATTTTTCTCTTTCTCGACAAAAGGTATAATCTTTGGGAATCCATGGGATCCACAGCAATACCTTCGACATTGGTCAAAATACTGTCCTTCGAAATTACCCGCTCATCTGCGTGGTCTCCTTGAGATACAATATCTATGATATCGTTAGGGCTTGGATGAATCGGTTTCCATGACACGCCATTATCCGTACTCTTGTACAGAATTTGCGAAGTTCCGGCGTAAACTATGTCCCCATCATTTTTATCAAAATCAAAGAATTTGGTCACTCCCCTTAGGTTGAACATTCTCCATTTTTGGCCCCCATCATAGGTTACAAATGACCCAGTCATGTCACAACTTACAAATACATTTTCATGGTCCGCAGGATTAATTGCTGGATTGAACATTGCCCCGCCCCCACCTGGACCAATAAAACCCCAATGGTCGTTTCTTCCATTAGCATTCGAATACAATGTTCTTCCGGTGGAGCTTTCACCTTCCCCCCTTTCCATTTTACAGGATATCAAAGAACAGAGACTGAACATTACGCCCACAAGTGAACTTGCCCGACCAAATGTATTTTTTCCATTCATATTATAGTTCCAAGAAGATATTATTTAATCCGTTCGGGGCTTACCATACCAAACACTGGAACCGAAGGTGGTAAGGAACACGTTCTCTACATTGTTTTCATCGACAATCACCCGATGACCCCAATGAAAGTCATAGTCCTTAAGCCTTTTCCAAGATTCACCATAGTCTTCGCTCACATATGCACCTTGGTTAAAGGTATTGCAGTAGATTCTACCAGGCTTGGCATTATCTACAGTAACATCATAGACATAATGGTTTTCATCAAAAACACGCTTCCAAGTATTCCCGGCATCTTCGGACATGAGGATACCTCCGTCCAAATCAAAAAATTCATTTCCACCGGTCGCCTCGGCAATATTTCGGCCCACCATATCGCTCAAGCTAATATCTGACCATGAGCCTAGGTAAAGTCGATCCGGATTATCGGGATCATAGGTCAGTCCATTTGGAAATAGGGTCCTTTCCCCGAGATCCAAAGGTGTCCAGGAAAGGGCTCCATTGGTTGACCTGTAAACCGCACCCATGAAAACTTCTCTTCCCGCTTTTTCATTTATATGGCGGGGGGTTGGACTAGTAATCAGGTATAACGTGCCATCTGGCAAGATGGTAAGCTCAAAAGCGGCAAGACTACCATCTATCCCCTGGTTGTGCAACTTCCAGTTTTTACCATCGTCCATTGATTTAAACACACCCTTACCATAAGCCGTGGCATACAGTGTCCTATTGCCTACCGGAGAACTTTGATCCAAAACAATTGAAGTAACCGGGGCATCAAAGTCCATACCTCCATTTGTTGGGGTCCAGGACCGACCACCATTTGTGGACACCGCAACGCCACCTTTTGCATATTGTTTCCATTTGGGGTTTCTGGTCATTTTACCCCGTGGAAAATCATGTAATGACGACCAAGCCGACCATATTTTGTTTTTTTTATCTGGATCAAATACCATCCAGTAACAAGTGTTTTGCCACTCCACAGGGATTCCCTTTGTCGATCTGGACCAACTTTTTCCTTGATCAAAGGAATGATGATATCCTATGTCCGTATAGCTAACTGCAATATGGGAGGTGTCAAATGGATCAAAATGGACACCGTACGAGGTGGTCACATCCAATCCGTTTGAACTATAATTTCCACCCTCCACCTTTGTAGAATAAACTGTCATCCAATTCTTCCCACCATCCACAGTTTTCATGCTTCGGTACCAATCCGTGACAATGGCCACATCCCCATCATTGGGAGCCACCCCTACATCGATCAATCTAATGAAATCATGTCCAAAAGCTTCCTGCACCCAGGCGTCCTCCAAGTTTGTTGCGTCATTGCCATCCCTTGTCCCGTATTTGCCCGAACCACCACCACCTTTCCAAACCCAGTTCCAAGAGTTGCCTGAATCTGATGATTTTAAGGCCCCGAACCAAACTGCATTTGAGCCATCATCCTTCTTTTCCACATATCTACTGGAGACCACATATACTTTTTGTGCATCATTTTCGGCTGCCGCCAAAGTGGAATAGGTTGGTAATGCATTGCCCTTGTTGGTTATGGTATCTCCTTTGTGCTGCTGCCAAGTTTCACCCAGATCTTTTGATATCCAAAGCGTGGTTGGGGCCAATTTGCCCAAATCCCTATCTGGTTCATTGTTGTGCAATCCGTAAAAAATGGTTTTATCCCCATTAAATATGTTACCTCCAGTAATGGAGAATGCCGGTATCATCTGGTCTGGATATTTAAATGAAGTGACCTTAAAGGTTTCCTTGTTTATTGCATTAACATTTGATGCTGTAAACACCAGCACCTTTGTTTTAAGGTTATGGGAATTGGTAAATATGAAATCTATATTTTCATCCAACTCCAATCTTTGCCAGGACTTTCCGCCATCTTGGGTATGAAAAAGGAAATTTTCCAAACTAAAGTAAATAGCATTGGAGTCATTTGGATCTACTTTGATATTTTTTACAATTGGGCTATAGGTATATGAAGCTGCTGTGTCATCAAAAATGTTGAATAGGGAGCTTTCTTTGGGCTCAATCGAATAGTTGGCATGGTCACCACTGAACGTCTCTCGAATAACATCCTCTTCAAAGGGATATACCCTTTTCCACGTTTTACCTCCATCCTCAGTTTTATTCAGCGTATTGGATCCAATATATCTTACCTCAGGGTCATTTGGGTCGTACGCAAATGAATACGATCCATTAGGATAGTTGATCTCAGTGTAGGACTTACCTCCATTGCTCGTATGATAGGCGCCTGTCATATCACAGCGAATCATAAAATCTTCTTCATTGTCATATGAAAAGGTGGGTATAAATGTGGAGCCGCCGCCGCCCGGCCCCATTCGCCTCCAACTGCTTTGAAGCTGCTTAGGTCCATTTTCATCCGTAGTTTTAATCGGATTTTCAGAACAAGAAAAAAGACATAAAATGATAATATTTAATATGATTTTGTTTTTGGTCCACATGAAGTCCATAATTAGTCTACATTTTTAAAAAAATTATTGAGAAACCTATCATCGTATCAGTCCGTTACAAGTATTTTTCCCATGGGGTACCAGCCCTCCTCATTAACACCTTTATTTGCCAACTTAACCCTTGGTATTTGATCGGTCGAACCCACTAAGGCAAGCTCTAACCGATATTCCCCAGGAGGAACATCAATGGGAACATATAGTTTTTCATCAAAAATCACATCACCCGGCAACCAATTCCTTATATCAGCACTTGTAAACAATACTGCTGTTTGCTTTTTGCCCTTTAAGCGGATTGCCAATCTATAATCCCTATAAATAGGGGCTACTCCTTTGTTCTCCCACCAAGACGAAATGATAATTTGTCCTTGCTGCCCTACCTTGGATGGGTAGGTAAACTTCCTTAAAACAAAACGGTACCCCATCTTCTTCAACCATTCAGTGACCAATGGATTCCATTTACTGGGCACAGGGGAGCTTTTTGCATTAAAAGTGGATACATGCCATTTCAACGCCTGTTCAAAAATGTAATTAACAACCTCTTCGTCATATTGTTCCTTTTCAAGCCATCGTAAAAAAGTTCCACATATTTCCATGGCAATGGGCGCTTTTTTCCAAGCGTCCTTCATCCCGCTCCTAACAATGTCCTGGGGATATACATCCAACATATGGGAAAAATCGTTCCAAAAACCCATGTCTCCCAAACAATCGATCCGCCACCCCAAATGACGCATATCAGAACCTTCACCATTGTTGGTTCCATCTGGCCAATAGGCTGCAATTTTGGTTCCCCTCACAAGTAATTCGGGTCTTGGGGCATCGCCATTGAGGGGTTGAAAAATAAGGTGGGTTTTTTTGAAATTGTCGAGATACTTGTTTATGAGACCAACACGTACGTGGTCCGAAAGCAAATGCATTCCATCACCCTCTCCCCAATATCCAATAAATGAAATATCAACAGCCTCCAAATGGGGGTGACCATCATATTTTTTACCCAAAGCCTCGATTAGTCCTCCGAAGTACTTGAGATATTCCGGATTCTCTGGATTTACCCTCCATTTTTTGCTCAACAATGTATCCGACTTTCCTTCCCCTGTCAATTTTCTGTACCATGAGGGCACATCCTTTAGGTCTCCGCCCTCATAAGGAGAAACACGGAGCATTAATGTTTGCCCTCTTTGTTCAGCTATTCTAAGTGCTTTATCTATAATGCCCCAATCGTAAAGTCCCGGCCCAGTTTCCAAAAAGCGCCAATTTATCCTATGGTATGCGATCGTGGTCTGTGGATAATCATTAGTTTCAAGCTTACCATCAAAATCTTGATATTCGATGGGGAAACCCTCGGTCCAATCCGTCCCTTCATTCAATTCATCCCCGTTGAATCTTTGAAAAGTCGTAAAACCAACCCCTGGGTTCAACAAAAGTTCATCACTTTCCTCTGGGTATACAGCGACCAGTTTTTGGGAAGAACTTTCGCCAATTTGTGCCCACATATTGCTGGAATAGAGAAGCCAAATAAAAAGGGCCACTTTTGGTATCAACCTCATCCTTTTGTCACTTAATCGTTCGGTTTTTTGCATTTTTATAGTACCTGATAAATATTTACTTGTCCATTGTTTACCCCGGAAACAAGCCCTTTTTTTGATTGGGAGCCCAGTTGGATGGCTTTCAGTTTTTTCACGTCCCCAGTGATAAAAAGCCCCGAATCCACGCCTTTGACAGGTATGAACCCACCTTCCCCATTCCCCTTTAAAAAAAGACCTTGACCGGCATCCGCTCTGGGAGTTTCGATTTCAGAATTATAAAGGTTTCCCGCAATAACAACATCTTTGATCCCATCCCCATCAAAATCATCATAAATAGATCCAAAAACCGGCGCAAGCTGTGCTAGTTTGGGCAGCGCATCAATTTGAAAACCTTCCCTGGTATTGACAAGTACACTACTGGAAAATGTCTTGGCCAAATACACATCGGAACGCTCCAAGGAATCTTTATTATATATATCCTCCAAACTGGACATGCCGAAAGACCTATAATCTTTGAATTTCTCTTTTATGGCGGGAATCTGTTGACTAGAGCAAGATCTTCCGCGTAGGGGATAGAGCGTATCATTTTCAACATAACTCAGTACTATGTCCAGGGAACCGTTGTCATCAAAGTCTTTTGAGTAAAGTCTAAATGGATCTTTGGCCGTGGTCTTATATTTATAATTTTCTCCAAGATTACCTACAATATAATCGACCGTGCCATCCCTATTTATATCCGCCTCAGTTATATTGAACCACCATCCTGAACTATTGTTCAATACCGGGTCATCATCTATTTTGACAAAGTCGTCACCTCTGTTCTCGAATATTGTAATGGGCATCCATTCTCCCACCAACACCAAATCCATCCATCCGTCATTGTTATAATCAGACCATACTGCGTCCGTTACCATTCCTGGAGATATCATTTCAGGGGCTATATCGTGAGTAACATCTTTGTACCTGCCATTTTTGTTTTCCAACAGATAACTACGTCCAGACTTGGGATAATTCCCTGGAAGCAGCCTCCCGCCCACAAATAGGTCCAAATCACCATCCTTGTCATAATCGGCGGCCCTTACCACTCCGCCACTGGAACGCATATTGGGTAAAGAACCGATTGACCTTTCAAAATTGCCTTTGCCATCATTGAAATAAAGTCTGTCCAGATAATATTTATGTCCCTGCGGCATTTCATTGCCACCGCTGACCACAAACAAATCCAGATCCCCGTCCGTATCGGCATCAAAAAACAATGCGTCAATGTCTTCGTAAAAACTATCCCTGGCAATGCCCGCGCAATATTTTTTAAAGAATTTACTATTTGCGGTTTGAATATATAGGGCCCCTTCAAACCCTTTGGCACCACCTACATAAAAGTCATCCAGTCCATCGTTGTTTACATCGCCAACGGCTAAAGCTGGCCCAAAAGTGGACATTTTATGAGGCAACAAAATTTCAGTGCCAAAATCGTCATGTTCGTTTTCTGTGTGGTTATGGTAAAGTTCGTACAGTGACGTTACCTTTGTAAAGATGGGGGAGTTGGATAACTCCTGTCGTGGAATTTCCCCAGAACTCTGCTGTTCCAATATTATAGATTGGTCAGCATTAATATCATTAAGCTCGATGGATGTCCCATTGGGCCAGTTTACCACTATCCTATCTACCTTTTTGATCTGCCCAAGCCCAAAATGCATAGTATAATCAACACTTGATTGGTATCCGCGGGTCACGTAGTGCTGCTTGAACTGTTTTTGGTTTCCAGACTGGACCATTACCGTTGATCCTATCCCGTTAATATTTTTTGCTCCCCCCTTCAGCTTTATTTTAATAAAATGGTTTTTTGTTATTTCAGTTGCATTGTTCCTATAAATATGGGCTTCTTCATCTATATTGTTTATGATCAAATCCATATCCCCATCATTGTCCAAATCGGCATAAGCCGCGCCATTGGAATATGAGGGGAGTGATATTCCCCATTCTTTGTTTCTTTTGCCAAAGGTTAGGCCGTCCTCATTCTTAAAAACCAAATTGACGGATTTTTCATCCGGTATACTGTCCAAAATATCCTTTACCACAGCTTCAAAGTTCGGACTTGGCTTGACAGATTCTGATAGGAGCCTTTTATCTTTATACTTTTCATAATCCTTATTATTTGTGTTTTTTCTCATCCCGTTGGTCACAAATAGATCATTAAGACCATCGTTGTCCAAATCAACAAATAAGGGAGACCAGCTCCAGTCAGTACTTGAAACCCCTGCTATTGGAGCTATGTCCGAAAATGTTTCGTTGCCGTTATTGAGCTGAAGGGTGTTTCTCATGTATTGTCGGTGACCCCCTAAACCCACCAGTAGATTAAATGCCTCGGGATCCATGGACCCCATATTGGTTTTTCTACCAAGGTTTGTGGTAGAATTCATATCCAATACCATTAAGTCTTGCCATCCATCATTGTTGATGTCAGCAGCATCGACCCCCATTGATGAATACGAGATATGTGACAATGACTCCAACGCCTTTTCGCTGAAGGAACCATCCCCATTGTTGAAGTACAGATAATCCCTGCCGGCAAAATCGTTACAGACATAAATGTCCGGGAACAAATCCTGATTGAAATCAACAATTGCGACCCCTAATCCGTCACCCAGTTTTGAGCGATTTATTCCTACAAATTCCTTTATTTCAGTAAAATAACCCAAATCATTTCTGAACAGTTTGTCCCCGGTATATCGATCTACATCTTGATCGTGAAAATTTTTGAAGATTTCCTTGACTGGCTTTACGGCGTGGTTCAACAAGAACATATCAAGGTCCCCATCAAGATCGTAATCAAAGAAACTCGCTTGTACAGAAGTGCCCCAATCATCAAGACCATATACCTTCCCTTTCTCTTCAAAAGTGTTGTTGCCCTTGTTAATGAACAAAAGATTGCTTCTCAAGTTTGGTTTCGTATTTCCCGACCTGCACATATAAATATCCAACAACCCGTCCTGATTGATATCCACCATGGTGACCCCTGTTTTCCAACCTTTCAAGTTGTCCAACCCGGATGATTTGGTAATATCTTTGAATTTAAAATCCCCCAAATTCAGATACAGCTTGCCGGATTTCTGGTTTGCGCTCAAATAAACATCTACTAAACCATCATTATTTATATCGCCAATGGCGACACCTCCCCCATTGTAAAAATTTGTATAAGTGAACACGTTTTCTTCGATATCCTCCTTTATAACATTACTGAACGTTATCCCAGTTCGGTCAGAATCCATCAGTTCCAATATGGTAAATTGATTTTCTTCATTGATGGAACATCCCAAAATGCAGTATAGCACAATGGAAAGGTAAACGAGAAAATAATACTTAATCCTTGCTTTCATATTTTTCCGGGACTTTATCATTCTGGTACTAAAATCGCTAAAATCAAAAGCAATTAAGCCTTGTTGGGCTTAATTGCTTTGACAACATAACACTACACCACTAACTCAAAGTAAAAGCTTTGTCCCAACTCTTAGTTGCCCAGCTGATCATTGGCATCAATTTCTTTCTGTGGGATTGGAAAATAGACTTTGTCTTCATTTAGATACCCGAAATTTTCGTCAGGATACTTACTTTGCAAATTTGACCGCCACAACTCAATATACCTGCCGCTCCTGATCAAGTCCATTCTTCTTTTACCTTCCAAAAAGAATTCCTTGCCCCTTTCATCCAAAATGGCATCCCTTAATTCTTGTTGTCCCATATCTGGTAATGGAGTAGCGTTGGACCGCGACCTAATTTCATTCACCAAGGTCAGTGCCTCACCAGAATTACCGGATTCGTTCAACGCCTCTGCCCTGGTCAATACAATGTCCGCGTATCTTAAGATGGGGTAATTGACCCCTATGTACGCAAAATCCCCATTGGCAAATTCAAATCGGTCATTACCTCCCAAGTATTTACTGGAAACCACGGAGTTACCAGGTAAACTTCGCAAGCTTATTTCTGGATCCAAGGATAGTTCATCATATTCCGGCGTTCCTTCCGCAGCATAGTAGCGTGGCAGCCCATCGTCATCTCTTAACCGTCCATCCTGAAAACCGTTGTTCAATAAATTTCTTCGGGTGTCCCCAGGTTCAAACGAATTATAAAAATCAACCGCAATTGAAATCCGTCCCCAACCCCCTTCAATATAGGTTCCGGCGAGAGCATGCCATCCTATCTGTGAAACAGGTCCTGTCCCATCATCTGTGGACATTACAGCAAAAATCCATTCGCCCGAAGCTTTATTGGCTACATTAAACACATCTTCCACGCTAGCGAGAAGGGAATATTCCCCCGATCCCATTACCGCAGCAGCATCATTGGCAGCCTCGGTCCAGTTTTTGGCATTTAAATGTGTTTTGGCCCTTAAGGCCAGGGCCGCGCCGCGGCTTGCCCTACCCGGAGTGGAGGAATTGCCCAATACAGACTCCGCATCCGATAAATCCTGCACGACCTGAGCGATCACCTCTGCTTGTGAGCTTATGGGAAGATCCTCGTTAGTCTCCCCGAGATTCAATATTACATCACCAAAATTAAAGGCCAGATCATGATAGGCCAAGGCCCTTAAAAATTTGGCCTCCCCAATATATCCAGCCTTCACAGATTCGTCGATGGGCATACCTTCTAGTATGGAAATAGCGAAATTGGCGGCACCAATAGTCTTATAGGCGCCATCCCATAAATTTAGAATTTCACCTTCATTGTTGTTCCAAGTTCCCAATTCCAAGGCCGAGGCCCCCCATAGGTCCCTACCATAGGTGTCCGTTGGCTGCTCGCTCACGTTCAGATAGTCATACTCATAGTACGTTCCCCAATTGGTACCTCGAAGGGCACCATAAACCGATAAAATCAGTCCTTCCGCATCCGACTCATTTTCATATGCATTTTCAACGACCAAATCGGAATATACGGTTTCAGCAAGCTCTTCAGTGCATGAAACCAGACCTAGTGCCAAGATTAAATATACCGAAACAAAATTTTTCATGTTTTTCATATTTTTCATATTTTTCATAATGTCAATTTTTATTTTAGAAAGTTGCCTTAACACCTAAAGAATAGATTCTGGAATTTGGATAACCAAAATCATCCACTCCTCTATTAATACTGCTTTGTGTACCTGAATAATTGAAGCTTACCTCAGGATCGAATCCCGTATAATCCGTAATTGTCAGAAGGTTTTGACCTTGCAGATAAATATTCACATTTTTTATCCAAGATATTTTATCAGTGCTGATGTTATAACCCAACACCATGTTTTTAAGTCTTATATAACTGCCATCTTCAATAAAATAGTCATTTACGTAAGATCCATATTCCCCATCAAACCAGTTCTCACCGGGAAGGGTTCCCGTTGTGTTAAAATCACTATACCGTTTTGCAGCATTTACACCTAACTGTCTATCCAATGCAATGGCCTTGAAATTGAACAGATCATTTCCAAAAACTCCCTGCCAGAACATATCCAAATAAACTCCCTTGTACTCAAAATGATTGTTAAATCCTAGCGTGAAATCAGGGTTTGCATTACCAATTACCGTCCTATCATCACCATTTATGATCCCATCACCGTTGACGTCCTCATAGAGTGCTGTTCCGGCATTAAGACTATTTGGCTGAGGGGCATAGGTCTCGCCCTCCTGGAGAACGCCAATAAATTTGTACCCATAAAAATCACCTATTCTTCCGCCTTCTATTATTCGTCTGAACACATCGGAACCTACCTCTCCATAGGGCTGTCTTGCCACCTGAATATTAATGGGGTTGTCCCCATCCAATTGCGTAACCTCATTGTCATTGGTTGAAAAATTCAGATTTGCGTCCCATTTAAAGTCTTCTCCAGTTGCAATTTTTGCACCCAAAACAACTTCCACACCCTTGTTTGTCATGGACCCAACATTATCTATGATAAATTGAAAACCTGTAGATGGAGCAGAAAGAGGCTTACTAATAATTAGATCATCGGTATCTGATTTATATACATCAATGGAACCATACAATCTATCATCCCATAGACCAAAGTCAAGCCCTACGTTCAACATCCCTGTGACCTCCCATTTTAAATTTGGGTTAGGCGCAAATTCACCATCGGGCCCCAAACCTATTGAGGTAGTTGATCCATCAAAGCTATATGCATCAGTCGCACCTACCCTTGCCAATGATGTATATGGACTAATGTTGTTGTTACCGGTCAAACCATAGGAAGCCCTTAGCTTAAGGTCCGAGAACAAGGAATTTTCCATGAAACTCTCTTGCGACAATCTCCAAGCCCCGGATACCGAAGGAAAATATCCCCACTTGTTATTCTCACCAAATTGGGACGCTCCGTCACCCCTAATGGTTGCTGTTAAAAGAAGTTTGTCCTTATAGCTATAATTGAACCTGCTAAAGAACGATATTATTTTACTGGACCATTGTGAACTGTTGATGAACTGATTTTGAGCTGAGCCCAAATTGTTATACGAAGTTCGATCCGTCGGAAACCCTTCCCCTGTTAAACCATAGCTGAAACCATTAAATTCCTGGGTTGAGGCACCAGCCAAAACATTTAGATCGTGATCCTCCCCAAAAGTTTTATTATACATAAGGGTACCTTCCAAAAGATAGTTTGTCTGGGATATAGCATCAATACTACCACTGGGCACGTCTCCTGTTGCGGCATAAGGTGCAGGTTGATATTGCGAAGTCTGTCCTGAATTACGGTCATAACCGGCATTTAACCTTGCCATGAGATTATCACTAATTTCATGATCAAGGGTTAGGTTGCCATAGTTGCGCCAAAATTCCCTATCATTAATGCGTGTGGTAAAAAATCCTATTGGGTTCAAAAATGGTTGGGTATCCCTGGAAAATATATTTCCCTCATGAATCGATCCATCCGGGTCGTACGCCGGTCTGCCGGGCACGGCCCTAATTATTGTGGAATAAAACGGTGAAAGGTTTCTGGACCCAGGGGATTTGATAACACCATTGGCCTTTATCCTTGAGGAATAGAGATTCACCGCCAATTTAGTTTTATTTCCAAACTTGTGGTCTGCATTAAGACGTGCCGAAGCCCTTGTGAATTCGCTGCCGATTATTATTCCCTCTTGACCCAAATAATTTCCTGAAAAAGAAAAATGGGAATTTTCGCTTCCTCCCGAAGCCCTGATGTTATAATTTGTAACAGTGGCGTTCCGAGTGACCTCATCAATCCAATTGGTGTTGTTTCCTGCAGAAACGGCCAAATCCTCATCACTGTACCATGGGTTACCGTCATTTGGCCCGGAGGCATACAACTCATTGGTAATCCTTGCCGCATCCTCCCAATCCAAATATTCCAATGAACCAATAATGGATTGAATACCGGTTGATATGTCAACATTTATATCGGTTCTTCCAGCTTTACCTTTTTTAGTTGTTATCAAAACAACACCTGAGGAGCCCCGCGAACCATATATTGCCGCTGAGGCCGCATCCTTTAATATATCAATGGACTCAATATCTTCCGGGGAAATTGAAACTCCAGGATCCAAAGGAAACCCATCGACCACATATAGGGGTTGATTGCTATTGGATATTGAGGTATTCCCCCTAATAACAATATTCAATGCCTGACCCGGTTCCCCATCATTGGCAGAAACCTCTACACCAGCGGCTCTACCCTGGATCATCTGGGCTGCTGAAGACACAGCCCCGCCCAAGGTTACTTCTGCCGTGCTAAGGGACACGACTGAACCGGTCAAATCCCTTTTTTTGACCGATCCATAGCCGACAACAACCACTTCATCAAGATAGCCAAGTTGCTCTTGCAAGGATACATCAATGGAAGATTTTCCCCCAACAACAAATGACTGCGTTTCATAGCCCACATAAGAAAATTCCAATACAGCATCTCCATTTGGGACCTGTATCGTGTAATTTCCATCAAAATCAGTCGTAACGCCAACTGCGCTACCTTTAATCACCACATTCACCCCTGGCAATGGAGCTCCGTCGCCAGCATCGGTAGTTTTTCCAGATACTGAAACCTGAGCAACCAATTCAAAGCTGGTAAATAAAGTAAATACAATAATTACCAGGAAAGTTTTAGTCAATTTCATTAGTTAATAAGTTTAGTTAGTTAATTCATTCAATAAAAATAATGTTTCGTAAGTTTAAAACAATTTTACACAATAATATGAAGGTTTTATATAAAAAACAACTTATTTTTTCTTCTTTTTGTTAAATAAAAAGAAAATATTAACTGGAATTAACCAAAAAATATGTATACGACAAGGTTTGAACAGCATTGCCCTTTCGTTTGAGGCCTTACATAAAGAAGACGGACATGGGGCAAAAAGGGGATGTTCAATGTCAAAAAAATCCCAGAAGGGAATTTTTCGTTTTGCCAAGACAAAAGCTTTTGGGCCGAAAGCCCTCAAGGGCCTCCATTAAAAATCCGTATGACCGGATTATTACTTTAGGGGCTGATTGAAATCATTATTACCGCCATCCACTTTTTCCGAATCCAGTGCCAACAAAAAAGTAGCTGTCACGGCAAACAAAATTCCTGTAATTTTTGCCCACCCGGGAACAAGACCTAAAAATAGCATTGATATCACGGTGGTGATCAATGGGGCTCCAGCATTTGTCAATGGCGAAACCACAATGGCCTTACCTGTTCTAAACGCATAAACCAGGCATAAGACACCAACAGAATTAAGTATTTGAATTCCTGCGGCTAAAAAAGGTCCATTAATTCCCCAATTTATTTCTTGGGAAAAGTCTGTCATATAGATGGCCACAGGAATCAAATCGATACCGGCAATGGCCATATAAAAGAATATACTGCTCACCTGCATGGTACGGTTTGCAAGCTTCAAGAAAAATGCCTGCACGCCCCATGCGATTAAAATGATAATCGACAAAATAAACCATAGGGTCCCATTGTCATTGTCAGGGTTGTTCTCAGAATATTCAAAAAGAGGCAAGGCAATCATAGCCAATAAAATACCAATAGCGCCCATCCACCCGGTACGCTCTCTAAGCAAGAAGAAAGAAAGCACTATGGTCACCACCGGAGAAAGTGAAATTATAGGAAAAATCAAATACGCAGGACCAATGGTCAAACTATAAAAGAGGACCATTTGGCCCCCAGCCCCAAGAAAACCAACTATAAACCCATAGAGCAATGATTTTTTATCCAGCTGTATTCTAGCCTTGGACCGTTTTAATATAAAAACCGTGGGTACCAGCATTGTAAGGGCCCATACGCAATATATCAAAGTATCCGGAAAACCATTTTGGGCAGGAACGTTTGTGAAAGCGCCCCAAAATCCCCAAAACATCATTGTGGTCAAGGCGTATATTAGCCATGGTTGCGGTCTTTTTCCCTTCATAAGTTTGTCACAAAAGAATTAATTGTTGAAAGTGATACGAACTACGCATTAAAGCTGCCCAAAACTATTTATATTGAGATAATACAGCCTCAATCCTTATTAATTTTCTTTTTTTTATCAAAGCGCCAACTTGGAAACGGATCAATCCTTTATACCATCAAGAAAACATCGTCAGACTTAAAGAAAACTCAAATACATCTTTGGCTCTATTTAACCTATTTCTTATGGCAAGTTTATAATTTTCAACAAACACCTATTATACCAAATAGTTATTTTCATATTGTAATAATACACAAAATAGAAAATTATACAATATAATAAGAATACAAAAGTATAAAAACTAATTTTTTCTTTCTATTGTGTTATTTTTAATTATTTTTATGCGTCATTATTTTAGATTATGAAAAGTAAAGTATTTTTCTTTTTGAGCTTTATGTCCTTTACACTCTCCGTTTGGACTCAAAAAGCCACAATTACAGAAAAGAAAATCCCAATGAAAACATATATGTTTTCTGACCCCGACCCCATACCGGACATCAAAAAGAACTACCCCTATTTTCGATTTGACGGATTTACCAATAAAAGCATTCAAAAAAAGTGGAACATGGTAATTTTGGAAAATGACTATATCCAAGTATATATCAACACGGATGTGGGGGGTAAAATATGGGGGGCCATAGAAAAATCCACAGGAGGCGAATTCATATATTTCAATGATGTGGTAAAGTTTAGGGATGTGGCCCAAAGAGGGCCTTGGACTTCTGGCGGGCTTGAGTTCAATTTTGGTTTAATGGGGCACACCTCAACATGTTCGACTCCACAAGATTATCTAACCAAAGAGAATGGGGATGGAAGTGTTTCATGTATTATCGGTGCTTTGGACTTACACACCAACACTAAATGGAATGTCGAAATCAATCTTCAAAAAGACAAAGCCTTTTTTGAGGTTCGCTCGTCATGGTTCAATACCACCAACTTGCCCGTTACCCATTACCATTACTCCAATGCCGCTGCCAAAGCGGGGGGCGACCTTGAATTAATCTATCCAGGGGACCATTACGTCGGTCATTCAGGTGAAGTGGGCACTTGGCCTTATGAAAACGGCAAGGACATTTCCTTTTATAAAGAAAACAATTTTGGCACCTATAAATCTTATCACGTGGTCAATAGCTATTCCAACTTTATGGGCGGTTATTGGCATGATGACAATTTTGGTTTTGGAAACATCCGAGACTTCGATAAAATGCCAGGGAGGAAAATATGGATATGGGGGCTTTCCGGGGAAGGTATGATTTGGGAGAACCTATTGACCGATACAAAAGGACAATATATCGAATTTCAAAATGGGTCCACCTTCAATCAGGCAATGGAAAAGAGCAGCCTGACACCCTTCAAGCATCGAGAATTCACTCCATACGACAGTGACCTGTCCTCGGAACTTTACTTTCCTCTGGTAAACACAGGGGGCATGGTAATGGCCACTGAACATGCCATTCTTAACGTTACCCAATTGGACAATGATAATATAAGGGTAAAATTGAGTGCTCTGGCACCTCTAGATACCAGCCTGTCCATAAAATCATTCAACAAGAACTTATCAAGACACATCAAGCTTGAACCACTTGAGCTGTATACCTGGGACATTGAGGTGCCACATAACCAAGAATTCGAAATAACCCTGGGAAATAGTCTCTTACAGTACTATTCAAACAAAAAACATCTAATCACGAATCGCCCAATTCATCCCAACGAGGACTTTGATTGGAATTCAGCCGTTGGCATGTTCACCAAAGGAATTGAAAGTGAGAAACAGTATGCCGGTCTAAAGAACGGGAACAGACCATTGCAGCTATCCCAGGAGTTTTATCTGAAAAGCCTAGCACTGGACCCGGCCTTTTCTCCCACACTTAACCGTTTGGCTTATAATCATTATCGAATGATGCAATATGACATTGCTTTGGAGTACGCGAAAAAATCCCTGGCCATCAACACCTATGATCCAGAAGCCAACTACATCTTTGGGCTAATTTCCAGCAAATTAGAGCAGTTTTCAAATGCTATGGGCGGTTTTGCCATTGCATCCCAGTCAACGGCATACAGAACGGCCGCTTATACCGAAATGGCGAAACGTCACATTGTTGAGGAAAATTACCACAAGGCCATTGAACTCTGCGATAAAGCTTTGGCGTTTAACCAAGGTAATATCATTGCCCTGGAGATCAAAGCCATTTCCCTAAGGCTACAAAACAAACTTGGGCCCGCCAAAGAAGTATTGTCCAAAATATCCGATTTAGATAATACCAGCACCTTTGCCACCCATGAACGATCATTGATTGATGATGAAAATTTGATAGATCTTAATTCCCTGATCACCAACGAACTTAAAGAGGAATCGTTTATAGACCTAGCCCTAAAATACAAGACTTATGGACTAAGGTCTGAAAGCGTAAATATCTTAAGATCCAGCCCCAAGAACGCCAAAGTACTCTTATGGTTGGCCAGCTTGGATCGGATAAACCAAACCGAATGGCTCAACGCCACAGTTAATGCCTCACCTTATTTTATTTTTCCCTACAGGGCGGAAACCTATGAGGCCATCCAAAAGTTAATGAAACTCACCGACCATTGGAGCCTCAAGTACTATGCCTCACTCATACTTTGGAAAAAAGAAAGAATAGGGGAGGCCAAAAAATTAATGCGCCAGTGCGGAAACCAACCGGAATTTGTACCTTTTTACTTGGCAAAGGCCAAACTTTTCAAGGATGAGCCCAAGGAGTTTGGGCTGGCCATTGAATTTGCCAAAAATATTGCCCCAAACAACTGGAGGGTAAACCTATTCCTGATAGACCACTATTTTGAAAGAAAGGAATTTGCCAAAGCGGCCAAAATCGCCAAGGGCAGTTATGATCAAAACCATGAGCTTTCGATATTGGGCATGCGATATGCAAAAGCCCTACTGAAATCAAATAATGCCAGGGAGAGCTTGGAATTCTTAAAGGACTTTGAGGTCATTCCTTTTGAAGGGGCCACAGAAGGAAGGAAAATTTATCGTCAGGCCCATCTTGAACTTGCCATCAAGGCACTAAAAACAAAAGACTATCATTCCGCTATCGATCATGCAAAAAAAGCCTTGATTTGGCCATTAAGTTTGGGGGCTGGTAAGCCCTACGACCCCGATGAGAGACTTGAAAATTCCATTTTGGCGTATTCTTACGAACAATTAGGCAACTCCAAAAGAGCCAAAAGATATAATGAAAGGGTCATAAATCACGGGTTCGACCCAAAAATTGATAAAAACTCCCTGCTGTTGCTCCAATGCTTGGCCATCCAGAAAAAAAATGGTCTTAAAGAAGCCCTAAGCCTTGCGAACAAGGCATTGGAAGAGGACACTGACAACATTGTCCATCAATGGGTAAAAGCGAGGATTAAGGGTGAAATTCAAGATGCCGTGTACTTTGCGAACCTAATAAACAGTAATCCAAAAACCGATGAGTTTCAAATGCTAACCAATTTCCTTGAAAGTATTAATAAATAATCCAAACCAATATCAAATGAAGAATTATCTGGGCAGTTTGATTGTAATACTGTCATTAACACTTGTTCAATGTAAGGAGAAAAAAAATCAAGAAGGGAACTCGGCCGAACTTGAATTGAATCAGAACTATACGATGGACGATTTTAAATCTGTCCCAAAAATCGACATCCATGTCCATATAAGTACACTTAACACAAATTTCATTGATCTGGCCCGTACCAATAATTTTAAATTATTGAATGTAACGGTGGACCATTCAGGACCCTCCCAAATTGAGCGGATGCAAGAAATAAGTAGGGCACAAAAAGAAAATCACCCTGATATTTTTGATTTTGGCACTGCATTTTCACTTAAGGGATGGAATGAGCCCAACTGGTCCAAAAACGTTATTGAGCGACTTGAACTGGATTTTGACAAAGGAGCCAATTCGGTAAAAACATGGAAAAATATCGGCATGGAATATCGGGACAACAATGGTGATTTAATCTTCTTGGACCACCCTCAACTCGATGCGGTATTTGATTTTATTCAAGACCAGGGCAAAATCTGGCTAAGTCATGCTGGAGAACCGTTAAATTGCTGGTTACCGCTAGATTCAATGACCGTTAAAAACGATAGGGACTATTTTAAGGCCCACCCTAAGTATCATATGTTCCTACACCCGGAGCAGCCATCACATCAAGATCAGATCGACCATAGGGACAATCGATTGGTCAAGAATCCGGATTTTGCCATGATTGCGGTGCATATGGCCAGCTTGGAGTGGGATGTGGAAGAGGTTTCCAATTTCTTAGATCGCTTTCCCAATGCCCATGTTGATTTGGCAGAGCGCATGAGCCACACCCAGCATCAATCACAGAAAAACAGAAAAAAAGTGCGGGACTTTTTTATAAAATATCAAGACCGGGTTATTTACGGCACGGATTTGGGCGAATCGGATAACTCAAACCCCTTGGAATTGGAAAGAAAAATAAAGGAACTTTGGGAAAATGACTGGAAATATTTCAATACCGATGAACTCTTTTATGTTCCACAGTTAAATGACCCTGTCCGTGGCCTTTCATTACCCAGGGAGGTTGTGGACAAAATCTATTATTCAAATGCCAGAAAACTATTTCCAAATGGGTGGCAAGGATAGCACTTTCAACTTCTTCCTTTCGTAGGTCCAAAGAACGTGAACATGGTCAAGTTTCTTCAATTTGTTCCTTTGTTTTTATTATTTATCTCCTGCAAAGACCCCGGTTCAAAAACCGAGGCTAAAACGGAGCGCTATAACCAATCGCGATTGAACCGAATTGCAACGGTGCAAAGGGACATTATCCAGAAGGGATTGACTGGAAGTAATCAGGTGCTCATTTTTAAGGACGGGCAGATCATCTATGATAGTATAGTCAATTCAGGATTAAGGGGAGATGAGAACATTACCGATCAAACCATTTTTCCGCTATGGTCCATGACAAAGCCCATTACAACAGTTGCTGTTATGATATTACTGGAAGAAGGGAAGATTTTTCTGGACGACCCCATAGAAAAGCACCTCCCCGAGATGGCCGATCCAAAATGTCAGCATGAATCGGGCAACACATATCCTTGTACTAGATCCGTTACCATCCTGGATCTGCTTGCACATCGATCTGGATGGGGATATTACCCTAGAAAAAGTGATGGACAACAAGTTTTGCTTAGCGATTTATGGTACAAGGATTTGGAGGATTTTTCCAGGTCCATGGTATCGATCCCATTAAAGTTTGAACCGGGAAGCCAATATCAGTATGGAATCAACACCTCAATACTTGGAAGACTCATAGAGGTAATTACCGGAAAATCACTATATGAATTTCTAAAGGACCGTATTTTGGGGCCATTGGAAATGCACGACACTAAATTCCATTTAACAGACGATGAAAAAGTACGCTTACAACCTTTATTGCGCAATGAAAATGGGGTCATCAACTTTTACAAGCATAAGTACAATGAATTGTCTTACTTAAAATCTTCTGAAGTACAACTTGGGGGAGCAGGAATGGTATCGACCACGAAAGATTATGCAAATTTTTGCCAAATGCTACTGAATAACGGTTCTTTTAAAGGTAGGCATATAATCAGTCCTACTTCGGTCGAATTGATAAAAACACCTCTAAACCCAGAGTTGGAAAATGGGACCTTTACAGGCTGTTCCACTGGGTTCTCATTGTTTATCCTTACTGATCCCGTCAAGGATGGAACTCTTTCCCCCAAGGGTATTTTTGGTTGGGGAGGCTATCACGGCACCTTGTTTTGGATTGACCAAAAAAACAATTTGTTTGGATTGGTCATGGACAGGACCTCCCAACCCGCCACGGATGTGTTCAGAAAAGTAAGAATAGCTACATACCAAGCCCTGAATTAACTAAAATCCATCAATTCATCTATTCTGATGGTTCTCCCTTGATCAATGGATTTCATGGCTGCAATTCCAACCAGACTCGACATTATCCCGGCCCTGCTCCCAGCTCTTTGATTCATTGGATCCAAATGCCCATTTTTAAAAAAGTTGTCCTTGACCCTGGCGTCCGCACCTCCGTGTGCACCTTCATTGGGTTTAATGACCCAACTACGGGATGTCCCAGTGCCCATGCTCAACCTAAACTCCGATCGGACCTCGTCCATCCAAGTTTGCTTATGGAATATCCGCACATCCAACCTCCCTTTTTCTCCAGAAAAAGAAATATACTGTCCCTCATAGGGCAAATAAGCGCTAAACGAATAGTTTAAGTGTGCCCCTCGCCCATAACGGACCAAAATAGATCCTGAGTCTGGCGCATCTATTGCTTTATCCCATACACAGCCATCTCTATAATAATTATCTATACCTTCACAATCGGTGTACAGTTTTCCCAATAGCCCATTTTTTGTGATATCCCAATAGAAATCACATTGTTCGGTAAAATCGCAATTCCTGCAATTCCTTCCCCTAAAGTCATTGTTTGCCCCATAAAACTGAAGTCCTCCCATGGCCTTGACCTCAACTGGGTCATCATCCAGAAGCCAATTGACCAAATCAAAGTGGTGGGATGATTTATGTACAAACAAGGAACCTGAGTACTTACTTTTACCGTGCCATCTGCGGTAATAAGAGGCACCGTGCACATTATCCAAATATTCCTGATACCCTACCGATATAATTTTGCCAAGTACTTTGGAGTCCAAGATTCTTTTCATCTCCATGGAATCGTTCATATATCTGACATTAAAGCCCACATAAACTTTTTGGTCATGGGCCTTTTCTGCATCCAAAATATCTTGGCATTGGGTTTCATCAATGGCAATGGGTTTCTCGGTTATTACGTCACAACCTGACTTCAACGCTTCGATAATGTACTTGGAATGCGCATTATCCGTAGTAGCGACCAAAACGATATGCGGTTCCTGCTCTTTGATCATTCTGACAAACTGGTCCGCAGGGAACAGTTTCACAGGAATTCCCAATATTTCTTTAAAGGCCTCCGCCCTCTTTATATTGGCATCGCACAGGCCAACTAATTGAGTATGGTCCGAATACCCATTGACCAGCTCCAGTCCCCATGCCCGTAAAGCCCTAATACCCGTGCCCACAATGGCTATTTTTAATTTTTGGTTCGGTTCAGGACACAATTTGAATGCATAGGAAGGGGCTACTGCCAGAAAGGCTGCCACCTTGGTATTTAAGCTCATAAAGTTCCTCCTGTTCAAATCATGTTTATTTGCATCGATTTCCTGCAAGCCCATTTGATATTATTTAAAACATAATTAAATATAAGTTTTTATTAATAAAAAATAACTTTTAGAAAGTTTTTATATTATTTTTAGTTCTATTTTGTTTATATTTCTGGTGTAGTATTGAAATTCATTTGAAATGAAAAAAGTACACTTTAAGGGCCATATGGTTTCATGGGAGAACATACAAGAGGTTAAACACAATAAAGTATACCCGGGAATCTCTGTTTCCGGTATGGGCCCATCGCCAGAAATTCTCTGTTGGAAAGGTTAAAATAATGTTGAAATACAATTTTAAACAATTAACGGCCCTATGGCGACTCAAGCAAGAAGGAATTTTATAAAAAAGATATCCTGTGCCGGCGTTGGGACACTAATACCCGGCCTAGGTTCCAGTGGTTACAATTTTTCGTGGAGCCAAAAGAATGATAAACGTGTTGGAATTGTTGGGATGGACACTTCCCATAGCCCCTATTTGGTTAGAGGGATCAATACCTCCAATAGCGGATATAGGGTAACCGCAGCCTACACTTCAGTAAGCAATGATCTACCTGCCAGTCATTCAAGAGTGGGGCAATTCAGCAAACAAATTAAATCCATGGGCGTGGAAATCACCGATTCGCTTGGAGAGCTGTTGAACAAAGTGGATTATGTTCTGCTTTGCACCGTTGATGGGAGATTGCACAAAGAACAAGCAGAGATCATTCTAAAGGCTGGGAAGCGGGTTTTCATTGACAAACCAATGGCCATATCGTTAGTGGAGGTAATTGAAATTTTTGAGTTCGCCCAAAAACTCAATATTCCAATCTTTAGCTCCTCAGCGGTAAGGTTCATGAAAACCGCACAGGAAGTCAGGGATGGTGCTATTGGTAATGTAACAGGGGCCCAAGTATACGCTCCCATAATTTATGAACCAACACATCCATCAATGTATTGGTATGGTATCCATGGAGCGGAACTTTTATATACCGTTATGGGGAACGGCTGCGAAAAAGTAAAGTGCTTTACCTCTGAAAAGCACCATTTTATAATTGGTGATTGGGGACATGGCAGAATAGGGACATACAATGGCCTTAAAAATGGAATGCAAAAATATGGAGGCCAGGTCTTTGGTGATAAGGGAGTGAGTTATTTAGGCGATTTTGAAAACCTTTCCCCACTGACTGACAAAATCTTGGAATTTTTTGAAACAGGGGAAGTTCCTGTTGATCCAAGTGAAACCATAGAACTATTTGCCTTTTTGGATGCTGCCCAGAAAAGCGAAAAAACTGGAACCTGGGTATCCCTAAAAGAAGTTTGGGGGCAATAATCCATCGTATTGAAAGGATCTATGGCAATGCAGATCCATTTGACTAAAATTTTTGAATAATATACACGTATGGTTGATAACAGCGATTTTACCAGAAGGGAATTCTTGAAGAAAACAGCATTAACGGCAGGAGCCGCCTCATTGGGACTCCCCAACAATATGATGGGAAACAACCTGATCTCCAAGTCCAAAAAAATGCTGACCATGGCAAGGGGCCATTCTTGGTTTGAAAGGGAACCACTAATTCATTCATATGGGTTTAAAGGAGGGTATATTACGCGCCTATGGCAGGTAGTTTCGCAATTAAAGGATGCTGAGGGAAACAAATCCATAGGCCTTGGCGTACAAAGTCCGCTTTGGTCCGATTCTTCCATAACTTCTTTATGGGGAGAAAGTGGAAGCAACGCCATTATGTTCAATTTGACCTCCAGGGCCTTGCAGATATTATCTGGCCAATCCTTTGATACGCCCATCCAGATGATCGAGGATGCATTTGATGAAGTCCATGCTTATGGGATCAAATTGACCAATAATACAAACTTGAGAAAAACCTTTACGTTGAATGCCCTAACCTCCGTGGACAATGCTGCATGGTTACTTTATGCAAAACAAAACAAGATCGATTCATTCACAGAGTTGATTCCATCGGATTACAGAGAAGCATTTTCCCATAAGACCGAAACCATAGCAAGCATTCCCTCAATTTCTTATTCCACTTCCACTTCCGGAATTGAAGAAATAAAAAACTCAGGTCAATTCTTTATAAAGATAAAAATTGGTTCTCCGGGATCCCAACAAGAAATGCTCGAAAAAGACATGCATCGGATCAAACTAATTGACAGTAGCCTGCGCTCTGCCACCACCCAAGCGATTTCCAACAAGAAATTTTACTATTACTTGGACGCAAATGGCAGATACCATGGCAAGGAAACTTTAGTTAAGTTACTGGATCATTGTGATCGAATAAAAGTATTGGACAAGATAGCGATTGTCGAGGAACCCTTTCCAGAAGCTCTGGAAGAAGACGTTTCTGACTTAGGGGCTAGGATTGCTGCGGACGAAAGTGCCCATACTGATAAGGAAGCGCAAAAGAGAATTGAAATGGGCTACACCGGAATTGCCCTGAAGGCCATGGGCAAAACCCTAAGCAATACCATAAAAATAGCCAAACTTGCCCATGACAAAGGAATCCCTTGCTTTTGTACCGATCTAACGGTAAACCCGATCCTGGTGGATTGGAACAAGTTGCTTGCGTCGCATTTGCCTCCATTTCCAGGGTTAAAAGTGGGGCTACTGGAAACAAATGGCTCCCAAAACTACAAAAACTGGAACCACATGATAAGTTACCATCCCAGGGGCGAAGCATCATGGAATAAACCAAAAAATGGACTTTTCACATTGAACGAAAGCTTTTACAGGGAATCTGGTGGAATATTTCTCGAGCCCGACCATTATAAAAATCTTTAAGTCGATCTAGCCTGTTGAACAGTAAGAATATGGGTTACTTCGACCTCACTAAAGGAATATCCTGTGCGTATAAGAACTTATTGAAATAAGGCGAGCTCCAAACCTTTCTTGTACCATTTTCCATATAAGAAATCAATGCGTGGACATCCCTGTTCTTCTTTTTTCCCAAAAGTTTTTTGACTTGATCAATATCCATGACATTAAACGCAGTGGCATAGCTATCCGCCAGTGCGCCTGATCCGGCCATCACCGTTACTTGAATTGATTTGGTTGCCCACATTCCCGTGGAGGGATCAATAATATGGGAAAATGTCCTTCCATTGTGCGAAATTTTCTGAAATAAATCTCCAGATGTGGCTACAGACATATTCTTGACCAACAACACCTTTGAATCTTTACCTCTTTCGCTTTCAAAATCCACCCTGACCTTCCATCCCTTGCTACTTGGAGGCGGGTCACCGGTGGATAAATCACCTCCAAAATCAATTAGTATATGTCTTAATTGGTGCTTGTTCAACAGCAGTATCAACTGATCGGCCACATAACCTTTGGCTATTCCACCAAAGTCCAAACGAATTTTGTCGTTATCTATTTTTACCGTTCTATTTCCGGCTTTAAGGTGTAAATCCCGATAACCAAAGCCAGATCCGTAATTTTCAGCATCAATAAAGGCCGATTCCTTGTTCTCTTTTGAACTTCGCCATAATTGGGAATATCCACCGATCGTAACATCAAACCTTCCTTTGGTCGATTTGGATATGCGTTTGGAGATCGATAGAACTTCAAACAGTTCCTCACTGACTTTGATCCATTGGCCTACATTATGGTTCTGGCATAGCAAATTGACTTCACTATCAGGGTCGTAATCACTTAATTTACCATTCAATTCCCGCACCCTTTCAAATGCATTGTTCACAACATCTTCAGCAATGTTTGCATTGGCCGCATAGAAAGTGATATTCAGATAGGTGCCCATTGCCGCCCTCCTAAAACTAAACTTTTCCATCTCTTGGCCAAGTGCGGGCGCACAATGTGATAGAAGGTATATGAAAAAATAAAAACGTTTCAATGTGGTCCAATTGGTTAATGAAATATCGGGATGCTTCACCACTTAATAACACGAATATAAAGTATATTTATATATTATATAAAAGTTTTTAATCTTTCATATCCTTATTTATTTATAATTAAATTATCTTTGAGCATGAAGCGTAATATAAATAACATGATTACACGCTTACAGAATAAATTGATCTTTATGGGGTTTGTCATTGGTGGGATTCAATCTGGGAACAGCCAATTGCCCATGAAAATGGATTCGACGGCTTATACTCAAAATATCTCCAATTCAAATATTTCCTTTGATATGGTCAAAATACCTGGTGGGACTTATGATATGGGGAGCGAGACGGGCAATATGGACGAAAAACCTTTGCATAAAGTAAAAATAGACAGTATTTGGGCAGGAAAATACGAAGTCACTTGGGAGGTATTCGACCTTTTCCTTGCTGAAAACCAAAATTTGTTCCACGCGGAGCCAGAAGGGAAACTGGAAAAATTGGATGCCATATCCCGCCCCAGCCCTCCTTTTGAAGACCCCAGTCTGGGAATGGGAAAGGCCGGCTTTCCCGTTATTAACATTTCTCCCTATGCCGCCCTGACATTTTGTAAATGGCTTTCAACGGTTACCGGTAGGTTTTACCGGCTTCCCACAGAGGCAGAATGGGAATATATGTGCAAAACCGGTCCCGACGGGAAAGATTTCTTTAAGGAAGGGGGAAAGGGTCTCGATCTGTTCGCATGGAGCTACGACAATAGTGATTATCAATATTCAAAAGTTGGAGAAAAATTACCCAATGCCCATGGTCTATATGACATTCTTGGGAACGTAGGCGAATGGACCCTGGATCAATACGATGAAACCTTTTATGGCAAATCGAAGGATTCGGTGTCTGTAAACCCATGGAACATTCCGACCAGGTTACATCCTAGAGTTTACAGGGGTGGGTCCTGGAATGATGACGTAACGGACATCTCCCCGACCAAAAGATCAACATCGGGCCCATATCTTCAAAAAAATGACCCACAAATACCAAAAAGCTTCTGGTGGTATACAGACGCATCCTATATTGGGTTTCGATTGGTTAGCCCGGTCAAACAACCAACCGAAGAGGAAGCCCTGAAATTTTGGCAGATTGCCCTGGATGAATAGGGGATTTAAATAAATACAAATCTTTTGAAATGAAAACCGAACAAAAGAACGGAAGGAGAACCTTCATAAAAAAAAGCGCCTCGGCAGCACTCGGGGGAACCATGCTTGCCCTTGTGCCACATGACCTATACCCAAATAGCACCAAAAGTCTAAAGATCGGTTTGGTTGGGTGCGGACGCCGCGGGACAGGTGCTCTGTTTGAGGCATTGAACGTCACCTCCTCGGTCAAGGTGGTTGCCCTAGGGGACACTTTTAAGGACAATGTGGACAGATTGCACCAAAGATTAAAAGCCAATTATGACAGCCAATGCGAAATAAACAACTCCGGTAAGTTTGTAGGATTTGATGCATACAAAAAGGTGATTGAATTATCCGATGTGGTTCTACTGGCCACTCCTCCCCCATTCAGACCTTTACATTTTGAAGCGGCGGTAACAGCTGGTAAACATACTTTTCTGGAGAAACCTTTGGCGGTCGACGTCCCAGGTTATAGAAAGGTAATGGAAACTGGCCTGTTGGCAGATCAAAAAAAGCTGGTTGTGTCCGTAGGCTTGCAGTTCAGATACTCCGATGCCGTTCAGGAGATGGTCAAAAGGGTACAAAACGGGGAGATTGGAGAGATCACCTCCATGAATACCTATTACAATGTTGGTGAACCAAAAATCGTTCCGAGAGAAGCTCATCAAACCGAAATGGAATACCAACTTAGAAACTGGAGGTACTTTACCTGGCTATGGGGAGGGCAACCGGCCGGGCAAGCTATCCATCAGATAGATATTATGAACATGGTCATGGACAATTTCCCCTCCAAGGCATTGGGAAATGGAGGTAGACTTGTGTTTTCTGGAACGGAGCAGGGCAACACCTATGACCACTTCTTTATACAATACCAGTACCCAAATGGGATACAGCTGCATTCCCAATGCCGGAACATGAACCATTGCGCAAATAGGATGGGATGGGAAATTAGGGGTACAAAAGGAATTGCCAATGAAAGGTTCCAGTTCAAGGATTATCAAGGAAAAACATTTTGGAAATATCGTGACAACACGGATATCGGCAATTCCCAAAAGGTCCAGACCAAATTCATCCAGGCCATATTGAATGGTACGCGCTTCAACGATACAACGTACGGAGCTGAGAGTACCTTGACTACCATTATGGGCAGATTAGCCGCAGAAACGGGCCAAGTGATGACATTGGACAATCTGATCAAATCATCGGAAACCATTGTCCCAGCTGATTTAAGTTGGAATTCAAAATCTTTGGAAGAACCGATGGCAACAGGAGTATACAAAATTGTTAAACCGGGAAAAAAAAGGTAAGATGAAATGCATCCCAGGCTGCAAGATCCTTATTGTGCATGTGGTGGTTGCCCTTACCACCACTTTTGGCACCGCACAACAACATGTTATCTGCGAAGGTTCAAACATAAATATAACAGGCACATCAACATTGCATGACTGGACGCTCGATGTGAAAAAACAAGCTGGTCAGATTACCATTTTGACCCAAAAATCAAAGAACAAGGTTTTCAAAAGCTGTACACTTTCAAAGCTATCGGTCAGTATTTTTTCAACAGATGTTGAAAGCAGAAAGGGAAAGACCATGGACAATAAATTGCATAAAGCGATAAAAGCAATTGCGCACCCGAGTATCACCTTCAAATCAACCAAGGACAGTGGCTTTGTATATATGGGCGGCACCAAAGCTGAATTAATAATGTTAAGCGGGATTTTGGGCATTGCAGGGGTCGAAAAGAGTGTACAGGTTAAGGTGATGCCCACATACGACGGCAAAATATTGGGCTTGTCGGGCGAATTGCCCATCAAGCTAAGTGATTTCAATATTGAACCACCCACAGCGATGTTCGGTCAAATAGAAACGGGCAACGATATTAGTGTGAATTTCAACCTCAAGTTCGAAAATAAAACGACCAAGGGTGAAACATCACATTAAATTCTGTGCTCTTTGCCTGTTTATCTTGTCCCCGATTCAAGCGCAAGAAGAGGATATTGGTTTTTTCGATTACTGGGCTTCCTATTCAGATTTGGAGAACTCACTCTACAAGCATTTCAGCAACTTGGCCTATTCCAAACTGGAGGAACGCAAAAGGGCCATAGGCAATCTAAAAACCCAGGAAGATTGGTTAAAAAGACAAGCCCTCGCAAAAAAGCAATTGATGGAGATCGTAGGCCCATTCCCCGATAAATCGCCTTTGAATGCCAAAATAACAGGTGTATTGAAAAAAGATGGGTACCGAATTGAAAAGATTATCTATGAGTCAATGCCGGACTACTATGTAACCGGGGCCCTTTACTTACCGGATGATGCAAAAGATAATACCCCGGCAATTTTTTATGCATGCGGGCACTCATTGGAAGGGTTTAGGGCACCTATGTACCAGCATATCATCATAAATCTTGTAAAAAAGGGGTTTATCGTATTTACCATTGACCCTATGGGTCAGGGGGAACGCTATAACTATTGGAATCACCATACTGGTCAGTTCAAGTTCAAGATTCCGGATCACGAACATTCCTATGCGGGTGCACAATGTTTAATATCCGGCTATTCCACAGGTAACTATTTTATCTGGGATGTTTTACGGGGCATTGATTACATGCTTACCAGAAAAGAGGTGGATGGCAGTCGTCTAGGTATGACCGGAAGATCCGGCGGGGGAAACCTAACGGCGTATCTTGGCGCATTGGACGACAGGATTCTCGCCACTGCCCCGGAATGCTACATTACGAGCTATGAATTTCTTTACAGGTCCATTGGGCCCCAATGCGCAGAACAGAACCTATACCAATTAGTGGACAAGGGCCTCGATCACGCAGATTTTATCGAGATAAGAGCACCCAAGCCAACTATGGTAATTGCTACTACCCGTGATTTTTTCAGCATACAAGGTACGCGGGAAACCTTTGATGAAGCCCAAAAAATGTATACAACTTTGAATGCAGCCAACAATCTTACATTAGTTGAGGATGATGACAGGCATACATCAACAAAAAAGAACAGGGAGGCCATGTACGCGTTCTTCCAAAAAGAATTGAACAACCCAGGAAGCAGAGAAGATCTTGAGGTGGGCATTCCTTCGGTTGAAGAACTAAAAGTCAGTAAAACGGGGCAGTTGATTTCTTCAAATTATGGCAGAACCATATTTGATCTTAACAGGGACAAAGTTGAAGAGCAGAACAGCAGACTGCAAAAGTTCCGCAGGGAACGTAAAAACCATATCAGTGAATCCATAGCAAATGCCAAAGCCCTATCAGGATTTATAAAACCAAGGGATTATGAAGAGGCTATTTTCTCCGGACGTCATGTTACATCTGAACGCATTCTGGAAAAATATCTAATAACGGGAAGTGGGGATTACAAAGTTCCCGCAATTTTGCTCAAACCTAAGAATCATGCCAAAGATGAAATAATCGTATACTTTGATACGAAAGGTATGGAACATGCCATTGATCAAGATACTTTGGTACCTGCAATTTTACAAGATGGTTATTCCATTTTGTTGGCAGATCTACCAGGCATGGGCATTCTTGGACCGGGCTACTTAAAAGGGGATTCTTATATTGGGGAAACATCCTATAATCAATGGTTTGGCGCCATGTTGGTTGGGAAATCGTTCGTAGGCTTGCGTGCGGAGGATATGTTAAGGCTGGTTCATTTTGCAAAAAATCATGTACAGGGCACCCCAAAGGTTTCCGCAATTGCGGTAGGACCCATAGGAGCCGAATTGCTTCATGCCGCCGCTTTTGACAAGACCCTTGGTCGTGTAGGGCTGGTAAGTCCTTTTTTGAGCTATTATGATATTGCCACTACCCAATCTTATGACCCCAGCCTCATATCCTTCACCGTACCCGGGGCTTTGAAAGCATATGATTTGCCGGATTTAATGGCTTCCATTTATCCACGAAACATCAAAATCGTTAACCCGATCTCTGCGGATGGAAATTTGAAAACTGTGTACAATATTGAATCTTTTCTTGAATCCGCAAGTGGGGTACATAAGCCCGTAAAAAATAGTTTAGGTCCGAATTCCAATATCCAAATATCAATAGACCATCAACCAAAAGATGGGATAATAAAATGGCTTGGAACCCAAGATTAAACTATCTAAATTTCAATTTACACGATGGTGGGGGCTATACTTTAATGATTATGTTCCTTTTATAAAGGTACCAGATGAGCATAAAAATTAAGGTTGTATTCAATATGGAATAGGCGAATGATGCATTATATCCATTAAAGAGAACCTTCAATACTTCGTTATAGAACCACTCCCTTGGTGAAATCTGCACACCTTTATAACCAATGAATGGTGAACTCGTTAAACGACCCAATAAAGCAGCTATAAAATATGCGGCCAAAGCATTGACCCCGAAAGCCAAAAAGGGTTTAGTCCATTTATTCCAATTTTTAACATCCAAAAACCAATAGGACATGGCAAAACATAGGGCTGCAATACCAGCCGTATGTAGTACAAATGTAGAGGTCCAGAGTTTCTTTATTATGGGAAACCCATAGCTAAATGCCCATCCCAGCCCCATGGAGAAGATACCAAAAATGAATATCCAGATCAACTTTTCATTTTGATTTTTTGTCCTGTCCGAGAGCAATTCACCTGTTAAAACACCTGCAAGACCAGAAGCTATAGCTGGAACCGTCGTAAATATTCCGGTTGCATCGTACTGACCTTGGCCTTTACTTCCCAAGTATCCGTTTAAAATCAGTCTATCAAACCAAGCTGAAAAATTATTGATGGGATCTAGACTTGCCGGGCCGATCCCAGGAACAGGGACATACATCATAACGATATAATACCCAACAAGGATACTACCAAACCACAGGAAAAGATACCTCCTATGAGCAAACAAAAAAATCATTGAACAGAACATATACACCAGTGCGATACGCTGAAGCACACCTGGAACCCTAAGTTCTTGAAAATTGAAATGGGGAACTAAATTAAGGAATATACCAAGTAAAAAGATAATGGCAGCCCTTTTCAGTGATTTCCAGATCAGCCTTTTTTTTGTCGCACCTTTCCTCAAAGCACCTTTGAAAGCGAGCACAATGGAAACACCGACAATAAACAAAAAAAACGGAAATATTAAATCGGTCATGGTGCAGCCTTCCCATTGGGCATGCGATAGTTGATAGTATTTGATTTCCCAACTACCCGGGTCGTTCACTACGATCATTGCGGCCACGGTGATTCCCCTAAAAAAATCCAAAGATGTTAACCTTTTGCTTTTTGATTTCATTGATACACTTTTGGTTTTGGACTATGGGATTTGTTGCATTCCATAATGTGGATTTCATTAAATACTGCCTTTTTGCATAAGCCCAATAGCATGGTCACAGGCCCTGGCCGTAAGAGCCATATATGTAAACGATGGACTTAGATAGCTAGATGACGCCATGCATGAACCATCGGTAATAAATAGGTTGGGAATATCATGACTCTGATTAAATTTATTGACCACAGAAAATTTTGGGTCATTCCCCATACGGGCCGTGCCCATTTCATGGGTGGCGTCACCGGCTATATGTGAACCGGTTGTAATCTTTATGTCCTTCAAACCCATTATTCGCATTATCTCCTCAATCTGCTTCCGCATATCCCTGCGCATCTTTAACTCATTTTCCCTGAACCCTGCAGAGATCTTAAGCAATGGCAGACCCCATTTATCCCTTCTCTTTTTATCTAAAACAACTTTATTGTCAAAATAGGGCAGGCATTCCCCGTAAGCAGCAAGAGCCACTCTCCAAGGGCCCGGCCTCGTTAGGCGATCTTTAAATTCTACGCCCACCCCCACTTGTTTTGGATTGATCCCTTCACGAAATGCCCTACCATAGATCCCATAACCCCTTAGAAAATCAGTTTCCTGTTTTCCAAGGTTTCGAAAACGAGGTATTGTGACTCCACTTGGACGGTGACCATGGTCAATCTTATCCAAATGGCCCCTTAATGTTCCAGTTCCCGCTATATTCTTATGGTGGTCCATTAAATAGTGTCCCAGAACTCCGCTGGAATTGCCCAAACCATTGGGAAAATATTCGGATTTAGAATTCAATAATATCCCCGTGGAGGCCAAGGTAGAGGCGCATAGGAATATCACCCGTGCAAAATATTCGCTTTTTTCAAAAGTCCCTGCATCTATGATTCGGACCCCAATTGCCCTATTCAATTTGGAATCGTAAATGATGGACTCCACTATGGAGTTGGACCTTAGCGTAAGATTTCCTGTCTTTTCTGCAGCAGGAAGTGTGGAACTGTTGCTGCTAAAATAAGCTCCAAACGGACATCCGGCATGGCACATGTTTCTGGATTGACATGCAGACCTCCCTTTAAATTGACCTGGCTCCACCTTGGTTAAATGGGCCATGCGTACAGGTATCAACTTCCGGTCTGAATAATAAGATTCCAACCGTTGCTTGATAACCTTCTCGGCCGTGTTCATATCAAAAGCGGGAAGAACGGTCTTTCCATCAGGGTAATGGGCAATATTCTCCTTGGTTCCACAAATACCAATGAACTTTTCAACATGGTCGTACCACGGTTCAATGTCTTTATAACGAATGGGCCAGTCTATGCCATGGCCGTCATTCAGATTCGCTTCAAATTCCAGGTCTCCCAATCTAAAGCACCCTCTACCCCAAATTATGCTTCGACCGCCTGTTTGATACCCTCTAAACCACCT
Source organism: Flagellimonas algicola (assembly GCF_005937185.1). Classification (GTDB taxonomy): domain Bacteria; phylum Bacteroidota; class Bacteroidia; order Flavobacteriales; family Flavobacteriaceae; genus Flagellimonas; species Flagellimonas algicola. Next base: position 59,229 of record NZ_VCNI01000004.1, on the reverse strand, counting down.
GAAAGGTTTGTCATTTGGATAGGTGTAAGGATGCTCGCTGTCATTGACAAAGTATTGTTGACTGGAGGCGTTAAAATTGTATTTTAAACTTTGCACATGATATTGTTCCTTTATCTTATGGGGATCATACCCCTTGTACCTATATTCCCAAGGGGATTTATTGGTTGTGCTATAATCCTTGATATGCCTAACTTCCCTGCCCCTTTCAAGAACAAGAGTCCTCAGTCCACTCTCCGTAAACTCTTTGGCCGCCCATCCTCCCGTTACTCCTGAACCGACAACTATAATATCATATCTCTCTTTTTCCATCTCATTCACATATAATTTCCAATCATTATCCTGGTGTTCCCATGGCAATCAACCTCCCCTTTGTAAGGCCCCGGTACAGGCTTATAATCGAGGTTTTGCCTTACCCCTTCCTTGGTTGAGAAGTAGGAAGTTATTACCAGGTGCTTAAAAGAATAGTAAAATGGTACACGTTCTCCATAATCCCTGCCCATTATTTGTTGATCTACCTTGGAGAGGTATTGAAATCGACGCTGTTCATCAAGATCATAAAAATCACTTCCGGTCCTAGCCTTGCATTTTTCATCAAAATCGGAAAGACCCTGCAAAAAAGCCGATCTTGTCTTCCGATCAAACACATCTTTCAACAACAGATCAATAAAGTGATTCACCCTTACATCGGACGCACTGGGAGTATCCGTCCTGGGAACAATGGTATCCGCCATTGCAATTATGGATTCATTTTGCCCTGGTTTCAGAATCTGCATTTCCCGAGCATTTGCCACTTCATCCCGACAGCTATGAAATAATGTGCTCACGGCCGGTGTTAAAAAGGCTGATTTTAAAATCCATGAGATATGGACCACTGCTACTCGTCTATCCATAGGCTACTACTAGTTAAATGAAAGATTTCGAAATATAAAATTAACTATTACAAAGGTTATGATTAATTATTTATTTTTGATTACTTTTTTTTCAAAATTATTAAATTAAATCCACAGGTTTATTCATAAACATGATCGATCGCAAAAAACACCCTACTACATGAAGTTTTCATTATACATTTTATATTTCGCTTTATTGTTTGCCCCATTCGCCTCTTGCGATCCAAAAAAGCAGACCCCTGGCCCATCCAGTAACTCATGGAAAGTGTACAGGGGGAGCTACGAGAGCAACGCACATTCTGATTTGGGGCAAATCAATCTGAACAACGTGGACCATCTAAACGTTGCTTGGGTGTATAAAACCGGTGATAGCAACACAAGTTCCTCCATGCAGTGCAATCCCCTTATTATTGATGGTATCCTCTATACCACAACACCCGGATTAAAGGTGGTGGCATTGGATGCAGCCACGGGCAATGAAATATGGAAATACGATCCCACCAGCAACAATAAAAACATGGGGAAGGGACTGGCGGGAACCAGTCGAGGCCTTACTTATTGGGAAGATGGGGAAGACAAGAGATTGTTTCACAGCGTATTGAACGAAATTCAAGCTATAGACGTAAAAACCGGGAAATTGGATCCCAGCTTTGGCGAAAAGGGTGTGGTCGACCTAAGGGATCATTTGGATAGAGAAATCAATAAGGAAACCGCCTATATTAGAAACACCTCTCCTGGCGTGGTGTATAAAGACCTGCTTATAATGGGATCCAGCATCAATGAATCTTACAGGTCCTTACCTGGACATATTAGAGCATACAACGTTAGAACCGGTGAGCTTAAATGGATATTTCACACCATACCCCATCCCGGTGAATTTGGTTACGAATCCTGGCCTAAGGACTATTATAAAACCGGGGGCGGGGCCAATGCCTGGGCCGGGCTCAGCTTGGACACGGAAAGAGGTATTCTATATGCCCCCTTAGGCTCCCCTACCCATGACTTTTATGGTAATAATCGTAAGGGAAAAGGTTTATTTGGCAATTCCTTAATTGCTTTGGATGCAAAAACCGGAACGTATAAATGGCATTTTCAGGTATCCCATCACGACCTTTGGGACTACGATCTTCCTGCACCTCCAAACCTGGTCAGTGTTAACCATGACGGCAAGAAAATAGATGCGGTGGCCCAGCTTACCAAACAAGGACTGATTTTCTTGCTGGACAGGGAAACGGGGGCACCCCTTTTTGAAGTCAGGGAACGTCCGGTTCCCATTTCCTGTATGGAAGGAGAATCCTCGTGGCCAACCCAACCTTTCCCCGTAAAACCACCCCCTCTTGTCAGGCAATATTTTGATCGCACCCTGATCACGGACCTATCCAAAGAATCCTCGGAAAATATCAAAGACCAAATCACGGATTTTAGCTGGGGAAGCATATATACACCACCCGATAAGTACGGCATAGTTCAGTTACCCGGGTTTAGGGGCGGGGCCGAATGGAGTGGCGGAGCTTATGACCCGGATTCCAATATTATTTATGTCGGGGTCAATGACATTCCAAACTTGGTACAGCTTGTCGAGGATATTGGTATGCAAGAACAAGTCGGTGAATTTGACGACATGGCAACGGTCGGTAAAAAATTATATACCGATAATTGTGCATCTTGCCATGGCTCAAACCTTGAAGGCAATACCGTTTTTCCGTCCCTGGCGGATCTAAAAAACAGAATTCGAATTGAGGATGCCAGTTCCCTGTTAAAAACAGGAAGAGGCATGATGCCCTCCTTTAAACAAATACCCGAAAGCAACAGACGCGCCATACTTGCCTATCTATACCATCTTGAAAACGAACAGGCAGCCAAACAAATGCCGTTGGTAGAGCAACCTTCCATTGAATCCAAAACTTCGAAGGAAGGGGCAACGGCATACAAGTTGAAAGCCTACCAACAATTACGTGATCAAGAAGGTTATCCCGGTATAAAGCCACCTTGGGGAAAATTGTGTGCCGTGAATCTTAATTCAGGTGAAATTGAATGGGAAATCCCTTTAGGGGAATACCAAGAATTAACCAATAGGGGCATTCCACCCACGGGAACACAATTGTTTGGAGGTGGTATTGTTACAGCAGGTGACCTAATATTCATTGGGGCTTCGAGAGATGAAAAATTTAGGGCAATCAACAAACATACGGGAGAAATTGCATGGGAGTATGATTTGCCCGCAGGTGCTTATGCCACACCTTCCACCTACCTTGCCAATGGAGAACAATACGTTGTGGTTGCTGCAGGGGGAGGAGGATTACAGGGAACAAGATCAGGCGACTACCTCTTTGCCTTTAAACTAAAAAAAGACCTATAACCGTTCAAAAGCCTCGATAGAAAGAACGTTCCGTTCATCCTTTGGACTTGCTCGTTGGCCAAAAAGCCCGAATTGAAGCAATGCATTTGGATTTAAACTAGGAGTAAAAAGATACTTCATTTCATTTTGATACCATTCACTTTTTTCTATAAAATATAATTTTATAATAAAATGAAAGCATTTGAATATATCAAATCTTTTTTTTCCTTTGTATTTTAATAAAATAAGCTATATTTGGTTTAAATATCACTTATTGTGCAATCCAATAATTAATTCTCTCTAGTTCTAACATGGATAAAGGCGATGAATACGTCACTAATAAAAGCGGCGGCAATACCCTTAAGGAAATTAATGCCCAACCAAGATTATGGCAAGAGACATATGCCATGATAAAGACCAACAAACCGCAACTGGTCAAGTTTCTTGGAGAGGCGCTGGTTTATAAGAACTTAAAGGTAATTTTGACAGGGGCCGGTACGTCTTCATACATTGGGGAAGTATTGAGTAAAAGTTTTGAAAAAAGACTAGGTAGAGTTGCCGAAGCGGTCGCTAGCACGGATTTAATAACGAATCCAAAGGATTTTTTGAGTGCAAGCCAGCCTACCCTGATTATTTCATTTGCCCGGTCAGGGGAAAGTCCTGAAAGTATAGCGGCCGTAGATTTGGCGGAACAATATTGTGAAAGGGCAATGCATTTAATCGTTACCTGCAACCCCCAAGGGAAATTAGTAAAGCATACAAGCCCCCTAAAGTCGAATACCGTTGTTATGCCCAAGGATTCCAATGACAAAGGTCTCGCCATGACCAGCTCCTTTACAACCATGCTTTTGGCCGGACTGCTCATATCGGATTTGGGCAATTTGGACAAAAACAAGAAATGCGTAGACGCGCTGGTAAAGTATGGGAAAAAAATTCTAGAGGACTACAAAGAAAGAATTTATAAGGTCGCACAATTGAATTTTGATAGGGTTGTCTTTTTGGGTTCCGGTATCCTAAAGGGCATAGCGCGCGAATCTCAACTTAAGGTTCAAGAACTTACAGATGGGCAGGTTGTATGTAAATATGATTCCTTTCTGGGATTAAGGCATGGTCCTAAAGTGGTCATCAAAGATTCTACTTTGGTTGTATATATATTTTCCAGTAATCCTTTGACTAACAAGTATGAATATGATTTGGTAAAATCAATCAATTCACACGAGCAAAAACTTTACGAAATCGGAATAGCGGAACGGTTAAACTATAAAGATGAGATCAATTTGAATCTTTCCATTGAACTAGCTGAAAACGATAAATATATGGAAGAGTATTTTGCGATAAGTGCCGTAATCCCCAGTCAGCTTTTGGGATTGTACAAGTCATTGAATCTAGGACTAAGTCCAGATACCCCCTCAAGGAACAATGCTATAAATAGAGTTGTAAAAGGTGTAAACATTTATAAACAATAACACTGATCAAACGATTAACAAAATGATACTGTGTGTATGCCCCAATCCTTCCATTGATAAATTAATCAATCTAAACCGCTTTCAGGAAGGTACTGCCAACAGGGCGCTCATGGAAGAATCTTATCCCGGAGGGAAAGGTGTCCATGTGGCCTTAGGAATAAAAGAACTAGGTGAAGAAGTTGGTATTTTGGCCTTTTGGGGAGGAGCTACCGGCCAATGGATCAAGGAAAAATGCAAGGAGCAAGGTATTTCTTGTTATGGGCCATCGCTGAAAGCATGGTCTAGAACATGCCTGACACTAAAATCAAACGATGTATTTGACGAAACCGAGATTTTGGAAATGGGCCCGGCAATAGATAACGTCAGTTATGAATTGTTCATAAATGATTTCAAAACCCTATTACCCGATGTTTCCCTCATTTGTATGAGCGGTTCATGGCCCGGCAGCAATCAAGAACTGAATTTTTGCGAATTGATCTCCATTGCCCACAAATCCGATATAAAATCAATAATCGATTGTTCCGGGTTATCTCTGGTCAAAGCACTGAATCAAAATCCCTTCGGTGTACATATTAACCATGATGAGGGGTATGAAATTTATCAAACCGACGATCCCATGACCCTGTTGTCAAAGATCAAAAAGCATAGTCAATTAATTGCGGTCACTTTCGGGGAAAAAGGATTGTACTTATCTGATGGCAAAAATACAGTTCATGCATTAAGCAAAGTAGATGCTGTAATTAACACTGTAGGTTGCGGGGATTCCCTTGTGGCAGGGCTTGCGGTAGCCTATATAAAAGGATATGATTTGGCGAAAACCGCAATGTTGGCAGCTTCATGTGGAGCGGCCAATTGTTTAAGGGAAGAAATAGGAATGTTCCATAAAAAAGATGTACTGAACCTACAAAAACAATGTATGTCCTACAGTTGGTAATCTAAAACTTGAAATTTTGAACAAGAAGTATGATGTTATGGTAATAGGCGAGCTCAATGTGGATTTGATCTTGAATCAAATTTTGGGGTTCCCACAAATTGGGGAGGAAATCATCGCTGATAATATGGCCTTAGCGCTGGGCAGTTCCTCCGCAATCTGTGCAAGCAATCTGAGTTCTCTAGGCCTTAAGGTAGGGTTCATAGGTAAACTTGGAAATGACCTATTCGGAAAATTCACCATCCAAGAACTGCAGCAAAAAGGAGTGGATACTGCATTAATCATCATTGAACCCAATGAAAAAACTGGGGCCACAATCGCATTAAATTACAAGGAGCAGCGATCCATGATAACGTATCAAGGAGCTATGCTAAATTTGGGAATTGAGGACATTAAAACTGAAAATTTAAAGTTGGCCAAACACCTTCACTTCTCCTCCTATTTTCTTCAGCCAAAATTCCATGACAAACTGGATGGGCTTTTTAAAATGGCAAAAAGTGCAGGATTAACAACATCCTTGGACATTCAATGGGACCCCATGGACAAATGGGAAATTCATTTGGAAAAGATCTTGCCTTTTTTGGACATATTCATGCCAAATGAAACCGAGCTTCTAAAAATTACTGGCCAAACAGATTTGAAGCAAGCCATAGATCTAATAAAGGATAAATGCAATCTGTTGGTTGTTAAACGTGGCAATAAAGGTTCCATATTGAGCTATGGTGGAAAAATAATCGAAAAAGGCGCATTCATCAATGCGCAAGTTGTGGACAGCATAGGAGCTGGAGATAGCTTTAATGCCGGATTTATCTCGAAGTATCTAAGTGGTGGCAAACCAGAAGAATGCCAAGAATTTGGTAATCTAACGGGGGCCATCTCCACAACAGATTCTGGAGGTACCGCAGCTTTCATGGATTTAGGGCGCATAAAGCGTATCGCAGAGGAAAAGTTTAATTATTTCAACCATTGAAAATGAAGCTACAAGATAAATTCACCCAACTAAAGGAAAAAGGACAGGGGATCTTGGCTACGAATTTTTACAATTTTGAAACTCTGGAGGGAATTCTCCAGGCCGCAAAGAGAACTAATCAACCCATTATCCTACAGCTTACCAAAAATTCCATCGAATACATGGGACTAAATGTTGCATTTGACTTGGCAAAAGCAATGTTGCACAAGCATGGGGTCGAAGGATGGATACATTTGGATCATGCCGACTCCTATGAACTGGTTGCAAAATGCCTTGACGCGGGCTTTGATTCAGTTATGATCGATGCCAGCGAACAAGCCTTCCGAGATAATATAGCTATAACCAAAAAGGTAGTGCAATTGGCAGAAAGCTATGGGGCCAACGTGGAAGCCGAATTGGGTTATATCGCCAAACTGGACCAACCCAACCACAAAAACGGATTTACCCGACCCAAACAGGCAAAACAATTTGTTGAGGCTACCGGGGTGGATGCCCTAGCGGTAGCCATTGGTACTGCCCATGGGTTCTATAAAGAGGAACCAAAACTAGATTTGGAAAGATTATCGGAAATTTCTGATGAAACGGAAGTCTGTTTAGTGCTACATGGAGGGTCCGGGATTCCCGATCAATGTCTGAAGAAGGCCATTGACCAGGGCATATGTAAAATAAACTTGGCCACAGAAATCAAAAATGTGTTCATGAGGACATTAAAAAGTGTGATGCAGAACAATGACCAGATTGATTTGAGGCAAGTTTTCCCCGCAGCTACAGATCAAATATCACAACTGGTACAAAACAAACTGGAAATAGTTCAAAATAACAAGTAAGGTGAAATTTTCCAGACATGGAATGCATTAATGAAACAGTATATGGACATGGATAGATCATGGAGCACCGCAAATCAAGAATAAAAATGTTCGCAGCTGTCATCGTCAAAGCATCAAGTCCCTTTAAGGCCATTGCCCAAGCTACACATGAAAAGTAATTAAATGAACAATCTCAGGATCTAAATATTAAACGTTAAGGCAAAATGCTGCCTATTGCCACTAAACCCATGTCCGGGAAAATCTTTTTGAATCAATGAAAACAATTCTACTACTTTTTTGCTCAATCCAATCAACACTTGACTTTCAGTCCATGGACGCTTCAGGAACAGATCAAATCATAGTTCACAAAACCACCGATTTTACACCCACAGGTGATGGCAAATCCCAATACTGGGAAAAGGTCCCTTGGACCAACATACGGCAAAGGTCCCACCTGAACACGGGAATGGAAACCAAAATAAAGGCATTGTACTCTGATAAAGGGGTTTACTTTTTATTTCACTGCCAAGACACCGAACTGAACGCATCGTTCAACAAGGACGGTGAGCGCTTGTGGTTAGAGGATGTATTTGAAATATTTATTTGGCCCGACCCCTCCCAAGAGATATACTTTGAATATGAATTGTCTCCATTAAACTATGAACTCCCACTTATGGTCATCAAATTTGATGGTGAACTCCATAGATGGCAGGTTTGGTATTTTGAAGATCGCAGGAAAATTATTCACAAGACCACCGTACAGGGTGGCCCAAAAGAAACAAATGCCAATATTCTAAGTTGGATGGGAGAAATTTTCATTCCATTTGAAACATTATATCCCATGTCTCAAAAAAAACCAACTCCCGGAACCCATTGGAAGGCAAATTTTACTAGAATGGACTATCAAAACAATAAATCAATCCATTGGTCCTGGCAAGAATTGCCCAACAGTTTTCACGAAATCAACAAGTTTGGAACAATTCTATTCCAATAGTATTTAATTACAAAAAAAACTACCTGACCCAAAACCAAATTAAATGGATGTAATTTCCTTGACCAAGGAACTAATTCGGTTCAACACTATAAATCCGCCAGGCAATGAAAAAAAAATAGCCCTGTTCATAGGGACATTGCTGGAAAAACATGGGTTTGTTGTGGAATATCCCGTATATGGTCATGAAAGATTACATATGATCGCTTCTAAGGGGCTTTCAACTAAAATACCCCCCATAATTTTGACTGGCCATCTGGACGTTGTGCCCCTGGGGGCCAAGAAATGGAGCTACGACCCGTTTGAGCCAAGTATTGAACATGGAAAACTGTACGGACGAGGTTCTTCCGACATGAAAGCGGGAATAGCGGCATTGACCGTTGCTGCCGTTGAAAGCACCAAAGATCGATCGATGGAAGGAGGAGTGAAATTAGTGTTCACCGCAGATGAGGAGTTGGGTTGCCGAGGAGCAAAATCCTTGATGGAAAAAGGTTATGACCTCGGCAAAGCACGTGCAGTAATAGTTGGTGAACCTACTTCCAACCATCCCTATATTGCCCATAAAGGGGGATTATACCTTGAAGCCAGAACTTTTGGGGTCACTGCTCATTCTTCAATGCCCCATTTGGGCGAAAATGCAATATATAAAGCTGCTAGGGCAATTACCAAAATTGAAAAGTTGGACCTTGAAGCAGAAATGGATCCCTCGCTTGGATTGCCCACCATCAATGTTGGCAAAATTAGGGGAGGGTTAAACTTGAACTCGGTTCCCGACCAGGCCGAATTTACAATTGATGTCAGATCGACCACAACATTTGGGAATGATACTGCCCTTCAAAAATTAAATACCTTGTTAGGGGAGGAAGTAAAAATTGAAAAACTAGTGGATTTAAGGGCCGTATCCACAAATGAGAACGATGCATTTATTAAATCCGTATTTGAAATCTGCAAACTTGATCCAACACAAAATGATTTTAAGAAAGCAGCTCCATTTTTGACGGATGCCTCGGTCCTGACACCTTGGTTAAATCATCCGCCAACAGTTATTTTGGGTCCCGGAGAGCCACAAATGGCGCATCAAACAGATGAATTCTGCTACCTCAACAAAATTCATGATGCGGTAAAAATCTATTCGAACATATTAAAATAAAATAATGGAAAATTACCCAGAATTCTTTTTGGACGAACATCAACTGGAAGAAGCCCTTTCAAGGCCTTCAACCAAATTGATCCAATTTATGCAAAAATTGGAAGGAGATTTTCTAATGTTGGGGGTTGCGGGAAAGATGGGGGTTTCCCTTGCCAGAATGGCAAAAAGAGCTTGTGACCAAGCCGGAGTCCAGAAGAAAATAATTGGGGTTTCAAGGTTTAGCTCCCCTGAACAGCAGTCATTTCTAGAGGAAAGCGGGGTGAACACCATAAAAGGGGACTTATTGGACATTGATTTTGTCAACAGCCTTCCAGATGTCAAAAATGTAGTCTATTTGGCGGGTATGAAGTTTGGAACCGAGGGCAATGAGAGCTTCACATGGGCAATGAATTCCTTTCTTCCAGGCTTGATCGTTGAAAAATTCAAAAAATCGAGAATCGTAGCTTTTTCCACCGGATGTGTATATCCATTGGTGGAAATAGAATCCGGGGGTTCCGACGAATCCGATAAACCGCTACCAATTGGGGAATACGCGCAGTCCTGTTTGGGAAGAGAACGATTATTCGAGTATGGAAGTTTGAAGAACGGCACCAATATAGTCATCATTAGGTTGAACTACGCGGTGGAAATGAGGTATGGTGTATTGGTCGATATTGCAACAAAAGTCAAAAACCATCAGACCATCGATCTATCCATGGGGTATGCCAATGTAATCTGGCAAGGTGATGCAAACGATATGATATTGAGAAGTTTGGAATTGTGCGCCTCCCCGGCCAATCATCTAAATGTTAGCGGTCGAGAGACCATTTCTGTTGCTAAAGTAGCCCGTCAATTTGGAGAAATCATGGGTAAAGAGGTTGTTTTCACGGGAAAAGAAGAAGACTCCGCGCTGTTGGTAAATGTCTCTAAGTCCCATTCCATATTTGGATCACCAACCGTAAACTTGGACAAATTGATCGAGTGGACAGCAAATTGGGTGGACAAAAACAAAAGACTTTTGGGAAAAGCAACCCATTTTGAAGTTAGAGACGGCAAATATTGAATCTATATAATCCTACAAAAAGAACAACATGTTATCGAATGACCTAAAAATATTACTGCAAGATGGATTGGTTGTTCCAGCCCATCCAACAGCCTTGACCAAAAACTTGGATTTGGACGAACGGAGGCAACGGGCTTTGTCAAGATATTATCTTGAGGCAGGGTCGGGCGGTCTGGCAATAGGAGTGCATACTAGCCAATTTGGGATAAGACAGGCCGGTTTGTACTCACCGGTATTGGAATTGGCCAAGGAAGAGATGGACAATCATTGCAAGCACAGCAACGAAAGAGTTTTTAGAATTGCTGGGGTCTTGGGAAACACAAAGCAGGCAACAAAAGAAGCCAAAAAGGCCTCCGAACTAGGTTATCATGCCGTCTTGTTAAGCCTGGCCACCCTTAAAAAACAATCTAACTCCGAATTAATTGAACATTGTAAAGCGGTTGCAGAAATCATGCCCGTGATCGGATTTTATTTGCAGCCTTCGGTGGGTGGTCGTGTGTTGGATACTGAATTTTGGAGAAAGTTTTCTCAAATTGAGAATGTTGTAGCCATTAAAATGGCACCTTTTGACAGGTACCATACCATTGATGTTGTCCGAGGCGTTGCAGAATCCGGAAGATATAACGACATTGCCCTGTACACGGGAAATGACGACAATATTGTTGCGGATCTTTTAACGGTTTACCACATTCCGGTTGGCGGCAGGTTGGTAAAAAAAAGAATAGTGGGCGGCTTGTTGGGACACTGGGCAGTTTGGAACAAAAAAGCAGTGGAGTTATACGACAAAATTAGGAATGCCAATCGTTCAGACTATGGTGATTTGCTGACCCACGGCATCAAGGTTACGGACTCCAATGCGGCATTTTTTGATTCGAGAAACGGTTTTCAAGGATCTATTGCGGGCATTCACGAAGTTCTGATTAGACAAGGTCTTTTAGAATCCAACAACACCATTGATCCAAATGAACGTTTAAGCCCAGGTCAGAAAGCAGAGATTGACCGGGTCTACAGATTATATCCCGAATTGAATGATGATCGTTTTGTAGCTGAAAATCTTGATAAGTGGTTACAATGATATCCCAATTCAATTTGTACGTATTCCCAAGAAAATCGAGCAACCTCCATTGTATTGCCCACTTGAGTATACCACATAGAACTTTCCGTAGGTGAATTACGGCAAAATCACCCCAAGCAGCGTTTCGGACAATCTAGGGAAATATCCAAATAAATTGTTTTTCAAACTGGATTTTTCCCCATGTATTTTATGTTGCCTAAATACCGTAAAAGTCACAACATAAGGCTACTTTTCAAATCCAGGAAATAACACTTTTAACTATCTTGAAATTTGTTGTTTTGATACTTTCCGCTGTGAAACACAACAAAGCCATTGCAGATAAATGTTGTACCCAATTGATTATTTGAACATTGGCCCATATAAATTCCGAACCTTATCTGAAAGATTCCCTTTGAAAGTTGATTTCAAACTACCACTTTACCAAAATCCCGTTTTAACCATATGGTACTCCTTGCGGTCCCCTAGAAAATTTATTCACTAACTCATACCTATGAGCGTATATTGAATTATGGAAATTATATACATGATTACACTGCTAAAAAAATTAAGGAAAGAAGATGAATTCGCTAAGAATTATGGGGTTATGCCAAGGCACAACATAGTTTCCAAAAAATCCTATCGAAAAGTCAAGGATTCTTATCCACAAAATTTTCAGGAAAAAGAGTAGGTAGGATTTTATCCCTGTTATGGGGAGGAAACCCATTTACATACCTTATTTGCCCATCTTTCTGCCCCTTCAAACAGTTTTCAGGCAAGTGGACATTTGATTTAAACAATTCGATGTGTTCATTGTCCAACACCTCTTTATAGAATTGTGATATCTCGCCTACTTTGGAATTGGTGACCCCATGCATGACCTCCCTTACTTTGGCGTCATCTGTTATTAAGTTTGTTGTTTTTCTAAAACAGTTTCTTCGTTCATCTTTACATATTCCCTTACCTTTTTGATATCAAAAATTTCAAAGAACGTCTTTACGCCGTTAAGAATTTTTTGCCGCATAAAAAACAGGGCGACCAATATTGCCAAGACAATGGAGTTGATGATTTCAAGATATTCCATGATAATTTTTTAGGATGATCGATAAGTATAAAAATTCCTACATAAACCAGAGAAATAGCCAAATAGCAGATAAATACACCAATTAACTTTCACTAGTGTAATTAACTTCTTATATTAATCTTATAATTAATCGACAGTTGTGCTGCTTCAGCTAAAATGGCACTAAATTCTCATTTTTTTAAGTGATACATTAAAATCTCATAGGGTGTCTTTCCCTTAAATGCACCATGTGGTCTATTAAAGTTATAAAAGTTTTCCCATTGTTTTATTTTCTTGTTCAAATCCACATCATCAGAGTAGTCCAATAGTTGATAGAACTCCTTTTTGTCCGTGAGATGCGACCGTTCAACCTTTCCGTTGAGCTGTGGCCTTCCGGCCTTTATATAGCGGTGCTCCATGCCAAGGTCCTTTACATGCCAGTTGAACCCGGATTGGAACTCGTGCCCGTTGTCCGTCTGGACGGTATGGATTCGGAATGGGAACTTACTTACCACATAATCCATAAAGTCAATGGAACTTGATTGGTTGTGCCTTTCATATACTTTCAATGCCCTGATACGTGTGCAATCATCGATTGCCGTGTACTGATACCGTTTTATCTTTTTCCCTTCGGTGGTGTTGAATGTCAGGAACTTGACATCCACTTGGACATGGTGTCCCGGGGTTTCCTTGGCATACCGTTTCGGTCCCATGGCCTTTCTGGTAACGTTCCGCTTGAGTGGTTTTATGCCATTCCTTTTTAGGGTCCTATAGACACTTGATTCAGAAACATTGATGTCATGGTATCTTTCCAAATACCATTTGATACGCCATGTACCAAGTTTGTATTCCTTTCTAAGGTCCAATATCAGATCAACCGTTTTTTGATTGATTCTATTGGGGTAGGTACCAACCTCTCTCTTTTTCCTTAAAAGACCCTCGGCACCATCTTTTTCATATTTTCTTTTCCAATTAAAATAGCTGCTCCTACTAACATTGAACATTTCACAGGTCTCCTTGACCTTTCCATAGTCCTTTGCGAATTCCAGCACCCTTAGTTTGAACTTCCACCTTAAGTATTGTTCAATTTCCCTCGTCTTTTCCATGTTAAAAGTGTCTCTTGATTTATTATCATAATAGTACACTTGTAGTTGACGTAGTCACAGTCACAAACAATGGATTTGACGGGAATTTCTTCAACTTCGTCAACCGCCATAGGGTGGAGAAAGCCAAAAGCTTGCTTTCAAGTGACCTTTCGGACAAATATTCAATATTGGGAATGCTTTTGGGTCGGGCTTCAATTCCAAGACCTCCTTCAACACTACATTTAAAAATTTTACGGGACAGACCCCTCCGAATTCAAAAAAAAATAGTTCGTACTTATAATCTCGTACCTAAAAAATATTCAATATACTGATTTTCACTTACCTACACCACCTGTTCGAGATTATAAACCAAAACGGTTCCCAGGGTTCAATGAGCTAATTTTATACCAAAAACGGATGGGGATGGAAAGGAAAGAGGAATATAAATACGCAGTTGTGACCGGTGCCAGCCAAGGATTGGGCAAGGCCTTTGCACAACGTTTGGCCCTTAAGGGAATCCATTTGATCTTGGTGAGCCTTCCTGAACAAAATGTCAAAAGACTTGCACAGGAATTAGGCAAAACTTACCACATCAGTACCCAGTACTATGAAACAGATTTCAAATCGGACCAAAACATCAAGACCTTATGTAACTGGTTAAATGGGAATTTTTCAATTTTCATCTTAATCAACAATGCCGGAACGGGGGGTACACGAAAGTTTTCAGATGTCCCAACAAGTTACATCAATACCATCATTCAGGTAAATGTAAAGGCGACCTCCCTGCTAACGCATGGACTATTGCCAAATCTCAAGCAACAGGAAAAATCCTATATTCTCAACGTATCCAGTATTGCGGCATTTTCTCCTGTAGGCTACAAAACGGTATACCCCGCCTCTAAATCCTTTGTACATTCTTTTTCACTGGGACTCTCCGAAGAGCTGAAGAACTCCAACATATCTGTGAGCGTAATAAATCCGGGAGCAATGAAAACCAATGATGAAATTACCGCCAGAATTGAAAAACAAGGTCTTATTGGAAAACTGACACTGCTTGACCCTTACAAGGTAGCCCACCATAGCCTGAATAAAATGTTCAGGGGTAAAACAGTGATTCTGTTGAACCATTTAAGTTGGTTTATTTCCATTTTGCTACCAACACGGGTCAAAGTATCCATGATGACCAAAATAATCAAAAGAGAACTGACCGTCGGATAAGGCCCCATTAACGGGCATGCCCTACAGGGCACGGACCTGAACAAGGATTTGGCAACCCGGAACATCATATAAGAACTTGGTTTGAGATAAGTAAGCAAAAGTTTTATGGAAAAACACCAAAGTCTAGAGTTCATAAAGAATAAGCGGCCTATAGACCCAACAGCGACATTGGAGGATACCGAACCTTTGATTCAGGGCATGGCAATAATAGATCAAAACGTTTCAGGTTACTTCAAATATTGGCATGTAGACTTCAATGCTACTTTGCGATCACTTCAGACCGCCATAAAGGTCAATGCGAAGGAATCCACTTTTGTTGGTACTCCCAACTCCTCCGGTCACGGTGCAACAGAAAGCTCAGACACTGATACCCAATGGCATAAAAAGTACTTGGGCACAGTACACGATCCACTAAAACGCAAAGATGGAATGGACACGATAACTATAAATCCAACCTTAATTGTCGGAGTTCGCGACAGTCGACCCGGTTCTTGGAAAACCATCCCAAAATTTTTGAGAAAAAAGCAAGTGCCGTACCCCTCAAGTGGCAAAAATCCCTTCCGTCCAAAAGATGTCCCTGAGGAGGTTCCGATAAGTACTTCCCAAGCAAAGAATGGATCAAGCCATCAAGCCAACGAAAATTTTTCAGATGATTTTTTCTCCCAAAAAACAAACCCCTCGGCAGGGCAAAAAGGCTTAATGATAACAGTCCCGGATTTCGTGTTTGATATTTTGGGATTTGCGAGCGATCCTTTTAAGGAAAATAGGCATATGAAGAAATTCTGGTCCCCTAAAAAAAACGCATGGCGTTTACAATTATTCTTTCAAAAAAAGGTACTGACATGACATTATAAAAAAACAATTATGATACTACTACTGATATTTTTTTTGTGTCGCCAAGCTTTTGTACAAAGTGCAAGATTGGACTCCATCTCAGGATTGGACCAACTCGAAGCGCTCGCTGAAAAAGGATCTTGGAAAGTTGCCAAAAACAAAAAGGGAATTGTTTTGAATTGTAGAAAGTTAAAGGTTGCGGAGACCTCAAAAATATTGGAGCTGACTGCTAGCTTTACCATTTCATCTTCTGTTGACCGCATTATTGAACATCTAAAGCAACCCCAAAGAATTCAGCAGTGGAATGAGGCCGTTCTGCATAGTGAATTGATTGAGGACAGGGGCTCGATCTGGATTTCCCATACTACATTTAACGTACCATCCCCATTTCCCCCACAAGAATTGATTTCAAGGCATGAGGTCAATCAGACCGCGGATGAGGTCATTATCAATACACGGCCCGTTCCAAACCACAGAGACCCTGAAGAAGGTGTGCTCAGGGAAAAATATAATTGGAGCGGGTGGTCATTGCGTCCTAGTGACAATGGGACCGTCCATATAACCTTTACAGTGGCTTCACTCTCCATTTGCGGTATTCCCAGGTTCATTAAAGATCCCATCATCAAACGAAAATACATCAACTCTTTTGTCAAATTAAAAAACCAGCTTGAAAACTGCCAGTCATAAAACCAGGCAAAATTGATTGTTCTGTCCCTAGTATTTCCCATACTCTTGCAGCTAAAAAATAGGGGTTATATATCCGATCACACTAAAATGAATGAATCTGTCTTGGAAAGGTATTATCCAATTTTTAAAAATCAAGGTCTGCCAAGGTGGTTACCGCACCACCGATTCGGTACGGCAGGGCAACCGGGTTAAATATCCCCTAGAGACATACTTGTATCTCAATGATCGTGGCGTACCGTCAATGACCCGTTTCTTGGGCGGTGTTCCCCGACCAAACAGCCAAAACCGGCGCTATTCTTTGTTTGCTCCCTGGGGTTATGATTGAGAGCTGTTATTTAGGTCTGATTATATTCCGAAAGCCCATCTAAAACAGCTATGCTGTATGTTCAATTGCCTAAAAACCTTATAAACAAGTCAAAGCTGTTGCCTCCCTCCTGTATCCATTCCAGAAGAGTATTTAGGGCAGGTTTTAGAGGTGCACTTATGTACGCTTGTCGGCTGTTGGCCCCTCTGATTCCCCTTTTATCCTTTTTCTTTCCACCTGCAAGGAAAATTATCTTTTCCCCTCTCACGAACTGTCTGAGCTTTTACTATTTTGCCCCTGCGGGAAGATGTGACCTCAAAATCCCTTCAATGGCATGGTAAAGTCTGTAAGGTTCCTGTGGATTCTGTTTGTGGTCAATAAAATCTATTTTGGATATGTCCTGTTCAAAGTCTTCTTCAAAACCCTTATTGCTGTCTGCCTCTTGAGATAGCTTTTTGATTTCTTCAAGATCCTTATCTAAATCTTTCATATTTTTTTTCCATAGCTGTCTACTGGATATTTTTTCAAAAAAAATTCAATTTCCATTACAGGGTCTTCCGCTACCCAAGCGTTCGTTTTAACGGCCCCGATGGAGGTAGCTGAACTGATGGGGCGATGTCTGTATTTAGGGGGTATAGCTTCTTCTTTTCCTCTTCTTTTCCATCATGGAGATAAAATCCGTAGATGACGGATGGATGCACTGTATGCTCTTCTGCAAATTTGCAAACAACGAACTTGTTGCCGTTGTTTGGCTTTATAAAAGCCATTTTCTCAGCCGAAAACAGCATCAAAAACAACAATAAACCGTTTGACAACCTATAATTATTTTTATATTGCACAATAAGAAGACGAAACCACGGAAACTATACAGAACGACAAATTACAAAACTTGGGCATAGCCAATCCTTTTGGCCGCCTATGCCCAATAAAGTTCAGCATTTAAACAAATTGTTGGCCATTGAGGATAAGATGAAAATAACCTTAGCAATATTCATAACCCTATTCCTTACCAGTATAGGATTTTGCCAAGATTCTGGAATATCCAGCAAACAATTGAATCAACGGGAGATTGACTCCATTTTTACCGATAGCTAGAAAACGAAGCTGCAAATCGAATATTCCATTTATAGAATTTACGAATTCGATGATAAATTAGGGAAACACTTCATTGTAATGACTGAAAATGAATTTGAATGTGATGAAAAGGAAAAATGTCTGGACTCGATAAAGGCATTTTGCTATTCCTTTAAAGATGGGTCATATCGCACCCAATGGAGTTTAAAGGACTTTATATTGCCAGGGGGCAATGAAGTATCAGAAGAATATTCGATTTCATTTTGGACTAAATACTTTGAACTGAAGGACTACAATGGAGACGGTGTTGTTGACCCGATTATGGTATACGGGACGTTTGGAGTGAACGGCACAAATGATGGGAGAATAAAACTATTAGTTTATCACAACGGAATAAAAAGAGCAATTAGACATCAAAACGGAACACTTGATAATGAAAGGAATACCCAAGTGGACGAAATGTACTATCTATTGCCAACAGGAATACAAAATAGAGTTCATAAAATAATGTAAAGTATAGCTGAGAACGGTCACGGTATTTTTCCATATGGTTGGCAAACTGCAATGAAGAATAAGAAATTAAAGTTTGATGAAAATTAAAAACGGCCACCAACAAGGTGGGTGGTGCATATCTTTGGGGATAGGCACCATATACAGAAGGTTGTCCGTAATGTTAAAATATCAGACTGTACTTAAAGAAAAACAAAGAGAATGTTGGAAATGGACCGATTGAGCCATTTAAGGAATCCGACCGAATTGATTTTTGTGCAGTGAACGTGCGGACTGAAAATATGTTTGGACAGTTTGTTTGTCCAAAATCCGTACGGATTAAAAAAGGATTTATCCCAACGGAAAAGAAGGTTCCGAGTTTGTCCGAAATGGGATATGGCAAAAAATAAGCAAGCCAACCCAACTCAAAAATGGCAATTGGATTATTTTTATGAAATAAGTAATTCGACCGACTTTAAGAAAGTGTCAGAATTGTGTGAAATGAAACGGCTGGGCGGGAAAGCACCACGCGCAACACGGTGCACAAAGCATAGCTAGTAAGTGCTAGTCCAAAAGGTTTGCGCTTGTTTGGAAAGACGCCAAATTTTTAATTTGGCCTTTAGAATGGAAAATTAAAAACAAAATATAAAAATCGGCCCTGTGTTAATCCGAAATACAGTGTCTTTTGACACGCTACGTTTCATTCACAAAACCGATGTGACCAATTTGAGAAATGAGATTACTACTAGCAGCATTTGGACTAATAATCAGCTTTGGACCAACGACCAAAGTGCATATTGAACCGAAAACCAATTGCGACCCATCTACTGAATTAATTAACACAAGGCCAATGGGACTTTTTCTATCAATGTCCGGAGTTATCGGAAAAACAAAAGAAGATGTTGAAAAATGCTTACAAGAATTCGCCAAAAACAACGGTGGAGACTTGGTAAAGGAAAATCTGGACAATGAAAATCCAAATTTCTGTGTTCTAAATGAAAAAAATCAAAACGTAACCGTCTTTTACCCAAGTGGATTTAATGAATTTGGCGATGTTTCAAAATATCTATCCAAAAAACTCAATTGTCCAGTTTTCTTTTTCCATGTTCACGATGGGGATTTATGGTTGTATTTTCTATACGACAAAGGAAATTTAGTTGACCAATTCAATCCGGTTCCAGACTATTGGGATGATAATTTGTCAGAAACAGAAATTGATGAACAAAAAGGAAATCCACAAATCGTTGCGGAATTAGTTCCTAATGTAAGAATAGAAAATATTGTCAATTATTATGTTCGTTGGGATTTGGAAGCAGAACCTTTTAAAGCATATCCGAAAGATGAATTTACAAACGAGGATTGGCAGGTAGTGGATTTTATGAATAAAATTGGACTTGAATATCCAATCTCTGATAACGGAACCGCTTTGGGAACTGTTTACAAGTTATGGATTCCCTAACCGTAAAAGGCTAAGGCTACAATAAGATGTTTGAACTTTGATAATCTTGTTGTTTTCCAGCTAAGAATATTCCATATCCTTGACCAAGATGCTCTTTACGGCAAGAAAGAAAAAAAGCGAAAAAAAGGAAATCACGATCAACGTGATGGAGCTCTTTCTTGCTTTAATGAGGGATGAAAGTTTGTCCTTTTATAGCAATACGAACGGAATAGCCAATAGGGCAAAAGAGGTGGGATTACCCAAATACCCAGAAAGAACCGACCCCTTTATTTGGGTGGTATTTAAAAAAAAGGTGATGGTCGGTAAAACTACCGTAAAGCAGGCCGGCACTCCCCTAATCAATTATAAGAATTTTGCAATTTCCCGAAATTGAATTCTCCATCCATGGTTTACAGTTTAATTTTTATGGGGCCAAGTCTTAAAAGCTTTTCATTCGCTCTATTAATTTCATCACCTACATTGTTAAGTATGGCGTTTTTAGAAACATTCTTCACTGGAGTAATCGCATTGTTTTCTCCTATTAATGCTTCAGCTATTTTTTGCGCATCTTTATTTGATTTGGCGATAGCAATCAATTCCCTTTGCTTCTCAAGGTATTCTTTTGCAGCTTGAACAAGCAAGTACGTAACATCTTTTTCGGACCAAATATTCAATACCATATTGGTGGAAGTCGTTGTGTCATCAGTACCTTCTTCTTTTTTGAATGCACTGTTGTTAGAAAAGAAAACCGGAACGGAAGCATCTATAATGGTCCCTGTGCTGACATAATTTTCAATTTGTATTGTGGCGGACTGAAATAGATATAAATGATCAAGTTGGTGCATTGTTAAGGTCGTATCCGCAAGATACCTCTGTACGATGCCTCTTTTTACAATTGGATTTAATTCTGAAAATAATTCATCGATAGATTTTCCATTGGTAGGTGACCAAACTCGAGTACCAATATCTTCCAATTTATATTTTAGTTTGTACACCTTATTGTTATTGACAGATAATGATGCGGATGCCACACCGGGAACTTCCCCTTTTGTGTCGCTTAAGAAACCTCCGGTAAAAAATGATTCTATTTCCTTATCGAGATTCCCATATTGAACAGGTTTCTTTACAGCTTTTAAGACAGAAGCATCAATTCTATCTATTTCCACACTATCATTTTTTCTAATTGAAAGGCCCCCAAAATATATATTGTAAGCATCGTCCACATGAATTACCTTTCTTGAGTTTTCCGGTGGGGTAAAACTCAGATTGGCCAATACGCTTTTATATGATATTTCATCATTAGGAACTTCTTGCATGGTTGCTGTGAGTTGGACTGTGTATTCTTGGTTCCTTTTGGTAACTGTGGATTCAAAAAATTTGAATAGCCCTTTTTTTGGTATCTGGCCCAGTACAACAAATTTTTTCTTTTTCTTAATCTCCTTAATCTTTATATAATCCGGTGAGCTTGTATTGGGCTCCAAAGTTTCCGAAAATATTTCAGTCAAACTCTCAATAGGTGTTGTAAGCTCACCATATCTCACCTTGACCACTACTTGTTCATCCAGGTTATTTTCGAATTTAATCTTTACTTGACCGAAAAGGAAAAGTGGTAAAATCATCACAATTACAGTAAAAAAAGGTTTCATGAATTCAATTTATTGGTTTATGGAATTGTACGGTTATATTTTAGTCTTCAATTTTGAAAAGTGCCGATCAGCTTTTATTTTATTCGCTGATAAAATCAATAGCGACCTTTTTAGCGTCTTTCGGAATATCAATAGTTAAAGTTTCCGGTTTCTCCCTATTGTCAACTCTCTCCGATTTTCTAAGGATCATCCGAAATACTATCGGCACATGATCCGATATGTCTTGGGCAAAATCACTAATACTCCTATCCAAACGCACTATGGCCGCATCATCATCAGAAATATCGCCCAAATCCAGATCGCGACTGACAATTATGTGGTCAATCAAAGATCGATGCCTGTTGCCCACGTAGGAAATGGCATCGGTTTGGGCATCATCCGCGGTAAGGGCGAACAAATCCGGTGTATCGCTGACTGCATTTAAAACATCGTTGTCCAATTTTTCATTAAAGTCCCCGCATAGTACCACTGGAAGGTTCTCATGCTCGCGAATGTCCTCAATGATCACTGCTAATTTTTCTGCAGCCAGTTTACGCCTTCTTCGGCTTTGTTCGTCTCCGAATGCCTTTAAATGGACTACGATCATAATGAACTCCACAACCCCATCTTCCCCATGTTTGACCTTACATTGCGTGAAAATGGGAAATCTTGGAAAGGCCGTTTTGTTATCCGATGTTCTGGCCCTTAAACTTGCTGTATTTCGATCGGCAATATCTTTCCTCCTTGTTACCTCTGTTGTGTCAGAATCGTATAGTACAGCCAAATCTTGACTTCCCCTTGTGTCCCTTAGAACGTAATCATATCTAAACCCTCGGCTGTTTATCTCAGTGATGAGGCGGTCCATGGCAGGCTTTTCAACTTCACTTAAACCGATTGCATCCAAGGACATTTGTTCCAGTACATCGGCGACATCCATGATTCTTGATCGGCTTACATGTTTGTTAAAATGTTCGATGTTCCAACAACCCACGTCCGCAAATTCTGGAACCCCTTGAAATCCGTTTACCTGGACTTCCAAATCGCCGATCCCAAGACCGGCATTTCCAAAGAATCCAAGTATTGGGGATCTCTGGTCCACAGAGGACATTAACTGGTACCAGCTTTCATCATCATTGTGTGTTGGACCCAAAGAAAACCTCCTGTCCAGGTCATTGACAATGGCGGCAATTCGTATCGCTTCGTTTTCTGCCTTGCCATCCCCTAGGTTCCTGCCCGCATGATGGAGGCCGACCAAGTTCCATTCGTTGTCAAAAACCGGAGACCCTGAAGAACCGGGTTCAGTATCCGTGGTATAGTGCATTACGGTATCATAGATATATTGGATCCTGTTATCATGGATTGCAATTTCCTTGCTCCTTCCACGGGGATGTTGAATTATGTTCACCCGGTCATGGCGCGAGACCAAAGTTGGGTCGCGTTTCAGCATGATGGGCGGAATTTCCCTTAGATCCCGGCCCTCACATGCCACGATAGTGTAATCCAAGTCTTTGTTGGTCACAAAAAACTGATCTGGGCGCATTACCACAACGATAGGGGTGGATCCGTCTTCAAAAAGGAATTCAGCCGTAGCTTCTTCTGCCTGAAATTCATCTTCGATAACGTGGTTATTTGTTATAATCAAGTTTGGGGCCACCAAAAACCCTGTTCCCAAACTTCGTTGACTTCCTACCGGCACCACCAAACGGCATACTGCAGTGGAGCGTTCTGCTCCATCGGTAAGAAAACTAACAGGTAGAAAATCCCGTTCCAAGTTGACTTTTTCCAGCACCATTTTCTCAACCTCGCGCCGATCATCTTCATTATCGGCAATTTTAAAATCTTCCTTTGGATTTAGGATTCGCGAACGTCGCGCAACAAGTTTCCGAAACATCGATTGCTCGATTACATTTGTCTTTTTTAGAAAACTTTTTTCGTCAGGACATAAAGGCTCAATGTATTTTTCCATTTTTTATCATTATTGGTTGACTTGTGATTTCATAGAATGAACAAAAAGGCTCCAATCTTGTGAAGGGTTTCATCTCCAAACTTGCTATCAACAGGGCTTCTGAGTTGGACATTCGCTGATTCGCGGATGTCTTATTTTCGCCTTCTTTATAACTGGATTTAATTTCAACAATTGATCTCTTAACAGTCTGCGCCATGAAGATAGATGCTTGGGAAAAGCCGATTGCCCATTTAATGAATGAGTGAAGGCAAGAAAGCAGGTTAAATCTAGTTCCCATGGCAACGGATTTCTTCCAAAACACCTTTTCATGGTATTCTGAATTTCAACGGCTATAATTCAGGGGGAAGTATTTAATCCCTAAGATAGCCCAAACCGTCAAAATTCCATTGCACAAAAACCTTAAAAAAACTGGGGGGTTTCTCCAAAGATCAACTCCGATTTTCGTATTTCGCGTCAATCACAAAAAATCAGATAATGTATCTTATGAAAAAATTGAATTTCTCCATGACCCAGATAAACCAAATCCTGTCTTTTGTCCTATCTATATCGAAAGGAAGACTTGCTATGGTCTCTTCACTGCAAAGACAATCACTTTACATGGTATTGAAGAACTATTATCTGAAGGGTCTTCAACCTTATAAATCATAAATGGATACGAACAAAGGGTAAAACAGGGTCAAGAAACACCTTATTGAACATGGTTACGTATGACCCTAATTGATGACCCTGAAGGTTTCAGGAAGTAATTTTTTTTTTAATCCGATCGTAGATTTTCATTTGAAGAGAATGGGTCTACGAAATTATCAACCCTGTCGTAGATCGGTTCGATAATAATTTCTCCCTTTGCGTTAATATACCCTAGCTTTCCCCCTTTGTTTATAATTGCATATCCGTTTTTAAAATCCAACCCGTTGTCAAATTTGGGTCCAATTAGCCAATCGCCATTTTTGTCAATAAAACCAACCTTATTTTGTTTCTGAACAGATGCAAAGCCTTCATTGAAATCCCTTACTGCATCAAACTCAAATGCGATACCAACTTTCCCTTTGTGGTCTATGTATCCCCATTTACCATTTTTTTGTACGGCACATAGTCCATTTGAAAAATCACCAACATTCTCGTATTCATTATTTATTACAACTTTTCCTTCTTTGTTTAGAAACCCAAACTTTTTATTTAATAAAAATGCACCTAGCCCTTCATGAAAATCATAGGTTCCCTCATAAATGGGTTCAATCACTATTTCCCCTTGCTTATTTAAATACCCATATCCATTGTCTTTCATGAAAAATGCATAGCCTTCATGAAAATCACCTATTCGATGACTCTTTAGGTCCAATTTAATTCTCCACTCACCTGTTGTATCAATAAAACCTACCGTATTTTCACTTCTTTTGACCGCAGCCGACATGCCTTCTCTAAAAGGCATCAAAACGTCAAAACCATCTACCACCAAATCCAAATTTTTATCTATAAACCCTACAGTTTGATTATTTGATTCAATTATTGCGTAATCATTAAAAAAAGAAACAGGTAGCGAAAAAGCTTTTTCTTCAAATTTCAATTTCCCGCTGGTATCTATAAAGGCATATGAACCACCTATCGTCCCAGGAAAAAAATCACTTCTTACCCCATTAAAATTTACACAGGCCATGCCATTGGAAAATGAGCGCGCCAGCGGATATCGAGGACTGATGACATAATCACCTTCAGGATTTATGTACCCGTATTTTCCATCTTTCATAACCATTGCCAGAAGGTTGTTTTTTGTAATTTTTTGAGTTCGATCAGTGTTTTGTATATTTTCATTACACGAGAAAACTAAAAATGCAATGAACAAAAATGTTTTTTTCATAATTTGTGTTTTAAATACTGTAAACCGAGCAGGTTTGGAAACTGCATGGGATTCCCGCCCCAATCTGTCCAAACTCCCCATTGATAAGAAACAATAAAATATGTGATCGTGAGCAAGCCACTCGGCACTCCATTTTTCTGAAGGGCTGCCAAGGTATCGGGTTATCTTTTTTTTGAGTTCCATTTGCCATAAACCTCGTATTTTTCGAGTTCCAATTTATAATCAATATCAATGTCCATATAAGAAACATCGGTCTCTTCCTTGGTATTCATTTTATAAACAGAAACCAAATGTCTAATTTTTTCTCCTCCCTTATCAAAATATAACCTTTTTTCCACCGTTACAGGCTCTTCGGCTTGAAATGAATTCATTCTCCAAAATATGAAGTATAGTCTTCCCTTCGTGTCGAAATAGGCATCAACAGTTACATTCCAATCACCAGAAAATGAGTAACTATCGGTGCGCAAAAAGTATCCAAGATCTTCTTCCTCTATAATTAGGGACATTTTTGATAAAACCAAAGTATCAGCTTGCCTTTGATTGTCAAACCACTGACTAAACTGATAATTTTCACCCCAGCTATAATTGTAAAATCTCTTACAAACTTTAATTTCATTATCGATTAGGGGTTGCCATGTCTTAAAATTCTCCCTTATTAAAAGTATTGAAGGGGGTTCTTGTGCAAAAGAGGAAGAAAATACGATAAGGAACATTAAAACCATAAAAACTTGCTTCATAGATCATTTTTTGATGTGCCTAATGTGCAATAACGTTAAACGCAAAATGTTATCGCTATATTTTACACTCCGGCGTACTTATTTTTATTAATCTCCCCCATTGGTAAAAAGGAAGAAAAGTCTTTTTTTGGTTAAAATCGCAGTGATGCTATCCGAACCTAAATGATCCCAAAAGCCTACCGAGTCAAATACAAAATTAGTTTCTAATTTGTAAAATCTTAGCCCATTTTTACTTCCCAGTACCGCTAAGAAAGAATTGGTGACACATTCAGCTTTTCGATTGCCCATTTGTGTTTTATAGGGACTCCAAAAAGTGTTTGTGGCCCCAGTTGTGGTTAGCATTGAAACCAAATAATCAATAGCATCTGGAGAATTTAAAGAGGAAATAGATGGACTCTTTTTTAGGAAGCCGTCCACTTTTGGAACCAATTTTCCGTTATCGGTCGGGCTGTGGAAAAAAACACCGTCGTGGTGGTTAAGGTCAGCCTCTAACAATTTTAAATCAAACTCTTTGGATAAAACAGCGTTTTTGATCAAACTTTTGTCCTCTATTTCGCTTCTATCAACATAATTGTCAAACGTAATGAAAAAAGTGTGCCCATTCAGTACTTTCTCCACCGCATTTAAAAAAACTTGGATTTCTTTTTGCATATGCCAATTAAGTACATCGGTTTTGTGTAAAAGTGAATATATTGTTCAAGCAATTAAAGTATAAAAAGTGACAATACGGAAGAAAATTCGAAGGAATTTTCCCAATACAAATATACGCTGGCAATTATTTTTATTCGGTGTTGGCAATGGTATTTTTAGTATGGTGCCCAGGAAAAATCAGCTCTGGAAAAAACAATGAATTGACGTTATGGCCCTTCCTTTTCTCGGAGCATTGGTCAGGGAACCGTACAGGTTGGTCTTGGTCACTCCATCGGTGATATGGGTCGACAAAGGTCGGGAGTCCACCTCGTCCAATTTTCAGTTATGGTGCAGTCCGAACGACATTGAGATCAAGTGTATCCAACTGGGGAAACCAGTTCAAAATAGCCTTGTTGGGCGCTTCGATCGAAGCTCTCGCCAAAAAGTACCCAATGCATACCCGCCCAAATCGCTTTTGCAGGTAAGGGTGTTGACCTAGCAATGGCCGGAACATTACAATCGGAAACGGCCGCATAAGGCCCTACAAAAACTTGGGTCGCAAGAATTTTTAACGAAATGGAAAAGCTAGCCCTTCCATATCAAATAATAAGCTAATTTGTAAAACCTAAAGCGTAGCTGATCTTGGGGCCCTTGTACCGCCCTGCATTAAAGGGACGGTAAATTCAGATTCAAATGGGGCCAAATTTCAAGTACATGCCTTGTAATAGCATTTAAGATTGTTTGGGTGGGTGGGGTTTCTTTGGCTTTTATAGGTTCCATTAATGAAATTGTGGCGCATAAAGCAAATCCTTCGGTTGTATAATTTCCTTAATTGTTCTTATTTTTTGAATTGGATCGGTTTATTTTGACTTTAATACTGAGAAAGGAAAATCAATAAATCAATGGGGCGGATTTCGGCGGGACATACCCCAACGAAATCATAGCCGATTCGCTGTCGGCAATTGGACAATGGTGAACAACGAAAGTGAAATACAGAAAAAATATAGCAATCGACTCAATAAAGTCTTTCAATATATTGACGAAAATCTAGACTCAAAATTGTCGTTGTGCACTGTTTCGGAAAAAGCCTTCTTCTCTCCTTTCCACTTTCATAGGATATTCAAATTGATGACGGGGGAAACCCTAAATGAATTTATAACCAGACGAAGAATAGAAAAGTCGGTTTTAGCTATCCTGCACAAAAAATCAAGTTTATCGGAGATATCCCATATGTACGGATTTGGTGATAATTCGGCATATACCAAAGCGTTCAAAAAATACTACGGTATCAGTCCAACAGAATTTAAAAGCCAAAATCCAAACAAGTTTTCCAAAACTCGGCAACTGAATAGCAAGATTGGACAAAGCTATCCTGATTTGGACGAATATGTTTGCATTATTGATAACCTAAAAAAATGGATGGATATGAATGCGAAAATTGAGATCAAACAAATACCTGAACAAACCTATGTCTACATTACATGTATTGGACCACATGGACTGCCGGCAGCATTTCAAAAATTGATCACATGGGCAATTCCAAATGGGTTTATGACCGAAGAAACAAAGTTGATGACTGTTTATCAAGATAGTTTAAAGGTGACCGAAGAAGAAAAAGCAAGATTTAGAGCTTGTCTTCCAATGGGGAAACAAGTGGATCATATAGATGAATTCGAGACAGCTAAAATTCCTTCAGGAAAATATATTGTGGGGAAATTTGAAATTATCCTGGACGACTTTGAAAAATCATGGACAGGTCTTTATGTTTGGATGGACGAAAATAATTATGAAAGAGCTGAGGGCGAATCCTTTGAGGTTTACCATAACAATTTCAATGAACATCCTAAAAAGATAGCAATCGTTGATTTTTATATTCCAATTAAATAATTGATGGACAAGTGATTAACAAACTAAACGTACCTGGCGACGGCTATCAGATGAAGCCTTTACTTTTTTAGCACAGCACATCGGCCATGAAGTCCATGCTCCACACCTCATTGAGGGCATTTGGGGCCTCCAACGGGTTCTCTTGTCCATGTCCACAAACAAAGCTTAAGGTTTATGGCCCTGTAGACATGTAGGGGACGTTCCCTGTCCAGTTTGTGGCCTTCGCGACGAAGCCGCTTTAAATACACCCCAAAGCCCACGGTCGAAAGTTTCCCTGCCAACCTTGACAGTGCCCCGATCACATTTGAATCCTCCTTTCCGTTGCGGTGGTACCACATCGAATGGGCAAGCCCCAGAGCTTGGCAGGAACGCGATACGCTTACGGCATAGATTTCCCGAAGGTACTTGGCACGGTGCTGCTTGTCGGAAGGCCCTAGAACTTTTTAGACAGTACCTCCTTGAGCATCCGCACATTCAAAC
This sequence comes from Flagellimonas algicola, assembly GCF_005937185.1. Lineage (GTDB taxonomy): Bacteria > Bacteroidota > Bacteroidia > Flavobacteriales > Flavobacteriaceae > Flagellimonas > Flagellimonas algicola. The sequence goes on along the minus strand of NZ_VCNI01000004.1, from coordinate 30,222 downwards.
CCATATCGGCGTGCAACTGCTTGAGCTTGCGCTTCCCCTGTTCGTTCTCCTTGGGCACCTTGATTATCCGGCCCTCGGTAAACTTGCATTTTTCACCTGACGGCCAATTAATGTCTTAGAATTTTAAACTGTCCCATTTTCAGGGAAGGCTACAATGTAAAAAAAGTGAGGTGCCCAATAATGACACTTACATCCTTAAAAATCCCGACCCACATATCATTTAAACAATTGACAATCAATATTTAAAATCAAATTTGATAAAAATTTAGCAGGTTATGGCGAAACACTTTGGATAGAAAAGGGACAAACAAACTATTTGATCTATGAAAGGCCGCTAACCTGATCTACCCCGAGCATGGGGTGGTTTGGTGGTAGAGGACACGAAGGAAATTTGGTGATTTCCAATCCAACATGAAACTGGGAGGAAATTGTCGGAAACCCAAGCGACCAATTTTCTTTTATTGGTGGGAAGATTTTGTTGGACGCCCGGTGCAACAGTGGGACATCCATTGCATAAACAACAAACATCCAATAACAATTAAAGGCTAAACCCGGAAAATATTTTGCGAGACAAGAATCACCTTCGTGGGAAACGGGCTTACATACCGGGGCCAACATTTTAGCATGGAATCCGGATTTCCGGTAAGCGTGGCAACATTCCCTTTTTAGGGTCAATTTACCGTATAAGGTCAACCAACCGGCTATTTTTTTTCGAACCGCAAAAAGTCTGGTCGGTATATTCCACAATAGGGTTTAAGTTGTCATAATCTACGGCATAGACCTTAAAAAATCCACGGTCCAAAACATGGGCGGGGTCACATTCAATTTCATCAATATTTGGAATCAGGAACTTGTCCGTCAACTCTGCGAACAACAAGGTGTTTTCCAATATCAGTGCTTTTGACATACGTTTGACCCATCGCATTTTTTGTTTGTTAAGGTCGTAGAGATATAGATTTCCGTTAGAGGAATTGTCCCTGGCTAAAAAGAAGAGGAAGTCATTTTTTTTACCGGCAAGAACCACGGGTTCGTCAAATGAGATTTTGATTGCATCGGTATTGTGAATGCTTATGCTGTACAATGTGCCATTTCCTCTGCCCATGACATCTATTGTCAATTCGTTGGAAAACACGAAAGAACCATCCTCGTTGGAAATGGGCATTTCAGAACCATTTAAGAACCCATATGGATTAGAGGGATCAAAGTCTTCGTTGGAAATGTCTCTGCTAAGGGGCCACAACGTTTCGGAAAAGTTGGCATCCCCATCACTTTTTTCCCATTGCATGGGACGGTAGGCAAGTGTAGGTCCCCAAACTTCTGGTTTTAAAATAAGGGTACCGTCCATTTCAATATTAAAATCCAGTTCCGCTTCTGAATGTATGTTCCCTTCATCAAGATCAGAAAACAATGAGCTCTTTCTGTCTGGGAATATAGGTGCTAAATCCAAGGATCCATTTTGTATTACATAGGCATCCATCCTATAAAAACTATTGTGTTGCCTACCCTTGCCGCGAAATGCATATACCGGCGTCGGTTTACCCCTGCCCAAGCTATAGATTTGATCATAAATAATGGAAGAGCCGTACAAAGAGGTTGGAATTACCTTATCATAGGTAGTATATAACGCAAGGTTTTTAATGGAAGTGTCCGCAAGCAACATTCTGGAATCCCATGAAAAAACACCAATCTTTCCATCCTCTGAATAAGTGAAATGGAAAAGATGCCTCCCGGCAACATAGGATGCCGCAACCTCTTCCAAAAGTTTTGGGGTCCTTATCCGCTCCATGGTTTTTCTGATCTGTTCGTTCACCAAAGAGGTAGACTCGCCAAAATCGAAATCCATGGAATCCAGGGCCGCCAGTTTTGGGAAAAGATGGTCCAAATGATAAACGATGTCCCTGCCATGTTCAAAATAGGTGGGAAAATCTTGGTTTTTTCCGGATAAATTGGAACCCCCACACCTCCAGATCAGGAGAAACACGATAAAAAACACTGGGAAGATAATTCTTTTTGATTTCATGATTATAAAGGAATGATACATGGTCACAGCCAAAAACTGAACCAATTATTTCTGATTTTTGTCCCTCAATTGAAGTACGCCCTATTAGGATTGACCAATATCAAGGGATATTTTTCGTATTGCATGATCAAACTGGCCTGATATGTACAGAACATTGCCAAAAACCCACGGATAGGCAACAAACTGATGTCCCTTGCCCTCAATATTCTTATTGTTTTCATTGTTTTATCTTTTTATGGTCTATTTGTTTTTATGGTCGTTCTTGGGACCTGCCCACTTCCATATGGCAGCTTTAGTCAATGATGATCTTTCGGATTGCGTGGTTGAAGGTGTCCGCAACATAGATCTCCCCTTCCCCTGTATGGAGCACTCCATATGGATAGTTGAACTTGGCCACATCACCGGGACCATCATTGTGACCTTCATTTTTCGGAACCCCTGCAATCGTGGTGACATGCCCATCGGGATCGATCCGGCGTATACAGGAATTCGCAGTATCGGCAATATATATGGTCCCGTCACTGGCCACCGAGAGATCAGATGCGCCATCGAACTTAGCGTCCAATCGAGGAACGTCACTTTCATATCCATCTCCGCTTCCTGCAAACGTTAGGACACTTTCATTATCCTGATCTATGGCACGGATCCTATGGTTACCAGAATCCGCAAGCAGTATCGTCCCCTCACCGTTATTCGCCATGCCTCTGGGAAAGTGGAACCTTGCCTCCAACAACGCTCCATCCACATACCCTTCTCGCTGGTCAATCTTCGGACCGGCATAGGTGCTCACCGTATATTGATCGTCATCAAGGGATATCCTTCGTATTGCATGATTATTCCGATCTGATACGTACAGCGTACTGCCCCCTGCACCTTCCTCTAAAAGTATTGCCGTTGGATTACTGAATCTGGCACCGGCACCAGGTCCGTTTACATATCCATACCCAAGACTACTGCCCGCAATCAACGTCCAACCCCCGGAAGGATCAACCTTTACTATCCTATGGTTCCCGCTATCCGCGACATAGATATTGTCATCGCCGTCTATGGCCAATTCTTGGGGAATTGTGTATTCTCCATCCTCCCTACCCCAGCTGCCGTTACCGGCAAAAGTGGAGACCACACCGTCCGGGGCTATCTTCCGTATGGCATGGTTCCTCCTGTCGGCAACAAATATGTTTCCTTTCGAATCCTTTACCAGGTCATGGGGCCGGTTAAATCGGGCTTCCGTTCCGAACCCATCTAGAAAACCTGGAGATTCGTTCGGATTTCCCGCAAAGGTCTCCACGGTATAGGTCAGCTCGTACACGAACTCGGGGCCGGTGAGATCGAAACCGTCCACCTCCATCGTAATGGGGCCGGTATTCGCACCCACCGGTACCTTGACCGTCACCTCGGTGTCCGTGACGCCCAGCACTTCCCCAACGCTCCCGTTGAAGCTCACCGACACCTTGTCGGCATCCGTGCCGAAATTCTCCCCGGTGATGACAACCTCTGTATGCTTTGGACCGGTCACCGGTGCCACGGACGACAGCGTTGGCTCCAATACCACGGGGTCGTCGTCCCGGGGGTCATCATCTTGGGGGTCGTCCCCGACCTGGTCGCAGTCCGCGTTGGTCGGGTCCGGACAGTCCATGCCGTTGTCGTCAGAGCCACAGGACAGTGCCAATGACAGCAGGACAAGCAACAGAAAGATGTCCCTTGCCCTCAATATTCCTATGGTTTTCATTGTTTTCATGGTTTTATCTTTTTATGGTCTATTTGTTTAATCGTCGTTTGGGACCTACCTCTTCCATATGGCGGCTTTAGTCAATGATGATCTTCCGGATTGTGTGGTTGCCCGTATCCGCAACATAGATCTCCCCTTCCCCTGTATGGAGCACTCCACGTGGATGGTTGAATTGGGCCTCAGCACCGGGACCATCATTGTGACCTTCAGATTCCGGAACCCCGGCAATCGTGGTGACATGTCCCTCGAAATCAATCTGCCTAATACAGGAATTGTCAGTATCGGTAATGTATATGTTACCGTCCCCGGCCACCGATATACCCGATGGATTCGAAAACTTTGCCGAAGCCAAATCACCATCTTGATGCCCAAAGTCGCCCCCAGCAAATGTTCCAACCGATTCCTCGTTTTGATCTATGGAACGGATCCTATTGTTAGCAAGATCCGCAAGCAGTATGGTCCCGTCACCGCTCTTCGCAATGCCCGAGGGAAAGTGGAACCTTGCCTCCGAAAGGCCGCCATCCTTGTACCCTAGCTCGGTAATCTCCGGACCGGGACCCGCATAGGTGCCCACCGTATATTGACCGTCATCAAGGGATATCCTTCGTATCGCATGATTATTTGTGTCCGATACGTACAGTGCATTGTCCCCATCTTCCTCCAAAAGTATTGCGGATGGATTACTGAATCTGGCACCGGCACCAGGTCCGTTTACATATCCATGCCCAAGACTACTGCCCGCAATCAACGTCCAATCCCCGTTAGGTGTGATCTTTACTATCCTGTTGTTCCCGCTGTCCGCGACATAGATATTGTCATCGCTGTCCATGGCCAATCCCCTGAGGAAACGGAATTCTCCTTCCCCGCTACCAAACACGCCCCCGGCAAAGGTGGTGACCTCACCATCAGGATCTATCTTCCGTATGGCCTGGTTGGTTATATCGCCCACAAATATGTTTCCTTTCGAATCCTTTACCAGGTCATGGGGCCGGTTAAATCGGGCTTCCGTTCCGGTTCCTTCCTCATAACCTTCCTCACCACCTCCCACAAAGGTCTCCACGGTATAGGTCAGCTCGTACACGAACTCGGGGCCGGTGAGATCGAAACCGTCCACCTCCATCGTAATGGGGCCGGTATAGGCCCTCGCCGGTACCTTGACCGTCACCTCCGTGTCCGTGACGCCCAGCACTTCCCCAGGGGTCCCGTTGAAGCTCACCGACACCTTGGCGGCATCCGTGCCGAAATTCTCCCCGGTGATGACAACCTCGGTATGCTTTGGACCGGTCACCGGTGCCACGGACGACAGCGTTGGCTCCAATACCACGGGACCATCGTCCCGGGGGTCGTCCCCGACCTGGTCGCAGTCCGCGTTGGTCGGGTCCGGACAGTCCATGCCGTTGTCGTCAGAGCCACAGGACAGTGCCAATGAAATCAGGACAAGCAACAGAAAGATGTCCCTTGCCCTCAATATTCCTATTGTTTTCATGGTCTTCATGGTTTTATCTTTTTATGGTCTATTTGTTTAATCGTCGTTTGGGACCTGCCACTTCCATATGGCAGCTTTAGTCAATGATGATCTTCCGGATTGTGTGGTTGCCCGTATCGGCAACATAGATCTCCCCTTCCCCTCCATGGAGCACTCCACGTGGTTCGTTGAATAAGGCCTCATCACCGGGACCATCATTGTGACCGTAATTTTCCTGAACCCCTGCAATCGTGGTGACATGCCCCTCGGGATCGATCCGGCGTATACAGTAATTATCGGCGTCGGCAATGTAGATGGTACCGTCCCCGGCCACCGATACATCTGATGGACCGTAAAATTTTGCCTCCAATCGGTCGACATCATTTACATATCCCCCATCTTCGCTTCCCGCAAATGTTCCAACCGTTCCGGCATCTTGATCTATGGAACGGATTCTATTGTTATCTAAATCCGCAAGCAGTATCGTTCCCTCACCGCTCTTCGCCATGCCCCAGGGATAGCTGAACCTTGCATCCGAAAGGCCGCCATCCATGTACCCTTCTTGCTCGGTAATCTCCGGACCGGGACCTACATAGGTGCTCACCGTATATTGACCCTCATCAAGGGATATCCTTCGTATCGCATGATTATACCGATCTGATACGTACAGTGCATTGTCCCCATCTTCCCCTACAAGGATTGCTCCTGGGTCGTTGAACAGGGCCACATCGACAGCTCCGTTTACATATCCAAATCCATTTCCTCCCGCAATGATCGACCAAACACCGTTAGGTGTGATCATTACTATCCTATGGTTGTAGCTGTCCGCGACATAGATATTGTCATCGCTGTCCATGGCCAATCCTTGGGGATTGTTAAATTCTCCTTCCCCGTTACCAAGCACGCCCCCGGCAAAGGTGGTGACTTTTCCGTCAGGGGCTATCTTCCGTATGGCATGGTTGTTCCTGTCGGCCACAAACATGTTTCCTCTCGAATCCATGACCAGATCATAGGGCCGGTTAAATCGGGCTTCCGTTCCGGACCCTTCCTCGTAACCTTCCTCACCACCTCCCGCAAAGGTCTCCACATTGACTTCGGATATCTCGTACACAAACTCGGGGCCGGTGAGATCGAAACCGTCCACCTCCATCGTAATGGGGCCGGTATAGGCCCTCGCCGGTACCTTGACCGTCACCTCGGTGTCCGTGACGCCCAGCACTTCCCCAGGGGTCCCGTTGAAGCTCACCGACACCTTGGTGGCATCCGTGCCGAAATTCTCCCCGGTGATAACAACCTCGGTATGCTTTGGACCGGTCACCGGTGCCACGGACGACAGCGTTGGCTCCAATACCACGGGGTCGTCGTCCCGGGGGTCGTCATCTTGGGGGTCGTCCCCGATCTGGTCGCAGTTCGCGTTGGTCGGGTCCGGACAGTCCATGCCGTTGTCGTCAGAGCCACAGGACAGTGCCAATGACAGCAGGACAAGCAACAGGAAGATGTCCCTTGCCCTCAATATTCTTATGGTTTTCATGGTTTTCATGGTTTTCATGGTTTTATCTTTTTATGGTCTATTTGTTTAATGGTCGTTCTTGGGACCTGCCCACTTCCATATGGCAGCTTTAGTCAATGATGATCTTTCGGATTGCGTTATTAAAGGTATCCGCAACATAAATCTCCCCTTCCCTACCATAAAGCACTCCCGTTGGCCAATGGAATTGAGCCTCATCACCTGTCCCGTTTTTGTAACCTTTAACTCCTGGAACCCCGGCAATCGTGGTAACGTTCCCTCTGGAGTCTATATGTCTTATACAGTTGTTTTCAGAATCGACAATATATACGGTCCCGTCCCCGGCCATTGATATATCCGATGGACCCCTGAACTTTGCCTCCGATCGATTGCCATCTAAATGCCCAATGTCACCTCCCGCAAATCTTTCAACCGTTCCGGCACTTTGATCTATGGCCCGAATGCTATGGTTACCATAATCCGCAAGCAGTATCGTTCCCTCACCGCTCTTCGCCATGCCCCGGGGATCGCTGAACCTTGCACCCGAAAGGCCGCCATCCCTCTCTCCCGGCTGATTGGCAATTGTCGGACCGGCATAGGTGCCCACCAAATATTGATCGTCATCAAGGGATATCCTCCGTATCGCATGGTTATCCTCCGATACGTACAGCGCACTGCCCCCTGCATCTTCCCCTACAAGGATTCCTGCTGGAAACCTGAATTTGGCAGCGGTACCTAGCGCGTTTACATATCCCTGTTCTACACCCGCAATCAACGTCCAATCACCGGAAGGATCAACCTTTACTATCCTATGGTTACCGCTGTCCGCGACATAGATATTGTCATCGCCGTCTATGGCCAGTCCTCTGGGATAACCGAATTGTCCTTCCCCGCTACCAAGCACGCCCCCGGCAAAGGTGGAGACCTCACCGTCCGGGGCTATCTTCCTAATGGCGTTGTTGGCACTGTCGACAACAAATATGTTGCCCCCTGAATCCATGACCAGATCATTGGGCCGGTAGAATTTGGCTTCCGTTCCGGATCCTTCCTCGTAACCTTCCTCACCTCCAGCAAAGGTCTCCACGGTATAGGTCAGCTCGTACACGAACTCGGGGCCGGTGAGATCGAAACCGTCCACCACCATCGTAATGGGGCCGGTATAGGCCCTCGCCGGTACCCTGACCGTCACCTCCGTGTCCGTGACGCCCAGCACTTCCCCAGGGGTCCCGTTGAAGCTCACCGACACCTTGGTGGCATCCGTGCCGAAATTCTCCCCGGTGATAACAACCTCGGTATGCTTTGGACCGGTCACCGGTGCCACGGAAGACAGGGTTGGGTCGCCCCCGATCTGATCGCAGTCCGCGTTGGTCGGGTCCGGACAGTCCATGCCGTTGTCGTCAGAGCCACAGGACAGTGCCAATGACAACAGGACAAGCAACAGAAAGATGTCCCTTGCCCTAAATATTCTTATGGTTATCATGGTTTTAGCTTTTATGTCTATTTGTTTAATCGTCGTTCTTGGGACCTGCCCGCTTCCATATGGCGGCTTTAGTCAATGATGATCTTCCGGATTGCGTGACCGTGCCTATCAGCAACATAGATCTCCCCTTCCCCTCCATAAAGCAATCCAAACGGAAAGTTGAACCGGGCCACATCACCGGGACCGTCTTTGTAACCATTGACATCTGGATCTCCTGCAATCGTGGTGACATGCCCATCGGGATCGATCCGGCGTATACAGTAATTACCAGCGTCGGCAATGTAGATGGTACCGTCCCCGGCCACCGATACATCTGATGGACCGTAAAATCTTGCCTCCAATCGGTCGACATCATTTACATATCCCTCTTTGCCTCCCGCAAATGTTCCAACCGTTCCGGCATCTTGATCTATGGCACGAATCCTATGGTTACCAGAATCCGTAAGCAGTATGGTCCCGTCACCGCTCTTCGCCATGCCCCGGGGATAGTTGAACCTTGCCTCCGAAAGGCCGCCGTTCGTATCCCCTGGCTGGTTATCAATCGTTGGACCGGCATAGGTGCCCACCGTATATTGATCGTCATCAAGGGATATCCTTCGTATCGCATGATTATTTGTGTCCGATACGTACAGTGCACTGCCCCCTGCATCTTCCCCTACAAGGATTGCTACTGGGCTGTTGAACAGGGCCAGATTGCCCGTTCCGTTTTCATATCCAGATCCATTGCCACCCGCAATGATCGACCAAACACCGTCAGGTGTGATCTTTACTATCCTATTGTTCCCACTGTCCGCGACATAGATATTGTCATCCCCGTCCATGGCCAACCCTTGGGGAATATAGAACGACCCTTCCCACTCGTCCCCTCCATTTCTAATAACGGTGGAGACCACACCTTCAGGGCTTATCTTCCGTATGGCATGGTTGGCCCTATCGGCAACAAATATGTTGCCCCCTGAATCCATGACCAGATCATTGGGCCGGTAGAATTTGGCATCCGTTCCGGACCCTTCCGCGTAACCCGAGCCCATGCCTCCCGCAAAGGTCTCCACGGTATAGGTCAGCTCGTACACGAACTCGGGGCCGGTGAGATCGAAACCGTCCACCTCCATCGTAATGGGGCCGGTATTCGCACCCACCGGCACCCTGACCGTCACCTCCGTGTCCGTGACGCCCAGCACTTCCCCAGGGGTCCCGTTGAAGCTGACCGACACTTTGTCGGGGTCCGTACCGAAATTCTCCCCGGTGATAACAACCTCGGTATGCTTTGGACCGGTCACCGGTGCCACGGACGACAGGGTTGGGTCGCCCCCGACCTGATCGCAGTCCGCGTTGGTCGGGTCAGGACAGTCCATGCCGTTGTCGTCAGAGCCACAGGACAGTGCCAATGACAGCAGGACAAGCAACAGAAAGATGTCCCTTAATCTCAATATTCCTATTGTTTTCATGGTTTTAGCTTTTTATGGTCGTTTGGGACCTGCCACTTCCATATGGCAGCTTTAGTCAATGGTGATCTTTCGAATCGCATGGTTTTTTGAATCTGTAATATAGATCTCCCCTTCCCCTCCATAAAGCAATCCAGCTGGAAAGTTGAACTCGGCCACATCACCGGAACCGTCTTTGTGGCCCCCAAAACGGGGATTTCCCGCAATCGTGGTGACATGCCCATCGGGATCGATCTGGCGTATACAGTGATTTAAACCATCGGCGATGTATATGTTACCATCACCGGCCATGGAAATATCAGTTGGGCCCCAAAACCTTGCCTGCGATCGGGGAACGTCACCTACATGTCCGTGTTCGCCCCCGGCAAATGTTCCAACTGTTCCGGCATCTTGATCTATAACACGGATCCTATGGTTACCATAATCCGCAAGCAGTATCGTTCCCTCACCGCTCTTCGCCATGCCCCAGGGACCGCTGAACCTTGCACCCGAAAGGCTGCCATTCGTATCCCCTTCCTCGATAGATTCCGGACCGGCATAGGTGCTCACCGTGTGCCTACCGTCATTAAGGGATACTTTTCGTATAGCATGATTATTCTGGTCCGATACGTACAGCGCACGATTCCCTTCTTCTTCCTCTACGAGGGTCGCAGTTGGATAGTTGAATCTGGCAAACTCACCATCTCCGCTTACATTTCCACTTGCACCACCGCCTGCAATGGTCGAGCAATCCCCATCAGGGACGATCTTTACTATCCTATGGTTCCTGCTGTCCGCGACATAGATATTGTCATCGCTGTCTATGGCCAGGCCATGGGGCCTATAGAATTGCCCATTCCCCTCACCCTGCCTACCACCAGAATCCCCGGCAAAAGTAGTGACCTGGCCCGAAGGAGTTATCTTCCTAATGGCATTGTTACCAAAGTCGGCGACAAACAGATTGCCTTTCGAATCCATGACCAGATCATAGGGCCGGTTAAATTGGGCAACCGTGCCGGACCCATCCAGAAAACCTTCTTCCCCCGGAGTTCCCGCAAAGGTCTCCACGGTATAGGTCAGCTCGTACACGAACTTGGGGCCGGTGAGATCGAAACCGTCCACCTCCATCGTAATGGGGCCGGTATTCGCACCCACCGGTACCTTGACCGTCACCTCCCTGTCCGTGACGCCCAGCACTTCCCCAGGGGTCCCGTTGAAGCTCACCGACACCTTGGTGGCATCCGTGCCGAAATTCTCCCCGGTGATGGTAACCTGGGTATGTTTTGGACCGGTCACCGGTGCCACGGACGACAGGGTTGGGTTGCAGTTCGCGTTGGTCGGGTCCGGACAGTCCATGCCGTTGTCGTCAGAGCCACAGGACAGTGCCAATGACAGCAGGACCAGTAACAGACAGATGTCCCTTAATCTCAATATTCCTATTGTTTTCATTGTTTTCATTGTTTTCATGGTTGTTTTTGGGACCTGCCCACTTCCATATGGCACCTTTAATCAATGGTGATCTTCCGGATTGCGTGGTTGCCCGTATCCGCAACATAGATCTCCCCTTCCCCTCCATAAAGCAATCCATACGGAAATTTGAACCGGGCCACATCACCGGGACCGTCATTGTGACCTTCATTTTCCGGAACTCCGGCAATCGTGGTGACATGCCCATCGGGATCGATCTGCCGTATACAGGAATTCCCAGTATCGGTGATATAAATGGTCCCGTCACCGGCCACCGATACATCCGATGGGTACCGAAACCTTGCATCCGATCGGGGAACGTCAGTTACATGATCCCGATCGCCTCCCGTAAATGTTCCGACATTTTCAGTATCCTGATCTATGGCACGGATCCTATGGTTACCATAATCCGCAAGCAGGATGGTCCCACCGCTCTTCGCCATGCCCCAGGGACCGCTGAACCTTGCATCCGAAAGGCCGCCATCCCTCTCTCCCGGCTGATTGGCAATTGTCGGACCGGCATAGGTACTTACCTCATGGGTCGGATGTGTCAAGGATATCTTTCGTATTGCATGATTGTATTGGTCCGATACGTACAGTGCACGATTCCCTTCTCCTTCTTCTACGAGGATTGCAGTTGGATGGTTGAATCTGGCATCGACGCCTGATACGGCGTTTTCATATCCGATCCCAAGACTACTGCCCGCAATCAACGTCCAATCCCCGTTAGGTGTGATCTTTATTATCCTATGGTTCCCGCTGTCCGCGACATAGATATTGTCATCGCCGTCTATGGCCAATCCTTCGGGTATATGGAACTCCTCTTCATTCCCTGGCCCTCCTCTACTTGTAAAAGTGGTGACCACACCTTCAGGATCTATCTTCCTAATGGCGTTGTTGCCCCTGTCGACAACAAATATGTTTCCTTTTGAATCCATGACCAGATCATTGGGTTCGTCGAATTTGGCAGCCGTTCCGGACCCTTCCTCATAACCTCGCCCACCTCCCGCTAAGGTCTCCACAGTATAGGTCAGCTCGTACACGAACTCGGGGCCGGTGAGATCGAAACCGTCCACCTCCATCGTAATGGGGCCGGTATAGGCCCTCGCCGGTACCCTGACCGTCACCTCCGTGTCCGTGACGCCCAGCACTTCCCCAGGGGTCCCGTTGAAGCTCACCGACACCTTGGTGGCATCCGTGCCGAAATTCTCCCCGGTGATAACAACCTCGGTATGCTTTGGACCGGTCACCGGTGCCACGGACGACAGCGTTGGGCTGCAGTCCGCGTTGGTCGGGTCCGGACAGTCCATGCCGTTGTCGTCAGAGCCACAGGACAGTGCCAATGACAGCAGGACAAGCAACAGAAAGATGTCCCTTGCCCTCAATATTCCTATGGTTTTCATGGTGGTCTTCATTGTTTATTTGTTTTTATGGTCGTTTGGGGACCTGCCACTTCCAAATCGCGGCTTTAGTCAATGATGATCTTCCGGATTACGTGGTTGTAGGTGTCCGCAACATAGATCTCCCCTTCACCTCCATGGAGCACCCCCAATGCATAATTGAATTTGGCGCCAGCACCGGGACCGTCTTTGTAACCATTGACATCTGGATCTCCTGCAATCGTGGTGACATGCCCATCGGGATCGATCCGGCGTATACAGTAATTACCAGCGTCGGCAATGTAGATGGTACCGTCCCCGGCCACCGATACATCTGATGGATCGTAAAATCTTGCCTCCAATCGGGGAACGTCAGTTACATATCCCCGATCACTCCCGGCAAATGTTCCAACCGTTCCGGCATCTTGATCTATGGAACGGATCCTATTGTTATCAAAATCCACAAGCAGGATGGTCCCGTCACCGCTCTTCGCCATGCCCCAGGGACCGCTGAACCTTGCCTCCGAAAGGCCGCCATCCATATACCCTTCTCGCTGGTCAATCTCTGGACCGGGACCCGCATAGGTGCTCACCGTATATTGATCGTCATCAAGGGATATCCTTCGTATCGCATGATTATTTGAGTCCGATACGTACAGTACTTTGTCCCCTGCATCTTCCCCTACAAGGATTGCTACTGGATTGTTGAACAGGGCCACATCGACAGCTCCGTTTACATATCCAGATCCATTGCTACCCGCAATGATCGACCAAACACCATTTGGGTCGATCATTACTATCCTATTGTTCCCGCTGTCCGCGACATAGATATTGTCATCGCCGTCTATGGCCAGTCCTTCGGGTATATAGAACTCTTCTTCATTCCCTGGCCCTCCTTTACTTGTAAAAGTGGTGACCACACCTTCAGGATCTATCTTCCTAATGGCGTTGTTGCCCCTGTCGACAACAAATATGTTTCCTCTCGAATCCATGACCAGATCATTGGGTTCGTCGAATTTGGCAGCCGTTCCGGACCCTTCCTCATAACCTTCTTCCCACGGAGTTCCCGCAAAGGTCTCCACGGTATAGGTCAGCTCGTACACGAACTCGGGGCCGGTGAGATCGAAACCGTCCACCTCCATCGTAATGGGGCCGGTATTCGCACCCACCGGTACCCTCACCGTCACCTCCGTGTCCGTGACGCCCAGCACTTCCCCAGGGGTCCCGTTGAAGCTCACCGACACCTTGGTGGCATCCGTGCCGAAATTCTCCCCGGTGATAACAACCTCGGTATGCTTTGGACCGGTCACCGGTGCCACGGAAGACAGGGTTGGCTCCAATACCACGGGGTCATCATCTTGGGGGTCGTCCCCGACCTGATCGCAGTCCGCGTTGGTCGGGTCAGGACAGTCCATGCCGTTGTCGTCAGAGCCACAGGACAGTGCCAATGACAGCAGGACAAGCAACAGAAAGATGTCCCTTGCCCTCAATATTCTTATGGTCTTCATGGTTTTCATTGTTTTATCTTTTTATGGTCTATTTGTTTTTATGGTCGTTCTTGGGACCTGCCCACTTCCAAATCGCGGCTTTAGTCAATGATGATCTTTCGGATTACGTGGTTGTCCGTATCCGCAACATAGATCTCCCCTTCCCCTCCTTGGAGCACTCCACGTGGTTCGTTGAATATGGCCTCATCACCAGGACCATCATTGTGACCGTAATTTTCCGGAACTCCGGCAATCGTGGTGACATGCCCCTCGGAATCGATCTGCCGTATACAGGAATTCCCAGTATCGGTAATGTATATGGTCCCGTCCCCGGCCACCGATACATCTGATGGACCGTAAAATCTTGCATCTAATCGATGGACATCATTTACATATCCCTCTTCGCCTCCGGCAAATGTTCCAACCGTTCCAGCATCTTGATCTATGGCACGGATCCTATGGTTATCATAATCCGCAATCAGTATCGTTCCCTCACCGATAATCGCCATGCCCGAGGGAAAGTGGAACCTTGCCTCCGAAAGGCCGCCATCCATATACCCTTCTCGCAGGTCAATCTCTGGACCGGGACCCGCATAGGTGCCCACCGTATATTGACCGTCATCAAGGGATATCCTTCGTATCGTATGGTTATCCTCCGATACGTACAGTGCACTGCCCCCTGCATCTTCCCCTACAAGGATTGCTGCTGGGTTCTTGAATTCGGCATTGGTACCGGTTCCGTCTTTATATCCTTCCTGACCAACACCCGCAATGTTCGTCCAAACACGGTCAGGGTCGATCATTACTATCCTATCGATCCCACTGTCCGCGACATAGATATTGTCATCGCCGTCTATGGCCAACCCTTGGGGAAAATAGAAGCTCTCTTGCTCTCCCCCATCTTCTCCTCCTTCTTTCATAAAAGTGGAGACCTCACCGTCCGGGGCTATCTTCCGTATGGCATGGTTGTTCCTGTCGACAACAAATATGTTGCCCCCTGAGTCCTTTACCAAGTCCCAGGGTTGGTTGAATTTGGCAGCCGTTCCGGACCCTTCCTCATAACCTTCTTCCCCCGGAGTTCCAGCAAAGGTCTCCACGGTATAGGTCAGCTCGTACACGAACTCGGGGCCGGTGAGATCGAAACCGTCCACCTCCATCGTAATGGGGCCGGTATAGGCCCTCGCCGGTACCCTGACCGTCACCTCCGTGTCCGTGACGCCCAGCACTTCCCCAGGGGTCCCGTTGAAGCTCACCGACACCTTGTCGGGGTCCGTGCCGAAATTCTCCCCGGTGATGACAACCTCTGTATGCTTTGGACCGGTCACCGGTGCCACGGACGACAGCGTTGGCTCCAATACCACGGGGTCGTCGTCCCGGGGGTCATCATCTTGGGGGTCGTCCCCGACCTGGTCGCAGTTCGCGTTGGTCGGGTCCGGACAGTCCATGCCGTTGTCGTCAGAGCCACAGGACAGTGCCAATGACAGCAGGACAAGCAACAGAAAGATGTCCCTTAATCTCAATATTCCAATGGTTTTCATGGTCTTCATTGTTTTAGCTTTTTATGGTCTATTTGTTTAATCGTCGTTTGGGACCTGCCACTTCCATATGGCAGCTTTAGTCAATGATGATCTTCCGGATTACGTGGCTGCCCGTATCAGCAACATAGATCTCCCCTTCCCCTGTATGGAGCACTCCCAAAGGGGAGTTGAATTTGGCCTCATCACCGGGACCGTCATTGTAATCAAAGGAGTCATAAATCCCTATCGTGGTGACATGCCCCTCAGGATCGATCTGCCGTATACAGGAATTCGCAGTATCGGTGATATAAATGGTCCCGTCACCGGCCACCGATATATCCGATGGGTTCCTAAACCTTGCCTCCGATCGGGAAACGTCATTTACATATCCCTCTTCGCCTCCCGCAAATGTTCCAACCGTTCCGGCATCTTGATCTATGGCACGGATCCTATGGTTATCATAATCCGCAATCAGTATCGTTCCCTCACCGATAATCGCCATGCCCGAGGGAAAGTGGAACCTTGCCTCCGAAAGGCCGCCATCCTTGTACCCTAGCTCGGTAATCTCCGGACCGGCATAGGTGCTCACCGTATATTGACCGTCATCAAGGGATATCCTTCGTATCGCATGGTTATCCTCCGATACGTACAGTGCACTGCCCCCTGCATCTTCCCCTACAAGGATTGCTGCTGGAAACCTGAATTTGGCACTGGCACCAGATCCGTTTACATATCCTTCCTGATTACCCGCAATGTTCGTCCAAACACGGTCAGGGTCGATCATTACTATCCTATCGTTCCCGCTGTCCGCGACATAGATATTGTCATCGCTGTCTATGGCCAACCCATGGGGAAAATAGAAGCTCTCTTGCTCTCCCCCATCTTCTCCTCCTTCTTTCATAAAAGTGGAGACCACACCGTCCGGGGCTATCTTCCGTATGGCATGGTTGTTCCTGTCGACAACAAATATGTTGCCCCCTGAGTCCTTTGCCAAATCCCAGGGTTGGTCGAATTTGGCAGCCGTTCCGGACCCTTCCTCATAACCTGGTTCCCCCGGAGTTCCCGCAAAGGTCTCCACATTGACTTCGGACAGCTCGTACACGAACTCGGGGCCGGTGAGATCGAAACCGTCCACCTCCATCGTAATGGGGCCGGTATAGGCCCTCGCCGGTACCTTGACCGTCACCTCCGTGTCCGTGACGCCCAGCACTTCCCCAGGGGTCCCGTTGAAGCTCACCGACACCTTGGTGGCATCCGTGCCGAAATTCTCCCCGGTGATAACAACCTCGGTATGCTTTGGACCGGTCACCGGTGCCACGGAAGACAGGGTTGGCTCCAATACCACGGGGTCATCATCTTGGGGGTCGTCCCCGACCTGATCGCAGTCCGCGTTGGTCGGGTCAGGACAGTCCATGCCGTTGTCGTCAGAGCCACAGGACAGTGCCAATGACAGCAGGACAAGCAACAGAAAGATGTCCCTTAATCTCAATATTCTTATGGTTTTCATGGTCTTCATGGTTTTATCTTTTTATGGTCTATTTGTTTAATCGTCGTTTGGGACCTGCCCACTTCCATATGGCAGCTTTAGTCAATGATGATCTTTCGGATTACGTTATTGTCAGTATCCGCAACATAGATTTCCCCTTCCTCTCCATGGAGTACCCCCATTGGATAGTTGAATTTGGCCTCAGCACCGGGACCGTCATTGTAATCAAAGGAGTCATAAATCCCTATCGTGGTGACATGCCCCTCGGAATCGATCCGGCGTATACAGGAATTATCGGCGTCGGCAACATATACGGTACCGTCACCGGCCACCGATACATCTGATGGACCGTAAAATCTTGCATCCAATCGATGGACATCATTTACATATCCCCCTTCTTCGCCTCCCGCAAATGTTCCAACCGTTCCGGCATCTTGATCTATGGCACGGATCCTACTGTTAGCAAGATCCGCAATCAGTATCGTTCCCTCACCGCTCTTCGCCATGCCCGAGGGAAAGCTGAACCTTGCCTCCGAAAGGCCGCCATCCACATACCCTTCTCGCTCGGTAATCTCCGGAGCGGGACCCGCATAGGTGCTCACCGTATATTGACCGTCATCAAGGGATATCCTCCGTATCGCATGGTTATCCTCCGATACGTACAGCGCACTGCCCCCTGCATCTTCCCCTACAAGGATTGCTGCTGGGTTCTTGAATTCGGCATTGGTACCGGTTCCGTCTTTATATCCTTCCTGACCAGCACCCGCAATGTTCGTCCAAACACGGTCAGGGTCGATCATTATTATCCTATCGATCCCACTGTCCGCGACATAGATATTGTCATCGCCGTCTATGGCCAACCCTTGGGGATAATCGAACCTCTTTTGCTCTCCCCCATCTTCTCCTCCTTCTTTCATAAAAGTGGAGACCACACCTTGAGGGGTTATCTTCCGTATGGCATGGTTGTTCCTGTCGACAACAAATATGTTGCCCCCTGAGTCCTTTACCAAGTCCCAGGGTTGGTTGAATTTGGCAGCCGTTCCTTTCCCATCCAGAAAACCTGGTTCCCCCGGAGTTCCCGCAAAGGTCTCCACGGTATAGGTCAGCTCGTACACGAACTCGGGGCCGGTGAGATCGAAACCGTCCACCTCCATCGTAATGGGGCCGGTATGGGCCCTCGCCGGTACCCTGACCGTCACCTCCGTGTCCGTGACGCCCAGCACTTCCCCAGGGGTCCCGTTGAAGCTCACCGACACCTTGTCGGGGTCCGTACCAAAATTCTTGCCAGTGATAACAACCTCGGTATGCTTTGGACCGGTCACCGGTGCCACGGACAACAGCGTTGGCTCCAATACCACGGGGTCGTCGTCCTGGGGGTCGTCCCCGATCTGGTCGCAGTCCGCGTTGGTCGGGTCCGGACAGTCCATGCCGTTGTCGTCAGAGCCATAGGAAATCATTGCCGATAACGCCAGGACAAGCAACAGAAAGCTATCCCTTGTCCTCAATATTTTCATAGTTTGATTGCTTTTATTGTTGCTTTTCATTTCAAATTTCATACTCATGTACCCTGTACTTCCAAATCTCATCCAGACAGATAAGTTTCAACAGGCTATCCGGATCAAAACACTTCGCCCCGTAGTACATCGGGTACGAATCGGTCTTCCCATCTATCATTTCTATGGCCGTCCCCAAGGACGCACTGTCCGCAAGGTTCCCCTCCGAATCCATATCAAAGAATATTACCAGGGGCATGTCCTCGGCCATGCAGGCATTCGCTATTCCAAGGGCCTCCTCCGAAGTACCTATGCCCTTGGCAAAAACCAGATCCGCCCCTGCCTCCTTAAAGGCCTTTATCTGCAACCCATGGTACATGGAACATTCCATGCTGGTAGCAAAGTCCAAACCTGCGGAGCATAGGTTCGCCATTGGCCCGATCTGCCCAACGATCAGAATCTGGGGGTCATCGTCAAAAAAGGCCTTTTTCACGATCTCGACCACCATGACCGCCCTGATATTGATCTCCAAAAGCCTGTCCCTTGAATATCCAAGCTTTTCGCCACAGTAAGGGCTCAGGCCCAAGGTGGGACATTCGAAGAAAATGGCCGTTGCACCACTACTCAGGGCCTTTTCCAGTACCTCCCGGTAATGCTCAATAATCTTGAAAGAATCCAAATCCTCTATCAAACGGAAGGAATCAGCACAGCTTAAACACATCTGATCATCGAAAGTTTTGTTGAGGCCCAGACCACTTCCAAGTTATCTTTTCGATTGCATGATTGCCGCTGGTCCGCAATATAGATTTCGTTTCCAGCATATAACACCGCGACAGGGAATTGAAATTCGGCAATGTCCCCTGAGCCTCGACAAAACCTCCGTTCCCATCATTGTTCCCGGGAACTCCAACGATAGTCTCCACCATCCCTTCGGGATCGACCCCTTCTACACAATGGTTATCCGAATCAACCGTAAACAGGGTCCCATCCGAACCGACCGATATGCCATAAGGATCGGCAAACTTTGCTGTTACAGGACCACCATCAACATACCCTCGGGCACCCCCGGTGATTGTCCCGACAGTTTCGGTGTCCCGATCCACTTTTCCGATTTTATGATTACTACTCCGCGTAACCCAAAAATTTCCTGTTTCCAATATTTTCATGGTTTTATCTTTTTATGGTCTATTTGTTTTTATGGTCGTTCTTGGGACCTGCCACTTCCATATGGCGGCTTTAGTCAATGATGATCTTCCGGATTACGTGGTTGCCCGTATCCGCAACATAGATCTCCCCTTCCCCTCCTTGGAGCACTCCACGTGGTTCGTTGAATTGGGCCTCAGCACCGGAACCGTCTTTGTGACCTTTAGATTCCGGAACTCCGGCAATCGTGGTGACATGCCCCTCGGGATCGATCTGCCGTATACAGGAATTCCCAGTATCGGTAATGTATATGTTACCATCCCCGGCCACCGATATACTTGATGGATTCGAAAACTTTGCCGAAGCCAAATCACCATCTTGATGCCCAAAGTCGCCCCCAGCAAATGTTCCAACCGATTCCTCGTTTTGATCTATAACACGGATTCTATGGTTGCCGTAATCCGCAAGCAGAATGGTCCCCACACCGCTCTTCGCCATGCCCTTGGGATAGTTGAACCTTGCATCGGAAAGGCCGCCATCCATGTACCCTCGCTGGTCAATCTCCGGACCGACATAGGTGCTCACCGCATGATTACCGTCGTCAAGGGATATGCTCCGTATCGCATGGTTAGCCTCCGATACGTACAGCGTACTGCCCCCTGAACCTTCCTCTAAAAGTATTTCGGTTGGATTTCTGAATTCGGCACCGGCACCAGATCCGTTTACATATCCATACGCACTACCTGCAATCAACGTCCAATCCCCGTTAGGTGTGATCTTTACTATCCTATTGTTCCCGCTGTCCGCGACATAGATATTGTCATCGCCGTCGATGGCCAACCCTTGGGGACTTAAGTATTCTCCATTCTCCCTACCCCAGTCGCCGTTACCGGCAAAGGTGGTGACATTTCCGTCCGGGGTTATCTTTCGTATGGCATGGTTGCCCCGCTCAACAACAAATATGTTGCCCCCTGAGTCCTTTACCAAGTCATAGGGTTGGTTGAATTTGGCAGCCGTTCCGGTTCCTTCCTCATAACCTGGATCCTCCTCCGGATTTCCCGCAAAGGTCTCCACGGTATAGGTCAGCTCGTACACGAACTCGGGGCCGGTGAGATCGAAACCGTCCACCACCATCGTAATGGGGCCGGTATAGGCCCTCGCCGGTACCCTGACCGTCACCTCCGTGTCCGTGACGCCCAGCACTTCCCCAACGCTCCCGTTGAAGCTCACCGACACCTTGGCGGCATCCGTGCCGAAATTCTCCCCGGTGATAACAACCTCGGTATGCTTTGGACCGGTCACCGGTGCCACGGATGACAGGGTTGGCTCCAATACCACGGGGTCGTCGTCCTGGGGATCATCGTCCTGAGGGTCGTCATCTTGGGGGTCGTCCCCGACCTGGTCGCAGTCCGCGTTGGTCGGGTCAGGACAGTCCATGCCGTTGTCGTCAGAGCCACAGGACAGTGCCAATGACAGCAGGACAAGCAACAGAAAGATGTCCCTTAATCTCAATATTCCTATTGTTTTCATGGTTTTATCTTTTTATGGTCTATTTGTTTTTATGGTCGTTCTTGGGACCTGCCCACTTCCATATGGCACCTTTAGTCAATGATGATCTTTCGGATTACGTGGTTGTAGGTGTCCGCAACATAGATCTCCCCTTCACCTCCTTGGAGCACTCCACGTGGTTCGTTGAATAGGGCCTCATCACCGGGACCATCATTGTGACCGTAATTTTCCGGAACTCCGGCAATCGTGGTGACATGCCCCTCGGAATCGATCTGCCGTATACAGGAATTCCCAGTATCGGTAATGTATATGTTACCATCCCCGACCACCGATATACTTGATGGATTCGAAAACTTTGCCGAAGCCAAATCACCATCTTGATGCCCAAAGTCGTCCCCAGCAAATGTTCCAACCGTTCCGGCATCTTGATCTATGGCACGGATTCTACTGTTACTGTAATCCGCAAGCAGAATGGTCCCCACACCGCTCTTCGCCATGCCCCTGGGATAGTTGAACCTTGCATCCGAAAGGCCGCCGTTCGTATCCCCTGGCTGGTTATCAATCGTTGGACCGGCATAGGTGCTCACCGTAAATTGATCGTCATCAAGGGATATCCTCCGTATCGCATGGTTAGCCTCCGATACGTACAGTACTTTGTCCCCTGCACCTTCCTCTAAAAGTATCGCCGTTGGACTCCTGAATTCGGCACTGGCGCCAGATCCGTTTACATATCCAGATCCATTTCCTCCCGCAATGTTCGTCCAATCCCCGCTAGGTGTGATCTTTACTATCCTATTGTTCCCGGTATCGGCGACATAGATATTGTCATCGCCGTCGATGGCCAATCCTTGGGGATTTAAGTATTCTCCATCCTCCGTACCCCAGTCGCCGTTACCGGCAAAAGTGGAGACCTCACCGTCCGGGGCTATCTTCCGTATGGCATGGTTGCCCCACTCGACAACAAATATGTTTCCTTTCGAATCCATGACCAGATCATTGGGTTCGTCGAATTTGGCCTCCGTTCCGGTTCCTTCCTCGTAACCTGATTCCTCCGGAGTTCCCGCAAAGGTCTCCACATTGACTTCGGACAGCTCGTACACAAACTCGGGGCCGGTGAGATCGAAACCGTCCACCACCATCGTAATGGGGCCGGTATAGGCCCTCGCCGGTACCCTGACCGTCACCTCCGTGTCCGTGACGCCCAGCACTTCCCCAGGGGTCCCGTTGAAGCTCACCGACACCTTGGTGGCATCCGTGCCGAAATTCTCCCCGGTGATGACAACCTCGGTATGCTTTGGACCGGTCACCGGTGCCACGGACGACAGGGTTGGCTCCAATACCACGGGGTCGTCGTCCCGGGGGTCATCGTCTTGGGGGTCGTCCCCGATCTGGTCGCAGTTCGCGTTGGTCGGGTCCGGACAGTCCATGCCGTTGTCGTCAGAGCCACAGGACAGTGCCAATGACAGCAGGACAAGCAACAGGAAGATGTCCCTTGCCCTCAATATTCTTATGGTTTTCATTGTTTTCATGGTTTTCATGGTTTTCATGGTTTTATCTTTTTATGGTCGTTTGGGACCTGCCACTTCCATATGGCAGCTTTAGTCAATGATGATCTTCCGGATTGTGTGGTTGCCCGTATCGGCAACATAGATCTCCCCTTCCCCTCCTTGGAGCACTCCCGCAGGAGAGGTGAATTGGGCCACATTACCGAGACCGTCCACGTGACCTGAAGATTCCGGAAGCCCGGCAATCGTGGTGACATTGCCTTCGGGATCGATCCGGCGTATGCAGTGATTTAAACGATCGGAAATGTATATGTTACCATCCCCGGCCACCGATACACCCCTTGGACTCCTGAACTTTGCCTCCGATCGGGGAACGTCATTTACATATCCCCGATCACTCCCGGCAAATGTTCCAACCGTTCCAGCATCTTGATCTATGGCACGGATCCTATGGTTATCATAATCCGCAATCAGGATGGCCCCGTCACCGCTCTTCGCCATACCCGTGGGATAGCTGAACCTTGCATCCGAAAGGCCGCCATCCATATACCCTTCTCGCTCGGTAATCTCCGGACCGGGACCCGCATAGGTGCTCACCGTATATTGACCCTCATCAAGGGATATCCTTCGTATCGCATGATTGTATTGGTCCGTTACGTACAGCGTACTGCCCCCTGAACCTTCCTCTAAAAGTATTGCCGTTGGATAGTTGAATCTGGCACCGGCACCAGGTCCGTTTACATATCCGCCCACAAGACCACCGCCCGCAATCAACGTCCAATCTCCACTAGGTGTGATCTTTACTATCCTATGGTTCTCGGTATCCGCGACATAGATATTGTCATCGCCGTCGATGGCCAACCCTTGGGGACTTAAGTATTCTCCATTCTCCCTACCCCAGCTGCCGTTACCGGCAAAAGTGGAGACCTCACCGTCCGGGGTTATCTTTCGTATGGCATGGTTGTTCCTGTCGACAACAAATATGTTGCCCCCTGAGTCCTTTGCCAAGTCATAGGGTTGGTTGAATTTGGCAGCCGTTCCGGTTCCTTCCTCATAACCTGGATCCTCCTCCGGAGTTCCCGCAAAGGTCTCCACGGTATAGGTCAGCTCGTACACGAACTCGGGGCCGGTGAGATCGAAACCGTCCACCTCCATCGTAATGGGGCCGGTATAGGCCCTCGCCGGTACCTTGACCGTCACCTCCGTGTCCGTGACGCCCAGCACTTCCCCAGGGGTCCCGTTGAAGCTCACCGACACCTTGGTGGCATCCGTGCCGAAATTCTCCCCGGTGATAACAACCTCGGTATGCTTTGGACCGGTCACCGGTGCCACGGACGACAGGGTTGGCTCCAATACCACGGGGTCGTCGTCCTGGGGGTCATCGTCCCGGGGGTCATCGTCCTGGGGGTCGTCATCTTGGGGGTCGTCCCCGACCTGGTCGCAGTTAGCGTTGGTCGGGTCAGGACAGTCCATGCCGTTGTCGTCAGAGCCACAGGACAGTGCCAATGACAGCAGGACAAGCAACAGAAAGATGTCCCTTAATCTCAATATTCCAATGGTTTTCATTGTTTTCATTGTTTTCATTGTTTTCATTGTTTTATCTTTTTATGGTCTATTTGTTTAATGGTCGTTCTTGGGACCTGCCCACTTCCATATGGCAGCTTTAGTCAATGGTGATTTTCCGGATTGCGTGGTTGTCCGTATCCGCAACATAGATTTCCCCTTGGTCATAATTTAAAATACCATAAGGGTTTGAAAACTTGGCTTCACTCCCCTGCCCATCTTTATACCCTTTGGAATTGGGGACACCTGCAATGGTGACAATTCTTCCTTCGAGATCGATCCTCCGTATGCACTGATTCTTTGTATCGGTCATAGAAACGATTCCCTGTTTGTCAACGGCCACTCCCCTGGGACAGTAAAACATCGGAGGTTTTGTTTTTTTGACATCGGAATTCCGGTCACCCCCAGCCAAAGTCCGCACAGTCCCAGCGGACAGATCTATAGCCCTAACCATGTCATTGTAGGTGTCAGCAACCAGCAAATTCCCATTATCGTCCATTGCAAGACCGCTTGGAAAACGAAATCTTGCTGTTTTTAGATTACCGTTCGCAGTGCCACTGTGCCTCCATTTTGAACCGGCATATGTGGTCACTTCAAAATCATCCAAAGAAATCCTTCGTATTGTATGACTCCTGGTTTCCGACACGTAAAGGTCATTTTGACCGCCCATTGCAATTCCCGAAGGATAATCAAACCGGGCATCCGGGCCTTTACCGTCCCTATACCCTTGCGCGCGCCCAGCAATGGTCGCGACCCTACCTGATGGGTCTATCCTTTTAATTGCATGATTGCCTGTGTCGGCCACATATATATTGTCAGCCCCATCAATAGTCAGCCCTTGCGGAAATTTGAACCTGGCCCGTACCCCTAGACCATCGGCATCACCCGCCACACCATTGCCCGCAAACGTGGAGACCCGACCATTGGGCCCTATCTTCCTAATGGCATGGTTGCCAAAGTCCGCGACAAACAGATTGCCTTTCGAATCCCTTGCCAAATCCCTCGGCCTATCAAATCCGGCTTCTTTTCCAATGCCATTTCTAAAACTCCCGTCAAAACCGCCATGATCAGGTCTTCCGGCAAAAGTGGACACTTTGACCTCCGACACCTCATACTCAAACTCAGGGCCCAAAAGCCATATTCCCCCTACCTTTACAGTCAGGACACCGGTGAACGCGCGCGCCGGCACTTCCGTGGTTATCCGCGCCCCCGAAACACTTTGGACCTCCGCCCGGGTTCCATTGAAACGAACCTCGACCATGTCTGGATCTGATCCGAAATTCCTGCCCTCTATAACAACAGCGGTCCGTTTTGGACCCATCAAGGGACATACCGAAAAAAGCTTTGGTGCCCCCTCCTTCATGTCCCCAGCTCCCGAGGGAGAATATCCGGCAACACTTTCGTTTGCCCAAACCCATCCCCCAGGGCCAGAAACACAAAACCAAACATGGTCCATTAGGACCCCCATAAGGAAAAAGGCGCAGAACAACCTCATAACAGGCCCCATTAAAAAAGCTCCAATCATCTTATTAATGTTAATTCCAAATGAGTCAACTTCAAATTTAAAAGCAAAACCAGCCTCATGAATACCTCAAAAAGACCAATACATAAAACATTTGAACCAAAAAAAACCTCCGATGTAACGTTGAATGGAATGAATGCCATAAAAATCCCATAATGCAACACATTTGTTGCAACTAATTTTTTACAAGAACCTAAGACCCTATGTTTACTAGTTAAGAGAGGGCTACCTGCCCACAGGATAAACCCTTTTAAGAAAACAGATATCGGCCCCACTTAACCAACGAAAAACCAGAGATTGAATAAAGAAAGCCTAAGGGCCGATAGTAGTTGTAACCGTACCCTTCTTTCCCAAAAGGGGAACGGCCATTGGAACGCCCTGATTTCGATTATGGAACAAAAGCAATTTACGTTGCAATCGTTTGAAAATGGACTATCAAAACATAAACCAGAGAGGTCCCTAGAAGAACAGTGGCAGTGCCCTGGGATTGATTCTGTTTATCCACAGTATCAAACACCATCCCTACATACTCATCCAATTGATACCTTTTTGTCCATACACACTTTCTAAAATAGGTTGTATCAATGCACAATAGTTACCAGTGAGCCGAAAAAAACCCAGACATCATTCAAGATGCCAGTAGCGTAAGCAAATAGTTGGAATTCACCCCAATGTCCAGTTCCCTGTCACAATAAGCAATAAGAAAAAACCATGAGCGGATTAAGTCTTATCGAAACAGAAATTTTAGAACTCAGAAATCATTTGCAGAAGCATGAACTTTATAAAAATCTACACCATATCGACGACATTAGGATCTTTATGGAAAATCATGTTTTCGCCGTGTGGGACTTTATGTCTCTTTTAAAAGCCCTTCAAATAGAGTTCACCGGTGTCCAAATTCCCTGGATTCCACCAAAAAACAAGAATCTCACCAGATTTATAAACGAAATAGTATACGGTGAAGAAAGTGATATTGACGAATTCGGAGAGGCCAAGAGTCACTTTGAACTATATTTGGATGCCATGCAGCAGGCAAAAGCAAATACTACAGAAATAAATAGATTCATTAATCTCGTGAAGTCGGATAAACCAGTTGAACACTGTCTGGGTCAAATCAACCTCGATCAAAGAGTCGCCGATTTCGTAAGATTCTCCTTCTCAATCATTAAAACTGAAAAGACCCACATGATCGCCTCTGCTTTTACGTTTGGCAGAGAAAATGTTATCCCGGAAATGTTCATCGAAATTTTGAAATCAGACAACACCAATAATCATTTGCTCAGCAAACTAAAATATTATCTTGACCGGCATATAGAACTGGATAGCCATGAACACGGTCCTCTTTCCTTAAAAATGGTCTCTGAGCTTTGCGGCGATGATGACCAACGATGGAATGAAGCGTTAAAGGTGGCAAAAGAATCCCTAAAAAAAAGGATTCTCCTTTGGGATACGATTAACGACCTCATCAGGGAGAAAAATTTAAAAAAACAGTACAAATAATGGATTGGCCCTAGATTACAGAAATCTAACACACAGCTAATCGCCTTTGCAAATGATAGATCAAAATCCCCGGACCATTCAATTGCCATTGTCAATTCCCGCGTAGGTTCAATGTGTTCATCCCAAGTAGGGGATATCCCAAAACTTTCCGATGTGAACAAAGGAAAAACCCTTATCCATATTGAAATAAGGGTTGTGACAGAAGATGAACAAACATGTAAAAAACCGGAAAGCTGGATTTTATTCTAAATTTTAATTTCCGCAGACCATGCCATCGGTAATGGTATCCAAAACTAAAGGCACCAAACCATAAATTTTGGTACTTGTCCTAGGGTTCCGGTTACATCTGATACTTCCCCCATTCTTTTTATAGTAAAAGACCAGTGTTCCTGATTGGTAGGTGAACGGGGTATTCCATGCATGAATACAACCGTTATATAGCATAGTGACACTGACCAAAACACCCAATATAATCTTTTTGTTTAGGAATTGGACATAAGGTATGTTCAATAAGAAACGAAAGCGTAAAAAGTACCAAGCTGTTTATTATGTTCGTTAGCCTCCAAAACCCACAAAGGTCACTTGTTCATGGATTGGCTTACGGGGACAACTATATGAATAGCCATTTCACCAAAAAAACCTGAGTTCATAGCAATAACTGGCAGCCACTTCATTGCTTAATCCCTTTTGTCAACATTGTTGAACGCCTATGACAACCTAATAAGTGCATGTACAATTTGAAATACCTTGGAAAAGATTGACCCCCACGGTAAACACATGAGTGCCCGTGGAATAACCCAACAATTCATTAAGTATTACTTGATAGGAGTACCCAAAATAAAAGTCCCCTTTATTAAGTCCCAGGAGCGGAGCTAAATATAGCGGCTTTACCGCTTGATCGTTCAACATTCGAAATGTAACGCCAAAATAATAGCTATCAATAAAATCGTAGAACCTGAATTTGACATTGAGGTCAGTTATGGAGCGGCTGTCACTCTCAAAGTATTGAAAAAATATTGATGGCTCCATTTCAAAATCCGATCTCCTGTTTTTCCTGAACCTATACCCAGAATACACAGAATAATTTCTCAGAACATTGGGCTCATAAATAGGGCTGAACCTTTCGATGTTTTTGTTCAAGATGTTTGAAATATTTAGGCTTACATAAAATTCTCCCTTTCGATATAAAGTCCCCAAATCAAAATTGGTATTGTTCGACTTGCGATCATCAATGACACCAAGGTCATCATTGTCCCGAAAATTTTCTATATCAATTCTAAATTGGTTTAAATTAACAGAAAGGGCCATTGAAAAAAAGACATCATCATACCTGTCAAGTACCAAATGATGGGCAAACGAAAGTTTGGCCCCCCGCTGTTTGGTTTCCCCATTGGAATCATTGTAGAGTACCATTCCTATTCCCGACCTATTACCCAAACGGACATCTGCCGAAAGAGATTGGGTCTTTGGTGCATCAGGGATTCCGACCCATTGGCTCAATCCATTCATACGTACTTTGACATAATTTCCAATCCCTGCATAAGATGGTGACATTAAAAAAGGGTTATCCGACAAATACTGTGATATTTGGGGCACTGTAAGCTCTTGGGCATTTGTAAACAATGTAAGCCCAAGTGAAAATGATAGAACAAAAATGATTTTTTTCATGGTGGTTGATTATCTATATAGAGTGAAATTTCCAACGAACTCGCTTCCGGTGGCATCATTCAATTGAATGATGTACCAGTAATCCCCGGATGGCAGGGGTTTTGACCTATATTGCCCATCCCATCCATTATCCACCGGTCCCATAGTCCATATTTTTCTACCATATCTATCAAAAACAAAGGTTTCAATATTAGGATATACTTCAATGTTCTTTGGCCTCCAGAAGTCATTTTTCCCATCATTGTTCGGGGTAAAAAAGTTGGGTATTTCAATCTCAACAAAATTCATTGTAATTGTCTCAACGCGCTCACAGCCGTTGCCATCCAAAACCCTTACCGTATAGACTCCGCTTCCATCCACCACAAATCTGTTATTGGATGTTCCAATATCTTCCACAAAAAAGTAGGTATATGGAGGTGATCCTCCAGACACATTGGCCATTATTTCATTTGGCCCGGGACTCGTCAAATCAAGTTCCAACATAGGAATATCCTCAATTCTGAATGGTATAGTGTTCAAACAACCATTAGCATGTAAAATCGCTAAAAAATGATCTCCATTGGAAATATTTTCAAAATCTGGAGTGGACCTGAAATCCATTGGATTTGTGGAATCCAAGGCATATACAACATCTTCGCTTAATGAAGGATTAACCAATTCTACCAATATAGAGTTTGTGAGGTTTCCAGATTCGCATGAGTAAATTGGCTCAACAGCTGCATCGAGATTTGGTCCCCCTGGAAGTATATCAAACTCGGATATGGACTCACATCCATTACCGTCGACCACCCTTAGCGAATAGCTCCCTGGATTTAGCTCATAAAAACTAAAGGTCCCATCCGAAAACACCTCTGTTTGAAAAGTGTTCAAATTTACCGTATACGGCCCTGTACCATTTCCCATTGTTACATCAAGGGATGCATCTCCACTTTGCCAACAAGTCTCATGATTTATGGTGAGAGATGCTGCTAATGAATTTATCGTAAGTTCCATGGTATCTTGTACCAATGGACAGGCTCCATTTCCATTTGCGATGAGTCTAAGTATTACAGACCCATTTGCTATATCCCCCGGACCTGGCATATATATGGGAAGTAGTATTGCCGAATCGTTAAAAGTTCCGTCTCCCGTGGTACTCCAAAGCAAGGAGTTTATGTTTTGCACCATTGGTCCGTTTGTGGACATGGCCATATTATATTCAGAACCTTGGCAAATTTCACCATCAGCGCCGGCGTCCGCAGAGGGCCGAGCGTGGTTGGTCAGGGTCACCTCGTCGGCGCTGTCCGCACAGCTGCCGTTGGAGACCGTCCACCTGAGCACCGCGCTCTGGCCGGCCCCAAGGCCCGTCACCGCCGTAG
>NZ_VCNI01000003.1 GCF_005937185.1 Flagellimonas algicola | reverse complement strand
TGCGGGCAGCCCGAGCACGACGGTCACCGTTGTGGTGAACGGGGACACGGATGTGGAGCCCAACGAGGACTTCACGGTGGTACTGAGCGCACCTGTCAATGCCACGATCAACGACGGCACGGGCCTTGGGACGATCACCAACGATGATAGTGCTACACTTACCATGGCCAATGAAACCGAAGCAGAGAATGTTGGAGGGGGAGACATGGTCTTTACGGTGACTCTGGACAATGCGGTTGCAGGAGGTACGGATGTGACTTACAATTTCACGGACGGTTCGGCCACGGGTGGTGGCACGGACTATGACAGTACTGGGGGAACTCTTAACTTCACAGGAAATGCCGGGGAGACCCAAGATATTTCTGTGGCCTTGAACAATGATGCCATAGTGGAAGGGAATGAGACCTTTACAGTCACTTTGGGAACTCCCACAAACGGGGTTGGGGTTTCTGGTTCACCTGCAACAGGTACAATCACAGACGACGATACAGCTACGGTAACCATTGCCAATGTCGCCGGAGATGAAGATGATGGAGCCATACAGCTTTCTGCCACTTTGGATTTGGAAGTTGATGGTGGATTTACAGTTCAAGTTCTTTCTTCTGATGGAACTGCTACCTTGGCTGATAATGATTATACAGGTCTATTGCAAACCTTAAATTTTGATGGAACCGCAGGAGAAATTGAAAATTTCAGCATTACACCTACAGTTGATTTGGCTATAGAAAGCGATGAAACAGTAAACATTTCCATGCAAAATTTGGGTAGTACCACCTTGCCCGTGGATATAACAGATACGGGTATCGTCACGATAAACAACGATGATAGCTGTGCTGCAGGGACGACGGCTCCTGTACAAGATGGCTCTGTGATTACCACCTTTTGTGATGCATTTGTGCAGGATTTGGATGCCTATGTTATCAGTATTCCACCTGCGGGATCAGACCTTAGGTGGAGCACCAATTCGGATACATCAGTAACTGCTGACTATCTTCTTACCAGCACAGTTAGTACCGCGGACACTTACTATGGATTTTTCTATGACGCCCTTAACAATTGTGCCAGCCCAACCTTAACGGTTATGTTGGTTTCAAACAGTACACCCTCCGCAGGTACAACAACCAATATTTCAGCCTGTAGCAGCGCAGCGGACGGAAATAGCATTGTGGATTTGGATGATCAGTTGACCGGAGCGGATGCTGGTACTTGGTCCTTGTCCAGTGCTCCAGGAGGTGCTTCCATAACCATCAACGCAAGTAACATTGTAAACTTTAATGGTCAACCTGAAGGGGATTACGAGTTTAGTTACACAACAACAGGTGCGGTTGCACCATGTGTCAACCAAGTTTCCACCTTGACAGTAACCGTTATTGATTGTTCTACACCATGTGATGCTGGAAACACGGCACCTGTTTTGGATGCTACCGAACCCACAGATTTCTGCGATGTGGTTGCTGCGGATTTAAATGATTATGTAACTGATATTGCTCCCGCTGGTAGTGTACTCACTTGGAGTACCAATCCTGATCCTTTAGAAACCATCGCACACAGAAGTAGCATTGTTATTGCTCCTGGATCCTATTTTGGTTTCTTTTACGATGAAATAAATGGGTGCGCCAGTCCAACCTTAACAGTAACCTTGGTATTGAACAACACTCCTGTTGTATTAAGCTCTTCGGGAGCTTCAAGATGTGGTGAGGGTACTTTGACCCTTACGGCTTCAACCACTGATGATGCTTTGTTAAATTGGTACGATAGCGCCACAGGAGGAACTTTCCTTGGCAATGGCGATACTTTTGAAACTCCTATTATTACGGAAACTACTTCCTTCTTTGTGGAAGCTTCAGCCAATGGCTGTAATTCTGTGAGAACAGAGGTAATAGCCCTAATCAACCCGAACCCTTCCACTGGGACTCCAACGAATACCATCGCCTGTAATACCGCTGGAAATGGAGGGCCAACAATTATCGACCTGGATGATACCTTAACAGGCGAAGGCGAGGGAACATGGTCTATTGTTACCGATCCATCCGGAGGGACTCTTATTATTGATTCAGAAAACAATGTAGACTTCGAGGGTCTATCTGCTGGGGATTATGTATTTGAATTTACCACAACAGGTGCTGTTGCTCCTTGTGTAAACACTTCTGTCCAAGTGACTATTGCGGTTAGTGACTGTATTGTTGATTCGGATGGTGACGGACTAACAGATGGGGAGGAAGCCAGTTTAGGTACGGACCCTAACGAGCCAGATACTGATGGGGATGGATTAACGGATGGGGAGGAAGTTTTAGTTGTGGATGATCCCAATACAACGGCAATCCCAGAAAATGCATCTGATCCCTTGGACAGCTGTGATCCGTTCCTTACTCCAGATTGTAATCCATCAGATATAGATTTGGCCATAAGCAAGGAGGTAGATAATGCTACACCGCTATTGCAAACGAATATAACATTTACGCTTACCTTGGAAAATACGACCATGGATAGGGTTTTGGATATTGTAGTCAACGATTTGATTTCTACCGATTCTGGCTTTCAGTACGTTTCCCATACGGCCTCCAGTGGAGCGTATGATCCAATCACGGGAGTATGGTCCATTGATGAAATGGGTCCAGAGGAAGTCATTGCCTTGGAAATCACAGTAACGGTATTGGTCACCGGAACGCTTCAAAATACGGCAACAATAACTAGTTCCTTTCCCTCGGACGGAGTGGCATCCAACAACACAGCATCCGTTTCTGTGCAAGCCAACCGAAGTCCATGTCAAACCCCGGGAACTTTGTGCAACATATTTTCACCCAATGGTGATGGAATAAATAATACGTTGGTCCTTGTTAACCATCAGGACTTCCCTCAAAACAACCTCCAAATTTTTGATCGCTATGGTAATAGTGTTTTCGAAATGACTGGATATGACAGTTCGTGGGACGGTACCAGAAGTAATGGAGATGTTCCCGATGGCACCTATTTTTATGTCCTGGACCTTCAGGGAGATGGTACTGATATTGTTAAAGGTTGGATTCAAATAATAAGATAAGTTGAATATGCCCAAAACTTTTGGTTCAAAGACATATAGGTTTTTCGTGTTAACATTCATGACTATAGTGGGCATGGGTTACGCACAAAAGGAGCCGCAATACACCCAGTATATGTATAATATTGGAAGTTTCAACCCTGGATACGTTGGTTCTGTAGAGACTCCTGAGATTTCTGGCCTATACCGTGCCCAATGGGTAGATATTCCGGGGGCACCGACCACCATGAGATTTGGGGCCAATGTTCCTTTTGCCAATGAACGCTCTGGATTGGGGCTTAATGTGGTACTTGACGAGTTGGGGCCGTCCAAACAGACCTATGCCAATGTTTCGTACAGTTATCAAATCAGCCTTACGGATGTTACCAAACTATCTTTTGGAATGGTTGCCGGTGGTTCATTTTTAAGCTTGGATTATTCCGAGGGAAGTTTCGTTGATCCTTCTGATCCCACCATTCTTGGGGACAATTATAGCAATTTTTATCCGACCGTGGGTGCAGGTTTGTTTTTGTATGAAGAAGACTGGTATTTGGGACTTTCGGTGCCTAATTTCCTAACAGAAGGGCTTTACAATGAAGAGATTGCAACCGTAGTGGAAGGTAGTTGGCAATACCACTTTATTGGAGGATATGTATTTCAGATTTCAGAAAGAACCAAGTTTAAACCGGCATTTTTATTAAATTACCTTCAGGGAGCCCCTGTTACGGTTAATTTATCCGCTAACTTTCAATTCATTGATGCATTGACTGTTGGTGCATCATATAGATTTGATAATGCGGTAAGTGGTTTGGCTGGGTTTCAAGTTTCCAATTCACTTTTTGTTGGGTATTCCTATGATTACAATACCAACGGCCTTGGAGATTTTACGGGAGGTTCGCACGAGGCTATTTTGAAGTTTTATATTGGCCGTGAAGGAAGCAACAGAGGTCCACGAACAAAGAACAAGGACAGAAAATTAAAAGGTAAACCTAAACAAATAGATTCCCCCAGATTTTTCTAGCTATGTTTAAAGTCAAAAGAATATTCCCCGTTTTATTTACCTTTTTGTTGGGTACGGTTGTAGGCAGCGCCCAGTCCAAAAAGTCCAAGGGCGATGATTACTTTTTTCAATACGAATATCAAAGGGCTGTAACTGCATATGAAGCTGATTTGGCCGAGGGAACCTTAAGCATGGAACAATATCTGAACCTAGCGGATTCCTACTATAAAACCAATAATTTTGAAAAGGCTTCTGAAGCCTATATGAAGCTATACAAGCAAGATACGCTGTTGGGCAACCATCACTTTAATAAGATGTTGCAAAGTTTTGCAAGAACTTCCAACAAGGAACGAACGGAAGCTTTTTTGGCCACAAAATCGTCCAATTTTGAAAAGGAATTTTTACAGAACTTGGAGTTCAATACCCAATTGTTGGGCGGCACCGACCCCTCGGAAATCATGGATTTCCAGATTTTTAATTTGGAAGGGAACAGTCCGCAATCTGATTTTTCCCCTACATTTTATGGCGATAAATTACTTTTCTCAAGTGCAAGGTCCCAGGATAAAAAACGGAGATATGTTCCCACAGGGGAAGGGTATTTGAATATTTATGAGGGAACATTGCAACCTAATGGACAGTTTTCCACTGCTACTGCATTTACAGGAATTCCAACATCAAAATACCACAAGGCAACCCCATTTTATACGGAAAAATTGGAAAGTGTATTTTATGTGCTATCCAATACCCAAAATGGCGAATTAAGCTTTGATGAGAACGGGAAAAATTCCCTGGCAATTGGTATGCAGGCCAAGGAAGGGCCTTTTTATTTGTTGTTAAAAGATTTAAGTACCTCCTTCTATTATCCGTTCTACGATGATAAAGACGACAAGCTTTACTTTTCGGCAAACTTTGAAGATGGTTATGGTGGTACAGATATCTATTATGTGCACACGAATAGGGGGCAGATCATGTCGGCTCCAATAAATCTTGGGCCAAGAATAAACTCCCCAGGGAATGAAATAGCGCCTTTTATTTTTGAAAACAGTTTCTATTTTTCTTCTGATGTTTTTTATGGTTTAGGGGGAATGGACATCTACAAATCCAATATGGAGGGCAGCGGTTTTAGCATCCCCATAAATTTGGGTAAGGGAATCAACTCTTCCAAAGACGATTTTGGATTTATAATGCGGAACGATGGAGATGGCCTTTTGGGATATTTCTCTTCCAACAGATCTGGCGGTAAGGGCAATGATGACCTCTATGGATTTAAGGTCGATGAAAAACCAGGTCTTAGAACCCTGATTGTAAAGGGGAAGGTTGTAAAATCGAACAAGCCAACTGAAATTGTGGGCAAGGCAGCAGTTCAACTAGTGGATACGTTAGGAAATCTCTTGGCAGAAACCTATTCAGATGAGGATGGAAGCTATCGATTGGAAATTCCATGGACAAAGCATCTGGTTTTGAAAGCGGTAAAAGATCGTTTTTCCGAGACCACTCAGCAGTTTACTGAGGAAGAATTGGAAGCTATGGAAGGCAATAGCCATGAAATTCAATTGGCCGCCTACGACGATCTTGTGGAAGAAAGGGAAGGACAGACTGTGGTTAAACTGAAGGATTTCTATTTTGGCCGCGGAAGAACACAACTCACCCAAGAAATCAAAACCGAATTGGATAAGGTGGTAGCCTTTGTAAAAGATTTTCCCTTTGTGCAATTAAGAATTGAAACCTATACCGATAGTAGGGGAGGAAGCAGTACCAATTTTAGATTGACGCAAGGCAGATCGGATGCTATCAAAAATTACCTGATTCACAAAGGGGTGCCAGAAGCCAATGTTTTATATTCTATAGGGCATGGAGAGAACAAAATACTTAATAATTGCACCAATGGGGTATATTGTTTGGAAGTCTTGCACAAACGAAACCAGAGATCGCTCATTGTAGTGTTGAACGATAATATCCTGTTCAATTGATCAACGGATCAGCATCCAACAATAGTACAGGGCAAATACCAATAAAAAAATCATTCCCAGATAAGTCAGGAACCGCAAACCCTTTTTGGGTCTCTGCGCGACTGGAACATCCTTGCCCATTACTGTTTTAAGGTTCATCCACCCAATTAACGGGGCCATTACAAACGAAACGAAAGTGGCCAAAGCAACCAAGTTGCCCATATTAGCTCCAAATCCAGCAATAACGATCCAATTGATAACGGCCATTAGGATCACCGTAACTGCAAAAGAGTTTTTATGGCTAAATACCGGTCTTTTGGGAAATAATTTTTGTAAAACGTCCAAACTTACCCGTGAAACGGCATCGTGGGCGGTCATGCAGGTGCTGAACATAGTTGCGAAAGCGGCTACAGCGATTAGAAAGTAGGCCCAATTTCCAATGTGGGTAGTAAACAGGTTAACAACTTGATCTGCAAATACTGCGGCTTTTCCGCTTAGTTCTGTCCCAGTTCCATATAAGGTCATCCAGCCAATAATCAAAAAGAACACCGCTAGTATTGCGGTCATTACATAGCCCACATTGAACTCCTGAAGCGCCTCTTTTAAGGTGGGTTTTTCCTTCATGCCCTTTTGGTTTTCCATACTCCACAGGCTCACCCATCCCGATGCCTCCACCGCAGTTGGCATCCAACCTATAAGACTGATCAGGAACAAAACCCCTATCTCATTGAATAGTTCAGGTCTTTGGTAGGTTTCTGAGCCCGGAACAACACCTTTATGGATAACCATTACCGTGGTGATCAACAGGGCCACAAATAAAATGGAAATTACTGCCTTTAGAGAGTTTTCAAGAAATCGATATTTGCCAATAATCAATAGCGAACCAATAAAGATGAACAGGCAGAGAGCTACAATACCTTCGCCAACTTCAGTAATGCCAAACAGATTCATTAGCAAACCTGCCGTAACCACATATAGCGCGGCCAGTATGGTAAATGTGGAGACCACGGTCACCAAGGCGTAAATCCATAGGTACTTTCTACCCATGTTTAAATAGCCTTGGATAAGACTTTGATCGGTAACGGAAGTGTATCGGATGCCAAACTCAAAAAAGGGATATTTAAGCACATTGGCCAATACAATGGGCACAATCATGATCCAACCGTACTGGGCACCAGCTTTTGTGGACAATACTAAATGGGAAGTGCCGATGGCCATACTGGCAAAAAGCAATCCTGGCCCTAGATTTTTAAGAAGCACCCTAATTTTTGACATAAATATCCATACGAGTTGGCAACGAAAATAACTTTTTTGTTGGGAGAAGGAAAATGGCTACCTGAATTATCCTATCGAATTTGAAAATGGGGTAAGAAATCGGCAATGAATTAAGAGACTTCACCGGATCTTAAAGTGCTTTGTAAGTTGATATCAATATTTAGAAAACCTTAGAATTTTTCTTTTTTTGTGAGAAAACAAGTTGTGGTTATGGACCATTAAACCTTTAAAAGACTTAATTGGTTCACTGTGAGCAAACTGTTGGAAAATGCTTCTTTCAGGTCTGTTCTAGGTAATCTGATTGTAAAAATCTTGTGGAGTATGGAATTCCTAAAGAGATAGGGCTTTGAGTTTTTTTGTGAGAAAATATCCCGCCAATTTTTATATATTTATCAATATTTAACTCAAAACAATGTATTTAATGTGGTGTTTAACCACTAAATACAGGAACTCAATGAATCTATCTAACTCAAACTCGCTCAAACTATGACTGGAAACTTCTGTTGACTTTTTTTCCCTTAATCAAGGTCTGTTTGGAAGAATATAATTTCTTCTTGTAAACCAAATGAGTAGGATGAGAGGTGTTTAACTTACCTTCTCACCTATGCTCGGTGAAATTTGGGGAGCTGTTTTCTTATTATGGCTCCGTCTAAGAATAGTATCGATTTGATGCAGTATATGATGTGTTCCATTATTGGAGGTGCAATTCAAGTATATTGATTGGATTATGTTGGAAAACCAAAATAAGGACGAATTAGCTTTATGGAATGAGATAAGGAAAGGAAATGTCCTGGCCCTGGGCGAGGTATATGACATTTACATTGATGATCTTTTTTCATATGGCATTCAGTTTTCGGAGGATAGAAACCATGTAATGGATTGTATCCACGACCTTTTTTTGGATTTATACAAGTATCAATCCCGATTGGCGGTAACCAATAATGTTAAGTTTTACTTGCTGACATCTCTAAAAAGAAAAATAAACCGCCGCCACAAAAGCAAGCTTACGTATTATACGAACGAAACTCCACTTTCAGGCAATCAACGAAACCATATACCATCTCCAGAAGAGGAGCTTATAGAGATGGAAAATGAATGGTTAAGAAGTCACAGCTTACTCAAAGCAACTGAATTCCTTACCAAAAGACAACAAAAGGGATTGTCGTTGCGATTTTATGAGAAAAGATCCTATGAGGAAATCGCCGAGATTATGAATACTTCGGTAGAAACTTCAAGAACCATCATCTACAGAGCCATTAAATCACTAAGAAAAAATATTGTACTACCCATAGTGATTTTGGTGAGCTACTTTTTATAAAGTATTGATAGTTAGTAGGGTAACTAGTATTTCCCAACTCTATTTTATTCAAAATCTCAATTTTGAAGCACTGGAATTAAAGATTTCTTAAAAAAAACCTAAAAAAATTGTCTATAAACCAAGTATTGAATGCTTTTATTAATAAGGACAACTGTTGAAACTTGGCTTGGATACAGATTTCAAGGGTGTCAGAGAACAAAATGAGAAAAGATAAAACTACAGAAAATTACTCTGCTCACATTAATAAAGAGGAGAAGGAACAGCTAAAGGGAAGGATTACCCATTCCATTTTCAGGTATCAGCGTTTTAAAAGACGAGTTCGGTATGGATTTGGAGCTGCGGCTTCCGTCCTTTTGATTGCATCCTCGGGTTTTTATTTATACAATTCCGTATACAATCCCACTTCCATTGAGTCCTATGTCAAAACTACAAGTTCCAAAGTGGATGCCGGAAGCTCAACAGAGGTTACATTGATTTTGGACAATGAAACGAACATCAATGTTGATCAGGACAACACCAATATTAAATATTCCAATACAGGGAGTAAGGTACAGATAGGCTCTTTAAAGGAGGTTGATCAGGTAACGGAAAAAAACAATGAAATTGTTTACAACACCCTAATAGTCCCATACGGCAGACGGTCCCAAATAGAGCTGTCCGATGGGAGCAAGGTTTGGTTGAATTCCGGGTCTAAATTAGTCTACCCGGTTATTTTCAAAGGTAAAAAAAGAGAAGTATACCTTGAAGGAGAAGGTATTTTTGAGGTGGCCCATAACAAAAAACAACCGTTCATTGTAAAAGCGGAAAACCATGAAATTGAAGTATTGGGTACCGTCTTCAATGTAAGCAACTACCTGGATGATGGAAATATTAGCACAACCTTAAAAAGCGGAAGTGTCGAGATCCACTATGTGGAGGATTCCTTCTTTGGACAAAAACAAGCGTTGAAAATAGCCCCTGGCACCCAATCTGTTTATGCCAAAAATGCCAAAAGGATTTCGGCTAGGATGGTAGATGTGGAAAACTACTTTTCATGGCGTAGGGGAGTATTTATCTTCAAGAGCGATGACCTAAAACACATCATGAAAAGACTTTCCAGATATTACAATGTGGATATTGTGATCAACAACGTGGAACTGGAAAACCAGACATTCTCTGGTTATTTGGATTTAAAGGAAGATGTGGAGCATGTGGTCAAAATAATAAAGGAAACAACCGATTTTGAATATACCAATCAAAATGAAAATCAAATAATAATCAACTAAAGTGAACTATATGACATAAAAAAGACCACAAAAAAAACCAGAAGATGCGCCAACATCCTCTGGCTTAAAGCAAACATTGCTGAAAATTTATGTTCAGCAACATCAACTAACAAAAAAAACTAAATTATGAATAAAATTGTTAACCTCAGTCCTTTAGGTACAATAACGCCCTTGAGGTCTTATTTCTGGACTATTATGAGAGTTTTTCTTTTATTAATTGGAATTGGCCTCAGTACTGCATATGCCAATTCTTCCTATGCACAGACCAAAATAGACATTAAAGTAAATGACGTTGTGCTTGAAGATCTGTTCAAAGAGATTCAGGATAAAACGGAATATGTCTTTTTTTACAAAGATGACGTCTTGGACAAAAGCAAAAAGGTGTCATTGAGCTTAAAGAATGCAAAGCTGGCCGATATCCTTAAAAAAGCATTTAGAAACACCGATTTAAGTTATAAAATTGACGATCGTCAAGTGGTTATCGTCAAAAGAGTATTAGAACCTGAAAAAACGGTGGATGACGATTCCAAGTTCGTACAGTCGGACATTAGTGGTACGGTAACTGACTCGGACGGACAACCTTTACCTGGAGCGAATATTGTAGTAAAGGGAACCACCAATGGTACCCAAACCGATTTTGATGGTAATTATACCATCACTGCTGCACCAGATGCAACTTTGGTATTTAGTTATATTGGATTTGCAACCCGGGAAGTAGCGGTTAACGGTCAAACGACCGTCAACGTAAGTATGGAAGAGGATTCCAGCAAATTATCGGAAGTGGTAGTTTTGGGATATGCTTCCCAAACTCGAGGCGATGTTACTGGTTCGGTTGCTTCTGTTGATATTGATGAGGCAGTAAAAACTCCTGTGGTAAATGCCGCAGAAGTGCTTCAAGGAAGGGTAACCGGGGTTCAGGTAATCACTAGTGGTGATCCAGGAACTGCTCCAAAAATCAACGTTCGTGGATTTGGTACGACCAACAACACGAATCCGCTTTACATTATTGATGGTGTACAAACAGACGACCCCAACGTTTTAAACAATATCAATCCAACGGATATCGAGCAAATGAACGTCCTAAAGGATGGTGCAGCCTCCATTTATGGGGCAAGAGCTTCCAACGGTGTTGTGATCATAACTACCAAAGGTGGTGGGTACAACATGGAAAAGGCCGAAGTTTCCGTAGACCTGTATACAGGTTTTTCCAAGGTTGGCAACCCTATTGACCTGTTAAATGTACAGCAACACGCTGATATGATTTGGCAGAGTAGAATCAATGACGGGATTGCTCCTAGCCATCCACAGTATGGTGATGGTGCTACTCCGGTCATTCCATCTTCCATAGTAGGTTATACAAGAGTACAATCCTATGATCCTATTGTTTTCTTCCCTGCTGGGCAAGTAAATGCAACAGTACAACCGGGAGGTACTGATTGGGTGGATGAAATTACCCAAACGGCCCCTATTTCAAATGCTTCCATTTCCATCGCAAATGGTAATGAAAATGGAAAATACTTTA
Source organism: Flagellimonas algicola (assembly GCF_005937185.1). Classification (GTDB taxonomy): domain Bacteria; phylum Bacteroidota; class Bacteroidia; order Flavobacteriales; family Flavobacteriaceae; genus Flagellimonas; species Flagellimonas algicola. The sequence goes on along the minus strand of NZ_VCNI01000003.1, from coordinate 292,545 downwards.
TGTCGGCTTCCTTCCTGAGCAGAGAAGGCGTTGTAAACCATACAGGATTCAAAAGAGGTGGTACAAAACTAAACTCAGAATTCAAAATTGGTGAAAAATTACGTATTGGGGAACATGTCAACATTTCCTTTTCCAATACCTCGCCCGGTAATTCAGAGGCCATAGAAATGGCTTACCGAATTTCTCCTTTGGTACCTGTTAGGGATGACGATGGTTTCTTTGCGGGATCAGCCCCTCCAGGAATTGGAAATCCAAGGAATCCAGTTGCTCAATTGTATAGAACAAGAAATGATTACGATAAGCGCTATACTGGTATAGGTGACATTTATCTGAACTACGAGATTATTGATGGTCTATCCTTTAAGTCTACGCTAGCTGGTGGTTTTGAAATTTTCGATTCAAGAAGATTTGTATCCTTGGATCCAGAAAATGGAGAACCTATATCAACCAATACCCTTACAGAACGGGATCAAACCCGCTATAACTGGAGTTGGACAAACATCCTGAATTACAATAAAACATTCGGGGATCATACAATTAATGCTATTGCAGGTATTGAAGCCTTGGAAGAGGGCCAAAAAAGTAAGGAAGTTTCCCGAACAGGTTTCTTGTTTGAAGACCCCAACTTTTATTTGTTGAGCAATGGATCGGGTGCACCCAATGTCCCAACTACTGTAGATAATGTAGATGTTACTTTTGATAGGGAAAATACCCTTTACTCCATATTTGGTTCAGTAAATTATTCTTATTTAAGTCGCTACTTCCTAACCGGTACGTTGCGTAGAGATCAATCATCAAGGTTTTTGGGAGATAACCAAACCGGGGTGTTTCCAGCCGTTAGTGCGGGGTGGCTCATCAGTGATGAGGACTTTTTTCCTACGGACGGTATTGTCAATCGCTTAAAACTGAAAGCATCCTGGGGTGAATTGGGTAATCAAACCTTACCTGCTAACAACCCAACCATAAATATTTCGAGCTTAAGTGAGCAGTTTGCCAACTACTCCTTTGATGGGACAAGTATAGCAACGGGAGCATTATTGACCCAGGTTGGTAATGCCGATTTAAAGTGGGAGACTTCACAAACTACAAACTTTGGAGTTGAACTTTCATTATTTGACAGTAGATTAAATATTTCTGCGGAATATTTTAATATCAAAACCGAAAACCTAATCACTAGAGATTTTAGTTTGATTAGCTCAACAGCCATTGATGCAGAAGCTCCTTTGGTAAACTTGGGTGATGTTGAGAATAAGGGTATTGATCTTTCCATTGGTTACGGCAATACAACGGCCGGTGGCTTTTCTTATGATATTGCGTTGAACTTGTCGCATTACAAAAATGAAGTTACAAGATTGATCAATGACTCTCCTGTTCCTGGAAGGGGTGACTTAAGAAATGGTTCTGTAACCCGTACAGAGGTTGGTGATGAGATTTCTTTCTTCTACGGAAGAAGAATCACAGGCCTGGACAGTAACGGTAGATTTATGTATGAAGATATCGATGGCGATGGTGAGTCCCTTGTGGATGGTGATGACAGAACTAAGATTGGTTCTCCGCATCCAGATTTCACCTATGGTATAAATGCCAATCTTTCCTATAAAGGATTCGATATGCAGTTGTTCTTTACCGGATCTCAGGGTAACGACGTCTATAACTATAGCAAGGTGTTTACTGACTTTGGACTATTCTTTAATAGTAACAGAAGTACAAGGGTGCTCAATGCTTGGACGCCGTCCAATACCAATACCAGTGTTCCTGCTCTGACTGCCTCATATCCGTTGGAAGAAGCTTCTTCCAACACGTATTTTGTTGAGGATGGGTCTTATTTAAGGTTAAAGAACATGCAAATTGGTTATACCTTACCAAGTGATGTTACCAACAAGATTGGCTTGGGGTCTTTGAGAATTTACCTTCAAGGAACCAATATCTTCACAATAACAGACTATGAAGGATTTGACCCAGAAGTTATTCCAATTGATGCTGATGGAGTCGGTCAAAATTTAAATTTAGGTATAGATAGAAGGGTTTACCCTCAACCAAAAATCTACACCTTAGGGATTAACTTAAAACTCTAAAAAAATGAAAAAGAAAAATTTTATCAATTTATTTCTGGTTTTACTAGTCCTGGTGATTGGATGTAGCGATGATTTTACGGAAACTCCAGCTGTTGGAGCCTTATCCGATGAAGCTCTAGCGAACGAAGAAGGTGTCTCATTGTTATTGACTGGGGCTTATTCCTCATTAAATGCGGTAAGCTCAACTAGTTTTGGAAATGGTTGGGGTAGAGCAGCAGATAATTGGTGGATGGATGTATTGTCTGATGACGCACATAAAGGGAGTACCAATGATGACCAAGCTGATTTGAAAGAAATCGAAATTATGAACTGGTCATCTGCCAATGGTTATTTCTATGCACGTTGGGGCGAACTATTTACTTTGGTAAATCGATCCAATGCTGTAATGGCACTTACAAGTTCCTTGGAAAATCCTGTGGATTTTACAGATCAAGTTGCGCAAGCTAGGTTTTTAAGAGCGCTGGCATATTTTCAACTTCAGGTAATGTATGGAAATGTACCCTTCATTTCTGAAGAGAATTATGCTGCCTCTGAATTCAATCAACCCAATACTGGTCCTGTATGGGATCAAATTGAAGCTGATTTTCAATTCGCAATAGACAACTTACCTGACACGCGTGATTCTGGCAATGTAGGTAGGCCAACTTCTTGGACGGCTAAGGCTTTTCTAGGAAAGACGCATTTGTATCAATCAGATTGGGCTGGTGCCCTAACATTGTTAACTGATGTAATCAACAATGGACCATATGATCTTCTTGCTGATTTTGTGGAGAATTTTAGACTGGCCGGTGAAAATGGTTCCGAGTCCGTATTTCAAATTCAGTTTACCACAGATAGTGGTCAGTCATACAATGGTAATGTAGTTGGAGCGCTTAATTTCCCAAATCCGGGTCCTTTTGGTTCCTGTTGCGGATTTTATCAGCCAACACAAGATTTGTTGAATGCATTTCAGACAGATGCCAGTGGTCTTCCATTGCTTGACACTTTCAATCAGACAGATGTAACAAGCGATTGGGACATTCTTTCTTTCGTTCCGGATACAGACCCTCCTCAACCAACGGATTTTACTCCGTTTGCAGGTAATCTAGATCCAAGAGCTGATTATACGGTAGGAAGAAGAGGAATTGACTATAACGGTTATGGCGAACATATTGGTGAGGCATGGATCAGGGCCAAATTTGCCAATGGTGACATTTCTGGTCCTTACTTGCCCAAAAAGAATGTATACTGGGCAGATGATGCTGGAACAAACCAGGCAACAGGTGCTTGGGGACAACAACTTTCCGGTGTCAACTACAATGTGATGCGTTATGCAGACGTGCTGTTGATGGCTGCGGAAGCTGCAGTGGAAACAGGAGATTTGCCAACTGCTCTTAACTATGTAAATCTGGTTAGGAATAGGGCAAAAAATTCCAATTATATGCAAGCAACAGATGGTTCAGGTGATGCTGCTACCTATGTGGTTGAGCCATATGCAGCATTTGCTGATGCCAATTTTGCAAGAGATGCGGTTCGTTTTGAACGTCGTTTGGAACTCGGTATGGAAGGTCATCGTTTGTTTGACCTAAGAAGATGGGGTAATTCCCAAGCTGTGCTGACAGAATATTACACAAATGAAGCACGTACAATCCCTGGTTTTGGAGCTTTAATCAATCCTTATGACAGTAAGCATGACCTATTCCCAATTCCGATTGGAGCAATAGACCTTAGCGCTGGAACTTTAACCCAAAACCCTGGTTATTAAGAATTAGTAGTTTGGTTAGTTTACATGGTTAATTAAGTTTAAGTTGACTAAGAAAACAGGGTGTAAAAACCCTGTTTTCGAATTTATTATATATCTCTAATGAAGTTTAAAGGCAAGGTAATTTTCTTGGTAGGTTTGACAATTTTATTGTTTTTGTCTTGTAGTCGACAAAACAAGGATCAAAAACCTCAATTGTTTTCAAAAATTGGTTCCCAAGAATCAGGGATTGATTTTGCCAATAATTTAATTGAAAATGATTCCCTCAATTACTTCACCTACGCCTATATCTACATGGGAGGAGGAGTTTCTGCCGGAGACATCAACAATGATGGTCTGGTGGATTTATACTTCACAGGGAACATGGTTCCCAACAAATTATACTTGAACAAGGGAAATCTGAAATTTGAAGACATTTCCGAATCTGCGGGAGTTTCAGGAGATGACCGTTGGTATACTGGTACCACCATGTCCGATGTGAATAACGATGGATTTCTGGATATTTACTGCTCGGTTGGTGGAAAATTTGGACCCAAGGAAAATCAATTATTTATAAACAATGGCGATAACACATTTACGGAAAAAGCCAAAGAATTTGGGATTGATGACCCTGGCAATAGTGTTCAAAGCACTTTTTTTGATTATGATTTAGATGGGGATTTGGATTTATATGTGGCCAATTATCCCCCTACTCGATTTAATGCCCCTAACTTTCACTATGCATTCAAACAAAAATTTCCAAAGCCGTTGGAAACTGATAAACTCTTCAAAAATGAAGATGGAACTTTCGTAGATGTAACGGAACAAGCGGGCTTAAAAACATTCGGGCTATCGTTGAGTGCAACCGTGGGCGATTTAAATCAGGACGGTTGGCCCGACCTTTATGTGTCTAACGATTTTAGTAGCCCAGATTATCTGTTCATCAACAATAAAAATGGAACCTTTTCGGAGCAAGTAAAAGCGGTGACCAAGAACACCTCATTTTATGGAATGGGAGTGGATATTGCTGATTTCAACAACGATTTACTGCTAGATGTACTTCAAGTGGATATGACAGCCAACATAAACCGTAGGGCCAAGGCCAATATGGCCAGTATGAATCCAGATTTGTTCTGGAGCACGGTAAATTCTGGCTTTCACTATCAGTACATGCAGAATAGCCTTCAAATGAACAATGGAAATCTATTGGATTCCCTACCTGATTTTAGCAATGTGTCCCGTTTGGCCGGGATTTCCTCCACTGACTGGAGCTGGGGGCCATTGTTTGCAGATTTAGATAATGACGGATGGAAGGATATCTTCATTTCCAACGGTACAAGACGTGAAATAAACAACAGGGATTTTTTCAAAAAGATAGAGCAAACCGGGGTTTCCGAAGATAGCACGTTGATCAAGAGCCTTGCAATTCCATCCGAAAAAATAGACAACTTCGTCTTTAAAAATAACGGGGACTTGACTTTTGAACGGAAAAACAAGGAATGGGGCATTGAACATTTAGGTTTTGCAAACGGCTCAGTATATGTGGATTTGGACAATGATGGAGATCTTGAAATTGTCACTAATAACATTGATGATGTGGCCACGGTGTTTGAAAATAAAAGTTCAGAAAAGAATAACCATCTGACCCTAAAATTTAAGGGTACGAGCAAAAACCCGTTTGGAATAGGAACAAAGGCTACTTTATATGCCAATGGTAGCCATCAATACCAAGAAATGACACTGACCAGGGGCTTTCAGTCCTCAGTGGCCCCACAGCTGCACTTTGGTCTAGGAAATACACAAAGAATAGATTCCATTAAGATTGTTTGGCCAGATAATAAGGTGCAGCTGGTGAGGGGACCTGAAGTTAATTCTTCGCTAATGGTGGATTACGGTATGGCGGTTGCCTTGGAAGAAGGCCAAAAACCATCCAATCCTACTCAGCTGTTTCAGAAGGTGGACCTATCGATGGTGGTTAATCACCGTCACATGGAAAATCGCTATAATGATTTTGACAAGGAAATTTTACTGCCGCACCAAATGTCCATGTTAGGTCCCAATGTAGCTGTGGGTGACCTCAATGGTGACCAATTGGATGATTTCGTTGTTGGGGGTGCAGCACAAAGTCCCGCAGCTATTTTTTATCAAAATTCAGAAGGATTTCAGAAAAAGGAAATGGCTGTTTTAAATGAAGATAGCGCTCATGAAGATATGGGGATTCACATCTTTGATGCGGACCATGATGGCGATAATGACATTTATATGGTAAGTGGGGGCAATGAATTTCCATCCGATTCCCATTTACTTCAGGATAGACTCTATGTGAATGATGGTTCAGGAAATTTTGAAAAATCGAATTCTGCATTACCACAGATGGGCAGTAGTGGATCTAGGGTGCATAGTCTTGATTATGATAAGGACGGGGATTTGGATTTGTTTGTCGGCGGCCGATTGGTGCCAGCAAATTACCCTTTACCCGCCAACAGCTATATTTTGGAAAATGTAAGTGAGCAAGGAATACCCAAATTTGTGGATGCTACTGCAAAAGTAGCTCCCATGTTGGAAAAATTAGGAATGGTTACCGATGCTGTTTGGTCAGATTTTGATGGCGATGGGTGGACGGATTTGATTGTTGTGGGTGAGTGGATGCCTATAACCCTGCTTAAAAATGATCAAGGCTATTTTTCTGATGTTACCCAGACCCATGGACTGGAGGATTCCAGAAGCTGGTGGTTTAGTATAGAAAAAGGAGATTTTGACCAGGATGGTGATAAGGATTACATCGTGGGGAATTTGGGATTAAATTACAAATACAAGGCGAGCAAGGACGAGACTTTTGATATTTACTTCAATGATTTTGACAATAATAGTACCAACGATATTGTTCTGAGTTATTTCAATGAGGGTGAAAAGTTTCCCTTACGAGGAAGGGAGTGCTCCTCTCAACAAATGCCGGGAATCAAGGATAAATTCAAAGATTATGAATCCTTTTCCCAAGCAACCTTAACGGATGTCTATACCGAAAGAAGTCTGGAAGAATCCTTGCATTATCAGGTAAAATCCTTTGCAAGTGTTTATTTGGAAAATAAGAATGGCAAATTTATAAGTCATGAGCTGCCCAAGTTGGCACAGTTGTCCTCCATCAACCAAATTCTTGTGAAAGATTATACCCATGATGGTCATTTGGATGTACTTATTGCGGGGAACCTGCACAGCTCAGAGGTAGAAACCCCAAGAAACGACGCTGGGAACGGGCTCCTCTTAAAAGGTGATGGTGCAGGTGGCTTCACTCCAATTGAAGGCCATATCAGTGGTTTTTATGTGCCTGGGGATGTCAAGGACATGCAATCCCTCCAAATGGATGAAAAAGAATATATTGTAGTGGTAAAAAATTCGGACTATATTCAGTTGCTGCAGTCGGTACCCTAGATGACATTTTACAAGGGCTAATTGTGGGAACAAATCCGAAATCATTGCAAATACCTGAATGAAAATAGTTTTTAGAATTCTCAAAGGCCTACTCATACTATTGGCCGTGCTGCTTGTGATTTTCTTTCTGGGGCCAAAAGTGGAAAAGCCAGATTTGGACACTACATTGCCCGAGGTAAACTCTAATTTATTGGCATTAGAGCAGGAAATTAAACAAGCAGAAAAAGCAATTCCCAATATAAAACCTGATAACGATGCCCGTATCGTGTGGTTTGATAGCATTCCCAGTAAAACACCGTATAGCATTGTTTACCTTCACGGGTGGTCGGCGAGTAGGGAAGAAGGGAACCCCATCCACATAAACACAGCCAAAACCTATGGATGCAATTTGTACCTACCCAGATTGGACGGACACGGATTGCAAGAAAAAGAGGCCATGCTAAATCTTACTGCCAATCAAGTATTGGAATCAGCAAAGGAAGCTATTGCCGTGGCAAAAGAATTAGGAGATAAAGTGATTATTATGGCTACTTCGACAGGGGGCACACTTGCATTGCATTTGGCCGGCGGAGACCCGGATGTTGCAGCAATGCTTTTATATTCCCCTAATGTTGAGATTTATGACCCCAATGCCAAACTACTTTCTGGGCCCTGGGGATTGCAATTGGCAAAGGCGGTCAAGAAGAGCGATTATCACGAATTTGAGGCCAAAGAGGACAAAATGAAATATTGGACCACCAAGTACAGATTGGAAGCGCTGACCCATCTACAATCCTTGGTGGACAATACCATGGTTCCTGAGACTTTTGCCAAGGTTAACCAGCCTGTATTTTTGGGTTATTTCTATAAAAACGATTCCATTCAGGACAATGTGGTTTCGGTCCCTGCTATGCAAACCATGTTTAATCAGCTGGGAACAACCGCCAAGCTAAAACGAAGAGTTGCTTTCGACAAGGTGGGTGATCATGTAATGACCAGTCATATTACCTCAAAGGATTTGGAATCGGTACAGAAAGAAACCCAAAATTTTTTGGAGGAGGTGTTAGGGCTTGAAAAGGTTAAGGTTTTAGACACTATTACTGAAATGGTCTCCGAGGAAATAACACCATAGAATTGTTAAAATTTTTAAAGATCTTTTGGTTACTAGACGACTGGTCATATATTTGTGCTCGCTATGGAGACAAAAACACTTAAGGGCGAATTAAAATGTAACGAGCTTTTGGAAAAAGGGATGGAGGTTCTTTGGTCCAAAGGGTATAATGCCACAAGTGTTAATGACATAGTTCAGGCAGCAGGAGTCCCAAAAGGTTCCTTTTATTTTTATTTTGATAGCAAGGAGGATTTTGCGGTTAAAGCCATAACCACCTATTTCAATTTGAATTATACGCCAGCCAAGGAGATTTTGGATGACTTGTCCAAATCACCCAAGCAAAGACTGTTGGACTTTTATGAGTTCCGATGTTCGGTAATCAAAAATGAATTGGAGTGCAAAATGGGCTGCTTAGCTTGTAATCTGGGCAATGAAATGGCTGAACATAGTGAGAAGATTAGATCAGCTATTGCGGCCAAGGAAGAAATCATAAGAAATGAAATAGCGGCTGTTGTCTTGGAGGCACAGCAAAAAGGGGAAATAAATAGTGCAATAGATGCTATGGATATTGTTGCCTTTTTTGAAGACGCAGGAAAAGGAGCAATGACAACGATGAAAGAAATGAAAAGCGCTTATCCTGTGGATAATTATATGTCGATGCTGCGGAAGTTCATGTTCAGTTAATTTTTTTTGATCTTTTTATAGATGACTGGTCAATTATTAATTTGACTATCATATGGTTCGTCTATAGATAGTCATACAAAAAATAAAGTTGACCGGACAGTTAGTGTCAAATAAAATAAAAATAAATGTCCAAAGCGCATGAGTCAGAACGTCAAAAAATAAACATCATCATAAACCTTAATCAATCCTAATCAATGAATGCAATTCAAAAAACAAAAAATGCAGCCAATGCATTTGCGAAGAATTGGGCCAATTTTGTAATCAAGTTCAAATGGCCTGTTCTCATTTTGACAATTTTACTCGCTATGGGCCTTGCCTCCCAAGGCAAGATGGAGTTCGACGGGGACTATCACGTTTTTTTTAGCGAATCCAATCCAGAGTTGGAAGCTTTTGATGCCCTACAAGAAAAATACACCAAGGACGACAACATTATTGTGGTACTTGCCCCTAAGGACGGTAACATTTTTACTAGGGAAAACCTTGTGGCCATCGAAGAACTTACCGCCGAAGCTTGGAACACGCCTTACTCCTCACGAGTGGATGCAGTGACTAATTTTCAGCATACCAGCGCACAGGGCGATGACCTTTATGTGGATGACCTGTCCTATGATTCTGCAAACAAAACAGATGCTGAAATCGCTGAAATCAGGGAAAAAGCCCTAAAGGAACCACTGCTTGTTCATAGAATTATCAATGAAGAGGGTAGTGTAACAGCAATTAATATTACGGTACGGCTTCCAGGTGAAAATAGCGCTGCCGAGATTCCAGAAGTGACCATTGCAACCCGTGAGATGATGTCAAAATTTCAGGAAAGCCATCCCAATTTTGATGTGTATACCACGGGGTTGGTCCCATTGAATACGGCATTTTTCGAATCGTCCCAAAAAGACCTGATGCTCACAATGGTCATGTTGTTGATCGTGGTCATCGTAACCTTGATTCTGACCCGCAACTTTTTTGCTACCCTGGCCACCCTTGTAGTGGTATTGTTTTCAATCATGAGTGCAGTAGGCTTTATTGGCTTGAACGGAATCAAATTAACGCCCCCGTCAGCAGTGTTTCCAACCATGATATTGACCTTGGCCGTTGCGGATAGTATCCACATTCTGGTTACCTATCTACAGAAGGTGCGCAAGGATGGATTGGATAAAAAAGCGGCCTTGGTAGAGTCTATGCGTCTCAATTTTATGCCGGTTTTCATTACAAGTTTAACCACAGTCATCGGGTTCCTTACCCTAAACTATGGTGATGTGCCACCGTTTTGGGATTTAGGCAATATCGTGGCCTTCGGAATGGCAATGGCTTTCTTGTTTTCTACCACTACCCTTCCTGCACTAATGGCAATTTTCCCGATTTGGAAATCCAAAAAGATAGCCAAGCAACAAGATAAAGAGCTGCACAAAGGCATGTATGCACGATTGGGTCAGTTTGTGATTAAACAACCCTTAAGACTGACCATAATTTCCTTGGCGATTATTGGAATGCTTGCCTATTTGGCCAGTAAAAATGTCTTTAACGATGAGTTTGTAGAGTATTTTGATACAACGGTACAGTTTAGACAGGACAGTGATTTTATCAATGAGAATCTGACAGGATTTTACAATGTGGAGTTCTCCGTAGGAAGTGGGGAAAGTGGAGGAATCAACAACCCCGAATACCTTCAAAAACTGAACGAGTTTGAGGTCTGGTTGGAAGAACAACCCGAGGTAGTACACGTGAATGCCTTTAGTGAGGTTGCCCGAAGGGTCAATCGCTCCATGCACGGCGATGACCAAAATTTTTACAAAGTCCCGGAGAATAGAGAGGAAGCGGCGCAGTATCTCTTGTTATACGAACTATCCCTTCCTTTTGGTTTGGATTTGAACAACCAAATCAATGTGGACAAATCGGAGTCTAGAGTTACGGTCACCCTGGAAAATAATTCCAGTGCCGAGATGATCGCCTTTGCAGAACGATCAGAGCAATGGCTTGAGGATAATGCACCCGAAGCAATGCATTCCCTCGCTGTTAGTCCTACCCTCATGTTCTCCAAACTTGGTTTTCGTCAGGCAGAGAGTATGTTCAAGGGAAATATTATCGCTTTGATATTGATTTCGTTGGTACTTATGATTGCATTACGCAATGTGAAGCTTGGTTTTTTAAGTATCATACCCAACGTGACCCCAGTTCTGGTTGGTTTTGGACTTTGGTTTTTGCTCAAAGGAACCATCAACACAGGGATGGTTATCGTATTCGGGATGACTTTGGGAATCATTGTGGACGACACCGTACACTTTATGAGCAAGTTCCTGCGTGCCCGAAGAGAGCTGGGCTATAACGCCAAGGATGCCATTATTTATGCCTTTGAAACGGTTGGTAAGGCTTTGGTAACTACTACCATAGTGCTTCTCGCTGGTTTTGTGGTCTTGTCCACTTCCACTTTTGCCTTGAATAGCTATATGGCGAGAATAACAGTGATCATTATTATAGCGGCCTTGGTTATCGACTTTATCCTCCTCCCATCCTTACTGATTTTGGTCAGTAAAAAGGAAGAGAAAATAGTGACCGAACCTAAGATGCAAATGCAACTCGATAAATAAATTATAAACACACAATTCGAATTTAATCATGAAGAAGAGTAGAATTTTTATACCAATAATTGCCTCGGTCTTGGCCGTGGTAACCATGAATGCCCAGTCTGCGGAAGAACGTGGATTACAGATTGCCAAAACTGCTGAGAAAGCGGATGAAGGCTTTGGAAGCTCTATTGTGGAGCTTAAAATGACCTTGAAGAATAAAAACGGTCAGACCAGCGAACGGTTTTTGACTACCCGTACCTTAGAACTGACCGAGGACGGTGATAAGTCCTTGATCGTATTTGAAAGCCCAAAGGATGTGAAGGGAACGGCAACATTGACGTTTACCCATAAAGTTGGAGCGGATGATCAATGGCTATATCTTCCATCAATCAAAAGAGTGAAAAGGATTTCCTCCAACAACAAATCAGGGCCATTTGTGGGCAGTGAGTTTGCCTATGAAGATCTGTCTTCCCAGGAGGTAGAGAAATACGGCTACAAATTCCTAAAAGAGGACGGAGATTTGTTAGTGGTTGAGCAGGATCCCGTCGATCCAAAATCAGGGTATACGAGAAGAGTGGTCACTTATAACCAAAGCAAAGGATACCGCTTGGAAAAAATTGAGTTTTACGACCGTAAAAATGCCTTGTTGAAAACCTTGGTCTATAGCGATTACAAACTCTACAAAAACAAATTCTGGAGAGCCGCTACCTTCAATATGGTCAACCATCAGAGTAATAAGGAAACCCTCTTGAAGTTTGGAGAGTACAACTTTGGCGCCGAATTGGCCGATGAAGACTTTACGGAAGTGGCATTGAAAAGAGCGGGTAGCTAGTCCCGTTCCATTTTTGTCTGATTCAGAATGTCAAGGCCAAGGTATGTTCGCCACAAGCTTGTTAATGTGGTTGTGTGATGGTACAGGCTTGTAAATACCTTGGCTTTGATTTTAAATCCAAAGAATTTTGAAGATAAACATGCATAAGAAGTTACTTTTTTGGGTAGCCTTGGGTTTGATGGCAACCACTGTTGGTTTTGCCCAGGAAAAGGAAAAACCCAAATCCGTCCATGAGTTGGAGTTGGAAATGGAGGCGGAATACCGTTATTTTTTGGATGATGCCCAGTTTACAGGACAATTGAACCATTACCCCTCATTTGCTCTGCGACCCGATTATTCCTTGGAATGGAATAAAGGTTATGAAAGTATCAACTTCACTGGTTTTTTTAGGCTGGATAGGGATGATGAGCGTACCCATTGGGATATTCGTGAACTCTATTACCAAAAGGCCAAAGGCAATTGGGAGTTAAGCTTTGGTCTCAAAAAAATCTATTGGGGTGTTGCAGAAAGCAATCACTTGGTGGATATCATTAACCAGACCGATGCTGTGGAAACCTTTGATGGGGAGGAAAAATTGGGGCAACCCATGGCCCAGTTTAGCTACATAACCAACAAACTGGGGACTTTTGAATTTTACTATTTGCCCTATCATAGAAAACGAACTTTTCCGGGTGAAAAAGGTCGATTGCGGTTTGGAACTGTCATTGACCAGGACGATTTGGGTTATGAAAGTGGAGCGGAAGAGTGGCGTCAGGATTTTGCTGTACGTTGGAAACATTACTTCGGCATTTTTGATGTGGGAATTTCCCATTTTTATGGGAATGGAAGGGAACCGTTGTTTGTCTTTGACAACCAAGGAAATATCAATGCTTTTTATCCCGTAATTAATCAAACTGGGTTGGATTTGCAGGTTACCCACGATGCGTTCCTATGGAAATTGGAGGCCATTTACCGCAATGCAGATGCGCAGGATTTTACGGCATTGGTGGCCGGACTGGAATACACGTTCAGCAATATTGATGGCAATGGCCTTGACATTGGACTTTTGGGAGAATATCTGTATGATGAACGGGATGAATTGTCCCTAAATGCACTTCAGAATGATATATTCTTTGGAAGCCGAATCGCTTTTAACGATGTGCAGGACACTTCCATTTTGATTGGAGGAATAACGGATTTGGAGTCGAGTAGCAAGATTTTTAGTTTGGAGGCTTCGAGGCGTTTTGGTTCCAATTGGCGAGCAGAGGTGGAGGCCAGAATTTTTAACGAGATTGACAATACGGAGCTGATTCTATCCAATTTTAGGGAAGACAGTTTTTTACGCTTCACTATTTCGCGTTTTTTTTAAAAGAACTGGATGATGGGTCGACTAACTCAAATCATCTAGGGTAGTTCCTATCCAAGAAAGCCCCAACCAAAGGTTGGGGCTTCTTATATTCGCGGAAAACTAAACTATTGCTTGTTATGACTTTGGAACAAGATAGTGTCCAATTCCAGATATTTATCTTTCATCAATGCCAAGGCAAATGCAGCGGCAGAAGCCGTAAAGACGGAATAATCAAAGGATCCTTTAATGCTGGAGGAGAATGTAATGGCCAAAGCAAACCCCAACAACAAATAGCCTGATAGTTTGGCGGTCAACTCGGTTTTTAGACCTAGTAGAAGGAAGATCGCAAAAATAACTTCCAAAGCTGTGGCCAAAAATGCGACCGCAGGAATCATTGCTTCGGGAAACCATGGGTTCATGGCTTGGGTACTTTGTACAAAAACGTCCCAAATACCCCAGGAATAAAGCCCTTCTGGCCAAAAACCAAGACGGTCGGCAACTGCGGATAGAAATGCGGTGGATAAGGATAACCTTAAAAATAACTTAACAAATTTTGAATGCATAAGATTGATGTTTTCAACAAAATTAATGATCCATCAGGCCATCATTCTTTGATAAATGTCAAAAAATTAAGGGGCTTTTCTAATCCGGCTCAAAGTTTCCTGGGTCATGCCCAAATAGGAAGCTATATGGCCTAAATTTACCCGTTGGATGAGTTGTGGCCTTGTCTTGACCAAATTGTTATAACGCTCTTTGGCGGAAAAGAACAAGAATTCCTCAATGCGATCTGCACCTTCGGTGTACATACGTTCCAAAACAAGTCGCACATACTTTTCGTATTCTGGATGTTGCGATAGCAAATGTTGAAGGTCGGCATAAGAAATGGAGAACACCTCGCTATCCTCCAACAACTCCACATTGTACCGGCTCTTTTTTAAGCTTATAATACTATCCACAGCGGTAATGATTTCACCTTCGGAGGCCAGATGAACCGTTATGTCTTTCCCATCTTTGTAGAAAAAAGTTCGGGCCAAGCCTTTTTGGATAAGGTAGATATGTTCGCAAATAGCCCCTCTTTCATGTAGCAAATGGTTTTTTGCATAGTTGTTAAGTTCCATTCGTTCAAAAATCTTGGAGATAAGATCTAAGGGAACCAAATTGTCTAGTTTAAGAAAATCCATAGCAGGGAAAAGGCCTTTGTGAAATCAATAACTTAGGAGTCCCAAAGATATAGGAAACCTTATAGAGCAATTGGTAAATGTTATGATGTCTTTGTAGAATTCTTTCTTGTAATCAAAAGTCCAGCAATGATCAAAAGCCCTCCAATAAGGTGATAGAAGTACAAGTTTTCATTAAAGAAAAAGGTGAGTACGGCAGCAGAAAGTGGGACAACATTCATGTATATGCCGGCCTTGTCTGCTCCAACAATATGTACTCCTTTTTGCCAAAGGTAGTAAGCAAATGCAGTACCCAGACATCCAATGCCCAACACAGCCATCCAGAACTTGGTGCTGTGGTTCAATACATTTTCCATTCCCGTCAATGGGAGTAAGAATGCAAACCCTATAAGGCAACATACCCCGGTGAGCATGGTGAAATTGATGCTGGAAAAATGGCCGGCAAACTTTTTTACCCATACGTGGTGAAGGGCAAAGAAAACATTGGCTATAAAAATCAAAATATCTCCCTTATTGAACTGGATGTTCGCCAAGTCAGTAATATTCCCCTTGATGATGATATAAATAGCACCTACAAATGCGATGGAAATACCCAACAACTGGATTTTCTCAATCTTGGTTTTAAGGATTTGACGGGACAATAGCAAAGTTATGGCTGGATTCAGACTTATGATCAATGCCGCATTAATGGCCGTACTGTATTTAAGACCCAAAAAGAAGAAAAAATTAAAGCCAAACAGCCCAATCAACCCTGGAAGTGCAACACCTCTAAGATTGTTTCGTATGGATTGTAAACTAGGAAGGCTCCGAATTCCAACGAGTGCCAAAGTTCCGGCTCCAAACAAAAAGCGCCAAAATCCTGCTTCAATGAAGCCAACTTCCGTAAGAACAACCCTCGCCAAATGGAAATTAAGACCTAATAAGGAGGTGGCGATAATTAAATAAAGAATAGCTCTCATGAATTAGTCGCTAAGTCTCCGCGAATATGCAAAGGAAAGTTCCAAAATGACCTTTTATGACCCAATTTTTTTAGATGAAGTCATAAAATATTTCTATTTCAGGTTTTGACTATTCAAAAAAGTCCAACTCCGCAATGGCGGCTGAGGTATGATCTCCGGCAATGGTTTTGGATTCAATTCGGATGAATTTTGCGGTTATGGGCGATTCAAAATTGTGACGTCTTGTGACGGGGTCGTTGATAAGATTGCCAAACTCAAAATCTTCCACTTTTTTCCAATCGGTACCATTGCTGCTGATACTGACGGAACCTACTTCGATCATGCCGTCAGCGTGCGCTGTTTGAGGAGTATAGGCAAAACCGCTTAGCGTTTTAACACTGCCTAAATCAATTTCCAAATGATGTTTTTGATTGGAGCCGGAATTGGATTGCCAAAAGGTGCCAGGATCTTCATCAATAGTCAAATCGGCGCCGTGATTTTCAGTTTCACTGTCTGCCCGAACAATTTTCCATTGATTTTTTAATAGTCCAAAAGTTTTGGCGGCCACGCTTCCCATTTCCTCTTTTTCGAAGGCCGCTGCCTTTACTTCGACTGAAGCAGCCGGAACCGGTTCGGTATATAGCTTGGAGTTTTTGGTAGGGATGCTTCCATCAGTGGTATATCGTGTTTCGGTCTTGGAATTTAAATTTTCCACTGCGTTTTCACCATGGGGTTTCCAAGCAAAATCGTGTTGCTTTGGCGCTATTTTTAATAATCCCTCCTTAGATCTTGAAATTTCAAGTTGAGGAGGCCGGGTGTTGTAATAATGGGCTGAGATATTTGCCAGAGCTGGATTGGCCCTCGATTCCGATATTTGGATTTTGAATTGATCCGATGTGACCTCCGGGAATCTCAGAATTCGTTTATAGCCCACATTGGTAGCTTGCGCCAAGGTGACCCAATCCCCATCAACCTTGGCTTGTACCAAGTGTTTTTCAATCCGTTCCCCATGACTTTGTATAGCCTCCTGCAATACTAGCCGGTTAATAGTGATGGGTGATTTGGTGTTAATGATAATTTCGTTGGAGGTCGGAGTCAACAACTCATAACTTGCTGTATTTCCGTCCAAGACGGCTTTGGGTCCTTTTGCATCTTGAAGCAAATTGCTTTGATAGGTTTCCGCAATGCGTTGTCCTACCTCTTCCAAAACCCTAACATCTTCTGGGGAGAACTTTCCATCGCGGTTTGGTGGGATGTTCAACAAGAAAGTGGAATTTCCGCCTACCGATCTTTCATAAATGTCAAAAACATCATCAGCACTACGCACTTTTTGGGAGTCCTCATCCCTATAAAACCAACCTTCCCGAATGGAGGTATTGGTCTCTGCTTGTTGATAGTGCAAATACTTAGCATTGTACAATTTTTCCCTGCTACCAATATCTTCTTCCATAATATCGGCAAAGCGGTTCATCTCATGGGGATTGGTCTCGTATGGAACTACGTTCCATTCCGTATCCCGGGTAGCCCCGGCCTCGTTCCCGCACCATCTTATATCTTGCTTTCCGAAGATCACTGCTTTGGGAGCCAATTCGGAAATCAGCTCTTTCCAAGCCAGGTAATTGTATTTTTGCCCGCCTTTCCGTTTGGGATGAGCTCCGTCAAACCACACCTCATGAATAGGACCGTATTCCGTTAACAGCTCAAATAACTGGTTAAGAAAATATTCATTGTAATCATCCACATTGAAGGTGAACGTTTTTTGGTTTTTAAAGGGTCTGCCTTCAACGGGTCTTGGGATAACACGGTCGGAGTATTCACTTAGATTCCCATAAAGGCCTTCTGCGTTTTCTATTTGATACAAGTCTGCAGGGGAGAGGTAAACCCCCAATTTTAGCCCGTTTTTTTGACAAGATTCTGAGAGCTCTTTTAAAATGTCACCCTTACCATCTTGGTAGGGAGTGGACATAATGCCATGTTTGGTATACCTACTTTGCCAAAGCACAAATCCGTCATGGTGTTTTACCGTGATTACCACCATTTTCATCCCCGCTGCCTTCATAGCTTTGCACCACTGGTCTGTATCCAAATTTTGAAGATTGAAAATCTTGGGGTCTTCAAATCCGTTTCCCCATTCTTTTCTTGTGAAAGTGTTCGGACCGAAATGGATAAAGGCAATAAACTCATTTTTTAAGGCTTGAAGCTGATTTTCAGTGGGAACTACGTGTGCTGCCTTAAGAATTATGGAATCTTTAGAGTCGTCATCGTCAATGGCAATGGTGGAACTCGTGGCCATAAGTAGTTTTTCTTCTTGTTTACAAGAAATTAAAGCTACAACCACAATGGCTAAAAGAAAGATTTTTTTCATGATAAGGTTATACTAATCCAATTAATGATCTGATAAATAATTTTGAAGTTCATGGGTTTTAGTACAACCTAGTTGTTCCATGACTTGCTTTAACTGTGTTTTGAGGAGGGAAATGGTATGATCACCACCAGCCTTTCCCAGAGCGGCGGCTCCGTACATAAAGGAACGCCCCATAAAGGTGAATTGTGCCCCACTGGCCAAGCAACGAGCCACATCTGGCCCTGAACGGAGACCACTGTCCATCATTACCGTAATTTTATCACCATAGTTTTTGGCAATGCGGGTCATTGGCTTTATCGTAGATTCTCCAGCATCTAATTGCCGTCCACCATGATTGGATACGATAATCCCATCCAATCCCATTTGAAGCGCCAGTTCGGCATCGTGTTCACAGGCCACACCCTTTAACACCAGTTTGCCCTTCCATAAATCACGAATGGGCTTAATTTTTTCCATATCCATTCGCTTGCTAAACATTTGGTCCATGAATTGCCCCAGTTGCTTTAGGTTCAAATTACCTGGCATATAGGGTTTAAGGGTTTCAAAGTTCGGTTGCCCATGGCGTAAGGTCTCGAAAGCCCATTGCGGTTTACCTAAAATTTGCAGCATGTTTCGTATGGACATTCTGGGAGGCATGGAAAGGCCATTTTTGATCTCTTTAGGCCTGAATCCGAAGGTTGGGGTATCACAAAGCAATACCATTACGGGGCATTCAGCTGCTTGCGCCCGTTTAATCATGTCGTTCCTAACCGCTAGATCGGCAGGATGGTAGAGTTGGTACCAGGCCTTACCTTCCGTTATCTCGCTTATACTTTCAATGCTACTGGTACTCACCGTACTAAGAACAAAAGGCACATTGTGTTCTACTGCAGCTTTAGCCAAAATTTCGGCCGAGTTGGGCCACATTAGGCCTTGTAACCCTACAGGCGCAATCCCAAATGGAGCCGAATACGTATGCCCGAAAAGTTCCGTTTCTAGTTGAGCTTGCGTGTAGGTGTCCAGATAATGTGGAATCAATTCCACATCCCTGATTTCCCGAGTGTTTTTTCGAATGCTTACCTCTTCGTTGCAACCTCCATCCAAATATTCAAAGGCAAATCGCGGAATGCGTTTACGTGCTTTTTCCCTCAATAAATCAACAGAAGGATATTTTGGGTTAAATGCTATTTGCTTTTGGTTTCGCATAGGGTAAGGTAAACTATTTGTAGGAACCTTAAATATTACTCAAATGCTCTGGCTTGTTGTCTTGAACTACCCAGACCTTCAATACCCAATTCCACCACATCACCTGGTTTAAGGTATTTTGGCGGCTTAAGTCCCAGTCCTACTCCTGCAGGAGTTCCTGTAGAGATGATATCTCCGGGAAGCAAGGTCATAAATGAACTGATATAGCTTACTAAAGTGGGGATATTGAAAACAAAGTCCGAAGTGTTGCTATTCTGAAGCTCCTCTCCGTTCAGTTTGAGCCATAAATCAAGATTGTGTGGATCTTCAATTTCATCCTGGGTTGCGATATAGGGTCCAACGGGAGCAAAAGAATCACAACTCTTGCCTTTGACCCATTGTCCACCACGTTCCAATTGAAATTCGCGCTCACTATAGTCATTGTGGAGGGTGTAACCAGCCACATGATCCATTGCCGATGCTTCATCCACATATAAGGCTTTTTTACCAATTACAACTGCCAGTTCAACCTCCCAGTCTGTTTTTTGACTGTTTTTGGGGATAACCACATCATCATTAGGGCCAACAATGGACGAAGTTGCCTTAAAAAACAGCAAGGGTTCCTCTGGGATGTCCATGCCGCTCTCCGCTGCGTGTTTGGCATAGTTGAGGCCAACGCAAATAATCTTGGAAGGACGAACCAAAGGAGGTCCTAACCGGATATCCTCTCCTACAACTGGGCAGTTTGCTTGATTTAGGGAAAGCCATTCTTTCAGTTCTTCCAATCCATCTCCTCCAAAAAATTCCTCGTCATAATCCCGGCCAAATCCGCTGATGTCCAAACGGCTGCCGTTTTCGAGTTGAACCCCTGGTTTCTCATGCCCTTCGGCTCCAAATCGTATTAATTTCATATGTTTTGTTTAAGGTAGGCTTTTGCCTTTTCAGGATAATTTATGGTGTACATTTTTCAAACATGTGTCCAAAAGAAATGCAAGCATTTCATAAGGCTATGAAACCACCCGGTTCAAATAGTATTGTTATGATCCAGCACCTCAGCTTGCCAAACAATTCCATCCGGAAATTCATGATCTATCAAAGAATCTTCTTTCATCTCAATACTGTATCCCGGTAACTGGGGTGGCATATAGCAGCCATCCTTTATTTTCACTGGATCTAAAAAATGTTCGTGGAGGTGATCCACATATTCAATGATTCTGTCTTCCAATGAACCGCTAATGGCAATAAAATCGATCATGGATAGGTGTTGAACATATTCGCACAGACCAACACCTCCTGCATGGGGACACACAGGGATACCGAATTTGGCGGCCATAAGGAGTACCCCTAAAATTTCGTTGACACCTCCTATTCTACAACTATCTATTTGACAGAAACCAATGGCATTGGCCTGCATTAATTGTTTAAAGATAACCCTGTTTTGGCAGTGTTCCCCTGTGGCCACTTTAATGGGTGCAATGGCTCTGGCAATTTTGGCATGACCAAGCACATCATCCGGACTAGTAGGTTCCTCAATCCACCATGGGTTGTATTTGCCAAGTTGCTCCATATTGGCAATTGCTTCATCCACATCCCATTTCTGGTTGGCATCCATCATGAGCTTCAGCTCCTCTCCAATCTCTTCACGGATAATTGCCGCACGTCGCAGGTCATCCGCCAAATCCGAACCCACTTTCATTTTCATATGCTTAAAGCCAGCATCCCTGGCCTGTCTGCATAGCGTTCTCATTTTCTCATCAGAATATCCCAACCAACCGGCTGAGGTGGTATAAGCTGGATACCCAAATTGGGTAAGGTAATCTATTCGTTCCTGTTTGGTGGCAGCATTTTTTTTAAGCAATTCCAATGCTTCTTCTGGGGTGATGGCATCGGTGATATAGGTGAAATCGACACAAGAAACCAATTCTTCCGGAGTCATATCGGCCAAGAGTTTCCACAAAGGTTTTTGTTCCACTTTGGCATAAAGATCCCAAACTGCATTTACCAAAGCCCCAGTGGCCAAATGTATAACCCCTTTTTCCGGACCTAACCAACGAAGTTGACTATCTCCGGTGATCATGCGCCAAAATTGGGCCATGTTGCTGGTAAAACTATCCAACGACTTGCCTATAACAAGATGGGAGAGGGACTGTATGGCCGCCACGCAAAGTTCATTCCCCCTCCCAATGGTAAAAGTCAAACCATGTCCTTGAAGTCCTTCCGCGTGATCTGTTTCCAAAATCACGTAAGCAGCTGAATAGTCCGGATCTGGGTTCATGGCGTCAGAACCATCCAGATTCCTACTGGTGGGAAAGCGTACATCTTTGACTGAAATGTTGGTTATTTTGGTTGTTGGCATAGCAAAAGTTATAGATCAAAGATACCCTCGGCAATATGCCCAACTTTTCATTTTATCGCCTTTTATGGTACTTTTTTTGCCAATTTGGTAGCTCTATGCCTGAATGTGCTTTTTTCTGTATTGGGAAGGAGACATTCCAGTTATCCTTTTGAACTGTCTGTTGAAGTTAGAAATGTTGTTGTAGCCGGACTCGAAGCAAATACGGGTAATATTATACTTGTCCTCGGAAATCAATTTACAGGCGTAGCCTACACGAAGTTCGTTTAGATATTCCTTAAAAGTCTTTCTATTGACTTTCTTAAAAAACCTACTAAAAGCCGAAGGGTTCATACTGGCTACCCCGGCAACCTCATTTAGGGTAATAGACTTGTTGAAATTTTTAAATATAAATTCATAGGTCTTGTCCATACCTTGCCCTTTAAGCCCTTTTAGAGTGCTTAAATACCCTTTGCTAGACAGAAGAATCTTCTTTTCGTGCTTGGCAAGACCATTGAGAATCTTAATAAAGCTGATCATCCTTTCAAAAGGATCTTTATCCACAAGGAGCCCTATTTCATTTCTAATGGACATGTCAAGGTCAACAAATTTAATGCCCTGTTGGGCGGTATCGACAAGATTGTTTATTGCCTTAAGTTCTGGGGCGTTTAAGAATTCATTGCCTAAAAAATCCCTACGGAAATGTACAGAGTATCCCTCGGCAATTAAATCTGAGCTTTCACCAAAATACTGCTCGTCATTTAGCCACATATGCGGTAAATTGGCGCCAATAAGCACAACTTCTTCCTCTCGAAATCTTTCTATGCTATCTCCGATAAATCGTGTGCCTTCACTTTTTAGAATATAAACCAGTTCCAATTCAGGATGAAAATGCCACAATCTTAAGAAATAGGGGTAATAGTTATGTTTTGCAGAGAACGAGTTATCCCTTAAACTGCTTCTATCCAGGAATTGAAGTTTCATAAAATTGTATAAAAAGTATGACTAAATAACGAGTTTTTTAGACGGAAACATCATCTATTGCAAAAAAAGTACAATATTCAGTGGATTTTTTATAGTTAACACATTGGATTTTTGATTTAATTGTAACGGTTTTCATTGTAGTTTGACCCTAGTAACAATGAATAAACGTATAGGGGTCAGGCAGTAAATAAATAATTAATAGTTTGATTTAGTTGAGTTTAAAAAGGTCGAGTCAATCGGCCTTTTTTAATGATTGAAAATTACGGTTTGGAGATGTTGATGTATTTTGAATCGTTGGTTTTCCGACGCGACTTTAGTCAGAGAAGGCACTTAGATTAAAAGTTAAAATATGTATCAACTTTTGGAAAGCTCACGTGAGCTTTTTATATTAGCCGTATTCAAAACCCTATGAAAAACAACATTACCATTAAGGATGTGGCCCGGGAACTTGGGATTCATCACGTGACAGTATCGCGTGCATTGCGTGATACGGGTTCGGTAAAGAAAGAAACTAGGGAGTTGATCAAGGAGAAAGCCAATGAACTGGGATACAAACCAAATCGCTTGGCCCAAGATTTCAGAAATAAGCGGAGCAATGTACTGGCCGTGGTCGTTCCAGATATACGGCCTTACTTTTTTGCAAAGTTTGTTTCGGATTTTATGGAAACGGCCCAAGAAGCGGGTTATACTGTGATGATATTCCAATCGAGTGAAAAACCTGGTGTTGAAAAGGAGATAATTGATTCCTTAATAGGCTATAGGGTTTCTGGGGTAGTGGCGTCCGTGACTAAGGATACAATCCATGAAGGTCATTTTGATGCTCTAAAGGATGAGAACATTCCGTATGTGTTCTTTGATCGTGCGCCCGAAGAATCTAGAGCTTCGCAGGTTGTGGTCAATAACTACCAGGGGGCCTATGATGCCGTAACGGCCATGGTGGAGTCCGGAAAAAGCAGGATTGCCTACATTTCCACGCATTACCAACATCAGATTTTTGCTGAACGATTGGCAGGATATAAACAGGCCCTGAAAGACCACGGTTTACCAGATAACCCAAATTTGGTGGCCGAAGGAGGGTTTTTCATGAAAGACGGTTTTAACTTGGCGAAGCAGCTGATGGCATCAAAGGAAAAGCCAAATGGAATTTTGGCTGTAAGGGATGAAATTGGAATAGGCGTGATCAAGTATTTAAAAAATGCTGGAATGCGGGTCCCAGAAGATGTAGCCGTTATTGGATTTGACAACGATCCCATGGGAATCGCCTGCGAACCTGAGTTGACCACCGTGCAACAATGTATACCGTCCATGGTTTCCAGTTCTTTTGATTTGCTGCTGGGTCATATGGACAATAAGGTGATGGGTTTTGAGAAGAAAATAATTGAACCCAAAATAATATTTAGAGGGTCGGCATAAATTTTTTGAACAGAAGCGCACACGTGAGCATAGAATGTAACATTGCAATGGATAATGAAAAAGGAAATTTCGCGATCAAAAGAATTCTTTAACTTGACTATGATGTTTGGGCGCATATATAAAATAAGGGTAATTAGAAAATTGGGAGGACTATGTTTTTTCGGTGTTCTTCTTTTTTCTTGCAATACATCCGACACATCCTACGAACCCCTGCCTAAACATGTAGATTTCAATTTTCATATACGGCCCATACTGGTTCAGAACTGTTATTTATGTCATGGTCCGGATCCCAGCAGCAGAAAGGCGGAATTAAGATTGGATATCTATGAAGGTGCCACCGCCGCATTAAGGGAGGGTGGTTTTGCCATTGTTCCAGGAAAACCGCGCAAAAGTGAACTTATGTTTCGCATCAACCACGAGCATAAGGACAAAATCATGCCGCCCCCAGAGACCAATAGTGTATTGACCCAACGTGAAAAAGATCTTCTGGAAAAGTGGATCAAGCAGGGAGCGGAATGGAAACCACACTGGTCGTTTATTCAACCTAAAGTAGCGGAGGAATATCACGAAGCCAAGATTGATCAGTTTATTGACGAGGCCATAGAACAGAAAGGGCTGCAAAAAGCGCCATTGGCCAACAAGTATACCTTGATTAGAAGAGTTGCCTATCTATTGACCGGGTTGCCGCCGGCTACTGAGGATGTTGAAGCATTTGTTTTGGATTCATCGGAACAGGCCTATGAAAAAATGGTGGATCGGTATTTAGATTCACCGGCTTTCGGTGAGCGGTGGGCCAGGCATTGGATGGATTTGGTGAGATATGCGGAGACCAAGGGCCATGAATTTGACTATCCCATTACAGGGGCTTGGAAATACCGCGACTATTTGATTAGGGCATTCAACAACGATTTGCCCTATGATCAATTTTTAAAAGAACATTTGGCTGGCGATCTTTTGGAAGAGCAACGATATGATTCTGAAAGTGGACTTTTGGAATCACAAATTGCCACAGCTTTCTACGCTATGGGAGAGGGAACCCATAGCCCGGTTGACATTAAACAAGACGAAGCCAATCGGATTGACAATATGATTGATGTCACCACCAAAACCTTCCAAGGGTTAACCGTGTCCTGTGCAAAATGCCACGATCACAAGTTTGATCCGATTACCGCAGCGGATTATTATGCCCTATATGGAGTTATGGAAAGTACTCGATTTACCCCTTTGGATGCAGATCAAAACCTTGCCAAGGAAATTACGGCAAAAGAAGTACTGGGGATTGAGGCCTACGTGCAAAAAACGGTGGCTGATAAAATAGCTGAAAAATACTCCGAAATAGGCTTAAACAACGAAAAGGCACCTTTGGAAACTTCCAATTATAAGACCCTTGGGGATTTCAGGGGCGCCGATTTGGATGGTTGGAGCACAACAGGTGTGGCCTTCGGAAGTGGAACAACGCTAGGCAATCCCACCATCCATCCAGCAACTGGAAAGTTAATGAAACTGGATGAAGGAAAGGCATCCAGCAGGATATTTGGTTCGGGTAAAATGGGAACACTAAGATCCCCTGATTTCATTCTGGATACGGATTTTATTGGGGTTAGGACTAGGGGAAAGCAGAGCACAATTCGAATCATAGTCGACAATTTTCAATTGATACAATGGCCTATTTATGGGGGACTTACCCAAGAAATCAACAATGCCAAATGGGAAGATTATACTTTTAACGTGGAGCCGTGGAAGGGACATAAAGCTTACATAGAAATCCTTCCGGGAGAGTACCAGCAACACAATTATAAGCTCCATCCAGAGGCCTTTGTAGAGGCTCAATATGCCATTTCATTTAATGGCGATTGGCCTTCAATGGTCGCATCAATGCAGACAGAATCCTCTACTGCATTCTCGGAAAAGCAAGTCAACAGGTATAATAACTTGCTAAAAAAGGGTCAAATGAACCTGCACTTCCCAGAGTTGATTACCGCCCTGGACAGTACCAAGAATTTGTCAAAAACTATCGAGAACACCGCTTTTATTTATGGAGTTTCCGATGGGTCAGCCACCAATAGTCCAGTATTTATTCGCGGAAGGTATCAAGAACCCTCAGAGGAAAATGTACCCCGTAGATTTTTGTCCGCACTCCCGCACGGTAATGAACCGTTCCAATCAAAGGGGAGTGGGAGATTGGAACTAGCTGAAGCCATGTTGCAGGCTGATAATCCGCTTACAGCAAGGGTGATGGTTAATCGTATATGGCACCATCTGTTTGGAAAGGGTATCGTGGAGACCGTTGACAACTTTGGACTTCAGGGAAAGCTGCCAACCCATCCTGAACTGTTAGATCATCTTGCCATTACCTTTCAAAAAGAGGATTGGTCCATTAAAAAAATGATTCGGTACATGGTTACTTCCGAGGCTTTTAAAAGAAGTGCAATCACAGAGGGGGAAATGTCCGAAAAAGACCCTAACAATCTCTATTTAGCCTCCTTTCCCATCAGACGATTGGAGTCAGAGGCAATTCGAGACGGTATTTTGGCGGTTTCCCAAAGTTTGGATTCCACCCTTTTTGGACCCCCAATCCCAACCTACCTTACCGAATTTATGGGAGGGAGAGGTAGGCCTGAAGAATCAGGGCCGCTAGATGGCGCTGGCCGAAGAAGTATCTATCAAGAAGTAAGGCGGAACTTCCTGGAACCCATGATGACCACTTTTGATAGGCCCATCCCATTCACAACTTTTGGAAGGAGGGATGTGACCAATGTTCCTGCACAGTCGCTTATTCTGATGAATGACCCCTTTGTGATTCAGCAATCAGAAATTTTGGCCCAAAACCTACTGGCCCAAAAAGAACTGTCCTTTGACCAGAAAGTTGCATGGTTGTACATGCGCACCTTCTCTAGAAAACCAACTGAAATAGAAGTGGAAAATGCTTCCCGATTCATGAATAAGATAACAGCAATGAAAAAATCGGAATTGGATAAAGCTGATTTGGATTTAGAAGTTTGGAAGGAGTATTGTCACAGTATTTTTAACCTAAAAGAATTTATATACCTGATCTAATGAGCAAATACCACAATTTTATGCGAAAGCCACTTTCACGTCGTGAAATGTTGTCCATATGCAAAGGCGGATTTGGTTCTTTGGCTTTTATGAGCCTGTTCGGGGTTTCCACCATTTCCTGCAATCGATCCAAGTATGATGCTCTAGGTTCAGGTTCCGATATCCTTTTGGGTCCGCATTATCTACCTAAAGCCAAGAATGTTGTTTTTCTATATATGGACGGAGGGGTTTCCCAAGTAGATTCCTTTGATCCCAAACCCCGTCTTGCCAAAGAAAATGGTCAAGATCCCCGTAAAAAATTCAAAGTGGATGCGACGCAGTTTGATAATGTGGGCAAGATTCTAAAGAGTCCTTGGGAATTTAAACAATATGGGGAGTGTGGTATGCCCGTTAGTGAGCTGTTTCCGCATATAGCCAACTGTGTAGATGATATTGCCTTGATCAGGTCCATGACTTCACAATTCCCGGAGCATACCAATGCCAATTATTTCCTGCATACGGGAAGCGGTCTGCAAGGGAGGCCTAGTATGGGCTCTTGGATGACCTACGGGTTGGGAAGTGAAAACAAGAATATTCCAGGCTACGTGGTTTTGGATGGAGGATTGATTCCTCCAGGGGGGCTTGACAACTTTAAGAACGGATTTTTACCAGCATCGTACCAAGCTTCCATTCTGAGAGCCGGTCCGCAACCTGTGGCCAACATCATCCCTAAAGAACAAATTCCCAATCTTCAAGAACAAAAATTGGATTTCATCAAAGAGCTGGATGAAAAACAACTGAATGCCATTGGGGAAGCCGATGCCATTGAATCGGCTATTTCCAACTATGAACTGGCGTATAAAATGCAGTCCTCGATTCCGGAATTAACCGAATTCAAGGAAGAAACGGAAGCAACAAAAAAGCTCTACGGATTTGATTCCGATGACCCTCATACCCGTGGATACGCTGCCCAATGTTTATTGGCCAGAAGATTAGTGGAAAGGGGTGTTCGGTTCATAGAACTAACCTGTCCCAAGGTCAGTGCAGATCGTTGGGATCAGCATGGGGATTTAAAAGACGGACATGAGAAAAATGCCCATGCCGTAGATCAACCCATTGCCGGACTACTAAAGGACTTGAAATCCAGAGGTATGCTTGAGGAAACCCTAGTGGTTTGGACAGGTGAATTTGGAAGAACTCCCTTTGCCCAAGGCTTGAATGGACGTGACCATAATCCGTCGGCATTTAGCATGTGGATGGCGGGGGCAGGGATAAAAGGCGGAACTATTTTCGGAAAAACAGATGAATACGGCTACCGCGTTATTGAAAACGAAGTTACCATACATGACATGCACGCCACCATAATGCATTTGATGGGCATTGATCATGAGCGCCTCACTTTCCGTTTTGGTGGCCGTGATATGCGGTTGACCGACGTGCATGGACATGTAATCAAAGATATTTTAGCATAAACAAACACAAAATGAAAACAAATTCAATTCTAAAGATTGTTGTAGCCCTATTTTGTTTGATACCTGTAATGGCCATTGCACAAAAATCCACGTCGGGAATCAGCCATTCTTTTTTTATTGCAGGCCCTCAGTTTACAGGAATCATAGATGAGGCAGGTGAGGTGGTTTGGGATTCCCAAAAAGCAGGTGCAAGAGATGGTTATGTGCTAAAAAATGGAAATATCTTGGTTTGTTGGGCAGATGAGGTAAAGGAATTCAATAAAAAAAAGGAAGTTATCCTTAGCTATAATCGGGCCGAAGAACATATGGAATTGGGAACTGCTGTACGACTTTCCAATGGACATACTTTGATAACGGAATCCGGGACACAACCCAGAATTGTGGAAATCGACAAAAAGGGAGAAGTGGTAAAAAGTGTTCCGTTGCAACCGGAAACCGACAATGTACATATGCAAACCCGAATGGCCAGAAAGCTCAAAAATGGAAATTATCTGGTACCGCATTTACTCGCATTTGCGGTAAAGGAGTATCAACCTGATGGAACTGTGGTCAATACATTTAGTACAGATTTTAAAGAATATGGAGGACGTACGGCAGAGACCTGGCCGTTCACGGCGATTCGGTTGAAGAATGGCAATACCTTGGTCACCTTGACCCATGGAAATAGGGTGGTTGAGTTGGACGCCGAAGGGAATATTGTTTGGGAAATTGATAATTCATTGTTTTCGGAAAAACCTTTGGTAGACCCCTGCGGTGCGCAAAGATTGCCCAATGGAAACACGGTAATTGCAAGTTATGGAGCCCAAAAAGGAATCAAGATGTTCGAAGTGGATCCAGACAAGAACATCGTTTGGACTTACGAAGCCCATCGGGCCCATCATTTTCAAATATTAACCACCAATGGTAAACCCATAAAGGGCGCACCACTCAAATAAGGAACAGGATTGCTAACTATTTTACTCAACAGCGCTGGGGAAGCACCCGCTGATATTCTCATTTTTTTTGGTAGGATACACCCCTTGGTTGTTCATTTACCTATTGGCTTTTTGTTGTTGGCTGTATTGGTGGAAGTAGTTGCAAAAAGACCAAAATTCCAGCCTTTGGGAAATTTCACCCACTATTTGTGGGCCTTGGGAAGTCTAAGTGCTTTGGTGGCGGTGGTCTTGGGGTATTTTCTTTCCTTGTCTGGGGATTACAGTGAAAATACCTTATTCTGGCATAAATGGGTGGGTGTTTCGGTTTTTGTGTTTTCCCTTGGTTGCTATTACATATCCAAAAAACAACTGAAGCTTCCGTTCTATGGTAAATCTTTGCTCATCGGACTAGTTGTGTTTGCGGTTTTTTATACAGGCCATTTGGGAGGAAATTTAACCCATGGCTCCACATACTTATTGGAATATGCCCCCAATGTTGTCCGAAATCTTGCAGGAATGCCTGACAAAGCAGTTCCACGAAAAAAAGTGACCGTGCTGGATTCTGCGGATGTGTATTTGGATTTGATATCACCAATAATGGACAGCCGTTGTGTAAGCTGTCATAACAAGGATAAAAAGAAAGGCGATTTGGATTTGACCACTTTTTCAAGTCTGATGGCAGGAGGGGAAAGCGGTGAAATTTTGATTCCTGGAGATCTCAATTCCAGCGATCTGTACAGGCGAATAACATTACCGGAATCCCATGATGATTTCATGCCCTCTGAGGGCAAGCCGCCACTATCCGAGGAAGAGGTGACCCTGATAGGATGGTGGATCAGCGCCCAAGCCCCGGCAGAAGGTTATTTTACGGCATTGAACCCGGATCAGGAAATGCAGGATTTGGTTGAAAAGTATTTGGGATTGGATAAGAACAAACTACTAAATCAACAAGTTGAAGCTCCCAATCCGAATGTTGTGGATTCGTTGACCAACCTTGGTTTTATCTTGAATCCATTGATGATAGACAATCATTTTTTGGAGGCCAATTTTAGCTTGAGTGAGCATGAGTTCACTGATAAAGCTTCCGAAACCCTACTTCTGCTCAAGGACCAAATCATTTGGCTGAATTTGAGCAATTCCGGGATTGAAGATGGGCACTTGCAAAAAATTGGTCAATTGGAAAATATAATCAAACTGAATCTGAGCAAAAATGAAATTTCTGATGAAGGTCTGACCTATCTCTCCAATTTGACAAATTTGGAATCGCTAAATCTGTATAAAACGAGTATTTCTGTTGGATTGCTGGAAGTAATACCAAAACTCACAAATCTGAAACGGCTATATATTTCGGAAACCATGGCCGATAGTACCGTGGTAAATCAATTACAGCAGCATAAAGATTTAAGAATAGAATTTGATTGAATTACCACAGTCAAATTATACCTTACCTACACGCACAGGTCTATTTTCTTGTAAGGATTGATTGGCCGCCTCTGCAATGGTCATAGCCCTAAGGCCGTCTTCCCCAGTTACGGGCATAGGTCGTTTATTGATTAGCGCATCCACAAAAACTCGAATCTCCTCAAGGTATGATGTTTCGTATCGATCTATAAAAAAGTTCAATTGACGATCTAAGGTAGAACCAGATTCTGTGGCAATACTCACATTGCTTTTTAGTGGATTGTCCACTTTTATGACCCCTTTGGATCCAAAAACCTCCAAACGTTGATCGTACCCGTATTTGGTTTCCCTACTGTTTTCTATCGTCGCCATCACACCGTTTTCAAATTTAAGCAGTACTGTGGCAGAATCAATATCGCCGGCTTCGCCAATGGCTGGGTCTACCAGACAGTTGCCCGAAGCATAAACTTCAACCACTTCGCAGCCCATAATAAACCGAGCCATATCAAAATCGTGGATGGTCATATCCTTAAACAGACCCCCGGATTTTTTAATATAGGAAATGGGAGGGGGTTGGGGATCTCTGCTAACAATATGCAGATTACGCAAATCTCCAATGGTACCTTTGGATATGTTTTCCTTGACCTTGGCAAAGTTGGTGTCAAATCTTTGGTTGAAGCCGATCATTAAGGGAACATTCAATGCGGAGATTGCGGCAACGGTTTCCTTTGCCTTGTCCAAGGATTTGTCAATGGGCTTTTCGCAGAAAACCGCTTTTCCAGCTTCCGCCGCTTTGACTGCATATGTTGAGTGGGTATCACTTGGGGAACTGATAAGCACAGCGTCAATTTTTGGATTGTTGAGAATGATGCCAATGTCATCTGATACGTTGGGGACTCCTAAGTCGTGTGCGAATTTTTGGCCCTCTTTCCCAGTGTTGACCGCGGCTACCAAATGCACGCCGTCAATCTTTCTGGAAAGATTTTCGAGGTGGATTTTTCCCATTCTACCTACCCCGATAATTCCAATGTTTACCATGCAATACTGTTTATATAAATATACGTTTCATAGCCTACAAATACAACAGAATTTTGTTGTGAAAACAAGGAAATTCCCTTTGATATTGAGGGCTTGAGCCAATTTTTGTTATTAAGAACATATAGCAGGTGAGTTGGATTTGGAAAAAGAAAAATCATCTATATAAGATGGGATAAAATCTAGATGAATTAGGGCGAAAACGAAGTGGGATAAGTCACGGATTCCTTCAACACCACCTAAAAAAAAATTGACAAAGTCAATGTGATCTTAGTAATGTTAATTTTTTAAATTTTGGTAAACAAAATGTGTTAAATGCAAAAAAAGTACATAAAAATGCCAAAAAATGGTAAAGCCCATGTTTGGTTTTTTCTATTACTTTGGCTTTAGGATTTTTTTGCTGATGATTTTTATGTAGCATTTCCGCAATGACCAAACAAACAAAAACGTTCCTCCTACACACTGATGAGGCCCTTTTAAATCGTTTGCAAAATAACGATGAAAGTGCCCTTACGGCTTTTTATGATAGGTATTGGGATGCGGCATTTTTGGCTGCTTACAACATCTTGAAGGATAAGAAACTTTGCGAAGACATTGTTCAGGATGTATTTCTGGATATATGGAACCGCCGCCAAAAAATAAAGATTACCACAACGTTCAAGAGTTATTTTTTTTCCTGTGTGCGCTATCAAGTTTTTGCGCAGATACGTAAAAAGAGCAAAAATGTTCGGGTTGAGGTATTCGAAAACCTTGAGCCACGGGTGCATTATGGGTGCCCAGAATCCGAATATTTATACCAGGAGTTGGTTGCCCAAGTGAACAGCAGCGTGGAACAATTGCCAAAGAAGTGCCGGGAAGTGTACAAGCTGAGCCGGCACGAACAATTGACACATGCAGAAATTTCAAGCCGCTTGGACATTTCAACGAAAACCGTTGAAAACCATATGACCAAAGCCCTTAAAATATTGAGAAATACTGTGGGCAATTTTCTGATTCTTATCAGTTTTCATCTCTTTTAATTCCTCTTTCCGCATCCAATATTTCCCTTTGGATTTAGCCCTTTGATAAAAAAACTGAAAAAAATTCATTTTTAAATAGGGGATACCTTCCATAATTGACACTATACAGTAAAGGCCCATTAGAGGCGAATTGATTCGTATGGATAAAAAGAGCTTTTTAACCTTATTGGAAAAACATCTAGAGGGAAAAACCACTAAGGAAGAAGAAAGATTTTTGCTTAACTATTTCAATAGTTTTCAGGAGGATGACTCTGATAGCTGGCCCAAGGAATTGGGAAATCGACAGGAGTTGAAAGATAGGATGTTGAATCGTTTGACCGAGGGGATTGCACAAAAATCCAAAAGGAACATTAAGGTGAAAACATTTAGACCAAAAATGTGGCTGAAATATGCAGCTAGCGTGGCGGTTGTTTTAGGGACACTCTATATTATCCAGCATTTTAAGGAAACGGGATTCTCCACTATTTCCAATACTGACAATTCAGATGCCATAGTGCTGAAATTGGACAATGGCAGTATGGATGTGATTTCCGAAAACGACCAAAAAAAAATTACTGATTCCAAGGGCAACGTGGTGGGTTATCAAAAGGGAAATACCATAGCTTACGAACAAAAATTAAGCCCTAAAGAATTGGTTTACAATGAATTGAAAGTGCCTTTAGGTAAAAGGTTTGATTTGGTATTGTCAGATGGAACCACGGTAAAGGTCAATGCGGGAAGTACCATAAAATACCCTGTCCAATTTATTGATGGCAACCCTAGGGAAGTCGAAGTATGGGGCGAGGCTTATTTCGATGTTACCAAAGATGTAAACCGTCCATTTTTGGTCAATGCCAATAATATTCAGGTGGAGGTGTTGGGGACCAAGTTCAATGTGTCATCCTATCCTGAAGATGAGGATATCAGCACAGTGTTGGTAGAGGGCTCGGTGAAATTATCGGCCAGGAATACGGATGAAATTCGGGGTTCCCTAGTTATTAAGCCAAATCAAAAAGCATCCTTGAACAAAAGAACAGCTCAAATGACCGTGACGGAAGTAGATACGGATATCTATACCTCCTGGATCAACGGCAGGATTGTCTTTAAAAACTGTCCATTTAAGAATATCCGAAAAAAGCTGGAAAGACGATACAATGTTTCAATTATCAACAATAACAGCTCTCTGGAGGAAAAATACTATAACGCTTCATTTGACATTGAGACCATTGAGGAGGTAATGGAAGCTTTTAAAGAGAATTATGCTATTGACTATGATATATCAAACAACCAGATAATTATTAATTAAAACTAACATTTACATGACCAAAAACTAACGAACCAAAAAATCACAAAATCGGAGGATGGGCCAACATCCTCCGATAGTCAAACGTGATTCAACCTAATGTTAAACCACAATAACGCTATTAAAAGTATGAAAAAAACAACTAATTCGGGTGTGCCTTTATGGGGCATCCCGAAATTTGACCTCAAAATGAAACTGACAACAATTTTGGTAATTGTTTCGTTTTTCCAAATTCAGGCCAGTACATACTCTCAAACCACAAAAATTTCGTTGGACCTAACGCAGGTGAGGGTAGAAAAGGTTTTGGACGAGATAGAACGAAATACCGATTTTAAGTTCTTGGCAGATACCCAGGAAGTCAATCTGGGAAGAATTGTTTCCATCAAAGCGAAAAATGAAAGGATTAAAACAATCTTGGATAGAATTTTCACTGATGGCAATGTCGTTTATTCGATATTGGGCAAACAGATCGTGCTAAAAAGGAACACACTGATGCAAACTGATGGCAACAATCCAGTTGTCCAGAGATCCATATCCGGAACCACGGTAGACGCTGACGGGCAACCGCTTCCGGGTGTAAATGTTATTGAAAAAGGAACAGGCAATGGTACCTCCACTGATTTTGATGGTAATTATACCATTAACGTGTCCAGTGATTCCGCCACCTTGGTGTTTTCCTATGTAGGTTTTGTCACTGTAGAAGTTCCTGTTGAGAATCAGACCACAATCAATGTGACCATGAAAGAAGACGCAAGTCAGTTGGATGAAGTAGTGGTAACTGCATTGGGTATTAGAAAAGACGCTAAGGCACTGGGTTATGCGGTTTCCAAGGTGGATTCCGAGCGAGTTCTTGCCAGTGGATCTCCTGTTAATGCTTTGCAATCACTTTATGGAACCGCTTCTGGTGTGCAAGTAGCCAGTACGGCTAGCGGACCTACTGGTGGTTTTAAAATCAACATTCGTAATGCCGTATCCTTTGACCAGAATTCTACCACACGGCCTTTGATAGTTGTAGACGGGATCCCAATTTATGATCAAGACACTGGGATTACTCGAAATGCAAGAACGGGAAGGGACAATGGAACGGGAATAAATGATATTAATGCGGAGGACATTGAGTCCATGGAAATCCTTAAAGGGGCAAAAGCCTCTGTGCTTTATGGTAGTGAAGGAGCCAATGGGGTAATATTGATTACAACTAAATCCGGATCCAGAAGTAGGGGCCTTGGTATTAGCGCTTCCATGACCACGACCATCGAACAAAGTGCGTTCACACCAGTCCTTCAAGATCAGTACGGAACGGGACGTAGCGCAAGTATAGATGCAAACGATGACCAAGGCTTTTATATCAATGAAGTGGGCGAAAGGGCGCTTGATGTTAATGGCCCTGGCTTCGGCCCTAGGTATGATCCCAGTGTACAACTTCGCTGGTGGGATGGTTCTCTTCGTCCTTGGCAACCTACAAGAAAGGATGTTTTTGAACAACTTTTTAGAACAGGGAGTCAAAGACTTCTCAATGTTGCTGTAAGTTCAGGTGGAGAAAAGGGTTCTGTTCGTTTTGCATACACCAACATGGATTACAAGCCTATTACGAGAGGTGGAGATTACGACCGAAACACCTTTAGCGTGAATGCTTCTTATAAGCTTAATGATGCCATTTCACTTAAATATGTGGGTAATTATTTTGTGACCGATAACCTAAATGCATCTTTTGAGGGGTCTGCTGACTCACAAGGTTCCACCTCTAATTTGGGGGGGTATACCCGTGATGTTGACGTAGATCTTTTGAGGAGGTTCCTGGTTACGGAAAATGGATTTAACTTTTTCCGAGGCGAAGATCAGCAAAGGGAATTTATCTCCACAGGGAGACAAACTGTGGTAGGCTCCCTTTGGGATTGGACCCAGAATGAAAGTGAATTTAGACGTATTCATGGTATACAGTCTTTGACCTTGGACGTAACCTTGAGCAAGGTCTTTAGTGCACAAATCCTTGCTGGGATAGATAATACGGATGAAAGAAGTATTTATAGAGGTAAGTTGGAAGACCCCAGCTTAATAGGGCCAAATAGTGGCTCAGTGTTCAGGGATCAAAATCGTGAGATTAGAAGGTCCTATATTCAAGGAACACTTAATTTTGACACTACCTTCAATGATTGGGGAATTTCCGGTCTTGTTGGTGCCATACATAGGGATAATCGCTTTCAGACTAAAGGAGCTGAACGTATTGGTGGATTTGTAATCCCTAACTTTTTCTCTTTTACCAATCTGCCTTCCGGTCAACAACCCAACTACATTAATGATAATGGACATGATGTACTTTATGGGGTTTTGGGATCTGTTCAGGTAGATTGGAAGGATCAAATTTTTATTGAGGCGCAAGCTCGTCAGGACTGGTCCTCTATCCTACCTCCAAACAACAACAGCTATTTTTACCCAGGTTTAAGTACCACTTGGATCGCTTCCAACTCCTTGAATCTTCCTTCATTTGTTAAGTTTTTAAAACTGAGGACTTCTTGGGCAGATGTAGGAAGGCCGGGGCCATTATATTTTGGTAATGTAAACCTTGGAGTATCCCAATCTGGGAATGGATTCATTCTAAGTCCTCCAAGTTCCCTACCTCCAATCGATGCCCAGTTTGTACAAAACCTGAAGCCGGAAAGAAAACGTGAGTTTGAAGCAGGTCTCGAAGCCTTCTTATTTGAAAACCAAAGAATAGGTATTGACTTCTCCATATACAGAGCAAATACCTATGATCAAATTATGGCGATTACTGCTCCACCAGGACTTGGGGTAAACACCGTTAGGGTAAATGCAGCCGATGTACAAAACACCGGATGGGAATTGGGACTTAGGACCAAGCCTATCTTCAACAAGAATTTCCAATGGGGATTGGATATGACCTTTGCGTCGGCCCAGACCAAAGTAAATGGTCTAACAGATGATCTTACTTCCCAATTGTTGTTCGAGAGAAACGGCCTTAACTATGTTGCCGAAGTTGGGGGAGAATACGGGACGATCATCCAACAACAAGGATTCCGGAACTACATAAACCCATCCGATGACAACGATCCCAATAATGGCGCTCGCATTGTTGAAAATGGTGGGGCCCGCTATGCATATAGCAGGAGCAGCAACAGAAAGGTTGGAAAATTGCTTCCCGATGTTACAGGGGGTGCGTTCAATAGATTTAGCTATAAGAACTTCACTTTAGTGGCCAATATAGATTATTCTTTTGGAGCGACTTTCGTAAGTGAAGCTGAAACATACATGTTGGCCGCAGGAGTCTTGCGTGAAAGTTTGCCCTTTAGGGATGCCGCTACAGGAGGTCAAGCCTATTATATAAATGATGAAGGTACCAGAGTAGCCGGAACAAACCCAGGAACAGGGGCAACCTTTAACGACGGAGTTATATTGGATGGTGTACGTACCGATGGGACCCCAAATACCCAGGTTGTATCCGCTGAGGATTATTATGGATCATCTTACTTTTCCAATGGCTTCTTCCCGGAAGATCGAATTTTTAAGAGTGATTATATAGCCTTACGTAATGTGTCGTTGGATTATAGGCTTCCCCTTATTGCCCAGAAAATGGGGTTGTCGGAAGCAGTAATCTCTGTTTTCGCCAATAATGTTGCTTATCTGTATAAAGCTGCACCCAATTCTATTCCCGAAGCTAGCAATGGAACTGGTTGGTCGGCTGGTGCTTTTTCTACCACTGCATTACCCTTGCAGAGATCATTAGGATTGTCCTTAAGAGTTAAACTATAAAATTGCGTATTATGAAAAATGTATTAACTAAATTGACTTTATGTGTTCTGGTTTTGGCCACATCCTATAGTTGTCAAGATCAGCTAGAGGAGCTGTACCAAGATCCAGACGGTTTTTCCAAATCCCAAGCAGATGCGGCCGGCGTAAGTATTATTGCCGGATACTTTACCTCCCAGTTGACCCAAGGATTTTATCTAAGGGGTGATTATGGTGCCCAATATCATCAGATGCGAAGTGGATCTCGTGTAATGGGAACCGGGGTGCAATTGTATTATATGGCACCTGAAGCATTTGGTGTTTCATACACCTTACGGGATGTTGAAAACGATTGGGGATCCAATGGGTTTAACCGATCAGTTTTTAATCAATTGAACAGTAATTGGGTTAAGGGTATCCTTTGGGCTCAAAAGGAGTTCAATAACATTGCAGAAGCGGATCGTTCCAAGTTGGATGTCCTTTTTATGCGATTACTACATGCCTTGAAGGGATATGCCTATCAACGAGGAATTGACGGGTATGACAATGTTCCATATTTTCAGACCGGGTCTGCTGGAGCCTTGGATGGGGAAAGAGCTGAATGGTTGGGTCAAGAGGAAGTGTACCCTATTATAATTGCTGAACTGGGTGAAATTGAGGAATATTTATCCACTTTGGAATTGGATGCTAGCGAGCTAAGTGTTTTCCAAAATCAGGATGTTATTTTTAATGGTAGCATTATGCAATGGCGGAAGTACATTAATTCCCTAAGATTAAGATGGGCCATGACGGTTAGCGAAAGACTTCCAGACCTTACCACGGCAACTATCAATGAATTGGCCGGAAAACCACTTTTTGATGAAGCCAATGATGTGGCTGGATTAGCGGATATTGCTATTGTTGATCCCTCCCGCTTGCAGCGTGAATTGGGAATAACTAGGGCTTTTCGGGAAAGAGCAGATGAATGTCGTGCTCCAAAACGTTATTTGGAAGATGCTATGTTTTGTATCCCAACGGAAGAAAGTGTGGTAGTGGAAGGAGAAACCTTGTACTATTTTAGTGGTGATAATGCCGCTGAAGGACTTGAGAACGGTACAGTGGATCCTAGAATCAAGTACGTTTTCTCTTCGGATATTTTAGGGCGATATATCGGTGCCGAGACCAGCTGGGATAATGGTAGCGACCCCAATAGTTATTTGAACAAAATAATTCGGACCTATTATATTAACGATCCCATTATGACGGATGTAAATGTTACTGAAGTTTCTTTTGGTTCCGAAGATGGGGACGAGCAAACTATTGCGCTAAGCGCAGATTTGGAGGGTACCTTGGTAGGTCGAGAGGCCTTTTTGCTAGATGCTTTCCGTGGGTACCTTACAAGTTCTAGTGATACTAATTTTCAAATTGGTACTGACAATAACATGATTGCAGAATTCAACGTGCGCCCTTTGTATAATTTTGACATTAGATACCCCACGTTGCATGCTGTGGAAACTGAGCTTTCACTGGCCGAGGCTGCAGTACGTGGTTTTGGAAATGCTGGATCCGCTCGTGAACATTATGCAAATGCCATTAAATTGTCTTGTGATTATTGGTATGACATTAATAATGACAACACCTATAGCCAGCAAACGGTGCCTGCATTCCCAAGCAATATGGATCCTTCCAGAATTGAAAGGGATAGACCTTCAAAAGAATATGATGCTGCTGCTTTTGCTGAATACGCCGCCCAGCAATTCGATACGATGACAGATCAAGAGAAGGTTCAAGCCATCTTCAATCAATTGCAGTTGCACTACGGATTATTCAATTTTGAGGTGCCATGGACATCTGCCAGACGTTTGATAAGCTATCTAGGAGATAACCCTGGATCACCTTATGAAACATTTCGATGGAAGGAGCGCTTTTTGTACAATCCAAATATTCAGGCTACAGATCCAGCGGCTTGGGCAATCATTAGCCAAACAGACGATCCTGATATTCCAGTTTGGTTTACCGGACGGAATACCAAATGGAAAAATGTACTTGAATAAAATCTAAACATGATCGAATAGATATCACGAAGCCAAAATGATTAGAACAGTTCCTGTTGTAAGTAAAATTTTAGCTTCTAGTCACGGTCAATAAATAAAATAAACAAATGAAGAGAGTTTTTTATGTCATCCTTACATTGGTTTTGGTAGTTTCTTGTACCAAAGATGATGAAGGGTCTATATTCGGAAATGCAAGTGGAGATAATGGCAACATACTATCCGGTATCACCGTAAAGCTGTATTCCGAGAATACAGCCTTGCTCCAACAAACAACAACAGATGCAGAAGGTAACTTCAACTTTACGGGCTTAGATGCGGCCAATTATTATGTAGGTGCTACCATTACTGTTGGTGATGTTGTTTGGGATACAGGTAATACTCCCCAAATTGTGTATGTAGGTGGAGAAGTTGCAAAGGAAGTTGTACTTACCTTGAACCAGAAATAGCGGGCTTACTTTGTTTTAAAAAACTAGCAGTTATTGAAACAGAGTTCGCAACGTATATTGTTTGAGTTATGTTAGTTGGATTGCCGGCCATTTATGGCCGGCTTTCTTTTTATGTAATACTTAGGAAATTGGTAGTTTTTTGAATTAAAAAGAAAATAACATTCCATAAAAAAACCCTTACATAGTAAGGGCTTTAGTACTCGAGGCGGGACTTGAACCCGCACGGCCACAATGGCCATTGGATTTTAAGTCCAACGTGTCTACCAATTCCACCACTCGAGCTTGCCTGCCAAGGCATGGCATTGGACTCCAAAAAAAAACTCCACCCGTAAGCAATGAGCGGAGTTGAAGTCGAGCGAAAAACGGGATTCGAACCCGCGACCTCCACCTTGGCAAGGTGATGCTCTACCAACTGAGCTATTTTCGCATTTTAAAGAACTACGCACCCCTTTTCGCTGGTGCGGATGCAAATTTAATATATTTCTTCAAATCCGAAAGAATTTTTAAGCAAAAGAGACAGCAAGAATTCAAGAAAAATGTTCTACGAACTGGCCGTCTTCTTTTTACTTAACAAGCGCTTAATTTCATTTAACTTCATCAAAGCCTCCACAGGGGTCAGGGTGTCAATGTCCAAATGCAGGATTTCTTCCTTGATTTCCTCCAAAAGAGGGTCATCCAGATTGAAGAAACTCAATTGCATTTCATTTTGAGTGGCCTGTAGCTTATC
The DNA here is from genome assembly GCF_005937185.1 of Flagellimonas algicola. GTDB lineage: Bacteria > Bacteroidota > Bacteroidia > Flavobacteriales > Flavobacteriaceae > Flagellimonas > Flagellimonas algicola. The sequence goes on along the minus strand of NZ_VCNI01000003.1, from coordinate 251,347 downwards.
CGTGATTTCCTCACTGGAATGGGATTTTTCCAGTTTTTTCAAGATTTTATTGGCTTTTTGGATGACCTGCTGTGGCATGCCCGCCATTTTGGCCACATGGATTCCAAAGCTGTGCTCACTACCCCCAGGTACCAGTTTTCTTAGAAAAAGCACATTGTCTTTCAACTCCTTTACCGAAACGTTGAAATTTTTGATACGCTTAAAGGTGGTGGTCATTTCATTAAGCTCGTGGTAATGCGTGGCAAAGAGCGTTTTGGCCTTGGCTGGATGCTCGTGCAAATACTCCGTAATGGCCCAAGCAATGGAGATGCCATCATAGGTGCTTGTACCACGTCCAATCTCATCCAAGAGCACCAAACTCCTTTCTGATAAATTATTCAAGATTGAGGCCGTTTCGTTCATCTCTACCATAAAAGTAGACTCGCCCATGGAAATATTGTCACTGGCCCCCACCCGGGTAAAAATCTTGTCCACCAAACCAATATGGGCTTCAGAAGCGGGAACAAAGCTGCCCATTTGGGCCAAGAGTACGATCAGCGCGGTTTGCCTCAAAATAGCCGATTTACCACTCATATTGGGCCCCGTGATCATAATAATTTGTTGCGCTTCCCGATTCAATAGCACATCATTGGTGACATAACTTTCACCCAAGGGCAATTGCTTTTCAATAACCGGGTGCCTACCGTCTTTAATTTCCAATGTGGTGGAATCGGAAACCGTTGGCTCCACATAATCGTTTTCACGGGCCAATTGCGCAAAACCGCAAAGGCAATCGAGCTGGGCCACCAAGTATGCATTTTGCTGTACGGGTGTGATGTATTCCTGCATCCAGACCAACAGTTGCTCAAACAATTGTTGCTCCAAATGGTAGATTCGTTCTTCAGCCCCAAGGATTTTGGCCTCATATTCCTTTAGTTCCTCGGTAATGTAGCGCTCCGCATTAACCAAGGTCTGTTTGCGGATCCAACTTTCGGGAACCTTGTCTTTATGGGTGTTTCTAACCTCAATGTAATATCCAAAGACGTTATTGGAGGCAATTTTAAGGGAAGTAATGCCCGTTTGTTCGGTCTCCCGTTCCAGCATTTTATCCAAATAGTCCTTACTGGAAAATGCAAGATTGCGCAGTTCATCCAACTCTGTGGAATAGCCTTCAGCGATGGTGTTCCCTTTGGCAAGATTTACCGGGGCCTCTTCGTGCACCACTTCTTTTATTTTGGTCCGAAGTGCTTCACACGCATCCATGTCCTCCCCAATTTGTTTCAATGAGGGATTAGGGCTTTGTTCTGCCAATTGCTTGATGGGGACCAAAGCTTCCAAAGAATTTTTTAATTGGATTACCTCTTTTGGGTTGATTTTTCCTGTGGCCAATTTAGAAATTAAGCGTTCCAAATCTCCCATTTGCTTGATCCAATGCTGCAGCTTTTCCAATTGGGGTTCCTCCGCTTTCAGATGGGAAACCACCTGATGCCTTCGTTGGATTTTATCCTGATTTTTTAGGGGAAGCGCCAACCACCTTTTCAATAGCCGTCCACCCATGGGCGAAAGGGTTTTGTCAATGATGTCCAGCAGTGTTACAGCATTCAGGTTGGTGGAATGATAAAGTTCCAGATTGCGAATGGTAAAGCGATCCATCCAAACGTATTCCTCTTCCGCTATGCGATGGATTTTGTTGATATGTTGAAGTTGCTTGTGCTGGGTTTCGGACAAATAATGGAGTACTGCCCCTGAAGCCACAATTCCATGGGCCAAATGATCAATACCAAATCCTTGAAGGGTTTTGGTCTTAAAATGGGAGTTGAGGCTCTCTAGGGCATAGTCGTCCTGAAAAATCCAATCTTCCAGAAAAAAACTGTGCAATTGGCTGCCAAATAGCTCCAAAAAATCCTTTTTGTGATTTTTTGAAACCAATACCTCATTTGGGGAAAAGTTTTGCAAGAGTTTGTCCACTTGCTCTGCAGAACCCTCGGAAGTTAAAAATTCGCCTGTGGAAATATCCAAGAAAGATACCCCAAGTTTTTGCCTTCCAAAGTGAACCGCACAAAGAAAATTATTGTTTTTAGCGGATAGAATATCGTCGTTGAGGGCCACCCCGGGTGTAACCAATTCGGTGACTCCCCGCTTTACAATGCTCTTCGTCATTTTGGGATCCTCCAGCTGATCACAAATGGCAACACGCTGTCCCGCCTTTACCAGTTTGGGCAAATAGGTATTTAAGGAATGATGTGGGAAACCGGCCAATTCGGTTTTATCCCCCCCATTATTCCTATGGGTAAGGATAATGCCCAAAATTTTGGAAGCCTTAATCGCGTCCTCCCCGAAAGTCTCGTAAAAGTCACCTACCCTAAAAAGCAACAACGCATCAGGATGTTTGGTCTTGATGGTATTGTACTGCTGCATTAAAGGAGTTACCTTTTTCGATTTTGAAGAAGCTGCCAAAGCGCTGTTATTTTGGTTAAAAATGAAGAGGTTGAAACGAATGTAGCTTTTTCAGGCATTCCCCAAAATAATTGTTGATATTTTTGCCACAATAGTTGAAAAATATGAGTCGGAAATTGGAAAACCGGGAACTGGACAGATTGGACCTCGATGGATTTAAATCTGCTGAAAAATCCCCGATCATACTTATTCTGGACAACATCCGCAGTCTGAACAATATTGGTTCCGTCTTCAGGACGGCAGATGCCTTTTTGGTACAAAAAATCTATTTGTGTGGAATTACAGCAACCCCGCCGCATAAAGACATCCGAAAGACGGCTCTGGGAGCCACCGAGAGTGTGGCATGGGAATACCGAAAGGAAACCTTGGAATTGGTTGAGGAACTCAAGGTTTTAGGAGTTAAGACCATAGCTGTGGAGCAAGTGGAAGATGCCATACTGTTGAATGACTTTGCACCTCTGCAAGATGCGCCTTTAGCCTTAATTTTTGGACACGAGGTCAAAGGAGTTTCCCAAGAGGTGGTTTCGGCATGTGATGCTGTTTTGGAGATTCCACAATTTGGGACCAAGCATTCCTTGAACATTTCCGTTAGCGCTGGGGTAGTAGTGTGGGATGTGTGGAACAAAATGAATGCCCAAAAAACAAAAAAGCCCTGAAAAATCAGGGCTAAACATATAGTTTGAGTTAGTTAGTTTCTCGGTTAGAGAGGTCTAATAAAATAAAACCATTCGTTATATGCAAACATTTTACAAAAATTCTCCTAAAAATTAGAGCTTAAAATCTGGTTCTCAAGGACTTGCAAAACCTTCTGGTAATCCGAAGAATCGTTTACAAAATCCAAATCACTCATATCCAGAATCATACTATTTTGATCTGGGTGCCCCTTTATAAAATCCAGATACCCTTGGTTTATTTTAGCGAGATAATCCGGAGGTATACTTTGCTCGTAATCCCTCCCTCTTTTTTTGATATTGGACAATAATCGCTCTGTATTTTGGTAGAGATATAGATAAATATCTGGTTTTTTGACCTCGCGGTACATGAAGTTAAAAACCTTACGGTATAACTTAAATTCCTCTGCTTGCAAGGTAATCTTGGCAAAAATCAGCGATTTGAAAATATCATAATCACTGACCATAAAACTTTTAAAGAGATCAAATTGGGAAGTGTCATCCGTAAACTGCTGGTAGCGGTCTGCCAAAAAGGACATTTCCAAAGGGAAGGCATATCGGGCCTGGTCCTTATAAAATTTTGGTAAAAAGGGGTTGTCGGCAAAACGTTCCAAAACCAGTTTGGCATTGAATTCTTCCGCAATCATTTTGCAAAGCGTGGTCTTTCCCGCTCCAATATTCCCCTCAATAGCTATGAATTGCAATTGCGAAAATAAATCCAAGCGGCTATTATAGAGTTTATGCTTGGTTTTTTCAAGTTGATTACGGTCCTTACATTCCTGCAGCAGATTACGAATATCCTTGTTTAAAACAGGATGATAGAACTGGGGAGCAATATCAGCTAGGGGTTTCAACACAAAATTACGTTCCGGCATACTTGGATGCGGGATGCTTAAAGTGGTGTCTTCAACAATCTCTGTACCGTATAACAAGATGTCGATATCCAAAGTACGGGATTGGTATCCCATTTGACTTTTTCTCTCCCGCCCAAAATCTATTTCCAACTGCAAAAGTTGTTGGAGCAATTGGGAGGGGGAAAGTTCGGTTTGGACACCAATACACGCATTGAGGAAATCGCCTCCTTCAAATCCCACGGCAGCATTTTCATAAACTGCGGAAACAGCAGTAACATCCCCTACTTCCTTGGCAATTTCCAACACGGCCTTTTGCAAGTTTAGTGCGCGTTCGCCCAAATTGCTCCCAAGGGATAAATATGCCTGCTGTCTTAGTGCCATAATCAGAAGGGCAAAATAACAAAACAATCCACAATGGTTATCTTTGGCCTTGAATAAAATTTGTTGCATGAAGTTTTTGAGAAATCTATTGGCCGCTATTTTGGGGTGTTTGATGGCGTTTGGAATCCTGATGGCCATGTTTATGATTTTCCTGACCTTGATTGGAAGTGCAGATCAGGGCGTTGTGGTGAAACAAAACTCGATTTTGGAATTGAGTTTTACCGAACCAATCCGGGATTATGTGGGGCGGGACGACACAGACCCCTTTGCAGGGCTTTGGAGTAATGAGGTTGGATTGGACGATATTATTCACGGAATTAACGTAGCCGCTACGGATGACAACATTAAGGGTATAAGTTTGACCACCAGTTTCTTGCAAGCTGGTCTGGCCCAAGCCCAAGAAATACGTAAGGCACTATCTGATTTTAAGTCGACCGGCAAATTCATTTATGCCCATTCCGATTTCTTTACCCAAAAGGATTATTACTTGGCCAGTGTGGCTGATGAACTCTACCTAAATCCAGTGGGGGCAATGGATTTTAAAGGCTTGGCTACGGAAGTACTCTATTTTAAGAATCTTCAAGAGAAAGCTGGAGTTAAAATGGAAGTAATTCGCCACGGCAAGTACAAAAGTGCTGTGGAACCTTATTTGTCCAATACCATGAGCGAGGAAAACAGGGAACAGATAGGGGAATTGATCGGTTCTATCTGGGGACAAATGTTGGAAGATATAGGAGCGTCCCGTGACATGGGCACGGACCGCCTGAATATTATTGCGGATACCTTGGGTGGTAGAACGCCAGAATTTGCGGTACAATCTGGGTTGATAGATGGAGAAATCTATTTTGATGAATACGAAACCCTGCTGAAGGATCAATTGGGCTTGGAGACAACGGAATCCCTTAATTATGTAAAGTTTGAAGATTATTTACAAGTATCCGGATCCAAAAGATTAAGAAGCGGAAAGGATAAAATTGCAGTCATCTATGCAGAGGGGGAAATCTATTACGGAGAAGGCGGCAAGGAATTCATAGGCCAAGGTCTGATAACACGGGCTTTAAAGAAAGCCGTGGAAAACGAAGGAGTAAAGGCTATTGTGCTGCGCGTAAACTCACCAGGTGGAAGCGCCTTGGTATCCGATATCATTTGGCGCGAAGTGGAATTGGCCAAGAAAGAAAAACCGGTGGTGGTATCCTTTGGAAACGTAGCGGCCTCTGGAGGCTATTATATTGGGGTGGCCGCGGACAAAATTTTTGCAGAACCGACAACAATTACAGGTTCCATTGGCGTTTTTGGTACTATACCCAATGCACATGAACTCGCAGGTACTATTGGAATAAACGCAGAACAGGTGGGTACCAACAAAAACTCGGTGGACTATTCCTTGTTCGAGCCTATGAGCAAGGAATTCCGGGATGTGGTTCAAGAGGGCATAGAAGACACCTACGAGACTTTTTTGGCCCGGGTGGCAGCAGGAAGAAATATGAGTTTGGAAGCCGTGGATGCCTTGGCTCAAGGACGGGTTTGGAGTGGGGTGGATGCTGTGGAAAATGGGTTGGTGGATGCACTGGGAAGTTTGGACGATGCCATTGAAGCCGCTGCAGAAATGGCCGACTTGGGGGAGTATGGCATTCGGAAGTACCCCAAGTATAAATCCGATTTCCAGCGGTTTATGGATGATATGGCTGGGGCAAAGTCCAAAATGGGAGAGGTTCTTATCCAAGAGGAAATTGGAGGGGAAGCATATCGTATTTTAAAGGAGTTTAAAAATATTACCGAACAAAAAGGAATCCAGGCCAGAATGCCGTTCAGCTTAAATATTAAATAGGAATGACCCAAGGGGATAAGAAAAAAGCTTTTTCGATTTACCTTTATTTGGGTGCCTTGTTTATCACCTCCTTGGTGGTCTCCAATCTTATTTTTCAAAAATTCTTTTATTGGAATCCCTTTGGAGAAATTGAAGTTTTTGGGGCTCCCTTATTTGAAATTTCCGTGGGGATTTTACCCTATCCCATTACCTTTTTGATCACCGATTTAATCTCGGAGATTTTTGGGAAGAAGAAGGCCAATCAGGTGGTTATAGCTGGGATTTTCGCTTCCTTTTTTTCTTTATTGATTGTCACCGTGGCCAATATTTCCCCTGCCACGGATTGGTCACCCGTGAACAACGAAATGTTTAAATCCGTATTTGGAAATACCATTGTGGCCGTTTTTGCTTCCATGATGGCGTACCTTTTGGCCCAGTTTATCGACATCCAACTCTATCACTTTTGGAAAAGGGTCACAAAGGGCAAGTACCTCTGGTTGCGAAACAACTTTTCCACCTTTTCATCCCAGTTTATTGACACCTTTACGGTAGTGCTTTTGCTCTGTGTTTTTGGGGAGATTCCATGGGAACTTTTCTACGGTTTGGTCGTCAGTGGATTCCTCTTTAAAGTTTTTATTGCCCTGTTGGACACCCCTTTGCTCTATCTTTTCGTATATCTCTTTAGAAAAAGATTTAACTTAAAAATAGGGGAAGAGATTAGTCTGGATTGAGCAGTTCTTCCTTATTTTGTGGTAATTAAATCCCAAATTATGAAACGAAAGCTGCTAAAAATTGTAGGTATTGGCCTGCTTGTACTTATCGCCTTGGTCATTTCCTTGCCCTTGCTCTTGGAGGGGAAGGTTGCCGAAATCATTAAAAACAAGGTAAACCAAAATTTAAATGCCACCTTGGATTTTGAGGAGGCCAACTTAAGCTTGCTCAAGAGTTTTCCCAATGCCCATGTGGAACTTCGCAATATTTCCTTGATCAATAAGGCCCCATTTGAAGGGGATACCTTGTTTGCATCAGATGGTATAGCCCTTAAGATGGGAATTTCCGAGCTTTTTAAATCAGCTGAGCAACCTATTGGTATCAAAAGCTTGGATATAGAGGCAGCTCAGCTGCGCATTGTAGTGGATGAAAATGAGAATGCCAATTATGATATTGGTAAGGAAGAGGGGGGAGAAGCCACAAGCTCCGAAGCAACTTCAGACAGTTTTACCCTTTCCATGGATTCCTATGCCATTACGAATTCTGAAATCGTTTATCACGATTTATCCAGTGGGATGCGCTTAGCCCTATCCGAAATGAATCATTCCGGTTCTGGAGATCTATCCTTGGAGCAATCACAACTAAAAACATTGACGGATGCTTTGGTGTCTTTTGAAATGGACAGCACCAAATACCTGAACAATAATAAGATCTATCTGGATGCCCTGATAGGTATCGATTTAAAGGAAAACAAGTATTCCTTTTTGGAAAACAAGGCTATGGTAAACCAATTGTCCTTGGTTTTTGATGGCTTTGTACAGGTGAATGAAGAAAACCAGGAAGTGGATATTAGTTTTAAAACCCCTTCTTCGGATTTCAAGAACTTTTTGGCCGTGATTCCAGAGGTGTATTCAAAAAACATTGAAGATGTTAGTACTACCGGGAATTTTGAGGTAGCCGGTCAGTTTAAGGGAATTGTGGATGAGGAACACATACCAACATTTCATATCAGCGTAAATTCAGAAAATGCATCTTTCAAATATCCAGATTTACCCAAATCGGTACGCAACGTCCATATTGATACAGAGATTCATAACCAAACGGGGATTACGGAAGATACCTATGTGGACATCAGCAAGCTATCTTTTACCATTGACCAGGATAAATTTGACCTAAACGCCAAGATTCGTGATTTGATGGGCAATACCAAGGTGAATGCCCAAATGGACGGTAAAATCAATCTGGCGAATATTTCCCAGGCTTACCCAGTGTCCGAGGATTATGGGCTTAAAGGCATTTTAACTGCAGATGTGACCACAGCATTTGACATGGTTTCCTTGGATAATAAGCAGTACGCCAACACCCAAACCCAGGGGGATTTGGCCTTGGAAGGTTTTGAGTATGCGTCGGATGAACTTAAAAACCCAGTGCATATTAATTCCGCAGCGGTCAACTTCACCCCAGAAAGAGTTACGCTGAGCAATTTTAGGGGAAAAACAGGAAGTACGGATTTTAATGCACAGGGAACCCTCAACAATTTATTGGGCTTTATGTTCAATAAGGAGAATGTGGAAGGGAACTTCACTTTGACTTCCAACACCTTTGCGTTAAACGATTTTATGGTGGAGGAATCCGGGGAGGAATCTGAAGAAAGTACGGGAACTGTTGAGGAACGAATCAAAATCCCATCCTTTTTGGATTGTACCATAGATGCCACAGCTAATACGGTCTTGTACGATAATTTGAATTTGAAGAACGTAAAGGGGAAATTGATCATCAAGGATGAAACGGCGACAGTCCAAGGCTTGCAATCCGATTTGTTCGGGGGCACTCTGGGGCTCAATGGTTCAGTATCGACCAAGGAGGAGGTATCCACATTTGATATGGATTTGGGGTTGAACAATTTCAATATTGGCGACTCATTTGCTTCGCTGGAACTGTTTAAGGTGTTGGCCCCTTTGGCCAGTGCGCTGCAAGGTAAATTGAATTCTGACGTAAAGATTTCAGGAAATCTGAAAGAAGATTTTACGCCGAATCTGTCAACTATTTCTGGAAACCTGTTGGCAGAACTATTGTCCACTAAAGTGGATGCCCAAAAAGCGCCCTTGCTTTCATCCTTAAACGGGCAGCTAAGTTTTTTAAATACCGAAGATTTGGATTTAAGCGATTTAAAAACCGCTTTGAGCTTTGATAATGGCACCGTTAAAGTGAAACCCTTTAGTTTAAAATACAAGGACATTGCGGTGAACGTAGATGGTAACCACACTTTTGATCAACAGCTGAACTATAATGCCACCTTGGATGTACCGGCCAAGTACTTGGGGTCTGAGGTGAACAATTTAATCGCTAAAATTGACGATTCGGATTTGGAAAACCTGACCATTCCGGTGGTGGCAAGCATTGGGGGTAATTATACCAGTCCATCGGTTAGTACGGATTTAAGTTCCGGAGTGACCAAATTGACCAATCAATTGGTGGAAATCCAAAAGCAAAAGTTGGTGAACCAAGGCAAGGACAAAGCCAAAGACTTGATTGCCGATGTGTTCAAATCGGATGAAAACGACTCCACAGCTACCGAATCTAAAGGGGTTACGGAAACTTTAGGGGATTTACTGGGTAACAAAGAGGAAAGCACAGATTCCACGGAGACCAAGGAAGACCCAGTGGAGAATGCCGCTAAATCGATTTTGGGAGGTTTGTTGGGCAAAAAGAAAAAGGATACGGTGAATAATAATTAGTCCACCGCAACCATAACCGGCAAATGGTCTGAAACAAAAAAGCCATTTTTTCTTTTGTCATCAATGGTAACATAACTTTTCACTTTTAAGTTCTTGACCAGGATGTAATCTATTCTACCCTCAAGATTGTCCATGGATTTAAAGCTGTTGAAAGTGCCAACAGGGCCATAAGGTGATTTTTCACTGGTTTCAAAAGCATCTTTGAGTTCTTGGGTTAGTACCTGAATGGGTTTGCTCTCTGGAAGGCTGTTCAAATCGCCAATAACAGCAATACGTTCGTTGCCGATTCCCATTTTTTTAATTAAATCAAGAACCACTTTGGAGGAATTTTCTCGAGCCAAGGGGCCTATATGATCATAATGGCAATTGAAAACATGCAAGATTTTTTGGTTGTCTTTATCCTTGAATTTTGCATAAGTGACTATGCGTTCCATGGAGGCATCCCACCCCACAGAAACCTTGTCAGGGGTTTCAGAGAGCCAATAGGTTTTGGTATCGAGAACCTCAAGCGACGATTTGTTATAAAAGATGGCCGCATATTCCCCTTTCTCCTTACCATCGTCCCTGCCAACACCTACGTAGCTATATTGGGGTAGAAAATCATCCAAAAAAACTACCTGGTCATGCAAGCCTTCTTGAATGCCCATAACATCTGGTCGATAGAAATTGACCAAGGCCCCAACATCCTCTTTCCTTTTTTCCCACCAATTTTCACCGTCCTTGGGATTGTTGTACCTAATATTAAAAGTCATAATAGACTGCTGGGCGTTAGCGCCCAAAGCAAATACCAAACAAAGACAAACAAGCGTAATCTGTTTCATTGAACTCTTCAATATTGTTGAATGACAGAAAGAATAATTTATTTGGATTGGTTCTTCAGATTTTCCAAAAACTTGTCCATTTCCTTTAAACTTGCCTGTAATTCATCATAACCCATTACGTCGCCAATGGACATTAGGTCTAACAGACTTTCTTTTGTTTTGGTTTTTAAGGACTGCTCTAAAAAGTCCACTGAATCCTTAACCTCTTGAGATGGGCTATCAATACGCCGGAGCATTTTTAGCGTTTGTAATACTTCTTTTAGCATTTGTTGAATTTATGGTTAGTAAGTTATTAATTCTTTGAGAATTCATTTTCAAATTTGATCATTGTCACATTTACATAATTCCTATGCCCACATAGTAACCCTCGTTGGCCCTGACGTTAAAAACAGTTTGGTCTTCAAATATGAGATATTGGCCCTTAACTCCTTTTAAAATGCCAGAATAACTTGGGGTTTTGTCCAAATTGAGGCTTTTTACCTTTTCCGGGTATTGCAATACGGGAAATTCCAAATGGGTCTCCGCATTGGAATCGATAAAGTAATCTGCGACTTCTTCCGGGACATAGGTTTTGAGTTTATCCCGCCATTCCACCAGATTCACGTCCTCAATATCGTTTTTGAGCATTTTTTGCCAGCTGGTCTTATCACTAACATGTGCTTTTAATGCCACTTCCGTAATTCCTGCCAAATATCGGTTTGGGACTTCCACAATTTCTATGGCCTCATGGGCACCTTGGTCTATCCATCTGGTAGGTACCTGATTTTTTCGAGTGACACCAACTTTAACATTGCTAGAATTAGCCAAATACACAATATGGGGCTGCAATTGGGCCTTTTTTTCATATTCCAAATCCCGATCCTCCTTGTCCAAATGGGCAGTACTCAGTTCAGGTTTCATGATCCAATCCCCAGCTGCCGGGCTTTCAAAAAAACAGGATCTGCAAAATCCTTGTCTATATATAGGACGTTCCCTGCCACAGTTCAGGCACTGGTATTTAATAAAATCGATTTGGATTTCCTTGTCCAAAAGCTGGTTGATATTGATAAAATCGTTCTCAAAAACCAAAAAATACTGGATGGGATTCCCATTTTCGGTTCTCATTTTTCTGAGCACTCCTTGATAAAGCATGGTAAAATGGCTGTTTTTAAGCGTATTTGAAAATAAGGGTTAGATACCCTATTTTAGCTAATAGACCTAACCCCAAACTCGGTTAAAGATACCCAAAAATGCCAATACCTTTATTCAATTCCATAGCATCCTGGTTGCTTAAAAAGCGCTATCATCAAATAGAGCTTTTTTTGAAGTATCCTTTGGATGTGCAAAAGGAGGTTTTGTTCCATTTAGTGGACTTTTCCAAGGATACCCAAATGGGCAAAAAGTACGGGTTTGGAGACATCAACCAATATGAGGAATTTGCAGAAAGGGTACCCATTCGAAATTATGAGGGTGTAGCGGAGATGATTGAACGGTCAAGAAGGGGAGAACAGAATCTTTTTTGGCCCACCTCAATCAAATGGTTTGCCAAAAGTAGTGGCACAACCAACGCCAAGAGCAAATTTATTCCGGTAAGCACAGAGGCCTTGGAGGACTGTCACTATAAATCCAGTAAGGATCTTTTATGCCTTTATTTGAACAACAACGAGAATTCGCAGCTTTTTACTGGAAAAAGTCTAAGGTTGGGGGGAAGTAAGGAACTTTATGAGGATAACGGAACCTTTTTTGGGGATCTCTCTGCCATTTTAATTGACAATATGCCGCTGTGGGCGGAATATAGCAGTACGCCCAGTAGCAGGGTCTCCCTGATGAGTGAGTGGGAATCCAAGTTGGAGGCCATTATTGAAGAGAGTATTCAGGAAAATGTAACCAGTTTGGCCGGAGTCCCCTCGTGGATGTTGGTATTGTTAAACAATGTCTTGCAGAAAACTGGTAAAAGACACCTATTTGAAATTTGGGAAAATCTTGAAGTGTATTTCCATGGCGGGGTGAGCTTTGCTCCCTATCGAGATCAATATAAAAAGTTGTTGCCCAGAAAGAGCTTCAATTTCTATGAAACCTATAATGCTTCAGAAGGTTTCTTTGGAATCCAGGATAGAAATAATGCAGATGATTTACTGTTGATGTTGGATTATGGCATTTTTTACGAGTTTATCCCCATGGACACTTATGAAAAGGAGGAAAAGGCAGTTCCGCTCTGGGATGTGAAAATAGGAGTGAACTATGCCATGGTTATCACCACCAATGCCGGATTGTGGCGCTACAAAATTGGGGATACGGTACGTTTTACTTCCATAGATCCGTATCGAATACGCATAACTGGCAGAACAAAGCACCATATCAATGCCTTTGGGGAAGAGTTGATCATTGAAAATGCAGAGGAAGCCTTGAAGCAGATCTGTCAAAAGACCGATGCGGAAATCATGGATTACACCGCTGCACCTATTTTCATGAACGGGCAGGAGAAGGGGGGACATGAATGGATCATTGAGTTTCGAAAGCCACCAAAAGACGTGGATTACTTCACCGAATTTTTAGACAATGCCCTAAAATCACTGAATTCGGACTACGAAGCCAAGCGTTATAACAATACTACCCTCAAAATGCCCAAGGTACATATGGCCCGCCAAAACCTCTTCCATGATTGGCTGAAATCCAAGAACAAATTGGGCGGGCAACATAAGATTCCCAGATTATCCAATGAGCGTTGTTATGTGGATGAATTGTTGGAAATGAACTTAGAGCGCAAGTAAATTTGAGAAAAATGGATTTACGAAAACGTTTTCGTAAAACTTCCCCATTCGTCGAACAATCCTTCCTTTTGGACAAATAAATGTGGTTTTTTAGCGTTTAAGCTTGAAGTTTGGAAGAACAAACAAAGTTCCCTCATCTTAATACTAAACTAAATTATAACTGGCATGGCTGAAAAACTAGTTGTTATCTCCGATATGTGGGGGGTAAAAAAAGGACTCTGGATAACTTCGTACTTTGGGTACCTGCAGCAATACTACAATATTAAATTTTATGACTGTCAGCAATTGGCAGATATAGACGTTCCCGTATCTACCGAGGAAAACATCCATAAAGCTTTTGTTGAAGGCGGTATTGATGCCGCTGTTGCCCATTTATTAAGAAAGGAATCGGAACCTTGTCATTACTTAGCGTTTAGCACGGGGGGAACCGTTGCATGGAAAGCTGCCCTTAAAGGACTTCCCATGAAATCTTTGACGGCCATTTCGCCAACCCGTATCCGATACGAAGAGCAAAGCCCTAATGTGCCTATGAACCTTATTTTTGGGGAATGTGACAAATTCAAACCGGGCATGAAATGGGCCAAACAAGTTAAGGTTGATTTGAACGTAGTCCCAAGTTTTGGGCATCAACTTTATTCTGACGAAAAAATAATTTCTGAAGTTTGTTTGGATCTTTTGGAAAAAGTGACCAAAAAAGCAATCTAAGAAACTGCCTTTAACTTTTTGATGGTTTCGTGGGACAATTTTTCCTCGGCATAAGCCTTGGTGACCTTGAATTCCTTTTCTTCGGTACTTGGCATTTCAAACATGGCATCGGTAAACACGGCCTCACATAAGGAACGAAGTCCACGCGCACCCAATTTGTATTCCACTGCCTTTTCTACTATATAAGAAAGTGCTTGTTCGGTGATGCTGAATGTGATTCCATCCATGGAAAAAAGCTTCTCATATTGTTTTATGATTGCATTCTTGGGTTCGGTAAGAATTGCTCGCAATGTTTTGGAATCCAACGGATTCATATGAGTCAATACAGGGAGTCTACCAATGATTTCTGGAATCAAACCAAATTCCTTTAAGTCCTTTGGAATGATGTATTGCAATATGTTTTCGTTATCCAATCGATCTTCTGCTTTGGAAGCACTATACCCAACGGCCTGCATGTTCAAACGTTTGGTAATGATTCTTTCAATGCCGTCAAAGGCCCCACCGGCCACAAAAAGGATGTTTTCAGTATTTACTTCAATGAACTTTTGGTCCGGGTGCTTACGCCCACCCTTTGGTGGAACGTTGACTACGGTACCTTCCAATAATTTCAAAAGTCCTTGTTGCACGCCTTCTCCGGAAACATCACGGGTTATGGATGGATTGTCGCTTTTACGTGCTATTTTGTCAATTTCATCAATGAAGACGATCCCTCTCTCAGCTTTCTCCAAATTATAATCGGCGGCTTGAAGCAAACGGGTGAGTATACTCTCCACATCTTCTCCAACATACCCTGCTTCGGTAAGGACGGTAGCATCAACAATGGCCAATGGAACATTGAGCATTCTTGCAATGGTTTTGGCAATCAGGGTTTTACCAGTTCCGGTTTGCCCTACCATAACGATATTACTCTTTTGGATCTCTACATCTTCTTCTTTGCCCTTGGGCTGCAGCAATCTTTTATAATGGTTGTAAACGGCAACGGACATCACTTTTTTGGTGCGTTCTTGCCCTATCACAAAAGTGTCTAGAAAATCACGGATTTCCATAGGTTTTTTCAAAACCAATTCTGAAGATAGGTCTTGATTCTTGGATTGTTTGGACTCTTCCGCTACAATACTATGGGCCTGTTCAATACATCTATCACATATATGTGCATCCAGCCCGGCGATCAAAAGATTGGTCTCCGGCTTCTTTCTCCCACAAAATGAACATTCCAAATTTTCCTTTGCCATATAAGACTAACTCATAAAGTTCAACCACAATAACGGAAAAAAACTCGATTTGGTTTGTGCCAAACGCCTGTTTTTAACCGTTTTGTTCGGTTTTAGGACTTATCCCTTACTAAAATTTCATCAATCATACCATATTTTTTGGCCTCCTCTGCCTTCATCCAGTAATCTCGATCACTGTCTTCGCTTACTTTATCAAATTTTTGGCCGGAGTGTTTGGCAATGACATGATATAGCTCTTCTTTTAGCTTTAATATTTCCCTTGCAGTAATTTCAATATCGCTGGCCTGTCCTTGGGCTCCACCCATGGGTTGGTGGATCATAACGCGAGAGTGGGTCAATCCGCTACGCTTGCCTTCGTGTCCAGCACATAGCAATACAGCGGCCATGGAAGCGGCAATCCCGGTGCAAATAGTGGCCACATCGGGTTTGATGAACTGCATGGTATCGTAGATGCCCAAACCGGCATAAACACTACCGCCAGGCGAGTTGATATAAATTTGAATGTCCTTGACGGCATCTGCGCTTTCCAAAAAGAGCAACTGCGCTTGGACTATATTGGCCACCTGATCATTGATTCCTGTACCCAAAAAGATAATGCGATCCATCATCAAACGAGAGAAAACGTCCATTGCAATGGCATTCAATTGTCTTTCTTCGATGATATTGGGGGTCATGTTCACTGGATACATGCTGCTCATGATCTTGTCATAGTACATGCTGTTTATCCCGTGGTGTTGGGTGGCGTATTTTTTGAATTCTTTTCCGTAATCCATAGGATTTCTTTCGATTTTGCTTAAAAAAAAGGTGCCGAAAAATTAACTTTCCGGCACCGTAAAGATACTTATTTTTCTTTTAGCCGAATCCTAGCTATAGGCTTCCTTGACAAAGTCCTCATAGGTAACTTCTTTAACCTTAAGGTTAGCTTTTTCCTTAAAGAGATTCAAAAGTTTTTGGCTCATCAACTGTTCGGAGAGCCTTTTTACCTCATCCTGATTGCTCATAACCCTGTTGGCCACATTTTCCAATTCCTCTTCTTGTGGATCCAAATGACCGTATTGAGCCATTTGGGATTTGATGAATCCTTTGGCAAACTCCTTCAACTCATCAAACTGTACTTGAAGATCATTTTCCTTAATGATCTTTCCTTCGATCAATTGATAACGAAGACCTTTTTCAGACTTTTCAAATTCCTCACTGGCTTCATCATCTGTCAATGGGTTTTCGCCACTTACCTGAATCCACTTTTTAAGGAATTCTGAAGGAAGTTCAAATTTGGTGTCCTCAATCAGCTTTTCTGTGACGTCGTTCAATAATTTTTGATCGGACTGCTGCTCAAATTGCTTTTCAGAATCTTCTTTGATACGCTCACGAAGTTCTTTTTCAGATTTTACATTGTCCTTGCCGAACAATTTATCAAACAACTCTTGGTCCAGCACAGCAGGCTCACGTTCATTGATTTCCTCAATAGTGAACGTAACCTCGATGTTCAGTTTTTCGGCCTTTTCACGGTCAATTCCCAAGGCACTTGATAGCAAGTAGTCTTCCTTGAACAATCCTTTGGTCTTAAGCGCAGTGCTTTCGCCAACCTTCTGTCCAACAAGGGCATCAACAGCCTTTTTACTTTTTATTTTATCAAGCTCAATGGTAGTCTTGTGTTCAATTTCCTCGGCTTCGTTTACAAAAGTACCAATGATCTCATCCTTTTTACCAACTTCTGTTTTGGAAACCAATTTTCCATATTGCTTTTGAATACGATCTACTTGTTCATCGATCATTTTCTTGTCAGCGACAATTTTGTATTGAGTTAT
This sequence comes from Flagellimonas algicola, assembly GCF_005937185.1. Lineage (GTDB taxonomy): Bacteria > Bacteroidota > Bacteroidia > Flavobacteriales > Flavobacteriaceae > Flagellimonas > Flagellimonas algicola. Next base: position 234,433 of record NZ_VCNI01000003.1, on the reverse strand, counting down.
GGCTTTTTTGGTTTTCACCTTTACTTCGAAACTTGGGGCAAGACCCAATTCAAATTCAAAGTCAAGATTTTCATTGTCCCAATCAAAATCATCTTGTTGCTTGGGTAGGGGATTCCCCAACACATCTAATTTTTCTTCTGTGAGATATTTATTGAGGTTGTCCTGAAGCAATTTATTCACCTCATCAACTAAGACCGCTTTACCGTATTGTTTTTTGATAAGGCCCATGGGAACCTGCCCTTTTCGAAAACCAGGGATATTAGCTTGTTTTCTGTAGTCCTTGAGGATTTCATCAACCTTTGGTTGGTAATCATCCTTGCTGATAGCAACTTTGACCACCGCGTTTAGCTCATCGATCTGCTCTTTTGTGATATTCATCTCCTACCTTAATTTGCTATTCAAAAATGGGTGGCAAAAGTAAGGCATTTTAATCAGTGGAACAACTTTTTAAAGTGTTGAATTTCAAACGAAATCTTTTCTATTTGTCTTCCTTTAATACGGAATGTAGAATGGACTGCAAAAAGGAAAGCAAAAGGCTGAAAATAATGGCCCATAAAACACCTGAAACTTGAAAACCTGAAATAAAATGTGCGGCCGTCAAAATGATGATGGCATTGATGACCAGCAGAAAGAGACCTAATGTCAAAATGGTTATTGGTAGGGTGAGAATGATTAAAATGGGTTTGACCAATATATTGAGAACACTAATCACGAGGGCCACAATTATGGCAGTTTGATAGGTATCCACGTCCACCCCTGGTAGCACATAACTAAGAATTATTACTGCCAAGGCGTTCAAAAGAAGTCTTATAATCAGTTTCATGAAGATTGGATTTTGAACATAAAAAAAGCACCGTATAAAACGGTGCCCTTAATATAATGAAATTAAGTGTTGTTCAATTAGTCAATATAGAGTCCTGTAAAATTTAGAGGCTCCACAGGTGGAAGGTCTGAACCAAATTTGGCATTGATGACTTCCAAAAAGGCGTTGGCAACAATGGCGTAACCTCTAGGAGCCGGATGCACTCCATCTAGAGAGAAACCACCGCCCGTGGCAAAAACATTGGTCACCACGCTACCATCCGATTGTGGAAAACCGGTTTCTCTTAATTCAGTCAATTTGGCGTTCATATCTACAAGTCCCAAGTCATACTGGGTGGCCAAAGCGGCAATAGTGGCGTTATAGGCAGCCAGTGCGGTTTCAACAGCGGCTTGTTCTTCAGGGGTTAGTACCCAATTGTCCGCCAAAGGGATGGCAACCCCATTGATGGAGGTTGGATCCACTTCGTTTGCCAAAGTCCCAATAAAAGAACTTGAGGGTAAAATCAGCAAATCCTCAGCGGTTGCTTGCCTCATGTTGATTAAGGCAGGATCCACCGTCATAGTTAAATCAGTTAGGTCTTCGTCAATTAGAACAACTGCATTCGTATCTCCCGCTGCAAAGGAGATTGTTCTTTTAGCAACTTCATCGGCGGTAATCAAGTTAAAACTTTGTGCGAGCAATAGCCCACCATTATATGCTGCGTAAGCTCCATTTAAGAGTGCCGCTGTGGCTTCATCCAAGGGTACTGGATTATGTGGAACTGTGGTGAAGTAAGGCAAATCCCTGACATCTGGAATATTGGCAATAACCCCATCCGCTCCACCAGCCGTCATGGTAGTTAAAATACCATTTAATGCATTTGCAAATACATTGGGGTCAGTGATATCATTTCTTTCATAACTAGTTGGGTCGAAATTACCGGTTTGGTCAGTTCCTGACCCGCCATTGGTGGCATACAATAGAATATCATTGGCTCCTGTCCATACTGAGAAAAAAGTAGCAGCTTGGGCCGCAGCATCTCCAATCACCGTGGCATCTTCTGCAGAGGAAAAACGTGCGAAATAGGGATTGGCTGTTCCTAAGGCCACACCGGTTACACTTCCATATCCTGGGGCCAACAGTTCATAACTCTTGGAACCGGGCACACCCATATTGTTGAATGAACCTGAAAGTTTGGTGGAAATTTCTGTAGTTCCCGTTCCACTCTTTTCAGTTGGAGCAGGACCATCTGGAGTAAACAAAAGAATTAATCGGTTGCCAAGTATAGGATTTCCGCCTAAAGTAGCTCCGCCTAAATCATCTGCCATAAATGGAATATTGAAGTTACCTCCTCCGGCCAGAGCAAATTGGGTGGCCAACATATTGGGGAAAGAGGCTGCCTGCCCTGATTCAAAGAGCGCATTATCTGAAAAACCAGCAGTAAGGGAATTACCCACGGCCACATAGTTGCTAAAATCTGCAGAACCGGATGTGTATTCTATCGGTGTTGGGTCTGGATCCATGGCAACTGGTGCCTCATCATCTTCACATGCAATCATTAACCCTAGAAGAGGGAGCATTAGGGCATAAAACTTTTTCATCTTATTATCTGTTAGAGTTAGTTTATGTTAACAAGGGGTTAATCCAATAGTACCAAATCTAGATCAAAATTGTTATCCAGACAATAAAATGGGCAAAAAAATTATGCATGCATAATAAAATGCGGTAAATTTTATGAATTCAAAAAATGTAGTGACTTTTCAAAAAACTGTTTGGGATTCTCGGCATGGAGCCAATGTCCGGCTTTTTCAACAGTTTGTATGTTGGCATTGGGAAAATGCCTATGAATGCCCGGAAAGTCATTGGGAAGGATGTACTCCGAACGGTCACCCCTGAGGAATAATGTGGGCCCGTTAAAAACAGCGGAAGACGCTAAGTTTTCTCCTATTTCGTCCATTTTATCCTTAAGGATGTCCAGATTGAACCGGAGACCAAGTTTGTCGGGTTCTACCCAGTGTAGATTTTTTAGCAAAAACAGACGAATTCCTACATCGTCCAGGTGTTGGGCCAATGATTCATCCGCTTCTTTTCTAGATTTGATATAATCAAAATCCAACTGTACCAAGGCATCCACGATGGCTTGATGATGCGGGGGGTAATATTTTGGGGAAATATCGGCTACCAGCAATTTTTCAATTTGCTGGGGATGCTCAGTAGCCACTTGCATAGCGGTTTTACCTCCCATGGAGTGACCGATGATGCTGGTTTTTTCAATTTGGTATTGGTCCAAGTAGCGAAATACATCCTGACTCATCACCTCGTAGTCAAACTCATCTGAATGAAAACTCCGGCCATGGTTGCGTTGATCTACCAAATGCACTTGAAATCCATTCTGGGCATACTGGTTTCCCAATGTTTTCCAGTTGTCTGACATGCCCAAAAAACCATGCAAAATGACCAGTGGTTTTCCTTCTCCAATAATTTTTGAATGAAGTATTTCCATTATTTCAATCGGTGTAAATACATATTGACCACGTTTTCAAGTCCAAGGTAGATGGATTCACAAATCAGCGCATGGCCAATGGACACCTCCAAAAGGTTGGGAATATTTTCCTGGAAAAATTGGATATTGTCCAAACTTAAATCGTGGCCTGCATTTATTCCTAGGCCCAAGTCGTTGGCAACAAGTGCAGTTTGAACAAATTTCGCAATGCTTTCATCTTTTTTACCTTGTGAAAATGTCTGCGCAAAACTTTCCGTGTACAATTCTATTCTATCCGTACCTGTTTCCGCCGCACCTTTTACCATCTCCTCATTTGGATCAACAAAGATTGAAGTACGAATTCCGTGGTCTTTAAAGGTTTTGATCACATCCACAAGGAAGTCCTTGTGTTTGATGGTATCCCAGCCGGCATTGGAAGTTAATGCATCAACAGCATCAGGAACCAGAGTTACCTGGGTTGGCTTCACCTCCAGCACCAAATCCACAAATTTGGGAATCGGATTTCCCTCAATGTTGAATTCTGTGCTTACCACATCCTTAAGGTCGCGTGCATCTTGATAACGGATATGCCGCTCATCGGGTCTGGGATGAATGGTGATTCCCTGTGCCCCAAAAGACTCTATGTCCTTTGCAGATTGAATGAGATTTGGGACGTTTCCGCCCCTAGAATTTCTTAAGGTTGCCAACTTATTTATATTGACGCTCAATTTTGTCATGAACTTCCTTTTTAGAATGCCAAAAATAAGAATTAGGCACGCCTTTTGCGATTTAAAATTAGTATTTTGCACCTAATAGAATTGTTATGCAAATCCAGAATAGAATAATAACAACGGTTCCAGTTTTTGAGGTTTCAGAAACCTTGGCGGATGTGATTCGTTTTTTTGAGGAGACGACATTTTCGCATGTGGCAGTTTCTGAGAACGGGGCTTACATTGGTTCCCTTTCTGAAAATGACCTGGCCTGCTTTGAACCAAACAAGACCATTGATGAGTTCAGGGTGGACTTGGAAACGTTCTCGGTAACCAAGGAAACTTCGTGGTTGGATGTTCTGGAAATGTTTTCACGTAACCAGGCCAATATTCTTCCAGTTTTGGATGAAAACCATGTTATTACGGGCTATTACGATTTGGAAGATGTTGTTGCGGATTTTATAGATACCCCTTTCTTTAAAGAGCCGGGAGGGATTTTGGTTATAGCCACCGGAATCAAGGATTATTCTTTCAGCGAGATTGCCCAGATTGTAGAGGGCAATAATGCCCGCTTACTGGGAGCCTTTATTACCGATTCACAGAATGATGTGGTTCAAATTACATTAAAGATTGGGACCCTTAACCTTAATGAAGTGGCCCAGACTTTTAGACGATATAACTATACAATTGTATTTGGCAACAGCGATGACCAATTCTTGGAGGATTTAAAACAACGGTCAGATTATTTAGAGAAATACCTTAACGTTTAGCATGAAGGTCGCAATTTACGGTCAGACTTTCCAAGAGCAGGACAAGGCTTTTGTACTGGAACTGTTGGAGGAACTTCAAGGGATCAAAGCATCCGTTTTTATAGAGGAAGACTTTTGCAAAAAGATTGATGGGTGTCTATCTCGATATCCACATGGAAAATTTTCACAAGCATCTGGCTTGGATGGCTCCTTTGATATGTTTGTGAGTTTTGGAGGGGATGGAACCATGCTCAGAGCTGTTACCTATATAAGGGATTTGGGAATACCCATCGTTGGGGTGAATACGGGCCGGTTGGGCTTTCTTTCCACCTTTAAAAAAGAAGATGTAAGAAAGGTGGTCACAGAATTTGTGGCCGGACAATATAGCATTGTTGAACGAAGCTTGGTTGAAGTGGCCGTGGGACCAGATTTGGAAGAATTTGAAGACCTGAATTTTGCCTTGAATGAGATTACGGTAAGCCGAAAGGATACCACATCGATGATTACTGTAGAAACGTATTTGAATGAGGAGTATCTCACATCTTACTGGGCAGATGGCTTGATTGTGTCAACCCCGACGGGATCCACCGGATATTCCTTGAGTTGTGGCGGGCCGGTAATAGCACCCTCAGCAAAATCTTTGGTGCTTACTCCAATTGCACCGCATAACCTTAACGCAAGGCCATTGGTTATTTCGGACGACACCCAAATTCGATTAAAAGTGTCCGGTAGGGAGGAAAACCATTTGGTTTCCTTGGATTCCAGAATTGCGAGTATACCAAACGGCAAGGAAATCAGGATAAAAAAATCAGATTTCAGCGTAAAAATGATAGAATATAAATCGGAAAGTTTCTTGAAGACGCTTCGCAACAAATTGCTTTGGGGCCAAGATAAGCGCAATTAACCCATTCAAAACAATAAAAGAAGCCAAAAACTGTTTAACAAGGGAGAACGTTTATAACCCAGTATTCTATTGACCTTCCTCTACCTCTAATATGTATAATTTTCTGGATAGTATGCGAATAGTTTTGTTTGCTATTTTTTTGAGCGGTATGTTCACGGTCAATGCACAGACCTATGAAATAGGTGTGTTTGCCGGAGGAGCCAATGGCATTGGGGATGTGGGGAGCACCAATTATATTTCACCGACCGGCCCTGCCTTTGGCGGAATCTTCAAATGGAACAAAAGCAAAAGATACGCCTGGCGGGCAAGTGTACTGTATGGGTCCATGTCCTTTGATGACTCCAAATCCAGTAAAGGTTCACGCGTGCAACGGGGCTATAATATAGACAATTCGGTGTTGGAAGCATCCGCTGGCTTGGAATTCAACTTTGTTGAATATAATCTTCACAAGCTTGGTCCTGCCTTTACGCCCTATCTTTACACGGGTTTCACCTACTTTAGGTACGATTTTAATTATTTTGATGCCCTTGTGGTGCAGGATATTAACCAAAAAGAAGGTAGTTTTGCAATTCCAATGACGGTGGGGGCTAAGTATCGCTTAAATCAGTTTTTGATTCTGGGAGCGGAGATTGGGGCCAGATATACCTTTACGGACAATCTGGATGCCAGCAATCCTGCAGGTTCGAATTTCGAACCTTTTAGGTTCGGAAATATTTTAAGCGATGACTGGTATGTCTTTACAGGTTTTACATTGACGTATACCTTTGGGCGTAAACCTTGCCAGGATTGTTTTGAATAGAAATGCACACTTTAGAGGACGTAGACAAGCATAAACTTCCCCAACATGTTGCCGTTATAATGGATGGCAATGGCCGCTGGGCCAAACAACGCGGAAAATTAAGGGTTTTTGGACATGAGAATGGCGTGGAAGCCGTTAGAAGAACAGTGGAGAACTGCGCTAAACTGCAGATATCCTATCTAACGCTATATGCATTTTCCACCGAAAACTGGAATCGCCCAAAAGTCGAAGTGGAGACCTTAATGAAACTACTGGTGGCCTCTCTTCGCAAGGAACTTAAAACCTTGCACAAAAATAACATACGTCTAAATACCATTGGTAATATTGAATCTTTGCCTTCAAAGGCGCAAAAAGAACTTACCGAAGTCATAACCAAAACAGCAAATAACTCTGGAATGACACTTACCTTGGCGTTGAGTTATGGGTCTAGGGAAGAGATAAAATCTGCCGTAAAGGACATAGCGTTCAAAGTTAAAAATAATATAATTTCACCTGAAAATATTGACGAAGCCGTTATTAATACACATCTTTACACGCATTTTTTGCCAGATGTGGACTTGCTAATTCGGACAAGTGGCGAACAAAGAATCAGTAATTTTTTACTTTGGCAAATTGCATATGCCGAATTATATTTTATTGATGTATTTTGGCCCGATTTTAGTGAGCATCATTTGGTAGAGGCAATATTAAGTTACCAAAATAGAGAACGACGATTTGGAAAAACTAGCGAACAACTCAATTGAACTAATAAAAAATAGCACCCAAGTATACCTTAAACTACTCCTTCTACTCTTTTTTACTGCCCAAAGCTTTGCACAAGAAACCTCGTTTGAGGACGGGAAGGAATATATTTTAGGTGGGTTGACCGTTAGCGGGCTCCAAAGCTACAACGAGCAGACGGTTAAGACGTATACCGGACTTAGGGTGGGGCAGCCCATAACCGTTCCTGGAGACCAAATCAGTGCCGTCATTAAAAAACTCTGGAGTCTGGAGTTGTTTAGTGATGTCAACTTTTATTACACCAAAATTGAGGGCAACCAGATTTTCTTGGAATTAAACATTTTGGAGCGTCCCACACTTTCCAATGTAACCGTTTATGGAGTTAAAAAACGCAAGGTAGAGGATATCATCAACGATACGGACCTTAAGAAAGGCAAGAAAATAACAGAAAGCCTTATTGCCAACACCAAAAATTACCTTCAGAACAAATACAAAAAACAAGGATTCCTGAATGCCCAAGTGCATATTGTAACCGCTTCTGATACCACTGGGACCAATACGGAAAACATGGTCATCAATGTAAAGAAAGGTGACAAGGTAAAAATCAGGAACATTGTTTTTGAAGGCAATGAAAAGTTAACGGACAAGCGTCTTCGCAAATCTTTAAAGAAGACCAAGAAGAAGAAAATCTACCGTTTCTGGAAAAAATCCAAATACATAGAGGCTGATTACAGGGAAGACCTTTCCAACATGGTAGACGCTTATGCGGAGAGAGGTTATAGGGACGCCCGAATACTTTCTGATACCTTCGTTAAAGTGGATGAGAATAACATCGACTTAAGAATCAATGTAGAGGAAGGGGACAAGTATTATTTTGGGGACATCAATTTTGTAGGGAACTCAGTGTACACCGATAGGCAGTTGAGTCAGGTCTTGGGTATTAGAAAAGGATCCACCTACAACGGAGTATTGCTCAAAAAACGCGTCGCGGACGATTCTAAACCAGATGGACAAGATCTTACCAACCTATACCAGAACAATGGCTACCTTTTTTCCAGTATCAATCCTGTTGAGGTTTCGGCGGTAAATGATACCATCGATTTTGAAATCAGGATTATTGAGGGAAAAGAGACTTTTTTGGATCACGTAACCGTAGTGGGTAACGATAAAACCAATGACCACGTAATTTTTAGGGAATTGCGTACCCGTCCGGGACAAAAATACAGCAAGGATAATATTGTACGAAGTATTCGGGAATTGGGTCAATTAGGGTTCTTTGATGCAGAACAGATTACCCCGGATATCCAAAATCCGGACCCCAATGCGGGAACTGTGGATATTCAATATAGCTTAGTGGAGTCCGGCTCCAGCCAAATTGAGCTACAAGGTGGATTTGGAGGTGGAGGTTTCATTGGTACCTTAGGACTTTCCTTTAGTAACTTCTCCTTGAAGAATATTTTTAACGGTGAGGCCTACAAGCCGGTTCCTATGGGAGATGGGCAGACCTTTGCCTTACGACTGCAAGCAAGTAGAACCTTTAGAGTATACAGTCTTAACTTCGCGGAACCCTGGTTGGGCGGTAAAAAACCAGTTCGATTTAATTTGTCCCTATCCAGAACACAGCAATTTGCCACCAGTTTCACCAATAGAGGTAGAATTGATGTGGATAAGGATCGTGGGTTCGCTATAACGGGAATTTCTGCAGGATTGGCAAAGCGGGTGCAATGGCCTGATGATTTCTTTACGATTTCCCATTCGGCAAGCTACCAATTGTATGATTTCAATGATTTTAACAATGGGCTTTTCAACTTTGGAAATGGAAGCTCCAATTCCTTAAGTTACACTTTGGGGATTTCCAGAAGCTCGCAAGGTCCCAGTAGAATTTTCCCCCTTACCGGTTCCAATTTTGAGCTGACCGCAAAATTTACGCCTCCTTATTCCTTATTCGGTGGTAAAGACTTCAAGCAGATTCGTTCCGATATTGATGATATTACCGCAAGGCTGTTCGAGATTGGTCCTAGTCCAGCAACTGCAGAGGAGCAAATAGAATTTGCGGATCTGAGTAATCAACTGGAATTATTGGAAGAAGAACGATTTAAACTATTGGAATTTTACAAGATCAAGTTCAAAGGTGACTGGTACACCAACTTAGTAGATAAATTGGTACTTAGAACCAATGCTGAGTTCGGATTCTTGGGAAGTTACAACAATGATATTGGAGCTGTACCCTTTGAGCGTTTCTTCGTAGGGGGAGATGGTCTTGGAAACTTTACCTTGGATGGTAGGGACGTAATTCAGTTACGTGGGTATGAGAATAGTTCACTTACGCCTTTTAGCACAAATCCGGTAACCGGAAACCAAGAGCGTGATGGTGGAACCATCTACAATAAATTCTCTATGGAATTGCGTTATCCACTTACCTTGAAACCCTCTGCATCCATTTATGCCCTATCATTTTTGGAAGCGGGTAACGCCTTTAACAATTTTAGTGAGTATAATCCGTTTGAATTAAAAAGATCTGCCGGAGTGGGGCTACGTATTTTTATGCCGGCATTCGGTCTATTGGGTATCGATTTTGGATATGGATTTGACACAGATGCCAATCCATCCTCTAGTGGACCAAGCGGCTGGCAAACGCACTTCATTATCGGGCAGCAGTTTTAACCAAAGAATAATCGGGTCTTAAAACAGATGTAAATAACTCATTTTAAATTAATTAGTTATTTTGGCACGATATTTTCTTTTTAAAAAGCGGAATCAAAAAATGAAGACCAAAGTTCTTTTGACATTAACGGTTCTAATGGTGTCTATCAATGGTTTCTCACAACGAGGGGTGCGTATCGGATATGTAGATATGGAATATATCTTGGAAAATGTAGAGGAATACCGGGACGCCACGGAGCAATTGGATGCCAAGGCCGTAAAGTGGAAACAGGAAATTGAGCTCAAACAAAGTGTAATTGAGCAGATGAAGAAGGATCTTATGGCAGAAAAAGTCCTGCTAACGGATGAATTGATTGCCGAACGTGAGGAAGAAATCCAAATTTTGGAAACCGAAATGTTGGATTATCAGCAAGATCGTTTTGGACCCCAAGGGGATTTGGTACTGCAAAAAAAGCTGTTGATTCAGCCCATACAGGACCAAGTGTTCAATGAAGTACAAAAAATAGGCGGTAATAAAAGATACGATTTTATTTTTGATAAATCCGCAGATGTTGTAATGTTGTACTCCGAAAAAAGACACGACATCAGTGACTTGGTTTTAAGGGAGATAGGTCGAACCAGAAAGGTGAGCAAATCCAACAAAAAAACCAAAGAAAAGAATAGGCTAGATCAGTTTAGGGAGGAGCAGGCCGAAGAGGAAAAAGAGATTAGCGAAGCACTTAAGGAGCGGCAAGCCAAAGCAGAGGAATCGCAAGCAGCCAAGGCTAAAGAAGCAGAAGATCGAAGAGCTGAGCAGTTAAGGCTTCGAGAAGAACGGAAGAAAGCCTACGAAGCAAGAAGAAAAAAATTATTGGAAGAGCGCGATGCCAAGCGGAAAGCCAAATTGGAGGAACGAAAAAAAGCGCAAGAACAACAACAGGATTCAATACAACAATAATATTGAAACACTAAATAGTAACATTCAAAATAGTATAACTTAGAGAATCATGAGAAATGTAAAGAAGATTGCTGTAGCTCTAGTCTTATTTGTTGCAGCTACGGGTTTTGTAAACGCACAGAGCAAGGTTGCCCACATCAATGTACAGCAATTGCTATCTGATATGCCGGAGATGAAAGCTGCCCAGGCGGAGCTTAAAAAATTGCAGGAAACCTATAGAGCGGATATCGAAAGCTCCATGACCGAATTTAGAAATAAAGCCAACCAATATCGTAATGAGTCCAGCGCCAAATCTCGAGAAGAGAATGAAAAAAGAGCGTTAGAACTTCAGGGGTATGAAACAAATATACAGGCAGCAGAGCAGGCCGCCATTCAGGAAATGCAGAAAAAACAACAAGAATTGTTTGCTCCTATTTCTGATAAGGCCAAAGCAGCCATTGAAAAAGTTGCCGCAGCGGAAGGCTTTGATTACGTTATTGATGCCAGCCCAGGATTGAGCTTGATCGTTGCCAAAGGAAAGGACTTGCTTCCATCTGTAAAACAGGAATTGGGCTTCTAAGTTTTACTTTAAAATATTTGAAACCGCTTTTTCTTTTGAAAAGCGGTTTTTTTGTGCCCTAAACTTAACTATAGTACTTACTTTTAGATATGGTTAAACCCATTGGTATTTTTGATTCCGGTATTGGTGGTACCTCTATTTGGAGGGAGATTGAAAAATTGCTTCCCTATGAAGATACCATATATCTGGCCGATAGTGCCAATGCGCCCTATGGTGCTAAATCCAAAGAGAAAATCCTCGAACTTAGCATCAAGAATACGGAGCTTTTAATTGAAAAGAACTGCAAACTCATTGTGGTCGCCTGTAACACGGCAACCACCAATGCAATCGATTTTCTCCGTGCCAATTATGACGTTCCCTTTATAGGTATTGAACCGGCCATTAAACCTGCTGCATTACACACCAAAACCAAAAAAGTAGGAGTGTTGGCCACCAAAGGGACCTTGTCCAGTACATTGTTTCACAGTACTTCCAAAATGTTTGCACAGGGAATTACCGTGTTGGAGCAGGAGGGAACAGGTTTGGTAGAATTGATTGAGGAAGGTAAATTGCATGCAGATGAGACTAGAACACTCTTAAAAAAGTACCTGGACCCCATGTTAGAGCAGCATATTGACTGTCTTGTTCTGGGGTGTACCCACTATCCGTATTTGATTTCTTTGATCAAGGAATTGGTGCCTTCTGGACTAACCATTATTGATTCCGGAGAAGCTGTTGCCAGACAGACAAAAGCGGTATTGGAGAAGAACCAATTAGCGGTTCAGATGAAAAATTGGACTGCCCATTGGTTTTATTCAAATACAGATACCAATATATTGTCTTCTTTTGTGTTGGGCCCAAGTGTTTACATAGAATATCTGGACTTTTAGTAACTATCTTCTTCGATAAGTTTGGTAAGTAAAGCTGTGTTTATGCTTTTCATCTGCTGGGTGGAAATCTTCCTGCACCAATTCCCAAACCTGATCATCGATTTCTGGAAAAAAAGTATCAGCTTCCACTTCAGCATGTACTCGGGTCAGTTCAATGTCTGTGGCAATATCCATCCCTTGTCGGTAGATTTCTCCCCCACCAATAATAAATGCAGTTTCTTCCGGGCCAACTAGATCCAAAGCACCTTCCAAAGAATGTACAATTTGGCAGGGAAACTTGGGCCGGTAATTTTTGTCCCGGGTTATGGCAATATGTTCCCTATTGGGCAAGGCCTTAGGGAAGCTCTCCAAGGTTTTACGGCCCATAATTATTTTATGCCCCGAGGTAAGTTGCTTGAATCGTTTAAAATCATCCGGTAAATGCCAGGGAAGGTCGTTGTTGATGCCTAGGGCATTGTTTTCCGCTGCCGCGGCAATCATGATCAATTGCTTCATTGATCTTTTTTTTTATTGATGCTGGATAAAGGAAATTCCGTCTCGATCTCCTTCTGAATTTCTAAAATGCGTTGTTTTTGCTGGTTCACCAGTTTTTCGCGCTGCTTACGTTCCCAATCCTTGCCCATGAACTTATGGGTCACAAACACATTAAAGAAGTGGAAAATAAACAAAAATGCCCATAAAAGAATCCCCCAAACAAACCAATCGTAAGCCTCTCCGTATTTGAGTATTTTATTGATCAAGACCAAAAAAATACTTCCGATCAAAAAAATCACAAAGTGGGAAAACAACCTTTTCTTCTGCTTTATACGTTTTTGGGCATGTTCCAGCAGCTCGTGTTGTTCTATATCCACAGATTTTTCTTGTTTCTTTTTTGAGAACATGGAATGGCTATCTTTAACAACAAATATAATTGAATTACAACCAAAATAACCCAATGCAAAACCTCAGAAAGAAGTTCCCTGTCCTGCAACAATGCATCTATGCCAACACGGCGGCTACGGGTCTTTTGTACGAAGATTTGATGGAATGGCGCCAGGAGCATGATTTGGATTATCTGATTGGAGGTAGCCACATGAAGCAAAAATGGTATGGCAAAATGAATGAGGTAAGAAGCACAGTGGGTCAATTTTTTGGCTGCAAGGCTTCCAACGTTGCCTTGGTGCCCAATTTCACTTTGGGGCTTAACCTGTTGCTGGAAGGATTACCTACGGACTGCAGGGTGCTCCTTGTCCACAACGATTATCCATCCCTCAATTGGCCTTTCGAAACCAGAAAATTTGAGAAAGATTATGTAACCATTGAGGCAAATTTGGAAGCGCAGATCCATGCGAAACTTAGCGGGGGAAACTTTGATGTTTTGGCTCTTAGCTTGGTACAATGGATCAACGGCATTAAAATCGATTTGGCGTTTTTAAAGAAAATAAAACAAGAATTTCCAAAGCTCTTGATTATCGCTGATGCTACCCAATTTTGTGGTACACAAGAGTTCAATTTTGAGCAATCTGGAATTGACGTCCTGGGAGCAAGTGCCTACAAATGGCTGTTGGCCGGTTATGGAAATGGATTCTTTTTGGTGAAGGAGGGAGCTGAGAAAAGGTTCAATTTAAATGCTGTGGGCAATTGGTCCGTGGACAGAATGGGTGAGGATTATCAAAACAGCCCTTTTTGCAAGCGATTGGAGCCAGGACATTTATCATCCATGAGTTTTGGGAGTCTTCAGTTTTCCCTAAACTTTCTGGAAAGTGTAGGCATGGAAAACATTCAAAATCAATTAAAATTATTGTCCCAAAAAGCAAAGCAGGAATTCACTTCCTTGGGCTTACTGGAGGATTGCGTGGCCAAAAGGGACATTCATAGTACCATTTTTAATGTAAGGGGAGATCAAGCCCTTTTTGAAAAACTAAGTCAACAAGATGTGGTCTGTGTGCTCCGCGGAAACGGAATTCGATTAAGTTTTCACTTCTATAACACGGAAAATGAGATTGATGCGATTGTCGATATCTTAAAATCTTAGCTGACGCATATCATATTTTGTGAAATTTCACACCCTAATTTTGTAAAGGTAATCCTATTGTTAGGCGCATTTTATCAATATGATAAATCGGTTATAACTTATTGTGCGTAAACGGTTTTATCTTTTGTTTTGCGGTGATTTTAATACGAAAATTAGAATACCATGGCAATAAAGAAACAATACCTAAAAAGTAAGCCAGTATGTAAAGTTACATTTACTGTGCCTGCGGAAGAAGCTAAGAAAGTAGCTGTTGTTGGCGATTTCAACAACTGGAACCCAAAAGAAAGTACTTTGAAAAAGTTGAAAAACGGAACTTTCAAAGGAACCTTTGACCTTCCACAAGAGAACACCTTCGAGTTTAGATATTTGGTGGACGGAACCTACATTAATGAAACTGAGGCGGATCGTTACCAATGGAACGATTATGCTGGGACGGAAAATGCTGTTCTAGAGCTTTAGTAAAAAAAAGAACCAAGAAGCAAGACAAAGTCTTGCTTCTTGGTTCTATAAGTCCTATGTTTTTTAGGGGTACTATTGCACCACTGAAACTCCTTTCCAAAAGGCCACTCTTCCTTTAATGGTCTTGGCCAGCTCACTCACTTCAGGATAATACCAAGCGGCATCCACATTTTCTTTTCCATCTACCTCCAAGGTATAGTATGAGGCAACTCCTTTCCACGGACAGGTGCTATGCGTTTCACTGGATTTAAAGTATTCTTTCTTAATGCTTTCAGCAGGAAAGTAATGATTGTTTTCGATTACAACGGTATCGTCACTTTCTGCAATTATGGTATCGTTCCAAATAGCTTTCATGGTCTCATTTTTTAAATACATAGTTTTTGTACTGATTCTGGTTGTCGGCAAACTCGGTTACAATTTGCAAGCCTGATTGCTCTGCCAACCATTCCACAGTAGCATCATCATATTTTTGGGAAATTTCCGTGTGGATGGTTTCCCATCTTTTAAGACGTATTTGAAGCCCTAAACTTTCAATATTGATTCTTTGGGCCGCCTTGGATACCAAATAGCTCTTTGCGGTTCCTGTCTCTGGGTCATAGACTTCCCAATGTAAGAAGTTGTCCAGAACAAAATCTCCGCCCAATTCCCTATTGATTCGGGCTAAAATATTTTTATTGAAAGCTTCCGTAATGCCCGTCTTGTCGTTGTACGCATCCAAAATGGTCTGCGGGTTCTTTTTTTGGTCAAACCCCATCAAGATTAAATCTCCTTCGTTGATCGAATCCCTTAGATTTTTCAAAAACTCAATGGCAGGCTCGTGAAGCAGGTTGCCAATATTGGATCCCAAAAATAGAATAACCTTTTTGCGGCCATTCACTTTATCAATATCCCTTAAGGTGTCAAAATAGGTGCCTTGAAGGGTGTTGACCTCAACTTCTGGGATTTCTTGCTTTATTGCATTTTCCAACTGGTCTAGTGCGTTTTGACTAATATCTATGGGACGGTAATCAAAAGGAATCTTGTTGTCTACAAGATATTGCAACAATATTTTGGTCTTTTTCCCATCTCCCGCACCCAATTCAAAAAGGCTAAAGACTTCCCCGTCTCGAGAGAAAAGTGCTGAAATTTCGGCTTTATTGGCTTCAAGAATATCAAACTCACGGTTGGTAAGATAATATTCCGGCATTGCCATTATATCCTGAAAAAGCTTATCCCCAATCTCATCGTAGAAATATTTGGACGATAAATGTTTGGGAAAACTTGTCAATCCCTCGTACACTTCTTGTTCAAAAGCCGAGGTGAAAGTCCTAGTTTGGTTATTTTGCATGGGAGCTTTGTCGAAATTATTTAACCAACCTTAATCCAGTAAATTGCCATCGCAATTGCGGATGGAAAAAGTTGCGATACGTATGTCGGGTGTGTTTGGAAGGGGTAGCTATGGAACTACCTCTCAGCACTTTTTGGTTTACCATAAACTTACCATTGTATTCGCCAAGGGCACCATCAGCTTTTTGATAATTGGGATAGGGGAGATACGCACTTTCTGTCCATTCCCATCGTTTGCCCCAAGGGAAAAACGCCTGGCCTGCCTCCCATTCAAATTCGGTGGGGAGTCGCATCCCTTTCCATTGGGCATAAGCGAAAGACTCGAAATATGAAATATGGGTTACGGGTGCAGCTTCATTCACTTTTTGAAGCCCCGTGGCTGTATAATGCCACCATGCGCCATCAATTTGATGCCAATACAAAGGAGCTTTTACATCTTGTTGGTTAACCCAATCCCAGCCTTCGGCATGCCAAAGGTCAAAACGTTGGTATGCACCTGCCTCAATAAACTTTATAAATTCCCCATTGGTGACCAATTTGTTTGAGATTTCATAGGGCTGAAGATAAACCTTATGCCTTCCCAGCTCATTGTCATAACAAAAGGCGTTGGAATCATGACCAATTTCGTAAATCCCTTCCTCCATGGAAACCCAATCCTGTTGATGGGTCTCAACGGGATGATCTGCGAACTTAGTGGAATATACAGGGAGCAGCGGATTGTTCCCAAGAATAAATTTAATATCGGTCAGTAACAACTCTTGATGTTGTTTTTCGTGGTGGATGCCTATTTCTAGTAGATCGTTCAGTTCTTGGGTTTGGGCATGGCCAAAAAACTCCTTGATTCCTTCGGTCACATATTCACGGTAGGCGTAAACCTTTTTTACCGAGGGACGGGACAAATTACCTCTATCGGAACGCACCACTCTTTTCCCTACTGTTTCGTAATAACTATTGAAGACGAAGGAAAAATCAGAATCAAACTCTTGGTAACTTTTGGCATGGGGTTTTAGGATAAATTCCTCAAAAAACCAAGTAGTATGGCCTAAATGCCATTTTGGGGGACTCACATCCACCACAGGTTGCACCACATAATCCTCAATTTCCAAAGGCTCACAAATGGCTTCGGAAGCTTTTCTTGTCTCCAGGAAGAAATCCAAGAGGGAATCGGTAAGAATCATAAATGATTTTTTCTACTTAAAGATAGGGAATAATGACTTAGCCAACAGCGTAAACAGGTAGGCTAAAACTAAAGGAAGTCCCCTCGTTGGGTTTGCTGAAGACCTTGATGCTACTGTCATGGATTTCCATGATTTTCTTTACAATGGCAAGGCCTAGACCCGCGCCTTCCTTTTGCTGTCCAGCCTTGGTCTGTCGGTAACGTTCAAAAATCAACGCCTGATTGTCTTTTTTGATACCAGGGCCCGAATCTTTGATGGTGACCTCCACATGGTCTTCTTCAGATTCCAGTTTTACGGTTACCTCCCCGCCTTCAGGAGTGAATTTCAAGGCATTGTCCATCAAGTTTTGAATGGCACGTTCCACCAGTGAGATATCAGCAAAAACCAGGGGAACATTATCAGCCATGGACAATTTTAAATCTATATTCTTTTGCTGCGCAAGCAAGGAATAATTTCGATGGATGTCATTGGCTAGTTCACTAATCAAGAACGGTTCTTTTTCTGGCTGGATCTGATTGGCCTCCAATTTGGAGTATTCGAAGAGCTGCGAGACCAATTTGGAGAGTCTCTCGCTACTTTTTGAGACCATGCTCAAATATTCGGCCCGTTCTTCGGATGAAAGCTCGGAATCTTTCATGTGAAGTGTTTCAATATAGCCTTGTATAATGGAAAGTGGTGTTCTTAGATCATGGGAAATGTTCGCGATCAGTTCTTGACGTAGCTGCTCCACGGATTTTATTTTTTCAATATCGGACAGAATGGTATCTGCCATGTTGTTGTAAGTGGTAGCTACGTTGGATAAATCGGTTTTTTCGGCGTTTTCAATGCGATATTCCAAATCTCCCTGTTGAAAGCGTTTGGCCGCATAAATGATCTTGCGAAGACTCCGGGTCAGGTACCAAATGGCCAAAATTCCCAGTAGGGTAGCAAAAATGAGAGTAAGTACGGAACCCCCTAGTCCAAGTCGCATAAAATAACTGTTGAAAAGGTCGCTACGTGTAGCCAAAAAGTCTTCTCCAGCCAAAATGATGTAGATATACCCTTCGTGTCCATCTTTATTGAATTGAGCAGCCGAAAAAATAGTCTGCTTGGTCAAATCCTTGGGGTCATCGCCCAATACATAATTGCTTCCGCTTTCGGTAATAAATTGTTTTATGGGAGCCAGATTCACCCTCTTCTCTTTGGTTTCTGGGGCATCATGATCCAATACCACGGAATACTTCACTTGTCCATCCAAGTCCAATAGATAGACCTCTATGGCCCTATTTACGGCCATCATATCGTGCATTATGTCCCCAAACAGGGCTTTGTTCACATTGCCTATAGAATCAAAAGGTTGGGTATCCCTAAATTTTTCCTCAATAAGATCTTGGGCCAAGTTGGCGTGTAAACGCTGGGTGGTCTCGGAGAAATATTTATTGGAGAGATAAATGGAGGTAATGGTATATCCTATCCCTGCCAAAAGCAAAATAGCCAAAAAGGAGAGGGTCAATTTCAGAATAAATCGAACGGAAAGTATATTGTTTTTCATGGTCAGTGGTTGGCTTGGGTTTCCAAAAGTTCTTCGTTGAATTTATAGCCCACACCCCAGGTGGTAAGGATAAACTTGGGATTGCTCATATCCGGTTCAATTTTGGAACGGAGTCGGTTGATGTGAGAATTCACGGTGTGCTCGTAGCCTTTAAAATCGTATCCCCATATCATATTAAGGAGCTTGCCGCGATCATAACTTTTCCCAGGGTTGGAGGAAAGCAATACCAAAAGTTCAAATTCTTTGGGCGAAAGCTCGATTTTTTTACCATCCAAAAGTACTTTTCGCATGTCAATGTCAATGGAAAGCACATCAAATTGCATCAATTTAGGGTTCTTTTCCCCCTCGGTTTCCACCACATCCATTTTTTGTCTTCTGAAAATAGCCTTAACCCTAGCAATGAACTCCCGAACACTAAAAGGTTTGGTGAGATAATCATCGGCTCCGACTTCCAATCCTAATACCTTATCGATTTCCTCGGAACGTGCAGTGAGCATCATTATGGGTGTAGTAATGTTGTTGGCCCGGATTTTTTGGCAGATTTCAACGCCATCCATTCCCGGAAGCATCACATCCAAAATAATAAGGTCCGGATTTTCCTTGAGTGCTTTTTGCAGTCCAATATCTCCACGAATGGCGGAAAGCACCTGACAACCTAAATCCTTTAGATGTATTTCCAGCAAACGAATGATTTCGATATCATCCTCTACGATCAACACTTTTTTCATGATATGGCGAATTAAAGGGTAAAGTATCACGGAAAGTTCACCTTTCCATTAAAAATTTGACGGATTACCTTCTAAAAAGTCCTTTTTAAGCCCAATTCTTTACAAAAAATACGATTTTTTAATATAAATCACTCGTAATCAGCACATAAGCAATTTTGATTTTTATGTGATACTTCTGCAACATCTTCCCCCGTCATTTGTGTTGCAAATAAAAAAACATGTAAAATGAGCAACTTAAAATCTATTTGGACTCTTGTGGTCATCCTTGTTTTAGCAGTAGGATGTAGCAATGATTCCGACGACGAACCAATTGTGCTGGAAGCGGGAACACTTTCAGGCGGACCTTTTACCATCACTGTAGATGGTACACCGGATATGATTTCCGGAGTTACTTTGGATGATAGCAATGTGGTGGGCAGTAACCGCACCTATGTCATTACAGATGATTCAAGAAATATTTTGGGACTGCCACCAGACCTTACAGCTTTGGGCGGAGTGGATTTTGATGCCGCAGGAATTGGTTCTTGTTTTATTTACCACTTGGTATATGAAGCGGGACTTACTGGATTGGAACCAGGGATGAATTTGGACAATCTTTCTGGGGACCACGATCTATCCAATGCTATTACTGTAACACGCAACGGCCTTAACGCCGGTACGCTTTCAGGAGGGCCTTTCACCATTTTAGTGGATGGTACACCGGACATGGTATCCGGAATTAGTTTGGACGATTCGGAATTGACGGGGACAAACCAAGGCTACGTAATAACCGATGATCAGCGAAATATCCTGGGATTGCCGCCTACAATTGAAGCCGTGGAAGGCGTAGATTTTGATGGCGCAGGTACAGGCATTTGCTTTATCTACCATATAACTTATGAGGATGGGCTTACTGGATTGGAAGCTGGAATGAATTTGGATGATTTTAGCGGAACTTATGCCCTTTCCAATTCCATTATGGTCACTCGAAATGGTTTGAATGCAGGTTCTATTGGTGGCGGCCCATTTACCATACTTGTGGATGGAACTCCGGATATGGTAAGTGGAATCACTTTGGATGATTCAGAATTGACCGGTTCCATGCAAGGTTGGGTAATTACGGATGACGAAAATAACATCCTTGGACTACCGCCAACTTTGGAAGCCGTAGAAGGTGTGGATTTTGACGGAGCTGGCGTTGGTACATGTCTCATCTGGCATATCACCTATGAAGAAGGCTTGACTGGATTGGAAGCTGGCATGAACGTTGCTGATTTGGAAGGATTCTATGCCCTGTCCAACTCTATTACGGTAAATAGAAATGGACTGAATGCTGGTTCCATTGCTGGTGGTCCTTTCAGCATTTTGGTTGATGGAACTCCCGATATGGTTAGTGGAATTACTTTGGATGATTCGGAGTTGACCGGTTCTATGCAAGGTTGGGTGATTACGGATGATGCCAACAACATTTTGGGCTTGCCACCTACCTTGGAGGCTGTTGAAGGAGTGGATTTTGATGGTGCCGGCGTGGGAACTTGCTTGATCTGGCATATTACCTATGAGGCCGGATTGGTTAACCTTGACACAGGCTATAATGTCTCTGACTTGGAAGGATTCTATGCCCTGTCCAATTCCATAACGGTAACCAGAAATGGACTCAACGCAGGAACGCTAGCAGGCGGACCCTTCACTTTTGATGTGGATGGCACTCCGGATATGGTGAGTGGAATTACCTTGGATGACTCGGAACTTACAGGAACAAATCAAACCTATGTGATAACGGATGATGCCAACAATATTTTGGGACTTCCCCCAACTTTGGATGCTGTTGAAGGTGTGGACTTTGATGCTGCAGGAACCGGTGTTTGCTACATCTGGCATGCAACCTATGAAGATGGACTTGTAGGGTTGGAAGCAGGAATGAACGTTGCTGACCTTGACGGCTTTTATGCCTTATCCAATGGTATTTCGGTGACAAGAAACTGATTTTTGAAAAAGAAAATTATTTGCTTTACTTGTTTCCAAAAAGGCGCCCAGACGAAAGTCTGGGCGTTTTTAATTTTATCAAAAATCTTTTATCCCATGCCCCAGGGAAGCTGACTATACTTCATATTCTTCGGCCTCAATTTTGATTCGATTGCCACCAGCATTAATAGCTTCGTGAATTTTGTAGATACAAACCTCAGACTTATAGGAGGTAATGGCGTCGTAGTTCAATGACTCTTCCTCTCTTACAGATTCGATAAAGTTGTACAAGTGAGCTGTATGACTTGCCAAATTGTATACTTTATCCATATCTTTCATTTCATTGATGTCGTAGCTGATTTGAGGTGCAGTTTCCTTGATACCGGAATCACCAGACTCCTTTTCCTTGTATTTTTGCATATCTGCGAGGTTGGAGATATAACCGGCATCAATATATTCTTGCCACTGTTTGGCTTCCACTCTTGATTCGCGGAAAATCTTGTTGTCCTTTCCCTGGGAAATAATGAAGGCTCCATCATCCCCAATAAAACGTTCGTAAACCCCAATGGCCCTGGAGTTGGAAATGTTCTCGTAAATACCAATGGCAGGCCCTTTGGGAGTGTTGTATTCCAAAATGGTGGCCATGGTATCGGCCTGCTCAAGATTAAAATACGAATTGTTCCCTGCGGCATGGACCGTGTGTGGATAAGCACCAAAGAACCAGTTGAAAATATCTATCTGATGGGATCCCAAATCGGATACAACCCCACCGCCCAATTTTTTATAATTACGCCAGTTGTATACCTGATCCACGGTATCAAAGCCGTATTGTTTGAGTTTGTTGAGGTCTAGATTGTCTTTTTTATTCGGTTGCTGGGTCCAGATACGGGATCGGTTCCACTGACCAACGGCGTGGGTCAACCTACCGAACATTTGCTCTTTATCCAGCAAAATTTGATGGGTAAAGCGGTACCGGTCATCACTTCGTCGCTGACGTCCAATTTGAAGCAACTTTCCCGTCCTTTTCATGGCTTCGGCCATTTTTCGGGCATCCTCCATATTGTTGGACATGGCTTTTTCACAGTATACGTGAATTCCCGCTTCCAAGGCGTCCACCGCATGTTGCATATGCCAGAAATCGGGAGTGGTTAAAACCACGGCATCCAATTTTTCCTTTTCCAACATGTCATAGAAATTCTCATACGCTTTTACCTTGGTTCCATATTGATCATTGAACCTGTTCTTGGCATTTTCGCGCCGACTTTCCACAATATCGCATACGGCTACCAAATTGGCACCCGGTATTTTGGGGATATTCCTGAAGATGACACCACCACCACGGCCTCCGCAGCCAACAACTCCAACATTCACTTTGTCACCAACTTTTAATGGATTGGCAGTAATGCTAAAGGGATTGGCGAGCATCAGCCCGGTTCCGAATAAGGTAGAGGTTTTAATAAAATTTCGTCTGTCCGTTTTGTTAGAAGTACTCATGCAATTTAAGTTAGTTTAGTTCAGTTAGATGGTGGCTAGCCCTCCAAATGTACATTATTTGGATCAATGGAAAAGAGCTTTCCACCTTGGCTATAAGCCACCCATGTTATTTCCTCCACATTTTTAACAATACTTTCAATTTCTTTAACGGAATGCAGGTATAGTCCGGTTGAAAAAGCATCGGAATATGCAGCTTTTTTACAAGCCACCCAGATACGATCAAATTCAGAAACAGCGGTGTTTTTTCCTGTTCTTGGGTCAAAAATGTGGTTGCCTTGGTGAAAGATGCCGGAGGCACTGACCGTTATATCTTTTAATGACAAGTTTTTTTGTTCTTTAGCAGAAGCTAATGAGTGAGTCCAGTGTTCGGCATCTTCAGGTGCACCTCGGGCGAGCAGTGTACTATCCCCAGCGCTGATGCTGTAATTTTCAATATCAATTTCCTGAAGCAACAATGCCAACTGATCTAAGGCATAGCCTTTTCCGATACCCCCTAGATCAAAAAGCATCCCCGGTTGGATGCAATAGAAATAGGGTTTTTCAGGATCTACATAAAGACTAGCCTTTAGTTTTTCCTCTTGGGCCTTTTCCAGGGCATTTGCCATTTCAAATTCGTTTAGGATACCCTCTTTGGCTGCCCGGAATATGTTCATGTGCTCGGCCACCCCAATATCAAAAGTGCCTTGGGTCCATTGCTGTACTTGGATGGCTTGTTTAATCACGTCCCAGGTCTCGTGTTCCAATGCCAATTGGGCATCAGCCTTGAGCTTATTTATTCTGCTGATGTCGCTACCCGCTACAAACCGACTAAGGATTTCCTCCAGTTCATCCAAGCGTTGAAAGCAGCGTTGGGCAACGTTTTGGGCGTAATCTGCTTCTTCCCCAGAAATGGTAAGAAGAAAACGAGTGGCCATGGCTTGATGTTCAAAGTTGTGCATGTGTATCGTATGAAAAGCTAGTGTGGCATTGTTGGTTATCTTCCAATGGAAATATGCAAGGGTCTTCCCAATCCAATTTCAATGAGTTTATGGTAAGTGGAAATTTGGATATCCGATTGGCCCCGCTCAATTCTGGAAATATAGCTTTTTTTGGTTCCTGTTCTTACTGCTAATTCCTCTTGGGTAAGCTTGGCCTCCTTGCGGGCTTCTTTAAGCATTGCTCCTAAGCGGAAGGCTAGGGAGTCCGAATCGAATTGATCTCTGACAGGAGTTCCTTTTTTTCCATACTTCTGAGCTAAAAGTTCCTCAAAATCTGAAATGTTCTTCATTTTTATCCTTTGTAATTTTTCAGAAATTCTTTTTTCAATTTCTCTGCCAACGTTATCTCCTTTCTTGGTGTTTTTTGGGTCTTTTTAATAAAACTGTTGACCAGTATCACTAAGTCAGCTCCTTCCATAAAGCATAAAATACGGATGCTTCTAAACGTTGTAATGACACGAATTTCATAAATCCCTTGGGAACCTTTAAGTCGTTTAAAGAATTTGATAGGAACTTGTCGTTCAAACCGAACCAGATCCAAGACAAATTCAATCTTCTGCTGGACTTTGGGCTCCTGTACCGAATAAAAGTCAATAAAATAATCCTTGTAGAAGAGAATCTTTCTTTCCACCTCAAAGTTAACTAATTGGTTAACAAATACAAATGAGATTGAAAAAATATTGAGGTTGCTCTAAACTAAGCTTTTTTACCGTTCAAACAATATCGGATTTAGGTGAGAGTCGATGACCTTGCCGATTTCCACCCCGGGACACCAGGTTTCCCAATCGTTGATTTGCCCATCGTTTTCCGGTTTTTTGAGAAGCATGTCCTTATCCATATAAATGGAGGTCATCACCTTTCTTGTTTCGTCAGTGGTGTTGGGCCCGGCTCGATGGAAAATCCATCCGGAATGAAAACTGACCTCCCCCACATTAAAGGGTTCGGAAATTTTAAGACAATCCGTTACACGTAGCTTTTCTCCAATCAAGGTTTCGCTTTCATCGCTAATGGACAAATCCCGTCCGGTTAAAATATCCTGACTGCCCGCTGCAAATTCTAAAGGGCCCATCTCCGAAGGAACGGCCTGAAGAGGAATCCAAACGGTAATGACCCTGTCGGTGGATAAGGGCCAATAGTATTGGTCCGCATGCCATGGGGTGATACCCCCACCACCTTCTTTAAATAATGCCTGATCGTGATACATACGCACCCCATCCACTTCCATAAGGTCTGCTGCTAATTGCGCCAATCGCTTGCTAAACATCAATTTCTTGATTTCTGGATCTTGTCTCCATAGATTAAAAATTTGCAAAAAGGCCTTGCCATAGGTATCCCGGTCTTTGAGTTCTTTGGTTTGGGTGTTGAGCTCATCCACTCTCGCAGAAATGACCCTATTGAAATGCGCTAGCACTTCTGGAGGTAATACTTCTTTGATTTTTATAAAAGCGTTTTGCTTGTAAAAATCGAGTTGATCTTGGTTAAGGGTGTAAGGTTGGTTGAGAATACTGGTACTCATTTTGACAATGATTATAATGTGACAGGTTAAGGGTAAAGGGCTTTGTCATGGTAAGTTAATCAAAAGGATGGAAATTGGGATTCATGCAGCAATTTTAGAATTTGGAAGGTAAAAGGAGATATTTGGATAATAGATATGCTATTTTTTAGCCATGGCAGCTTCAATATCCGCTTCAATTGCCTCAATTTCCATTTCAATCCTGGAATTCAGGATTCTACTATCCTTACCAATTAAGATATATCTTGGGATTTCTGTCACGTTGTAATGACTGCCAAATTCAGTTTTCATTCCATCTTTAATAAACAAGTTAAGCCCTGGTTGATTCCCTTCCTTCTCCAAGAAGGAAAGCCATAGTTCTTTTGAGGAATCCACAGAGAGCATAACAATTTCAACATCATCATTGCCTTCATACTTTTTGGCAAGCTCCAAAACCTCTGGCCTGTGCACTATACAAGGCCCGCACCAAGTGGCCCAGACATCGATAAAGACCACTTTACCCTTAATATCTTCCAAATAGAACGATCTGTTATGTTGATCAACAGCCTTAAAATTATACGCAAGGCTATTATTTTGAGATTTGTAAAATGATTGCGCGGCCTCCTGCATCAGGGAATAATGAATGTTGTCTTTTTCAGCCATCAAAATGTCGTTAAGCACATCAGCATTGAAATGTTCTATGTGCTTACTCCAATACGACGGACTTTTAATAAGGCCTTTGATATAAAGTGCTTTAAATAAATCCGTAGTTTCTTTATCTGGTACCTTTTCCTCCAAGTAACTTAGAAAATCAGAGATGCTTTGAATAGCTGAGTTTTTTCTTAGATACTCAATTTCATACTTGTATAAATAAATAGATGGGAAGGTTCTTGAGGTCCAATCTGGTGGAGGAATTTTATGGACAAAATCATAATAGCTATTGATGGCCTCCAAATTCTTGGAAACTCTTCCCAGCCACAATAAAAAGGAGTAAATCCTTGCCTCATTTTGATAGTGAAGGATGGCTAAAACTTTAGGACTTAATTCCTTTTCAAACAGATTGATTTCTTCCGCCCTTTGCTTTCGAAAAGCATCAAAAAAGATTGGAATCGAGTCCAAAGCCTTGGTTTCAAAAATGAACGAAAGATTATTATTGGCAAACTCTAAATTGCTCTTCGATAAGTAATTTAAAATAGAATCGCCCTTTTGGCGGGTTGTGAAACTGGAATCAGCTTTTACCAAAATGTTCAAGTCCTTTTGAGGCTCCAAAATGGTCAAATAACGATTGTTTTTCAATTTGCCGTTAATCGAAGCTACAGTTGGCCTTTTCAGTTTAATTTGTTGCTTGTCATTTTCAGAATTTACCGAAGCAATTGTCCCCTCTGTTGCCGTGTCCAAAATAACAATGGAATCATGGACATGGATTGAATTGAGATGTACATAGGCCTCGTTGACCCCATCTTTGCATGAACAAGCCAGGCAAATCATAAAAACAAGCCCAATAGTATAGGATTTCATTTTGGAAATTATGATAGTTGAAGATACAGATCTATTTCTCGAAATCCGAAGGGCGGCTAGGGAGTGCCTAAACTTTGATAGCGGTTTGAGCTCTCATGCCTTTGGATTTTAATTCCTTGGTATTTTTCTTCAGCAACCGCCCAGCAGCTTTATTGATTTTCTTGGTGCTAATCTTCTCCCATTTTTTACCAGAAGTCTCAAAATCCGATTTGAACAGTTTTTGGGACAAGTCCCGGATAACACAATAATTGGCCACCTGGTGACCATTTTCGCTTTCCTTGTTCGCATTTTTGGCAAAAAAGGCAATCAATTCGAAGAGGGTGTCTTGGGCCAAATTTAATTCGGTAAGTTTTGCCCTGTATTCCAAATCGGCGGATTTTAAATCGGGCCATAATTTCTTGTCCGCGTAATGTCGGGCCTCATGCGTTAAGTAGCTGATTTTGAAATTTTCGCTGTTTACATCGTAGGCTTTTTTCACACAATAAATACCTTCTTCTTCCGTCCAACCCCCTGGATGATGGGCGCCCAAGGTGGCGTATTCCATCCAACCCAAGGTGGCAAAGTCCTCCAGAAAATATACGGTCAATTCTTGTATTTCACCTTTGCCTAAGTCCACGGCGTAGACTTTTGGGGTTTGTTTTTTCCAAATCACCAGATCTATAAGTCGACCATGATAGGTGACTTCATCAGTGGTGAATAGTCCTTTTGCACGTATGTAGTCCCGTAGAAAATAGCCCAAGCTATCTCGGGTCACTTTTTTGCCCCGGACAGGCGGATAGTTTTTCATCAGGAAAGGCAAAACTCTTCCTCCCAATTCCCGCTCAAAGTTCCCACTAGTATCAAGAAGGGATTTTCGCCAATAATTTTTGAAGTGGGAAATCAAGGTTTCCATTTCAGATTCTGGGCTTGATGCTCCCAAATCGGATGCGCCCTTGAACCGGGCTTCAAAATCGGATTTAAATTTTTGGTCTTTGGCATTCAAACCTTCTACTTCCAACAAAGGGAAAATAGGGGTAACATCAGTATCCATGCCATAAGCATAGATTTCATTGTAAGGAAGGG
This sequence comes from Flagellimonas algicola, assembly GCF_005937185.1. Classification (GTDB taxonomy): domain Bacteria; phylum Bacteroidota; class Bacteroidia; order Flavobacteriales; family Flavobacteriaceae; genus Flagellimonas; species Flagellimonas algicola. Next base: position 206,515 of record NZ_VCNI01000003.1, on the reverse strand, counting down.
TGTTCGTTTTCTGTTGTGCCATGGCTCCGGAAAACAAGAGCGCAAGAAGGGCACAAAGGGCGCTATTTCTTTTTAACATGTTTCGAGATTTGATTGATAACACAAAAATCAATCTCAATTGGCATAAGAAATTGTACCAGATTAACTATTTAAGACTTTCCGAAAGCGGTTGGGTGAAATCCCATAGGCCATTTTAAACGACCGTATAAAATGGGCATCATCAAAAAAGCCGTTGGCAAATGAGATGTCCGAGATGGACTGCTGGGTACTGGACAACAAATACACCGCATTGTGCAATTTCGATTTCAATTGAAACTCCCCTATGGTCATGCCTTTTTCTGCCTTAAAGGCCCTGGCCATATATATAGGATGCACATGAATGCGTTCAGACAGCGAAGCCAAGGAATGAAATTGGGCCAGCTCATGTTTTAGAATACGCTCTACTTTTTCAACCCAAGTTTTGGAATGAACTCTAACCTGATTCAGGCTAATGGTACATAACCAATCCAAGATCAATTCCGTGCTGAGGTCGGCATTGTAATCGATCTTAAAGTTCAATAGCAGTTTGTACAAAGAGGGAAAGGCCGTTTTGTTGAAATGAATATGGGTATTCGGTAGTTCCACATCCCAGTCCAACCGTTCTTGCCAACCTTTTTTAAACTCGATATTGAAACAAGTAGCGGAATCCTCCAAAAAGGTGTTCTGATGGCACCACGAAGTAGGTCGAAACAGTACGTCGGAAGCCTGCACCAATTGGGTAGAGCCATCGATGTTCTCTAAATAACTACCTGAAGTGAGCACACTGATATAGCTGTTGTCGTGGTAATGATCCTCCAGGACACTATCTGGGGAATGGGCGGTTAAGCTGAGCTTAAAGAGCTCGTTTTCCCGCGCATCCAGGTATTTGCCAAAATAGTTGCCTTCCTTAAGGTTGAGCATGTTATTACTGCTTTTTATTGCTTATAAGTAGTGAAGTTTAGGCATCTGTTACAGCGATCAACTTTTTGAGCATTGAAATTTGCCCTAAATGGTAATACGTATGTTCGATGATACCTTCTATATTTCGTAGATAAGTTCCGTACTTCTCGTCCACAAAAGGCTGATCCAGAATGTTGTCCGATAGTTGGGCCACTTCTTGGACAAAGGTCTCGGAATTTGCAAGAAACTCGTTCACCAACTTTTCCCAGTCGGCCTGTGAATTGATGGGCGGAAGATCAAAACTGTATTTATCCCGAATCTCAAGTGCACCGCCTTGAAACACTACTATCAATCCCGCCAAATAATAATTGATATGGAAGGTGAGCGCTGCTATAGTGTTGAGGTTTCCCACCTTCTGCGTGGCCACTTCCCAGCTTAGATTTTCCAGTTGTGCCTTGCAATTGGTGTTGGCCACCCAACGGCCATCCAACAATACTTCTTGCAACCTGCTTGCGAGTTCTTGACTTCTTCCCATTTCAGTTTTGATTTAACTTTTCCCAAAGCTCCTCTTTGTGCTTCTCAAAATAGACCATTTTAAGCTTGGAGTAACTCGATTTGAGGTCGTAAAACTTGTTGTCCAAGGCATTCATCGCTTCCATTAAAGACTCATTGTTGTACAAGTCCGAAGTTTTGAAAATTGTATGGAGATGCATGCCTTCGAGTTTTGTTTTGGTGATTTCCATTAATCCACTATGCTCATTGATTATTTTCACAGCTTCTTCCAAAAGCCCTGTAGCCTTTCCATCGCCCACCAACTCCAGTGCTTCCAAAGTTTCTTGGGCGTATTGACCAGAAGAGTTTGTAAAGAACTGTAACAAGCCTCCATTTTGTACCTCCATCTCCAGTTCGTCTATTAAATAGACCACTTGCAACAGTTTGGGCATTTCCTGGAAAGAAGCCTCACCATAATTGTCCTTTTGCCTTAGTTTTTGGGTATAGTAATAGAGGAGTTCCTCCCTTTCCTCCGAATTGGATTGATCATACAGCTCCTTGTTGAGCTTGGCAAACCTTACTTTATAATGCCATTCACCTTTGTTGGGAGCTTTATCCGGTTCACCAAATTTGACCAGCTTTGGTACTAGGTTCTTTAGTACCACGGCTACGGCAATAATGATCAAAATAGTGGTGTAATCCATGCGGAAAAGGCTAAGATTTTGGTTTGCCTTTTGGAAAGTACACTATTAAAAAAACAAAATGAAATTCGATTTCGAAACCTAAACCTCTCTCACATAAAAAAACGCCTCCCCAGAATTGTCCGTCATCAGAATTCTATCCCCTTCATCCGAGACCACGGAGCCGCCAAGATTCAGAATTTTATCTTGTGTTTTAGCTAAATTTTCCACCCCAAAACTGCAGACCCAATACTCGTACTTGCCCTTAAAATTGTTGGGAATTTCCATCAGGTCGGCAACTTGCTCACCTTGGTGATTTTGGATGTTGTAGGTACCATATCCTTGGTCATTAAATGTCCAATTAAAAATGCCCTCATAAAACGGGATTACCTTGGCCGCGTTGGACACATGGAGTTCATTCCAAATAAGTGTGCCGGGCTCGTTCAGGGTTCGGGTGTGGGTGAGTTGGTCGCCTTCGTAAACGGTAAAGCCAGAACCTTGTGGGTCACGGATCAAGGCTACCTTGCCCAAGGTGCTTTTGTCCACCACTTCAATGATACCGCCCAGTTCCCGGGCTTTTTCCACGGTCTGGGTCACATTGTTCACCTGAATATAGGACATCCAAAAATGGGGCATCCGCATCTGTTTGAACTTCTCCGGGGTTTCATACAGGCCACAGATCTCTTGTTCGTCTTTATAAGCCGAGTAGTAACCATCAGCTTCGTAATACGTCCACCCAAAAACAGACTCGTAGAACGCCATGGTCTCTTTGGGCGTGTAGGTGGAAAGGTCGGCGAATATAAAATTGTTCGGTTTCATGTACTTAAAAATACTTATTGTTTGGGCATCCAATCCGGGGGTTTTACAAAGGCCAGCAACTTGTTGGAAAAGCCCTTGATCTGCCCCAATTTTTTTACAAAACGACTAATGCCATGGAAAAACACCACAATGGGGTTCACACTGTTTATGGGTTGCGAAATACCATAGATCACCTTCTCTTTTTCCGGCTCAAAAGTGCCCAGCATACGATCCCAAATGATCAATATCCCAGCGTAGTTCTTATCCCAATATTGGCGGTTGGAGCCGTGGTGCACGCGGTGGTGCGATGGCGTATTAAAGATAAACTCAATGGGTTTGGTAAGCTTGCCAATGATCTCCGTGTGCAACAAGGTCTGAAAGACCTGCACAAAGACTTCGGACAGCAACACCAGAATGGGATCAAAGCCCAACATTACGATCGGAAGCGAAAACACAATGGGCATAATGGCATCCAGCGGCCCAAAACGGTAAGCGACGGACATATTAAAATGGGGCGAGCTGTGGTGCACGGTATGGGTGGCCCACCCAATGCCGATCCTGTGCATGGTACGGTGCTCCCAGTAGTAGGCAAAATCGGCCAGGAGTACACAGCAGATCACCGTGGCCCAATTGAGCTCCAAATGCGGCAGACTAATGTTGTTATAGACCCAATAATACACCTTGGTAATGGCCAGGATGCCCAATATGATCTCGATTAAAAAGAAGCCCCCAAAGGTGATTACGTTGGCAATACTGTCCAGCACCAAATCCTTGTCCAGCCTTTTTAGGTAGGCGTAGCGTATCAGCTCCAGTACAAAAAAGGGTATGATGATGTAAAACAGACTCAGGTCGTTGAAGATGTAGAACCAATGGTGCACATCCAACCATTCCAGTTTTTTGGCTAAAAAATCAATCATGCTTATTGTCTTTTCCAGGTTTCAACATCGCCATAACCGTAGTAGTCATAGCTTAGGGTAAAAGTGTTTTCGTCAGTCAGGGCAATCTTGCAGTCCACTTCATATTGCTCGCCTTCATATTCTATACTGTAGATGCCCTTGCCCTTGCTGCCATTAAATTGGGTTATGGTCAGGGTCTTGGTGCCTTCGGCCTTTTGGGCATAGCCGTTCTCATCCTGGTATTGATGGGTATAGGCGTTGAACACCTTGCCCTCTTTTTTGATTTTGTAGACGATGGCCCCTTTAAAATCCTTGGTATTGTAGGCCACCTTCCATTGGCCGATGAGGGGGTCGGTCTCTGGATTGTAGGCCGAGTTGGCTGTAGGTTTTTCCGTAGGAACTTCAGCTTCGGGCTGTTGCTCGGTAGCAGTGCTGGTTTCGGTGGTGGGGGTAGGGGAGTCGTCGCTCGTATCCACGCCAAAGGAGAACAAATGGGCCAGTCCGGCCAGGAAAATTAGGATCCCCAAACTCCTAAAAACTAAGGTTGAATTTTTCATGTGTAACTATTTTGGTCAAAAGTAGGGGGGCTTTTTTTGGGTTCTTTTGACCTAGATCAAAAAATCACTTTTGGGCGCGAATACGGCTCAAGGTCTCTTGGGTAACGCCCAAAAAGGAGGCGATCAGCCCCAATTTTACCCGAAGCTCCAACTGTGGGAAGCTCTGCTTTAGCAATTGGTACTTTTCCTTGGCGGATAGGAAAGACCATCCTTTAGAGAATTCGTCCAAAAAGGCCAGCATTTCCTCGGCCAGCAAACGGGCAAAGTTGCCAAAGGCCGGAAAGTCGGCAATAAGTTTTTGGTAGTTGGAGTAACTGATGCGGTACAGCACGCAGGCCTCCAGACATTCCACCTCCTCAAAACTGGGCTTTTGGGCATAGAAACTGTACCAGGCGGTAACAAATTGGTTTTCGGTATAGAACCAAGAGGTAATGGGCTTGCCGTTGTGGTGGTAATAAGTGTGGAGGGCGCCTTTTTCTATAAACCAAAGGTGGCTGGCGCGGCTGTTTTCCAGCAATATTTTATCGCCTTTTTGGGTTTCCACTACCTCAAAATAGGATTGAATGGCCTCTTTATGGGGCACGCTTACATAGGCACGGGTGGAGATGGACTGTAAGAGGTTTTGCATGTGGACGGGTTGCTAGGTGATGGGGTTAAAGGTAGGAAAGTCTAAAAGTTGAAAAGCTCTTTAAGTTCAATTTCTGTGCAAATTAGGCAAAGTCATAATTTGTTATGACCCTTAAAACCAAGAAGGTAAATATATTTGGTTCCAAACAATTATTACGATGAAGCTTACGGATAAAATTCAAATGGTAGAGGAATTGACGGAGTTGGTTATTGAGGGCTATGGATCTCCGGAGGAATTTGCCAAGGTGCTCAACTTTGGGGTGGAAATGTTATTCTATGTTGAAGAGGAGGCCTTTACCCAACAGGAAATTCAACAAGTGGTATCGGCCATTCGTGGGGTTATTGGGGTTTTGAGGGGGTGAAGAGGTTGAAGTGTTGTTGGTTACTAAGTTATTGGTTATTCAACTATTTCCCATAGATCATAATATGTCCAGCGGGTTTCTCCTTTTTTCATGATTTCGATTTTATTCTCTTCCGTTTTCTTCCATTCGCCATTTATTTCGGTATAAACATCACTTTCCATAATGATAATACCTTTTATACCGCAACTTTCCAGAAGTTTCACTTTTAACTCAAACTTTTCGGGATTAATTACTTTGATAACCCCTCTAGCCAAGCATTCATTGTCCATGAACCCTTTTTCTTGATTTTTGGATGTAAAATCATAGTTGTATTGGAACTCCACCGTATCACCAACTTTGAATTTACTGAACTCTATCTCTTTACGCTCGTTTTGTTGTTTTAAGGATTTGGCCCAAAAATCTTGATAGTATTTTATCTGTTTGTCAAGCTCAATTTCTTTTTGGTTCAATTTTCTGTGCAATGAAGTCAGTATTATACCCGACATGTCATCAGGATGATGAATACCAAGATCCATAAAATATTTGGCAATTTTGGAAGTTCCGGCCCACAGTTTCCAGTTATTTCGAATTGACATTCCAGTGGAAAAATGAATTTCGCCAACAGCTTGTTCCTCATTTTTTTCTGAGAACTTCTTTAACGTTTCCTGTGGAGTTATACATTCGAAATACTCCATCGCTTGTTTCAAATTTTTTGGGATATAGTCTTCGTTGTACTTATTGCACTTGTTTTGGCCGATAATGAATGCTGGCAAAAAAAGAAGGCCCAGACAAATTTTATTGATCATAATTAGTCGTTTCCCCAAAACTAAAATCGGTATGACATTCTTTAAAATGAAAATGAGTGAATGGGGTAGTTCGGTTAGGTAAACAATAAAAACCTTATTATGTCCCTTTAAACTTTTCGATAACCTTCTCAAAATCTTCCACTCGTATGTTCCCTTTGGTGGGAATCATGTTTTGCCATACCCAGTTGTAGTGTTCAATAACTTTTTGGGCTGGTAAATGGGGTCTATCGCCCGTAGTATGCCCGTCTGCCACCACGGTAATGTTATAATCCTTGGCCAAGGCAGATTGTACGGTGGCCTCCACACAAAAGTCGGTGGCGCAGCCGGTGATCAGCAGTTCTTGGGTTTCCCAAGTTGTCAACAACTCTTGCAGTTTGGATCTATAGAAGACATCGTTGGCATATTTGTCCAGCAAAGTGTCTGTGGGTTCGGTTTGGAGTTCGTCCAACAACTCCCAATCCCAGTTGTTTTTTTTAAACTCGCCCGTTCCGGTGCCATCGTGCTGTATGAGCACCACAGGCCAACCCTTTTGCCGAAACAACGCTGCCAATGTGTTGATACGGGCTACCACACCCTCGGTATCAAAACGCGGGGTTTTGGGCGTAAAAGAGCCTTTTTGCATATCGATGACCAGAAGGGCTTTGTTGGGTTTCATGAATTCAATATTAATGGAAGGCTACATATCACTAACATTAGCCCTTTTCATTGGATAGGCACTTTTTATATCCAAGTTTTGCCTGTTCAAACTCGGGTAAATATCGCTCCTTAAAACTCATTTTAGGATACCTTTTGTCTACTTCAATTTTAAAATCCTCGAATTTTGGCAATTCAAATTGGAAAAACTCCTTTCCGTTGAACAGGGGCATGTTCTCAACATAGGTTTTTGCGCGGAAACAATTGTCTGGAAAACGTGTTAACGAATAGGAACGCACTTGCCCGCCCATATGTCGCATCAAGCACAGGAACAAAATGGCTTTTTCGGTGTCATTAATCAAATTAAGGGCATTGAAATCTATGTTCAATGACCTCAAATCCATGGGTTTTTGTTTGTTTAAAATATCCGAAGAAATAGATAAATAGTAATGCGCCAATAGTTCCCTTTTACTGGGCAAGTTGTTAAGTGCCTTGCCAATAACCTTGCTGGGCTTTAATCGTTTTAGTCCAACGTGTGGCCCATTGAACGAATTCCATTTTAGTTTTAAAGCCAGATAATGGCCGACCATCGTATTATAGGTTGGCTTGGTCAGAAATTTTGGTGATGCTATGTGGTTCTTTCTTTTGCTTAACTCGTGCAAGAAAGATTTTAACTCATCGAGTTCTTCAATTTGAAACTCAGCATTGTTCGCTGCTCCCTTATTTTCCCAGAGCGTCAAGATGTATTTTGGCACCATTTCATGGTATGCAGCTTCATCTACTTGTGCTAAAACAAGATTGCTAAACAAGAAAAATACTCCTAAAACTTTAATGTGCATAGTTCAATTTCTATCTGTGGGGTTATTTGGTTTTAAACGTTCAAGGTTGATTTTATAAAATTTACACTATGGATTTTCATTTCACAATAAACTTTTCATAGTTGTCTCGGATGTATTTGATTTGAAGTTTGTCCAAATCATCTAAATCGTAAAATTCGTCATCCAAATCGTTGAAGTCAGGATTTCTTTTGTTGTCAAATTCTTTGTCCTGATTCTTAAATATTTCAATCGCTTTTTGTGTGACATTGGCAAAATCACTGGCACCAATCCTTTCAAATCCGGCTAAGGCCGTTTGACCATATAGAAGGCCGTTGTTGGAGAAGAACTGATCAAATCCACCATTTTGCACATCACCTTCCAAAATCCACATTGCCATAAATTCTGCCATGGCAGGATCTGCAATTTCCATACTTTCTCCAAATGTCCCCAGTTCAAGTTCTGCTGACTTGTCGTAGATCAGGGAGACTAGGTTTTCATCTGTTGAATTTTGCAAATAAGTCAATGTGTATTTAACTTTTTGAATCATTTATTTAGAGGCTATCTGATGTCTTTTGAATGTAAAATACTTTTTTAATCGAACAGTAGTTGATCCAATTTACTTTTTCTTCCATCATAGATTTCAAAAAAGTCAGTGGGTTTGTTTGCTATTAACTTTAGCCGCTCTTCATGGTCATGGTTTAGTCGATAGATTTTGCCTTTTTTGTCGACCGCTATGTAATTTCCGTCCTCCATATCCAAAATCGTGTAAAGCAATTTTTGGTCGAATTCAATTTCAAAAGTAGAATCCAATTCCAAAAGTTTCATTTGTTCTTTGGTTAGGGACTTCAGAGCCTTTTCGGCGATTTTCTGGTCAGGGTTTTCCAATTTTGGTAGATGCTCCACTTTAATCTCACCTTTCTGAATTTGGCTTAAGTCAAATGTTCGGTGAAAATACTCCGGGTTTTCAACTTCAATTATGGATAATCCATCAGATTGAAAATACAGTTTAAGCGGCTGAAAACATTTCTCTTTTTTATTGTAAACAGAAATTCCGGTCAAATTGAATCGGGTTTTGTGATTTCTGTTTATCAGTTCAAACTCTTTTTGCCCATACCCTCTGGTTATGTGAATTCCTCGTGGTTTGTGCATAAAATGAATCCCATAAATTTTAGAAAGGTCTATGGCTGTTTTTATTTGTGGCATTTCCGGCTCCAAAATTTCCGCAATGTTTAGCGCGAATTGCTCCAGGTGCTTCTTTTTTATTTTTCGATTGAAAATGCTCATTTATGGTATTGGTTTATCAAATGCATTTATAAGATTCCAAACAGGGCATCATTGAAGGCAAAGTTTTAGTCATTCATCCGATACAAGATTGGACTCTTCCTTCCAATCATTGATGTTCTGCTCGTAATTTGCTTTTACCAAGGTTTGTTCCTGTATCTTCTTGTGTGCTTTATTCAAAATAATCAATACAAAAATGGCCAACAGGTTTACGCACAGAAATTGATTGCTCCCAACACTTAAAATGTTTAATTGGAATTTACTTGCTATAAGGGCAAAACTGAAATTTATTACACCTTTGGTGAAATCGAACCCAAAAAGCAAATAGCCGCCAGAGGTCATGATATAGGTGAAGCCGCCTATTGAAATGGCAGGAATCTGCAGGTATTGTAAAATACGGGAATGAAGAATTCCATGTTCTAATTTTTTAAATAGCCTGATTCCCGCGAAAACTGAATACACATAAAAGCCCACGGCTATTAGCATAATCAAAAAAACTAGGGTATTGGTCTCCGTGCCTTGTAGCATCAGCCATATTATAAGGCCGAGCCCTACTATTCCGCCAACTATTTCAAAGATTCCAATACCTTTTAAGATGTTTCTATTCTTCCTTAAGGCCTTTTCAAATTCTTGTTTCATATTTTGTTTATCGAACGAATTCTGATTGATTTAATTTAGGGATGCTCTATTCAATTTTAATAAGCTCAAATTGAAAGCTTCTTTTTTTCCAGGTTGACTGCAAATAAAGAGATTCACTTCCATTGGTAAGTATTTCATATTCGTAAACATCGCCAGGGCTACTCAGTTCTTTTTTAAATGGATCATTGCTTTCCCTGAATATTAAATCAAATTTGCAATCATCTTTCCATTTGATATTGAGCAATGAGTAAGTTCTGCCATTTTTCATCCGTTCCAAGAACATATCATTTGATATGGTCACAAAAGTAGTGTCCGCAGCTTCAGTTTCAGGTCTTTGGGTTAGGTAGTAGAAATCTCCGTTCTGCAAATCCCCACATTTTAGATCGGGTTGTTTAGCAATTTTTTCTTCGTTCCCAACTATGTCGGTTGGAAAGGTTTCTGTCACATATGGGCATTCCTTGATTATTTTAGCTCCGACTTTATTTCCGATTTCTTCCATGTCAATATCGTCCATGGTTTTCGCATTGTAATGCTCCTTAATGTCCTTTAGGTTGTCTATTAAGACTTCCTCGAAGCACGGACCCATTTCATTGATGTTATTCACCTCTTGTTTTTCAGCACACTTACATAATTTTCTGGAAAGTTTGTCAATAACATCTTGTGAGAATAAGTTATTGCTTGTCAATAAGATGATGGATAGAATAATAATACAGTTGGTGTTTTTCATGATATGTTTAAAGTTGTACTAGAATTTTTCAAATAATCTAATCGTATCAATTCCGTCAAAATGATTTTGGGCATTGGGATAATGCTTACTAAATTTTCTTTCGATGGTCATAGCGCTGTCTGAAAGTTCTAAAATTCTCCATCTTTTTTGATATCCAATAAGGTCAGTTCGAAGCCCTTCAAGAATTAATACTTTTCCAGACTCATCGAAGTTATACTTGGTGGAATCAATTCCCAAGGAAAAGTGTTTGACAAGGTTTTTATCAATTTCATAATATGGAGGCCATAAGGTATCGTACATTGGGTCAGCAGCTGGCGGAGGGGTAGGCAGGTCTTTGTTTTCAACTCCAACCCACACTTCCTGAGTCCATTTACCTATAATATTTTTGGAATCCCATCTGGCCTTCTTGCCAGTTTCTGATGCCTTGTCATTATTATTTCCCGTTTTTGGGTTACAAGAGCAGATGATTAATGCAAAGATCAGCGAAGATAATCTCACTTGGTAATGATGGTTAACAGTTTTTAAGGGATTTAAAATACAGCTTTATACTTCCCATTGGGACATAAAAATGATAGGATTACCTAATTCACTTTCTCCAGCTCCACCCAAAACGGCATTATATGTTTGCCATCCACGGCATAGTGAGCCAATAGGTCGCAGTCCATTTGGGGGAGGTATACGTTTTTCAGTTCCAAGACATCCATCTTGTCTTGGTTGTTCAATTGCTGTTTTACCAAGGTGTTGGCTTCCAGATAGAGTCGTCCACCAGCTTTTATGGGCTTAACAAACTTCATGCGAATATCATAATGGCCTTCTTCAATACTCACCTTCCAAGTACCATAAATTTCTTCCTGCGCCCAGATGCCGCGTTCCCCTCCGGCATCGTTCCGGTTCAAGAAAATGGGATTTTCCGCTGGGTTCCCCACAATGATCCTGGGCTGGTTTATGAGGTTTTCAGAGGTTATTAATTCGTTATACAGTCTGTCCAACTCCACTTTAAGCGCTCTGACCTTCGATTTGTCTTCCAAAACCAAGTTGTTTTGCTCGTAGGGGTCGGTTTTGAGGTTATAGAGCTCAAAATCCTCAATTGCAGCGTTGTAATTGGTTTTTCCCACCAATTTGTAACCATCTTTTTGCAACGCCATGTTGTAATAGGGTTCGGGATAGCGGCGCGTCCAGTAAAAAAACAGGGAACGGTCTGCCCAGTCCACATTTTTACCCTGAATCAGGGGCAACAGGCTTTTGCCATCAATTTTTCGGTCTTGGGGCAAGTCCACTTTACAAACTTCGGCCAAGGTTGGCAGCACATCAATATGGGCGCTCATGGTCTCAATATCCTTGTTTTGGGCAAACGCCACGGGATACTTCACATAAAAAGGCACCCGCACCCCGCCTTGGTATACATTGCCTTTTAGGCCTCGCATTCCGGCTACATAACGCCATTGCTGAGGACCATTGTCAGTCATAAAAACCACTAGGGTGTTCTCGGAGAGTTGCAGCTCGTCCAATTTTTTAAAGAGCTTGCCCAGATTGTCATCTATATTGGTGACCATGGCATACACCTTGCGGGCGTCTTCCTTATCTTTTTCGCTCATTTCCGGGAAAGGGCGGGCATCTCCATCAAAACCTGAGGCCGGGTCAATGTCCTTGTACTTTTGGTAATATTCAGCGGGTACCTGCAGAGGGGTATGCGGTGCATTAAAGGAGAGGTAGCAAAAGAAGGGTGATGCCTTGTTGTTTTCAATAAATTGAATGGCTTGATCCGTAAAAATATCCGAGCAATAGCCCTCGTAGGCCTCTTGTTTATTGTTGTGCCAAAGCACGGGATCAAAATAGCTGGTATCTCCCTTAAAATAGGTGGTGATGTCGCCCACCTGTCCCATGCCACCGGAAAGATGAATCACGGATTCGTCAAAACCTTGGTCGCTGGGTCGGCTGGGGTAGTTGTCGCCCAAATGCCATTTGCCAAATACGCCAGTGGTATAACCACCTTGTTTGAGCATTTCGGCAATGGTAACCTCGTTGGAAGCCATGATGGCCCCGCCATTGTAGGTGTCACGCACGCCGGTACGTAAGGAATAGCGGCCTGTCAGTAGACTGGAACGGGTAGGGGCGCATACCGGGGACACATAAAAATTGTTGAAACGAACACTTTCGGTAGCCAATTGATCAATGACCGGAGTCTGTACATGCGGGTTTCCGGTAATGCCTAAATCGCCATAACCTTGGTCATCGGTAATAATGACGATCACATTAGGACGTTCTTCTTGGGCAAATAGAGTTGCGGCGGACACGAACCAGCAGCAGAGTGCCAGTCCAAGTGCTTTTTTAAAGTTGATTTTCATTTTTAAATGTTGGTTTGGATGGTACTTGCTTTTATATGATGTCCTAGCTTTTGCTAAACAGCCACAACACCTTTGATGTGGGGATGTGGGTCGTAGTTCAGCAGTTCAAAATCATCAAATGTAAAATCGAAGATGTTTTTAACCGCTGGGTTCAATCTCATGGTGGGCAAGGGTCTTGGCTCACGACTTAACTGCAATTCCACTTGCTCTCGGTGGTTGTTGTAAATATGGGTATCCCCAAAGGTGTGGATAAAATCGCCGGGCTCATAACCACATACTTGGGCCATCATCATGGTAAACAAAGCATAGGAAGCTATATTGAAAGGAACCCCTAAAAAGACATCTGCACTACGCTGGTACAATTGACACGACAATTTACCATCAGCTACATAAAACTGGAAAAAAGCATGGCATGGGGGGAGGGCGGCCTTACCATTGGCCACATTCTCACCAAACGACACAGATGTGTCAGGCAACACGCTGGGGTTCCAAGCCGATACCAACATCCTGCGACTATTAGGGTTGGTTTTCAGGGTTTCAATGACCTCTTTTATCTGGTCGATTTCCTCACTGTTCCAGTTCCGCCATTGGTGTCCGTAGACAGGGCCCAAATCGCCATTGTCATCCGCCCACTCGTTCCAAATACGTACCCCATTTTCCTGAAGGTAGCCCACATTGGTATCGCCCTTTAAAAACCAGAGCAGTTCGTGAACTATGGATTTTAAATGCAATTTTTTTGTGGTCACCATGGGGAAGCCTTCGGAAAGATCAAACCGCATTTGATAGCCAAAAACGCTGACGGTTCCAGTTCCTGTGCGGTCTCCTTTGGCATTTCCTTCGGTAAGTACGTGTTTGAGTAAGTCGTGGTATTGTTTCATAGTGGGGTTAAAGGTAATGGGTTAAGTGCGAAAGGTAAAGGGTAGAAGGAGGGAGTTTTGAGCAATTTTATTAACGGTTGGGTTATGGGTGGAAGGGTGAAAGGAGAAGGATAAATGGGCAAAGGGTTAGGTGGTATTGTATTTTATTAGGGCTGTGAGACGTTTTTGGAGCAATTGAATGGCTTTGACTAAAGTCTTAAATTCTTTTGAAGGGATAAAACCGAGGTCGTTGCAAAGTATTAGATGGGTTTCCAATTCATATATTGAGCCTAAACTGATTTGAAGAAATCGGGCAAAATCTCTATTTGAATTTTTGCCACAGCCTTCCGCTATATTGGCCGGAATGGAGACAGCACTTCTCTGAATTTGTTGAGTTAGACCATAAGTTTCGGTCTTGGGTAAAAGTTTGGTAATGAGGTAAACTTCTTTTACCAATTTTCTCGCGTCTTTCCAGACTTCCAATTCTCGAAAATTTCGCATAACAACGACGTTTACACATATTCGAGGTTGATAATACTTTTCCGGCCCCTAGCTAAACCCTTGACCTTTCACCCTTCGTTCTATCCAAGAATCATCCCAGCAATAGTTGCGGAAAGCAATGAGGCCAAAGAACCGCCCAACACCGCGCGCATTCCAAATTCGGATAGTGTTTTACGCTGACCGGGCGCCAAGGAACCGATACCCCCAATTTGGATACCGATGGAAGCAAAATTGGCAAATCCGCAGAGCATATAGGTAGCCATGATCACGGATTTGTTATAGGTGAAATGTGGTGAGTTGGCCATATTTTTTAATTCAGCAAGTTGTGTATAGCCTACAAATTCACTGGCCGCCAATTTGATGCCTAAAAGTTGCCCCATTAAAGCAATGTCTTCTTTGGCAACACCAATTATCCACATTAAAGGAGCGAAAATTGTTCCCAATACGGCCTCCAGTGACAGCTGGTTATAGGTAGAGTTATTCGCAATCCAGTCGTTAAAGGAACCAATTTCTCCGAATAGTCCTAGAATTCCATTTATCAAGGCAATTATGGCCATGAATACCAATAACATTGCCCCTACATTTATTGCTAATCTTAATCCTTCCCCTGTTCCATTTGAAATAGCATCCAAAACATTAGAGCCAATTTTTTCGCTAGAAACTCGAACATCTGTATTGATTGCTTCGGTTTGTGGATAAAGTATTTTAGAAACAACAATAGCTCCAGGTGCCGCCATTACAGAGGCTGCCAGCAGATGCTTAGCAAAGACTAATTTGAGGATCTCGTCATTCCCACCTAGAAAATCAATATAAGCACCAAGAACAGCTCCGGCCACCGTTGCCATTCCGCCAATCATCACTAGCAGAATCTCGGATTTGTTCATTTTTTCCAGATAGGCCTTAATTAGTAGAGGTGCTTCAGTCTGACCTAAAAAGATGTTTCCGGCAACAGATAGGCTTTCCGCTCCACTAATTCCGAAGGTTTTAGTTAATAACCAGGCAAAACCCTTAACTATAAATTGGATTATTCCAAGGTAATACAATAGTGAAGTTAGAGCGGAAAAAAAGATAATTGTAGGCAATACTTGAAAAGCAAAGATGTACCCAAAGGTATTGGTGTCTGCTACTAGGCCTTCAAAGAGAAACGTACTGCCTATTTTTGTAAACTCCAATATTTGAATAAAAAGCTTCCCAATAGTTTCAAATATTACTTGAATAAATGGGACTTTTAGCACTCCGATGGCAATTATTAATTGCAATCCCAAACCAATCCCGACCGTTCTCCAATTGATAGCTCTTCTGTTAGCGCTAAAGAGAAATGAAATCAGAATCAAAATGGCCATACCCAAAGCCCCCCGCCATAATGAGTTTATGGTAAACCCTTGGTTGGGCACCAATTGGGGAGTTTCCTTAGGAGTAATATCATCGATAATGGTGGTGTCAACGGCCGCACTGATAGAGTCTGCAGGGAGTAAATCTTGACCAAAACTTGCGGTACAAACAAAACAGATTAATACAAGGAAAATCTTGGTGAGTTTTGGCATGCAGCGGATTATTTACGTTTGGAGATTTCGTCCCGTAGTTTGGCAGCCTTTTCGTAGTCTTCGTTGGCTACTGCCTTATCCAGTTCTTTATGAAGTTCTTCCAAGGTCATTTCGCGATATCCCTGCGATGAAGCCCCGGATTCAATTTCCACGGTTTCGCCCTCCTGCAAAATCTCATCCACCACAATACTGTCATCCTCCTCGTTTTCCTCACTTTCCTTGGAAGAGAATTTGAGGTAGATTCCTGCCTTGTCCAAAATGGTTTTATACGTAAAAATGGGAGCGTCAAACCGAAGTGCCAAAGCTATGGCATCACTGGTTCTTGCATCCACAATTTCCTCTACTTTATCACGTTCGCAAATGATACTCGAGTAAAATACCCCATCCACCAATTTGTGGATTATAACCTGCTTGATCACAATCTCAAACCTATCCGAAAAGTTCTTGAACAAGTCGTGCGTGAGCGGTCTAGGGGGCTTTATTTCCTTTTCCAGGGCAATGGCAATGGATTGGGCCTCAAATGCACCAATGACGATGGGAAGCTTTCTGTCTCCCTCCACTTCATTCAAAATAAGGGCATAAGCCCCATTTTGTGTTTGGCTATAAGATATCCCCTTTATTTTCAATCGAACTAAACTCATATAATCCTCCTAAAACCAAAAAAGGCCGTTCAAATAAGTGGCACTACCATTATCTGAACAGCCCCTTGCAAAAGGCAAATTAACAAAAATTAAGTGTTTTGGGCTTTAAATTCCTTTAATTTTTCGATGAGTTCCGGTACCACTTCAAAGGCATCCCCAACGATACCGTAATCCGCTGCTTTAAAGAAAGGAGCTTCGGGGTCGTTGTTGATCACCACTTTGGTTTTGGAGGCACTTACTCCCGCCAAATGCTGTATGGCACCTGAAATACCTATGGCTATGTATAAGTTGCTTGCCACTGGTTTTCCGGTTTGCCCCACGTGTTCGCCATGTGGGCGCCATCCCAAATCCGAAACTGGTTTGGAACAGGCAGTTGCCGCACCCAAAACATCGGCCAATTCTTCGATCATGCCCCAGTTTTCTGGGCCTTTTAAGCCTCTTCCGCCCGAAACAACAATATCTGCATCGGCAATAGTGGCTTTTCCAACTACTTTGTCCACTTCTACAGATTTTGCAGTGAAATCGCCATCGCCCAGCGAAGGGGAAAAATCTGCTACAGTAGCTGAAATATTGTTTTCATGAACCCCATAAGCATTGTTGGATACCCCAATGAGCTTGGTGTCCGAACTGATTTCGGTATGCGCGAAACCTTTATTACTGAATGCCGTTCTTTTTACCACGAAAGGAGATGTGCTATCTGGAGCGGCAACCACATTTGGTGTATATCCTGCATTTAGCTTGGCGGATAGGATAGGGGCTAAAAACTTGGCATCGGCACTGGAGCTGACTACAATAACCTTGGCACCTTCAGCTTCTGCCGCTTGAGCCAAAACATGGGCATAGGCCTTGGCGTTGAATGTATCCAAATCCCCATTGCTGACTTTTAATACTTTGGAAACACCATAGTTCCCCAAGGATGCATCATCATTGGCATTGATAGTTACCGCAGTGACCGTTGTCCCCAAATCTTGTGCTACTTTGTAAGCATAGGAAGCCACCTCGAAGGCATTCTTTTTAAATGCTCCCTTATCTGATTCTGTATATACTAGTACTGACATGTTTTTAATTCGATTTTTAATTTTCCAAATTCAAAACTGATGCTGGATGTTGGATGCTCGATGTTTGGAATTTGGAATTTTTTGTTTGAGATTTAGATCACCTTGGCTTCGGTGTGTAAAAGATTGACCAATTCACCCACATTTCCTGCATCCACCAACTTTACCGGTCCTTTGGCAGCGGGTTTTTCAAATTTTTGGTCTTGTGTAGGTTGAGGAGCCTCTATAGGTTCCACAACGTTCAACGCCTTTTTTCGGGCCATCATGATGCCGCGCATATTGGGAATACGGAGATCACTTTCGGCTACCAAACCTTTTTGTCCGCCAATGACCAGGGGTAGGGAGGTGCTGATAGTTTCTTTTCCACCATCAATTTCCCGAATGGCTGTTGCCGAATTTCCATCCACCTCCAAGCTAATACAAGTGTTTACAAAGTTCATATCCAAAAGAGTGGCCAAAATTCCCGGTACCATTCCCCCGTTGTAGTCGATGGATTCCCGTCCGGCTATGATTAGGTCATACCCTCCATTTTTGATTACTTCTGCCAGCTGACGAGCTACATAGAAACCATCAGTGGGTTCCGCATTGATTCTGATAGCCTCGTCGGCACCAATGGCCAAAGCTTTTCGTATGGTAGGCTCCGTTTGGGCACCTCCTACAGTGGCTACATGTACTGCAGCTCCTTGCTTTTCCTTGAACCACATGGCACGGGTCAAACCAAACTCGTCATTGGGATTAATAACAAATTGAACCCCGTTTGTATCAAACTTGGTATCCCCCTCGGTAAAATTGATTTTGGAAGTAGTATCCGGCACGTTGCTAATGCAAACTAAAATCTTCATATCTTGTATATGTTTATCGCTTCAAAGATAGCCATAAAAATCATAAATTTATTATGCATGCATAATAAATTTTGTACATTTTTTTGTTTTTCCTTCTTCCTTTGTTCGTTTGGATTTTGCTATTTTTGCTTGCATTTTTAAGCACACAACTAATCTTAGTAGTACTACTTAATGAAAACATTACAGTTTAGGCAAGCCATCGCCGAGGCCATGACCGAGGAAATGCGTAGAGATGATACCATTTATTTAATGGGTGAAGAGGTCGCCGAGTATAACGGCGCCTACAAAGCTTCCAAAGGAATGTTGGATGAATTTGGCCCGGAACGCGTGCTGGATACCCCTATTTCTGAGTTGGGATTTGCAGGTATTGGAGTGGGTTCGGCCATGATCGGGAATCGACCTATTATTGAGTTTATGACCTTTAACTTCGCCTTGGTGGGGATAGATCAAATTATAAATAATGCGGCTAAGATAAGACAGATGTCTGCCGGTCAATTTCCTTGCCCAATTGTTTTTAGAGGGCCAACGGCCTCCGCAGGTCAGCTGGCGGCCACGCATTCACAAGCGTTTGAAAGCTGGTTTGCCAATTGCCCGGGGTTAAAAGTGGTGGTGCCATCCAATCCGGCTGATGCCAAAGGCTTGTTGAAAGCTGCCATCCGTGATGATGATCCGGTTATTTTTATGGAATCGGAACAAATGTATGGGGATAAAGGGGAAGTGCCAGAGGGCGAATACACCATTCCACTAGGCGTTGCGGATATTAAAAGGGAAGGAACGGATGTTACTATAGTTTCCTTCGGAAAAATTATCAAGGAGGCTTACAAAGCTGCTGATGAATTGGAAAAAGAAGGAATTAGCTGCGAGATTATTGATCTTCGTACAGTTCGCCCAATGGATCATGATGCCATTCTAAATTCTGTTAAAAAAACCAATCGCTTGGTTGTTTTGGAAGAAGCTTGGCCTTTTGGCAACGTAGCTACCGAAATTACCTATCATGTTCAGGATAAGGCTTTCGATTATTTGGATGCTCCTATCGTAAAAATCAATACAGCTGATACCCCGGCTCCATACTCTCCCGTATTGTTGGCCGAGTGGTTGCCCAATCATAACGATGTGATCAAGGCTGTTAAGAAAGTGTTATATAAATAAGTTACATATATTTGTACGGTATATTAGCCTCGTCAACCAAAAAGTTGATGAGGCTTTTTTTAAGGAATAGTTTTTGATAGAAAATTACTTTTAAACAAAATTGACCAAGCACTTTTGAAAAACCACCTCGGTTTTGCTGTGCGTATGTATCAGAACATGAGAAGATTCCTTGTCGCTATTTTTCTTTTATCCTTTTGTTCCCTTTTCTCGCAAACCAAAGTCAGCGGTATTGTAGTGGACGCCGATGGCTCACCCATTGCTTTTGCCAATATTGTGTTCCCAAATTCTACAGAAGGGACCATTACCAACGACAATGGTCGTTTTTATCTGGAATCTGATAATACCTATTCTTCAGTTGAGGTGTCCTTTATTGGTTATGAATCCGTGGTAATCGAATTGGCCCAGAAGGTCAACTATGATATGCAGGTAATACTTGAGGAATCCACGGAACAATTAAAGGAGGTGATTGTATATACGGGCAAGCAATCCAAAAAGAATAATCCCGCCATTGACATTCTGAAGAAAATTTGGGCCAAAAAAAGGGAAAATGGGGTGCGAAAGTTCAAACAATACCAATATGATAAATATGAAAAGGTAGAGTTTGATCTGAACACCATTGACAGTGCCCTGATCAAAAGTAAGCTCTTTAAAGGACTGGAATTCATGTTCGAAAATCTGGATACGTCAAGGGTGACTGGAAAGACCTATCTCCCCATGTTTTTGAACGAAACATTCTCCAAAGTTTATGGCGACAACCTTTTGGGAGAAGAAAAAGAGGATGTATTGGGGAATAAAAGTTCTGGTTTTGATGGACACCAGTCCATAACCGCATTTGTGGAAGACCTGTATTCTGACTATGATGTGTATGAAAACTACCTGAAGTTTTTTGATAAGAGTTTCACCAGTCCATTGTCCAAAACCGGAGTGGATACCTATAATTATGTGTTGTCAGATAGTACCTATATCGATGACAAATGGTGCTATAACATTATTTACTATCCCAGACGGAAGAACGAGCTGACCTTTAAAGGGGACTTTTGGGTTGCTGATACCACTTATGCGATCAAGAAAATCAACCTGCAAGTTACCAAGAGTGCTAATATCAACTGGGTCAAGGAAATTTATATTGAACAAGAGTTTGATGTGGTGAACGATTCTGTTTTTCTTTTGAAACGAGATCATATGTTGAGTGATTTCAGTTTTTCCAAAAAGGAGAAATCACGAGGAATTTATGGCAAGCGTACCTCAGTTTATGATAACTACCAGTTCGATACCAGTCGTCCAGAGGATTTTTATAAAGCCGTATCCGACCCTTATGACCCGAGGGTCTTTTCACGCGACAGTACGTTCTGGAGCAATGCCCGTTTGGAACGACTGAATGAGGACGAATCTGGGATTTTTAAATTATTGGACACCCTTAAGACGGTGCCCAAATTCCGTACCTACTATGATATTGTCAGCATTCTTGGTTCCGGTTACATTGAAATAGACAAATGGAATATTGATATAGGTGACATTTACAGCACTTTTGGGTTTAACGATGCAGAAGGAGCTCGTTTAAGAGCGGGTGCAAGAACCTATTTTGGTCAAAACGATACCTGGCGATTGGAAGGTTATATGGCCTATGGCTTTACGGATAAAAAGTTCAAGCATGGTCTTTCTGCTAAGTTTTTGTTGGATAGAAAGTCAAGATTGATTCTGTCAGGGGGACATCGAAGGGATATTGAACAGCTGGGACTGAGCCTAACGAGTACAAATGATGTGCTGGGCAGAAGTATAGCTTCGTCTTCCCTTGTTACAGTTGGGAATAACAATCGATTGACCAATATTGATTTGTCCACCTTCAATTTGGAAATGGAACCATTTAAAAATTTCCGGGTACGACTAGGGAGTTCCATGCGAGCCCTAAGCTCAGCCTTACCGGATGATTTTAGCTTGGATTACATAGATCCTGAAGCTCCTGGTGGTATCTCTTCGGAAGTCAAACAATTTGATATCAACACTACCTTGATCTATACCCCAGGGAGAAGAATTATTGGATACGGGGTAGAACCCGTTGCTGTAAATGATGATTACAGTACCATCCTTCTTAACTACACCAAAGGGATCAGTGGTTTTTTAGAGAGCGATTTTGACTACGAAAGAATCCAATTCTCCTACCGACAACCCTGGCAAATAGGTGGTTTTGGAAGGTTGACAAGTAGCGTAGAATTGGGGAAAACATTTGGAGAGGTACCACTAAGCTTGCTGAGCGTTGTGCCAGGCAACCAGACCTTGTTTTCCTTATATAATGCATTCCCCAATCTGGATTTTTATGAATTCGTGACGGATACCTATGCTACCCTTCACCTAGAGCATAACTTCAATGGTCGCTTGTTTTCAAGAATTCCGGTACTTCGAAATTGGAATTTAAGGGAAATTGTAGGACTTCGGGGAGCGTGGGGCCAGCTTTCAGATGAAAATAAAGCACTTAGCGCACCTACCAACATTCCTTTAATGGCACCAGAAGATCAGATCTATTGGGAATACTCCTTTGGCATCGGGAACATCTTTAAAATCTTTCGGATTGACTTCAATTTCCGTGGCAATTACCTCGATAATCTCGATGCAAGACGCTTTGGGGTAACAGGAACCTTCGGATTTAACTTTTAATCAACATAATCAGTGCAATTTGTTGACGTAAATCTTTGGTTTGTGGCTATTTTTGCAAAAAATTAAATAGCGCACTCATGGCGAAAAATGCAGAAGTTACCTTTGATGTATTGATAGAAATCCCAAAAGGAAGTCGTAACAAATACGAATACGATTTTACCCTACATAAAATACGATTTGATAGAACCCTTTTCTCTTCCATGATGTATCCTGGAGATTACGGATTTGTTCCTGAAACCTTGGCTTTGGACAAAGATCCTTTGGATGTTTTGGTTTTAGGTACCGAACCTACTTATCCGATGGTGGTGATGGAAGTGAAGCCTATTGGGGTTTTCCATATGACCGATGAAAAAGGTCCAGATGAAAAGATAATCTGCGTTCCTGTAAACGACCCGGTTTGGAACAAAAAGGATAACATTAGCGATATCAATCCGCACAGACAAAAGGAAATTGAACACTTTTTCAAGGTATACAAAGACCTTGAGGAAAAGAAAGTAGACACAGGAGGCTGGGGTGACGTCACAGAGGCTGTTGAGATTTACCACCAGTGCGTAAAGCGTTATGAGGAAAGTGAACACAAAAAGAAGCGAACCTTTACTATTTAAGCAAAATTATCATGATTTTTATGCGCTTTTGGCCACCAAAAGCGCATTTTTTTTATTAGTCTGTATTTTACTACTTTTGCTGCCATTGAAAACTCAAAAATAACTTCACAACTATGGAACTAATCGTAAAATTTCTGCCCGCATTCGGTGTTTTGGGCTTGTTATACGTATTCATCAAAAACGTATGGGTCTCAAAACAAGAAGTAGGGGATGACAAAATGGCTAGGATAGCCAAAAATATTGCCGATGGGGCAATGTCATTTTTAAAGGCAGAATATAAAATACTCAGCATTTTCGTAATCACAGTTGCCATACTTCTTTACTTTAAAGGGAGTAACGAGGCGGGCTCCAATGGCATGGTGGCCGTTTCCTTTATTGTGGGTGCTATATGTTCAGCTTTGGCTGGTTTTATCGGAATGAAGGTAGCCACCAAGGCAAATGTTAGAACTACAAATGCTGCAAGAAACTCTTTGGGCAAAGCTTTGGAAGTTGCGTTTGCAGGTGGAGCCGTGATGGGTCTTGGTGTTGTAGGTTTGGGTGTACTCGGATTGAGTGGCCTTTTTATGATTTATAGTGGACAAGGATGGGCAATTGCTGAGGTATTGAATGTACTTTCAGGTTTCTCTTTGGGAGCTTCATCCATTGCGCTTTTTGCCCGTGTGGGTGGCGGTATTTATACCAAAGCTGCAGATGTTGGTGCTGACCTGGTAGGTAAGGTTGAAGCTGGTATTCCGGAAGATCACCCTTTAAATCCTGCAACCATTGCAGATAATGTAGGTGATAATGTTGGGGATGTCGCCGGTATGGGTGCCGACCTTTTTGAATCTTATGTTGGATCCATTATTGGTACCATGGTATTGGGAGCTGTTTTTGCTACACTGCCAGAATTTGCAGGAGCATATAATGGATTGGGAGCTGTATATCTTCCTTTGGCATTAGCCGCTGTAGGAATTGTAATGTCCATTCTAGGAACCTTCTTTGTCCGCGTTAAGGATGGAGGAAATCCCCAAACTGCTTTAAATATTGGTGAATTTGGTTCTGCCGGATTAATGCTGGTTGCTTCCTATTTTATAATTAATTCAATGCTTCCTGAATCTTGGGTGGAAGCTGGAACAACATATTCTGCAATGGGCGTTTTTTGGGCTACCATTGCTGGTCTTGTTGCTGGTCTTGCCGTTGGTAAGGTAACGGAATATTATACAGGAACGGGAACCAAACCTGTTAACTCAATTGTACGTCAGTCCGAAACCGGTGCTGCTACAAATATTATTGCAGGTTTAGGTGTTGGTATGATGTCAACGATGATTCCTATCCTCTTAATTGCGGCTGCGATTTTGGTTTCACACCATTTTGCTGGTCTTTACGGAATTGCGATTGCTGCCGTTGGTATGTTGGCCAATACAGGTATCCAATTGGCTGTTGATGCTTACGGACCAATTTCTGATAACGCTGGAGGTATTGCCGAAATGGCTGAATTAGACCCAGAAGTACGCGAGCGTACTGATAAATTGGATGCTGTAGGTAACACTACTGCCGCCATTGGCAAAGGTTTTGCAATTGCGTCTGCTGCCCTTACCGCTTTGGCTTTGTTTGCTGCTTTCATGAAAACGGCAAATGTAACTTCAATTGACGTTTCGCAACCTGATATTATGGCAGGTCTATTAATTGGGGGAATGCTTCCCTTTGTATTCTCTGCGCTTTCCATGAATGCTGTGGGTAGAGCTGCAATGGCCATGATCGAAGAAGTTCGTCGTCAATTTAGGGATATACCTCAGTTGAAAGCTGCTTTGGAAGTAATGCGTAAGTACGATTCCGATATTTCAAAAGCATCTGATGAGGACAGAAAGATTTTTGATGCTGCCGATGGGGTAGCTGAATACGATAAATGTGTGGCTATTTCCACTACAGCTTCCATTAAGGAAATGGTGCTGCCAGGTCTATTGGCAATTGCGGTTCCCGTAGCTGTTGGATTTATTGGCGGAGCTGAGATGCTAGGTGGCTTACTTGCCGGTGTTACAACCGCAGGTGTTTTAATGGCCATTTTCCAGTCCAATGCAGGTGGTGCTTGGGATAATGCCAAAAAGACCATTGAAAGTGATGGCCGTAAAGGTTCCGATGCCCATAAAGCTGCCGTTGTTGGAGATACTGTTGGTGATCCATTCAAGGATACTTCAGGCCCATCTTTGAACATCTTGTTGAAATTGATGTCCGTTGTGGCCTTGGTTATTGCCCCTAGTTTGGTGAGTTTGTCTCCAGCTGATGAGGTAGGCATGCTTAAGGAAGACGGAACAACAATTTCCATAACCACAGATGGGATTAAAGAAACTGTTCCTGTAGAAAAGCAAATCAAGGTTGAAATGAGCAATACCGCTGAAGGCGAATTCAAAGCTGTGGTTACTTCAACTTATGAAGTTGCCGGAGAGCAAAAAGAGGAGATCGAAGAGTTTGTTGCTGCTACCAAAGAAGAAGTTCAAAAATTAGTGGACGACCACAAATCGGCAAATAAAGGATAACCCTTTGATTACATAACATAAAAAACCACGCCAAAGGCGTGGTTTTTTATTCCCTTCAATCTCGATTGGGCTAATTCAATCTAAAAGTAATGGGAATGGAAAAAGGAACCTTAACTGGCGTTCCCCTTTGCTTTCCAGGACTCATTTTGGGAAGTTTGGAGATGATTCTTGAAGCCTCTGTTTCTAATATTTTATGAGGTCCGCGCATTCTAACATCACCAATACTTCCATCTTTTTGAATGGTGAAAACTACATTAACTCGACCCTGTAGTCCCATTTCTTGGGCTGATTTTGGATAGCGGAAATTTTTACGGATATGCTTCTGTATCATTTCTTGAAAACACACTCTGTGGTCAGTCGCATTTTCACAACCAGGGAACATTGGGGCTTCTTCCACCGTTTTCCAGGGAACAATTTCAGGTTCTTCTTCTTTGGCAACCTCAATTTCACCTATACTGGCAACTTCCGTTGTGTGATTTGGCTCTATTGACTCAATAAAGGTTTCTGTTTTGTCATCATCATCATCTATTATTTCAATAACCGGTGGTGTATGAATTTTAGGTGGGGGAGGAGGTGGGAGCTTTTGAATGGTTATAGGAGCATTTTCCCTGAGGTCATCCTCCAATTTTAGATGGGCTATGTCCTCATAGGGTGTTTTGTGGAATGATTTCCACTCCAAGGCCACATAAGCCAGTAAGAGCACTGCGGCCAGTCCAATGCTAAAATAGAGCAGACTATTTCGTTTCAAATCCAATTCTTGATTCTTTTTGGGTTCCATAATTTTCAAATTTTTGACAAGCAATTCATCCTGTCAGTTCGAGCGCAGTCGAGAACCAGTACATGTAAATTGCTTCTTGTTAGACATAGAAATAATTCTAGAACCAAGCTAGCTTGAAAATCAAGTTTAAAAAACCAAGAATGAGGGAATGCACCCTTTTGTTGAGGGAGTGGGGGTATACTTATAGATCTAGTTCTTTGAGAGTAGCCTCCAGTTCATCAGAAGAAGGGCTTGGTGCCATGGCATTCACAATCTTCCCTTCCGGGTCAACCAAAATATAGCGAGGAATACCCTTGATTTGGTAATCTTTTACAAATTCTGAATCCCAAGCCTTGTCCGCTATTAATTGAACTCCTACCAACGCTTTGTCAACCACCATTGTTTTCCAATCATCATAACTTCGGTCAGTGTCAATGGAGATGCTTAGAAATTCAATGTTTTTACCTCGGTATTTCTTTTCCGCTTCCTTTAAGTCCGGAACCTCCTTGATACAGGGAGCGCACCAGGACGCCCAAACATCAATGTACACGTACTTGCCTTGAAAGTCTTCCAATGATGAATGCCCGCCAGCATGGTTTTCATAAGCTTCAAAAGTTGGGGAATTGGCACCTGGCTTTATTTTTTTGATTCGGTTGTACGCATCTGTGATTTCCTTTTTATGGGTCTCATTGGTGGAAAGGGACATAAACTTTTCATAGTAGGAATCCACATTTTTGATATAAGGAATGCTGCCCCAGACCGTTCTATAAAGAACTGCATTTTTGATGTTTTCTACCGGAATTTCCCCAACCACTTGAAAAAAGACCTCATTGGGATCCACCAAACTGTCTTTTTGAGCACGCTGCTTTATTTGCTCTTTAAAATGGAGTTGTACCAGGGAATTGTACATGACGGAATAGTCAAAATCCTCCTTGTTCAAAAAAGACATGCTGGACCTTTTATCCTCAAAGCTCTCTGAAACCTTGAAATTTGGATTTGCCGTAACATCTGCATGGGCAAAATCTTTATACTGCGCAAGTTGAATTATACTGTAATGATCAATGGCCCTTTTCTCTTTTTCACGAACATATTCTGGAATGTTAACGGTTGAATCTAGCAAACCATTGATAGCTAGGTTCAATTCTTCAACTTTTTTGATGAAAGCAGGTTCTTCAAGACCATAAAAAGTTTCAAAATCCATTCCTTCTATTTCGCGGTTTTTATCCTGTTTTTGGAGATAGTAACGGTTGAGATCGGCTCCACTGCCTTCAAATCGAATTGAATTGCCAAAATCTTTTGGGTCGTAGTTGAGATGTGCAGAATAACCTTTTTCAAGATATAGTACAATGTGGTTGACGCCGTCGGTCAATCTGTGGGGCATCTCGGCCGTTAAAAACAGGGTGTCCAAAAATTGTCCCTCTTTGTTCACAGGAATTTCCTTGTTGAAATCACCATTAATTGAAATCAATCTGACCGACCCAATATCGGAATTGGATAGTTTGCCTGAAATGATGGCATATTCCTCTTTGGCTTCCTTTTGGGTACAAGAGGCCGCTAAAATGGCAAGCAGAATGGGAATAATGCTTCTCATGGTTTTGTTTTTATAATCCGGCAATACCGGAAATGGGTTGGTGGTTGGTATGGTCTAGAAATGTTCGGAGAGTGGATCATCAGAACAACCCGTGCAGTTCGGCATCAATACGGTTGATAACCTTGCCCAAATCCTCAGGTTCATCAACAAAGTTGATGTTGTCCACATCAAAAACCAGTAATTTGCCTTTTTCGTAGGTGTTTACCCAGGCCTCATACCGTTCGTTCAATCGACTCAGATAATCAATGGAAATGCTGTTTTCATAATCCCGACCCCTTTTATGGATTTGGTTTACCAAATTGGGAATGGAACTCCTTAAATAAATAAGGAGATCTGGGGGTTGTACCAAACTTTCCATGAGTTCAAACAGGCTGGAATAGTTCTCAAAATCCCTGTTGGTCATCAATCCCATGGCATGCAGGTTGGGTGCAAAAATATGCGCATCTTCATATATGGTACGATCTTGGATCACGTTTTTGCCACTTTCCCTAATTTTTAGGATCTGTCTATAACGGCTGTTCAGGAAGTAAATTTGAAGATTAAAACTCCACCGCTCCATCTGTGTATAAAAGTCATCCAGATACGGATTATCTACCACGTCCTCAAAATGAGCCTCCCATTTATAATGTTTTGCTAGTAAATTGGTTAGTGTAGTCTTTCCAGCGCCAATGTTTCCGGCTACAGCAATATGCATGGGGTAGTAGTGTTTTAGATTGGTGTTTATACTATGGGGAAACCCTAAGCGCAATATACAAAGTATATCCAGTTGACGAAAAAAAACAGGTGGAAATGGGTTTAAAAGATCTGTAGAATAAAGTTTTATAAATTTCTGTCAAAGGTGTATTTTTGCGCATCATGATGAGGATAGATTTGACTGATTGCAACCTCATAAACTGATTCGAATTCAGCAGCAAAAAATGCTAAAGCAGTTTACCCGGACGGGATTCGGGCTTCTCTCAAGAGATTTGTAAACTCCTTTGTGCTTTTCCGTCAAATCCTATCCAACTAAAAAAGGACTATGGCATATTTGTTTACTTCAGAATCGGTAAGTGAAGGACACCCAGATAAAATTGCGGACCAAATCAGTGATGCCCTATTGGATAACTTTCTGGCCTTTGACCCCGAAAGCAAAGTAGCCTGCGAAACTTTGGTAACAACCGGTCAAGTGGTATTGGCAGGTGAGGTAAAGAGCAATACCTATTTGGACGTACAAAACATTGCCCGTGAGGTAATTAACAAAATTGGATACACCAAAGGGGAATATCAATTCAGCGGAGATTCCTGCGGGGTGATTTCGCTGATTCATGAACAGTCCCAAGACATCAATCAAGGTGTGGACAGGGGGAGCAAGGAAGAACAGGGTGCAGGAGATCAAGGAATGATGTTTGGTTATGCCACCAAGGAAACCGATAATTATATGCCTTTGGCGCTGGATATTTCCCATAAAATCCTTCAGGTTTTGGCGGAGTTAAGACGTGAGGAATCTCAAATTGGGTACTTACGCCCTGATGCCAAGGCACAGGTAACCATAGAATATTCGGATGAGAACATTCCGCAA
The DNA here is from genome assembly GCF_005937185.1 of Flagellimonas algicola. Classification (GTDB taxonomy): domain Bacteria; phylum Bacteroidota; class Bacteroidia; order Flavobacteriales; family Flavobacteriaceae; genus Flagellimonas; species Flagellimonas algicola. The sequence continues at coordinate 177,692 of NZ_VCNI01000003.1, read as the reverse complement.
CGGATAGATACCATTGTAGTTTCCACCCAACATGATGAGTTTGACTCTGATCAAAAGATGTTGGATAAAATTAAAGAGGATATCATAGCTATTTTGATTCCCAAGGTAAAGGAGTTATTGCCTACCAATATCCAGGCCTTGTTCAACGATCACATTAAATACCATATCAATCCAACAGGAAAATTTGTGATTGGGGGCCCTCATGGAGATGCCGGACTTACAGGGCGGAAGATTATTGTGGACACTTATGGTGGTAAAGGCGCTCACGGTGGTGGAGCTTTTAGCGGTAAAGACCCAAGTAAGGTGGATCGCAGTGCCGCCTATGCTGCCAGACATGCAGCCAAAAATTTGGTGGCAGCAGGAGTGGCCGATGAGATTTTAGTACAGGTGAGCTATGCCATTGGAGTGGTGGAACCTACCTCCATTTTTGTGGATACCTACGGCACTTCCAACGTTAATTTTTCAGATGGGGAAATAGCGGAAAAAACAGCCAAATTATTCGACATGCGGCCTTCAGCCATTGAAGACCGACTTAAATTACGAAACCCCATTTATTTGGAAACGGCAGCCTACGGCCATATGGGCAAACAACCCCAGACTTTGACCAAGGTGTTTGAATCCCCATACAATGGGCGTGTAGAAAAGGAAGTGGAACTTTTTACTTGGGAGAAATTGAACATGCAGGATGAGGTAAAAAGAGAATTTGGAATTTAAAATCCCCCGTGTTCATCATAGACAGGAAAAGGGAGCCTTTTGGTTCCCTTTTTTATTGGCATACTCCTATGAACTTTAGTAGCTTTAGCAACTAAAATTTTTCACATGAGATTTTCCATCCGAACCTTGGTAGCGATTATTGGTCTATTCTTGACTCTTTCAAGCTGTAAAAAAACAGTCAAAACTGAAACGGCGACCGAGGTCAATTTTGTTCAAGAGAATTATACCAAGCAAGAGGTGGATATTGAAATGCGGGACGGGGTAAAATTGCACACTACTATATACACTCCAAAGGATACTTCAAAAGAATATCCCATCTTGATGCAGCGAACACCTTACAGTTCCAGACCTTATGGAGCAGGAAACTATCGGACACAAATTGGTCCCAATGAACATTTGATGAAAGAGGGCAACATCATAGTTTACCAAGATGTCCGTGGGAGATGGTTGAGCGAAGGGCATTATGAAAATATGCGGGCCTACATACCCAACAAGACTTCCAATGAACAAGTGGACGAAAGCTCGGATACCTATGACACCATTGAATGGTTGGTGAACAATCTGGAACATAACAATGGAAAAGTGGGTGTTTGGGGGATTTCGTATCCCGGATTTTACGCTACCTATGCCACCGTGGATGCACATCCAGCGCTAAAAGCGGCCTCACCCCAAGCCTGTATCGGGGATTTCTTTTTTGACGATTTTCACCATAATGGAGCTTATTTGCTGAGTTACTTTAGGGCAACTTCCCTTTTCGGTACGCCAAGACCCAATAATGACCAACCCATTGACACCGCCTGGTATGTTTTACCTGATATTCAGACGGAAGACCAGTACCAGTTCTTTTTGGACAATGGCCCACTCAAAAACCTAAATTCCTTTTTTGAGTATGAAACGGTGGATACTCCAACCTTGAGACCCGATGGGGTAACCGATGATTATTTCTGGAATGAGCTGAAGGAACATCCAAACTATGACGAACTCTGGCAAAGCAGGGGCATTATCCAACATTTGAAAAATGTAAAATCCCATGTGGCCACCATGATCGTGGGAGGATGGTTTGATGCTGAAGACCTTTATGGGCCATTGGAAACCTATAAAAACATTGAAAAACACAATACTGGAAACTACAACACCATGGTATTTGGACCATGGGACCATGGGGGTTGGGCTAGAAAAAAAGCCAGAAATTCAGTAGGGAATTACTATTTCGGGGATTCTATATCCCTGTTTTATCAGAAGAACATAGAGACCAAATTTTTCAATCACTTCCTAAAGGGAGAAGGAGGTCAAAATAGTGGCCTGCCAGAAGCCTATGTGTTCGATTCTGGGAAAAAAGAGTGGGGTACATTGGATGCTTGGCCGCCCAAAGAAGCTGAAAAACAAACATTTTTTCTTTCGGAAGACCAAGAATTAACCCAAGGGGCTGAAAGTACAGTTCCTCTCAAATTTGTTAGTGATGTTAAGAAACCGGTTCCTTATTCAGAGGATATAAAATCGGTTTTCACGCCAAGAAAATATATGACGGATGACCAACGTTTTGCGGCCAGAAGGTCCGACGTGTTGGTGTTTGAAACCGAAGTTTTGGAAGAAGACCTCACCTTAGCTGGGGATATCATGGCCCAATTGAAAGTGGCCACAACGGGAACCGCCGCAGATTGGATAGTAAAGGTGATTGATGTGCATCCCATGAATGTGGAGACCAATGAAGAAATGCAGGATCATCTAAAATTGGCCAACTACCATTTAATGGTTAGGAGTGAGGTGTTACGGGGCAGGTTCCGAAACAGTTTCTCCAAGCCAGAGCCGTTTGTGCCTAATCAAAAAACGGAGGTGAACATCAAATTGCAGGATGTATTTCATACCATCAAAAAAGGGCATAAGCTTCAAGTTCAGGTACAAAGTACTTGGTTTCCGCTCATCGATTTAAATCCGCAAACCTATGTGGACAATATCTTTAAGGCAGAGGAAAGCGATTTTAAAACTCAAACGCATACGGTTTTTACTGATTCCCAGATTGAGTTTTCTGTTTTAAGATAACCAAGAGATACCTTTTCTTTCTTCGAGAATAGATTGAGAAATCCTCGATGGGTACTCATTCAGCTAAAGCTGAATGGCGAGGTTTCGAAATGGGTTTCCATTATTTTCAATGCAAAATTCTTTCGAAGAAAGTGTCGTATCTCTTGTTTGTTTTCCTTGGACAGGCAAAGAAAATGAAAGGAACTACCTGATTTTCAGCTTCAATACAGTTTTGCAAGTGCCTTTAGGTAGTTTTAGTCGATATTGATTTCTGAAATTTTAAAAAAGATTAGGATATTAAAATAATCTACCCTTATCTTTGTCCTGTAAGTTCAAACACGTATTGAATAGTTATCAAGAAAGGTGGAGGGAATAGACCCTATGAAGCCTTAGCAACCCTTGGCCCTAGTCCAAGAAGGTGCTAAATTCTATCCTTGTCCTGAAATTGTTTCAGGACCTCAAACCGGATAAAACCATAATTGAGATAGGAATAGATAACAACAATCGAATATTTTCGATTTCTCTTTCTTATAACTTTTTGATTTTACCCATGGGCTGTGCATTTCCTATAGGGGTTTGGCTTTTTAAATTAATTATTTGAACGAAAATTTAAAAAACTGGAAATCATGAGTGATCAAAACTTTGCAACCAATGCCCTTCATGCTGGGCACGATGTTACCACGAATGGCGGAACTAGGGCAGTTCCCATTTACCAAAGCACCGCCTATGTGTTCAACAATTCGGATCATGCGGCCAATCTATTCTCCTTAGCGGAATTTGGAAACATTTATACAAGAATAAACAATCCAACCAATGATATTCTGGAGCAGCGTTTGGCTACGTTGGAGGGAGGAATCGCTTCTGTTGTTTGTTCTTCGGGAACTGGAGCGATCAATACCGCCCTTTTGGTATTGTTGAAGGCCGGTGACCATATTGTGGCTTCCAACAGTTTATATGGAGGTACTTATAATCTTTTTAGCGTTACCCTTCCTAGGTTGGGAATCACCACAACCTTTGTGGATCCGTCCGATCCTGCCAACTTTGGAAAGGCGGTGCAGGAGAACACCCGGGCCTTTTTTGTGGAGTCATTGGGAAATCCAAAGCTGGATGTCTTGGATTTAAAAGCCATTTCCAAGGAGGCCAAAGCAGCAAAGGTGCCTTTTATAGTGGACAATACGGTGGCATCCCCAGCTTTATGGAACCCGATTGAGCATGGAGCAAATATCGTGATTCACTCCCTGACCAAATACATCAATGGAAATGGTACCGCTTTAGGTGGGGCCATAATCGATGCAGGTACGTTTGACTGGGCCAACGGAAAATTTCCTGAATTTACAGAACCCTCTCCAGGTTATCACGGGTTGGTTTATCATGATGCTTTGGGGCCAGCTGCCTTTATCGCAAAGGTTAGGATAGAGGGATTACGCGATCACGGAGCATGTTTAAGCCCGTTCAATGCATTCCAAATCATCCAGGGCCTTGAAACCTTGGAAGTCCGGATGAAAAAACATAGTGAAAATGCGCTGGCACTTGCCCAATGGCTGGAGACCAAGGAGGAAGTTACCTGGGTCAACTATCCCGGTTTGGAGTCCAGTAAATATAAAAAGCTGTCAGATGAGTATTTGCCAAATGGGCAGAGCAGTATTTTGACCTTTGGGGTTAAAGGCGGATTTGAATCCTCCAAAAAAATCGCTGATGAAACCAAGATTTTCTCTCTTCTGGCCAATATTGGGGACACCAAGTCCTTGATTATTCACCCAGCTAGTACCACGCACCAACAATTGGATGAGGCTGCACAGGAATCCACAGGGGTAACCAAGGATTTAATCCGGTTGTCAGTAGGCTTGGAAAACCTTGAAGACTTGAAGGCTGATTTGGAAAGTGCTTTCGCAACCTTATAAGAACACAACTTTAATACTCAATTGATTTTCTGGGAATGCTCCATAAATTAGACATAAAGGAATACAAGACCTTAGGTGGAATTTCACAGGACTTGCAATTGTCCTACCAGGTTTTTGGCCAGGAACTGCATACTGCACCTATAGTTTTGGTCAATCATGCGTTAACTGGTAACTCCAATGTTACTGGAGAAAATGGTTGGTGGTCCGACATTATTGGGAAGGACAAGTGCATTGACACGGAAACCTATACCATATTGGCTTTCAATATACCTGGAAACGGATTTGATGGTTTTGTAATCGATAACTATAAGGATTTTGTGGCCGGGGACATTGCCAAAATCTTTTTGCAAGGTCTGGAGGAACTTAATGTGGAACGACTTTTTGCTATCATTGGTGGATCTTTGGGGGGAGGGGTTGCTTGGGAAATGGCAGCATTAAATCCAAAAATCACCAAACATCTAATTCCTGTTGCATCGGATTGGAAATCCACGGATTGGTTGATTGCCAACTGTCAGATTCAGGAGCAATTTTTGATCAATTCCAAGCAACCTGTGCACGATGCGCGTATGCACGCCATGCTGTGCTATAGGACTCCGGAATCTTTTAAGGAACGGTTCAAGCGAAGTACGAACGAAGAACTACAGGTGTTCAATGTGGAAAGTTGGCTAATGCACCATGGCAAGAAGCTTCAAGAGCGGTTTCAACTCTCGGCCTACAAATTGATGAACCAACTCCTGAAAACCATTGACATAACTAGGGATGGTGATAAAGCCTTTCAAGAATTGCAGGGCAGTGAAACCAGGATTCATATTATTGGGGTTAATTCGGATTTGTTTTTTACGGCCGAAGAAAATAAGGAAACTTTTAGGCATTTGGCCCAGGCCAACGCCAATGTCACCTATGGTGAAGTGCAATCACTTCATGGGCATGATGCTTTTTTAATTGAGTTCCAACAGCTGGAAAACCTGTTAAAACCAATTTTTCATGAGCAAACCGTTAAGGAGCGTATCAAAATCCTAAAATTCGGAGGTAAGTCGTTGGCCAATGGGGATGGACTTGAAAGTGTTTTGTCCATAATTACTAAGCGAGCCCAAGAAAAAGAGCATTTTGGAGTAGTTCTGTCCGCAAGGGGCAAGGCAACGGACCAACTAGAGGTCCTGCTCAAAAAGGCTGCCCGGGGAGAGGATTTTGCAACTTCGTTTGATGAGTTTTCCGATTACCAAAAAGCGGCCTTGCCACAAGTGGATTTGGTAGAGGAATTCCAAACCATAGAAAAATTGTTAAAAGGGGTTTCCCTTACAGGTGACTATAGTTTAAAAACCAAAGATGAACTACTGGCTTACGGTGAACTGATATCGGCGAAGGTGGTCACAGCTTTGCTCTTGGAACGTGGCGTAAAGGCTAAATTTATCGATTCGCGATCCCTAATCAAAACGGACGATACCTTTAATAATGCCGAGGTGGATGAAGCTGTTTCCAAAGAAAATGTGATACGTTGTTTTAGGGAGTTGGAAGCGGGGGCGGTAGCCATTACTACTGGATTTATTGCGTCCACCAATAAAGGAGAGACCACCACCTTGGGACGGAATGGGAGTAATTATTCCGCTGCACTTTTGGCCAACTTTTTGGATGCACAGGTTCTGGTAAATTATACCCATGTCGACGGAATTTTCACCGCTAACCCCGACCTGGTTTCCGAAGCCAAGCTGATTGATTCCATTTCGTATGCGGAAGCCAATGAATTGGCCAATTTTGGCGCCAATATCCTGCATGCAAAGACCATAATTCCCCTAATTGAAAAGAATATTCCTCTACGAATAAAAAACACCTTCAATGCCGAAAGTAATGGAACCTTGATTGGTCCAAAAACGGATAACGGCGGGATTAAATCCCTATCGGTTTTGGAGGATGTGGCCTTGGTTAACTTATCAGGTAGAGGGTTGTTGGGAAAAGTGGGGATTGATGCCCGAATATTTAAGACCTTGGGACAAAACAATATTAATGTTGGAATTATATCCCAAGGTTCTTCAGAAAGAGGAATTGGATTGGTGGTTGATGCCAAAAAAGCCCAAAAGGCCAAAAAAGTACTGGATCAGGAGTTTGAAACCGACTATTCCGCACAGGATGTGAACGAGATTACGGTACTTCACGATGTTTCTGTAATCTCGATTGTTGGAATGGATTTAAGCACCTTCCATAAACCTTTTAATGCTTTGGTTAAGAATCAGGTTGTACCCTTGCTTTTTAACAATACGGTCACCGGTAAAAATGTGAGCTTGGTGGTCAACAAATCTGACTTGCACAAGGCCATCAATGTGGTTCACGGGCAGATTTTTGGTATAGCCAAAAAGGTAAATCTTGCCATTTTTGGGCACGGCAATGTGGGCGCAACCTTGATTGACCAGATTTTGGATTCCCAAAAAAGCATAGAAAACCGAAAAGGTCTGGATTTAAGGATTTTTTCAGTCTCCAATTCCAAAAAAGCTTGGTTGAACAGCAATGGTATTTCAACTCAATGGAGGGAGGACTTGGATTCCAAAGGTGAACCTTACACGGTCGAAGACATTATAGATTATGCCAAGGAGCATCATTTGGAGAACTTGATTGCTGTAGACAATACAGCTAGCGAGACCTTTGTTTCCAACTATGATGCATTGATTGAGGGTGGTTTTGACTTGGTATCCTCCAATAAAATTGCCAACACCCTAGGTTTTGATTACTATAAATCCGTACGAAGAAACTTGGAAAAGAATCAAAAGCAATACCTCTATGAAACCAATGTAGGGGCTGGACTTCCTTTGATAGATACCATTAAATTACTCCATCTTTCCGGGGAGAATATCACTAGAATCAAGGGTGTTTTTTCAGGCTCGTTGAGTTATATTTTTAATACTTTTTCTGAAAAGAAAGTTCCGTTTTCATCCATAGTGAAAGAGGCAATGGCCAAGGGATTTACAGAACCTGATCCCAGAGAAGATTTATCTGGCAACGATGTGGGAAGAAAATTATTGATACTGGCAAGGGAGTTGGATCTTCAAAATGAATTTTCAGATATCTCGGTTGAAAACCTTATTCCAGAGGAACTACGACCCTTGAATTTTGATGCATTCATTTCCCAAATTGAAAAGATGGATAATATCTATGAATCCATTAAAGGACAACAAGAAGATGGGCATGTGCTTAGATATATTGGGGATTTGCATGGTGACTTGCAAAAGGACAAAGGCATTTTGGACGTAAAGCTGGTTTCCGTTCCCAAAGAAAGTGCTTTGGGACAGGTGAGTGGTTCAGATTCAATTATAGAGATTTATACGGAGTCCTATGGTGAGAATCCTTTAGTGATTCAGGGTGCTGGTGCTGGTTCAGCGGTAACGGCCAGAGGCGTATTTGGTGACATACTTAGAATAGCAGAAAAGATATAGCTTCGGCTACGCTCAGCTACCTTGAAAATTTGATTTTGGTGGCTGAGCGAAGTCGAAGTCACAATGGAAATAGATAATAAAGGGGTATGTTTATATATTGGAATGTGCAGATGGAAGCTATTATACGGGCAGTACTATAGATTTGGATAAAAGGCTTAATGAGCATAAAGACGGAAGAGGAGCGAATCATACTAAGAAAAGATTACCAGTACAATTAGCATACGTTGAAGAATATTTGAGAATTGATACTGCATTTAAACGTGAAAAACAAATTCAAGGTTGGTCCAGGATTAAAAAAGAAGCTCTGATTAATGGAGCATTTGAAACCCTTCCCAATTTAGCTGAATGCAAGAATGAAACACATTATAGATATTTTAAAGAGAAGGAATAGTGTGCTTTCAACTACGCTTAGTCACTGAATAGAAGAATATGACAAAGGAATCAGATAATAATACCCGTAAATTCGAAACGGAAGCGGTAAGAACGCAAACAGAACGATCACAATTTTTGGAGCATTCCACGCCAATGTACCTCACATCAAGTTTCGTATTTGAGGATGCTGAGGATATGAGAGCTTCTTTTGCGGAAGAAAAAGACAGAAACATTTATTCTAGATATTCCAATCCCACTTCCACAGAGTTCATCGACAAGGTTTGTAAAATGGAAGGGGCGGAAGCTGGTTTTGCTTTTGCATCAGGTATGGCCGCCGTGTATTCCACTTTTGTGGCTTTGCTGGAAAGCGGAGATCATATTGTGTCTTGCAAGAGCGTCTTTGGATCCACCCATACGTTGTTTACCCAATTTTTTCCAAAGTGGGACATTTCCACCAGTTATTTTGACGTTAATGATCTAGATGCGGTAGAAGGTCTCATTACCTCCAAGACTAAGATTATTTATGCGGAAACACCAACCAATCCCGGTGTTGATGTCTTGGATTTGGAACTGCTTGGGAAAATTGCCAAAAAACATGGACTGATTTTTATCATCGACAATTGCTTCGCAACGCCCTATTTGCAACAACCTATTAAATTCGGTGCTGATTTGATTATTCATTCCGGAACCAAATTAATGGATGGTCAAGGTAGGGTACTGGCAGGTATTACCGTTGGGAGTCATGAGCTCATGGATAAAATTTACCGTTTTGCCCGAATTACAGGGCCTGCATTGTCTCCTTTTAACGCTTGGGTACTATCCAAAAGCCTTGAGACCTTGGCGCTTCGGGTAGATAGGCATTGTTCCAATGCTTTGGCATTGGCCACTTTTTTGGAAGATCATCCCAAAGTTGAATGGGTGAAATATCCTTTTCTAAAGTCACATGCCAAATACGAAATTGCCAAAAAACAAATGAAAGCAGGGGGGTGTGTGGTTGCTTTTGAGGTAAAAGGAGGTTTGAAAGCGGGCAAAAGATTCTTTGATTCGATAAAAATGTTATCTCTATCTGCCAATCTTGGGGATTCTAGAAGTATTGTTACCCATCCCGCGTCCACTACGCATAGTAAACTGACCACAGAGGAGCGCAGGGCTGTTGGTATTTCAGATGGAATGGTTCGTGTTTCGGTTGGACTGGAGCATATTGACGATATTGTTCAAGACATAGAACAGGCGCTCGATGCTTAGTTTTATTGCTTTTCAAAAGTCGCATAAAAGGTATTAGTTTCGGTTCCCAATCTCCATCCTGTCTTTGGAAAATCTTTCCTGTAATCCATTTTAAGTACTAGTGTGGTTTCATTTTGCTCGAGGATTTCCGCCCCAAAATCAACCCAAAGACTTCCCCGGGTATCATCGTACAAATATTTTTGTTCCTCTACCTTCCAGCCTGTACCGGGAGATAGAAAATCATAGGCAAATGTCCATTGATCAATAATTTTATCACCTTCGGTCTCCAAATGGTCAGACGTTTGCGTCACCGTTCTTTCATATTGAAATCCTTCCCCTGTTATGTCAAGTGCGTTGGGATCTTCAGAAAAGGTCATGGTTACATCTAAATTGCTTGCTTCGCCTGTATATAGGATTTCAAAGTAATTTGGGTCGCCGGCGAAGTTTGACCCAATTCTACCATCTTCAGAGGTGATTTCTACCAGTTCCCAAGAACCCAATAGTTGAGATGCTATTTTTGCCGAATCAGTTTCAACATCTTCGCTAGTTTCACAGGATACCAATAGTATGAGCAACATTATTAAGTAGGTGTAGATTTTATTCATTTTGGAGGTTTAAGGAATTCTTTTTAAAACGACATGGTAAGCTTGTTAGTATGTATATATTGCGCTTTTATTCTTTATATTCGTGGGATGCTCTCCAAGAAGACAAAATATGGCCTAAAAGCACTTACTTATCTAGCTTCCATAGATTGCAAGGAACCTGTTCAAATAGCCGAAATCGCAAAACATGAGAACATTTCCCAAAAGTTTCTGGAAAGTATTCTTCTTACACTTCGACGCAACGGATTTTTGGGTTCCAAAAAAGGAAAGGGTGGAGGTTACTATTTGATTAGGGAACCAAAAGAAATTCTGATGACTTCTGTTATCCGGGTATTGGAAGGGCCTATTGCCATGGTTCCTTGTGTAAGCCTCAATTTCTATGAGAAATGTGATGATTGCCCCGATGAAAATAAGTGTTCTGTCCACAAACTAATGATTCAGGTCAGGGACAGCGCCCTGGAAGTATACCGAAATACCACTTTGGCGGATTTAATTTCTTAGCACTAAAATCCTACTAATTCTTTGGCAAAAGAGTGGTAAATCCCTAAAAAATCAGGCGGATTTTGGCAAAACCTATAAAAACTATAGGGTAATAGCAATTTTATACTCGAATTAACGATTAGTATTAAAAAAGAGTACTACTTTTGATTAACCTATTAAGTCCATAGGAAATTAGAAGAACAAATGTTAGCAGATCAGTTAGTACTAAACAAAGAAGGCCAAAAAGATTCCTTCGCAAAGGATAAAAATTCTGAAAGCCCTAAGCGCAGCATCGCTAAATCCATCAGTTGGAGGATTGTGGGAACTCTTGATACCATTATCATTTCATGGATTATTACAGGAACGTTGAGCTTGGCTTTTTCAATTGGTTTGGTAGAGTTGGTCACCAAAATGGTGTTGTACTTTTTTCATGAGAGAATTTGGAATACAATTTCCTGGGGCAAATAAAAATATTTGGTTATGGCATTCACAACAGAAGACATTGAGAGTTTAAACAGGCAGTTTAGAGGTATTCCTCCTCAGGAAATAATTTCTTGGGCCATCAAGAATGGAAAAAATCCTGTGGTTACCACCAATTTTCGGCCTTATGAGGTAACTATTTTGCATGCGGTTTCCGATGTGAACACCGATATACCTGTTATTTGGTGCGATACGGGCTATAATACTCCCCAGACCTATAAACATGCTGAAGAACTGATTTCACGTTTGGGTTTGAATATTAAGCATTATGTCCCACTGCAAACCTCGGCCCATAGGGATGCCATTATGGGAATCCCGCAGATTGATGATCCCATGCATGTTATTTTCACCGAACAAGTGAAACTCGAACCATTTAGAAGGGCGATGAAAGAGCATAAACCGGATGTTTGGTTCACCAACCTGAGAAAGGGACAAACTGCCCATAGAGACTCGTTGGATGTGTTAAGTTTAAGTAGTGACGGTGTGCTAAAAGTAAGCCCGTTTTACTATTGGAGCGATACCCAGTTGGATTTCTATTTGGCAGAGTACAAACTCCCCAACGAACACAAGTATTTTGACCCCACCAAAGTGTTGGAAAACCGGGAGTGCGGGTTACATACCTAAACTCTAATTTAACAAGCGTTCCATGCACGGGTTAAAGCCGTAAGTCAGGGACGCTGCATTGGAAATAATTTGAAACACCAACTTGATCTATTTACTTTCTTGAGGTCAAAAAATATGCTGTTTACATAGGATGTAGGTGGAAAATCCATAAAAATTAGCCTCGATTTTCATTAAATCTATAAAAACTATAGGGTAAATGTAAATTTATAAAGTTTTTAACCATTTGTTATGTCTGAAGGACTATCTTTGATATTCCTATTAAATCCATAGGGTAATATGAAATTAAATATCGACACCGAATATTATAACAAACAGTTTAGGGGCATACCACCTGAAGAAATTATTGAATGGGCGATGCGATTGTCCAATAAGCGAATTGTGACGACAAGTTTTGGAAAGTATTCTGCCGTTTTGTTGAGCACTTTTCAACGAATCGATCCCGAAATCGATGTGGTGTGGTGTGATACTGGATACAATCTTCCCGAAACATATGAACATGCGGGCATATTGACTGATCGGTTCAAACTCAAACTAAATACGTATGTGCCTAGGGAGACACGGGCATTTATAGAGCATCGATTGGGTTTTCCTGCGTCGGATCAACCTGAACATTTGGAGTTTTCGGAAATCGTAAAACTTGAACCTTTTCGCAGAGCGTTGGAAGATCACCAGCCCGACATTTGGTTCACCAATATTCGGATTCGCCAGACTGCACTCAGAAGTGAGAAAGATATTTTGAGCTATTCAAAAGAAGGTGTTTTGAAAGTGAGTCCCTTTTACTATTGGACAGATGATGACCTGGACAGCTATTTGGAAGCCTACGATTTACCAAAAAACAGCACCTATTTTGATCCTGTAAAAGCCTTGGAAACAAGGGAGTGCGGAATTCATTTACAATAATTCGATTATGCAAAGCTTTAGAACAGAAATAGAAAATCCTGTAGTAGAAAAGGACATCATCGAATTGGAAAGAAAAATTCGACAGTTCAAAGGTGGCGAGGTGGACGAGGAAAAATTCAGAAGCCTCCGTTTAGCTCGTGGAGTCTATGGGCAGCGTCAGCAAGGTGTGCAGATGGTTAGGATCAAGTTGCCTTATGGCAAGGTGTCCTCCAAGCAACTACTTCGTATTTGTGATGTTTCTGATGAATATTCCAGAGGGAGATTGCACATTACCACGAGACAGGATATACAAATCCATTATGTAGACTTGGAACGTACCCCTGAACTATGGGCAGAATTGGAGCGGGACGACGTTACCCTGCGCGAAGCTTGTGGTAATACAGTTCGGAACGTTACCGCCAGTGAAACCGCTGGAATAGATGTCGATGAACCTTTTGATGTTTCCCCTTATGCCCATGCGGTATTCCAATATTTTTTGAGAAATCCTATCGGTCAGGAAATGGGACGTAAGTTCAAAGTTTCCTTCTCTGCCAGTGATGCCGATACCGGACTGTCATACATGCACGATTTGGGCTTTATAGCCAAAATCAAAAATGGGGAAAGAGGATTTAAGGTGATGTTGGCCGGTGGTCTTGGATCTCAACCGCGTCATGCTGATGAATTATATAGCTTCTTACCTACGGATAAAATCATTCCCCTCATGGAAGGAGTTATCCGCATTTTTGACCGGCATGGAGAAAGAAAGAGTAGGGCCAAAGCTAGATTGAAATTCTTGCTGAAAGACATTGGGCTTGATGGATTCAAGGCACTTTTGGAGGAAGAGCAATTGGCTATCCCCCATCAAACTTACCCTATTGACTTTGAAACTTATCCAAGGCCTGTAGTGGCCAATGTGGAGGTACCTCAAGTGCAAATTGAGGATGCTGAAGCTTTCAATAATTGGAAATCCACCAACTTGGTTCAGCAAAAACAGAAGGGCTATGTTGCCATTGGAATAAAAGTGTTATTGGGTGATTTCTATACCGATAAAGCCAGAAAACTGGCTCGATTGGTTCAAGACTATGCGGCAGGGGAAATTCGACTTTCACTGCGTCAAAATATATTAATTCCGTATGTGAAGGAAGCGTTGGTGCCATTCTTTTATAGCGAATTGGAAAAATTGGGATTCGTAGAGGCTGGGTATAATAAGGCCCTGGACATCACGGCTTGCCCTGGTACGGATACCTGTAATCTTGGAATTTCAAGTAGCACAGGTATAGCTGAGGAATTGGAGCGGGTAATCAAAGCAGAATATCCGCAGTATATCAGCAACCCTGATGTGGTCATCAAGATTAGCGGTTGTATGAACGCCTGTGGGCAACACAATATGGCCAATATAGGTTTTCAAGGAATGTCCATTCGTACCAAAGACAAATTGGTAGCGCCGGCACTTCAAGTGTTATTGGGAGGTGGAAACTTTGGAAATGGAAAAGCCAGATTTGCGGACAAAGTGATTAAGGTTCCAAGTAAAAGGGGACCTCAAGCATTGCGGTTGATTTTGGACGATTTCAACAGTAACGGAAACGGCGCCTCATTTGCTGATTACTATTGGGAAAAAGGAGAACATTATTTCTATGATTTCCTAAAACCTTTGGCGGATATTGAAAACCTTACCCCAGAAGACTTTATTGATTGGGGAACCGAGGAAAAATATAAAAAGGAGATAGGTATTGGGGAGTGTGCCGGGGTCATCGTGGATCTTGTAGCTACCCTGTTCTTTGAAAGTCAAGAAAAAATTGACAGTGCCCAAGAAGCGCTGAATGAGGAAAAATGGGCCGCAAGTATTTATTACTCCTATCAATCCATAGTGAACTCGGCCAAGGCCCTGTTGACTTCGGAAAAAGTAAAAGTGAATACCCATTCAGGGATTATCAAGGATTTCGATAGACTCTATGTGGAAACCGATAAAATTGGCCTTGCAGGAAGTTTTTCGGATTTGGCACTTCAGTTGAACAAGAACAAACCAAGCCAAGCATTTGCAGAGAGTTTTCTGATTGATGCGAAATCAGTTTTGGAAAAATTGGAAGCCTATAGAAAATTGGAACTGGCACATGTATAACGGAAAATTGACAGTAGTTGGAGCAGGTCCCGGGGATGTGGATTTGATAACGCTCAAGGGAATCAAAGCCTTGGAAGCTGCCGATGTGGTTCTTTATGACGCCTTGGTGGATGCCCAACTCTTGGAATATGCGCCAAATGCAGAGAAGATTTTCGTAGGAAAACGAAAGGGATGCTATGCCTACCAGCAGAACCAAATCAATGAATTGATTGTTCAAAGGGCACAGACCAAAGGTCATGTGGTGCGTCTTAAAGGTGGGGATCCGTTCGTTTTTGGCCGCGGTGCCGAGGAAATGGAATACGCTGCCCAATTTGGTGTTGAAGTAGCCGTTGTGCCAGGGATTTCATCCGCAGTTTCCGTCCCGGCATCACAGAATATTCCGGTCACCAAGAGAGGGGCAACCGAGAGTTTCTGGGTGATTACAGGTACTACCAAAGAACACCAACTTTCCAAGGATGTGGAATTGGCGGCGAAATCAAACGCAACGGTTCTGATTTTGATGGGAATGTCAAAGTTGTCGCAGATAGTGGAGTTGTTCAAAAAAGAAGGAAAATCGGAAGTTCCGGTGGCCATTATTCAAAATGGAACCAAAGAGAACGAAAAAATAGGAATTGGAACTGTTGCTTCCATTGAGTACAAGGCAAAGGAGCAGCAGTTATCCAATCCTGCCATTATAATTATTGGCGAGGTGGTGAACCATCGACAGCGATTATTGGAAATTCAAAAAGAAAACAGAAACAAAGAATTGGAGTTAGTAGAAAAAGGAATAAGATGATAAAGACAGATATACTTATTATTGGAGCTGGACCAACCGGTTTATTTACCGTGTTTGAGGCTGGACTTTTAAAGCTTAAGACCCATTTGATTGACGCACTTCCGCAACCAGGGGGCCAATGTTCAGAGATTTATCCCAAAAAACCGATTTATGATATCCCTGCTTATCCAGAGATTTTGGCAGGAGATTTAGTAGATAGGCTGATGGAGCAAATAAAGCCTTTTGAGCCAGGGTTTACTTTGGGAGAACGTGCCGAAACCTTGGAGAAGCAAGAAGATGGTTCCTTCATTGTTACCACAAACAAAGGAACCCAACACCATGCTCCAGTTGTTGTAATCGCTGGTGGATTAGGCTCTTTTGAGCCCAGAAAACCTTTAATTTCCAATATTGCGAAATACGAGGACAAAGGTGTGGTCTATATGATCAAGGACCCTGAAGTATATCGGGATAAAAAAGTAGTGATCGCAGGTGGAGGTGATTCTGCCTTGGATTGGGCCATCTATTTGGCAGACATAGCTTCGGAAGTGGCCTTAGTACACCGAAGAAATGAGTTTAGAGGAGCCTTGGATTCTGTTGAAAAAGCTTCTGAATTGGCCAAATTGGGAAAAATCCAATTGTATACAGAGGCGGAAGTGAAGGAAATCCATGGAGAAAATGAGCTAAAAGCGGTGGTCATCAAACATAATGATGAAGCCAAGGGTCAGACCTATGTGGAAACAGACTACTTTATTCCATTGTTTGGTTTGTCACCAAAATTGGGCCCCATCGGCAACTGGGGCTTGGAAATTCAGAAGAACGCCATCAAAGTAAACAATGCCAAGGATTACCAGACCAATATTCCGGGTGTTTTTGCTATTGGCGACGTAAACACCTATGAAGGTAAGTTGAAATTGATTTTATCCGGATTCCATGAAGCGGCTGTAATGTGTCAGTATGCGTATCAAATTATCAATCCAGATAAACGATTTGTAATGAAATATACCACCGTTGGCGGAGTGCAAGGATTTGACGGCTCCAAAAAAGAAGCCAAAAAAGAGGTGGTGCAAAGCATAGTCTAGAGCTTTTTTTAGATTATTTTGAGTTAGTCAACGCCCTCTTATGCAACGCTTAGGAGGGTATTGACCAACAAAATGTAGATTTCTGTTGTTTTTGAGGACAAAACGTGGTTATTTTGTCCTCAGTTCATTAAAAAATTGAATTGGTTATCAAGAAAGGTGGAGGGAATAGACCCGATGAAGCCTTAGCAACCCTTAGGAATTCCATTTCTTGGATCTAAGAAGGTGCTACATTCTACCCACAAAACGTCAATATTTGATTGTTCTGGGATGGATAACGCAAAGAATACTTCTCAACGTCGTTTCCGCAACTTTCTTGATACCTCTAAATCCCTTTACGGGACTATGTTGTTATGGAAGCAATTGAAGACATTTTACAAAAACGCATACTAGTATTGGATGGTGCTATGGGTACCATGCTGCAGCGTTATAAATTTACCGAAGAAGATTTCCGTGGGGAACGTTTCAAAAATTGGGAACATCCTTTGGTGGGGAATAACGATCTTTTGTCACTGACACAACCCAAGGCCATTGCCGAGGTTCATGCCAAGTACTTTGACGCGGGTGCGGATATCGTAGAAACCAACACCTTTTCTGGAACTACCATTGGAATGGCAGATTACCACATGGAAGAATTGGTTTATGAACTTAATTACGAGTCGGCCAGAATTGCCAAAAAAGTGGCAGATGAATTTACGGCCAAGGAACCGCACAAACCTAGGTTTGTAGCTGGAAGTATAGGCCCTACCAATAAAACGGCCAGCATGTCACCCGATGTAAATGACCCTGGTTTTAGGGCGATTTCTTTTGATGAGTTGCGAATAGCCTATAAACAGCAGGTGGAAGCCTTGTTGGATGGGGGAGCCGATATTCTGTTGGTAGAGACCATTTTTGATACCCTGAACGCCAAGGCGGCCTTGTTCGCAATTGAAGAGGTGAAGGAAGAACGGAACATCCATGTTCCCATCATGGTTAGTGGTACTATTACGGATGCTTCCGGTAGAACATTATCTGGCCAAACCGCCGAGGCATTTTTGATATCCATTTCCCATTTGCCCATTTTGTCCGTTGGATTCAACTGTGCTTTGGGTGCGAATCAACTAGTTCCCCATTTGGAGGTGGTTTCCGCCAAATCGGAATTTGCAATTTCTGCACACCCTAATGCCGGATTACCCAATGCCTTTGGGGAGTATGACGAAACTCCCGAGCAAATGGCCGAACAGATCAAGGAATATTTGGAAAAGAGTTTGGTGAATATAGTTGGCGGCTGTTGCGGAACCACTCCCGACCATATCAGGGCCATTGCAGATTTAGTTAAGGAATACGAACCGCGTATGTCCCAGGTGATGATTTAAGGTGATATGGTACTAGAGGTGGCAATATTGAACATAAAGAATGGCCGTACATCGGAGTTTGAAGCGAGTTTTAAAAAAGCTTCATTAATTATTGAAACGATGAAAGGCTACATTCGCCATGAACTCAAAAAGTGTATCGAACGGCCAGACCAGTACATTTTACTGGTCCAATGGGAAACCTTGGAGGACCATGAGGAAGGATTTCGAAAATCAAATGAATATCAAGACTGGAAAAATCTATTGCATCGGTATTATGAACCTTTTCCTGAAGTATTGCATTATAGCTAAATGATAGATAAAAACACAAAATACCTGAAACTTAGTGGTCTGGAACCACTGATCATCACCCCAGAAAGCAACTTTGTCAATGTGGGGGAGCGGACCAATGTTGCCGGATCCAAAAAGTTTCTGCGCTTGATCAAGGAGCGGAAATTTGAGGAAGCCTTGGATGTGGCCCGTCATCAGGTAGAGGGCGGCGCCCAAATCATCGACATTAACATGGATGATGGCCTAATAGATGGTAAGGAGGCCATGGTCAACTTTTTGAACCTTATCGGTTCGGAGCCTGATATAGCCCGTGTTCCTATCATGATCGATAGTTCCAAATGGGAAATTATTGAAGCAGGATTGCAGGTTGTCCAAGGGAAATGTGTGGTGAATTCCATCAGCTTAAAAGAAGGGGAAGATGAGTTTATAAGACAGGCCACTTTGATTAAAAGATATGGCGCTGCGGTCATTGTGATGGCTTTCGATGAAGTAGGACAAGCAGACAACTATGAGCGCAGGATAGAGATTGCCAAACGCTCTTACGAGGTTTTGGTGAATCAGGTTAACTTTCCTCCAGAAGACATTATTTTCGATTTGAACATTTTCCCAGTGGCCACAGGAATGGATGAGCACCGCAAAAATGCCATCGATTTTATTGAGGGAACTCGCTGGGTTCGTCAAAACTTACCGCATTGCAGTGTAAGCGGAGGTGTGAGCAACGTTTCATTCTCATTTCGAGGAAATAATCCGGTACGGGAGGCCATGCATTCCGTGTTTTTGTATCATGCCATCCAGGCAGGTATGAACATAGGGATTGTAAATCCTGCCTTACTGGAAGTCTATGATGATATTCCCAAAGACCTACTGGAGCATGTGGAGGATGTAATTCTGGACAGACGGGATGATGCTACCGAACGCCTTTTGGATTTTGCAGAGACGGTAGTTGGCAAGGCCAAAGAAAGCAAGGTGGATTTATCCTGGCGCAAGGAACCCCTTCAAAACAGGATTACGCGTGCTTTGGTCAAAGGAATAGACCAATTTATTGTGGAGGATATAGAGGAGGCAAGGCAACAAGCATCAAGACCTTTAGAGGTTATTGAAGGCAATCTGATGACCGGAATGAATGTGGTAGGTGATCTCTTTGGAAGCGGTAAAATGTTTTTACCGCAAGTGGTTAAATCGGCTAGGGTGATGAAAAAAGCCGTTGCCTATCTCACACCTTATATTGAAGACTCTAAGGATGCTACTACCTCCGCAGCAGGAAAAATTTTGATGGCAACAGTCAAAGGCGATGTCCACGATATAGGAAAGAATATTGTGAGTGTGGTTTTGGCCTGCAACAATTATGAAATTGTGGACTTAGGGGTTATGGTACCCCCAGAAATCATAATTCAGAAGGCTAAGGAAGAACAAGTAGATGTAATCGGTTTAAGTGGTTTGATCACACCCTCCTTGGATGAGATGGTTTTTTTGGCCAAGGAAATGGAACGGCAACAGTTTACCGTACCCTTGCTGATAGGGGGAGCAACGACCAGTAAAGCTCATACAGCTGTAAAGATTGACCCGGTGTATAGCCAATCCGTAGTGCATGTAAATGATGCATCTAGGGCGGTAACAGTGGTGGGTGACCTCTTGCAAAAAGATACCTCAGAAGGTTATAAAAAATCCATCAAACTGGATTATGAAAGCTTCAGGGATCGATTTTTGAATCGGACCAAACAAAAGGAGTATTTGACCTTGGAGGGAGCACGCCAAAACAAATTGCAAATCAATTGGAAGGCTTCAGATATCACAAAACCCAAAGCCTTGGGAATTCAAGTTTGGGAGGATTTCGATTTAAAAAAACTAAAAGATTTCATTGACTGGAGCCCCTTCTTCCGAAGTTGGGACCTTCACGGAAAGTACCCCAACATTCTCCAGGATGATGTTGTTGGCGAACAAGCTCAAGAACTATTTCAAGACGCCCAAAAGATGTTGGATCAGATTTTGGATGAAAAGCTGCTGAAAGCCAAAGCGATTTTTGGATTGTTTCCAGCCAATCAGGTCAATGAGGATGATATTGCACTTGCTATCCAGAATGGGGAAGGCAAAAGCACCCAGTATGTTTTCCGCACTCTACGACAACAGTTAAAAAAGCGGGAAGGCGTTCCCAATATTGCTCTGGCGGATTTTATCGCTCCAAAGACAACGGGAATTCAGGATTATATGGGCTGCTTTTGTGTGACCACAGGATTTGGTACCCAAGAATTGGCACAGGAATATGAAAAAAACCTGGACGATTACGGCTCCATCATGGTAAAGGCACTGGCCGACCGTTTGGCAGAAGCCTTTGCGGAATATCTGCATAAGGAAGTACGGACCAAACATTGGGGTTATGCCAAGGCGGAGACATTGTCCAATGATGACCTTATTGACGAAAAGTATCAAGGGATACGTCCAGCTCCTGGTTATCCGGCGTGTCCTGACCATTTGGAAAAGTTGACCATTTGGGAATTACTCAAAGTGGAAGAAAAAATCGGAGTTCAACTGACCGACAGCTTGGCCATGTGGCCGGCGGCCAGCGTGAGTGGCTATTATTTTGGACATCCAGAAACGAAGTATTTTGGATTGGGAAAAATCAAACTAGATCAAGTAGCGGATTTTGCGGAACGAAAAGGAATACCAATGGAGGAGGCGGAAAAATGGCTGGCACCTAACATCATAGAGAATTGATTCTATTTCAATAACCAATAAACCTACAGCAACATAAATTGAATGAAAGTAACAGATCACATAAAAAATGCTAAAGGAGAAACCCTTTTTAGTTTTGAGATTATTCCTCCAGTAAAAGGCAGGAGCATTCAAGAGCTATATAATAATATAGACCCCTTAATGGAATTTAAGCCACCGTTTATAGATGTGACCACCTCAAGGGAGGAGTTTGTCTATATTGACCGTGATGGGCTTTTGGATAAGAAACTCACTCGTATGCGTCCCGGCACCCTAGGAATTTGCGCATCTATAACACATAAATACAATGTGGATACCGTACCTCATGTGCTATGTGGTGGGTTTACCAGGGAGGAAACTGAATATTTATTGGTGGACTGTCACTATTTGGGTATAGATAACGTCATGGCGCTAAGGGGCGATGCCATGAAAGAGGAAAAGTATTTTGCCCCGACCTCTGGCGGGCATAAGTACGCTTCCGACCTTGTGGGGCAAATCCAAGAATTGAACAAGGGTAATTATCTACATGAGGTGATTGAAACGGATAATTGCGCAGATTTCTGCATTGGAGTGGCGGGATATCCAGAGAAGCATATGGAGGCACCCTCCTTGAAATCGGATTTAAAAAGACTGAAGCAGAAAGTGGAATTGGGAGCTGATTATGTGGTAACACAAATGTTTTTCGATAATCAAAAATTCTTTGAATTTGTGGACGAAGCCCGAAAAATTGGCATTGATGTGCCCATAATCCCTGGAATTAAGCCCATTGCCGTGAAAAGACATTTGCAACTATTGCCCCAAGTATTCCGGGTAGATATTCCAGAAGATCTGATAGAAGCTGTGGAATCCTGTAAGAATAACAAAGAAGTACGTCAAATAGGCGTGGAATGGTGTATTCAGCAATCCAAGGAGTTAAAGGATGCAGGGGTACCCGTACTCCACTATTATTCAATGGGTAAATCGGATAATATAAAGGCAATAGCCAAGGCTGTTTTCTAAGATTTATCAGTTTGGGGGCAAGGGGATAAGCTGGGTTTGTAAGCCATCGGATTCAATCAATTATGTCTATTTTTGCCCCTCATGAAGCACCTACTTCTTTTATGTGCCCTATTGGGATTATCTGTGACCTGCGGATTTGGCCAGGATGACCAATCACCCAAAAAGTATATCATAGATGCGAATTACTTCTATGGCTCCATCCTTTTGCACAACCCAGATATTTCCCATCTAATCACCGAGCATCCAAGCGGATTTATTTTAGGAATTAACAGAAAGCGATTTGGGCAAGAAGCTTGGGAAGGTCTGTATGGGTATCCCGATACTGGATTTACATTTATCTATCAGAACATGGACAATCCCACCTTGGGAGAGCATTTTGGTCTATATGCCCATTACAATTTCTATTTCCTGAAACGGAAGCTACAAGTAAGAGTGGGGCAGGGCGTTGCCTATAATACCAATCCATACGATAAGAACAACAATTTTAGGAACAATGCGTATGGCACGCATTTATTGAGCTCAACCATGGCCATGGTCAATTATCAAAAAGACAATTTATGGCATAATTTGGGGTTGAAGGCGGGAATTTCTTTGATTCACTATTCCAATGCCAATTTTAAGGCTCCCAATACATCAACCAATACCTTTGCCCTAAATCTGGGATTGACCTATGATTTAAGTGGTGGACAAATCTATGATTTCATTGCTGCGGAAAAAGTAGAGGAGCAGAGCTATCCAATCCGCTATAATTTAGCGTTACGAGGCGGGGTGAATGAGAGTGACGTGATTAATTCTGGTCGCTATGGATTTTGGATATTTTCCGCTTATGCAGACAAGCGTTTGGGACGAAAAAGTGCCCTTCAGTTTGGGGTCGATGCTTTTTTCTCTAATTTTTTAAAAGAGCTGATTCGGCTTCAGGCCACTTCCTTTCCTGAGTTGGATGTGGCACCAGATACCGATTTTAAGAGGGTAGGGGTTTTTGCAGGTCACGAACTATTTATCAATAAAATGAGTATTGAAACCCAATTGGGATACTATGTGTACTATCCGTTCGATTTTGAAGGCCGTATGTACAATAGAATTGGATTGAAGCGCTATTTCGGGGATAAGGTCTTTGGGGCCATCACCTTAAAATCACATGGAGCTAAAGCAGAAACTGTTGAATTTGGAATTGGGGTCAGATTATAGATATGTAATGAAAGCATTGAGAAAACCAAAAAATAGGGCGAATGTCACCTCGAACGTAGTCGAGAGGTCTTTTTATTTGATTTTGGCTTTTCTTTTCGCTGCTTGCAACGGCGAAAACGTTCCGGATTGCTTTCAAAATGCGGGAGATTTGACCCGCAGGACTGTTGAGGTATCCAACTTTACAAAAATCACTGTTTTTGAGAATATCAACCTGGTGTTATCCGAGGGCGACACCCAGAGGGTGGAAATAGAAACTGGAGAATTTCTTCAGAATGAAGTGTCTGCGAAGGTTACAGGGGACAGGCTCATCCTTGAGAATGCCAATGGATGCAATTTTATTCGGGACTATGGCCTAACCACTATTCATGTAACGTCTCCAAACATTGAAGAAATTAGAAGCAGCACAGGGCTATTGATTTCCAGTAATGGTGTGCTTTCATACCCTAGTCTCAGTTTAATATCCGAAAGTTTCATCAATCCAGAAACGGAAACCACCGATGGATCTTTTGATTTAAACTTGAACACTACTACTGTTAGTGTTGTGGTCAACGGTATTGCTTATTTTAAGTTGCGTGGAACTACCACCAATCTCAATATTAACATACCTGCGGGGGACTCCCGGGTGGAAGCGGAAAATTTGGTGGCTGAAAATGTGAGTGTGAACCACAGAGGCACCAACGATGTCCTAGTAAACCCCCAGCAACGGATTTCAGGGACAATCCGGAGTACCGGGGATGTTGTAAGCATCAATCGCCCTCCAGAAATTGATGTGGAAGAAATCTTTAATGGGCGATTGATTTTTAGGGATTAATTATTTGATTGGGATGTAAATCTCAGTTTTAAGCTTGCTTTCCTCAGTTTTTTCGGCATTGTTCAAATATTTCTCACGAACGGGTTCATCCCGGAGTTCATACTCACTTTGCAATAGCCAAGTATTGAAGATATAGTTATAGACCTGTTCCAAGCGCTTATAACTACCTTGATAGTGGCACACGGCAAATTTTCCACCAGCTATGGTTTTAACGCCAACCTTTCCATTGGGCTTGGCTTCCTTATGAATGATTAGGCAAGCATCGTAGCGGATATTGCTTTCTTCGGTTACCTTGGGATCATCAAACGGGAGACCGATATGTTCAATGCCAGCGGTGAACAGTTTTTGGCTCTTGACCTCTGCCCAGAGGGTAGCCCAGGCGGAAGGGTAGTCCAATTTTTGATAAGCCCCCTTGAGGGTAATGTAGATACAATTTTTATCCTCAACGGTCAGGATTTTTGGTTTTTTAATGTTTAGGGATGTTGTTTCCATCTTATTTACGCTATTTAAGTTCATTGTTTTACTTTTTCTGTAAGCCGAGGGGGTTACCCCAAAATGCTGCTTAAAGGCCTTGGTTAGGGAAGAAGGGGTTTCATATCCAATATTGTACCCAATCTCTTCCATGGACAATGTAGTATATCGAATCATTTTGGCCGCCGCTTCCAAACGCACCCTATTGATGTACGCTCCGATAGGTTCACCCAACATGGCCCGTGTTATCCGGTGAAAATGAAAGGGGGAAAAGTGGGAGAGTTCTGCCAAAGCCTTTACGTCAATTTTTTCGTCTAAATGGTTATGTATGTATTCCAAAACACGATTCAATTTTTGATGATAAAGTTGTCTATTGTCCGTGGATTGCATTTCCTGTTTTGTTTAACACAAATGTATACGGAATTTGTACGGGCAACTTTTCCGTTCTTGCTCAATTAGGATAAAACCAGTTTTTTGTTCTTTGGAATTCTCACTATGTTAGGTGACTTAAGGATATAAGGTGAAGGCATTTTTCTCAAACATTAAAAATTGGTTTTCCAATACTAAGACAAAATCAATTGAGGATTTGCAGGGTCTTGAAAAGGTAGACGCCATGTTGGCAAGTTTAGCAACAGAAACTCGAATTCCTGGAATGTCGGTGAGTGTGATAAAGCGTGGTCAACAATTGCTGCAAAAAGCCTATGGCTATGCCAATTTGGAGGACAAAACAGAGGTTGACCCTCACACCACCTTGTTTAGAATTGCCAGCGTATCCAAATGCATAACGGGTCTTGCTTTGGCGAGGATGGTAGAGGAGGGGCTCTTAGACCTGGACGATTCCTTTTATAAACATGTATCCTATTTTCCCAAAAAAGAGTTTGATTTTAGCTTGAGGCAATTGGCGGGCCATACCGCTGGAATCAGATCTTATCGCGGAAAGGAATTTGCGTTGAACAGTCCTTATTCTATAAAGGACAGCATTGAGATTTTTAAGGACGCCCCCTTGCAGTTTCAACCGGGAAAGGGTTATCTGTACAACAGCTTTGATTTTGTGTTACTTTCCTTGGCCATGCAGGAAGCTAGTGGAGTTTCTTTTGAAGAGTATGTTAGGGACCGGGTACTAGGGCCATTGGACATGCAACATACCCTTTCACCCAATCAGGTTGAGCAAAACCCAAACGTTTTAATGACCAAAGGTTTGCAAAAGGCTGAGTTTTATACCAAAACCAGAGGAGGTTTTAAGAAGGCAATTTCAGTGAACAATCAATACAAGTTGGCTGGTGGGGGCTACCTTTCCACAGCTTCTGATATAGGCAAGTTAGGCTTGGCTATTCTGGAGGGCAAGTTGATTCGACCTGAGGTAATGCAGGAAATTCTCACTTCACAAAAGGTGAATGGAAATGCTACCTACTACGGATTGGGGTTTCAAGTGAGTCAAGATGAACAACGCAAATCGTTTGTAGGGCATGTTGGCAATAGCGTAGGGGCATATTCCAATCTTTTTATCTATCCCAAAGAAGAGATGGTAATCGCCATCCTGATTAACAGCACAGACCCCAAAGTGCAGGATGAACTAAACGCAATAATAAAATATTTACTGGAAAATCATTAATAATTAGGAATCCTTACTATATTTGTATGGCAATAATGCCATAACTTAAATTTAAGACAAATGAGTAAATCAGTTTTTTATCATGCGGGATGTCCAGTATGTGTAAGTGCCGAACAGGATTTGGTAAACCTTATTGGAAGTGAAAAGGTCACCATCGTCAATATAGGCGAGGATAAATCAAGAATTCCGGAAGCAGAACAATATGGAGTAAAGTCAGTTCCAGCATTGGTTACACCTAATGGAAATGTGCTTCACATCAATTTTGGAGCTTCCATTGAAGACGTGAAGGTTTAATTTTAAAATATATAGTTAGGAATCCTAAATAAATAATATGAAAGCAAAAACTTTATACTTGTTGGGACTGCTCTTAATGGGAAATATGTTCACCTCCTGTGGCCAACAGACTCCTTACAACAATGAGGATTTTAAGATACAAGACGTTCAGGTAACCCATCAAGAGGAATTGGGTGTCACCATTTGGGAAATTAAGGTGGAGGGAAGCGCAGGAAACACGGTGCCGCAAAAGTTGGGTCAGCTAGATGGTGCCCCAGTGCTGGGGTATGTGTTTCCTACAACCCTTAAACCAGAGTTTGTTGGATTTGGCAAGGCCGATGGAATCTTGGCTTTGGCACTGACTTCCCACCCAGATTTTGATGATACACCCTTATGGGATGAAAACGGGGATGCCAATTTGAACAATGATGGGGTCATTTGGCATCCGCATTGGGTGGTGCTGGTAGATGATAAAAGAGTGGCTGGTGGCCTATCCGTCAAACAATTTAAAAAGGCGGATGAGACTGTCGTGTTGCCCCCAACAAATCCTGGTATGCCCATGTATATGGATTCTCCGGGATATCCTGTTGTCACAAAGGATCACCAAATTAAAGTGGTGGTTCCGGACTATCGGATACAGCATCAAACGGAATTTAATTACGATGGAGTGTCCGCATTCATGAAAGTAAACACGAGTAACGAAGATTTGCCCATGTTGGGTGTTTACGAGGTTTATGGTATCCGCAGTGGAGACCTATCCTTACCTTATACCGTAAAGTAGGCCATATGAAAATAGCAGTATGGGATACCTACGTGGAAAGGGAAGATGGGATAACCATGCATTTCGATATTTTGGTTCCCAAGGAATTGACTGATGAGGGTCGAATTTTTTCATATGGGCAGCAGTATTTGGGTACCAAAACATTTAAAACAGGTACGCTTACCTCCAACGAATGCAGATTTTGCCATATCCAATCCGTACAAACTGAGGTGGAAGACGAAATTAGAACCAAAGGGTACTACATCGTCGAAATGGAAAATTGTTCCTAATTTAATTAGGATAGCTAACTTTGCCTGTCGGTACTCCCGGCAGGCACTTTTTTATGAAAGACAAAAGCACATTTGACCCCACTAGGCAGCAAGAAGACCTTTCCAGTAAAATTGTTATTGGACTTGAGCGTATTTCCCAGGCCTTTAAGGTACTGCTTTGGAATAAGGCCAAAGAATTTGGACTGAGCCCGATACAGATTCAAATCTTGATTTTTGTGGCGCATCACAAAAGTGAACACAATAATGTTAGCGCATTGGCCCAGGAATTCAATGTGACCAAACCTACGATCAGTGATGCCATTCGGATTCTGGATAAAAAATCCTTGATTATAAAGGATTACTCCTCCGAGGATAACCGTAGCTATACCATTTTGTTGTCAAGTTTGGGAAGCGAAATAGTGAAAAGCACGCAACATTTTGCAGGTGGCCTCAGTGATTTTTTTGATGACGTTATGCCCGAGGAGAAGGAAGGCTTTTTTAAAGTCTTGACCCAACTGATCAGCAAGTTGAACAAGGAGGGTATATTAACCGTTCAGCGTACTTGTTTTGCCTGTAAATTTTATGAGAAAACAAGAGCCAATCATTATTGTCATTTGTTGGAAAAGCAGTTGAAGCATGAAGACATTCGCTTGGATTGCATTGAATTTGAAGAAAGGCCATGATTCCAGACGACCTATTAGATCAATATGGAGCACAAAAAATAGCCTTAAAGAAGAAGGAGGTTCTTTTTCATATAGATACCCAACCCCGGTTTTACTTTCAAATTTTGTCCGGTAAGATCAAAATGAACAATTATAGCGAGGATGGTAAAGAATACATTCAAGGTATTTTCCCCCCGGGCTCCAGTTTTGGTGAACCTCCCTTGTTTCAGGATTTGGATTATCCCGCACAAGCTGAGGCTGTTGACGATGCAGTGGTCTGGAAATTGGAGAAGTCCAAATTTTTGCAATTGCTAAAAGAACATCCCGAAGTACACCTTGAATTAACAAAGGTTCTGGCCAGTAGGTTGCACTATAAAGCAACCATGGTGGCCGAAATTTCTACGGAGAATCCGGAGCACCGCTTACTGAAACTCATCGATTACTTCAAGACCCATATCCATCATATTCCCGAATCCGAACCCTATTTGGTGGAATTGTCCCGGCAGCAAATGGCCGACTTGACAGGCTTAAGGGTTGAAACGGTAATTAGGACGGTAAAATCCCTGGAAAAAAAGGGACTTTTACAATTACAATCCCATAAAATCCTACGATAGCTTTCCAGATTGACTTGGATATGATTTCGGTCATAAAAAAGCCCGATCAATCGGAAATAAATTTGTTCCATACAATGACAAATGACAGGATTATGGAACTATATCTTAAAAGTTTAAAGACATTTGAAAAGGATGCAAGGGGCTATTCCACAATTTTTATCATTGCCCAAAGCTGTTTGGGTTCTGTGGCTGCCATGTATATCTTGATCAATGGGGTGCAAGCATGGCAGATGGTGCAACTTTTTTTGGTCACTATCGCGTGCATGGGATTTAACGCCGCAGTTTTGTCCCAACAAAAACCCAAAATCGTTATAAACCTGTTTATCCTTAGTTTAGTGGTGAGTACCGTGGTATTAATTTTAAATTTGTTGTGAGATGTCCAGAGTAGAAATTGAATCCCGGGAAAATGTGACCCTATTGGTCACCCGCTTTTATGAGAAAGTGAGGGCGGACAAGGAAATAGGTCATTTTTTTAATGAAACTATCAAAGATTGGCCGGAACATATTGAAAAACTGGTCAATTTTTGGGAGACCAATCTGTTCTTTGTCCAAAAGTATAAGGGCAATCCTCTAAAGGTGCATGCGGAGGTGGACGAAAGTATGGGCAATACCATTACCAATTATCACTTCGGGATTTGGCTACGACATTGGATTGAGACTATTGACACCTATTTTGTAGGGGCCAATGCCGAAAAGGCCAAACAACGTGCTCGAAATATTAGCGTTCGCATGTTCATCACCATTTTTGAACAGCAAAAGCGCAAAACAGAACCCTATCGCTAGTTATTTTCTTGGAGTTTTTGAGTGTATTCCCAAGCATAATGTTCACAAAGTCCCAAAGTCTCCATCACGTCGGATAAGCTTGTTCTAGGATTGATCAAGCACATGCGTAGTACCACTTGCCCATGCAACAAAGTGGTGACCAATAAAGCTTTTCGAGAAGAAACCACTTGTTCGGAAATGTACTGATTGAATTGATCCAGTTGTTTTTGCGTGTACTTTTTTCCAATAGGATGATATCTAAAATTGATGACCGCCAAGGTTGCCGGAAAAATCACCTCCCATTTTTGACTGCTCCGCAGATGGTTCTCAACTTCCTCGGCAAGTTCAATGCTAAAGGTAATGGCCTTTCTGAATTCCTTTAATCCGAATGTTTTAATGGACATGTAGAACTTAAGCGCCCGAAACCTACGGGTCAACTGGATTCCATGATCATAAAAGTTGATTTCGGAGGTATTGCCTTCAATATCCCTGAGATATTCTGGCTTTTCAGTAAAGGTTTGGCTGAGGTGTTTATGATTACGTACCAAGAGACAACCCATCTCATAAGGCTGGAAAAACCACTTGTGAGGATCCACGGTCAAGGAATCCGCTTTTTCAATACCTTTCAATAGGGATTTACCTTTTTTGGATAAAATGGCCGCGGCCCCGTAGGCACCATCAATATGGAACCAAATATTTTCTTTTTTGCAGATTTTGGCCAATTCCAGCAAGGGATCCACGGTACCGGTATTGGTCGTGCCAGAGGTAGCAATCAAACAAAAGGGCTGTAAGCCCTCCAACCGGTCTTTGGCGATGCAGTTTTTAAGCTTGTTTACGGAGAACTTAAATTCACTATCCGTTGGGATAATACGTATCTGTTCTTTTTTAAAACCGAGAACCCGGATGGCTTTAATATTGGAAGAATGGGCTTGGTCTGACAAGTAAATCATGGCTTTGGAGAAATCCTGACCACACTTTACCCGCCTTGCCGTAGTAAGAGCCGTAAGATTGGCCATAGAACCCCCGCTGGTAAAAATTCCACCCCCTTTTTTAGCCGGAAATCCAAAGATTTTGAGCAACCATTGAATGGTAATGATTTCCAATTCGGCAGCGGCTGGCGAAGCTGCCCACCCACCCGAAAAAATATTGTATCCTGTGGCGAGCGCATCGGCCATTACACTGACATAGTTGCTCGGGCCTGGAACAAAGGAATAGGACTTGGGGTGGGACATATTGGTGCTATTGGTCATAACCTCTTCCAAGACAAATTGAAGTACCTGTTCGGGATTTGTTCCCTTTTCAGGAGCTTCTTCCAAAAACAGGGAGTCCATTTCCTCCCTAGATCCCAGGGCAACAGGTTTCTGGTCACCTTGGGTGCAATGGTGGTTTACAATGGCATCAACAACCTGATACCCATAAGCTTGCATGGCTTCTTTGGATAATTCGAGCTGTGCAGGGTTCTTTTTCATGAAATCGGATTATACTGAAGCGCAAAAATACCGATTTGGACATCGAGATTATATGATTTTTGATCTAAAATGTTGTCCATGCACCAAAAAAGATGAAACTGGGGATATTGTTGTATCCACAATACAAATACTGTACATTTAAGCGATGAAGAACCTTATTCCGCTTCTTGTTTTCATTTTTACCGGTTTGCATCTCAATGCACAGCAGGCGGTTTCCGGTTTTGTAAACTTTGACAGTTCCTCCGACTGGAAACCACAGATATATTTGAGCCACTTGTCCGTTTCGAATACCACAAACCAAAACGAAGTAACGCCCATTGCTATAGCGGATGTTCAAAAAAATGGCTTCTTTAAGTTTGATAAAAAGCACTTTTCGGATAGCAACAAGATTTATCGTCTCCATGTGGAACGGATCAGAAAAATTGTAAACGATTCAGTGACCAAGGAGGTTCGTTTTATGTTCTCTGCGAAGGATAAAATCGAATTTAAAAAAGGGCCTCAGGTTTTTGGAGCGTATACCAATACCAATCGAGGGGACAGAGAGTGGCAAAAACTGAAAACCTTTGAGTCGAATTTGGTAAGACAATATCTGGCTCAAGAAAACCAAATCGACCCAAGAAAGGGTTTTGTGAAGGATTCATTGCAGATTTTGATGGTGAAACTGATTGGAATAAAACAATTGGCGGATAAAAAGTTGTTGGACAAGGACATTTCTGAAAACCCAACCTACTATCTTGAATTGTTGTCAGCATTAAAAGAAAGTCCCATTGAGGCCTCCGAATACTGGTTTTTGGAGAAAAGGTTGGCTTATTTGACCCAGCTGGCAATGGAGCAGGAGTTAAAAACCAGTAGATGGCTTAATCTGATTCTGCTTGTTTTGGTCGCGGGTCTTGGTATCCTCAGCATTAAACTTCACAGACGTTCCCTACCCAATGCACATTTGAGCAGACAGGAAAAAAATGTCAAGGCCTTGATATTGGAGGGTAAAACCAATAAGGAAATTGCCAATGAGCTTTTTATAAGCCTTAGCACCGTAAAAACCCATATAACGAGTATTTACAGCAAGCTCAATGTTAAGGGTAGACAAGAGTTACTACAAAAAAGTACGGGTGCTAGTACCTAATTCATACCGCTAAAATGCTTTACTAAGCGAGTTTACGATTTTATTTTGTCTATAAACCCAATAGTTTGAGACGGATAATTGTTTTAGTTTTTTTTGTTGTTTATCAATCCAACGCGCAAGGCACCCATCAAATCACAGGGCAAGTCTTGGATGAAAACGGTGCCACAGTATCTGTAGGGGATGTACTTCTGTTTAAAAAAGGAACTGAAATTTTGGCAAAGTATGCCACGATACTGGAAGGTCATTTTGCCTTAGAGGATGTCCCATACGGGGAGTACCTATTGCAGGTATCTGCCCTCGGATTTGAATCCTATAGGGAAACTTTTTCCCTTACCGGTGATCGTCAGTTCTCCATAAGCCTGAAAGTAGAAGCAACCCAACTAAGCGAAGTTGAGGTGGTGGCAGCTAAGAATCCCATAGAATACAAATCAGGTAATATAAAGGTGGATGTCCAGAATCCCTATTTCGCATCCATACCCAATCCCATCGATTTGTTATCCAGACTTCCCAATGTGCAAGTAGCACCGGATAGGGAATCCATTTCCATTTTGGGGAAGGGCAATCCCTTGATCTATCTGGGCAATCAACGTATTTCAATGGAAGAGTTTGTTGCGCTGCCGATTGACGGGATTGCCACGATTGAACTGATCAATAACCCATCTGCAAAATATGAAGCTGAAGGTCGGGCAGTTTTATTGATAAGCTTGAAAAAGAATGCCCAACTTGGTTTTCGTGGAAGCGTATCCGAAACAGCGTCTTCAAAACAGAATTTTAATAACTATCTGGATTTTAACTCAAGTTATGCCAGCGATGATTGGACATTTCGGGGCAATTTGGCCTACAACCAGCTGCTGCAGTGGGAAAGCAATAGTTTTCTGTTCGAAATACCGGCAAGGGACGTCGCGGTGGATTACACCGTTTTGGTACCCAGAAACGATAGAATGCAGCTCAACGCTGGATTTGGGACTTACTTTCAATGGAACGAGACCGATTATGTGTCGTTAAATACCACCTTGCGCTTGCAGACCGATGATGCCCCTATAGTGACGGATACTTTTTTAAGGGATGGGGCCGAGCAATTTATCCAAACCGATACCGAGAATGACCAAACGAAGAACTACTATAGTGCCTCGTTCAATTTCAACAAAAAGTTAAGTGATTCTTGGAACTTTTTTACTGGGGTACAGAGTACCGGCTTTAGTCAAACCCTATCCACGGAGATTGCAAACAATATTGACAATTCGGAGTTTGTAATTGACCAAAAGCGGGAACAGGAGTATGATATTCATTCGTTGGCTTTCCGACTGGATGTTGAAAAAACCTTATCCCAAGATCATAAATGGGAATCGGGGATAAATCTGAGTCAGGCCAAGGCCGATGCGTTTACCGAAGTCCAAGATTTATCAAATGCCGAAGAAACTATAATCGATTTTTCATACGAAGAGAAATTGTACGCTGCGTACAGTTCCGTCTCCGGCAAGCTCAGCAAGAAAACCGATTTTGAAATGGGTATGCGCGTAGAATATAATAAGGTTGATGGAGCTACTGTAAATGACGGTTCACCCATAGTTTCCAGAGCGCAGACCAATCTGTTTCCAAAGGCCAATGTGTCCGTAGCTTTGGATTCCAGCCAAACCCTGAACCTAAATTATGGGAGGAGCATCCGGCGACCGGATTTTTCTAGGGCCAGCTCCATTACGGTTTTTATCAATCCTTTTTTGGAAGGAGCGGGTAACGTAAACCTAATTCCCACCCGTACCAATGAAGTTTCACTTAACTACCAAAAAAAGAACAAAACATTATTTATGACCTACTACCAAAGTGAGAACCCCATGAACTTTACCATTTCCTATGACGAAACAAATGATAGGGCAATCCTTTCCCAAGTAAATTTAGACAAGGAACTTGGGTTTTATGCGGGTGTGACCTTACCCTACACCAAGGGGATTTGGACTTCAAACAACACAATCTCCTTGAATTATAACAAGCTAAAGGATGGTGATGCCGGTTTTTCTTCGGTTAAACCTTTTGTTTATGCCTATACCAATCATCAGCTTAAGATTGCAAAGGATACCACTTTGGTTTTGGGAGCCTGGGGTATGGGCAGACGGCAAGAGGGTATTTTTAAAAGAAATGGCCTGGTAGTTTTTGAGGCGTCCATATCCAAAACCCTTTTCACCAATTGGGATTGTACCCTACGATTCAATGATATTACCCGAGCCATGAACTTTGAGGAGCGTTATGCCATAAACGGGGTTAATGCAGATGGGGTGTATTATGCAGATGAGAGGGAAGTGGCCCTATCATTAAAATATCGATTTGGGAATAAGAAAAGTGCAGATTTTAAGAATCGGGATGTGGACTCTAATTTAGAACGGATAAATTGAAAATTGAACCCTTGCTGTTGTTCAATGTGAACCAACTCATTCGAATAAGGAAACTGAATAAAACGAAAAATATGAAACTTATATCAATCTTGACCTCGATAATATTGTTCTCCTCATTGATGCTACCAATTTACGCTCAGGAAAATAGCTTTATCAAGGAATACCTCGAACGACTAGAAAATTCAAAAAAGTACTTAATTCTTGTCGCGGAAACTATGCCAGAGGACAAATACAATTTTAAAGCAACTCCAGAATCAATGAGTTTTGCTGAAAATTTAATGCATATCGGGTGGGCAATGGATTGGCACAGTCAATCATTAATGGGTGAACGTAAAGCCAGAGATTGGAATACCGATGAGGAACTTAAAGTGGCCAACAAATCAATAAAGGAAATGATTGACAAAATCAGCGAAACCTTTGACAAAACAATAAAATTTATCACAAATTTTGACCCAAATAGACTTAAGGAGAGATTGGATTATTTTGGAGCGGATAGAACAAAAAGACAGATTTTGCTATTACTTGCCGACCACATTACCCATCACCGAGGGCAAATGCTTGTTTATTTGCGACTAAATGAGCTAAGACCTCCTAGATATGTTTTGTATCAGTAACTTAAAATCCGTAACTATAGGTTGCAAGAATCTGTTCTCGACCTGCCTGCCGGCAGGCAGGTACTTTTTCCTTTGGAAAAAACTCGAACTGACGGGTTTTTGAATCACTGAATCCACAAACGCCAAAATGCTGAGTAAATCCAATCCGAATTAAGAAGTCAATTCTGCGAACAAGCTCTCCAGGTTTTTGTTCTTTCTGCTCAGTTTCAAGGTTTTGAGCTCATTATCATGTGCAAAGTCAAATACAGCAGGACGCATATCTTTATCCGTGGAAAAAGTAATTTCGTAAACAAAACCACCTGTGTTTTTTACTTTGGAGACATTAGGTAACTGGTTGAGTAAGACCTCTTCCACCCGATAATCAAATTCAACTTCTATGATCTGCTCATTGACCTCTCGAAGTTCTTCCATTTTTTTGTCTGCCACTAGCTTTCCTTTATGAATAAGAATAACACGGTCGCAGACCGCTTCTACTTCCTTCATGATATGGGTAGAGAGTAAAATGGTCTTTTCCTTCCCAATTTCCCGAATCAATTTTCGGATTTCCACCAATTGGTTAGGGTCAAGGCCCGTAGTTGGTTCATCCAAAATCAAGACCTCCGGATTGTGAAGTAAGGCTGCCGCCAATCCAACACGTTGTCGATAGCCCTTGGAAAGTTGACCTATTTTTTTATGTGATTCAGGTGTCAGGCCAGTTTGCTCTATGACTTCATCAACACGATTTTTGGAGACTTTGTAGACATCTGCGTTGAACGCCAAGTATTCCTTTACATACATATCCAAATAAAGCGGGTTGTGCTCTGGGAGGTACCCGATACTCTTTTTAACCTCACTTTCTGCATCCTGTACATCAAACCCATTGACCTCGGCATTTCCGTCATCCGCTTTATAGTAAGTGGTCAAAATGCGCATCATAGTGGATTTACCAGCACCATTGGGCCCAAGAAATCCCACAATCTCCCCTTTTGCTATGGAAAAGGATACATCTTTGAGGGCTTTTTGCTTTCCAAAGTCTTTGGAAACATTCTTTACGATGATGGACATGAATGCGAATTTGAATCAAAAATACAGCTTTAGATAGATTCCCATAAATCCTTATTTGATAATTCCCATTATTGAATATTCATAAAGAAAGGGGGATTTGAGCGAGTAAAATTCAAAAAAAGCAGGAGTTCAACAAAAAATCAAAAAAAATTCGCCATCAGCAATCGATATTCAAATGAATAGCTATCTTAGCTCAAGATTTGTAAAAAATGACAAAGACGTATTTCTGGAACAGTTTTTATTTCTACTTCTTTTTTAAAAGAAGTATGGGACTGCTCTAGATGTACGATAAGTATATAAAATAGATAAAGTCCCGTTTTGACGGGATTTTTTTTTGCCATGAATTTAAAAGTAGCCATTCAGGGAATCAAGGGATCTAACCATAATCAAGTAGCCAAGGAGTACTTCGGGGAGCAAATTGAGCTGGTGGAATGTCTCTCTTTTGATGCAATGATCGACCACCTATGTCAAGGCACAGCTGACAAAGGGATTATGGCCATAGAAAATTCCATCGCCGGATCCATAATACCCAACTACAATTTGGTGTATCACAATAACATTCACATTATAGGAGAGCATTACTTAAGTATTCACCACAATCTAATGGCACTTAAGGGAACAGCCATTGAGGATGTGGAGGAAGTTAGGTCGCATCCCATGGCTTTGCTTCAGTGTAAGACTTTTTTAAAACAGTACCCACATATCAAATTGGTGGAGGATGTGGACACGGCGGAAACCGCAAAACGTATTAGGGATAATCAATTGACCAAGGTAGCGGCCATTGCTCCTAAGGTTGCAGCGGATTTGTATGATTTGGATATCATTGCTCCAGAAATCCAGACCATAAAAAACAATGCCACTAGGTTTATCATCCTCAAGAAAAAGAATAAAGTGTTGCCCAAAGAGGCGATCAACAAAGCCTCTTTGCGATTTATTACCGATCACAAACGCGGAAGTTTGGCTACGGTATTGAACGTGATGAGTGATTGCAACCTTAACCTGACCAAGATTCAATCTTTGCCCGTGATAGAAACACCTTGGAAATATGCCTTTTTTGTGGATGTCACTTTTGAGGCCTATGATCATTTTACCAAGGCCAAATCCTTATTGGAGATCATGTCCGAAGATTTCAGGTTGTTGGGAGAATATAAAAATGCATTGTTGCCATGATTACAGCAGATAGGTTGCAAACAGTCCAAGAATACTACTTTTCTAGAAAGCTTAGGGAAGTAAGGAGGATGATCCAGGAGGGTAAGCCCATAATAAATATGGGCATAGGAAGTCCTGATTTAGCCCCGTCCCCAGAGGTTTTGGAAACACTTAGGGATGCCATCACGGATACTGGGGCGCATCAGTATCAGAGCTACCAAGGGCTGCCGGAACTCCGGATGGCCATTGCAGATTTCTACCAAGAAAAGTTTGGGGTGCAGGTAGATGAAACAACGGAAATTCTTCCTTTAATGGGATCCAAAGAAGGCATCATGCATATAGGACTTGCTTTTTTGAATGAGGGGGATGAAGTTTTATTGCCCAACCCAGGCTACCCTACCTATACCTCGGTTACCAAACTGATTGGTGCGGTGCCCAAATCGTATGACCTAAAGGAAGAAAACGGATGGTTCCCAGATTTGGAGGCGCTGGCTCAAAGGGATTTATCCAAAGTGAAATTAATGTGGGTAAGCTACCCGCATATGCCAACAGGAGCCACAGCTAGTCTAGAGAAACTTTTGGCCTTGGTGAATTTTGCGAAGGAGCATGAAATACTACTGGTCAATGATAATCCGTACAGTTTTGTATTGTCCAAGAACCCGACCAGTATTTTGTCCATCCCAGGCGCCAAGGATTGCGCTTTGGAACTGAACAGTTTAAGCAAAACCTTCAACATGGCCGGTTGGCGTGTGGGTATGGTATTGGGAAGCCAAGATCATATCAATGCGGTGCTAAAAGTGAAGAGCAACATGGATTCAGGAATGTTCTACGGCATCCAAAAGGGAGCCATAGCCGCTTTAAAAAGCGGGCAAGGATGGTTCAAGGCTTTGGATGAGGTGTATACAAAAAGGAGGGAATCGATGTTCCAATTGGTGGAAAAACTGGGATGTTCCTATGATAGAAATGCTGTGGGAATGTTTGTTTGGGCCAAATTGCCGGAAGGTTCGGTTCCTTCGGAAGAATTTATAGATCAAGTGCTGAACGACAAGCACATCTTTATCGCACCTGGAACCATTTTCGGGAGCAATGGGGAGGGTTACATTCGTTTTTCACTTTGTGTGAAAGAAGAAAAAATTAAAGAAGCTATCAATAGATTTTAAATAGAAGATGAAGTCAATAAACTCACATCTCAGCTTTCAAATCCCAAATCCAGTGGCATGCAATTAGTTGTCATCGGAATAGGGTTGATTGGGGGCTCTTTCGCCAAGGATGTCAAAAAAATGCATCCTGACACCCATATAGTTGGAATTGATAAAAACGAATCCCATTTGGATGAGGCCCTAGAATTGGGAATCATAGATCAAAAAGGCGGTTTCGATGCTTTGGCTTCAGCCGATGTGGTCTACGTAAGCATCCCGGTAAACGCATTAACGGAAGAATTGCCAAAGATCTTGGATGCTGTTGATGATGATACCGTGGTCATGGATGCCGGATCAACCAAAGGACTGATCTGTGAAGCAGTCAAAGACCATCCTAAAAGAAGAAATTACTTGGCTTGTCACCCAATTGCCGGTACTGAGTTTTCTGGACCTTCTGCCGCCATACATGGTTTGTACGAAGGCAAGACAAATATTATCTGCGAAGTGGAAAAAACCGCCTTTAAGCTTCAAGAACGGGCATTGGAACTTTTCCAAGAGATGAAGATGCGCATTCGGTACATGAATCCGCAAGCGCATGATAAACACATAGCCTACGTCTCCCATTTATCACATATAAGCTCGTTTATGTTGGGAAAAACGGTTATTGAGAAAGAAAAAAATGAGCGTGATATTTTTGATCTCGCAGGTAGTGGATTTGAGAGTACCGTGCGTTTGGCCAAGAGTTCACCAGACATGTGGACCCCCATATTTGAACAGAACAAAGAGAATGTGGTGGAATCGCTTGAAGAGTACATCCAAAACTTGGCAACCTTTAAGCAGTTGCTCTTGGACAACGAGTTTGAGGATGTCCATCGAGAAATGAACAATACCAACAGAATAAAACAAATATTAAAAGGAATACCCCTCACAAAAAGTTAGGACTGATTATGGAAAACAATAAAGAAATGAGAAAATGGCTGGATGACTTGGATTTACCACATCCATTGGTAATTGCCGGACCCTGTAGTGCAGAAACAGAAGAGCAGGTGCTAAAAATTGCCCATGATTTGAAGGATACGGATGTCAACTACTATAGGGCAGGTATCTGGAAGCCAAGGACGCGCCCGGGAAATTTTGAAGGGGTGGGGGCCATAGGCCTAAAATGGTTACAGAAAGTCAAGGAAGAAACAGGTTTGAAAACCGCCACCGAAGTAGCCAACAGGGCTCATGTGGACCTTGCATTGGAGCATGATGTAGACCTGCTTTGGATTGGGGCGCGATCAACCGTAAGCCCATTCATAGTGCAAGAAATTGCGGATGCCTTGGAAGGAACTGACAAAGTTGTTTTGATCAAAAACCCGGTTAACCCTGATTTGTCCTTGTGGTTGGGCGCCGTGGAAAGATTGTATTCTGCGGATATCAAGAAATTGGGTGTGATCCATAGAGGTTTCTCAACTTACGAAAAAACGAAGTACAGAAATATCCCGGAATGGCAAATGGCCATTGAACTGCAGTCCAAGTTTCCGGATTTGCCCATCATTAATGACCCGAGCCATATCACCGGAAAACGCGATATGATTTTTGATGTATCCCAAACGGCCCTTGATCTTAACTTTGATGGGTTGATGATCGAGACACATCATGATCCTGATAGTGCATGGAGTGACGCGGCGCAGCAGGTAACACCGGCTGCTTTGGTACAGATTATGAAAGACCTTCGCATTAGAAAAGAAACGGACCCTGAAGCAGAGTACAACAGCGAATTGAGCAATTTAAGGGCCCAAATCGATGTAATCGACAATCAATTGATCGATATTCTTGGAAAGCGTATGAAAGTTT
This sequence comes from Flagellimonas algicola, assembly GCF_005937185.1. Classification (GTDB taxonomy): domain Bacteria; phylum Bacteroidota; class Bacteroidia; order Flavobacteriales; family Flavobacteriaceae; genus Flagellimonas; species Flagellimonas algicola. Next base: position 137,510 of record NZ_VCNI01000003.1, on the reverse strand, counting down.
CAGATGGAATCGGAGAGCTTAAAAAGCAAAGGAACGTGGCCGTTTTGCAATCCAACAGATGGAACGCCATTTTGGGCAAAATGATTTTGGAAGGAGAGTCCCAAGGACTTAGCGAGGAATTTGTTTTGAGAATGTTCAAAGCCATCCACCAAGAGTCCATAAACCACCAAGAGAAGATTATTAACGCATAGCGTTTAAAGTCAAGCTTATAAAGTGCCATTTGAATCAGGGATATGTCCTTGGGCAAATGGCATTTTTTTTATGCGTTAACTGTAACAATCTCCAAAATGGATTATCTTTTAGAAAGTTAACACCAATAGTCATGAAAAAACTGCTACTACTCAGCCTTATCCTTTCATCTTCAGTTCTTTTTGCGCAGCGCACCATTGATACCGAAGTGGGGGAGTTCAATGAAATTAAGGTTTTTGACCTTATCGAAGTCAATTTGATCCAATCCGATGAAAATAGAATCGTGATCAAAGGAAGAAATGTGGACGACATCAAATGGATGAACAAGAAAGGTGTCTTGAAGCTTAGGATGCAATTGGAGAAGAAATTCACAGGAGAGGATACTTTTATTGAGGTGTACTACACTGGTTTAGATGTTATTGATGGAAATGAAGGAGCCCAAATCACCTGCAACGAACTTGTTACAAAGAACAACCTGGAGTTAAGGGCCCAGGAAGGCGCTAGGATACGAATTGGAATGGATGTAGAAAATGTGGACATCAGAGCGGTGACAGGAGGTATTGTAGAAGCTACAGGATTGGCCAATAATCAGTCCATTGTCTTAAATACCGGAGGTATTTTTGATGGAAGGGATTTGCGAACTTCTAACACGGACATCAAGATTTCTGCTGGAGGCGAAGCTGATGTTTTTGCTTCGGAAGTTGTGGATATCAATGTACGGGCCGGAGGTGATGTAAACGTGTATGGAAAACCCAAAAAAGTGTACAAGAATACCTTTGCCGGTGGAAGAATTCATGTTGTGGATTAGCTAGATCAGTATAAAAATAAAAGCCCAGTGGGAATACACTGGGCTTTTTTTTGGATTGAACTTTCTATTTTTTAAAGATGTAGCGTGTAATAAAGATACCTTGATGGTCATCTTCCCCTGCATTGCTCTCAACGGCACTACTTACAAAGGCCAATTCCCAACCGTTGGCCACCATATCGTTCATCATAGAAGTCAACATGGCGTCATTGGCAGCAATGTTCTGAAAGCGGATGCCACCGAGGTTAAAGAAGTTAAGGAGTTTGGTTTCCTCAAAATTTTTCACTCTAATGTTTCCTCTTTTGGATTTGTTTCGGGTGTTGTCCTCAGCGGTTTGTACACTGGTATATTCCTTATAATCCTTGTCCTCCAATGCGTTGATAATCCGTGAACGACCTAGTCCACTGGGGATTATGGATTCTACACTGGTAATTACCTTGTATTCCTGGGCGGAAAGACCAAAATTTACTCCTAAGGCCATTCCGATAATGATAAATGCTTTTTTCATAATGTCTTAATTTATTCTGCTCTAAAGACAAGATGAAATAACCAAGGGTTGCATGCATAAAAAAAGCCCTTGGATTTCCAAGGGCTTTCCAATACACCATAGGTGTTTTATTTTCTAAAAATATATCGAGTAATAAAAATACCCTGTCCATCTCCTTTACCACCTTCACTTTCCACTGCACTGTTCACAAAGGCCAGTTCCCATCCATCAGCAATCATACTATTGATCATGGAAGTAATTAGAGCATCGTTGGCCGCTATATTTTGAAACCGGATACCACCCAAGTTATAAAAGTTCAACAATTTGGTTTCCTCAAAGTTCTTTACTCGGATTTCTCCACGCTTGGATTTGTTCCTGGTATTATCCTCTTCGGTCTGTACGCTGGTGTACTCTCGGTAGTCCTTGTCCTCAAGGGCATTTACAATTCGAGAACGTCCAAGTCCATTTGGAACAATGGATTCCACACTGGTGATTACCTTGTACTGTTGCGCATTCATTTCAAAGGTTGTGGCCAGCGCAATAAAAGCGATAAATAAGATTTTTTTCATAATTGGATTGATTATAGTTAATACTGTACACAAAGATATACGCCCCAATGGGAGGATTATTGTTTCTTTGCATTGAAAATATGAACAAATAAGTGCAAGGAACTGTTTATAAATCCACTGGAAGTTGGTACACCGTGAAATCGGAAGATGCTGATTTTTACGAGTGTAGGATAAAAGGCAAGTTCCGAATCAAAGGAATTAAGAGCACAAACCCCGTTGCCGTGGGGGATGAGGTTGTCTTTGATTTGCAAAAAATTGGGGATGAGACCGTTGCGGTGATTTCCGAAATAAAGGAACGAAAGAATTACATCATTCGTAAATCGGTGAACCTCTCCAAACAGACACATATAATTGCCACAAATCTGGATCAGGTTTTTTTGTTGATTACCCTCAACAATCCCCCAACATTTACAAGTTTTATAGACCGATTTTTGGTAACTGCGGAAGCGTATGATATTCCTGTTGTATTGCTGTTCAATAAAATGGACGGTTATGATGAGGATGAGATGGTGGAAGTGGATTATCTCGTGCAGCTCTATAGAAGCATTGGGTACCCATGTCTGGAGATCGCAGCCAAGGAAGGTACCAATGTTGGGCAAGTCAAAGAATTGATGTTGGAAAAAACCAGCATGTTTGCGGGCCATTCCGGGGTGGGAAAATCAACCTTGGTCAATGCGCTGGAACCGGGATTGAAGTTAAAAACGGCAGAGATTTCGGAGCAACATCTGCAAGGGCAACACACTACCACCTTTGCAGAGATGTACGATTTGTCATTTGGGGCAAGGATTATTGATACTCCTGGAATCAAAGGATTTGGGATTGTGGATATGGAAGAGGATGAGATTGGGGATTATTTTCCAGAGTTTTTCAAGCTAAAGTCTGAATGTAAGTTCAATAATTGCCTACATCTGGATGAACCCAAATGTGCCATTAAAAATGCCTTGGAAAACAATGCGCTGGCCTGGAGCAGGTATAGAAGCTATGTACAGATGATTACTGGTGAGGAAGAGAATTACAGAACAGACATATATAAAGAGCGATAATTGAGAGCAGTAATACAACGGGTCTCCGAAGCGAGTGTAACGGTTGAAGGTAAAGTGGTGTCCAAAATTAATCATGGACTTTTGGTGCTGCTTGGGATTGAGGATGCGGATGATGATTCTGACATACAATGGTTGGCCAAAAAGATTTCCAATCTTCGAATTTTTAACGATACCAACGGGGTTATGAACCGTTCCGTACTGGACGAAGAAGGAGATGCAATCGTTGTGAGTCAGTTTACATTGCACGCCCTGACCAAAAAAGGAAACAGACCCTCCTATATTAAAGCCTCTAAACCTGAAATCGCTATTCCCTTGTATGAAAAGTTTGTGCAAAGCATGGAACTGGAATTGGGCAGGAACGTAGGGACTGGAGTATTTGGTGCCGATATGAAAGTGGACTTGCGCAATGATGGCCCGGTTACCATTATAATTGATACAAAGAACAAGGAATAATGCACTTTTGTCGATTAGTGTTTTTTAATTTGTAGGAAAATTGGCATCTTAGCAACGACTAAATCAACCTACTGTCTTTTAATGCGAATTCTTACTTTCCTTCTTACCTTCCTAAGTTTTTTTATTTCCTTTTCCCAAAATTATACCTACAGCGACATCCCGGATGAACTTCTGGTCAATGCCGATGCTGTGGTTCGATTGGACAAAATGGACGTTGTAGTGGAAGCCCGGGATCAGATGACTGTTACCTCGATAAGGGTAGTTACGGTATTGAATGAAAATGGTAACCGATTCGTGCATGCCTCCGCCTACTACGATGACGGTCACAAAATAGGTTCCATAGAAGCTAGAATCTATGATCGGAATGGTGAGGAAGTCAAGAAATTCAAGAAAAAGGATTTTTTTGATCAAAGTGCGGTGGGAGGTGGAACCCTTTATTCGGATTCGCGTGTCATGTACATGAGGTATACACCTACGGAATACCCTTATACCGTTGAATTTACAGACTCCTATGTTACCACCAATACTGCATTTGCGCCATCGTGGAATTTTATTGATGGATATCGGGTCTCTACGGAACAAAGTGAATTCAATTTTACCGTAAACTGTGGAATTCCTTTTAGACATAAAAATTTAAACCTTGATGCTTATTCCATTACCGTTGAAGTTTCAGATTCTGAATTAAGATCCTCAGGTACTAACCTAAAAGCATTTAAAAGTGAACCTTTGTCTCCGTCGTTTCAGTCCATGGCCCCTCACATTAAGTTGGCTTTGGAAGAATTTCATCTGGAAGGTGTGGATGGAACTGCAAAGAGTTGGGAAGACCTTGGAAAGTGGATGTACGATAAGCTATTGGTGGGGCAGGGCAATTTGGATGAACATACAATCCAAAAAGTACAGGAATTGGTTAAGGATTTGGAAGATCCTCGGGATAAGGTGTCCAAAATCTATCAATATGTGCAGGACAATACCAGGTACATCAGCGTACAACTAGGTATTGGGGGCTGGATGCCCATCAGTGCCATTGAAGTGGACAGGGTCAAATATGGTGACTGTAAGGGACTGACCAATTATACCATGGCTCTATTGAAAGCCGTTGGCGTGGAATCCTATTACACCGTGGTTCATGCAGGTTCCAGAAAGCGCGACTTGGACGCTGAATTCCCTTCCATGCAAGGCAATCATGTTATTCTGAATATTCCATTGGATGAAGATGATATCTGGTTGGAATGCACCAGCCAGGTGACCCCTGTGGATCATTTGGGCACTTTTACAGATAACAGAAATGTATTGCGGGTTACACCCAAAGGGGGCGAGTTGATACGATCCAAACAATATCTGGATGAGGACAACCATCAAGGATCCAAAGGGGAGTATGTTGTGCATGAAAACGGAAGGGTAACCGGTAAAGTTACCATTGCTTCCACCGGGATCCAGTATTACCAAAAATTCAGAAATGGATTAAAATCGGAAATAGAAAAGGAAGAGTATTACAAAGAATATTGGAACTACGTGAATAACCTTACCCTTGGAAAAATTGAATTCAACAATGACAAGCAGAATACAGTTTTTGTTGAAGAAATAGAAATAGAAGCGGACAACTACCTTTCCAATATGGATGGAAAGTTGTTTTTGGCCCCTAATCTTTACAATAGAAATTTGATAGTCCCAGAACGCAGTAGAAGTAGAAAGACCGACTTGGTTATTTCCCGTGGGTATCTGGATGAGGATGAGTTCACCATCCATTTACCAGAAGGATATCAACTAGAAAATTTGATGGAACCGCTTAAACTGGAGACCACGTATGGTAGTTACGAAATTTCATTGGAGCAAAAGGAGCCGGGAATATTGGTTTATAAAAGAAAACTGCTGGTTAAATCCGGCCAATACACCAAAGAAGATTACAAACCCTACCGGGATTTCCGAAAGCAAGTGGCCCGGTACGACAATTCAAGAATTATTTTAACTAAGCTATAACTATGAAAGTAAGATTGCTGATCCTGCTGTTGGTAGGAACCCACCTAACCCAAGCCAATGAAGTAAAATTTGGAAAGGTTTCAGAACAAGAAGTCGCCGAAACCCAACATCATTTGGAACCAGATGCAGATGCTGCAATCTTGTATAAAAAAGAAAGGGTCTTCTATAATTACAATGCGGAACAAGGGTGGTCATTGACCAAGGAGGCACATTACAGAATCAAGATCTACAACAAGGAGGGATTTAGCTGGGCAACACTTCAAATACCATTGTATGCTTCCCAAGGTGACGAGGAGAAAATCGCTAATGTAAAGGGAATCACCTTCAATATGATCGATGGTAAAATTGTGGAAGAAAAGCTCAAAAAAGATGGAATTTTCGTGGAGGAGGTAAACAAATACAGAAATAAGGCTTCCATCACCATGCCTGAAGTTAAGGAAGGCAGCGTATTGGATATCGAATTTAAGGTAAACTCTCCGCTTTACTGGTATATGGACGATTTCCGGTTTCAATACAGCATCCCGGTAAACCGGGTGGACCTTAGATTGGATATACCACAGTACTTTGTTTTCAAGAGACACTCCAAGGGTTATTACCCCATTCAATTCCAGCAATCCCGTGAAAGTAGGTCCATCAATATATCCTATAGAACCGAAGACGTGGCAGGTAAATTGGGAAAAACTTCCAGGCAATCCCATAACCTGAGTTTCTATGAAAATGTATACGAGGTTCAGGCATCTGATTTACCTTCTATGGTGGAGGAAGAATATACCAGTAACATTAATAATTATAGGAGCGCCATCAAATTTGAATTGGCCTCCACACAATTTCCGAACAGACCCTATAAAGATTACAGCCTCACCTGGGAGGGCGTTGCCAAATCCATATATGAATATGAAAGTTTTGGAACGGAATTGCGAAGAGAGAATTATTATAAGGATGAGGTGGATCAGATCATAGACGGGATAACAGATGATAGGGAAAAGGCCAAACTGATCTTTGAGTTTGTGCAATCCAAGATGAACTGGAACGATTACTATGGGGTTACCTGTAGTAGGGATGGCATAAAAAAAGCTTTTAAAGAAGGAGCTGGCAATGCGGCAGAGATCAATCTCATGCTTACTTCTATGTTCCGTTATGCGGGATTAAATGCCAACCCAATTTTGGTTAGTACCCGGTCTAATGGGATACCACTTTTTCCAACTACAGATGGATTCAATTATGTGATTGCCGGCATGGAAGTACTCGATAATGTTATTTTATTCGATGCGACTGAGAAAAATACCATCCCAGGGGTTTTACCCAACAGGGCACTCAATTGGATGGGAAGATTGGTGAGGAAAGATGGCTCTTCTTCACAAGTAGAGCTAACACCAAAGAAACTGTCTAAAGAAATACATTATGTGACCGCCACTATCCATGAGGATGGATCCGTAGACGGAAAAACGAGAACCCAATACACCAACCAACTGGCTTTGGAACTAAGGGACAAATTGGAAAAAACCGATGAGGAAACCTATTTGGAGAACATGGAAAACCAGCATGGGGAAATGGAGATTGATGGCTATGAATTGAAAAATAAGGAGCAACTAGAAAAACCGATGATAGAAACCTGTGACTTTGTCAAAGAGAATCAGTGTGAGATTATCGGTCAAAAAATTTACTTTAAGCCGATGCTGTTCTTGGCCGAGTCCAGCAATCCCTTTAAAATGGAAAAAAGGGAATATCCAGTGGATTTTAGCTTTCCAAGACAAAAGAAATATATGATTAGCCTAACGATTCCTGAGGGATATAAAGTGGAGTCCTTACCTGAGAGTGCCGTAGTTCAGTTACCGGAGAATTCGGGCAAGTTTTCATTTAAGGTGCTTTCACAAGGCAATCAGATTCGAGTAAATGCCACTACAGAGTTGAATTCTGCCTTTTTTCCAGTGGAATATTACGATGCACTTAAAGAATACTATAAAAATTTGATCCTAAAACAGTCAGAAAAAGTAGTTTTGTCCAAAGTGTAGACCATGAATATCCAAAATGCCCAACAAGCGGTTGATAAATGGATCCAAAATCACGGAGTTCGCTATTTCAACGAGCTTACCAATATGGCCCAACTCACCGAGGAAGTTGGGGAGGTGGCCCGCATCATTGCTAGGCGCTACGGCGAACAAAGCGAAAAGGAGTCCGATAGGGACAAGGATTTAGGGGAGGAACTGGCCGATGTGCTGTTTGTTGTGCTCTGTTTGGCCAATCAAACAGGGGTGGACCTGCAGGAAGCCTTCGATAAAAAATTGGACTTGAAGGCCAAGCGTGACCATGATCGTCATCAGAATAACAAAAAGCTCAAATAAAGTTAGCCCTGTACAGGGACTTTAGGGGTGTTTTTTCTAGTTTTGGTCTTTCAACCAAACAGCTAGGCTTTGAAACTAAAACTGTCCTTTGCCCAAAGTAAAATAATAGATAAATCCATTGCAGTTACAGGTTCAAAGAGTGAGACCAATAGGTCTTTGCTCTTGCAGGCATTGTTTCCCAATGTTGCTATTCAAAATTTGTCCAACTCAGATGATGGTCAAGTCATGCAAAAAGGTTTGGCTACTTCTCATGGGATAGTCGATATCCATCATGCCGGTACGGCCATGCGGTTTTTAACCGCCTTTTTTGCCTCCCAAGAAGGAAAGGAGGTAGTACTGACAGGTTCCAAGCGTATGCAGGAACGGCCCATAAAGGTTTTGGTGGATGCATTACGGGACTTGGGAGCCGAAATATCCTATGAAAAAAATGAAGGATACCCACCCATCAAAATAACGGGAAAAACCTTGACTAAAAATCGCGTTTCCCTGCCTGCCAATATAAGCAGCCAGTATATATCTGCCCTCCTTTTAATAGCTCCTAGTTTGGCCAACGGCTTGGAGTTGGAACTTGTTGGGAAAATCACTTCGGTGCCTTATATAAAAATGACCTTGGCATTACTGGGTCAAATAGGAGTGGAGACCAAGTTTGAAGGTAACCTTATCCAAGTTGCCCATAAAGAAAAGGTTATGGACAGTACCTTGGTTGTGGAATCGGATTGGAGTTCTGCAAGTTATTTCTATAGCATAGCGGCATTGAGCGAAGTGGGAACCAAGATCCGGCTTTCGGCATACAAGGAAAACTCTTTGCAGGGCGACAGTGTACTTGCCCAGATTTATCAGGATTTTGGTGTAAAAACAACATACTCTGGCACTCAAATAACCCTGGAGAAAGTTCAGGAATGTGATTTGGAAAGCGTTGACTATGACCTGGCCAATGCCCCGGACATTGCGCAGACCATTTCAGTAACTTGTTTTGGATTGGGTATGGGTTGCCATTTGACCGGTTTGCACACCTTGCCCATTAAAGAAACCGATAGGTTGGGAGCCATGAAAACCGAATTGGAGAAAGTAGGAGCAAAAGTGGCCATAGATCATGAAAGCCTAAGTTTGGAACCTTCCCAAAACATCATTTCAAATGTTGCTATTGATACCTACCACGATCACAGAATGGCAATGGCCTTTGGCCCTTTGGGCTTGAAAACCACTTTGATGGTCAATGAAGCTGAGGTCGTGTCCAAATCCTATCCGGATTATTGGAAGGATCTTGAAACCCTTGGTTTTAGAGTGGATACGCTGTAATTAACATTTAATCACCAAATTACTTGACATCCCCTATGTCGAGATTGTATATTTGCGCTCTTTAAAAATTTCCAAAAAAAGTCTACATGAAATTATCAAACTTCAACTTTGAATTACCTAAGGAACTATTGGCCGAATACCCAGCTGAAAATCGGGATGAGTCCAAACTCATGGTGATTCATCGGGAAACTGGGAAAATTGAGCATAAAATGTTCAAAGACCTTATCGATTATTTTGACGAGGGGGATGTAATGGTTTTGAACAATACCAAGGTTTTTCCAGCAAGACTTTATGGAAACAAAGAAAAGACCGGTGCAAGAATTGAAGTGTTTTTGCTTCGCGAACTAAATCAAGAGCAAAGACTTTGGGATGTTTTGGTTGATCCTGCGCGAAAAATCAGAATTGGAAACAAGTTATATTTTGGTGAAGATGAAAGCTTGGTAGCTGAGGTAATAGACAATACTACCTCAAGGGGAAGAACATTGCGTTTCCTTTATGATGGATCATACACTGACTTTAGAAGGAAGTTAAGAGAACTAGGAGAAACTCCGCTTCCCAAATACATTAAGAGGGATGTAGAGCCAGAGGATGAAGAGCGCTATCAGACTATTTATGCCAAGTACGAGGGTGCCGTGGCAGCGCCTACCGCAGGCTTGCACTTCTCCAAACATTTGCTGAAAAGATTGGAGATCAAGGGTATCGATTTCGCGGAGGTAACCCTACACGTGGGATTGGGAACTTTCAATCCAGTTGAAGTAGAAGATTTGTCCAAGCACAAAATGGACAGCGAGGAATTGGTTATTGATGAAAAGGCCACAGAGGTGGTGAACAGCGCCAAGAACAGTAAAAGGAAAGTTTGTGCAGTTGGCACAACGGTAATGCGTGGTTTGGAAAGTGCGGTTTCATCAGAACACTCATTGAACACTTTTGAAGGTTGGACGAATAAGTTTATTTTCCCACCTTATGATTTTAGCATTGCCAACTGTATGATCACCAACTTCCATTTGCCAAAATCCACACTATTGATGATGGTTTCGGCATTTATTGGTCACGATCTGATGAAAAAGGCGTACAAGCAGGCTATTTTGGAGCAGTATAGATTCTACTCCTATGGTGATGCCATGTTGATCATCTGAAATAATAGCTCCTCATTAGGAGGAATCACAAGCTAATAATCCCGAGTAGTAGATTGCTTCTCGGGATTTTTCTTGACTATCTTTAAACGGTGGAAATCAAAAAAAAGGACATACGGGCATTGACCAAGGAACAACTGCGGGATTTCTTTGTTTCCCAAGGAGATAAGTCTTTCCGGGGAAATCAGGTGTACGAATGGCTTTGGCAAAAATCTGCACACTCTTTTGATGCCATGACCAACATTTCCAAGCAAACGCGGCAAATGTTGGAGGACCACTTTGTAATCAACCACATAAGAGTGGATCAGATGCAGCGCAGTTCGGATGGGACCATAAAAAATGCCGTCCGGCTACATGACGGTTTGGTGGTGGAGTCCGTACTGATACCTACGGAGACAAGAACTACGGCCTGCGTCTCTAGCCAAGTAGGATGCAGTTTGGATTGCAGGTTTTGCGCAACTGCCCGTCTTAAAAGAATGCGGAATCTGAATCCGGATGAAATCTATGATCAGGTAGTGGCCATTGACAATGAAAGTCGATTGTATTTTGATCGTCCGCTAAGCAATATTGTTTTTATGGGGATGGGCGAGCCCCTTATGAACTATAACAATGTGCTCAAAGCCATTGAAAAAATAACTTCCCGGGAAGGATTGGGCATGTCGCCAAAAAGAATTGTGGTGTCCACTTCAGGTGTGCCCAAAATAATCAAAAAAATGGCTGATGAAGAGGTGAAATTCAGTTTGGCAGTATCCTTACATTCTGCCATAGATGAAGTACGAACATCCATTATGCCCTTTAATGCCACTTTTCCTTTGAAAGATCTTAGGGAAGCCTTGGAATATTGGTATCAAAAAACCAAAAACAGAATTACGTACGAATATGTGGTCTGGAAGGGAATCAACGATACGCAAGAGGCTGTGGATGCTTTGGTCAAGTTTTGCCGATTTGCACCTTCCAAAGTGAATCTTATCGAATATAATCCTATTGATGATGGGGAGTTCCAGCAAGCTTCGGAAGCCGCTGTGGAAATGTACAAAAGGACATTGGAACGAAATGGGATTACGGTAACCGTTCGGCGTTCTAGGGGTAAGGATATAGATGCTGCATGTGGGCAGTTGGCCAATAAGCAATAAGTGGTTAATAGTGAACAGTTAACAGCAAACAGTTAATTTTAACCAAGTACCAAGTACCAAGTACCAAGTACCAAGTACCAAGTTCCAAGTACCAAGTTCCAAACACCAAACATCCAGCATTCAACACCTTTGAATAATTGTTTATTGATAATTCTCAACTGTATTTTATCGACGCTTTAGGCCACCCATCTTAAAACTTTGGACATCCGGCGATGAACTCTTCCATTTTCCCTACTTTTAGCGTCCAAAACCAAATTTGCTAACGTCTAAGTTTTGAAGGTAGTTTCACAGATTAGGGAACCTATTGAACGGGAAATGCAACTATTTGAGGAGAAGTTTCTCAAATCTATGTCTTCCAAGGTAGCATTGTTCAATAGAATCACTTTCTACATAGTGAACCGGAAAGGGAAGCAAATGCGACCCATGTTCGTTTTTCTGACCGCCAAGTTGATCAATGGAGGAAATGTCAACGAAAGAACATATACCGGTGCCTCGATTATTGAATTGATCCATACCGCAAGTTTAGTTCATGATGATGTGGTGGATGACAGCCATAAACGAAGAGGTTTCTTTTCTATTAATGCCCTGTGGAAAAACAAGATTGCCGTACTTGTTGGGGATTTTCTTTTTTCCAAAGGGGTCTTGGTGGCACTGGAGAACAAAAATTATGACCTTTTGCATATTATATCCAATGCAGTAAGGGACATGAGCGAGGGAGAGCTGCTTCAAATTGAAAAAGCCCGACTTTTGGATATCACCGAAGAGGTCTATTATGATATCATCAGGCAAAAAACCGCGACCCTTATTGCTGCCTGCTGTAGTATGGGGGCTTGTTCGGTTAAACCGGATTCAGAAGAAGTGGAAACTTTTAGACGGTTTGGGGAACTCTGCGGAATGGCCTTTCAGATAAAGGATGACCTGTTCGATTACGGCGAGGAGAAAATCGGAAAGCCCACTGGAATAGATATCAAGGAACAAAAGATGACCCTTCCGCTTATTTATGCATTGAACCAGAGTGATAAAGACAAGAGGCGTTGGCTAATTAATTCCATCAAAAAGCACAATAAGAACAAGAAACGGGTAAAGGAAGTTATAGCCTATGTAAAAGAAATGGGCGGCTTGGAATACGCAGTCACAAAAATGCTTGAGTTCAAGGACGAGGCTTTAGACCTTCTTAACAATTACCCAGATTCCGAATACAAGAGCGCGCTTACCTTGATGGTCAACTATGTTGTGGATCGTAAAAAATAGATTTTGCTAGATGCTAGATGCTAGAAGGTTTAAGGCGCTCATTCTGCAACTATATCCCATTAAATTTTTCCAAGAGGCAACCATTTTGAAAAGCGCCTCGTCTATCTTTATAACAAACTAAACGAGAACCACTGTTGAAAATCGTGTCATTATATACGAACGAGAAGCAACTGATCAAAAAGTCCATTTCTGGCGATTCCAATTGTCAGAAGTTGCTTTATGAAAAATTTGCTCCCAAAATGTTGGGCGTTTGCCGTCAGTACATAAAGGATGTGCAGTTTGCGGAGGATGTTATGATCAGTGCATTTGTGAAGGTGTTTCGCAATCTGGCTTCCTTTGAGCACAGGGGAAGTTTTGAAGGGTGGATTCGAAAAATAATGGTGAGAGAGAGCATTTCCTTTTTACGGAAAAAGCAATTTGTGGTTTATGATGATGAGGCCTATCAGCAGGTAGAAAAATTGGAAGAACAATCCTCCATTTTGGATGTGGAATATGTGCAGCAGCTGATAGATAATCTACCGGAAGGGTATAAAATGGTGTTTTTGCTATACGCCATTGAAGGCTACAAGCACCATGAAATAGCAGAAATGTTGCATATATCCGAAGGCACTTCAAAATCGCAATTGTTCAAGGCTAGGAAAATGCTGCAGGAGAATTTAAAATTACAAGGAATGACAAGTCGAACGCAGTCTAGACAAAAATAGAAGGAGTTATGGAGAAACTGGAAAAACATATCAAGGACAAACTGGGGAATCGGGAAATCAAGCCATCTCCAGGAGCTTGGGATAAAATTTCGAGTCAGTTGGACAGAGCTGTTACCACAAAATCCAAGAGAAAATATGTGTATGCCATTGCGGCTGGGTTTGTGGGTTTGCTTTTGGCATCCGTTTTCTTTTTTGCATCAAGTGAAAGCAATGAGCCCACTCAGGTAGTTGATGAAAATACGCGTATGCGTCCCGTAATCCCTACTTTGGAAGGGCAAACAGAATTTGTGGATAAGAATGAGACGGAATCCATATTGGTAGGTACTGAAAATGACATCGAAAGCTCGCAAGAGCAAGGGGAGGAAAATTTAAAAATGCAATCTATGCCCCTGGATGAAACGGAAGTAGCCTCCAAACAATCCATTCAAAGTAATCTAATACAAGAAACCGACCCTTTAATAGCCCAAAAAGTAAATGAAGTGATGGCCCAGGTTCAGCTTTTGGAATCTGTAAATGCAGAAGTGACCGATGCTGAAGTGGACTCGTTGCTGCGTACTGCCCAAAAAGAAATTCTAACCGAAAAATTGTTTGACGAAAGTGGCTCGGTAGATGCCATGGCCCTCCTAACCGAAGTTGAGGACGAACTGGATTCCTCGTTTAGAGATCAGATATTTGATGCGCTCAGGGATGGGTATTTCAAATTACGAACCGCTGTGGCCGACAGAAACAACTAGAATTTATTCATCAATCAAAATACCTTTTTAGTTTCCTGCTCCCGGAATTGTCTGGGAGGGGAGATTAGGAGGGGCAAATCAAAACAATCATGAGAACAATTACCTTTTACTTGGCAGCATTGGTATTGCTGTTGCTATCACAAAACCTGATGGCACAAGAACCTTATCAACGGAAAATTGAAGATTTAAGGGAAAAGAAGGAAAAAATCACCCAACAAGAAAAGGATGCGCTAAAAGAGGAAGTCGAAAGCATCAACAGGCGATTGGAAAGAGGAGATTTGAGTCTGGAAGAAGCTAAGGTGTTAAAGGCAGAGGCTGCAAAAAAGAGAGCACTGAACATAGAGAACAGAGTTGCCATTATAGATCATCAAATTTCACTTTTGGAACGAAATAATGGCGAAACCTTGACCATTGCAGATGAGCGGGACCGATGGGAAGATGAAGACGGTTTTTCCATTCGAATTGATGGAGAACCCATTTTCTTTACCAATTCCCGAAGATGGAAAGATGATATTAAATATGATCGAAGAACGTATTCCGACCCAGTTTTTGCCATTGGGCTCAACAATGCCTTGATTGACGGCCAATCCTTGGATGATTCTCCATATAAGGTTGGAGGCAGCCGATTTTTTGAAATGGGTTGGCAATGGCGGACGCGGGTATTCAAAAACTCCAATTGGCTGCGCTTCAATTATGGTTTTTCTTTTCAGTTTAATGGTTTAAAACCGGATGACAACCAAATTTTTGTCCAAAATGGAGATCAAACGGTTTTGGAGGAATTTGAGTTTGAGCTGGATAAATCCAAGCTTCGGATGGATAATCTGGTCTTTCCTGTACATTTTGAATTTGGACCTTCCCGTTTTCGGGAAACTGAAAAAAGCATTCGATACTCCATTCAAAACCAATTCCGAATGGGAGTTGGTGGCTATGGTGGATTTAATTTGGGAACACGGCAGAAGCTGAAATATTCGCGTGATGGTGAAAATGTAAAGGACAAATTTAAGCGGGATTACAATACCAGCGATTTAATTTATGGGATTAGCGGCTATGTAGGCTTTGACGAGATTCTTCTTTATGTAAAATATGACTTAAATCCCATTTTTAAGGATGCGGATGTGGAACAACATAATATTTCCCTGGGCCTAAGGTTCGATTTATAACCAACTGTCAGTTCGAGCGCAGTCGAGAATTATTGGATTCGGATTGCGCTCTTTTTTCATTGGTTAATGGCCCTTTCCATTTCTGCAGAAAACTCTTCTTTATAAAACCCTCTTTTGCAATGGGAACATTCGGCAAAACGGTTAGTTCCTATTTTGAATAGAGGAATCCAGAACAAATGGAAGTAATTGGCCTGTGAAACCGCGGTTAGAGTTCCATTTTGGCCACAATGTGGACAGCTTATCCCAATTAGGTTTTTACTTTCTTTTTTGCCCGGTTTGGTTCCGAAGAACAGAATCATCTTGTTTTTATGGGAAATTACAACTTTCCCAAAACACCTTTTCGATTTGCTTATTTAAACATCTTTTTTAGGACATGGACCATATTGGTTTTCTTCCCTAATGCCATTTTTGATGAGCTGAAGAAAAACCCAAAGTACTCCAACTATGGGGATAAGCAGAATCAAAAGTGTCCAGCCACTTTTACCAACATCATGTAAACGTCTTACAGTGGCCGAAAGGGCAGGAAGAAAAACGGCTAATACGTACAATATATAGAGCGGCCCAAAACCTATATTAGCCATGGCAATTTCAAAAACATTGTCCAAGGCAACGGCAAATAGGCTAAAGAACAAACAGAACAAAGTGAACATCCAATATTCTGCCCTTCGTGCCCTGCCTTTAAAATTCGCGTAATTTTTTATGACTTGTAAATACCATTCCATGTTCTCTTGTTTAGGGTTATGTTGTAAAAGGAGAAGGAGGTTGATTTATGCAGCTTTTAAGCTACTGCCAGCTTAGGATTGACCCCATAATCGTTTTCACCTGGTTCACCGTCCTTAATCCATAGAAAGAATAACCAAATGCCGCCAATTGCAGGGATTAGACCTACCAAAAGCCAAGTCCACTTTTTACCTATATCATGCATCCTTCGTACCATTACAGCAAGAATGGGTACAATCATCACCAAGGTATAAAGTCCATAAATGGGACCGAGAGGCAATTCTCCTGAAAGTCCGGTTATGTTGTCAATAGCCACTGCTAAACCTGAAAAAACTGCATGGATTATGTAGAACATCCAAAATTCTTTACGTCTAGCTCTTCCTTTAAAATTTGCATATTGTTTTAAAACTTTTAAATACCACTTCATACTTTGTTTTTAGTTGGTTTTCTTACTCGTTTGGCTTTTCGGTTCCGCCCCGTTTGTTTGGTTTCTGGTCTCCAATTTTCAGGGAAAAAGTAGTTCAATCCGGTCAAATTCAAGGGGTTGGTTTGATGGATGCCCCTTTTCAATTGACGAATGATGCTTTTCAGTTAAAATTTTGTTTTTTCGCTACCTTTAAAGACTAATAAAATCCAAGCATTGATTTCCAAGACCACCATAGATCAAGTTTATGAGACCGCCCGACTGGAAGAGGTTATTGGGGATTTTGTGCAACTGAAGAAATCTGGCTCCAATTTTAAGGGCTTAAGTCCATTTACAGATGAGCGAACTCCTAGTTTTATGGTGTCTCCCGTAAAACAGATTTGGAAGGACTTTAGTAGCGGTAAAGGAGGGAATGTGGTGGCTTTTTTAATGGAACATGAGCACTTCAGCTATCCCGAGGCCATTAAGTACTTGGCCAAAAAATACAATATTGAGGTAGAGGAGACCGAGCAGACCAACGAGCAAAAGGAACAGGCCAACGAACGGGAGAGCATGTACTTGGTTTCGGAGTATGCCCAAACCTATTTTTCTGAATCCCTTTGGGAACGCGAATCGGGCAAGGCCATTGGACTTACGTATTTTAAAGAAAGAGGGTTTACCGATGAAACCATCAAAAAATTTGGACTCGGATACTGTCTAGACAATTGGGATTCCTTTACCAATACGGCCTTGGACAAGGGATATCAACTGGAGTTTTTGGAAAAAACGGGCCTCACCATAGTTAAAGAACAGGCAGGGGGCGAGTCCAGAAAGTTTGACCGCTTTAAAGGTAGAGTCATGTTCCCGATACATTCCATGAGTGGTCGTGTGTTGGGATTTGGTGGTCGAATTTTGACCAATGACAAGAAAGCTGCCAAATATCTGAATTCCCCAGAAAGCGAAATTTACCACAAGAGCAAGGTGCTTTATGGGATTTACTTTGCCAAACAATCCATAGCCAAAGAAGACAATTGTTATTTGGTTGAGGGTTATACCGATGTGATACAACTCTACCAAAGCGGGGTAAAGAATGTGGTTTCATCCAGTGGTACCGCCCTGACGCCTGAGCAAATTAGACTCGTCAATAGACTTACCAAGAACATTACTGTACTTTTTGATGGAGATGCGGCCGGTTTACGGGCTTCTTTGCGTGGAATAGACCTGATTCTGGAACAGGGAATGAACGTTAAGGTGTGCACTTTCCCTGAAGGGGAGGACCCTGATAGTTTTGCCAAAAACAATTCTTATGAGGATTTGGTGCTGTACTTGGAAGAAAATGCCAAGGATTTTATCCAGTTCAAAACTTCGCTTTTGGCCGAAGAAGCCGCCAATGATCCCATAAAAAGGGCAGATACGGTGAGGGACATTGTGAATAGTATCAGCAAAATTCCAGACCGGATAAAAAAAGAGATTTACATCCAGGAATGTGCAAAAATAATGCACATTTCAGAAGAGGTGTTGTACAATACCCTGGCCCAAATCGATAAAAAAGGGGCTACAGACGCTTCCAAAAAGCTCAAACAAGAGCAAAAAGCCTTTGAGGTGGTGAAGTCGCAACAGGCGGTGGAGAAGGTTGATGTGCAGTACGAGCTGGAAAAGCAGATTATTGAATTGTTGTTGTTGTACGGAAGTGAGAAACAGGAATTTGAGGATTTGGTATTAAAGGAAAATGAGGAGGGAGATTTGGTCTTGGAACCAGAAATCGTGGAAGCCAAAGTATATGAAAAGGTATACTTAGATCTTCAGGAAGATGAGATAGAATTGACCAATGAACAATTCCGAAGTATTTACTATAAACTTATTGAAGATTTAAATGAACGTGAGGAGTTCACGGTAAATGCTTTTTTATCCAATCTGGAGCAGGAGATGGTCAATGAGGTGTCTTCCATTTTAATGGAAGAGGAACGCTACGCGCTGCATGATTGGGAACGCAAGGATATTTATCCCAAAGCCAAAAAACTTGGGGTGGCCCAATTGGTGGCGGAAACTATCCTAACGCTGCGCTGTAATCTTATAAAAAACAGGATAAAAAAGCTTCAGAAGGACACTGAAGGTAGTAATGGTGATAATTCTGAAGTACTGGAGGAAATTGTGAACTACCTCCAGCTAAATAAGCTTCTCAATGCCAAATTGAATCGGGTACTTTCATAAAAAAATCCCGAACAATGTGTCCGGGATTTCAAATGCTATACTTTGATACTAGTACAATTCCAAGGCCTTTGCCTGTTGCAAAAGATCTACCAAGTTGTCCACGTTCAATTTTTTCATCAAACGCGCTTTGTACGTACTTACCGTTTTTTCATTGAGGTTCAATCCTTCAGCTACCTCTTTATTTCGTTTTCCACTGGCCAAGAGTTTCAAAACCTCCACTTCTCTCGAAGAGAGTTTTCTAAAGAACCTTCTTGGTTTTTGTGTGCCTTCATCAAAAGCAAGTCGTTGGGCCAGTTCATTGGTGATGAACATGTTTCCTTCACTTACTTTTCTTACGGCTGTCATAATGTAATCCAAGTCGGCACTTTTGGATAAATATCCAAAGGCTCCGGCGCGAATGGTGCTCAGGGCATAGACATCTTCCGATTGTCCACTATACATTAAGGTTTTTACTGCGGGGAAATCTTGTTTTAACTTCCTTAGGGTGGCAATCCCGTTGATTTCGGGAATGTCCATTTCCAACATGACTACATCAGGGGAAACTTCTTCCAATGCTCCGAATAGTTCTGAGGTTGTGGAAACATCAGCAATGACCTCAATATCTGAACTATGTTCCAGGACCTGCTTAAGGCCCAAGCGAACAATGGGATGGTTGTCAGCTATTAATACTTTAATCATTTGGTTTGAGTTTTGTGTTGTTTAGTACTTAATTCCTTACGTGGCGTAGCAGGCAAGTTAACAAAATGAGAACGTAAAACTGTAATTTTTTTCTTAAAACCTTAGAATTTCTGGGGTTTTTTTCGTCTTAAGCTGGGTTTTTTCGGTCAAAAGGTCATTTTAGGGTCTCAGGAATTTCACAAATTGGTATCGGAATCATCTTATGCTTGTTAGCAGTATTAAACTTTTTAAAAATAGCGAATACTTCCTTTTGTCTGTCAGAAAAATCGTCAATAGTCCTTCCTTTATCGTCCATTTGCATAGCCCACTCCAATTCAGGATAGCTTGCGCCAATCTGGTCTTCATCGGTTCTGCTATCTCCCCAAAGCCCGTCCGTAGGTGCGGCGTCCATAATATCTTGGTTAACACCAAGATCACTTCCAAGGGCATACACTTCGGTTTTCAGTAGATCGGCAATAGGACTAAGATCTACACCTCCATCCCCGTATTTGGTATAGAAACCAATGCCAAAATCCTCCACTTTGTTTCCGGTTCCGGCTACCAAATAGCCTTTTAGGGCGGCAAAGTAATATAGGGTGGTCATTCGTAGCCGGGCTCTAGTGTTGGCTAAAGACATAAATCGATCTTCTTCATTTTCAACCACCGGAAGCGCGGCGACCAAACCGTCAAATACCGGTGTCAAGTTTACGGGTTGCCGTTTAACGTTGGGATAGTTTGAAATTAACCAATTAATATGCCTATCTGCTCGGGTAACTTGATTTTGGCCTTGATGTATAGGCATCTCCACACATAAGAGGTCCAATCCCGTTTTAGCACATAAAGTAGATGTAACGGCTGAGTCTATTCCTCCGGAAACTCCAATGACAAATCCTTTGCAATTGGCCTTGGTGGCGTAGTCCTTTAACCAGTCAACAATGTGTGTGATTACCTTTTCAGTTTGCATATCTTATTTTTTTAGATTCAATAATTTACCTTTGTGCCCTGTAAATTTAAACGCTGTAGTGCTAAAAATGAAGAGCTTGCTTGATTACTTTGGATTACCGGCTTTGGGGCTTTTGATTCTTCTATTGGTTGCAGGCTGCAAAAATGAAGATAAAACTGCGGAGGAGGTCGCCAAAATACCCATAGAGCTCTCCATCTCCCGTTTTGATAGGGAGTTTGCCAATGCCAATCCAGAGGATTTGCCAGAGCTAAAATCCAAGTACCCTTATTTATTCCCCGCCCAATTTCCAGATAGTATTTGGGAGGCCAAGCTTACAGATACAATTCAAAAGGAATTGTCGGAAGAAGTACATAAGACCTTTGGAAATTTTGAACCGGAAGCCGAAGATTTGGAGTCCCTTTTTAGGCATGTGAAATATTATTTTCCAGAGATTGACCCGCCAGCTGTGGTAACGGTTACTTCGGATGTAAGACATGACCAGCGTGTGATTCTAACCGATACCCTTTTGTTGTTGGGACTGGATAATTATCTGGGACCGGATCATCACTTCTATAGAGGTATTCAAAAATATCTGGCTGCTGGCCTGGACAAGAGGTATCTAACTTCTGATGTGGCCAGTACAATAGCAAAGAAGGTGGTGAATTATCCAAAAAACCGTTCCTTTTTATCCCGAATGATATTTTATGGAAAAGAGTTATATATAAAGGACAGGTTGTTGCCCAATGCTTCAGATGGGCAAAAAATGGGTTATTCCGAAGAAGAGATAACATGGGCCCAAAACAACGAGGAGCAAATATGGCGTTACTTTGTAGAGCGTGAACTGTTATATAGTACGGATACCAAACTAGATAGACGTTTTTTGGACCCTGCCCCGTTTTCTAAGTTTCAATTGGAATTGGATAGTGAGTCTCCAGGGTGGTTGGGAAGATATATGGGTTGGCAAATTGTAAGGGCCTTTATGGACAAAACTGATGTGAATTTGCATCAAATGTTGGCCTTGCCTGCGGATGAAATTTTTAAGAGATCAAATTACAAACCAAGAAAATAAATGGCAGTAGCACATACTTCAGAAATAAAATTAACGGTTGGACTAGATGAAAATAGGGTTCCGGAGGAATTGCATTGGTCCGCTCAAGATGGCGGTGTAAACAACGAAGAAGCCAAGGCCATGATGCTTTCCGTTTGGGATAGTAAAAATCAGGAATCCTTGAAAATTGACCTTTGGACCAAGGATATGCCCGTGGATGAGATGAAGGTTTTCTTTCATCAGACATTGGTTACCATGACGGACACTTTTATGAAAGCTACACAAGACGAAAAAATGTCGGCCACCATGAAGGATTTTTGCGATTATTTTGCTGAAAAACTGGAATTGAAAAAGTAACGCCTGCTAAGGTATAGGCTGATTCAGTTTGTTGAACTGATTCTTATCGTCCCCTTTGAGGTCAAGGCCCAGTTCAATTTTCTCTTTGGTAGGTCTTAGCAAATACAAAAATAGAATTAGGACTCCGGAAATGTACAAATAGGTTAGGTTCCCGGTATTCAAGAACGCAATTGTTCCAATCAAAGCTGGACCCTCAATCAATGCATATTTTACCAGGGAAGCGGTTTGAAAGCGAGCTAATTTAGGTCTTAATCCATCTGTTTTCATGGCAGCGGTCATCATCTGCTTAAACAGCAGATTTCCCACAAATATTCCGGTTACCGCAAAAATTGGAACCCCAAAAAGGAATACATCCTCAGTATTGGTATAGTCTAAAAAGGCATTTTCCGTTTGGTAATAGGCGACGACCCCAAAAAGAAAGGGTCCGGCCAACAATCCCAAATGAATAATGGATAAGGTTTTTACAAAGGAATTGGGTGTTAGTACTGCAGCGGATTGGTCCATATTGATTAAAGGAAGGTGTCTATATTGATATAAGTAAGGTACAAACAAAGGCCATGTACCATTTGGTCAAAACCTAGAACAGGGTAAAATACCCTAGGGTTGTCTTGATATTTTGAAGCCAGTTTACTGGTAAAAAAATCGGTCACAAAATGCAACAGTGCGTTTAATGCCAAATAAATCAAGGCCGCTTCCAATGGGAAAAGAAAGATGGTGAAAACCCCAAGAACCAAAGAATAGGTCAATACATGCGCCATTAGCCATTTGAGGCTGGAGCTTTTCTTAACCGCCATGTCGCTTGTTTGAAACAAGTAGTCCCCGACCCAATGAGCTACCAAAATTAGTGCAAAAGTCATGGGGTTAAGATAACAAACAACATTGGTATTAGCTACCCCAACTTTTTATTAGTTGAAATTGGTACCGACTGATATGACTGGGCAGGTATTGCGACGAATAGTTTTATTTTTAGCTATCTATGAAAAAGAAAAGCACCCAACTCATATTTGTATACAACGCCAACTCAGGAAGCCGAAATGCTATTTTGGACAGTATGCACAAAGTATTTAGCCCCTCAACCTATCAATGCAACTTGTGCGATATCACATTCGGTTTAGTCTCTGAAAACAAGGAATGGAAAAAATTTCGGGAGGAAAGCGTTCTACAGATGGATTTTTTGCACAAGGATGAATTTGTACAGCATATGGACAATCACTTTGCTAAGAAGTATTCCCTACCGATAGTTTTGGTCAAGGAAAATGAAGCATTACAAGTTTTGGTTGAAACGGAGGAACTCAATCAACTTGGATCGGCGAAAGAATTGATTGACCTAATTCAAAAACGTACTTAGTATTTAGCTATGCCCTTTATTGATTGGAAAAGAACTCCTTGTTGATGCTATCAATATAGCCCAACACCCCATCCTTGCCCATGTGTTTGGAGGAGGAGGTGATGAAATAGGGAGGAGCTTCTTCCCAAACACCTTCCAAAAGCTTTTTCAGGTAATTGGAAACATAGGTGTCAATTGCTCCCGGTTTTAACTTGTCGGCCTTGGTAAAAACAATGGCAAACGGGATGGCATTGGTGCCCAGCCACTCCATAAATTCCATATCTACCGATTGTGGTTCATGGCGAATATCCACCAAAACAAATCCACAGACCAGCTGCTTCCTTTTTTGGAAATACTCCCGGATGTACTTTTGAAACACTTTTTTGTCCTTTTTGGAAACCCGGGCATAGCCGTATCCAGGTAAATCCACCAAAAACCAGTTCTTATTGATTTTAAAGTGGTTGATGAGTTGGGTCTTTCCGGGTCTTCCGGAGGTTTTTGCCAAATGTTTTTGGTCCATTAGCATATTGATCAATGAGGACTTTCCCACATTGGAGCGACCAATAAAAGCATATTCCGGTAAGGGCTCATTGGGGCATTTGGCCACATTGGAATTACTCATTACAAATTCAGCGGAGGTGATTTTCATTACAGCTATTAAGAATCAGGGGCAAAGATACAAGACTAGTAGGAATGGAAAATGGAAAATGGAAAACTGGATTTTATGCCGTCAACTTGTCCAACAATCCAAAAATCGAATAATCCATCAAGTCAGAAATGAATTTAGGAAAACCAATTGAAATTGAGTTTGAACTTGAACTTGGACTAGTCCTTTCCCAATAATTAAAAAGATAAGAAGGTTTTGGTGGTTAAGGACATCAAACATCCAACTAAAACTCGCGCTTTTCAAGCCAAGCTTCCAAGACTTTGTTAAACTCATCCGGGTGCTCCATCATAGGTGCATGACCACATTTTTCAATCCAGAATAAATCGGAATCCGGAAGCAGCTCATGGAATTCCTCGGCCACGTTGGGTGGGGTAACGGAATCGTTCTCTCCCCAAATAATACAGGTCGGGGTATTCATGTGTGGTAGGTCCTTGGACATGTTGTGGCGAATGGCACTTTTTGCTATTGCAAGGGTCTTGACCAACTTCATGCGGTCATTAACGGTGGCAAACACCTCGTCCACAATTTCTTTAGTGGCAACCTCAGGGTCATAAAACACGTCCTGTGCCTTCTTTTTGATAAACTCATAATCGCCACGTTTGGGATATCCGTCTCCCATGGCGCTTTCGTAAAGCCCAGAACTTCCGGTTATCACCAAGGCCTTGACCATTTCAGGAAACATTTTAGTGTGTAAAAGACCAATATGCCCGCCAAGCGAGTTACCCAAAAGAATCACATCCTTTAATCCTTTAAATTCTATGAACTCCTCCAAGAATTTGGCAAAATTCTTTACTGTGGTCTTAAGCATGGGCATGTCATAGATGGGAAGTTCGGGGATGAGTACCTGGTACCCCTTGGAGGGAAAATACTCTGATACCCCCTGGAAGTTGCTCAATCCTCCCATCAAGCCATGTAGGATGATCATTGGGGTTCCTTCACCTATTTCAATATACCTGAATTTACCTTCCTTAATGATTTGGTCTTCCATCTACGATCAGTTGGTCCTTGGTAGGCAAATATAGACAATTCAGACTACACAAAAATTGACTTTAAACGCGTCTTCAAAATGGGCAATTTATAGATGGGTTTTGGTCGCTGGATGAACAAAATGGATTCTTGGTATGATTTCATACCCGTAATTCCGCTTTTCATCTAAAAAGTGGGGAATTTATTAACAAAAGTGTTTTTAAGTGGAGAAATGTGGAAATAAAATCTATATATTTGAGTTATAGTTTATAACTAATTGATTTCGAGTGACCCATATCATAGGACAACATGATTGCAAAGCTGACACCAAAGGTAGGGTGATTTTGCCCATATCCCTTAAAAGTCAGTTGTTACCTGTTTTGAATGATGGGTTTGTCATCAAAAGGTCTGTTTTTCAGCAATGTTTGGAGCTTTATCCAAAGCAAGAATTTGATGTATTGATGCAGAAAGTGATGAAGAAAAGCAAGATCAATCGGAAGTACGATGCCTTTGTTCGAAATTTTGTGGCCGGTATGAAAGAGTTGTCCATTGACGGGGATACAGGGAGGATTCAGATTCCTAGAAACCTGGTGGAATATGCGGGCATTGAAAAAGAAGTGGTCCTTAATGCAGTGTTCGACAAGATAGAAATCTGGAGCAAGGACAAATATGAAAAAGTCCTAGCGGAAAGTGAAAAGGACTACGCGGATTTGGCAGAAGAGATTTTTGCTGACGATGAGTAGTCAATACCATGATCCCGTTTTGCTGCAAGAATCAGTGGACGGGTTGAACATAAAAGAAAATGGAGTGTATGTAGATGTCACCTTTGGTGGCGGAGGGCATTCCAAGGAGATTTTGAAACGGCTGGGTAAGGAAGGCAGATTGTATGCTTTTGATCAAGATGAGGATGCACTGGCCAACGCCATTGATGACGATAGATTTCAATTGATCAACCAAAACTTTCAATTTCTAAAGCAGTATTTAAAGTTCTATGGCATTCGGAAAGTTGACGGAATCTTGGCAGATTTTGGGGTGTCTTCGCACCAATTTGATGAGGCCAAACGTGGTTTCTCCATTCGGTATGATGCCGACTTGGATATGCGGATGAACAGAAACAGTGAATTGTCCGCTTATGAAGTGGTCAATAGCTATTCCCAAGAAGATTTAGCAGCAGTTTTATTCCAGTATGGCGAATTGCGAAATGCCAAAGCATTGGCAAAAACTATAGTGGACCATAGGACTGAACAACCCATCAAGACCACGGACCAGTTGAAAGCGGTTTTGCAAAGGTTTCTGCCCAAGATGAAGGAGAACAAGATTTTGGCGCAAATCTATCAGGCTATCAGGATTGAGGTCAACCAGGAAATTGAGGTCTTGAAGGCGCTTTTGCAACAAGCACCAGATTTATTGGACACAGGAGGGAGATTAGGCCTGATCAGTTACCACTCTTTGGAGGATCGTTTGGTAAAGCGCTTTATCCGTGCCGGCAAGTTTGAAGGGGAGCCGGAAAAGGATTTTTATGGAAACATCAACGTTCCCTTAAAAAAAGTGGGTGGGCTCATAGTTCCGACAACAGAAGAAATAGCCAGGAACAACCGGGCAAGAAGTGCAAAACTCCGCATAGCGGAGAGAATATAGTTGCGTGATTGAAATGTCATCTTGAGCGCAGTCGAAAGACAAGGTACGAGTAGATTCCCATTTTCACGGGAATGACAAAAGGAACATAGAAATGAAAAAAGGATTACTGGACATACTAAAAGGAAAGTTTTTGGTGAGCGGGGATGCTCCCAAAAACTGGATGTTTTTGTTGTTTGCCTCATTCTTGGCGGCCATGATGATCTCCAGTAGCCATAACGCTGATAAAAAGGTACATGAAATCGCTGCCCTAAACGAAGAAGTGAGAAAACTTAAAAGCGAATTCTTCAAGCACCGTTCCACTGTGCAACAACTCAAACTGGAGTCCACCTTAAGGGAGACTGTTGGGGTTGAAGGTTTGGTGCCATCAAAAAATCCACCGCAAAAAATAAAAGTAAAGTCTG
Source organism: Flagellimonas algicola (assembly GCF_005937185.1). Lineage (GTDB taxonomy): Bacteria > Bacteroidota > Bacteroidia > Flavobacteriales > Flavobacteriaceae > Flagellimonas > Flagellimonas algicola. The sequence goes on along the minus strand of NZ_VCNI01000003.1, from coordinate 110,893 downwards.
AAGATTAATGGCCATCACCGAAAAAAATATCATGAATCGCCTATACCTTGTCGCAGGATGTCTGCTGGTATTCGCTATTGCCGTGGTGGTGCGTTTGGTGGATATCCAAATGGTCAAAGGGGAAGAATATAAAGAGCTTGCCCTTAGTAAGACTGAAAAAATGTTCACGATAGAACCAAACCGGGGTAATCTTTATTCTGATGATGGAAGCTTGTTGGCAGCTTCAGTGCCCAAATATGAGATTCGGTTTGACGCCAAAACGGTATCCGAAGAAAATTTCACAGAAAACGTGGCTGCCCTTTCCGATTCCTTGGGCAATATGTTCAATAGGCCATCCTCATATTATAGAACGTTGTTTAGAAAAGCTAGGGCCAACGGAAATCGTTACAAATTGGTGGCCCGTAATGTGGATTATTTGGATTATGTCCGCATCAAACAATTCCCACTTTTTGAAAAAGGACCCTATAAGGGTGGTTTCATCGAAACCCATCGAGTGGTTAGGGAATATCCGTTAGGTAAAATGGCAGCTCGAAGCATTGGTTATGAGCGTGTGGATGAAAATGGATACTATACCCGAGTTGGCTTGGATGGAGCCTTTGGGGAGCAATATTTGAGAGGTAAGGAGGGCAAGCGCCTCAAGCAAAAAATAGCCAAGGGGCAATGGAAGCCCGTAGGCTTGGACAATATTGTGGAGCCTCAGGATGGTTTGGACGTGGTGTCCACCATTGATATCAGCATTCAGGACATTGCGCACCATGAATTGCTGGCGCAATTGGAAAAGTATCAGGCAGACCATGGCTGTGTGGTGGTTATGGAAACAAAGACTGGGGAGGTGAAGGCCATCTCCAATTTGGGGAGAACATCAGAAGGGAAATACTACGAAAAACTCAACTATGCCGTTGGGGAATCCCATGAGCCTGGTTCCACCTTTAAGTTGATGTCGCTTGTGGCCGCTCTGGAAGATAAAGTAGTGGACACCAGTTCCGTAATCGATACGGAAAAAGGAAGGTACAGAATCTATGATAGGGTGGTCAAGGACTCAAAATGGGGCGGTTACGGAAAGATTTCTGTATCTGAGGCGTTTGCGGTTTCCTCCAATACGGCATTTGCCAAAATGATTCATGAAAACTATAAGGAAAATCCTGGAAAATTTGTAAACCGCTTAATGAACATGGGGCTTCACAAAATGTTGGATTTACCCATAATTGGTGAAGGAAAACCTGTGATTCGCTACCCTGGTGATGAAGGTTGGTCTGGTATTTCTTTGGGATGGATGTCGCATGGCTATGAAGTTTCGCTTACCCCAATGCAAACCTTGGCCTTTTACAATGCCATTGCCAATGATGGTGAGATGGTAAAACCAAGATTGATCAAGGCGGTAAAAGAAGGGAACAAAGTGTTGAAAAAGTTTGATAAGGAAGTGGCCAACGCATCCATTTGTTCGAAGGAAACGGTGAAAAAGGTTAAACACTTAATGAAGGAAGTGGTGGAAAGGGATTATGGAACAGGTCATAAACTGTATTCCAAAAACTTTTCCATGGCCGGTAAAACCGGAACCACGCAAAAGAACTATGTGGCCAAGGATCCAGATAAATTGGCTTATATATCATCCTTTGCAGGCTATTTTCCGGCGGATAACCCCAAATATTCCTGCATTGTGGTCATTCATGAACCGGATAAGAGTGTGGGGTATTATGGTGCGGATGTGTCCGGCCCAGTATTCAAGTCCATGGCCCAAAAAATATATGCCACATCCCCCATTACAGATGAGGTGAAGGGCAAAGCCTTCAATGGGGAGCTATTGGATGAAAAATACAAACAATACTATGCCCATGCGCAAAAAGAACACCCAAGAGTTCCCAATGTAAAGGGTATGTGCGGAATGGATGCAGTATCCCTGCTGGAAAATATGGGATTGGAAGTGGAAGTAAGGGGTAATGGCAAGGTGAAAAAACAATCGGTCAATCAAGGAACGGACATCAACCAGGTTACTAAAATTGTGTTGGAACTTTCATGAAATTGTTGAAGGACATATTATATGGAGTAAGTCTATCTGCCGTAAGCGGGGATACAAACGTTATGATCAATAACGTCCATTTTGATTCCAGGCAGGTAGAAATGGATGATGTCTTTGTGGCTGTAAGGGGGACCCTAACGGATGGCCATAAGTACATTCAGAAAGCGGTGGAGCTGGGAGCAAAAGCTGTGGTTTGTGAAGAACTTCCAGATATTTTGGTCAATGGCGTCACCTACTTAAAAGTAGTTGATAGTAACAGTGCGCTTGCTGTTTTGGCCTCTAATTTTTACGATAATCCCTCCAAAAACCTAAAACTGGTTGGGATTACGGGCACCAATGGAAAAACAACAGTAAGCACCCTATTGTACAATTTGTTCAAAAAGGCGGGTTATAAGGTTGGATTGATTTCTACCATCAAGATTATGGTGGACAAAAAGGAATACAAAACAAACCATACTACTCCCGATGTGCTCACCATAAACCAGCGACTTTCCCAAATGAATGAGGACGGGGTGGAGTTTTGTTTTATGGAGGTGAGTTCTCATGGGATCCATCAAAAACGGTCAGAAGGATTACACTTTGCAGGGGCCATCTTTACCAATCTTTCCCATGATCATCTGGACTATCACAAGAATTTTGCGGAATACAGGGATATCAAGAAAAAGTTGTTTGATGCCCTACCGAAATCTGCTTTTGCCTTAACTAATCTTGATGACAAGAATGGGAAAGTGATGTTGCAGAACACCAAGGCCAGAAAGCAATCCTATGCGCTAAAAACCTATGCGGATTATAGGGCCCAAATTTTGGAAAAGCAGTTCAATGGGCAGTTGTTGAAGATTGATGATAATGAGCTGTGGTCAAAACTCATAGGTGATTTCAACGCTTATAACTTATTGGCAATTTATGCCACTGCAGACCTTCTGGGCTTGGAAAAAATGGAAACCTTGAAACTTATCAGTGAACTGGAAAACGTTGACGGTAGGTTCCAATATTTTATATCGAAAGAGAAAATTACGGCTATTGTTGATTATGCCCATACGCCGGATGCATTAAAAAATGTGTTGGTTACCATCAACGCATTGAGGACTGGAAATGAAAACGTCATCACCGTAGTGGGGTGTGGTGGTGATCGTGACAAGTCTAAGCGTCCGGTTATGGGTCATATCGCCTCAGAAATGAGCAATCAGGCCATATTTACATCAGACAATCCTAGAACTGAATCCCCAACAACAATTATTGAGGAAATGGAAGCTGGGGTAGAACCTCAAAACACAAGAAAGGTGCTGTCCATTGAAAACAGGAAACAGGCCATTAAAACTGCTTGTAAACTGGCTTTGGCAAACGATATCATACTTGTGGCTGGTAAAGGCCATGAAACCTATCAGGAAACGGATGGGGTTCGTGTGGATTTTGATGATTTTAAAGAAGTAAAAGCGGCTTTGGCCGAGTTAGACAAATGATGTAACCCATGTTATACTACCTGTTCGATTTTTTAGAGAAACAATACCAATTGCCAGGAGCAAGCCTTTTTGGTTTCTTTACTTTCAGGGCGGCCATGGCAGTGTTGTTATCTCTTTTGATTGCAATGGTATATGGAAAGCGGATCATTCTTTTCCTTCAAAAAAAGCAAATAGGTGAAAGCATTCGCGATTTGGGCCTGGAAGGACAGCAACAAAAAGCGGGTACGCCCACCATGGGAGGACTTATCATCATTTTGTCTACCCTTATACCGGTCTTGTTGTTTGCCGATATCAAGAACATCTATATCATTCTGTTGTTGGTCACAACCCTCTGGATGGGCATCATTGGATTTGTGGATGACTATATCAAGATCTTCAAAAAAGACAAACAAGGATTAAAAGGTCGCTTTAAGATTATGGGGCAGGTTGTCTTGGGTCTTATAGTGGGTTCCATAATGTATTTCCACCCAGAAGTGACCATCAAAGAAAAAGACTCGACCCGAATAACTGAAAATTTTAACGTAGAAACTGTTTTTGGTCAGGAAACCAAATCGGTTATGACCAACGTGCCCTTTTTTAAGAATAATGAACTTGACTATGCAGAGTGGATTTCTTGGACTGGGGAAGGTATGGAGAATTATGCCTGGCTCATATTTATACCTGTGGTGATTTTGATTGTTACCGCAGTTTCCAACGGGGCCAACCTTACGGACGGAATTGATGGACTTGCAGCAGGTTCTTCGGCCATTATTGCACTGGCTCTTGGAATATTTGCTTGGGTATCAGGGAACATCCAATTTTCAGATTATCTAGACATTTTCTATATCCCCAGGGTAAGTGAGCTTTTGATTTTTATCGCTGCTTTTGTAGGAGCCTTGATTGGATTTTTATGGTACAACGCTTATCCGGCACAGGTCTTTATGGGTGATACAGGAAGTTTGACCATAGGAGGTATAATCGCTGTTATTGCAATTATTGTAAGAAAGGAATTGTTGATTCCCATTTTGTGCGGAATCTTCTTTGCGGAGACCTTATCGGTTATGTTGCAAGTGAGCTATTTTAAAAGGACCAGAAAGAAATATGGGGAGGGAAAGCGATTGTTTTTGATGGCGCCACTACACCACCATTTTCAGAAGAAAATGTACCATGAAAGCAAGATTGTAACACGTTTTTGGATTATTGGAATATTTCTGGCCATTGTGAGCATTGTCACCCTGAAGATTCGGTAGATGGCACGCTTGGTGGTACTTGGTGGGGGAGAAAGCGGTGTAGGAACTGCCATTTTGGGGCAAAAAGAGGGATTTGAAGTCTTTGTTTCGGATAAAGGTGAAATCCAAGAAAAGTATAAGAAAGTTCTTGAACATTTTGAGATTGAATGGGAGTCGGGACAGCATACGGAAGCTAAGATTCTGAATGCTGATCTGGTGATGAAAAGCCCGGGAATTCCAGATAAGGTTCCCCTGGTTCAGCAATTGGTGAATAAAGGCATTCCTGTCATATCTGAAATTGAGTTTGCATCAAACTATACCGATGCCAAACTCATTGGGATTACGGGGAGTAATGGAAAAACCACTACTACAATGTTGACCTATCATCTGCTAAAGGAAGAAGGTTTATACATAGGAATGGCAGGAAACATTGGCGATAGCTATGCTAAAATGGTGGCGCAAGAGGAGTTGGATGTTTATGTGTTGGAGATAAGTAGTTTCCAATTGGACGGTATTGTGGAATTTAAACCCAACATCGCCATCATCACCAATATCACACCCGATCATTTGGATAGGTACGATTACAAGTTTGAAAACTATATCGCTTCCAAATTTAGAATTGCCATGAACCAAGATCGCAATGATTATCTGATTTACGATGCGGATGACCCTGTGATTGGCGACTGGCTGGCAAAAAACCCTGTTCAATCCAAATTATTGCCCTTTTCATTAAAGGCAAAACAGGAAAATGGAGCTTGGCTCGATAAGAATATTATAAAGATGAATGTAGAACATAAAACCTTGGAAATGAGCACAGATATTTTGGCCTTGGATGGTCAGCACAACGTAAAAAACACCATGGCAGCTGGCTTGGCCGCCCTATTGGTGAATGTGAGAAAGGAGACTATCCGTAAGAGTATCCAGTCTTTCCAAGGTGTACCACATAGATTGGAAAAAGTGTTGAAAATCAATCATGTGGAATACGTAAATGATTCCAAGGCAACCAATGTAAATGCTACCTATTATGCCCTTGACGGTATCAAAAAACCTATTGTTTGGATTGTGGGTGGCGTGGATAAAGGCAACGATTATTCGGAATTGATGCCATTGGTGCGGGAAAAAGTAAAAGCCATTGTGTGTTTGGGGATGGATAATTCCAAGCTCAAGGAAGCCTTTGGGAATGTCATTGATTTGATGGTCGAGACCTATTCCATGGAAGAAGCGGTCAAGGTGGCCTATAAAATTTCAGAGCGCGGGGATTCTGTACTGCTATCACCAGCCTGTGCCAGTTTTGACCTCTTTGAAAACTATGAGGACCGGGGCGATCAATTTAAAAAAGCGATTAAAAATTTATAGAAATGCTATCGGTATTTAAAAATCTGAAAGGGGATAAAGCCATCTGGGGACTCGTGGCCCTGCTGGCCCTTTTCTCATTTTTACCGGTTTACAGTGCCAGTACCAATTTGGTCTATGTAAATGATGATGGTACCACTATTGGACATCTAGTAAAACACGGGGTGTTGCTGTTTTTGGGATTCGGGATTATCTATGCGGTGCATCGCATACCTACCCATTACTTTAAAGGGCTTTCCATTATAGCGCTGCCCATTGTACTGATTTTGTTGGCATATACCTTAACAGTGGAAACCAAAATTGGTGGTGTTACAGCCAATAGATGGATCAAGATTCCCTTTGTTGGGGTAAACTTTCAGACCTCTACGTTGGCATCCGTAGTGTTGATGATCTGGGTGGCCAGATATCTTACCAAAATCAAGGATACGGTCATTACATTTAAGGAAAGTATTTTACCGCTTTGGTTGCCAACGGCATTGGTTGTTTTACTGATTTTACCCGAAAACTTTTCGACAGCAGCGATTATATCCTTATTGGTTTTGATTTTGTGCTTTTTAGGGGGGTATCCTTTAAAATACCTCTTTTCAATATTGGGAGCAGGATTGGTCTTGGGGGCCATGTTTATGTTTGTGGTCTTTAAAACTCCTGAGGTGATTCCCGGGCAGCGGGCCACAACCTGGAAATCCAGGATTGAAACCTTTTGGAGCCCAGAAAAAGCGGATAAGGATGATTTGCACCAGTTGACTTTGGCCAAAATTGCGATTGCAGAAGGCGGTGTGGTTGGAAAAGGAGCTGGGAAAAGTGTCATTAAAAACATGTTGTCCCAAAGCACTTCGGACTTCATTTTTGCAATCATCATTGAGGAGTATGGATTGTTGGGAGGGGGAGCTCTCTTGTTTTTCTATTTGTTATTGCTGTTTCGGATTGTGGTGGTCGCCAATTCGGCCAAGACTATTTTTTCCAAGCTTTTGGTCATAGGTGTGGGCTTGCCCATCGTTTTTCAGGCCTTTATCAATATGGCGGTGGTAGTTCAGTTGTTTCCCGTAACGGGACAGCCCTTACCGCTTATAAGCATGGGGGGTACCTCTATTTGGATGACCTGTATGGCCATCGGAATTGTGTTGAGTGCCAGCAATAAAAGTGAAAATTTAGAGGAGGAATCCTATGATATAGATGAAACCAATCCTTTAGAAGTATTAAGTGGGCAACTATAGATTTATACTTTCTGGAGGGGGTACGGGAGGACATATTTATCCGGCCATTGCCATAGCTGGAGAACTAAAAAAGAGGTATCCAAATGCGGAGTTCCTTTTTGTGGGGGCCAGGGATAAAATGGAAATGGAAAAAGTGCCACAAGCCGGCTACAAAATAGAAGGACTGTGGATAAGTGGAATACAACGGAAGCTGACATTGAAAAATCTCATGTTTCCCTTTAAACTGATAAGTAGTTTGTTGAGAGCGCGCAACATAGTAAAAAGGTTTCAACCTGATGTAGCTATCGGCACCGGGGGGTTTGCCAGCGGACCGTTATTACGAATGGCGGCAGGTTCCCGGGTGCCATGTGTGCTTCAAGAACAAAACTCCTACGCAGGAATTACGAACAAATTATTGGCTGGAAAGGCCCAAAGCATATGTGTGGCCTATGATGGAATGGAAAAGTTCTTTCCGAAGGAAAAGATTGTAAAAACGGGCAATCCGGTACGGCAGGATTTGGTGAATTTGGAAGTAGGACAAAAACAGGCGTTGGAAACCTTCGGTTTGAAAGAAGGAAGAAAAACGGTATTGATTCTTGGCGGAAGTTTAGGTGCTAGACGCATCAATCAGTTGATAGAACAGCAACTCGATTTTTTTAAACAACAAAATGTGCAGCTATTGTGGCAATGCGGGAAACTGTACCATGATGACTACAAAAATTACGATTCTGATACCGTTAGGGTCATGGCATTCATCAATAAAATGGACCATGCCTATAGCGCAGCAGATTTTATTATTTCCCGATCGGGAGCCAGTTCTGTGTCAGAATTGTGTCTGGTGGGCAAACCGGTGATTTTTATTCCCTCGCCCAACGTGGCAGAAGATCACCAAACCAAAAACGCACAGGCGTTGACGTCCAAAAATGCGGCCGTTCTATTGAAGGAAGCAGAATTGGAATCCCAGTTTGAAGCCGTTTTTCGGGATTTGACGGAATCAGAGGGGAAACAAGCTGAGCTAAGCTCGAATATTAAAAAACTGGCTTTGCCAAAGGCCACCGAACATATTGTTGACGAAATTGAAAAGTTGCTCAAATGAATTTGAAGGACATAGATAACGTCTTTTTTATTGGCATAGGAGGCATTGGAATGTCTGCCTTGGCCCGCTATTTCAAGTATGTTGACAAGAACGTAATGGGATACGACAAAGCACAATCGCCCATCACCGATGAATTGATTGAAAGCGAAATTTTTGTTCATTTTAAGGACGAAGTGTATTTAATTCCTGACCTCTTCAAGAATCCGGAAAACACACTTGTGGTATATACTCCAGCAGTTCCAGATTCGCATTCGCAATTGCAGTATTTCAAAAGAAACGGTTTTGAGGTGAAAAAGCGATCGGAAGTACTGGGAATTATCACCAAAGATACCTTTTGCTTTGCAGTGGCCGGAACGCATGGAAAAACCACCACCTCATGCATTTTGGCTCATTTGCTGAAGGAAACAGGTACGCCTTTGGTGGCATTTTTAGGGGGCATTTCGGAGGATTTCAATAGCAATTTTGTGTTGGAAGGTACGTCCCATGCCGTGGTGGAGGCCGATGAGTTTGACCGATCATTTTTACAGCTGTCGCCCAATGTGGCCTGCGTAACCTCTATGGATGCAGATCATTTGGATATCTACGGAACCAAGGAGGAATTACATAAATCTTTTCAGGAGTTTGTAGCCAAAGTAAAGCCAGGCGGACAATTATTCGTTAGAAATGGCTTGCCCTTGAACGGATACACCTATGGTATTGATGACAATTCAGACTATAGAATAGAAAATATTTCAATTGAACGAGGCACCTACATTTTTGACTTGATTACCCCAGCTGAAGTGGTAAGGCAAGTCCGTTTCAATAAACCGGGCAGGCATAACCTGCTCAATGGATTAGCTGCTTTTGCAATGGCGATGCAGGCCGGTTCCCCTCCGCATCGTCTTGCTGAAGCTTTGGGAACCTTTAAAGGCGTGCAGCGACGCTTTTCGTACCAAATCAAGAAAAGCGATTTTGTCTTTATTGATGATTATGCACATCATCCCACGGAAATTATTGCGGTTTATGATGCTATTCGGGAAATGCATCCAGGGGAAGAAGTGACGGCTATATTTCAGCCCCATTTATTTTCAAGAACCCAAGATTTTGGAGATGATTTTGCTAAAAGCCTCTCCAAGTTTGATATCATATTCTTGTTGGAAATCTACCCAGCAAGGGAAGAGCCCATTCAGGGAATTACGTCAAAATGGTTGTTGGATAAAATTGAAAATCCAAGAAAAAAATTGATTTCTAAATCAGAATTAATAGATGAGATAAAACAAAGTAAAACGGGGGTTTTGGTGACCATGGGAGCTGGTGATATTGGATTGGAGGTTTCCAAAATCAAAAAAGAATTGGCCTATGCGAGTTAACTGGAACAACATAAAACTGGGATTTTTGGGTATGGTGATTATCGGCTTGTACGGATTTGCTGATTATAGGAGTGACCAAAAAACAATAGACGATATATCCATTAAATTTTTGGGAGACAACAACTTATATCTGACGGAGGCCTCAGTTAATAAATTGTTAATACAAAATTATGGCACCATAAAAAATAGGGCTAAAGAACAATTAGTTTTGAATACCATAGAGGAAGTATTACGGTCCAATGACATGGTGAAAAATGCCCAAGTCTATCTTACTGTAAACGGGGAACTTATATCCAAGATTGTTCAGCGAAAACCAATTGGAAGGGTAGAGGGAGTCTCCAAATTTTATTTGGATGATCTGGGAGAACGCATGCCGTTGTCCAAGCACCATTCCGCAAGGGTGCCCATAATTACAGGAAAGATTACGGGGAAAACCTTGGAGGATGCCTATGTCATTTTGAATTATATCAACGAAGACGATTTTCTTAGGAAAAATGTCATCGGAATACACATTGAGGAAGAAGGGAAATATCAACTCAAATTCCGCCTAGAGAATTTTGTAGTGAATTTGGGCGGGGTTGAGAACCTCGATGAGAAGTTCAAAAATTTTATGGCCTTTTATGCAAAAGCTGCCAAGGATAAATCCTTGGAGAAATATGCAGTAGTAAGTTTAGAATTCAGCAATCAAGTGGTTTGTACCAAAATTTAAAATATGGAACAGGGGAATTATTCAGTTGGATTGGACATTGGAACTACCAAGATCGTAGCGATCATTGGAAGGGAAAATGATTACGGAAAAATTGAAATTTTAGGAACCGGCAGATCCAAAAGTTTGGGTGTGCACCGTGGGGTGGTCAACAACATAACCCAAACCATTTCTTCTATCCAACAAGCAGTTGAACAGGCAGAGTTGAATTCGGGTCTTAAAATTGGATCGGTTGTCGTGGGTATTGCAGGGCAACATATAAGAAGCCTTCAGCATAGCGACTATATCACCCGTCCCAATTCTGAAGAAGTCATAGATGATGATGATTTGGAAAAACTGTGCAACCAAGTGTACAAATTGGTCATGCTTCCCGGAGAAGAAATTATCCATGTATTGCCACAGGAATACAAAGTGGATGGTCAATCCGAAATTAAGGAACCAAAAGGAATGTATGGCGGCCGATTGGAAGCCAATTTCCATGTGGTGGTAGGGCAGGTATCCTCCATCAAGAATATTGGACGCTGTATTAAAAGTGCAGGACTCGATTTGGGAAACATCACCTTAGAGCCCTTGGCCTCTGCGGAAGCCGTTTTGAGTCAGGAAGAAAAAGAAGCAGGGGTTGCTTTAATCGATATAGGAGGTGGAACTACGGATTTGGCCATTTTCAAGGATGGTATCATTCGACACACCTCTGTGATTCCTTTTGGAGGAAACGTAATTACCGAAGATATCAAGGAAGGTTGTTCCATCATTGAAAAGCAGGCAGAACTGTTAAAAATGAAATTTGGATCTGCATGGCCAGGTGAAAACAAGGACAATGAAATTGTTTCTATTCCCGGATTAAGAGGTAGAGAGCCTAAGGAAATTACCCTAAAAAACCTTTCCAAGATTATTCACGCCCGGGTAGTGGAGATTGTGGAGCAGGTTTACGTGGAAATAAAAAATTATGGCCACGAAGAGCAAAAGAAGAAACTCATTGCCGGAATAGTTTTAACCGGTGGTGGAAGCCAGTTGAAACATTTAAAGCAATTGGTGGAATATATTACGGGAATGGACACCCGTATTGGGTATCCCAATGAACATTTGGCCGGCGATTCCGATGAGGAAATTGCCAGCCCATTGTATGCCACAGCTGTTGGATTGTTGATGAATGCGCTGGAAACCAACAACCGACAGCAAATAGTTGAAGAAGAAGCAGTTCTTGAAGAGGAGAAAGTGTTGGTAGGTCAGGAACATTCGGGAAGCACTTCCCATAAAGAACGCAAATCGATATTTGACAAATGGTCTGAGAAATTAAAGGACTTTTTGGATAACGCAGAATAATAACCCCATTAAAACGAAACACAACTGTCATGAGTAAGAGCACCGAATTTGACAACATCGCTTTTGATCTCCCCAAAAACAAGAGCAACGTAATTAAGGTAATCGGCGTAGGTGGAGGTGGTGGAAACGCCATCAATCACATGTTCCAGGCCGGAATCAACGGCGTGGACTTTGTCATCTGCAATACAGATGCACAAGCCCTGCAAAACAGTCCAATTCCCAATAAAATCCAGTTGGGGGTTTCCCTAACGGAAGGATTGGGAGCTGGAGCCAATCCAGAAATTGGTGAGCAAGCTGCATTGGAAAGTATGGAAGAGGTTAAGGGTATGCTGGAAAGCAATACCAAAATGGCATTTATAACCGCGGGAATGGGCGGTGGAACGGGGACAGGTGCTGCCCCAATCATTGCCAAGGTAGCCAGGGAGATGGACGTGCTTACCGTAGGGATCGTGACCATACCATTTCAGTTTGAAGGAGCCATGCGTAACAAACAGGCACAAGCTGGAATAGAAAAATTACGGGCCAATGTGGATTCGTTGATTGTGATCAACAACAACAAGCTCCGTGAAGTTTACGGAAATTTAGGGTTCAAGGCAGGTTTTTCTAAAGCAGATGAGGTGTTGGCGACGGCAGCGAGGGGTATTGCCGAAGTTATTACACATCATTACACACAAAATATTGACCTTAGGGATGCAAAAACGGTGCTTTCCAACAGTGGTACGGCCATAATGGGCTCTTCCACGGCATCCGGGTCTGCAAGGGCTAGTGAGGCAATTATGAAAGCCTTGGATTCTCCATTGTTGAATGATAACAAGATTAATGGAGCCAAAAATGTGCTATTGCTCATTGTTTCGGGAACACAAGAAATTACCATTGACGAAATTGGGGAAATCAACGACTTCATCCAGATTGAAGCAGGTCATAGTGCCAATATTATTATGGGTGTTGGGGAAGATGAGAACTTGGGTGATGCCATTGCGGTAACCGTAATTGCTACCGGTTTTAATGTGGATCAGCAGGACCATATTGTGAACACTGAAAGCAAAAAAGTGTTCTATACCTTGGAAGATGAGCAAACCGCCGAACAAGACTTGACCCCTGAGGCCACATCAGTACAAGAGATTAAATTGGAAAAACCACTAGTTAAAGAAGAACCTGAAGTAGTGCGGCATACCTTGGATATGGAGGAAGAAATTGGTGAGCCTGAACCGGTTCCCCAAGAAGTGGAGTCGGATTTGATTCCAACTTCCAATTACATCAGAAACTTTAATGTTTTCTACGAGGAAGTAGTTTCAGAAAACGTAGAGGATGATTTTGTGATTATTGAAGCCAAAAGTATCCTAAATGATATCGAAGTGGTTGATCCAGAAGTCGTGGCTCCAAAAGCCGAAGAAGATCAATTTGCTTTGACCTTTGATATGCCATTGAATGCCATTGAGCCAGAGGAAGATGAACCCCAGCATACTATTACCTTCGATTTGGATGACGACACCATCAAAGAAATTGATGTAGAGGAGTATGTGGAGGTAAAACCCGTGTTGGAATACAAGAAGGAAGGTGAAACCCGATACGATTTGGAGGAGTATATGGAACTGGAGACGCAACTGACAGGTGCAAAGTCCGTTGCCGAAACTCATGAGCCTAAATTGGTGGAAAACGAGTTGGTTTTTGAAAAGAAGACCATAAAGCCTCAAGCTTCTACAGGAGATAATGCCTCGGGAGATCAAGACCCGTTCAATAGCTCTATCAGTGATATGCTGAAGGATAGGGCGGATGAACGCAGAAAAAAACTTAAAAACTTCAATTATAAGTTTCAAAATAATCGAAACAGCATAGATGAAATAGAGAAGCAGCCTGCCTACAAAAGGCAGGGGGTAGATTTATCAGATACCCCTAAAGAGCAAAAGGTTTCCCGCACCACATTGAGTGAGGATAGCAATGACGAAATGCAGTTGCGTTCCAACAACTCCTTTTTGCACGATAATGTTGATTAGTAGTGTTTAAATTGTATCCATTTTAAATGGAAATGATAAGCCCGATGGTTAAGAAACTTTCGGGTTTATTTTTTATCTTCGCAGCCCAAAATAAATTGGATTATGAGTTTGCAGGAACAAGTGATGACAGAAATGAAAGTAGCAATGAAGGCTAAAGATACTGTTGCCCTTGAGTCGTTACGCGCCATAAAATCTGCAATCTTGTTGGCTAAAACCGACAAAGGTGGTGGAGGAGAGCTTTCTGAGGAAGATGAGATTAAATTGGTGCAGAAGTTGGTAAAACAGCGAAAAGACAGTGCTACCATCTTTACCGAACAGGGAAGAGCCGATTTAGCCGCTCCTGAGCTTGCCCAAGTTGCAATAATTGAAAAGTTTTTGCCCGAACAATTGACTGAAGAGGAAATTGAAAAGGTGGTTGTACAGACTATTGATGCGGTAGGTGCAGAAGGAATGAAAGATATGGGGAAAGTAATGGGGATGGTTTCCAAGGAATTGGCTGGTCAGGCAGACGGAAAGACCATTTCCAGTATTGTTAAGGCAAAATTGAGTTCATAAAATAAATTGGCCACGTAGCTCAGCTGAATAGAGCACTGGATTTCGGCTCCAGCGGTCGTAGGTTTGAATCCTACCGTGGTCACGAATAAGTAGTTCGATAAGAAAAAACGCCAAGCTTGCTTGAGCGTTTTTTTGTTTGAACTACTTTCAAAGCGGAGCTTTGTGAGGATATCCAATCCGTCACGTCGAAATCTATTGGTGCAAAGGAAGGCCATGCTTGAGCGTTTTTTTGTTTGAACTACTTTCAAAGCGGAGCTTTGTGAGGATATCCAATCCGTCACGTCGAGATCTATTGGTGCAAAGGAAGGCTATGCTTGAGCGTTTTTTTGTTTGAACTACTTTCAAAGCGGAGCTTTGTGAGGATATCCAATCCGTCACGTCGAAATCTATTGGTGCAAAGGAAGTACTTGCTTGAATTTGGAGGTGGAGCTTTTTGGTTTTCAAAGCGAGGAATAATACTCAAGAGTTGCACTTGACCGCGTCCATTTTTTCCTTTTTCCTTTAATCGAATCCTACTACCTTTAGCCACTAATTATAATCTGGACAATTATGCATTTGAGTGGGAAAAATATCCTTGGAAATGATCAATCGGCTGAAGGTGCGACCTCCTTTTATGCCAACAATCCTGCAACTGGTGATGCACTGGAAGTAGCATTTACCGAAGCTACCCAAGCCGAGGTGAATAAAGCTGTAGAATTGGCTGAATCCGCCTTTGATGCTTACAGACAAAAGTCTGGTATGGAACGTGCGGAATTTTTGGAAACTATCGCTTCTGAACTTGCCAAAATTGAGACATCCATTGTTGAAAGAGGTACGTTGGAAACTGGACTCCCTGAAGGCAGATTAAAAGGCGAACTGGGAAGAACTACAGGGCAATTGAGACTGTTTGCGAGCTTATTGCGCGATGGCTCATGGGTCGACGCTAGGATAGATCGAGCCAATCCCGATAGAACTCCCGCACCCAAACCGGATACTCGTCAGATGCAAATAGCCCTAGGACCTGTTGGGGTCTTTGGTGCCAGTAACTTTCCCTTGGCTTTTTCCGTGGCTGGAGGAGACACAGCTTCAGCACTGGCTGCCGGTTGCCCAATAGTCGTTAAAGCCCATCCTGCGCATCCTGGGACTTCGGAATTAGTGGGACAAGCCATAATTAATGCAATCCAAATATGCAATATGCCCAATGGGGTCTTTTCCTTGGTGCATGGCGCTTCCATTGAAGTGGGACAAGCTATTGTAAGACATCCTTTGATCAAGGCCATTGGCTTTACAGGATCTTTTAGAGGTGGAAAGGCACTTTTTGACGAAGCTGCTAGACGCCAGGAACCTATTCCTGTATATGCTGAAATGGGAAGTTCCAATCCCGTTTTTATGTTACCCGGTGCATTGAGAGAGAATTTTGGAAGCTTGGCTGGCGGTTTAGCCGGTTCGGTGCAGTTGGGCGTAGGTCAATTCTGTACCAACCCTGGAATTACCATTGTACCCAAATCCGAAGATGCAACAAACTTTGAAAAAGAATTGGAGCAACAAATTTCTACCTCAGAGTCGGCCACCATGTTGACCGAGGCCATTCAAAAAAATTATGTTGCTGGTTTGGAGACCTTAAAATCGAAAAACGAGGTGACATCACTAGGCAGGGGTAGCCAAAAGGATGGTGGTGCACAAGGTACTGCCGAAGTGCTTACAGCTTCCGCCGCTGATTTTAGTGCCGACAAGGAAATGGAAGAAGAGATTTTTGGACCTTCCACGCTTTTGGTTAAATCTGAGAATAAGGCGGAGATGCTTGAAATTGCCAAAAATCTCAGTGGACATCTTACCGCGACCGTGCACGGCACCGATGAAGATCTAAAAGAATATTCCGATCTACTCAAATTGTTGGAAAAAAAGGTGGGCCGATTGCTCATCAATTCCTTTCCTACCGGAGTTGAGGTCTGCCATTCTATGGTTCACGGAGGTCCGTTCCCTGCAACTTCGGATGCTAGGATGACTTCAGTAGGAACGGCAGCCATAACACGGTTTACAAGACCAATTTGTTATCAAGGTTTCCCGGATTCCCTACTACCTGATGAATTAAAGGATGGGAACCCACTTAACATTTTACGATTGGAAGATGGTCAATATCAATTACCAAAATCCTAAAGGAGATAGGATTAATTCTCTTTTTGCAGCGTCCTGATGTCGGCAATTAGTTGATTTATTGCTGTTTTATTGAGCCCATTATAAATTCCCCGGATATGTCTCTTTTTATCAATAAGGACAAAATTTTCTGTGTGGAGAAATTCGTCTATGGACTTTTGAAACCCAAGGTCTTCCTCAACAAAATAGGCAAATCGGCCTAGGTTGTAGATGTCTCTGCGCTCGCCGGTGACCAGATGCCATTTGTTTTCTAAAACACCTTTGGTCTCTGCATAATGTCTAAGGATGGGGACAGAGTCAAGTTGGGGAGTCACAGAATGGGATAATAAAAGAATCTCTTCATTGTCCTTAAATTCTTGTTGAATAAGGTTCATGTTCTTGGTCATTTTCGGGCATATTCCCGGACAGGAGGTAAAGAAAAAATCGGTGACGTAGATTTTGTTATCAAAAGTCTTTTCGGTAATTGTATCTCCCAATTGATTGATCAATTTGAATTTGGGAATCCGATGTAGTCCGTTTATGGAATCACTTTGTGAATTGATCCATTTAGGGGTAAATGAAGGGTCATCATAATAGGGCAACATAGCTACCCTACTTTCCTTTTTAACCGTATGGTTTTCCCTGCATTGATAACCCAGGATGGCCATCAGGAACAATACGATCAAAGTTCGTCTATTTCTGAACGATTTCATCCTTAAGTTCATAACATAAGTTAGAGCGTTTCAAGCCAAAGAAGCGTCCATTTTTGGCCTCGTAGTTGGCATAGATCTTTCCAGACGCAAGCCAAGCCTGCTGAAGACCTTCTTCTTTTCCCAGATTCAATCGGGTGACTCGTGCAAGTTGTCCTGTTGGATACCATTTACACTGGTCTCCATGTTTAACTCCCATCCTATATTGAGAGGTAGTGCTTATAACACCATTGGGCCACCAGGACTTGAATTCACCGTTTAGCCTGTTCCTAATGTAATTTGCCTGACTTCGAAGCTCACCGGTACTGAACCACTTTCTGGCCATTCCCTCTTTCTTTCCTTTGAAATACCCAATTTGTTCTGCAAGCATACCATTGTCATGTTGGCTTAACGCATAACCAGTGAAAGGTTGGCCTTTGTAATACCACATTCCTTCCAAAGGATTGAGCACTAATTCTTCCTTGAAAACCTCATTACCTTCCATGACGGTATTCCTATCCAAACTAATATGTGGATCGTTATCCATGGATAAAATGGATAGCAGACCAACAAAGATGCTCTTAGTTAATTGCATTGGGACTGCCTTGATAATCACCTGGAAAAATGATATAATATTGATTCAGGTAAAGTTCGTTCTCCATGTGATAATGGTATTCGGCCTCATCCGTATGTTGTGTGGTAGAGGTGTGTCCACCTGAAGCATCCAAATCAGTAGGATACGTTCCCGTGGAATCGCATTTTCTTCCGTAAATAAAAAAGCCGTCGGCCATTATTCCGATTAAATTTTCATCATCTTCGGACCACGCGGTTGGTTCTAAATGGTAGTGGTATTCTGCCGGGCCTATATGCCCTCCTGTATAATCCAAAGAAGCGGCTGCTTCATTAAGGGGGCCACTTCCTTCTTGATCATTGAATATCGCCGCTCCACTAATAGCTATTCCAATAGCCCCCATATTGGTAGAGGAACTGCTGGAAGCCAATTCCGGATTTTGGGATACCCTCAATGTTGCCTCCGCGTTAAAGTTGGGAATAATACTTGGGGTGGTTTCCACATCAGGTTCGTCCAGATAGAGGTCCTGACCCACTCCCCAATATACCGTGGAGTGATTTGGAAGTCCATTGGTCTCAATGACCACATTGGTACCCTCAAGATATATGTCCGTGTTGGCCTCATCAAATTCAGAGAATGCGGCATGTAGTTCACCAGTTGTTATAATTTCTCCATCGTCCCCATCTTCGGCATCGGAACTACACGCAATGAAGCCGGCAAGGATTATGGACATTAATGTGGAACCACTTAACAGATGTCGTGAAATTGTTTTCTTTTTCATTGGATTAAGATTTAATTGATGGCTTATGATGATTTATTGGGATTTTTTGCGTCTTTGGGGTTTCGGCGCTTTATCAAATTCTTCTTCACTGATAAAACCATCTTCATTGAGGTCCACTTTGGCAAAATCCTTTTTTAAAGGCCCTTTTACCTCATTTTCTGATAGTTTTCCATCTTCATTGGCATCCATTTTTTCCAAAAGCTTTTCAAAAGAGGGAGGTCCTTTTCGGTCTCCTTCTTGGGCAGCTAACTGGCTAGAGTAAAGTGCGGCTATGGCAAACACTAGAATGCCAATTGTTGTCTTCGTTTTATTCATTATTCAATTGTTTTACATTTCTAGTTTAGATGTGAACCATTATAAAAACTTGTGGGTTGAGATGATCTTTTTTTCAGTATGGTTTCAAAAAAGCTTATAAATTGCGATAAGAACAAACGCTAATTCATTGGAAGACAAGCAGTTTTTAAGAGACTTGAAGGACAGAAAACAATCCGCGTATAGCAAGTTGTTGGATGAATTTCAGGGGAAAGTATATAATACTTGTCTTTCTTTTGTTCCTAATAGGGAGGATGCGGAAGATATAGCTCAGGAAGTATTTGTGGAAGTCTACCATGCCATTTCCAAATTCAAGGGAGAAGCTAGATTGTCTACATGGATCTATAGGATTTCGGTGAACAAAAGCCTGGAGTTCATTCGAAAAAAGAATGCAAAAAAACGATTTGGGTTTATGCAGTCCATTACCGGAAATATGATTCCAATGGATAAATCCACCTATTTCACGGAATTTGACCATCCTGGGGTGCAGCTTGAAAACAAGGAACGAAATGAGACCTTATTTCAGGCCATAAACAGATTGCCGGAAGCCCAACGTGTAGTGTTCACCTTACACAAGATTGATGGAATGAGCTATAAGGAGGTTGCCGCAATTACGAACAAAAGTATTTCATCCATTGAGTCGCTTTTGTTTCGAGCTAAAAAGAATTTACAGAAAACATTGGGGAATTTTTACAAGAATGAAAAATAAGCCGCAAGTTTCAAGGAGAAATAACATCTAAAGAAATAACACAAAAACAATGGATGCTAAAAAAACTACGCAACAAGAAATAGCTAAAATACTGGAATCGGCTGAGAGTATTGAGGCTGTCAATTCACCACCCTTTTTCAAGGACAAGGTACTCCATAAGCTCTTGGAAGCAGAAGAGGTTACTCCACAGCCTGATATTTTGGCTTGGTTTGTTCCCAAATACCAAATTGCAGCCTTGTTGGTTTTTGCCGCAATAAACTTTGCGGTATTGTACCTTTATAGCAGCTCTAATAAACAGGATGAGTTACAAACTTTTGCAGAATCCTATAATTTGTCCATCTCGGACGATGGCTCCTTCCTAAATTAGACACCGATGAAAAATAAATTAATTGCAGCCATATTATTTTTCTTGATGATCATGAACGGGGTATTGCTTTACCTTGTTCTATCTGAACCCGGAAATCAGAAAAAACCACCCCACAATTTTATCATACAGGAGTTAAATCTGACAGCGGAACAAGCCCAAGAATTTAGAATGTTGGAAGGGGAACATCGCATACGAATGAAAACTATGGATGGTCAACTCCGGGAAATGAGGCATATGCTTTTTTCCAATACCCAAAATGAAGACTTTTTGGAAAGAAAACGGGATTCCATTGTTGAACTCATGGGTTGGCTCCATCAAGAAAAAGATCTGGAGGTGTTCAATCATTTTAAGCGTATTGGAGATATATGCACCCCTGAACAACAAAAAATGTTGGAGCGCATATTGCGTGAGACACTTAGAAGAGGCCCAGGAAGGAAAGGCCCGCCCGAAGGACACATGGGACCTCCACCTCCCCGAGAGCATTAGAAAGTTGCTTTTCAAAGTTTTTGGATATACAAGCACAAGTTTATGGTCACGTTTGCATCTAAACCTTTACTGTATTGAACTAGTTGAGTTTAATTACCAGTGTGGTTGTAGATTTTTGGTTAGCAAACGTCCAGGGATTATGAAATCTTTGGGCGTTTTTGTTTGGGCATACCTCTAAAATGGATATCTGGCTATTTTGCCCTATCTTAAGTAGGAATTGAGATCGTGCGTTAAGCTCTCTGATGTAATGAGCTTTGTAAAGGCTCGACCTAAGTTTTAGATCTAACCTAAATACCCAGCAAATATGTCTCAGAAATTGATAGAAATAGCCAAGGTGTCACAACTGAAAGCTAAAGAACCTTCCTATGCGCTTGTTAAAAACACGGATTTGGTCATTGTTAAGCACGAGACTGGTATATCGGTGTTATACGGAAGATGTCACCACCGTGGTGCATTGTTGGCAGATGGCCGTGTAGATGGTAAAAACTTAATTTGTGGTGTGCATGGTTGGGACTACCGATACGATACGGGCATAAGTGAATACAACAATAATGAGCAACTGCACAAGTTTCAGGAATATATTGAAGGAGATTCGTTGAAAATAGACGAGAACGAAGTGGCGCAGTTTGAACAGCAGCATCCGCAACCCTTTGATAGGGAAGCCTATATGGGAACTTATGCAGATACCCATCCTGAAGATACGGAGCCCTATACCGGTTATATCAGGGAACTTGCCAGAAACGGTCTGAAAAACCTTGGACATCATGGTTTTTCCGCCTCCATGGGTGTGGATAGGAATACCCTGCCCAAATGGAACGATATTCAATTTCTACCTGCCCAGTTGGCCACACGACCTTTACTGGATCATGAAGAAGTTTCCACCAAGGTAACCATTGGCCCAAAAGCAAAAAGACCTTTGGTTTTGGACATTCCTCTTTTTGTAAGTGATATGAGTTTTGGTGCGTTGAGCAGGGAAGCGAAAATTGCTTTGTCCAAAGGTGCTGAAATGGCTGGAACCGGCATTTGCTCTGGGGAAGGGGGTATGTTGCCGGACGAACAAAAGAACAATTCCAGATATTTTTATGAATTGGCTTCTGCCCAGTTTGGCTTCAGTTGGGACAAATTGGATATAGTCCAAGCCTTTCATTTTAAAGGAGGCCAAGGAGCCAAGACCGGGACAGGGGGGCATTTACCTGGAAATAAAGTGAGTAAAGAAATAGCTGAAGTTCGAGGTCTAAAGGAAGGGGAAACTGCTATTAGCCCAGCCACTTTTCCCGATTTTCATGGAGTGGAAGACTTTAAGGCCTTCGCCCATAAGGTGAGGGAGCGTACGGGGGGAATTCCCATCGGATTTAAGATTGCGGCCAGTCATATTGAAAAAGACATCCAATTTGCCCTTGATGTGGGCGTGGATTATATCATTTTGGATGGTAGGGGTGGTGGAACAGGCTCTGCACCGACCATTTTAAGGGATAATATAAATGTCCCTACGATTCCTGCCTTGGCCAGGGCTAGAAAATATCTGGATAAGGTCGGAGCCGCAGATGTTTCCTTGGTGATTACGGGCGGACTTCGTATTGCTGAGGATTTTTCAAAGGCCATGATGTTGGGTGCAGATGCCATTGCAGTGTCCAATGCTGCAATCCAAGCCGTTGGATGTTTGGGAATGCGCGCCTGCGGAAGCAACAACTGTCCTGTGGGGATTGCTACCCAGAAGGAGCATCTGAGAAACCGATTGATCATAGATGCTTCGGCCAAACAATTGTATAACTTTTTCTCCGCCACCAACGATTTGATTAAGGTAGTGGCGCGTTCATGCGGTTATGACGACATTGCCAAGTTCAACCACGACGACTTATCCACCTTTAATAAGGAAATGCATGAGCTTACTGGAATCAACTATGCGGGAATAAAATAAACGAATCAATTTATGGCTACTTCAAAGAAAAAGGTATGGTACAAAGTACTGGATAACAAAAATGAGTTGCCTGAAGGAAGGGTGAAAACCGTTACTGCTGCGCACAAGGGCATTTGTCTTACGCATTTCGAGGGCAAATATTCTGCCTTGGATAACAAATGTCCCCATCAGGGAGGTCCATTGGGTGAAGGTTCCATTGAAAATGGAATGCTCCGTTGTCCATGGCATGGTTGGGACTTTCATCCCCAAACCGGGGTTCCGCCGGGGGGATATGATGATGGGATTGAAACCTTTGAAGTCAAAGAGGAAAACAATGCCATTTATGTGGGAGTGGAGGAGGAAGTACCCCATGAAACCACGGTTTCGGATATCATGGTAGAGACCATGGTCAACTGGGGAGTGACCAAGGTTTTTGGAATGGTGGGACATTCCAATTTGGGTTTTGCAGATGCCATGAAGCGTATAGAGCAAAAGGGCAAATTGAATTTTTATGGTATTCGGCACGAAGGGGCAGCGGCGTTCGCGGCTTCGGCCTATGGAAAATTGACTGGGAAACCGGCCGCCTGTTTTTCCATAGCAGGTCCTGGCGCAACCAATATGTTTACAGGAATGTGGGACGCCAAGGTGGATAGAGCACCAATATTGGCCTTATCAGGACAAGTGGCTACGCAGGTGGTGGGAACTGGCAATTTTCAGGAGGTTGACCTGGTTCAGGCTTTTGGAAGTGTTGCTGAATTTAACCATAGAGTGCAAAGTGACAGTAGACATGCCGAGTTGATGTCTTTGGCTATCAAGCACGCCATTCTTAAACGGGATGTTTCCCACTTGACCTTTCCCGATGAGGTTCAGGAAAGAAAAGCAAAACCCCATGCTAAGGCTAAAACCCCGGAAAAGCGGATGACTACCTTGGAAATTGCTCCACCAAAAGAAGCTGTGGACGATGCGGTAGCTTTGATCAGGAAATCAAAAAGACCTGTGATCATACTCGGTCATGGGGCAAGGGCATATAAAAAACAGTTGGCAGCGTTTGCAGAAAGTTTGAATGCTCCAGTGGTTACTACCTTTAAAGGTAAAGGCTTAATTTCTGATTATCATCCCTTGGGAGGTGGGGTTTTGGGTAGGAGCGGTACTCCGATTGCCTCATGGTTTATGAACGAATCGGATTTGTTGATTGTTTTTGGTGCCTCCTTTTCAAATCACACGGGGATTACCCCTAAAAAACCGATTATCCAAGTGGACTTTGATCCCTTGGCGCTAAGTAAATTCCATAAAGTTGAAGTGGCCGTATGGGGTGAAATCTCCAGAACCTTGGAAATTTTTGAGGAAGAACTAAAATCAGGCATAAATGCTCTGGATCAAACCAAGGAAGTGGCAGAACGCTGGAAAATATGGAAAGAGGAGAAGGCTAAGCGCCTTTTGGAAACTTCAGATAATGGGGTGAGTTCCATTGCGATCTTTGATGCCATGAATCAACTAACCCCTGAGAACGCTGTAATGTGTGTTGATGTGGGGAATAATGCCTATTCTTTTGGACGCTATTTTGAATCCAAGGAGCAGGATTTTCTAATGTCAGGCTATTTGGGTTCCATTGGTTTTGCCTTGCCTGCGGCAATGGGGGCATGGACGGCTGTTGGGGATGAGAGACCTGTTGTAGCTGTTGCCGGGGATGGCGGTCTCTGCCAGTACTTGGCGGAAATAACCACCTTGGTCAAATATAAAATGCCCATAAAATTGATTGTGTTGAACAATCATGAACTGGGTAAAATATCCAAAGAACAACGCGCTGGGGAATTTGATGTATGGCAAACCTCGCTCTCCAATCCTAATTTTGCCGAATTTGCCCGGTCCTGCGGTGCCTGGGGTAAGCGTGTGGAAAATCAAGAACATTTAAAGGCTGCAATGGAAGAACTTTTTGCAGAAAACGGCCCAGCTGTTTTGGAAGTGATCACCGACGTGAATTTGATTTAAGGGACATCTATCCATTCGCTTTGTCGGTGGGGATGAAAGGAATCCCTTGGCATAAAGACATAATATCATATATAGTCCAACTCCTTGAACGGGTTTGGGAGATGGAAAAAATGAGGGACTGGTACCAGATAGGTATTAAAACACTAGATAAAAAATCTTCAATCTATTAATATGAAAAGAATACTGATTTTAGCATTTTTATTTACGGGAGCCCTAATATATGGGCAATCCAAGCATGTAAACACCAAAAAGGGGTTTGCGGCCAATGGGTATGACGTAGTTGCGTATTTTAATGGTCAGGCAGAGGAAGGAAGTAAAAAATACAAGACAAACCATGCAGGGATTGACTATAAGTTTTCATCCGAGGAAAACTTGAATGCTTTCAAGGCCAATCCGGAAAAATTTGTTCCCCAGTATGGCGGATATTGTGCCTATGCTGTTGCGGTTTCGGGAAAAAGGGTAAACGTTAATCCCGAAACCTTTGAAATTCGGGATGATAAACTCTATTTATTCTATAATTCTGGAAACACAAACACTTTGGAACTCTGGTTGAAGGAATCCCCGGAAAAACTAAGAACCAAGGCGGATCAAAACTGGAACAATCTCATTGCCGATTAATCTTAAGCTTAGGTTAAATTTGGAATTCTTCGCTTCAAATTTGGTTTAGGCTGTTAGGTATCCCTATTTTAGAGACTATAATAAACAATGTTTTAGCGAACACTTGTTGTCAAATGAATAAGCACGCAAAGGTTGGTTTTTATGGTGTATTGGTTAGCTTTTTGGGAGCATTGCCCTTGGGAACGCTTAACCTCACCGCCTTTGATATTGCCGCTTCCCAAGGTTTAACTGCTGCTATTTGGTTCGCACTGGCCGTAGTACTGGTAGAGCTGACCGTGGTTAGACTTACCTTAATTGGAAACGAGCACTTGCAATTTGGGGAGAAGTTTTCATCATACCTTATACTATTGGGAATTGCATTGTTATTGTATCTGTCAATTTCCAGTTTTCAAGCTTCGATGCGTTTAGCAAATGTGGAGCAACAAATCACGGCTTTGCCTAAGATAAGTTCGGCCTTTGTGCTAGGATTGTTGTTAAGTGCACTTAATCCCTTACAAGTTCCCTTTTGGATGACATGGAACAAGGTGCTCTCCAACAAGGGAGTGCTTAAAAGTACCAAGGGGCACTACAATTTTTATCTTGCTGGGATAGGATTTGGATCCTTGTTGGGTCTTGGGGTTTTTATTGCGGCAGGAAAATTCATTTTTGCCAACTACGGTAACTATACCATGATAACCAACTTATTTATGGGATTGCTCTATTTAGGCTTCGCTGTTTATCTCGTGTATTTGTTACTTAAAAAACGTCTTAAACTAAAAATTCAATAAACCATATGTTCAGGTCTTCCATTAACACATTGGAACAATTCAAGGAAATTCTGCTGCAACTGCCAGACGGATGCTATACACATTCTTGCGCTGTGCTTTCCAACAGCAGTATTGGTCAACATACCCGACATATCATGGAACTGTATCTATGTCTTCTCAAAGGATATCAGAATGCGGATGTGTCCTATGATAATAGGGAAAGGAATAAACGAATAGAACAGGAACTCCCATTTGCCATTGAGCAACTTGAATTGATACAGGAACATTTGGAGAAACCGAACAAAGCCGTTAAGGTCACCTATGAACTTTGTGGGGAGAAAACTTGTCTGGAATCCAATTACTTTCGTGAGGTAATGTACAATCTGGAACATACCATTCACCACCACGCCTTAATCAAAGTGGGTATACAGCATTTCACCCAAATGGAGCTTCCGGAATCGTTTGGAGTGGCTCCATCCACGCTTCAATACAGACAGGCATGTGTACAGTAAGCTATATATCACGACAGGGACGTTGCTTTATCACATCCAACAGGGATGAGCATATCTCCCGTCCGATAGCTTTGGAACCCGGGGAGCAAATTGTCAATTCGGTTAAACTGTTGTTTCCAAAAGATCCACAAGCTGGAGGTACCTGGTTTGCCATCAATGAATTTGGAGTGGTAGCCGTATTGTTGAATGGTGCTTTTGTGAACCACGAACGCAAATTACCCTATGTTAGGAGTAGGGGTCTGATTTTGTTGGATGTAATAGCCAACTCGGAACCGCAGGTAGTTTTACAGACCATGGAATTAAAACAGGTTGAGCCCTTTACCTTGGTTTTGTATGATGGTGCCGATTTGTTGGAACTTCGATGGGACGGAGAAAAGAAACATCTAAAGCAGTTGGATGCTGGAAAAGACCATATCTGGTCCTCTGTGACTTTATATGATGATGAAGCGATTGCTCGCCGCGAATCCTTGTTTGATGAATTCATATCTACTACCAAAGAAATCACGGAGTCTAAAATTGTTGATTTTCATTCCAATAACCACCAGGATTTTGAAAATGGCTTTGTTATTGACAGAAATACCGGTCTCAAAACCTTTAGCGTAACCCAAATGGTTTTGGATCAAGACCAAATGGCCATGCAACATTTTGATTTGTTGAATGATCGGAAATATTATATTCCATTTTCACCCAAAACATTGGAGACTTCAAAATGAGCTCGTGGAAGTTAAAATGGCATAAGCTAACGCATTGGGAGTACTGGCCTTTATGGGCTATTTATTATCCGCTGTTCCCGGTGTGGCTTTATTTTTCCTTGAAAGCTCGCTCCTTTTTCTTTTTCAATGCAGCTAATCCGTCTATGAAAAATGGGGGTATGGCCATGGAGTCTAAAATGGATATTTACAATCTGATTCCCCAAGAACATATCCCTCAAACCCTGTTTGTTTCCAAGGAGGCCAATCCAGCAATGATGCTGGAGAACATTCTGGATAGCGGTATATCTTTCCCATTTATTGCAAAGCCGGATATTGGAATGAAGGCTTTCGGGGTCGAAAAAATTCACAACAAGGATGAATTTCAGGGGTATTTTGCAAAGACACCCGAGAATTTTTTAGTGCAAGAACTTATTCCACACACCAAGGAGGTGGGTATTTTTTATGTCCGTATTCCTGGGGATGAAAATGGTAAAATCACTGGAATAGTATCCAAAGAGTTTTTGTCCGTGATTGGTGATGGCAAAAGTTCCATTGAGCAGCTCATCAAGAAAAATCCAAGAAGTCATTTGCAGCTAAAAGCACTGCAGAAAAAGTTTGGAGCTGGGTTAAAGCAAGTGTTAGCCCTGGACGAAGAATTTATCTTGGTGCCTTTCGGGAGTCACACCCGCGGAGCCAAATTTGTGGATATTACCCATAAATTGAATGAGGGGCTATCCAAAACCATTGATGGCATATGCTCCAGAATGAACGGCTTTTACTATGGTCGTTTGGATGTCCTTTACCATTCTTTGGAAGACCTTGCGGAAGGCAAGAATTTCAGCATTATTGAAATTAATGGGGCAGGGGGAGAAGCCACGCACATATATGACCCAAAACATTCCCTGTTTTTTGCTTGGAGGGAAATTACCAAGCATTGGAATTATATGAACAAAATCAGCATCCTGAACCACGAAATGGGTCACTCTTATTTGAGTTTTAGGGATGGAAGGGAAATGCTGCGTGCCAATGGCGCCCTGGAGGCCCAATTAAGGGTGATTTAAATGGACAAAAGAGCACTTTTAGGTTTATTTCTGTTAGTGGGTATGTGGTATTCACATGCGCAGGAGACAGCAGTTGGTGTTTCTTTTCAAGTATATCCTGCCGGTTTTATACCAACCTTGAATTTTGAACATGCGGTAAATGAAAACACTTCCCTGTTGTTTAGGGCAGGTGCAAATTTCGCCTATAGGAAGGATTTCAGTGATGTCAACATATCCGAAGAAGGTGATGGTTTTGGGGGTACTGTGGGGCTTAGGAAACACTTTCCCTCTGGTAACGGAAAGTTTATTGCGGGCCTAAACTTGGATGTTTGGAGCATGCATATCGATTGGACGGATATGGGGCCTGCAGATGGAATCATTTCGGGAAGTACCTACGTTCTGGTAGTTCAACCTTGGTTGGAAGGAGGGTACTTTTTGCCTTTCAAAAAGTCCAATTCGGAGATTGGAATTACATTGGGGTTCGGTAGGGAAATCAATGCCATTACCAGTGGTGAAGAAGTGGAACAAGGCTTTATTGCAAGTATATCCCTTCAGTATTTGATTTTACTCTAGATTTTTATAACGCGCCAAGGCCTCTTGGAAAAATTGCACCGCTATATCCTTGGTTAAACCGGATAAAGGTAGTACTGCACCTTTGAATGCATCATTTACCCATTTGCCACGAGTCAAGGATTTGAAGGCCCAGGTGCGGAGCGCGTCGTGGCCGCGATACCCGCTAATGTACAAGTAAAGATCATCAACAAGGGTGTCGGGAATGGCCATTCCCAAGCCAATCGACTTTCCAGAACCGTCATTTAAGGCCGTAAAGGCTCCAGTATCAAAATGGTGTGGCCAGATTCGGATTTCCGAACCCAAGTCTTCCTTTTCCAGAAAAGAAGCCAAGGCCTGTTGCACCAAAGTCCGGGATTGAATTAAATGCGCTACTTGATCCGCATTGGAAAACTCAAATTTGAAATTTTCGTCCATACTATAGGGCAGCGAATAGTGCAAATCAAAGCGATAGGACGGTAATCCCAATTGTTCTGCCGTTTTCTTCAACCATGCTACAACTTCCTCATGGGTTTTACCATTCAAAGCCAAAGAAAGTTCTTCTTCGGAAGTCCACTCCAAAGCAAACTTGCGGTAGTTTAAGCATAATTGGGTTCCGGTTGAATCCAGTGGCCAGGTTTCCAAGCGGGCCTTTTCCATTGAAAAACCAAGATTGGTATGGCTATCATCTGCTTTTTTCTCCAAAAAACTGATACCGGCAGTGGCCAGGTATTGGGTAGCAAGATGCAATTGTTGAAGCATTTCCATGGCTATATTTTATAGGTACTCCCTTAAAAATACGGAATTTTGGAATGCGTTTGAAACGGTTGACAGACTTTGGCCCGACTCAGGATTTCTGCGCCAATTGCATTTTTTCCACAATGCTATTGATGATGATGGGAGCATGAATTCTTGAATTCTCTATAAACCATTTGTGGGTTTCCATTCCCCCACAGATTACCCCGGCCAGAAACAAGCCTTCAATATTGGTTTCCATGGTATCTGGATTGTAGTTGGGAAGCTTTTTACCGTCATCGGATAACTCAATACCCATTTGCTCCAAGAACTCGAAATTGGGCATGTATCCCGTCAGGGCCAGTACAAAGTCGTTTTGGAGTTCAAGTTCTCCTTCCGGGGTACTTACAATGATTTCAGTCTCTTTTATTTCCTGGATGTTGGAATTGTAATAGGCCTTTATACTCCCCTCCTTAATCCGATTGATGATATCGGGCCGCACCCAATACTTAACCCTTTGTCCCACCTCGGGACCACGGATGATCAGGGTTACTTCGGCTCCTTTCCGCCAGCATTCAAGTGCGGCGTCTATGGCAGAATTGCTAGCTCCCACAATCGCCAGTTTTTGACTTGCATAAAAATGGGGGTCCTTGTAGTAATGGGATACTTTGGGTAGATCTTCTCCTGGAACATTGATCTTGTTCGGGAGGTCGTAAAACCCTGTGGCTACTATGATGTGTTTCCCTTTATATGCTGATTTATCTGTTTGAACCAAAAATTCATCTGCTTCTTTTTTTACTTCATGCACTTTTTCGAAAAGATGGATGTTCAATTGGTTGGAAGTGACAATTCTCCGGTAGTATTCCAGAGCTTCATTGCGTTTGGGCTTGGCTTCCTTACTGATAAAGGGGATTTCGTCAATCTCCAATTTTTCCGAAGAAGAAAAAAATTGCATGTTGATGGGGTAGTTGAACAGCGAATTGACAATGGGTCCTTTCTCGATGATCAAATACGTTAGGCCTTGTTTTTTTGCTTCCAACCCGCAAGCAATGCCAATGGGGCCGCCACCAACAATAATGATGTCAAAGTTCTCCTGCATTATGCAATCTGTTCTTTTAAAGCTTTTATGGTCGAGGTTGGGTCATCACTCTTAAAAACAAAGCTTCCAGCCACTAGGACATCGGCCCCAACTTCCACTAGCTTCTTGGCATTGGTCGCATTTACCCCACCATCAATTTCAATAAGGGTGTCGGAATTTTTTTGCTCGATCAGATTTTTCAGGTCCGCAACCTTTTGATAGGTATTTTCAATAAAGGATTGTCCTCCAAACCCTGGATTAACACTCATTAAACAAACCAAATCAATATCTTGGATAGTGTCTTCCAATAATTTAATGGAAGTGTGTGGATTCAACGCCACCCCAGCTTTCATGCCTTCGGCCTTAATGGACTGAAGGGTTCGGTGCAAATGATTACAGGCTTCGTAATGAACTGTCAAATTATCGGAACCTAAATCCGCAAAGGTTTTGATATACCGGTCGGGATCAACAATCATCAAATGCACATCCAAGGTTTTTTGGGTGTGTTGGGCCATGGCCTTGATCACAGGCATCCCGAACGAAATATTCGGAACAAAAACTCCGTCCATTACATCCAAATGAAACCAATCGGCTTCACTTTGGTTTACCATTTCAATATCTCGTTGTAAGTTGGCAAAGTCGGCTGCCAAAAGGGAAGGTGCAACTAATTTTTTATGCATCGGAATAAAACTTACACAAAAATAGCGAAATGATCTGGCTTTAAACCACAGGGGTAAAGTTTACTATAGCCAGTAGGTGACTTTCAGTACCACAGATCTGTTTTTGATGCCCAATCCAGCAGTATCATGGTTTTCATTATAGATCAGGAAAATGTCCGACATGGGACTATAACGCCATTGAAGACGGGAGAAAACGCTCACGTTGTCTCCTTGGGTATTGTACTGTACTACATTGCGAAGAAATAGTTTGTTGGAAAAACTAATGTCGCCGTTGAATCGCATGAGATGAATCTTATCCTCACCATAGCCTTCGGCCAGACGGATGTCGTTGTAATCGTATGTAAGCCCAAAACTACCCCAAGGTCTTAACCGGAACGAGCCTTCAACCATGGCCCCGTTACGTGTTCCATTGAAGAATTGGCCGTAGGCAAGATTGGCTTTCCAGACAAACTTTTTACGTACATCCGAACTATAGCGCAGCTCTCCCCATGGAAAATTGTATTCCCCGATTGGAATGGGCGTAAAATCATCTCCCAGTAGTGATGTGGGAAACATCAGGTCCACTTTTCTAAAACGGGCAAGCACGATCATCCGTGCTGTATTCCGATATTCAAAGTCCCATCCTACATTGTTTTGGCTCTCGTTAAAAGTTCCGTCCGAATTGAGATAGAGGTTATGCCATGTCCTAAGCCCGTGATAGTTTAATTTTTTGTTTTCATCTTCCACAAATGTTAGGTAGCGCAGCCATGGGTTAATCAAAGTGTAACCCAAGCGCACGGTTTCTTCGGTTTCTGCATTGTAGTTCTCCAATCGCGGATTGATCCCCAATTCTGTGATATAATTGTCCCCAACAATGTTCAGTGTCCAACCCGTTCGCAGGCGTTTTGAGCTATAGTAACCATCAAAACCGTAGAAGTGGGTGTCTTTGTAATTTTCAGGGGTAGTGGAGGTATGGTACAAGAAAGTAGTGTTCAGTTTCCCACTTTCGGACACATAACTGAACTCCAATCCGGCATTTCTGGAGTACTCCAATTCTTGGGTATTGCTGGTTGCCTGCCTGTTGATAAAGATCCCTTTGATCACGGACCGTTTCAAAACTTTCTGTTGAAATGCACCAACACTATAGTTTTGGGCGGCAAACTCTCCGGTTTGCCGGGTTTGTACGTTCATTACCCCAATCCGAAGATTAGGGGAGATGTTACCCGTTAATCGCCCTCCAAAATCAATGGGAATGGCTTCCCCGTCCATAATACCAATTCTTCTGGAGAAGAAGGGTTTTACGTCATAGGTTCCAAAATTGGAGAACACGTCATTGTTTTCCAGAAAAAAGTTTCGCTGTTCCGGGAGGAATATATTGAAACGGGTTATATTGGTCACTTGTTGATCTACATCGGCATTGGAAAAATCGGGAAATAGGGTTAAATCTAAATTAAGGTTACTGGTCAGTGCAATTTTGACTTCCCCACCCAAATCGCTGTTCAACTGCGCTTCCAATTCTTCACCATCTTCATAATCGCGAATGGATGAGGAGGTCACATAAGGATTAAAAATAAAAGTGCCTTTCGCTTTTTCTGGACTTCGGTCCCAATGCAGGGAACCCATATAATTCATGCTTATACCGTTAAAATTTACAGGAAACTGTGTCCATGTGGTGTAAGCGTTGTTTTGTTTGTCCCCACGAACAAAATTGATGCCCCAAGTACTTTGGTTTGGGTTGTAGCGCAAGGTTTTAAAGGGAATGGCCATCTCAACAAGCCAGTATCCAGGATACTGGGCGGTTTTAGAGGCCCATTTATTGTCCCAATTTTCAGAAAGCCAGGTCAGGGATCCCTCAATGGTTAGGCTACCTTCTGTTTCGGCGCCACCTGCAGTAACCCCAAAAAAGAATCCGCTTTGCTTGGTGTTCACTGGATCCAGCACCAGGGAGAAATTATCACTGCCCCAGTAATCTTCATCGCTATCCCTTACCAGGGATTGCACAATACGTTCCCCATTGTCAAAACACTTGGCCAAAAGGTAAAGGTTCTGATCATCATAGGTGAGTTTTACTTCTGTTTGATTTTGGGCCTGGCCTACATCCGAGGGCCAATGATTGAAAAATTGGCTCACCGGCATATGATTGTCCCATTCATTTTCCCCTACGGCAGCATCCAAGGCAATAGGATGCGTGGTTTTTTTGATGTGGTATTGGTATTGCGCCCTTGTATCGACACTGCCGTTTTGGGAAAAACCAAGTATTGGAATTAATAAAAGAAGGTTTGGCCAGATGGTTTTCATGGACCATTCGTTTTTTGATGATATCAAAGAACCACCTCGATTTAGGCAATAACAAGTGCTTCTTGGGAATGAAGGGTGGGTACGCGTAAATGACACTTAAGGGCAGTTTGGCGCCGAAAACAACAGAAAACAGGCTGAAAACGTAAATGAAAGCCCGTTTGGGGCCGAATTAAGGAATGCTTAACAGTAAAAAGCCCTAAAAGTTAAAGGTATGTTAGCTGGATTTTTTCTGTAAAACATCAAGCGCGTGGGATCGGTAATTCCTACCGATGGGAAGTTCCTTCCCGTCTACCTCCACCATGATACTATTGAAAGCCGTGACCTTATCCAATCTGACAATAAAGGACCTGTGGGTTCTTATGAAATGATTTTTCGGCAATTTTTCTGCTAGATACCCAATACGTTGGGTAGTCTGAATCTGGGATTTTGATGTGTGAATAATGACTTTGTCGTTCAAACTCTCCAAGTAGCTTATGTCCGTTAAGTCCAGCTTTACAATTTTCCGTTGTGCTTTGATGTATAACAATTCGGGTTCCTCTGAAGCAGGGTTGGGGTTTGATGTTTCTTGGACGGATTCGCTGGATCCTTGACCATTTGCGCCATTCAAGTACTTATTGGCCTTGGCAACGGTTTTCATAAACCTGCTGAGCGATATGGGTTTTAGCAGGTAATCTATGGCATCCAGTTCAAAAGCCTTGATGGCAAATTCCCGATACGCCGTGGTAAACACTACCAAGGGTGCGGGATTTAGGGATTCCAATAGCTCCAAACCATTGATTTTGGGCATTTTTATGTCCAAAAAAACCAAATCAATTTGCTCATTTTGAAGGTGGCCAAAGGCTTCAACTGCATTGGCGCATACCGCCACAACCTCCAACTGGTCAATTTGTTTGGCATACCCTTCCAATACGTCCCTGGCCAAAGGCTCGTCATCAACAATAATACATTTGATTTTTGCGATCATATTCTGATACGAAGTTAGGAACTTATGTCGCTAAGGTCAATTTCCAATTTCACCAAAAAGCTGTCCGGTTCCTCTAAAATTTTTAGTTCATGCTTTTCAGGGAAGAAAAGATCTAAGCGTCGCTTTACATTTTTTAGACCAATATTTTTATCGCTGTCCAAACTCTCTTCCAAATCTGTTGTTGCTTTACTGTTTTCAACCATGAACTGCATTTGTTGGTTTTCCAGTTTAAGGTCTATTTTAATCCAAGAATCCGAGAGCAGACTATCCGCGCCATGTTTAAATGCATTTTCTACAAAAGGGAGGAGAAGTAAAGGTGGAATGAGACTTTCTTTGTTGTCATCCTTAATGGTAGCAGAAATGGAAAGTTGGTCACCATAACGCAGTCGCTCCAATTCCACCAAATTCATCAGTTGCTCCCACTCTTTGTCTACGGTAATGAACTTATCGTTGCAATCGTATAGCATATAATCCAAGAACTTGGACAATCCGAGTACGGCATCTGGGGTCTTGGTAGATTTCGCCAAGGACAAAGAGTAAATACTGTTGAGAGTATTAAATAGAAAATGGGGATGGATCTGGGCCTTAAGAAATTTAAGTTCCGTTTCCACTTTTTCCTTCTCCAAAGCCTTGTTGATTTGATCCTTTTGATAAAAGAAACGTTGCAATTTAATGGACATGGCCACAAAAACAGGCGTATAAACCCTAATTAGGGAGTTCAGGATCTTGGGAAAATACCAGACAGGATCTTTCCAATGCCCTTCATCGTAATAGAACCATTGATAGATGTATCGCCATGTCATATACCGGTCAATCAGCGCCATACTGATGGCCAAGATTACGGAAAGCAGGATGTACATGCCCATTTTCTTGTGATACAAGTATTTGGGCATCAGGTAATACAATGTAATGTAGGTAGGGATTATTTTCCAAGGGAGGAGAAACAATACTTGTAGAAACTGATCAAAGTAATTGTCTTCATAACTGCCCCAAAAAACAGTAAAAAACAAAATGTACCCCAACCAAAACAGCAGGTGGTAGTAAATCCTGTTTTTTGTATATAGTACCTTGTCTATCATGAGTTTGGACAATACTTTTTGAATATCATAAACGGTGCGAAAATTACGAATTAGCACCCATTTATTGGGAATTTGGACCGTAGATAACCCGTTTGTAGCGCTAAATGTTCATTTCTTGACGGGAATGGAAAGGGATAAAATGAAAAAACTCCGGTAATCAGCCGGAGTTTATTCATCAATCAAAAAACGAACAGTCATGATAAACTGTTGTAGGTTTACAAATTACAACTTTCTTGCCAAAAAAACAATTTGGCGTTTATTTAACTGTAATTTGTGCGGATAATCTTATAGTTATCCCAAATAAGTCTTTAAAATCTTGCTTCTAGAGGTATGTTTTAACCTTCTAATCGCTTTTTCCTTAATCTGGCGAACCCTTTCCCTGGTTAGATCAAAAGTTTCACCAATTTCTTCCAAGGTCATGGAATGTTGCCCTGCCAAACCAAAATAAAGACGAATAACATCAGCCTCTCTTGGCGTCAAGGTCTCCAACGCACGCTCAATCTCTGTGCGCAAGGACTCATGCAACAATTCTTTATCCGGATTTGGGGATTCCCCACTTCTTAGTACATCGTATAGGTTGGAATCTTCCCCGTCAATCAATGGGGCGTCCATAGATACGTGTCGTCCTGAGTTTTTCAAGGACTGCTTCACATCTTCCACGGTCATGTCCAATTCCTTGGCAATTTCCTCAGCAGAAGGAACACGCTCATGAGCTTGCTCCAAAAAGGCAAAGGTTTTATTAATCTTGTTGATGGAACCAATCTTGTTCAAAGGCAGGCGAACAATACGGGACTGCTCTGCCAATGCCTGTAGAATAGACTGACGAATCCACCAAACGGCGTACGAAATAAACTTAAATCCACGGGTTTCATCAAATCGCTGAGCGGCTTTGATGAGTCCCAGGTTTCCTTCATTGATCAAATCAGGAAGGGTCAATCCTTGGTTTTGGTACTGTTTTGCGACCGAAACCACGAACCTGAGGTTGGCTTTAGTTAATTTTTCCAAGGCTATCTGGTCTCCCGCTTTGATTCGTTGTGCCAGTTCCACTTCCTCATCGGCGGTGATCAAATCCACCTTACCGATTTCCTGCAAATACTTGTCCAACGATGCGGTTTCCCTATTGGTAACCTGTTTTGTGATCTTTAACTGTCTCATCTAATTTTCCCTTCTTTTATAATTTTAGAACCGAAGCTCATTAAGTTATACGTAGGAAATTGCAAAAAGTTACAATTTGGTAAAGTTTATTTGGATTTTTGTTGTAAAAAAGGCCCCAAGCGATGCTCGGAGCCTTTAAATTCTGCTATTTGACTAAAAATTAGTCTCTTCTGGGTTTTCTATCTCGATTGTCTCTTCTACGATCTCCACCTCTTCGATCTCCACCGCGATCATTTCTTGGTGGACGTTCTTTGTAACCTTCTGGTTTTGGCAAAAGGGCCTTTCTGGAAACCTTTTCTTTTCTGGTTCTTGGATCAAGACCGAAGTACTTCACGTCAAATACATCTCCCATGTTCACCACATCGGAAACATTTTCGGTACGTTCCCAAGCCAATTCAGAAACGTGAAGCAAGACTTCATTTCCTGGGGCTTCCATATATTCAACCACAGCACCAAAGTCGAGCATTTTGATCACTTTTACTTCGTAAACGCTACCGACTTCTGGCTTAAACATTAAAGCATCGATTTTAGCAATTACGGCATCAATGCCATCTTGACCTGTACCTAAAATTTCTACGATACCTTCTTCAGTATCGGGATCTTCATTGATAACAATGGTAGTATTGGTCTCTTTCTGCAATTCTTGAATCACTTTTCCTCCAGAACCAATTACCGCACCGATATATTCACCTGGAATAATCTTGGTAACAATTTTTGGAGCGTACGATTTAACGTCGGCGTTAGGAGCAGCGATAGTATCCGTCAGTTTTTCAAGGATATGCAATCTACCATCTTTGGCTTGCATCAATGCCTTTACCAAAATCTCGTAGGACAGTCCTTTTACCTTGATGTCCATCTGACAAGCGGTAATTCCATCTGCGGTACCTGTTACTTTAAAGTCCATATCTCCCAAGTGGTCCTCATCACCTAAGATATCGGATAGAACAGCATATTTACCTGACTCAGCATCGGAAATTAATCCCATGGCAATACCGGAAACCGGCTTCTTCAACTGAACACCTGCATCCATCAAGGCCATAGTACCGGAACACACCGTTGCCATTGAGGAAGAACCATTGGATTCCAAAACTTCAGAAACAACTCTTACAGTATACGGACAATCTTCTGGAATCATTCCTTTTAGGGCACGCTGGGCCAAGTTTCCGTGACCTACCTCCCTACGGGATGTACCACGAATAGGTCTTGCCTCTCCTGTTGAAAAAGGAGGGAAGTTGTAGTGCAGGTAAAATGTTTCTTCACCTTCAAAAGACGGCATATCAATTTGATTGGCCTCTCGTGAAGTTCCAAGCGTTACCGTTGCCAAGGCCTGTGTTTCCCCTCTGGTAAAGATGGAAGAACCATGAACAGACGGCAAATAATCGATTTCACACCAAATTGGTCTAATTTCATCGGTCTTACGGCCATCCAAACGCAGTCCTTCTTCCAGGGTAAGATTACGAACAGCTTCTTTTTCCGCTTTGTAAAAGTATTTGGTGACCAAGTCTCCAATTTCTTCCAATTCTTCTTCAGAAAATGTTGCTTTTACCTCTTCTTTAATAGCGTCAAAAGCAGCACTGCGCTCATGCTTGGCAGAACCTGCTTTGGCAATGGCATAGACCTTATCATAGGTAAGGTCATATACTTTTTTGGCTAAATCTTCATCTTCTTGCTCGGGCTCATATTCCCGTACTTCTTTCTTTCCGAAGGCTTCAGCTAATTTTATTTGAGCGGCACATTGAACTTTAATGGCTTCATGTGCAAATTTGATAGCTTCCGTCATTTCTTCTTCAGAAATCTCTTTCATTTCACCTTCAACCATCATCACAGAATCGGCAGAGGCACCAATCATCATATCAATGTCGGATTCTTTTAGCTGTTCCCTTGTAGGGTTAATGATGAATTCACCATTAACACGACCAACTCTCGCTTCGGAGATAGCACACTCAAATGGAAAATCTGAAAGTTGGATGGCCGCAGAGGCAGCAAGTCCCGCCATGGCATCTGGCATCACATCTTCGTCATGGGACATCAGTTGGATCATCACCTGGGTTTCAGAATGATAATCTTTAGGGAACAAAGGTCGTAAAACCCTGTCTACCAAACGCATGGTCAATACCTCACCATCACTGGGTCTGGCTTCACGCTTGAAGAAACCGCCTGGATAACGTCCAGCAGCGGCAAATTTTTCGCGATAATCCACCGTAAGAGGAAGGAAATCTACATCGCTTTGTTTGTAGTTGGAGACAACGGTACATAACAACATACATTTGCCTGATTGGACAACAACAGAGCCATGGGCCTGTTTTGCCAGTTTTCCGGTTTCAATAGAAATCTCTCTACCGTCACCAAGGTCTATGACCTCTTTAAAAGTTTTTGGAATCATAAATAATATCTTACCCGAAAATAATACGGGTCGTTAAACATTTGGTCTACCGTCTGCCGGACGGTCGGGTTGTGTTGTTGTTGTGTGTGCCTGGGGCACTGACCAATGAAAAACTATAGGTAGCTTTTTGTGTTGCCCAAAATTACAAATGGGACTTTAATTGTAAAACAAAAGGGGAAGCCGCAGCCTCCCCTTCAGTTTTTATTTTCTAATATTCAATTCCTTGATCAAGGAACGATATTTTTCAATATCCTTTTTCTTTAGGTAATCCAAAAGACTACGTCTTTTACCTACCAATTTT
Organism: Flagellimonas algicola; assembly: GCF_005937185.1. Taxonomy (GTDB): domain Bacteria; phylum Bacteroidota; class Bacteroidia; order Flavobacteriales; family Flavobacteriaceae; genus Flagellimonas; species Flagellimonas algicola. The sequence continues at coordinate 71,917 of NZ_VCNI01000003.1, read as the reverse complement.
ACCAAAGAACGCTCGGTGTTATAATCCTTGTGGTTCTTTTTTAGGTGTTGTGTCAAGTGGTTGATACGGTGGGTAAACAATGCAATTTGCCCTTCCGTAGAACCGGTGTTGCCCTCAGAGCCGCCGTGCTTCTTAAAAATGTCGGCTTTTACTTCTTTCGTTAAATACATTCCAATATTTAGTTAAATGATTTTTATGTATGCGATTGTCGGTTCCTTCAATATCCTCAGGACGAGCAATCAGCGTGCAAAGATAACTCTTTTTTTGGAACGAAAAATTTTAACAGAAGATTAAACCTTTTGCTTTATACGAGGTCAAAGAGGCAAACCATTAAATACAATCATTATGAAAAAGAGTCTCAAACAAATGAACTTTAAAAGAATTGCCCCACTATTTTTTGGAACAGTGTTATTACTGACCGCCTCATGTTCTGAGGAAACAGAGTCTGTTGAAGATGGAACGGACACGGACACAGAGGTAATCTCTGCTACCGAATTACAATATAGTGATGAAACTGAAATGATTTCAGAGGAGGTTACGACTATTGCGGAAGATGTTTATGCCACGGATGAAATCTCCTTGACCTCCAAATTTGACTATGTTTCAGATCATTTACCAGATTGTGTTACCATTACTACTGTAGTAACGGACACAACCAGGGAAAAGACCATTGATTTTGGTGATGGCTGTGAACTGCCCAATGGAAATGTACTATCCGGGATTATCCAATTGAGCTATGAAAAGGATATGGAAGCTGCTTCCAAAGCCATAGCCCTGTCTTTGGAAAATTTCACCTTTAATGGCGTAGCTGTTGAAGGTTCTGCAGATATCCTACGGGTACGTTCCAACGAAAATGGAAACCCACAGGGTACGGCCAATGCCTCTTTCAATGCGACTTGGCCCGAAGGGGATACCGCATCTTTTGAAGGTACCCGTACCCGGGAATGGATTGAGGGTTATGGCTCCGGCTTTTGGGGTGACAATGTTTTCTTGATTACGGGCAAGCGTACCTACATTGGGCGCGAAGGCAATGAGTTTGTAAAGGAAGTGATTACACCTCTGCGTAGGGAAATGGCTTGTAGATTTATTGTGAGTGGCGTTCTGGAAATTTCTAGAAATGACAGTACTGCTAGCTTGGATTTTGGAGACGGTACCTGTGATGCCCAAGGAATTTTGACCCAACCAGATGGTACGGAGGTAGAAATATTCCTTAGACGTTTTTGGAAGAAGTAATAAGGATAAGTTAAATAAAAAAGCCCCGATACATCGGGGCTTTTTTTTATGCTCGTATCGGCTGATTCATAATCAGGTCGATGTATAAATTAATCTTCCTTTTCAGTTCTTTTCGATGTGCAATAAAGTCCAAGAAACCGTGTTCCTTCACAAATTCAGAAGTCTGGAAACCTTCAGGCAAATCCTTTCCTACAGTATCTTTAACCACTCTTGGGCCAGCAAAGCCAATTAAAGCTCCTGGTTCAGCTATATTAATATCGCCCAACATGGCATAAGAAGCTGTTGTTCCACCCGTTGTTGGGTCAGTACACAAGGAGATATATGGAATTTTTGCTTCTGCCAATTGAGCCAGTTTAGCTGACGTTTTGGCCAATTGCATCAAAGAAAGGGCAGCTTCCATCATTCGTGCACCTCCCGATTTCGAAATCATTACAAATGGGATTTTCTTCTTTTTAGCTACATCAATGGCCCTGGAAATTTTTTCGCCTACCACACTTCCCATGGATCCACCGATAAAGCTAAAATCCATACAAGCTATGACCAATTCGTTGCCATTGGACTTCCCAACTGCTGTCCGAACAGCATCCTTCAATCCTGTTTTTTGTTGGGCAGCCTTTAGTCTATCCGAATACTTTTTGGTATCCACGAATTTTAGAGGGTCTTTGGCAGACAACTTTTCATCCAATTCCTTGTACTGATTATCGTCAAAGAGGATTTCAAAATATTCCTTACTACCAATTCTGACATGGTAATCATCCTCAGGACTAACGTAAAAGTTTTTGGCCAAATCTTCCGACTCCACTATTTTACCTGTGGGCGACTTGTACCATAGGCCTTTTGGGGTGTCTTTTTTCTCCTCTGTAGCGGTTTGAATTCCTTTTTCCTTTCTCTTAAACCAAGACGACATGCAATCAGTATTAAATTAAACGGCTATTTATGGTCAATTACAACGTATTCACGTTATTTAGGTCTTCAAAGGCTTTTTTCAAGCGCTCAACAAATGCTTTTTCTCCTTCACGTAGCCAAACCCTAGGGTCATAAAATTTCTTGTTGGGTTGGTCATCCCCATCCGGATTTCCAATTTGAGCTTGAAGATAGCCCGATTTATCCTGAACATAATCACGCACCCCGGATAGGAATGCATACTGTAAATCCGTATCGATGTTCATTTTAATTACACCATAACCAATGGATTCCCTTATTTCTTCAACCGAAGAACCGGAACCTCCGTGGAATACAAAATCGATGTGATTGTGCTCTACCTCATATTTCTCGGAAACAAATTCCTGCGAATTTTTCAAGATTTTCGGTGTCAATGTAACGTTACCAGGCTTGTACACTCCGTGAACATTACCAAAAGCCGCCGCAATGGTGAATTTTGGGCTCACTTTGGACAATTCCTCGTAGGCATAGGCCACTTCCTCAGGTTGGGTATATAATTTGGAGCTGTCCACATCGGTATTGTCCACACCATCTTCCTCGCCTCCGGTAACACCAAGCTCAATTTCCAATGTCATGTCCATTTTGCTCATGCGCTCCAAGTATTTTTTGCAGATTTCGATGTTCTCTTCAATGGGTTCCTCGGATAAATCAATCATATGTGAACTAAACAACGATTTGCCTGTGGTTGCATAATGCTCCTCGCTGGCTTCCAACATCCCATCAATCCAAGGCAATAATTTTTTCGCACAGTGGTCGGTATGAAGAATAACAGTTGCACCGTAAGCTTCAGCCAATTGGTGCACGTGCTTGGCACCGGCCACAGCTCCAAGAACAGCAGCTCTCTGATTATCATTTGATAGTCCTTTTCCAGCATTGAACTGGGCCCCTCCGTTAGAGAATTGGACAATTACGGGTGAGTTTAGTGCAGCGGCAGTTTCCAAAACTGCGTTAATGGTATTTGAACCAATTACATTTACGGCAGGCAGTGCATATCCGTGTTCCTTTGCATGGTTGAAAATAGCTTGAACTTCATCTCCTGTGGCTACTCCCGGCTTAATATTATGGGACATAATTTTAGTTAGTTATGGGTTAAATCAAGGAACAAAAGTAATAAAATAATTAGTCTAGAAAGGATAATTGATTCCGATATTGAATACGGCATCACTGAGGTTGTAATTCCTGAACCAGCGTTTGGACCATTCCTCGGCAGGATTGTATGTTTTAAAGCCCACATCCAGTCGAAAAACGAAGTAAGTAAAATCGTATCGTAGTCCTAATCCTGTTCCCAAGGCGATGTCTGCCAGGGAGTTGAAATCATTGAATACAGCATCTGGATTATCCTCGTTGTCAAAGACATTCCAAATGTTCCCGGCATCGGCAAACAAAGCACCCTTTACATCACCGGCAATAGGAAACCGATATTCCAGGTTCATGGCAATTTTTAGGTTGGCCTCATTAAAATCATTGATGTTGTCCGTGCTTCCAGGGCCCAATTCATAAGGGTTCCAAGCGCGGTTGTCATTGGAGCCTCCAGCAAAATAACTTCGGACAAATGGCACACTTTCAGAGTTGCCATAAGGCACTGCTAGCCCAAAGAAGCTCCGGAAGGCCAACACATCGGTCTCCGAAAGTTCCCAATGTCGAATGTAATCAAACTCCGTTTTGATATATTGGGAGAAGGGAACACCAAAAACCAAGAGCTGTCCATCGTCATTTTTATTATAGGGAACCACATCTTCCAAGGCAGACAATAGGTTTCCTGCACTTTCTAGTTTGACCCGAAGCTGGTAAAAGTCATTGTCATTGATGTCCGTCCTACTATTTTTGGTAAAGGTGTAGTTACTGGCAAAAATCAGGTTGTTTTCCGTAAGCCGTTGTCGGCGTTCCTCTATGCTGTTGACTTCATTAAAGTTATCGGTGGATACCGGAATTTCATTGTTCAATACCGCTTGCACAAATCCGTTTGCTCCATCCGGAATACTTAAACGGAAAGGGTCATCGGTATCACCGGAATCCTCAAAAAATGATGCATATTGTGGATCGGTGTCAAAGGGATCTGCAATTACATCTAGGTTATTGAAGGTATTTCGATACTCATTATAGAAGTTATCTGGATTTACATTTCTGACAAACTCCACATTCATCAGTTCAATATTGTTTTTCAAGCTTAAGGACGGAGTCCAGTTATAGGACAGAACCGTGTTGAAGGTTTGCCTGTCCAACCCTAGGTTACGTTGAAAATTGGTACCCACCAAAAACCGACTTTGGGGTAGCATATAATAAGGAATGATACCCTCGGTGTTCAACGGAAACCAAATACGCGGAAAAGTGATATTGATATCTCCCCCCAGCTCAGACGTAAAAGTCTCATCAGAAAGTGAAGGGTTTTTCAACAAACCGATGGAACCTCTAGCTGATATATTCAAGGTTTCCGCTCCCCCAAAAACATTTCTGGTTATCACGGTGGCGCCAAACACTGTACCCACTTGCTGAATGTTGGAATGGGTTACATCAAAATCCAGATTCAAGGAAAACTTGGGTCTTGGAGCCAGATAAATATTGGTAATAAGCTGGGCCTGTGTAGAATCCGGTATAAACTCGATATTAGGATACTTAAAGGTGTTTAGGTTGGTAATTTGCCTATAGGTCCTAATCCGGTCCAAATCTCGATAGATACTATCTTTTTGAAAGAAAATGGCATCCGTAAGTGCTTTTGGTCTGTATCTGAGCTTGTTGTTATAATAAATGGTATAGTTACCGTATTCCAAAGTGTTAAGGGAATCTTGGTTCCCGACTATTTGATAATCGGCAAATACATTGATTTTTTTGAAACGATGGATGCGATAAGGACTTTGGGCCGTACTATCATTGGTGCTTCGCGGTTTTTGAATGTTTAGTTGTACATCCATCAATTGATCATCAGCAGCTAGGGTGGTATCCCTTAATATATCATAGTTGATCGAGCTTTCCTGAAAATTATATACTCCAGAATTTCGGAAAAGGATGGTCAAACGTTCCCGCTCATTATTAAAATTTAGTAAATCAAATTGATCCTCTTCCTTCACAAAGGATTGTTCTACGGTTTTGTTGTAAATGGAATCCAATTCTGGCGAAGTAATGTTGGTGATTACTGTGTCTACCATAAATGGCTTTTCCAGATTGATTTTGTACTCAATTCCCGCCCGTTTTTTTCTTTTGCTCCTTACAATGTCAAAACTTCCGGTGTTGTTAAAATAGCCTTTACTGTTGTAGTAGGCCTGCAAACGATCTACGGTCTTTTGGGTTAGGCTGGTATCGATTATCGAAGGAGGTTCGCCAATTCTATTTAGAAATTCACTGGCACCCTTAACCACAAAAGACTCTCTAAGACGGTTTACCTGTTTTTGGGAAAGCAGATTGTTAAGGCGTTTTTCTCTTTTTTCTTTTCGATGAAGCCAATCGGTAAATGAAGAATCAGGATTGTCCTTGGCCAAATTATAGAGATTTAGCCGAAGGGGGTACCCCAAAACACTGCTATTGGGTTTTTGGACGATTAGGCTTCGAATGTCTTCATCCGTGATTTTCTCATCATCGGCGTAGATGGAATTCTTGGTGAGCAGTAATTCGTTGTCCTCCACCTTTTTTAGGGTATTGCAACCCAGCATGGTCAGCATAAGCAACAATAGCCCTATTTTTGCCCAGTAATGCATTAGACCATAAGAACCCCTCATAGACGCCAAAAATACACGATTTAGATGGTTACCAAAAACCAAATTAAGCTAGTTACAAGCTTACAGCAAAAAAAGTACCGAACTCAACATGGACTCTTTGTTGTGGAGGGTAAAAAGTCGGTAAGTGAGTTGTTGGCAGAGGGATTGGTTCCCTTCAAAATATTTATTGACCCGGCCTTTAAAGGGATGGATATTGAAGAAGCAGTAACTGTGAATAACCGGGATTTAAAACAAATGAGCGGGTTTACTACTCCCAGTGGGGTATTGGGTGTTTTTCATATGCCCGAACCCAAGGAAGTACAGGAAGCAGATTGGGTAATGGCTTTGGATGCGGTACGGGATCCCGGGAATTTGGGCACGATCATCCGATTGTGTGATTGGTTTGGAATCAAGCATTTGGTATGTTCTCCAGATACCGTGGATTGCTATAATCAAAAAGTATTGCAAGCTACCATGGGATCTATAGCTCGGGTACAAATAGACTATGTGGAATTACCGGATTTCCTAAAGGCAACGAAGCTTCCAATTTATGGAGCTTTTATGGATGGGGAAACGATTTATCAGGAGGACATTCCCGAAAAGGGGATTCTGATCATGGGCAATGAGGCCAACGGAATTTCTCAAGAAGTGGAAAAAACTGTTGCAAATCGAGTGTCTATTCCACAGTTTGGCGTACAATCAGCGGAAAGTTTGAATGTGGCAACCGCAACGGCGATTCTTCTCAACGAGATTAGGAGGAATTCTTAATTCTGAATTTTGAGTTTTGGAATTTGCGAATTGGAATTTAGGGTTTCACTATCCAACTACTCAAAAGTGAAATTGATGAAAAATCCACGGGTACGCATGGCATTGATGTTACCTGTCCAAGGACTGTTGGGGTCATTGTCAGGTACCAATTCATCTGTTAGGGCAAAGACACCTCTTATGGAAGGGGAGAATTTAAAATACTCTGTGTAGATATCTATACCAAAGCCCAATTCGTATCCGTAGACATTCTTTTTCATTCGGAATTCGCCCGTGCTGTTGTCGTCTAAGCTGTCCTCCTTGCTGCCAAGATTCATGGCCGTATAAACACCTCCGGTGACAAAAGGTTTCCAGTTGCCAAAACGTTTGGCACTGGCCTTGACCAATAAGGGAAAACGGATATAGGTGGAACGAACTTCCCTGAAGGCATCATTTTCGGAGGTAAACCCTGGGAATCCAAGGACTCTTTGGGTGTACAAAAGTCCAGGTTCAAAACGGGCATCCAAAAATTCGTTGATCCGTAGCTCACCAATCAACCCGACATTAAAGCCCATGCTCTTATCTACCAAAATGTCTTGACCTACATTGTTTTTGTAATCAAATTGGAAATCGTATTGATTAAACCCTAAATAGTAACCCCAGTTCAACAACTTCTGATCCTCGGTCTGAAGATTTAGAATGGGGTCTTTTTTGAATTGGGACAAAGCACTTTGGCATACCAGTAGCAGGCCAAGGAACGATAAGAGGTTTTTCATCAAATTATTTTGTCGCGACATATATAGATGCCACCCCAAATGTCTGGGGTTTGTTCTCTATACCTATAAACCCAATTTTGGCCAAAATATTGTTGAAAGCTTTACCGTGTGGAAACTGGGAAGCAGATTCGCTCAAATAAGCATAGGCGGACCGGTCTTTAGAGAAAATTTTACCTATAACTGGCAAGATATAGCCGCAGTATAACCGGTAACCTTGCTTAAACGGGAATTTTGTAGGTACAGAAGTCTCCAAAATGACCAAACTGCCACCAGGTTTTAAAACTCGATGTATTTCCTGAAGCCCTTTTTCAAGATTCTCGAAATTTCGAACCCCAAAAGCTACCGTAACGGCATCAAAGGATTGGTCTTCAAAAGAGAGGTTTTCGCTATCGCCTACCACCATTTCAATGGTATTTTCAAGCTTTTTGTTAGTGATTTTGGTTCTTCCAACCTCCAACATTCCAGGAGAAATGTCCAAACCCACTATATGTTCGGCACCTGTTGCAGTCATCGCAATGGCCAAATCCCCGGTTCCGGTGGCAATATCCAATATCGACCCTGGTTTTTTCCCTTTAAGAATTTCCACAACCCGTTTGCGCCATTTTACATCAATGCCAAAGGAAATAACCCGATTAAGTCCATCGTAATCCTTGGAAATGGTGTCGAACATTTGGGTTACCTGTTCCTTTTTTCCTAGCTCGGAATCCTTGTATGGGATGACTTTTTTTGACATTCACAGAATTTGCTGGCAAATATACAACTTAGGTATATGGAAGGCGTACAAAAATAATTGTGTAATTTTGCCGTACAACAAAGGAAAGCTTTTCCGTATCATGTTACGTATGTGTCTTTTTGGACCAAAATCTCTATTCTTTTTTACCATTTGTAGCGCGAATTGAATTTATTTAAGAACATCTTATTTTAATCGATGAAGATTATTATAGCCGGAGCTGGTGAAGTAGGTTTTCATTTGGCAAAACTCTTGTCTTATGAAGCGCAGGCTATCACCTTGATCGATACGGACAAGGAAAGCCTTACCTATGCGGACAATCATTTGGATATCCGAGTACTGCGAGGCGATGCCACTTCTATAGAAGTTTTACGTGATGCGAAGGTGCAAAGCTCCGAATTGGTTATTGGGGTTACGGCTTCGGAAACTACCAATTTGACCCTTTGTATGTTGGCGAAACAACTGGGATGTAAACGTACCATTGCCCGGATTTCCAATACCGAGTTCATGGACAATAGGGAGCTTATCAAGTTTGATGAGTTAGGAATTGATGAATTGATATCCCCCGAAGAATTGGCGGCCACGGAGATTCAGCTATTATTGAATCAGTCTGCTTTTAATGATACCTATGAATTTGAGGGCGGCTTATTGACCATGATAGGCGTTTTTCTTCCTAAAGCAGCCCCATTTGTGGGCAAGATGGTAAAAGAAGCTGCCAAAATCTTTCCAGAACTGCACTTTATGCCCATTGCACTGCAACGGATGGGTACCCAATTTACCTTAATTCCAAGGGGTGATACCATTTTTAAGGAAGGGGACCAAGTATACTTTATAACCACCAGTGAAGGGGTAGAGGAGCTCTACAAACTTACGGGAATGCAGAAAAAGGAGATCAAAAATGTGATGATCTTGGGTGGCAGCAAGGTAGGTTTCAAGACAGCTAGAGATCTTTGCACCAAAAAATTCAATGTAAAGTTGATTGAAAAGGACAAGGAAAAGGCCTTTGATATTGCGGATGATCTTCCTCATGCCTTGGTCATCAATGGTGATGGAAGGAATGTGGAGCTATTGGACGAGGAGAGTTTGGATTCCATGGATGCGTTCATAGCGGTGACAGGAAATTCGGAAACCAACATCATGTCCTGCTTGGTTGCTAAATCAAAAAAAATAAAGAAGACCATTGCCATGGTGGAAAATATGGACTACTTCCAACTTTCCCAATCCATTGGTGTGGATACACTTATCAATAAAAAACTACTGGCAGCCAATAATATCTTTAGATATATCCGTAGAGGAGAGGTCTTGGCCCTTACCCGTTTAAATAACCTTAACGCCGAGATCTTGGAGTTTGAAGTCAAGCCAACTTCCTTGGTCAATGGAGAAATAATCAAGGAATTGAACTTCCCCAGGGAAGCCAGTATTGGGGGCGTAATCCGGGACGGAAAAGGTATTATTGCCCTTGGGGATTTCAAAATTTTGGAAGGGGACCGCGTTGTGGTCTGTTGCCTACCCAAAGCCATCCCAAGGATTGAAAAGCTCTTCTTATAATGGGCCTTAATACTCGCATTATAGTTCACATCATGGGTCTGTTGCTCCTTTGCAACGGCTCCTTTATGCTGGTTGCGGCCTTTGTTAGTGGACTGTACAAGGATGGCGTAACTCTGGATATTAGTTTAGCGGCCATCGTAACCATGTTATTTGGGGTCATGGCTATGTTCTATACCCGGGGACATAGAAAGGAAGTCAAACGGAAAGAGGGCTATATTGTAGTGACCTTTGGTTGGATCATTATGTCCCTTTCGGGAACCTTGCCCTACCTTTTTTCTGGAGCTATCCCGAGTATCACAGATGCTTTTTTTGAAACAATTTCAGGATATACCACGACCGGGGCGTCTATTTTAAATGATATTGAGGCATTGCCCAAAGGTATTTTATTCTGGCGCAGCCTGACCCATTGGATAGGAGGGATGGGTATAATCGTATTGGCCATTGCCATTTTACCGCTTTTGGGAATAGGGGGAATGCAGCTTTTTGCGGCAGAAGCACCAGGCCCAGCGGGAGATAAATTACACCCTCGTATAACCGATACCGCAAAGCGATTGTGGCTCATTTACTTTGGTTACACCGTAGCTGAGACTGTACTGTTAAAGTTGGCTGGGATGTCTCTTTTTGATGCCATGAACCACGCTTTGGCAACGCTTTCCACAGGTGGGTTTTCTACCAAAAATGCCAGTTTGGCCTACTGGAACCATCAGCCTATTATTCAATACATCACCATTGTATTCATGTTCTTGGCAGGGAGCAATTTTGTGTTGAGCTATTTTGCGTTCACAGGAAAAATCCAACGAATACTCAAGGACGAAGAGTTTAAGTACTATACAATTTTTATAGTGCTATTTTCTGTAGCTGCCTTTTTGGTGGTGAATTATAAAGTTGAGGTCCCGGTTTCCGATTTCCACCCCATGGTTTGGGGAGCGGCGGAAAGTGCGTTTAGGCATGCCTTGTTTCAAGTGGTGGCTATTGTGACCACTACGGGTTTTGTGACAGCTGATTTTACAAGTTGGACCTCTTTTTTGACCGTTTTCTTTTTTGGTTTGATGTTCTTGGGAGGGTCAGCGGGATCCACTGCTGGTGGAATCAAGGTAATGCGGCACATATTGATCATCAAAAATGGGATTTTGGAGTTTAAGCGCACCTTACACACCAATGCCGTAATTCCTGTTCGGTATAACGAAAAGACAGTCACAGAGCATATTGTTTACAATATTATCGCCTTTTTCGTGCTTTACATGCTGTTATTTATCATAGGATCTCTGGTGCTGGGTTTTATGGGGTTGGATTTTGTTTCCGCTATAGGTGGTGCCGCCTCTTCTTTGGGTAATGTGGGGCCTGCTTTGGGAGACCTAAATCCAGTAAGTAACTATGCCAGTCTTCCGGCAGCAGGCAAATGGTGGTGTGGCTTTCTTATGCTTTTGGGCAGGTTGGAGCTTTTTACAGTTCTTATCCTACTGACCCCATATTTCTGGAAAAAAACGTAGCTTTCCCTTCCGAAGTAAATTAACTGGACATCATGAATAAACTATTTACTTTCCTTATTGGAGCGTTGCTCCTATGCATGGCTTGCAATACATCACAAGAAGCGGATAAAGCTGAAATTATTAGCTTATTAAGAAATCAGGAAAAAGCCTGGTCCAATCACGATTTAGAGGGATTTATGCAAACCTATTGGAAGAGTGATTCCTTGAAGTTTTATGGAGCTAATGGTTTGACCTTGGGTTGGCAAAAAACGCTGGAAGGTTACCAAAAAAGATATCCAACCAAGGATGAAACCGGAACCTTGAATTTCACTATTGATGACGTGACGAAGATCGAGTCCAACTCCTATCACGTTATGGGGCAATATCATTTAAAGAGAAAAGCTGGTGATGCCGATGGGGTATTTTTGATTATTCTTCGAAAGATTGATGGGGAGTGGAAAATTGTGGCAGATATGTCCTGTTGAAATTTATTATAGTTCTATTTTTCAGACATGCAACAACCACTACAGATCAGCTCAGAATTTATTGAAAAGCATACTGATTTTTTGGAATTGACCCGTGCTCTGCAAGAAGGATTTGCAAACAAAAAGATGCTGGTTCCCAAACGTCATCATCACGATTTTCCAAATCCAATAACTCAAAAAGATACCACTTTACTATTGATGCCCGCCTGGAATCCGGGTAATGAAGCTGGTGTTAAGGTAGTGACAGTTAACCCAGGGAATGACAAATTTGACCTACCATCCATTCAGGGAAGTTATTTGTACTTGGATGCCAAAACAGGGGTGTTAAAGGCCATCATGGATGCAAAGAATTTAACTGCCAAGCGTACTGCCGCGGCATCTGCTTTGGCTTCTTCTTTTTTGTCCAGGGAAAATACAGAGACTATGCTTATGATTGGTACCGGAGCCTTGTCTGTCAATCTAATTAGGGCGCATGCGGCGGTTCGACCCATAAAAAAGGTGTTTATATGGGGTAGGAACCAAGCAAAAGCAGAGGTATTATGTCAAGAACTCTCCCAAGATTCATTTGAAATTTGCAGCGTGTCCAGTGTAGCAGCTTGCATTGGAGATGTGGACTTGGTGTCCTGCGCAACCCTTTCCGAAACACCTTTGGTACTTGGAGAGGACCTTGTTCACGGACAGCATATTGATTTGGTGGGAGCCTACAAGCCCAACATGCGAGAATCTGATGACGAGACCATCCGCAGGACGTCGGTTTTTTTGGATACAAGGGAAAGTGGACTCAAAGAAAGTGGCGATATCGCTATTCCGTTAAAACATGGACTTTTGAAGGAGTCAGATATCATAGCAGATTTGTTTGACTTGTGTTCGGAGGCGGTTCCTGGAAGGACTTCAGAAAATGAAATAACCCTTTTCAAATCCGTGGGACACGCCTTGGAGGATTTGATTGCTGCAAGCTATTATTATTCCAAATTGTAAGAATGGGACAAACGTATGATAGAATTTTAGAAAACAGCACTTTTGATCCGCCTGAGAACTGGTTGCAGATCAAGACGATAGATATGCATACGGGTGGCGAACCCCTGCGGATAATCGTGGGTGGTTTCCCAGAATTGAAGGGGAACAATGTGCTGGAATACCGAAGGTATTGCAAGGAGCATTATGACGAACTGCGAACAGCTTTGATGTTTGAGCCCAGAGGGCATGCAGATATGTATGGCTGTATACTGCTACCTCCAAATGACGAAGAGGGCGATTTTGGGATTATTTTCCTTCACAACGAAGGGTATAGTACCATGTGTGGGCATGCCATCATTGCCATTTCCACCTTGGCTGTCCAAATGGGGTGGGTTGATGAAAAACAGGGAATAACGGAGTTGAAAATTGACGCTCCCTGTGGGCGGATTTACGCCTATGTAGAAATGGAGGGTAAAGAAGTAAAAGGAGTTCGATTTCATTGTGTGCCCAGCTTTGTTGTGGGATTGGATAGAAAAGTAGCGGTGAAAGGATTGGGAGAGGTGACCTACGATTTGGCGTATGGCGGCGCTTTTTATGCCTATGTGGATCTTAGGAAAAACAAGCTGGAATTGGAGCTGGATTCAAACTCATATCAGGATTTGATAAGTAAGGGAATGGATATCAAACAGGCCGTGATGGAGCAAGACCATGAGATCTTGCATCCTTTTGAGGGAGATTTGAGTTTTCTTTACGGCACTATTTTTATTGATGGCTCCGAGACCAGTGGGGTAGACAGTAGAAATGTCTGCATTTTCGCTGAGGGTGAAGTGGACCGTTGTCCAACGGGTTCAGGAGTGTCTGGTAGGATGGCCATTCATTGGGCCAGAAATGAGATAAAACTTGGACAGACGATGGTGATAGAAAGTATCACCGGATCTACATTTATCGGAAGTGTGGTGAAGGAAGTGGACTATGGTCCGTTTACCGCTGTTATACCGCAAGTTGAAGGGACTGCCCATATTACTGGAATGCACACCTTTGTACTTGACCCAAAAGACCCCATGAAAAAAGGGTTTATCTTAAGATAAACCCTCTTATGTTCTTTTTACAGAGGTGGGTTATACAACTGCCTTAATTCGGGCAATGGCTTCTTTTATTTCGTCCACACTGGCCGCATAGGAAATACGGATGGAATTGCCATTTCCAAAGGCATCACCCGTAACGGTAGCCACATTGGCTTCTTCCAACAAATACATCGCAAAATCAGAAGCATTGTCAATTTTCTTGCCGTTCAATGACTTTCCAAAATAGGCTGAAACATCCGGATAAACATAAAAAGCACCTTGAGGCTCGTTGCACTTAAAACCTGGAATGTTATTTAGGAGTTCCAAAATGAGTTTTCGTCTGTTCTCAAACTCGTCTACCATGTATTGAACCCTGCTTGGTGGTTCTAATAGGGCAGTAATAACCGCGCGCTGTGCAATACAGTTGGCTCCACTGGTTACTTGACCTTGCAATTTGTTGCAAGCCCGGGCAATATATGTTGGGGCACCAATATACCCAATTCTCCATCCGGTCATCGCGAAAGCCTTGGCAACCCCGTTTACGGTCACAGTGCGGTCATACATATCTTCAAAACTTGCCATAGATGCATGTTCTGTTACCCCATAGTTAATGTGTTCATAGATTTCGTCACTGACCACAACTATTTGGGGATGTTTTTGAAGCACATCGGCCAAAGCTCTTAATTCTTCCTTGCTATAAATGGAACCGCTTGGGTTACATGGAGAGGAATACCAAAGCATTTTGGTTTTTGGCGTAATCGCCGCCTCCAGTTGCTCCGGGGTCATTTTAAAATCGTTTTCTATGGAAGTGGCAACCTCAACAGGAACCCCATCCGCCAATTTTACAATGTCGCTATAGCTTACCCAATACGGACAAGGCAGAATAACTTCATCGCCTTTGTCCAGACAGGCTTGCGCCACATTATAAAGCGCTTGTTTGGCCCCTGTGGAAACCACAATCTGCGAGCGGTCATAACTGATACCGTTATCCCGTTGGAATTTGGTGATGATCGCATCCTTAAGTTCTACATATCCGTCAACCGGAGTGTAGGAATTGTATCCGTCGTTAATGGCCTGAATGGCCGCCTCCTTAATGTAATCTGGTGTATTGAAATCCGGTTCTCCCAGACTTAAACCAATAATATCTTTTCCTGAAGCTCTCAGCTCACGGGCTTTTGCCGCCATTTCAAGGGTTGCCGAAGGAACTAAACTATTAATTCTTTCAGAAAGTTGGTTGCTCATTGACCTTGCTATTTTACTGAAATTGAAGGGCTGGGTTTTTTCCCAACTCCTTTAAATGTTTGAAGTGCGAAATTATGGCTTTTCGTGTAGTTTTATATTCGTTGTATGGCAAATTGAATTCCCTGGCCGTCTGTTTCACAATTTTGGAAATTTTTGTGTAGTGAATGTGGCTGATGTTAGGAAATATATGGTGCTCTACTTGGTGGTTTAATCCACCGGTAAACCAATTGACAATCCTGTTTTTCGTCCCAAAATTTACCGTTGTGGCAAGTTGGTGTATGGCCCAGGTATTTTTCATCGTTCCATCTTTCTCTGGAAGTGGAGTTTCCGCATCATGGACAATATGTGCCAGCTGAAAAACCACACTTAGGATCACTCCGGCTACATAGTGCATGATAAAGAAGCCCAATAGTACTTGCCACCAAGGAATTTCAACAAAAATCAATGGAAGAACAATCCAAATCGTAGTGTAAATAACCTTAGTGATTACCAAGGTACTCCAATTAATGACCGGATTGGGTAGTTTACCGTAAGAGAGCTTTCTCTTCATATAGCGATACATTTGTTGAAAATCTGTGGTTATGGCCCAGTTGAAAGTCAACAGTCCGTACAAGAAAATGGAATAGTAATGTTGAAATTTATGGTGTTTTTGCCATGCTGCATGCTTGGAGAAACGAAGGATTCGTCCAGCCTCCATGTCTTCGTCGTGCTCGTGAATGTTGGTATACGTATGATGCAGTACATTGTGCTGTACCTGCCAATTGTAAACATTACCTGCCAAGATGTAGATACTGCCTCCCATTAACTTGTTCACCCATTTTTTGGTGGAATAAGACCCATGGTTTCCATCGTGCATAACATTCATCCCAACTCCGGCCATGCCTACACCCATGGTTATGGATAACAATATATAGCCCCAAAATGGTAAGTTTAAGGTCAACATTAAAAAATAGGGAGTCAAAAAGACGGCGAACATCACTATGGTTTTCAAGTGAAGTTTCCAATTACCGGTTTTCTTGATTTGGTTTTCACTAAAGTATTGGTTAACCCGTTTATTCAGTGTTCTAAAAAATTGTGCGGAATCCTTTCTTGAAAACCGTATGGTTTTTTCCATAAAATATTTTTTTATAAAAGTAACTATTAATGTCTTGCAATAGCCACTTCCATTTCTAAACGAAAATTAGGTGCCCAAAAGTATTAATTTTGCCGAAATTAACAGTTAGCAAATGGGCTCAGATTTGATCTTTAACTATTTTACGACACTCACCGAAATGCAGAAAGGGCATTTTCAGGCTTTGGAGGCATTATATCAGGATTGGAACAAGAAAATAAATGTGGTGTCCAGAAAGGATATAGACGAGTTGTATTTACGCCATGTGTTGCATTCACTGGGAATAGCCAAAATCCAAACGTTCAATCCAGGGTCAGCGGTGTTGGATGTGGGAACTGGAGGTGGATTCCCTGGGATTCCCTTGGCCATCCTTTTTCCCGAAGTCCAATTCACCTTGGTGGATGCTATTGGCAAAAAAATACGTGTGGTACAGGAAGTGGTGGATGGACTTCAGTTAGACAATGTGAAAGCCCTGCATACAAGGGTTGAGGACTTGGAGGAACAATTTGATTTTATTGTAAGTAGGGCAGTTGCCGCCATGCCAACTTTTGTCCGTTGGACCAAAGGGAAAATTAAAAAAGACGCTGCGCATGATAGAAAAAATGGCATCCTGTACTTGAAAGGTGGCGACCTGTCAGAGGAACTACAGCCTTATCAAAACGCCCAAGTTTTTGATTTGAAGGATTATTTTTCCGAAGATTTTTTTGAAACCAAAAAGGTGGTGTATTTACCCCAAAAATATAAGGTATCCCATTAAATACTCAGGGTGTCATAATACAGCAGCCTACATTTTTTGGCATAGGCCTTCAAGTATTGCCATATGCTTTCATACCTATCAGCCACCATTTTTCTCCAAATGCGAATCCGTGAAGTCATAATTTGATGGTTTAGTTCCTAAAGATAAATAGATTACATTTACTTTACAATTACTTAACGTTAAATTTACATAATAATTGTTTGACCGAAAAGAATAGCGAAAAGTGGCAGAACAAATCATTTTACCGCTTGACTATGAAATATCAAATTGAGTTGGTCAAAAATAGACTAGATTTTGACTACAATTTGAGAATTATTGGCCATTGCGATTCACAATGACCTTTCCAAAGGTTGTTTAGGTAAATGTACTTTGGTTGGATTGGTAATTACAGCTTCTTGTATACCACCCCATTTTGGGTAAGTGAGTATCCAATAATTTGGTTGGCTTCGTTTCTTTTAAAGTATATGGGTTCACTGTTGACATTGGAGAACATATCCTCACTTTCGTGATATACCGGATAGGGAATTCCATTGATCAGCGCTTGCAGATTTTCTTTTACACCATTATAGGCAACTATAATCTGACTTCCATCCTCATGTTCGTACTTCCCTTCAAATTCGCGGAAAAAGCTTGCATTTGCCAACTGGTTATAAGGACTGTCGTTGGACAAAATCAATCCGTCACCTGGTTTCCAATTGTCGTATTCCATATAGTAGGCCGTACGTTTGGCTGCATTTAACCCTTGAAGTTTGGCTACTAAGTGCAGGGCACCATCAATTCCTGCAGATACCCCTGCCGTAGTGATGACTTTACCATTATCCACAAAGCGCGCATCTTTTTTAACATCGATCTTGGGATATTTCCTTTCCAAGCCGTTTAGGGCGCCGTGGAACGTAGTTGCTGTTTTACCATCCAAAAGGCCTGCCTCTGCAAGGACAAACGCCCCGGTGCATACGGAAAAGTGATATTGAACATTCTCCTGTTTTTGAACCCACTGGATAACATCCTTGTTCTGCGATGCTGCCCCCGAATTTCCGCCAAAAAAGGCTAAAATATCCGCCTTTGGAGCATTCTTAATACTGTAATCTGGAATTACCTTTAGCGTACCTTGGGAAATGATAGGCTCCTGAGTGGCCGAAACGGTAAATACTTTGTATCCAGAATATACAAAAACCTCCATAGGGCCGGCAAAATCAAGAACTTCCACACCGTCCTGTAGATAAAAGGCTATGGTTTTGGACAAATCCTTTCGAATCAGTACCATATTGCAATGTGCACAAACGCCCGGACCATTATGTTCCACTTCATCACAGGAACTGTTGCATGGTGGACAAATGTATTGGGTGGAAGGAATTTGCGAATCTTGGGCAATGCCGTTGGAAATCATAAAGAGTAGCGTGAGAATAAAAAAAGACTGTTTCATTGTTTCTTGTTTGATGATAAAACAAAATTATACCGATATAAGAACTAAAGAAAGGACAACTAGGCGCAGTATCCGGACAATTATCCTTGCCATTCCGAAGGAAGGGAATGCGTATGTTTTTTTAGTAATGACCTAAGTTGATTGCTGCTGCGAAGGCCACAAGCCAATGACGCGGCACTCACTTTGGAGCCATCCGAGAGCAATTGCACAGCTCGCTCCACCCGAAGTTTTTCCAAATAGCTTCCAACAGTGATTCCAGTTACTTTTTTAAACAAACGACTTAGATTTCGTGGACTCATGTGGACATGGGCTGCCAAGCTGTCCAGGTTGGTCTTCTTGGCCAAATTTTGGGCCAAATAATCTTGAACTTGGTGGATTCGATTGTCCAAATGGTTCCGATACTGAAGAAAAACACTTAACTGTGGGTCACTGTCTGTTCTGCGGAGGTAAATAACCACTGCTTTGGCAATTTTGGTGGCAAACACCGGCCCAAATAGTTCTTCCAAGATAAAAAGGGCCAAATCTATTCCGGATGACACACCTGCGCTGGAATATAAATTCCCATCTTTTACGATCAACCGGTCAGCTAGTAGTTTGGATTGTGGAAACCGGTTTTGAAAATCTTCCAAATATTTCCAGTGAGTGGTGCAATTTTTGCCATTGAAAAGTCCTGCAAAAGCCACGATATAGGCACCTGTACATACCGAGCAAATTTGAGCTCCGTTTCTGTATTGATCTTTTAACCAAAGGATGAATTCTTGGTTTTTGGCTGCATAGCCTGGCTCTGCAAAAATCCACCCTTCCAGTCCAGGTATAAAGAGTAGGTCATCTGGTCCCAATTCAAATGCATCATAAGGCTGCAGTTTGCCCAAGGATACCCCTGCACAAGTCACCTCTTCATGGGTGGCTGACATACTCAAAAAGAGATTTTTGATGTTAGCCCCATATAGGGTGGCTTCATAAAATAGATGGGCGGGTCCGGCAAAATCCAGGAGTTGTACTTCCGGAGGAATAAGGAAAAAGGCTCTGTATTTGGGGTTGTTTGTGTTCACAAGGAACTATTTTCCTCGTTGTTTCTCTATTTCGAGCAATTCAATAGCCTTGCTTTGTTCGCTCTGGAGCTCATCATACCCAATAACTTGTCCAATTCTGGAAAGTTCCAAGAAATGAAATCTTAATTGCTGGTACAAGGACTCTTTAATCTGATTTTTAATCTGAACTACCTCTTCGGTTTGAGGCATGCCTTCCAACTGCTTGTAGGTTTTTAATAATTCTGCGTTCATATGCTTGGTTATAAAAACGTCAATCCTATTCTTCGGCCAAGACCTTGTTCAAAAATCCGGATAAGCGTGGAAAGTTGAATATTCCCCTTGGCATTTTCCAATTTGGAGATATAGCTCTTTTTAGTTCCTGCTCTCTCGGCAAGCTGTTCCTGGGTGAGGTTGGCCTGTTTTCTGGCCTCCTTCAACATTTCACTGATAATGAACATTTGGGCACCTTCTTCATATTTGTTGCGATTTTCAGTGCCTATTTTTCCATGCTCATGCTCGATGAGTTCCTCAAAAGTTCGTATGTTCTTGTTTGCATTCATGAGGTTATTGTTTGCTTTCAAAATATTGTTTCATTAGCCCCTTGGCCTTTTCCAATTCTGTTTTGGGTGTTTTCTGTGTCTTTTTTTGGAAACCATTGAAGAGAATTATCAACTTTCCTTCATCAAAGCAACAGAAGATTCTGTATATGTTGGAATGATATTCTATTCTGATCTCATACAATCCCTCGGTACCAGCAATGTGTTTGAGGAACTTTTGGGGAACACGCTCAACCTGTTTGATTAATTCCAAGACGTATTGAATCTTTCCTTTCACTTTGGAATCCTGTCTGCGATAGAAGTCGATAAAGTGATTTTCAAAAAATACAATCTGTCTTGCCACGGCATAAAGTTATCTTAAAAGATAACAATTTGCAAGTTCAAAAGAAATCGGCAGAAAAAAAGTGCCATTTCTCCTCAATGGAAAAGGGCACTTTAAAGTTGATAGTAAGTTAATTTTTAACCTAGGAAAGGATACCTGTAATCCTCAGGGGTTACAAAGGTTTCCTTGATCAATCTAGGAGAAACCCAACGCAACAAGTTTTGCGCAGAACCAGCTTTGTCATTGGTTCCGGACGCTCTTGCTCCGCCAAAAGGCTGTTGTCCCACAACGGCCCCGGTTGGCTTATCATTGATGTAGAAGTTTCCAGCACAGTTTTGAAGTGCTTTGGTGGCCTCTTCTATCGCATAACGATCTGTTGATAAGACGGCCCCGGTCAATGCATATTCCGAAGTGCTATCCACCAATTCCAAAGTTTTGCCCCAATCGGCATCCTCATAAATGTAAATGGTAACCACAGGTCCAAAAAGCTCGGTGCACATGGTTGTATATTTTGGATCTTGGGTCAAAATAACCGTAGGTTCCACAAAATATCCTTTGGATTTGTCATATCCACCACCCGCAATTATCTCGGCATCTTTATCCGCTTTGGCCTGATCAATGTATTTGGCCAACTTGTCAAAAGAACCTTCATGTATCACTGCGGTGATAAAATTGCTCATATCAGCAGGTGACCCTGGTTTGTTAAAGGATGCGATATCGGTTTTAACCAATTCCAGTATCTCATTGGCTGTGGACTTTGGAAGGTATACTCTTGATGCGGCACTACATTTTTGACCTTGGAACTCAAAAGCACCTCTAATGATTGCGGTAGCTACTTGTTCCGGTTTGGCCGTTGGGTGTGCCAATATGAAATCCTTTCCACCGGTTTCTCCAACTATTCTTGGGTAGGTTTTATAGGTATGGATGTTATTCCCAATTTGTTTCCATAATTCCTTGAAAACAAAAGTTGAGCCTGTAAAGTGAAGTCCAGAGAAATCCGAGTGTGAAAGTACGGTTTCGGTAACCATTATAGGATCACCCATAACCATATTGATGACACCATCGGGAAGACCTGCTTCCTTGAATACGTCCATAATTACTTTAGCGGAGAACACTTGACTGTCGCTAGGCTTCCACAGCACCACATTTCCCATCATGGCAGCACTTGCGGGCAAGTTTCCGGCAATGGCAGTAAAATTAAATGGAGTGATTGCATAAACAAATCCTTCCAAAGGTCTATATTCAACACGGTTCCAGATACCATCTGCAGACTCTGGCTGCTCCGCATAAATTTGAGACATATATTCCACATTGAAGCGCAGGAAATCAATATACTCACAGGCGGCATCAATCTCTGCTTGGTGGATGGTTTTGGACTGAGCCATCATGGTGGCAGCATTGATTTTTGCACGATAGGGTCCAGCAACCAAATCGGCCGCTTTCAAGAAAATGGCAGCCCTTTGTTCCCAAGTTAGGTTGGCCCATTTATCACGGGCTTCCAAACCGTTGGAAATGGCTTTCTCCACATGTTTTTTATCCGCAATATGGTATTGACCCACTACATGCGCGTGCTCATGTGGCGGAGACATGCTTTGGGTGTTTCCGGTCCTGATTTCTTCAGAACCTATGTACAAGGGAACATCAACGTTTCCGCTGTAGTAAGTATCATACTGTTGAAGCACTTCTTCTCTTTCCGGTGTGCCAGGAGCATAACTTTTTATAGGTTCATTATATGCTGTTGGAACCTGAAAAAAACCTTTTCCCATAGTGGTATTTTTAAGATTTAAAAATTCCACCAAAGGTAGTAAAAGAAAAAACGATTTACAGATTAATAATTACAGGATATTGTAATTGAATAATTGAAAATTAAAAGCAAGAATTTTTAATTTATGGCAAAAGGAGCGGAAAATTTGAAGGTAGGTATCTCTACTTCAAATTCTTCCGTAGAAGTGAAATTTACCATGTGATAATACCCACGCATGGCGCCAATGGGTGAGGCCAAAAGACAACCGGAACTATAGGTATGGGACTTGCCGGGTTTAATGACAGGTTTTTTGCCAACGACCCCTTCACCGTCCACGGTCTCCATTTCCTTTAAGGCATCAAAAATATCCCAATGCCTGGCTGTAAGCTGCACGGTATCCTGACTTTGATTTTCAATGGTAATGGTATATCCAAAGGCGTAGTGCATTTTATAGTTCTTAAAAAATGTGCCTTCGAAGGTGGTTTGCACCGATACTTTGATTCCTTTGGTAATCTGAGTGAACATAATTCTAATATGTAAAGACGCTTCCTGTCAACAAACCTAACAACACAAACAGTGCCAAAAAGGCAAAAATAGTGTTCAGAAATACGTATTTAATAATTGTCTTTATCCTTCCTTGGCCATAGAACCTTCTCATGGCTTTGTACAGGTAAAATCCGAAAATCAACAAAAAGATACCCGCACTAGCTGTTTTGAAAATAGTATCAATTATTAGGCTAAGGATGAGCAAGATAAATAATAATGACTGGTTGTGAAAACTAAAGATCAGATGATCGGTGTAGGTGTATTTTTTTCTGATGTATACCATCGAAATGAAAAGAGTGAACAACGGAAGAAAGAAGAAAATGACAAAAGGGAGCCTAGAGATGGTCGAATTCACAAAACTTCCCGGTTCACGAATAACGCGCAATAAGCTAGCGGTTGAATTAAATGCTAATCTTGATGAGAACTTTTCTTCCACTCCATATCTGTCTCTAGCTTCTTCAAAATTATTTAAGGTGTCGTGCCGAATCACCTTGGAGAAAAACTCCATCTTTTGGGCAAGTCCACCAACTCCAGATTTGTTTTTGATACTATCAAAATAAGCTCTTGGGTTAGCCAGCATCATGGAGTCTTTATTCGCCTGATTCTGCGCTAATCTTTCGCTAAATACTCCAATGCTATCCAGATATTGCAATTGTGCTGTAGCGGGAACATCACTCATTCCCAGAGAATCCATCCGTTGGAGCGCTTTTTCCGTTTGTTTTCGCATTTCTGTGCTATCCGCAGTAAGTTTTCCCGTTCCTAGATCAAAGGAAACAGGACTTGGATTCATAATATTGCTATTATAATTTTCTGCCGCCTTGTCCCAATTGGAAAAACTATTGTTATAAGTGACCATCAGGAAATACAGAAAGGCCAAACTCAAAAGAAACCTAAATGGATTGGTGTAGGTAATTCGTTTTCCATTAACATAGTCTTTGGTGATGATGCCAGGTTTTAGCAACATCGCATAAAGGGTTTTGAGAAGTTTGGAATCGTAGTTGATCAAACTGGAGAAAAATTCGTCCCAGAAATCCCTTAGAACCAATTTTTTGGTGCTGTTGGCCTGCGAGCAATTGGGGCAGTATTTATCACTAACATCCAGGGGATGACCGCAATTTTTGCACTCTGTGCCCCTAAACTTCAGTTCATACCGGCCTTTGCTGATCAAGCTTGGTTTGTTGCTCATTCCCGTTTTGAGGTTATGGGCTAAAGATAATTAATTGCTGATTGTTCTGGAATTTACCGAACCTATACCGATGATGCTATCATGCATATCACCAAAATCACGATAATAGACTAAAATGAGGTAATTGTTTTCAGTGAAGTGAAAGTTGCCGCCCACATAGTTAAGATCCACAACCCCATCTCCCCGTTCCACCACATATTTATAATTGTAAAAACCTTGCTTTATGGGTAGCGTTAGTTCCATTTTTCCATTATCAGAGTTGAAGGTCATCAAATTTTCCTCTTCCAAGGCATAATTGTTGAACTTCCCAAAGACGTATACTTTATCCAAACCTATTTCATTGGAGTAGGGAAGACTAAAATGGACTTTGGAATATTCTGCCTCCCTGGAAACATCGTCGCCCTGAAGCGTACGAACCACAAAATCCCCATTGATGTCCGGGAAATAGGTGTACGGCTGATCGTGTCTAAACTCGTTGGTGAAAAGATAATGGTGGTACAGGTCTTTAAATTCTACTTTGGAAATGGCAAAAGTGGGAGACCTTAAATCTTTGGTGTCAAAATTCAAAAATTCGTTGCTCCCATAAAAACTGGTTTCCTGGTCGTATTTATAAACCAACTCTGTTCCAAGGGTAAATTGGGGTTGAATATTGTAAAGGGCCGTGGGCCAAAAATGATTTTGGATTATGGCGACCTTAACCTCTTTTTTGGGATTGACAACTGGGAATCCTGCCGTGTTGATGCGAAACTGAACTACTTGTTTCGTATTCAAATATTGGAAATCCCGGGAACGTTTTATGGTGCCTCCAACCCTCACTAAATCTTTGTAGACCACAAACCTCCGCGAAAATTGGAGTTCCCCGTACATATTGTAAATCTCAAGTAGGTAGTTGCCACTGACTTTGAGCCCAACATTTTGGTTGGGTATGGTCAGTCTATAATTGGAATAAGGTTGTAGGGTATTGTAGCTGTTCTCGTAATCGATAATGCGCTGGTTGTCGGTTCCGCTGAGGTATTGCGATTTTAGCAATTGTGAAGGGGTCCAGTCGTAATCACAGTGTACAATCTTAAAATAGTAATCTTGTTCGCTGGCTGTGAGGTCGTCAAACTCCAAGGTCATTTTTTCACCAAGCTGAATAACAGGGAACTGATCCTCCGTTGGGCCCGTAAAGACAACCGTTTTTATGTGGGAAGGTGGATTTACTTCTTCTTGCACCTGTGCAAAAACTCCGGTAACAAAAAAACAACAGCACAATTGTTTGATCAATAAGCGCATATTAGGCCCAAATTTTGGGTAAAGGTAAACAAAAAGTGTGCCTAGCAAATTTAGCTCGATGTAATCCCATTTTTATGGTCAATTATTATGAAAACTATCCTTTTAATGCTAAATTTGCCTGCGATTTTTCATAACACTAAGGTCTACAACAATATGTCTAAAGACATCCGGATTAAGAAAGGGTTGGACATCAACCTTGTCGGGGCAGCAGAACAGACTACTTCCAAAGCCGTTTTAAGCAACGTTTACGCCCTAAACCTAGATGATTTTCACGGAATAACCCCTAAGATGCATATCAAGCAAGGAGCCGAGGTCAAGGCAGGGGAACCTCTTTTCTATAACAAGAACAAGGAGGAAATGCAATTTGTCTCTCCAGTTAGTGGGGAATTGGTAGAAATTGTCCGAGGAGCAAGAAGAAGGATTTTGAGCCTGAAGATTTTGGCAGACAAAACCCAGGAATTTGTACAGCATAAACCGTTGGATTTGGCTGGTGCAGATGCAGAGGCTATCAAGGCATTTTTGTTGCAATCCGGTGCTTGGCCCTTTGTGAAACAGCGTCCATATGACATCATTGCCGATCCGGATGCTACACCCAAAGCGATTTTTGTATCAGGATATACTACGGCGCCCTTGGCCGCAGAGGCAGATTATATTTTGTCTGGTAAAGAGGAGCAGCTTCAAGCCGCCATTACCACTTTAGGGAAGTTGACACCTGGGAAGGTTCATGTTTCCGTAGGAAAATCCGGGAATTCCCCATTGACGCAGTTGGACGGTGTAACCGTTCATAAAATATCTGGACCACACCCAGCTGGCCTTGTTGGGACGCAAATCAATAAGATTGACCCTATTAACAAGGGAGAAGTGATTTGGACCGTATCCCCACAGGACTTGATTATCATAGGGGAACTAATGTTGACAGGCAAGTTCAATGCGGAACGAACTGTAGCTTTGGCGGGTTCAATCATAAAGGCACCTAAATACTACTCCACTAAAATAGGAGCGGAAATTTCAACCTTCTTGTATGCAAGTGGGGTGAACCAAGACAAATACAGGCTGATCAACGGTGATGTGTTGACCGGGTCCAAAACCCATCCGGAAGGCCACCTTGGTTTTTACAATAACACTGTTACGGCCATCCCGGAAGGGGACGATTATGAATTGTTTGGATGGAACAAGCCTGTTTTCAATAAAGTATCTACAACAAGGGCATTGACCTTCTCTTGGTTGCAGCCTAAAAAGAAATACGACCTCAATACCAATACCAACGGAGAGCATAGGGCTTTTGTAGTAACCGGGCAATATGAAGAGGTTTTTCCAATGGATATCTATCCCCTACAGCTTTTAAAAGCATGCATGGTGAAGGATTTGGATGAAATGGAGCAATTGGGATTGTACGAGGTTGCCCCAGAAGATTTTGCTTTGACGGAGTTCATCTGTATCTCCAAACAACCGCACCAGCAAATTATTAGGGAAGGATTGGATTTATTACATCAAGAAATCGGATAAAAATGGGATTGAAAGAAAAATTACATACGTTCAGAGTAAAAAATCAGGATAAAAAGTGGTTTCCTGTTTTTAGCGGATTTCATACGTTTTTGTTTACACCAAATGAAATTACCCACCATGGAACCCATGTAAAGGGTGCCGACGATTTAAAACGTACCATGAATACGGTGGTGATGTCCCTTATCCCTTGTTTGATTTTTGGGATGTTCAATACGGGATACCAACATTATTTGGCTCTTGGGGAAATTGATGCCGTTACCGGAGGCTTTTTTGGTTCCGGTTTTTGGACTTGGGATAACTTCATCCTGGGATTCTGGAAAATATTACCTCTAGTTTTGGTTTCCTATATCGTAGGGCTAGCGGTTGAATTTGTTTTTTGCGTAATTAAAGGACATGAGATAGAAGAAGGTTATTTGGTCACCGGAATGTTGGTACCATTAATTGTACCTGTGGATTTACCCCTTTGGATGTTGGCCGTAGCCGTTGTTTTTGGTGTGGTCATCGGGAAAGAAGTTTTTGGAGGTACCGGAATGAATATATTGAATCCGGCCTTGACCATTAGAGCCTTCTTATTCTTTGCTTATCCCACCTGGATGAGCGGTGATAAGGTCTGGGTACACGGTGCCGTAGATAGCGCTGGTGCTGCAGATGCCATTTCTGGGGAAACCGTACTTGGATTCTTGGCTCAGGGAAATACCACAGATTTAGCCCAGAAATACGATTTGGCGGATATGTTCTTCGGATTTATTCCTGGTTCGGTTGGTGAAACATCCACCTTGCTGATCCTGTTGGGCGGATTGTTCCTGGTTTTCTCAAAGATTGCATCTTGGAGAATTATGTTGAGTGCCGTGATCGGTTCCTTGACAATGGGACTGATCTTCAACGGAATTGTGGCAGCGGAGTGGATTCCTGAATACAGTAAATTCTATAGTTTGATGAGCTTTGAATACTGGCAACATCTGTTGGTAGGAGGTCTGGCCTTTGGTATTGTCTTTATGGCAACGGATCCGGTAACAGGTTCACAGACCAACAGAGGAAAGTGGATTTATGGTTTCTTGATTGGTTTTATGTCGGTGATGATTCGGGTTTTCAACCCAGGATACCCAGAAGGAGTATTCTTGGCTATCCTACTGATGAACGTATTTGCTCCTACTATTGACCACTATGTGGTAAGGGGTAACATCAAAAGGAGAATGAAAAGATTGAAGAATGCAACCATATATCCCAAAGTATCAGGAGAGGTTGAAGCATTAAAAACGGAAACAGTTTAGTCATGGCAGTAAATACAGACAAAAACACCTATACTGTAACATTTGCAACCTTAATGGTAATCATCGTAGGATCCCTGTTAGCTTTTTTGGCTTCAGGACTACGTCCTAGGATAGATGAGAACGAACGCTTCGAAAAGCAGCAGAACATCCTATATGCCATGGGAGTCAACCAAAATGAAGGAGAAGGAAGTGTGAGCTTCATTCCAACCAATATTGTTGAGGAAGAGTTTTCCAAGTATATCAAACAGCAATTGGTAGTGGTAGGTTCTGAAGCCAAAGAAAAGGAGGAATCCTATCTTATTGATATGAAAAAGCAGCTGAACATCATTAAAAATGGCGATGAGGCTGAGTTGCCTCTGTTCATTGGGGAAAAGGATGGGAAAAAATATTACATCATACCCATGTACGGTAAAGGACTTTGGGATGCCATCTGGGGTTTCATTTCCTTGGATGAAAACATGGTAGTACAAGGTGTTGTTTTTGATCATAAAGGAGAAACACCAGGTTTGGGAGCCAACATTAAGCTTCGCTACTTCATGGATGACTTTGTGGGCGAGTCTGTTTTGGACGGAAACCGATACGCAGGTATCGCTGTGGTCAAAGGAAACAACGATCCCTTGAACAACGATAAAGAGGATAATGAAGTGGATGCACTGGCCGGAGCTACCATTACGGGTAACGGCGTGACTGCAATGATCAAGGAAACCTTGAAATTGTACAAACCTTATTTAGAAACAATTAGAACCAAGTAATATGGCGCTACTTTCAAAAAAAGATGCAAATCTAATTTTAGACCCTTTGGCGGATAACAACCCTATCACCATCCAGGTATTGGGTATATGTTCCGCATTGGCAATTACGGCAGAGTTGAAAGCGTCTGTGGTGATGGCCATCTCCGTACTTTTTGTGCTGGGTGTAGGAAACGTGGTCATCTCTTTGCTCAGAAATATTATCCCGTCCAAAA
The DNA here is from genome assembly GCF_005937185.1 of Flagellimonas algicola. GTDB lineage: Bacteria > Bacteroidota > Bacteroidia > Flavobacteriales > Flavobacteriaceae > Flagellimonas > Flagellimonas algicola. The sequence goes on along the minus strand of NZ_VCNI01000003.1, from coordinate 43,345 downwards.
TCAGGATTATTGTTCAGTTGATTGTTGTGGCTACTTTGGTAATTGTGGTGGATCAGGTACTGAAGGCCTTCGCTTACGAACTGAGTAAGACCTTGGCCGTATTTGTGGGATTGATCATCACTAACTGTATCATCATGGGTCGTTTTGAAGCGTTTGCCCTAGGTAACGGACCTTGGAAGTCTTTTTTAGATGGAATAGGAAATGCCTTGGGATATGGGGTAATATTGATCATTGTCGGTTTTTTCCGCGAATTGTTGGGTTCAGGAACCCTTTTCGGGATCCCAGTTTTGGGAGACCCCATTGCAAAAACGGGATTGTACGCCACAGGTTATGAAAACAACGGATTCATGATTATTCCACCTGCCGCATTGATTGTGGTTGGAATCATTATCTGGGTACAACGTTCCAGAAACAAAGCATTAATCGAAGAAGCATAAATAGGATATCATGTTAGAACATTTAGAACTTTTTTTCAAGTCAATCTTCATAGATAATATGGTGTTTGCGGTCTTTTTGGGAATGTGTTCCTATTTGGCCGTATCCAAAAAGGTATCCACTGCAGTAGGGTTGGGTGCAGCGGTCATCTTTGTATTGGCCGTAACCGTTCCCTTGAATTGGCTGTTGGATCAATATTTGCTTCGTGATGGGGCATTGGTGTGGTTGGGCCCAGAGTATGCGGATTACAACTTGAGCTTTTTGTCGTTCATCCTATTTATCGCAACCATCGCAACTATGGTGCAACTGGTTGAAATAGTAGTGGAAAAATTTTCACCTGCACTATACAACTCCTTGGGTATTTTCTTGCCGTTGATTGCGGTAAACTGTGCCATCTTGGGAGGTTCCCTTTTTATGCAGGCGCGGGAGATTCCAAGCTTGGGATTGGCCTTCAATTATGGGGTTAGCTCGGGAATAGGTTGGTTCTTGGCCATTTTGGCCATTGCCGCTATCCGTGAGAAAATCAGATATTCCAATGTGCCTGCACCCCTTCGTGGTTTGGGTATAACCTTTATCATTACAGGATTGATGGGTATTGGATTCCAAAGTTTTGGTGGCATGTTGACTGGGGATAACGAAGCTCCGGAACCAACGGAAAATACCACTGTTGAAAGTATTGAAGAAAAAGAAATTGAAAAAGAGATTGAAAACGAAGAAAAAGCAGTCTCGTATAACGACGTTGTAAACAAATAAAGATGATTTTAGCCACAAGCACAGGAGGTACCATTCTAATTACGGTTGTAGCATTTCTAATTTTATTGTTGCTTTTGGTGGCCCTTTTGTTGTTCACCAAAGAGAAATTATCTCCCTCGGGACCTGTAACCATTACTATAAATGGTGAAAAGCAAATAGAAGTAGCTTCGGGAAGCTCATTGTTGACCACGCTGGGAAATCAAAAAGTTTTTTTGCCATCCGCTTGTGGGGGTGGAGGTACCTGCATCCAATGCGAGTGTCATGTACTTTCAGGTGGTGGTGAGGCTTTACCGACGGAAACACCGCATTTCTCCAAGAAGGAGTTAGATCATGGCGCCCGTTTGGCCTGTCAGGTAAAGGTGAAGCAGGATATGGAAATCACGATTCCAGAAGAGGTATTCGGGATTAAAAAATGGCCTGCCAAAGTAGTACGTAACTATAACGTGGCATCTTTCATCAAGGAATTCGTTGTGGAGATTCCAGAGGATATGAATTACAAAGCTGGTGGATATATTCAAATTGAAATTCCTCCATGTGAAGTAAAATATGCCGATATTGATATTACGGCTCACCCAGAGGAGCACGAAACCCCGGATAAGTTCCAGAACGAATGGGATAAATTCAATTTATGGCCGTTGGTTATGAAAAACCCAGAAACAGTGGAGCGTGCCTATTCCATGGCCTCTTACCCAGCTGAAGGTCGTGAAATCATGCTGAACGTACGTATTGCAACTCCGCCATGGGATCGTTCCAAAAATGGATGGATGGATGTAAATCCTGGGGTAGCTTCATCTTATATTTTCAACCTAAAACCGGGAGACCCTGTTACCATATCAGGTCCATTTGGGGAGTTCTTTATCAATGAGTCCGAAGCTGAGATGTTGTACGTTGGAGGAGGTGCTGGAATGGCTCCTATGCGCTCGCATTTATACCATTTGTTCAGAACATTGAAAACCAAGAGAAAAGTTACCTATTGGTACGGCGGTCGTTCCAAAAGAGAGCTTTTCTATATTGAGCACTTTAAAGATCTGGAAAGAAATTTCCCCAACTTTAAGTTCTATATGGCACTTTCAGAACCTTTGGAAGAAGACAACTGGAAAGTCAAAAAGGATATTAATGATGAAGAAGGTGATGGTTTTGTTGGATTTATCCACAATTGTGTAATCGATAATTACCTTGATCACCATGATGCACCAGAAGATATTGAGTTATACTTCTGTGGCCCTCCATTGATGAACAAAGCCGTTCAGAAAATGGGAGAAGATTTCGGAATACCTGACGAGAACATCAGGTTTGATGACTTCGGTGGATAAGGATTAACTGTGTAAGCTCGAGTAAAGTCGAGAGGTAAATAATAAACCAAACCGATGCGAAAGTGTCGGTTTTTTTATATGGGGGAACAGAGAAGACTTACGGAACAGGAATTACACAATTTGGCTATGAATATTGTAGGAAGGGAATTGGAGGCCGACGGTTTTGAATTTTTGGCCATAAACAGCAAACCCAAGAAAAATCCGCAGTATGTATGTTTAAAGAATAAGATTCTGCACTTTATTGTGGTACGCAATGCGAAATATCCAAATAACCCAAGGGAGCATAATCAGGAGTTGATGCGCAAAGTAAAAGATCAGGCCAATAAGTTTGAGGCTAGATGCTATTTTGCTGGAGTTGGCCTTTCCAATGCTGCAAATCAAGAACTTCCGGTTTACCTAAATGAAGAATATATTGTGGACTATCAAGGATTAATAGAGATTTAAGAAATGAAACAAATCGTCGTTGGTATTGGCATATTGTTTTTGGTTGGATGCACCCCAAAAGTCTGGGTTAAAAATCAGTCCGCCGGAGGTGCTTTGGGAACCTCCTATTCAATCCTCTATATTTCAGAGGAGGAATTGGATTACCAAAAAGAAATTGACTCGGTTTTTCAGGTGTTGAATCAGTCGATGTCCACTTATCTTCCATCTTCGGACATTTCCAGAATCAATGAGGGAGATTCTACAGTTATCGTGGATGAGATGTTTCAGGATGTTTTTAAAACATCCAGTGCCATTCATAAAGCGTCTGATGGGTATTTTGATCCAACCGTGGGGGTGTTGGCCAATGCCTGGGGATTTGGGCCGGGAGAACAACTGGATTTGGACAGTCTAAAGGTGGACAGCCTTTTGGCCTATGTGGGTTGGGATAAAGTTCAGTTAAATGATAATGGTACCATCTCCAAAATGCATCCTGCTATCCGCTTTGATTTCAACGCGGTGGCCAAAGGATATGCCATAGACCGGTTGGGAGCAATGCTTGATGCCAAGGGAATCAAGAATTATTTGGTGGAAGTAGGGGGAGAGGTACTTGCCAAAGGAAGGAATTTGGTTTCTGGCAAGTCTTGGTCTGTGGGTATTGATGACCCTCAAGTAGAAGTTGGTCGCCAATTAAAACGGATTGTTTCATTGGAAAATAAGGCCATGGCTTCCTCTGGGAATTATCGCAAATTCCGTGTGGATCCCATAACCGGGGAAAAGTATGTACATACCATCAACCCAAAAACTGGATTTACCAAAAACTCCAGTGTACTGGCAGCCAGCGTGGTGGCCATTACCTGTGCAGAAGCTGATGCCTATGCTACTGCATTTATGGCCATGGATTTAGTGGATACAAAAAAACTGTTGGAATCAGAGGTCAACTTAGAAGCCTATATCATCTATTTGGATGATAATGGGGAGACCAAGGAGTTTATGACCCCTGGATTTAATGCATTGATAAAAAATTAAACCTTCATCACGTAGGGAATGATTTCTCCTTTTGCCAACCTGTACTTATCAATTTCTTCAGCACTTAATTTTTGGGTGAGGTCAACTTCTTCCACCTTAAAACCAATTTTTCGAAGTTTATCAAAATAATCCCTTCCGTAGATACGGACATGATCGTACTGACCAAAAATCCTTGCACGTTCTTTTTTATCGGTAATGGAGTCATCCTCAAAGGTCTTTTCCCTGCTTAAATCTTGTGGAATCTGAAAAACACCCCAACCTCCAGGCTTCATAACCCGGAACAGTTCCTGCATGGCTTTAGTGTCGTTGGGAATATGTTCGAGCACGTGATTGCAAAGAATAACGTCAAAAGCGTCATTTTTGAATGGGAGGTTGCAGATATCAGCTTTTACATCGGCCAATGGAGAATTTAAGTCCGTGGTAGTGTAAGTGATGTTCGTAAGTTTTTTAAACCGTTTGTAAAAGGCTTGTTCCGGGGCAAAATGCAATAGACTCAGATCTTTGCTAAAGAAATCCGTGTGGTTTTTCAAAAATAACCATAAGAGACGATGCCTTTCCAAGGAAAGGGTAGAGGGGGAGAGTACATTTTCCCTAGGACTCTCGTAACCATAGGGAAGAAACTTCTTGAAACTTATACCATCAATGGGGTCGGTATAGGTGCTTCCTCTTAAAAAAAGTGCGATAAGTGGTCGCACCCAATAGCTCAGTTTAATGAGCCATGGTCTTGGGATGAGGTTAAGAAAGAACTTAAATATTTTAGACAATGGTAGCTTTATTTATCGAACCTTCAGGCAGGTAAAACCATCGGTGCAAATTCGTGGACTTCGTGTCAAACTTAACGCTATTGGACACGAATTCCGCAAATTTACACGAATAATTAAAGGATAACTCTTCGATAGATTAAACTATCTTCTCCAAAGTTGACTAACAAACCAAGTTTCATTTTTGAAACGGCCAAATAATTCAAGGTTTGTTTGAGATGGCCTTTTGTAAGGGATTGGATTGCTTTAAGTTCAAGAATGATCTTTCCATCCAACACAAAATCAGCATAGTACTGATGTTTAAGTCGTTTTCCTTTATAATCTATATTGAACTTCACTTCTCTTTGGTATGGAACCCCATTTTCCTTAAGTTCTATTTCCAAAGCATCGGCATAAACGGCCTCACTAAAACCTTTGCCCAATTCGTTATGAACGTCCATACAAAGTCCAATGATGAAATAAGATTCATGTTTATATAATACCTCTGTCATATCAATACAGTTTATTGATTTTAAAGAGGTTGATTTTATGGATAGGGAAGCTGATTATGCCAAACCTTCTTTTATAGCACTAGGTTCTGATGTCTGAATTCCTCCTCCTCGCTACTCTCAATTCCCAACGCTTTATAGATGTATTGAAAAGTAGACAGAAGCTCAGGTTTGCCGTCGACCAATGCCACATCATGCTCAAAATGGGCACTAGGTTTTCCATCTGCGGTTAAGATGGTCCACCCGTCCTTGAGTTGTTTTATTCTACGGGTTCCCATATTGATCATAGGTTCAATGGCCACCACCATTCCGTTGACAAATTTTTTACCCCTTCCACGTTTGCCATAGTTTGGCATTTGGGGATCTTCATGAAGTTCTGTGCCCAGACCATGCCCTACCAGTTCGCGCACTACACCATACCCATGACTTTCACAGTATTTCTGAATGGCAAAGCCAACATCACCTACTCGGTTTCCTTCCTTAAATTCCCGTATTCCCACGTACAGTGATTCTTTGGTAACCTGGAGCAGTTTTTTGGTAGCCTCGGCAACCTCTCCAACTTCAAAGGTATACGCATGATCCCCGTAATATCCATTTTTAAGGGCACCACAATCCACGGAAATAACATCGCCTTCTTTTAGCGGCTCATTGTTTGGAATTCCATGGACCACCTGAGCATTTGGACTCCAATTCAAGGTATTGGGAAAGTCGTACATCCCTAAAAATCCAGGTTCTGCTCCCTGTTCGCGAATAAAATCCTCGGCCATTTTATCCAAAGCCAAAGGATTGGCTCCAGGTTTGATTTCCGAGGCTAACATGCCCAAAGTTCTGGAAACGACCAATGCACTCTCTCGCATCAACTCAATTTCCTCTGCAGTCTTAATTTTTACCATGGGTGCAAAGATAATCGTAAATCAATAAACACAAGGGTTTTGAGTCCTTAGTACTTAAAAAGAGAATTTACACTAAAGATTTCTGGGTCATTAAATCCGGTTTTGGAATACCCAATAAATGCAAAATGGTAGGTGCAATATCACCCAGTACTCCATCCTTAATGGAAGCAATATCCGCATCGACTAAAATTAATGGTACAGGATTGGTGGTGTGGGCTGTGTTTGGGCTACCATCAGGATTGATCATGGTATCGCAGTTTCCGTGATCGGCTATAACAATGGAAGAATATCCGTTTTCCAGACCCGCTGTTACCACATCCCTTGCACATTCATCCACCGTTTCACAAGCTTTTACAGCAGCTTCCATAATTCCTGTATGACCAACCATATCTGGATTGGCAAAGTTCAGACAAACAAAATCTGTTTCTCCCTTTTTCAGTTCAGGAATTATGGCGTCCCTTATGTCATAAGCACTCATCTCAGGTTGAAGATCGTAGGTCGCCACTTTTGGGGAAGGACATAAAATTCTGTTTTCGCCCTCAAAAGGTTCTTCGCGTCCACCGTTAAAAAAGAAGGTTACATGGGGATACTTTTCAGTCTCGGCAATTCGAATCTGTTTTTTACCGTTATGGGCCAGTACCTCCCCAAGCGTGTCCTTAATGTTCTCCTTGTCGTACACCACATGGATTCCCTGGAACGAATCATCATAATTGGTAAGGGTTACATAATGCAGGTTCAATTTGTGCATATTGTGTTCATGGAAATCCTGCTGGCTTAAAACTTGGGTAAGTTCACGCCCTCTATCCGTCCTGAAGTTGAAAAACACAATCACGTCCCCTTCCGATATTTGGGCTACGGGCTTGCTTTTGGAATCGGTTAAAACCAACGGTTTTATGAATTCATCCGTAACACCATCATCATAACTTTTTTGCATGGCTGCGGAAATGTCCTGGATTTTTTCTCCATCATTGTTGACCATGACATCATAGGCCAACTTTACCCGCTCCCATCTTTTATCCCGGTCCATGGCATAATATCTTCCGATGACGGTAGCCAATTCGGCTTTTTTATCCGAACAAAATTGACCAAGGTCTTCTAGAAATCCTTTGCCACTTTTGGGGTCAACGTCCCTTCCGTCCATAAAAGCGTGGATATAGGAGTTTGCAACCCCACTTTCATCAGCAGCATTGATAAGGGCTTTTAAATGATCTATATGACTATGTACGCCTCCATCACTTACCAACCCAAGAAAGTGTACGGGTTTATTGTTGGATTTGGCGTGGGAAAAAGCAGCTTGTAACACTTCCTCGTTCTTTAGGGTGTCCTCGGCTACAGCTTTATTAATTTTGGCCAGATCCTGATAAACAATTCGTCCAGCTCCCAAATTCATGTGCCCCACTTCGCTATTGCCCATTTGTCCTTCAGGTAATCCCACATTCATGCCATCGGTAAGCAAATTGGAGTTTGGGTATTGGGTGTAAAGTGAATCTATAAACGGTGTATTGGCCTGTTCAATGGCCGAAACTTTAGGGTCTGGAGATTTTCCCCATCCATCCAAAATCATTAGGATTACCTTCTTGTTCATGCTGTTGGATTAAGCCCCAAAAATAGCATGAATGCACTGGATACCCTAGCCTTTGTCAAGATTTCTAGCCGAGGATTTGTTAATTATTTATGTTAAAAAAAAGGCTGTTGTTAAAGTTTAGTTATTTAAGTGTTAATGCTGTAACATTTGATTCCGTATACAGTCTACTTTTATATTAATCATTTCATTAATCAAAAATTATTCATCATGAAAAAAGCAATCCTAAGCGCAGCCGCGGCCTGTATGGTCATGGTTGCAGGCGTAAGCGCCAACGAAAATTCCGCAATGGTTGAAGACCATCTGAACAGCACAGTAATCACAGCTGAAATCAACTCTTTTTGTAAGGCTATTGTGAAAGGGGATGTGGAGACTGTAAAGAAACTTATTGAATTGGGTGAGGATGTCAATCAAAAGTCATTGGGAATGGCACCCATCCATTTTGCCGCCCGTTACAATCAAACTGAAATTCTGGAAGTACTTATTGCCAATGGGGCTAACGTTAGAAAGAAGTGTGATAAAGGATACACGGCAAAGAAATATGCAGAACTTTCCAATGCTATAGAAGCGTTAGAAGTTTTGAAAGATGCTATGAAGAAATAAAAGAGAGGGGTTTATTCATCCAAAAAAAGGCCCGTCCATATGGACGGGCCTTTTTGTTCATTTCCCTATAGTGTTCTTGTAAAAGAGAAAGTTCTTAAAAATCAAAGCCGGTCAATACTCTAAACATAAATGCGTATAGAGCCATTGACAACAAAATGGCACAAAAAATCGCGTAGCCTTTTAAAAATAATACCAGATAACTAGGCTTACAGTCATCGAATGCTTCAAAATAAAGCTGCTTAAAATGCAATAGTGTTCCCATATGTCCTCTCGTTTAATAGCACAAATGGGTTAAAGAAAAGCATGTTTGATTTGGGTACTACAAAGGTATTCAATTCTTGGAAACCTCCTTTTTTAATCGACAAATGCGGCAAATCTATCGACCTGAATACTTTTTTATGGCTTCTTTAATCTTTTCAATCCTGTTTTCCGGATCTGGATGGGTGCTTTGAAACTCAGGAACACGGTTAGGGCCAGCAGCCGCTTTCAGGATTTCCATGACCCTGATCATCTCATAGGGGTCATAGCCCGCCTGAATCATAAACATTACACCCAACTCATCACTTTCCAATTCATCGCCCCTTCCATTTTTCAGTAGCGTATTCTGCCCAATGTTTCCAACAATGCTGCCCATATCTGCCCCAACTGTGGCTCCCATGGTAAGGGTCTGCCAAAAACTACTTTCGGCAATTCGCTCTGCAGAATGTCTTCCTATTACGTGGGCGATTTCATGACCCAGTACACCTGCCAGTTGCGCTTCGTTTAATTGGGAAAACAAAGCGTAGGTGATAAAACATTGACCGCCAGGCAAGGCAAAGGCATTAATGGTCCGGTCGTCGGCCAACAAATGAAAATCGTATTTATAAGGAGTTTCCCGGGCATAACTATTATTTACCAGTTTTTGGCCAACAGCGTCCACTAGGGCTTGCATCCTTTGGTCTGGATAAAGTCCACCGTGTTGTTGGGCCATTTCCGGCGCGCTTTGAAGACCAATTGCAATTTCCTGGTCCGGGGTCATGTTTATATTCTGTACCCTTCCGGTATAGGGATTCTCCTGTTTATTGTTACATCGCTGGATAAAGGCAAAGGCTACTATGGCCAATCCTATAAAGATTCGGATTTTCCAACTTCCTCTTCTCATGGTGTTAGTGTTCTAGATAAATCAAGTTACAAAAAATAGCTTACAAAAGCTCTGGGTTGATTCCCAATATATTATCCTGAATATAACTTCTCAAGAATCCGGTGGTAAAATAATCACACCCCAAATAATCCTGGCTTAGAAGCATTTTTACAATGTTGATTTTTCGGTATGCGGCCAACATAGGAATTGAAATAGGGGCATAACTGTAATGCCATGGCTCGTATTTAAATCCGGGTCTTTTGGGTTCATCGGTGTACACAAGATAGAAACCGAAATCTTCAGAATTTTCATCCAACCAAAGTTTAAGCCTTTCAAATGGGCCTCCTGATTCAAATTTTTCCGGAACCAAAACATCTCCAGAAGACTTTACATTGCCATCAATTATGTCGATATCAGTACCCCAGTGGTGCCTACTGGTTCCAGGGATTGTGGAATACTCAACGATCTTATCGATAGCGTCAAGCGGCTGCATGCCGTCGTCTTCGGTGTAGCGGAGAAATTTACGTTCCCATATGCTTTCCTGCCTAAAATAATCTCGGTAGCTGGAAACCATTTGAATACTAACCCCAGCTGCTTGGGCTGCTTTTTTCATTGCAACGAAAGCATGATAAGCCTCTTCCCTTAGATTAATGCCTTTACCATAAAGATCTATGTCCGCTTTGCCTATCAATTCATCAAGGGAATAGTCCGTATTGGAATAAACTGGAACTATTGGAGGTAGGGCGCATGCCAAGCTTGTAATGGAAGCTTTTTTTATAAATGTCCTTCGCTTCATGGATTGGATTTGTTGACCAAGTTAAGAAGTATTTTTAAGCCAGAATATGTCCCAATTCTGAATTCCAAGTCTACTACTGGGAAATATAGAGGTATCCCTGATATTTCTCTTTGTTATCTGTAACAGTGAGGATATAAAAATAAACTCCCGCTGAAAGCCCAGAGGCCTTGCTTATTACTCCGTTCCGATTTGATTTGCCGTCAAATTCGTTGGCATAGTTCAATTTGGAATATACCAACACACCGTAACGGTTATAGATGTTAAGTACGTTGTTGGGAACATTTTCAATACCATCAATTAAAAGAAAGTCATTTACCCCATCGTCGTTAGGGGTCATAAAGTAATTGTCAAGTTCTAGAACTGTAAAAGGTTCCAAAAGGTCATCGGTTCCTCCTAGCGTAATGATTTCGTAGTCGTTGGGTACAAATGTCTCCGAAGAAATACTTCCAGCTTGCATATTACCGGACACGGTAGTATTGCCCAATCGCTCCCACTGGTTGGATGTTTTGTTCCATCCCACCACCAGTAAATTTTCAACCGTCTCGGCCAAAAGTTCTACGGCACTATTGGTATCCCATGTGAGGGTTACTACCGAAGGTCGATCACCTTCCAATCGCCAAAATTCCAAGGTGCTCACCTGAAGGTCTTCAGAGGCCTTACTATCTGTGGGGAATTGTTGGGACAATAATGCTGAGTCATTTGGGTCTTCTGGATAATAGGCACATTTGGCCAAAGTATTGACTGCACTTGACGATAGGGTCAAATATCGAAAAAACTCGCCGTCGCCAACTGGAAAAGTTATGGTTTCCTTATTCGCTGCACCAGCATAGCCATTGATATGGGTTAAATTACCCGATCCCATATAAAAGGAATCGTCGATAAAATTCAGATAGCTTGCAGAGTTGGATTTGGAGGTTAGAACATCTCCTACCACAAAATTGACATTTCCTGTTACACCTAGCCAGGTCTCCAACAACAACCCATTATCAGTAACAATTTCAATGTCTTGGAAAATTGGGCTACTTGATCCGGAAACGGTTAGCAAGTTTCCGCTATAAAATCCAGTAAGCCCTGAATTTTTATCAAAAGTACCATCGTTGATTACATCCAGATGAAAACCGACTGATGAGGTGCCGTGAAACTGAAGATTACCAAAATTATGAAAGGCCGCCTGTCCCCAGAAAAGGGTTGGAACTAGCATAAGTGAGCTTAGAAGTAATCGCTTTATATGTTGACTTTGGATGATCATGGATTATCTAAATGCTTGAAATATGACAACGATTCCGTCAGCAAAACTGTCCGTGTTTAGGGTGAATCCGTCCGTATTAAAACTTGTTACTGTGGCTGATGTAATTCCCAGATTATTTCCGTTTTGATCACTATAGCGCAGTGCTATTGAGTGGGAATTGGAAGCATATCTTGAGATATCGTTTATGGAATTTCCACTTCCGCCAACATAAATGACCTGTTCAGCAATAGCTCCACCGTCATTTCTAGCAAATCCGTTCATGGAACCATAGGCATTGGCAATGGTTCGGTTGTTGTTTCCAACTCCGTTGTCTGAATTTAGGTTAAAGCTTTCCACATTCGCATGGGCAGAAAAGGTTAGACTGGTGGGCTGGAATGGTATTCCATTTATGGTTTGGTTACCCGTTCCGGTAATTTGAAAAGCACCCACATAGGTATTGGCCATATTTGGAACTTCCACCCAGGCCGAATTGCTGTAAAAATGCATGCTACTCGTTGTGGTATTATAGACCATGGAACCTTCCTCAGGATTAGAAATACTGTTCATTTCCAAAGTGGTAACGTTATGGATGGCTACCAAGTCCCCGGCAGTTGGTGTTTGAGCACTAAGACTCAACAATGAGAACAACAATATGGTGGTAAAAAAGCCTTTCATTGTTCTTCTTTTATAAATCTAAAATGGTAAACATAAATTCTGAATTGAATCTATTTCTATCCGTGCCTCCGTTGTCATTGTCGCCGATAATTACCTCAAAACTTGTACTGGTTTGGGCCCGATAGGAAATACCAGGATCATCATTTCCTGATCCGTCCCGACTTGGTTGTGCCAGCTGTATAATGTAGTTGGCGTCACTTACCAACCCTGAAGGAAGATTAACCCTGTAATATCCATTACCCGTAAGTTTGGTTACCGTAATTCCCGTTGTTGCCCGGGTAACACCTCCGTTGGCCGCAATCTTTCCAAATGCCTTAATGGGACTTTCATAGTAAGCTCCACCGTTGGCACCTACGGTTATACTATTATCCGTTTCAGCCCCAACCACATTTGCAGTTTGGTTCGCTGTAGCTTCGTTGGTATAGGTGATAACACCGGTTATTGTGTTTTGGGAAAGGGTAGTTACGGTATCATCGTCTCCGTCTGCAATATCTGCTGGGATATTGGAAAGTGATGACCAATCTCCATTAAAGTCATCGGTCACATCGGTGTCCAGGTTTGGGAACTCGTTATTGACGGCGGTCGCCACCTGTGCATCTGTCAGCTGTGTATCGTTGTCGATGTCGTCGGCAAATCCTGCGGGCACGTTGTTCAAAGAGGACCATTCCCCGTCAAAGTCATCGGTGGAATCCGTGTCCAGGTTAGCTGGAACATCCGTAAGGTCGTTGAAACTACCACTGAAATCGTCCGTTGAGTCGGTATCCAGATTGGCCGGTACATTGGTCAGATCATTGAAGTCTCCCGAAAAGTCATCTGTCACATCGGTGTCCAGGTTGGGGAACTCGTTGTTGACGGCCGTTGCCACCTGCGCATCGGTCAATTGTGTGTCGTTGTCTATATCGTCGGCAAATCCGGCGGGAACATTGTTGAGAGAGGACCACTCCCCGTCAAAGTCGTCCGTGGAATCCGTATCCAGATTGGCCGGTATATTCGTCAAATCATTGAAATCCCCTGAAAAATCATCGGTCACATCGGTATCGAGGTTCGGGAACTCGTGGTTGACGGCGGTCGCCACCTGTGCATCTGTCAGTTGGGTATCGTTGTCGATGTCGTCGGCAAATCCGGCGGGAACATTGTTGAGGGAACTCCACTCCCCGTCAAAGTCATCGGTGGAATCTGTATCCAGGTTTGCTGGTACGTTTGTCAAATCATTGAAGTCCCCTGAAAAGTCGTCGGTCACATCAGTGTCGAGGTTGGGAAACTCGTTGTTGACGGCGGTTGCCACCTGTGCATCGGTCAGCTGTGTATCATTGTCTATGTCATCGGCAAAGCCGGCTGGCACGTTGTTCAAAGAGGACCATTCCCCGTCAAAATCGTCCGTGGAATCTGTGTCGAGGTTCGCCGGTACGTCCGTAAGGTCATTGAAACTTCCACTGAAATCATCGGTCACATCGGTGTCGAGGTTGGGGAACTCGTTGTTGACGGCGGTCGCCACCTGTGCATCGGTCAGCTGTGTATCGTTGTCTATGTCATCGGCAAATCCGGCGGGAACATTGTTGAGGGAACTCCACTCCCCGTCAAAATCATCAGTTGAGTCCATGTCCAGATTGGCCGGTAAGTCCGTAAGGTCGTTGAAACTCCCACTGAAATCATCGGTCACATCGGTGTCCAGATTGGGGAACTCATTGTTGACCGCCGTTGCCACCTGCGCATCGGTGAGCTGGGTATCGTTGTCTATGTCGTCGGCAAAACCGGCGGGCACGTTGTTGAGGGAACTCCACTCCCCGTCAAAATCATCGGTTGAGTCCGTGTCCAGATTGGCCGGTAAGTCCGTAAGGTCGTTGAAACTCCCACTGAAATCATCGGTCACATCGGTATCCAGGTTGGGGAACTCGTTGTTGACCGCCGTTGCCACCTGCGCATCGGTGAGCTGGGTATCGTTGTCTATGTCGTCGGCAAAGCCGGCTGGCACGTTGTTCAAGGAGGACCATTCCCCGTCAAAGTCGTCGGTGGAATCCGTATCGAGGTTTGCAGGTACGTCCGTAAGGTCATTGAAACTTCCACTGAAGTCATCAGTTGAGTCCGTATCCAGATTGGCCGGGACATTGCTCAGTTCATTGAAATCCCCTGAAAAATCATCGGTCACATCGGTGTCCAGATTGGGGAACTCATTGTTGACCGCCGTTGCCACCTGCGCATCGGTCAGTTGTGTATCATTGTCTATGTCGTCGGCAAAACCGGCGGGAACGTTGTTGAGTGATGCCCACTCCCCGTCAAAATCGTCGGTGGAATCCGTGTCCAGGTTTGCTGGTACGTTTGTCAAATCGTTGAAGTCCCCCGAAAAGTCATCGGTCACATCGGTATCCAGGTTGGGGAACTCATTGTTGACGGCCGTTGCCACCTGGGCGTCCGTGAGCTGTGTGTCGTTGTCGATATCGTCGGCAAATCCTGCGGGCACGTTGTTCAAAGAGGACCATTCCCCGTCAAAGTCGTCGGTGGAATCCGTATCGAGGTTCGCGGGTACATCTGTCAGGTCGTTGAAACTCCCACTGAAATCGTCGGTAACATCAGTGTCCAGATTAGGGAACTCATTGTTGACGGCGGTAGCCACCTGCGCATCGGTGAGCTGGGTATCATTGTCGATATCGTCGGCAAAACCTGCGGGCACGTTGTTGAGAGAACTCCACTCCCCGTCAAAGTCGTCGGTGGAATCCGTATCGAGGTTCGCCGGTACATCTGTCAGGTCGTTGAAGCTGCCACTAAAATCATCGGTCACATCGGTATCCAGATTGGGGAACTCGTTGTTGACGGCCGTTGCCACCTGCGCATCGGTCAGCTGGGTATCGTTGTCGATATCGTCGGCAAAGCCGGCTGGCACATTGTTGAGTGATGCCCACTCCCCGTCAAAGTCATCCGTGGAATCAGTATCGAGGTTCGCAGGTACATCTGTCAGGTCGTTAAAACTTCCACTGAAATCATCGGTTGAATCCGTATCCAGATTGGCCGGTATATTCGTCAAATCATTGAAATCCCCTGAAAAATCATCGGTCACATCGGTATCGAGGTTCGGGAACTCGTTGTTGACGGCCGTTGCCACCTGCGCATCGGTCAGCTGTGTATCATTGTCGATATCGTCCGCAAATCCGGCGGGCACATTGTTGAGGGAACTCCACTCCCCGTCAAAATCATCAGTTGAGTCCGTATCCAGATTGGCCGGTATATTCGTCAAATCATTGAAATCCCCCGAAAAGTCATCGGTCACATCAGTGTCGAGGTTGGGGAACTCGTTGTTGACGGCGGTCGCCACCTGTGCATCTGTCAGCTGTGTATCGTTGTCTATGTCGTCGGCAAAGCCTGCCGGCACGTTGTTCAAAGAGGACCATTCCCCGTCAAAGTCATCTGTGGAATCAGTATCGAGGTTCGCAGGTACATCTGTCAGGTCGTTAAAACTTCCACTGAAATCATCGGTTGAATCCGTATCCAGATTGGCCGGTATATTCGTCAAATCATTGAAATCCCCTGAAAAATCATCGGTCACATCGGTATCGAGGTTCGGGAACTCGTTGTTGACGGCCGTTGCCACCTGCGCATCGGTCAGCTGTGTATCATTGTCGATATCGTCCGCAAATCCGGCGGGCACATTGTTGAGGGAACTCCACTCCCCGTCAAAATCATCAGTTGAGTCCGTATCCAGATTGGCCGGTATATTCGTCAAATCATTGAAATCCCCCGAAAAGTCATCGGTCACATCCGTATCGAGGTTGGGGAACTCGTTGTTGACGGCGGTCGCCACCTGTGCATCTGTCAGCTGTGTATCGTTGTCTATGTCATCGGCAAATCCGGCGGGAACATTGTTCAAAGAACTCCATTCCCCGTCAAAGTCATCGGTGGAATCAGTATCAAGGTTGGCAGGCACATTGCTCAGATCGTTGAAATCCCCCGAAAAGTCATCGGTCACATCGGTATCGAGGTTGGGGAACTCGTTGTTGACGGCGGTCGCCACCTGTGCATCTGTCAGCTGTGTATCGTTGTCTATGTCATCGGCAAATCCGGCGGGAACATTGTTCAAAGAACTCCATTCCCCGTCAAAGTCATCTGTGGAATCAGTATCGAGGTTCGCAGGTACATCTGTCAGGTCGTTAAAACTTCCACTGAAATCATCGGTTGAATCCGTATCCAGATTGGCCGGTATATTCGTCAAATCATTGAAATCCCCTGAAAAATCATCGGTCACATCGGTATCGAGGTTCGGGAACTCGTTGTTGACGGCCGTTGCCACCTGCGCATCGGTCAGCTGTGTATCATTGTCTATGTCATCGGCAAAGCCGGCTGGCACGTTGTTGAGTGATGCCCACTCCCCGTCAAAGTCGTCCGTGGAATCTGTGTCGAGGTTCGCCGGTACGTCCGTAAGGTCATTGAAACTTCCACTGAAATCATCGGTTGAATCCGTATCCAGATTGGCCGGTACATTGGTCAAATCATTGAAGTCACCTGAAAAATCATCGGTCACATCGGTGTCGAGGTTGGGGAACTCGTTGTTGACGGCGGTCGCCACCTGTGCATCGGTCAGCTGTGTATCGTTGTCTATGTCATCGGCAAAGCCGGCGGGAACGTTGTTGAGTGATGCCCACTCCCCGTCAAAGTCATCTGTGGAATCCGTGTCCAAGTTAACTGGAACATCCGTAAGGTCGTTGAAACTCCCACTGAAATCATCGGTCACATCGGTGTCCAGGTTGGGGAACTCGTTGTTGACGGCCGTTGCCACCTGCGCATCGGTCAGCTGTGTATCATTGTCGATGTCGTCTGCAAAGCCGGCGGGCACATTGTTGAGGGAACTCCACTCCCCGTCAAAGTCGTCGGTGGAATCCGTGTCCAGATTGGTCGGTACATCCGTAAGGTCGTTGAAACTTCCACTGAAATCGTCGGTCACATCGGTGTCCAGATTGGCTGGGACATTGCTCAGGTCATTGAAATCCCCCGAAAAGTCATCGGTCACATCGGTATCGAGGTTCGGGAACTCGTTGTTGACGGCCGTTGCCACCTGTGCATCGGTCAGCTGTGTATCGTTGTCGATGTCATCGGCAAATCCCGCTGGCACGTTGTTCAAAGAACTCCATTCCCCGTCAAAGTCATCGGTGGAATCAGTATCAAGGTTGGCAGGCACATTGCTCAGATCGTTGAAATCCCCCGAAAAGTCATCTGTCACATCGGTGTCCAGGTTGGGGAACTCGTTGTTGACGGCCGTTGCCACCTGCGCATCGGTCAGCTGTGTATCATTGTCGATGTCGTCCGCAAATCCGGCGGGAACATTGTTGAGGGAACTCCACTCCCCGTCAAAGTCGTCGGTGGAATCCGTGTCCAGATTGGTCGGTACATCCGTAAGGTCGTTGAAACTTCCACTGAAATCGTCGGTCACATCGGTGTCCAGATTGGGGAACTCGTTGTTGACGGCCGTTGCCACCTGCGCATCGGTCAGCTGGGTATCGTTGTCGATATCGTCGGCAAAGCCGGCTGGCACATTGTTGAGTGATGCCCACTCCCCGTCAAAGTCATCCGTGGAATCCGTATCCAGATTGGCCGGTATATTCGTCAAATCATTGAAATCCCCAGAAAAATCATCGGTCACATCGGTGTCCAGGTTGGGGAACTCGTTGTTCACTGCGGTCGCCACCTGTGCATCGGTCAGCTGTGTATCGTTGTCGATATCGTCGGCAAAGCCGGCTGGCACGTTGTTCAAAGAACTCCATTCCCCGTCAAAGTCATCTGTGGAATCAGTATCGAGGTTCGCCGGTACATCTGTCAGGTCGTTGAAACTCCCACTGAAATCGTCCGTTGAATCCGTATCCAGATTGGCTGGGACATTGCTCAGATCGTTGAAATCCCCTGAAAAGTCATCGGTCACATCGGTATCGAGGTTGGGGAACTCGTTGTTGACGGCCGTTGCCACCTGGGCGTCCGTGAGCTGTGTGTCGTTGTCGATGTCGTCGGCAAATCCTGCGGGCACGTTGTTCAAAGAGGACCATTCCCCGTCAAAGTCGTCGGTGGAATCCGTATCGAGGTTCGCCGGTACATCTGTCAGGTCGTTGAAACTACCACTGAAATCGTCCGTTGAGTCGGTATCCAGATTAACCGGTACATTGGTCAAATGATTGAAATCCCCCGAGAAATCATCGGTCACGTCTGTATCCAGATTGGGGAACTCATTGTTGATGGCGGTCGCCACCTGTGCATCGGTCAGCTGTGTATCATTGTCTATGTCATCGGCGAATCCTGCCGGCACGTTGTTCAAGGAACTCCACTCCCCGTCAAAGTCATCGGTGGAATCCGTGTCCAGGTTAGCTGGAACATCCGTAAGGTCATTGAAACTCCCACTGAAATCGTCGGTCACATCAGTGTCGAGGTTGGGAAACTCGTTGTTGACGGCCGTTGCCACCTGCGCATCGGTCAGCTGTGTATCATTGTCGATATCGTCCGCAAATCCGACGGGCACATTGTTGAGAGAACCCCACTCCCCGTCAAAGTCATCCGTGGAATCTGTATCCAGGTTTGCTGGTACGTCTGTCAAATCATTGAAACTACCACTGAAATCGTCGGTAACATCAGTGTCCAGATTAGGGAACTCATTGTTGACAGCGGTTGCCACCTGTGCATCTGTCAGCTGTGTATCGTTGTCTATGTCATCTGCAAATCCGGCGGGAACATTGTTGAGGGAACTCCACTCCCCGTCAAAGTCATCGGTGGAATCCGTATCGAGGTTTGCAGGTACGTTTGTCAAATCATTGAAATCCCCTGAAAAATCATCTGACGAATCCGTATCATACCCACTAAGGTCAATAGTGGTGGCGTCTGGATCGTTGCTTAATGAAATTACTCCAGCATTAAATTGCAAATCTTGGATTTCATTTTGACTGTCCGCATCAGCATCATCAACATTAATGGCAATACTATTTCCGTTATCAATGCTAACATTACCTGGATTTCCATTGGTATTTAGGTTTTGGCTATCTGTACTAGCTGTGCTAATAACGGTTTGTGTCCCAGATTCGTTGGTAAACGTGTAGGAGCCATCAAGGTTGTCAACCAAGGTGGTAATTGATTCGGGTGCTCCATTGAATGTCAAATCGTTTCCAAGACCATCCGAAATTGTAATAGTTCCATCTCCGTTGTCGACAAACGAAAAACCTGTGGTATTGGATGAGTTGCAAAGGTTTATCCATTGCCCCCCATTGAAATAATGGACACAGGAGGTGTCTATGTTATAAATTACGGCACCGTTTAGCGGAGTTATGCTTTGCATCTGGGCCGAAGTCAACCTCGTAAGCACCAGAGCCTTATCGCTGCTTTCCAGTTCTATTATGGATGCTGGGTCGATTGCATTGGGATTATCTCCCACCTTGACTTGGCCGAATGCGATAATAGAAAAAAATAGGGCAAAAAAGGGTAATCTTCTTCTCAATTCCATTACAACTTGTTTGATAGCGCGCTAAAAATAAGGTCAGCGGTAGAGAAGCGCTACAAAATGTTGTGTAGATGGATAAGGTTGTTGTAAATGGGAAGCGGACAGGCAATTCACTAGGAAATAGCTCGTTACGCTAAGTAATTTGCAGTATAATTCTTACAGTCTAGCGGTCCAAAAATAGGAAACCTTGGTATTCTAGACCCAAATCATCCAAGGTGACCAAATAGAAATAAACCCCCTCCGGAAGCCCAATATCTTGACTTAAATAAAAGTTTCCTGTGTTGGACTCTCCATTGAATTCATCTACGTAATTGATTTTTTCAAACACCTTTTGTCCAAACCGATTGAAAATTCTAAGACTATTATTGGGCGATTCAGACATATTGTCTAACACAAGAAATTCGTTGATACCATCTCCGTTAGGACTTAGAAAATAATTGCCCAATGTTGGATTGTTTACAGCAAATGTATCTGTGGGCAATGGAATGGTACCAAAGGTAATGGCTCCAAAGTCGTTTGGATTAAAGACTTCAGAGGTAATGAATCCGTTTGTAATATCACCGCCTTTAGCCGCATTTCCGATGACTACCCATTGATTTGCCGCTATACTCCAACCCACTACGATAATGGACTCAAAACTGGCATTGGGAATGGAAGCCAAATCACTTCGTGCATTCCAACTAATGGTGACCGCTGCAGGGACACCGCTATTGAGAATCCAGAATTCCTGGTCCGTCACCGTACCAATTTCTGATACTTTGCTATTTACATCAAAGCTGGAGGTAAGAGATGTTGGACTGGAAGGATTTTCAAACAAGTAAGCACACCGAGCCAAAGGTGTACTACCCTGAGAAATAAGCGTCAGTGGTCGTAATTGATTTTCATCACCAATCGGAAATGAGAAAAAATCCCTATTATTTATGGCAGCAAAGCCGGTTATTTTTGCACCATTCCGTTCACCGGTAAAAAAACCGTTTTGCATAAAATTGAGATACACCGTTTGGTCATCCAAGGGTGAGTCGACATTGCCATCCACTAAGTTGGCATTGTTTTGTATATGCACGGGAATTCTTAGCATGACATTGCTAGGAACAAAAAACTCAGCATCCCAAAAACTTGGTGCAACATTGCCAGAAACCTGAATTGAATTGTTTCCGTAGAAACCGGCTAAACCTATATGTTGATCAAAGGAAGCGTCGTTAATAAAATTGGTATGAAATCCGATGCTACCATTAGGATGTATCTGGATACTACCTTGGTTGTACAAGGCGTTTTGGGCATAGGTAAGGCTGGCAAATAGCCCAATGGATATGGCAATGAGTTGTTTCATTAGTTGATTTGTTGCCAAGACGTTCCATCACTTTGAATTGTAATGGTTGTGTTATTACCTAGGCTATTGACCGTCGCATTAGTTAGGTTTTGATAGTTACCAGTGGTCACTGCTACCCCTGAAATATTTTTGATAATATATACTCTTCCTAAATTAGTTCCGGCGGCAGGAAATGCTAAATTATTAATGCCTGCATTTAGAATAACCGTGTAATGCGTATTGTTCAGTGTGCTATCTGTGGATAAAGATATGATTGGCTTAATAGCCAAGTCAATAGTAGTAGCACCACCACTAATACTCAAAGTGTTTTGGGTAACGCTTAAGTCTTGTGCGTCTGTATTATCCAAATAGGGCGTCAAGTCCACTGTCGCCGCACTCCCAGATAGGGCCAAAGTGTTCGTTGTTAGGCTAAGGTCCTGGATTTCGTTGGAGGCATCCCCGTCCACCTCAACGGTAAGATATCCGTTGTTGGCTACAAAGGCATCAACTGCTGTCTCATCCAATGTGGTGTCATCCAAATAGGGCGCCAAGTCCACTGTTGCCGCACTTCCTGATAGCCCCAAGGTGTTCGTTGTTAGGCTAAGGTCCTGGATTTCGTTGGAGGCATCCCCGTCCACCTCAACAGTAAGATATCCGTTGTTGGCGACAAATGCATCAACGGCTGCCTCGTCCAAGGTTGTGTCATCCAAATAGGGCGCCAAGTCCACTGTTGCCGCACTTCCTGATAGCTCCAAAGTGTTCGTTGTAAGGCTTAGGTCCTGGATTTCGTTGGAGGCATCCCCGTCCACCTCAACGGTAAGATATCCGTTGTTGGCGACAAATGCATCAACGGCTGCCTCGTCCAAGGTTGTGTCATCCAAATAGGGCGCCAAGTCCACTGTTGCCGCACTTCCTGATAGCTCCAAGGTGTTCGTTGTAAGGCTTAGGTCCTGGATTTCGTTGGAGGCATCCCCGTCCACCTCAACGGTAAGATATCCGTTGTTGGCCACAAAGGCATCTACCGCTGCCTCATCCAAGGTGGTGTCATCCAAATAGGGCGCCAAGTCCACTGTCGCCGCACTTCCTGATAGCCCCAAGGTGTTCGTTATTAGGCTAAGGTCCTGGATTTCGTTATTACTATCAGTATCCCCATCAGCAGCATTGGAAGCGAATATTTCCGCATCAACATATGCCATGGTAGCTGCATCTTGGGCTACGGTTGGATCTTGCAGGTTGTTTATCTGAAAACCTCCCATATTTACATTAGCTGCAGCTGGTCCAAAACCACTCAGCGGAATATTTGCTTTGTCTAGTTTCTCGTTGGTCACATTGCCATCAATTATTTCATTCGTCCCAACCGCATCATTGGCCATTTTATCATTAGTAACGGCATCGGTAGCTAAATCTAAATTGCTTACCTGGCCATCTTCAATTTTTAATGAATTCACCGCGTTATCGGCAAGCTCAACCGTGTTGATTCCTCCAGCATTAACATCTAATAGAAATGGGCTTAACGCATCCCCTGTTCCGGAAAGTACCAAGGTTGCATCGGCCGGTCCTGTAACTTCATTTCCTACCACGCCATCTTGCTCGGTTACTGTAAGGGCCGACTCATCCACCAAAATCCATTGTGTCCCATTCCATTGCAATAGCTCACCAGAGGTGGTTCCAGATCCAAATTTGTCAAAAGAAATGGTGGCATCTGCAATACGGTCACCGGTAATGGATTGTTCTTGTAAGTGTACCTGCCCATTTACAGAGGTCGGAACAATATTCTCGCCTCTGATCATACCCACTTCAAAATTGAAATTGGTGCCATCTTCCGTGATTACGATGGTAGGGTTGGCATTTACAATGGCATCTGCAGAAAAAGTCTGTTCATCTGGCTGATCACAGGGATTGATCCATTGGGTGCCGTCAAAGAAATGCACACACTCGGTGTCCAGGTTGTAAACCATGGCACCTTGCAAGGGGGTTAAGCTTTCCATTTGAACCGTGTTCATCCTGGTAATGACCAAGACCCTGGAGGTACTTTCTAACTCCAGAACGGACGCCGGATGCAAAACTTCAGGGTTTTCCCCAATTTTGATTTGGGCTTGTAGCGAACTGATCATCAGTAGTCCAATGATCAAACTTGAAAATTGTTTTTTCACGGTGTCTGAGGGTTGAGGATATTTAGACTTAATGGGCAAAACTAGCCCTATGATGCGAGAATTCTAATAATTACCGTCAAAATACCTTAGTTCAAAGGTGAATGGATAAGTATTGCTGTAGTTTTTTTTGGAGAATTAACAAAAGTTTAGAACTGCGATATTTTTTTATGTGGCCGCCAAGAGTTTTCTTTAACTTCGGCTAAAGGGCCATGCTTATGAAAAACATTACACTGATTTTATTTTTTCTTGTTTTTACGAGTAGTTTATTGGCTCAAGATAATAGACAAGTATTAAGGGGCAAGGTGATTTATCGAGGGATAAATGTACCCAATGAAAATGTAATTAATTCCACTTCAGAAACAGCTACTATTACCAATGAGGACGGAGAGTTTTTGATATTGGTCAAAGCGGGTGATCAGTTGGTATTTACTGCGGTGAATTATCAATTGGAAGTAGTCACGATCACTCCTGAAATTTTACACAATAACCGCCTCGTGGTCGAGGTGACGGAAAAGATCACCGAACTGGAAGGAGTTGTGGTTACTCCAGAAAATCAAGAGAAATTTTTGGAGGTCAAAAACGAGGACTTCAAAGAATTTGAATATGAAATAGACCGATCTACAGAGGTTGAGAATATTGCCGAATCCAGGGCCGTAAGAGGAATGCGGGATGGGATCAATTTTGTTAACATTTTCAAAGCTTTGTTCAAAGCCAAAAAACAAGATGGCGAAACAAGGGAGCCCTTAAAAGTGAGCGAGGTTTTGAGACAGGTCTACGAAGACGAATTTTTTGTGGTGGATTTAAAGTTGCCACAAGATAAAATCGATGCTTTTTTGGTCTATTGTGATGATAAAGTACCATCTCAGACTTTGTTACGGAAGGAAAATGAGTTCCAGCTGATAGATTTCCTTGTGACCCATAGTAAAACGTATTTGGCCGAGTTGGATGCGGAGTAAAGTTCTACTTTTCCTTTTTGTTTTTTTTTCGATTACCCTAAATGCTCAGCAAACGGGCACTAAGCAACTTCGTGGAAGGGTGTACAGTGCCAATGAGGATGTTGTAGGAGTAGTGGTGCAAAACCTTACATCCCAACGAGCTGTGATTACAGATATGGATGGAAATTTTTCCATTCTAGTGGCTCTGCATGATACCCTAGCGTTTTCTGCGGTTCAATTTCAACGAAAGCTCATCGTGGTCAATGATGTGGTTTACAATACTAGTTTTATCTCGGTTCCCTTGGAGGAATTTGTGAATGAGCTGAAAGAAGTTGTGGTCCGACCTTATGATTTATCTGGCGACCTTAACCAAGATTTAGATCAGCTCCAACTGGAAAAAGATGTAAGTGCGGAAGCTTTGGGACTGCCCAATGCACACGCAAAGATCCCTACGCAGAGCGAACGGAAATTGCAGCAGGCTTCTTTTGGAAAATTTAACGTGGGAATGATTTTGACTCCTCCCTTGGATCCAATCATCAATGCCATTACTGGGCGTACAAAGATGCTCAAGAATAGGGTCAAAGTGGATAAAACCTATGCCAGAACCCAGCGTGTACAGGGGTTTTATGCTGATTCCCTAATCAGCACTAACTTGAAGATTCCAGTGGAAAAACTTGATGATTTTATGTACTTCTGTGAAGTGGATGAGGAATTTCAGCGGACGGTCGATACCCACAATCAGTTGAAGATTTGGGATTTTATGGTTTCAAAGAGTAGGGCCTATCGCAGAAACAATAATTTGGACTAAAAGGTTGGCATACCGTTAGTAGTTTTGTTAACCGAATGCGGAATTTTTGGAAGATGTGATGTTTCCGTGTCCTCCCTTTGGGGTTTGAACTTGAAATTGAACTTTCTAATGAGTATTGATTCATTGTAACGAAAAGTTGAAAATGTAGTCTATTACATTATGATAAAGCTGAAAAAAGTAGGAAATGCACTGGGTCTTTTAGGCCTTTTGCTGTTGTTTTCGTTTACCACTGCACACAAATTTTACCTTAGTGTCACCAACGTGGTATACTCTGAAAAAAATACATCGTTCCAAATAACAAGTCGGATCTTCATTGATGACTTGGATGATGTCCTGGAAGAACGATATGGTATCAAGGCTCAGCTGGCAACCGATAAAGAATCTCTAGTGGCAGATGCCTATATTGAAAAGTACCTTCGCGCAAAGTTTGCTATAGAATTAAATGGTGAAATTGTTCCCTATACCTTTTTGGGTAAAGAATATGACAATGATGTCGTCATCTGCTACATGGAGTTGGAAGATGTGGATTTTTCCAACTTAAAATCAGTCTCCGTTCAAAATGAAATTCTTACCGACCTTTTTGAAGAACAACAAAATGTGGTCCATCTAAAATGGAAGGGAAAGAAAAAAAGTTTTGTGCTGATCAAGGAGAATAATAAAGGAATGTTAAACTTATAACTGCCTTTAATCGGTTCGTTAAAAAAAAGTTATTTTTCACCGTTTTAAAAATCAATAAGAAAATGAACAAAATCAAGTATTGTTTTGCTTCCATGCTGTTTCTTTTCGGAGCAATGGCCTTTGCACAGGAAGAAGGAGAAGCCAAAGAGCAAAGGGAACCTGGTCATGTGAACCAAAGCAAGTTTAAACAGTTGTACGAGGAGTTCTCCACTCCAAACACCTACCGTTCAGCCTCCGGAGCTCCCGGACCCGATTACTATCAGCAAAGAGCAGATTATGTAATGGACATTGAACTGGACGACAAAAATGCCAAGATTTATGGCGAGGAGACCATTACCTATTACAACAACTCCCCAGATGATTTAGAGTTCCTATGGGTGCAGCTAGATCAAAACGTAAGGGCTAAAGATTCCAAATCGCCTTTAAGAAATGGAAATGGGGTAAGTTTTGCCTATATGGCAGGGGATTTTGCCCAAACCTATGTTACCGAGCCTTTTGATGGTGGTTTTAATATTGAATTTGTAAAGGATGCAGGTGGTAAACCCTTGTCGTATACCATCAACCAAACCATGATGCGTTTGAACATCCCCAAGCCCTTGAAAAGTGGGGAACAGATTTCATTCTCCATCAAGTGGTGGTACAATGTTCCCGATCATACCGTTAATCGCGCTCGTTCTGGTTTCGAATACTTTGCGAAAGATGGAAACCGTGCCTACGTTATTGCCCAGTTTTTCCCAAGAATGGCAGTTTACAGTGATGTGGAAGGATGGCAAAACCATCAATTTTGGGGAAGTGGTGAATTTGCCCTTCCGTTTGGAAACTACGAGGTAAACATTACCGTTCCAGCTGATCATATCTTAGATGCTACCGGAGTTTTGCAAAACCGTGATGATGTCTTCTCAAAAGAAATGATGAAGCGCTATAAGCAGGCAAAAAAATCGTATGATAAACCTGTCCTTATTGTAACCCAGGAAGAGGCCGAAGCTGCGGAAAAAGGCTTTTCAGAAAATAAAAAGACTTGGAAATTCAAGGCTACCAATGTACGGGATTATGGTTTTGCTACCTCAAGAAAATTTGTTTGGGACATGCAGGCCGTAAAAATTGGAGGAAAAGATGTAATGGCTGTTTCAATGTATCCTAAAGAAGGAAATCCACTTTGGGAAGAGCAGTCTACCAAAGCTGTGGTACAAACTTTGAAAACCTATTCAAAGCATACTTTTGATTACCCATACCATAAGGCAATCTCGGTACATGCTAAAAACCAAGGGATGGAGTACCCGATGATTTGCTGGAACTATGGACGTCCCAACGAGGATGGTACGTATTCCGACAGAACCAAATACGGTATGATCAGTGTGATCATCCATGAGGTAGGCCACAATTTCTTCCCGATGATCGTAAACTCTGATGAACGTCAGTGGGGATGGATGGATGAAGGGTTGGATACCTTTATGCAATACTTAGCAGAGCAGGAATTTGGGAAAAATAACCCAGAAGTCATCGCTCCTAATTCGAAATATCCTTCAAGAAGGGGAGAAGCTGCCAAAATTGTTCCGTATATGGCTGGCGATCAAAGTCATATTTCACCTATTATGTCCAATCCGGAGAATGTATATCAGTTGGGGCCAAATGCCTACGGTAAACCCGCTACCGCTTTGAACATTCTTAGGGAAACAGTTATGGGGCCGGAATTGTTCGATCACGCATTTAAAACCTACGCCCAACGTTGGAAATTCAAGCATCCTACCCCAGAGGATTTCTTTAGAACCATGGAAGATGCATCAGCTGTGGATTTAGACTGGTACTGGAGATCTTGGTTCTATACCACCGATTATGTTGATATCGGTGTAAAAGGAGTTAAAAAATACTATGTGTCCGACAAGCCTACCAAGCAAATGGAAAAGTATATGGCGGATAGAAATATCACGGAAGCCGATCTACCTCCATTGGTTTATTTGGCGGAAGAGGATAGTGAAGATTACAATCCAGACCTTAAAGGAAAGGCTCCCACAGAAGTTTCACAGAACTTGAAGGAATTCATGATGGATAATATGAGTGTTGAAGAAAGGGCCCAGGTCAAGGAACCCAAGTATTTCTATGAAATTACTTTTGACAAGCCCGGAGGGATTCCGATGCCTTTGATTGTGGAGTATACCTATGCCGATGGAACTAAGGAAAATGTTACCTATCCACCGGAAATATGGAGAAAGAATGATGAAGAGGTGAAACGGGTATTGTCTTCCCAAAAGGAATTGGTAGGTATTGTGGTTGACCCCAAGGCGGAAACCGCAGATATTGATACAGCCAACAATTCTTGGCCCAAGAAAGAGGAAAAATCCGATTTCGATAAGTTTAAAGAAAATATAAAAGGGTAGTTAAACCCTAGATCAAGTGTTAAAAGCCCTGTGAAATCGCAGGGCTTTTTTTATTTTCCAACCAAGTTCTCATTATATTTGTCCTATGCATTTTCTATTCATCAGCGGCGGAGAAATCTTTTTTATCCTTTTTATTGTGGTCATGGTTTTTGGTGCCGACAAAATTCCGGGTATCGCCAAAGGCCTGGGCAAGGGAATGCGACAATTACGGGACGCCACGGACGATATTAAGCGCGAGATCCAAAAGAGCGCTGAGAGTCAAGGTATTGATACCGACTTCACTAAAGACATCCGAAACGAACTGAACGAGGTAAAGAAAAATGTGGATGAGGTAACCGGAGCTGTCAAAAGAAGCTCCAAATAATCCATGTTGGACCAGCTCCTACAATGGGATCAGGATGTTTTCATTTATCTCAACGGACTTGGTGTCGAATTTTGGGATCCTTTTTGGTCAACCGTGACTAAGATTTCGGTTTGGACTCCCTTATTCCTTTTGTTTCTTGCCCTATTTTTACTGAAGTTTCCTAAAAGACAGGCCTTTTCCAGAATTACTGCGGTAGTGGCCCTGGCATTTTTCATCACCTTAATTACCCATTGGACGAAAATTGGTTTTAAAAGACTGCGACCTTGCGATGATGCGGCAATAAATTCCTTTATCCGCATCTTGGATACGCCTTCGGGTTACAGTTTTTTTTCGGGCCATGCCTCCAGCTCTTTTGCTATTGCTCTCTTGGCCTATTTGCTGCTTAGGAGCAAGATAAAATGGGCAGGATTATTTTTTGTTTGGCCTTTGCTCTTCACTACCAGCCGTATTTACGTTGGGGTACATTACCCCTTGGATGTTTTGGTTGGAGCTGTAGTTGGAGTGCTTTCGGGATTACTTTTCTATCGATTTCACCGAGCTATAGCACCCGGCACATCGTAAGCCCATCACGAATAGGTAGTAACACGGTTTCAACTCTTGGGTCTTGCTTTAATTTCTGATTATAAGCCAACAATGAGGCTGTGGCCTTATCCGAAGGAATTAAGGGTTCCACCACCTTTCCGGACCAGAGTACATTATCGGATAAGATGATGCTCCCAGGCTTGGTTTTTTCAATGACGGCCTCAAAAAAAGCATCGTATTGGACTTTTTGGGCATCGATAAACACCAAATCAAATTGATGATCCAATTGGGGAATAATATCCAAAGCATCACCCGTGTGCTGCTTGATCTGTGCTCCATAACCACTTTTATTAAAGTATTTACGCTGCATGCCTTGTAGCTCCTCATTTACTTCAATGGTGTGCAACTCGCCTGATTTTTGGAGTCCCTCGGCCAAACAAATGGCAGAATACCCCGTATAAGTTCCTATTTCCAATATGAATTTTGGCGAAACAATTTTGGAGAGCATGCTCAGCACCCTCCCTTGAAAGTGTCCCGTAATCATTCGTGGTTGAATAACCTTTAGGTGGGTCTCACGGGTAAGTTCAGTCAAAATTGCTGGTTCTGACTCTGAATTTTCTACAATATAGCTTTCCAATAAAGGGGATAAAAAATGCATGCGTAAATTTTCGCAAAAATAGAGAAAAGAAGTACATTGGATATACCGTTTATCTCGAACTAGAACATATGGCTTCATCCAATTATACAACCAGAAATGCCAGAATGGAGGATTTGCCCATTCTGTTGGATTTTGAGCAGCGACTGATCAAGGCAGAAAGACCTTTTGATATCACCATCAGGGAGGATCCCGTTAGCTATTATGATATCAAGGCCATGATTGATAATGATAATGCCTGTGTATTGGTGATAGAACACGAAGGAGATATTGTGGCTTCCGGGTATGCTATTACCAAAAGAGCAAGACATTACCTCGATCATGAGGAATATGCCTATTTGGGCTTTATGTATACCCTCCCAGATTTTAGGGGGAAAGGACTGAATGCAAGAATAATTGAATCGCTTAAGGAATGGGCTGATTCCAAAGGACTTTCAGAAATGCGCTTGACGGTTTATGAGGACAACATTCCGGCTGTAAAAGCCTATGAAAAAGTGGGTTTTAAAAAGCACATTAGTGAAATGCGACTGGAATAATCCTAGAGAAAACGATATTTAATTTCCATATTTAACCCAAACAATACATATGAGTTTTCATCATTCCTTGGAATTTGCACAGCAGTTGGACGCCCAGGACCCTCTGGCCAAGTATAGGGAGGAGTTCCACTATCCCCAGCACAATGGAAAGGATGTTATCTATTTTACCGGCAATTCTCTGGGACTTCAGCCTAAACGTAGCCAGAAATTTGTGGACGACGTCATGAAAGACTGGAAGGAAATGGCGGTGGAAGGCCATTTTTATGCTGAAAAGCCCTGGTGGGATTATCATGAGCGGTTGGCGGAAGGCTTGTCCAAAATTGTTGGGGCCAAAAAAGAGGAGGTTTCCGTAATGAATACCCTTACGGTGAACCTGCATTTACTGATGGTATCCTTCTATAGACCTACTGGAAAAAGAATTAAGATTTTGTGTGAGGAAAAGGCTTTTCCTTCCGATCAATACATGCTGCAAAGTCAGGCCAGGTATCATGGTTTTAATCCTGAAGATGTGATTGAGGAAGTTAAAAAAAGGGATGGAGAACATTTTTGGCGAACGGAAGACATTCTGGATAAGATCAATGAGGTAGGAGAGGAGTTGGCTTTGGTCTTAATGGGAGGAGTCAATTATTACAATGGGCAAGTCTTGGATATGGAAGCCATTACCAAAGCCGGAAAGGAGGTAGGTGCAAAAGTAGGTTGGGATTTAGCCCACGGTGTAGGTAACGTAAAGCTTAACCTGCATGATTGGGGCGCAGATTTTGCGGCTTGGTGCAGTTATAAGTATATGAACAGTGGGCCTGGAAATGCCTCTGGAATCTATGTAAATGAAAGCTATCTGGGGCAAAAGGATATACCGCGTTTTGAAGGATGGTGGGGCACCAAAAAGGAAACCCGCTTTTTAATGCAACCGGAATTTGACCCGATAGATACGGCAGATGCCTGGCAGTTAAGTAATCCTCCCATTCTTTCCGTAGCGCCGTATTTGGCTTCATTGGAATTGTTTGATGAGGTGGGGATGGATGCTTTGGTGCAAAAACAAAAAAGCATAGTGGCTTTTCTGGAATTCGTTCTGAAAGAAATAGATAAAGAGGTAGATAGTACTTTTGAGATAATTACACCGGAAGAAAGAGGGTGTCAACTTTCTGTTTTTCTACATGGAGAAGGCCGACCGCTATTTGATTATTTGATGAAAAATGGGGTCATTACAGATTGGCGGGAACCCAATGTAATTCGATTGGCTCCTGCTCCTTTGTATTGCTCGTATACAGATATGTACAATTTTGGACAAATATTGAAGGAAGGGATTTTAAGCAAGTGATGTAGAATACCTTCGCTTTACGTATACGGAAGGTGATAAGCCCTGATATCTTCTAAATTGCTTACTAAAGTAAGAAGGGTCAGTGAACCCACATTGGTACATGACCTCCGCAATGGTTGAATTATCCTCATTGAAAAGTTCCATCGCTTTGGTTATGCGATATTCATTGACAAAATCCAGAAACCGCCTTTGGGTCATTTTTCTAAAAAAACGGCTAAATGAATTGGGAGTGAAACCCAGTTGTGCTGAAATTTCAGGTACGGAAATTTCTTTGTGATAGTTGGTGTTTACATACTCAAAAATGTTTTCCAACCGCCTAATTTCGTCACTTTTAAACTCGTTGCTGCTGAAGGTGTCAAACAGAGTTTGGTAGCGCCCATCCCTGGATAGATCACTTAAGATGGACAACACGTTGATCAGTCGACTTTGATTGTCTTGATAAGGAAAGGCTTCAAATTTGGATTGTAGCTCATCCTTGCACTGTTGACTGAAGATAAGTACATGACCAGATTTTTCAATAAGTCTTTTGATACTATCAAATTCCGGAAAGACTCTAATTTTTTCATCCAAAAACTCCTTTCTAAATTGGATGACCACCTCTATATTATCTTCATTATCCTTGTTGCCAAAGTCTGCGTGGGGAATATTCCCAGCCAAAAAAACGAGCGTCCCATGTGTATAATGGCTTTTGTTGGAGCCAATGTGAAGACAACCGGCTCCATTCTTCACATAGACCAATTCATATTCCGGATGCACATGCCAACCGGCCGACTCGCAGTAACTGGAATTGTTATATGTAGCTACTTTTAAGGAAGAGTTGTGGGAAACATTAATGGACTCCAACATGGGTTTCATGCTGTAAAACTACCAATAATTTCCAGTATGATTTCATTTTAGGAATAAAACAGACAAGTATTGGAATGTTTTCAGCTATAAAATTCCGTCGGGGTTCGGTTATTTTGCGATATGAAATCACTTCAACTTATTTTTTCCAATCCCCGCTACTTTGCACCGGCTTGGGTTTTCACTACCCTTAATATATGGTTTGGTACCTGGGCCATTTATATTCCAACGGTAAAAGAAAAACTGGATATTGATAAGGCTGATTTGGGGATTGCCCTGTTTTGTTTGTCATTAGGGGTATTTGCAATTTTTCCCCTGGCTCCCAAAATCATCAATAAACTTGGAGTGGGGAAAGCGACCTGGGTAGGGGTATTACTGGGTAGCGCAACCGCAATTTTCCCATTATTGGCGCCCAATTACCTTACATTGACGGTGACCCTGTTTCTTTTTGGGGCGGCCAATGGGCTTACGGATATTGCCATGAATACCTTGGTCACCGAAATTGAAAAGGAGGATAAGCAGAATTTCATGTCCGCGGCCCATGGATTTTTTAGTCTAGGGGGAGTTGTAGTGGGCTTGGGTAGCTTTTTGATTCCGGTTATTGGAAACCCAGCACTGCATATGGGAATAACCGTAGGTGTTGTGTTTTTGATCAATTTGTTCTTTTTCCGTCATTACATAAACATCAAGGCAGCTCCGCAGGAAGCGGAGTCTTTCAATTTAAAACTGTTTAAACCACTGCTTTTGCTGGGGCTAATAAGTTTTGTAGCTTTTGGGAGTGAAGGCGCTATAGTGGACTGGAGCGGACTTTATTTAAAAGAGATAACATTGGCGCCTGAAGCTTTGATTGGCTCTGGTTTTTTGGCCTTTTCTGTTGCTATGACTCTTGGAAGATTTTTGGGAGATGGCATAAGTGCCCGGATTGGTTCCATTAAAATTGTGGTCTTGGGTGCTACCGTCGCCCTTTTCGGATATTTCTTGGTGCTTTCCGAGCATACCCTATTGGCTATTGTAGGATTCGCTTTGAACGGTCTTGGGTTTTCAGTTATCGTTCCTGAGCTTTTCAGAATTGGGGGTAACGTAAAAGGAGTGGAATCGGCCCAAGGGGTTTCCTTTATCGCTGGTTCCGGATACTCGGGTTTTTTATTGGGTCCGGTTATTTTAGGCTTTGTGGCGGAAAGTGCTTCCCTTACCCATAGTTTCTATGCCCTTTTGGGATGTATTCTTCTGGTTTTGGGAACGAGCTTGTTCCTTCAAAAAAAGAGAGCTTAAGAAAGCAATCCTACTCCTTTTTTACGGACAAATTGGTGAAATTCAGACTAAAATCACCTTCGGCCTTTCTATGGTCCTGCGCAAGCTTGAGCCCTTCCAAAGTCATGTAATCTTCCCAGGTTGTGGTCATTGAAGGTTCTGCTTGGTTGGCTTTTCTAAATACCCATTCACGTAGAATAAAATCATCCTTAAAATAGAAATCATAGGCATCTCCAGGGGTATACCCACCTTCGTTGCCATACACTATGGTCAACTTTTGCATGGATTCTCCACTGATAGGTGCCTTTTGACCTTCTTGGTGTTCCGAAGTATAATTGTTGGCATCCCAAATCAGGTTGAACGGGGCCAAAATCCAGAAGCGATCGTTGATAAACCCACCATTTCTTTTTAAGGCGAGACTGTCCATTGAATTTCTGTTGTACACCAATGTATCGTTTTGTGTGATGGAAGTGATTTTATTGGTTTTTGGTTCCCAAATCCAGGTACGCCCGAGATTCGTACTGTCTCGCCCAACCTTAAAAGTGAAGGTGATCTTCTTAACGGATTTCCAAGCATCGTACCCATGGGCTTGGGCTATTTTTTCTGGAATTGACAGTTCTTTTTCAGAAGTGGGCTCAGCTTTGGGTTCATTTTTACAAGCGGAAATCAATGTAAAGCTAATCAAGGCTAAAAAGAAGTAGTATTTCATCTGCTAATTTTCCATAAATATAAGGTCAATTTCAATTATCTTGGTGAGATATTCCCTAAAAGGGAAAACTTCATAAAAACAACTTGATCAAACCTCGCACAGTGACTTTTATCAAAAGACTGTTTCTAACTCTTATACATTACATTGATAAGAATTCATTGGAAACAGATGACCCATATGCCCATCTGACGGATGAAGAACTGGTGCAGAAAATTGTCGCCAACAACAATCCGCTGCTCTTTGGCAAGTTGTACGACCGGTATGCTAAAATGGTGTATAACAAATGCTACGGATTTGCCAGATCGGAAGATGAGGCTGAAGATTTGACCCAGGACGTGTTCCTGCAATTGTTTATAAAACTGAAGATGTTCAAGGGGAAATCCAAGTTTTCGACTTGGCTGTACTCCTTTACCTATAATTTCTGTGTGAACTATGTAAATAGGAACAAGCAGCGTAAGATGAGTGATAAATCCGTGCCTGTGGAGGACTCGGAATACAAATTGACAGCCGAAATACCTGATGACAGTCTTTTTGAAATGAAGACCAAGAAACTAAAAAAAGCCTTGGAATTGATTTCACCTGAGGACAGGTCCATATTGCTATTGAAATATCAAGATGGCGCATCCATCAAAGATCTTGTGACCCTCATGGAAATTGGGGAGAGTGCCGTAAAAATGCGGTTAAAGAGAGCAAAAGAAAAATTAATGGAAATCTATAAAACCTTGTAACATGGCAAAGAAAATTAGAAATCCGTTTAGGGAATTGGAAGCTTCGTTACGGGAGGTTCCACCAGGCATGAAGAAAAAAGTAATGAACGATATAGCTGCAGCCAAATTAATCATGGATATGGCTTCGCTCTTTTCGTTCAATGTGGGATCCGCCTTGCGAAAACTATTTAAAACCTTGGGAAATAATTGATAACTGCACTATAAAACTATAGATATGGAAACACTAAACGAATGGAAGAACCTGACCTTTGATTCCTTGACTGCAATGGGCAGGGACATAGCATTGGCCCTCCCCAAGATTATTGGGGCACTGATCATTCTACTAATTGGTTGGATCGTAACCAGAATCATACTGTTTGTCCTGGGCAAAATATTGAAGCTGGCCAAAGTGAATGTGTTGAGCGACAAGATCAACGATATGGAACTGTTTGGTAAAGGGGATTTTAAGATTGATATCCTAAAAATTATTCTTGGCTTTGTGAAATGGGTGTTGTTATTGGTTTTCTTGATTGTGGCGGCAGATATTTTAAGCTGGGAGATAATCTCTACTGAAATTGGCAATCTGCTACGCTATCTGCCAAGGTTGTTCAGCGCACTGGCACTAATGATGATTGGACTCTATATTGGAAACTTTATCAAGAAAACGGTCAAGAAAATTTTTGACTCCCTCGAGTTTGGAGGATCCAACTTGGTGAGCAATATGTTGTTTTACATCATCGTGATATTTATTTCCATAACCGCATTGAATCAGGCTGGGATAGATACCACGATCATTACCAATAATGTGACCATGATCTTGGGGGCATTTCTGTTGGCTTTTGCCTTAGGCCTGGGCCTTGGTTCCCGCGATGTGATTACAGACCTGTTGCGCTCCTTTTACACTCGCAGAACTTTCGCGGTTGGCGACAAACTGGTAATTGGGAAGCACTCAGGTACGGTAGAAGCCATTGAAAATAACAGCTTGACCTTGGTAACGAAAGACGGAAAGTTTGTGATTCCGATTAAGGATGTGGTGGAGAGTAAGGTGGAAATCAAATCTTGATTTGACCCCTCCCTGTTGTTACAAAGTAACAACAGACCTCCCCTCTACGAAGGGAGGAGCTACATATTTAACTCCAAACCATGCTCCTCACCTTAGAAAGGGGAGGTGATTCAATGCAAAGCATTGAATCGGAGGGGTGGTACAAAACAAAAAAACCGCCCAGAATTACTTCTTGGGCGGCTTCCTTTTTTTGTTGGGTTTGAGTATTAAGATTACTCATTTTGTGGGTCAAACTCCCAAATGTCGTTAAAATATTTTCCGAATGTGTACCCCAACCCAACATAACCCCTTCCATTTAAGTCTACAGCCGAGGAAGAGAACCTTTCTTCACCTGGAAAGCCTAATTTTTTTGTCCACTCATTTTTTACGGGGTCAAATTCCCATAAATCGTTGAAAATTTCATCTGTACCGCTATCGTATCCAAGGCCAATATATCCTTTGCCCTCTACTACAAAACTAATAGCCTCTGACCTTTTTTTGAATGGAACCGAAATAGCTGACCATGGATTTTCCTGTTCCGGATCGTATTCCCATAAATCACTGAGAGATTGATCATCCCCAGTATATCCACAGCCTATATACCCTTTATTTCCAATGGCAAATGCAATATGACCTTGTCTTCCATCTGCTGGAGGGCCAGGTATGTTTTTCCATGTATTGTTTTCCGGGTCATATTCTAACATGTCAGAATACTCTCCCAACGCATTTGTTCCACCGAACACATAACCTTTTCCGTCAATTGAAAAGGCTGCAGCGTTAGCTCTCCAATCGGTTAAATGTCCTAAGTCTGCTTTTTGAGTCCATTCTTCTGTTTCAGGGTCATACTCCCAGAAGTCGTAATTCGATTCACCTCCACCGTAATAGAATTTTCCATCAATGTTATAGCCGACACCTTTATTTCTAGCCTCACCAAGGAAATCATCAAGTTGTAGGGAAGTGCCATCAGAGAGATTGTATTCCCAAAGATCTTTTAATTCTCCCTCTAGATTAAAATTAGCACCCATACCAATATAAAGTAGTTCGTTTAAAGCAAACATTTGGGCATCATATCTTTCTGCTCCTCCAAAATCATCCAATTGAGTCCATCTTCCTGTTAACAAGATAAAATCGTCCTCACTGGTTATCGTTTCCCCATCCAGATAAATACTGATTGGACCAGTTATCAAGGAGCCGGGTACAACCACAACCAGTTCGGTATCAGAAACGCTTAAAACCTGAGGTTCAGCACCGTTACCACTAAAACTGATATTATACTTATCTGATCCATAGTTGGCCTCAAGACCAATACCAGTAATGGTCACTTCTGTTCCCGGACCACCTTCCGTTGGTGTAAAGCTTAGGATTTTTGGTGAGGGGTCGTTGACAACAAACTCATTTTCACTGGTTGCAGTTTGGTTGTTTATGGTAACAGTGATCTTGGCAGTTTCGGCTCCATCAGGTACCGTAACATCCAGTTTGGTGGCTGTTGCGTTCGTAACCTCGGCATCTACATTACCAAACTTTACCTGGTTTTCACCTAGGGTAGTACTAAAGTTTTCTCCAATAATGTCCACATCGTCACCCACTTCGCCTTCATAGGGGTCAACGTTGGTAATCTCTGGAGGGTCCGTGGAGGGGGTATCGGGTATTTTTGGGTCATCATCATCTCCACCACAGGCGATAAGTAGAAAACAAAAAAGCCGCCCAGAATTACTTCTTGGGCGGCTTTTTAAAAGAATCCCTCTACTATTTATTTTGATTTTGCCAAATAGTTATTGTTGAGTTGAACCACCGGAAATTCGGTTCTTCGGTTCAATTCCAATTGATCTTGATTACAATCCTCCAAACCGTTACAATCATTGATCAATTTTCGTTTACCAAATCCCTTATAAGAGATAATACGATGTCTTGGAATACCATTCGCAATTAAGTACTCATAGGTAGATTTTGCCCTACGTTCGGAAAGTTTATCGTTGTAATTGTGACTCCCCACGGGATCGGTATGCGATTCCAATTTGATAACCATCTCAGGGTAGGTTTCCGACATAAGTTTTACCACTTTATCTAGTTCCCTGGCTGCATCGGGTCTAATATTACTTTTGTTAAAGTCGAAATAGATTTTGTTGAGTCCAGCCAAAACTTTCACATCCATTACAGGTTCCAGTTCAATATTCTGTACCACAGTTTTAGTAACCCGCTGTACCGTTTGCGTGCTGAAATATACATGCTTATGGGGGTGTGTTTTACGAACTGCTTCAATCAGGTAATTTTGACCGCGATTCACAAACATTTCATATTTACCTTGATCATTGGTCATGGTTTTTTGAACCAGCTCCCCCGTATTTTGATCAAACAAAGAGATCGCCACACTGTCCAAAGGCTGAAGGTTGATAGCATCCGTTACAGTTCCCTCCAGCATTAGGGAAGGAATAAATTTAAACTTGTAGATATCATCGCTTCCCTTTCCTCCTTTACGGTTGGAACTAACATATCCATCCACACCATTGTCCATGGCATAATATCCAAAATCGTCTTTTTCACTATTTAGGGGCTTTCCTAAATTGATTACATCTTTAATGTTTCCATCTTCGTCCGAAATTGCTGCAAAGACATCCAATTGGCCAAAACCAACATGTCCATCGGAAGAGAAAAACAACTGCCCTTCATTGTTGATGTATGGAAACATTTCGTTCCCTGGGGTATTGATAATGGGACCTGCGTTTACTGGGAGACCCACACCGCCCCTTGGGTGTATTTTACAGTAATAAATGTCAGTACCCCCATAGCCACCTGGTCTGTCGGAAGCAAAATACAGCAGTGTTCTATCAGTGTTTACCGTCGGGTGACCGGTAGAGTAGTGGTCAGCATTGGTCTTAAGGTTACGAGTAACCTTCCAAACACCATCCACTTTTTCCCCTTTGTAGATTTTTAGGTTGTTTAGTTTTTCTATGTTCTTGTCTTCCTTTTTCTTGGTGAAAAAGCTCTCTTTATTTTGGAAGTAGCTGTTTCGTGTAAAGTAGACAATGGTATCGTTTTTATAATCGGTGGAAAAAACCAAAGAACTTTCGTGGAACTTGGAGTTGATCTCGCCTTGAAACTTTCTTGGAACATCCATGGTACTCCCTTCGGTCACATGGAAAACATCCAACCAAGATTCGTTGTTCCATCCGTAAATATCTTCAGAAGCGACCTCTTTTCTACTGGAGCTGAAGTACAATTGTCCGTCATGGACAAAAGAACCGAATTCGCTGTATCGCGTATTGAAATGTACAGGTTCCACTTCGTAGCGTTCCCTACTGTTAAAGACCACCGAAGCAAGGTTTCCGTCCTTTAAAAACTGTTTGACACGTGCATCGTTTTTATGAAATTTTCTATAGCGTTTGAGCCATTGTACAGCCTCTTTCTCCTGACCGGAGCTTTTAAGGGCCATGGCATACTTAAAGTAGTAGTTGGTTGGAGTTTCGGGTTCGTTGATAAACCTTTTGAAATAAGGCAGTGCTTTCTCAAAATCCCGAAGCATCAAATAACACTCGGCCAGCCGTTGATAGGCATGTACGGAGTTTTTCCCTGTGACCATTTTTTCGTATTCTGGAATGGCCTTTGCGTAAGCAAATTTATAGAACAATTGGTCCGCTCTCTTTTGGACTGTGGATTGTGCGGTCATGGTAACCACTCCAAAAAAGGCAATAAATAAAATTGATATGAGGTTGTAGCGCTTCATTGGATTTGATTTTAAAAATATCTTGGTGACTTATAAAGATTGGTTTTCTTTGAAAGTCTTGGTTCAAAGATCAAAATGACTTCATGGGTTCCACCCGTGTAGGGCCTAATGGTTGAAGTAGGAAGGTCGTAAGCATAGCCAAGTCTAAAATTGTTGGAAATCTGATAGTCCAGAAATGCTCCAAAATTGGATGCATCATTAAATCTATAAGAAGCTCCAAGCCATACCTTTTCATATAGCAGAAAGCTATTGGTAATATCATAGGTGGATGGTGCTCCGTTCGTGAATTTGGTGATAAATGCAGGACGTAACTTAACGTCAGCTGAGATATCAATGACCAAACCTCCAATAGCATAGTAGCTATTACGCTCCAAGGCTTCAAATTCCCCGTCGTTCAAATCCGTGTTCAAAATTCTTGGAGAGGAAATACCGGCATACCATCTATTGGTGCTCAAATAAACGCCAGCTCCAAAATTGGGTTTCCAACTATTAAAGTTGGCATTAAAGAAAGGATCGTTATAATCAGGATTTTCCAAGCGATAGTTAGTGAATCCAGCTTTTAGTCCGAAAGAAAGTTTTGCTTCGGCCGTTACGGGAATGGTATAACTAAAATCCCCGTACACATAGTTGGTGCTCTCAAATCCCAGTTGGTCCGTGATATAGGAAAGTCCCAATCCCACACGTTCATTGTTCATGGGAGTGTGGAAGGAGAATGTGCTTGTGGTCGGATTCCCGTCCAGCCCAGCCCATTGGTTCCTATGAAGGGCGGTCATGTTCATGCTCTCCCGGCTACCCGCATAAGCTGGATTTACAGAGATGGTATTGAACATATATTGTGTAAACTGAGGAAGCTGTTGGGCCATAGCATTGGATCCAACAATTGCCATCAATAACAGGGTAATCTTGCGAAGCGTTTTCATTTTGTTTCGGTTAAGGTTTTGCCCGGTTGCCCAGACTGGAATTTGGGTTTAAATTCTATATCAAAGCAACAGCAAACAGGTGTTATTGAGTAATATAGCCGTTGAATGAACTTGAATAATCGGCCTGAAACAAAGGGTTCGACGAAGTGCATTTTTCTGTGGACGAATGCGGTAAACGACCTTATTTACAAAAGGGCTTTGGTCTATGAAATAGTTCGATTATCGATATAAAAAAAGGCCAGCCTGTGCGGCTGACCTTTCAAAGTAGTTATAGTTTGATTAGTTTGCACCAGTTCCCAGATAAATGTATCCGTTCAGTGGTTTAATATCTGTATTTATCACGTTGATGATATAGTAGTACGTACCTGAAGGAAGCATACCGGAATTTCCAAAGGCATTGCTAGGAGCAAAACCACCCCAGTCATTCTGATAATTCTTGGATTCGTATACTTTATCTCCCCAGCGATTGAATATCATCAGCTCAAAAGAATAGTTACAATACTCTACTCCAGTAATGGTGAACATATCATTGATATTGTCTCCATTGGCAGTTACCGTTTTGGATACGATAATCTCATCCCTACCACAAGGCACGCAATCACTGTTTACAATGATGGTAAAATCTACATAATACTTGCAGGTTCCTTCAGTAGAACTATAGCTGATCAGGTATTCTCCAACTTCCAAGTTGGCTGGATTAAAGATACTTCCATCCAATACGACATTACCACTGATCAACTCAAATACCCCGTTGGTATCAAAGGATTCAGGTAAATAGTCAATCAAGTTAATAGCATCATCCTCAACGCAAATGTTGATTTCAACTTCCTCAGGTTGAGGCTGCATCACAAATATCACTTGCTCAAAAGAGGCAGTATTACCACAAGAGTCGGTCACATCCCAAGTTCTGGTAATCATGAAGTCTTCTGTATCGACCAAACTAACGGTCTCTTCGGAGAATTCTACTTGATAGTTGCCACATCCACCCATAAATGTCAATTGTGGAACTTCTGGAATCTCATCACCACAAATTAGGTTGATTTCCTCCTCGTAAGCACTTGCGGTGATAGGACCAGTAGGTTCTATCGTGATAACCTGGGTGTGGGTATTGACATTCCCCGCACAATCTTCCGTAGACCAAGTTCGGGTAACCGTATAGCCCGTTGCACAATTGGAATCATTGGTAATTATCTCATCGAAAGTCACCGCAGTAGTTGTATCACAATTATCAATGGCGGTTAGAACAACAGCATCAGGAACCTCGTTACACATGGCAGTCATGTTTTGAGGCAAGTTTTCCACAAATTGTGGAGCCTGTGTATCCTCAACCGTGATTACTTGCGTATGACTCACTGGATTACCTGCACAATCAACCGTACTCCAAGTTCTAGTGATTATATAATCGGAACCACAAGAATCAGAATCCGTGATTTGCTCGTCGAACACTACATTGATATTTGGATCACAATTGTCCGTAGCTGTCAAGATTTCTGCAGTCGGAACATTGTCGCACGACACGGTTATATCCAATGGTAAGGTTTCCACAAACACTGGAGCTGTAGTGTCCTCAACTGTGATCACTTGGGTATGACTTACAGGATTACCTGCACAATCAGCCGTACTCCATGTTCTTGTAATTATGTAATCGGAACCACAAGAATCGGTATCCGTGATTTGCTCATCAAACACTACGGTGATATTTGGATCACAATTGTCCGTAGCTGTCAAGATTTCTGCTGCTGGAATAGCATCACAGGAAACAGTTGTATCTATTGGCAAGGCCTCCACAAATGCTGGAGCAGTAGTGTCCTCGACAGTGATAACCTGTGTATGGCTTATCGGGTTACCCGCGCAATCAGCTGCATCCCATGTTCTTGTGATGATGTAATCGGAACCACAAGAATCGGTATCCGTGATTTGTTCGTCAAATACCACAGTGATGTTTGGATCACAGCTATCAATGGCCGTTAGGACATCAGCAACTGGAATAGTATCACAAGAAACTGTAATATCCGTCGGAAGTACTTCAACAAATGATGGTGCTTGGGTATCTATCACAGTGATTACTTGTACATGTTCACGAACGTTTCCAACACAATCTGTAAAAGTCCATGTTCGAGTAATGGTATAATCCATGGCGCAGCCATCATCCTGTCCAGTAATGGACTCGTTGAAATCCACTGTAGTTGCACAGGTGCTGTTTACGGTGATTACTTCTGCAGTTGGAATTGTATCACAAGCTTCAAGCGTAATATCAGTTGGATAACCTTCATTTCCATCATTGTCGATAATGTTGACAGTAGCCGTATCGTTAGCCAGGATATTGACCAAGGTGGTTGAAATATTGGTCAAGACTACCTGGAAGTCTTCGGTGCTTTCTATAATAAAGTCATCAATAATCGGAATGATAATGTTTTGATTGTTACTGTTGGCTGCCCCAAAGGTCAATACTTGAGTGTTCTGGGGAATACCAGTGTAATCAAATGCATCTTGAGCCGAACCATTGGTGGTATAAAACTCCACGGTAAATTCGTCCTGTACGTCTACATTAAGGCTTACGGGTACTGAAACTGTTCCGGCATCTTCATCAATATTGATATTGGTGATGTCGAATTGAACCCCGTTCCCGGCGCCACCGTCGTTGTCGTTGATGGTACCGGTCGCGTTCGCCCCCACAATGGAGATAAGCCCCGTTGAAAGGTTGGAAAGTGCTATGGACAGGTCCTCACTGTTCTCGATAAGTGTGTCGTCAAGTATGGTCACGGTCACGCTGTGCTGCTCCCCGGCGTTACCGGCAAAGGCAATGTTCCCGTTGGCGGATGCCACGGTATAGTCCAAGCCAGAGATGGCCGTACCATCACTGATG
Source organism: Flagellimonas algicola (assembly GCF_005937185.1). Lineage (GTDB taxonomy): Bacteria > Bacteroidota > Bacteroidia > Flavobacteriales > Flavobacteriaceae > Flagellimonas > Flagellimonas algicola. Next base: position 78 of record NZ_VCNI01000003.1, on the reverse strand, counting down.
TCAAAGTCCACATTGAACCCTCCCTGTACGTCGGCGTTGAGCGACAGTACAAAGTCGGCGGTACCCGCGTCCTCGTCC
>NZ_VCNI01000002.1 GCF_005937185.1 Flagellimonas algicola | reverse complement strand
TTTACGCTGTCTATACAATATGTCAAATGAACTTCAAAAAAAAGAAGAAAAAAACAGGCCCGAAGACCCTCGATTCCCCCCTCAAATCAACCCAGCCTTATCAGCTAAGCGGGTGCAAATATAAACAGGTTATTTTTACTCAGCAAATAGTTTCGGCTATATTTTTTGTCAAAAAAATGACTGATTTTGTAACGTGCTGTTTTTCAACAATGAATTATCCGATAAATATTCCAACTTTATGAAAAGAAATTCCAAACCAAACCAAAACGGATTACAAAATCCCGATAAGGGTAATTAGGAGCCGAGTAATAATTGGGTTCTGAAGTAAACAAAGTATTAAAGTGTTCTGCCTTCAGATAAATCCTTGTTTGTCTAACTTTTGCATTGATAAAGAAATCCAGCAGTGGATAACCTCCAAGCTCCTCATTGTTTTGAATGTAAAATTCACCCAACAGTGGATTGTATGCATTCATATTATAGGAAGTAAAATACTTAAATGTTACCCCTGTTTGCAAAAACATTGCTTTTTTAAACACATCCTTAGAAAAATACAAGGTGTTCCTGGTCAACACCTGTGGCACGTTAATTACATTATTGTCCTGGGTTACATTTTGGTACAAGACAGTATTGGCCAAAGCCCACCTTCGCCATTTAACTTCCTTGACATATTTTACACGTAAATGATTTACGGTAGACGCTTCCTGAAACGGTTTCACAAAAGCGGTTTCCTCTCCATTATCAATTTGTTCTTGGGTTGCAGTAGACTGGAAATAGGTATAATTATCAATGGCACTGTACTCTGCTTCCAAATGGCCCAAAAGTTTTGAGTCAATCCCAAAACTTATATTCTGTATTTGTTGTTTGTCAAATGTAGCGGTGTTTTGCCAATTGTAATTCCTATAATCGCTCTGATACAACAAATAATTAAAATCCGGCATTCTGGACGAAACATGAATCCCACCAGTTATCTTATAGTTGTCGTTCATTTGATATTCCACCTTGGCGTTAAAACTATTTCCAGCCAATTCTCCAGATATATTATAATTGAGGTCACCACTCAGTCTTAGCCTTCCTAAATCTTTAAGATAGGTTCCTCCAACACTTATCTCCTCTCCTTCCAATTTATTCTGAATAATACCTGAATCAGTTTCCAAAATGCTATTGAAAAAGTAGTTGTAGTTATACAAGCTCACCATTCCGGTAAGTTTTCCCAAAATACGGTTTGAAAATTGAGCTGTTGCCTGGTTGAACATCGTTTTTAATCGTGCCCGATCCTCGATGGGCGTTACAAATGGATCACTTCCAAAAGCACTGTTTTGGGAAGATTGTGTGAAATCATAAAATTTGGTCTCGTAGGTGAACTCATGACCCAAAGTCAAGCTGGTGGGCAATCCCTTTGTGGAATCCATTTTTACATTGAACAGCTTCCACTGATGATCAAAATAATACCGTTTGCCCAGAATTCTATTGTTGGCATTGGTGTATACAACATCTATTCGGGAACGATCAGAAAAATCATCCGTCTCTGTGCTCTCAAACTGCTCCCTAAGCAACAGTCCGCCATTTTCCTCAGATTCCAAATCTTGGGCCGCGATATGACCCCGAATGGCATAATTGTTCTTTTTGTTGACATAGTTAAAGGTAGTCCTGAAGTTGCCCGATTGGTTTTGGTCAAACCTATATTTCCCCAAAGACCTAAACCCTTTATAAGCTATGGAAGCACTAAATTGTTCAGAAAAATTAAAAGCCAACAGGGCATCCAGTAACTGTCCCTGCTCCAAAGTAGTCTTGAACATAAGCTCGGTCATTGGCGTGGGGACATGGTAATAATTAATGTCTTTCACTTCAAAATAATTGGCATGCCGCGCCGTGGCCCCAAGAAGAGGATAGTACGAATTGTTGGAGAACGTCCTTCCCAAAACATTATATGGACGCCCAATGTTCTCAAAGGGCATCAGTTCAAAATCATCCTTGCGCAGATAATTGTATTTGTATTCCTTTCTAATGGTCAATGTGGTATCCAAAATAGTCGTGTCCCTAGCATAGGTAATCACCTTGTAATCTTCAATACGGACCGTGTCCTCTTCCAATTCCGGTATCCGAGGCCTGTTAAGTTTTGGTTTCTTTTTCTTCACTGGTTTCTTTTTTGCCAAGGAATCCAGCTTCTTGGGTTTTTTGACCGAATCTCTTTTCATGGTAACAGAGTCCAACTTCTTTGTTTTCAAAATTGAATCCAGTTTTACAGGAATTGAATCCGACTTTTTCGCCAAGGAAATGGAGTCTAGCTTGACAGTTAAAGAATCTAATTTTTGAACTTTGGGAATGGAGTCCTGTTTTGTAGGCAGGGAATCTATCTTTTTTGGAGGTGGAACGGAATCCTGTTGGGCAAACAAAGACAGATTCACAGTAAAGAGTAGGGCAAAAAATACAAATCTCATTCCGTACTATTGGTCAAGCAAAGGTATATGTTTTGTTTCTAAAGAAATGTGAAAGTTTAGTTGCAGAAAAGCTAAGGTTTTTTTTTAGGGTATTTCTTCTTAGTTTTCAACGGCCCAAGATGACCGGTGCCATTTTCAACCATGCTCAAAAGCCATTATAAATTTATACATGAAGCCGGTACCGATGAGGCAGGCAGAGGTTGTTTGGCCGGGCCAGTAACCGCTGGGGCCATCATTCTACCGGAGGGTTTTCGGAATAGCACCTTGAACGATTCCAAGCAACTTACTGAGCTAAAAAGGGAACAGCTGAGACCGATTTTGGAAAGCGAAGCGGTTTCCTATTCGGTTTGTCACGTTTTTGAAGAGGAAATCGATAGCATCAATATTTTGAACGCCTCTATTTTGGCCATGCACCGGGCTCTTGATGGATTGCAAACCGCACCAAGATTTATTTTGGTAGACGGAAATAGATTTAAGCCCTATTTGGAAATTGAGCATGAATGCATCATCAAAGGTGATGGGAAGTTTATGAGTATAGCGGCGGCCTCCGTATTGGCCAAAACCTATAGAGATGAGTTTATGGCAAAAATCCATGAAGAGTACCCCATGTACAACTGGAAAAAGAATAAAGGATACCCAACCAAAGAGCACCGCGAAGCGATAAGACAATTTGGTCTAACCAAATACCATAGAAAAAGCTTCAGACAACTTCCAGAACAATTGACTCTGGATCTCTAAAAACCTAAATTTGTTCCAAACTTCAAAAATGAAACATAAGGCACTCCTCTATTTGCTTGCTCCATTCTTTCTTTGCTGTAAGCCAGAAGTGCAATCAACCGATTCCTTGTTGAGTCATTTATTGCCCAACTCCAGTTTGATCATCAAGATCAATAACCTCTCCAATTTTAAAAGTGAATTGAAAAACAGCGCTTTTTTGGAAAAAACAAAGGGTTTTGGAATTCACCAAGACTTGGAAAGTAAATTAAAGGGACTCAATCACCTAAGCACTGATGCTGAGTGTTTAGCAGCCTTTTATGAAGTTGGAAAGGACAACCACGAGTTTGTTTTTACCTTGAAACGGAATGCCACTTCCTTTTCGGCGGACAGCATTAGTGACCGCACGGTTGAGACCTTGACATATCAAAACAAAAACATCACCAAATATACACTGGGCGACCAAGCGATATTCAGTCTTGTGTTGGACGATGTTTTGCATTTGAGCTCTTCCCAAATACTAATAGAAAATGTAGCTAGAACCCCAAATCCCAATACGGCCAGTGGGTTACTTAAACGATTGTACAGCACATCAGCTCCTTCCAAATCCGCAACAATTTTTGTTCATTTGGACGAACCTTCCTCTCTGCCCGCAGCCCAGATCAAGGAGGAACAAGACCGTACACAGGCTTTTTCGGATTGGTTGTCCCTGGATTTTTCGGCCAACTCGGATCAAATTAGTCTTAGTGGCGTTGCGCTGGCCTCCGATTCCACTAAAAATTTCATCAATCTTTTTAAGGGTACCAGTCCATTGGCCAATAAGACCCAGCTATTTGCTCCGCAAAACACCCAGGCCTTGGTTTCCTACACTTTTGATGACTATTCCGTCTTTGCAAAAAATCAGAATGAGTATCTAAATAGAGTGAAGCCTGCTGATTCCTTGTTCAACACCATAGAGGAACTAGGCATTATCCGTGTAAACAATGATAAGGTTGTTCTTCTCAATTCTTTTGGCACCGAAAGCATTTCTGAATTTCTAAATAATGACAAAACTGGTACTTCCAATTATCAAGGGAGTGAGATCCTGTCCTTAAAATCCAAGGATTTCTTGACTGATGGATTTAATCCATTACTAACTGGTTTTGAATCCAATTTTTGCACCATTCTTGAGAACACTTTTGTCTTTTCAGAGAAAAAGGAAGCGCTGCAAACCGTATTGAGCAATTATAAAAGCAGTGCCACTTTTGGCAATACAGCTGCATTTAAGACTGCGGCCGAAACACTGGCCAACGAATCCAGCATCCTGTTTGTCTCCGATGCCTCTGGAATAGATTCTTTTGCTGAAGAGGACTTGGTACCTTCAGTGAGTGATGCGTTCAAAGCTTCCAACTTTAAGGATCATACTTTCGCTGCCCAGTTTGTATCGGACAATGGATTTTCCCATGCCAATATTAGTATTGGCAAGATCGCCAAAACCGTTACTTCAAAATCTGTCACACCACTGTTCACTTTGGAACTTGACACCGATTTGGCCATTAACCCACAGTTTGTAAAAAACCATCGTACCAACAAACATGAAGTAGTGGTACAAGATCAAAACAATGTACTGCACCTCATTTCCACAGATGGGAAAGTACTTTGGAAAAAGCAGTTGGAGGGGAGAATTCAAGGTAAGATTCATCAGGTGGACATTTACAAAAATGGACGGTTGCAGTTAGCATTTTGTACCAGCAACGAATTTATGATCGTGGATCGAAACGGGGAAGATGTTCCTCCCTTTAAAAAGAAATACGAAGGAGGAAATTTGAACCCGCTAGCCGTATTTGACTATGAAGGCCGGAAAGACTATCGCTTCGTAGTCACCCAAGGTGAAAAGGTATTTATGTACAACAATAGGGGTAACATTGTGGATGGCTTCACCTATACCCGCGCACAAAGTCCCATTTTGTCTGCTCCAAATCATTTTAGAATGGGAAATAAGGACTATCTGGTATTTCAGTTAGAGGACAAAACGCTAAAAATCCTGCACCGGTCTGGGGGAGATCGTATCAAAGTGGCCGAAAAAATCGATTTCTCGAACAACGGTGTCTTTTTATATAAGAATAAGTTTTCAGTCACTAATAAAAAAGGAGTACTTCATCAAATAGATGCCCGGGGAAAACTCACCAGCACCAATTTTAATCTTAGACAGGATCACGGAATGTACACCACTAGCAAAACATTGGTGTTCATGGATGACAACGTACTAACCATCAAAGGAAAAAAGGTGGAGTTGGAACTTGGTGTGTATACCCAACCCAAAATTTTCTATATCTACGATAAGATTTATGTGAGTGTTACCGACATCCAAAGTCAAAAAATCTATCTATTTGACAGTCAAGCCAAATCTATTCCCAACTTCCCTGTTTTCGGGAACTCCCTAATAGATATGGTAGATATGGACAACGACAAAAGGTTGGAACTCGTGGCCAAGGATCAAGAAAATTCCATCATCGTCTATAGGATCAATTAAAGCTCCCAATTGCAGCTTATACATAAGTTTGGACAGATCACACATCTTGTTCTCAATTAAGGGGATAACTTTTGTAGTTTTCTAGTGGATCTTTTAACTTAAAAGACACATTATCAAAACACTATAGCAATGAAAACCTCATCCCCTGGCAAAATCCTATTGGGTTTTGTCCTCGTATTTGGGTTTTGCCTGAGCGGCAATGCCCAATTATTAAAAAAACTTGGCAAACGTGCAGAAAGAGCTGCTGAACGTACTATAGAACGACGCGTTGATAAAGAAACCTCAGAAAAAACCGATCAAGCTCTTGACAGTATTCTGGAACCAGGCTCCAAGGGCAAGAAACAAGCCCCAGGAAACACACCACCCAATCAAGGAGGTCAAAACGATCAAGGCAACCAAACCGGAGGTTCTCCAAACTCCAATTCTCCAGCTTCAGGTCCAAAAACCATAGAAGTCTACAGTAAGTTTGATTATGTCCCAGGAGACAAACAACTGTTCTTTGATGATTTTGGCAACGATTTTATTGGAGACTTTCCTTCTAAATGGAACACCAATGCAGGTGGCGAAATCGTGACTTTGGGAGATTCACCACAAAAGTGGTTGGAGCTAAAATCAGGCTTCAACATTTATTACATACCCAATGTACCGCAACTACCCGAAGAGTATACCATTGAGTTCGATCTAGCTGCAGTGGGTCTGGATAGGAAAACCTCTTCGACAGCAAAAGTGGCCATTACCCTAAGTAATGATGACGCATTTAAACCCGGTAGTAACAACGCCTATGCCGAAATTCCATTTTGTCAGTATGCGGCCATTGGGGTTACCGTACAGAACAACATCAACGGAAAAAGGGAAATAAGAAGCACGGTCAAGGCGGACCTAAGGGATGTAGTTCTGGAGAACCCGCACATTTCCATAGCCGTAAACAAACAGCGGTTTAGATTGTGGGTAAACGAAGTGAAATATATTGATGTTCCAAGATTGGTGGCCCCTGGAGCAGTAATTCACACCGTAAAATTCCTTGCCAACGGCTTTGCGGATGGAAAGGAGAAAGTTTTCATTTCCAATCTTAAGGTAGCTGAAGGAGGCGTTGACCTTCGCAGAAAACTGATTGCAGAAGGGAAAATCTCAACCAATGGAATCTTGTTTGATACGGGTTCCGCCAACATCAAGCCTGAATCCATGGGTATTATTCGACAAATCTACCAGGTGATGCAGCAAGATGGATCCATCAACCTAAAAATTGTGGGGCATACCGATAGCGACGGTGGTGATGCAAATAATATGGCGCTCTCAAAGAAGCGGGCGGCATCGGTAAAAAATGCACTGGTGTCCGTTTACGGAGTAAATGGCAACAGATTGACCGTGGATGGTAAAGGGGAAACTGAACCTGTTGCTGACAACAACAGTCCGGATGGCAAAGCGCAAAACAGAAGAGTTGAATTTATAAGACAGTAAAAAATCCAATAATGAAAAATCTTTTTTTAGTTGCCATTTGCTTCGGATTGATGGCCCCAATGGTTTCCGCCCAATCCAACTGTAGTAAGTATTATCCCATGGTGGAAGGCGTGTCCATGACCTACACCTCTTTTAATAAAAAAGGAAAAGAGGACAGCACTGTGGAATACAAAGTTATTGATGTGCAGGAAAGTAGTGGGGAAACCAAAGCAACTATGTCCATGGAACTCAAGGCTAAAAAGGGAGGTGTGTTCACTTCCAATTACGATTTGACATGCCGCGGAGATAAGGTTATAATTGATTTTGAATCCCTGATGAACCAGCAAATGATGGGGCAATTTGGCGGTACCGAAGTTGATATTACCGGGCATGACATAGAATTACCAAACAAGTTAAGTGTAGGCCAAGAACTTGCTGATGCCTACGTGAATGTAAGCGGGAGTTTAGGTGGCGCTTTTAATGTAAATATGAAAGTGGAGCAAGTGAACCGGAAGGTGGAGAAAAAGGAAAATGTAACCACTCCTGCAGGCTCCTTTGATTGTTATGTGGTATATAGTGACACCAAAACCAAAATGATGGTTGGAACCCAGACCTTTTCCTCGCGCATGTGGTTAGCTGAAGACGTGGGCATAGTAAAACAAGAAAGTTACAACCAAAACGGAAAGCTTATGGGTAGTATGCAGCTCACTGGCTTAAGTAAATAAGATCATACAAGAACCAGTGCATCACCTTTTCGGCCCTCTCAACGGGAAAATCCTAAACAACAAACACCATATGTAGCCGCCAACAAAATTGAGCAAATCATGAAACCATCAGTAGTAAAAAAAATTGTCAAACATCTGAAATTGCCAATTCTATTCCTTTGTGGTTTTTTTGTTTTACCAACTTCCGCACAATATCGTGTGACAAGATGTTCTGACTTGGCAGAAAGACCCATCATTGAAGGAGATGATGGCCCACAGGAACTTTTGGCCATTTACCTAAAAGAAGATGTGGGTTCTGGTGTGGGCGGGCAGGATTGTTGGGTATTTCACCATGAAAACGGCAAAGACTATGTGGTTACCCCACGGAGTTGGCATCCGGATACAGGAGGTCCAAGGATGCGCTTGATCGAAGATGCCATGGCCGCTATTACCCAATCAAGGAGGACTTATGTGGAGTATGGAACCATGGACAAATCCCTCCATTACATTCTAAACGATGTTGACTATGGGGAAACAGCTGGAGAAAAATTTTGGGTGTACAAAGAAGATCAATGTTGGATGCGCTCCGGGGTACCAACCCTTAGCGAGGAATCCAGAGAATCCAGAAAACAAATATTTGCCCACGAGATTGGGCATTGTTTTGTAGAAGAAAACGTGCCCAAAACAGCCAGTTTGGCCGAAGATCTGGATGCCTGGTGGGATGAAAGTGTAGCCGAGTTCTTGTCGTCTGAGGCTTATAAAACTGCCGATCAGGAACACATGTACGCCATGACCTATGATTTCAACCGCCTTTTTACCCAACCGTACAACGCTTATGTTTTGTGGTATTATTATGCAAAGGAAAATGGAAAAGCATCCGTCGTAGAATTGATGAACGCACTTGCCGGACTGAAGACCATAAAAGCCCGCATGAACTATTTGAAATCCATAGGATTTGATGAACTATTCCATAATTTTTTATATGATTTTACCATGCGGTATCTAAAAGATTCGGGTACGGGCAATCCCATTCCTGGTTCCGGTATGATTCCAGATTCGGATTTTGTTCTGGAACCGGACAAAGAGAACATTAGCATCCCCAGAGGTATAAATTTTGGACAGCGGGAGGTGTTCAACATTGAGGTCCCAACGGGCTTTAATGTTAAACTGCGTCCCCCCATTGGCTCAGAAGGTACTTTCTATTCCTCACTGATGCCTCCAATGGGCGGTGAAATCCGAAACTGGGATTCACCAGTGGAGCTTTCTGGGCACTGCTTTTCACCCATGGACGTTACCGTTATGATTTCCCATCTCGAAACCGAAGGTATTGGGGATTTGACCATACCTTATGAACTTACGGCCAAAGCAGATTGTTGCAGTGGAACGGAAGGAACCCTGGATGGTTGTCTTATTGGAACATGGGAAGTGGATGTATCCACTATCTCCCACCTCATAGATTATGATGTTTCTGGTACACTAAGGGTTAGTTTCGAAAATGTACCTGCTGGTCATTTAAATGCCACCTTCGATCTTCGATTTGATTTTGACAATGGTGATTATGACACGCATAAAGGAACTGTAAGCGCTTGTGTTGTCCCTACCGGGAGAGGCGGTCCGCTTAACTATTTTAGGCTTTCAGGAGTTACTCTGGGGGATAATATCCATACCCACTTCTATTCCCGAAAAGGAGTATATTTAGATCAAACGGACGATGTTATTGAAGGATTGAACCGGTTCCAATTCAATTATACCACTTGCACCCCAGATATTTTAACGGTTCTATATATGGTTCAAATGAGCCGGGTTCACTAACAATTTTAGAATTTCAATGCACCATTATGAAAAAAACTAAATTTTGTATAATTCTTGTTCTTTTATTCTCAAGTTTCGGGATACTAGCAGCCCAGGATTTGGAACTTGATGTCCATGTGCTGCCCACATCTTTGCTGGGAGATCCTGCCCTATTTAATATCACAGTAAAAAACATGGGAGAGGAAGCGGTCCAAGGCGTGGAGGTTAAGATAACCCTCGAATCCGGACTGGAATTATCCAGTTTCAATCCAAACAAATACGATTTTGATCCCATAACCGGTATTTGGAAGGTGGGTGAAGCGGTACCCTATAAAGGCAAGGTGCTAAGTATAATTACCAAATATGTTACAAAAGAAAATGCAATAGTTATTGCAGAAGTCACAAAAAGTGGAGCTCCCGATCCTGACAGTACACCTGGAAATGGCGTAGACACCAACGGAAATGGCATTGTAGTCAATGATACAGGGGATGAAGATGATGGGGATGCTGCCCAAAACGGCCCCTTCAACTGACCACTTTGGCTTGACTTAATTCAGCCTCAAAAAGATGTTCAAAGTGCTTTAAAAGTTTACCCTTTACCTCATCCATGTCCACCGTTTTTTGACCCAACTCCACATTCAAGGAGGTAACTGCTTTGTCCTTGATCCCGCAGGGAATCATAAGGTCAAAATACCCTAGATTGGCATTTATGTTCAAGGCAAAACCGTGCATGGTTACCCATCTACTTGCGCGCACACCCATGGCGCAAATCTTTCGGGCAAAAGGAGTACCAACATCAAGCCAAACTCCAGTTTCCCCTTCGGAGCGTTCACACTTCAGCCCATACTCCGCCAACGTTAAAATCACCATTTCCTCCAAAAGTCGAAGGTACTTATGAATATCTGTAAAAAAATTGTCCAAATCTAAAATGGGATACCCCACAATTTGTCCAGGCCCATGATAGGTGATATCACCTCCTCTATTGATCTTATAAAATGATGCCTCTTTGGCCTTTAATTGGGCTTCGTTCACCAAAAGGTTGTCCATGTTCCCACTTTTACCCAAAGTGTACACATGGGGATGTTCCACAAATAGAAAATGGTTCTGGGTTGGCTCTTGGGTGCCGTTTCTCCTATTTTGGATTTTTTGATCTACAATTTCTTGGAACAATTCTTCCTGATAATCCCAAGTTTCCTTGTAATCTTTGAGTCCTAAATCCTGAAGAATAACTTTCTTGTTCATCCTGCAAAGATACGAAGACCCTGCACAGCGGGCTAATCTTCCAGCTCTACTTCCAAATCCAAAGAGGACGGATCTTTCATCAAATCCATAAATCCAACCTCGTAGAACAGCGTTTTGCCATCGGCACTAAAAGTAGCGCCTTCCACATTGGTAGATTTAACCCTTCGCGGAAAATTATATTTTAAGGTATAAGTAGACCCGGAAAGGAACATTTCGGCTCCTTGCATACTGTCCAAACTTTGTTGGAAAAGTACTTGATCTATGATCTTGGCTTTTCTGTTGAAGGTATTCTTGGCGTAGGAGTAGGTTACCTCAGTTGTAGGTTCCTCAGACCCTAAACCCCCCGGCTGCTCCTGCCCACTTCCTGGGCCAAAAGAACTGGCTCCTTGGAAGGCATTGAATGCATCGTTGACTTCCTCTATTTTTTTGAACTCGCTGAATAGATCAAATTTCATCACCTTTTTTTCCGGGTTCATGACCATATGCATTTTAAAAGGTTCCAATTTCTTCAATTTCGCCTGTTCCTCAGGTGATAATTGTGAGATGCTGTCTTTTTTTTCTTCCAACAGGTCTTTAAAGGAAATCAAGGAATCCACAGGTTTTTCATTGGATTTTTTCATTTCCTCCCCGGCCATTTCCATAAGTTCAGAACCATCAAAATTGATGGACAGCTTGCCCGTTCCGTCTTCGTTCAAAAAAATTTCTTCTGTAAAATTGCAAGAGGAGATCAAGGCAAGTACAATGGCACAGGCCCAAAACTGGATTTTTTTCATGGAAGTGACTTTAGTTAGTGTTATTTAGGATGACCAGTGCCCCAATAACTCCAGGAACCCAGCCGCAAAGGGTTAAAAGTAATACAATAACAAAAGATCCACAACCTTTTCCGATGACTGACAAAGGGGGAAAAATTATAGCCAATAAAACACGCCAGAAACTCATGATCTTGATTAATGATTGATGATACTTATAGGTAGCTTATTTGCCCATTTTGTTACACAAAACCACTATTTTTAATATCCATTAGTCTTCTATGCGTGCTTTTGCATTTTTAGTTTTTTTGTTGAGCAGCTTTGCTGTTATGGGACAATACCATTTTTCTGGTGAACTATCCAAGGAAAATGCGAGTAACATGGTCTATTTGTCCTTAGTGGAAGATTATCGTAAATCTTCCCGGGTGTATTTGGAGCAAATTATCAGAAAGGTAGCTGTGGATTCATTGGGCCAATTTAATTTTGAGGGGAACAACCTTCTGAATGAAAATAGGATATACCGAATTCACTTGGACGGATGCTCAGAAAATACCAATTCGCAACATTTTTTAGGACAGTGCAATAGCAGCCAAAGTGTTTTATTTATTGCAAACAACAGAGACACACTGCATTTTCCCACCTCCTTTGGGCATCAGACCCTTTGCACCGTAAATTCCACCAATCCCAAATCTTCATTAATTCTCGATATCGAAGCCTTAAAGGAGGAAATGATTTTCGATTTCATGGAATTTAGAAGCGAGGCCAACCAAAAGCTAAACTCAGATAAATGGTTTGGAAAGCTCCAAGACTTTGGGCAATCAACGGAAGAGCCACTGGCCGAACTGTATATCTATGATTTCCTATCGGATAAAAGAAACGAGACCTACAGTCATTATCTGTTGGACATTTCGGGCAATGCTTACTACACTGATTTGCTATCTAGATTGAAGAGCAGCTATCCCAATACGGGCTTTGCCCAGCAGTACGAAGCTGAAATTATTTCGGATCAACATCTGGTCTCTTTCCGTAACGGTGATGCGTGGAGTTGGAAATGGATCTTAACCGGCCTACTGGTGTTTTCTCTTGGACTCAATGTTTATCTAGTGTTTCGAAACCAGTCCAAAACTAAAAAGCAAAAACGGCAATTGTTGCAAAAACTCACTTCCCAAGAACAAAAAATTGTTCAATACATCCTCAACGACCGAAGCAACAAGGAGATTGCGGCCGAGATGTTTGTCAGCCTAAGCACAATCAAAACACACATCAACAATCTCTACAAAAAGTTGGACGTATCCTCCAGACAAGAAGTTGTTGCGCGATTCAAAAAGTAAAAATCCACCCTGGGTCTAGACCCCAATTCCAACCCTTTCACATAAGACCTAAGCAGAAAATGGGCCATTTTCGGAGCAACTTTAAATTCGAAAATCATGAAATGTACATTTTTAGCACTTCTGTTGTTTTGTACTGGAGTACTGAGCTCCCAAACCTTTAACGAAGAAGTTCATTTGGAAAATGGGAAATCCTTTTTATTGGGCAAGATAACTATGGAAGGGCTCCAAACTCAACCCTATAAGGACTGGTTCCAATCCGGACATGAATCTTATATGGTGGACAGCGCCCTGGTGGATCTTTTTAAAACTTCTTTGCAAGATTGTCACCTTAAACTGTTTTTGGGCACATGGTGTGGCGATAGTAAAAGGGAGGTTCCCCGCTTTCTTAAAATCCTTGAAACAGCAGGTTTTCCTATGGAAAATATTGACTTAGTGGCCTTGGATCGTAGAAAAGGGAAAGTAAAAACCAGTCCAACAGGAGAAGAAAGAGGTTTAAACATTATCAGGGTACCAACCATGCTTTTTTATAAAAATGGAAAAGAGGTCAACCGAATCGTGGAAAGTCCCATTGATTCTTTGGAAGAAGACATGGCCCAAATTCTAAGTGGCCAACCCTATACCCCCAATTATGCCACAATAAGCGGGTCGAAGTAAGGAATTAAAGCGCAAAAGTGTAATTTTGCGCTTTAATTTTTTATAGACTATGCAACTATCGGAACAGGAAATCGTTCGAAGGGAAAAATTATCAAAGCTAAGGGAATTGGGAATTAACCCATACCCGGCCGCACTTTATCCAGTTGATGCCACTTCCAAAAGCATCAAAGACGATTTTGCAGAGGGAAAGAAGGTGGTGATTTCCGGTAGACTGATGTCAAGGCGAATCCAAGGAAAAGCCTCTTTTGCCGAGTTGCAAGATAGTGAGGGTCGTGTCCAAGTTTATTTCAATCGAGATGAAATTTGTATTGGAGATGACAAAACTCAGTATAACGAGGTCTATAAAAAACTATTGGACATAGGGGACATCATCGGTATTGAGGGCGAACTATTTACCACCCAAGTAGGTGAAAAGACCGTAATGGTGAAAAATTTCAGCCTATTGAGCAAAGCGCTTCGGCCCCTGCCATTGCCCAAAGTGGATGCCGATGGAAAGGTGTTTGATGAATTCAATGACCCAGAACTTCGCTATCGTCAACGATATGTGGATTTGGTGGTCAATCCGTCTGTAAAGGAAACCTTTATCAAGCGAACCAAAATCACCAACAGCATCCGTGAATTCTACAACGAAAGAGGCTATTTGGAAGTGGAAACTCCCATTTTACAGCCTATTCCCGGTGGAGCCGCGGCGCGTCCGTTTTTGACGCACCACAATGCTCTGAACATTCCGTTGTACCTCAGGATTGCCAATGAACTTTATCTCAAAAGGCTTATCGTAGGTGGCTTTGATGGGGTATATGAATTCTCCAAGGATTTTAGAAACGAGGGCATGGATCGAACCCATAATCCAGAGTTTACGGTAATGGAACTCTACGTAGCCTATAAAGACTACAATTGGATGATGGAAACCACCGAACAGTTGTTGGAGAAAATTGCCCTGGATGCCAATGGAAGCACCAAGGTCACCGTTGGGGATAATGAAATTGAGTTCAAGGCCCCTTATGCCCGTGTTCCTATTTTGGAAGCCATTAAAATACATACAGGCTACGAGGTGGCAGGAATGGACGAGACACAGCTTAGGGAAGTTGCCCAAAAACTCGATATTGAAGTGGATGAAACCATGGGCGTAGGTAAACTCATTGATGAGATTTTTGGGGAAAAGTGTGAACACCACTACGTTCAGCCCACCTTTATTACCGATTATCCCAAAGAAATGAGTCCGCTGACAAAAGAGCACCGTGACAACCCAGCCCTTACGGAACGCTTTGAGCTGATGGTCAATGGCAAAGAGTTGGCCAATGCCTATTCCGAGTTGAACGACCCTATTGATCAACGGGAACGTTTTGAGGATCAACTCAAACTTTCTGAAAAAGGAGATGACGAGGCCATGTTCATTGACCAGGATTTTTTACGTGCCCTGGAATATGGCATGCCCCCAACTTCCGGGATCGGAATCGGAATTGATCGTTTGGTAATGCTGATGACCAATAATTCATCCATTCAGGAGGTATTGTTCTTCCCACAAATGCGGCCTGAGAAAAAGCAGGTAGAGCTTACGGAGGAGGAAAAAATCATCATGGATATTCTTAAACCAGTTGATGAAATGCCCTTAGTAGATCTTAAATCAAAAGCGGGGCTAAGTGGAAAAAAATGGGACAAAAGCACCAAAAATCTTTCCAAATTGGGTCTTTTTAAGGTGGAAAAAAGAGAAGACGGACTTTTTGCATCCCAAAAATAGGGCGAGTTTCTGAGGCATATCTATGTTCAGCGCCATTCAAAAGTCGTTCGGCGAAGTTTAGCTAGATCACTTTCTAAATTTCCTATATTTATGATTCACAGCGTTTAACGTATTCCGAACATAAAAATGGGCAAGAAAGTAACATCCGGCATAGCGGTAGCATTGGGGTTATTTTCATTGGTTTTATTGTGGAATCTGCTCAAACCTTCGGAAGAAGTGAATTTCAGTGCCCAAATAAAGCCCATCCTCAACAAACATTGCATTACCTGTCATGGCGGGGTCAAAAAAAATGCAGGATTCAGCCTCTTGTTTGAAGAAGAAGCTTTTGCAAACACCGAGTCGGGCAAACCTGCTATTATTCGGGGAAATGCTGCTGGAAGCGAATTCATAAAACGCTTGAAAGAAGAAGACCCCGAACTTCGAATGCCCTATGAAAAACCCAAACTGTCTGATGAAGAAATCGATTTATTGACCCAATGGGTGAACCAAGGTGCCAAGTGGGGGGAACACTGGGCCTACACCCTTCCTGAAAAAGTTGAACTTCCTAAACTCACTGAGGAAGCTGGGTTTTCTAATGAAATTAAAACCTTCGCCAAAAATGGTATAGATCAATTCATTCTCCAGCAATTAAAAAAAGAAGGGATTGACCCAAGTCCTCCAGCAGCTAACCATATATTGGCGCGAAGAGTGGCCTTGGACGTTACGGGATTGCCTCCAAGTGCTTCCCTAGTACAAAAACTTGAATCTGGAAGTTGGTCTTATGGCGCCATGGTGGACAGTCTTTTGGCCCAGAATTCTTACGGTGAAAAATGGGCAAGTTGGTGGTTGGACATGGCCCGCTATGCGGATACAAAAGGGTATGAAAAAGACTTGGGACGCAGCATGTGGCAATACAGGGACTGGGTCATCAAAGCATTGAACAACGACATGCCCTATGACCAATTTACCATAGAGCAGTTGGCAGGGGATTTATTGCCCAACCCATCCATGGATCAGCTGATCGCTACGGCCTTTCATCGCAACACCATGAACAATGATGAAGGCGGAACCGATGACGAAGAATTTCGCGTAGCGGCAATTATAGACAGGGTAAACACCACTTTTGATGTTTGGCAGAGTACAACCATGGGCTGTGTGCAATGCCACGGACACCCCTATGACCCCTTCAAACAAAAGGACTATTATAATCTCATGGCCTTTTTCAACAATACCAGGGATGAGGATACCCCGGACGAAGCCCCAGTTCTACGTTTTTATTCCGCTGAGCAACAAGAATCAGTGGATCAATTGAACGCTTGGGTGTCTAAATACGGTGATCAAAATACAGCTAAGGTTTACAAGAACTTCTTAAGGTATGGAGAGCCAGTCCACAAATCTCATGCAATGCAAGACTTTGTGAACGGTTCCTATGACGACCATGCCTCGGTTGTACTCTGGGATAAGGGTGCTTGTAGGTTGGAGAATGTATGGACCCATGGAGCAGCATCCCTCTACTTCAATCACCATTCCAATTACAATGGCACTGCTGTTACCTTTCGAAAAGACAACGCAGAAGGCGAAATCCTGTCGCAATTTACCTTGAATAAAACCAAGAAACCCATAACCAAGCGAATCCCCATCCAAAGCGTGGACGGGTCAATCAACATTCACATAAAAGTAAGTAACCCCCAAGTTCCCAAAACGACCAACGCCCTACACATCTATTGGCTTGGTTTTTTACCTGATTTACCTGGGCAGAATCAACCCGGCTTTTCTAAAATTCAAAGTGCTTTTGACCAAGCGATCAATTTCGAAACCCAAACACTGCCCATTACGGCCGAAAGTCCAGACTATATGGCCAGAACCACACAGGTCTTTGAACGTGGGAATTGGCTACTGCAGACTGATACGGTGAAACCTGCAACGCCTTCCACCTTGAACTCTTGGAACGAATCCTGGTCCAAGGACCGATTGGGTTTTTCCAAATGGCTGGTCGACAAAAAGAATCCATTGACTGCCAGAACCTTGGTAAACCGGGTTTGGCATCAAATCTTTGGACGAGGTCTTGTTTCCACCATTGAGGACATAGGATCACAATCCGATTTCCCATCACATCCAGAGCTGCTGGACTGGCTGGCTTTACGGTTTATGAATGAACATCAATGGAGCATCAAATCCCTTGTTAAAGACATCGTTTTATCCGGAACCTATCGCCAAAAATCAAAGTTAACCCCAGAGACCTATCAAAGAGATCCAGAAAATGAACTCTACGCCAGAGGTCCCAGGCAGCGCTTAAGTGCCGAGCAAATTCGAGATCAAGCCTTGGCCGTGTCCGGTTTACTGAGTCGCAAAATGTATGGCCCAGGGGTGATGCCCCCACAACCCGAAGGCGTTTGGCAAACGGTGTATAGCGGAGAGAAATGGGTTGAAAGCAAGGATGAAGATCGCTATAGAAGGGCTGTATACACCTATTTAAAAAGAACAAGTCCATACCCGTCGTTTTTAACTTTTGATGCGGGTAGCCGGGAAGTTTGTACAATTCGAAGAACGGTCACCAATACCCCCTTACAGGCATTGGTCACACTTAACGATCCTGTTTATTTGGAAGCTTCATACCATCTGGCTAAAACCATGCAAACTTTTGATGAGGTTGGGGAACAGTTATCTCTTGGATATGAGAAGGCAACGCTATCCAAAATAACCACGGAAAAATCGGAAGCATTAAGGGAGCTCTATAAAACATCATTGAATGCATTTGAAAATGATAGGGAGGGTTTACTTCAATTTTTACATTTTGCTGAGAACCCAACGGCAGAACTGGCTGCTTTGACTGTGGTTGCCAATGCCATTATGAACCTCGATGAATTTTTAACCAAGGCCTAACATGGATCCAATAGAACGACTTATTCGAGAGAAATTAATGCGGGATGCCCAAGCCAAAACCCGAAGGCACTTTATCAAAGATTGTGCGGCCGGTCTTGGAGGGCTGGCATTAGGCTCCATCTTTTTAGGTTGTGACCCTTTGCGGCAAAAGATTGAAAAGCAAAAAATCACCTTTTCGGAACGGGATTTAAATCCACTGGCTACACTACCCCCTCCATACACTCCCAAAGTGAGGTCCGTCATTTATTTGCATATGGCAGGTTCCCCCTCCCAATTGGAAATGTTCGATTACAAACCCGTGCTCCATACCTTGAACAATCAAGAATGTCCGGAATCACTGTTGCAAGGGAAAAAATTTGCATTCATCAAAGGAACTCCAAGATTGCTGGGGCCACAGGCCAAATTTTCACAAGAGGGTGAATCAGGAAATTGGGTATCCAATTATTTACCTCATTTTAAAAAGGTAATTGACGAAGTAGCTTTTCTAAAAGCGGTACATACGGACCAATTTAACCATGGCCCTGCACAATTGTTCATGCATACCGGAAGTCCCCGGTTGGGAAGACCTAGTATTGGAGCCTGGGCCACTTATGGTTTAGGGTCTGAAAATCAAAATTTACCGGGCTTTGTGGTCTTGACCTCAGGAGGAAATACTCCAGATGCTGGCAAGAGTGTATGGGGAAGTGGATTTTTGCCTTCGGTATATCAAGGCGTGCAGTGCCGATCTGAAGGAGATCCCGTTCTTTATATTGAAGATCCCAAAGGGCTTTCCCGAGATTTGAAAAAAAGCACCATTGAGGCCATCAACAAGATCAACAAGGAAGAGTACACCAAATATGCAGACCCGGAAATTCTGGCTCGCATCAATCAATATGAAATGGCTTATCGTATGCAAATTGCAGTTCCTGAGGTTATGAATATTGAAAATGAGCCGGAAAACATCAAGGAAATGTACGGCGTGGAACCTGGCAAGGAATCCTTCGCTAACAACTGTCTTTTAGCTCGAAAATTAGTGGAGGACGGTGTTCGTTTTGTACAATTGTTTGATTGGGGCTGGGACAGCCATGGTACGGACCACAGCACTGCTGTTGACCTTGGTTTGCGAAACAAATGCCGTGAAATAGATCGACCCATTACAGCTTTGCTATTGGATCTAAAGCAACGGGGACTGCTTGATGAAACTTTGGTTGTCTGGGGTGGTGAGTTTGGACGTACACCTATGCAAGAAAACAGGGGTAACAAGGAAATGGGATTCAAAGGTAGAGACCATCATGGGGATGCCTTTACCATGTGGATGGCAGGAGGAGGCGTAAAAAAAGGAGCATGTTATGGCAAAACCGATGACATTGGATTTTTAGGCATTGAAGGGCAGGTGTCTGTTCATGATGTCCATGCCACTATTTTACATTTACTGGGCTTTAATCACGAGGAATTCACTTTCGAATTTCAAGGGAGAAATTTTAGATTGACCGATGTAGAAGGGGTCGTCATAAAAGATATTCTAGCATAGACCAACCAAACCTTTAGGGAACTTTAAATATTTATGAAAAACATTCTTATTGCGTTGCTCATTCTTCTTTTGGAACATTCGCATGCCCAAGAGCAAAAGTTATTATTTTTTCAAACCAATTGGGGAAACAACCTGTCATGGGACGCTTTTTGTGATAGAGCCAAAAAGTCTGGTTTTGACGGCATTGATGTCTGGTTACCTTCAAATCAAGAAAGTCAAGATGCGCTTAAAGCGGCCCTCAAAAAGCACAATTTGCTACTCAACTTGATGCATGGCACCAACAAAAGTGTCCCCTTCAAACAAAGTTTGACCCAGTTTGAAGAAAAGCTCAAAGTGATGGTTCAATGGAATCCTGTTTTGATCAATTGCCATACCGGAAGTGATTTTTTTACCCTGGAGCAGAACAAGGCTTTTATTGAAATAGCGAATAAAATCTCGGAAGAAAGTGGCATTCCCATTTATCATGAGACCCACCGTGGACGGTTCAGCTATAACCTTCCTGACACCAAAAAATATGTAAGTCTCATCCCGGATTTGAAATTGACTTTGGACATAAGCCATTGGATGGTGGTTCATGAATCCCTTCTAGAAGACCAAAACAAGTCATTGGAAGAAATTGTTGACCGATCAAACCACATACATGCACGAGTTGGACATGCCGAAGGTCCGCAAGTAAACGACCCAGCGGCCCCTGAGTGGCAAAAAGCATTGGATCGGCATCTGGATATTTGGAAACAAATCATACGGAAACGTTGGTCCGAAGGACAGGATGTGGTAACAATTACCTCAGAATTTGGTCCACCCACCTATTTACCAGCACTTCCCTATACCCAAATTCCGGTGGCCGATCAGTGGAAAGCCAATGTGTTCATCATGAATGCCTTGAAAAAAAGGATGAAAATTGAATAAGCCCCTCCCCACATGGATATACTGAAACAATTTTTAGGTCGGTTACACCCGCTATTGGTCCATTTACCCATTGGCTTTATCATTTTAGGGCTTTTGTTGCTATGGTATGATCGTAAGAAACAAACCTTCAAAACAATAATCGCCCTAATATTCTTCTGGGCAGGTATTTGTTCTTTGGTCACATGTGTAACAGGATATTTGCAATACAGGGGGGAGGGATATGCGTTTGATACGGTAAAATGGCATTTATGGCTGGGTATCGTTACCACGTTGTTTTGCTTTTTGATGTATTTCAGAATTGCCGAAAAACAGTTCTTGCAGCTACTGAAACAATTTCCAATTGCGCTGTTTTCAGTCTTGATGCTGCTGTTGATTTCATTTACTGGACATTTGGGTGGTGACATTACCCACGGCAAAGGCTACCTGATTGAACCATTTCCAAATAGTGTAAAGTCTTTTTTTGGTTATGAAATCTTTGTGGAAAAACCTATTGCCCTTACCGAAGAAAGCTGGGAAACTTCGCAGTTTTATGAAGATGTGGTTCATCCCGTTCTCAACAACAAATGTGTGAGCTGCCACAATCCAAAGAAATCAAAAGGTGGACTTAAACTCCATACATTGGAAGACATATTAAGCGGTGGGGAAAATGGAGAAGTCATCGCACCCAATAATGCAGAGGAAAGTCCTTTATACGGCCGACTTATATTGCCAATGGATGATGAAGACCATATGCCTCCCAAAGAAAAAACCCAGTTGACCAAGGAAGAAATCGCCATTATAAAGACCTGGATATCCCATGGCAACCCTTCCGAAACAAGCATCGGACAATTGGGATTGCCAAAAGACCTATTTCTTTCATTTTTCCCCCAAAAAGAAAATTACTTCTATCCAGATACAACCGTTGTGGCTGCCCATACGGATTCAATCAGGGCTATCAAGGAATTCGGAATTCATGTGCAGCAAATCAGCAACTCGTCTAACCTTTTAAGTGTTTCCTGTATCAATAAACCTTCTTTTGCCAATGACGATTTTGAGATATTTAATCCCATTAAACAGCACATAGTGGTTTTGGACCTTGGCGGAACCCAAATAAACGATGGTATTTTTGAAAAGCTCACCTCCCTACCGCATTTGACCACCTTAAAATTGGATAACACATCGATAACAGGAAATGGTATATCGCGTTTGTCGCAACTGGAACACTTAAAATTGATAAACCTAACCCATTCGAATTTTCAAAGTTCCTTTATCCCCGTCCTAAGTGGTTTCAAGAAACTAGAAAAAGTCTTTTTATACAAAACAAAAGCAAGTCAACTACCCGAAAAGAACCCAAATCAAGATTCGTTGATCCTGGACTTCGGTGATTACGCCTTGCCCAAAATTGCTCAAGATTCCATCATATATTGATTCGATTCAACTAAATATTTGACAAACAAAGTTTTTATCGAAATCCACCTTTCGTACTAATCAAGGGATAAAATTATCCTAATTGAATGGATTACATACCATTGGCAAACATTACGAATACTTTAATACATTTTTGGGGATTTTATATTTGCCAATAACCCTATCTTGTCCATACGCAATAATTTAAAAGGCGTATGAACGAGGTTTATATCAATTCAATGGGTTGTTTTCTGCCCAACAAGGCCATTTCCAATGATGAGATGGAAGATTATTTGGGCCGGATCAATGGAAAATCCAGTAGGGTCAAGTCCAAGATTTTGGACCAAAACGGTATTGAAAATAGATACTACGCCCTAAACAAAAAGCAAGAAAGCACCCATTCCAATGCCGAACTAGCGGCCGAGGCATCCAAGAATGCCTTGAAAAAAAGCGGTATCATGCCAAAAGATTTGGAAATGATTGCCGTAGGCACCACCCAAGGAGATCTTCCAGTTCCCGGATTTGCTAGTTTGGTCCATGCGGAACTAGGAATCCCGGAATGCGAATTGGCCAATTTCCAAAGTGTTTGTTCCAGCGGTATGATGGCGGTCAAAAGTGCCTTCTCCCAAATAAAAGCCAAGGAAAAAACCAATGCGCTGTGTATTGGCAGCGAATTTGCAAGTAGATTGTTCAAAGCATCCCGGTTTGAAGGGCAGGGCAATACCTCCTTACCTTTTGATACGGAGTTTCTCAGATGGATGCTATCTGACGGGGCTGGCGCAATGGTTTTGGCCAACCAGCCCAATCCTAAAGGTCTTTCCTTAAAAATTGAATGGATTGATATAAAATCGCATGCCCATGAACATCCCTTGTGCATGTACGTAGGTGATGTAGCCAAAAACAATGGATCTATAAAAGGTTGGCTGGATTATCCGGATTATGAAACCGCTTCGGCCCAAGGTGCCATTAATCTAAAGCAAAATACCCGCCTGCTGGACAAGGTAATTGCCGTAGGGGTATCCCATTATTTTAGCCTGATCGATGAAGGAAAGATGAGCACGAAGAATATAGATTGGTTGTGTTGCCATTACTCTTCCCAATATTTTAAGCAACCTATAAAGGAACTTTTGGAAAAGGGCGGAGCTCATATTCCGGAGGAAAAATGGTTTAGCAATCTAACCTCAAAAGGTAACACTGGTGCAGCATCCATCTTTATTATGCTGGAAGAATTGATGTATTCTGGAAAGTTGAAAGTAAACGACACCATCATTTGTATGGTTCCGGAAAGTGGGCAGTTCATCACTTCCTTTATGAAGCTCAAGGTTGTAGGTTCCAATCAGGAACAAAACCAAAAATATCCCATCAGAAAAGTGGAAGCCCCAGAACTAAATGTGGATAATAACCCTACCTCGGAATGGCTTGTGCGCCAATTGACACAAATTTGGATTGATTTTGAAAACAAACTGCTAGAGATTCCCATTGTACAGCAGATTCATCAAGGTACCCTAAGCTTGGAAAACTATAAACTCCTATTGATGGATTTGAGGCAGCAAGTGATTGATGGTTCCCAATGGATCTCACGGGCAGCTTCCAATATAGATATTGAACTTTTTGAATTGCGTTCCGCTTTTATCCGGCATACCGCAACGGAACACAAGGATTATCAATTACTTGAAAAGAACTTTGTAGCCCTTGGTGAACCTTTGGAGCTTATTCAGGGTGGAGAAAAAAATATTGGCAGTATGGCCTTGTCATCCTACATGTTTCAAATGGCTAGCAAACCCAATCCCATCAACCTTTTAGGAGCCATGTTTATTATTGAGGGTATAGGCAAAAGATTGGCCGGATATTGGGGTAATTTAATCCAAGATCAGTTGCAGTTGAAAGACAACCAGGTCTCATTTTTAACATATCATGGGGTAGCGGACGAGAATCATTTTCATAGATTGGAGGAAGCTTTGAACCACCCTTTGATGAATTTGGAGCTGGCAGAACAAATAGCAAAAACAGCCAAAACAACTGCCTTGTTATATCATCTGCAACTCAAAGAGCTAGGAAATTATTAGGTGACATTATGGATAAGGAATTTGACATCAAAAACCATGACACCCGGGATCCCAATCCTTGGTTGGCCATGTACCTGGACAGTAGTATCCCAATAAACAATCAGACCAAGCAGGCACTCATGCGGGACAATAACAGCCGGTCTACCCGGTATTTATTGCCATTTATCAAGCTTTGGTCCAAAATTTCGATGTTTTTTATCCATATCCTGAAGTTTTTTGTGCCGAAGCTTTTTAATTCTTCCAAGGCGCTGCATCGCATTTTGGCCTTGGGATTAAAGCGTTTTGTAAGTCCAGATGCCAATTTGCTCATTTTTCGTCATTTTCATGCGGGCAGTGAAATTCTGGAATTTATTGCCAAAAATGTTCCCGGCACCCAGGTTACGACCAGTCCATTAAAACCTTATGATTTTAAAGACGTTCGGGATGACCTTTTTTTAAATCATGATCTAAACCTGTACAACTTTGTTATTAAACTAAATAGTGAACTTAGGGAGAAAGAGCAAACCATTGCCAAACAAACTGACCTTAATTTGGAGATGGTATCGGAAGATCAATTTAACCACATCCAATTTCCAAACAGATGGACAAATATTTTAGATCTTAGATCGGCCATTGAATTATTCACGCCATTTTACCAATTGTTTTTAACCGCCAACGATTTTGTGAGGGCTTCCAACTCCTTGCAGCTGGATGAAACCATTGCCATTTATACCACACAAATTTTAGGGACTCCGGGGCATTTAGGATTGGTAAACAACAAACATCCCATGGTTCCCACTTCAACCTATACAGCCGCCTATAGATTGGTTTTGCATGGTTTGGCCACAGAAACCTTGCACGAAATTTTGGTCAATATAAAGTTGGGTAGATCCAAGGATGGGGTGGTCACTCCAGCCTAAAAGAAGCTGTTTTTATAACATTAGCATTGAGGCATTCTCTCGAATGATGCGTAGGGCTTTGGACATTTGGTTTTCCACGGTTTTGACGGAAATCCCCATATCCTCAGCAATTTCCCGATATTTTCGGCGCTCCAATTTGTTCATGATAAAAATTTCCTTGCATTTTGGGGGTAATTTATCAATGAGCTCTTCTAATTTTTCCATTACAGGACGTATGGGCTCGTCCGCTTCTTTTTGTTCGGTATAGCCATTGTAAATAACCTCCCAACGTACCCTGTCCAATAAGTCAGGGCGATTTTTTTCTTTTCGTACGTGCATTAAAAATTGGTTGTGGCACGAACGAAACAAATAACCCTTCAAAGTGCCTTTGATTGCAATCTGTTCGCGCTTCTCCCAAAACTTTAAAATCACCTCCTGAACAAGGTCTTTAGAGAGGGCCCGATTGCCACTCAATTGAAAAATATAGTTGCACAACCAATCGTAATATTCCTTGAACAAATACTCATAGGCAGACACATCGCCCTGCTTCAATTTTGCTATGAGTAATTTTTCATTCATTTCAAAAAATATGGGCTAAAGTATAAAATTTATAAAAAACGTAGGGGTTTTTTGCCAAATCGGCATCTTTAGGTTGAAAGATTGGCAAAAATGCAAGAATTAATTGAGAAGTTTCTGAACCGTACCATTTCCAAAAGTGAGCGAAAGCAACTTAAAAAATGGGTTTTGGCAAACAATGACAACCTAAAAGTCTTTAAAAGTGAAATCAAGAAAAGGTCTAAAAATAACCTGTACCACCACTTTGATGAAAGCGAAGCTTTCCAGTTGTTTCTAGCTTCCATTGACGAAAGAAAGTCCAAAAAAATAGCCCTTACCAGAATGCTGAAATATGCGGCTATTGTTATTGGGGTTTTAACTGTTGGCCTATTAATCACACAATTTGTGGGTGAACCAGCTGAGGCGACCATTGTCCAGACAGAGTCACAAAGTTCAGATGTGCCGGAGCAAATTACCATCACTTTAGCAGATGGAAGTCAACAAGTCATCACTCAGGACGGTAGCACCCAACTGTTGGATAAAAGCGGTAAGCCTATTGCCACAAAACAGGATAAAGGATTGGATTTCAGCAGCACCTCTGAAAATAGCAATACTAATTTAGTCTTCAATGAAATTTACGTCCCATACGGTCAAACTTTTAAGCTCACCTTGTCTGATGGTACCAAAGTATGGCTCAATGCAGGCACTAGTTTCAGGTTTCCCCAATTCTTGGACGCTTCCACCCAAAACAGGGTGGTTTACCTCAACGGAGAAGCCTATTTTGATGTGGCCAAGGATAAAGAACGTCCCTTTATTGTCAACGCAGAGAATTTGGACATTGAAGTATTGGGGACCCAATTCAATGTTTCTGCTTATAAATCGGATGGAGAAATAGCTACAACCTTGGTTGAGGGCTCAGTAAGTGTTTATGAAAATTCAAATCCCGATACCAAGGTTTTGCTATCACCTAGTTACCAAGCTTCATTTGTAAAGGAAAATGGTTCCATCACCAAAAACAGAGTGGATACTAGAATTTACACTGGGTGGATGGAAAACAGATTGATCATAGACAACCTCAGTTTTGCCCAAATACTGGACAAACTAGAACGTTCCCACAATGTTTCCATTATTAACAATGCTACGCATTTGGAGGACGAGATATTCAAAGGAGAATTTGAGAACGAGTCCATCAACAGTGTCCTGGGCACTATAGCCTCAAGTACTCCATTCACCTATACAATTGAAAATAATGTAATTACTATATCCAAATAAAAAAGGAAGGTGTTGCAGCACCTTCCCCAAATTCGATCGCTAACTCAGATTATTAACAATCAAACATTCAAAATTATGAAAAAAAGCATGGTTTTCAAGTCACCCAATTTCTTGGTGACCAGCAACAAAATGACACTAAAGATGAAATTAAGCTTTTTACTCAGTTTCTTCGTGATTTGTCAGCTCGCTGCGAATGATATGTATTCGCAGAAGAAAATGCGTTTTCAATTTGAAAACACACCTTTGAAGGACATTCTTAAAGAAATAAAAGAACAATCTGGTTACAAGTTCTTTTATAACGTTAAGGAAATCAACGACAGTAAAGAAACCTCGCTACGTGCGGAGGATGAAAATGTATTTCCTGTGCTCAATCGTTTGGCTTCCAAGGAGGGATTATCGTATACCATCAATGGAAGTCAGATAGTGCTTAAAAAAATAGAAATTGGCGCCAACAATTTGTTGTTAGAGCAGCATGAACTTACAGGTTCCGTAACCGATTCCCAGGGCAGCCCATTAGCAGGTGCGAACATCTTGGTTAAGGGTACTACCAATGGAACGCAAGCCGATTTTGACGGGAATTTTACCCTGGAATTGGACGATGCCAATGCAACCTTGGTCATCTCTTATCTCGGTTTTAAAACAACAGAAGTTGCTGTAAACGGGCAATCCAACATCTCCATAGTGCTGGAGGAAGACGCCGCGCGCTTGGAAGATGTGGTAGTGGTAGGTTCCAGAAATCCGAATAGGACGGCAACCGAAACCACAGTGCCTGTTGACGTTATTGACGTGAGTACTATCGCAAATCAAGGTCCACAAGTGAGCGTCAACCAAATCTTGAACTATGTTGCTCCGTCTTTTACTTCCCAATCCCAAACGGTTTCAGATGGTACGGATCATATTGACCCCGCATCTTTAAGGGGTTTAGGACCCGATCAGGTATTGGTTTTGATCAATGGAAAAAGAAGGCATACCACTGCCCTCATCAATGTAAATGGTACCGTAGGAGCCGGTAGTGTGGGAACGGACATGAACGCGATCCCAGCTGCAGCTATTCAGCGCATTGAAGTGCTTCGTGATGGAGCTGCGGCCCAATATGGCTCCGATGCCATTGCGGGAGTAATCAATATTGTCTTGAAAAAAGCAACGGGAAAATTAGATCTGTCCCTAACCACTGGAGCCAATTTCAGTGAAAACAGCAACCAGTTTGAAGGAGGAAGTGATGGAGAAAAGTTCCAATTGGATGCCAACTATGGCCTACCCATAGGTGACAGAGGATACATCAATTTTACGGGATCTCTATCCACCCGTGAACCAGCCTTAAGAAACAAGGATTACGCCGGGGACATTTTTAGCGGATTTCACGGAGCTGAACGTGTTTTTGCAGCTGGGGGTGGCACCGTAGCAGATATGACTTTACAAGATTACGCCAATGCCGCCCAAGGAATCGGCTATTTGGATCAGGGTATTAAAGACCAGATTGCCGGGCTTAATCTAAATGATGATACTGACATTGCCACTTTTAGGGATTTGCTAGGTTTTGATGCCGATGAAGATGAATTGGCAGCTCGTGGTCTTACACGAAAGGATTTTAGGTTTAAAGTGGGCACCTCGCGATTAAGGGAAGGCAAGTTTTTTGCCAATCTCTCCATTCCCGTATCAGAAAACACAGAGATTTACGGGTTTGGAGGAATTAGTTACCGACAAGGTTTGGCCTCCGGTTTTTACAGAAGACCGGCTCAAGGTGATGGTCGGGCCAATACCCCTGCATTCCCCAATGGCTTTCTACCGAATATTGGAACGGACATTTTGGACCAATCCTTGGCTATCGGAATTAAAGGGAAAATCAACGAATGGGATGTTGATTTTTCCAATACTTATGGAAAAAACACCTTTGACATTACTGTGGGGAATTCGAGCAATGGAACTTTGGGAGTTGCCACTCCCCGTTCTTTTGATGCTGGTGGCCTTGGTTTTAGTCAAAACACCACCAATTTGGATTTCAACCGTTTTTACGAGGATATTTTTGAAGGGTTCAACGCAGCTTTTGGTGCGGAATATAAAGTGGAAAAGTATGAGATTGTTGCCGGTGAAGAATCCTCCTATACCAGTTACGACATCAATGGCAACCCTGTAAACAGTGTAACCCCGGATGATATGTTGGTCCGTAATAATTTTACAGGAGCAACCCTAGGTGGCGGAGCACAGGTGTTTAGAGGTTATGACCCGGGAAATGCTACAGAAAAATTCAGGAACAACATTTCGCTTTATGGCGATTTTGAAGCTGACTTTACTGAAAACTGGTTATTGAGCCTGGCCGGTAGATACGAGAACTATTCAGATTTTGGCAGCACATTTAATTATAAACTGGCCACCCGAATTAAATTGTCCGACAATTTTTCCTTGCGGGGAGCAACGAGTTCTGGATTTAGGGCACCCTCTCTACACCAGCAGTTCTTTAGCAGAACCAGTACAGTTTTTGTAGATAATGTGCCTTTTGAACAAGGAACCTTTACTAATGATAGTCGAGCCGCTTCTCTAATTGGAATCGACAAGCTGAGGGAAGAGACTTCCAACAGCTTTAGTGCTGGCCTTACCGGAAAATTTGGAGACTTTACCATCACCATTGATGGCTACCTAATCAATATTGATGATCGAATTGTGTATTCTGGAAGTTTTGGAAACGGAGGTGATCCCGAGCTGACCAATATTTTTGAGTCCGCGGGAGCTACCAGCGCCCGTTTCTTTGTCAATGCCATAGATACCAAATCTTCGGGGGTGGATATTGTTTTGTCACACAAGACCAATTTGGGAGATGTCATACTTAAAAATGATTTTGCTGCAACGTTCAATAAAACAGAAGTGGAAGACATTTTTGTACCAGAGCTTATTGCAAATGCCGGATTGAGCGGGTCGTTCTTTGATGGCCAGGAAGAAGCCTTTTTGACCTTGGCACAACCGAGGACCAAGCTGAACCTTACCAATCTGGTGACTTGTAATTCATGGGATTTTATGTTGCGTAATGTATATTTTGGTGAAGTAACCGATCCTGATGATTTTAACGGAGATGCCCGTGTGGACGGCACGCCTGTAAGCGATGATGCGGTATATGCCGGAAAACTCGTTACCGATCTTACCGTGACCAAAACGTTTACTGAGAATCTTTCATTGACTGTTGGAGCCAATAACCTGTTGGATGTATATCCGGATGAAAACAGAGAGGGTGGCACCTCTGGAGACCAATTTGTTTATTCCCGAAGAACCTCCCAATTTGGGTATAGTGGAAGATATCTTTTTGCGAGATTGCGTTTTAGTTTGTAGTTCGCTCATTTATGCTTTGAATTAAGCGAGTTTAGTTTGTGATTAAACCTTCCTTAACGGAAGGTTTTTTCATATGCCCTCCACCGATTATCTTTAGGCCATAGAATATTTGACCAATTATGGATAAATCCAAAATCGTTGGGCTGTTACTTGGCCCAATTGCCTACCTTCTATTGACATTCCTACCTATTGAACTTGTATCAGAAAAAGGTGACCCTGTAATTGCCGTTGCCCTTTGGATGTTGATCTGGTGGATCACCGAAGCCGTTTCCATTTCGGTTACTGCCCTTTTGCCCCTGCTTCTATTTCCCCTAGCAAAGGTTTTACCCATTGCAGAGGTAGGTGCCAATTACGGCAGTCCCATTATTTTTCTGTTTTTTGGTGGATTTGTAATGGCTTTGGCGTTGGAAAAGGTCAATCTTCATAAAAGAATTGCCCTTAACATTATTCGATTGACAGGCACTACACCCGATAGGGTGGTTTTGGGCTTTATGATTGCCACAGGAGCTTTAAGTATGTGGATCAGCAACACGGCCAGTACGGTGGTTATGCTTCCCATTGCCCTGTCTGTCATTAATTTATTGATCAATGATGAGGATGGATATACCAAAAACGATAGAAACTTTGCCCTAAGTGTCATGTTGGGTATTGCCTTTTCAGCCAATGCCGGGGGGATTGCTACCGTTATTGGGACACCTCCCAATTCAGTACTGATCGGGCTTTTGGAAAATGAATACAACACCGAAATCTCATTTCTAAAATGGATGACCATTGGATTACCTTTTTCCATCCTCATGATCGGGATTTGTTATGTGGTCTTGGTCAAATGGATGTATCCCAATAGAGATCTTCAATTCAATGCTTCCAAAGAAGTTATCCAAACTGAATTGGCAAAATTGGGGCCAACTTCTGGTAAGGAAAAACTGGTATTGGTCATTTTTGGAATCACTGTTTTCCTATGGATTTTTAGGGCCTTGATCAATAGTATTTTCCCAAAACTTGGACTCTCGGATACCATGATCAGCATTTTTGCGGCCATTGCGCTTTTCGCGGTTCCCTATAATCTTAAAAAAGGGGATTTTATCATTCAATGGAAAGACACCTCTAAACTAGCTTGGGGTATCTTAATTCTTTTTGGAGGGGGACTGGCCCTGGCCAAAGGGATGTCTTCCAGCGGAATTGTAGATTTAGTGGCTGGTGCCATAGCGACTAGTGAAATAAGCATTTTGCTTACCGCTTCTTTGTTGATTGCACTTATGCTGTTTATGACCGAATTGATGAGTAATGTGGCACTCGTGGCCGTGTTGATACCTGTAGTTGCAGGAATTGCCATTGGACTGGATATTCCAATTCTTTATTTGTTGATACCGGTTACCATTGCCAGTAGCTGTGCATTTATGCTCCCCATGGCCACACCCCCCAACGCAATTGTCTTTGCCAGCGGTTATGTAAAAGTTCCGCAAATGGCAAGAGTTGGTGTAATACTTAACTTAATTGCTGTAGGCTTGCTGATTTTGGTATTTCAATTTGTTATTCCCTTGTTGTTTTAAAAACAAAAGCCCCTCCAACTGGAGAGGCTTTCAACAAACTAAACTAACTAACTCAAAAAAATAGTATGAAACTAACTTTATTGTATATACGGATCAAATCCTTCCGGCAGATATTCGGAAGTATCAAATCCTAATTCTATCTCATCACATGCATCCATAAAATTGATTGCCTCAAGTGAAAATTCACCACTATAAGGGTCAAAATTTTCAGGAAGATATTGGGTGGTATCAAATCCTAGTCCAAGATCTTTTTCTTCTTCAATAAATACCAAGGTACTTACGTCAAAATGCTCCACGGGAGCAACGCTCTTTTTATTGTTCGCGGCGGCAAAAATAGTGCCTATAGCGAAAAGTGTTACTAATATATTTCTGATTTTCATAACCGTCGTTTTTTAATTATAGGACAAAGATATAACCACATATTGTGAAGATTATTACAATTAGTTTTTTGTTAACGAAAGGGTTAAACGAGGGTAATAATGGAGTTGTCAAAAACTCAATTTACCAGTTGCGAACCCTGTAATATCGGGCAATAAATTTTGTCAGATTGATAGTGTTAAATGCTTTTTTTTGCCATTTACACTTGGTCGATTTTTGTGTTATTTTTTTGTTAAGCAGGGGAAATATCCTAATTCAAGAAGCAAAAACCTTAAGGCAATCAAAAAGCCCTCGGAACCGAGGGCTTTTCTTAACTAACTAACTCAAAAATTTGTAAAATGAAAATTACATCCTACCTAATCAACCCTAGAATAGGGGTCAAAGTTTTCTGGGAGATACGCTGCGGTATCAAAACCCAATGCTATGTTTTCCTCTTCCACATAGTTGATGGAAGTCACTTCCAAAACATCTGTATAAGGATCAAATCCTTCAGGAAGGGTATGTTCAAAACCATTACCCAATTCCAACTCAATTTCAGTTTCTATATATGGGATGGCATTTAAATCGATATACGCTTCATAAGGTGTAAAACCTTCTGGAAGATAATCCTGCGTATTAAAACCAAGATCTAAATCCTCTTCCTCCATATAATTGATGGAATGTACATCTACGATTTCCGAATAGGGGTCAAATCCCTCTGGTAAGTGCGTACTGGAGTCAAAATCCAATTGCAATTCGGTTTCTTCTTCGATGTATATAATGGAATTCAAATCAAAATAGGTTTCATAGGGATTAAAATCCGATGGAAGATAATCCGAGGTGTCAAAGCCAAGATCAACTTCCACATCTTCTTCCAAGAACTCTATTTCGTTCAAATTAAGTTCAAAGGCCCCTTCACTCCAAATATCATAATATCTTGAGGTCGCCTCATTTAAATCGCTACCTATTTGAAGTAGCGTTACATTGTTCTCAAACGTACTGAGCTGTTCGGTTTGTGTTTCTACAACAGCATGGGTACTTTGCTGGTCGTTTGCTACGGCGGAACTACTTAAGAGGACGCAGCCGTAAATGATTAATAACTTGTTCATTTTTGATTGAATTTTTTGATTGATGATATATGCTTATAAGACTACTACAATTCTAAATTGTTACAGCTTTTTGGAAATTTTAAGGAAAAACTGATATCCCTTCAGCCCAGCTATAAGTAGGGTTTCAAGCCAAACCATCAGTAAAATTCAGGATTCCCGAAGGTTGGTGCATTGTTCCAAAAAATTCAGAGTTAGTAATTATTTAACAGTCTATTTTCCTCTTTTTTAGGTTCTTTGGGGCCGTTGATTACACCAAACCGATTTCAAATGAATCAAAAATTACTTCCCAAAGTACTATTACTCCTCTTAGTAATGGGCTCGTTCCAAACTGCAGAAGCCCAATTGTTCAAAAAGAAAAAGAAGAACACCGAACAAAAAAGTAACGATAAACCCAAAAATGGGGATATTAAGCCTTATGATAAGGTAATCACCAAAGAAGCTAAAACCGATGACGGTTTGTTTAAGGTACACAAGGTAGACGACAAGCATTTCTACGAAATCCCTGATTCCTTATTTAATAGGGAAATGCTGATGGTGAGCCGAATCTCCAAAACTGCCACCGGCCTTGGTTTTGGCGGTGGAAAAATTAATACCCAGGTATTGCGATGGGAGAAAAAACCTAAAAAAGTACTATTGCGGGTGGTTTCCTATGGGAATGTGGCAGCAGATTCACTACCCATTCATGAAGCGGTGGTCAATTCCAATTTTGAACCGGTGCTTTTTGCATTCAACATCAAGGCCTTTAATGAAAAAGATTCCTTAAACCCAGCAACAGTCATTGAGGTGGATCCTTTGTTTACCAAAGATGTCAATTCTCTTGGCTTGCCGGAAGGCCGTCGCAAACAGTTTAAAGTAAGCCGATTGGATGGGGAACGAAGTTATATTGAGACCCTCAAAAGTTATCCGCTAAATGTGGAAGCTCGGCATGTAAAGACCTATTTTGCCAAGGAAGCTCCCAGTAATCAGAGTCTGGGTTCCATTTCCATAGAAATCAACAATTCCATGATTCTGTTGCCCAAGGAACCTATGAAACGTAGATACTTTGATGAGCGCGTAGGTTGGTTTGCCCGCGGACAAGTAGACTACGGGCTGGATGCCCAGGAAAGCAAAACGGTTCGCTATTTGGATCGTTGGCGTTTGGAGGTGAAACCCGAGGACATAGAAAAATACAAGGCTGGAGAATTGGTAGAACCTAAGAAGCCCATTATATATTATGTGGATCGCGCTACCCCTAAAAAATGGCTTCCTTATATAAAACAAGGTATTGAGGACTGGCAAGTGGCCTTTGAAGCGGCTGGGTTTAAAAATGCCATTTTGGCGAAAGAACCTCCAACTCCAGAAGAAGACCCCGAATGGTCACCGGAGGATGTTCGGTATTCTGTGGTCCGCTATTTGGCCTCCCCTATTCCCAATGCAAACGGCCCACACGTTAGTGATCCGCGAAGTGGGGAGATTTTGGAATCGGATATCAATTGGTACCATAACGTAATGACCCTTCTGCGCAACTGGTTCTTTGTGCAGACCGCAACCATAAATCCAGATGCACAAGGTGTTGCCTTTAAGGATGATATCATGGGTAGGTTGATTCGTTTTGTGTCTGCACACGAAGTTGGGCATACGCTTGGTTTGCCCCACAACATGGGAAGTAGTGTTGCCTATCCTGTAGATTCTCTGCGTTCCGCTTCCTTTACTAAAAAATATGGCACTGCTCCATCCATTATGGATTATGCACGATTCAATTATGTGGCACAACCTGGTGATGGCGATGTTGCATTAATGCCCAATATTGGGGTTTATGACAAATACGCCATTAAATGGGGATACAAACCCATTTTGGACAAATCGGCAACGGATGAGAAACCCATTCTGAACAGCTGGATACGTGCCCATGAAAACGACCCTATGTATCGCTTCGGGCATCAACAAGTAGGTGACATCCACGACCCCAGTTCCCAAACTGAGGATTTAGGTGACGATGCTATTAAAGCCAGTCTATATGGCATTGAAAACTTAAAACGAATCGTACCCAATCTGGCCCAATGGACTACAGAGGATGGGGAAAATTATGATGACCTGGAAACTCTGTACGGTCAAGTAGTGGCCCAATACAGAAGATATATGGGTCATGTTTCCAATAATATTGGTGGGGTTTATGAGCACCATAAAACGGCGGATCAAGAAGGGGCGGTGTACACCCATGTGTCCAAGGAACATCAGAAAAATTGCATGGCCTTTATCCAAGAGCAATTGTTTAAAACTCCCGATTGGCTAATAGATCAGGACATTTTCAATAAGATTCAATATTCTGGATCCGTGGAGAATATCCGTTCCACCCAAGTTCGATATTTGAACACCATCCTGCATTTAGGAAAAATGGCACGTCTTATTGAAAATGAGACCATAAATGGTTCCAATGCCTACGGTGTGTTGGAAATGATGCAAGATCTACGAAGTGGAATTTGGTCAGAAACCCGAAGCGGAAGGGCCATTGATACCTACAGAAGAAATCTTCAAAAAGCCCATATAGATCGATTGGAGTATCTAATGACCGCTGGAAATCAGGGCAAGCTTCCGGATTTTGGGGGTTATCGTAAATCTACCATAATCAATACCAGCCAGTCCGATATTCGTTCTGTGGCTAGGGCAGAGCTTGGTAATCTAAAAAGGGATATCAGAAATGGGCTCGGTAGAATTTCCGATCGTATGAGCAGGTATCATCTTCAAGATGCCTTGGAGCGCATTGACGCGATTCTAGACCCAAAATAGAAGGGTCTTTGTAGGAATATAATACAAGCTTTGATGGATTTTCGGTAAACCATGCATTTTATCGATTATACCATACATTTTATCTGATTCACATCTAAAAATGCTATTTTCACAACATATCGTGGAAACACGCTAATGGTTTCCCTATTTTAGTAATCCCAAATCCTAAAATCATGACCTACAAAATCAAAAGTCTTCTTTATTTCTGCGCTTTTCTGATTTCATCCACCATCTATTATGGTGTAGAACAGTACGAAGAATTTCAGCAACAAATCCTAAATGAAGAAGTGGCTGAAACGCAGTTCGCAGATTCCTTGGAGAACAATGATTCCTCAGAAGAGTCTTTAAAAACTTCCAAGTAGGTCAACTACCAATCCAATTCTTAAAAGCTTCATAAATGATACTTGGTTATTAAACCATTGGGCGCAAGTTATGTCCAATAACCAAATCATTAAAAATTTAAGCATATGAAACGATTAGTAGTATTTGTAGTGTTGTTGACCTCTGTTGGAGCGATAGCACAGCGACATCAGGATTCTAGGATGGGGAAAAAAATCAAAGCGGACATGACGGCCGAGCAGCTGGCTACGCTCCATACCAAAAAGCTTATTCTTGCACTTGACCTAACAAGCCGTCAAGAACAACAGGTCATGGCCATTAACTTGGAACAGGCTGAGTTTAGAAAGGCCAAGCACGAGGAGTTCCAAGAAAAAAAGGAAAGTGGCACCTTTAAAAAACCCACGGCGGACGAACGTTATGCCTTGGAAAATGCGCGATTGGATCGTCAAATCGCCCATCACCAAAAAATGAAGGAAGTATTGTCCGAAGAACAATACAAAACCTGGAAAAAGTTAGCGCTAGGAAAAAGAATGAACGGCAAAAAGAAAATGCAGGAGAAGGGAAGAAGAGGATAGTGTTTTTTGTTGATTTTAGAAGCCCCGCCTTGCCATGGACGGGGCTTCTTTTTTTTTATCCCATTAGTTTCCACGGGCTGTAGGGACATTTGATAAACCATTTTAACATTTTGCTCCGTATATAAGATAACACCCATTTGGGCTGTCTTCATCTTAAATTTGACACGATATGAAAGCAAAATTTCTAATCACGGCCCTAACCACCCTATTTACTCTCCTTTTTACACATGCACAAAATAGAATTCATTGTCCTCAGGAAGAATGTTCCTTTCAATCAGGACAAAAGGTATATGTTTTTGGTAATGATGTGAAACTTAGAACCTCCCCTAGTGCGGAATCCAAGGTTTTGGAGCTCCTCAAAATTGGGGAATGGGTAGAAATTGTGGAAAAGACCAATTTCTCCTGGCCCTATAAAGGTTTTGACTCTCCTTTTTACAAAGTAAAATATGATGATGGCGTCACCGGTTATGTCCTAGGAGGACTGCTATCCTTGGAACGAAAAACGCTGAACGGTGAAAACTACTATTTCGCCTACTCAAAAGAGGGAGATAGAATTTATCTGAACATACGAAATGTAATGAACGGGAAATATGATGAAAAGAAAATTTCCCTATCGAACTCGCATTTTGAGATAAAAACGTTTGACGACAAGGGTATCACCGGCCTGGACGGCATGCTATATGTCGACTACTTTTCGGAAGCCTGCGGCGAAGATGGGGGTGGTATTTATCTTTTTGTTCAAAATGGTGAGCTTAAAGATGTAGCTGCCCTTTCGCAAGTTTCGGATGCTGGGGTGTACTTCCACGCAGAACAATTTATCTTTCCTGATGACGCCGGCGGGCTTCCGGACAAAATCCTGTTCAAAAAAGAACAAGGTGAAATTTTCGACGAGTCTACCCATTGGACCAAGACCACAGTAGAAATCCGGGAATTGAGTTGGATGGATGGTCAATTGGTTCCTGATTATCGAGAATCGGCTCCGAACTAGATATTTCTCGCAGGGACTTGGAATCTTCACCACTGCCGTTTTTCATTTTGCTAATATTTAGCAGAGGACACATTAAAAATGTCCAAAAATGAAATTATAGTGTTGGCTATTAGAATTTTAACGTAATTTAGTTTCTAGAAGTCTTCCCCCTTATTTATTAATACCAACGCATCATACGTCCTCGTTTTCCATTCAGTTTACCCATGGAAATTTGACGAGATACGATTGCGATTAAATCCGCGAAGACATGAAAAAACCAATCTCATCTTTATCTAAGTTTTCAGTTATTGCCGTTTGTGCAATTTTATGGCATGGTTGCGCAGAAAAAAAGATTAGCATTGCCGAGTACGGACCAGAAGTACTCAATAACTGGAATCAAAAAGTGATGGAAGTTGCCGTGGAAGAGGATGGATTGCTTACCCTGAAAGGGCTTCGGACAATTTCCATGATGCATATTGCCATTCATGATGCCCTAAATTCAATTTCACCAGTCTATGGTACCTATGCATTTTCTGAATCGAAAGGGCAAGGAGACCCTTTGGCAACTGCTGCTTACGCTGCATATCTTGTGGCAACTGCGCAATATCCTGATAAAAAAGATCAATTTGATGCAGAACTTCATCTTTGGCTCCCAGATCCCGAAAATCCATATTCCAACGCCAAAGTGCTTGCTGAAAAATCGGTAAATGCTATTCTACAAAAACGCCATCAAGATGCTTGGGATGGTGCAGCTGAATATACTTGGCATCCTATGGCGCCCGGTGTCTATGCAGAGTTCAACGAGCATAGTGGAACTCCTGAAGGTTTTATTTTTGGTTCAGGCTGGGCAAAAGCGGAGCCATTTATGCTACCCGCGCCTGATCATTTTCGATCTCCACCTCCGCCCGATATCCAAAGTGAGGCTTATACCAAGGCTTTTAATGAGGTAAAGGAAGTTGGCGGCACCCAAAATGAAATACGAACAACAGATCAGGAGCATTTGGCCATGTGGTGGAAGGATTTTGTGGAAAATTCCCATAATCGACTGGTCAGGCAATTGGTGCTAAAAGAAGAATTAAATCTATGGGAAGCAGCACGCCTTTACGCCCTTATGAATATGGCTGTATATGATGCCTACATAAATGTATTTGACAACAAATTCCACTACAACCATTGGCGGCCGTATACGGCAATCCGATGGGCCGATAACGATGAAAACCCAGATACGGAAGCTGATCCCGATTGGAACAACCTCCACAAACACACCTATGCCTTCCCTTCATACCCCTCTGCGCATGGCACCGCAAGTTCTGCGGCCATGGAAACTTTGGCACACACTTTAGGGAAGGGATATGATTATAGCTTTGTAATGGTAACAGAGGAAGTGGACAGCGCCGGTCCATTCTCCGAAAAAGTAAAAATGGATCCCCCAACCCGTTCCTTCGATAGCTTTTCAGATGCGGGCTTGGAAGCTTCCTTGTCCAGAATTTATCTGGGAATCCATTTCCGTTACGACTCCGAGGAAGGGCACCGGTTAGGACAGAAAATAGGTGACTATGCCGTGCAGAATTTTTTATTGCCTCTAACAGAAAAAGGCGGACAGTAAAGTCCACCTTTTTTTTCATTTAATCGGCGTTATACCTTAACTGGTTCGTTCCAGATACCAGTGGCCATAGTTCTTTCGAGATATTCGGAAAAATCTGTGGGCTTTCTTCCCAACACTTTTTCAATATCCCTTTTGATAACCTGATTATCAGGATTGGTGAGTACTTCGGCGAACAAATAATTGATCAACCAAACGTAATCCGCAGGGACTCCCTGATCTTCCATAGCTTTTACATAATCAGCCAGGGAAATAGGCATAAATCCAATCTTCCTACCCGTAATCTTGGAGATGTCTTGAATGACTTCCCTAAAGGTCAACAACCTCGGACCCGTCAATTCGTAGATTTCTCCATTGTGTTCCTCCTTCAATAAAGCTTCAACCACCACATCGGCAATGTCATCGGCGTCCACATAAGGAACTTCAACATCGGCGTGGGGTAAAGCCACAAATCCTTGCTGAATGGGTTCCAAGAAAAAGCTTTCGCTAAAATTTTGGTTGAACCAGCTGGCGCGAACAATAGTTTGTGCCACACCTGAATCAATGACCACTTGCTCACAACGTTCTGCCTCCCTCTCACCTTTCCCGGATAATAATACTACCTTTTGGATATTTTGTCGCTTTGCTTCCTCCATCAATCCCTGAATGGCCTCAAATGCCCCGGGTACGGCCAAATCGGGTTGAAAAGTAATATACATACTATCCATTCCATCCATGGCCTTCGCCCAAGTTTCTGGTTTGTCCCAATCAAATGCGGGAGTTTCACTTCGGGATCCAATACGCACATTATGTCCCATTTTTGATAGTCGTTCTGCCACTCGGCGGCCAGTTTTTCCCTTACCGCCCAATACTAAAATGTTGCTTTTCATGATTTTCTAATTTTGATGTTATACTTTTTGTTATTGTGTTATGCTATGTGTTGGTTTAAACACTTTGAAATACCAAAAGAGGGCAGATACCGTAATGAATTCCAAACCGATTAGCCAGAAATCCATTGATCCAAAGAAGCTTGCATAGGACCCTCCAGACGGAAGAATCAATAAGGGTACTGTGATCAAAGCGTCCAAGCTTGCGCTAACCAAAAGCATCGCCAATCCCAATTTTAAACCGTGGGTTGAGCTGCCCTTGCGATAGTACAACCAAGCACCTGCCCATACCAAAATTGGGACTACCAAGGCCAACCCAATATTGGCTTGTACATATCTGTTTTCCGTTATAGGTAGCTCGTAAATCAATGTGAAAGCAGATACCCCTAGAATCCAGATTGCGATAGATATGCCTAATGTTTTTATTGTTTTCATTTCTTTGTTTTTTTTGATTACAGGACAAAACTACCTTGGGTTTTCTGGCTTGATTTGTTCAAAACGGATGAAGATTTGTTCGAAAAGGATAACTTTGAAAATATGGTTGGAACGTGGATCAACAAGCGCCGATGGCGCACCCTTAGATTCTATATGATTGGTTGGACCTTGAGTTTTGTCTTTCTAAGTATCGTTCGCGGTGTGGGTACGGAAGAAGTAGGAAGTCTTAAGTTTGAATTTCAGGATAGCCTGCTTATTGCCTTTTCGTTGGGACCCATTATGGGATTCGTTTCTGGCTTGGCTCAAATTATTTCCGAAGAACGCATCTATAAGAATATTTCACTTAGAAAGTTTCTGCTTATACAGCTACTCTATACACTTCTATTTATGGTTCTCCTAGTGGTAGTCGCCTTCGGTATCTACAGTCTGTATTTTGGCACATCCATTGATCTGCTCACTTTTGCATTTGATACAGGAAGTGTGGCCATTTATTTTTACGTGACCTGTGTGAATATTTTTTTGTCCATTCTTCGGCAGGTAAACCTTATGCTTGGGGAAGGGAATCTGTTCAAATTGATTATGGGAAGGTTCTACACACCTCATGAGGAAGAACGCATCTTTATGTTTTTGGACCTACAGGCATCAACCACCCTAGCAGAACGATTGGGTCATGTAACCTATAGCAAATTGGTCCAGGATTGTTTCAACGATCTAGGAATTGCTGCGGCCAATAATGGGGAAATATATCAGTATGTGGGTGATGAAGCCGTGTTGACCTGGCCTTTGGATGAGGGCATTCATAATCAGAATCTACTCAAGACCTTTTACAGATTCAAACAGCAATTGGAAAGCAAGCGGGAGTATTACGAGAACACCTACGACTGCCTTCCCTTTTTTAAAGCTGGCGTACACGCCGGTATCGTTACGGTAACCGAAGTGGGAAAATACAAAAAGGAAATAGCCTATCACGGCGATACTATCAATACCGCAGCCAGAATTCAAGGGCAGTGCAACAATTTGGGCAGTGAACTTTTAGTATCTGAGACCTTAAAAAATCGACTGGATGGTTCCCATTACATTTTTGAACATATTGGCAGTGTGCCGCTTAAAGGGAAAAAAGGTGCCGTATCCATTTGTTCGGTACGAGTAGATGTGTACTAGCTATCCTCGTATCTGACTAGGACGAAACCCATATTTCTTGGCAAAGGCGTTGGAAAATGAACTTAAACTGTCATATCCCACATGCCATGCGGCCTCTTGAACCGAGGCTTCCTGATTTCGTAACAGGTCATGCGCCTTGGACAATCTTTCGTTTTGGAGATACTTAAAAACCGGCACCCCAAAATAGGCCTTGAAGTTCTTTTTTAGTTTAAAGCTGTTCAACCCTATTTGTTTGGAAAGTTCTGATAAGGAAGGAGGCGCGTCCAAATTTTGAGCCAGGATTTCCCTGGCCTGTACCAACTTTTCTTTTTCGGATGTTTTGATTCCGTTGTCATCCCGCTGTGCCAATTGTCCAAAAAAATGGGAGAGCAAGGTGGTAACCTGACTACGGAAAAACATCATTTTGGTCTTTCCTTGGTAGGGCGAATGAAATATCT
Source organism: Flagellimonas algicola (assembly GCF_005937185.1). Classification (GTDB taxonomy): domain Bacteria; phylum Bacteroidota; class Bacteroidia; order Flavobacteriales; family Flavobacteriaceae; genus Flagellimonas; species Flagellimonas algicola. The sequence goes on along the minus strand of NZ_VCNI01000002.1, from coordinate 1,663,991 downwards.
GGTGGACAATGGACTGCATCTCTGGGGTCATATAAAATTTGGGGCCCTGCACATAGTGGTCGGAAGGATGCACCAAATGGTTCAACATCTGGGCAAACAACTCCCCTTCCCCATGGGGCAATTTTTCCAAATTTCGAGGTGAGGTAGCAATCAGAATGCATTCCAAGGGTTTATTTGCGGAGACTGTATGGACAAATTCCACTTTGTCATCGGCATAAAAGGATAAAGCAAGTCCTTTACTATGCCGATACGCCTTTTCTTTCCCTTCAAATTGAACGCTTAGTTCCACATTTCCTGCACCATAGAAGGCAACCGCGATTACCGGCTCGTCAAAAGTGCAAGAATCAATGGTAATTTCCTCGGAATCTGCCTCTTCCACTAAAACTATAAAGTCGTTGATGTCCAATAGCTCCCTGATCATTCGTCATATAAATAGGTACTTAAATTTACGTAATTTGAAAACAACACATTAACCTAAACCATACACAAATGGACATTTTTAATACGTACATCCCAGAAGGGTTCCAAACGGTTAGCAGCTACTTATTTGTTTCTGACCCCATTCAGGAAATTAGCTTTCTAAAAAATGCCTTCCATGCCGAGGAATTAAATCGGACCAGCATGCCCAATGGCGATGTGGCCAATTGTATTCTTAAGATTGGCAATAGTTGCTTTATGATCAGTCAGGCCCGTGGGGAATTTGAAGGAATGCGAACCTCCTTTTATTTATTTGTAAACGATGTGGACCGGATGTACCAACACGCTTTGGATAATGGAGCCGAATCCGTCCTTGAACCAGCCGATATGTCTTATGAAGACCGGCAGGCAGGGGTTAAAGACCCAGCTGGCAATTATTGGTGGATTTCCAAAAGACTGGTACAAAAACCTTACAACTAGTCGGTTACCATTATTTTGATATCACTTTGACCTAAAATTGATTGACCTTTTTCAACAAAATAGCGGTAATATAAAAAAATGTGCTACTTTTGTAGACGACTGGTCTAATACCATATGGAAACAGCAAAGGAAACTACTTTACAGCGCATTTTAAAAATTGGGGGCGATCTGATTATCCAAAAGGGATTTAACAATGTGGGCATCAATGAGGTCTTAAGCGCTGTGGACATTCCCAAGGGTTCCTTTTATTATTATTTCAAAAGCAAGGAGGATTTCGGACTACAAATCATTAAGAATTATGGGGATGAGTCCTTAAAGTTGCTCAACTCCTACTTTAAAGATAAGACCAAGAATCCCAAAGAGCGCTTCATGACTTTTTTCCAGGATATTAGACTAGTGTATATCCAGAAAGACTTTACAGAGGGCTGTTTGCTAGGGAATTGCAGCTTGGAACTAAGCGATTTGAAATCGAGCTACGCTCACGGGGTCGCCCATGAGCTTGACCGATGGGAAGCACTATTTGAAGCTTGCATCAAGGAAGGACAAGAGGACGGTAGCATTGGTAATACTACAGATGCAAAAAAATTGGCAGCCTACATGCTCAACAATTGGGAAGGGGCCATCCTACGGATGAAGTCCACCAAAAGTGCAAAACCCCTTTCCCTCTTTATAGAATTTACAGAAGAATTATTATCCTAAATTTTTTAATCTATTTGTAGACGACTAGTCTACTATTAATTTAAACATCATGAAAAAAAACATTTTAATTACAGGAAGTAGCAGCGGATTTGGATACCTAACCGCTCTATCGGCCGCAAAGGCAGGCCATAAAGTTTGGGCCACCATGCGCAATGCCGATGGTAAGAACTTGAAAAAGAAAAAAGAACTGGAACAAATTGCATCCGAAGAGGCTTTACAACTTAATGTGCTTGAACTGGATGTTACGGATTCCAACTCCATAGATCGCGCCGTGGAAACCATTGTTGCAGAAGACGGTAAAATTGATGTGCTGGTCAACAATGCTGGAGTCATGTTTGTAGGTATCACGGAAGCGTACAGCTTGGAACAAATCCAGAAGCAATTCGATGTGAACTTCTTTGGTATTGCACGAACGGTAAAGGCGGTGACCCCACACATGAGAAAAGTTGGGGATGGCTTGATCATCAATACCACTAGCCTAGCTGGAAGACTTGCATTCCCTTATTTTGGTGTGTATTGCGCCAGCAAACATGCTGTTGAGGCATATTCACAATCCTTGCGATACGAATTGGCCCCTTTTGGCGTGGAAGTGTGCATCGTGGAACCAGGACCGTTTGGCACCAATCTCTTGTTTACCGGACCCAAAGAAGCTGACCAAATAACTTTTGAGGCCTATGGCGACTTTAAGGAAGTTCCCCATGCCATGCTCAAAAATTTTGAAGGTCTTTTCAATAGCGAAGATGCCATTGACCCACAATTGGTAGCCGATGACACCTTAAAACTTGTTGAAATGGACAAAGGCAACAGGCCTACCCGAACAGTTTCGGGAATTGATTATGGCACAGTGGAATTTAATGCAAGAACCCAACCTATTCAAGATGCCCTGATCAAAGAAGAATTGCAAATGGAACACTTGCTCACCGTTTCCCAAAACTGAGCTAAAGGAAACCAAAAGGTAAAACCCTATACTTCGAGGTTTTGGTTGTGGAAAGCACATTTGAGCGCAATAGACTGAATGCAGCTTGCTTGCTAACGGCGGGGCTATGCCCCGCCAAATCCCTATTTGGCACTAAATGATTCACCGTGATTAAAGAATATAAGCGCATAGATCTTTTTGGGAAAATGTTGTTTGAAAAAGCACTCATTTTACCCCCTTTTAGAGCGCCCAACCCCATGCATAACGAGGCCTGTTTTCTTCATGTCCGGGAGGGGAGGTATAAGTCATTTTCAGAAAATGAATTCCTCCAAATGCATACCAGGCAATCGGTCTTGATGAAATGTGGTAATTATGTAGGACAAATGGTTTCTGATAATAGAACAGGTCAATACCAAGCAGTCGCAGTACACTTTCATCCGGAAGTGTTACGGAAAATATATGGTAACGACCTACCCAAATTTTTAGTCAACCAAAAGAAAAACACACCTCGCTATAATATGGCACTGATTGAAGCCTCAATTCCAGTAGATAAATATGTGGAGGACGTGTTGTTCTATTTTGACAACCCCCATTTGGTCAACGAGGAACTCCTATGCCTAAAGACCAAAGAAATCATCCTGCTTTTAATGCAAACACAGAATGCAACGCACATTCTTCAAATACTGGAAAACCTTTTTACAGAGCGAACGGTGGATTTCAAAACTACAATAGCAGCCCATATTTTCTCGGAAATAAGCATAAACGAACTGGCCCAACTGACCAATCTAAGCTTGTCCTCATTCAAAAGAAGGTTCAAGGAAATCTACCAGCTACCTCCCCAACAGTACATCCTTGGTCAACGTCTGGCAAAAGCCAAAGATTTATTGCAGGTCTCTGATAATTCCATCCAGGACATTGCCTTTGCAACTGGCTTTAAAACCATCCATCACTTTTCCTTTAAATTCAAGCAACGTTTTGGTACCTCCCCTTCCAACTATAGATTGAACTTCCTAGGTAAATAGTTGGCCCTTAGCCTAAAAATCTTCTCCTGTTTCATTTGCAACTTTGTGTCGTTGAATGAGTTAAATCTAAATCAATGACATCATGAAAAAAACAATCACCCTTAGTTTAATGCTAATGGCCACATTGGTTCTTAGCGGATTCATTATTTCAAAAACAGCAAACAAAAACATGGAAACAATTGCAGACAAGGATGAACAAATCATCAATACCGGCTTCTTTTATCTCAAGGAAGGGAAGGAAAAAGATTTTGAAAAACTGCGAAGCAGAGGTAATGTGCTTCTAGAAAAATATGGAGCTAAAATAGAGCGCGTCATTAAGCCGAAAATGTTGGCCATGGGCGACCTAGATCTACCCGATGAAATCCATTTTGCAGTATACCCCAATTTAGCGGCCAAAGAAGCCTTCGACAAGGATCCGGAATTTATAAAGTTAAAACAGGACTATATTGCCACATCTGTGGAAAAAATGTTTGGATTCGCTACAAAAAGAGACCCCGACTTTGACTTTTTCAGGGAAATTGGGGATGCCACCAAAACCTATGGTATTGCCTTGATCTATTACAAGGAAGGTAAAAAGTTTCAAGAACAGTTCACGGAATATCACAATGCGGCTTGCGAGATCATCCCAGAATTTGGAACCCATTTTGAGCGCTTTCTAATCCCATTTGCCTCGGCTAACGATTTAGTGGAACAACCCAATGAGATTCATAGGTTTTATTTTGACAGCCCTGAGGGGATGCAGAATATGGTACAGGACTCAAGGATGCAGGCCTTGTTTCCAAAGCGGGATGACAGTTTAAAAAATCTAGTCTTCATTATTGGTGAAGCCTTGCAATAGACAAAATGACCAAAGAAAAAACGGGGCGTTAAACCCCGTTTTTTCTTATTGGTTAGAGATTTCTATCTGTCTGAAGCAATTTCATTTTGGCCAACGCCTCATTCACAGCTTTGGTCATGGATTTTGCGGAAATGGTCGCCCCGGAAATGGCATCAATATCAGTCCCATACTCCAGGGTACTATCGGTTGTTTTGCCAATAAAATGTTTTAACCACCGCTGACTCCCAATTTGCCTACCGTGGTTTTCCCGATAAATCAGCACCTTGGCTTTTTTAACACTAAGATCTGGATTAAAAAGCACCACATAGTCAAAAACATCCTTCATACTGGGGGCCTTTCCCAAATAGGCGTAACCCAAAATCTCGTTTTGAAGCAGTATTTTAAACAAACTGTCTTCGCCTAATTCTACATTCATAGGTTGAAGTTCAAAATCTTCAACTTCAAAAGTGGTTTGAACGGCACTTTCCAACTTTTGCTGTAAACGGGGCGAAATCTTATCAGAGGTAAAAGCCAAAAAGAAAAAGGCCATGCATAGCACGACCCATTTCTGAAAATTGTACTTATTTACTTTCTTCATTGGTTTGGCCTGAATCCGCAACAAACTTGTTGATCAATTGGGAAATTTCTCCAGCACCTGCTTCTGCTTTTTCTAAAGGATAAAAGTGCATAAACATAGGTTTTTCGTCCACTTTTTTAAGCAGGGTTAAATCCCCTTGACGGTCATAGACCTGATCCCAAGAATCGCGAACATTGGCCCAAAACTCCTTATGTTCGTTCCACCAATCCACAGCTAATCGGCATTTGGAATCCTCCACTTTTTTATAAATGTTCATCCCTTTTTCTTGTGCCAACAGTACATCAGCCTTCCCATCCTTGCGGATTATCTTATCGTTGTCCTGCTCGTGAACCCAACCATAGGAAGTGATTTCCAGACGGTTACCTCGTTTCATAACGTTGTAGTCGCTTCGTTTGGAGTATTCGCGTCTTGGCAAAGGTGAATCCGTCTTGTTTTCCCAGTAGTGTTTGCCGTCTACATGCACCCAGGTGGCAGAACCGGAATAACGCGGGCTATCGTCCACCTGATATACTTTTTGGCTCCATTGGCCCTTAACCTGTTCCTTCGGAAGCGTTCCAAACTTCCAATTGTTGTCCTTGTCATAATAGAACACATTTTGGTTTTCGTATTCCCAATCCTGACGCCAATGTTTGATGACCATGGAATCATTGATCACCAATAAATGTTGGATCGAAATTTTGTTTTTTTCATCAACAATGGGCAAAGCCAGTTCCAAGGCGCCAGCTGTATAGTCCATTTTCTTCTCGTAATCGATTTCAGGGGCAAAGGTCTCCGTGTACTTAAAAGTGATGTCGTAGCAACCGCACATGTCCAAAATAGCTTGGCGGTCCAAATCCTTTTTTTTCTGCGCTTGCATAATTGTAGTTGCACTTACCAATAGTGCCAATAAAATGGTTGATTTCTTCATAGTGGATTCTTATAGATGAATTAAAAATTGAATGACAAAAATATTAATTTTATTTAGACTGAATTAAAATTACTTATATATTTGTCGACAATTAATCAAGAATGAATCTAAATAACCAAATACCCGTAATCTTAACATCCTGTTTAATAGGTGCTTATGTAAATTCGCAACAACTCGATTCTCTAGAGCAAGAATCCATGGCACTCAAGCAATTGAATGAAGTTGTGGTGACCGGAGAGAGCAAAGTGATGTCGCTCAGCAAGAAACTATTCGCCGTTGGGGTGGTAGATCAAAAGGACATTGCCAAAGTTGCGGGTAACAATCTGGCCGATATTCTGAACTATAACCTCAACATCACAATTACCCCAGATGCTTCTACCGGAAGATCCACTGTGAACATGTTTGGTTTGGATGGGCAATACGTGAAAATCTTGATTGATGGCATCCCTGTTGCCAGTGATAATGGGGTAGGCAATAATATCGATATCACCCAAATAAATCTAGAGGATGTTGACCGCATCGAAATCGTGGAAGGCTCTATGGGAGTGCTGTATGGGGATAATGCGGTAGCAGGGGTTATCAATATCGTAACCAAACGAGGCCTGGAAGGTGACTATGCCTGGCAGGTGCAAGTATCCGTACAAGAGGAAACCGTTGGAGACGAATATGCCCTGTTTGATGAAGGCCGACACATCCAAAACTTTAAAGTCAGCAATCAGGTCAATAACAAGTTGGGCTACTCCATTGGCGCATCCAGAAACGATTATGCCGGTTTCTATAACAACTTCCGAGGTAAAGATTATGTCAATATCCAAGATAATACCTTGATCAATGACGGTCTCCGCGGAACCGAATGGAATCCTAAGGAACAACTGACCGCATTTGGTAACCTAAATGCCACCTTGGGCAAGCACAGTATCTTTTTTAAGCTGCAGTACTTTGACGAAGAGGTGACGGTTTACGATCGCAACGTAACCGGACGTTTGGACCCCGGCACCGGTTTGGTAAACCCTACTGCATTGGACGAAATTTTTGAAACCGATAGCTGGGTCAACAACCTCACCGTTTCGGGTCCTTTAAAAGGACAGACCAATTACAATCTGTTCTTTTCATACCAAGACCAAAAACGCCACTACCAACAATATGTCTACAACATTCTACAACAAGGTATTGAGTCTTTTATCGCGGATGATCTAAGTCAGTCTAGTAAAATTTACTATTCCAAGGGTTTTGTCTCCAACATCGTCCCCAAATCGGAGTTTTTTAATGCGCAGTTGGGGTATGAGTTCACCCGCCAAACCGGGTTTGATGCCATCGCCACTGGGGAATATTCCAATGACGTGGTCGAAAACACTTTGGAAAACTATGACTTTTTTGGGGTACTGGACTTTAATCTAACAGACAAGCTTTCCTTTTATCCGGGAGCACGGTTCACCAACAATTCCCAGTTTGGCAACCAATTGATATGGTCCCTTTCCTCTACCTATGATTTTACAGATACCTTCAAACTAAAAGCCGTCTTTGGCTCTGCATTCAGGGCGCCCAATTTTGAGGAGTTGTTCTTCTATTTTGTGGATGCCAACCACAATGTGCAAGGGAATCCCAACCTTCAACCTGAAGATGGAATTTCCGTGTTTTTGAATTTGGAAAACAAGTACAAAATCGGGGAAAGTGGCCTTCTAAAATCGGCGATTAAGTCGTATTACTTTGATATTCAGGACAAGATAGCCAGCGTGGTAACCGCGGATGATAATGACCGAAGCCTCTTCACCTTTGCGAATGTGGATTATTCCAAGATTTTGGGATTTTCGTGGGAGAACAGCATCAAATTGGACCGTTGGCAAGCTGGATTGGGCGCAACTTATATGGGCGAATCCACAGCGATTGACGGCTCTGCGAATAGTAACAGTGATTATCTCTGGAGCTTTAACCTTCAGACTACCTTGGGCTATACCATCCCTTCTTGGAAAACCACACTTTCCACCCAATTAAAATATACCGGAAGAACACAGGTTTTGGTCCCTGGGGACAGTGGTCCCGTGGTAGGGCAAACCGATAATTTCACTTGGATGGACGCTTCTGTTAGAACAAGTCTTACCAAGGATTTGGATATCACCCTTGGTGCACGAAACATCCTCGACATTGTTACCGTAAACGCCTCCAATGTGCCTTCAGGAGCACATGCATCCAATTCAACTTCTAGCAGGTTGTTCGGTAACGGAAGATCTTATTTTCTAAAACTATCATACAAATTAAACCTTAATTAAAAACCATGAAAAAACTTACTTTTCTATCCGTATCACTGTTTTTGGCAATGCTGAGTGCTTGTAGTAGTGACGATTCAGATGATCTTATTGATTTTTCGGTAACTTTTAGTACTGCCACCATTAGTACTTCGGAAACGGATACCACCAAGGAAATCACCCTGAATTTTTCACGAGCGGCCACTGAAGCTGGCACGATCACGGTATCCTTTACAGGCGAAAATGCGGTTTACGGCACCGATTTCTCTACTGTTCCAGCAGCAACCTCCGGAAGTATTTCCCTTCCTGTGGCGGTGGGAGATTTAAGCACTACCATTACCTTCACTAAAATCTTGGACCCCATTGAAGGAACCACCAAGTCGGTTACCTTCTCCTTGGATGAATTTGACAATACGGACTGGATGAATGGTTCCGTAAACTCCGCGACCGTTAGTTTTTCACCCATCGCAGCCTTGAACGGTATCATCGATTTGGAAAATGGGGGTTCCAACATGCCCAATCAAGTGTATTTCGATTTTAGCTCTGGAGTTCAGACAGCGGTAAAACGGGATACTTGGGAACTAGGTCTGTTCAATGGCTCCGAAAACCGGGTGTATTTGAATGCCTCGCTACTGGTATCGGCCGCCGAGTTGGAAGGAATCACAGATCTACTTTCGGTAACCGAGGCCACAGCTTTAACCTCTCCCTTGGAACTGAACACTTTGGATGCTATGACCTTTCAACCTACCACAGTAACCGTAAACACTGTGGAAGAACTACTCCAAGGATTGCCTGTGGGTTATTTCCAGTACGGGGATATTGACGAAGGTGTAGTCTTTACCGATACCTGGCAAGGGGATTTGGAAGGGACGGCCTTTGCAGAGATTTCCACAACGGCCGACGAAAACAATGTTTACATTGTGGGTCTTGGAAACGAGATTCCTACCGAAGCCGCCGAACCTGGAAGTATCAACACCACTGGCGACCATCGAGGCTTTATGAAGGTGCGGATCCTGAGCGATGGAAGCAATTATACCATTCAATATGCAGCCTTGGACGAGACAGCAAATTTCTCCGAGGTAACAGTTCCCAAGAATTCCAGCTACTTGGTTTCTGGTTTTAGCTTGACCGAAGGTCAGAGCGTAAGCGTAGAACCAGCAGCTGATGCATGGGACATCAACTTTAGTGGGGTGTTTTCTTATTATGGTTACCAAGGCCCACTTGTTGCCGGATTGACCTATTCCGATTTTGCCGTGCACAACACTTTGGGAGATGTGGGACTTTACCAGATAACCACCTATGAAAGGGATTCCGAAGGTGTGGTTACCGAGTTTGATGTGCCTTCCTATGCCGATTTTGCCAGGGGCGATGTGGACGAATCCGCATTGGTTTACGATGACAGAACAGCAATCGGTAGTGGATGGAGAGATGCCTTTGGCGGGGTATTGAAGGATGACCGCTATTACGTGCTAAAAGATGCCGCAGGAAACTACTATAAGATGATGTTCACTGCCTATATAAGTAACGAAGGGGTTCGTGGTAACGCCCAATTTACTTACGAAAGACTTTAAAAAGGACATCATGAACATCAAGAATATTGTTTTTATAATCCTTCGTCTGGTTTTGGGCGGAATGATGGTCTACGGAGGCATCCAGAAGTTCCAGAAACCAATCCCAACCCCAATCGAGGTTGTAGAAAAAGCCGAGAAATTTAAAGCTCCTGAAAAGGAAAGTACCCTTCAAAAAATATTGTACATCAGTGGAGCCAAACAGACCGGATACTTTTGGCAGGTGCTGGGTATTTGCGAGTTGTTATTTGGTCTGTTGGTACTGTTGCAAGGCACCAGCTTTGTGGGCGCCATTTTCTTACTGCCCATCACCTTGCACATTTTTTTGTTCCATGTTTTTTTGGAAGCTGATGAGCTAGGCGAACTATTAGAGACCGGAGGTCTGTTTGCTATCAACATTTTGCTCATTCTTAAAGAACGAAGCAAGTGGCAACACCTGCTTTGGATCAAACCGATTTAGTTAGGTTGGTTTAGTTAGATTTTTGTGGAAAACGGGGCTTTTACGCCCCGTTTTTTTTGTAAAACCCCTCCCCTCCGGCTCAATTGCAAATTGAGCCACCTTCCCACTTCGAAGGGAGGAGTAAATTTATAATACTAGAATGCTCCTCTCCTTGTGAAGGGGAGGTGATTCCAACGAAGTTGGAATCGGAGGGGTGGAATCACAATCGCCTATCCCCTTCCAAAATAGCCACATCATTAATACTTGCATACCGCTTCTTCATCAGGCCATTTTTATCAAACTCCCAATTTTCATTGCCATGGGCGCGGAACCATTGTCCGTCCTTGTTTTGATACTCGTACTCAAACCGAACAGCAATACGATCATAGCCATGCGCCCAATACTCCTTTTTGAGTTTGTATTGGCGTTCATTTTCCCATTTGTCCGTCAAAAACGCTTGAATCTCTTCCCGCCCATTGATGAACTGCGACCGATTTCGCCATTCGCTATCCGCCGTATAGGCTTTTGAAACTTTTACCGGATCTTGACTGTTCCAGGCATCTTCCGCCAATTGTATTTTTTGTTTGGCCGTCTCCAAGGTGAATGGAGGAACCGGCTGTTTTACTTCTTGTTCCATAGTATGTTGTTTATGCTGACCTAAGTCGGATTAAAACCCAAAACACTACCCGTAGCCTCATGAAAAAAAATGAGCCACGGGCAGTGCACCTAATTACTGGTTTTCGAATTATTTTATCTTATTCTTTGATAGGAAGTTGCTGATATAATTGGCAATCTCATCCCCTTTTTCCTCCAGGGCAAAGTGTCCAGTGTTCAACAAATGGAACTCCACATTCTTAAGGTCACGTTTGTACGGATGCGCTCCTGAAGGTGGAAAAATGTAATCGTTCTTTCCCCACACGATCAAGGTAGGTACCTGATATTCCCGAAACAGTTTTTGCCATCCAGGGTATCGGTCCACATTGGTACGGTAATCGTAGAACATGGCCAGCTGGATTTCGTTGTTCTCCGGACGGGCCAAGTGTTGCAGGTCGTGGTGCCAGTTATCCGGACTTACTTTGGTACTGTCCTGCACCCCATGCAGGTACTGCCATTTAAGACCACCAATCTGGTGAAATCCTTCCAAGGACTTTTTGTTTTCTTCCGAATTGTCAGCCCAAAGCTTGCGCAGGGGATCCCAAAAATCTGCCAAACCTTCTGAATAGGCGTTTCCGTTTTGCACAATAAATGCTTCTACACGCTCTGGATGTTTCTCAAAAATGCGATACCCTACTGGTGCACCATAGTCCATGAGGTATAAGCTGTATCGGTCTACTTTAAGTTGCACCAAGAGTTCATCAACAATCTCGGCAAAGTTGTCAAAGCTGTACTCAAATTCGGACATGGGTGGTTGGGAGCTGCGCCCATAGCCAGGATAATCCGGTGCGATTAAATGATAATCTTGGGACAAATCTTCTATTAGATTGCGGAACATGTGTGAAGAAGTGGGGTACCCGTGCAACAACAACAGGGTTGGGGCATCTTTGGGGCCTGCTTCGCGATAAAAAATATCCAAACCGGCCACCTTGGCAGTGTTGAATGTGGTTGGATAAGGCTCTACACCGGACTTTTTACGCTGTCCGTTAAGGTTCGTGGCCACAAAAAGTGCCATTACAAATACTACTAGAATTGATTTACTTGTTTTCATGATTTTAATCTCTATTGTTGTTTTTGTTAATTACCGAACGTTCGGTTATTATATGGGTTAAATTTTTTTATGCTGTATATCTCCGTTCAATATTTTGGAGGGTCTCGGCAAAAGGCTCGGTGTTGCCCATGGCCTTACTTAGCACCAGACTTCCTTGGACCTCAATAAAGCTCTGCTTGGCCAATTGCATGGCGGTTTCCGAATCTTTGCCAACGGCCTCGCCCATAATGCTGAACGATTCCAACCACTGCCCAATCCCCTGCTCTATTTTGTTGCCAAAGAGCGACATGCCGGTGTCCATACTCAAGGAGCGGTACAGGCAGACCTTCGTCCCATGGCCGTATACCTCTCCAATATTGTGCAGGGCATCTTTAAGCCGTTGTTGGGGTGGCAATTCCGCATTGGAAAGTACCTTATAGACCTTTTCATTGATCCAGGCTTCCATAAAGTCCAGCACGGCATCCGTCATTTCCTTTTTACCTCCGGGAAAGCGGTGGTAGAGACTGGCTTTTTTTAGTCCAGTGGCCTCGGCTAACTCGTTTAAGCTCGCCCCGTCATATCCCTTGGAACGAAACACGGACATGAGCCCGTATAAAATTTCCTGATCTGATACTTTTGCCATTCTCATGGGACAAATGTACAATCATTTTCAATTTTACCAAACGTTCGGTAATATTTTAACACACTTTAACGGAATTGGTAGACTCATGCTATTCCCTTGGAGAAATTGGTATAACAAACTAGCTTTATATATTGCTAAATAGGATTAGGTATAATCACATGAAAGAAATCCCAATTGCACGGCTGCATCATTTCCAAGAGGAACCCCACCTTTTGGGGAACTTTATCATTAGGGATATTACCATACTTTTGGAAGAAATCCCCATGGTACAGGAACTGCACCGGCACGATTTTTACTTTGTCCTGGCTTTGGAGCATAGCTCTGGCCAACATCATATTGACTTTACGCCCTATCCGGTAGGTGATCATTGCGTGTTCTTTATGCGACCCGGGCAGGTGCACGATCTTACATTGGACCAAGGCTCCACCGGTTTTGTAATGCAGTTTACTTCAGACTTTTTTGATAATTGCAGCATGGATTCCAGATTGCTGCTCCGCTCTTGCAGCAATACCACGCTGTATTCCTTCAATCCTTCTTCTTACGCAAATGTGACCGCACCCTTACATGCCATCCTGGACGAGTTTTCCGCAGAACGCCCAGGTCATGAAAAAATGATCAAGGCGCAACTGGACATTTTCTTAATCGAGCTTTTACGCCAGCAGCAAGCTAAGGTTCCCAAGCTTAAAGGCCCAGACCTCTACCCCCGCGAGCAACTGGAGGTCTTTTTGGAACTGCTGGAAACGCATTTGGGCACCCATAAAAAGGTTTCGGACTATGCCGAGATGTTGAACCTAAGCGCATACCAGCTCAACAGCATTACCAAGGCCGGATTGGGCAAGACCTGTTCCCAAGTCATCAATGACCAGATGATTCTAGAATCCAAACGGATGTTGCTGGCCACCAGCAATCAGGTCAAGGAAATTGCCTATGCCTTGGGCTACGAGGATGTTTCCTATTTTATCCGGTTCTTTAAAAAACACACGGGACATTCGCCAGACGCCTATCGGCAAAACTTCGCATAAGTCCTATTCAACCCTGCACTTGTCCTACTGCCCAGACCTTTATGGTCTATACTTTTGTTCTTGTATTATTAAGAGCTCGTCATGAGACCCATGAGCCGAAGGACATTTATAAACAAGAGCAGCAGCGTTACCGCATCGGGCATGCTGTTTCATCCCTTAAATTTTAGCACCTATTATCCCATGAAAAAGAACCATTTTGATGTTATTATTGTTGGCGGAAGCTACTCGGGCCTCTCCGCTGCCATGGCCCTGGGTAGGGCCCTGAAAAAAGTTTTGATCATAGATAGCGGTAAGCCCTGCAACCGGCAAACCCCCTATTCGCATAATTTTTTGACCCAGGACGGGGTACCGCCACATGAGATTGCCCAACTGGGTCGAAGTCAGGTAGCCCAATACAGCACCGTTCAATTTTTTGATGGCTTGGCTACCGAAGGTAGAAAGATTGCAGATGGGTTTGAAATTACCACTTCCAACAAGGAGCAGTTCACAGCTAAAAAGCTGGTCTTTGCCACGGGTATAAAGGACATTATGCCCACCATTGAAGGTTTTTCGGATTGTTGGGGGATTTCCATTTTGCACTGTCCCTATTGCCATGGGTATGAAGTACGCGGTGCCAAGACGGGAATTCTGCTTGATGGGGAAGAGGCCTTTGAGTTTGCCAAATTCCTGACCAACTGGACCGAGGACCTCACCCTTTATACCAACGGAAAAACTAGCTTGTCACCCGAGCAGGTGCAGCAACTGAAGTCGCTCCATATTAAGCTTGAAGAAAAAGAAATCCAAAAAGTGGAGCATGAAAAGGGATACATTAGCCAACTTCATTTTGAAGATGGAAGTACTGCTCCCCTTACGGCGATGTATGCCCATATTCCTTTTGAACAGCATTGTGATATTCCCATTTCCCTTGGCGCTGAACTGGACGAACAAGGATACCTTGCCGTAGATGAGATGCAGAAAACCAGCGTGGAAGGAATTTACGCCTGCGGGGACAACACCACTCGGATGCGAACCGTGTCCAACGCGGTGTACATGGGCGCCATGACGGGCATGCTGCTGAGTAAGGAGATAATTATGGAGGAGGTTTAGTGATTTGTATATGCTTTAAACTTAAAAAAAACTCCTCCCTTCGTAGGAGGGGAGGTGTCCGAAGGACGGAGGGGTTTTAGCTAATTAATAAATTAATTACCTTACCCCTACCCAATCTTACAATACCCAATGAGGCGACATAACAAACGTATACTAAAACAGTATCGGAAAGACCTACGTAAAAACCTGACCCCGGCCGAGGCTTTTCTCTGGACAAAACTGCAACGCAAACAAATGGACGGAAGGAAATTCAGAAGACAGCACAGCATTGATAATTTCATTGTGGATTTCTATTGCGCTTCTGAAAAACTGATTATTGAACTGGATGGACAGGTGCATTTTAATGCTGTGGCCCAAGAAAAAGATTGTTTCCGGACTCAATATTTGGAAAATCTGGGTTTTACCGTTCTCCGATTTGAAAATAGAATGGTGTTTGAGAATTTGGTTTCGGTGCTAGAGGAGATTCAGGAGCATTTTGATTAGTTGTAACCAAATTCATGTTTTGACCCTTCCGTCCTTCGGACACCTTCCCTTAAAGGGAAGGAGCAGTATTTAATTAATGTGAAATTTGTTGCTCCACAAGGATATGGGAAGGAGCAATATCCAATTAAATTTAAATTAGTTTCTCCTACAGGAATCTGGGAAAGGACATTAGAAAATAGTTCCAACAGCTTCAATGGTCTTGTCCAAATCCGAATACGTCAAAGCATCATTCAGGAAGTAACTTTCGAAAGCCGACGGTGGGAGATAAACTCCTTGCTCCAGCATCCCGTGAAAGTATTTTTTGAAAGCATCGTTATTGCCTTTGGCCGAGGAAGCAAAATCCACAACAGGGTCTTCACAGAAATGCACAGAGATCATACTGCCATATCTGTTGATTTGGTGCGTCACTTTTTTTTCGGTCAAAACTTCCGCGATACCATTATGTAGATATTCCGTTTTTTCGGCTAGACTAGTGAATACTTCAGGTTTATTGTTAAGTTCAGTAAGCATGGCCAATCCGGCACTCATGGCCAGCGGATTCCCGCTCAAGGTTCCGGCTTGGTATACTGGACCTTCCGGTGCTAAATGAGACATAATCTCCGAGCGTGCTGCAAAAGCACCCACGGGCAGTCCACCGCCAATTACTTTTCCAAACATCACAATGTCTGCGTCAATGCCCAAGGCTTCTTGTGTGCCACCTTTGCCCAATCGGAAACCGGTCATTACCTCATCAAAAAGCAACAAAATGCCTTCTTGGGTGCAAAGCTCACGAAGGCCATGGATAAATTCATCTGTAGGGATAATACAACCCATATTTCCGGCCACAGGTTCCAGAATAATGGCCGCAATTTCACCTTTATTGGCTTCGGCAAGGGCTTTTACCCCTTCCAAATCGTTATAATTGGCCAACAAGGTATCCTTGGCGGTTCCCTGAGTCACTCCAGGACTGTTCGGACTTCCAAAAGTCACCGCTCCGCTCCCCGCCTGAATCAAAAAAGAATCGGAATGGCCATGGTAACAACCCGCAAATTTGATAATCTTGTCCTTTCCTGTATAACCACGTGCCAATCGGATCGCGCTCATACAAGCTTCGGTGCCGCTGTTCACAAAACGGATTTTATCAATGTTCGGCACCATGGAAACGGCCAATTGGGCCAGTTCGGTCTCAATTTCGGTGGGCATTCCAAAGGAGGTTCCTTTTTTGGCCTTCTCAATCACTGCATTGATTACAGGCTCATGGGCATGGCCCAAAATTAACGGACCCCAAGAGGCAATGTAGTCAATTAATTGATTGCCATCTTCATCATAGAGATAAGCCCCTTTGGCCTCTTTTACGAAAATGGGTTCTCCGCCTACGGCTTTAAAGGCTCGTACTGGTGAATTTACTCCACCCGGGATGTATTTTTTGGCCTCGGCGAACAAGGCGCTACTTCGTTGGTATAGCATGTAGTGTTCTAGTCTTTGATGTCCGTTCGAGCGCAGTCGAGAACGACATCCATATAATCACATCTCGACTGCGCTCGATGTGACATTTTACTTCGTCTTTTCTTTTCTAATATTCAACACCTGCCCAATGGAAATGGTATTGCTGCTCAGATTGTTGAGTCGTTTTAGTTCATCTACCGAAATGGTATATTTTCTTGAAATGCCATAAAGTGTATCACCTTGTTCCACCACATGGGTGAATACGTCATACTTTTTGGGTGCCCGTACGGTATCCAGTCCCCCGCGAACTATTGCTTCATCATATTGGTCCAAATTGTAGCGCTCTATCAAGGCAATCAGCTTTTGAGGATATTTGCGGTCCGTTGCATATCCTGCTTGACGCAACCCGTAGGCCCATTTTTTATAGTCGTCCCGTCTGTAATTAAAGAGAAAAGCATATCGCGAACGTGAAGACAAGAAAATGCTATGGTCCCGGAACGAATACATAGGATGGTTGTATTTTCTAAAGCACTCCCCCTTTGCATCATCATCATGGAAATCGAATTCCCCGTCCCATCCGGTGTGGCATTTTATGCCGAAGTGGTTGTTAGTTTTTCGCGTTAACTCACCCTTTCCCGATCCACTTTCCAAAATTCCTTGCGCCAAGGTAATGCTGGCCGGAATGCCAAAGGCTCGCATTTCGTATTGGGCCATTTCGGCAAAAGTTTCGATGTATTCCTGGGTATCGGCAATGGGAAATTTTACAAATCGGCCTGGGTTAACAGGCAGTGGGTACAATTCCGATTCCTTGGGTCCATCTTTAGGTAAATCCCGATTAGGGTTTCGGTGGGTTGTAGTTTCCACCACCGGTTTCGGCTGTCGTGTAACTGTTCTCTTTTTGGATTTACAACCCGTTAATAAAACAACGAGCACCATAACATATCCAACTCTTCTGATCATAAATCCAATAACGGTAAATTCTTTCGTTTCAGTACTTCGTTCATGCCTTTTATCCCTTGTAAACCTCCGGTATGGATGGCCAAAATTTGGGTACTTGACTTAAAAAAGCCTTTTTTTATCAGGTCAAAAATACCAAAAACCATCTTTCCCGTGTAAACGGGATCCAAGGGAATGCCTGTTTTCTTTTTAAAATTGTTGATAAAGTCAACCAATTCGGTGTTGATTTTAGCATATCCGCCAAATTGGTAATCCTGGATTAATTCCCAATTTCTACTATCTGATAACTTCTGGATATCGGCATTTAAAAAGTCCCCCTTAAGCGCGGGAAATCCCAAAACTTTTTGGTGTGGTTGTGCTGAATTGATAAGTCCAGCTATAGTTCCACCCGTACCCACGGCACTACAAATAAAATCGAACCTGTTATCCTCCTCAGTCAAAATTTCTTCACAACCTTTAATGGCCAAATCATTAGTTCCGCCTTCGGGCAAAAGATAAACATTGCCAAATCTTGACCTTAACTGATTTTGATATTCTGGATTGCCTTTTTGCCGATACTCGCTTCGGGATATAAAATAAAACTTCATTCCATGTTCTGAAGCCAGTTTTAACGTTGGATTTTTTTGCCACCCCTCCTCTAGCTCCTCCCCTCGGATGACTCCGATGGTTTTTAGTCCGGCCTCTTGACCAGCAAAGGCTGTAGCCGCAATATGATTGGAAAAAGCACCACCGAAGGTGAGTAAGGTGTCCTGCCTCCGCTGTTTCGCCTCAACAAAATTGTATTTGAGTTTTCGGTATTTGTTTCCGGAAATATGCGGATGAATAGTGTCCTCCCTTTTTAGATAAAGAGTCACCCCTCTTTCCTTAAAAAATGGCAAATCAACTTTTTGATTGGGAACCAACAATCTTGAAAATTAACGCGTCAAATAGTTCAAAAAACTATAGGGTTTTCTCTGGAATATATACTCCATATCATCCTCATTGGCGTAGGCCTCACGTTCAAAACTGATATTTTGGTAGGCCCTATAACTGTCCAGATATAAAACCGTTCGCAGTATCCATTCGGTAATATAAAGGAAATAGAAAGGTATGATGAGAAGTTCCCGTTGCTGTTTCAGGTGAATACGCTCATGGTTGATCAATACATCGTCTTTCCTAAGAGCACCTTCCTTTAAAATGATAAAGGGCCATAAAGACAAGCCTACATAGTTGCGATAAAAGAAATGTTTAAAGACTAAAATCAAATCGAATTATCATAGGTTTCCTACAAATATAACTTTTGTGGCCTCACAACTTTGGAATACATCGATAATAAGATTAACAATTTCGGTGAATAACGCAATCCTTACCATGTCATGCCTTTCATCGGAATAGCTTAATTTTATATGGTATAGGACAGGATTCATCATAAATGAAGGAGCTCATTCCTCTTGAAGAGGGCGATTATTACTTATCCGAAGAAGGATATAAGGTGTTTACAAAACAATACCATCTTAAAAGGGGTTATTGTTGTGAAAGTGGTTGCCGACACTGTCCCTATGGCTACGATAAAAAAACAAATCGCCAGCGTTAATAGTATGTTCGGCATAATATTTGTGACTTATTTTTAGTCTTTTCTGTTGAACTCAAAAGTAAAATTGATATGAAAAATGTAAAACTTCTCACCTTGGTCGCATTAGCGGCTACATTTATGGTTTCCTGCTCTTCTGTACGCGTGGTTTCCGATTATGATACCCAAACGAATTTTGGCGAATATCAAACCTATGCCTTCTACAAAACCGGCATTGATAAGGCCCAAATATCAGATTTGGACAAAAAACGAATTCTAAAGGCTATTGAGACGGAAATGACTTCCCGTGGCTTTGCCAAATCCCAAAAACCCGACGTGCTGATCAGCATTTTCACCAAGGAACGTGAACGTGTAGATGTGTATAACAACAACTTTGGATGGGGTGGCGCATGGGGCGGCTTCTACAATCCCTGGGTCTGGGGTCCTGGTTGGGGCTGGGGCTGGGGAGGAGGCTTTGGAAACAATGTAAGCACCCGTACTGAAGGCTCCCTGTACATTGACGTTATTGATGCCAACAAAAAAGAACTGGTTTGGCAGGGACGCGGCGTAGGGACGCTTAACAATACCAAGAACATTGAAAAGAAAGAGGAGCGAATCCGTGCGTTTGTTTCACATATTTTAAAAGAATATCCTCCGATGCCAGCGGTGGCATCCAACTAAAAAAAGATAAGTAGAACGAAGAGTCTGTAGTAACTGGTTTGGAGTTTATTGCGGTTGATAAGTGAATTGGATTCTTCGTTCTCTTTTTACAATAACGGAAAGCTTGTTTGGTTTTTCACTTCCTTTAGGACAAAGGCACTTTTTACCGCCCCAATGTTGGGCAATGATGCAATTTTGGTCTTGGCAAAATTGTAGTAGGCATCCAGGTCTTTTACAATGACCTTAAGTAAAAAGTCAAATTCCCCTCCCACCACAAAACATTCGGTTACTTCTGCAAATTGTTTGACCTGGTCTAAAAAGTCATCCATCAAATGGCCTTTTTGGGCCTCCAAGGATACAAAACTAAACACGGTAATACTGTGTTCAATCTTCTCCTTGTCAAGGATGGCAGCATAATTTTTGATGTAACCCTCCTGCTCCATTCTTCGGATACGTTCGTAGACGGGTGTCTTTGTTAATCCCAGCTGCTCCGCAATGGTTTTGGCGATGGTCTTGGCATCTTTTTCCAATATTTTTAGAATCTCACGATCAATGGAGTCCAAGCGTTCCTGCATATTTTCCTGTTTGGGTATTCAATTTATCATAAAATTAGACATAATTACTATATTTTATAAGTCTAATAGACTTTATTCCTATATTTTATTTGATTAACAGTGCTTAACCTATATTTTGTAACTTTATATAGCACATATACCTATATTTTATTCAATCAATGAAACAAGAAGCCTACGAAAGCAATCCTATTTTGGACAAGCTTCCAGAACACCTGAAGCAGTTCATTAAACCGCAGAATTATGAGGAATACACCCCCATAGATCAGGCTGTTTGGCGCTATGTGATGCGGAAAAATGTGGATTACTTGAGCAAAGTAGCTCACAAATCGTATGTGGAAGGATTGGAAAAGACTGGAATTTCCATTGACAATATTCCTAATATGTATGGAATGAACCGCATTTTAAAGGAAATTGGATGGGCTGCCGTAGCAGTGGATGGATTTATCCCTCCAGCCGCTTTTATGGAGTTCCAAGCCTACAATGTTTTGGTCATCGCTTCGGATATTCGCCAATTGGAAAACATTGAATATACACCTGCTCCTGATATTATTCATGAAGGAGCTGGACATGCCCCCATTATTGCCAATCCGGAATATGCAGAATATTTGCGAAGGTTTGGGGAAATTGGCTGCAAGGCCATCTCCAGTGCCAAGGATTATGAGCTATACGAAGCAGTACGGCATCTTTCCATTATAAAGGAAGCGGCCGGCACCCCTCAATCAGAAATAGAAAAAGCAGAAAAACACATTGAACACTTGCAGGAAAATATGGGAGAACCCAGTGAAATGGCCCTCATCAGAAACTTGCATTGGTGGACCGTGGAATATGGTTTGATCGGGACTGTTGAAAATCCAAAAATTTACGGAGCAGGACTGCTTTCTTCCATCGGTGAGAGCAAATGGTGCATGCAACATGATGTGCAAAAACTACCGTATACCCTGGAAGCTGCGCAAACCGCATTTGATATCACCAAACCCCAACCTCAATTGTTCGTGACCCCACATTTCGCACATTTGAGTCAAGTACTGGAGGATTTTGCCAATAGCATGGCATTGCGTACAGGTGGCCTTGAAGGGGTTCAAAAACTTATTTCCTCCAAAGCCCTTGGAACTTTGGAATTGAGCACGGGTCTACAAATTTCTGGAACGTTTGGAGAAGTAATTGAACACCAAGGAAAACCCATTTATATCAAAACCAATGGCCCAACAGCGTTGGCCTACAGGGATAAAGAGTTGGTAGGGCATAGCACTTTGGACCATGCGGATGGATTTGGCTCTCCCATTGGAAAGCTGAAGGGTATTAATCTTGCCATAGAAGATATGAGCCCGCGCGACCTAAAAGCCTACAAGATTTTTGAAGAGGAACAGGTCACTCTTAAATTTGAAGGTGGTGTAAAAGTGGAAGGTACCATTGTGACCGGAACCCGAAACCTTCAAGGAAAAATTATTCTGATCACCTTCAAGGATTGCAAAGTAAGTTATCAAGATGAAGTGCTGTTTTTGCCCGAATGGGGTCTGTATCATATGGCCGTTGGACAAGATGTAGTCTCAGCCTATAATGGCCCAGCCGATTTGCTAAGTTTTGACCTCATCACCCACAAGATTACAGAAACGACAATCAAAAAGACCAGGGATAATCAGCGTTTAAAGCTTGAGGCCCATTACAAGAGGGTTCGTGATTATCGAGATGGTATCAATACCTTCATTTCAAGAGGCAAGCTTTTTGAAGAAGTCAAAGAAGAATTCCCAGAAGATTGGCTGCTACCGGTTGAACTCTACGAACTGGCCAGAAAAGGACAGCGGGACGAGTTGGCCATTACCATCAAATCCCATTTGGAAGAAGTAAAAAAATCACGTCCAGAGGTTGGGCATTTGATTGACGACGGGTTACAATTAATCGACCAAAGTTTTGCCAAGGTCAAGTAGTTCATTGGTCGAAGCAATTGGTTTTTCTTGATAGGTAAGTCTCCAACCCATCGAATTTGACAGCACATAAATCCGCGAAAGCTCGTTCAACAACCTGTTCTCAGCATTTGATTTTAGGGATGAAGCCTCTATTTTTTTTCGGAGGGATTCGTTTACATTTTCCTTAATGGCATTATAGTCCTCTGCCCCAAAAGGATTAAAATAATCCGCCGTTACATCATAATATTCAAAATCCGGATTAATGGTAATCTCCGGCTCTGGTATAGATAAAATCCTAATGGTTTTCTCTGCCTCTATCACTTCAATTTCCAATTGGGAAAGGTCATAGGAAATGATGGCTTGGGCATTGGCCACGACTAATGCTTTTTTGTCCGCGGTGACCAAACTTCCAAACAACTCCTTAGAATCTGCATAATTATATACTTCCGAAAAATGTCCTTCAGTCACAATCAACTTAGAGACATTTTTCAACTCCTGTTGAATAAGCAGGGAACTCTCCGTTAACAGGGCCTTATCCTGATTGTAATCCGTACAAGATTTGTAAATCAATATGGAAGTAAGGGCAATCAATGCCCCCAGGAGTATTTTTTTCATGGTTCAAAATGCATAAAGGGGTATCGCTCCTTAAGATACGTGATTTTAGCCTCTAGCGACGTTCTGAACTTTTGATGCCCTTCAGATTCTGGGTTAAATGGTCGATGTTCCAATCCTTTTTGAATGCCTTCCACCTCTTCCATTACAGGGTAAATTTCTTCAGAAATCCAAACCGATTTGAACCGCTCCCAGATATAGTCAACCGCCAATTCGTTGGGATGGATCAGGTCCTTAGCATAAAACCGATAATCCCGTAGCTCATCCATCATGATTTCATAGCTTGGAAAATAATGACCTCTCAACTTCCCCTTCGACTGGCTCAGGGTGACATCTCGAGATGAGAAAAGACCGTGCAGTGCCGCAATTAGGTGTGCCTTGCTCCGTTGATTTTCCACAAAGCCGTCTTTGAGATGGCGAACAGGCGATACCGTGAAAACAACGGTAGCCTTTTTGTTTACTTCTGAAACGCATTCCAAGGTTCGTTCTAAGCTAGATTCAATTTCTTTGATCGTCAACAATTCCTTGCCAAACTCCTTTTGGGGCGCCTTGTGGCAATTGGCCACTATTTTTTGGGTTGAATGGTTTCGATAGACCCAAGCTGTCCCCAAGGTGATCATTATATGCGAAGCTGAACGAAGCCATTTTTGTGTCTCCTGTAAAGTCGAATTTAAATTTTCAAGGAGTGAATCTTTAGAATTTGCTGCTAAATCCGAATGCGCGTCAAAACAGAGCCATCTCTCATCCTGTTCAAATACTTCTTGTGGTTGGTAGGGTTGTTCCTGTACAGCCCGGGTGACCAAATTCTCGATGGCCAGCGGGTGAAACAGAATCCCAAAGGGATTTAGTTTGGTTTGGAACTGGAAATATTCCAGTTTCGTCCCCATGTTTTCCACAAAACAGGAGCCCAGCAATAAGATTTTGCTTGTGTAATCAATGGGGTTGCCAATCGGTTCGAGTGGTATTTGGGTCTGTAGTTTCATGCTACTCGCAATTTCCAATGTTCTCGATCATATCCCGATATTGATTTTCCAATTGCTCTTCCAATTGACCCATAAAGTTTAACACCCGAATCAAATCATCAATGGACTTGTTCCCCAAAGCTTCTGTAGCCTTCTTGAGCTCGCTTTTAACCAAGTTCTGGGTATGATATATTCCCTGAAGCTCATAAAGGCAATCATATCCAAATTCATGAAAGATTCCTGTGGATTTTGAGATTTCCCACGCAATGTTGCTCAAATCCGTGATTTCCAAAAATATGGTCGTATCTCCTTCGTATTTGTACTTTCCATTTCCTACCGAGACCGAGTCTATGGTCTCTATCAAATCAGGATATGAATTCACAAAAGCATTCCATCTTTGTGGTGTCAAGAGCAGTTCATCTTCATCGTTCTTTAGGCTGTCCAATTCTTGGAAAAATTTGGGGATTTTTTGGTTTTCGGTGTGATTTTCCGCCAGCTGTTCCAAGTTAGCTTCCAATTCAACCTTAATTTTGGTCAGTGCAATCTCCTTGTTTTTCTGGATAGCTCTTGAAGCATTCCAATCGTTGAACCAAATGGCCAAGTTAATACCAACAAATAACAAAAGGATTTCTCCAAAAATGTATTTCCAGTTGATATGCTTTAGCTTAAAGGGCACTTATTATGTGGTTGCTTTTACAATTTCAAGAGCATTATCCAATGCTGTGGGAATACCGGACGGGTTTTTACCTCCCGCCGTGGCAAAGAAAGGCTGTCCACCTCCTCCACCTTGGATGTGTTTTCCCAATTCACGAACAATGGCTCCCGCGTTCAATCCCTTGTTGGACGCCAATTCTTTGGAAATGTAACAGGATAAAAGTGCTTTTCCATCGTTTTCAGCTCCGAGGAGAAGGAAAAGATTGTTAATTTGCCCGCCCATTTCAAAGGCCAAATCCTTGATTCCGGCGGCATCCAATTCTACCTGTTTGGCTAAGTATTGGATACCATTTACATCCTGCAATTCAGAAATCAGTTGATTTTTAAGGCCTTTGGCCTTATCCTTCAACAATTGCTCCACCTGCTTTTTGAGCGCATTGTTTTCGTCCTGTAGTGCAGTCACCGCCTTCACCGGGTCTTGGGCTTTGTTCAATAGATCCTTAATCTCGAAAAGCATACGATTATTGGAAAAGTAGAATTCCTTAACCGCATCTGAGGTAATGGCTTCAATCCTTCGGATACCGGCTGCTACCGCTCCTTCGGAAACAATTTTAAAATGCCAGATATCCGAGGTGTTCTTTACATGGGTGCCTCCACAAAGTTCAATGGACTGGCCAAAACGAACAGTCCGGACGGTATCCCCGTACTTTTCCCCAAACAGGGCCATGGCACCTTGGTCCATTGCCTCTTTCAAAGGAATGTTCCTATGCTCTTCCAAAGGCAATTGCCCTTCAATTCTTGAATTGACAAAATTCTCCACATCCCGAAGTTCTTTGGTGCTCAACTTGGAAAAATGGGAGAAATCAAAACGCAAATACTTGGAATGTACCGCAGAACCTTTTTGCTCCACGTGGGTTCCCAACACCTCTCTTAAAGCTTGGTGCAATAAATGGGTTGCCGTATGGTTGCTAGCCGTACGCCAACGTTGTTTTTGATCCACAGCCGCCTTAAAGGTTCCCGAGATGTTTTTGGGCAGATTTTCCGTAAAATGTACTATCTCGTTGTTTTCCCTTTTGGTGTCGATGATATAGACCACATCGCCATTGGATGCTTCCAAGTAGCCCTTATCGCCAACCTGTCCGCCACCTTCAGCATAAAATGGAGTTAGATTGAAGACCAATTGATACTGATCGCCCCCTTTTTTGCTGGTTACCTTGCGATACTTGACTACCTTCACCTCAGATTCCAGTTGATCATAACCAATAAATTCTTGCTCCGAGTCCTCCAAAAGTACCGTCCAGTCTTCCTTGGACACTTCTGAAGCAGCCCGGGAACGGTCTTTTTGGGCTTTTAGGGCTTTTTCAAAACCTTCGGTATCCAACTGATATCCCTTTTCTTCCAAAATCAAGGAAGTCAAGTCAATAGGAAACCCAAAAGTGTCATACAATTCAAAGGCTTTTTGCCCATCAATGGTTTTATCCTTGGCGGATTTAATCACCGAATCCAACAAGACCAAACCTTGCTCCAAGGTGCTCAAAAAAGAACTTTCCTCCTCCTTGACCACGTTTTCAATAAGCTGATATTGCTCCCGAAGTTCTGGAAACGCTTTCCCCATGGTTTCTCCCAACACCTTTACCAAGCGATAGATAAAAGGCTTGTTGGTTCCCAAAAAAGTAAATCCATAGCGGATGGCCCGTCTTAAAATCCTTCGAATAACATAGCCTGCCCCATTGTTGCTCGGAAGTTGTCCATCAGCAATGGAAAAGGCCACTGCCCTTATGTGGTCTGCCACCACCCTGATGGCAATATCGGTTTCCTCGTTTTTGCCGTATTTCTTACCGGTTATGGTCTCAATTTCCCGAATCAAAGGGGTAAATACATCCGTATCATAGTTGGACTGTACACCTTGCAAGACCATGCATAATCTCTCAAAGCCCATTCCAGTGTCTACATGTTTTTCTGGAAGGTTTTCCAATTGTCCATTGGCCTTCCTGTTATATTGCATAAACACCAGGTTCCATATTTCCACTACCTGGGGATGGTCTTGGTTTACCAAGGAGGCACCTGGAACCTTGGCTTTCTCTTCCTTAGATCGTATATCCACATGGATTTCGGAACAAGGACCGCAGGGACCTTGGTCGCCCATTTCCCAAAAATTGTCCTTTTTGTTCCCCATAATGATTCTGTCCTCAGGAACTATGGCCTTCCAAAGCTCAAAGGCTTCCTTGTCCATCTCCAAATTATCTGCATCATCACTGCCCTCAAAAACAGAGACATACAGACTATCCTTGTCAATTTTATAAACTTTGGTAAGCAATTCCCATGCCCACTGAATGGCTTCTTTTTTAAAGTAATCCCCAAAACTCCAATTGCCAAGCATCTCAAACATGGTATGGTGATAAGTATCCTTACCTACCTCTTCCAAATCGTTATGTTTTCCGCTGACCCTAAGACATTTCTGGGTATCTGTGACCCGCTTGGATTTGGGGATGGAGTTTCCCAAGAAAAACTCTTTGAACTGGTTCATTCCCGCATTGGTGAACATCAAGGTGGGATCATCCTTCATGACCATGGGAGCCGAAGGAACAATCTTGTGTTTTTTATCCTTGAAAAAGTGTAAAAAATAGTTTCTGACTTCTTGGGATGTCATCGGAAATGCTAGGGTTTTATTAAATTTAACACTTTAAGCAAAACAATTTTTATATTTGTTTGTTCTCCTTAAAAAGAATGCGCAAAAATAGGATAAAATCCCTACATGTCTAAAGTTAAGTACTATTACGATCCGGATACTCTTTCTTACCGAAAGATTGAACCCAAAAAGTCCAAAAAGTACCGAAATTTTCTCTTTTTCCTGTTGGGTTCTGCTTTATTTGGTATTCTTGGATTGATTGTCCTTCTTAACACCAGTTGGTTAAATACGCCCAAGGAACTTTCCTTGGATCGAGAGGTACGCAATTATGAGCTTCAATTTGAGATTTTGACCAAAAAGATGGAACAAATGGAGCAGGTTTTGGCCAATATTGAGGATAGGGACAACAATATTTACCGCCTGTACTTTGAAGCTAATCCCATACCCGAAGAACAACGCAGGGCAGGTTTTGGAGGAATCAATCGATATAAATCCTTGGAAGGGTTCAATAATTCTGAAATCATTATCAATGCCACGCAACAGTTGGACATTATTCAAAAGCAAATGGTGATCCAATCCAAATCCTTGGATGAAATTGCCAAGCTGGCTGAGGAAAAAGAAAAATTGTTGGCTGCAATTCCCGCCATTCAACCGGTACGTAATGAAGATTTAACCCGTATGGCTTCTGGCTACGGTTGGCGTTCCGATCCCTTTACCAAGGCTAGAAAGATGCATTGGGGTATGGATTTTACCGCTCCAAGAGGGGTTCCTATCTATGCCACTGGAGATGGTGTGGTAAAACGAGCAGACAACAGATCTTCAGGATATGGAAAGCATATACGCATAGACCATGGTTATGGTTATATGTCGCTCTACGCCCATTTGAGCAAATACAATGTAACCAAAGGGCAAAAAGTAAAGCGAGGAGACCTCATTGGCTTTGTAGGCAATACAGGTCGCTCAGAGGCCCCACACTTGCACTACGAAGTCTTTAAGGACGAGGAACGGATCAATCCGATCAACTTCTACTACGGAAGTTTGACGGCGGAAGAGTTTGAAAACATGCTCAAGTTCGCCAATCAAGAGAATCAATCCTTGGATTAATGCACATAGACCTCCCGGAAAAACGATATTATGGCATTGGCGAAGTGGCCAAGGCTTTTGGAGTTAACACCTCCCTGATTCGTTTTTGGGAAAAGGAATTTGATGTGCTCCAGCCCAAAAAGAATGCCAAGGGCAACCGTAAGTTTACTCCCCAAGACATCAAGAATTTGCAGTTGATCTATCATTTGGTCAAGGAAAGGGGCTTCACCCTTGAGGGCGCCAAGATCCATCTGAAGGAGGAAAAACAAAAAACCCTCTCCAATTTCGAGGTCATTCAGAAACTACAAAAAGTGAAGGCCGAGCTGCTCAAGATCAAGGAACAACTATAACTATATAAAACACTAAAAACCAAGAAGATGAAAAAAGGCATTCTTGCTGTGATTGTAATAATCGTGCTCGCCGTTATTTTAGGTGGATGGTACGTTAGAACCAACAATACGCTGGTAGATATGAAAGGCCAGGCCACCAAACAATGGGCCAATGTGGAAAGCTCGTATCAACGAAGAAGTGACTTAATTGGCAATTTGGTAAAAACGGTCCAAGGCGCTGCAGATTTTGAAAGAGGAACACTAAAGGATGTTATTGAAGCCAGAGCCAAGGCCACCTCAACTACCATAGATGCCAACAATATCACCCCTGAGCAACTAGCGGAATTTCAACAAGCACAGACCGGACTTTCTTCCGCCCTTTCAAGACTGTTGGTCACCGTAGAGCGCTATCCCGACTTAAAATCAAATCAAAACTTTTTGGAACTTCAGTCCCAATTGGAAGGTACAGAGAACAGAATCAATGTGGAGCGAAATCGCTTTAACGATATTGCCGGAGAGTACAACATCAAAATTCAAAAAATACCCACCAATATTATTGCAAGCATTGCCAATTTTGACCCATTGGCCTTGTTCAGTTCCAATCCTGGTGCCGAGAATGCACCTGATGTTAATTTCGATTTCAATTAAACATGTCCAAAGTAGAGGATTTCCTAACGTATGAGGAAGAACAGGATATAGTGACTGCTATTCTTGAAGCCGAGAAAAGCACTTCTGGTGAAATACGAGTTCATATAGAATCCTCAGCCAAAATGGATCACTTTAGCCGTGCCCAACAGCTATTCCATTTCCTAAAAATGGACAACACCAAGGAAAGTAACGGTGTACTGCTGTACGTTGCGGTTGAGGACAAAAAATTTGTAATCTACGGTGATACCGGAATTTACAGGGCGGTACCCAAAGGGTTTTGGGAATCCACCAAGGAGGTTATTTCCAATCATTTTAAAACTGGGGATTTTAAACAGGGCATTGTAGAGGGTGTGCAGCGCGCCGGGAAGGAATTGCAGGTTCATTTCCCTTGGGACCAGACAGACACCAACGAATTGAGCGATGCCATATCCAAAGGTTAACCTACTCCTCGCTTTCTTTTTTACCACCATTACATGGGGGCAGTTTACCATACCGGAAAAACCCCAAAAACAAACCAGTGTCTACGACTATGTAGATTTATTGCCCGCCCATCAAAACAAGGCTTTGGAGCAAAAACTTATTCGATATTCGGATAGTACCTCCACCCAAATTGTGGTGGCCATTATTGGCACCACCCAAGGGGAGGACATTACCTACCTTGGGGCTCAATGGGGGCATAACTGGGGCATTGGCCAAGCGGATGAGGACAATGGTGTATTGATACTGTTAGCCAGGGATGACCGAAAAATTGCCATTAATACGGGTTATGGCGTAGAAGGCTCCCTTACGGATTTTATGTCCAAGCGCATTATTGAATCCGTTATTATTCCTGAATTTAAAAAAGGGGATTATTATGGGGGACTGGACAAAGGCACCGATGCCATTTTTCAGGTATTAAATGGAGAATTCAAAGAAGGTCGAAGCTTTGGAAATGATACTGGATTTCCTTTTGAAAAACTGCTTCCCCTGATTATTTTTCTTATCGTTTTGATCATCCTCTTCCGAAAGGGCAAAAACAACCGTGGGGGCCGTGGTGGAGGGCGAAGACGAGGCCCTGATATCTGGGACATGATTATTTTGAGCAATATGGGTAGAAGTTCCGGTTCCTCCGGTGGATTTGGAGGTGGGGGATTCGGCTCAGGTGGCTTTGGCGGAGGTTTCGGCGGTGGCGGATTTGGGGGCGGTGGTGCCTCTGGAGGATGGTGATTATTACCCAATAGTCTGGGAATTGGACCTGGAACCCTTGTAAAAAGCAACTTTTTTGCTAAATTTTATCTAAATATAAACTTCGCCATGTTTCGTAGACTAGTTATCTTGATTTTACCTACCCTCCTATTGCTGTCGTGTTTGAACTCTGACGATGCCAACTGTTCTGATTTATGCCCAAGGTTGGGTGTTTTGGCTTTTGATGTGCTTTTAGATGGCAACAACGTTTTTGACAATGGCACCTACAGCATCAATGATGTGACCATAGATGATGAAAACACCCAATTTTCATTGGAGTCCATTTCTAGTCCCATCCTGTTGGTTCAAGACCCTGATTGGAGTGAGGGCTCTTTTAATTACTTCGTTAGGCTAAGCGACGAACACTCCTTTACGGTAAATGCTACCTTCGAGCTTTCACAAGCAACAGAGTGCTGCAGCCCTATTCCAGTTCTATCAGCAATTAGGATAAATGATATTAATCAAGAGGTTCCCCTAACTGATGGGTTGGCTACTGTTAATTTATAAGGTAATAAACTTAGATAGTTAATTCATAGGCGAACTATGAGTGGCTATTGCCCTAACTTTACCTTCCTTTTTCTGGTATACATCGGTAAACCGCAAATTTAAGATTGTGGTGTCCTGTTTGTCGGCCCCTAAAATCACCATCCTTTCCCATCCCCTAATCACGGCAATATCGTCATAAAGTTTAACCTTCAGGTCGTGATACTCAATTTCGTCAAATGAATAATCCGCTTGACTAAACTCATCAATAGTGGTAATTTTATTTGTGGTTTTTCCATCGCTGGATCCGGAATATTCCCAGGTATCATCCAATACTTCTATAAGTGGACCGGCATCACTTTTTAAATAGGCATTAGTCCAGGTATGAAGCAGGTCCAGGGCCTCCTCTTCGGTTATTTCATCTACTGTTTCCGGCTCAATAATCGGCTCGGCCGTTTGTTTGCAAGCAGCAAATACAAGCATTGCCGCCATGATTAAAGCAGTTCTTATCATTCAAAAAAAGTTATTGGGATTTATGACTTAGTCTAAGCGTTTATAGAAAATCTTGTTCACAATTTTCCACTCTCCATCAATTTTGAGCAGGTTCATGAAATCCACAAAGGTGAAATCTGGATATTCCAGTTCCAATCGAGCGTTGGCAGCATGCCCTGAGACCGTGATTTCTGCTATTCGGTTCTTGCGGTTTATCCGATCACCAGTTTTCATCCCGCTGAAAAACTCCAGTGCATTAACTTCTTTATAGCCCTCTTCGGTGATGTATTTCATGGTGGCCGTTTCATGAAACGCCTTTTTTAAGGTATTGAAGTCCCTATTGGACCCACCTTCCATATAATAGCCCAAGGTTTGTTCAATTAATTCATAGTCAGATTGGGCATTTACCATTCCTATAATCCCGAGGGAAAAGAGGCAAAGAAATAGATTTCGCATGATGTTCGTTTTTAGGTTGTTGTATGAATTTCAAGATATTGTTTTTGAAAACCATTTGAAATGGCCAAATCATAAATTTTTCATAAGGTTCCGTCCATTCAAAAAGGCCATCCGTAAATCATAATACGTTCTTCATAAGATCGTCCCCCGCTTCTCCTCATATTTAAGCTATCTTGTCTCTGGCAAATTTATTGTTCATTAAATTCTGTTTTCAAGATGGTTCGCACGCTTCGTTTTCTATTCGTTTTCCTTTTGATATGTTCCGTATCCTGTAAAAAAAAGATAGATCCAGAAAATCTGGACAACCTGTTTAAGTTTAAGGATTATATCAGCTATCATACCCATGGCAATGAAAGTATAGCCACCCCCATCCAAATAGTGCTGGCCAAACAATTGGACCAGTTTGAACTGACCCAGGAACTTCCTTCGGACTACTTAAAAATATCCCCAAAGGTTGACGGAAAATTGGTCATCGAAAACGGCAGGGAACTTACTTTCCAACCTTCGGAATATTTACAACCGGACATGGAATACATGGTAACCTTGCAACTTCACAAATTGTTTGACGACATTGAAAGCGATTTCAAAAAATACAGCTTCGGCTTTAAAACCCTTGCCCCCAATTTTAAGATTACCCTTGGAAATCTTCAGTCTTACAGTAAAAATTGGCAGTATTTGACAGGTACCCTGGAAGCTTCAGATGTATTGTCTGCCGAAAAAATCACAGCTATTTTGTCCGCGACCCAGGAAAACAAAAAAGTTGCCATCAACTGGCAGAATACTACAGAAGATGCCAAATACTTCAGTTTTACCATTGACAGTATTTCCCGAAAAACAGATGACAGTGAATTACAACTTCGTTGGGACGGTTCCGAGATCAACATTGACAACGAAGGCTCAGAAACATATACCATTCCAGGACTGAACAAGTTTGTGGTGGTCGATGCCAAAACCTCAACAGCTCCCAATGCTGCCCTAACGCTGAACTTTTCAGAGCCCTTAAATGAAAATCAAAATTTAAATGGTCTGGTGACCATTGAGGGTGCCGAAAGTCTGCGTTATGAAATAGATGGAAATGTCCTCCGGGTTTATCCCTCAAACAGAATACTGGGGGAGGTCAAAGTGAATGCATTTGAAGGTATCAAGAGCGCTTATGGGTTCAGTCTTAAAAACAGTTTTTCCAAGTGGATTTCCTTCGAACAGCTCAAACCCAATGTTAGGCTCATTTCCAAGGGTACCATCCTGCCCAATGCAGCATCCACCCCTATATATTTTGAAACGGTCAATCTCGCAGCTGTGGAGGTCAGGGTCATTCAGGTTTTTGAAGACAATATGCTGCAATATCTGCAAAACAATAACCTCACGCCCCAATACCGGTCGGATTTAAGACCAGTTGGACGAAGGGTGGCCTATAAGGTCATTCCTCTGGCCGCAGATGGTAGGGAAAACTCAAGCTATTGGAAAGCCCATGCCCTGGATCTATCTGAACTGACCCAGATAAACCCTGGCTCCCTATATCGAGTCGAGTTCAGTTTTAAAAAGGAACATACCACTTATAGCTGTAATGACAAGGAGGAAAACGAAGTGAATACAGCACAAGGAATGGAGAACCCTTCACTAAATACTGAGGAAGAGAGCCTTGAAGAACGCTATTGGGACAATGAAATATACTATTGGAGAAATTACTCCTACAATTGGGAAGAACGGGACAATCCTTGTCATCAAGCTTATTACAATGAGGACAGAATAGCTTCGACACACTTGTTGGGCAGCGATTTGGGATTAATCGTCAAAAAAGGGAACAACCGTTCCTGTCATTTTGCCGTCACCAATTTGCTGACAGCAATGCCAGAGGCCAACACCAAAATCAAGCTTTACAATTTTCAGCAGCAATTGTTGGGCGAAGTGACCACGGATGCCTCCGGTTTTGGTATTTATGATGGCGAGAAAAGTTTGGCTTTTGCTGTGGCAGAAAAAAACAACAATTATGCCTACGCCAAGTTGGCCGATGGCAATGCCCTATCCTTAAGCAAATTTGATGTGTCCGGGGAAGAATTGCAAAGTGGACTGCAGGGATTTATATATACTGAAAGAGGGGTTCACCGACCAGGCGACACCGTCCATTTAACATTCGTTCTGGATGACAGAAATAATCCATTGCCTGAAGGACACCCAATAACTTTGGAAGTCAACGATGCTCGTGGAAAGTTGGTCCAACGCACCCTTTTGAAAACAGAAAGTGCTCAAGTTGCGGATGGACTATATGCCCGAAAGGAAGATCAATTCTACTATTTCCCAATACCCACCAAACCCAGTGCACCCACTGGGACATGGAACGCCAAAATTGTGGTTGGGGGTGCCCAATTCCATAAAAGTCTAAGGATAGCTACCATAAAACCCAACCGTTTAAAGGTGGATTTTGCTTTTGAGAACGAGATTTTAGAAGCAAATCAAAACAACAAGGGGCAGGCAAAAGTGCAATGGCTCCATGGCGCCCCGGCACGCAATCTTAAAGTGGACATCAATGCCAAATTGCAAAATGCTGTATCCGCCTTTTCTGGTTTCAATGGTTATGTTTTTCAAGATCCCGTGTGCACATTCAATGAAATTGAAACCCGATGGGTCGATGCCAAACTTAATGAAAAAGGGATTCTGGATATCAACCAGAAATTGGATGTCAATGCAAAAGCCCCAGGGATGCTTCAAGCTGTTTTTACCACAAAGGTATTTGAAGGCGGGGGTGATTTTTCCATAGATGTTTTTAGCAAAAAGTTGGCACCATTTACACATTTTGTGGGAATGCGTTCCCCAAAAGCCAAGCAATATGGTTCTTTCCTGACCGATGAAAACAACAATTTTGATGTGGTCAGTGTGAATGCAATGGGTAAAACCGAAGGCAACCGAAAACTTAAGGTGCAAATCTTCAAAATTGAATGGCGCTGGTGGTGGAACCGGGGATTTGACAATCTTTCCCGATATGAAAACGCAACGGTACATCGTCCTTTCAAGGAAATGACCGTTACAACCAAAGCGGATGGAAAGGGTAGTTTTAATCTCAACATTCCCGATGATGATGGCGGCCGTTTCCTGATCAGGGTCATTGACGAGGCATCTGGACATGCAACAGGTCGTACCGCATACTTTTACAGAAATTGGTGGCGTAGACCAGCTTCAGGAGATACAGAAAGTTCAAAGATTCTCATTTTTTCAGCGGATAAAGAGAAATATACGCTAGGCGAAAACGCCGTGGTTACCTTCCCTTCAGATAGCGGAGGACGAGCTCTACTCAGCATAGAAAATGGCTCAGAAGTCCTGTCTCAGCAATGGATAGAGACCTCCGCCAAGGAAACCCATGCTAAAGTTCCGATTACGGCAGAGATGGCTCCCAATGTTTATGTCAACATTTCCCTTTTACAACCGCATGGGCAAGTTAAAAATGACCTCCCAATCCGCTTGTACGGCGTGGTACCCCTATTGGTAGAGAACCCAGACACTTTTCTAAAGCCCGAACTAAAAATGCCGGAAGTGTTGCAACCGGAACAATCTTTCAAAGTAACCGTATCTGAAACCGATAACAAACCCATGACATATTCTTTGGCAGTAGTGGATGATGGACTCTTGGATCTTACCCGATTCAAAACCCCGGATATTCATAGCTCGTTCTATGCAAGACAGGCTCTTGGGGTCAAAACCTTTGACATTTTTGATGATGTTATGGGAGCCTATTCCGTAAGTGTGGACAACATCTATGCGATTGGAGGGGGTGGTATTGGAGAAGGCGCCAAAAACCGTAAAGCACAGCGTTTTAAACCTGTGGTTACCTATCTAGGCCCCTTCAGTTTAAAAGCTGGAGAAAAAGCAGACCACACCATAAAAATACCCAATTATGTAGGTTCCGTGCGAACCATGGTGGTGGCTGGTAATCAAAATGGAGCCTATGGTAATGCAGATAAAACCACCCCAGTTCGGAAACCGTTGATGGTATTGACATCCATTCCAAGGAAATTATCTCCTGGGGAAAAAGTAACTATCCCCGTAACCGTTTTTGCCATGGAGAAGAAGGTGAAAAACGTTAGGGTTACCATAGAATCAGACCAGGCGTTGAAGCCTATTGGTTCAACATCCAAGGATATCACCTTTGATTCAGTTGGGGAGCAAATAGTCAATTTTGACTTTGAGGTACATCCAACAACCTCCTTTCAAAATATAAAGGTTACAGCCTCCGGGGCGGGAGAAAGTGCTAGTAGTGCCATAGAAATTGATGTGGAAAACCCAAATCCAATCACCTCCAAAAGCAGCTTATACACCATTGAAGGCAACCAATCCCAAATGGTTACACTGGAACCCTTCGGAACTTCTGGAACAAACACTGCATTTATCGAGTTTTCCACACTACCTCCCATGGACTTTTCCAAGCGTATGGAATATTTGATTCGATATCCACATGGCTGTGTTGAGCAAACCACTTCCGCTGCTTTTCCACAACTCTTTTTGGCCGATGTCCTTGATATCACTTTTGACAAGGAAAAAGAGGTGGAGAAAAATGTGAAGGCAGCAATTAAACGCCTGAACGATTTTCAGTTACCCAATGGCGGGCTCAGTTATTGGCCCAATTATGGGGGTGCCAACGATTGGGGTACTTCCTATGCCGGACATTTTATGTTGGAAGCCAAGCAAAAAGGATATCAATTACCACTTACTTTTTTAAGCAATTGGTTGCACTATCAAAAAAATACCGCCAAGCAATGGAGCAATCAACGCAGTAGTTACAATGACGACATGGCCCAGGCGTATCGTTTGTATACCCTGGCCCTGGCCCAACAACCAGAATTGGCAGCCATGAACAGATTACGGGAGTCCAACAAGTTAAGCAATGAGGCCAAATGGCGACTGGCAGCAGCTTATGCCTTGACCGGTAAAAAAGAAGTGGCCCAGCAAATTGCGCAAACCGCCAATATCAATTTTCAGTCAAACAGCTATAATTACAGAACCTATGGTTCTGTTTTCCGGAATAGGGCCATGGCCTTGGAAACCATGGTGATTCTGGGTCATAGCCAACAGCGAGAACTTGCCGAATCCTTGGCCAAAAACTTGTCATCCCAACGGTGGTACAGCACCCAAGAAACCTCCTATGCGCTGCTGTCCATGGCGAAAATGGTGAGCAAAAATGGAGGTAAGTCGTTGGATTTGAGCATTACCCAGAATGGCAAAAAAGTGAATGTAAAAACAGATAGGGCCATTGCCCAGCGACCCCTTACCATAACATCGGCTACGGATAAGGTGCGGATAGAAAATCATCAAGGGAACATCGTTTATGCTACCCTTTCACTCAGTGGTCGACTTCCTGTTGGGCAAGAACTTGCCCAACAACAAAACCTAAGGCTTTCCGTAACTTATCAGGATCCTCTGGGAAACACCGTGGATGTGAGCCAATTGCGACAAGGAACCGAATTGCAAGCCAAAATTAATGTGTTCAATACTTCCAACGATTTCATCAATGATATGGCCTTGACCCAGATTGTTCCAAGCGGATGGGAAATTGTGAACACGTCTTATGCTGGCTTTGGGGATGATAATTCGGGGAATGCATCTTATATGGACACAAGAGATGACCGAACCCATTTCTATTTCGATTTAGAGGCTAAAAAGAGCAAAACTTTTACGATAAAATTAAACGCCTCTTACCTCGGAGATTACTATTTGCCCGGAGCCCAGGTAGAGGCCATGTATGATAATAATTATAATGCCCGAAACAAGGGGCAATGGGTCAAGGTGGTACAATAATTTGAAGCACAGGATGATATACCTCACATCCATATATAACAGGCTAGCATTGAAGCACAAGATCGGGCTGGGTTCCTTTCTGATATTATTCATTGTATGGCTGTTTTGTCTTCCGAAATTGCTCTTTAACGACCCCACCTCTACCGTGGTTTTAAGCTCAGACCAGGTATTGGTCGGAGCACGAATTGCGGAGGACTGCCAATGGCGTTTTCCTGAGCTTGATTCCGTTCCTTACCGATTTAAGCAGTCCGTTTTATGCTTTGAGGACGAGTATTTTTACCAACACCCGGGTTTTAACCCAGTTTCCATCTTCAAAGCGATACAGCACAACCTTACCAAGGACTCCCAAAGGGGCGGAAGTACAATTACCCAACAGGTCATAAGGCTGAGCAGAAAAAACAAATCCAGAACCTATTGGGAAAAAGGCATTGAACTTTTTATGGCCACCCGGCTGGAACTACGCCATTCCAAAGAGGATATCTTACGCCTTTATGCCAGCCATACCCCTTACGGTGGGAATGTGGTAGGATTGGAAACCGCTGCTTGGCGCTACTTTGGCATTCCAGCCCATGAGCTAAGCTGGGGACAATCGGCAACCTTGGCAGTGTTGCCCAACGCTCCATCCCTTATTTTTCCGGGAAGAAATGAGCAAACCCTCAGAAACAAACGGAATCGCTTATTAAAAAAAATGTGGGCAAAGAATGTCATTGATCAAACCACCTATGAACTTGCCATAGCCGAGCCATTGCCTCAAAAACCAATGCCCCTGCCCAATATTGCGCCCCATTTAACGGAACGAATCAAAAAAGAGCATCCAGGAAAATCCATTACCACATCTTTGGACCGACAACTACAAACTCAAGTCAACAGACTCGCCGCACAACATTATCAACGTTTAAAAAGCAACGAAATCCATAACTTGGCCATTCTGGTTCTTGATGTGGAAACCAGAAAGGTCTTGGCCTACGTGGGAAACTCCCCAGCATCTGCGGAACATGGTAATTATGTGGATATCATCACCAAAAACCGAAGTACAGGAAGCACCTTAAAGCCCTTTCTATTTACATCCTTACTGCATGAAGGGCAATTGCTCCCGAACAGCTTGGTCAATGATATTCCCACCGTAATCAATGGGTACAATCCAAAAAACTTCAACAAAAAGCATGCTGGGGTAGTTCCAGCCAGCTGGGCACTTTCTAGATCTTTGAATGTACCAGCCGTTCGATTATTAAGGCAATTTGGGCTTCAAAAGTTCCATAACAAGATCCAAAAAATGCAAATGAAATCACTAGATAAACCTGCGGAGTATTATGGATTATCCCTTATTTTGGGAGGTGCTGAAAGCTCCTTGTGGGACGTCACCAAAAGCTATGCTTCCGTGGCATCAACTCTAAATTACTTTGTATCCAATTCAAGCACCTATCGCTCCAATGAATTTTCTGAACCTTCCTATCTAATGAATCAGGAAATCGATTTTGGAGAGGAACAGTTTGATGCCCCAGTGTTTAGTGCAGGAGCCGTTTATCATACGTTCAAATCCTTAAGGGAGGTCAATCGCCCTGAAGGGGATGAAAATTGGCAGTTTTTTGATGCTGCCCAACCCATAGCCTGGAAAACTGGAACAAGTTTTGGCTTTAAAGATGCCTGGGCGGTGGGGGTAACCCCAAAATATGCCATAGGGGTTTGGGCCGGTAATGCGGATGGCGAGGGCAGACCTGGATTGGTTGGCATTTTAGCAGCGGCTCCCATTTTGTTTGATGTATTGGGCACTTTACCCCATAGTGGTTGGTTCCAAGAACCCTATGACGACCTTATTGCTTTGGAAACCTGTACCAAAAGCGGACAACGGGCTTCGGTTTTCTGTGAAGATACCCAAGAACTGCAACTTCCCGCTAACGGATTTAAAAGTTCAACCTGCCCGTACCATCATCAAATTTTTTTGGATGCCCAGGAAAACTATCGTGTTACCTCTTCCTGTTATCCGTTGGAGGATATGGTACAAAAAAGTTGGTTTAGTCTACCAACCGTTGTGGAATACTACTATGCTGATACCAATCCCAATTATAAAAGTTTACCCCCGTACCTTTCTGGTTGTGGTTCCGAAGAACAGCAGCTGATGGAGTTCATTCATCCCAAATTGAACGAGGAAATTCTTATTCCAAAAGATTTGGGAATAAGTCAAAAGGATGTGGTTTTTAAATTGGCGCATCAACAAGAAGATAGCACAGTGCACTGGTATTTGGATGAGACCTATGTGAACACGACCACCAGTTTTCACGAGCTGATTCTGCCAGTGAAGCCAGGGGCTTATACCCTAACGGCAGTGGACAATAATGGCAACCGAATCCAACAACCTATACAAGTGGAGTTGGCTTCAGGCCCATAACACCTACTTTTTCCGCATAAAAATGGTAATGGGCACACCGCTAAAATCAAAATGCTCCCGAAGCTTGTTCTCTAAAAACCGTTTGTATGGTTCCCGAATATATTGTGGCAAGTTGCAGAAAAACGCAAACTGTGGATACGGCGTTGGCAGTTGTGTACAGAATTTTATTTTCACATACTTTCCCTTGTAAGCAGGAGGCGGTGTATGCTCAATTATGGGCAACATAATGTCGTTGAGTTTACGCGTCACGATCTTTTTTGAACGGTTTTTGTACACGTCAACTGCAGTTTCAATGGCTTTGAATATGCGTTGCTTGGTAAGTACGGAAATGAACAGAATCGGAACATCATCAAAGGGTTCTATGGCTTTTTTGATTTTCTGGGTGTACTCCTTGACCGAATTGGTTTCCTTTTCTACCAAATCCCATTTATTGACAAGAATTACAATTCCCTTGTTGTTCCGCTGTGCCAACCAAAAAATGTTCTGCACCTGACCGTCAAATCCGCGGGTGGCGTCCAATAGCAGAATACAGACATCGCAATGTTCAATGGCCCTTACGGATCGCATTACGGAGTAAAATTCCAAGTCTTCCTTTACTTTGGCCTTTCTTCGGATACCTGCCGTATCCACCAAATTAAATTCAAACCCGAACCTATTGTATTTGGTATCGATACTATCACGTGTAGTCCCTGCAATATCGGTAACGATGTACCGTTCTTCCCCAATCAAGGCATTGATGAAGGATGATTTTCCAGCATTGGGCCTGCCCACAACCGCAAAGCGGGGCAGTTCACTTTCTTCCTCCTCTATCTCCGGAAGCACTTCGACCAAGGCATCCAACAACTCTCCCGTTCCGCTACCATTGATACTGGACAAGGTGTAATAATCTCCTAATCCCAAAGCATAAAATTCAACAGCGTCTGATTCGCGCTGAGCGTTATCCACCTTGTTTACGGCCAAAAACACCGGTTTATCCACTTTGCGAAGCAGTCTGGAAACATCTTCATCCATCCCGGTTACGCCAGATTCCACATCCACCATAAAAATTATGGCATCTGCCTCATCAATAGCCAACTCCACCTGTTTGTCTATTTCTTGTTCAAAAATGTCATCACTCCCCACTACATACCCACCGGTATCGATCAAAGAAAATTCCTTACCGTTCCAATCGCTTTTTCCATAATGGCGATCACGCGTAACCCCACTAACGGCATCCACGATGGCCTCCCTGCGCTGGATCAATCGGTTAAAAAAAGTGGATTTGCCTACATTGGGTCTTCCTACAATGGCTACAATAGCTCCCATCCGCATTAAATTTTGGCAAAAATACCATTATTTATGAAGAAAAAATGATACCTTTTTTTTTCAATTTCAACTACTTATGAGCGACTTTACCAACGAAATTGTTTTACGCCCTCGTTTTGAGATTTCTTTTAAGGAAGATTTGGAACGTTTGGAGTCTATTTTTGAGACCCCGCCCCCGGATCCCTTCCTGGTAAAGCGTTTGGATGAGCATATTTACATCCGGTTCAAAAAATCGGAAACCAATTTTTGGACTCCCCAGGTGCACTTGGAACTCACCTCTTTTGAAGAAGGGATTAGTAAGATTCATGGGGTTTTCGGACCAAATCCAACTTTGTGGACCTTTTTTATGTTCCTGCATTTTGGAGTAGGTACCCTATTTGTGATTTTAGGTGTTTTTGCCTATTCCAATTATTCATTGGGGTATGATGTAACACTTTGGCTGGCAGGGATGTTTTTTCTAGTGGTTATATGGTTTGCGCTATACGCTTTTGGAAGAATGGGAAGAGCTAAGGGCCAACCACAAACAGATCAACTTAAAACCTATATCAGGGAACTAATTGCTGGACTCAAGAGATAAAAGAACATCGGGTTTTAACTATTATATCCGAAACGGCGTAGTTGGGAAGTATTGTTTCTCCAATTTTTATTGACCTTGACATACAGTTCTATATGAACTTGTTTATCAAAAAATTTCTCCAAATCCTTACGGGCCTCAACCCCCACTCTTTTCAATGCACTCCCTTTGTGACCAATGATGATTCCCTTTTGAGTATCACGTTCTACCATAATTACCGAACGGATTCTGATAATGTCGTCGTCTTCAATAAATTCTTCGGTTTCCACCTCAACTGCATAGGGAATTTCCTTTTTGTAATGCAAGAGTATTTTCTCCCGTAAAGTTTCATTCACAAAAAAGCGTTCCGGTTTATCGGTCAATTGATCTTTGGGATAATATGGGGGCGCTTCCGGGAGTAATTCCAGAATACGGTCAAAAACTTCTTTAACATTAAAATTTTCAAGGGCAGATATGGGATGAATCTCTGCTTTAGGAAGTAATTGTTGCCAATGTTGAATTTGTTCTTCAAGAATCTCTTGTTCCGAAGTGTCAATTTTGTTGAGAAGCAACAGCACCGGTATTTTGCTGTTTTCAATCTTTTTAAAGAAGGCTTCGTCCTTCAGCGCTTTCTCACCAATTTCCACCATATATACGAGCACATCAGCATCCTCAAAAGCCGATTTTACAAAATCCATCATTGAACTCTGCAACTCGTAGGCTGGTTTTATGATTCCAGGGGTATCGGAAAGAATCACTTGAAAATCATCGCCGTTTACAATACCCAGAATGCGGTGCCTAGTGGTTTGTGCTTTGGAGGTGATAATGGAAAGCTTCTCCCCCACAAATGCATTCATGAGGGTTGACTTCCCCACATTGGGGTTGCCTATAATATTTACAAAGCCCGATCTATGCTTGTTCATGCTTTAACTTTTGAAAGTATATTTTGGCCGCGGCATTTACCTTAGGTGCCAAAATCAGTACGGCTATCATATTGGGGATTACCATTAGGGCGTAGGACAAATCAATAAGGTTTTTGACCAAATCCAAAGAAGCTACAGCGGCAAAGACAATCATAATCACAAAATAATGGTTATAAAATCTCCCAATCTTTGCGTTGGTTAGGAAGGACAGACATTTTACACCATAATACGAATATGTAAACAAAGTGGACAAAGCAAAGGCTGTAACAATAATCATTAGCAAATCATCCCCAAAACCAAACAAGGTAGTTCTAAACGCCTGCAAAGTCATCACAATTCCGCTGGAATCGTCCAGATACGCACCACTTAAAATAATAACTACCGCGGTAAAGGTACAAACCAAAATAGTGTCAATAAATGGGCCCAACATCGCCACCAGGCCTTCACGAATGGGTTCATCATTTTTGGACTGCCCATGATACATGGGCGCACTACCCAACCCTGCTTCATTGGAGAACATGGCACGTTTGACGCCAATTATTACCAAACCCCAGAATCCACCCGTAACAATGGTCTTAAAATTCCATGCCTCTGAAATAATCAGTTTTAAGGCAGGAATAACTTGCGAAGCGTTTAACACCATAACCACGATTACAGCCACCAAATACACCATGACCATGACTGGAACTATGGCTGTGGCCACCTTAGCTATTTTGGTCAAGCCGCCGAAAATAACAAAGGAGGTAATAATGGCCAACACAATTCCGACACTCAATTTCCAATTGAAATCACTCATGGTAAATAAGGAATCGGACGGCTCCACCACGCTCATAAAAGTCTCGGTAAATTGATTGGCTGTGAAAACACCCAGGAACCCAAAAATGCCCGAAAGACAAAAGAAGATGGCCAGTGGTTTGTACTTATTTCCCAATCCTTTGGTGATATAAAACATGGGGCCTCCTTGTAGTTTTCCTTCGGAATCCTCCCCTCTGAACATAATGGACAAACTACAGGAATAGAATTTTATGCACATGCCAATAATAGCGGT
Source organism: Flagellimonas algicola (assembly GCF_005937185.1). Taxonomy (GTDB): domain Bacteria; phylum Bacteroidota; class Bacteroidia; order Flavobacteriales; family Flavobacteriaceae; genus Flagellimonas; species Flagellimonas algicola. The sequence continues at coordinate 1,620,326 of NZ_VCNI01000002.1, read as the reverse complement.
CATCCATATCCAAAAGACAACCCCAGGTCCTCCATCATGAATGGCAATGGCAACCCCGGAAATGTTTCCCAAACCTACGGTAGCCGCCACTGCAGCGGAAAGGGCCTGCAATGAACTCACATCCCCTTTGGCATTTTTATCATCGTACTTTCCTCTGGTAATGGCAATGGCATGACCAAAAAAACGATATGGGGTCAATTTGGAATAAAAAATCAAGAAGAGGCCACCTCCAATCAATAAGATGAACATGGGCCAGTTAGCCCATGAATTGGCATCTACCAAAAAGCTGTTTATTTTTTCCATGGTTTCGAAGGTAGCCATTTCGTCCAAAACTCACGCTTATAGAAAGCAATTCGACTTGTTTTTCAAATCAAACCCTCACTAATTTGGATATAATAAGAAAACGGTTGTATATTTGCCGTCCACATCGCGGGATAGAGCATTATCCTTCGACTCGGCTCAGGATAAAGTACCTACTTTACTTTTGGGAAAAGAAAAAACAAAGAAATCGGTTTTTAGTTCCGATTAAAATATACATCGCGGGATAGAGCAGTAGGTAGCTCGTCGGGCTCATAACCCGAAGGTCACAGGTTCGAGTCCTGTTCCCGCTACTAGGCCCAAGGGCAACAAAGACAACGGATTGTGTACCAACAATCCGTTTTTTTATGGCCACACTTTCGCTATTTTTGAAAACAGTACACGATACCGTACACGTTTTGGGCAAAAAACCTTCCTTTTCCGAACCCAAGATCTACACCGGCGGGGCAAAGCCCTCCGAGTGGTCCAGACTGTCCAAAAAGGAAAGGGACATTGCCCTGTCAAAGGACTGGTACGTATACTGGTCCTTCAGGGACCCGGGCACCGGCAAGCTAAGGCGGCAGCCCAATATCAAGGCCGGTGCAAACCGCTACAAGACCAAGAGGGAGCGCTACGCGCACCTAAGGACCCTAAGCCGTAGCCTCCAATTTCTTTTGGAGCAGGGATTCAGTCCCTATGCGGACAATAGCCACCTAAATGCCGTGTTGGGGTTGGATGGGATGGCCGGGCGACAACCCCAAAACGTTGCCGAAAAGGTTGTCATTGAGCCCGATACGGGAAAGGGACACCAAAACGATTCGCAAACAGGCGCTAAATTGCTGCAACCAGCTATCAAAGAGGCCCTTGTCTACAAAGAACATGTCCTAAGCCCTTCCTCCTATTCCAGATTTAAGAGCAGAACCCAACAATTTGCGCAATGGGCCCACAACAATCTTGGACATCAAGCAACGGTTTCCCAACTGGACAAAAAATCGATCATGGCCTATTTGACATTCGTTCTGAAACGCACAAGTCCCCGTACCCACAACAACACAAAGGCGGATCTAAGTTCGCTGTTCCAATTCTTTGAGGACAGCGGGCACATACCCCATAATTTTGTAAAGGGCATACGTTCCCTTAAGTCCAACCCTAATCTTCACAAGACCTATACCCCTAAACAGTTGCAAGAGCTGGAGGGGTACCTTGAAAAAAACGACCCCATTTTGTTGCTGTTCATAAGGTTCGTGTCGTATGCATTTTTAAGACCCATAGAAGTATGCCGGTTGAGGGTTGGCGACCTTGACATCGAGCAGCGAAGAATTTATGTGCAGACAAAGACAAAGAAAAGGGCGGCCAAGATATTACCGGATATCCTATTGGAACATTTACCCGATCTATCTAGGGCACTTCCAGAAAACCATCTTTTCGCCCTGCACCAAATTGGAGGTGTATGGAATACCCTAGAGGACAACAAAAGGAACCACTATAGTAAACAGTTCAAAAAAGCCAAGGATATCCTGGGTCTAGGGAAAGAGTACGGACTATATAGCTATAGACATACCTTTATAACAAAACTGTACCGGAAATTGGTCAAAAAATATCCGCCGGTAGTGGCAAAGGGGAAGCTCATGTTGATCACCGGACACGCCACCATGCCGGCGTTGGAAAAATACCTTAGGGACATCAACGCTGAATTACCAGAGGATTACTCCCACCTCTTTGGGGAAGAAACATAGGGTATGCAAAAGGATTTTTTCATGGTGCTAATCCTTTTTGGAAAAAACATTTTCAATCAAATACCTTAAAGCTTCTTCTTCGGACAGTAAGGTTCTTTCATTAAGGTTCTTTTTCGGGGACGGGGTTCTTTCAGTAAGGTCGGATTTGGTTGATGAGGTTCTTTCGGTTTCTTCCGTTTTAATATCTTCTCGTTGCCGCGTTACATTGTGTTTTTGTCCGAGACTATCACTTTTATCGTCATTTACCAAAGCTTTGTTGCCCTTTTGTGCCTTACTGGAAAAACCGTACATGTCGTCAAGGTTCAACAATATCTTATACACCATTTCAAATTCCAAGAACGACCTTATGGGTTCTGCCAGTTTTGCCTCGTTACTGTTAAAGTATGCGCTATTGCCCTCTAAATAGGGTAACAAAATGGGTGAGTTGGTAAGGTTGCTTTTCAATGCCTCCCGTTGCCCTTGTAGTAAGTCCATTTTGGGAAGGTTTTTGACCCTTTTTATATCCCCATTATCCCCATGGACATGGAAAATCCGGATCACTTTGGTGATGATATGGTCGGCAAGGACCTTAAAGTACTTTAATGCCGCCTCCCTTTCGGTCGCTTTGTCCATCCCGAAGACCTCATCGTTGAACTCCACAAAAAACTCATAGAATGGGGTATAAATGGTATGTTCAAAAGTTTTAAGGAGAAACTTGTGAAGGTCGTCAATAAGCACCTTTGTGGGCCTCGGTACAGGTGGGTCCTTGGGGGGATATACCTGGTTCAACCCCGTTTTTAGGGAAACAACATAAATATTCTGAAAAAGGCCCTCGGCAACAAAGAGCCTGTTGCGTTCACCTTTTTCCATATCCCCTAACGGGTACCCCTTTAAAAGCCCAAAATATGACATAGCCCTGTAAAATTAGGGAAACTGACAATTGGTCCGACAAAATTGTTCAAAGGTGGAAACCAATTTGTCAATGGGGTATATTCAATCCTTTGTTTGAACTTTAAACTCTTTTTGTTTTTCATAGAGAGTTTTTGCATCTAACATTACTCTACTTCAATTCCCACGTGCTGTCTATCGAAAGTTGTTAATGAGCTCACAATATTTGATTCATTCGCCATTAAAACACCATGTTCAATTGAAATTTTGAGATACACTATTTTATCCTTTAGTTTTTGTTGGTCTTGTAGGTTTTTGATGCTGAAATTTAAATCATCACCAAACCACAACGATTGTCCTTTTTCAAGTTTGCAGGATACCTTTTTATTAATTGAATCGACTACAACGCTATCATAATTTCTATCGCTAGAATATTCAAAGCCACGACTCATTTTTGTCAAATATGGTGTTGACACAAAAGGACCTGACAACTCAAAGTCTTTGACCTTGTACTCAATGGATATATTTTGATCGGATGAATTTATAATATAAAAATCAGTTATATATGAACAACCTGAGAACGTTAGAATGATAATAATATAAATCAGGGTTTTATTCATAATCCATTATTTGAATTTTCATAAATGTAGGAAAATTCAATTTGTGAAAAATTGGGTTTTCGGTGAAAGGAGAGTAAAACGGTCAATTGGATTTGATTTTCCTTTTGTGCATTTTACAATATGCCTTTTCCAAGTTTTGCTTCTTGTCCCAGAAAAGTGTACCACACTCTAGGCACTTTCGCCTTCCTTGGTATGCCAGATATTTATAGAGGGTCTTTTTGGATCCAACATCAATGAGTTTCATGATTTCCTCAACACTCAATTTATTGTCCCTGTAGTACCTTTCCGCCAACATGGCTTTGTGTAATGCCCGATTGCTCAGACCAGGCTTCCGACCGATTTTCAACCCCCGTCGCCTTGAACTCTCAAACCCTGCCCGTGTCCGTTCAATGATGATGTCCCTTTCCAATTGGGCAACCGAAGCGAACAGGTTGAATATGAACCTCCCGTGCGGTGATGCAGTATCAATGAAGTTTTCCTGAATGCTTTTGAAGTGGATGCCCTTTTGTTCAAAATCTTCAATGAGCTTGGTCAGATGTGAAAGGCTTCTGGCAATTCTGTCCAGTTTCCAAACCACAAGTGTATCACCCTCCCTCAAAATGGACAGCAGTTCATCCAGTCCCTTTCGTTCTGCCTTTGCTCCTGATGAAACATCCGCATAAATGTTCTTGGATTTGATTCCTTCCTTCAGAAAGGCATCCACCTGTAAATCGTGTTTTTGGGATTTTGTGCTCACCCTTGCATATCCGAACTTCATCTTTGGGGTAATAAAGGGTATATAAGGTAAACCATTTAAGTGTACGGAAAAAGTAAACTCCTTATTATCAATGAACTTGTGTTAGTGCAAAAGTTCAATTAAACGGTAAAATAAGTAAACTGGTTGTAACTCTAAAAAATGAATTAACGAGAATACCAAAAAAGATTGCAATCGAGAAGCTCGAAAAAATTCTTAGGTGAATCTAGATGCCAATCCCTTAAGATGGCTATTTTAGTGTTCCTTTCTTAACACATCATTCATGTCCCTTTTTCTTTTTTCCAGGTTAACAACACCAGAAGAATACATATAATTGCAGAAAGTACACATGTAGCATACATGCCGGACCAACCAAAAACCTGTGTAATCTTGGCTAATCCAATACCTGAAAATGTGGCTCCGACGTATCCAAAAAATCCTGTCATTCCACATGCTCCAGAGATTGCTTCCTTTACGGTCACCCTAGAGGCTTGAACACCACTGATCAAGTTTTGCGGGCCGTCAATCAAAAATCCAATAAGCAGAAGAAAAATTCCTGTGAAAAAAATGCTGTCGGGACCCGAATAAAAATAAAATCCGACAATACTCAGAGCAAGCAAACTCAGATAGATGACGTTAATGGGCACACATCTGCCGTTCCAATACCGATCAGCCAAATAACCAGCAACAATTCCTCCTGGAATTCCTGCAAGAGGCATAAGTGTCCAAAACATAGCAACACTAACTTGGTCGATCCCTTTTACATCATATAAAAAAATAGTCGCCCAATCCAATGTTCCAAACCGAATAATATAAATAAACATATTCGCAAAGCTCAATATCCAAATCTCACGATTTGTGAATAGGTACTTCTTCAGGATTTGCCAATGACTCATAGTGCTCTTGGTGAGCTCAACCACTGGTTTATCTTTTTTGTACTCCTCAATTGGTGGCAAACCCAAGGAAACAGGGCGATCTCTTAATACAATCAACAGAAAAAAGGCGGTGATGCACCCCAAAATGCCCGGCACATAGAATACCGCTTCCCAACCCAGAATACCTTTGTTGTATAGATTAAGTATTCCTGCCACCAATAAACCAATTCCAAAAGTTCCTGCTGTATGGGATGATGAAAGAATAGTCCACTTGGTCGCTCTTTCTTTTGGGGAAATCCAATGTACGACCCCCTTGGCAATGGGTGGAAAACCCATAGATTGAAAAGCCCCATTTAATCCCCAGAAAAAGACAATTAAATACAAGCTGTTCAGATAACCCATGAACAAATGAATTATAGACGCTGCAAAAAGGCCTAGGGCCATGAATGTCCTGATATTGGCTCGATCAGCCAAAAGTCCACTGATAAACTTTCCTATTCCGTATACCACATAAAACACGCTGCTTAAAATTCCCAGCTCTATGATGTCGATATTCAATTTTTCACTGATCAAGGGCAGGGCAGGTGAAATGTTTTTGCGCGTAAAGTAGAAGATGGTATACCCAATGTACATACCTATGAACATTCTCCATCTCCAATGTTTATATGTTTTAGCGATTAATTTTTTAGGTACTTTTTCTGTGGAGGGTTCTACTTGTTTTAAAGGAGGTATTTTTTTAAGAAGCATTATAATGTAACGAATTATAAAGGCAAGTGCGCCCACGAATGGACGCACCTATCCAATCAAAACTAACTCAACTTACTGGTTGTTAATAACTTAAATGAATTTTGTTACCATCCTTCGTTTTGCTGTATGGTTCCTTCGCTGGTGGAAATCACCAAAGGCGGAATAGGCCATACATTATAAATGCTGGCATCGAACTGGGGTCTGGCCGGCCATACTTCCTCGATAACATAAGGAGAATCAGGGTCTGACTTATCGGAATGTATGCGTCCATGAAGCGCATTAGGTATTACTGTTGCAGCATCTCCCCAACGAATCAAGTCCTCATATCTGCCAAATAACTCGCCTGCAAATTCAGCTCTTCTTTCATATTTGAGGTCCGACATAGTGGCCCCGGAAATCGGAGCGAGACCTGCTCTCTCCCTAACTTCATTTAAGGGTGCGTCTCCATCCTGTCCTTGCATAATCAATGCTTCAGCTTTCATTAAAAGTATGTGTGAGTAGCGAAGTAAGGGAAGGTTAAGATCTGTGGTAGGGTGGTCACCATTCCCATTTAAATGCTGTGCATCCGGATAGCTGTAGGGCTCCAGATATTTTTTGAACTGAAATCCCGTAAGGTTGGTTGTGGACCAATACCTTCTACTTTCCCCAAAATAAGTGAAAGTATCACCAAATTTTAGCATGGTAGCTTCTCTTCTGTTATCTTCTGGCAAATAGGATTCATATAACTCCAAAGTCGGAGCGAAATATCCCCAGCCGTTGTATCTGCCCCAACCCCGGTTCTCCAGAGATGCCCCAGGGAAAATACTTCCACCTTCTTTGTTACTGGGAACGGACCAGAGGTATTCAGAACCCCAATTGTTCGCAATCTTAAATACATCCTCAAAATTGGCCTCTAAAGCGTTTTTTCCTGAGTTGATTACTTGATCACAAGCTGTTACCGCCATGCTCCATGAACCCGAATCATATTGGGCGTTATGGAGGTGGGTTCTTGCCAAATACCCATATGCAGCATTTTTATGTGGTTTCCCATAATCATCTTGACTGATCTGGTCAAAATAGGGCAAGTATTCAGCTGCCTTTGAAAAACTATCGGCCGCAAAAGCATAGCTTTCACTTACATGTGCTGGTCTTTAAATAAAAAACGATTCCGTGTTTTCATCGACAATTGGAATTCCCGCTCGTTGGTCGCCATAAATAACGCAGAGTTGAAAATAAGCCAGTCCCCTCATAAAATAGGCTTGCCCCAATGCAAAGTTTTTGAGGTCATTATTGATGTCCATATCGGGAACATTTGTAATGATATCATTGGCTCTTTTAACCACTTGGTAATGCATAGCCCAAATATCCCTAGTGTAGGATCCTGATCCATCAGTAAAAAAGTTTTTGATATCCTCTATTTGTCCTTTTGACTTGCCAACAACAAAATCATCGCTGGGAATCAAAGAATACAGATGGATTCCCCTACCATAAATCCCTTGAAAATCATTCAATAGGTATAGTCCGTTGGTGGCCGCAACAACATCAGCCTCCGATTTCCAAAAGGTGGCCAATGTTGGTGCTCCTTCAGGCTCCAGTTCTAAAAAATCCTTTCCACATCCCATAAGGATGAACAGTATTCCGAATGCACTTATAAATTTTTTCATAATAGTTTTTTTGTTTAAAATGATACATTAAGTCCAAGGTTAAAAACTCTTGAAACTGGGTATTGCCCTCCATCAATTCCCCTATTTGTGACTTCGGGGTCCAAGCCAGAGTAATTTGTTACGGTAAACAAGTTCTGTGCAGAAATGTAGGCTCTTAATCTATCGAACATCTTCAATTCTGAAAATGTATAGCCAATCACCAGGTTTTTCAACCGTAAATAATCCGTACTCTCCAGCCAAAAGTCAGATGGCCTTAAGTTATTATTGGGGTCGTTCAAAGAAAGCCTAAAATAGGTTCCGTCCGTGTTTCCTGGATGCCAGGTGTTTGTAGCTTCGGCAAACAAGTTGGCACCGGCAACCGATGTTTGGGCAGGGTAAACTGTGGTAATATTAAATCCATTATAGGCTGTTGACCCGCTCACTCCTTGAAAGAAAAAGGAAAAATCAAAATTCTTATAATTGAAATTTGCGTTTAATCCATAGGTGAAATTGGGAAACGAACTTCCTTTATAGACTTTGTCATCTCCATCGATTACACCATCTCCATTCTGGTCTTTGAATCTAAGATCTCCTGCAACGGCATTTGGTTGTGCAGTGTAGGCTGAAGCCTCTGCATCCGACTGAAATATCCCATCCGATTCCAATAAATAGAAGGAGAACAGAGGCTCACCGATTACAGATTCAATAGGAAAGTGTGTTGCTACCTGGGTGTTGTCAAGAATTCTATTGATGCCATTGCCCAAGGCCACCAATTCGTTATCTATTTTGGAGATGTTCCCTGAAATATCATAGGTGAAATCCCCTTCAAATTTGGCAAACGACATGGAGATTTCTATACCCTTATTGCGAACCTGTCCAGCGTTTACAAATGGAGCATTACCTACCCCGGCGAGCGAGCTTATGGGCAGGGGTAAAATCAGGTCTTTAGTGTCTTTTATAAAATAATCCACAGAACTGGTAAATCTGCTGTTAAAAAGAGATAGGTCCAGTCCAAAATTCAACTGTTCGGTAGTTTCCCATGTGATATCTGGATTTGAGATACCATCCAATGCAAAACCACTTACAGGAGTGGTGGCTCCCAAAATCACCCTAGTTTCTGATAGCGGGACATTGGTGGGATAATTGCTCAAAGATGAAATGTTGCCTATCCTACCCCAGCTGGTCCTGATCTTGAGGTTATTTATTGAATTGCTTTCGTTCAAAAAATTCTCTTCGGACACTCTCCACGCCAACGCAACTGACGGAAATGTCCCCCATCTATTGTTTTCTGAAAGCTTGGAGGTACCATCCCTTCGTATACTTGCCGTTAGAAGATATTTGTTGTTAAAGGTGTAGTTCAACCTACCAAAGTAAGAGGACAATGTATTTTCTTCTTTGCCGCTCAGTGGCTTGTCAAACTGTGTTGCGTTGATCAAAAACCTGGAACTGGGATCTTCGCTTGGCAGATCTCTTCCTATGATTGAAAATATCTCGCGCGAAAAGCTTTGTTGCGTAATCCCCCCTAATAAGGTCAGGACGTGTACTTCGTTAAAAGTTTTATTGTAAGTCAAGGTGTTTTCAAAGGACCAATCCTCTTGTTTGATTTCTGCCACCTGAAGGCTATTGGTAGTCTTTTGTGTTTTGGAAACTTCGGGAATCCTAGGATCGAATTCTTTGAAGGATTCCGATTTCAGATTGATTCCGAAACTGGATTTAAACTTTAATCCCTTTGCCACGGTATAATCCAGGTACAAATTGCCAAAAAGATCGGTTACCGGATTGTCAATATCGATTCTGTTCAAGGTGGCTACTGGATGGATGGTAAGCCCATAGCCGGCATCGGGCATATTGGAATAATTTCCATCTTCATCATAGACCGGTACATGGGGAGGAGCTTTAATGGCCTGTGCAATGATTCCGTTGTAATTGGTCTCTCCATTGGTTGCCTGTGTTCCTGTGAACGCGCTGTTTCCATTGGTTCTGGTGTAGGACATGTTCTCTCCAATCTTTAACTTTTCATTTACCCGGAATTCAGAATTCATCCGGACGCTTATGCGCGTGGCTTCCGTATTTAGCAGTGTACCTTCCCTTTTGTTGAATCCCAAAGAGGATGAAAAGGTGATTTTTTCATTTCCTCCCCGAACCCCGATATCGTAGTTCTGGATCATCCCGGTCCTGAAAATTTCATCGACCCAATTTGTTCTGGTAATTTGCCCATCTGGATTCTGGGCCGCATCGTGCACAGGATCTCTTGGAACGCCGGTATTGTCGGCGGCAATATTGTAATATTCTGCTTGTTCCGCAGCATTCAAGGCTTGTGGTTTGTTCCAAACGCTCTGCATTCCAGTATAGGTGTTCACATCGAACGTCAATTTTCCCGACTTACCTTTTTTTGTAGTGACCAAGATTACTCCTCCTGCTGCTCTTACCCCATAGATTGCGGTGGCAGAGGCATCCTTTAAAACTGTAATCGATTCGATATCGAAAGGGTTCAAGGGACCTCCATAGTAAGGCACTCCATCTACCACCCACAATGGGGATTCATCCGATGTGGTTCCAACCCCTCTGATTCTTACTGTAGGCACACTGGTGGGGTCACCGCCGTCAGCAACTATGGTAACACCGGCCACATTTCCCTGTAGTGCTTCTTCCGTATTGGTTACGGCCCTATTTTCTATGTTTTCAACCTGCGTAATGGCACCGGTCAGATCTTTTTTTGTCACGCTGCCATAACCAACAAGTACTACTTCGTCCAATTTTGCGGCATCAGGCCGCATTTGAACATTGATAGAGGTTTGATTACCCACAACAACTTCTTGGGTAATGTAACCTATATAAGAAATAACCAAAGTGGTCTCGGCACCCGCAACCTCGAGGATAAAGTTTCCATCAAAATCTGATTGCGTACCATTGGCGGTTCCTTTTTCAAGAATGTTGGCGCCAGGCAATGGGCCGCCGTTTTCATCGGTTATCGTACCATTGACCTGTAACTGTAGGTCGTCATCCAATGCTCCTTGCTGATCATTATCTTCTGCGGCAATCCGCTTCGGCTTGACCACTATGGTGTTATTCCCCGTGAACTCATAAGTGAAGTTTATTGGGGACAAGCAAGCGTTCAACAAGGCCCTTGCCTTTATGGTTCCCCTTTTTAAAGCAATCTCCGGAGCGTTTTTGACCAAATCGTGCCTATAAATAAATTTATAGTTTGCTTGCTTGTTGATAAGCTTGAAGACCTGTTTAACGGTCATTTTTTTATCCTTATCTATGGTGATATCAGCGTCCTGTGCATGACCCATTTTGGGCCCAAGGGCCAGAGCGACCGTACAACATAAAAAGATAAAGGTTTTCATAATGGTTCTCAGGAGCAGCTTTCCCACGCGGGAACACTCCTTGGTTAAATCAAATTCCATAAATTTGTTCTGGTTTAGTTAGACATTGTTTTAATTAAGCTGGCGGAAAAAGGCTAATACTGTCCAAGGTGCTGGCCTTTTCCTTTTTTATTTAATGATTATTGTTTTCCCTTCTATTTCAAATGCAATCTCACCTTCGCTGGTAGCCGCGATAAGTTCAAGGATATCTACAAACGACTTGGTTTTTTCGAGTACACCTGTGAACGCAAAATCTTGGTGCTCGACGGATTCGAAGACCACATCCACATCATACCATCGGGATAGGACTTTCATCATTTCCCCCAAAGATTCTTCGTTGAAAGTGAACAATCCTTTGATCCACGAAACTGCCTCTGCAGCATCTACTTCTACAACTTCTATTTGATTAGCATCTGAACCAATTCGCGATTGCTGGTTTGGACGTAGAACTCTCTTTGCTCCCTTGGTCTCAACCTTAATTTTTCCTTCGACCAGGGTGGTCTCAATTTTTGGGTCATCGGAATAGGCCTTTATGTTAAACTCGGTTCCCAAAACACCTACCTCTTGACCTTTGGTCTTCACGTGGAAAGTAGCCCCATTGTGCAGCGTGCTCGGAGACACTTTCAAATAAGCCTCACCATATACAAGCTCTATTTCACGTGTTTCTCCTTTAATAAATTTTGTTGGATACCGCAATTTTGAATCTGAGTTCAACCAAACCTGTGTACCATCGGATAACTGAACAAAAAACTGCCCACCCTTGGGAACGGTCAACTGGTTGAAGAGTAATTTTTCGTTTGCGTCGGCCTCTTTAACTTGAGCATTGTAAACAAGTTCTTCGCCGTTACTTTTGACATTTCCTGTTTCGTAGCTCTTACCTTTACCCAGAGCCACTTGATTGCCATTTTCCAAGGTAAGTACGGCCTTGTTCGAACCAATGACGATTTGGTTTACGTTATCGGTTGTAGCTGTAATCCTTTGATCCTTAAGGTACAAAAAGGACAGCCCCATGATCAAAAGAATCGAGGCGGCAACAGATAATTTTTTGTAGATCAGCATTTTTTTTCGCCGTTCTGATTTTCTAAGCTTTTGACCGATCGATTCCTTTGCTTTGGTTATGTTGTATTCTCCCATGTAAAGTGCAGTAAGATATTCTGTGCGAACAAAGCGGTCAAAAACGGAATTGTTGCTTTTGTCCTGCAACCAAACTTCCAGTTCTTCCAGTTCGTTCTGGTTTGCTTCCTTATTAAGGAATTTCACTATTGTTCTATGAATTTTTGGATTCTCCACATTATGACATTATACTAACATTACGTGCGAAAAACTGATACCCCTCTATTTTTTTGTTCTTTTTTTTTAGATTTGTGCACCATCCATTCCTTTTTTTTAAGAATAACTCAGCTAAACTATGGCCTTTGAAAAAAACTTTTTTTTGGCGAAGCGCTTAAGTTCCGGTGATGCCAAGGCATATGATTTTTTGATGGATGCTTTCTATCAAAAGCTTTGTAGCTATGCCTATACTTTGACCAAAGATCATGGCAGGGCAGAAGATATTGTTCAAAATGTATTTGTAGAGGTCTGGACCAACCGAAAAAAGATAAACCCTAACTTTTCCATAAAAAATTACCTGTACAAATCGGTGTACAACGAGTTTATTGATCAATACCGAAAAAACAAGCCTGTGATTTTTTTGGAAAAGAAATATATGGAGGCATTGGATTTGGTCATTGAAAAAGAAGAGGAAAACCTGGACGAACTGATCAAATTGGTGAATGTGGAAATCGACAACCTGCCCAAAAAATGCAAACACATCTTCCTATTGAACAAAAAAGAGGGGCTGACCCATGTTGAAATCTCCGAACACCTTGGAGTTTCCATTAAAACGGTTGAAGGGCATATAACCAGAGCCTTTAAAATTTTAGGAGAAAAACTAGGGAAAAAAGTAGATACTATCCTTTTCTTGCTTTACAATCCTGGGACGCGGATACAATTGCTTAAAGAAAATTGATCTGCAGTCATCCATTTTCCAAGGCATCACATACTTCTTCTCATACGAACTATCTTTTTGAGATTCTACCTTTTAAGGCAAGTGGTAATTAATTCCACATTTAAATGAACTTTCATGGATTACTGCCGTTTGACTTATTAGTTCACAAAAACGGTGGTTAAGTGTTTTAAAATGCACTATTCAAATATTCTTCACTTTTATTGATGTCAATTTCAACCCACAAAGGCAGATGATCACTTATTTGAAAGGTGTTCCAAGGAGATTCTTTGTAGAATTTTCTTTGGGCTGCATCATCTTCTGCTAAAAGGGCAAGATGATATTCTAATTTACCTTGGGCTTTTTTTTGACGCCCAATAAAAATCTTCCGCTTCGATGCAGATAAAGTAGCATCACTTAATTTTGCTTTTAAATCCTCTAGTTTAGTTTTCAATTTTTGATTCTCATCTAAGAATATGTCCTTACTTCTACTAACATAATTCGCTACATCTTTTTTAAATAAAGGAAATTGTTTATCCGTATAGACGTAGTTGAAAAAATTAAATGTTCTATCCCAATTATTGTGGTCTTGCTTTGAAGATTTATTGGAGTCCTTCCATTCAAAATCCAAGTCGGTGGTCTTGTAGTAAGAAATTTGATCATAAAATTTTGTCCTACTTCTATTGGATCCTTTCCTGTTTTTTACAGTTTTAAATCCATTTTTTGCAAGAGCATCATACGAAATATTGCCCTCACCAACGATGTTAAAGTCGCCGACAATAAAATAATTATAGGGATTGAACCATGTTCTTCCTTGAGAACTCTTACTCTCTTTTTTTGCGTTTTTGGCAATTACTTTGGCCACTTTGTCAATTTCATCTATTCTTCTCTGGAACTTTTTTGAACTTTCGCTTTCCTCTCCAAAATAAATATGCACCGTTGTTACCTTAAACTTAAACCATCCTGCTTGGAAAGAACACTTAAAAGGCGTTCGTGAAAATTGTCTTTCGACGATTCCATCATTATTTCTAATAAGCATATCTTGGGGCAAAACAAGCTCTCCTGCTAGGCCCTTGAAGCGTACTGTTCTTTTATCGTATATAAAACCCAATCGTTCATTATTACCTCCTGCCTTCCATGCAGCTACATCTGTAACAATATATTCATAGTTCTTGCCTAGGATTTTGAGTACTTTTTTTAGTGGAGTTAAGTCCTCATTTATTTCCTGAATTGCCAAAAGGTCGAATCGAGAAATTATTTCGGCTATGTAAAAGAAGTCATCTTCTTTGCGCGGGCCATACTTTTTATTATTCCCATCAAATTCCCTAATGTTCCATGTTCCAAAAATCAAAGTTTCATTTAATTGCCTTTTAGGGATTTGACGACTCAAACCCTCTCTTAATGATTTTAATAGGCATACACAGCGCTCGGTATATTCCTTGTTTTTGAAGTATTTTATTCTATAATATTCCATGCCAATAAATTAAGTAATTTGAAAGTTTTAATTTTTTGGAAACTAATTCAATACCCTCTTATGGGTATTTTTGGGGAAGAAAACATAAGAAGATAAGTCAGTTATTGGAATATTCCAATATAGAAAATAGTCATGAAAACCAACTACATAAAACCCTTAGATTTTCTGGGGTTTTTCTATTGTTTCACACATTTATCCCTTCTAAATTGCTAATGCCTATTTAGTTTTTCAATTCTCTTTTCTAGAAATTGAAAAAAGAGGGGGTTATTTAAACCTAGAATTATTTTACCTCCTTGAGAAATATTGTTGTCTGTAAACGTGAAGTTCTGTTCCTAAAATCGCGGTTCTTTTCATAGTCAACATGGGATACCCGCCCAAAACCTCCTTTTTTCTCCAGCTCATGGAGCATTTTCAGGATTGAAACATAACTCCCTTCCAAAGTGAAGATCTGTGTTTTTACCTTGGTATTGTTGTGCTGGGTAACATGAGGGGCGTTGAATGCTATTATTTTAATGCCGTAGGCCTCACTTTGTTCATTAAGAATCCTCAGAAGATTGTTCTGAACGGATGAATTGTCCAAATCCAAACTGCTAAGTTGTAAATCCAAGTTTTGTTCCTTCTTGGACAATTTCGCAAGTTCATGATTAACATTCACATATTTTTCTTGATGGTCATTGGTAACAGCCATTTCACCCTTGAGCTCGAATGTCTTTTTCACTGCCAAGAAATAGCATGCAAATGCCATCGCAAGGATTCCGCCAATCAAGTATTTGTTCTTTTTATTTAGCTTCATCCAAATACATTTTTAAAGCAAACCGATCCCTTTGTTTTGAAACATACTCATAAGATTCGATTTCCACTTTATCCACCCACACTTTGTTTTCCAGTTCACTTGTCCACGCAATAAATTCTAACTTGCTCTGCGTAACACCGGCCACAAGAATTACTTTTTCTTGCAACTCAATAACCTTCCCATCCCTAACCGGTTTTAATGTGGGCTGATATGTAATTTTGTCCAACAAAACTGAAGATGGTAATTCCAGTGCTATACGGTCTAAGTAGAAAGACGATTTGGAATTGACGGCATTGGTAACCGCCATAAGTTTTTCTTCTTTAAGGGCTACCCGCTCTTGCATTGCGTTAAACAGATTCAATTGCTGTTGGGCCGAGGCTTGTATTTCCATGTTTCCCAATTCACTTTGATAGCTGGAATAGTATAAAAAGTTTACTAGTAGAATACCGAGGAAAATGCCCAAGGACCACCGCAGTCCAAAGTGAAATAAACGTCTATTCTTGAATTCATTGAACAGGAACATGTTGGTTGTTACAAGGTTCCCCAATTCCGGCATTCTTTTTAGATGTCCCAATATTTGGGCAAAGGAAGTTATACTCGCTGATGACAACATCAACTCGCCCATCTTCACTTTCTCATCGGAGGAGTTATGGGTCATCTCCAATTTCCCGTCTTGAGATAGTTTGTAGTTGGACCCAAAGATCTCAACCGAATCCATGTGACCCAAAATGAATTGAACTGGCGTGGTTCCCAAGGCAACTTGCACTGGGGAAAGCCCATATCCAGCCAACTCTTCCATAAGGGAGCCCAAATAATCTCTTTTACTGATGGCCACTTGTTGGTTCCCGTTTAAATCCATGGTTTGGAAATAGAAATTTTCCAGATCCAAATTGGGAAAAGCGGTCACTACCATCTGTTCCGAACCAATTTTGGATGCCACATCCACCCTTCGGGTCAATATTTGGGAAGTGTTCACCGTAAGGAACAAAATGGTGTTCCTATGAATATGGGAAGTCACTTTATCCAAAGAATCAAAAGTCTTCTCAAACCGCACATGGAGTTCATCCTTTTCTTTCTGAACATGCAACAAAGCATACCAAATTTTGCCTTCGATTTCAAAAATCTCCAAGCCTTGATAGCTGTTGCCTTCAACGATATGTTTTAACCAATTTTTCAAAATCAATAGATAACGGTGGGCTTGATCAAGATCGTCAGCTTTTGTTTGGTGTCTTCACGTTTTCGCTTGCTAAAAAGCCATTTCAGAACTGGCACTCGAGCGAGCAAGGGAACCCCGCTTCCGGAGTCATTTTTGATTTTCTCCTCAAGTCCGCCCAGTATGGCCAAATCCTGGTTTTGCATCCTGATTATGGAGCTGAATTCCCTAGAGGTCAATCCGGGAGGGGCATCCTCTTCGATACGTTCCCCACTAAAATCCGACTGTATGACATTGATGTCCAGGGTCACTTGTCCATCCCCGGACACCAATGGTTTTATACTTACCCCGAGCTCGGCGTCAATTGGCGCATAATTTCGTACTTCCGAAGTTGTGGGAACCTGGGAGCCGAAAAAATTCTGGTTGGTTATGACATAATAGGTGGTTTCCCCAATGGACAAATTCGCCCTATGTCCATTTAAAGTAGACAATTTAGGGGTAGATCGTATTTTGATGTTTCCGTCCTCTTCCATGGCCTTGATGGTGGCAAAAAATTCCGGTACGACTTTGCCAATATTGAAAGATCCAAACCCGTCAAATCCACCGATGACTTTGTTCACGGTTTTGGCACCCAGAGTCAAGTCTGTATTGGGAAATAGATTTCCTTTGGTCTCTACGGGACTGTCCCCAATACCCCAACTGATACCTGTCTCTACCAAAGAAGATTTTCGGACTTCAATAATCATTACTTCTATGAGTACAACAGGTATGGGCTTATCTATTTCCTGAATGAAATTTTTAAACCGTTGGATGTTTGCCGAGGGCCCGCTGACCAAAAAACTGTTCAACTCAAAATCCACTTTTATGTCCAGTTCGGCCTTTATTTCCTCTGGAAGAATGTTCACCAAAGCCTCCGTACCACTTTGATAGCCTTCAAAACCATTTCCCCTGGTGTTGATGGATCTTTGGTTGTCCAGATTTCGTTGGCCATTTGGACCAAACGAATTTTGACCGTTGGAGAAGTAGTTTACGTTGCCCGTATTGGTTCTTCCTGCCGTTCTATATCCTCCTGAATAGTTGGCAGGGTCGCTCATCAACTCCACGGAACGGTGCATCATCTGTATAATTTCCACCTTGCGCAGACTCAGCTGATCCGCGGTCCCAAAAAAGTAAATGTTGTTTTCTTTTTTGAATGTAAAGTTATTCGTGACAGCCGTACTTTGATTAGCATTGTTGTTATTGGGGCTGTTCCTACCCCTAGGTTGATTGGTTTGCGGAATTGGGGCCGGACGACTCTTGGACTGGCCCTCGAAAATATGGGCCAAAAGATCATCGAAAAAGATATTCCCGGCGTTAAAGGTCACATTTCCTGCATTCTCCAGTGGAGTTGCCGTGTACACGTCAAGCTTTAAATCATAACTCAACGATTCAATAATGTCGGCAATTGAGGCATTGGTGAAGTCAACATTTAGAATCTTGTTGATGGTGTCCAAAACCTCATAATGCATCCCATTCCGGCCACCTTTACCCAAACGCGAATTGTTGGAACCTCCCTCATTGGCACTGAAGAGATAAAATCCGTCCCGGGATTTGGAATGGTTTAGGTTATTGAGTTCCGCCAGCTTTTCCATGGCTGTATCAAAGGGAACGTTATTGAGATAAACATTGACGGGATTGTTCTTAAGGCTGTTGGCATAAAGTAAATTCTCCCCGGAAGACTCCATGATTTTTCGGAAAACCTGTTCCAAGGGTATATCATTGATATCCAACGTAATACTATTAGCCCCGGGGTTCCATTGTACCAAAAAAGCCTTCTGGGTTTCCTTTGGCGGAGGAGGAAGGTACTTTTTGATAGCCAGGATACTTCCAGTGAAATCAATGGTCAAATTATACTCCTTGCACATAAAAAGTAACAGATCGGAAATGGTGACATTGGAAAAATTGTTGACAATTTTGATATTGGAAATATCATTGGCGACGCTCAAGTTCAGGTTATGCACCTTGGAGACCGCAATGAGAAAATTGGGCAGGGTCACATTGCTCACATTTACCTCTAGTTTTAAGGTTTCGTTGAATGATGGGTTCTCTACCGCAAGCAGTTCCAGATGGTTGCTTATGTTTTGAAACCTGTCCGTGTGTTGGGCGAAACCAAAACTGCCCAAAAGAAATAAAAAGAGAAAAACACTTTTTTTCATAGATCAATTGCTTAGTAGGGAATACACTTCCTCTACAGAGGTTACCCCTTGCTTGACCAGCTCCAGGGCGTTGCTTTTTAATGTTGAAATATTTTTTTCCTTTAAATAGTGTTCAATCTCAAGGACATTGTCCTTTATGGGTTTTGCCAATTCCTTTGAAATAGGTAGGATTTCATAGATGGCTTTTCTTCCCTCATAACCGGTATGATGACATGCATTGCATCCCGTGGCCACGTGATGCGATTTCAGATCTGTAGGAATGTCAAAATTGGAGGGAAAAACATCTTTGTTCACAGGTTCTTCTTTTTTGCAGCTATTACAAAGTTTCCGAACTAAGCGTTGTGCCACGCTCATGTTCAAGGTACTGGCAATCAAAAATGCCGGTACGCCCATATCTATGAGTCTTGAAATGGTGGCCCATGCCGAGTTGGTATGGATCGTTGACAACACCAAATGTCCGGTCAAAGCTGCTCTAATGGCCATATTGGCTGTTTTCACATCGCGAATCTCACCTACCATGATTATGTCTGGATCCTGTCTTAAAAAAGTTCTCAAAGAACTGGCAAAGTCCAAACCAATGTTCTCCTTTAACTGTACCTGGTTGATTCCCTCCAAAGTATATTCAATGGGGTCTTCTATAGTTAGGATATTGCTATTGCCTGTATTCAATAGTTTTAAAGTGGCATAGAGTGTTGTAGTCTTTCCAGAACCCGTTGGGCCTGAAATCAAAACAATACCATTGGGCTTTTTTATGCCTTCCGTATAGCTAAGCAGCTCTTTCTCATTCATTCCTAAATCCTCCAACTGCCCTGCTGCGTTGTCTTTGGCTAAAATTCGCAGCACCAACTTTTCACCATGTAAAGTAGGGAGGGATGAAACCCTGATATCAAACTCACCCTGATTGGATTTCACGGTAATCCGCCCATCCTGGGGCAATCTTTTTTCGGCTATGTCCAATTGTGCCCTGATCTTCACCTTGTTCACCATGGTTGGATAATCCTGGATGGGAATGTTGTAGTATTCCAAAAGCTTACCGTCCAATCGGAATCTTACCCTACACTGATTTTCATAGGGCTCAAAGTGAATATCACTACTACCAAGGGATTTAGCCTCCAGCAGTATATTCTCCAAAAAATCGGTTACATAGGTGAGTTGTGCCAAATCTTTGGATTTTCCCTGTCTGTAGTTGGTGGTGAGGTATTGCTGTAGTTCTTCGCTATCACAAGCTTCCAAATGCACTTTGGAATCCAATACGATATTGAGCTCGGCCAATAACTCTTGAAGGGATTCACTATCGGTTTTAAGTTTAAGGCCATTTTCATCCTGGGCAACGGGAACAACTCTATAGTGAAAAGCCTGTTCTGCCGAGATGCATTGTTGTAGTTGCGGTGATATGTGAAACTGTTTGTTTTTCATTAAATAAGATATAGGCATGGGGAGTTGGGGAAAAAACTAAGTAGTACCACCCCAATAAGATAAAGTGCCATCAAACCTGCCAAGGGTACGGAATCTGTTTTCCTGAATACTCGAAGAATGGTGAAAGCGATCAAGGAAAATCCTATTGCCGATACAAAAAGGATGATAAAGGTCAAGGTGGGAAATCCCAATGCAAAAGCATAAAAGAAAAGCATATCGCCAAGACCAAAACTAACATCCAGAAATGCTTTCTTAAGAATGTATTTGGTGCACAACCAAAGTACTAGTAGTACACAGCTGATAAGCAAAAGGTTGGAAAGGGTAAAGAACCAAAAAAATTCAAGACCCACATGCCAAATATGGAGACTGGCCAATAGGATTCCCAATATGGGAAGCAATATCCACGTAACAGCCCTTTCCTTGAAATCCTGAAAGGCCACTACGGCAAATCCGGTCATTGTAAAGAGTTGTAGGAGGAGCATCAGTCCTTAATGGTTTGTTTAGGGTTTCCGCTTTCGTCTATTTCCCAAACGTTCATCACCCCATCACCATCAAAATCGGTAATGGCTTCTGCCCGGGCCTTGAAGGTTGCGTTGGATGCTTGCAATATTTCATACCTGTAATTGGCAGTTCCATTTTCTTCCACAGTCCTGGGAGCCACAAAATCCAGTTCGTCAATATCTGGGGTATACTTACTATGCAGATACCTGTAGGTAGTCTGGGAATTGTAGAGGGCCTTGAGCTGGGTCTGTGCCTCAATACTCTTTGCCTTGGATATCAAGGGCATCAAATTGGGAAGTGCCAGTAAGAGCAATATTCCGATAATAGCTAGTACTATAAGGGTTTCCTGTAGGTTTAGTGCCGGAATTTTCCTTTGCAGAATGCTTTTTGACATAAATAAGATAGTCTTGATTTGGTGATACCATTAACTGAAAAAGAAATTGATTATTATAATTATCTGTAAAAAATGTAAGTTTTTTCATTTTGGTTTGTAGTTCATCGAAAAAAGAAAATTATTATATTATTAATCAGAATAAAGCGATATAATTGCGGCGTAAATATTTTTCCCAAATAAAGTATTTACATATTAAATTAACCTACTTAGCATGCCCCACTTACTTGTTTTACGGACACCCGAGCTCCGTTTTTGTACCAACAACCTTTTCCTTTTAAATCTTAATCTAGCATGAACATGAAACACCTACTAGCGTTTGGTGCATTTACTCTATTTACCCTTTTTAATTCTTACAGTCAAACTAACTTGCTGGACACATCCACTTGGTCCATTGGAAGTGGATCTGTTACGGGATTCCCGGCTTATGGGTCTTCAAATGAAAATATTAGAGAATTGGACACTGATCCTCATGGGAACCAATCCATAATTTGGAAGGGCATTCCCCAAACTCCAACATCCAGTGGTGGATGGCTATCGGATACCTTTCCAATCGATCATACTAAAACTTATAGGTTTACGGTTTGGATGAAAAAAACCAATACCCTTACTGGATTTGAGGTGTTTGGCACGGAAGCTTACAATTCAAACGGCGATGATACTATTCTTAATCTCAGTGGAGGAGTCAATGCAAATCCCATCTTTAAGACTTCAATACCACAATTAGACCATTGGTACCTTTATGTGGCTTTTGTTCACCACAGTGGATATGGAGGAACCACAAGTTCAGGTGGTATTTACGACATGAACGAGGTAAAAGTTGCTGATGTTGGAGATTTCAAATTTAGTACAACCAGCGTTTCAGCTAAACATCGAGCTTATTATTGGCAAGGAGAAAATGCCGCGGATGAGCTTCATTTTTTCGGCCCCACTGTTTACATGGTGGACGGAACTGAGCCCACAATTTCAGAGCTACTAAACCCTGCAGGAGGAAACGACACCCAAGCCCCCTCTGTGCCAACTGGCTTACAGAGCACTGCCCAATCCCAAACTACGGTTGACCTTTCCTGGAACAGTTCAACAGATGACTTTGGAGTGACCAACTATAGAGTATATAAAGATGGAACTTTAGACGGGACCTCTGGTAATCTAACCTCTTATCAGGCTACTGGTCTAACCAGTGGAATCACTTACGACTTTACCGTATCTGCCTTGGATGCCGCCCAGAACGAGAGCGCCCAGAGTACCCCCGTATCTGTGACAACGGAAAACGGATCCAGTGGAGGCGGGAGCACGGTTTGGACAAAGAATGGTTCAACGGCGAGTTATTCCGGTGAGGTCGCGATTGGAACCAGTACTGTTCCCAGTGGTTACCAACTGGCTGTTGATGGCAACATCCGTACTCGAGAAATTCGCGTGGATCAAGACACCTGGCCAGACTATGTCTTTGATAAGGACTATCAACTTCCCACACTTGATGAAATCCAAAAACATATTGATGAAAAAGGACATTTGCCCAACATTCCATCCGCAAAGGAAGTTGAAACCAATGGAATGAATGTGGGTGAGATGAACAGACTGTTGTTGGAAAAAATCGAACAACAGATACTCTATATACTTCAGTTAAAAAAAGAAATAGACCAACTAAAAAAGTCCAATAATGAAAAAAAATAGGTCTCTAAAGTCTTTCTTCAAAAAAAAGAGTACCATACAAATCTTGGCAATTCTGTTCCTTTCAACACAGGCCATTGCCCAAAATAATCTGCTAGACACATCCACGTGGACCGTGGGCAACGATTACCTATCGGATTTTCCCAGGTATGGTTCGGCCGCAAAAAATGTACGCGAACTTGATTACGGACCACATTCGACAACCCAACAAGTTATTATCTGGAAAGGTTTAGCAGATGACACTTCAGGCAATGATGGTGGTTGGCTAACCCCATATTTTACCATAGATTCTTCAAAAAAGTATCGTTTTACCGTATGGCTCAAAAAAATAAATTCAAATGATGGTAAATCCTACTTTGGCTTCAACGCTCTTGATGCTTCTGATAATAACGCATCACTAAAACTGGATGGAACAATTGAAAGTAACTCATATTTTGGGTCATCCAATGTATCATTCCCATCATTTAATGAGTGGTATTTATTCGTGGCCTATGTAAACCCGCACACACATACCTCTACTACAATTGAAAGTGGAATATATAGCACCGATGGTACAAAGGTGGCTAGCCTAAGGGAATTCAAGTTTGCCCCAACAGCAACTAAAATTAGACACCGAGCTTTTTTAATAGATGATAATAACTTGGATGAATTACATTTTTACGAACCAACAGTCTATGAAGTAAACGGACAAGAACCAACGATAGCCGAGTTGTTAAATCCATCAGTGGGAAGCGACACCCAAGCCCCATCGGTGCCAACAGGCTTACAGAGTACTGCCCAATCCCAAACTACGGTTGATCTTTCCTGGAACAGTTCGACTGATGATGTTGGAGTGACCGACTATAGAATTTATAAAGACGGAATTTTAGATGGCACTTCTGGTAATCTAACCTCTTATCAGGCTACTGGTCTAACCTCAGGAATCACTTACGACTTTACCGTATCTGCCTTGGATGCTGCCCTGAACGAGAGCGCCCAAAGTCCCACTGTTTCTGTGACCACGGAAAACGGATCCAATGGAGGGGGTAGCGCGGTTTGGACCAAGAATGGTTCTACGGCGAGTTATTCCGGTGAGGTTGCCATTGGAACCAGCACTGTTCCCAGTGGTTACCAACTTGCAGTTGACGGCGATATTCGTACTAGAGAAATCCGAGTAGACCAGGACGATTGGCCCGATTATGTTTTCGACGAAGATTATGACTTACCCACATTGGAGGAAATCAAATCCTTTATTGAAGCGAATGGCCATTTGCCCAAAATACCATCAGCAGAAGAAGTAACTCAAAACGGGACCGACCTAGGAAAAATGGACAGGTTGCTACTGGAAAAAATAGAGCAGTTGACCTTATTTGCAATTCAACAGAACAGATTACTTGAAAAGCAGCAAGAAGAGTTAAAACAGCTTAAAGCAGCCCTTAAATCCAAACGATAATCTAAAAAAAAAACGGAACGGAATTTAGAAAAACAGTTCGCAATTAATTTCAAAGTATAGTTATAAACTAAAATTAATCCATAGGAATAATATATTATTAAACAACAAATACAATGAACAAATTATCCCAAATCTTCATTCTAACAACTATGTGCTTTGGCAGTAGTTTTGCTCAAGAACTTCATACCGAAAGCAACGCGGGAAGCATTGCCAATGAATCCAACGCAATAACAGGATGGACTCCACAAAACCAGAATGTAACCACCGTATCCGTAGAGACCAGTGATGTTTACGAAGGATCTTATGCTTTACGGATAGAGACCATTGCCGAAGCAGCGAGTCGTGGGAAATATACTTTTACCACTACAGCCAATACCCAATACAAAATAGTTATACACGCCAAGTCATTGAGTTTGGATGGTGGCTTTTGGTCATGGGACGGTTTTAGTGATTTTGCCGGTGTGGATTTTTATGGAACAGGCTGGCACCGCTACGAGTTCAATGTGACAGCGAGTGGAACCTCGGCCACCTTGAAGGTGTATGCAGGTGCCCCTTCAACAATTGGGGAAGCCGTACTGATTGACAATATCTCCATCCAGGAACTGGACAGTTCGCCGCCGACACAACCTGGTCAACCTACCCTTGTTTCCAAAACAAGTAATTCAGTATTTTTTAATTGGACAGCGGCCGGTGACGATATAGGGGTCACCGGATATAAGGTATACCAAAACAACGTCGCTGTGGACACACTTTCCAATGTTCTGGACTATACGGCTGACCAACTGACCCCGTCAACTCCATATCAGTTTCATGTGACCGCCTTGGATTATTATGAGAATGAGAGTCCTGCAAGTCTTTTTTTGGACGTAACCACGGAAGCTGCACCTGCTGGCGGCGGTAACGCGGAATGGACAAAAAACGGTACCACGGCTAGCTATTCAGATGCGGTTGCCATTGGCACAAGTTCTGTTCCTTCAGGGTACAAACTGGCCGTTGATGGACATATCCGTACCCGTGAGATCCGTGTGGACCAGGATACCTGGCCGGATTACGTGTTCAACAAGGATTATGACCTTCCCACACTTGAAGAAATCCAAGAATATATAAACATACACGGACATCTGCCCAACATTCCTTCTGCCGAGGAAGTGGAAACCAATGGAATGGCAGTTGGAGAAATGAACAAGTTGCTGCTAGAGAAGATTGAGGAGCTGACACTGCATGTGATTCAGTTGAAAAAGGAAATAGAAACACTTCAAAAGAGATAGAACAATGAAGCTTAAGATTGAATTACATAGAATAATGAGCGGTATTGCTATGGTTTTACTTTTTGGTAATGCGATAGCTCAAAATGATCTCGACGATTATTTGCAGAAGTACCCTACCGAACCAAGAATGACAAGTTTCGACACTTATGGAAGTTTTTCACCTCCCTCCTCCTATGGAGTAATTCCTATAAGCATACCTCTTATGACTTTGTCAACCAGGGATTTGCAGATTCCGGTTTACTTAAGTTATGATTCCGGAGCAGGGATACCTGTGAACCAAAGGTCCTCAGAAATAGGATTGGGATGGTCTTTGAACATTAACAACTTCTACATAGAAGCTACCATTAATGACGACCCCGATTGGTTCGCTCACAATGCGCAGACCCAATACAACGACATTGAGACGCGGAAAAATTCAAATGACATCAATGAAATAAGCGGTCTGTACTTTCAAATCAAAAACACAATCATGGGAGAAGACATTACGGCTGCCGACTTTGGGTTGGACGAGTACCGATATAATTTCAATGGACATTCTGGAAACTTTCTTTTCGACGAACTGGGGGAAATCATAAATCTTAGCACCAGCAACAGCGATTTAACAATTATTAAAGACACGAATGGATTTACCGTATGGGATTCCCGGGGATATACCTATTCATTTACAAAGGTAATTGACTATGAAGACCCTAACGAAAACAAACTTTTTAGAAGAAGATGGTTACTGGAAAAAATAAAACACCCTAACCAAGAAGAGGTAATTTTCACATATACCAACGGGAGCTCCGAAACGGGTAGTGTCATTGTTCTTTCCGAAACCAACAGCACCACCCGCCAATTACACCATATTGAAGAAATAATTAACCCACCAGGTGCAACCGGTTTAAGGCCTCCTGCAATGGAGTACCCTCCGAATTCCAGTATTATCAGCCATGAAATGAGTTATGTTAAATCCATAGAGTTTGCCAATGGGAAATTGGAAATTGACTATGCATTAAATTCAATGGGCAAGTTGATGCTTTCCAAATTGAATTTATTCGGGAAAAGTGCTGCAAACTATATTAAGGTAAAGGCAGTACAGCTAAACAATGTCAACTATTACGTAGGGCAGGATTCAGGTTCATCTACGTTGGTCAATAGGGCTCCAAAACTGGAAGAGGTTGCATTCTTGGACGAAAATGATCTGGAGGTAAATAAATACCAACTTTTCTATAATCCGGGAGAAATCCCTTCAAGAAGTAGTGCCAAAAAAGATTATTGGGGGTATTATGCAGGTCCCAATGCTGGAACAATTCCAGATTTCACTTATTACCACGACAATCAATCTTTTAGTTTGGGCAATGGGAGCAGAGAGCCCATTTTTTCTTATACCCAAAATGGCATTCTAAACAAAATTGTTTATCCCACCGGAGGATACACCGAGTTTAGTTATGAACCCAATTACTATTATATTGAAACTACTACTACAGGAAGTTCTATAGTGCAAAAAGATATCGACCTCACAGCAATTGGGGCTAATCCCGATTCTGGGGGGAATTGGGTAGCAACACCAGAGGCCTCGACAACCTTTAACCTCAGCTATGGACAGGTAAGCAGCCCCGGAGGAATAACCGTTACCTACTCGGGGTCCAGATACACACCTGAATCCCCTCAGGCTGCACTGCCCTATATCAGGGTTACTACTCCGAGCGATGGTCTTTTTAATAATGTTTATAGCAATGTTTTTCATATTCCCACGGAAAGGGAATCAGGAACCTTTCATATTACCAATATTAAAACTGGGGAATATAAGGCAACCGCTTATGTAGGGAATTCTACTTTGGATCCTAATGATCCACAACCGCACATTTTTGGAACGGCAGCCGTGGAATTATCGCTGAGCTGGAGCGAGTATGTCGACAATGGAGGGGTGACTGAAGAAAAACTGATGACTGGTGGTGGTTTAAGAATAAAGGAAATCAAATCCTATGACGGGAACAGCACTACTCCAAGTAGGATACAAAAATTCAATTACGGTTCAAAAACCGTGGAAAACCAGGAAGTAGGTAGCTTTTTAGGAGTGCATACCCAACAGAATATTGTTAACCCAATTAATGGGCTTCAAGATGAAGATCATATGATAGCTCATTTCTTAACGTTAAAAGAATATGATCTTAAACATGGGAGTTCGACCGAGTTTGGTGGATGTATTTTTTCAGAAACCTACGGAAGTAAAAGCCTGCAAATATCTTCTGAGCCACAATTTCCCATCCAGTTTAACGGGTCGTCCGTGCACTATGATAAGGTTATCATATCAAGTGTGGATTCAAGTAATCAGGCATTCGGCAAGACAGAGTACTTCTATTCCTCCCCGAAACCCAAAAAGATTTACAACCTCAATGGGAATTGGGACGATCAATCCTCCAGCGCAGAAAAAGATATCGCATCGTATTCACCTTATGCAAAGGTTCATTTAAAAGAGGAAATTCATTTTAACGACAACAATGATACGATCCAATCAAAAAAGTACAATTATATCACCACTAACCTAAAACCCCTACATAGACTTAAATTGGCTTTATCTGACCGAAACACAAATATTTCTGGTTGTTACATATCTACAGCCGCGGTGGAAAGGGCATTTATAAATGATAATTTAAGGTATTACACCTACTACGAACCTCTGGAAATTGACAAGCTTTTTTCCGTTGAGGAGAAAAACTATTTGGGCAATACCACTTTATCAACCAGCACGAACAATTGGTATACCTCAAATAATTCCTTTAGGGTTGCAAAGACATCTTCCACCAATAGTAAGGAGGAGGTAGTGATAACCAAGATGTACTATCCCGACGACATTTCTTTTGATACGGATTTGGGGGAACCTTATTTGACCCCTACCGAAAAAGCTGCCATAGACAAACTTAAGACAGATGATCTTCACCGCCTTTCAGAAACCGTTCAAACAGAAACATATAAAGATTTGAACAAGGATGGCGTCGCCGATCCAACGGAGCTGTTAGGACTAAGTCGAACATATTTTAAGGAATGGCATCCCAATATCGTTTCCGCTGAGTCCGTTCATACTTTGAAAACCGCGTATTCCGGCAACAATCAATTGCAAAAGCGGATACAATTTCACAGCTATGATACCCACGCCAACATATTGGATATTAGTAAATCAGGCGAGGCACATATTTATACCGTTTGGGGCTATAACCATGAATACCCCATAGCTCGTATTGAAAATCTTCAAGAAGGTCAAATTACTACAGCCATACAGCATCGAATCGACGCTGCAATTGTGGCATCTGATGAGGACGATGACAGAACATTGGATTCAACTGATGGACAGGGCAATAAAGTCTATGTGGGAAAAGAAGGAGAACTGCGAGAGGCGTTATCCGAATTGAGAAATGACCCCGCCCTAGCTGAAACACAGATAACCACATATACCTATGACCCCACAATCGGGGTTACCAGTATTACAGATCCCAGGGGGTATACCATTTATTATGAGTATGACAGCTTCAACCGTCTTAAAGAAGTTAAGGATGCCAATGGCAATCTAGTGACGGATTATAAATATAACTACAGATCCCAGAACTAAAACCTACGAGACATGAAGACAAAGATGTACAGCATGAAACATTCCATATTTCTCTTTTCTGCTTTGGTATTGACCCTTTTATCACAAAATGATCTTAATGCCCAATGCTATGTGGAAAATCTTTCACCTTCGTCATTCGATTTTACCGAAGCAGGAGGTACCCAAACGAACAGTATCGTCTATACCAACGGATCGTGTACCTATTCGTTGACTTTTTCCAACATCCCATCATGGATAACCAGTGTAACCCAACCCAACTCCTATCAGGTAGTGGTTACTTGTCAGGCCAACCAAGGGGGAAGCCGTAATGCTTTAATAAACTATTCCTATAATGGACAGATGCAAAGTTTTGCAGTTTCTCAGGACGCCAACCCCAATCCACCTCCAGCTCCGAATATCCCAACTGTGGTGGCAAACAGTAATGGATGTGGTCAGGCTACTTTGCAACGTTCAGGAAACCCACCAAGTGGGGTGACCTGGTACTGGCAGGGGACAAATTCCAGTGGAACCAGTACATCATCCTCCCTCAACGCTGCCAACAACAATTACACGGCAACCCAGACGGGCACCTATTACATAAGGGCAAGGGGTGGCAATGGACTATGGAGTCCATCTGCATCCAGAGCGGTTTCAGTAATTGATTTGGAGCCTGGCGTTATTGAAAACAACAACGTATCTATATGCTCTGGTGATGACCCTCCTCAAATAGACAGTTTTGAAGAGGCCTATGGAAGTGTTGGGGGTCATACTTACCAATGGGAACGGTCTCTGAATGGAGGAGCATGGACAGAAATCGGTAATGCCAATGATAGTTTTTACGATCCTCCAGCCGGGCTCACACTGAACGCAAAATATCGAAGAAAGGCCTCCTGTGGTTCACAAGAGGTGATTTCCAATGAAGCAACTGTAACGGTAGACCCTTTGCCTGGAATTGCCAGTGGAAATGACGTTTCACGATGCGGATCCGGAACATTGACGCTTTCTGCCACGGCGGGGACAAACGGTAACTCAATACGATGGTACAGCACGTCAACAGGGGGTACTTCCTTGCACACCGGAATCAATTTTGGAACTCCCAGTTTGAGTGCAACCACTTCCTATTATGCCGAAAGCTATAATAGTACAACAGGGTGTACCGCCACTTCTAGAAAACTCATTAGAGCGGTAATTAATCCGATACCTGGAAGTGCCACCGGAAACAATACTTCCCGTTGTGGAACCGGCACCGTGACCTTGACCGCCAATCTGGGTACAAATGCCAATACGATTCGATGGTATACAGCATCTTCTGGGGGCACTCTCCTCCATACCGGCACCTCCTTTACAACTCCAAGTTTAAGCTCAACCACAACTTACTTCGCGGAAAGCTATAATAGCACCACAGGTTGTGTGGCTGGTTCACGTACACCTATCCAAGCCCAGGTCGAGTCCGTAATTACATGGTACCTGGACGCAGACGGCGACGGACATGCAATATCCACTTCACAAAGCTGTTCCAGTCCAGGAGCGGATTTTACCCAGACAGTGCTTCCCCTTGACGATTGTGACGATGGTAATTCCGGCATACAGGGACCCGTTGTTTGGTATTTGGATTCAGATGGTGACGGTCTTGGGGATCCAAATGAGCCAAGCGATCCATCCTGTACCGCTCCGGCCAACCACGTGGCCGATAACACGGATCAATGCCCGGGATATGGATCGCCCACCAATCAGTGCGAAATACCGGCTAGCAATGATCCGGAGACACACAACTACATTTATACCCGAACCTACCAAAGTGAGGTAGCTACAGTACCCACTCTCAAGTTTGGGAATGACGACGCCTATGTCCAACAGATTACCTTTTTTGATGGGCTGGGACGACCCCAACAGCAAAATGCCATCCGCCAGTCACCGGACAACAAGGATGTCATCACCCATATTGGGTATGATGAGTATGGCAGACAGGACAAGGAATGGTTGCCCCTTTACGAACCTTTAGGTTCCCTCGGGGATTTCCGTACCGGTAATCTGGAAGCGGACACTCGTGGGTATTATGAGAACCATGCGGATTATGGTCTGGATTTCCCAACAACAAGCGGAATAGATGTAAATGCCTACTCCCAAAAGGATTTTGAGCCATCCCCATTGAACAGGGTGCTAAAACAGGCCGCCCCTGGGGAGGACTGGAAATTGGGCAATGGACATGAGATTGAGTTTGATTACAAATCCAATAGCGCCTCGGACAACGTAAAGCAGTACAGGGTAAGCTTGGTATTTGCCAGCAATACCTATACGCCCACCTTGGTGGATGATGGAACTTATACGGCCAAGGAATTGTATAAGCACATCACTTATGACGAAAACCACGATGGCAGCAGTTCCAATCTGCATACCACAGAGGAATTTACGGATAAACAGGGCCGGGTGGTGCTCAAACGTACCTATGCAAAAGTCGGGTCGCCGAGCGAAGTCGAGGCACATGACACCTATTATGTCTATGACGATTTTGGCAACCTCACCTTTGTGCTCCCACCTTTGGTGGACACTTCGGCTACCATAGATCAGACTATATTGGACAACCTTTGTTACCAATATGCCTATGATCACCGCAACCGCTTGGTGGAAAAACAGCTGCCCGGAAAGGAAAGGGAGTTTATTATATATAACAAGCTGGATCAGCCCGTAATGACCCAAGATGCGAATCTTCGGGAAGGAACAGGCCCGGACACATGGCTCTTTACCCACTATGATGCCCATGGAAGGGTTGCTTATACCGGAAAGCTTACCTATGCCAACGATACCCAGCGTACCTACGTGCAACAACAAGTGGACAATTATATACAAGACCAAGAGAACAACGGAGTGGTAGATCCAAAACTTTGGGTAAACAAACGCAGTCTTACCGATGGCCCACTTACCATTGCGGGAAGTGAGGTACATTATTCTGGCATTGAATACACAGGTGCCACCATTACGGAGGTACTGACTGTAAATTATTATGACAACTACGAATTTGATACGGCCAATGAAGGTGCTTCGCCAACTGATGTCTTTAATGAACCAGTGGATGACCGTACCCAAGGTCTGGCCACAGGAAGTTTGGTAAAAGTACTGACCACCAATGACTGGATTACTACCGTGACGCGTTATGACGACAAGGGTCGAGCCATCTATACCTATAGCCAGAATGACTATCTGCAAACCACGGACATGGTGGAGAGCCAACTGGATTTTGTGGGCAAGCCCCTAAAGGTACGCAGCCAACATACCCGCAACGGTAATACCGTGGTTACCTTGGACAACTTTACCTATGATCATGTGGGCCGTTTGCTTAGCCAGACCCAATGTATTGGCGACCAGACCCTGGGCGAAAGCTGTGATCAGGTCAACGTGGAAGCAAACCCTGTGGTGAACACCTCATTGGTTACCCAAGGCACCGTTGGTACCCAGAGCGTGACCATTGCCAACCCAAGCCCCTCAGAACCTGTAGTGGTAACTGGAGGTACTTTTAGGGTAGACCCCAATGCCGGGAGCAGTGGTGCGGATCAGGAGCTTATTGTATATAACGATTACGACGAGCTGGGACAGTTAAAGTCTAAAAAAGTGGGTGGTGACCCGAATGCCAGTACCCTGGGTCTTCAGACTGTGGACTACGGCTATAACGTTAGGGGTTGGTTAAAGAGCATTAACCAGGATGCGAATGCGGACAACGACCTCTTTAATTTTGGGATCAACTACAATACGGTTGCCCATGGAGGAACCGCCCTATTTAACGGAAACATAGCCGAGACCCAGTGGGAAACAGCAAATGATAACATACAGCGCTGGTACCATTATGGCTACGATGCCCTGAACCGGATTACCGGAGCCACAAGCAATACTGGAAATTACGATGTGGCCAATATCACCTACGACAAGAACGGGAACATCCAGACCCTGAACCGTGACGGATGGCAGGACAATGGCGGTGGTACTGTTTACCCGGATATGGATATCCTGGATTATGACTACAATGCTGGCAATAGATTGTTAAAGGTGACCGATACCGGAAATACCAATTTTGGTTTTAAGGATCCCACAACCACAGGCAACGATTACCGTTATGATGATAATGGCAACCTAGTGATGGACCAAAACAAGGGAATAGGAAACGATGCGGTGGATGGCATAAGCTATAACCACCTGAATCTTCCTACAAGCGTTGTGATAAATGGCCAAACAATTTCCTATATTTACGACGCCGCGGGAACCAAGTTACGGAAGAACGCGGAAGGTTCTGTGACAGATTATGCCGGTAACTATGTGTATACAGACAATAATGGGACACCCGTGTTGGAGTTCTTGAGTCATCCAGAGGGTTACGCTAGCCCAGATGGACAGGGCGCCTATGACTATGTGTACCAATACAAAGACCATTTGGGCAACATTAGATTGTCTTTTATGGACAACAACGGTACCACCGAAATTGTGGAGGAAAACAACTACTACCCCTTTGGCCTTAAGCACAAAGGGTACAACGATACTACTTCTCCTCTTGGGAACAGTGTGGCCAATAGATGGAAGTTTGGTGGAAAGGAATTGGATGATAGTTTTAATGATGCCTTGGCTACTTATGATTTTGGTGCGAGGAACTATAGCCCCGATTTAGGTAGGTGGATGAATGTTGATCCGTTAGCGGATTTGCTTACTCAATATGACAAATCTCCTTACGCATATGCATGGAACAATCCAATATTTTTTATCGATCCAGATGGAGAGTCTCCATGTCCTCCTGGTATAGATTGTGAAAATCCATTACCGAATATGCAAAGGATAAGGGTGAATAGGGCAAGTAATTTAGGAGCAGGATATACTAGGACGAATGGTACGCAATGGCATGCAGGACATGATTTGTATGCGCCTGTAGGAACAAGCGTTAGATCTTCTATGGCAGGAGAGGTAGTAGCAGAAGGAAATAGTTCCTCGTATGGGAATTATGTGACAATCAAGACAACACATACAAGAACGGAGACCGTGAATGGCGAGACTACGGAAACAACAGACACTTATTATACTTTTTATGCACATTTGGAGGAAACATCAGTTGAAGAAGGAGATACAGTGGAGGCTGGAGATGAAATAGGTACTTCAGGAATATCCGGAAATGCTAGTAATTTGACAGGAGACAATGAACATTTACATTTTGAAATTGGGACAGAGTTGAGGAGTGAGAATAGTTCTTTCCTGAAGAAAGACTCCCTCCTTGATGCTAATAAAGGTTATAATGGTGTGTCGTTTGCTAGTCAGGATCCAGAAGCAACAAATCAAAGCGATAAAGGTGTTGTTAAGACGCAAATTTCTATAGGATACAATCCTCAAACCGGTAAACAATATTTGATTCTTAAAAGAACAAACCAAAATTATAGCTCAAGTAGTGCTAATGGGACTGATGAACAGCCAACTTATAATATTTTGGAAATAGAACAGTAAACTTTTAATAATAAAACAATTATTGCAAAATGAAATTAAAAATGTATTTCACCATAACATTGGTAATCTTCCTTATAGTTTTTTATTCCTGTTTGGGAAATAACAATACTAAAACAAATGTAAAAAGTGAAGCAGCTGAAACAAGTAACAACGTTGGTGTTGTTAATAAATCAGATAAGGAAAAAGAACCTGTTGTGGAGAACGGGTCTGATGCCATTAGATTTTTAAAGTCCAAAGGGATTGTAGGCTCCGAGTATTCTGATAAAATGGCAATGTCTTATGAATCTAAAGTTTACCGTTCTCTTAAATATTGTTTGTTGAAGTTAAATTATGACGAGAGCCTTGGTAACGATTATTCGGAAGATCCGGTAATCAACTTCTTGTATATAAAGAAAGGAGAAGATTTGATTAACTTAATAGTATTATATACTATTAATGAGGAGGATTTGACTTTTTCATTCAATATTGAAAAAATTCCTTTTTATAAATATTATGATTCGTCTACTGGTTGGCACAAGTATTATTCGTATTTGCCTCTTAAGGAAAATTTCATTGAGACTAGACAATTGGACGAATCAGAAGAAATAAAAAAGGAATCGATAAGATTAGGAGAAAACTTGGGTTATCAAATTAAATCAAGCTCTGACATCGAAAAATTTACCGTGATCGAAAAACCAAAAGTCAAGTAATGTCTTAAACTGGTTATTTTAACTTCAAACAACCAACAACAGCAGTTCATTATGAGCTGCTGTTTTTTTATGGAGTAATGGAAATAACGGTTTATCACCCGCCCAACCCCTCTACCCTTTTTTTAGCTGGTTAAGTGGACGAGTTGATGTTCTTAGCGTTTTTATCTGAACTTAGGTTTTCGGTATTTGGACTTCACGCAAAACATCTAGTTCGGAATGTTGTTCCATTTTCAATTCTGAATAGACCCTTAACCTTTCGACCTAAGAGAAAGAACCAAGAACTTAGTCCCAAGACCAAAACAATTTACAATGGACAATTAGCAATGATCAATATTCAACAGATCATTTTCAGTTTTCCATTTTCCATTTTCAATTCTGAACACGCCTTACCCTTAACCCAAATTCTGCTCCGTTTGAAGAATAATTTTCCCTGCCAGCCACAAAATCATTACATTTAATTCCTAAATAAACTATCAACCTTTACCTACTTGAACCTACGACTTTTCTGCGCTGCTATAGCCCTACTTTTTTCTGTACATGTCCAGTCCCAGTTGGAAGCCTCCATTTGGTATTTTGGAACCAATGCAGGTCTGGACTTTAGGAGTGGTGCCCCCGTTGCCTTGGAAGATGGCGAACTGGTGACCAAGGAAGGATGCGCAACCATCTCAGACCCTTTGGGCAACTTACTTTTTTATACGGATGGTTCCACGGTTTGGAACCGCAACCATATCATCATGCCCAATGGTACGGGATTGTTGGGAAATTCTACTTCCTCACAATCTGCAATCATAGTCCCCAAACCTAACGACTCCAACATCTTTTACATAATTACGGTATCTTATGAAGGAGTGGCTGACGGTGTTAATTATTCCGAAGTGGACATGGGCTTAAATGGCGGATTGGGAGATGTTACCGTAAAAAATGTGCACCTGTATGGCCCATCAATGGAAAAATTGACTGCTGTGGAACATGCCAACGGCAGGGATATTTGGGTAATAACCCACGATTGGGCCAATGCAGATTTTTTGACCTACTTGGTTACTCCTGCTGGCGTAAACACCACCCCGGTGGTTAGCACCGTAGGCATGGATTTGTCCGGTAGTCTCGATACCACGGCAGCCATTGGTTATTTAAAAGCTTCCCCTGATGGGACCAAGGTGGCGGTTAGCCATAGGGACGCCGGTTCTGAGCTACTGGATTTTGATACTACCACGGGCATCCTCAGCAACCCCATTCTCCTGACAACAGAAGGGATGCAATATGGCGTGGAATTTTCACCTTCGAGCAAGATACTGTACCTAAGCCCGTTTACGGAGTTTCTCTACCAATATGACCTCACAGCGGCAGACATTCCAGGCAGTGCCATCAATATCAATGAAAATAACGTAGGTGAAGCCGCATTGCAGTTGGGCATTGATGGTAAAATTTATGCCACCAATTTTCTTAGGAATACCTTGAGCGTAATCCATGATCCCAATGTCCTTGGCCTTGGCTGTAATTATGAATTCGCCGCAATTGACCTAGGGTCTGGGGAAGCTTTTTGGGGACTTCCACCGTTTATACAGTCTTTTTTCTTTATCAGCGATATCCAGGCAGACAATCTTTGCCTGGGCGATACCACGGAATTTAGCATCAACGTCTCAGAACCTATAGTTTCTATTTCATGGGACTTCGGAGATGGGAATACCTCCACAGATGAAAACCCAACCCATACCTACACCTTTCCCGGTAATTATACGGTCTCCGTAACGGTGACCACTGCTTCTGAAACCCAAGTGGAAACCAGGGACATTGTGATTTCTGAAGTTCCTGTCGCAAACCCTGTAACCGATCCAGTAGTTTGTAACGCCACAAACACTTATAATTTTGATTTGTCCACTTTGGATACAGAGGTATTGGGAACCCAATCTGCTACGGATTTTGTGGTGTCCTATCATACTATACTTGCGGATGCGGATACGAATAGCAATCCAATGAGTTCCATCAGCACTTTTGGATTGGGAGCCACCCCGGTTTTTGTGCGTATATCCAATCGTGCAGATCGGGATTGTTATGATACCACAGCTTTTACCATAAACATCTATTTGCAGCCTAGCTTGCACGCAGTTACCGATTGGACCGTCTGTGATGATGATACGGACGGGGTATATAACTTTGATCTTACCTCTAAAGATGCTGAAGTATTAAATGGGCAAGATGTCTCCACATTTGCCGTTAGCTACCACAGTTCCCAAACGGATGCGGACAATAGGGCCAATGCTTTGGGAGCATCCTATATCAATACCCTGCCGGTGGAAACTCTTTTCTTCAGAATAGAAAACAGTGGCGAAACTGATTGTTATGAGACCGGGAGCTTTGCCATTGAAGTGATCGAGCAAGTGGTAGCAAATACACCTGTCAATCTCGAAATCTGCGATACGGACAACAACGGAAATGCCACTTTTGATCTGAGTTTGGTGGAAACCGAGATTATTGGTGCACAAAATCCGGCCAGTTTGGTAATTTCCTATCACAGTACCAAAGCGGATGCGGACGCAAACACCAATCCTCTGGCTACGAACTTTGACAGTACCAACTATCAAGAAACCATTTATGTACGCCTGGCCAATGCCTCCAATTTGGATTGCTACGATACTACCTCCTTTCAACTCTTGATTTTTGATACTCCGGTAGTTTCTATCGTATCGGACTGGTACGCCTGCGATGACGATAACGATGGGGTTCTTTCTTTTGATTTGACCGAGAAGACTTCCGAAATCTTGTCTAGCTTCCCTAGTGGGACGGTTTCATTTCATGAAACCCAAAATGATGCCGATTTGGACCAAAACCCGATTGTTGGAAATTATTTCAATACAGCCAATCCGCAAACCATCTATTTTAGGATTGAAAATTCGGGTAATGCCAATTGCTACAATTTGGGGCAGTTTCAAATTCAGGTATTTGATACCCCTTCCGCAACCATGCCAATGGATATTGTGGTCTGCGATGTGGACGAAACCGGCCGTTACACTTTTGACCTTGGCCAAAAGGATTTGGAAATTTTGAACGGGCAGGCTCCAAATGTATTTGAAGTACTGTACTTCAGTTCGGAAATGGACGCCTTGAACAATACAAATGCCTTGCTAGCAACTGCTTACAATAGCAATTCGGCAAGTGATGTCATTTATGCACGGGTGCACAATCCACTTTTTTCGGATTGTTTTGCCATTACCAATTTTTCGGTGTTGATCAACCCCTTGCCCCAGATAGGATTACAGGATACTTACGTCATTTGCCCGGACAGTCCAGACCTTACTATTCAGGCTGACATATTTGAATCTTATGAATGGACAGATAGCGCCGGACAGGTTTTGGGTAATGCCCAAGAACAATTTATTGCAGCGTTGGGCAATTACAGCTTGACCGTCACCGAGACCACGAACGGGGTCACTTGCACTAACGCCTTCAATTTTGAAGTAGTGTCTTCAGGGGCTCCAGATAGCTTTACCGTGTCAACTGATGGGGTTTCAGACGAGATAACCCTTACTGTGGATGCTGTGGGCATTGGCACTTTTGAATATTCCATAGATGGGATCAACTACCAAACAGACAATCAATTTATGGTCTTTCCCGGGAGATATATCGTATACGTGCGCGACCCCTTTGAATGCCGTACCCTAAGCCAGGAGATCATTGCCTTGGGATATCAAAAATTCTTTTCACCCAATGGGGACAACCACCATGAATATTGGAATGTAATCGGTGCGGAACAATTCCCAAATTCCCTGCTTTTCATCTATGATAGACTGGGTAAATTACTGTGTCAGATTTCTCCCCAAGGACAAGGCTGGGATGGTACGTATTTAAGACGTCCCATGCCCGCATCAGACTATTGGTTTCGCTTCGAATATGGTGAAGGCGAAGTACTTACAGGCCATTTTACCTTAAAAAGGTAATATTTACATTACTATACTCATTTTTCGTACAACACTTCTCGGAAAAAAGCGTTAACTACCTACAGAATCTTATACATGAGACCTACAATTACCGTTTTGCTACTGGCATTGCTGTTAAGTGCCTGTGGCCCAATGCGCAACCTACAAAAAGTAGAAACGCGCATTCCCTGTCTGGGATCAGTGGGAAAAAGCAGTACCACCTTGTTTACCAAAGATTTTCAAAAAGCCGGGGAACCAAGCTTGGATACCCCTCTGGAAGTTTCATTGAATGTCTTTGATTTTTCCCAGTCCACACTTTCAAAGTATAGGAAATTCAAAGAGCGCCAGGGAGTAAAAGCCACAGACTCGTTGAAAAATTCTACCCAGGCGGCTAATTCCAAATACTACAAGTTGAGGGTTTCGGATCTGGTGGGTCTCAAAGCTCAATTGAACGCTGCCAAAAACCTTACCCTGAAAGAATACCTACAGGACGATTCGGACTTGGAAGTTTTAACGGGTATCTCATTTGTTGCCAAGGGGGGTCTCGACTCAAAATTACGGACCGCCCATCACTTTTATCTCAAAGAATCTCGTGGAACCTTGGTATTGGAGGCGCATAACGGAAAACAGTTTTCTACCATAGAGATGGCGGGACTTGAGATTTTTGATTTTGAAACCTCCCAACTCTGCTGGAAACGAAACCATAGGGGCAAATTGGAAATTGCCACAATTACAGATTCAGGAAGCCGTTGTCCAGGAGATACTGAAAAGGATCCCAACAAATTGGATTCCACCAAAAACTATTTGAAACTATGAGTCTGAATAAATTACTATTGTGCCTACTGGCAGCAGTTCTGCTTGCTTTAGGTTGTGAAGATATCCTGGAAGTACCGGACATTTCTACCCAAATGGTGGACATTCTGGCCCCAACCGAGGGAAGTGTGCTCACCACCAATGCCATATCCCTGAATTGGGAAGAGATAGAGGATGCGACTGCCTACCAAGTGCAGATTGCGACTCCCAGCTTTGAAAATGCAGCCCAATTGGTATTGGACAGTATTGTGGAAGTGGATTCCCTGGACCAGATCAAAACCCGGATCCATCAAGATTTGTTCAATGGAAACTATCAATGGCGGGTAAAAGCCGTGAACAGCGGTTATGAAACGGCCTATTCATTGAGTGGTTTTCAAGTGAACGGGGATGAAAATTTGGATCTGACCCCTCCCAATACCCCCCAACCTGTAAGTCCGGCCAATGGAGCATCGCTTACTGCAACCGAAGTCAACTTTTCATGGACACGGGTAGATGTTGCAGGCAGTGCGGAACGCGACAGCATCTTTATCTATGCTGATGAAAGTTTACAGTCCTTGGAAACCAAGGGCTTGGGAGCCAACAAGACCTTTACCACCAACTTATCCGATGGAACTTTTTATTGGGTAGTGCGCGCGTATGATGCTGCCGGCAACCAAAGCGGGGACAGCAATACTTTTAATTTTACCATCAGCAATTGAGCAAACGAACCAAGACATATTTGCTTTTAGGTGTAGTCCTGGTTATCTGGGGCTTGATCGGGTTTAAGGTGGTAAATACCCTTTCTCCGAACGAAGAACCTTCAATTGTACAAAAGCAAGCCGTGGATATTCCCACGGCAACCATTAAAAAGGATACGTTTACGCTTTATGCCAACTATAGAGACCCCTTTTTGGGCACCTTGCAAAATCCGAATAAGAAGGTAAAAAGAAAGGTTTCCAAAAAGACCGACCAACCCAAAAAGAACATTGCTTATGCCGGTTTGGTATCTCAGGCGAGTTCTGGAAAATCCATGTTCTTTGTTACCATAGATGGGCAACAGCATATGATGTCCCCCAATCAGGAAGTGGACGGGGTACGATTGCTTAGCGGAAATGTGAGCAAAATACGTGTGAGGTACAACGGCCAACACGAGACCATTACCCTTTCTGAATGATGGGATTAAAAAAAATAAGGGCAGGGGCACTACAATTCGTGCTTTTTGTGGGCGCCATAATAGCTGTGCTGCTCATGTCTTTTGTACTGGTTTCCTATACCCAGGTCCTATTCAAAAAGAAAACCGATGTCACCTTAGATTTGATTCAAGCTGCTCAAACCGGACTGGAAAGTTCCTTTAAGGAACCCATGCAAGAGGGGAAACCAATGGAGATGTCCATTCAGGCGACCTCGGAAATGGAAGTGACTGTATCCAAAAAAACTTGGGGACTACTGGAATTGAGGGAGGTGATGGCGAAAAAAGGTAAATTGCAGTTTTCCAAGATCGGATTCGTGGGAAAAACGATTGAAAATCGCCCCGCTCTATATCTTCAAGACAACCAAAGACCCATGGTGATAGCGGGAAAGGCCAGGATCAAAGGAGATGCTTTCCTGCCCCAAAGGGGAATCAAAAGAGGAAACATCCGAGGACAGGGATATACCGGCTCCCACTTGATCTACGGTAAAGAGGAAAAAAGCTCATCTACCCTGCCCCAATTGGATTTGGAACTACAATCCCAGCTTGAGACCCTAACCCAGCCATTTTTTCAGCCCAAGGGGGAGACAATCCGAATTCAAAAAGGAATGATTTTAAGGCAAAGTTTCAAGGAGGAAACCAAGGTCATCAAAGGAGAATTTTTGGAATTGGACAAGGTAACACTTAGCGGAAACGTCGTGGTCTGGGCAGCACATAAAATAATTGTTCATCCGTCTTCGCAGCTTAAAGATGTGCTCCTTATCGCACCTCAAATAGAGATAAAGGACCAGGTTTCTGGAAATTTTCAAGCATTGGCCAGTAGAACCATCAAAGTGGGGCAAGCTTGTAATCTGGAATATCCAACTGTACTTGCCGTCCATCAACCCAAAATAGGAGAGCTGGACAAGAATAAAAGAACACCGCCGAACATGACTATGGACAAGGGATCAACAGTTAGGGGGATGATGGTTTATCAGACCAAAAATGAGATAAATAAGTCCATGACCCATATCCATGTTGCGGAAAAAGCAATGCTCATTGGGTCCATGTTGTGCCAAGGGAATTTGGAACTTAAGGGAAGTGTACTAGGGAGTGTGGCTACACAAGGATTTATTGCCCTGGAAAATGGGAGTGCCTACCAAAACCATTTGTTCAATGGCACCATAGATTTTAGTGCCCTACCCCAAAAATTTTCCGGATTACCCTATCAAAATGAACAACCAAACAGCATTGTCAAATGGCTGTACTAAAAAAGTTAAGGGCCTCAACCCTCATGGAAACCTTGGTGGCAACCATTTTAATCGTGCTTGTCTTTATGTTGTCCAGTATGTTATTGAATTCAATATTGACAAACACCGTTGGACAAAATGATGAGCTGGTAAGACAAGAATTTCTGCTCTTAAAATACCGATATGAGCATGGAACACTGCCATTGCCGTATTACGCGGAGTTGGAACATTGGGAAATAGCTGTGGTGGAAAATGAAGAACTAAACTCATCTGGAGTTTCATTTACCGCGCTCCACACCAAAACCAATAAGGAAATCTTATATCAGATGGATCATGAACCTTGAAAACTCTAAAATAAAGGCCTTTACCCTAACAGAAATGTTGGTGGTCCTGTTGATCACCAGCATCGTGATTAGTTTGGGGTTTTCCGTACTGCGCTTGGTCCAGCAACAGATGTATACCATTGGTGGAATCTACGAAAGTAATACGGAGGCCAATCTATTGAGGCAAAGTTTGTGGGTAGATTTTAACCGACATGATGGTGTTTGGTATGATGAGCAAAGGAATGAACTTGTCTTTGCCAATGAACTGAAAAATACCGTTTATCAATGGCAGCAAGATTATGTGGTCAAGGAAAGGGATACTTTCTTTCTAAAGACACATGAAGCGACGTATTATTTTAATGGATTACCAACACAATCCAGTGAGGTGGATGCGCTGGATTTCTCCGTAGGGAACGAGGGCAAAAAACAAAGAATTGTGGTTTATAAAACCAATGCGGCCACCACTTATCTAAATCAATAGTTATGGGATTCAAATTGGAACATACCATGAATACGGAAGCTCCCAAAACGTCCAAAACGGATGGATTGGAGCAATTGCTTAAAAAAGAGATCTCCTTGTTCGGCTACATGTTCAATTCCAAAAAAAAGGAATCTTTCTACAGTGAATTGGCAGTGTTGCTAAAGGCAGGAATCCATTTGAGGGAGGCCCTTGACCTGATCAAGGAGAACCAAAAGAAAGAGAAATTTCAGCATTTTTATTCCCAAATGTTGAACGAATTGGATGCTGGACACAGTTTTTCCGAGATTCTAGAGTCCAGAAAAGAATTCACGGAATATGAGCATTATTCCATAAAAATTGGAGAGGAAAGCGGAAACCTTGGCAAGATTACCCAAGAGTTGGGAAATTATTTTGCACAAAAAAACGAACAGCGCAGAAATCTTTTGAACGCGCTGACCTACCCTATGATCATATTGGCAACGGCCATTCTGGTCGTGGTATTTATGCTCCGAATGGTGGTTCCCATGTTTGAGGACATTTTTAAGCAAAATGGGGTGGAACTGCCTACAATTACCGTTTGGATCATCTCTGCATCCAATTTTATAAAAGATTATGGTTTGCTCATAATCTTTGCCGTTTTGGGTTTTCTCATATTCAGAAAACCCCTGCTGAAAAATCCCAAAATCAAAAGAAGAAGAGATTTTCTATTGCTCAGGGTTCCATTTGTAGGGGAATTTGTCAAAACGGTCTACATGTCCCAGTTTGCCCAAACCACAGCCTTATTGACCTCATCAAAGGTGCCCATGTTGAACAGCATTCAAATGGTGAAGAAAATGATCACTTTTACCCCTTTGCAGGAAGCATTGGGCAGTATGGAAAATAAAATCATGAAAGGTATCAGCCTACATGAGAGCATCAGGGGCAACAGGCTTTTTGATAACCGTATGTCTTCCTTGGTCAAAGTGGCCGAAGAGACCAATCAGACCGAATATATCTTCGATAAATTGAGCCAGCAATATGCCAGGGAGGTTCAGCAAAAGTCCAAAATGCTGTCCACCATCATGGAGCCCCTGATCATCGTGGTCGTTGGTTTTTTCGTTGGTGTCATCCTTGTATCCATGTATCTTCCCATGTTCAGGTTGAGCAGTGTTTTGGGTGGATAGTTTTTACTACTTTTACCCTAATTAACCGTACACGATACCGTACACGTTTTTGGACAAAATTGGCGGAAAAAGACCGGGTTTTGTACCCCATTGGGGAGCTCATAACCCGAAGGTCACAGGTTCGAGTCCTGTTCCCGCTACTAAGAAAGTCATGATCTGTTGAAGGTTGTGACTTTTTTTATGGACCAAAGCGGGGAGGACTAGAAGCCTACAGTTTTATACAAAAAAGTCCTCCAATCTATCTGTGATCGAAGGACTTCTATTTTAAGTCGGCATTGGGTTAATTTCCAATGACCATTTGCTTACGAAATTGCTTCCCCTTGTCATCTTCCATTAGAATAAAGTAAGTGCCACTTGGTAGTTCATTCACATCCATTGAATAATTCACTTTCATTTGTTGATCCGCCACCCTATGAACTTTTACTAGACGGCCTGTCATATCAAACACCTTAATGTCTATTAGTTCAACAGCCTCATCAAAAGTTGTGGTTACCTGCGTTGTTGCCGGATTCGGATATAATTTAATCTCAAAAGAACTTCTACTTGTAGGGGTATTACTTTCCGCATTATCTCCAATCCGCGCAGTTAAATTAGTTGAAAAACCAGATACTGCTATATTATCGATATAGTAATTTTCAGGGGAACCACTTACTTTTGACTCTACAATAATCTGAATGGTATTGCCTGAAAGATTGTCTGCCGTGAAGGTTTGTGGGTCTATATCGTCTGAAACTGAACCAAACAGTACTGGTGTACCACCGTCCAA
This sequence comes from Flagellimonas algicola, assembly GCF_005937185.1. Classification (GTDB taxonomy): domain Bacteria; phylum Bacteroidota; class Bacteroidia; order Flavobacteriales; family Flavobacteriaceae; genus Flagellimonas; species Flagellimonas algicola. Next base: position 1,575,618 of record NZ_VCNI01000002.1, on the reverse strand, counting down.
AACGTAATAGGCCCGAAGGTAATCCGCCCGCTCTTTCTTCTGGTCGGAATCGTCAACGTCCATGGAAATTGAAACCGTACCACTTATTGAAATCACCTCGGAAGTCCAAGTACCCGGGCCAGAACTCGAACCATTAATACGAAACCTGCCATCTAAGACTTCGAACACCCCACTATCTCGTATGGAATTCCAAGCCGTGGAACCATTGTCTACCGTTATACCGTTTACGAGATCCTCGAAATCTTCCAACCATATCGTTCCACCTGAAGGAATGGTGCTATAGGTGGCAGTAATCTCAGCATTAGCAGAGGGCATTGTCAAAGTGGTAGTTGCACTGTTGATATCAGAAACAGCCCCAACGTCCCCGGTCCATGCTTCGAACTGTTGGCCCGAAGGAGCCGTGTCCGCCACTATATTGACCACCTCGCCTGCTTCATAGTTACCATCACCACTTCCATTGTTGACGTTAAGCATATAAGAAATACTAGCTGCAGATGCTTTTCTTACCGCAATATTATCGATATAATAATTTTCTGGGTTGCCACTGACCTCAGATTCTATGATAATCTGTAGGGTACTGCCGGCTAGATTGTCCGCAGTGAAGGTCTGTGGGTCTATGTCGTCTGAAACAAAGCCAAACTCCACTGGGGTTCCACCGTCCAATATGTAGAGGGCCCTGACGTAATCCGCCCGCTCCTTCTTCTGATCGGAATCGTCAACATCCAATGAGACCGACACAGTACCGCTTATCGAAATCACCTCAGAGGTCCATGTACCTGGGCCTGAGCCTGCATTATTGATCCGAAACCTGCCATCCCAAGCCTCAAATACCCCTCCATCACGTACCGCGCTCCAGGCCGTGGAACCATTGTCCACAGTTGTGCCACGGGCTAGGTCATTGAAATCCTCAATCCATAGTGGCGCCCCTACTACCATTACTTGCGCATCACAGCTGGCTGTATTACCATTTTCATGAGTCACTGTTAAGGTAACCGTATTGGGACCAATATTCCCATAGGTAAAACTGGAAGGGCTTACAGATACACTTTCAATACCGCAATAAGTAGTGGAGCCATTGTCAATATCGGCAGCGGTTATCGTGGCAACCCCTTCATCATTAAGAACTACGGTAATGTCTCGGCAAAGAGCAATTGGAAGTTCCGTTTCTGCACTTCCACCATCATTGATGGTCCATCCATAGGTATCCATGATACTTTGGCGGGCTTCTATTGCTTCACAGTACTGGTTTTGGGGAGCATCCAATTGAACACCATTTTGTAAAGAAGGTAATTGGCTCCAGCCTATTATAATTTGGTCATAATTGTTATCCTGGAGACCAGACCTAAAAAACATGTTGATCATCTGAGTTACGCTTTCAACATTCCAACTTCCTAAATTTTGGTTAAAGGAGGTTGCATTACCAAACATAAGAGGCATTCTGCTACAATTTCGTACATTCCAGTTACCAATATTTTGATTAAATGAGGTTGCGTAAAAAAACATAAGAGACATATCCGTAACCTTAGTGACATCCCAACTGCTTAAATCTTGATCAAATGCAAATGCATCTTCGAACATACTGCCCATATTGGTTACGTTAGATACGTTCCAATTCCCAATTGGCTGATTAAATGAGCTTGCTTCACCAAACATTGCAACCATGCTGTTGCAATTCCCTACATTCCAATCACTAATATTTAGATTAAAATGGTGATTTCTAAAAAACATGCTCGTCATATTGGTAACGCTGCTTACATCCCAATTACCAATGGGTTGGTTGAAAGAACTATTCGCAAATGCTCCGTCCATTCTTGTCACATTTTCAACATTCCAACTATTGAAAGAAGGGTTTCCGATCAAAGTAAAACATCCATTAAACATCGATCCTAGGTGGGATGTTTGGGAAAGATCTGGAACATCAACAGCCAAAACATCCAATTTTATGCAATTTATAAAAGCCTGTTCCATTGATTTCCATTCAAGGTCTCCCCATTGATTTACCTCAATTATTTTTTCTTTATCCGTAGAAGTTTGAAAATAAATTCTAGGAAAATGTCCTGTGATTGAAACCGTATAGATACCAGGTATGGTATAAGTATGAGTAATATTACCGGTGACATTAGTGTCTGAAGTGCCATCACCCCAATCCACCGTATAATTATAGGTCTCCGCCGCAAAAGTCGGTATAGTTATTTGGTTGTCATCGGACAATCCAACATTGTCCGTTTTCCATGTGGTGACAAAGGGTCTTTGACAATCAGTTGCTTTGCCAGCATCATTGATGGCCCAGCCATAGGTGTCAATAATACTTTGGCGGGCCTCCTCGGCCAAGCAATATTGTTTGCTTGGAGCATCTAGTTCCACATTCCGCTGTATATTTGGGAGCGTTGACCAACCCAGCAAAGTCTTGTCATAATTTTCATTGGCAAACGAGGAGTTCTCCAACATCCTTGTCATTTTTGTGACCTTACCTACATCCCAATCGGCCAGACTCTGATTGAACTCAAGTGTAAAAACAAACATAAACTCCATGTTTTCTACGTTTGAAACATCCCATGAACTGATGTTTTGATTGAATTTTCTAGAGTTACCAAACATAAAACTCATATCTTTCACCTTGGAAACGTCCCAACCTGAAATATCTTGATTAAAAACACCGTTCTGGAACATTGCTCTCATAGACTCAACCTTTGATGTATTCCAATTACTAATATCTTGGTCGAAAGCCATGTTGCCGCTGAACATAAAGGCCATATTTGTCACGTTTGAAACATTCCACCCACCTATATCTTGGTTAAAAGCAGATGATTCAAACATTTGAAACATACTAGTAACCCCACTAACATCCCAATTAGAGAGATCAAAATTGAAATTAGAAGTGCCGCTAAGAAAACCATCCATATCAGTAACATTACCAATATTCCAACGACTTATGTCTTGATTGAACTTTGATGCCCCTGAAAACATGTTAATTACAGTTCTAGCGCTGCTCAAATCCCAATCGGATACATTAGCATTAAATTCAGAACATTCAGAAAATGTTTGAGTGAAATCTTCTATAGTGCCGACATCCCAGATATTAAAGGTATCATTACCCACTAATGAACTACAGTTCGCAAATGTTGAAAATAGTGATGTAACATTTGAAAGGTCTGGAGCATCAATGGCAAACACGTCCAAGTTTGAACAACCAGCAAATGCGGCTAACATGGTTTGCCATTGAATATCACCCCATTGATTTATTTCAATGAGTTTGGCAGCATCACTATTTGCCTCATTCCCAGGATAGCTATTAAATAAAATGCCAGGAAAAGTACCGGAAATGGAAACGGTGTATATGTCAGGAGCATCATAAGTATGGGCTATATCTCCCGTGACGTTGGTATCTACATCACCATCTCCCCAATCAATACTATAATTATACACAAAACCAGGTCTTGCAGGTATAGATATCGAATTGTCATCAGAAATACCTAGGTTGTCCGTTTTCCACGTGGTGATAAAGGGTCGTGGAGTACCACCTGTTTGCGCAGCTATTGTATTAGCTGCTAGTAGAACAAAGAATAAAGAGAGTAAAGTAATTTTTTTCAATGATAAATTATTTTAAGAGTTAGTGATTAGGCACATACGGATATAAGCAAAAAACCTGCAATCCAAGTTGGTTTTGGATAACTAGATCTTTGGAATTAGCAAAAATTATTGAAACTCCTTTGCCTGATTTTTTTGGTGAGAAAGAATTGTAAAATTTCGTTTGTATAGACCTAAAAAGGTCAATGAAAAAAGAAACGATCTGGGACGTTTTCATATTAGTTTACTGGTCGCTTATTTGTAATTGATGACCTAGCTTAGCAATCAAGTTTAAGGTAGTTAAGATTGGGATTCTTGCGATGAAAATAAACAATGCATCACAACAACTAACCTATCCATTTTTAAATTGGGTGAAGTGCTAATTAATTTCGTTCAACTACGAGGATGACCAAATTGAGTGGAAAATTTGAAAATCACCTACATAAAATGTAGTAGGGTCTTACAACTCAGAGATCAAGAGATCAAACCCTTTCCGCTATATTGGAAAAGCCAAGTAAATGCTCGTTTTTTTATTGCCAAAAACGTAATAGAAACTACTCCCTTTGGTTTGGTGTTAGTGTTATGGAATAGGATCTAGTCATGGGCTTAATCAAATAAGGGTCCTGGACCATTCTACCCCATGAATTCTCACCCCCCACTCCCATCTGAAGCAAATCAATATTCCACTGAACGCTGTTGCCCAATTTGATCTCGGCCCCATGTTTTTTGGTCACGGGTACCAAACCCGAAGCTGATTCAGCACCGTCTTCATCAGAATTAAAATCCAATTCCTGCATCCCAAAAGGCCACGTACTTGCATTAAGCAAGGTATCTCCCGTTACCCTTATAGAAAGTTTTTCTGAGGAAACGGTCATCCAACGAACATCCGTTTTATTTCCGGTTTCCTGCGGTCGTGGGTAGCGGTGAAACTGATCCACAATCTTACCAAAATAAACTCCCGTTTTAACTCCCGTTTTTCTATCCCAATAACTCTCCTCAGGGCCGTTTCCGTACCAGGAAATTTCATCAAAACTTTGAGGCAGAGTAAGATACATCCCTAATCTTGGAATATTGGGAAGTTCACCTTTCTTCGGCTCAAACTGATAATTGATTTTCAAAAACCCATTCCGTTCCAACATGTATACCATTTCCACCTTGGCTTCGTCATTAGGTAACGTATAACCTACTTTGAATCCAACACCGCCACTTTTTCCAACCTTTGGTTGACTAATCAGTATTGGGATACTGTTATATGTGGCATCTTGCCATATTTTGGCCCACTTGTCCATCCCGTTGCCCAAATCGTTATCCGTAGGTGGACGCCAAAAGTTGGGTTTTATGGGTTTTTCTGTTATGGTTTGACCTTGATATTTCCAAGACAACAGTTCTCCCGATTTAGCATCAATACTGAGCTTCGCCATATCATTTTCTATGCTGAAAACCCCATCTGCCAAATCAACGCTAAATGCATCTCCTATGGGTTGTTCTTCTATTTTGAAACTTCCCTTTTGCAGTATAAATTGATTCCAGGCAATTTCGTGTCCACTGGGTATCATTGCCGTCCCTACTTTTTGGAACATCCCTATTTCCAAAATATATTCCTTATCTGCATCAAAGTTTTGCGGAATTAGCCCAAGGCTGATTCTTTCAGACTGCCGTGGCTTCACTTCCAAAGAAATCTCCTCTTGCACCTCTGCAACTTCACCATTCACCAACAGCTTGGCCTTAAACTGCATCTGGGAAAAATCCGTAAAGAAATTTTTGTTTGCCACTTCAACCATCCCGTTCCCTAAATATTTGAAAGCTGCCGGTTGGTATACCTTTTTAACCTCTGTAAGATGCGGGTGCGGATTTCTATAGGGATCCACCAATCCATTATTTAAAAAATTACCATCTGTGGGCAAGTCTGCATGGTAATCATGCCCATAAGCCAAATATGGATTTCCTTCCTCATCCTTGTATTCCAGACTTTGATCTACCCAATCCCAAATATACCCGCCTTGTAGGTTGGGATATTTTTCAATGATGTCCCAATAATCCTGCAGGTTACCAACGGAATTTCCCATGGCGTGGGCATATTCGATCATGATGGAAGGTTTGTCCGAATTGGATTCACCGTGTTCTATCAGATATTCAGGTTTGGGGTACATGGGGCAATATAGATCCGTGTAATCTTCTTTTCCTGCAGGTTCATATTGCACAATTCTATTGTCATCCTCTTCCTTGAACCATTGGTAGGTGGTTCTGAAAATTTCTCCCTCCCCTGCTTCGTTCCCTAAAGACCAGGAGTATATGGAGGGATGGTTTCTATCCCGATAGTACATGCGCTGGGTTCGGGACATATGTGCGGGAAGCCATTCCATTTCGTTCCCGATTTGGGTTTTTTCATCAATGGCTAAAGGATGGCTCTCGATATTGGCTTCGTCCACCACATACAGGCCGTATTGGTCACAGAGATCAAGCCAATAGGGGTCATTGGGGTAATGTGAGCTTCTAACCGCATTGATGTTGTTCTGTTTCATCAGCTTTATGTCCAGTTCCATGGACTCCCTTGAAACCACATGCCCTGTAAACGGGTCCGTTTCATGGCGATCTACCCCTTTGATATAAATGGGTTTGCCATTGATCAATACCTGACTGTTTTTAATTTCCACCCGTTTAAATCCAACATGATTCTTTATGTATTGGTTGTTTTCTGGCTTGATGGAATCTTCCAATGCTATTTTTAAGGTATAGAGATAAGGCGTTTCAGCTGACCATTGCTTGACATTTTTAAGCAGGTCTTTGACCTGGATCCATGCAACATCCTTGGGAGCTAGGTTTATTTTAGAGGTTTTTGAGAAAATCAAATTTTCATTGCCCAGAAGTTCCACCGTGATCTTACCTAAAACTTGTTCATTTGATTCGTTATCCAAATAAACGATCTCCTCATAAATTCCGTCCGAATACTGATCATCTAAATTGGTATAGGAATAATGGTCGGAGATATACACTTTAGGCCGAGTGTAGAGGTAAACCCCGCGTTCAATACCACTCATCCTAAGCATATCCTGGCTCTCCAGATAGCTGGCATCACTCCAACGAAACATTTGCAGCGCAATCAGATTTTTACCTGCGGTTAAATATTGGGAGATATTAAATTCTGCTGGAGTTTTACTTCCCTCGGAGTATCCCACGTAATTTCCATTGATATATACATACATGGCGGATTTTGCCCCTTCAAAATGAAGGATTACTTCTTCCTTTAAGAAATCTTCTGTCAACTCAATTTCTTTGCGGTAGGTTCCCACGGGGTTGTAATCCGTTGGCACATTGGGCCAATGCGTATCAAACGGATATCTCTCATCCAAATAAATGGGGAAATCATACCCTTGTACCTCCCAATTGGCTGGAACAGGGATGGTACCCCAATCGCTATCGTCGTACTCCCTATTTTGAAATGTTGTAGGACGTTCTTTTGGGTCTTTAACGAAATGGAACTTCCATTCCCCATTCAAGCTTAAGAACCTTCTGGAATGCTCTTTTGAATCGACATCAAAAGATTCCATGGCAAAGAAAGTAGCTCTTGGCGACAATTTGTTTTCTTCAAATATCAGATGGTTGAAATGATACAACTGCTCTGGAACTTCTGGAAGTTGCGGTCCTGTGCATCCATGCAGGCAAACCAAGGCTATAAAACCGGTATAAATTCGTTTCATTTTGTTTGTCAATTAAGTTGCATGAAATCCTCAGTCAGAATTTTGTCCAGATACAGCACCAATTCTTCTGCATTTTCCATGGAAAAAACCATTGGAGGTTTAATTTTTAGGACGTTGTTGTCCGGGCCGTCCGTGCTCATGAGTATGCCATGATCTTTCATTCTATTGGCCAGGTAATCTGCTTTATCACCCAAGGGATTCAAAGCTTCATTAACAAGCTCAAACCCAAGGAAAAGCCCTTGTCCCCTAACATCACCGATAATTGGAAATTCTTGGGCCAATTTTTGCAGTTTTTGTTTAAGGAATTCCCCAACCTCTAAGGCATTTTCCTGAAGCTTTTCGCGCTTTACCGTTCGCAACACCTCAGTTCCAATGGCGCAGGAAACAGGATTGCCACCAAAGGTGTTGAAGTATTCCATCCCATTAGCAAATTTTTCAGCCACTTCTTGCGTACAAGCTACAGCAGCCAAGGGATGCCCGTTGCCCAAAGGTTTTCCAATGGTAACAATGTCCGGCACCACATTATGCAATTGAAAACCCCAAAAGGTCTTTCCAACGCGTCCACAACCTACCTGCACTTCATCAGCAATACACAAGCCACCTGCTTTTCGAACATGTTCATATGCTCTCTCCAAAAATCCCTCCGGAAGCTCTATTTGACCTCCGCAGCTGATAATGGACTCCAAAATCAATGCCCCAACTCCTCTTCCTTTGGAGGCTATCCGTTCAATGAGGGGAAGTATCTCATCCGCATATTTTTCACCTGAATCCTTGCCTCTATATTTTCCCCGAAATGCATCAGGCAATGGGAAGATATGGGTATGTTCAGGGGCACCTGAACCGCCTTTTCCATCAAATTTATACGAACTAATATCCACACACATATTGGAATTGCCATGATACCCCACTTCTGAAGCTAATATATCTCTTTCGCCGGTAGCTGCTTTTACCATTCGGATAGCCAATTCGTTGGCCTCACTGCCAGAATTCACAAAATGCATTACAGAAAGTTCTGGGGGCAAGGTTTTGAGCAACTCCTCCGCCAAGGTGTTGATATTTTCATGTAAATAGCGGGAATTGGTATTGAGCAAAGCCATTTGCTTTTGCCCAGTTTTGACTACGTCATAGTTTTCATGCCCAACATGAGCAACATTATTTACAGTATCCAGATATTTTTTTCCGTTTTGGTCCATTAAATATTGTCCCGCGCCACGAACCATGTTAATGGGAATCTTGTATTGTAGGCTTAAGCTTTTCCCCAAATGTATTTTTCTGTATTCAATCAAAGAATTGTTGGTCTGTTCTTGAGCAGGTTTTAGCTTATCAATTTTGAACAACAGATTGGGATCCGGGCAAAGTCCTTTCCAAGTTTCCAGCTGATTGTAATACGCTACTCCAGGGAAGTCATTTTCATATCCCAATAAGGACAGCATCAACTGAAAGTGAAGATGCGGAGCCCAATTCCCATTTTCTGGGTAATTGCCCAAAAAACCAATACAGTCTCCTTTTTTTAGCGTGTCCCCTACCTTGTTTTTTGTGGCGCTTGCCACGGTCATATGCCCGTATAGGGTATAGAACTCTAGGCTGTTTACTTGATGTTTTAAAATAACCAACCCTCCATATTCCTTATCACCGGCGTCATTCACAGCTGTAACTACCTCCCCATCAAATAGGGCATGGACAGGAGTGTTGGCAGGTAACCAAAAATCCACCCCTAAATGCACTGTTCTGCTTTCGCGACCACTATTTCCCATTTTGTCATAGGAAGAAGTTCCATACAAAGCCCGTGGCTCTAAATACCCTCCGGCAATTATCTTTTTGGGGTGCTCTTTTTGAAGCTGTTCCAATCTAAACTGAAGAAAATCTAAATCATTGAATTCTTGTTGATGTCCTACCCATTCGCTGGAAACACTTAAATCGATAGGGAAAACATCATCCGCATCAACCGTCGGAAACAACTCCTCCAAAGAAAAGGTATGCTCCTTAACCCATTGCTCAAACGTATCTTCCTTGGGATGGGATGTAAACCCACATGCTTTTCTAAATGAGAAACAAGCGAAATCCGGATGAATGGAATACCATTTTTTGAGTACTTCCCAGGCCGGTTTTTCACTCACCAGCAAATACGTATTATCCGGTTCCTTGATTTTGTTGAGCGCAGATTTGGTCACTGAAATTACCAAGCGCATAGCAATGGCATGGTACAAATGTTCCAATTCCGCCTCCAAAAGGGGAAAAGATTTATGGTAACCTGCCACCATTGGCAATGCGGCCTCGAGAGGGTCATTATGATGCATGACGGCATAGGCACTAGCCACGGCCAAATCATTGATGGTTTGGGTGTACATTGCATCACCATAATCAATAAACGCCCTTACCTGTGGCTCCACCAATTCCTCAGTTACTATAATGTTATTGTCATTGGCGTCGTTGTGCACAACAGACTTTCGCAGTTTTGAATAGGAATCCTGGTTGTTTTCGAAGGCCTCAATAAAGTGCGAAAGAATCTTCCTCTCGTCATCTTCAAACAGATTCAAGTGGGCTTTAGTCCATAAGGCTTGGGCTACGTCCCATTCAAATTCCCTTTGCGCCATGGGATGATCAAATCCCTGCAGGGAGTGCGCCAATCGACCACATTGCTCTCCCAAACTAAATCGGAGGCTATCGAGTTGTGGATTTACACCGCTCCATAACCGGCCAGGAATCCATGTCAGCAGTCTAATCCTACGCTGATTGCCGAAATCATCCTTATACTCTGAAATTTCATTTCCGTCTACATCTTTGATGACCAAGGGTGAAATAAGATCACTTTCTTGCGCTGCAACGTATTGAAGCAATTTTTGTTGGTACTCCAAATACCCAATATCTTCGCCAACTCTAGAAACTTTGAGGATATAGCCATCGCCACCTGGCACCTTGATTCTAAAGTTGAAATCAATTTCTCCGGGTAATTGAAAAATTTCCCCTTGAACATTAAACAGGCTTTGGGCCAACCTTCCCGCCTCTTCCGTTGATATCTTCAACTTCGCGTATTCCATGTATTATTCGTGGTTTGTCAGTAGTAAAATGATGTGGGCTGCACTCCAACTAAAATTTTTGGCGTACAGTCCTTTTCCCGTTAAGGGATGATAATTCTCATAAATGGGTGCACCCTTTTCCATAAGTCCCTCGGCACCCTGCAAAAGTTTTTCGGTAACCTCATCGGCCTCCTCGGTAAACCCATAGTTCCTTAACCCCTTAATTCCAAAATAGGCTTGATCCAACCAATTTGGACCTCTCCAATACCCGTTTAGGGGGTTGAACAAGGGATGGTCGGCTGCCATGGTCTGAAATGGAACTTTCACATAAAACTTTTCTGGATCCAACATCTGGTTCTTTACAGTTTCTGCTTGCTGGCCTGTGGCCACTTTTGCCCAAAGGGGAATCCATCCTTCGCTTCCAGCTCCCTTTACAAATTGGTCTCCATTTAAATTGGTATCGTAGAACCAGCCATCATCCTCATCATAAAATTGTGTTTGAATGCGTTGTTTCAAATTCTCAGCTTCCATCTTCCATTGTTGGGCTTCATCCATCAAATTTAGCACCTCTGCCAAGCTTCCCAAATATAATTTTTCGGCATATAAGTAAGCATTGAGATCAACACTTTCTTGATCTAAGGAATATGCCTCTTCAGAGTTTTTCAAAATCTTGGAATTATCAAAGCGAATGGCATTGTCCATCCCACTTTCCCATTTAGCTGCAATGAGCGTCCCATCAGTGGAACCGTACTCACATAGACCATCTTGATCATGATCCCGATCCACATACCACCACTCATGGTATTTTTTCAGTTTCGGATACATTTCCTTCACAAAACTGGTGTCCGTATCCATTTGCATAATCTTGGCCACGGCCCATGCCGCCAAGGGAGGTTTGGTGTCCCGAAAGTTGTGGGGTTCTATCGAAGTGTCACGGTATACACAATCCACAATAAAGCCATTATCCAATTGAAAATCGAACATGGCCCTCATTTGGTCTTTGGCCAATTCTGGTGCATATAGGGACAATCCTGCCGCATGTTTCCATGAATCCCAGGACCAAAAACCGTGGAACCACTCATAGTGGTAGCTTGGAAACAATCCTTGGTGCTGCAATTCCCCTGCTGCAATTCTCCAATTGTTCTGTAAGGTCAAGTGGGCTTTTGCAAGAAGCTCGGCATATACACTATCTTTAAATTTGGCAGCAGTTTTAGAATGAATGGCGGCCAACTCCTGGTCTTTTTCCATTTGGCGAGTCTGTAGTAGGGAATCAAAGTCTACTTTATGAATTGCATCCTGTTCTATGTTCCATACATATTCCGGAAAAATAAAGGATTGTGAAACCAAAAAGGTTCTTGATGTATTGGGCAGTATGGTTACAGCAGATTTTCTGGCTTTGTACGAGAGGCTATCTTCCAATAGAATACCATCTACCCCATTCAAAAATTGTAGATATCCTACGGCATCACTTTTTTCTGAATCAAACTGAATTGTATTGTTTCTATTGGATAGTTGCATATCCAATTTAAAGACCACCCCTGAATATTCCAGGTTTAGGGTAATGGCCTGATCTGTCCGATTGGCAATGGAGTTGCGTTGTAAGGCCGTATGCCCAGACATAAAAACCAGTTCCTGTTTTACCTCCAAGCTTGAATTTTCGAAAATTTGCTCCAAATGGCTGGAAAAACTACGTTGGGAAATCAGGGACGATTTCCAATCCATTGCAACTTGATCGTTATCGTCCCAAATAAGTTTTAGTTGAACGAGGTTTGGGCTTAACCAAACCCCATTTTCTTGGGTCATTAAGAAAGGGCCACTAAAACTTCCTCCCTTCCCATTCTTGGGCAGACCATATCCAAACCAAGCCCCTTGGTCCGAAAAAACAAGCATCTCCCTATCCCTTGGGTGTTTAGGTGCTCCGGTATAATTCAAGGTGTTGGCATAACTGGAAACATGAGGCATCTGATTTGTGGAACTGTTGATCGGCTCCCCTTGTTTACAGCCATAAAGCAGGGCAATCAATACAAAAAATAAAAAGATGAATTTGTCCATAAGCTTGCTGCCATAAGTTTGTTTTCCTATGGTCTTTAATTAAAGGATTTATACCTCTTTCAAGCTACACGAACGACATGGTAAATCACAACAAAAGGAAAAGAATGTTGCTATTGTGGACGGATGCAATGTACAAAAAAAACCATTTTAACATCTGTTGGGAGGTAAAATTTTCGTTAATTCATAATTTTAATACTAGCTTGTTTCATCTTGGGCATCCATTGTAAGATAATACCCCAGAGCGATTTGGAATAGCTGGACAATTTATGCCAAACCGGTATAGAAACTAGTTTTATTAGGTCTTTTAGCACAACCATCTTGGACTCTAATTCAATTATACAGGAAATACGGAACCAAAACCAATTTGTCTACAAAAAGTTCTTTGAAGACACCTATGCGGAACTGGTCCACTACGCCAATAGCTATCTTTTTGATCAAGGTTGGAGTGAAGATATTGTGCAAGAAGTTTTCATCCACCTATGGGAAAAGTCTTATTCCCTCGAAATCAAAAGTTCTTTAAAAGGGTATCTGTATGCCATGGTGAGGAACCGCTGCCTCAACTTTTTGAAAACCATAAAAATCACAGACGATGCAAACGTTTTGGACATGCAATCCATGCTTAGTGCCGATTATAATTTGGACGTATTTTCCGATGAGGACCTCAAAATTATCCACATCCAATTGCTGAAGGTTGTTGAAGGCCTTCCTACCAAGATGCAGCAAATTGTGAAGATGCGATTTATAGAGAATTACAAGTATGTGGATATTGCGGAGGAATTGGGTGTTTCAGTGAACACGGTTAAGACCCAACTCAAAAGAGCCAAGGTAAAAATCACACAGCAGATGGCCATTGTTATTGCACTTTTGACACTTCACTAAGGCCTTCATTCTTACGATTTTTGCTAATTTTTAGCTCTTTTTTTTTTAAAATTTTTGTCATTTTTTTGTCACCCATTTTACGATTTTGATTGTCTACAAAATAGAAAGTCAAAACAAAAATGGAATTTAAGTTAATTCTAAAGAAACTAAATAATACTCTTAGCCTAGAGGAAGAGCAGATTTTTAATGATTGGATTTCTGAATCCGAAACCCATAAATCTTACTTTGAAAAAGTTCGCGAAAGCTATTCAAAATCACGGAATATTGTTGATATTCAAAAAGGGTGGGAACAGATTAATTCCAAAATCCGTCCCCGCAAAAGTTTCTCCACGGTTTGGAAATATGCAGCGGTGGCTGCACTATTAGTATTACTAAGTCTCCCTTTTTTGCTCACAAACCAAGACCCAATAACAGAACCTACGACCAATATCGTCAATGAGGTAATTGAAATAGGTACGGATAAGGCCACACTTACCTTGGAAGATGGCACCAAAGTACCGCTGGAAAAAGGCAAAGCGTTCAGCACCCAGGCCCTTACCAGCAATGGTCAGGAGCTCGTTTACACCAATAAAGCTGAGACTTCATCCAAAACAGTGCTATATAACACTTTGACCATACCAAGAGGTGGGCAGTTCTACATTACCCTATCCGACAATACCAAAGTTTGGCTTAATTCAGATTCGGAATTGCGATATCCTGTCAATTTTTCCACAGATCAGCCAAGAAAGGTGGAATTGGTGTACGGTGAGGCCTATTTTGAGGTTTCTCCTAGTGCACATCACAACGGAACCCATTTTCTGGTGGCCACTCAGGAACAAGAAGTGGATGTATTGGGTACAGAATTCAATATAAAGGCTTTTAAAGAAGATTCTTTTATCGAAACCACCTTGGTCAATGGTAAAGTTGCTATTAGAAACGGTGAAAACATCAGCAATCTAACTCCAGGTTACCAATCCCGACTGGAGAAAGGCACAAATGAAATCAGCATATCACACGCCGATATCTACAATACCATTTCATGGAAAAATGGCCTTTTCAGCTTTAAGAACATGGCTTTGAAAGACATCATGACAGTGTTATCAAGATGGTATGATGTAGATGTGGACATAATTAACCAGGAGGTTGAGAACGTCACTTTTAATGGTGTTTTTAACCGAAATCAAGATTTAGAAAATATTCTTTCAATTATAGAAAATACGAACGAAGCAAAATTTACAACTAAAGGAAAAACTATTATGGTAGAATAAAAAAAGGGATGGAGCTTAGACCTGGACAATTTAAACTTCCATCCCTGTGTGTCGATCAATTAATTAAATATTAACTAACTAACGAATTCAAATTTATGAAAACAAAATTTGTTGGTCTACCTATTTTTTATAGGAAGACCCTTTTACTCGTAATTATGAGGACCTTTATTTTTCTATTTTGTATGGCAACCTTTGGTTTTACAACCAAAATAGGCTTCTCACAAAATAAAAAGATAGTTGTCAACACAAGCCAAGAGCTCACTGTAGAGCAGGTTTTTGACCTCATTAGACAGCAAACAGACTACTCTTTTATTTATCGATCGGATTTGTTTGCAAATGCTCCCAAGGTTATGGTCAAGAAAGGGGAAACCCGTATTAATGACCTTCTTAAAAAAACCTTGTCTTTTGCAGATTTTGAGTATGAACTGTCTCCCGAAGGATCTATCCTTCTCATTAAATCAGAAAAACCGGCGACTCGGAAAAAGAAAAAATACCAACAGGAGATTACCGGGACAGTAACGGATAAAAACGGAACTCCCTTGCCTGGAGCCTCCGTACTTATAAAGGAAAATACCACCGTGGGTACCCAAACCGATTTTGATGGGAATTACTCCATCATGGTGCCCGGTTTTGAGTCCACTTTAGTATTTAGATACTTGGGCTTTGTGACTCAAGAGGTAGTTGTGGGTAATCAGACCACCATAAATGTTACTTTGGAAGAAGATGCCCAAGGTTTGGAAGAGGTTATTTTGGTAGGTTTCGGTACACAAAGAAAAGCCGAAGTTACCGCAGCCATTTCTTCTGTTGACATTGAGGAAATCCAAAAAATCCCAACGGCGGATGTTGCAACCTCGCTGCAAGGTCAGGTAGCTGGTTTAAATGTGGCTATTGCAACCGGTGCTCCCGGAAGCGAGCCTATCATCCGAATTAGGGGATTGGGAACCATTGGTAACAATAATCCATTGGTGGTAATCGACGGTATTCCAGGAGACCTTTCGTATATCAACCCATCAGACATTGAGGACATCAGTATACTTAGAGATGCCTCTGCTGCTACCATCTATGGTTCCAGGGCCTCCAATGGTGTGGTCATTGTAACCACCAAAAGAGGTAGAACGGGTGACCCAAAAGTCACTATTGGGTCTTATGCCAGCACCCAATGGTTCAGCAATGGCGTGGATGTGGCCAACAGGTCGCAGCACGATCAGATAAAGTTGGAAGCCTTCAACAATGCTGGAGAAACCCCTGCGCCTTACCTGACCAGTGGAGCCCAGTATGCTGATTCAGATTGGGTTGGTGCATATATCGATAATGCTTTTGAACAAAAACACGATATCGGAATTACTGGTGGTACGGAAAACATGAAATACAGTTTTTCAGCAGGGTATTTTGAAAATACGGGAACCGTAGTAAACACCGATTTCAATAGACTAAGCACCCGATTGAATTTGGATTTCACTTTGTTGGAAGGTCGTCTTAATATTGCACCAGGAGTAAGTTATACCCGAGAAAATACCGGTGGGATTTTTGAGCCAACTTCCGAAGGAAATGCCAGTTTCTCACCTTTCTTGCAGATATATCAAACTTTGCCCCACAAGTCCATTTTTGATACCAATACATTGAACGGTTTTGCTGTACCTCCATCTGAGCTGGGATCAGGAAACCCAGTTGGGGAAACAGAATTGAATGATAGAAATGACGAAGATGACTATCTGCAGTTTAATGTAGCTGCCACACTCAAACTTTTCGACGGACTGGAATATCGCTTCCAGTATGGTGCCAATATTGAAAACACACATTTTGCCAACTTTTTGCCCACCTATAATTTTGGGCCTCAAGCCGTAAATGATAATCCTTCCCTGTCCGAAAATCGCACAAGAACCAATGAATGGACCTTGAACAACACTCTAAACTATCGGAAATCATTTGAGAAACATGACGTTGAAGTGTTACTTGGTATTTCAAGGGAGAAAAGCGAATTTAGATCATCTGGGGGATCCAACAACGAACTAGCTTCTGATCAGTTAAGAGGCTTAAGTGCAGGTATAGGCGATGAATCTTCTTTTGGATTCAACTCTACTAGCACCTTGCAATCTTATTTTGGGCGATTGAGCTATGACTTTGACAATAAATACTATGTTCAAGGAAGTGTTCGACGAGATGGTTCTTCGCGCTTCGCTTCCACCAACAAATACGGAAATTTTTATTCGTTATCCCTTGGTTGGGCGGTTCACAATGAGGAATTCTTTGATTCTGAACTGATCAGCCAACTAAAACCTAGATTTAGCTACGGAACCTTAGGAAACCAGCTTATCGGAGATCATTTGTTTCTAGCTCGAATTGGTTCAGGAGGACAACAACTGAATTATCCTTTCGGAGCTGGGCAAAGTCAGCCCGTAGTTGTTGGAGCCATAGCAACATCGTTTCCTACTCCTGATATCCAATGGGAAGAGACTACTACCACCAACATTGGTGTAGATTTCGGTCTTTTGCAAAATCGAGTTAAATTCTCATTTGATTACTTTACCTCTGAAACCACAGACATGTTGGTGAATGTTCCTATTCCTGCAACTTCAGGGATTACCTCTTTCCCACTGACCAATGGCGGTAATTTGGAGAACAAAGGTTGGGAATTTTCAGCTTCTTACAACAACGGATCGGATAGCGATTTTAGCTATAACATAAGCGCCAATATCAGTGGTTCTTCCAACGAGGTTACTAAATTGGGTATTGCAGATGAAGCATTTACAGATGGATTTATCGAGTTCAACAATTTCCCAACCACCCGTACAGAGGTGGGTGGAGAAATTGGAAGATTTTACCTGTTTGAGGCGGATGGAATTTTCCAGACACAAGCGGAAGTTGATGCCCACGGGGTACAGCCTAATGCCGCTCCTGGTGATCTTCGCTTTGTGGATACCAACGGAGATGGGGTACTTGATGACGATGACAAACAATTCATGGGCAGTGGACTTCCTGATTTCGAGTACGGTATCAACTTTAGCGCCAATTACAAGAATTTCGACATCAGCTTATTCTTCCAAGGCACCCACGGAAACAACATTTACAATGGGGTTAGGATGTGGTTGTATAGAACGGATAGACAAAATATGTCTGCCGACCTGTTGAATGCCTGGTCTCCCTCAAATACCGGAAGCAATATTCCAAGGAACATCTTTGGGGATCCCAACAACAACATTCGACCCTCTAGCTATTTCTTGGAAGATGGATCGTACTTCAGGCTAAGAAATCTACAGGTGGGATATACCTTCCCGCAAAAGGCAATGGGCAACCTTCCTATTGACAATCTTCGATTGTATGTTACCGCGACCAATTTGTTTACCATTACAGATTATTCCGGTTTTGATCCTGCCCTAGGAAATGGAGGAACCTTTAACAGAGGTGTTGATAGAGGCTTCTATCCTTTGTCCAAGTCACTTATCCTAGGATTGAATCTTACACTTTAACAAAAAATTGAAAACATAATGATCAAGATCATGAAAGAGAGCAAGTTAATTCTAGTTGCAGTATTGGCCCTAATAGGGATGTATTCCTGCAGCGATGATTTTATAGAAGTTGAAAACAGGGAGGTCCTTACGGAATCCAGTTTTTGGCAAACGGAAGACCATGCGCTTCAAGCCCTTACCGCCACCTATGCTGCTTTGCATAGCTCCAGCGGTAGTAAATGGGCCTTTTTTGAGGAAATATACACAGCCATGGCCTATAAAGCTGATGACATGGTGAACAATACTGCTGAGACCTACAGTAGGTCCTTGGCAAGTTTCACCAATACCACAGAAGAAAGCGGACCCTTCAATATCTGGCGAAGTGCCTATGCCGGTATTGGACGTGCCAATCAGATTTTACAACAGGTTCCCAACATGGAAGCCCTTTCCCAAGAGAGTAAGGATGTGATCATGGGAGAAGCTAAATTCCTGAGGGCATACTATTATTTTTGGTTGGTGACCGGTTTTGAAAATGTACCCTTGGTAACCACCTATGAAGTGGACCCAGACAATCTTTTCCCTGGACAGGCAACTCCAGCCGAGGTATGGGCCCAAATTGAAACAGACCTTTCCGAAGCTGAGTCTGCCATGTTAGTGGCACATTCTGGGGAGTGGATAGGAAGAGCAACCCAGGGAGCTGCCAAGGCCCTTTTGGGAAAAGCGTATCTATTCCAAGAAAAATGGTCACAGGCGGAGGCTAAACTTGCCGAGGTAGTTGCTATGGATTATGCCTTGTTGGAAAATTACGCCGACAATTTTAACGGAAGTGCTGAAAATGGCAGTGAAAGTGTTTTTGAGATTCAGTTTACTGGCGATAGAGCCAATGGTAATGATGAGCGTCAAGTATTCAACTTTGAAGTTTCCCCTTATGCCTTTGGAGGATGGGAACTCTTTTATCCTTCACAATGGTTGGTAGATGAAATGAGAACGGATGTTGATGGCATTGGTGACCCCAGTGAGCGTGTTTACGCCAGTATTTTCTTTGATGACCCAGGTTCTCAAATGTACAGCCGCGATTCCGACACGGAAGTTGCCTATGGCGATGTTGCCGGAGAATTGAACCACCCAAAATACTTCAAAAAGTATTCTTTCAATGAAGACACCAATTTTTACAATGGTACCAACATCACCATTATTCGTTTTGCCGATGTACTGTTGATGTATGCGGAAGCTCTTAACGAAAATGGAAAAACAGCAGAGGCCATAGTTGAAGTCAACAAAGTAAGGGAAAGAGGTGGTGCAGTCCCATTGGCGGGTCTGTCCCAGAGCGAACTAAGAACGCAGATCCGTCATCATGAGCGGCCTGTAGAGCTGTCCATGGAATTTGGGATTCGCTGGTTCGATTTGTACCGTTGGCAACGTGGTAGCACCGCCACAGAGTCCATTCAAACGACCCTTGAAAATCATGGTAAACCATTTGCCGAGAACTTTCAAGACAAACATATACTGTATCCCATTCCACTTCAGGAGATCAACATTAATGAAAACCTTGATCAAAACCCTGGATGGTAAACCGGTTAAGTTTAGTTTGAGTTAGTTTCGTGTTTAAGTAGCGTAACTTGCCACCTAGGGACAAAGAGCGGTCCTTAGGTGGTTTTTTATAAAAACCCATCAGATAAAACTGAGTGGAAATTGAATTTAAGGCCGCTCACCTACAAAGCAGGAGTATTTTGATCAGTTGTAAATACGTCACATCCTATACATTAATCCTATTAAGCCTGATAGGTTTGTTTTCCTGCTCTAAATCCAACGAAAAACCTAGCGACAAGACTATACCTCTATTCACGGAGATTTCTTCATCCCAATCTGGAATAGGTTTCGTTAATGAAATTCCAGAAAACAGTGCCATGAACAGTATGGTCTACGAATATTTTTACAACGGTGGCGGCGTAGCCATTGGAGATGTGGACAACGATGGACTTGCCGATATATATTTCACCGCCAACCTCAAGGAAAACAAATTGTACAAAAATCTAGGTGATTTCAAGTTCGAGGATATTACAGCCAAGGCCAAGGTAAAGGGAAGTTTTGGTTGGACAACCGGAGTGACTATGGCAGACATCAATGCGGATGGCTGGTTGGACATTTATATCTGCAAATCAGGGAAAGGAAAGGCAGAAAACAGGGCGAATCTCCTGTACATCAACAATAAAAATGGCACATTCTCGGAAATGGCCACTTCCTATGGTTTGGATTTCTCCGGTTATAGCACCCAAGCTTCATTCTTTGATTATGACAGGGACGGAGACTTGGATTTGTTTTTACTAAATCATAATGTAGCACCTGTAAATACCAATACCCCAGAAGTTTTCAAAAATGAGGAAAATGAACTAGTGGGCGACCGTTTATACAGAAATGATAACGGGAAATTCACCAATATTTCCAAACAAGCTGGTATCATAGGTAATTCCTTGGGATTTGGCCTTGGAGTTTCCATTGGCGACCTGAACAACGACGGTTGGCCAGACATTTATGTGGGCAATGACTATATAGAACAGGATTACCTCTATTACAACAATAGGGATGGCACTTTTACCGAAGGGATCAAAACCTCCATGGGGCATACCTCGAATTTTTCCATGGGAACCGACATTGCCGACATCAACAACGATGGGCTACCAGAGGTTATTTCCCTAGACATGGTCGCCGAAGACAATTACGGAATTAAGACAAGTATGAGCGGCATGGATCCCAAAGCCTTCAACTATGCGGTTGAAAAAGGGTTTCACTATCAATACATGTATAATGCGTTACACTTGAACAATGGCGATGGACACTTTAGTGAGATTGCCCAAATGGCAAATGTTTCCAATACAGATTGGAGTTGGGCTCCCCTATTAGCCGATTTTGACAATGATGGCCAAAAAGATTTGTTCGTTACCAACGGACTCAAACGCGATTTCAGAAACAACGATTTTAAAAAGTATAAGTTGGAACGGCTGGAACAGGCACAAAATCGCAACGAAAAAATGCCGAAGGTCATTGAGGAGTTGGTTCAAAAAACACCTCAACGCAAAACCACCAACTATCTTTTTAGGAGCAATGGAGATTTGACCTTCACCAACAAAACAAGTGACTGGGGCATTCAAACCCCAACCTTTTCCAATGGCGCAGCCTACGGCGATTTGGACAATGATGGAGATTTGGACTTGGTCATCAACAATATAGATCAGGCGGCCACCGTGCTGCGAAATAATAGCAAGCAGAACTACATTCAGTTTGAATTTAAGGGGCCTTCGCGAAACCCCTTCGGTGTGGGTACAATCGTAACCATAGAAACAAACGACGGACAACAATTTGCCACCAATTATCCTACCCGCGGATACCAATCGGCAGTGCAGCCCTTGGTGCACTTTGGTTTGTCACAGACCACCCAAGTAGAAAAGGCAGCAATCCTCTGGCCGGATGGTAAATCCCAAACCTTCCAAAATTTAGGGTCAAATCAACGGATGCACGTCGACTATGGTAAGGCCGTTGCTACGCAAGAAGAAAAAAACCGCATCACCGATATACTTTTTCAAGATATTACCGATGCATCTGAGATTAAGTACCGTCATACGGAAAACTTCCATGACGATTTTGCGCTGGAAAGCCTATTGCCTCACAAAATGTCACAGGAAGGGCCTGCCCTGGCCGTGGGCGACATCAACCAGGATGGGCTGGATGACTTCTATATTGGAGGTGCTAAAGGATACTCTGGGGCACTTTATGTGCAGCAGGAAAATGGTAAATTCCATGTTCAAAATCAAACTATTTTTTCTGAAGATAAAATCCATGAAGACGTGGATGCCGCCTTTTTTGACGTGGATAAGGATGGTGATCTTGATCTTTATGTGGCCAGTGGCAGCAATGAAGAAAAAGCAGGCTCCAACTATTATTTGGATAGGATTTATGTCAATGAAAATGGTCTTTTCAGTAAGGTTTTAAATCCTTTTAATCAGGATGTCGCCTCAAGTAGTTCCATTGTCCGACCTTATGATTATGACAAGGATGGTGATTTGGATTTGTTTGTTGGAGGTAGGCAAGAACCTGGAAAATATCCTTTATCCGGAACTAGTGTTTTATGGAGAAATGATACTGAAAATGGACGTATCAATTTCACTTCAATGCAAGAGGAAATCCCAGATGATCTGGGGATGGTCACTGACGCTGCTTGGGCCGATGTTGATGGGGATGGCTTTTCGGATTTGATCCTTGTTGGGGAATGGATGTCTATCAAAATCTTTAAAAACCATAAAGGTTCATTTACGAACATATCCGACCATATAGGTTTGGAAAACCAAACGGGTTGGTGGTTTAGCTTGGAAGTTGGGGATTTTGATGCCGACGGAGATATGGATTTCGTAGCCGGTAATCTTGGATTAAACAGCAAATATCAAGCTTCATCCCGGGAACCTTTCGAAATTTATGCCAAAGATTTTGATCAAACAGGATCCCTGGACATTGTTTTGGGGTATCATCAGGAAGGAAAGCAATTTCCGTTACGCGGACGTGAGTGTAGTTCCAATCAAATGCCATTTATCAAGAAAAAATTTCCCACCTATCATGATTTTGCATCTGCAAGTCTGGAAGATGTCTATGGCAAAGAAAACCTAGCCACAGCGGTGCAATTCCAATCCAAAACCTTTGCCTCAGCCTATTTTGAAAACCAGGGAGATGGTAGTTTTACATCAAGACCTTTACCCAATTTAGCCCAACAAACAGCTGTAAGGGATATCATAGCCACGGACTTTACTGGAGATGGGCTGGAAGACCTACTGCTTTTTGGTAATCTTTACGGATTTGAAGTAGAAACCCCAAGACAAGATGCTGGATATGGCTTGCTAATGGAAGGGAACGGAAGCGGAAGTTTTGAACCTCAAATGCCCTACGCTAGCGGATTGTATATCCCAGGGGATGTAAGCCAGGCCTGCATGTTAAGACTTGCCAGCAATAAAAAGGGGCTTTTGGTAGCCAAAAACAATGATTATTTGCAACTTCTCGAAATACAATAATTCCTATTGTCCCAACATTCCGACCTGAAATTGCGTCAATTCCCCATTTTCAAACCCTACTTGGCTTTCTATGGGATTACAGCATACTTCGCAATCTTCCACGTAGGTTTGTTGGCGGATTGAAGTATCCAAAAGAAAGGAAATTTCTTCCCAGCAATAAGGACATTGAAAGAAATGTTCCAACATGGTCTTGTTGATTTTAGTCTTTGCAGGTTGTCATGGCATATTCAAAATGCTATGGAGTTTTATTTCCCTGTTTCAGTCCTTTAAGCTGCCTTTTAAAATGAATGATGTAGGTGAAATTAAACCCAAAATTTAGGTTGGGGTTCTTAAAATTGAAATTGTTCCTGGTTTCTGCAATAAATGAACTTTCCACCATACTGGGCGCATTGGTCAGCATAAACTGAAGCATTACATCGCCCAATTCCCAATTTACACCAATTCCAAATGGGCCATAGGTATCTATACTTTCAACCGGGTTGAAAACTCTATAGTATTCACTCACCAACGATACGTGTGGCCCCAATTTATACCTACCCCCAAAGCCTAGGGCCAAATGATTTTGCCTTTCATCTTGCGTATAAACCGCACTTCTGTGGATAAAGGTTGGGGCAATTTGCAAGGAGAAATCAGAACTGATCTTTTTTGCAATGAGCAGTTGGGTGGTAAACGACAATCTATTGGAAAAATCATCTTCAACATTGGGGTTGCTAATGGCATGACTGTTATAGCTTGCATTTTGAAAAACAGTAAGCCCAATTGGCGACCCCTGGCCACTTGCCTGCTGTCTTACCAATCTATATTTCACAAAGGCATCAAAAAGACCATCCCATGTTGATCCCCCCAAGCCCGTGGTAAGTCTATCACTGATTCCATATTCCAAGGCAATACGGGCATTCAATTTGTCCGCCCCAAAACTTTGGGAACGTAACTCCGGGGTATTCCAAAACCTTGTTGCCGCAAACACCTCCAAAATTCCTTTTTTACGGGTCTCAACAGAATGTCCGTAGGTAATCCGGGTAGACTTAAATGTAGCTGGGACAAATTGAGGCACCGTATCAGTATGCTCCTTTTCCAAAATATCCAGCAGCTCATTTTGTGCCATTATTTGATTTACAAAGAGGCAAAAAACCAATAGCGTCCAAAAAACTCTAGTTTTCATAGGGCATACATTCAAAATTAAAATCCACTGAAATGGTCTTTGCAATATTCCCCGCCAGAAGTGGTGGAATCTTTATTTCATAATCCCTGACCAGGGTTTCAAAAGTCCCTGAAAGGATAAAGGTCTCGTTGTTGCGCGTTATTTTGGTCTTGATTTGAAGTTCTTTGGTAACCCCATGCATATTGAACCTACCTTCCACCATTCTTGTTTGTTCACCTTCAAGAGTAGGATCAAAATCCATAATGGTACCTACAAAAGTGGCCTTGGGATAAATATCGGATTCCACATAACTTTCGTTGAAATGTTCCCGCATCAAGGCTTTTTCAAAAACAAAGGCATTCATGAGCATGCTCACGGCAATTTCACCAGTGGTTGAGTCAACAATACTCAGCACCTGATTATTCTCCGCCTTTATGTGTTCTACAGAAGTGTAGGAGAAAAATGAGACATGACCCTGTCTTGCAATGGATTTGGTAGCCACTTGTCCAAACCCGTTAAAGGCGATCAATACTAAAAAAGGTAGAAGTTTACCCATATTATTCATGACTTACTACACAATTCAAAAATATGGCATCTTTTAAAATGCCTTTGAAAACACCTTTGATAACCAAAGTGTCTGTCGGTTCAAATTCCTTGATAAGATTTTCTTGACCTTCCATCATATCACAAATAATGGACGGATGTTCCTTTCCCTGAACATGCAAGATAACAGTAAGTCGGTTATTCTTTTTATTGATTTCCTTGATTGCACCTGTTATTTCAATAACCTTCTCAGCGGACAATAGGCCAGCTCCGTCCTTTTTTTCCAGCAAATCCACCAAATCGTTCGCACTCATGTACAGCTCAGGTTCTGCATTGGCCATATCCATAGATTTTGCTGACGCTATGAACCAAACAATACATATGCCCAAGATCAAAAGACCAACTGCCATCCACAGGATCAAACGGTTTTTACTTGTCAAACTTCGCATCTTGCCTTCAATAGAAACCCAGGGCCTTACTTAAAACCCTGGGTCCAAAACTACTAAAACTAATTTCCCTTTTCAAAGTAGTTATGCCGCACTGGAACCAACCTTGGTACACTGGCACAAAGGCGGCACGTAATTTTCTTTCTTTATTTTATCCCCTAAAGGTGGGTGTCCTATTTCCATTAATTTGTTAAGCGCCAAAGCGAGTTCATTGGCACTGCCAAAATGAAACCAAACCAAGGAATCCATTGGATTGGTGCATACATTGTATATCCCCTCTATTCCAAGAAGCTGTTTCTTTATACCACTTGCACAATCATCACAAAATGCCTGTGCCACCGGAATTTTTGCCAAACCTTTTCTCATGCTGTTTGTCTTAAAATACCCTTGATAAATTGAACCCAAAGAAGATGTCTCCATCACCCCAATCCCCTGTTGCCTGACCCAAAAAATAATTGGTGTTCATAGGTTGGGCATTGGTAAAATGCAACTGAAAAACGTGTCCTCCGGTTTCCAGGTCAAACCCTATGGACAAAGCATTTTTGAATGGGGAATTATCCGCTCGGTTCAAATGCCAACCATAATCCAGATTTAGGCTCCATCTTTTGGTCAGCTTATGTCTTCCCCCAATACCCAAAGCAAATTGCGAGTTGTCTTGCTCCTCCAGGCTGACCAGGTTGTCATGGAAAAATGTGGGCGTCAACTGCAGGGAAAGATCATTGTTCAACTTTCTTGAAATCAAGGCTGACACTGCATAACCCACTCGATGTTTGAATTCAAGACCCGGTAAACTAATATCATCCAAGGCAGTGTTAATCAAAACTGAATTGAACAAAACCAATGTTAAGGGAGATGCACCTTCCTTTTGACGCAACAATCGCAACTTAAGGGAACCTTCATAGGTTTTTTGGAACGAACTTCTTGAGATACCCAAATTAATCCCATCGGTAATCCCATAAATAAGGTTCAATCGCGTAACGGCCTGATCCAAACCAAAAAAATCATCGATTCCTGTTTTTATGGTTCCAAAACGGTGTGAAACCACAAAATAGAGCTCTTTTTGGGAGACCATTTTGGTAGATTCAAAATTTACAATTTTTAAGCCCTTAAAAGCAGCTGATTCAAAGGCTTCCGAATCATCAATTTCAAGATCTTGCAAAAGATCCTGCTGGCTAAAAATAATTGAGGGCACAAGGGCCAAAAACACTATTAGTTTTTTCATGATTTAGTATCTCTAGTTGGTAATTGTTGCTTGGTCTATTTTTACTATTTCCAAAAGATCATCATACCCAATACACCTTCCCTTAATGGTCAAATAATCTTCTACTTGGATTTCGGAATGTGGGGTGTCCAACAAATTGATCTGCACTTTGTGGTCCAGAAATATGGATTGTTGGTCAATTTCCGTCACCTTTCCCGTGGTTATTATGGCCTGATCAATGAATTGGTCTCCGTTTTCTTCAGAAAAATGTTCAAATAACAGCTGTGCTGATAGTTGATGGACGGCCTCCTCCTTCAAAATGTTCCTGGATTCTGGATAAAGGGTTCTGTACCCAACAATTGCCAGGGCCCCTACCGCTATTGCGATAAACATCAAAAGGTATCTTCTCGCCATTACTTCCTTTTCAGTTTAAAATCGAACTTAACCTGGACCTCCTTGGCAATTTGGTTTCGGACAATCCGTGGAATTTCAATATCAAAATCAGCGGGGGAAACGGTGAAGTTGCCCAAGAGGGACAGCACATCATTGACCAATTGTGCATTCACCACAGTTTGGATTTTCTTCACTTTTCCATGGAAGTCGAGAGTACCCTCAAGTTGCACCTCCCCTCCTGCGGATGGCAACCCTACCAAATCAAAATTTTTCAGAGCTCCCCTAAAAATGGCTTTTGGAAACTGGTCCGATTCGGCATAGCTTTCATTGAAATGTTCCTGCATCAGTGAATTTTTAAACTCAAATGCCCTTACCAATGTCAGTGACGCCAATTCGTTGGTTTCTGCATCATAAACCGCAGTGGCCGTGCTATTGATGGCTTTAACTTCCTCAAAAAGTTCTTCGGAAGCTTCAAAAATTACGACCCCATTTCTATCTATAAATTGGTCTTGGGCAACGCCCTGATAATTCCAAAGGAACAGTATGAGGACAAGTGAAATCTTAGCCATGCGTTGGACCATTTTCTGCTAGTTTTCCAAGGTTCCGTCCTCGATCCACTGCTCAACCAAATCTATCGCTGATTGAGGTAGTCTTCCTGCAGGTGGCATTGATCTAGCTTCAGAGGTTTGTCTGCTTATTGCAGTTAAAATACCTCCTGCCCTGCTCTGGACTTCGGTAAAGTTGGTCAGGGAAAAGGGTGCTCCATTTTGGGTGGGTGAGGAATGGCATCCCAAACAGCTTCCGCCAATCAAGGCGCTTATGTTCCCATCATACGTGACCAAATCATCATTGGGTGGGGTAAGATCTTCATCGCTGTCACTTGAACAGCTTGTCAACACGACCAAAAATGCCAATGAGCATAGATACATTAGTTTCTTTTTCATGATTGTGATTGTTTTTGTGTTTAATAATGTCAATTGATTTACACTATCAAAACAACAGTACCTCAGGCAATTATGGAGGGTAAACCTTTGTGAAAGGGAAAACTGGGCCTTGACAGGGAATTTTTAGCCTTAAAAGGAATTCTTAACCGTGTTGCCGAAAAAGTAAACCTTGAACGCTTTTACAAAGGGGGTATAAAATCATTATATTGGATAAAAAATTTGTTGGAAATCCTATGAGAAAGGATAGGCTATACTTCTTAACGTTTATTTCGATTACGGTCATCTACGCCATCATTGCGAGCATTGCCCTGCATTATTTGACCAAATCAGGAACCCTTACACTGCTGGAAACCTATCTGGAGTTCAGTAAAAACGAGGCCAAATCCTTTGCCACTTTGGTAGGTCATAATACACAAATGGGGATTTCCAAGGATTCCATTGTCCAAAGTGTCCAGCAAAGTTTGGAGGAAACCGATACTGATATTGGTTATTTGAGCATTCTGGATTGGTCTGGAAAAATCATTTGCCATCCCGACATCAAAATTGTTGGGGAACAAGCTGGTGGGTCTAAATCTTTCGTCTCTTCCGTTGCCGATGAATTAACGGTGGAAAGTTTTTACAGCCAACTTAACCGACGGTTAAAAGAGAATCGCGATTCGGCGAACCAGACACTCGCAAAAGAATCCGAGGTCATCCATTTATATCCCGTAAGTGGTTCGGACTGGATTGTGGCTGCCCACATTGGCATTGACAACATTTCCCAAAGATTGCAGGAAATGAGGAACCGATTTTATACCATCTTTCTACTTATGGGACTCTTTGTGGTTCTGTCCTATGTGGTGGTGGTTCGCCTTATTGGAAGCAACTATGAAAAACAGTTGGAGGCCAAAAACAAGCAGCTTGAGGACGAAGTAATTAACCTTTCCAAATTAAATAGGGCTGTTGGGGATTATCAGCAACGCGTCTCCGAAAAAAGTAAAGGAGACAAGGAAGACACTACCATTAAGCGGAGAATCCTTACGTATATTCGAAATGAACTATTGCCGGTGGCCACCGAGGAGATTGCTCATATCTATACCGAAAATTCCATTACCTATGTGGTTTGTTTTGATGGGAAACGGTCCACCACCAATTCCAGTCTTGATGAACTTTTTTCCCAATTGGACAGCGCTTATTTTTTTAGGGCCAATAGACAATTTATCATTGCTATTTCCAGTATCGATAAAATTGTGAAATATGGGAAAAACCAATTAAAGATTTTAGTGGTTCCCAAATCTGAAGCTGGTATTCTAATTAGCAAGAACAAGGCCGCAGAATTTAAGCAATGGTTAAATCTCTAACTTTTGAAGCACTCTTCCCAATCGAAAGTTAAATTGCGATGGTGGTTTAATCAGAATTCGACATTGAGCAATTGCCCACTGATCTGCAACATCTGCAGTTCAGCCAATTTTGCACTGTATTTGGCCTGACTTTGGGCCAATTCCGCATTTAAAAGGTTCAATTGCGCCTGTCTGAATTCAATGGACGTTACCTGACCTAACTTGTAGCGTTCATCTGTTCGGTTAAAATTATCTTGATTGGTCTGTAGGTTCTTTTCCTGAACCTCCAAAACATAAAGCGCATTGGTGTAGCTATCCCAAGCATTGCGAATATCGCGTTCCACTTCCAAAGCTATTTGTTTTTGCAACAGCTCTTGCGTCTCGTAGTTGATTTTGGTGTTTTTTATGTTGGTGATACTTCTCCCCCCATCAAACAAATTCCAAGTAAGGTTGATCCCTCCAGTGACCCCAGTTGCCGTGTTTTGCACAACAAAGGCCAAAGGGCTGTTGTTGTTGGATTCGTTCCACCCGTAGGTTCCTGTTAAACCAATGGTTGGTAAATAAACACTTTTGGCGGATTTAAGGTTGTAATTATTGATGTTCAACTGCTTTTCTGCAATCTGTAGCCGAACGTTATTGTCTTTTGCTTCATTGTGCATGTTTTCCATTTCAAGACCGGAAACAAAATTCACCATTGTGTCCGCTGCAAAAGTGGTGGCCAACTCCCTATTTAAAATAAGATTAAGGTCGCGCATAGTGTTCCGTAACTGCTGTCTGGAATTCAGCAGGTTGATGCTATCGGTATTAATGTCTACTTCGGCATTTAATACGTCCAGGCCTGTATTCTGACCATATTCAAATTGGTATTCTGCCCTGCTTAGTCTATCCTTTGAAATTCCCAAGGCGCTTTCAAGGTTTTGCGTGTTCTCGGTCAATCGCGCTACTTCATAATAGACCGTGAACAACTGCAAAATGGTAGTTTCTATGGTCTGCTGTACTTCCAGTTCGGATTGTTGGGAGCGTTCCTTGAAACTCTTATAGTTATAATGACGGCCCAAGCCATCAAACAAGGTATAGTTGACGTTTACCGAAGCATTATATCTCCTGGTTTCCACACCATCGGCTGTTCGTGTTTCTCCATTGCCCAAGGTCCCCTCTGTGTTTTGTCTATCAATGGTTCCTCCTCCATTGGCAGTCACTGAGGGCAAATATCCAGAATTTAAAATGTTGGCATTGTTATCATCAATTCTTTGGGTATTTCTTGCCACTTGGATTCCCAAATTGTTTTGCAGTGTCAAGTCAATTGCTTCCTCTTTGGACAACAGTGGTTCTTGTGCCAAAGCCCAATTTGCGAATGCGAAAAAAAATACGGGTAGGGTATAAAATATACGTTTCATTCTGTAGTGCCTTCTAAAACTTTTGGAGCTTCTTCCTTCTTTATATGCGTAGAACTTCCATTCTGACTATATAACCCCTCGTGCATCATATGTTCTTCCTCGTTACGTTCCCGGATGGACCGTTCCACTTCTTCCCTAGTTGCCTTTTCACCAGTCCACATCTGTTTCACAAATACTTTGACATAGTTGCCAAAAGAAAGAAAAATGGGCAGCATCAAAAGGGTAAGAACCGTGGCAAATCCAATACCGTATGCAATGGAAAGTGCCATGGGTTTTAAGAATTGGGCCTGTCGGCTTTTTTCCAAAAGAAGGGGTGCCAAACCAGCTATGGTGGTAATAGAAGTCAAGAAAATGGCCCGGAACCTAGATCGGCCCGCTTCATAGATAGCCTCATCAAACTTTAAGCCGTCCCGTAAATTATTGTTGAACTTTCCAATAAGTACCAATCCATCATTGACCATAATGCCAATCAGTGCAATGATTCCCAAAAGCGACAAGATGTTAATAGGGAAATTGTGCAACCAATGTCCCCATCCCACCGCTGTTAAACTAAATGGTACCATTAATATCAGCAATAAAGGTTGACTAAAACTCCTAAAGGTAAAGGCTATGGTCACAAAAATGAGAAAAAGCACGGTAAGACCTACAAAACGTAGCGAGTTGCTGAATTTGTTCGCTTCCCTATTCTGACCCTCATACGAAGGTGTGATGGAGGGATATCTGGACAGAATATCCGGCATTATATCATTTCGAATCCAAGCCATGGCATCTGTTCCGGTATATACCTTATCATTGGTTAAGTCGGATGAAATTTGGATTTCCCGTTGACCATCCAAGTGGTTGATGGCCACATCACCCCGCTCAATAGAATAAGAAGCTATTTCCTTAAGTGGAATACGTTCCCCGGTTGGAGATACAATACGCATGTCATCCAAATCCGTGATGGAGGAACGGTTACTACGATCGTAGCGAACCCAAACACGTATCTCATCTTGCCCGCGCTGAAAACGCTGCGCTTGGGAACCAAAAAATCCAGCCCTCACTTGGTTCATAACACTCCTAAGATCCAAGCCCAATAAATAGGCATTTTCCTTTAGTTCTATTCGGATTTCTTTTATCCCGGCAGGGTCATTATCCGCAACATCCTTCAACAGGGCGTTATTTAACATGGCGGTCTTCAGTTCCTGTTTGGCCGCTTTGAGTTCTCCAATATTATTTCCCAAAAGAGAAACGGAAACTGGATCTCCACCAAAATTTCCACCAGAACCGTAAATCAAACTTTCCACACCGATCACTGGACCAACCAGTTCTCTCAGCTTCCCGGAAACCATAGTAGAAACAATCTCATCCGGACGCTCTTCCCCGGGTAAAAGATTGATAATCAAAGTAGCCGTGGAAGAACCTGGCCCAAGGGTCTTGAGCATATTTTCAAACAACACTTTATCCGTTCCCAGTAGATATTCCTCCGTCAGCTGCTGGTTAACAATCTCCGCCTTCTCCTGAATCATGCTAATGATGGAGTCCGTTACTTTTTCGTTGGTCCCATTAGGCATTTGAAGCTCCACAGCAACCCTATCACTGGCAATTTGCGGAAAGAAAGAAGTTCTAATAATTCCTCCACCAATGGAGCCAAAAGTCAAGGCCAATGCCAAAAAGAAAAAGGAAAAGGTCAAAAACTTGTACCGCAAGGCAAACCGAAGGGTGGGGCTATACCATTTGTCCCGCATCCAGGCCATGGCCTGATCGCCCAGTTTATTGATGACACGTAGCTTGGCAAAAATTCGGCCTATGCTGGATTGTGGATCCTGACTCTTGGGCCGTAAAGCTTTGGAATGAGCCAAGTGCGCGGGTAAAATAATCAAGGCTTCCACCAAAGACACTACCAAGGTAAGGATCACGATTACGGATACTTCACTAAAGAAATCCCCAATTCTTCCGTCCAAAAACAGGAAAATGGAAAAGGCCAGGATAGTGGTTATGATGGCCGATAAAATGGGAGGTATTACCTCCATAGTTCCATCAATTGCTGCCTTTATGGGGCTTTTCCCTTTTTCGTAATGCTGATAAATGTTTTCAGCAATCACAATTCCGTCATCCACCAAAATCCCAATTACGATGATCATCCCAAATAAGGAAAGTACATTGATGGTTACATTGAGCATGGGGGCAAAAACAAACATCCCCAGAAATGCAATAGGAAGGCCAAAAGCTACCCAAAAGGCCAATCTTGTATTGAGGAAGAGGGATAAAAAGAGGAGCACCAGAATCATCCCAATCACGGCATTTTCCGTAAGGAGATCAGTACGCTGAGTCAAGGTCTTGGATTGATCGCTGATTACTTCCAACTGAGCGTTGGAGTATTTATTATTGAAATCCGCAATGTACTCTTTCACATTCTCAGCAGAGTCAATCAAATCTTCTGTATTGGTGCTGGTCACGGTAATATTAACCGACAGTTCATTGTTGAGGAAGGACGCATTGGGAGTTTCAGAGAAGCGATCTCTAATGATGGCCACATCCTTTAAGCGAATGACCCTTCCAGACGCATCGGCCCTTACCACTACGTTGGAAAGTTCATCACCATAATAGGAACGATTGTTGGCCCTAATCAGATATTCCTCCGCATCGGTTTTGATATTCCCCCCCGTCACCAGAATATTGGCACTTGAAACTGCCTGTGCCACCTCGCTAAAGGACAGATTATAGGCCAGTAGGCTATTTTCATTGACCGCAATTTCAATTTCTTCTTGGGGATATCCTGAAATTTGAATCTGGGAAATCCCATCAATGGCCCGAAGGTCATTTTCTATCTGTCTTCCAATTTGCTTTAAGGTAGCCAAGGGAATGTCATTTCCGCTGACCGCAAAGCTGATGGTAGGTCGTACCGCCTCAAGCTTGGAAACTACTAAAGGCTCCATCCCTGTGGGGAAAGTGGGTACCCTATCCACGGCATTTTTCACCTCAAGAAGCATAAAATCTATATCCCTCCCTTTTTCAATCTCTACATTGATGCTCCCGCTATTTTCCCTGGAGGTGGAGGTTACTCGTTCAACCCCTTGAAGTCCCTTAAGGTTGTCCTCAATCTTTAATACAATCCCTTCTTCCACTTCCAATGGGGAAGCCCCAGGATAGGTGATATTGATCAACACATTCTGGGATTCCACCAAGGGGAAAAAGGAAGATTTTAGGGAAAATGCCCCTACTATCCCAAAAATGAAAAAGGCAATGATAATCACATTGACCGCAACGTGGTACTTGATAAAATAGGATATGACCTTTCTCACGACTTAGTCCTTTTGGATTTAGCAGCATCGAATACTTTTACCACCATCCCGGTGTATGCTCCGGAAACTGCTTTGGAAACAATTACTTCATCGTTGGGAACATCTTTGAGCACCACCTTTTTATCCGTGAAGTAAACGGGATTTACGTCGATGACATCCAAGATGGAATCACGAACCACAAAAATCTGGTTGTTTTCCAATAGCAAGGAACGGTCCACTTCAATGGCATTGGGTTCCTCTTTGGCCTCCAGGCTGGCTTCCAAATATTGCCCTTCCTTAAGTTTATCTCCACTGACTTCAATATAAACGGTAATGGTTTGGGAGTTTTGATCCACACGGCCGTTCACCCGGGTTACTTTTCCCATAAATTTTTCAGTTTTCTCCAGATTGAAAAGCTCCACTTGCTTGCCCACGGTTAAATAATCACCATAGGTTTTGCTAACGGAAACTTCAAGCTCGTAAACACCGGTATTTATAAATTCGCCCAACTTTTGTCCTACCCTGATTAAAGTTCCTTCGGTGACCAAAGCATCTGTAAGCACCCCCTTAAAGGGAGCTGAAATGGTATATTTGGACAAGCGTTGTTCCAAGTTCTTTACATTATAATAGTTGGATATCACTCCGCGGCCCGAGATGAAGAATTTTTCCTTTTCACTGGTCATTTCCGGTAATTTGGGTGTGGTTTTATCTAAATCAAAGCCGTTGAGATAGGCCTGCCATTTGGGATATATGGTAGGGTAATCCAGCCTTAAATCCGGCATGATGGAAGTAAGCAAGTTGTATAAATTGCTTTTGGCAGACTGTACCGATGCGTAGTATTCGTTGGCATCTATTCGAATCAAAGTCTGGCCAGAGCCGTATTCCTGCCCAGTGCGAAACAATTTACTCCCAGACCTAAAAACTCCTTGAACCTCCGAAAAAAGTTCTACGCGTCTTTTGGCCCTTAAGTTTCCATTAGCTGGAACTACAATGGGAACTGTGGCATTTTTGACCGTATCCACAAAAACCGTTTTAACCACCCTTTGGGGTTGTGGTCTTTTATCCTTCTTGCTTCCTGCAATCATTCTAGCAAAAAAAATGGACAGAAAAATAATGAGGCCACCTGCAATGACCGAGAAAATGAGCTTGCGCATGTGTTGGTACCGATTAGTCTTTGCAAAACTATTGGCTAATGCATACTTGCTTGGTTAAATATTTCATAAATGTGAACTGTTCTTTGTAAAAAGGACACAAAAAAGGGGATACACGCCTGTATCCCCAAACCAAACAAACTAAAGTATAACTAACTACTCATTATCGTCAACATCTTCAAATTTTGTATCAGCCATCCGTGTACGTTGCAGCTGTATTTCGTTGAACTTGGGATTCAAGCTTTTTTCATCGGTATCAAATACCAAAAATTGTCTTGTATCCATCTCTTGCAGCCCTTTGTAGGAATTAAACCTATTGTTCTGCAACTGTAATATTTTTAAGCTCGCCAACTGTCCAAATTCTGAAGGTATCTCTCCTCCCAATTGATTGTTGGCCAGTACCAATTCCTTTAATTCCCCAAGATTTCCCATTTCTTCTGGAATGGTTCCCTCCAAACTGTTTTCAAAGAGACCCAAAGCTTCCAGTTTCGTAAGATTTCCGATAGTGTTTGGGATAATGCCTTTCAAATTGTTACTGGATAGGTTTAACTCCCGTAGATTTTTGAGTTCTCCAAAGGTTGGTGGAATGGAACCACTCAAAAAATTGTTGAACATGGAAAATACCTCCAACTCCTGAAGCTGTCCAATTCCCATGGGCAATGCACCTTTTATCCTATTCATTTCCAGTCGCAATACCTTTAGGCTTTTCAGCTTTACAATATCCTTCGGTAAAACCCCGGTAATGCTGTTGAATGCCAAATTGAGATGCGTAAGATACTTAAGCTTTCCTATACTCTCTGGAAGAATTCCATCCAAATTGTTCATGAAAAGATTAATTCCCACAACATGATTATCCTTGACCTTTACCCCTTTCCATTGGGCAACCGGTTCGTCAAGATTCCACGAAACCTTCCAATCCGATCCCTTGGTGCTATGGTAAAGATCCAACAAAACAGCTTTTTCTTTGGCAGAAACCTCTTCATTGGCCCATGCTAGTGTTGAAGCTAGTACCAAAAAGCAAAAAACGGTTAGTCTTTTCATGAGTTACAATTCAGTTTATAAGAATTTACCTACAAATTACGCATTGAGACAGCAACTCTACAAATTAAATAGGTGTAAGCACGGAAAAATGTTGTAAACAGGGAGAAAAATGTGGTGTAGAATGCTCCTTAGCCCTTAATCCAAGGATTCCAGCTCATGAGAAAGACTTTCCCAGTCTTGCATTAGGGTCTCCAGTTCTTTCTTTTTGCCTTGATAACCATCAAAAAAGTCAGGCTTGGCAATGGTTACATCGTAATCCATGAGCAGGCTGTGATCAATCTCTGCAATTTCCTTTTCCAATTGCGAAATCTTCTTTTCCACCCCACTTAATTTGTTTTTGAGCGATTTTATCCTCTTTTGGGCTTGATAGTCATTCTCCTTCGGTTTTTCAATTTTGACCTGGGTCTTTTGCTCGCCCTTTTCAATTTTTCTAAAATCCTCAGCCTTGCGTTGCTCCAGATAAAAATCAATATCTCCCAAATACTCCTTGATACAGCCTTCTTTAAACTCGTAAACCCGGTCCGTTAAGCCCTGAAGGAAATCCCGATCATGGGAAACCAGTACCAAAGTTCCCTCAAAGTTTTGCAAGGCTTGCTTGAGTACATTTTTGGATTTAATATCCAAGTGGTTGGTAGGTTCATCCATGACCAATACATTGAAAGGTTGCAGCAACATTTTGGCCAGTGCCAAACGGTTCCTTTCTCCACCGGAAAGCACCTTTACATACTTTTCCACCTCATCACCACGAAAAAGAAACGAGCCTAAAATATCCCGAACTTTACTTCGGTTGCTCTCATTGGCTTCATCAATCATGGTGTCCAAAATGGTCTTGTTGCCATCTAGATATTCCGCTTGGTTTTGGGCAAAATATCCGATTTGGACATTATGTCCTATTCGTATGCTTCCGCCGTGATCCAGTTCGCCCACCATGATCTTGGCCAAAGTGGTCTTACCCTGCCCATTCTGACCCACGAAAGCGGTTTTACTACCACGCTCCACCAAAAGATCAATTCCTGTCAACACATGATTGTCACCATAGCTTTTAGACAGATCTTCCAATTCAGCCACCACTTTTCCCGGGGTTACTGAAACCGGAAACCGAACGTTCATGACGCTATTGTCCTCTTCATCCACTTCTATGCGTTCCAGCTTGTCCAACTTTTTGATCAGCGATTGTGCCATGGAAGCCTTGGTGGCCTTGGCACGAAACTTTTCAATGAGCTTTTCGGTCTGTTGGATTTGCTTTTCCTGATTTTTTTGGGCATTCAACTGCTGCTCCTTCATTTCCTTTCTAAGCTCCAGAAACTTGGTGTACGGTTTGCTGTAATCGTATATCCTCCCCAATGAAATCTCAATGGTTCTATTGGTCACATTGTCCAAGAACATCTTGTCATGGGAAACGATGACGACAGCACCAGCGTAATTTTTTAAAAACTGCTCCAACCAAATAATGGATTCAATATCTAAATGGTTGGTAGGCTCATCCAAAAGCAGCACATCATTGTTTTGAAGCAGGAGTTTGGCCAGCTCAATCCGCATGCGCCATCCCCCGGAAAAGGTATCGGTGATCTTGTCGAAATCCTCCCGTTTAAACCCCAGTCCAATCAGTACTTTTTCGGTATCCCCTTGATAGTTATATCCCCCCAAGATTTCATAGCGGTGTGTCACATCGGTCAAATCCACCATCAATTGGTTGTAGCCTTCACTCTCATAATCGGTACGCTCGGCCAACTCTTGATTGATTTTTTCCAACTGTAGTTCCAACCCTTTGATTTCGGCAAATGCCTGATAGGATTCTTCCAGCACCGTACGGCCCTGTTCAAAATCAATGTCCTGTTTTAAAAAACCAATCTTAAGGTCCTTTTCGGTGGCTATGGTTCCTGTATCCGGAGCCATTTCCTTGGAAAGCAACTTGAGCAAAGTAGACTTCCCTGCCCCATTTTTCCCGATGAGTCCCACACGGTCTCCCCCATTCAATCGAAAGGCGATTTCCTCAAAAAGATATTCGCCCCCAAAGGCAACAGAAAGATTGTGAATATTAAGCATTTTATGTGACCAGAATTACAGAACAAAAGTGGGTTAATCCGTACTTTTGCATCAAAATCGCTGCAAATGTTAAAAAAAGGAAACAAACTCTACAGTATTTTAACAGGAAGTTGCCCCAAATGCCATGAGGAGAGCATGTATGAGAGCTCTAATCCCTATGCCATTTCCCAACTGTTCAAAATGCATGAACGCTGTTCGCACTGTGGAACCAAGTACAAAATTGAGCCCTCATTTTTCTATGGCTCCATGTATGTGAGTTATGCAGTGGGCATTGCCTTTGGCACCGCCGCGTTTGTCATTGCTTTTTTGATTTTGGGAGCTTCCTTGGTCAACACTTTTATTTCGATAGTTTTGACCCTGATCGTGTTTTTACCTGTAATCATAAGATTGTCCCGAAACATCTGGATCAATTTCTTTTTTAAGTACGAACCAGAAGTAAACGGTCAGTTGGAATAGGCCAAGTGGGCTTTGCTGACACTTTTTAATTGGCCATATTATTGTTTTGCCAATTAATTGACACGAACCTGCCTTGCCGGCAGGCAGGTTGCACCAATTTCCACGGATGCGATAAATCCCTTCTTGGACAACTTTTGGACAAGAAGGAATAATTGCATGTTTTTACTCTAATGTCTTTTTTGGAAAATACTTTTTGGTGAATCTGTCAATATTGATTTCTGAATCCAGATGGATTCCTTTTTCAATAAAGTTGAAGAGTTGCCCAGAAGCATAAGGAGCAATCATTACTCCTCGGGAACCAAAACCATTCAATACATAAAGGTTTTTATGTTCGGGATGTTGCCCCACCAGAGGTCGTCTATCCACAACCGTGGGTCTAATTCCTGCAACATGATCCACAATTTCAAAATCGCACTTGAGGAAAGTCTTTAATTTTTCCAAGAGTTCCGATTTGGCCTCTTTGGTTGGAGTATTGGTCTTGTCTTTCCATTTATAGGTAGCTCCAACCCGATACAAATCTTCCCCCATTGGAATGGTGAACACCCCAGATTTAATCACATTTTTCTCTATATAATCCGCCGCTTTGATACTCAAAAGCTCTCCTTTGGTTCCATTTAAGGGCAAATACTGGAAAAATGGGTTGTTTTTAAGCCCGTAGCCCTCGCAAAAGACAATTTGCTTGGCCTTGATAGTTTTATAGGAAATATGTTCCGAGGTGGCGTTAAAATGGGCAAAGTCGAAAGTCGAAAGTTGGAGGGCGCCATTTCTCTCCAAATATTTCGTGTATGACGACAGCAGCACCGCAGTATCAATACGTCCCGTGTGCAGCACTTCGCCAAAACCGTATGGAGCATCCAAGGAAGGGTTTTTGTTTTCTTGAATCTTGGTGGACATAAAATCTTCCAAGCCTGGCTTGTCCGCCGCCTCAAACCAAAGGTTCTGCTCTTCAATGGATGCAAACTTGCGAAGTACTCGCAATTTATGATCTAACCGAACACCCAATTTCTGTTCCAAATCCATATAAAATGGCATGGCAAGGTCCAGTTGTTCCTTGGCCTTCCAGGCCAGAGTAAAACGCTTTAGAATAACCGGGTTGTACATGCCCCCCGCCACCAAAGAGGATTGTTGGGAGTTATCTGAAATGACATGATATGTCTTTCCCTCTTTTTCAAGGGTTTCGCAAAAGGAGATTCCGGCCAATCCCAGTCCCACAATCAAATAATCGTACATACTGCAAAAGTAGGCATCCGGTTATTCATTCAAAAGATGAATAAACAGCAAATAAAAAACGCCGCACTTTCGTGCGGCGTTTTACTGTATAGAATTGGAAATTTATTTTTGGGCTTATCCCGAATAAATTCGGGATTAATTCGTCTAGCAACCTTTTTCGCTCATTGGCTCAAAGGTCGAGACTCATTTAATACGCCCACATATCCTGTTCCCTATCGCGGATGACCTCCTTGATTCGTTTGGCCTCCAACAATTGGAACAGTGCATTGTCAAATACGTAATCGTCTATTTCACGATCCCCGTGGACATTGTCCTCCTTATAGATTATTCCGTTGAAACGTCTTGCATTCAACAGCATATCAAAAGAAATGGGTCGTGCGGAGTTACGCTGGTTATAGACCTTGGCCTCATGCAGCACCTGACGGGCGGCAGGATACCATATCCAGAAAAGTTCTACTTTGTTTTCGCCTGGATCTACAGACTCATCGTCAATAAAGTTTACGTCCGGAGCTACGGGGGCAATTCCCAATAGTCTGTACTTCAACTCACCTTGACGCTTGTCAAAATACCACATTCCTTTTATGCGATACTCTTCAATATCAGCTGCGCTCAAATCCCTTTGGTTGATAAACTCCGCAGAAATCTGCTCTCCAGCGTTCAATTGCTCGTATCCAAGGTCAGTAGTATCCACCTTTCTTAACGTAGCGCTTAAGTCTCCTAAAGTTCGTTTTTCAGTGAAATACGAATCGGTGTACACCTCGGTCAGTTTCCCATTTCTGATGTTCTTCATCAAAACATGGTACAAAGACCTTCTGTCCGCACCAATACCAATGGTATCGGTTGGGTAGTACAATGGAAAGTTAACACGCTCGTCCAGGTCAATGGTCTCCCATACGGTCTTGGACCAAAGGATATCCCGATCGTCTACGTATCCGTAGGCAAGTGGGGCGTCATTGTCCTGTTCTTTTTGGGCCTCGGTCTTTATGCCTATATCCTGTGGCAACTTGGCATTCAAAATGTTTGCCTGGCCCAACATGGATACGGGCGCCAAAGCCAATGCTCCAATGATTAATGCATTTTTCCAATTCATGATTACTTCTATACTTTATTAGTTTGTAAGCTCAACCACAACAGGAGATACTTTCTTCAACTTGTATGTTCTGTTGTTTGTGATATAAGCTTTAATATCGAATATCTGAACCGCCTCGCCTCTCTTGGCACGCTTTAAGGCAGACTTGGCTCTTCCATCCAATTTATTTCCGTTTACGTTGATGGTTGGCTGACCTGGCACCTTGAACTTAAATCCGCTTACGGCTAGGTTCAAGTCAAAATCAAAGTCTTCCAACATAGCGCCAACTGTAGAAATCTCAAGGTTTCTTCTTGGCATTTTAACGCTACCAGCTTCTCCTCGTACGGTACCACCAGGTCTTGGGATATCCTTGATCCTAAACTCAGATCTTGTGGAAATACCTTTTCCATCTGGCAATGTACCTGAAGCAGTAATGGTAACTGTTCTACCCGTACCTGGATTCATTACATAGTTGCTACCACTTCTTCTGGTCAACCCAGGAGCATTGGCGCGTACTTTGTTATCTGGAATACCAGGAATGGAGATGGTCATTGGGTTGGACACACCACGGTATACAACGTTCATCTTGTCTGCAGAAATAACCGCAGCATTAGGTTTGGTAATGGTAGCAAAAGAGTTATTCACTTCCACTGGGATTTCCTCACCATCCTGCATAAAGAACATTGTTCCGGAAATTGTGTGGTCACCGGCAGCACCGGCACTGATCAACAACTTGATACCACCTTCTTCCAAGATATAATCCTTCTCGGCAGCAAGGTTTCTACCATCCAACTTCAACTCAGCCCTAACTGGCTTAGAAGAGTTATCGGTCTTACTGATGATAATTTTACCATCGTACTTCTCACCTGTGTAAAAAGCAGTTTTGGAAGCGGACAAGGATGTAGCGAAATTCTTCAAGGAAACGGCTTCCGTCAAGTTACCTTCCAAAAGTCCTTTCAATACTTCTTGCTCTGTAGACATGATATCTGCCTGCAACTGTGTGATCTTGGTCAAGGAAGCTACCAAAGGATAACCCTCAAAGTGGTAGTTCATCCAATCTACTTTGACTCCATCTCTTTGTCTCTCAACCTTGCCATTCTGATCACCAGTTTCAAAACGGGTTTGAACAGCTCCTTTAATCTCTCCCATGTTTTCTGGAAGTGCAGCAGAAATCTTGGTTCTATAATTATTCAGTTTTGACAAGAACTCTTGACCATCCGGCTTTAAGTTATCGCCTTTAAAGAATAGATTGTCCAAATAGTCAGACTTATCCATTACAACATAGTTGTTGGGATCTTCCTGATCGGCCAACATACCCTTTTTCAACTCCTCCAAGTACTCGTAGTACTCATTGGAAAGTTGTTGAACGGTCTGCGCCTTTTCATACAATGGACCATATTTGATCGCATCTTCAGATGCCTTAGTCCCAAGACCTTCAAAATAGGCCAAATTGTTTGCTTCGGCTTTTTCGTTAGAAGTCTCTAGCTTGGCATTCATCAATCCGAATGCGGCAAGAACTTCCTTGCTCATATTTAATGCCAACATCGCGATGAAGATCAAGTACATAAGGTTGATCATCTTCTGACGTGGTGTCTGTTTTCCTGATGCCATGTTTTTTATCTAATTAGAATTATTAATTAATTTGATCTGGGGTTTGGTATATCAATTAAACCCTAATTAGTTTTTGCTCATGGCAGAAAGCATACCTCCATAAACTCCGTTCAAGGAAGAAAGGTTGGTAGCCAAAGATTCCATTTGCTCTTTAAGAGCTCCGGCATTCTGTACTACTTCCTCATTGATGGAAGCTTGACGGCTAGCGCTTTCCAATTGTACTTTGTACAAGCTATTCAAAGACTCCATTTGAGCGGCAGCATGTGACAACTCTTCAGAGTACTTCTTAGTGTGTTGGATCGCATCTGTTGTAGGAGCGATGTTTTTGGCAGCTCCCTCAAAATTCTTGATACTCTCACCCAAGCTGTTGAACAACTCAGAATCGATATTGGCTTCTTTTAATAGATCATCCAATTTTCTGGAAAGAAGACCCTCAGCTTCTTTAGCTTGCTTAGCGTCATTCTTGTTTCCTTTGGTCTGACCGTTGGCCAATTCTGGGTATACCAAAGACCAATCGTACTCGTCATCTACTGGTTCAAACGCAGAGATAGCAAAGATCAATGCCTCAGTAATTAGTCCGATAGCAAGAAGTAACCCCCCGTTCAGTGGTCCAAATTCCCAGTGAAGGATTTTAAATAGTGCACCAATAATTACTACCGATGCCCCAAGGCCGTAGGCCATGTTAAACAGCTTTTTTGTTGATTTTGACTGTGCCATAATTCTAGTTTTAATTAAGTTATATAAATAAGTATTTGGTTACTGGTTTATATAATGTTCTCTTTCTTAATTTATCTGGCAGAAGGTAACCCGTTTCTACCGTTGGTGGAATCTTCCTCGCCCATATAATCCTGAACGGTTCTAAATCCGATATAGCTACGTGCGGAATCCTGGTATTCGTAATCCCGTGTACTTACTTGCAAGAAATAAGCAACGTCTTTCCAAGATCCTCCACGAATCACTTTTCTTTGGTTTTGTCCAGAACCGATATTTGGGTTCATGGTGGACAAATATTCATAGGCCCCTTGGTCAAAGCTGGAGCTTGTCCACTCCGCTACGTTACCGGCCATGTTATATAGGTTGTAATCATTTGGCTCATAAGACTTTGCCTCCACAGTGTACAGGGCAGCATCGGCTGCATAATCCCCACGTTGTGGCTTAAAGTTGGCCATAAAACAACCTGTGTCGCTGATCACATACGGACCACCCCAAGGATAGGTTCCTCCTTCAATTCCACCACGGGCAGCATACTCCCATTCGGCTTCAGTAGGTAACCTAAACTGGTTTACAAATTGTTTACCACGTGATTTCTGATCATCGTTCTTGAACTTGGTTCTCCAATTACAGAATGCTTTGGCCTGCATCCAGTTTACACCTACAACAGGGTAATCACTGTATGCATCATGCCAAAAGTAATCATTGTGCATGGGTTCATTATAGGAATACTCGAAATCCTTGATCCATACGGTAGTGTCTGGATAAATCTCAAGTTCTTCATGCTTAATAAAGTCTTTTCTTCTTCCTTTTTTGGCTCTAGCGGCAGCTTCAATGTCCATCCAACTGTATTTGTACTTCAATTGAGTAACATCTATGGAACGCAATCCATTATAACTTTCCTCTTCCGGCAAATAAATGGAATCCATAACTTCGGCGTAGTACTCATCTGGGTATTCCGAGGTGTCCCAAACCAAGTCCACATCCTTGTTCAAAGCCCTACCCTCATAACCTGTCTCGCCGAGACCTGCATAATTGTCGAGCATATATTTATCATAAACTGAAATTCTGGAAGTGTCGGTGTCCTTGAAGGCATATTCCCCAATCCCTTCATCTTCTGGGCCAATGCCCAACTCATCGGCCAAGATGGCCAATTTGGTTCTAGTAATGGAATCCTTCACCCACTCCACAAACTGTCGATACTCACTATTGGTAATTTCCGTATCGTCCATATAAAAGGAACGTACGGTCACTGTTCTAGTAGGAGCATTCAATACTTTAGCCTGATCTTCCTCAGCCTTACCCATTACGTAGGAGCCACGGGGAATTAGTTCCATCCCATAGGGTTTCTCTGGATACCATTTTTTTCCTTGGGCTCCAACGAGTTCACCTTTTGACTTTGAATTTGAACCGCAACTAGCGAGTAAAAAAGCAAGTGCTATAGATGAAAAGAATAGCTTTCTCATACTTTAGGTTAAATTTTCGATTTAGTTTTTTAAACTGTGCTACACAAATTTCTTATTCTCAAAACTGATTTTTGAATAAATTATTGTGTAAAAACAGTTAATGGTCAAAATTTAATTTGTTCAGTTAAAGCCCTTTCTGTAAGCTTTGAACCACCTTTCGGGAATCTTCTGGTTGCAAGCATCCAAATAGTCCTCCTCGGTGCATGGTAATAACGCCGCCGAATTTGTTTTAGTATGTTCGGGTAAAATTGATGGCACCTCAACCCACCAACGCTCTGTTACATGGCTTTTATAGAAGATCAGTTCTTCGGTATCCGTAGGTACAGTGAATTTGGTAAAGTCCTCACTTTTGGAACTTGGAAACTCCGTTATCCTAAAACTGATTCCTTCAATGAAGTACCAAATAATTTGCGCAATCATTTGGAAAGCCTGTAAGGAATTCTCCCCTTCATATATTCCAAACAAGGAAACCTTATCGCTTATTCCTGCATATCGCGCTATGGCACAAATCTCCCT
Organism: Flagellimonas algicola; assembly: GCF_005937185.1. GTDB lineage: Bacteria > Bacteroidota > Bacteroidia > Flavobacteriales > Flavobacteriaceae > Flagellimonas > Flagellimonas algicola. Next base: position 1,530,714 of record NZ_VCNI01000002.1, on the reverse strand, counting down.
TCCTGTAAATCCGTTGGGGGAAAAGTTCTTGTACAAACCCATTTCGCTAGCGCGAATAGCCCGTAGATCCAGACTAACAATATGGGAACTCCTCAAAATGGGTTCCGCCAATGAAATGTTGGCCGCAATATCTCCCAAGCGATAGGCATCAAAGAAAAGTCGCTCCATCAAATCAATTTCCTCCTGGGCATTAAAATAGCTTTGGTAACCTATATTGGAAAAATTGAAAAGATTGTTCGGTTTGTCTGTGATGATTCGGGTCATGTAGGAGTGGGAAGATATCAACTCTTCTTCCTCTCCAAAATCAAAGCGGCTGTCTATGGACACTAGGTTAACCATTTCCTTGATTTTATCAAACGCCCTGTAGGTCGGAAATGTGATATCTTGGGTAGCCCCTATTATAATAGGTATAATTTGCTCTTCCAAAAGACCGGCCACAACCTCTTTTACCACAAAGTAGGTATCCTCAACCGTGTCTCCTTCCTCAATATCGCCAATATCCAAAATTGTGGAATTCCAGTTCCCCGTCATAAGACGATACAGCTGAATCCGAATTTCGTCCACGTCCAAACGCTCCGGTTTTTTCTCGAAGGCATTTCGGGATTCATTGACGGCAAAGATGGCTACCGTTGCATTGGCAAATACGGGAAGGCCCTTCTTCTCTGTGTGCTTGTGGATGCTTTTTCCCAGGGCCTGGGGCGGAAGTAATTCTGAATAGGCCAGTACTTTATCACTGACCGGAACCAAAAAATCGAATGCCATTTATTTTTTTGCTTTCGCCTTTGTTTTCTTTTTAGGTGTTTTCTTTTCCAAAAGGGCCTGTGCCTCTTCCAACGAAATCTTGGTAGCATCCACATCCTTGGACAATTCTACCTTAATTCTGCCTTTGATAATATTATGTCTTCCCCATCTGGCCTTTTCAATTCGGATTTTCTCAGCTGGCCACTCCTGGACCAATTTCTCGGCCTCCTTAACTTTTTTGGCCTCAATAAGCTCTCCTATATCCGCTTGGGACAAATTATCAAAATCGTATTTTTTGTTGACATTGATGAACATGCCATTCCATTTGATGAAAGGACCAAAACGTCCAACACCCTTGGTGACTTCCAAATCTTCATAATGGGCGATGGGGGCATCGGCTTTTTGCTTGGCCTTGATCAACTCAATGGCACGATCCATATCCACATCAAAGGCACTTTCTCCCTTATCCAAGGAAATGAACTTTTTGCCAAAACGGACATAAGGGCCAAATCGACCTACATTGGCCTCCACTTCTTCACCTTCATGCTGACCCAATTTTCTTGGGAGCTGAAAAAGTTCCATAGCCTCTTCAAAGGTGATGGTGGAAATGGATTGTTCCGGCAACAAACTGGCGAACAAGGGTTTTTCTTCCTCTTCTACAGTGCCTATTTGAACCATAGGGCCAAAGCGTCCCAATCTAGCGGCCACTTGTCTTCCTGATTTTGGGTCGGTACCCAAAACCCGTTCCCCGCTGGCACGTTCCGCATTTTCCTCTACATCAAGTACCTTGGGATGAAAGTCCTTGTAGAACTCCTGCATCATTTTTTGCCAATCTTCTTCCCCATCGGCAATTTCATCAAAGTTCTCTTCCACCTTGGCGGTGAAATTATAATCCAAAATGGTGGTAAAATGACTCACCAAGAAATCGTTCACGATCATTCCAATATCCGTGGGCACCAATTTGCCCTTATCGGAACCTATCATTTCAGAAAGGGATTTCTCAGCTATATTTCCAGCTTCCAATAACAACTGGGTATATTTTCTTTCCGTGCCTTCCACGGTTCCCTTCTCTACATACCCTCTATTTTGAATGGTTGAAATGGTAGGCGCATAAGTGGATGGTCTTCCAATTCCAAGTTCTTCCAGTTTTTTCACCAAAGATGCTTCGGTGTATCTGTACGGTGGTCGGGTGAAACGTTGGGTCGCTGTGATAAAATTATTTTGGAGTGCTTCTCCCACACTCATGGCAGGCAGCATTCCTTCTTGTTCCTCAACCTTGTCCTCCTCATCAATACCTTCCAGATATACTTTAAGGAATCCGTCAAACTTGACCACTTCCCCATTGGCAGCGAATTCCTCGCCATGGGTATTGGACTTGATCTTTACGTTGGTGCGTTCCAATTGGGCATCACTCATCTGTGAAGCCAAAGTCCGTTTCCAAATCAATTCGTACAATTTGGCTTGATCTCTTTCCAAGGACGGATTTTGTTTGGACATATCTGTTGGCCGAATGGCTTCGTGAGCCTCTTGAGCACCTTTGGATTTGCCTGTATAGTTCCTAACCTTACTGTAGGACTCCCCATAATTTTGAACAATGGCGTCCTTGGCCGCGTTCAGGGCTTCGTTGGAAAGGTTTACACTATCGGTTCTCATGTACGTAATCAAACCTGCCTCGTATAAGCGTTGCGCCACTTGCATGGTCCGGCTTACTGAAAAGTATAGCTTACGCGAAGCTTCTTGTTGCAAGGTTGATGTGGTAAAAGGAGGTGCCGGGGACTTTTTGGCCGGCTTTTTGTCCATACTGGCCACGGAAAAGTTCGCGCCCAAATTTTGTTGCAAAAAGTTTTCAGCAGCTTCTTTGGTCGGAAAGGTTTTTCCAAGTTTGGCCGCAAAATTATTTCCGTTGGAGGTTTTAAACTCGGCACGGATTCTATAGGAAGCTTCTGGTGTAAAACCTTCAATTTCCCGTTCTCGTTCCACGATCAATCGTACAGCAACAGACTGCACCCGACCCGCGGACAATCCCGGTTTTATTTTTTTCCAAAGCACGGGAGATAGTTCATACCCCACCAGCCTGTCCAAGACCCTTCGGGCTTGTTGGGCGTTCACCAGATTATAATTGATTTCCCTAGGATTTTCTATTGCCTTCTGGATAGCGGATTTGGTAATGGAGTTGAAAACAATCCGTTTGATTCGGCTTTTATCCAATTTTAGGGCTTCGGCCAAATGCCATGAAATGGCTTCCCCTTCACGGTCCTCATCACTGGCCAACCAAATGGTATCTGCTTTTTGAGCCAAATCTTTCAGTTTTTTTACCAAGGTTTTCTTTTCCTTGTCAACCGTGTATTTGGGTTTAAATCCATTGTCCACATCAACACCAAGTTCTTTGGAAGGTAGGTCTACAATATGACCAAAACTGGATTCTACCTGATAGTCCTTTCCCAAAAAACGCTCAATGGTCTTAGCCTTTGCAGGTGACTCAACTATAACTAAATTCTTAGGCATGCAACGGGGTTTAGAGGTAACAAAAGTATATGAATTTTTCGATTTTGACTTTTTGACAAAATAAAGCGCAAAAAAATATCCCGCTTAAAACGGGATATTTGAGAAGGTTATTGTATTTGATTACTTCAAGTCAATTTGGCTCATCAGCCTGATGTCGTCTTCCAGATATTCATATTGATACAACACCTCATCACCAACCATGATCAAATGGCTTTCCAAAGGAATAACATCAAACGTAACAATATCTTTAAAATGATTTAACTGTTCCAACTCCATCACATCGGTCTTATCATAGACTTTAAGCCCAGAGCTTCCATCACACACAAACAACTTTTCATCCCGTATACCTAAACCATAGGGTTCATCCATAGGGTAATCCACGGTCAACTCCGGATTGGCAATGTCCGAGATATCCACAATAAAGAGTCCGCTTTCCAAAGCCCCACAATTGTTTCCTCCTCGCAAAGTTACATAGGCATAATCCCCATCCACCACAACAGGATCACAAGCAGTACCATGTTGAAACTCGGATACAAAAGTTGGGGTTGCAGGAGAGCTGATATCATAAATATACATTCCTCTCATACTTCCCAAGAATAAATGGTTGCCCCTATTGAAAATGGTCTCAATATCGAATCCAGCATATACATCCTCCAAGTCTACAGGGTTATCCAAATCCGAAATGTTGAATACATTAATATTATGGCTGTCCACAGCGTAGAGGTAATCTTCCACAATCTTAAACCTCGCCAGCGACCCTCCTTGTCCAGCGCCTCCTGCATCTGAAGCCTCTGCCAAGGCTATATCACCAAAAAATATTACATCTGTATTTCTTTGTTCCTCCACTTCAGCAATCAATCTTCTTTCCGTGGTAGTTTCCCAACCGATCAACACTTCAGTTTCCCAATTAAAATCCTCATTTTCTATGATATCGGCTTCAAAGGGCCAAAATACATTATTATATAGCATATTCTCAAGTCGGTTAACTTGAGCTATATTATTAATGTCAGATATATCCAATACAACTAGATCAGTCAAACTGTCGGCATATAGGAAATCATCCTTAACAGAAATATCCACATTTCCGGGAATTTTGATAAAGGCAATTTTTCTAGGTTGCAGCGGATTGGAATTGTCAATTACATGCACCCCTTGGTACTTGTCATTGATAAAGATGTAATCTTGATAGGTGTACACTTTCCCCGATTCATTGATAGGAGTTGGAGCTATGATGTCAATAGTGGTTAGTTCTGCCTTGCTGATAACAAGAGGTCTGGCAACCAAGTATTCTGCATAATCACTGTCATCATTGGATTCACAGGATACAAAGCTTATGGCAATTAAGGATAAAACCAGTAGAATTTTCTTTTCCATTTTTTGTATAAGTTTATTGGATTGTATAGCATTTGATAGATAAGAAGTCTGGAATAACGTTGCGTGGATTTTCACAAAAAAGTTTAAATATATAGCGTATAAAACCCTACTTTTATTCATAATTCTTCAAATTGAGAGCACTTTTTTTATCAACCTTATTACTTATTGGAATAAGTAGCACGGCCCAAAAACCTTTTAAAGCCTACAGTCAAAACGTTTCAGGAACAGATGTCCAAGTTAAAATGGTGCCTATTCAGGGAGGTTCTTTTACCATGGGAAGTCCATCCAACGAAAAAGGCAGAACCAGCGATGAGGGACCAACGCACTCCGTGGAAGTTGCGTCTTTCTGGATGGCCGAATTCGAAATAACCTGGGATTTATACAATCTTTACGTGTATAGGTCTATTGACAACCAAAGGGATTCCAAAAATCTGGCCAGTGAAGCTTCCATTGAAGTTGATGCTGTTTCTGGAGCTACGGTTCCCTATATTGTGATGGATTTTGGTATGGGGGTTGAAGGGCATCCCGCGGTGAGCATGACCCAACTGGCTGCCTCTAGATTTTGTGAATGGCTATCTGCGATGACTGGCAATTTCTACCGACTTCCCACCGAAGCCGAATGGGAATATGCCTGTAGGGCAGGCTCACAAAGTGCCTACTCCTTTGGAAATAATGCTTCCAACTTGGATGAATATGCCTGGTCCAAAGAAAATAGCGATGGAAAAACGCATCAAGTAGGTCAAAAAAAACCCAATGCTTGGGGACTGTACGACATGCACGGAAACGTAGCAGAATGGACCTTGGATAAATATGACCCTGAAACCTATTCCAAGCGAAGAAAAAAGACCAACGTAGATCCATTTGTTAAACCGGACAAAACCTACCCGAGAACATTAAAAGGAGGCTCCTGGGCAGATGCCGCAGACCGATTAAGGAGTGCTTCCCGAAAAGTTTCCCAGAAGAAATGGAAAATAAGAGACCCTCAAATCCCAAAAAGTAAATGGTGGCATACCGATGCCCCTTTTATCGGATTTAGAATTGTTAGGCCCTATAAAACCCCTAGTGCCGAAGAACAAAAAGTATATTGGAAGGAAAAACATACAAACTAAAACCATGTCGCAAAATCGCAAAAACAACGTAGCAGAAAAATTGAACAGACGATCGTTCGTCAAAACCACCGGACTCGCAACCGGTGCGTTAATGACCAGCTCCCTACCCATGAATGCCATGGGCTATGTAGCAGGAAACCAGAAATTGAAACTCGCCCTGGTTGGGTGTGGGGGACGTGGCACCGGTGCCGCGGTTCAAGCCTTAACGGCCGACACCGACGTAGAATTGGTAGCGATGGCGGATGCTTTTCAAGATCGTTTGGAAAACAGCCTTAATGCCATCATCGAACATTTTGATGGCGAACGCAAGATCAATGTAAAAGAGAAGAATCGTTTTGTGGGCTTTGATGCCTACACCAAAGCCATAGATTTGGCAGATGTGGTTATCCTGACCACCCCTCCAGGATTTCGTCCCTTACATTTTGAATACGCCATTGCGCAAGACAAACATGTATTTATGGAAAAACCCGTGGCAACGGATCCTGCCGGGGTTAGGAGGGTATTGAAAAATGCCAAAATTGCAAAAGAGAAAAATCTGAACGTGGTGGTTGGTTTGCAACGCCACTATCAAAAAAAATACCACCGACTTTATGAACAAGTGCAAAATGGCGCCATTGGACAAATTGTATCGGGACAGGTGTACTGGAACAGTCGTGGGGTTTGGGTAAGACCAAGAACGCCGGAACAAACCGAGATGGAATACCAGATGCGCAATTGGTATTACTTTAATTGGCTATGTGGTGACCATATTTTGGAGCAACACATTCACAATATTGATGTGGCCAATTGGTTCATTGGAGAATATCCTGCCTCGGCCCAAGGTATGGGTGGTAGGCAAACCAGAAATGGCAAAGACCATGGGGAAATTTATGATCATCACTTCGTGGAATTCACCTATCCGAGTGGAGCAGTTATCTCGAGCCAGTGCAGACATCAAGAAGGATGTTTTGCAAGAGTGGATGAGGTATTCCAAGGTTCCAAAGGCGGAATCGTGACTGGTAGCGGAGTAATCTCGGACTTAGAAGGAAATACCCTATTAAATACCAAAAAGGAGGGCGACCCGAATCCCTATCAAGTGGAACATGACAAACTCTTTGCTTCCATCAGAAACAAGGAAGTAATTGCCGATGCGGAAAACGGTGCCAAATCCACCTTAACGGCAATTATGGGTAGAATGGCAACATATTCTGGCCAAACCATTACTTGGGAACAGGCTTTGAATTCGGATTTGAGTTTGATTCCTGAAAACCCAACTTGGGATTCCAACCCACCCACGGTACCGGATGCCGATGGAAGATATCCAATTCCCATGCCTGGGGTAACCAAATTTGTTTAATCCCAAATCAGCTGAATATATTATGAAAAGAAGAACTTTTATAAACAGCACCGCCATGGCTGGTGCTGCCCTGGGGGTTTCCCCAAATTTATTTGGAGGAGAAGCCAAGCCCATGGGACATACGTTCAATTTAAAATATGCACCGCATTTGGGCATGTTTAAAAACAAAGCTGGCGATGATCCCATTGACCAACTTAACTTCATGGCAGACCAAGGCTTTAAAGCCTATGAGGACAATGGCATGAAAAAGCGAACGGTTGCCCTACAAGAGAAGATGGCCAGCACCATGGCGAAAAGAGGCATGGACATGGGCGTTTTTGTGGCCCATGAGATTTACTGGAAAGAACCCAATTTGGCCAGTGGTGATAAAGACCTTCGGGAAGAATTCCTATCCCATATCAAAGAGTCCGTTGAAGTGGCCAAACGTGTAAACGCCAAATGGATGACCGTGGTTCCCGGTCATGTAGACCTCAGACAAAACATGGGATACCAAACCGCCCATGTGGTGGAATCCTTAAAAAGGGCATCTGATATTTTGGAGCCGCATGGCCTTGTTATGGTTTTGGAGCCATTGAACTTCAGAAACCATCCAGGTCTCTTTCTATCGGAAAGTCCACAGGCTTATGAAATTTGCAAGGCGGTGGATTCCCCTTCGTGCAAAATTTTGTTCGATATCTACCACCAACAAATACAGGAAGGCAATTTAATCCCCAACATTGAAGCATGTTGGGATGAAATTGGATACTTTCAAATTGGGGACAACCCCGGCCGAAAGGAGCCCACCACAGGGGAAATCAACTATAAAAATGTATTCAAGTTCATTTACGATAAAGGTTACAAGGACATTTTGGGCATGGAGCACGGCAACTCCATTGAAGGCTCAAAAGGAGAGCAAGCAGTCATAGATGCGTACAAGGCTTCGGACGATTTTCTCTAAAATTTGGTTAATCCCTTCATAATTCAACTGCCAAATTGTCACTAAATTGGATTATGCATTATCTTTGCATCCCATTATAGCGAAATGATCAGGAACGAAGAATTAGAGAAGGTTATAGACGAAAGTCAACAAGGAAGTCCCCTTACTTTGGAAAGTGACGAAAAAAACAGCCGAAAGCTATATATAGAAAGCTACGGTTGTCAAATGAATTTCTCGGACAGTGAGATCGTAGCATCTATTTTGGCCAAGGAGGGATTCAATACTACCCAGGATTTAGCGGAGGCCGATTTGGTCTTGGTCAATACCTGTTCCATCAGGGAAAAAGCCGAACAGACCGTCCGCAAACGATTGGAAAAATTCAATGCGGTCAAAAAAACCAATCCAGGTATGAAGGTTGGGGTTTTGGGCTGTATGGCAGAACGCTTGAAAAACAAATTCCTGGAAGAGGAAAAAATTGTGGATATGGTGGTTGGCCCGGATGCCTACAAAGACCTGCCCAACCTAATCCAAGAAATTGATGAGGGAAGAAACGCGGTGAACGTTATTCTTTCCAAAGATGAAACCTATGGTGATGTTGCTCCTGTTCGATTGAACTCCAATGGTGTGACGGCCTTTGTATCCATTACCCGCGGATGCGACAATATGTGCACTTTTTGCGTGGTTCCTTTCACACGTGGACGCGAGCGAAGCAGAGATCCACAATCCATTTTGGAAGAGGTGAATGATTTATGGGAAAGAGGCTTTAAGGAAATTACCCTGCTGGGCCAAAATGTGGACAGTTACCTATGGTATGGTGGCGGTTTGAAAAAGGACTTTGAAAAGGCCTCCGAAATGCAAATGGCCACTTCGGTGAACTTTGCAAAGCTGTTGGAAATGGTTGCCATTGCCCAACCTAAAATGCGAATCCGTTTCTCTACTTCCAATCCTCAGGATATGACATTGGATGTCATTGAGTCCATGTCCAAGCATGAGAATATTTGCAATTACATTCACCTTCCGGTTCAAAGTGGTAGTGATCGCATTTTAAAGGCCATGAACCGCTTGCACACCCGAGAAGAGTACTTTGAATTGATTGACAATATCAGAAAGATCATTCCTGATTGTGCCATAAGCCAGGACATGATAACTGGTTTCCCCACGGAGACTGAGGAAGACCATCAGGACACCCTTAGTCTTATGGAATATGTGAAGTATGATTTCGGTTTTATGTTCGCCTATTCCGAAAGACCGGGAACTCTTGCTGAAAGAAAATTGGAAGATGATATTCCAGAAGCAACCAAGAAGAGAAGGTTAACGGAGATCATAGCGCTGCAGCAAAAACATAGCCTATACAGAACCCAACAGCATGTGGGCAAGGTAGAGGAGGTTTTGATAGAAGGATCTTCAAAAAAATCTGACACACATTGGATGGGGAGAAACTCCCAAAATACAGTGGTTGTTTTTCCGAAGGAAAATTACCAAGTGGGCGAGTTTGTCAATGTCAAAATCAACGAATGTACCTCAGCGACCTTAATAGGGGAAGCACAAGGTTTAAGTAAAAATAATTAAGATCTCAAGATTTAAGAGACAGGAACCAAGACACATCTTGTTTCTTGCTTCTTGAATACAGACTCCAAAAAACATGGAATCAATTCAATCCATAAAACAACGCTTTGAACTCATTGGTAATGATGTAAAGCTAAATAGGGCCTTGGAAAAAGCCATCCAGGTTGCCCCTACCGACATCTCGGTCTTGGTTACCGGGGAAAGCGGTGTGGGTAAGGAGGCCATTCCGAAGATCATACATTCCCTGTCGCATCGCAAGCATGCCAAATATATTGCGGTAAACTGCGGGGCCATCCCAGAAGGCACCATTGATAGCGAACTTTTTGGGCACGAAAAAGGGGCCTTCACCGGTGCCACCCAAACCCGTAGCGGATATTTTGAGGTGGCCAATGGAGGAACCATATTCCTTGACGAGGTTGGGGAACTGCCTCTGACCACCCAGGTTAGATTGCTTCGGGTATTGGAAAATGGGGAATTCCTAAAAGTGGGATCCTCCCAAGTCCAGAAAACAGATGTGCGCATTGTGGCCGCAACCAACATCAATATGTTTGAGGCCATTAAAAAAGAAAAGTTCCGGGAAGATCTTTATTACCGATTGAGCACGGTGGAAATCCATATTCCTCCGCTACGTGAACGACGGGAAGATATTCATTTGCTGTTTCGAAAATTTGCTTCGGACTTTGGGCAGAAATACAAAATGCCCACCATTAGGTTGGAGGAACAAGCCATTCAGTTATTGTTGAAATATCGCTGGCCCGGAAACATTAGGCAGTTGAGGAATATTGCGGAGCAGGTATCCGTATTGGAGGAAAATCGCACCATTTCAGCTGGTACGCTGCACACCTACTTGCCCAACTCCAGTAATACCAACCTGCCTGCTGTAATTGAAAAGCAAAAGAAGGAAAGTGATTTCAGCAACGAAAGGGAGATCTTGTACAAGGTGCTGTTTGATATGAAAGGTGACCTCAACGATCTCAAAAAACTCACTTTGGAATTGTTGAAGAACAGCGACACTGAAAAAGTACAGGAAGAAAATGAAACCTTGATCCAAAAAATTTACGGGAACAAGGAAGAGGATATTCCACAGGAAGAAACTAATGTAACAGAAGTTTTGCATCTACCGGAACCTGTTGTTGAAACAACAAGTACAGTATCACAACCGCAGGAGGACCGCTATCATTTTGCCGAGGAAATTGAAGAGGAAGAAACCCTATCTTTACAGGAAAAGGAAATTGAATTGATCAAAAAATCCTTGGAGCGAAACCGAGGCAAGAGAAAGGCAGCCGCTTCGGAGCTTGGTATATCAGAACGAACCTTGTATAGGAAAATCAAGCAATACGATCTGTAATTTTTGATCAAATCGATTATTGGACAAATAAATCAATGGTAAAAAAAGGAATTAAATTGGGACTACTTGTCCTTTTTTTCAGTCTACAAGGCTGTGGAATATATAATTTTTCAGGAGCTGATATAGGAACAGCGGAGAGTTTCCAGGTGAACTTTTTTCAGAATTATGCGGACCAAAGTCCCGGCTCAACCATTGAACCAGGGTTGGATAGGGAGTTTACAAACGCCCTACAGGAAATGATCAACAATCTGACTAGTCTTTCGCTGACAGGTAGTAATGGAGATTTGCTCTACGAAGGTGAAATTGTGGAATACAGGGTAACCCCGATGACCGCAACAGCCGATCAATTGACCGCCCAGAACCGATTGACTATGAGCGTAAATGTGCGTTTCTTTAATAAGACCAAAGACGACGCCGATTTTGAGCGGCGCTTCTCCTTCTTTTTTGATTTCGACGCCGCTGCGTCCCTACCATCGGTGCAATCCGCGGCGCATGAGGAAATTTTTGAACGAATCACCCAAGATATTTTTAATGCCTCGTTAGGAAACTGGTAAACAAATGAACGTATCGGATTTTATAGAAGTTCTTCAAAAATCGGACACCATCCTGTCCCCCAAACAAACACGGGAATTGGAAGGCATCATTGAAGAATATCCGTACTTTCAAGCGGCCAGGGCTTTACATCTAAAAGGATTAAAAAATCTGGACAGTTATAAATACAACAATGCCCTAAAGGTTACCGCTGCCTATACAGCAGATCGCGATGTTCTTTTTGATTTTATCACGTCCCAGGAGTTTGTTCAAAACAATATAGCGGATACCATTGCCGGTAGAGCTCCCAAGTTGGAAGACAAAAAAGCAGTTTCCGAAGAGATTGAACCCAATCCCGAAACGGAAAATCTATTGGGTGAGTCCAAGGAAGCCCTCCCACAGAACATACAGGATGCCGAACAAATATTGAGTCCAGCCCTATTTAAATCCAAGCCAGAAAGCGCCGAATCGGAACCGAGTAACGAAGAAACTTCCGAAGGAAAGGCTGAACTCGAGCTTGGAAAACCCCTCCCCTTCACCAAAAAAGAGCGCCACTCCTTTACTGAATGGTTGCAACTTACCTCCAATTCCACGGATGATGCGAATCAGGAATCTGATTCAAAAAGCCTGGACAAAAGACAAAAGTTTGATTTGCTGGACAAGTTTATTGCGAATAGACCAAAGATTGTCCCCAACGAAGATTCCAGTGCCAAGGTCAACATAAAAGAGTCCACGAAGATGGACAAAAGTGAGCTGATGACCCAGACATTGGCCAAGGTGTATTTGGAGCAAAAAAAGTACAAAAAAGCCATTCAGGCCTATAAAATATTGAGTTTGAAATATCCGGAAAAAAGTGGTTTCTTTGCAGACCAAATTCGGGCGGTGAAGAAGCTGCAGAAAGAAAAAGATTAAGATAAAACCATGAGTACGTTTACTATATTTTTGATTTTGATCATTGTTGTATGCCTTTTGTTGGTATTGGTGATCATGGTGCAGAACCCTAAAGGAGGCGGATTGTCTTCCTCTTTTGGAGGTGGTGGAAGCCAAATAGTTGGGGGAGTCAAAAAAACCGGGGACTTTTTGGATAAAAGTACTTGGACCTTAGCAGGATTGTTGATTGTATTGATTCTTGTTTCCAATGTTTCCCTTAAGGGAAATTTCAGTCAGGCCGACTCTAAATTATTGCAAGGAGATGACATTGAAAACACGGTGCCTGAGACTGTTCCAGAAACAGTTCCTGAGCAAGTTCCAGCAACGGATAACACTAATCCAGCGGACACCATCAACTAAAATAAGGTGACAGAACAAATACATAATGCCAGCTTGAAATGACAAGCTGGCATTTTTGTTTTCTATAATGTCAGTTTTCATCATAATGGCATAATTTCTGTCCAAACATTCGAGAATTTTTAAAACAAATACCTAAAGATTAATAATATGGCTAAAGTTAACATCCAACCATTAGCGGACAGGGTTCTTATAGAACCTGTAGAGGCTGAGACCAAAACAGCTTCGGGAATCATCATCCCGGATACCGCCAAAGAAAAACCCCAAAAAGGAAACGTAGTTGCCGTTGGTCCCGGAACCAAGGACGAATCCATGACCGTTAAGGTTGGCGATACGGTTCTTTACGGAAAATATGCAGGTACCGAACTAAAATTGGACGGCTCTGACTACCTGATCATGCGCGAAAGTGACATTTTAGCAATCGTATAACAGCTAAAAATTCCAAAAAAAATAACAAACTCCAAAGTACGACTTTCCTGAATTCATCATTTGGGATTTAGATTTTGGAACTTTAATTTTTCAACATAAAAATTATAAAATGGCAAAAGATATTAAGTTCGATATAGATGCACGCGACGGCCTAAAAAAAGGTGTGGATGCCTTGGCCAATGCTGTAAAAGTTACCTTGGGACCCAAGGGTAGAAACGTAATCATCAACAAATCCTTCGGCGCTCCCCAAGTCACCAAAGATGGGGTAACCGTGGCCAAGGAAATTGAATTGGAAAACGCCTTGGAGAACATGGGTGCCCAAATGGTTAAAGAAGTTGCTTCCAAAACCAACGATCTTGCCGGTGATGGAACAACCACTGCAACCGTTCTTGCACAAGCCATCGTAAAGGAAGGCCTTAAAAACGTTGCTGCCGGTGCCAACCCGATGGATTTGAAAAGAGGAATTGACAAGGCGGTGGAAGCCATTGTAAAAGATCTTTCCAAGCAGTCCAAAAAAGTAGGGGACTCTTCAGAAAAAATTAAGCAAGTTGCCGCCATCTCTGCCAACAATGACGGAGCCATAGGTGACCTTATCGCCCAAGCGTTTGAAAAAGTAGGCAAAGAAGGTGTTATCACTGTTGAAGAAGCCAAGGGTACAGATACCTACGTTGATGTGGTGGAAGGAATGCAGTTTGATCGTGGATACCTTTCCCCATACTTCGTTACGGATTCTGAAAAGATGATTGCTGATTTGGAGAACCCTTACATCTTGTTGTTCGACAAGAAAATCTCCTCTATGAAAGATTTGCTTCCTGTATTGGAGCCTGTTGCCCAATCCGGAAAGCCTCTTTTGATCATTGCTGAGGATGTTGACGGAGAAGCATTGGCTACCTTGGTGGTGAACAAATTGAGAGGCTCCTTGAAAATCGCTGCTGTTAAAGCACCAGGTTTTGGTGACCGAAGAAAGGCCATGCTGGAAGACATTGCCATTCTTACCAATGGTACCGTTATTTCTGAGGAAAGAGGTTTCTCTTTGGAAAATGCCTCTTTGGAGATGCTAGGTTCTTGTGAGCGAATCACTATAGACAAAGACAATACAACAATTGTGAACGGTTCTGGAGATACGGACAATATCAAAACCCGTGTGAATCAGATCAAATCACAAATTGAAACTACCACTTCCGATTACGACAAGGAAAAACTTCAAGAACGTTTGGCCAAATTGGCCGGTGGGGTTGCCGTACTTTATGTAGGTGCTGCTTCTGAGGTTGAAATGAAGGAGAAAAAAGATCGTGTGGATGATGCCTTGCACGCCACAAGAGCTGCTGTTGAAGAAGGAATTGTTGCTGGTGGTGGTGTAGCCTTGGTTAGAGCCAAGTCTGTACTTGCCAAGGTGGATTCTGTAAATGCCGACGAGGAAACTGGATTGCAGATTGTAGCACGTGCTATTGAATCCCCATTGCGTACCATTGTTGAAAACGCAGGTGGCGAAGGTTCCGTTGTTGTTGCAAAAGTAATGGACGGTAAGGGTGACTTTGGTTACGATGCCAAGTCTGACCAATATGTAGAGATGATGAAAGCAGGGATCATCGATCCTAAAAAAGTAACCCGTATTGCATTGGAAAATGCGGCATCTGTTTCAGGAATGATCTTGACCACGGAATGTTCATTGACCGACATCAAGGAAGATGCCCCAGCTATGCCTCCAATGGGAGGTGGCGGCGGAATGCCAGGAATGATGTAGGAATTCCGAAACCATAAAAAGAAAGCCCCAAGATTTGGGGCTTTTTTTATTCGCTATATAATTGGGTCTGGTAAAATGCTGGGATGGAAAACCACTGCGCCATCATGGCATCAACCTGTCCCAAACGCCCACCCTGCCTTGGTCCAGAAACGGCTTCGCCAAAAACATTCCATTCATTCCCCTCATTGTCCGTAAGTACAATAGCTCCATTTCCAGCAGCAAACGCATACTCAAATTCGAGATTAACCGTATCCTCAACCAAAGCAAACACAGTTATAAAATTTTGATTTCCTACCAACAACAGTTCATTACCACCATACAAATCCCTTAAAATATTATCCGTCTCAAAATCAGAAAACTGATATGCCTTAGCCCGATTTCCATTTAAAATGGCCAAAACCTTTTCTTTGGAAGGCAATCGTGGGTCTTTGTCCACAGGAAACAGGAAAAATTCGTGGTCCGTGTTGTAGTTCCCATAAGGCGACACCCCATAGGTTCTGGAAAAACCAGTATCGGTGCTCACCACCCTAACTTCTGGAAACATTTGTTTCAACGTGCCCCAGTTGGTTTCCAACAGTTGATACAATTCTGGTTTACGACCAATTAAGGTTCCATTTACGGATTCATTTAATATTTGGGACCAATTGCTATCCGTTTGTCGGTCATACGGAATAAGATTGGTGTTGTAAAGTAGGCCAGAAACCCCAAAAGTAGTTTCGGTACCTTCCAACATTCTTCCCCAGCCTATTCCTGTGCCGGTCAAAGGGCAAAAGGTAACCGCCATGGAAACATCCCCGATATTATCATTAATAATCTCGTGCCAATCCAATATGATATGGGGATATGCCCTTACCTCATCTCCATTTTTAAAGGCCAAGACCAAATCATTATTTTGAAGTACCTCAGTTTGATCCGCGGTAATCAGTTCAGGATTATCCAAGGCAGGAATTCCATCCTTTCCTGGCCCTCCATCCAGCACCTCTGCCACGGGAATACTCCATGGAGAAGAGTTATTTGTAGGAGTGTCATCCGTTCCTCCTGAGTTGGTCTGCTCTGCAGAACTGCAGCCATACATCGCAAACAACCCCAAAAAAATCAAAATTCTTTTCATAGCAAGTATTTTTTAGTTGTTGAGTATCGTGTTATTCTTTCGTTTTAAAGTGATAAAAATCCCTGCAGTAACTCTCAAGGTAGGCGTTAGCTGTGTGCCCTCAACAAAACTGTGGACCGGTATTTCAACTTTGGATACCAAGGCCATGGACGGTGAAAGGGCAGCGGAAATTTCAGGCCGGATAAAAATCCATTCCCCACCCGTATTGGGTAGATTGGAAGCATTGATTTTATCTACAAAGGCCTTCCTGTATTTGACAACCAATGAGGGTTCAAAAAGGGTATTGAGCCATAAAAATTGGTCTGAATAGCCCACATTGCCTTGAATTTCATTTCCAAATTCGTAGGTTGAAGTGCTATTCAAATAATCCTTGTTTACCCCAGTAAATCTAATCGTAACATTGGCGGATAGCGTAGCTGATTCCCTAAATGCCGGATTCTTTGAAAAAGATACCAAACCCACAAAGTCCCATGCACCACTTCCCGGCTGCAAATCGGCTGTAAGTTGAATCCCTTCACCGGTGGTAAAATCGGATCGCCCAAAGGGGATTTTAATCCCACCTCCAATACTAATATTTGACTTTTCCCCCACCAAATCCGGAAACGCATATTTCACCAAAAAGACCCCATCGCCTATACCACTGGTTTCGGTATCCGTCTCATTGCCAAATTGGGATATCGTCCGCAACTGATTGACCCATGTCAAAAGCGATTCAATAGATAATCTATCCGTAAACGCATATCCCGCACTTACCAAAACAGAATTGGTAACACGTAACCGGGAATCATCATCCAACCTATCAGAGCCTGCATTTAAGGTGTTAAGATTGTTGTAGTCATAACTCACCCCAAGAGTAAAAGCTCCTTTGCCTTCATTGGGCAAACCCAGATTATTGGACAGCGGAACACCACCCGAACAACAAGTCTGGGCATAGCACATGTCCATGGTACATATAGCCATGAACAAAAGAAGGGAACCAAAAATTTTCATAGCACCTTTTGAGAAGTGCCATAAAAATGCAAATCCTTACAATTCAGCATGTTAAAATTTATGATTTGCTGTCGACCTCATGCATTTACCACCCTTAAATTCCACTAGTGATCCAAGCATCACAATAGCTCCAAATCTGTTGTTGATATATGTACCAACGCTCTCGGTCTAATACTTTCTGTTTTACTACTGATAAATGACTAATTTTTAGTTTCTAAACCTATACTTAAAAATGAAATTCTCCCAATTATTGAACTCCGTCCTGACCATCGTATTAGCGGTTGGCATAGTGGGTTGTTCCGAACCACCTGAAGAAACCGATTCCATAGTGGTCATGGGCTACTATGTCCCAGAAGCGGACTACCAACCTGCCCAACTTCCGTTGGATCAACTTACCCACATCATATTCTCATTTACCAATGTGATCGATGGTGAAATGAAGTTTAGAAATGTAGAATCCGGCGAAAAACTCAAAGCCTTGGTGGCCCAACGTGAAAAACACCCCCATATTAAAGTAATGATTGCTTGTGGCGGATGGGGCGCCGATGGTTTTTCGGACATGGCGCATACTCCCGAAAACCGCAAAAAGTTTGTGGAAAGTGCTGTTGCATTTAACAAAACCTACGAATTGGACGGACTGGATATGGATTGGGAATATCCCGCCATTCCTGCCGCGGGAACAGGAGCAAGACCGGAAGACAAGCAAAATTTCACCTTGCTGATGAAAGAACTTCGGGAGGGATTGAACACCCTAGATCGCAAACAAACCTTAACGTTTGCCTCTGCGGGTTGGCAACGATACTACAACAATGTGGAGTTACTGGAAGTGATGAAACATGTGGACTATATGAATATCATGACCTATGATCAAGTCGGAGGAAGTTCCCCCTTTACCGGACATCATACACCGCTCGGTCTCATCACCGAAGAGGATGTCAAAGAAACCTTTGCTTGGGAATACATGAATGAGCGAAGAGAGCAATTGAAGGAAAGAGGCATTACTAATCTCAATCCCAGATCTGCGGAGCGTATTGTTGATTATTGTTTACAGCAAGGAGTTAAAGCAGAACAGATGGTCATCGGATCTGCGTTCTATGGCCGCGCTTGGAAAGGTGTTCCGCCAACCAACAATGGTTTGTACCAGTCCAACACTGGAGCTCATATTGGATGGAGTGCTTATAGGCAGATCAGAAGTGAATTTGAGCCTAATGAACAATACAAAAGATATTGGGACCCCATAGCCAAGGCACCATACCTCTACAATGCAACGGACAGCATATTTATTAGTTATGACGATACTGTTTCCGTTCGCTTAAAGACGGAATATGCACTACAAAAGCAATTAGGAGGCATTATGTTTTGGCAATTGGGCAACGACACCAAAGATTCCAATAGTCTTCTGAAAGCTATGTACGAAGCATCCATAAAATAACCTCACCATGCCAAAAAAATTTAATTTCATTATCCTAGGCCTGGCTGTTCTTTTATCGGCCTGTTCTAACAATAAAACTACCTTGTCAAAGAGAGGCCAAACAGAATATGAAATTGTCTTTATGGACAATGCCTCCAAACAAGTTTATCTAGCTGCTGAAAAGCTTGCAGAGCATCTAGAAACAATAAGTGGAGCAAGCTTTGATGTTGTTGGAGAAAGTTCCCAAACCACAAAGAAGAAAATCTATGTGGGCAATATCAAGGAAGAATCTTTGGAATACCATCAAATTAAAATCCAGACAGAAAATGGGAATTTGTACGTCAGTGGTGGTTCCGATGCTGCTACCCAAAATGCCGTCTATGAGTTTTTGGAAAAGTTCTTAGACTGCAAATGGTATGCGCCCGGAGTTGCAAAAATTCCGGAAATGAAGACCATTTCCCTGAATCCCATTGATTATTCCTATACTCCGGAAATTACTACTCGAACCGTCCATTCAAGGTTGTTTTACCAAAATCATGAATTCGCTGATCAACTCAAGGTAACCTACGAGGCATTTCCCACCTATGTTCCCTCTGCACGGGTACATACGTTTCATAAGTTTATGCCAGAGGAGGTTTTTTACGAGGAGCACCCTGAATATTATGCCCTAAGGGGGGATAAAAGATTGCCCACACAACTCTGTCTCACCAATGAGACCGTTTTGGAGATAGTAAAAGATTCGGTTGCAGCCCTATTTGAAAGACATCCCAATGCTGCCGTTTTATCTGTGAGCCAAGATGACAATCAGCAGTATTGCCAATGTCCCGTTTGCAGTAAAGTGGACGAAGCGGAGGGAAGCCCTGCCGGCACCATGATTCAATTTGTCAATCAAGTTGCCAAGTCGTTTCCAGAAAAGACAATTTCTACTTTGGCATACCAACACACTCGGAAACCACCAAAATTACGTCCTGAGGAAAATGTACTGATCACCTTGTGTTCCATTGAATGTGATCGAAGTGCCCCCATTGCAGACAAGTGTCAGGATTTTGCCAATGACCTTACCGGTTGGGGAAAATTGACGAACAACATCCGGATTTGGGATTATACCACCCAATTCACCAACTTTTTGGCCCCATTCCCCAATATCCGAACGCTACAGCCCAACATCCAGTTGTTTCGAGACAATAATGCCCAATGGGTATTTGAGCAGCACAGCAATAATCCCAGTGAATTGTTCGAGCTTCGCTCGTATATGACCGCAAAACTACTCTGGAATCCAAATCTTGATTTTCAGGGCTTGCTCGAGGAGTTTACAGATGGATATTATGAAGAAGCAGCGCCATTCGTAAGAGAATATGTCAACAAGATTCATGATCAATTGCAAGAGGTTCCGGATTTTTTCCTCTTCCTATATGGAGATCCCTCCGAAGCATTTGGTTCTTATCTGAATCCTGAACTTTTAAAGGAATATGTTGCCTTGTTCGATGCTGCAGAGGAAGCGGTCTCCCAAAAACCGGTTGTTGTAAATCGGGTTAAACTGGCCCGCATGGGGATTGATTATGCAGTTTTGGAAGCCAGCAGAAAAAACCTGACCGAGGATTTAAGTCTTACCGTTGCTGATGCCAATGGAGTGGAATCCATAAATCCAACGGTTGCATTGTTGTTAGACAACTTCAGTAAGACCGCAAAGGCAAACGACATCACCCTGATGAACGAAATGGGCTTTACGGTAAACGAGTATGGAGCCAATTACCTGTCCGCCTTGGAAATGGCCAAGAAACCCAACAAAGCCAAAGGAAAAAAAGTAGTGACGCTTACCCAACCCAAGAAATATGCCGGAGAAGACCCCATGGTCCTCACTGATGGTGCATTGGGCGGTAGTAGTTTTTATGCCAATTGGCTTGGGTATGAAGGGAACCGTATGGAAGTGGTGGTGGATTTAGGAAAAATCCAATCCGTTAGCAGCATTTCCATGGCTTTTTTACAAGTGACCAATCACGTGGTGTTTTTTCCATCTGAAGTACAGTATTTGGGATCTATGGATAACGAAAATTTCGTTTCTCTTGGAACACTGGCAAATCCGAAGCCGCTGAACAAAAAGAGCAAGGTCAACGACATCCAATACTTTGATCTTGATTTTAACCCTACAAACCTTAGATACATTAAAGTAATTGCACCAAATACCCCAACTCCATACTGGCACCATGCCGCCGGTTTGCCCTCTTGGGTATTTGCTGACGAAATTATTATTGATTAATCAACCAAAGCTACATCCAAAATAAAAAACCCCTTGTTTTTGACAAGGGACTTTTAGATAAATTTCTACGCCAACAGCATCCAAAATGCCATAATCAACATGATGGCATTTTCAATAAAGGTGGCTTCGGTCATCGGAAGTTTTAATGCCGTTCCCAAACAGGCACATCGGATGCTCTTTTTGTCCAACAAAGTTTTGGTGACCCCAAAAGTTGTTATTCCAAGTACCACAATGGTGGCAATTAGGGCAGATTGTAACTCCAATCGCATCAAAAATAGCAGTCCCAATCCCAGTTCAATAAAGGGGTAAAGCCATCCATAAAATGGCACAGCTCTTGCCAATGGATCGTACATTGCGAAGCTTTCGGGAAAACCCTTCAAATCCAAGAACTTGAAAAAGCTAAAAACAATATAGAACAGTCCCATAAAATCCAACATGGCTTCATTGGTATTCCAATCTCTTACATGGAGCAAAATTGCTGCTCCAAAGAGGTAGGCAAAAATCAAGAATAAGGGCTGCAACTGGGCCCATTTCGATTTCTCTTCCGGTAAACCTATTGGTTCAACAACAGCTTTCTTTTCCGAAATACTGTATTTATCAGGTAGGGCAGCCCTTAAATCAGACAATTGGATATGCTGATTCATTGAAATTTGTGCTGAAGCAGAAGCAAGGTCTACCTCAACATCTTCCACCCCACTCACATTGGACAGTTTTTCCCTAACAGATGACACGCAACCTCCACAGGTCATTCCTGTTATGGAATAGGTATGTTTCATTTAATGGTCTTTATGGTGATGACTGTCGTCCGTATTGTCTTCTCGATACTTGCAGCAGGGATGAATCTTATCATAAGCCTCTTGGCTGGCCTTAAGTTCCTTGGTATCGTGTCCCGCCTGGACCAAAGCTGTTTTAATCTTCATGGCATCGGTCTTTCTTTCGTCCATAACCAGAGAAAGTTGATGGGTTGGAATGTCCCAGCTGGCAAACTTCACCCCAGGCACTTCAAGAGCTGCCTTTTCGATACGCATTTTACACATTTCGCACTTGCCGTTGACATCTAAGACCATTTTTTTGTTTTTGTCTTGAGCCATCCCTAAGGTGGAAATCAACAAGCAAACAACTATCAAAATTCTATTTTTCATCTTGTATTATTTTAGTTTGTTATGATTTAAATCTAAAGCCCGCATATACCATCCGACCAAAGATTGGGGCATATACTATGGTCGTGTCAAAGTTCGTTCCAAAAGGATCCTGTGATCCCAATACTGGATTATCCTGTCTAAAATTAGTCAAATTCTCTCCTCCCAAATACACTTCAAATTTCTTTGAAAAGACCTTGGTGACCTGTGCATTCATTAAACTATAGCCTTCAGAAAAATCTCCCAATTGCAAATCAATTGGATTGGAGGATGTATCGGGAAGTCTTTGTTCTCCCAGGGCATTGAATGTATAGTCAAAACGCCATTGGGAACCATTCTCCGTAGGTTCTGTTGTATAGCCCAAATTGGTAAAAAAGCGATGTCGCGCCTGCAAAGGTTTCTGCAGCCTGCCGCTTTGGTAATCGGTCTTTACATCGTAGAATTTATAGGCTGTTCGAACTTCAAATCTGGGCAACAGTTCATGGTTTAACTCCACCTGAAGACTGTTGGCATAGCTTTTTCCGTCCAAATTGGAGAAGGTCACCTCCAGGGGATTTTCCCAATCCACCACAATTTGGTTGTCGAAATCCGTTCTGTAAAAATCCACAGAGAAATTTCCTGGTCTTTCAAACAGGGTAAAACCCTGTAAAAAACTTACACCATAGTTAATGGCCTTTTCAGGATCGAATCCGTAAACCGGACCACCATTATCCTGCAATTGAATAGTTCTAGAGGAAGCAAACAATTTCTGGTTCTCTGCAAAAATGTTGGCTGCCCTTCTTCCAATACCAAAGGAACCTCTTAAACTCCCTTTCTCCCAAGGGGTGTATCGAACATGAAGGCGGGGAGTTACAAAATTACCCAATCTGTTATGGGTATCTACCCGTAAACCAGCGGTTAAACTTAGTTTCTCAAGATTGGTATAAGCGTACTCAAAAAACGCACCTGCGGAACGGTCCACACGCTCAAAATTTTGAGCGTTTACCAGTTCATCATAGCCATCATAGGCAAATGTTAAACCAGCTTTGAATTTGTTCTTGGTATTGTCAATTATAGAATTGAACAACAAGTTGGAATAAATACTGGTATGATCAATATTGTACACATTAAATCCGTAGTAGGAATCCTGTTGATGATTGCTAAAAGAAGCTTGGAATCCAAAACTCTGATAGGGCAAATTAGGAAAAACGTATCCCAGTTTCAATGACCCATCAAACCGCTTGGTGTCAATTTCACTGCCCCAGGCATTAGTTGTAAATCGGTCTGTATCTGGATTAAAGTCCTCCTGGCCAATTTGTTTTTCATCATTAAGGTATCGTACGTTCAAAAAGCTAACCCATCCTGTTTCCGGGTTTTGATATTGCCATCGGTTCATGATGTTGATCTGATTGGCCAATGGATTGTCCAAAAAACCATCATCATTGTTATCTACCTCGATATCCCGTCTATTGCCATGAATATACAGTCCGGTACTCCATTTGTCCGATAATTTGGTGTTCAAATGGGTGTTCAGCTCCAATCTCCCATTTAGGTTGGCATAACCATTGGCAAATATGGGGGTATCCGTCAACGGTTTTTGCAATTCAGTATTGATCTGGCCCGAAATACTTTCATAGCCATTAACCACACTTCCTGCACCTTTGGTAATCTGTATGCTCTCCACCCAGGTTCCAGGTGTGAAGGTGAGTCCAAAAGCCTGCGAAGCCCCTCGGACCATAGGGATATTCTCTTGGGTAATCAACAGATAGGGACTGGTCAATCCCAACATCTGTATTTGCTTTGTTCCAGTCAACGCATCGTTGAAATTGACATCGATGGCCGGATTGGTCTCAAAACTTTCGGATAGGTTGCAACATGCCGCTTTCAGCAGTTCTGCGCTATTTACCGTAACCACGTTCTGAGGGGAAAAATAGGCTTTTTGCACGGCATCCCGTTCTTTCTCCACAACCACCTCATCCAATTGGTTGGAAGGTCGCAACCAATGATGAACCATTTTGGGCTCATTAATGGTAAGCGTATCTGACTGAAATCCAACAAAGCTGATAATGAGCTTATTGTATTCAGAGGTATATGGAATGGTAAAGGTGCCGTTGTCCTTGGTTATGGTTCCAATTTGGGAATCCATCCAGTACACATTGGCACCGGCTAGCCCAATGTGCTTGTTTTCTGTATTGGCTTCCATCACCATCCCTTCAATTTTATCTTGGGCGGTAGCTACAATGGGAAGCCAAAGCAATAATTTTAATATGTGTTTCATTAGATATTTTAAACATTTGTTATTGAAATAAATCAACCCTCCCGACTCAAATTCCTGAGACGGGTAATTGCAAATTGTTCAAAACATCAAATCAAGAAAACTTGATCCAAAAGATGGATATCCCGGGTTATTAAAGGCGGCGGATAACCTTCATGCGGAACGGGGAGTTCCTCCAAGGATTCAAAAAGATTAAGATAGCCGTGGGTAAAAGCAACCAAGAACACTTGTTGCTCCAACTCCAAATCGGTCAAAGTTAGCTTTAAATCATCCTGACCGGAAACGGTGAAAGACTCATCATCACAACAATGATTTTCTTCAGTTTCATCCCCCATAGCTGCCATTGCCATTTCCATGGCGCAATGCTCCGCTTCGGCAAATAGGGAAATGTCCATGACCCTGCCCATGCACAAGTGTTTTTCCACAGTCCAAGAAACGGTGGAAAGCAGCACCAACATGGCCAAGCCAACAGATAATATTTGCCTAATAAGGTCCTTCACGGCAACAAAATTACCAAATATTTCAGTTGCTCTCAAAATCAGCGTCAATCCTTAACTAAATTTTAGGGATACCTGGATGTAATTTTAATGGTAAAAATCGACCTAAAAGTCCAGTTTAAAATACATTTGCAAAAACTAAAATATGCTTGCCGATCTAAAACCCAAAGTTGCCTCCATCATGGACCAATCAGAGAAAGCTGTAGATGAGCGTCTCGCCGAAATTTGTGAATTGCTCCTTAATTCCATCTCTTACTATGACTGGGTTGGATTTTATTTTAAAAATGGGGATAAGGAAGAACTTAAATTGGGGCCCTATGCAGGCGAGCCTACTGATCATACCATTATTCCATTTGGTAAAGGCATTTGTGGGCAGGTGGCCGTAAGTAATCAAAACTTTGTAGTCCCTGATGTGGCCGCCCAGGACAATTATATTGCTTGTAGTATTACCGTAAAGGCAGAAATTGTTGTTCCGCTGTTCTTGAACGGGGAAAATATTGGCCAAATCGACATTGATTCCAACACCCCGGACCCCTTTTCGGAGGAGGACGAACGCTTTTTGGAATTTGTGAACGAAAAAGTATCACAAATTCTTTAAAACTAGTGCCATTTTGTTGATAACACAGCTCACATTTTACTGACAAAAAAATTACTTTTGTGTGCTTAAGAAATTGATTTTTAAGACACAAAATGACTACCACCAAAAAAGCATCAGCCGCCCTTATTTCCGTGTTTCACAAAGACGGATTGGAACCCATTGTTAGAAAACTTGACGAACTGGGAGTTACGCTCTACTCCACAGGGGGAACCGAGAAATTTATTAAGGATTTAGGGATAAATGTGGTACCGGTAGAAGAAGTCACGGATTATCCTTCCATTTTGGGTGGACGGGTAAAAACCTTGCACCCCAAGGTATTTGGGGGAATCCTGAATCGCCAGGACAACGACGGGGATGTGGCCCAAATGACGGAATTTGAAATTCCGCAATTGGACATTGTGATAGTTGACCTATACCCGTTTGAAAACACGGTAGCCAGTGGAGCTTCGGAGCAAGATATTATTGAAAAAATTGATATTGGAGGTATCTCACTAATCCGTGCAGCAGCTAAAAATTACAAAGATGTGCTTTGCGTGTCTTCCATGGAGGACTATGAAGATTTCTTAAATGTGATTTCAGAGGGGAATGGCAATACATCGCTCGAAGACAGAAAGCGGTATGCAACAAAGGCCTTTAATGTCTCTTCCCATTACGATTCGGCCATTTTCAATTACTTCAATGCCAATGGTGATGAAACCGCATTGAAAATCAGTGAGCAAAATGGAAAAGTACTTCGCTATGGGGAGAACCCTCATCAGCAAGGAATCTTCTATGGGGATTTCGAGGCCATGTTCACTAAACTTCATGGCAAGGAGCTTTCGTATAACAATCTTTTGGATGTGGATGCCGCTGTAAATTTGATGGGAGAGTTCCATAATGACAACCCCACTTTTGCAATTCTCAAACACAACAATGCCTGTGGACTTGCCACTCGAAGCAATATCAGACAAGCCTATGTGGATGCGCTTGCTGGAGATCCGGTTTCGGCCTTTGGGGGGATTTTGATTTCCAATGTTGAAATTGATGCTGATACAGCGGAAGAAATACATAAGCTGTTCTGTGAAGTAGTCATTGCCCCGAGTTATTCGGATGAAGCATTGAACATCCTGAAAGGCAAGAAAAACAGAATCATTTTAATCCAAAACGAAGTAGCACTACCAGAAAAACTGGTAAGAACTTGTTTGAATGGGGTTTTGGTTCAGGATAAGGATTTTAAGTCAGATACAGCAGATGTATTAAAGCCCGTTACCAACCTGCAGCCATCAGCACAAGAAATTGAGGACCTTATTTTTGCCTCCAAGCTCTGCAAGCACACCAAAAGCAACACTATAGTTTTAGCTAAAAACAAACAACTTTGCGCTAGTGGAACCGGTCAGACCTCAAGAGTAGATGCCTTGAACCAAGCGATCCATAAAGCCAAGTCCTTCAATTTTGATTTGGAAGGGGCTGTGATGGCCAGTGATGCCTTCTTCCCTTTCCCGGATTGTGTGGAGATTGCCCACAAAGCAGGTGTCAAAAGTGTTATCCAACCAGGAGGTTCCATTAAGGATCAATTGAGCATAGATTATTGCAATGAAAATGGTCTTGCCATGGTAATGACAGGCACTCGGCATTTTAAACATTAATTTTAGTACATTAGCCGATAAAATTTACCGTTAATCCGAAAAACCAACGTTTTCTATGGGATTTTTTGATTTCATGACCGAGGAGATTGCCATTGACCTCGGTACTGCAAACACCCTCATTATACATTTGGATAAAGTAGTTGTTGACAGTCCCTCCATTGTGGCCCGTGACCGGGTTTCCGGCAAGATCATTGCTGTAGGAAGGGAAGCCAACATGATGCAGGGAAAAACCCATGAGAACATTAAGACCATTAGGCCTTTGAAAGATGGGGTAATTGCCGACTTTGATGCTTCGGAAAAGATGATCAATATGTTCATCAAAAACATTCCGGCACTAAAGAAAAAGTGGTTCCCTCCGGCTTTACGAATGGTCATCTGCATTCCTTCCGGTATTACCGAAGTGGAAATGCGAGCAGTGCGGGAATCCGCAGAACGTGTAAATGGCAAAGAAGTGTATTTGATTCACGAACCTATGGCTGCTGCCATTGGTATTGGTTTGGACATTATGCAGCCCAAAGGAAACATGATTGTTGATATTGGTGGTGGTACTACCGAGATTGCCGTTATTGCCTTGGGCGGAATTGTATGCGATAAATCGGTTAAGATTGCAGGGGATGTATTCACCAACGATATCATTTATTACATGCGCACCCAACACAACCTGTACGTTGGGGAAAGCACGGCCGAGGCCATCAAAATTGAAATCGGTTCGGCAACCGAAGACTTAAAGTCCCCTCCGGATGACAAATCCATTCAAGGTAGAGACTTGTTGACTGGAAAACCAAAACAAGTTCAAGTTTCCTATAGAGAAATTGCCAAGGCATTGGACAAGAGTATCCTACGCGTTGAGGATGCCGTTATGGAAACCTTGTCGCAAACACCGCCAGAACTGGCAGCTGACATCTACAATACCGGGATTTACCTAGCTGGAGGTGGATCTATGCTGAGGGGTCTGGATAGAAGATTATCCCAAAAAACCGACTTACCTGTTTACATTGCAGAAGATCCTTTAAGGGCAGTGGTACGAGGTACAGGTATTGCGCTTAAAAACCTAGAGCGCTATAAAAGTATATTGATCAAGTAGCCGGAGTCCCAAACGGCAACCCATTTTGAAAGTTTGTGGACTTTCAGTAACGATACAGTTGCATGCAGCGCATCATCAATTTTATTTTAAGTTACAGAAATGCGTTTCTTTACGGTTTCCTTATGGTCATTTCGCTTGTATTGACCATCCGATCACATTCCTACCATCAGTCCAGATTTTTTAACTCCTCCAAATGGGTTAGTGGTAATATTTATGGTACCGCAGCCAATATTTCGGCCTATTTTGGCCTACAGGAGGAAAATCAGCGTTTGGTGGAAGAAAATGAGGAATTGAGAAGATTGCTCTTCAACAATGCCACCCCCACCAATCCCATTTTACCTGATTCCATTTCCACCACTTATGAAGTAATCAGTGCCAACGTGATCAAGAATAGTTTTTCATCTCCACGGAACTACCTTACCATTGACAAAGGAAAAAATCATGGGACAGCAACGGACATGGGGGTAATAACCACCAAGGGCATTTTGGGTATTGTTGAAAATACATCCAATAAATTCTCCACGGTTCAAAGTGTGCTGAATACCAAATCCAACATCAATGCGAAAATCAAGAACACCAATCATTTTGGCTCCCTGAAATGGGATGTTGGCGATTATAATGTGGTACAATTGGTAGATATTCCAAGATTGGTTCCTTTAGTGGTTGGCGATACCATTGTTACAGGGGCCATGTCCAGTATTTTCCCCGAAAATATCCCTATTGGTGTCATCAAAAAATACGATTTGGACAATTCCAGGAGTTTTTATCATATTGATGTGGAGCTGTTCAATGACATGTCCAACATTAAGAATGTGTACCTGATCATCAACAAAAACAAGGAAGAAATACAGGAACTCGAAGCTAGAACACAGAATGAATAGTGCCTTGTTTATTAATGGACTTCGTTTTGTCTTACTTGTCTTAACACAAGTACTGATTTTCAACACCCTGAATTTTCTTGGGTTCATCAATCCATTGGTCTATGTTATTTTCTTTTATTGGTATCCCATTAAAAGCAACAGGGCCCTATTTATGCTGACTGCCTTTTTGCTGGGCTTCATGATTGATTTCTTCTCTGATACGCTGGCCTTGCATTCCATTGCATCAGTAACCGTTGCCTATATTCGTCCTGTGATCATGCGTTTCTGCTTTGGTGTGAACTATGAGTTTCAAAATTTCAGTTTCAGAAATACCACGAAAATTCAGCGGCTAACATTTTTGGGGCTATTGGTGTTGATCCATCAAGTGGTCTTTTTCTCATTTGAAGTCATGAGTCTGTCCCATTTCCTTCTCATTTTGAAAAAGGTATTTGCCACAGGTATTGTAACTTTGATAATATGTGCACTATTTAGTTCACTTTTCAGCCCCCAAAGCGAATAAATTGGAGGTTGTTCCGTTGAAATAAAAGATTCAGGGTCAAATCGGGTTTTAAATGAAAAAACTACTCTTATCTTCCATCATTGTAATCATTGGTTTTACTTTCATTGGTAGACTCTCCTATTTACAGCTGTTTCGTTTTTCGCCCGACCAAATTTTGGACGACCCAGCCATTAAAAAAATATACGATTATCCAGAACGGGGATACATCTACGACCGTAATGGGGAGCTAATGGTGGGAAACCAGGCTGCTTATGATGTCATGGTAATTCCCCGAGAGGTAAAACCTTTGGACACCTTGGAGTTCTGCAACCTCTTGGCAATAGACAAAGCCGAATTTGTAAAAAAAATGAAGAAGGCCAGAACCTATTCCCCCCGACTTCCTTCAGTGCTGGTTCCTCAATTGTCTAAAGAAGATTATGCTCGTCTTCAAGAGAAAATGCGACATTTTGAAGGCTTCTATATTCAAAAACGTTCCCTTCGCTACTATACAACTTCAGGAGCTGCCAATGTTTTAGGCTATATCAGTGAGGTAAACGAATGGGACTTGGATCGAAACCCATACTATGTGGCTGGGGAATTAAAGGGCCAAACTGGTGTTGAAAAACAATACGAAGAATTATTACGGGGTAGAAAAGGTGTAAAACACATCCAAAAAGACCGATTCAATCGGGATATTGGCCCCTATAAAGGAGGAAAACTGGACACCTTGCCCGAACAAGGGAGGGAAATTAGAATCACTCTTGACAAAAAATTGCAAGAATACGGAGAGCGATTGATGCATGGTAAACGTGGTGGAATTGTAGCCATAGAACCCAAAACCGGGGAGATTTTGGCCATGATTTCAGGACCTACCTATGACCCCTCCTTATTAGTGGGAAGGCAACGCTCCAAAAATTACAGCAAACTCCATTACGATTCCATTTCGAAACCGTTGTTTGATCGTTCCATTTCGTTTGAAAAGGAACCTGGGTCTCCATTCAAGACATTAAATGCGCTTGTGGCACTTCAAGAAGGTGTGATAGAACCCGGTACCAAGTTCCGCTGTTATAATGGGTTTTATGTTGGAAACCAGAAAAAGGGATGCCATTGTGGAGGCGGGGTACGAAATATGATATTAGGGATTCAGGAATCTTGCAACGCCTATTTTGCGGGCACGTTTCGAAAAATCTATGATAAGTTCCCCACTACGGACGAGGGGATGGACGTTTGGGAAAAGCACATTGAAAGTTTTGGTCTGGGGAATTATTTGGGCACGGACCTTCCAACGGGTAGACCCGGAAGGATTCCAGGAAAGGCCTTTTATGATAGATGGTATGGCGATGGTGGATGGGCTTCATCCACTATTATTTCCAACAGCATAGGACAGGGGGAAGTGGCTGCCACTCCACTCCAATTGGCCAATATGACTGCGGCCATTTCCAATAGGGGGTATTATTACACTCCCCATATTCTCAAAAACGTTGGTTCTTCAGGTGCTATTGACCCTAAATACACCGAACCGCATTATACCACCATAGACCGAAAACACTTTGATCCTGTTATTGAGGGCATGTCCAACGTGTACAAATACGGGACTGCCAGATGGATTCAAGTTCCAGGAATCAATATTGCAGGTAAGACCGGGACCGTGGAAAACTTTACCCGAATTAATGGCGAGAAAGTGCAGCTTACGGACAATTCGGTATTTGTGGCCTTTGCCCCAGTGGAGAACCCTAAAATTGCCTTGGCGGTATACATTGAAAATGGGTATTATGGCGGGCGGTATGCCGGTCACATCGCTTCGTTATTGATTGAAAAATATCTCAAAGGGGAAATT
The DNA here is from genome assembly GCF_005937185.1 of Flagellimonas algicola. GTDB lineage: Bacteria > Bacteroidota > Bacteroidia > Flavobacteriales > Flavobacteriaceae > Flagellimonas > Flagellimonas algicola. The sequence continues at coordinate 1,499,666 of NZ_VCNI01000002.1, read as the reverse complement.
ACCCGCAAAGATTTGGAGAAACGCATGCTTGAAAAGACCTTGGAGCATGAGTATGCCAAACCTTTAAGTGGGGAACCGTTCAAGATAAACGAGTATGTTTGGTAGAAGGGGGCTGTTTGGCAGATTGGATTGGCTTACTGTTTTTCTCTATGCACTTTTGGTTTTTATGGGTTGGGTCAATATTTACTCTACCACATTAAGTAATCCCGACCTTTCCATTTTCGATTTTTCAACCTTGTATGGCAAACAGCTATTTTTTATGGGGCTTGCCGGGTTGGGTATTGTCTTCGTATTGTTTATAGAAACCAACTTTTTTGAACGATTTGCCTCCATCTTTTACATTGCTTCCATTGTACTCTTACTTGGGCTTTTTGTCTTTGGAAAGACCATAGCTGGAGCAACTTCTTGGTACGATCTTGGCTTTTTTAACCTGCAACCTTCAGAATTGGCCAAAATGACAACCGCCTTGGCCTTGGCAAAGTACCTGAGTGATATTCAGACCGACATCAAAAATAGAAGGCATCAGCTATATGCCCTAGTGATCATTCTTTTACCTGCGCTGCTGATTTTGCCCCAACCGGATCCCGGTAGTTCCTTGATTTACTTTTCGCTCTTTTTTGTGCTTTTTAGGGAGGGTTTTCCGCTTTACTATTTGGGAATTCTATTGGTTATGGTCGTTTTGTTTGCCACCACTTTGATGTATGGAACCGTTTGGGTCTCCATTGGCTTGGTTATGCTTACCATCCTCATTTTTGGGTTCAAGAAAAAATCGACCAAAATTCCCATACTCCCATTTATTGCCATCATGGGGGTGGCCGTGTTATTTTCCTTTTCGGTTCGGTTTGTTTTTGACAGCGTTTTTGAACAACGACACCGAGATCGTTTTGCCCTTTGGCTGCGTTTGGAAAAGGATGAACAAAAATTGGAGGAAATCCGCAAGACCATTGGCTATAACACCTACCAATCCGAAAAAGCCATTGAATCTGGTGGGTTCTTCGGTAAGGGTTTTTTGGAAGGTACCCGTACCAAGGGAGACTTTGTACCCGAGCAACATACGGACTATATTTTTAGCTCTGTGGGCGAAGAATGGGGTTTCCTGGGGACCGCTTCCGTAATTCTCATATTTTCCATTTTCTTTTTACGGCTGATCTATATTGCGGAGCGGCAAAAAAATGATTTTAGTCGCATGTACGGGTATGGGGTCATTTCCATTTTGTTGATTCATTATTTTATCAACATTGGGATGGTGATTGGACTTCTGCCCACTATTGGAGTTCCACTGCCGTTTTTTAGCTACGGAGGTTCTGGGCTTATCTTTTTTACGATGCTGTTGTTTATTTTCCTGAAGCTGGATTCCAACCGATTAAAGGATGGTATTTAAAAATCCCAACCTGAAGTATTGATTCCTGCTTCGAACTTGTCTTGCCATTCTTTGGGTTGATTAACAAAGAAATCTATCCCCGAATGTTTTTCAAGCTCATCTATGGAAATTAGAAATTGATTGAGAGGTTTCTGACTTTCTCTATGTGGCACTAGGAATGCAAGGAGTTCATCCCCAGTCTTATTTTTTTTAATGATCACTTTGAAAAATGCCTCGGGAACATCAACATCCTCTTCCCCAATTTCTTCCAGGCCTTTTTCCAAAATCCCTCCCGTGATAACCACTAAATCTCCTCGTTTTTTACACCATTGTCTTACTTGTTGTTCCAAACGGTTCCAGACTCCTGCATTAAAATCCCGATCCTGGGGACTAATGTTGCTGGTATAGAAGGTCTCATTGTAAGCATATTCCGAAAACCGCCTATCCCCAGCCGGGCAAAGGTGCCCACGATCATAACCAGAACCTTTATAATTTCTCCAATCCGCCGATTTGGTTTTCACTTTGGGGTCTTCAATAAAATAAGGTCTTTGACGGTCATCATGGGTAAGATGACTTCTTTGCAACGGATAGGCTACCCACTCCGCCTGTTCATGCGGTTCACTATAGGAAAGCATAAAATGGTCATGTTCTACTATCACATCCGTAGTGGATTGGGGCAAGAAGAGTTCATCTAGTAGCAGACCATCATTGTCACTTTTTGGGTTGGAATAAGTGTCCGGAGTATAAAAATTCTCAAACACCCAAAACCCCACCACACAGGTTATAAAGAGAAGCGTATAGATGGTTTTGTTTTTCATAACCATTTCCAATTAATCATTTAGTCAAAGATTGGCATAAATTTGAAAGAAGCAAGGGGCAATTTATTGTATTTATATTCCTTTGCGAAACCATCAAAAACCAAACAACTATGAAGATAGTTTCCGTTCGCGAAAATCCAACAAGTTTGGAGCATGTTATATCCTATTTCCAACAGACTTGGAAAAGTGTACCGCCGGAGGTATATCAGGATTGCATCAGTAATTGTATTGATTCCCCTAATCCTTTACCACAATGGTATTTGTTAGAAAATAAAGGAGAAACCATAGGTTGCGCTGGACTGATTACAAATGATTTTATTAGCAGGATGGATCTATATCCTTGGATATGTGCTTTGTTCATTGAAGAGGGACATAGAGGAAAGGGTTACCCTGCCCTTCTTATTGAAAAAGCTAAAGAGGATGCACGTAAAGGTGGATTCAAGCACATTTATCTCTGCACAGAACATATAGGATATTATGAAAAGCATGGATTTCATTATGTGGGACAAGGGTATCATCCTTGGGAGGAGGAATCCAGAATCTATACCCTTAGTTTATAGGGTACAAAAAAACCGGCTTCAAAGAGCCGGTTTTCTATATTTTGAAAAATGTTTTTATTATCCCTTAACGGCGGCTAATTTTCGCTCGCTGCTTTTGATGTTGTTCAACTGAAGGTCTCGAAGCACATTAATGGCTTCCTCCACATAAATATCCCTAGCCAAATCCTTGTGCCAGCGATTTCTTTTTTCACGTAATACAGAGTCTTGGGTAAACAATTCGGTCTCATATTTCAGGGATTCAAATGTGAGTTTGGAATCATATTCCCTTAGGCTCTTGAAGTGATCTGAACGCTTCTTCGCTTCTCCCTCCTTGACCTTGAACGCGTCGTAATTCAAGGAAACAATGGTTTCATCTTGCTGCTCCTTCAACCATTTGGCATTTTCCTCAATCAACTCGATCTGTGGATTCTCAGCCATTCGTTTTTTACTATTGGCCACTGCTGTCTCAAAATCGATATAGCCTTCCCAGATTTCATAATCTGCTGGAGATATTTTATCCCAACCCAATGGATTTTCCTGATCTCTCTCTCCTAGATCGATATAACTGTAACGGTCTGGAACCACAATGTCACTCTTTACACCTTCCAACTGTGTAGAACCTCCGTTAATTCGGTAGAATTTCTGTGTTGTAAGCTTTATAGCTCCCAAATCTCCATGCTCATTGCTACGAACAATATTATCCAAAGGAATTACATTTTGAACAGTTCCCTTACCAAAAGTCTGTTTGCTACCAATAACAACAGCGCGCTTATAATCCTGCATGGCTGCTGCGAGTATCTCAGATGCAGATGCGGACAACTCATTCACCAAGATTACCAACGGGCCATCCCATTGAATGCGCTCGTCCTTATCTTCGTGTACTTCTTTTCTTTGCCCCGAAGATCTTACTTGTACAATAGGACCATCTTTGATAAAAAGTCCGGCCATTTCCACAACGGTCTTAAGCGAACCACCTCCATTATCCCGAAGGTCAAGCACTATACCTTCTACTCCAGCTTCCCTAAGTCGGTCCACTTCTTTGGCGACATCTGTTGCCGCATTTCTTTCGGTATAGTCCTCAAAATCTACATAGAACTTGGGCAAATTGATTAATCCGTATTTGTGATCTTCTCTTTTAACTGTCGCTGATTTAGCATAGGACTCTTCCAACATCACTACATCACGGGTAATGGAAACCACATCTATTGTACCGTCTACACGTCTAACGGTCAAGTCTACAATGGTACCTTTAGGCCCTTTGATCAATTTAATGGCATCGTCCAAGCGCATTCCTACAATATCAATGGGCTCTTCGCCATCTTGACCTACTTTAAGAATTTCATCACCTACTTCCAAGCTTTGTTCTCTCCAAACAGGGCCACCGGAAATGATTTCCATGATTCTGGCGCCTTCCGGCTTCTTTTGCAAACGTGCTCCAATACCTTCAAACTTTCCGGACATTCCAATATCAAACTTTTCTTTATCATCCGGAGCAAAATAGAAGGTATGCGGATCAAATTCATCCACAATAGTGTTGATGTATTGCACAAACCAATCCTTTCGCTCTAAATCATCGATAAAGTCAAAGAACTCATCCAAGGTGTTTTTTGTGTTCTCTCTTGCTTCTTCCTCCAATTCATTCCTATTCACTGACGAAGTAATACTGCTGTAAGTCAATGCATTGACATCAGCAACTTGCTCCCCGGCATCTGAAATTCTATTTTCAACCTTCCCATCAAAAACTGCCAAGGTGTTATATTTCAATTGCTTTCTCCAGCGCTCCTTTAGCTGCTTTCTGTTGGCAGCGTAATCTTGATCTTTATAATCAATATTGATGGTTTCCTCAAGGGAATAATCAAAAGGTTGGGACAGTACTTCTCTGTAAATCTCCTTTGCTTCTCCCATACGCTTCATCAAACGTTGGTACACAATATTGAAAAAAGTAATGTCAGTATTTTTTATTTCGTCATCTATCTGAAACCTATATTTTTCAAACTCCCGAATATCGCTCGCAATGAAGTATCTCTTCGTGGGGTCTAGGATATCCACGAAATCGTCAAAAACATTGGACGAAAAACTATCGTTTAGGTTTTTTGGCTCATAATGCCCCCGTTCCAAGACGTAGGTAATCAAATCCAACAACAATTTGTCCTTGTCATCGTTTTCAAAAGATTTGCTTGTAAAACTACAGGAGGCTACCGCCACAAGAATTACCAAAAGAGCTAAGGTGAAATTCTTTTTCATAAAAAGGTTGTTTAATTGGGAACGAAACTAGTTGGCTAACCAACCAAAAACTCATCACTTCATCCTCCGTTTCTACTTGTATGAATTCCCTAAGATACTGAAAAAACCGTGCCAGTCTGGTCAAGTCCGTTTAATTTTTTGTTAAACACCTAGAGCTTCATATCCTAATGAAAAACGTATTTTTACCCTATTAATTATACAAAATGGAAAAACCGCTCATCCTGGTCACCAATGATGATGGAATTACTGCCCCTGGGCTTCGATCATTGATCGGTGTAATGAAGGAAATAGGAGAGGTTGTGGTGGTTGCCCCAGATAGTCCACAATCAGGTATGGGACATGCAATTACCATTGATAGCACCCTGTATTCCAAACAGGTCATTATTGACCAAGAAGAAGGAGCTCCATTGGAGTACAGTTGTAGTGGGACTCCGGCGGATTGTGTGAAATTGGCCCTCCAAGAATTGCTTGATAGAAAACCGGATATCTGTGTTAGTGGTATCAATCACGGTTCCAATGCATCCATCAATGTTATTTATTCTGGAACCATGAGTGCTGCCATTGAGGCAGGAATTGAGGGCATTCCCGCCATTGGTTTTTCGCTATGCGATTATTCCTGGGAAGCCGATTTTGAACACACCAGCAAGTCCATCAAAAAAATTGTTACCGAAGCATTGCTTCATGGGATTCCCAAGGGTACCGTGCTCAATGTGAATTTTCCTAAAACCGATAAGGAGCCCAATGGCATCAAGGTATGCAGACAAGCCAGGGCCAATTGGAGAGAACAGTTTGATAAACGTACAAGTCCCACTGGCAAGGATTATTATTGGCTTTCCGGGGAATTTGAGCTTTTGGACAAGGGACAAGACACTGATGAGTGGGCACTTTCGCAGGGCTATGTTTCCGTGGTTCCCACCCAATTTGACCTTACCGCCCACCATGCCATTCCACAAGTAAACAATTGGTGTTTGAATGAATAACAGAAAAGAAGTTTTAATCGGGTTTGTTGTGGGTATTATTGCCAATACCTTTGGGACCCTGGGATACATTTTGATTTTTTCCGACCTTGGAATTACCGAAACCATTGAAGCCGCTATTTCCCAAGGACATGTGGGTAGCTTGCTCGCCCTTGGCGCCATTTTGAATTTGGTTGCCTTTTTTGGGTTTTTGCGACTTAAGAGGGACCATAGGGCAAGAGGGGTTATGGTGGCAACCCTACTTACAGCCCTGCTGATCATGTACTTTAAATTTTTCAAATGATCTTGACCCTTGAAAATGAATTTTTAGGATGAAGTACTACATCATTGCCGGGGAAGCATCGGGAGACCTACATGGTTCAAATTTGATTAAGGCCATTAGGCAAAAGGATGCCAATGCCCAGATCAGATGTTGGGGCGGGGATTTGATGGAACAAGCAGGCGGTGTATTGGCCAAGCATTACAAGGACATGGCTTTTATGGGGTTTTTGGAGGTCATCAAGAATATTCCCACCATCTTCAAGAACATCTCTTTTTGCAAGGAGGATATCGGAAAATTTAATCCCGATGTCGTGGTTTTCATTGATTTTTCAGGATTTAACCTTCGCATTGCAAAATGGGCCAAGGCTAACGGTTTTAGAACCAATTACTATATCTCCCCACAAATCTGGGCCTCAAGGGAAGGTAGAATCAAGAAAATTAAACGGGATATTGATCAAATGCACGTGATTCTCCCATTTGAAAAGGATTTTTACGAAAAAAAGCATGGCTATCCAGTTCATTTTGTGGGTCATCCCCTAATTGATGCCATTGACAATACAGATATCCCGGAAGAAACGGAATTTCGTTTGCAAAATTCCTTGCATCCTGAAAATCCCATTATAGCCCTGCTTCCAGGGAGTAGAAAACAAGAAGTACAAAAAATGTTGGCGGTGATGCTTTCGGTCACCAAAGATTTCCCTCAGTATCAGTTTGTGATTGCCGGTGCTCCCAGTTTATCACAGGATTTCTATTCCTCCTATAGGAATGAAAACAAAGTCGGGTATGTTTCCAATCAGACCTACACATTGTTAAAGTACTCCCACGCTGCATTGGTGACCAGTGGAACAGCCACTTTGGAAACGGCACTTTTTGGCATTCCTCAAGTGGTGTGCTACAAGGGAAACTGGATTTCGTACCAAATTGCAAAGCGCATCATTACCTTGGAATACATTTCCCTGGTCAACCTGATCATGGACAAAGAGGTTGTCAAAGAACTGATACAAAACGATTTAACAACAGCCAATCTTAAACAAGAGCTTGGCAAGATTGTTGAAGGACCAAAACGTGAAGCCATTTTGGATGACTATCAAATCCTTCGGAAAAAACTAGGTGGAAAAGGTGCCAGTCAATTAGCAGCACAATTAATTGTTGAAAATGCTTAATTTATGGCCACAAGTCATAAACCTACTTAACATGTTTCGAAACGTCCTTTGTATTCTTACCCTTTTGTTCCTGCTTGGTTGCGGGGCAAAAAAGAAGCGAACGTACAGCAAGAGCAGAACCCCCACCATTACAGTTGAAGGATCAATCGAGGAACCCACGCCACCCAAATTATCTCGAAAAGAAGAACGGGCAAATGACCAAGCCAAAAATATTATTGCCACTGCGATGACCTTTTCGGGCACCCGTTACAAATACGGGGGAACCACCGAAAAAGGCATGGATTGCTCAGGATTGGTGTTTGTTTCGCTCAAAGAAAATGATATCGAATTTCCCAGAGTATCGCACCAGATGGCGGAACATGGAAAACGAATTAAGGTAGGTCAGGTTCAAAAAGGAGACCTGCTGTACTTTAAGACCGGCAAAAGTGGCAAACGCATCAATCATGTGGGATTGGTAGTCGATGTCAACCGAAACGAAATCAAATTTATTCACGCTACAACCTCACGTGGAGTCATAGTTTCTTCCCTTAGGGAAGGATATTGGAACCACGCCTTTGTCAAGGCCATGAGGATATTGTAAATGCAACAATTTAATTTTGTGTCCATTAAGTTGACACTCTGCCTGATCATAGGCATTGTGTTGGGTTTGTATTGGAATTTTAGCTCCTATTGGGTTCTGATTCTTCTTCTTTCCCTACTTCCCTTCCTCTATTTTAGTTTCAAAAAACAAAAACGCCGAACTTTTCCTTTTTTTGAATGCCTTACAGTGGTTACCGTAATAGTTCTAGGAATTTTTACGGTAACTTTTTCAATGTCCAGCACATGGGAAGGAAGGTTTGAAAATACCAAGGAAGATGTAATTGGTTTATGGGAATTAAAGATTCAGGAAGTCCTGAAGCCGAACTCCTATTCCCAACGATGCATCACCCACTTGCATTCGTTGGACGGGAGCAAGTCAAGAGGGAAACTGCTGCTCACCCTCCCTTTGGATTCCACTTCCAAGTTGCTCAGCGTTGATGACGAGCTTGTGCTATGGGGAAAGGCAGAAACCATCCGCCCCCCTTTGAATCCCAACAGCTTTGATTATAAAGATTATCTGGCCAAACAGGGCATTCGATATCAAATCCGAGCACAACCCGATCAATTTAAAATTCAGGAAAACCCCTCATCTACTTTATACGGAATAGCCTCTCGTTTTCGGAATCAAATACTATCCAACTTGAAGCAAGAGGAGTTTGGGAAGGAAGAGTTAAGCGTGATTCAGGCCTTGGTACTGGGCCAGCGGGACGACATTTCTGAAGACACCTACAAAAGTTATAGAGATGCTGGAGCAGTCCATATTTTGGCTGTTTCTGGACTACACGTGGGCATACTGCTCCTTTTGTTCCAATTTTTTCTGTCGCCCCTGGAAAGGCTCCCAAAAGGTAAAACCTTAAAGCTGATTATGGTAGTCCTTTTTCTTTGGATGTATGCCTTTATCGCAGGATTATCACCCTCCATTGTCCGGGCCGTTACCATGTTTTCCTTTGTAGCCTACGCCATGCACCTGAACCGCCCCACCAATGCGTTTAACATCTTGGCGCTTTCCATGTTCTTTATCTTGTTGATTAAACCTTTGTTCCTGTTCCAAGTCGGTTTTCAAATGAGTTATGCTGCGGTATTTGCCATTGTTTGGTTGTATCCCAAGTTGCAACGTTTTTGGTATCCGGAAAATATCATTCTTCAAAAGTCTTGGCAACTCATGTCGGTCAGTATTGCGGCCCAATTGGGTGTTTTGCCCATAAGCCTTTATTATTTTCATCAATTTCCCGCCTTATTCTTTGTTTCCAATCTTTTGGTAGTGCCGTTTCTTGGATTGCTATTAGGTATGGGAATTTTTGTCATCGTTCTATCCTTTATCCATGCCCTGCCCCATCAAGTGGCGGAGGTATATAATTTTTTAATAGGAACCATGAATACCATAGTGGCTTGGGTGGGAAAACAGGAAGGTTTTGTTATCAGGGATATTCCATTTGACCAAATTCAGATGGTCTTGGGGTATGTTCTCATTATCGCATTGGTTCGAACGCTGTCTAAACCCAAAGTCAAAAATGTATGGTTGCTTGGAATCAGTATTCTGATGATGCAGTTATGGGTTATTTGGAACCAACAGCAATCCAATACCGTCCAAAGTTTGATTTTGGCTAATCAGACCAAACAGAGCTTGCTACTATATCAAAACGGAAACAATTTAAATATCCATGCCAATGATACCCTTCTTAATCCTTCGTGGATCGACAATTTCAAAATTGCAAAGCGCATCTCATCCTCAAAAGTGCATTCCTTAAAAAACAGCTATCACCTTAGCCAAAAAAGAATTTTTGTAATGGACAGTTTTGGTAACTATCCTCTAAAAAGTGGTGTTGATTATCTCGTACTCACCCAATCTCCCAAAGTTCATTTGGGTCGCCTCTTGGATTCTGTCGGACCCAAACTAGTTTTGGCAGATGGGAGCAACTACAAGAGTTATGTGCGTCAATGGAAAACAACTTGTGCACAAAAAGAAATCCCCTTCCAAAGTACCAGTGAAAAGGGATTTTATGTTTTCAATCTTGAAGAAGATTAATGGACATTCCCCATCAAGCGTTTCATTAAAGGCCCAAACAGTAATACTACTGCACCTGCTACCAAGGCATAAATGGCAATCAATCGGAATCCATCCAAGTACACATCCAAGGTTTCCAGACCACCAACATTGCTATCCGTACTTTCAATAGCCAATTGCTTGGAGATAAAACCAACAATCTGGAAGGCGTAAGCGGATGATAGGAACCATACCCCCATCATAAAGGCCACAATTCGTTTGGGTGATAAATCGGTAATCTTGGAAAGTCCTACCGGAGACATAAATAGTTCTCCAACGGAAATGATAAAATATAGCCAGAGCAGATAAGAGAACGGAACCATCCCATTTTCATCTGCACTACCACCGCTTAAGGATACCACATAAAATGCCAAACCTGCCAACACCAATCCCATACCAAACTTATATGGGGTTCTTGGGTTGATTTTCTTCTTGGCCATATAGGTCCACATGATAGAAATAGGAATGGACAAGATCACAATAAACATGGAGTTCAGGGCATTGGTCTGACTCGCATTGATCAAGGACAAGTCTACATTTCTGGCAGCAAACAAGGTAATCACACTGCCGTGCAATTCATGAAAGCCCCAGAAAATGGTCATAAAGAAGGTAATCAACAGAGCCATAAAGAGCTTTTTACGCTCATCCACCGTTGATTTAACCATGATGGTTGCCATATATATCAGCACGACAATCCCAACCAGATAAAACAAGAGGTTCACGATATTGGTATCGGCAAATGCAGTTCCTTCTTCTCCCAGCGACTTGTACGAATGCAATAAAAATGCAATCAAAGGTGCGGACAAAAAGGCTAATATGGGGATTAAATGTTTTTGTGGAATTCCCATCACCTTTTTTTCATACACCTCTACGCTGGGTGGTTTTCCTCCATCACCAAACACATTCTTCTTGATACCACTCCAGAAGAAGAGTAATCCGGTTAACATTCCAATTCCTGCAAGACCAAATCCGTAGTGCCATCCATAGGTTTCACCAAGCCAGCCACAGAGTAAAGGGGAAATAAATCCTCCTATGTTTATCCCCATATAAAATATGGTGAACCCAGAATCCTTTCGGGGATCTCCGTCCTTATATAGCGTTCCTACAAAGGTGGATATGTTGGGCTTAAAAAAGCCATTTCCAACAATGATTAAAGCCAAGGCCAGAAAGAAGGCAATATTATGTTCAATGGCCAACACAAAATGACCCAGGGCCATCAAAATTCCTCCTAAAAAGATGGATGCCCGCATCCCTAGAATGGAATCCGAAATCTTGCCTCCAATAACCGTGGAAGCGTAAACCAAGGAGCCATACGAAGCATAAACTGCAGCAGCGGCATAATCCCTGGTGGACAGGGCCTCGAATATTACATTAACCATATAGAGCGTGAGCAATGCACGCATTCCATAGAAACTAAAGCGTTCCCATAGCTCAGCAAAAAACAGGTAGAATAGGCCTTGTGGGTGCCCAAGAAGCTGCTTTTCGCTAGCCGGTTTTACAACATCTGACATATATTAGATAGTTTGGTTACAAATTTTCCTTGACGAACTTGGTCATCTTGCTAAATAGGTGAAGTCGGGTATTGCCCCCGTAGATCCCGTGATTTTTATCGGGATAAATAGCCCATTCAAAATCCTTGTTCGCCTGCACCAATGCCTCGATCATGCGCATGGAATTTTGCACATGCACATTGTCATCCCCCGAGCCATGCACCAAGAGGTATTTCCCCTTTAACAATTCAGGATAGTTAAAAGGTGAGTTGTCGTCATAGCCAGCAGGATTTTCCGCAGGCGTACGCATAAATCGCTCGGTGTAAATGGTATCATAGAATCGCCATGACGTGACAGGTGCAACGGCAATCGCCATTTCAAAAACATCATTCCCTTTCAACAAGCAGTTGGTACTCATGTGACCTCCATAGCTCCAACCCCAGATACCGGTGCGGTTTTCATCAATATATGGGAGTTTACTCAGTTTCTTGGCCACGGCAATCTGGTCTTCGGTCTCATATTTTACCAGATTCATATAGGTGACCTTTTTAAAGTCACGTCCTTTTAAGCCTGTTCCCCTGCCATCCACACAGGCCACAATATAGCCTTCGGATGCCAACATTTCGTGCCAGTAATCATTGCTTCCCAACCATCTGTTAGCCACTTGTTGGGAACCCGGACCACTATACTGGAACATTAAAAGTGGGTATTCTTTACTGGGATCAAAGTCGGCCGGTTTGATCATCCACATGTTCAGGTCATTCCCATTGATGCTGATGGTTGAAAATTCCTTCGGGCTAAGCTCATAACTCTCCAACTTTTGATCCAGAGTGTTATTGTCCTTGATCACCTTGAGCTGTTTCCCATCCGAAGCTTGGTGTAACGTAAATTGATACGGCGCAGTGGCACTGGAATACGTATTGATATAATAGGTAAAGCTTGCACTAAATGCCGCACCATTGGTTCCTTGTTTAGCGCTTAAAGTCTTCTTTTTCTTCCCATTTGCCCCAATGCTAAATACCCCTCTATTTATGGAGCCGTTTTCCGAGGATTGGTAATAAATTCGCTTTCGTTTTTCGTCGTAACCGTAATAGGCCGTTACCTCCCAAGGCCCTTGGGTCACTTGGTTTTTTAGCTTCCCATCTTGTCCATAAAGGTAGATATGGTTAAAACCATCCTGCTCGCTCGTCCAGATAAAACTGTCATCTGGTAAAAAGGTAAGGTCATCAGTGATGTCCACATAAGCTGCGTCCTTCTCCTCGTGCAAAAGTGTCACAGCATTGTCCTTGGCATTAACACTATACATCTTTAGGTGGTTTTGATGTCTGTTAATGGTTTGGACACTCAATTCATTGGGATTGTTCTTCCATTTGATTCTGGGGATGTAATACGCATTTCCCAAATCAACATCAGAAGTATTTCCAGCGGAAACATCGTACATATGAAGACTTACTGTCGCATTCTCCTCCCCGGCTTTAGGATACTTGAATTCGTATTGAAAAGGATACAGGTTTTGACCGTAAACATCCATGGCATAAAGAGGAACATTGGACTCATCAAATCGAAGGAAGGCGATCTTGCTCCCATTACTGTTCCAAGCAAAAGCACGTACAAAAGCAAACTCTTCTTCATAAACCCAATCGGTAACACCATTGATAATGGCTCCCTTACTACCGTCCAAAGTGATCTGCTTTGTGGCTCTGGAGGCTAGATCAAAAACATAAATGTTGTTGTTTTGAACATAAGCAACCGCCGAACCGTCTGGAGAAAGCAAAGGTTCCTGAATCTTTTGATCAGAAACCTTTATGATATTCTTGCCAACTACGTCATATACATAATAAACGCCGAGTCGTGAATGTCTAAAAATAGGCTCTATTTCTGTGGCCAATAATACTTTGGTCTCATCTTTACTAAAGGTATATGAACTGAAAAAGGGAACATCTCCGGAAGAAGCTACAATGGTTTCCACCTTTTCTGAGGTTTCATAATTGTATTTGTCCAGACTACTTGATCTTGGAGACCTATTGAAATTAAGAACCGTATAGTCCGTTCCATTTTTCATGGAGCGAAGCGCGTCCATGTATTCTGTTCTAAAGGACCCTTGCCAGATGTCCTCAAGGGTTATTTTCTTTTTTTGGGCTTGTGAAAGTGTTAAAAATCCGAGGGTAAAAATGTAAATTAGGAATTTGTTTCCCATGAATACTGATAATTGATTAAAAACCGTCAAGTTTACTAATATTTTGTCAATTAATAAACTATGTGTTTACACTTAACACTGGAAATCTTTCCGATTTGATCTAAATCATCACCTAAAATGGGATTATCCTTATATTTGAATCCTTTAACCAAGCACCATGAATACTCCCGTTGAAGGATTTTCCAAGCTTTCCAAAAGCGAAAAAATCAATTGGATTGCGGAACATTACACCAAGAATCCTATCGCTTCCAAAAAGCTATTGGAACAATACTGGAACGAAGATCCCAAAGTTCAAAAGGTGCATGATGAGTTTATCGAAAATACCTTATCCAACTATTACCTTCCATTTGCGGTAGCGCCCAATTTTTTGCTCAATGGAAAGTTCTATGCCATACCCATGGTCATTGAGGAAAGTTCCGTGGTCGCAGCGGCGAGCAATGCGGCCAAGTTCTGGTTGAATCGTGGTGGGTTCAAATCCGAAATTGTGGGTACAGAAAAAGTGGGCCAGGTTCATTTTATGTTTCATGGCGACACGGGCAAGCTCCCATCATTCTTTCAACAGCTTAAGCCAAAATTAATTAACAGCGTTTCCGCCATCACCAAAAACATGGAAAAACGCGGCGGTGGGATAAACAACATTGAACTCCGAAGTCTGGATGATAAGCTTAAGGGATATCATCAATTGCACTGCACTTTTGAAACTTTGGACGCCATGGGCGCCAATTTCATCAACTCCTGTTTAGAGCAGTTTGCCAAGACTCTAAAATCCGAAGCCAAAACGTATTCAGCATTCACACCTGAAGAATCCGAATTGGAGGTAGTCATGAGTATCCTTTCCAATTACGTCCCCCAATGTTTGGTAAAAGCAGAGGTAAGCTGTCCCGTATCCGACTTGGATCAAGCTGGCATCCCCGGTAAAGAATTTGCTGAAAAAATAGTTCGGGCTGTAGAAATAGCCAAGGTAGAACCGCACAGGGCGGTGACACACAATAAAGGAATTATGAACGGGGTGGACGCCGTGGTTCTGGCCACTGGAAACGACTTTAGGGCTATTGAGGCAGGGGTACATGCCTATGCAGCAAAAGACGGGCATTACTCCAGTTTAACCCATGCCAAAATTGAAGATGGCATCTTTTCATTTTGGATTGAATTGCCTCTGGCCTTGGGTACCGTGGGCGGACTTACATCACTTCATCCTATGGTTAAACTTGCTCTGGAAATTCTAGGGGAGCCTACCGCCAAGGAACTGATGCAAGTAGTCGCGGTTGCCGGATTGGCCCAAAATTTTGCCGCTTTGCGATCCTTGGTCACCACCGGAATCCAAAAAGGGCATATGAAAATGCACTTGATGAATATGCTCAACCAAATGGGTGCCACAGAAAGTGAAAAACAACAGCTTGTACAGTATTTTAAGGACCATACGGTTACCAATGCATCCGTTAAGGAGGCCTTGGAAAAGATCCAATCGCAATAATGCAGCAAGAATATTATAGCCATGGAAAACTATTACTTTCAGGGGAGTACGCTATTCTGGATGGAGCTGTTGGGCTTGCCGTACCTACAAAGTTTGGACAATCCCTTAAGCTTGTTCCATCTAGCAGTCCATTTTTAGGGTGGACGAGTTTCGATACCGATGGACAACTGTGGTTTGAAGCTGAATTTGAGGTTCCAAATCTTAAGCTAAGGATAAGTTCAGATGAAAAAATGGCCAATCGACTGTTGGAAGTCCTTACAGCTGCACAATCCTTGAATCCAAACTTCTTGGTTGATGGCCAAGAGCGGAGTGTGGAAACCTTCTTGACCTTTCCAAGAGATTGGGGGTTGGGCACTTCGTCTACCCTGATAAATAACATGGCTTTATGGGCCAAGGTGGATGCCCACGACTTATTGCAAAGAACTTTTGGGGGTAGCGGTTACGATCTTGCCTGCGCACAGCACAACTCTCCTTTGTTATACCATCTTAAGGACAACCACCCTACAGTTCAAGAAGTTCGCTTTGATCCTCCCTTTAAAGAAAATCTATTTTTCGTCTATCTCAATGAAAAACGAAATAGTAGGGATGCCATTGCCAACTACCGCTCGCTTGAATTTGACAAAGCTGAATTGATCCATAAATTGACCACCATCACCAAAAACATGGCAATTTGCAGTACCCTAGAAGAGTTCCTGGCGCTGATGGATTTGCATGAACAAACCTTGTCCGAAGTACTAAAAGTACCCACGGTTCAAAACAGATTATTCCCGGATTTTCCTAAATCCATTAAAAGTCTGGGTGCTTGGGGTGGTGATTTTGTAATGGCAGCCGGCACCAAAAAAGATCAGCAGTATTTTACGGATAAGGGATACCACACTGTATTATCTTATTCGGATATGGTTCTTTGATCCTACCACTTTTTTGTTTGTATACAACCTACCTTCCTCCTTTTCAATAGATCCAATCTTAAGAAAACACCTCATTTTGCCTCATCCGTAAACTGAAACAGGGCATTCGTCAATTCAGGGCCTGAAAACATACACATTTTTCACAATTTGACTGCCGGGGTCATTCATATAGGTGATTCCGAATCGATTTTGAAAATTCAGATGCTATGTTCTCTTGGGATTACACGTTTTTCTTCTTCTTGCTTCAAATACTCCTAATCACTGTTATTTTTCTATGGAAAAAGAAGAAAAACCACCACGAACAAAAGATGGCGCTACTTTTTTTGGTGCTGTTGTCCTATAATGCTTTCCTGACATATTATGGTTGGACCAACTCCAAAGACGAGTTTTACTTAGTGATGAGTTATGTCCAATTTGTGCCTTTGGTTCTGCTCACCATTACTTTTTACATAAAGCCTTGGCAACTCGGATTTTTAACCCGAAGGACGCCAAAGGTTAAAATGTCATTCGGGAAAAATCACAAGTATGAAAAAACAGGTCTGTCCAAAGCCTTTTCCGAAGAGTTGAAAACCAAACTGGAACATTTGATGATGACCCAAAAACCCTATTTGAATCAAGAATTAAGACTGGATGACATTGCCAAAATGTTGGACATTTCCAGACATCATGCATCTCAGGTGATCAACGAGAATTTTGGGCTCAATTTCTATGATTATATCAATGGCTATAGAATAGAAGCAGCCAAAAATCGATTGACATCCAACTCGGAAACTGCAATCCCATCCATTTCAGAAATAGCCTATCAATGTGGGTTTAACAATAGGGTTTCATTTTATAAGGCATTCAGAAAAATTACCCATTCCACACCTTCGGAATTTATGGGCAAGGTAGCTTAAAGTCATCGGCTCCTACCAGCTAAAATCGATGGCAAAGGCAATTTACCCCAGAGGGCCTATCACCTAGTCATATTCCATAGCGCTTTAACCAATCTACTTGTATCCTCAACCAGCTAGAATTTTGAATCATGAGCTGGCTTGTAAATCTCCTTCGGCAATTGTGTAAAGGTTTTTAAGGGTTAACAAAGTCCGTGTTTTCAATTCGTTTTTTTGCTCGGCAATCTTCCAAAAACAGGAGCCAAACTTTTCTTCCCCATTTATTTCCATGAGGATTATTTGAATTAGCTAACAAATACAAAGTTGAACTCCTGTTTGGTCGATCGCTCTGACTAACTCTTAATAAATATTTATGAAATCAAAAAATCTATGCATGATGCTGGTGCTATTGCTTTGCATAAGCGCAACCGCACTGGCACAAGAGAAGAATGTTTCGGGTACCGTTTCCGACCAAAACGGATTTCCACTCCCGGGTGTTAACATTGTAGTTTCTGGAACAACAATTGGCACCCAATCCGATTTTGATGGCAAGTATTCCATTGCAGCCGGCCAAGGTCAAACTTTGGTATTCTCCTATCTGGGCCAAATGGATGTTCGGGTTGCTGTGGGAGCAAGCAATACCATCAATGTTCAAATGGAAGAGGATGCTGAAGCATTACAGGAGGTTGTAGTTGTGGGCGCCTTTGGAATTAAAAAACAAGCACGTTCATTAGGTTATGCCGCAACCAAGGTTTCCGCAGATGATCTTACCGAAGTAGTCAACACAAATCCGTTAGAATCTCTTTCTGGATCGGTTCCAGGTGTGGACATCTCCGCACCTGCACAACCAGGTGCTTCTGCCAAGGTAATTTCAAGAGGATTTGGATCCATCACAGGTAGCAATACTCCTCTTTATGTAATCAACGGTTCACCCGTTCTCGACAGGGCCAACGGATCAATTTTAACTACAAGTTCATTTGATGTAGGTTCAGGGGTTGTGGATTTAGATCCCAACAATATAGAAAGTATAAACTTTCTAAAAGGAGCAGCCGCTACTGCCCTTTATGGTTCTAGGGCAGCCAACGGAGCCATAATAATTACCACCAAAACTGGCAAAGGAAGATTGAAAGTGGACATAAGTTCTTCCATCGATTTTAACGAAGTAGGAAAATTGGTGGACAAGCAACAAAAGTTCGGTACCGGATGGTCGGGACATTCCTATTCCAATGTTACTGGGGAAGGTCCATTAGCGGCAAGTAATGAAAATGGCTCTTGGGGAGCTCCCTTTGATGGCGAAGTTAGAGCATGGAGTCGAATCGTGGACAATACCCAACTAATTAAACCTTATGTCCCCCTAGAAGACAATGTCAGGGAGTTTTTTGACATAGGTCAAACGTACACAAACTCCATTACTATTAGTGGTGGAGACGAAAATGCCAATATGGCTTTTACTTATTCTAGAGTGGATTCAGACGGGATTTTCCCTACTGATTCAGATTCCTTCAAAAAGGACAATTTTGGCTTGAATACGGGATTAAAAGTAGATAAGCTCGCCATCAGGGCAAGTGCGAACTTTACCAACAAAGATCAATGGGCAGTACCTTCTGGTCAGGGAGATGATGCCGCATTTGGTAAATCATTGATGCAAGAAATGATTCAGATGCCCAATGATATCAGTATTGTTGACATGGAAGATCAATCCAACATCTTCAATACCCCTAGTTACTTCTACACTCCCTATGCTGCCAATCCCTATGTTTCTTTAGAGAGCAATAAGGTTAGGTCTTTAAAGAATCGGTTCTTTGGAAATGTGAACCTGAACTATCGGTTTAATGACAATTTTAATTTAATCTTTCAGGTAGGTGGTGATGTAGACAATGAATACATTAAACGGACAGGTGCAATTATTACTTATATCGATGGCGCTCCACAAAATTTAGCAGGTTCTAACGAAGTGGTAGGTGCTGTAGGGGAATATAAATATTCAAATAAGGAATTGGACACCTATTTGAACTTAAATTTCAATAAGGATCTGTCTGAAAATCTTAATTTGAATATTCTTGCAGGTTTTAATTATAATCAGCGGAATGGTGATGCCCTTTCTGTTGCGGTAACAGATTTGGACTTACCCAACTTTTATGAATTGAGCAATTCCGCCTCAACTCCTTCCCTCGGTCAAAGTAATTACCTCCGAAGGGTATTTGGGCTTTATGGCAGTGCGGAGCTAGGCTTCATGAATCGTTACTTCCTAACCCTCACGGCGAGAAATGACAATTCATCTACCCTACCCATTGAGAACAACTCCTATTTTTACCCCTCCGCTTCTTTGGCGGCAGTAGTAGTTGACACGAATTCGAGTTTTGTCAAACTAAGAGGTGGGTATGCCCGAATTGGCAACGACACTGGATTATACCAGGTATATTCCACTGCAGGACAGGCAGTAAATGCCGGATATTTTGGCGCCATAGAATATCCGTTTGCAGGACTGAATAGTTACGAGGTATTTGGCCGAATTGAAAATCAAAACTTAAAACCAGAGATTACTGATGAGCTTGAGATTGGACTCGAAACCCAGTTCTTTAACAACCGATTGGGTCTAGACGTTTCGGTATATCAGCGCGACACTAAAGATCTCATTGTTGATCTGAACGTTCCCCGATCCACAGGATATAATCAGATTACTGGAAATTTTGTAGACCTACAGAACAAGGGTATAGAACTGGCCTTTACGGCCAAGCCCATCCGTACCCAAGATTTTGAATGGAGCTTGACCTATACCTTCGCTAAAAATGAAAGCGAAGTAACCCATGTAGAAGGGGAACAAGAGTTCGACGAAAACGGTGATGAAATCAAAAAGAAGATTTCAATCTATTCTGCCTATGACATAAACTTTTATGCACAAGAAGGACAGCCATTAGGAGTATTTTATGGCCCTGCCCCGGAAACAACAAATGATGGCGAAATCATTGCCGATCCCAATACTGGATATTATACCTATGATGGAGAAGAGCATTTCCTAGGGACTTCACAACGAGATTTCATTATGGGTCTGCAGAATTCCTTTGAATATAAAGGTCTGAGGTTATCCGCAAACTGGGACTGGAAACAGGGCGGTAAGATGTACTCTTACACCAAAAGGTTGAGTTATTTTGTTGGGAATGGTCAAGAAACCACCTATAACGACAGAAATCCGTTCATTCTTCCCAACTCCGTAGTTGCCGTAACGGATGAGCAGGGCAATGTAACCGGTTATGAAGAGAACAGCACATACGTAGATTATGAAGATGTGACTGCCTTTTATAATGCAAGCCAAAATCAGGCTATACAAAGCGAGCATATCATTGATAAATCCTTTATTAGGTTGCGGTCGGCCGCACTGACGTATACCTTTCCCAACAAATTTGTTCAATCTGTTGGGTTAACCGGTATGTCGCTGTCTTTGTATGGCAAAAACCTCTTTTTGTGGACTCCCAGCGACAATACTTATGTAGATCCCGAAACCACTTCCTACGGAAGGGGAATTAGAAGTGAATTTGGGGAGTTTGCAACCAACCCGGCCCAACGGGCTTACGGAGCTCGTGTAAAATTCTCATTTTAAAAACAAACCCATGAAAAAAACATATATCATATATAGTCTTTTGTTGATCGCTGGAGTTTTAAATTTAATTTCCTGCGACCATGATTTGGATATAAATGTTGATCCAGATCTATTGACGCCTGAACAAGTACCAATGGCGGCAGAACTCCCAACAGCGCAAACAGGAATTGCTGCAGCAGCTGGCACCTATTTTGCCATTCCTGGGGGTTTTTGGAGCCAATTTTGGACCCAGAGTGCGGTAGCCAATCAATACCGTATTTATGATAACTACTCAGTTACCAATTCGAGTACCTTGTTTAATGATGGTTGGTCTCAAATCTATGATGCCCTAACCGATATCAGAAACATTAAAGCAAATGCAAAAACCGATAGCAATTGGAATTATTATTTGATTGCCTCTACCTTAGAAGCCTATGCATTTCAATTATTGATAGACTTTTATGGATCAGTTCCATATACCGATGCAAATAATACTGCAATTCTAGCTCCAAGTTTCCAATCTGCGGAGGAAGTATACGATCTAATGGTCTCAGACCTAAAAGAAGCCCTTTCCAAAAATCTGGCAAATTCTCCATTGGATAACGTTCCAGGCGAAACAGATCTTCTCTTTGAAGGAGATATGGAGAAGTGGGCTCAATTTGCCAACACTTTGTTACTACGATTGTATTTGAGACAATCCAATGCACGCCCCACAGTGGCTTCTTCAGGCGTTACAGAATTAATTAATTCAGGCGCAAGCTTCCTGAATGAATCTGCGGCAATTACCCAATTTGTAGATGAGGCCAGCCGAAGTAATCCCCTATATGAAAATGAAAAAAGGCAGCTGAATGTGGGTACCAATTTAAGAGCCAGTAACACCATGGGGTCTTTTTTGGAGGCTGCCACGGATCCAAGATTGGCAGAATTCTATGACGGTAATACCTTTCAACTGCAAGGCGATTTTGGTGATGGCTCCGGCGATGCCTCGGTAGTTGTACTCCATGCTACGGATCCTTTCTACTTCATTTCTGAAGCTGAAAGTAAATTCCTCCAAGCGGAGGCGTATGAAAGATATTCAGAAGGTACTGAAGCTCAAGGATTATACGAAGAAGGGGTCTTGGCAGCATTTGCCCAGTTTGGTCTGGACGGTAGCGACATGCTGGCCACAAATTATGCCTACCCTAATAGCAACGATGAAGAGGCAAATATCAAAGCCATAATTACGCAAAAATGGATCTCCCTCTATCCAGGTAGTGGTTTTGAAGCTTTTATAGAGCACAACCGGACCGGATATCCCCAAATAAGTCCTGTAGTAGGTGATGACAATAATTATGTTCCCGGAGAATTCACCTACTCCGTAGAAGGAACCACAGGAGGGCTTTTCCCAAAGCGATTTCTATTTCCGTTGGATGAAACGCAACGTAACCCAAATACTCCGGCACAAATTCCATTAACAGAAAAAGTTTGGTATGCTAATTAAAAAAGAAAATATGATGAAAAATAGACTGTCAATTATAATTACAATAGCAGGATTGTTGTCTTCCTGCTCATCGAATATGGATACTGGTGGTGTCTCCAGACTTACCTATTTCCCAATAATCACCATGAATGGAGATGCTGAGTTGCTAGTCCCTTTGGATTCAACCTTTGAAGATCCGGGAGCCACGGCCGACGCAGGAGGAAGTTCTGTTGAAGTTGCTACGACAGCCAGCGGCACCTATCAGGGAGTGGATGGAGTAGATACATCAATTCCAGATAACTATCTAGTGACCTATTCAGCTCAAAACGATGACGGTTTTGATGGAACAGCTATTCGAAATGTCTGGGTGGCAAACACCGGGGATTTGATCAATAGTATAGAAGGGCTGTATTTGGCAAACGTACAACGAACTCCAAATTTTGAGTTCCTTCCCCAATATACGGACATGAACTATGTTCTTATTTGGCAAACGGATGTTGGAACAGGCACTTATGAAATATCACATGCTCTTGGAGCCTATTATGATATTGGGCGTGGCTTTGGTCCAAATTACGCCGCTCGAGGCGCTGTGATAACAGCAAATGACATCCCATCTAACGATTTCACCATTGCTCAAGCTGTCTTTCCAATTTGGGGAAATACCGTTGACATAACAGATTTTCAAGTTGACCCAGAAAATAAGCAAATAACATTCACCGGAACCGGGAATTTTGGTAACGGTGTATTTCAAGTTCAATTAACCCAAGTTCAATTTTGATTTTAAGAAAAATGAAAAGTATTTATACAAATAAAGTTTTAAAGGTCTTGGTTATTTTTTTGGTAGGGATTTTGGCCTTGGCATGCGATAAACATGAAGATTATGTCCCAGGAAAAACCGCACTTACTGAAAGTAGTGGAGACTGGTTCATAAGGCTACTAATAGATGGTGAAGACATCTATGGATTAGGTTACAATCTAATAACCACAGCAAATAGTGCAGATGAAACTTCTCTTTGGATTGATGATCATCATGCTATCTGGGATTTCAAGACGAAATGTCCTATAAATGCCGAAACCATGAAATTTTCAGGCTCTGATCTTGCCAGCAATGTAGATGGTTATGAAGTTGACGTTACCATCTCCAATGGAGCCATATTCAAGGATGCTGTTGAGTCCACAGGCGGTAATGTTGTGGATAGTATTTATTTTGAGGCTGAGTTCTCTGATGATCCCAATCCTGGAACTATTTACCAATTTGCAGGCTACAAACGCACAGGTTTGGCAGAAGATGAACATTAAGGTGTAGCGAGGAAGCCATTTTTGATGAGGGCTTTCCCAGAAGAGGTTGTTCTAAAAGGACAACCTCTTTTTTTTTGTGCCGCGCAGAGCATCTATCAAAACAACTTGAGTTGCAACAAGATACTATCTGCCTGTCCAACATTCAACAGTTTAAGCTTTTATGTCAGGTCGAGCGCAGTCGAGACCTACTTAAAATTCGAGTCATATGGACTTCTCCACTGCCTGCCTGTCGGGAGACACGGCGCTCGAAGTGACATCAGTTCCATCAACAAGCTGTGTACTTAGGTTGAAACACAGTTAAATTTGTGATTACTGGTGAGCCCTGAATAAAACGAAACAAAAAAAGCCTCCCTTAAAGGGAGGCTTTTTTTATTCTATAACGATTGCTTACCTACTAATAAAAAGTAGCTCGCTTGTCCTCAATATCGGCTCCATCTTTAAGCGCATTGTAAACCGCTCCGTTTACCCTATTGGCTGCATTGGTTCGCAAAGTTTTGGCGTAGGTGCTAAAGTTGTCCACATTAGGGGCTTCTTCCTTCTTGGTCACTTGGATCATAAATACTCCGGTTTCTCCCTTAATCAGACCTGAGGTTGCACCTTGACCCAAAGCAAAGGCAGTACCTACTACCAATGGCTCTCTTCCTGCACCTGGCAGGGTTGGTGACTTCATGGTCAATGCAGAGGCATTGGATTTGGCAACGTTGCTAGCTGAAGCAAAGGCATCCAAATCCATATTGGAATGTGCAGCAATAATTTGCTCTGCTTTACGATCTTTTCTGATTAATGGTAAAGCAGTAGCAGAAGCATCCTCAGGAGTCATTAGTCCCTCCTTATATTTCTTGGTCACTTGTACTACGGCATAACCGTTGTTGATGTTGAAACGTCTAATATCTCCCACCTTGGTATCATCGTTAAAAGCCCACTGAACAATTCCTCGTTGAGTGGAAAGTCCAGGTAGGTTCTCATCCAACTCCTTGATTTTGTTTACCGGTCTAACCACATAGGTGCTTTCATTGGCAATATCACTAAAAGCTTCCGGCTCGGCATCAATGGCCGCCATTTCAAATTTGGTGGCATCGGTGAACAGGGTATTGATGGTTTCTTCAGATGGGGCTACCTCACGGGAAAGCGTGGCCACCTGAAGCAAATCTTGCTTGTCATCAATTTTAATGATATGGAACCCAAAAGGTGTTTCCACCATTCCAATTTCATCCAAATCGTGCTCAAAAAGGAAGTTTCTGTAATTTTCAGCCAACCCTAGGTCAGTCTGTCTAAAGTAACCGATATCTCCTGAACGCTGAACCGCTGTTGGGTCATCTGAATGTTCTCTGGCGAGGGCTGCAAAATTGGCATCGGCCTTTTTGGCTTCTTCCAACATTTTCTTTGCTTCTTCCTCCGCCTCTTCCTTGGTTCTTGTGATATCTGCCCCAGCTCTTTCAGCACCTTCATAGGCGTAAAGAATATGGCTTGATTTCACGGCTCCTTCGGCTTTTTTATCCAATATCTTTGTCACCCTAAAGAAATCTCCATCGCGATATGGTCCGTAAACCTCACCAATGGACAATCCCATCAAGGTGTCAGCCGCAATAGATGGCAGTTCACTTTTGGCTTTGAAAATGCTATCATATTTGGTATCAGAATTTCTATCCAAGAAAGCTGCGATATCATCTGTATTGGAAAATTGCTTTTCCACGTAGGTGGTGTCAGCGGCGTTGGTCACCTTGTCCTCAATTAAATTGGTGATATCCTCTTTTACCTGATTCTCATCACCCAAAGAAGGCTTTTCCTCAAAAAAAACAAAACGTATATCCCTGGCCTTTTCTTGTTTGAATTGGTCCTGATGGTTGTTGATATACGTCTGAATATCATTTTTTGAAACTTGAATGGTGCTATCGGCAATTGCAGTATAAGGTACACGTACATACTGGATGTCTACCTTTTCGTTGGCCATTTTGTAATCGAACTCTCCTTCGGCAAGCGTGGCTCCCACACCTCCCTTGATCAAATTAAAATACAAACGTTCTTTGGCGGATTGAATGATGCGCGCCTCATCCTGCAACCAAGCATCGTAACGCAAAGGGTCATTTACACTCCAGTTGGCAACGGCACTTCGAAATACTTCAGCATTAAAAATTCCATTCTCATCCTGGAATTCCGGGATTTGGGCATAACCGGAAGTTCTAACGAACTCGATAATCTGATCGCTCTCCACATCAATTCCCAAATCCTTGAACTGCTGATCCAAAATGGTGTTTCTTACTTGCTGCTCGTACACCTGGTTCACCAATTGTGTATTGGAAAAAGTAGGGCCAAAACGTCTTGAGGCCGACTCCACTTCTTTTCTAAAATCGTCAATGGAAATACTCTCCCCATTAATCTCAGCCACCGCGGAGCCTACTTTAGCACCTCCTGCAAAATCATTGCTGGTAAAGACTCCAGATATTACAAAGGCGAACAGGGCCATACCGATAATCAAAATCAGCACAGTTGTTCGTTTCCTAATATTCTCTAATATTGCCATTTTACTGCTTGTTTTCTGCGAACTCCTCTACGCTTTTTCCAGTTGGTTAAAAAATTTACGTGAGTTCAGTATTTTCAGTGGGCGAAAATACCATTTTCTTTTCAAATAGGAAAGCTTAAAAAAGCTTGGAAATTGTTAATCTTCAGGGAAAACCTGTAGGTTCACCAAATCGATTTTGGTATTGGACACTTCCAATATCTTGAATGAGAAATTGTCGATTTTCACTTCCGAATCTTGTTCTGGAATTTCACCCGTTCCGTTCATGATGAGTCCACCCAATGTTTCGTACTCCTCACTTACCGGTAGCTCCAACTTATAGTTTTCATTGATGTAGTCCACCTCTAAGCGGGCAGAAAACTTGTAAACGTTCTCACTCAACTGCTCCTCATGCAAGTCTGTACTATCATGCTCATCCTCAATCTCCCCAAATAGTTCCTCTATAATGTCTTCCACTGTCATGATGCCAGATGTACCCCCATATTCGTCCAAGACCACGGCCATACTCTTCCTTTTTTTGGTGAGTACGTTAAGGATATCTTGGATCAACATGGTTTCTGGGACAAATTCCACCGGAAGTAAGATGCTTTTGATGGTTTTTGGTTTTTTGAAGAGTTCATAGGAATGTATATACCCTATAATCTCATCTATGCTCTCTTTATAGACCAAGATTTTGGAATATCCCGTTTCCGAAAATAATTTGGCCAGATTTTTTGGAGTCTCATCCAGTTCTACCGCCATGATTTCGGTTCTAGGAACCATAGCTTCTCTTGCCTTTACATTGGAAAATTCAAGGGCTTTCTGAAAAATCTGGATTTCTGAATCCACCTCATCTTCCTCCTCCACCGTTTCCATTTGTTCGGTAATGTAATCCCCTAGTTCCAATTTGGTAAAAGCCAGTTGTACCTCATCTCCATCGGTTTTGAAAAAGACCCGCAAGATGAAATCCGACACTTTGATCACAAACCAGGAAATAAAAGAGAACAGCACATAAAAGAAATATGCGGGAATGGCAAAGAACTTCAACAAGGTGTTGGAGTAAATCTGAAAGAGCACCTTGGGCAGAAATTCTGCCGTGATCAATATAATGAAAGTGGAAATGATGGTTTGAGACAACAGGCTAAAATCCGTCAACAAAGCATTCGCAAACTCACTTGATGTGGGCAACAGGGTTTGGAACCATTCCATCAACATATCGCCCATAAAGAGTCCATAGACCACTAGGGCAATATTATTGCCAATAAGCATGGTGGCAATAAATTTGGAAGGCTTTTCAGTTAGCCAAGTAAGTACCTTGGCAAAAAAACCTTCCTGCTTTTTTTCGATTTCTATATGAATCCGATTTGCCGAGACAAAGGCAATTTCCATTCCGGAAAAAAAAGCCGAAAACAGTAAAGACAATACTATTATGATCAGCGAAGGGTCCAAACAATACTACTGTTGGTTATCTTGTTTTCGTTGCTCGAAGCGCTTGCGGTACTTTCTTCTAAAAAGAAACATGGCAATGGAGACCACTGCGAAAAAAATGAATATATAGGTCTCCTTGGGTTCCACGCTCCACAAGGTGGCCACCTTGTAAATGGAAACAATGGCAACAGCCAAGTACAGGTATTCGGTATATCTTAAAATCTTAATCATCCAGTTCTTTTTCTTTTATTGTCATTAGACCAAAGGTCTTATGGGCCTTAAAATAACTCCGATTCCTATTGAAGTCCATTCCTTCCCCATTCATAATGGAACCGTCCTCAGGGTTGGTAAAGGTGAAGGCCTCTTCGGTAAAAATCCAATTGTTGGATCGGTCAAAAAACATCTGTGGCGCCTCCAATTTCTTCCCATCATGACTTTCCAGAACCACATTGCCCTGTAAGTCAATCAGATCGGTCTGGGTATACACAATTCCATAATCGGCAGTAATTACACTCTTCTGATTGTTATCATCAAAAAAGTCCACCTTGAGTCCATTAGGAAAGGTACGAAATTTAAAAACTTGGTTGTCGAAGTCTTCATAAACAGGACTTGTAAGAACGGCAATAACCTGTGAGCTATCTTGATCCTGTGTGCCCAATTCTTTTGTGGTCTTGGTATAGGTCAGCGTCAAATTTTGCGCGACCCCTTGCGGATAAATTGGCTTTACAGCTTCTTCCCCAACCCTTTCATAGTTGTCCCCACAGGACATAAAAAGGATTGCCACGGTAAAAACCGTGGCAAAACACTTTAAAATATTTCTTGATTTTCGAATCACACTATAGACTAGGCACTCTTACGCTACCTCCTACCCAACAGCTGAAACTAACTGTTTTACCAGCCATTCCAGAGCTAAAAATCATCTCCTTGGTAGGAGCCCTTTCTGTATAACTGGAAGCAGATTGATTGGCCCTTCTACTCAAAGCTGGATCGACTCGACCTGCTTTTCTGGCCATTTCTGCAGCTCTCCAGTAGATTGCTCTCTTCTCAAACGGAGTACTACCGCAAGCATTGGCACTAGTGGCGTACAAATTGGCAATCAATAAATACGCCTTACCATTAGCTGGGTTGGCATTGATCGCTTTTTGGGCATAGTTCCTTGCCTGGGATTTGCTGCCTCTTCTTACTGTAGTAGCAATCTTGTAAAGGATGTTGGATTTTCTATGGGAATCGGTTTCCAATTCCACCGCCTTGTTAAAGTCAGCTATGGCACCTTTGCTATCACCTGCTTTTTGCTTCAACACACCTCCATACATATAGGCATCTGCAGAAGGATCCAAGGCCAATTGCGCTTCAAACAATTTTCTAAACATAGGATCATCCGTACATTCTTTGGCAAACATTCTTCCCACTGCACGCTTAACCCAGTTTACGTCGCTCTTTTTGGCTTCGTAACTTTTCTCGTAAAGGGGAATTAAATTTTCGCAATTTGCCAAATCCCCTAATTTGGTGTCAATACTGGAAGCAATCTGACCATAAGACTTGGAATTCGTTTCATATACCTTTTTAAGGCGCTTTTCTTTAGAAGTCAATTCAGTTCCAGCATCTTCTTTTTCCAATAACTTGCTCAGGGACCCAGTTAGTTTCTTATTTTCAGCCTCAACCTTTTCAGTTACATCATCATATTTGTCAAACACTTCTTGAAGTTCTTTGGACCCTGCCTTGTGCAAGTCAACCAAAGTAGAGAAGTATAGGTACAAAGCTTTTGGGTTTTTGAAGTTCTTTCGATCTTCATTAAAAGCTTTGTCCAGCATATCGTACAACTGTGCATCAGAAGCCATTTTATTGTCATAAGACAACAAGGCCTTGTCAATAGCCACCTCAGCTTTGCTAAACTTGGTTGGGAAATACTTAAGGCTATTGTCATATAAGGACATCAAATCTTGGATGTATCCATCTTTGTCTGCCCCAGAAGAATTTTTGATTTTATGGGAAAGTATTTTTTCGCCGTAAGAGAAATTGGCCTTGTTGATGTCAGGGCAACTTTCATACACCATTTTCCATGGTTCATAAGCGGCGTCGTAATTTTTAACTTTAGCGTGTTCTGCGTAAATGGAAAGATTGGTCATGCACTCTGGATTCTGTGCTTGGGCCATACTTAATCCCATCGACATAAGTACCGCTATCATCGTTAAGTAGTGTTTCTTCGTCATCTTACTAATTTTAAAGTGGTTAATGTACAAATTTTCATGAAAAAAATATCTTAAAGGAGCAGATATCACAGGTATTTTGCAGATATCAAAATAAAATCCCCATCAATTTATTTTTCTTTTAAGGAACCATTTGTCATTTAAGGACAGACCAACGTTGACTTTAAAGTAGCCCTCTTCAATCAGGTTCGCATCTGTTGTGCCTCGTTTTCCTAGCTCAAATCCTAAGTTTACATTGGAGAAACTATTGCCCAACGGTAACCCAAATCCAAAATTTATGCCAAAATCATTGATCTCTTGCCCATTAACTTCCAATCCGCTCACTTCATAACGCAATCCAGCTCTATAGGTTATCCTTTTATGGTATCCTCCCAATGCCCTATAGTCCGGTACCCAATATCCGCCCAGTGCAAAACTACTTGCATCCGTATATGCCACGTTTTCTATCGCTAGAAAGTCATTTGTGAAATCGCTAAACTTCTGAAAACTATATTCCCCACCTAAAAACCATTTCTTGTTTTCCCCAAAACCAAGACCCAATGTGGTTTTGGTTGGTACTTTCAATTCCGTGTTTTTAAGATTGTTTGTATGTAGGTTCACATCAATTACTTCAATTTCCTGACCATTGACCAAGGAGAATGACCCCAATCTTGCCGAATTCTCTGAAGCTAGGTTGCCCTGGGTATTAACCAAAACAGAGGTATATAAGGTATATTTATCCTTGATTGTGGGTGTATATGTGGCCGCATAGTTGAAATCCAGCCCATTGATTCGTGATTCCCTTCGGTCCAAGGTTCCAAACTGGACCCCTTCCACACTTTGGATGCGTTGATATTCCAAAGTTCCAAAGTTGAAATTAGCTGTTACACCAACACTAAGGTTTTTAATGGGCTCAAACCCAATGGAGAAGAAAATCCGGTTTAATCCACCATCTCCCGTAAATACATTGGTAACCGCTTGATCGTCGTTGTTGGTAGTTTCATCCGTCAGCTCATAACCTACAGAAGACAACGGCATTATTCCAAATCCAGCTCCAACTTTATTTCCAATGGGGAAACCAATAGCCAAATAATCCAAATTAGTGACGTTTGCGGTTTGTTTTTCCTGACTGTCCTTTAGGGTGAACCTACTACGGGAAATCCCTGCGGTATAGGTAGTAAGTCTTAACTTGGAATAGGCAGCTGGGTTGTTTAGGTTTATGTGGATACTATCCCCATACAAACTAATTCTCCCCATCATTTGGTTTTCTACGGAACCACTGTTCCTAAGGTCCCCAATACCAAAATATGAATAAGGTGATATAGTGGCGTTTTGCGCAAAAATGCCGTGTGCAGCTACGCAAAATAATGCAATCAAAAATTTCTTAACCATCTAGCGTTTGTTGTATTCCAGCAAGTAGTTTAGCCCCTCCAAGAGAAATTTAGAATTCGCAAATATGGTATTTTTTAGCCGTTTAGCAAAAAAATGGAAGTCGCCTCCTGTTAAAATAACTGTTAAATCTTGAAAGCGAGATCGGTACTGATCAATTACTCCGTCAATTTCTTGCGAAACCCCATTGATTACCCCACTGTGCATGCTGGTTTCGGTTGAGTTGCCAATAAAGTCCAGGATTTCGTCTGGTTCCAACAACGGAAGCGCAGCTGTTTGGTTGTTCATGGCCCTATATCTCATTCGTATTCCGGGAGAAATGGCGCCTCCAACATACTCGCCGGAGTCGTTAAGCATGTCATAGGTAATACAGGTTCCCGCATCCACGACCAAGGTGTTCTTCCTAGGATTTTTGTAGAAAGCTGCCGTGGCCAAGGCTACACGATCCATTCCGAGGGTATGTGGTGTTGCATAACTGTTTTTGAAAGGCACTTTGGAATCATGTGACAGCACATGTACCTTGCAAAAAAGGGAAACCAAATCGGATTCTTTGTGTTGCAACTCCCCTACCGAAGATATTAAGGCTTGGTCAATCTTGGGAAATTGCTCAAAGAGCTCTTTTACTTTGGACAGGAACAGTTTTGACTCGGAAGCTTGGTCGAACAACAGTGTGCGATTTTCAAAAACTGCATACTTTATAAGGGTGTTACCAATGTCGATGACCAAGTTCATATTGCAAAGATGGAAAATTGAAAAAAAACACCTGCCTTTTTTCCCCTTTTTGTTTGTATATCCTAATTTTGAAATTATATTTGCACCCGCCTTTGCAAAAGGCTTGGAGGGTACCTTAGCTCAGTTGGTAGAGCAACGGACTGAAAATCCGTGTGTCCCTGGTTCGATTCCTGGAGGTACCACGAAGTGGTAGATACAGAAAGCACTCTTGAAGAAGGGTGCTTTTTTTGTGCAACAAAATGAATCGAGGCCTGTCCTGAACCTGTTGAAGGAATAACTGGAAGTAACACAACCCATTAAATACAGAAAGCACTCTTGAAGAAGGGTGCTTTTTTTGTGCTTTTTTTCAAATTTCACCCGTGCTCTTCAATCACGGTTTCCCAGGTCATAAGTTCTAGATATTAGTGCCGTATCTTCAGAAAGATTACCTCATTATCCAAAAACTTTCAAGTCATTGCATACAAATGGTTCAAAAAATACGTTGTAGGTAAAGACTTACATTGATTGTAGTTTTTATTTATAATTCGTATGAATGCAACTATTATAAGGGAAAAGGTAAAAGATACGTTTACCAATACATTTAAATCGACAGCTGTGCTATTCGTGGCCATGCTATTATCTTCAATGCTACTAACCTGGCTGGTATCAAGTTTTGATAGTAAATCCTTGCCCGTATACTGGTTGCTGATTGTTGGCCTAACTTCCTTACTATTGGTTTCAAGTGTCCTGGTGTATAGAAACCTAAAAAAAACAGCAAGGGATAGTTCGCATTTTGCTCAAAATAGGGCCATAATCAAAACTGCCGCCGAGTGCATCTTCACTATGGATGGCAATCAGGTTATACAGTCGTTCAACCCTGCTGCAGAATCCCTATTTCAATATACGGAGAAGGAAATTAAAGGAAAGCACATCGACTTTTTGCTCTCGGACGATTTTGTCCATAATGCGAATGACACTACTGAATGCAGCAAGAATACTAAAAATGCTCAGCTAATTGGTAAGGATCAAAGGGTATTGGCCAGAAAAAAGGACGGTACACTGTTTAACGTCAATGTTTCAATTGCGGAAATCCAGATTGGGGCCCAGTTTACCCTAGCAGGTATTATGCGGGATCTATCCGAAGAAACCCGACAACAGGAAGAGATTGAAAAAAGAACCCAGGAAATTGAAAAACAGCATTGGATCAAAACAGCCATTTCAAAAGTATATGACGTAACCAAGGGAGTTCAGGACATTGATGCACTTACAGCCATCTTGAGCGGGGTAATTAGCAAACTTCTGGAAGCTTCCGTGGGTACCTTTTATCTAAACCAGGGTCTTTTTGACTGTGATTCGGACGAATTGAAACTATATGGAAGCTACGCTTTTAAAAATACCAAGGGACTTCCCGAAACCTTAAAATTTGGCGAAGGTCTGGTAGGCCAATGTGCCTTTGAGGGAGAACCAATAACCATAAAGGACATTCCAGAAAACTATATAGAGGTTAACTCTAGTTCCGGTAAGTCCATCCCGAACGAAATAACCATAATTCCAATAAAACACAACAGCGAGATTATTGGGGTAATGGAGTTTGGAACCATAGGTAGTTTCAGTGAGGTGCAACAGGAGTTCGTAAAGGAAATCTGTTCTTCCATTGGAATCATTATCAAAGGAGTGGTTGAAAGAGCCAAAACCGAGGAACTGTCCATTGAAATCAACAATCAAATATCCGCTATCAATCGTTCCAATGCGGCCATCGAATTTGATCTTGACGGAAACATTCTTACGGCCAATTCCCTTTTCCTGGACCTTATGGGCTATAGTTTGGATGAGATAAAAGGCAAACACCACGAAATATTCGTGGAAGCTGAATATGCCAAATCCAAAGAATACAAAACGTTTTGGAAAGAACTCAAAAAAGGTGAATTTAAACAAGGAGAATTCGAACGTTGGGGAAGAGAAAAGCAATCTGTTTGGATACAAGGCTCCTACAATCCCATATTTGATGTGGAGGGTGAGCCCTATAAAGTGCTAAAAGTTGCGGTGGACATCACCAAACAAAAAGAGCAACAAATAAAAACGGATGAACTCTCCATAGAGATCAACAATCAAATTTCCGCTATCAATCGTTCCAATGCGGCCATTGAGTTTGATTTGGACGGACATGTACTTTCTGCCAACGATCTGTTCCTTAATCTAATGGGTTACACTTTGGATGATATCCAAGGGAAACACCACAAAATGTTTGTGGGCAATACCTATTCCAAATCCAGAGAGTACCAGGGGTTCTGGAAAGAACTGAAGCAAGGGGAGTTTAAACAAGGTGAATTTGAACGTCGAGGAAAAGATAACAAAACCGTTTGGATTCAGGGGTCGTATAACCCCATTCTAGACGTGGAGGGTCAGCCGTATAAAGTCCTTAAAATAGCTGTTGACATCACGGAACAAAAGAAGATTCAGTTCGAAGTTCAAAAACAAAAAGAGATTGTAGAGGCCCAAGAAGAAGAATTACGGGTTTCCAATGAAGAACTTACCAAACAGGCCAACCAGTTGCAAGCTTCGGAAGAAGAATTGAGGCAACAGCAGGAAGAATTGGAAAAAGCCAATGTGTTATTGGAGGAAAAGGCACAACAACTGGAAGAACAACATCTGTATACAGTTGAAAAAAATGCGGCCCTGGAACAGGCTCAAGCGGCATTGGTCCTCAAATCGGAGGAGCTTGAAAAAAGTGGTCGATACAAATCTGAGTTTTTGGCCAATATGTCCCACGAGCTTAGGACACCTCTCAATAGCGTCATCATTCTATCCAAATTGCTACAAGACAACAAAACAGAGAACCTCACCGAAAAACAAATTGAATTTGCCCAAATCATCAATAAATCTGGAGAAGATCTACTTAGCTTGATCAATGAGGTATTGGATCTGGCCAAAGTGGAATCCGGTAAAATTGAGTTGGAAATTGAATCAGAAGATATTATAAGGTATGCAGAGGACAGCAAAAAAACCTTTGTAGCCATAGCACAGGACAAAGGGGTTGATTTTGTGCTAAACATAGACAAATCCCTTCCGGAAACCTTTACCACAGATAAACAAAGGCTAAATCAAGTTATCAAGAATTTACTAAGCAATGCCTTCAAATTTACTGAAGAGAATGGTACCGTAACCCTAGACTTCAAAAAGAGCAGAACACTTCCAAAGTTCACCAGTCCTTCCCTTTTAAAGCAAGAACAGGTATTGCAAATTTCTGTGACAGATACCGGTATTGGAATCGCGAAAGAAAAATTGGGGTCAGTTTTTGAAGCATTTGTACAAGAGGATGGCACTACACAAAGAAAATATGGAGGTACCGGCCTAGGTTTAAGTATTTCCAAAGAATTGGTAAAGCTTTTGGGCGGAGAAATCTTTGTGGAAAGTGAAGTTGGCAAAGGTTCTACTTTCACACTGTTCCTTCCCTTCGACTGTTCGGAAGTAGTTCAACAGGCAACCGCTGAGAACAAGGAACCCGAAGAACAATCAACTGAACAAGAAGACTCCAAGGTTTTGGAAACCCCAGAAATGGATGAAAAAACCGCCTCGGGCAACAAGAAAAAAGCTTTGGGGAAAAAGTTGGAAGCCGTTATCGCCGATGATCGTGATCAGCTTCAAGAGGGCGATAACACTATTTTGGTTGTGGAAGATGACCTTCAATTTGCCAAGGTACTTCTAGATCAAGCTAGAGAGAATGGTTTCAAAGTAGTGGTCACCGATCAAGGCGACAAGGCTCTACAACATGTGGAGGTATACAACCCAAAGGCCATAATCCTAGATATGCAGTTACCTGTAATGGATGGCTGGACGGTACTGAAAAAACTAAAAGCCAGCAAAGAAAACGCCCATATCCCCGTACATGTTATTTCCGGTATTGATAAAACCAAACTTGGTCTGGAAATGGGAGCTGTGGAATATTTGGTGAAGCCCATTGCGCTGGATACCCTGGAGCAAACCTTTTCCCTTATTTCAGAATCCATTTCAACCAATGATGTTAAAAAAGTACTGATCATTGAAGATGATGAATTGAACAATCAAGCGCTACAGGAAATGATCAAAAGCAAACGATTGGACGCCATTGCCGCGAAAAATGCCAAGGATGCCCGAAAGTTGTTCAAAAGTGAGCATCCCGATTTGGTTGTTTTGGACCTTGGCTTGCCTGATATAGATGGCATTGAACTATTAAGTGAGCTTAAAATGCAGAAAAAAGAGGTTCCAGTAATCGTATTTACCGGTCGCGAACTGACCAAAAAAGAACTGAAGCAGATTGAGCGCCACAAGGACACCTCGGTAGTACTGAAGACTACTAAATCCTATGACCGTCTTTCTGAAGAAACCGAACTCTTCATGAACATGCTGAACGCCACCCAAACCGATTATCAAGTCTTGCCTCCCAAGGAATTTGGATCAGAAGACATCATAAAAGGAAAAAGGATTCTCATTGTGGATGATGACATGAGAAACATCTACGCCCTGGAAACAGTTTTGGAAGATGCAGAGGTTGTAGTAACCATAGCCACCAATGGCGCGGAAGCAGTGGAAGAAGTAAAGAACGGCGAATTTGATGCTGTGCTTATGGATATTATGATGCCGGTCATGGACGGGTATGAGGCAACCAAAAAAATTCGGGGAATGGGGCACACCAAGCTTCCTATTATTGCATTGACCGCCAAGGCCATGAAAGGAGACCGTGAAAAATGTCTGGAAGCAGGGGTAAGTGACTATATGTCCAAGCCCTTGGATGTAGAAAAACTAATGTCCCTATTAAGGGTT
This sequence comes from Flagellimonas algicola, assembly GCF_005937185.1. Classification (GTDB taxonomy): domain Bacteria; phylum Bacteroidota; class Bacteroidia; order Flavobacteriales; family Flavobacteriaceae; genus Flagellimonas; species Flagellimonas algicola. The sequence goes on along the minus strand of NZ_VCNI01000002.1, from coordinate 1,463,394 downwards.
TGGTTATACAATTAATGGAAGCGCTCCTAGAAATTTCAGAAAACGAACTGGATGATTTTATACAATTATCCGACAAGCTTTATGGCATCGATTTTTCGGGCTATGCTTTGGAATCGTTACGGAGGCGGGTCTTGCGTCTAATGCAACTAAAATCCTGCGATTCCTTTACGGCTTTCAAATACTACCTGGCCAATCAGCAATTGAGTGATGAAGAATTACTGAACGAAATCTCTGTTAACACTACGGAAATGTTCAGGGATTTTGAAGTGTTCAAATTCCTAAAGGACGAAGTTTTTAGTGTACTGGAAACCTATCCCAGGATCAACATCTGGCATGCGGGATGCTCAACAGGGCAAGAACCCCTAAGTCTTGCCATATTACTAAAGGAACATGGACTACTGAGAAGAACAGTCCAGTATTGTACGGACATTAATTCTGAAGTGCTGGCCCAAGCTAAAAAGGGAATTTATGAGCTAAAGGAAATGAAGGACTATTCCGCCAATTACATAAGATCTGGAGGAGCGATGTCTCTCTCGGATTATTATGTAGCCAACTACGGCAAGGCAAAAATGAACAGGGAATTGGGAAAGAATATGGTATTTACCAAGCACAACCTAATCAATGGTACCTCCTTCAACCAAATGCATATGATCATGTGTCGCAATGTTTTTATCTATCTGACCACAGCGCAGCAAAACAAAGTGTTGCGCCTGTTCATTGATAGTCTTGTACCCCGTGGTTATTTAATCTTGGGAGTGAAGGAGAGCGCAGTTTTTTCAACGGTTTTAAATGAACTGGAAATTGTAAATGGCAAACTCAAGATCTATAGAAAAAAAAGATAGCCACAGCACTATCAAGGTGGTACTTTTTTGCGGTTCTACCGGCGCCATTGAGGTGTTGGAAAAGTTCTTAATGAATGTGAGCCAAAAAAACCTAAGGGCCGCTTTAGTAGTGATCCTGCACAGAAAAACCGGGACACGGGATTTGCTGGTCAGGTATTTGAATGAAAAACTTAATGTAATGGTCAAAGCAATTGAACATGGCGTCCCTTTGGAAAAAGGGGTCATTTATATAGCCCCTGCAGGATATCACTGTATGCTGGAAAAGGACATGACCTTGAGTCTGGACCTCAGTGAAAAAGTAATGTTCTCCAGACCTTCGGCGGATGTATCCCTAGAATCATTTTCATATAATCTTAAGGATCGATTGATCGCCATTATTGTGAGCGGTGCCAATTCTGATGGTGCGGATGGTGCTAAATGTGTATCCCGCAGAAATGGAAAAATTATTGTGCAAAATCCAACAGAGGCCTTTGCCAAAACAATGCCAAGTGCAGTTATTGATAGCTTGGACAAGGTAGACCACATTGTAACCACCAAAGAACTTTATAAAACAGCCGCCAAATACTTTTAAAAATGGACAAAGCAAAAATTCTTATCGTAGATGATCTAGTGGAAAATTTATATTCCCTGGAACAGATTATTGAAAAGGAGGACCGAGAGATCATTTCGGCCACAAGCGGAAATGAAGCTTTAAAATTGGCACGAAAGCATGAATTTGCATTGGTCATCACCGATGTCCAAATGCCAGAAATGAACGGTTTTGAATTCGTGGAAATTTTCAGGAGTAAGAAGAACACCCAAAACGTGCCGGTCATTTTTGCCACTGCCATCAACAAAGAGAAACAATATGTGATCAAAGGATATTCCGAAGGTGCGGTGGACTATTTATACAAGCCGCTTGACCCAGAAATTGTGGCGGCCAAAGTTGACATTTTTGTTACCCTCTACAATCAAAAAAGAACCCTGGAACACCAATATCAGGAACTGGATGCGCTGAACAAGCTAAAAAACAAGTTCTTGGGAATTGCCGCCCATGATATTCGGAATCCATTGGCCATTATTGAATTTTATTCCAAATCCCTTCTAAACGAATTGGAGCCTGTTCTAAAGGACCGTGCCAAAATCCAAGAACTGGAAAACATTTTTGTTTCCACCAAATTTGCACAAAACCTGGTCAATGAGTTTTTGGATATTAGTAAAATTGAATCAGGAAACATTGATCTGGAAGAAGAAATGGTGGATGTAGGGTCCTTTCTGGAAAGCAGCATCCAATTTAACCAAGTTTTTGCCAACAAAAAGAAAATCAGTCTCATTGGCGATATTCAAGTAAATGGACTTCAAACCGCTTTTGACCGAAACAAGATGAACCAGGTCTTCAACAACCTGATTACCAACGCCATCAAGTTTTCGCATGAAGGCACCTCCATCCATATGAATGCCCAACAAAAAGATGATCATCTGTTGATTTCCCTCAAGGATGAAGGGCAAGGTATTCCGAAAAAAGAAATTATCACTTTGTTCGATCCGTTTGCCAAAACCTCGGTGAAATCCACCGCTGGTGAAAAAAGTACTGGACTGGGGCTTATGATCGTCAAGAAGATTGTGGACGCCCATAAGGCGGAAATAACGGTAACCAGTGAGGTAGGTGTGGGCTCCTGCTTTACCATCGAGCTTCCCATCCGGGAGTTGGGAACCTTAAAGCCAATTTCCAATCAATTTGTGGAGCAAGAATTACCTTCAAAGGATGAACAACTGAACATTGTGGTGGTTGATGATGATATCTTGATGCGAACCCTTTCCGAAGTCGTATTCAGTAAAATTGGCGGGAACATTACCATGCTCGAAGATGGGGAGGCTTTGCTTGATCAGGTAGAGGCGATAAATCCGGATTTAATATTTACGGACATCAACATGCCAGGAATTAGTGGTTATGACCTGGCCAAAGAAATTCGAAATAAGGGTATTGAAATCCCAATTTTTGGTCTAACAGGATTCATAAACGATGAAGTCCAGGCACTTTCCAAAAAGTCGGGAATTGATGGAGTCTATGAAAAACCCCCCGTGGAAAATATGCTGAAACACCTAATTTCCCAAGTTAACGAGCAGCGTGCCTCTTAAACCCACGTTGATTGCTTTAGTCAATCCAGTTTTTCCGGGCCCTCTGTATCATTGGTAATCCTCCAGCGTTCATTTTGTATGGATCTATAAATGATTTCAAAATACAAGCCTTCTTCCAACAAATGGTTCAAACTGTTTCGTAAGAGTAGATAATCTTTCCTAGAGTTTTTGACTTCCACGATGTTGTAAGAGGAATTGACCGGGATGGCCATCCCTTTATCCAAAGTTGAGTAAGAAATAGCTTTTATGCTATCCAATTCTGGCATTCTACTTTTTAGAAAAGTGAGTACTTCATTATCAAAATCTGCCAAGTCAAAAGACGCTCCCTTATGCTTTATGGTTACACTTTCCAAAATGGCCGGACCAACACCATAATTTTCCAACGAAAGACTATACTGATCATCCGCAGAACTGTTGGAAATTGACAGGGATAGATACGGTAAGATGGACAAGTAATTTTGTCGACTCATTAAATTGGTCTGGTAAATGAAAATAATGAGGGTTATAAAACTAATGACCATGGCCGTTAGGCTTAGTATTCGCTCCGAATTCCACTCGATTTTGATGGCCATATTATCACTTGGTTTATATCCAATCAACAATTTAGCAAAAATAAGGCTGCTCGGATATCAATCGTGGTATAAACCCACTGGGGTACGATTTATTTCATTTTAACATAGGTTTGGTCAACTCTCCCCGTCAGTAAAATCCTTATGGTTATTAATTCTTATGTGTATCTTCGGTATGCACCATTAAACCTAGAACGTCAATGCTTTTATAAGATTCTAAACTTCCTAATCATCAACTAGAAATATGATTAAATTTTTTAGACGTATTCGTCAAAATCTGCTCGAAGAAAGCAAAACCACCAAATACCTTACATACGCCCTAGGTGAAATTGCCCTTGTAGTCATTGGTATTTTAATCGCACTTAGTATCAACAATTGGAATGAATCACGGCAACATGAGAAAATCAAGGGTAATATTTATAAAACTGTAGTTGAAGATATAAAAAAGGATTCTTCTGAAGTGGCCATGGTGCTTAATTTCATCCAGGACAGGAAAAACACTTTTGAGAAAATTTTACATGACTCATTAACGCTAAAAGATATTGAAGAAAATGAACTGATCTTTTCAATATTGACCGATGTTAGGGTATTGAGTATTGAACAAAGAGGTTATGACTTACTTCGCAATTTTGAAGACCAATCAGTTAGCATGAACGATTCTTTATCCTTTAGGATCATTAACTTTTACGCTAGTTCCCTTTTTTTTGCGGGTAAGGTGGAAAATCTAATTATTGATGATCTCATTAAAACGAATGACCTATGGAAGAATCAAGATTGGTATGCCCAAATAATGAAAAATAATAAAGACGAAAAGTTCAAAAACTATATGCTAACGGATGTAGAGTTCAAAAATTTATGCGCCTTTAGGTATAGTCTTCTATATGAGAATTATGTTCCTACCATTGAGCAATTTCAAGAAGGCGGTGAACAGATTAGGGCGGCAATCAATGCTAGACTTGATTCCAAATGAAGAACTTTAATCCACAAAGCTGACTTGCTTGCCTAGTTTTAGGTCTATTCAATCATAAAAAACATATTCATGAATAAGATTGAAATGCCTGTTGTGGTAGAACAAACTTTTGAGTTAGAAGAGGAAAACTCAAAGACAAATCCTAAGCTATCCTATACGGCTCTTGAGCCATTTCTTTACTATATCCCAGAATTCCATAGAGAAATTGATATAGCAGCTTGGGACTACCTGATTAAGGAAAACCTGAAAGGATTCTTGGAGGCGAAAAAACGAAATAATAACTTCACGGCCCTATGAACTTAAACCAAATTACCGTTCCTTCCTTGGATTTATCCAAGTCCGTTCCGTTTTATGAGACTTTGGGACTAAAACTGATAGTGGAAGCCTTGCCCCACTACGCAAGATTTGAATGTCCGGATGGAAACTCCACCTTCTCCATTCACCAGACAGAACAATTACCTACTGGCGATGGGATTTATGTATATTTTGAGTGCAAAGATTTGGATGCCTATGTTGATGGTTTGATCCAAAAAGGCATAAATTTTGACTCAAAGCCTGCGGATCAACGTTGGCTTTGGAGGGAAGCCCGGTTAAAGGATCCCGACGGCAATCAATTGATCTTGTTTTATGGTGGAGAAAATAGATTAAATCCTCCTTGGAGAATCAAGGATAAACAGGATAATCTGTGAAGTGCAAAATAAATTTAACCAAGGTCTAAGGCTGGGTTAAGCTTGAAATCCTTCAATAGGGCATCATTATTTTTTGAGCTTTACTACAATACGCCTGTTTTTAATATTTTTTACGAATTCGTTTAATTCTTTCAGGGCATCGTATTTGTTTGTCGGGATTTTATCCTTGGTAATTTTATAGTTGGATTGAATAGTGATCTGATTTGACCCAACCATCTTTAAGTTGAAATAGTACTCTCCAAAATCATTTTTAAAATCAAGATTATAACTATCAATATCCAATACATCAATATCGATAGGAAATTTAAATATCATCATGATATAATCCGTAAAACAATAATCCAAGTAGTAGCTCAAATCTGTCGTCCCTTGATCACTTTCAATTTGGTTGTGAACAATCAGTTTATCCAGAGAGATGCTTGCCATGCTATCATTTAAAAAGGACACTCCTTGTTTCAAGGTTCCTTGGGCATTGATCGTATATCCGAAAGGTTTTTCCTGTTTTAACTTGGCCTCAGAAATGGTATCAATTGCTATGATATCTTCATTCCCCTCATATTCATCCTTGGCATCATAATAAGTGCTAACTTCCTCATCTTGGTTTAGCATTCCAAAAAAACTCTTCAAATCCGTGTGCATTCCTCCAGATACGGAAAACCTATATTTAGTTGGGATTGTTTTCTCTTCAAGATCAACCGTGCTATAATAAATTTGCTTCACATAATTCTGATGTACCCTTGTTCCCGGTAATTTGATTCCTCTTACCTCAACAGAATCCACTTCAGCTAATTCAAGGTTTCTCTTGATGAACTTATCGCTTTTCTTAATTTTTCTTGTTAGAACGGGTTTCGTAATTATTGCTCCAGAATTATAAATTGAGGTAGGTATCTCATTTATCTGATAGCGGTTATAATTATCATGCGGATAGAGAAAGTTCAACTCTTCGCCATCTCCCTTATAAGCAAAAAAAACATGGTCGAACTCCCCTTTTCTAATGTAATATGGGTCAATGGGTCCTGTTCTTTTGCTTCTAGCAAACACGGCCCAATAGTCAATTTCAAGGTCTTCCAACATACGCCTGTATAGCCTTCTAACACTTAGCGGATTCATTCGTTTTTCTTTTAAAAAATAGCCACTGGACTTTAAAAGTTCACTTTTTTTAGGTGCTTCCATCTGCATATTTTCCATGATATCTTGGTGTAAAAGTTTAAACTTATGGTACTTACTACTGTCCTTCGCCTCCCCAATAACACCCCTCTTCCATCTACCGTAATAAGAAGCATTTTGGGCATCAAAGGCAATGGGTTGAGTAACCACATTAAACTCTTGGTTGTAAACATCCTTCCAGCTTCTTGGTTCATCTTCTTCCTTTTCCATTGAATAATACATATAGGGCAATTCGCATGGTAAACATGTGTTTTCATTTTGGTGCAATCCCTTAATTTTTTCCATACTGAAAACACAATAAATCAACGAATCATTGGCGACAATCTCTGGTTCAGGAAAATCGTTGTACCCTTTATATCTAACCGCCAAGTTAGAACTGGACTTTATGGAGTACTCAGATTTTAAACTGGGCACATTAGTGTAAAGGTTAACAAAATCAGTCATCTGGCGGAAAGATGGCCTTTCAGAATATACATATTTAGTTTCAATGGTATCGCCAGGTTCAACACCTGGTATTGGATAGTTAATTGCCCCAAATCTTTTAAATCCGGATTTTCGCTGAAAGACTTGACTAGAATCCAACTCTATTACAATTCCACTGGCTTTTAAGGTTTTCACTTCGATCTCATACAAATTGTTGGAGACATATTCAGACAAATTGAGATAAGCAAATTGGTCAACCCCGTTTGAATTGTTTACTACCAATTTATTGTTTACCGATGTATATTTTGTATAACCAGACCAGGTTTTATCGTAGGTGACGTCCGTAAAGGAATACAACAAATAAGCGTCAGCATTTTTACAATGTTTAGCAAAATCAAACTTAGGTATGCTATCATGGGCAAAGATGCCAGAACTAAAAGAAAGCAGTAAAAAAGGTATTAGTTGTTTAGCTTTTCTTAAGAATAATGGGGTCATTTATTATTTTTTTAAATGATTCTAAAGTGTTGTTTATAAATCCAATATTTTCCTTTCCGGTGTTATAGTAGTCCGAAGTAAACTCATAATGGCACTCGATAATATTATCTGCGGGAGCGTTAATTTTAAGACGTAATAAAAGTCCTTCATTGTCAACGGTATGTTCAATTGGTTCAAATGTCTCGAAATGACCATCCATTTCAATTCGCAATGTTACTTTTTTACTAAAATTGCTGCCAAGATGAATTCCTTCCAACAAGGCATCTCGTTCCTGTGTTTCAAAAAGCCGGGGTAAAAAGTCAAGGAACAGAATTCGCTCCCCACTATCATTGAATAATTTGCCGTTCACTACCAAAACTCCCTCCGTAGTCAGAATACCGGCCTCATCGGTCAATTCAAGCTGAGAAACGGTTTGATTGTTAAATACGGATTCATAATGCTTCTTGTTAATCGTATTTTCCTTGTTCTTACCTAAATGCCTAATTATCCGACGTAAAAAATTTCCGGAAATCCCCTTATAATTTGCCTCAAAATCCCCGCTCATGGACAATTGATCGGGTTCAACTTTTAAATCAATCTGATACGAGATTAAGTTTTGATCGGGAGTAAAACCGCTTACTTTTTGAAGAGTCCCTCCCTTTGCATCAACTATCAAAATTGACCGATTTTGTATACTCTGAACTGGAGTATCTGGAATGTGAATTGGATCCGTAGGATCCAATATTACGGTCTCATCATCAAAATACGCCAAGCAAACTACATGATTGGCCGAGCTTAAAGAAGGAAAATCGCAGTCACTTATATGACTATAGGTTGCGGCCAATGCCACATTGCTTTTTATACCTTTGTAGTTAAGTGCTTCTGAAAGCAGATTTGACAAATCTTTGCAATCCCCTTCCTTGTTCAAGTAAACGTCGTTTGCATGGGTAGGAATAAAGGCCCCCATCCCAATTTCCACGGCCACATATTTATAGTTTTCCCTAACATAATCGTATAGGGTTTCCATGATTTGCCTAGGATTGGAAATTCCATTGGTCAACTCATCCACCTTGTTTTTAGCCAGAAAATTTAAGCCTCTTTTGTCTTCAAGCTTTCCAAAGTACCAATCGTTCATATAATCTACTTCCCTGTTCTCATAGGCAGCAGGAACCACTATGGTCCTCATTAATGGAGCCTTCTTGTTCTTGTAAATCCCAAAAAATGCCAACGGATCGGGTTCCGTTCTAACGGGAACAGCTTTGATATTCCATTTCATGTAATTCATTGCTTGAACCGAATCAATTTCAATGAAGTCTAAGGAGTCACCGTGGATTATACTTTGAGCAAAGCGAAAAGTTTTAGGTACTTCAATCTGATATTGTAATGTATCTATCGCACTGTTCGAGAAAAATGGCAAATCAGAAAAATACATGAGTTCCTCACAAGCAATTGTATAGGTGATTTTGGATTCAACACCTGGTGGGATAAAAACAGATTTGACTTTTTTACTTGCTATATATTCAAGCTCCACATCGTCTTCCAACACAAGTGGTTTTTTTGCAGGTTTAAAGTGCCTGCCTTTTCTGGAATGGACTTGAATATCATATATGGTTTCCAATTCTGCATCGTAAAAAATGGGATAAATGCCAGTCTCGTCATGCTCCTTGATGAAAACTTCAACATGTTTCACAAAAGAACTGTCCTTCCTGATGGCAATATTCTCTGTTCTTTTTCCAATAAGTACTTCCTGTCCTGTAGCCCTTGTAGATAGCGTCACCACAACCAAAAGGAAAAGGGATTTGACAATAAGGTTTTTCAAAAATTCAATAGATTAATTAATGGCATTAGAAAAATTTAGTATTCCAGCTTTTTTGTTCATATAGCATAAAAAAAGTTAGAACCACAAGCTTAAGTACTTTGAAAGTAAATAACATTTTTCATTTTGCCTCCAAATTCACTTAATTTCCTAACGACTGATTTTTAACGAAAATTCCTATACCTATTTTACGGGAATGCTTAAAACTAAAGTAGCCAATCATCTTTTTATATTTTAACCCATATCCTGCTAATTTTATCGATGTAATCATAAAAAGGGTGTAACGGATTAATACATCATACCTTTGCGAGACATTTCCATGTGAGTCGGATACCAGCGTGAATCGGAGGGCCGTGGAATGGTTTTTTGACAAAGGGCAATATGTCAATCAAGGAGGTTAAAAAATCCTATTTGAATTTGATATTTGGTAAAACAGATTTCCCGTTAGGGTTGGAGAGTACATAGAACTTAAACTTGCTATAGTACTCCTGCCCTTGCCAAGCTGCGCTAGGTTGGAAAACCATTAGTCTTGTGGGCAATCCAATTCTACCCTAATGGTTAATCATTTGAAGTGAACATTGTATTAAGCCCAAAAGCCTTCTTTAAACAAGATCAACAATACAAGTAGGGCTGCCAATACAAGGATTCCTACAGATCCGTATATTTGGTTTTTAAGATGGTTCATGTGTTCTAGGGTTGATTTATCAATATACGGAATTTGTAGTATTATTCCTCATTAGCTGCATAATTTATCACACAGTTCCTGAATTATGTAAAATATGGGTGTACAAGGATGCTATGGTTGTAAGTAAAATATTCGGATTTAACTGATTGGTATTCAGAACATCAGCAGACTAAATTTGATTACTACCTTCCGATGTGTCGATCCGCCCAACCTAGCCAATTGTGTAGGACGCTTTTAAATTGCACGGGATTTCCAATACTATGTCCCGCTCTTGGGTAAATCATCATTTCAACTTCTTTACCTGCATCTTTCATGGCACGGTACATTTCCCAAGCTTGAAGGGTTGGACTTCTACTATCGTTGGCTCCATGTAAAATTAGGAGCGGTGTCTTTACATTTTTAACGAAAAATATGGGTGAAGCTTTTCTATAGTTGTCTATGTTATCTATTGGCAATGCCTTATACTCCCATATCCCAATTTCCCGGTTGCTAAACTCATGTTGCCCGTAAAGGCTGACTAAATTGGAAACCCCGGCCACACTAATGGAAGCCTTGAACATATCGGTCTGCGTAATCGCCCAATTCGCCATATAACCGCCATAGCTCCACCCCCCAATTACCAGTCTGTCCCTATCCGCTATGCCCAATGCAATCAATCTTTCAACACCTGCCAAGATATCCTCTAAATCCGCATGGCCAAAGGCATTTCTATTTCCTGCATAAAAATCCCTGCCATATCCAATACTTCCCCTAAAATTGGGTTGAAACACCACATAGCCGTTATCTGCAAAATACTGTCCCATCCAATTAAAATCGTCCATTACCAATGCATCTGGCCCTCCGTGCGGGATTACCATAAGCGGATATGTCTTGGATTTATCGTAGTTGATAGGGTAGGTAATTATGCCTTGAACTTGTGTTCCGTCTTTGCTCCCATAATCAATCACCTCACTAGTAGTTTTAATTTTTGGAGCCAAATCCGAATTGAGATGGGTCAAAGCCAGGGCGTGTTCAGGATTTTCTCCAAGTCCTAGTTTATACAGTTGATTGGTTTTAGACCCTCTTGAAGCAGTAAATAAAATATCCTCTCCCAATTGGAAATCATAAATCACCCAATAAGGGTCTACTATGGAGCTGATCTTGTCTTTACGGCTCACTTTGTAAATTCCAACATATCCACTTCGGGGAGTGGAAAAACAGATGGAGTTGTCATCTAACCATTCGGTTTTTTGAATGGTGGGATCAAAATCATACGCCAGATTTTTGGTCTCCAAATTCTTTAGATCCACCATAAAAAGTCCATCATTGGAGGCATACCCTTGTGTGCTTCCAACAAATGAAATTCTAGTGCCATCTGGTGAAAACTTGGGTGTATTTAATGCGTTGGCCTTGTCAAATTTGTATACAGACTTTCCGGATTGAAGATTAATAACCTCAACCCAGCTATGTACAATGGATTCATAGGCATCATAGTTCTTTGCACCAATTATGGCCAAATATCTGGAATCATTGGATATATCAAATTCGACAATTCGGTAGGATCCATCCGTAATCTTTTCCTTTTTCCCAGAATTGATGTTAAAGCTCCAAAGTGCGTTGGTATAGAACTCCGTGCCAACCAGATACCCACCACCATTGGCCTTTTCTTTGGCGACCAAGATGCTATCCCGAGGTTCATCATCCACATATGCAATGGTTTCATTGTCCAACCATTGATGATTGGATATATAGGCCTGGGCATCAGATGCTTTTTTCGGTTCTCCGCCATTTCGAGGAATCACATAAACCTGTTGAAGGTTGTTCCTGTACGAAATAAATGAGATAAAATCCCCATTGGGAGACCATTTGGGGTCATAATCGTATTCGTTCTCGGTAAGTCTCACCTTGTTCTTTCCATCGGTATTGGAAAGAAGAATGGAGGAAGTGGTTCTTCCGTCCCAACGGTCCTTTGTTGTTTGGGCATATAGGATTTTTGACCCATAAACTTTTGGACTGTTCAGATTTTCCATGCCCAAATGTTCTTCAACCGTTAACTGCGAAAAAACAACGATTGGGCTAAACAACATGGGAACTGCCCAAAGAAAAAAAGATTGGATAATGAATTTGGCCATCTCCTTGCAAGGCTAAACTCCAATTATTTTAGCCTTGTATCAGCAAGTTAAACAAAGTAGATTTAACCACGCCTATTTCTCAAAAAGACTTGGAGAGCTTAAAAAAGCTATAGGTGGATCATCATTGGGAGTGGGGAACCAAAGCCTTGATTTTTTGATAAGCCAGGTACCATTTTTATGAATCAGGAAATGTGATTGCCGGTACCTTCGTACCACCATACTCAAATCCTCGGAATAGATCTCTTGAAGTACATCAACCCAGGCCGTGGTTTTGTTAATTTGATCCACCTTAAATTTTAACCGAAGTCTAGCATTATCAAGCTCAGGATACCTGAGGAAAAGCCAATCTCCAAAGTAGGTTTTGAGCATTACCTTTTCCCTTATGGTCCATCCAAAGGAGTTTTCCCAATCCATATCCTCGGAGTAGCAAGCCACTAGGCTGTCTAGATCATGTGTTGCAAGTGCCTTGTTCATCTTTTTTACAACACTTACCACTTTGTTTTCCTGATTTTCGTTTGTTGCGTGTTCACAAGAAAAACAGCAAAAAGCTGTTAGAAATATTAAAAATTGCTTCATGATTTTTGGTTCAAGTTTATTCTTAGACGTTGGAGCGGTTAAAAGGTTTAGTCTTAGGACAAGTGAATCTCATTCTACCACCAGTTTTATTAGGTAGTTGCATCTTATCATATACTTAGCAAACCACAAGATGTACTCGCACCTAGCTTAACTAAGTGATCTTGCGGGAGAGCAGGGGTTTGCGCTTTAAGGTTGTAGGTAGTTGTGATTCTATTTTGTTTTATAATGAAGCAGAACGATTCCGCTTTTAAAACTAATTGACCTAATCAATTTAAATTGTTGCCAATCATCCAACTTGTTAAAAATGGGAATGCCTCTGCCCAGAGCAATGGGATTAACAAATAAATGAAATTCGTCTATAAGACTTTCCTCTATCAAATTTGAGACAAATGAGCTACCTCCATATACCACAATGTCTTTGCCATTTTGATTTTTCATTTTGGTTACTTGTTCTCTTAAGTTCCCTTTTTCAAGTATTGTATTTTCCAGCTCTAACTTTTTCAGTGTCCTTGAGAAAACAATTTTCTTTTGTTTGGCCTTAATTTTGGCCAATTCATACATTGGGTCGTTTGGTTTTGTCAATGTATGGAGCCAATATGGAATATAATCAACCGCTAATTTTCTCCCTATAATTTCAGTGTCAGCAGAGTTGGCAATTTCCAAGACATATTGCTTAATTTCATCCCAAGCCCATGTAACCCATTGCTGCTCATCATTCAGACCAGTTGAATTAAATCCGTCCAAGGAAACTTGCATCTGTAATTTCAGTTTTCGCATATAATTTCTTAGGGTTGGTTATTATTTTTTATGGCCCTATACTTATCGTGCAAGCCTATGCCAGACAATATCATAGGAACACATTTTTCAATCCTGGAAATCCTTGTCTTTTCCTGTTTGGGTTGCATAAAATAAAGGATATATCCTCTCTGTCTTCCAGGAGTTAGGGCCTCGAAAGCGGTTTTCAAAACTGGGTCTTCCTCAAATTTGGACTCCAATTCCATAGGAATAGGTTCAGGGTTCTTTTTAAAAGTAACAGTTAATCCGGATTTTTCAACCTCAATTGCTTCAAAGATGTACGCTTTTATCTCACTTTCAATCCTTTGAATTTCATCAATGCCCTTAAACTTAAAAAGCCTTGCAGCTTGTGAATTTGGACCAGGTTTCTTTAACAGATTTTTACTATCACTTAATAAAGAACCTTTGAAAAAGCTGATACAGCAATACTCTTTTAAGGCGCTTACCAAAAGGACGTTCTTATTCTGAAATGTATAGCATGGTGACCCCCATTTAGATTCTTCAGTCAATCCACAGTCAAGGACAATTTTTCTCAACAGTTCCAACTCCATAATCCAAGTATTTACCTTGCAATCAGGAGTGCCTCCAAGAGGACAACGTCCACATCCTGCTATAAAATAATTGTCAACAGATTTATTCATCTAATTCCGATTACCAAGTGCTGTCGCTTGTTTAAAACTGGTGTTGTGTATCCAACCAAATTAATCAAAGTAAACTTTGTATACCACCAAAACGTCAGTTCGAGTGTCCCTAATAAAATTCGGGATGTATCGAGAACCTGTACGGCCTCACCATAATCTGGTCATTTAGGTTTTACCTAAAACCTTTTAGCGAACTAAAAATCTTTACTTTTAGCTTCAAAGGAAAAGTCATGAGGAAATTGCTATTGGTATTGGCATTTTTTAGCGTAAACGGATTGTTTTCGCAACAATTGGAATCAACAGAACTGGAAGAACTTGCTTCCAAATTCACAAAAGCTTCTTTTCCCATGTATAGGGAATTGCTCTCTATACCCTCAGACGCCAATTATCCGGAAGACATTGAATTGAATGTGCAATGGTGCGAAAATGCTTTTCAAAGTAGAAACTTTACCACTACTAGGATCAAGACCGACTATGTGCCGCTTCTGCTGGCAGAACGAAAAGCAAAATCAGCCCAAAAGACCGTCCTAATTTATCTGCAGCTGGACGGCCAGCCTGTTGATAGCACAAAATGGTTTCAGGAAAGCCCTTGGGTTCCGGTATTGAAGCAACAAAATGAAAAAGGCGATTGGGAACAAATCCCTTGGGAGAACATAGAGAACTACGAGGATGACTGGAGGGTATTTGCCCGCGCTGCATCAGATGCCAAAGGACCTGTTGCCATGTTTCTAGCCGCTTTGGATGCGATTGAATCCCTAAATATTGAACCTAATTTCAATATGAAGGTGATCATGGATTTTGAGGAGGAATTAGGTTCTCCGCACCTTCCGAAAGCGGTAAAAGACAACTCGGACTTACTACGTGCAGACATGTTGATCATCCTTGATGGGCCGGTCCATAATTCCAACAAACCCACCCTCGTGTTTGGAGCGCGGGGGATTGCACAAATGCAATTGACCACCTATGGCCCAATAGTACCGCAACACAGTGGCCATTATGGAAATTATGCGCCCAATCCCGCCTTACGCTTATCCAAGTTGCTGGCTTCTATGAAAGACGATGACGGGAGGGTTACCATTCCTGGGTTTTATGACGGTGTCCATATTGATGAGGCGACGGAAAAAATACTGAAATCCGTCCCGGATGATGAGACAAAGATTAAAAACAGGCTCAAAATAGTTAAGCCCGACAAAGTTGGGAGCTACTACCAAGAGGCCATCCAATACCCATCACTCAATATTCTGGGAATGGAATCTGGATGGGTACGGGAGCAGACCAGAACTATTGTCCCCAGCCAGGCCATAGCAGAATTGGATATGAGGCTGGTTCAGGGATCCGACCCGCAACGCCTTATTGGATTAGTACAAAAACACATAGAAGCGCAAGGCTATTATGTTATTGGCAAAGAACCTACGGATGCGGAACGAATGAAGTATGACAAGATAGCCACATTTACCCATAAAGTGTTTTACCATTCTTTTCAAACCGATTTTAATACAGAAGTGGGCCAGTGGCTCCAAAGGGCCTATAATAGAGCATATGCGGTGGACCCCATACGGATAAGAATGGGTGGTGGATCCATTCCTATTTCGCCTTTTGTGACTACTTTGGGTATTCCTGCGGTGCTTGTAACTACGGTTAATAGCGACAATAACCAACATAGCCCAAACGAAAACCTGAGATTGGGAAATTACCGGAATGGCGTAAAAGCCATGATTGCTTTTTTAACCGAGGCGTTGTGATTCTTGCCCTCTGATTGGGAAGGTATTTGTTAGGGTAGCACCACAAGAAGTGCTTGCACCTAGCTTGACTAGATGATCTTGCAGAAGTAGAGGGAATCATAATGAAAGACACATAACTTTTTCTGTTCTTGCCAATACATCCATTTGAGGTGGTGACAATTTATCATTAAAACCAAGCTTGTAGTATAATTTGTGTGCCTGTGGCATACTTATCGTGGTTTGTAACCACAATTCTTTAGCATCATTTTCTAAACAGCGACTTATGCAACGTTCTATCAGTTTGGTTCCTATTCCAAGTTTTCTATGGTTTGGATCAATGAATAGCTTAGCAAATTCAAAAGTGTCATCATCTAATCGCTTTAGGGCGACACAACCAACTATTTCATCTTTTAACTTTGCATAAAAAAGAAACCCCCCATTTTCCAAATAGGCTTTGTCTGGATTGTTCAAAGTGAATTTGTCATCTTCTTCCAATTCACCATTCAAAACGCCCAATAGCCAAGGCCCTGCCAATTCATAGAAGTATTTTTTTAGGCTGGGTTTATAGTCAATGATTTTAACAAATTCGCCCTTGGGTTGATGGATACGCTCATTTATTGGTTTATGATTAATCTCCCAATCAAGTCTATTCAAAATGTTGATCATATCTGGATGCCCGATAGAGAAAAGGTCTTTGAGAGTATTTGAAAACGAAAGCCATAGAGGTTCAAGTTCCTTTTGTAGCTCTTTCCCTTTTGTAGTTAGTTCAACTAATTTTGAGCGTTTATCGTTAGGATTAGGTTTAATACTCACTAGCTCTTCTCTTTTTAGTTCACGTAAAATATTCTTTACCGTAATATGAGAAAAGTCAATTTGATTGGAAATTTCAAGTATAGTTTGTGGGGAATCTGATTTTGCTAAAACGTAATAAACGGAAAACCAACTTGCCTTGAAGTGAATATTAGCGTCTGAATAAATCTTATCGCCATCTTGTTGCAGTTTTTCACTTATTCTTCGAAATCTGGAAGCGCCTGCAAGAAATCCTAATTCATTTAAAACATCGGTCATATGTAATTTATAAAAGTACTTTCGCAAAAGTATGAAAGGTGTTTCATAAATTCAAATTATTCTTCAAAACACTATCCTCCGTGGCTATCGCCGGTTTGCAACTGGTGGTATTTTTATCAATCTCTAGCCTCCAAAAACTCATTCAAATCGACATTTAAAACTTTCGCTAATTTGTAAAGATTCAAAACGTTAGTCCCCATTTCTCCTCGTTCTACTCTTCCAACGAGATTGTCATGGACTTGTGCTTGAAAACCTAAATCCTGCTGGGTTAAGTTTTGACTTTTTCGGATTTTCCTAATCCGTTCCCCTAGTGTCTTAAGAAATTCCTTTTCGTCTTGGGAAAGTTTTTTTGCCATATCTCCAGTTACCGCCAGTTTTCAACTGGTGACTCACATTACTCCACAAATTCAAAAAGCTCCGATATCTCCAATTCCAATGCCTTGGCTATTTTTTCCAACTGAAGAATATTCGCTGCCCGCTCTCCTCTTTCTATCCTGCCAACCATATTTCCATGAACTCCAGCTTCATAAACCAGATCAGCTTGGGTCATTCCACGCTCGTCGCGCAGTCGCCTGAGATTGGCGCCAAATTTTAAAAGATATTGTTCTTCTTCTTTGGATAGATTTTTTGGCATAAGGCAAATTGTTCATTCCATTAATCGAATAAAAGCACCATTTGGTGTTATATTGCATATTTTTCTTACCTTGCTATCACCCCAAAAACTAATAATCCAACAATCCAACCTCGCCATAAAGTCGAAAGTCCGTGGTCAAATTCCAAAACCCAAATCCCAAAACTGTTGACTGTCAACTGTTAGCTGTCAACTGAAGACTGAGAACTGAGAACTGAGAACTGAGAACTGAGAATTCCAAACCTACTATGCAAAAGTCCGTCCTGCCCACCATTCATGACTTTCTACATAAAAGCCCCCATGCTTCGTTGGAAATAACCTTTGGCTCCCATACCGTTTTGAACAGCCTTGTCCACAGGCCACTAAACCAAGTGTACAAACAAAATAGCCGCATCGTTATCAACAAAAGACCCCGTAAAGGGAATCCCCAAATGGTAGTGGTAGACAATTTGATCTTTAATTTTGACTTTGGGTTTACCCCGCCCATGCAGCAGGAATTTTATCTGGGCAGCATGCTACACCTTCCCAGTCCTTTAGATCAAGGCCACCTGCATATGGACGTAGACCAACTTACCCTTTCCTTCCGTATTCATTCCCGAAATCCCAAACACTGTGTCTTTGTTTCCCAGACCTACACCCATATCCACCATCTGGAACGGTTCTTTGTCCCGTACATCATCCCGGAAGAATAGCCCTAACAATATTGTATATTTGCAGTAAACGATACAGATGAGGATCAGGGCAGAGATTACCAGCAAATACATTAACGATACGGATCGCAAAACCGCCGTGGTGGCCAATGCCTTGGCGCATCCGTTCCGTGTGGCGCTGGTACGCTACCTCAGCACCAAAAACTGTGGCGAAGGGGTTGACAATGTTACCTGTAACAAAGATCTGGTGCAAATGTTCGATTATTCTCAGAGCACCATTTCCCAACACGTAAAGATCCTTAAAGAGGCCGGCCTTTTCCTTACAGAGAGCCATGAAAAGTTCACCTTTTATACCTTGAACAAACCGCTACTGGACGAGTTTCGTGGTTTCCTAAAACTGTAATTCCCAACTATTAATTTGCTGTTAAATCCCATATTTGTTTCGGTGTTTTGGTTAAATTCGTTTATCGCTTATTAACGATTTATAACTAAAAACCTATTCCATGATTCAAAAAACGACACTCTTTTTGGCCTTGTTGGGCTTAACTCTTAGCTGGGGGCAAATTGCACCCCTAGAGCCTGTAAAGGCACACTACAAAACCTTGCAAAAACTGAGCAGCAAACCCAACCCTGAACGTGCAAAGCTGGACGAGATCAGCTTTCCGGCATCGGAATACAGCAGCGGTAGTTTGATCTATACCATGGCCGCCCCGGCCTACCTCTCTTCCGTCCAAGTAGAAACCCTTAAAAAGAGCGTGCAGTACCCGGCCAACTCTTCGGATCAGACCCGCGCCGAACTGGATTTTCTGTTGGACTGGCAGAAAAAACGAAGTCAAGCCCAAGTAGATCGCTCCGTTAATTTCCTGGCTCCTATTGGTTATTGGCCGCACATCGCCGTACTCAAAAACCATGAACGGTACAATTCCAATATGGAAGACCTTTTTTATGAAGGCCGTGCCGTAATGGGTGAAAGTTGCAACCCGGAAAACTATCCACATACCGCCAAGTTATTGCAAGGCGTAACCAAGGATATGCGCATAATGGAGTTTACCGTAAAATATCACCTGCGCCGCGCCCGCCCCTACCATTTAGAATCCCATTTACAGCCCTTGGCGCGCATGCGCACCCCTTCCTTTGCGAGCGGGCACACTTTATGGGCCTATATCCAGGCCTTTACATGGAGCGAGCTGATTCCGAACAAGAGAGCCGAATTTTTGGACTTGGCTTACGAAGTAGGCGAATCGCGTGAAATCATGGGCATCCATTATCCCAGTGACGAGGAAGCTGCAAGGGTGTTGGCACATCGTATGTTGGTGTCCATGTGGGACAACCCTGTTTTCAGGGAAGATCTTGCCAAGGCCAAGGCCGAGTGGAAATAAAGGCTAGGGATTATCTAAAGTAACCACCTCTAAATAGTACCGCTGCGCTGCATGGTTTCCCCTTGGAACATACAGGGTGGCGGTTTCCTTTACATACTGAAGGTCGCCAAAATAGTCGCCCCCTTGATCCAAGCGCGTGGATTTTCCCTGGGCATCCAAATGCCAAAGGGCAGTACCTTCCACCGTGCTTAGGAAATAACCTCCGAGACCATCGGGCCATAATCCATCCATATCAACAATGGGAGGATTTGTTTCTATTTTCCGGAGGGCTTTCGTTTTTATATCGATGCTAGCCAAGTGGGTTCCCCCCACCAAAACTTCCTGATCTAGGGCATAAATGCCATTGGCCCATTGCAATTGTTCTTCGTCTTGGACCCAAGGCTTCAGGGAATCCCCGTCTACCTTGAACACCGAATGGATAAAGGAAGCAGTGACATAGACCTCACCTCGTGAATTGATGGCCACGTCATTTAATCCTGAATTTTTAATGGGTTCCGAGTAGCTTTTTACCACTTTTCCCGCAGCAATATCGATAACCTTAAGTTGGTTTACATCGGCCACCCAAAGTTGGTTGTTATGGATAGCCATTCCCGTAGGTCGGCTTAAATCGCTCACCCATTTGAGCTCTTCCAGTTGCCCGTCTTTGTTAAACTTGGAAATAAAACCATCCGTTCCCGGAGCAAACTGTTGTCCGTTGGAGACATACCAACATTCATTCCCAGCATCAAAGACCACGCTTTCGGGTTTGATCAAGCCCACATCCTCACCCCATTTTTCGGTTGGATAACTTTCGTCTTGCGCAAATCCACCAAAGACTGCACAAAAGGAACATACCATCAAAAATTGCTTTAACCTCATCCGATGAAACTTTTTGATTCGCTTTAAAATTAACATAAGCTTATAAAACCTGCATGCCAATTAACATTATTTTCGTTTATAAGCAATAAACGATTTAACTATGTCACCCAACCTAAAACTGCTGCTTGCGGTCAGTTTTCCTCTACTCCTGATGGGCTGCGCCGAAAAGCCCGAAGAAATAAAAACAGAACATTCCCTTTCCATTTTTGAGGAAATTACCGAAGGTAGAATCGCTACCGATGGTGGACTTTCGCGCGGGGTAGCTTGGGGCGATTATGATGGCGACGGCGACCCTGACCTTTATGTCTCCAACTCCAGTGGGCAATGGAATGCTCTGTATCGGAATAATGGAGATGGGACATTTAAAAAAATGACCGAGGGCGGATTTGACATCAAAGTGTTTTCAGAATTGGTGCGACATGGCGGGAGTGCCCAAGGAGCCAATTGGGTGGACTATGACAACGATGGGGATTTGGATCTGTATGTCGTAGGTCGGGATGATGAGCCCAATTTCCTTTTCAACAACATTGACAATCTAGGCTTTACCCGAATCACGGAGCATCCCCTGACCGAGGAAGGAATCCGCGCCTCCATGGCTTGTTGGGCAGATATTGAGGGTGATGGGGACTTGGATATTTTTATTGTGGCCTCCGGTAAGGGTCCCAACCGAGTGTACAAAAACCTAGGAGATGGAAACTTTGAATTTATGGAAGAACACTTGCTGTCCGAAGGAACTGGCAGAGCGCGAGCCTGCGCCTGCGGGGATGCCAATGGGGATGCCCTACCAGAATTCTACATTGCCAATGCCCAAGCTGCAAACGACTACTATGTGAATCTGGGAAATTGGGAATTTCAAAAAGTGGAAAAGGGGCATTTGGTCCAAGATGTAGGCTATTCTTACGGGGTTTCTTGGGCCGACTATGACGATGACGGCGATTTGGATCTCTTTTTGGCCAATTTTGATAAAATGAACTTTCTCTACAACAATGACGGTTCTGGAAATCTAAGTCCTGTTATGGAGGGACCGGTTTCCCAACAAATGGGAGGGGCATCCAAGGGCCATACTTGGGGTGACTATGACAATGATGGCGACCTAGACCTATATGTGGCCAATGGCACCTATAGGCCTGAGATGTTCAATTTTTTCTATCTGAATAAAGGGGATGGAAGTTTTGAACAGGATTTTAGCGGGCATTTGTTGAAACATGCGGATACCTCTGCAGGAGCAGCCCATGCCGATTTTGATCGCGATGGCGACCTCGATATTTTTGTGGCCAATTGGGGCAGCAGTGACCAAGTGAACCGTTTTTACAAAAACTCAACTACAGGTAGTCATTGGATCAGTCTGAGGCTGAACGGAACACAAAGCAACCGCTTTGGGATTGGAGCAAAAATATCTCTGTTTTCTAATGAAAAAATTCAATACCGGTGGATGTACCCGGTTACCGGTTATGCCAGTCAAAACGACTACGAACTGCATTTTGGTTTGGGGCAATCCACGGTTATTGATTCGCTTAAAATTGAATGGCCTTCAGGTCATACGGATGTACATCCCAATCCAACCATTGATACCCATTTTTCGGCAACTGAGGCAGGAGCTTTGGAAATCAAACCTTAGTGGCTATTTCCCGGATAGAGGTCACAAGATTTACAATATGCCCGAACTCCGTATTCGGGCTCATAAAAACCAATCTCAGGTAGCGTGCGCCCTTGAACAAGGTGGTGGTCAGATAAAACTCTCCAGTCTCCAACAGTTTTTTCCGAAGGAAAAGGGAATCCATCGTCGCTCCGGTATATTGAAAACAAAGAATGTTGCTCTCTGGTTGTGCGGGGCACTCAAAATCAGGAAGATTTTGCAGGTAGTGATAAACTTCCAAAGTGAGCTGGTATTGCCTATCTATAAAACCTGCCATTCCGCCCTCCCCAATGGCCCCCAGCACAAAAAACAATCGTTCGCCTAGACCAGGTTTTGTGGTTTCAATGGTTCGATGGAGGGTGTCCACCCCAGGTTGTTCCTTATCATGAAACAAATAACTGGCATTGTCTCCTACGGGCATGGCCTGATCTAAATGTTTATGGTTCTTGACCAGCAGAGCAGCACAAAGCGATGGCACTTGAAGCAACTTATGGGCATCCCAAACTAGGGAATCGGCCCGCTCAACCCCTTTCAATTTATGTCCATGTGTTTCGGATAAAAGTGCACTGGCACCATGGGCCCCGTCTACATGCAGCCAAAGCTTTTGCTCTTGGCAAAAATCCGCGATTTCGTCCAAAGGATCATAAATGCCCACTGGAGTATTACAGGCATTGGCCACCAGCGCAATGGGGAAGTGCCCCTTTTCCTGAACCTTCTTGAAAATGCCAGGCAGACTATCCGGAATAACCGCTCCACGCTTGTCAACTTCCACAAAGTGGATGGCCTTCTTGCCTATCCCCAAAATTCCAGCAGCTTTGGTCAGCGAATAATGACTTTCTGAGGGCAATAAAATAGAAAGTCCATCTGGATTTCCCTCTTGCCAAACTTCTGGTGCTACTTGAGTCCTGGCCATAATCAATGCGGTGAGGTTGGCAATAGATCCTCCATTGACCAATACCCCTCCACCATAATTTTCCTCCGACATTCGGCTATGTACGGTCAAAGGAGTTGGTTTCCATCCCACTTTTTCCAACATCCAATTGACCAGAAAAACTTCCAAAGCCACCGAACTTGGACCCATTTCATAGATTGAGGGTACATTATTGGTGACGTTGTTAATGAAACCTCCCAAAGCTGCAGCGTAATGCGGAGCAGCACATTGGTGACCCAAATAGCCAGAATGATGCAACCTGGTTTGATAGCTTAGAAATGCGGACAAAAAGTCTTTTAAGACTTGCCCTTCAAGTCCTCCCTCCTTTATCCATGAAGACAAGTCCAACTTTTGAATCAGCTGATCCAATGGTATTTGATCGATTACTTTGTTGTTGGGTGAATAAATCTCTGTGGTAAAATCTTCCAGAGCCTGTCTTACGATGTCAAAATTCGTTGTAAAATTCATATATCGTTTATTTACGATGTACGATATAAAAATACGTATAAAATTGAACGATGGTATATTTCCCCATAAAAAAAGCGATTTGGATACTCTCCAAATCGCTCTTACCGTATCGATAAATAATCAATCTGTTATTCCCAGTTTGTATTTCTTCTTTTCATCTTACTTATTTATCCAGTTAGCGTCCGCCTTTTCAATGCGATTGGGCAGCAGTTTGAATAAAAATTTAGCAATAGGGTTTGAGAAAAGATATTCCTTCCCCTCAATGGTTAGGCTGTGTTTTCCACCTTTCACATCTGTTTTTCCTGTACTTACCGCAAAAGCACAATGTCCGCTATATTCCGGTGTATTATGTTGTGTGTCTGAATGCATCGTTTTCCAATTTTAGTTTATCCCTTCCATTTGCTTTATTGGCCTCACCTCTATTGTCCCCTCAGCATCATGGAACATGGGATTGGCTTTGGCTATGGCAATAGCTTCATCCAAATTTTCCGCCAGAATATGGAAGTACCCTACGATGACTTCTTTGGATTCATTAAAAGGGCCATCCTTAAAGGTTCCTTTGTTTCCATGGATAATGGCTCCATCCATATCCAAAGGCTGGGCGCCTTTCAACTTTTTGGACTCCATGAGCCCGCCGATATATTGTCCAATCTTCTGAACATGGGCCTGCTGCTCTTCTGGGGATAAACCTTCCAAATGGTCTCCTTTGGTTTTGATGAAAATCATAAATTCTTGCATGATTTAGTTTTTTAAAGCATTAAAAAATGGTTCTACACCCCTTAGTCAATTGAAGAAAGATAAAAAGGACATTGATTTTGAAAAAAAACTAATTATCTCCGGAATAATCCCGCAGCTTGCTGTTTATCAAATCTTTATGGTTTACATCCAATGGTAGTTTCAAGGCCTCATTTAAGAGGTCTATGGCCTTTTGTGGCTCCTTATTCTGAAAATGAAGCTCCGCCCTAGTTGTATAATATGGCAAGTACGTACGGAAAGATTGGCTATCCCCTATTTTGTTGAGCTGCTCCAATGCTTCCTTGGGATGCGTGGTTTTGGATAACACCACAGCGCGATTGAGCAATACAATGGGCGATTTATCTATTTGGACAAGCATGTCGTACAACTCCAAAATACTAGCCCAGTCTGTAGATTGATAGTCCACCGCAGTGCAATGCTGGGCAGAAATGGTGGCCAGAATATGGTAAATGGATACTTCGTTTTGTTGCGTGGCCATTTCTAAATAATACAGTCCCTTTTTTATCAAAGCCCTGTCCCAAAGGCTTCTATCCTGATGCTCCAAATCCAGAACATTGTCAAATTCATCCACCCTTGATTTGAATCTGGACATATTCAGGCTCATCAAAGCCAATAAGGCATAAATGTTGGTCGATTTTGTATTCGGATTTGATGCAATTATTTCTGCTAGCCGAACGGCTTCCTCGCAAAGCTCATATCGGATAGGGTGATTCCCCGAAGTAGCATCATAACCCTCATTGAACAAGAGATAAACGGTCTCAAGAACGCTTGACAATCGCTTTTCGAGTGCCTTCCCAATTGGCACTTCAAATGAGATATTGGCCTCCTTTATGGTTTTTCTTGCCCTGACCAATCTTTTGTTGATGTTCTCCTCATGGGTTAAAAATGCCTTGGCTATTTCAGGAATACTAAATCCACACAGGGTTTTAAGGGTCAGGGCCACCTGGGAGTCTGATGAGATGGAAGGGTGGCAACAGGTAAAGATCATGCGCAACTGGTCATCCGCAACTTCCTTATCCGTAAAAATGTAATCCAAAGCCGGTTTCAACGTCCATTCTGATTGCAATTGCTGGGCAACATCGGAAGCGTATTGCCGCTTGTACTTTTCGCGGTTTAATACATTTACCGCTTTGTATTTGGCCACTTTGTAGATCCAACCTACGGGATTTTCCGGGACTCCATTGTAGTTCCATTGGTTCAGGGCTTCCAACATGGCTTCCTGCACAACGTCCTCGGCAAGTTGGATATGGGGTGTACCAAATGTTTTGGTCAATACAGAAACAAGTTTACCATACTCATGCCTGAACAGATGATCAATTTGGTCGGATATGTTTTTCTCGGCTGTGAACATGTTTTGGTTAGGGCAGATCCAATTAAAGTTTAAAGCTAGTTCCTACCAGTAAATTATAAAAATCCACAAGATGGGTAGCTTCAATCTGTTTTAAGTTTATTGTTTATCCGTTCAACCGCCATTGAGGTTTGTTCCCTGTCATAGTTAACAAGTTCTATGGAATAAGAGTGTGCATTTGTAGACAAATCCAATGTTCCTTTTCCTCTTTTCCAGTGACCAACCCCATGCCCAGTTATAAGATCTATCACCATAGTAATCATTCCAGTAATCCAAGGGATATTGCCTTTGATAAACTCCACCATTTTTATTTCTGTGTAGCTCGTCTTTTTGATTAAAACGGAGCCAGACTTTCTAACCTCCAAGTCATGTTCAGTAAACACCACCTCAATCCTTGGGGATTCCTGTAAAATTAGAATTTCTTGTGTCACAGCTAATTGATTGTTTTGTCAATATTCCGTCGTTTCATTCTTCCGAAAGATTTCGATACACTTTCTTAATCACCCCAGTTTTAGCTTCATCTTTGGCAACCGAATTGGTCGTAAACATCATCACCCCTGTGGACTCCCCTGCCAGTCCCCCTAAAAGAACGGTTTCAAATTCCTCTTTGGAGATAATACTGGGGTCATCATGCGCTTGAACAATGGGCCATACTTTGGGATAGGCTCCCATTTCAATATTCAATCGGTTGCTGAACCAGCTAATATTTTCTTCCACCCAGTTAGGGTCTCGATGCATTCTTCCGTGATAAACCATTGGAGAAAACACATCAATAGTTTCCCTTAACAAATCATAATCCAACCCCAGATTTCGACGTCTGGCACCATTGTATTCTTCGTCATCCCAAGGACAGTGATACAGCCCCAAGAGTGCATTGGGATTGGCTTCCTTAAGGATTTTCTTCATTTCTACCGCCCAATCATGAATGACTTTGCATCTCCAATTGCGCCATTCCATGTCATGCTGGGTTAAAATCCATTTTGCCTTTTCCGTGGTTGATCCGTCAGGTATTTGCAAACCAGTGTGTGCCGAAAATTCGTTAAGGCAATCGTCGTTAAAACAGGTTTCGGGCAAAATAGGTTCGGGGTCTTCAAATTGCGCATGCCAGTGCACATAGTCCATCCAAATTCCATCCAGGTCGAATTTGGATAGTAAATCTCTTAGCTGATTAAAGCGATATGACCTAAAACCCGGTTCGGTAGGGCAGACACCCATAAACCAGGTAGCCGCCTTCACTTTTTCTCCTTTTTCGTTGATAGCCCAGGCCTCGGGATGGTTTTCCACATAATTTTTCCCGTTCAAGGTGGCAAATTCGGCATATACCTTAGCTCCTTCGGATTTAGCTCGTTCCACCATGGCCTGATCAATGGCACCACTATGGACAAAAATGGCATTAACCCCAAGTTCATTTAGCTTATATCCTTTATCCCAAAGGGGTTTGGGGCTCCCGTAGACACCCCTCACCTCAACAGTTTTGGTGGATTTTTGAGCGCATGACAGCGCAAAGACCAGTCCAGTAGTAACAAGTACAATAGGTTTAAAAGAGAAATTTCCCATTACAAATCCAATTGATCCATTTTATCCTTTTCATATCGGCTATCCTCCGCCGGATATCTCAATCGGTCTTCATAATTGCCCGATTGTTTGGCCATAGACCAGATCAAACTTTCGCCAGCAAAATCGGGACTTGGTATTTGTCCAAAAATGGGATCTTCAAATGCCGTATCCGAGTCTATAACTCGCCAGCCCTTGGCCTTAAAAGCCTCAATCAAATCTCCTAGGAAAAGAGCTGATGTCAGGTTATGGTGCAGCAACAATGTATGCTTAATATGTCTTCCGTTCATTTCAAAGGACAGCTTTTCGTAATACTCGGCCCGTTCCAGAATGTGCTGCACATAAAAGTCGCGAAATTCGTCAAGCTGTGTATTTGAAACTCCGTTGGCCTTGATTTTTTTGATCAAACGGCTGTTGACATACCAATCCGAAGCATCTATAGTGACGTATCCATTGCGGTAGCCGTTTTGGGCAAGGATATTTCTAATACTGTCCACCTTGGCTGGGTTCTGCCCTTCCTTTAGATATGGAAATCTGAACAGCTTAGAACTGTTCCCAAATTTTGAAATTACTGAATCCGTACGCAGCAGTTGATTGGCAAACATTTGGGCAGTATTGGCATCCGAATTAAAATTGGGGTGGGAAAAGGTGTGATTGGCAATTTGATGTCCATTATCGTTCCAGCTTTTCAAAAGGAACTGGCCTTTTTCATCCAATTTGTTCAGCCCAGTGACAAAAAAAGCGGCTTTGAGGTCTTCCTTTTCCAGATGGGACAAGAGCATTTGATTCCATTCCTTAAACGGATAACCTGCCAAGTCTGCGGTAATGCCATCATCAAAAGTTAAGCTTACCGTGGGTTGGTTAGTGTGTTTAATGGTATCCGTCACTTTTCCTAATTTTTTCGGTGACTGATTTTTACACCCTAGACATAGGACGGATATTAAACATAGCGCTATCGTGGTCAATTTCATGATTGGATATTGGAATACCTAACTTGTTATAAAGATACGCCAATTTGCAAGCCTAAAATCTTAACTTAACCTCCGAATACACCCTAATGAAAAACACCCTTTTTATCCTATCCCTCTTGCTATTGATGGCAAGCTGCAACCAGAAGAAACCGACACGTAAAGAGATGGTCACCCAATATTACCAAGCTTTTGAGGAAGGGAATTACCAAAAAATAAAAGCATTGATCAATGACACCCTCACCATTACCTCTGGCGATTATGTTACCCCTTACACCCATGAAAGTTTTTATGAGTTTTTTAAATGGGATTCCATATTTAAAACCTCCTATGCCATAGTTCAATTGGATGAAGCGGACAATGAGGTTCTGGTCAATGTGGCATCAGAATCCGTACGTTATGAATTTTTAAAGAACAACCCGTTGACCTGTCAGTTCAACATCTCTTTTGATTCCGGAAAAATTTCAAAAATTGAATCTGGTGAATGCGCCGGAGCAGATTGGGGTGTTTGGCAAAAAGAACGGGATTCCCTGGTCAGTTGGATCCAGAAAAATCACCCTAAACTGGATGGTTTTATCCATGATTTGACCATGCACGGGGCCATCAATTATGTAGAGGCCATTGAGTTATACGAAGCAGATAAAAATAGTATTCCCTAATCTAAACCGTTCCAAGCTTTTTCTATCAATGCCTTGGTAAGTAGTATGCCCTCATGTTCTGGGGCATCCCCTTCGTATTCTATGCCAATGTGCCCGTCCCATCCAAAGTCTTTTACAATTTTGAGCATCCTGTAATAATCTATGGAGGGGTGTTCTCCCTGATCATCAAAATTATAGGACTTGGCACTGACCCCTTTGGCAAATGGCAAGAATTCGGTCACACCTTGATAGATGTCATAGGCTTTATCACAATCTCCTTTGGTACTTCCCCATTTGGCGGTAAGGCACCAATTTCCAAAATCTGGAAGGGTTCCCACGTTTGGGGTACCGACTTGTTTTAAGATTTCGGTTATCAATTGCGCATCCGAGCTGTTCAGGCCATGGTTTTCAATCACAATATTGATGTTCTCCTTGGCGGCATATTCTGCTAGGCGTCCAAGGCCATCTGTCATAGCGGATTTAAAGGTATCCCTATCGCTGGCACCAAAGGCATTGACCCTAATGGAATGGCATCCCAAAATTTTAGCCGCATTGACCCATTTATAATGATTCTCAACAGCTTTTATCCGTTCCTTTTCATTTGCCGCACCAAGATCTCCTTCTTCATCTATCATAATCAATAAGTTGTTTACGCCTGCCTTGTCCGCCCGTTCTTTCATGTTTGCCCAAAATCGCTCATCTTTCCCAGATTTTTTATAAAACCCATTTACGTACTCCACAGCGTTTAACCCATAGGTATCATTGGAAATACTGGCAAAGTCAACTGCATTGAGGTTCCCATTTTGAAATTGACGGTGCAAAGACCACTGCGCCAATGACAATTTTAAATCACTTGCATAGGGTACGCTTCCATCGTCCAAGAAATTGTACCCGTATGTCACTAGGGGCGAAGCCGCTAAAACTCCAGTACTCCACGCAAACTTTTCCAAAAAAAACCTTCTTTTCATTATGTTCTGTTTTTTATAGCATTAACTCCACCTTAATACTCCCACCAAGTTAATCAAAGTAAACCAAGAATATTATAGCACCAAATAGTGTGGATGTTGAGTTTCAATATTCTATTTCAATCTCTTCATAGTCCACCCGCTCAATTATCTCATCCCTATTGGAGTCTATGGTTCTGGAGTACAGATCCTTGGTAATCGGATAAGCTTCCAACTCACCTTCCCAAAGATCATCTGCAGCACATCGTCCAGATCCATATCGTCCATAAGCCAAGAATCCAAGTTTTCGTCATCTATGATCACAGGTCTCCTCTTTTTTTCGTTATGGATCTGCTCAAACATTGGGGTTGCGTCCTTGGTCAAGATAGTAAAGGTGTTCCATCCATCCGAAGTGGTGGTGTAGATTCCTGCTAGGCTAATGGGGTCATCGTTTTTGCGCTTAAAATAGAACGGCACCTTAAAGGATTTGCCCTTGACTTTTACCGGAGTGGTATGGGGTTCAAAAAAGCCATCTACGGGAATAATGCACCGTTTGTGCTCCCAAGACTGCCGGTAGATAAAATGGTCAAAGAGTTTTTCAGATTTGGCATTGAGGCCCCCAAAGGTCTTGTAGTTTTTAAAGTACTCCTTAAAATCGGCCCCTTTGTTCTTGGAGGGCATAATGCCCCACATGGCGGGGGTTATCCGGTTGGATTTTTCCTGCGGAATGATCCACATGAGGGGGTGGCTCCAACCATTGGCATGAAAGTACCGCAGATCCAGCTCCAACTGCTCTTCTCCCAGTAATTTGGTAACGTTGTAAAAGACCTCAAGTT
Source organism: Flagellimonas algicola (assembly GCF_005937185.1). Classification (GTDB taxonomy): domain Bacteria; phylum Bacteroidota; class Bacteroidia; order Flavobacteriales; family Flavobacteriaceae; genus Flagellimonas; species Flagellimonas algicola. Next base: position 1,433,132 of record NZ_VCNI01000002.1, on the reverse strand, counting down.
CTTGCGCTTTCCTAACCACTCGAATACCGTAACACATACCCCATTTTTCCTTTCAATTTAACATATCCTGTGCTAAAAATTAAATATATTTGTTTGGATTATTTCCTATTTTATGGATTATTTCCTATATGAGAAATACAACCTTCAAACATATGGACAAGTATGCCATAAAAAGGCTCCTATTGGAAATAGGCCAAAACCGCTTGAACCGGGAATGCGAACAAAAAAGACTGCCCTTGCCCAAACGGGTAAGGATGTTCTATTTGGAACAAAATGCCAATTGCACCTTGCTAAAATATAAATACCAGCAGGGGGAGCGGGTGATCATGAAAGTAGATGAATTTGAACTGCCCGAAGCGGGATGGATCAGAACCCAACAGCTCTAATGTTCTGAGGTGCCCATAAACGTCAGTTCGAGTGTCCCGAACTCAATGTTACCGCCAAACTAGAAATAGTAAACCAAGAATACCACAAGATTACATTTTAAGGAAGTGGAATTGACTTTAATACATTTTGATGTAAAAAAGTTCCGTGAACTTTCCCTCATAAGAATCCATAAAACCTTTTTCCCTAAAATCAAATACCCCAAGAATTTCCACATTTTTCATATGTAAATCGTGATAGGTACTATCATCAGCATAGGCAGGGCCAAAAGAATCAATCCAAATCCAAGAACTTCCATCTGTGATTGAAACATTATGGGAAGACATTACTATTTGTCCTTTTATTTTTATGGTGTCTTTATAAAATTCATTTGGGTTTTTAACTACGGATTGAAAATCAATAAATTCATAATTATTGAAGGCTTCTACATTTCCATACTCCATACTTTTTTTACACGCTAGCAACAAAATAGAGATAGATAACATATAAAATATTCTACGCATATGTTTTACTTGGTTTTGGGTGAACAACACATGGCCGATCAAGTTAAAAGCTGGCAGTTTAATCACTCCAATTTAAACAAACTAAACCAAGAATGCCACAAGATGTACTTGCACCCAGCTTGACTGGGTGATCTTGCGGGAGCGAGGGAATCAAGCTGGAAATTCCGTATGGAAATTCCGACCGAATTGAGCTAGATACAGTGCTAGGTTACGTTTTTATTTTCAAACTTTTCAATTCCGTCCAGTTCCGTTCTCTTTTCCTCCCGTTCCTCTTCAATATCGAAATCGTCTTGAAGTCCAAGCCAGAATTTGGCAGAATTCCCAAAATATTTGCTTAATCGAAGGGCAGTATCCGCCGTAATTCTTCGCCTCCCTTTTATGATTTCCGAAATTCTGGTCTGCGGAATTTTCAAGTCTTTGGAAAGTCGGTATGCCGAAATTTCCATAGGCTCAAGAAATTCGAAATAAAGTATTTCTCCAGGATGTACATTGACCAACTTCCCCATTTTTTCTTTTTTTAATGGTAATCGATTATTTCCACTTCACTTGCGTTTCCCCTATTCCACTTGAAAATTATCCGCCATTGCTTGTTAATTCGAATGCTATAAAAATTATTCAGGTTACCCGATAATTTTTCCAGTCGGTTTGATGGCGGTACTCTCAAGTCCGTTAGATCTTGAGAGTTGTTCAGCATTCTGAGTTTTCGTCGTCCAGCATTTTGGATTTCAAGTGGCATTTTTTTGGCCCTGATTCCGTTCCAAATCTGTTCGGTCTCTTTTGAGCCAAAAGAAACAATCATGCTTCTGTTTTACGTTACTAACGTCAAAGGTAAGTAATTTTGGAGGTTTTTACAAATGTTGCGCAACGTATGATAAAGACACCATATTAAACAAAGTAAACTTGAAACCCACAAGATACGCCTGCACCCAACTTGACTGGGTGATCTTAAGGGAGCGAGGGGAAAAGGGTATTTTTAGTTTTTCAATTTCTTGAATTTCACTTTACCATATTCGATAAAATCTAAAACATCAAATTCAGCAGTATTGCTCCCCAAGTGACCATACTTCCTATCTTTCTCCTTACGCAAAATTCCCCTTAGGGTCAACTTTATACTTACCCCGCACCCGTACATCTCATCCAAACGAGCTTCAACTTCTTTTGTGAAATGCGCTTGATTAAACCTAAGATCCATGTCAAATGCATCGTAACATTCGTCACTTTTCACCGGATTGAAGGAACTATATTCCATACAAGTCGAATAGGTTCCACGAACAACAATTGTATCATTTATCTTATCGGCAAGTTCACATGCCTCGTAGATCACATTTTGATTTTGAACCGAATCATTTGTCAATTTACAAGATGCTACGCAAAACCCCATGAAGCTAATAATGACACAATAGTATTTCATTTTATTCTGTTAAATCATCGCTACAGCCACTTTCGGACCCGTTATTACATCTCACCAATTAAAACAAAGTAAACTTGAAACCCACAAGATACGCTTGCACCCAGCTTGACCGGGTAATCTTGCGGCAGCAAGGCCTAACGGTTGTGAGTATGATTAGTTGCGGGAAAGGGTGTAAGTCATTTTCCGTTATTGGTTAAGATAATTAATGTAAGCGATTTTCTTATAAGGAAATTCCGCGGCAATTAATTATACACGTTGTTGTGATGCGTTTTTTCAATTGACTAATCGGTATGCAATTCTGGCTAACTGCTCTAAATCATACTTTGCATCAATTCATTGATCCTAAAACCTGTATACAACTTCTGTAACATTGAGGTGTAGGTTCTAGTAAAATCATCGTTTTTTGCAAGACCTCCAAACAGATTTTCTTGCTTAATGAAGGCTAATGGGTCATTTTTCGATTCTGATGCCACTTGGTGTAATTCATTCGACATTGCATCAATAATTTCGAGTGGTTTTCCCTGTTGGTCTACTTTTTTATCACTGTAGTAGCACCATGCTGCTATGACCAAGGTGCCGAATTTGATACTTCCTCCTATTGCTAAATTTTCATGTATGGTTGGGATTAAAAATTTAGGTAGTTTGGCCGAGCTTTCTGAGCAAATACGGCCAACGCTGTCTTTTATATTAGGGTTGGAAAAACGTTCAAAGAGGCTGTCTTTGTAGTCCTCCAAATTAATGCCTTCAACGTCCCCTAAAATAGGAGTAGCTTCTTCGTCTAAAAATACACGTAAGTAGTTTGCAAAGACTTCATCTTCTACACAAGCATTGATGGTCGGGTTACCATGAATTGCTCCCAAAATTCCTAAAACTGAATGCCCTGCATTTAGGAGTCTTAATTTCATTTTCTCATACGGCCCTACATCATGTACAAATTGTACGCCTACTTTTTCAAATGCTGGTCGTCCATTCGAGAATTTATCTTCTACCACCCATTGTATAAAAGGTTCGCACGTCACTGGCCACGCATCAGCTACGCTATAGTTTTGAGCTATAGTATCGATATTTGCTTTGGCTGTTACCGGCGTAATACGATCGACCATGCTATTGGGAAAGCAGACTTCTTGTGCAATCCATTTTGCCAAGCCCTTATCTTGCTCTTTGGCAAAAGCAAGAAGCATTTTACGCATCATATCTCCATTATGTTCAATATTATCACAAGACAAAATGGTAAAAGCAGGTAACTTGGCGGCGCGGCGTCTTTTTAGAGCCGCCGTTAAAAACCCATAGATGGTTATTGGGTCATGCGGGTGACGAAGTTCATGTTGTATATCTGGATTGTCAAAATTGAATTCTCCCGTGGTGGGGTTGAAATTATAACCTCCTTCGGTAATCGTCAGTGATACAATTCTTGTATCCACACTTGCCATTCGAGCGATAACGGTTTCGGGATCTGTGGTTCCCATTTTAAAATCTACAATCGACCCAATTATTTCGGGTTCGATTTTTCCGTCTGGATGCTTAACCATTAGTGTATAAAGATGGTCTTGCTTTTTTAAAATATTACTTAGTTTAGTATCTGCTTCGCGTAAACCGATTCCACAGATTCCCCAGTCTGAGGCTTCCCCCAGCTGTCTTAGTTGATGCAAATAATACGCTTGATGTGCACGGTGGAATCCGCCAACGCCGACATGTACAATTCCAATTTTATTGTCGGTGCGGTTATATATCGGCACGGGCATACGGCTTCCCAATTCTTCTAAATTTTGTTGTTGAAGTTGTATTGGTGTTTTCATTGGAGTGCTACCGTTTTTGATTTTCCACGTTTGAGTGCCCAATAGGCCAGTATAAAATAAATGATGGTACTGATGAAAGCATACGTATAAAAGAGTTCCCGATTTTCAATATAATTCGATTCTGTGGCGCTACCGAACGTCACGTTACAGGCCAACACAAAAGTGGCCACCAAAGCCGAAATGGCTATGAATTTTAATCCTTTAGAGAATAAAGAAACATCCTTAGAAATAGCTGGCTCATTCTTTGCTTGCTGCTCTTGAAAACGTTCAATCGTTTCCATCCGAACTTCTTCTTCTTTTACTTCCTCCTGGTAGTCCTGCTTCGCTCCGTATTTAGATGCGAGCAAAGTATATACAGCGATGGTAAAAAACCATGTAGGGATAAACAGATAATAGAAGGAAATCACATCTAAGAAATTCAACCCAAATCCGAAGACTAAGCCCAAGCCCCAAGCCGCAACTGCAGGCATACTAAAGGTTAGTTTTCGGTACGAAGACCAATAGCGCGTAAAGCCAATTCTAGGGAAAATCTGGTGTTCGGCAAACACAATAGCTCCCACAGGAACAACCAGCAACCCTGCATAGGTCAGTAGCGGTAGTATTTGTGAAAATACAAAAGGGAAACAGGCGATAGCTACGGTGACCATACCAACCACAATAGTCGTTTTCTTTCGAGAATGATTGAAAAAAATAGCTTGTGCGGCCAAACCTGCTCTGTACAAATTCGTAATCGCGGTCGTCCAACCGGCAACAATAACAATCACAAAACCTGACCAGCCAAGTGCATAATAGGCCACATCACCTGGATCAAGCTCAACGATTGATTTTCCTAATATGACGGCGGCACCGGCGCCCATGATTCCCGCAGCTATCCATGCAACATAATGACCGAACATCATGCCTGTACTGGTGGCATATCCGTAGTTCTTCTTTTTAGCAAAACGTAGGAGGGCCATATCAATCAATCCGAAATGTGTAATTGTATTAGCAGCCCAGCCAAAGCCAATGACTTCGACTAATCCAATTCCCGGAGCACCATCGCTGTTGATGCCTGTCCAGATACTCTGGTCGCCAAGGGTTATAAAATCCGCCCATCCAGCAGGTAAAGTTTTATCCAATACATCTAAAGACAAGGCAGGGAGTAACACCATGGCACCACTCGTAAACATCACAAAGAGCCAAGGAGCGCAGATCCCTGAAAATTCAGAAACGGCATTGAAACCATAGATAGCAATAGAAACCACAACTATGCCTACGGCCAAAACAATCAATATAAACCAGGCATTGGTGGGATACCAATTGAGTTGTGCAGGAACATTAAAAGCGAAGCGAACCGCTGTTGATGAAACTGTGATCATCGCGGCAGATATCACAGAAAAGATAATGACATTGGCCCAATTGTACAGCTTAGTCATCGAGTCACCAGCAATCTTATTCAGATAGGTATAGAGGCTCAGGCGTGTATCAACGGCAATTGGGGAAGTGATGAATCTCCAGCTCAGTACCGCTAGAATATTACCAATCAGAAGACCTAAGATGATATCCATCGTCTTGGCGCCAAGCGCCACAAAAGTTGCTCCGATCACAAACTCTGTAGCCGCGACATGCTCGGCAGCGTAGAGACCCGCAAAATGAGTCCAATCGTGTAATTTGTGTTTAGCGACGGGTAATTGTTCTTCGTCTAGATTTTCAAATTGTTGGAAGTTTGTCTTTTCCTGCATGTTGGTTTGGTTAATATTCTAATATGATTAAATGCATCACGGCGTTTGGATAAAGATATTTCAATTCAAATGGCCAATTTATTAATCAAAAGCTCAAAACATCACCTCCTAAACTCAAAAAGCTCTTCAATCTTAACATCCAAGGCTTTTGCAAGTAACACCAAATTGGAAATAGTGGTGTTTACTTCGCTATTCTCAATGCGCCACACTTGATTTTTGGATAATCCAGCAATGGCCTCCAATTTGGTTTGCGATAAATTTCTTTCTTCCCGCAAAGCTCTCAGGTGCAATCCAAAGTCTCTTACAAACAACTTTTCTTCCCTGCTCAATTTATTCCTCAAAACCCTCTGCAAAAAATTCGGTTATAGTCAATTCAAAGTATTCCGAAATCCTCCGAATTGTGCTGAATTTGGGGTCCCAGCGACCCGTTTCTATCCTCCCAAAGTGAATTCCTGTGTCATTATAAGCGTCCTCCTGAGTAAGGTTTCGATTATCTCTTAGTGATTTTATCCGATTGGCCAATTGCCGAAGAAAATCAACATTATGGTCGCCTTGTTCGCTCATACGACAGCAATGCTAGAATATCTTAACCTCGTTTATCAAAAGCTAACAATTCAGATGTGCTGATCTCAAATGCATCAGCAATTCTCTTCATCATGGAAATTTTCATTTCCTGTTTACCTAATTCATATTTTCTTAGGTTTTGGGCATCAATCCCTGCTTTAAAGGCAATTTCTTCAATGCTCAATTCTTTTTCAATTCTCAAGGTCCTAAGATGCTTCCCAAAGGCTATACAGAAATCTGGCATTTCTTTTTTTCGTTCACGCTTTGACATAACTCAAAAATGCAAACAAGAAGTTTTATTCAACCAATTGAATACAATAGGTTGTTTACAACCTTTTTTATATCTTTACCCAATCAGCCTCATCTAAAAATCCAACAATCCAAACATCCAATCCTCTAACCTACACCTATGCCAACCACACCCATTCTGCAAACCATTCAAGACTTCGTCCACCAAAGTCCTTACACCTGTATGGAAATCATCTTTGCCGATCATCTGGTGCTCAACAGCCAAAACCAACTTCCCTTTCTACCCGTGCTCAAACAACATAGCCGCATCATGCTCTGTAAAAAAACCCATAAAGGCCTGGTTCAAATGCTGGTGGCGGACAATCCCGTCTTCAACTTTTCCTTTGATTTTGTGCTTCCTACCAAGCAGGGTTTTTATCTGGGTTCCATGCTGCACCTGCCCAGCCCTTTAGATCAAGGCCACCTGCACATGGATGCCGACCAGCTCACCTTGTGCTACCGTATCAATGCCAAGAATCCCAAACTCAGGGTGCATGTTTCGCAGACATTCACCCATGTCCATCATGTAGAAAAATTTCCCTCTGGCCATTTGGTTTAGCAGCGTACATAGTTTAAGAAAATATTGGGGGTTTATATACAGTTTTTTTCCTTTATTTGCAGGCTCTTAGGGGAAATATTTTGGCTTGATATAAAAAACGAATACCCCTATAGGCAGAAAATATCAAAGTATCCCTTATATTTAGCCAATCTAGATTAATTTTAAATAAAAATGACCGAAGATTTATTAGCAAAGGCAAAGGAGTTTATAGGCAGAACTTTGAGTCATATGTCCACCAGTGATAGGGTTGCGGCTTCCAGAGAGGCAAAGGCCCTCATACTTTCCATTAACGAGATCTATAAGGAGACCAAGGATCAAAACCTTATGGACGTTATGAAGGAGCTTACCGAAAAGAAGCGCAAGATTGAAAAGCGCCTTAAAGGTACTCCGCTGGTTTAATCCCGTTCCATTTCTTGGAAAAGGGAATCAATTCCCTTGTTTTTTAAAGAGTGTCCCGCCCACGATCAAGGCCGCGGATATGATCATCACGTTTTTAATGATATACTGCCCTTCCAAGGTAGGCAATAGGTAGTTGCCATTTTGAAAGGTGATTTCCGGTAGAAACACCAAGGGCATAAAGGTGCCCACCATTTGCAGCAGCAAGAGGGCAATGGCAATCTTGGTGGTCTTTCGGAACAAGAAGGTAATCCCGATCACCACTTCCCACCATCCTATGACCACCAACCACGTATCTGGCGAGCCAAAAGGCAACCAGGCCACCGTGGCCTTTAAAAGTCCGGTCGCGGCAGAAAGCCCAAAGGGCTTTAAAATCCCAAACCAGAAAAATATAATAGCAAATGAAATGCGCACCGCGGGAATACCCCATTTGCGCATGCGTTTGGAAATAGCTTGGTCAAGTTCTTGGTAGTTCATAGGCTCTGGACTTGTCACAAAATTACGTACCAAGCCCCTAGTTACCAAGTAGAAAAGCTTGCTTTCCTACAAAAATTGGTGTTGTGATTTTCCATTCCCACAACGGGTTTTAGGGTCGATATACCATCCACAAAAAATTTGCTACCAATTATATGCTTTTTGGGGCAACCAATAAAAATGTAACATTATGATAGGCCTTTCTCTGTACTTTCGAAGAGAAGATAAAATGCAACCACCAGAACACAAAAACATTACAATGAACACTGTAGAAGAAAAAATGGGGTACATATTTTGGTATTTCGTACTGGCTTGCTCGGTAGGTTCGCTGATCACCAGTTTATACCATTATATCAACTAACCATAAAAAACGAGGGCCGCTTACGCGGCCCTTTCCTTTTCCATTTCTTTTCGACTATCCCTTAATCTCCAGGATCTGACGAATCATCTGATTGGTGAATCCCCATTCATTGTCATACCAGGTCATCACTTTCAACAAATCCCCATCCACTACACGGGTCATGGACAGATCCACGGTTGATGCATACGGGCTTTTAATAATGTCCGAAGAAACAATGGGTTCATCTGTGGTGTCCAGCACATCGGCATAACGATCGGTCTGGGCTTCTTCCACAAGAATTTGGTTCACCTCTTCTGCAGTCACAGGTCGTTCCGTAACAAAGGTCATATCCGAGATAGAACCTACGGGAACAGGAACCCTAATGGCCACCCCATCAAACTTACCCGCATAGGCAGGTAGTGCCTTGGTAGTGGCAATGGCCGCTCCCGTTGTTGTCGGAATCAGGTTTTGTGCTCCTGCCCGTCCCATTCTAAAGTTCTTGGCCGAGGGAGCGTCCACCGTACCCTGCGAAGCGGTATAGGCATGAACAGTGGTCATAATGGCCTTTTTAATCCCGATACGTCGGCCCAAGACCTCAACCACTGGACTAATGTTGTTGGTGGTACAGCTGGCACAGGAAAATACGCTTACATTCCCATCTTCTGAATTTACCCCATGCACAACCGTTGGGGTGTCCGCACTTTTGGTAGGTGCGGAAATAATCACCGTCTTGGCCCCTGCTTTCAGGTGGCGTTCGGCATCCTCACCTTTGGTGAAGACCCCTGTACTCTCGATCACCAAGTCCACCTTGTGTTCTCCCCAGGGCAATTCCTCCGGGGTACGGATGGAGGAGTAGTGGATTTTTTGTCCGTCCACCACCAAAGCGTCAACTTCATGGGTTACCTCTTTTTCATATTTCCCATAGACCGTATCGTACTTTAAAAGGTATGCGGTGTTTTCTATGGAAACAATGTCGTTTACGGCAACGACCTCCAGGCCAGGAGTTTCGTTGATTACCTTAAGGGCGGCCCGTCCAATACGGCCCATCCCGTTGATTCCTATTCTCATTTTTAGTGTTGTATTTGTTATTACTTGTTTACTTGCCATTAGTCCGAAAACCACCCCAAAAATTACAGTGTATAACGCACTAGAAAATTGGTATTAGAGCCAGTCAATTTTGGGCCACATGCCCTCTTTTTTGCTGTGCAATTTTTCCATCCCCCGAAGCATTTCGTCCAAGAGCACAATAGCTTCATTGATATATGGCCCCTTGTTGAGCATTACGCACTCCGCACGCAAGGAGGAAGTTATGTCCGTAATCTCGGAACGCGAAGGCAGACCACTTTTAGCCAAGCCTTCCAGTACTTGGGTGGCCCATACCACTGGGATGTGGGCGGCACTACAAAAGGAAAGGATTTCTTCCTGCACCTTGCCCATATTTTTCCAACCCACCTCCAAGGCCAGGTCGCCGCGGGCGATCATCACGCCAATAAATTGGGTCTTCATGGCAGCCAACAGAATTTTCACCAGGTTTCTATAGGCAAATCGGGTCTCAATCTTTAAAATGACGCTTACCTTATCCCTTGACCCAAGCTGCTCCAGCTGATCTAGAAGTTCATCCACATCCTCAGCGGTGTTCACAAAAGAAAAATTGACGATATCGGCATACTTGGCCACAAACTTTAGATCTTCTCTGTCTTTGTCAGTTAGGCCCGAAAGGCCCATATCCAGTGTTGGAAAATTAATTCCTTTTTCTGCCTTGAGTCGCGCGCCATTTTCCTTGGCCTTAACAATCCTGACCATGAAATGGTCTTTGCGAACTTCAGTGATGACGCCTTCTATTTTACCATCATCAAAGAGGATAGGTTCCCCTTTTTTGGCTTTGGAAACCACTTTTGAGGGCAGGCAGGGAATACTTCCCACATGTATCTGCTTTCCTTCTTCGTTAAACTGGGGAAGTTTTCCTTGCTTCTCGTTTGCCGTTACTGCCAGCAGATTGCCCGTGTGCAGTTCAATGAATTTATCCGTTACTGGAAGCTCTCCAATAACACCCACTGGAATAGACTCCCTTTGGGGTTGTAATCGGGTTCCTGTTTCTAGATAAACCGTTCTTTTACAATGCAAGAGCGCTTTTCCTTCTTCCAATTTGTGAACCACTAGTTTCCGTTTTTTTCCTCTAGTGTCCTTTAGAATGAATTTATCCCCAACCCGTAGCAAGGAAAGCCAGTCAGAAGCAATTGGAATTGCAGTGGGGTCAATGCTTTTATTGTCTTCGGGCACCAATCTAATCTGGGCTGGGGTTTCCACTATCCCAAGTACCGACCTTTTGGGTTTAAACTTCAACACTTTTGGCCCCAATCCCAGAAATCCTGTTCTAATTTTTGGGCCTGCCAGGTCCATGGCAATCTTTACATCGGTTCCGCATTCGGCAGATGCCTTTCTCACATTATCGGCTATGGCTTTCCAAATGTCCGGATTGTCGTGGGCGCAGTTGATTCGCGCACAATTCATCCCATTTTTTACCATTTCCAAGACCTTGTTATAGTCATGGGCAGACTCGGTTGGCTGTGTGACCATGATCCGCACCCTTCTACTTTTTTTGGGGGTTGGAAAAAGAGCATTGGTATGTTTTCTGAGTTTCTTTTTGCCCTGTCCAATTCCCAAAGCAGGTAATGGATATTCCTTGGAAGGTTGCCCCATCAACCTTATTAGATTGTGCGCATTGGTAAGGCTTCCCAAAATATTGCCTTCGGCATTTGCAAAACGGGAGAGCCCAAGCCGTTTTAGCTTTTTTTGAATCGATCTAAGGTCATAGGTTCTAAAAGTGCTATAGTGCAGCAGGTTTTTGGCACTTTCCCGGTAGGTTTCACAAACCTCTTTTAACAGCGTTTCATTGTCCCTTTCATTAGCGGCACAATTTTCAATAATATCTTCCAACCGTTTGGCAATGGAAGGAAGTTTTTCTGGGTCGATGTTCATTATGGGAGGTTTGACTTAGCAAAATTTCAACTTAAAAACTAGACTGCTGCTGATTTAAATCAGTAATTAGAATTTTTTTTGAACTGTACCACAGCTTAAACCTTTGTGTGTCACGGAAAATAGATTGTTTTTTAAACCAAGGGATACTTCAAAAATTCCAAGGATTAAGATAATCATATTATCGCTCAACTTATGTAATGAGTTATCTTTGAAACTCATCAGTAAACAAATGACTAAGCAACTTCCGATTTACATATTCCTACTTCTTTCCATTGGTGCCAAATCCCAATTGACCATCCCGGATATTTTGGAAAAGTTCAACAATAAAACCGTGGAGTATATCACTGTGGATGAAGCTATAAATGGAGATGATTTTATCTTTTTGGATGCAAGGGAAAGGGAAGAGTTTGAAGTGAGCCATTTAAAAAATGCGGTCTGGGTTGGATACGATGATTTCGAAATCGACCGTGTATCACAGATTGCTCCTGACAAAAAAATACCCATCGTAGTATATTGCTCTGTAGGAGTGCGTTCCGAAGATGTGGGCGAAAAGCTAAAGTTGGCAGGCTATACACAAATCCGCAATCTGTACGGCGGTATTTTTGAATGGAAGAATCAGGGAAATCCAGTTTATAACACGCAAAACCAACCTACGGATAATGTCCACCCCTTTAGTAAGTATTGGGGTCAACTTTTGACCAATGCGGATAAAGTGTACAACAAATAAAATGACCCTTGGAGAAAGATAAATCCCTATTGCTCATTTTTACCCGAAATCCTGAATTGGGCAAATGCAAGACCCGATTGGCTGCCAAGGTAGGAGACCAAGCTGCTTTGAATATTTATAAATTCCTCCTATCACACACGGTCAATATCACATCTGAATTGGAGGTGACCAAATGGGTTTTCTACTCCAATGAAATTTGGGAAGAAGATATCTGGGCCAATGGCACATATCAAAAAAAGTTACAAAATGGTGCCGATTTAGGCCAGCGAATGCTAAATGCATTCCAAGAAGGGTTTGAATCCGGTTATGAAAAAATCATTATTATTGGAAGTGATATGTACGATTTGTCCCAAGCGGATTTGGAATCGGCATTTTCCCAATTGAACCAGCACGATTATGTAATTGGCCCCGCCGAAGATGGGGGGTACTATTTGCTGGGAATGACAACATTAAATATGGAGTTATTTCAAGACAAACTCTGGGGAACCGAGACCGTGCTTGAGGACACCATGAAGCATTTAGACCAGGAAAAAACAAGCATGCTTCCTATTAAAAATGATGTAGATCATTACGAAGACATTAAAGATATCAAGGCGTTCCAGCCTTTTTTAAAACATATGAAAGAATGACCAAAAAACAGCTTGAAGAATCTGTAGAATACTTGAAAAAAAAGGGATTTGAATCACCAGAAATTGGCATTGTTCTAGGCACTGGACTTGGGCAACTGGTAGGTGAAATAGAAAATCCGGTTGAAGCCCATTACAACCACATTCCCTACTTTCCCTTGGCCACGGTTGAATTCCATTCGGGAAAGCTTATTTATGGCACCATTGCGGGCAAAAAAGTGGTAGTGATGCAAGGTAGGTTCCATTTGTACGAAGGCTATGATTTTTTGGACATTACCTATCCCATTAGGGTGATGCGCCTTTTAGGTATTCAAAAACTGTTTGTCTCCAATGCCGCAGGGGCCATTAACCTCAATTTTAAAAAAGGAGATATGATGCTAATTGAGGATCATATCAATCTGCAAGGTGGCTCTCCTTTGGCTTTTAAAAATGTGGCTGAGTTTGGTGATCGGTTTGTGGACATGGCAGAACCATACGATTTGGATATGCGCAACATTCTTGAATCCATTGCGGCCAAAAATGGTATTACCCTTCAAAAGGGTGTTTATGCCTCAGTGGTAGGGCCACAACTAGAAACCAAAGCGGAATATCGGATGCTTAAAATATTGGGGGCGGATGCCGTAGGAATGAGTACCGTACCCGAAGTAATTGTTGCCAACCATTTACGACTACCTATAGTAGCTGTATCCGTTTTAACGGATGAATGCGATCCGGACAATCTGCAAGCTGTGAATATTCAGGAAATTATTGAGATTGCCGGCAATACTGAACCAAAAATGATTCAATTGTTCAAAGAACTAATTAAAGAAATATGAGCTATTTAGAAGCGACCCACGATTTATATAAAAAGGCGGCCCTGACCCCAGATGTAGGGCTTTGTTGTACCACCAATCCCATTTGGCAGTTCCCAGGGCTTTCCATCCCAAAGATCATGCAGGAAATGAACTATGGATGTGGAAGTACCGTTTCTGCACAAGATTTGGTCAACGATCCCAAAGTGCTGTATGTTGGAGTTGGAGGCGGAATGGAACTGTTGCAGTTCTCCTACTTTTCCAGACAAAGAGGAGGTGTTATTGGTGTGGATTCGGTGGATGAGATGTTGGAGGCCTCCCGAAACAACTTCAAAATTGCCGAGGAGGAAAATGACTGGTTCAAAAGTGAATATGTGGATTTGGTGAAAGGGGATGCCCTGAACCTGCCCGTTGCGGATGAGAGCATTGATGTTGCGGCCCAGAATTGCCTGTTCAACATCTTTAAAATGGAGGATTTGAAAAAAGCGGTGTCAGAGATGTACAGGGTGCTTAAACCCCATGGCCGTTTGGTGATGAGCGATCCCACCTGTGAACAGCCTATGAACGATGAGCTAAGGAATGATGATAGATTAAGAGCGCTTTGTCTTAGTGGAAGTATTCCTATTAAGGACTATGTAAAAGTGCTTACCGATGCTGGTTTTGGAACTATTGAAATAAGAGGACGTAGAGCATACCGTGTGCTTTCGCCCAACCACTATCCAACGGATGAGTTGGTTTACATTGAGTCCATAGAAATTGCTGCCATCAAAGATCCAATGCCAGAGGATGGCCCATGCATGTTCACTGGCAAAACGGCTATTTACTTTGGTGACCAAGAGTATTTTGATGACAACAAAGGACATGTTCTGCTTCAAAATCAGCCATTGGCGGTTTGTGATAAAACGGCTGCTGCCCTTCAAGAAGCATCAGACGAAATATTTGTCAGCGAAAGTACTTGGCATTATAACGGCGGAGGTTGCTGTTAAAAACAGATTGGGGGTCATTCCCCAGCTTTATATATTAAAAAATTGCTGCTCATGGGTCTAAGCCCTCAATGGCCATTGGTCTTACTTTTGGTATGGATTTTTGGTGGATTTCCAACAAGTACCCCCATCTGCCATCCTGAGCTCCAAATGGCAAAACATATTGCAAATCTTCCGGACTACCCCAGTCATCTGGCTTGGGGGAAGCTGCTTAAAAAGCATGTGGATGATTTGGGCAATGTGGACTACTCAGGATTTCAAAAGGACGTGTCCCAATTGGATGCGTATCTAAAGGAACTTTCCCAAAATGTCCCTAATTCTGCATGGGATAAAAATCAGAAACTTGCATTTTACATTAATCTGTACAATGCAGCTACGGTAAAACTAATTGTGGATCATTATCCTGTAAAAAGCATTCGGGATATTCCCAGTAGGTGGAAAAAGAAATGGATTGCGTTAGGAGACAAACAGGTATCCCTTAGCCATATTGAGCATCAGATTCTGCGAAAAATGGGGGAGCCCAGGATACATTTCGCCATAAACTGTGCCTCCTATTCCTGTCCCAAGTTGCTCAACGTTCCCTTTACTGCACAAAGTATGGAGCGTCTACTTTCCAAAACGGCGGTTGATTTTGTGAATGATACCAAGAGAAATCGATTTGAAGGGAACAGAGCGCAGCTTTCCAAAATATTTAGGTGGTATAAAGGAGATTTTACGGAAAACAAAGGTTTGCTGGAGTATATCAATACGTATTTGGAGAACCCTACTCCAAAAAGCGCCCAAATTGAATTTCTTGACTACGATTGGAGTTTGAATGAAGCCAAATAAGACCATAAGTATCATCATTCCTGTCCTAAATGAGGAGGGTTTCATTGGAAACATCTTGGATCATTTGGCCAAAACCGGAAGCTCTGGGCTTATCCAGGAGATTATTTGTGTAGATGGCGGAAGTCAAGATCGAACCGCAACGGTTTCCGAAGCCCACGGGGCAAAAGCTATACGCTCGGATAGAGGAAGAGCCAAACAAATGAATTTAGGCGCCAAAAAAGCCCAGGGAGACATCCTCTATTTTCTGCATGCTGATACGTTTACCCCAAAAGATTTTGATCAAAAAATCTTGGATGCTGTGGCTGAAGGTTATGATTCGGGCTGTTTTCGGATGAAATTTGATACCAAAAATCCATTTCTTCGGTTCTTTGCCTATATGTCCCGCATAAACCATAGGCTTTGTAGAGGCGGAGATCAATCCCTATTTGTTAAAAAGGAACTGTTCCAAAAAACCAAGGGGTTCGACGAGGCTTATTATATCTACGAAGACACCGAATTCATTGCACGCCTGTACAAAAAAACGGAGTTTAAAATCTTACCGGATGCGGTCATCACCTCTGCTAGAAAGTATCGGGAAAAAGGATGGGTGAAAGTGCAGTTTCATTTTGCCATGATCCACCTAAAAAATTATTTGGGAGCCAAACCCGAAGAGCTTTACCGCTACTACGCAAAAAATATCCTCGATTACTGATCGGACTTCGTTTCAAAATCCAGCAAAACACCTTCTGAAATCCATTTTGCCAAAGCTTGTCGGTTATCAGGATCCAAAATTCTGCGCTGGTCTTTTTCACTACGGATATTCCCTATTTCGATATATGCAATTGCAGGTAATGTATTTTTGACCAGATAGAGGTTGCTCCTATCTTTGAAGGTGCCCGTGTATTTTCTATTCGGCTGGAACTTTTTGTATTTCTTTTGAAAAGTCTGGTGTATGCATTCCGCCAATCGCTTTCCGTTTTTACTCTTATGGTGATGATAAAAGAACACATCGATATTGGTCCCTGAAGCACGGCCATCAACATGAGTCACAATCAATCGCTGGTATTTCCCTCTATTTTGTAGATATAGTCTGTTGACCACATTCACCCTTTGCTCAAGCCTTTTTTTTTGATTTAAAGGAATGGGTTTATCTGGATAAGCAACCTCATCCGTATCAAGATCAAGAATTCTGCTGTCCCGAATTCCATCATTTTCATCACGCACAATTATGTGCACTTCAGCGCCATGGGACAATAGCTCTCGTGCCAATCGAAGGGTAACATCATAGGCATATTCATCTTCCGAGATCAATTTACCCGCATAATTTTCGACCGCACCGGGGTCAGGCCCACCATGACCTGATATGAGATAGTACACTGTATTTTTTAGCCTATCGCTCAATGATTCAACAGTGGCATAGTCCTCCCCAAAAATGGGATATTCCATTTTATTTGTTGGTTCGGAATCCCGATCTGTTCCTTTATCAGTTGGCACAACGGGGATTCGATATACATTTCCGGCATATAACTGATGGTCGCTTTTTAGATTTTCTTTATTCAGTTGAAGAAATCCCTGATAAAACTTGGTTGGATCGAGTCCGTGCCTTCTCAATAAAGAATATATTCCATCTCCAGTTATGGCCTCTACCTGTTTAATGGAATCCTGAGCTGTGCCTATGACAATGCTGCCCATACAAAAAAGAACGAACATGCATAGAATTCGATGAATTGATGAAAATACAGAGTTAGTCCTCCAGGGTAAGTTCCGCATAATCCTTTAAAATACCACTTGCAATCCAATTGGTAAAGGATTTTTTATCCAACCGCACAGATATGGCATCTTCGGTCCTATCTTCGGAACGCTTGTTTACCGTAATCAAACTAATGGCCGGTAAGGTATTTCTAGCTAAAAAAAGTGTACTCTTATCATCAAACGTCTTACTATCGATGCTGGCTTTTTTAACGGTGCTATTGGCCTTAAAAACATGCTGAAGATTCTCCGCCAAACGCTGTCCTTGCTCACTATTGCCATGGTGCAAGACCGAAACATCCAAATTCCCGGCCTGCAATATGCCGTTGGCTCGTATGATCAATAGTCGTTGGTACTTTCCATGGTTCTGCAAGTACCGCTTGTTGATTGCGTCAACATAGTTGCCCAACCTATCCATTTTGGTCAATTGAGCGGATGTGGTCGTTTCGTTTTCATCCTCATTTCCCATGACAAACACGGTGGCGCCCTGCTCCAAAAGTTCAGCAGCCAAGTTTTTGGCAATGTCCTCCACAAATTTATTTTGGGTGGAAGTACTGTCCTCAGTTATCAAGTAGTAAACCGCATTCTTTAGCGCTTTGCCCTCATGCGACATTGCCCCCAACTCCTTGTCAAAAATAGGTTCTTCAGCCTTCTGGGCGGCCAAAACCCTTACCCCTTTGCTTTTGTAGGAATCGTCCGTTATTGGAATTCTATATTCCCTGCCTATCTGTAACAAGCTACCATCCTTGATGTTGTCCTTGTTCAGGTCAATAAAAGCTTCGTAATGTTTCACTGGATCTAACCCTTGTTTTCGGAGCATGGAGAATATCCCATCACCCTTTTGGGCAACGATGGTATAAAAGTTGTCTTGGGCAAGAAGTGCAGAGTTCATGCCCACCCACAACAAAAGTGCTAGTAGTAATCTCATTAATCCATAATGTTGCAGGGGTGCTTAACAAATATTGCAAAAAAAGCTTGAGACAGAAAAGAATTTGTAGGAAATTCTTTGTGAAAAATCAAAAATATTGTCCAATGCCAAAAACGATTCCCTTAGCTCCCATATTGGTAATGCCATGGCCATAGTCTATCCTAAAAATGGCATTGAAAATACGCTTATGGATAAACCTCACCCCTATTCCAGGGTAAATCCTTATGTTTTGATCGTCACTAAAGTCGCTAAAATCGCCTCCAGGATTACGCCATGTTCCCCCGTCAATAAAAACGTTGCTCTGCAGCACAAACCAATCCTTGTCTATCAAGGTATGCCTGTACTCCGTATTGAGGACAATGGCGCCGGTACCCCGATCAATGATATTTCCCACACCTCGAATGTTTAGATTGTTGTCCACTGCGAAAGGAGCAAATGGAGTATCAATATTGCTGGACAATCCCAGACGTAATCTGTTGGCCCAATTCCCCCGTTGGCCCACCCGAACGAAATAGGTAAAATCATTGAATCCTATGATAAACTCCGGAAGCATTCCGCTGGTACTGTGCACATATTGCAGGTTTAAGGTGCTTTTGAATCCGGCTAAATACTGATAGTAGTAGTCAATACCGTCATAATTGTAGATCAACTTCATTAAGTACTTATCAACTTCCAGATCTTGCGGTACATTGGGATCGGTTTCCCCAAACAGATAATCGTAATTCTCGGTAAAGAAGTTGACTCCAAATTCAAACCTATTTCTAAAGTTAACCTCAAAGAGACCCAGCACCTCAAAAGATTTATTGTTGTATCTATAGTCAGCCGTACCTGAATCCAAAAACACAGGTTCCTGTGTTCGCAAATCTTGATAGCTAATAGCCAATCCAATTTTACTGGAAAAGAGATAAGGAGCCCTCAGGTGGGCACCGTAAGAATTGAATACGTCCAGTTGATAAAATCCACCAAGGGTAACATTGTTCCCAAACAAATTGAATTCCTGCAACCCCAACCGAAAGGCAAATTCATCATTATTGGAGGTATAAACATTCGCAAACGGAATCAAAGTGAAGTTCTCCTCAATACCGTAAAACACGTTGTAATTCCCTTCCTCCATGGCGGGAAAAACTTGAAAATAAGCATGGGAAACCGAAGGGAGTCGCTTTAGTCGGTAAACATCCTCTTCCAAGAGGGTGGAATCCAGTTCCATTCCAGCTTTAAGCCGTACAATTTTCTTTATGAAGTTGGTTTTGGTCCGCTCATTGCCCTGAACTTTTACATCCGCAACTTTATTTTGAGCATATCCAGATACCACTATCAACAAAAGCAGTATGGGCAGAAGATTTCTCACAGCGGCTTTCAAATTTTGGACTTAAATATAGGCCAATACGTTATAAAGAGTATCACAGAACCAAAAGTATTGGGAATTATCATGCTATTCCAGCGTAAAATTTACCTCCGCGAAGAGGTTTACCCAGTTATCTTCACTAACTGCCAACAATGAGAAGTTGTAATTGTTTCCCAACATAAGGGAAGGTGGTTCGGTAACCGTAATGTTCAACACAACATTGTCCAATTCATAATATTGGAATATTTGATCCATGGTATAGGTTCCCGATAACAGCGTATTATTTTCATCGGAAACTACTTGGAAGTAAATTACGGTATCGTCGAAAGCTCCATCTTCCCATGAAAAAATGGGCATAACCCCACTGTTATCGACAGTTACATTTTGAGGCAAATACTCCGTGGGCTTGGTACGCTGTTTTAATCGGATTGGATTTGAAAGGTGCACTTTTCCATCCTCTTCAAAAGTGACGATAACCCACTTTTCCTGATCTGGCACTATTTCATACTTCAACAAATAACCGTTGAAAACATCCATCAGTTCTGCAGCACCTTTAGAGTAGCTTGAAAAATTATTTTCATCCACCTCCATGTGTTCAGTTTCATAAAAATTGATGTTGGAAGCACCTGCTCTTGGGTACAAAAAAACGCTGACCACGGAGGGGTCCTCATTGCTTGCTGCGCAAGCGATCACATTTCCCAAGACCATCTCTTTATCCGTTAAATCACCGGCTAGGGTTCCATCCAGCTGTGGTTCTTCATTATCTGAACTACAGGAAATCAAGAAAACAGCAAAAAGACCGGAAATAAGATTTCTTTTGATCATCTATAGGGGTATTCTTTACCTAATAGTCGCCATAAAAACTACGGATTACATTTTCCGCAGGTTTGTTTTGGGGAGTGAACCGATTATCAGCGCTTCCTCCCGACTCGTTATGGTGAATAAACCATTTCCAGATAAATCCACCTGCGAACCAGTCTTCCTCCCAAAATTCTTGAAAAACAGCTTCTGTGGCATCGGCCTGAGCTTGTAAATTGACATTCATTTGGTTTCGATCCACCAACCAAGGTTTCTTGGCGGCATAATCCATACTTCTATAACCAAATTCGGTAAAGAGTATGGGTCTGTCCATAGTTTCTGCCAAATTGGCCAATTTGGTTTTCCACGGTTGCCATCCGGCCTTGAGCACCTCCATGCTGGGTTTTTGATCTTCCGAAAGTGGAAAATAGGCATCCACCCCAATAAAATCCATTTGATCCCAAAAAGGAACCCTGGGATATTCGTCCCAATTGGCAGCATAGGTTAGTTTTCCGCTGTAGATTTTTTTAATTTTTGCTATCAAATCCGTCCAAAACTCTGGTCTTTGTTTCACGAATTCTTCCAGTTCGGTGCCAATACAGTACACCTCAACTTGGGTCTCTTGGGCCAAATCGGCATAGGTCAAAGCGAAATCGGTATAGGTCTCCTCAAGAATTTGCCAATCCTCTTCGGACTGCATGGCCAAATCTCCTGTGAATTCTCCTCTCCAAATCCAAATTTGGGGCTTCAACATGATCTTGATGCCATTCTTCCTCAACAGTTCAATATACTGTTTTGCCCCTCTCCGAGTTTCACCGTACCATTGCCGTTCCGTGTTAAAAATTATTTCCGGCGATGAGAGGTTCCTTGCAAACCCAAAGGGCATTACAGCTGCAAAATTTGCATTGACTTTAACTACTGGCTCAACGTGGCCTTGGGTGACCTTTTCACGAGACCCCACAAAACTCACCCCGTTGATTTTTTCCTTCTTTTGTCCCACACAGGACAATTGGATCAAACAAAGAAAAAGGAGTCCCAATCTTTTCATAGCCAAAAGTTAAGACTCCTAAAATAACCTTTTAGGTTATAGATTTAAAAAATTGCGCGCAAACCAATGTTAAAAGTTTCGCCCAAACCTGTATTTTCTCCCCTTACAAAGTTGGTATACAGCGCCTCAACATTCAATGCATTGGTCAATTGGTATTTTAATCCGCCCCCCAAAGCGGTAAAGTTTTGGGTAAAATCATTCCCTAAATCCAAACGTTGTGAGTGCTGTGCCAAGGCCAATACCGTAAACTTGGAACTTGGAAAATAACTTAGAAACACACCTGGGGTTAAATTAAGACTGTTATTGGCAAAGCTCTTGTCCTTATCTCCAAAGCTCAATTCCGAATTCAATTCAGTAAAAAGTTGCCATTTACCACCCGGAAAAGTATGGTCGTAGAAAAATCGGTTTTGCCAGATGTAGCCATTTTGATCTAGGAACACTCCTTCTTCTGTTTCATTATCCACCAAGGGAATAAAAAATGAACTTTGGATGGAAAAATTGCTTACCGAAGCAATAGGGACAAACTTTACGGAAGGTGCAAAGGACGTAAATCCGGAACGTGCTGTTCCCGTTTCCCCATCAAATTGAAAGACTTGCAATGCCCCGCGGTCCGCAACAACATTGGAACGGAATTCAAAAATGGCTCCAACGTTCCACCGCTTGTTTTCACCTACTCCAGTATATGCTTCCAAGGTGGAAGTGAAAAATGTTTGTCTTGGCTCTGTTCCATCGGAAAATGTACTCTCCGTCTGGGTGTACAAATTGTTGAACCACTTGAGGTCCCATTGTCCTTTTCCAATAAGTTTGGAAGGCGTGTATTGTTGAATGTTACTTTGACTTTGAGCATTGGGGTCGTTTTGGGAAAATCCCAAAAATACACTCATGATCATTCCCCCAAAAAGGAGGTAAATTCTCTTCTTTTTCATGCTTAGTTGTTGTTATATGGATTAATCGGTTTCGTTCAAACTCCAGTCGTATGGGTAGTACCCTACCTTGGATTTTGAGTCAAATTTTTCTTTTCGATATAGGTTTACAAAATCTATCAAGGATTTTCCGCCTTGGGTAAAGTCACCAGTGTACCATTCAAAAATTTGGGACAGCAGTACTTTCTTCCCTTTTGTCCTAACAAAATTGGGATTGTTCAATGCAATTTCAGTTTGTTTCTGCAATTGTGCATCCAAGGTGCTTGGCACATATGCATCGGGTATAATGGGAGGGCATCCCAGACCTGCACACACAAGTACAAAGTGAAAGCGAGCCTCCTTTGGAAAATTGCCTCGAAGTAATTTGTTCTCAATGTCATTTAGGGTTATGCTCTTGCCTCCTACATTATACTTGATTTTGTCAAAAAACCCGCCTTTGTCCAATGGGGATTTAATGGGATAATTATCTGCAATCCCCTTAATTACCGAAAGGTTATAGGTGTTTATCCAGAATGCTTGATAGGTATTGGCATCAGACGTAGAAACGGTAATGTTTTGGGCCATATCCATCAGTTCGTTTAATCCTGCTGGATTCGACTTAATTTCGGTATAATTCACTCTGCCATCGCTCACATACGTATTAAAGAATGCGTCTGCTTTGGTGAAAAAATTTGAAATGTCCTGTGAAAAGCCTAATTGTACAACAAGAAATAGTACAGTCGTGGTCAGTGTTTTTCTAAATTCCATTTTAAGTTTTAATTGATTCAAACTTGGCAATCTGTCGTATACAGTTCGGATGCCATACAAGCTCTTGCTGAATTTAAGGATTATTTAAGATTTTAGTAATCAAACACTTAGGCGTTCGAATTTTAGGGTCAAACCTTACCTTTTCTGTTAAAATTTAAATTCTTTCTAAATTAACAAAGGGTATTAAGTTCCTATATTTAAGGACGACACATTAGCAACACCAACACAATTTCATGGAGAATATTGTCATCATTGGAAACGGAATTGCTGGTATTTCTGCAGCAAGGCACATTCGAAAACTTTCAGATAAAAGAATTATAGTAATTTCTGGGGAAACAGATTATTTCTTTTCCAGAACCGCACTTATGTATGTGTACATGGGACACATGAAATTTGAACATATACAGCCCTATGAGGATTGGTTTTGGGAAAAGAACCGCATAGAATTGGTCAGAGGTTATGTGACCCAGGTCAGTCCCGATACAAAACAATTGCTTATCGATGGATCTAGGGCACTGCATTATGATAAACTGATTATTGCCACAGGATCCAAATCCAACAAATTTGGATGGTCGGGACAAGATCTACACGGCGTACAAGGACTCTATTCCAAACAGGATCTTGATTTACTCGAGGTAAACGCGCCCAACAAGGAAGTCTGTAAAAGGGCTGTGATCGTGGGTGGTGGTTTAATTGGGATTGAATTGGCAGAAATGCTTCGAAGCCGGGATATTCCGGTAACCTTTTTGGTACGAGAAGACAGCTTTTGGAATGGGGTGCTGCCCAAGGGCGAATCCCAAATGATCAATGAGCATATATTGGAACATCATATCGATTTGCGTCTTGGCGCCAATCTCAAGGAAATAGTTAGCGACGGCAATGGCAAGGTCAAATCGGTTATCGTTGCCGAAACTGGGGAAGAAATCCCCTGCGATATGGTTGGTCTCACGGCCGGCGTTTCTCCAAATGTTGATTTCCTAAAAGATTCAGGAATAGAGTTGAGGCGTGGAGTCAAAGTCAACCGCTTTTTGGAAACCAATGTGCCAGATGTTTATGCCATTGGAGACTGCGCAGAACAGCATGATGCCATTGGCAATCGCCGACCCATAGAAGCGGTTTGGTATACCGGCCGGATGATGGGCGAAACTGTGGCGCAGACCATCTGTGGTAACAAGTTGGAATACAAACCTGGACACTGGTTCAATTCCGCCAAATTCTTGGACATCGAATACCAA
This sequence comes from Flagellimonas algicola, assembly GCF_005937185.1. GTDB lineage: Bacteria > Bacteroidota > Bacteroidia > Flavobacteriales > Flavobacteriaceae > Flagellimonas > Flagellimonas algicola. Next base: position 1,409,010 of record NZ_VCNI01000002.1, on the reverse strand, counting down.
ACCTATGGCTGGGTATTTTCAGAACGAGGAATGAAAGAAAACGAAGCCCATTTTCATTGGAGACATCCTCAAGAGAAGATTTGTATCACTATAGCTTTTGATCAAGAATCAGGTCAGTTTTTGGGTATCAATACCTTTGGTATTCGCATGCGACACCAGGTTTTTGACAAATGGTTGACCCAAGAAAAAAGTGTGGATCAAGTCATAGAGCACCTGGCCGATGCCAATTTTGACCCGGAGTTCTATAAGCATCATGAAGCGGACATTGTATCCAAATACAATTCCGATTTTGGAAAATCCATCAAGTCCAAAAAGAAAAGTCTAAAACGAATTTTTCAAATTAGTTAATAGTAAAAGGTCAAAAGTTGGTCGGTTTTTAAACCTATTAACTCATAACCCTTAACCAATAACATTTAAAATGAGCACATACGATAGAAGCATGGCCCTGACCGGGCAGCCTCCCAAAATATTGAGCAGAAACCAAAAGATTGCAACCCTGATAGGGATGGGAGGTCTTGGTATTCTACTTTTGGCAGCATTCAACGTGAGTTTTCCAAACAAAGGATTATGGCTCACCCTCTCTTTGATGGCCATTTCCGCAGGAACCATCTGGTTTTCATGGGATGCCTATACTCATAAATTACCCGGAATCAAAAACGATGGGGTCTGGTTCAAATCCATTTCCAGTAAAGGTTTGTGGGGATGGATGGCCGGAATTGCCCTGACCGGATTTTACATTGTGCTGTATTTCTATCCCGAATATTTGGGATTGGTCAAAGATGGGAACAATAAAGGTGTTATTGGACTTTTTGATCCATTGAGCAGAATGCTAAGCGGCAACCCTGCCAGCCAGTGGTTTGTATACGGAACTCTATATACTGTTGCTATTTTGGCCTTTGGCATCAAATTTATGTGGAAGTACCGTCACAATCGCTATGAGCGCATCCGGACTATGAGCGTTATGTTCTTTCAAACCGCCTTTGCCTTTATCATTCCCGAGTTAATGGCACGTTTAAATGGTGATAAAATACTAAATGGTGGAAGCTTACCCTATTACGACCTCAAAAATGTCTGGCCTTTGAACTATTACAATTTTGAAGGATATAGAATCAAAAGCTTTTTGAGCTCGGGTGACATTGGTTTTGCCCTGTTAATTTTCGGAATCTTATCGGTATTTGTGATTACCCCTATTTTGACGTATAAATATGGCAAAAGATGGTATTGCTCTTGGGTATGCGGCTGTGGTGGCCTGGCCGAAACAGCTGGTGACGCCTTTAGGCAATTGAGCGATAAAAGTGTTAGCGCTTGGAAAGTGGAGCGCTGGGTAGTACACAGCGTAGTGGTTTTTGTTACTTTGATGACCACCGCCGTTATCTATTCCTACCTAGGACATGATACGAGTAAATATTGGCTTACCAAAAGCACTTTCTTAATTGGTGTGGCGTCCTTACTGACCCTTGTATTTGCTTGGGTGATGCTATTTAAGCGTGACCAGTTCAAAAAAGATGCGATTTATGGAGCCATTGGATACTTTGTAATTATCATGGCCCTGATCGGATTTCACTTCTTTAGTGGCGATGGCAATGTATTCTTGTTTAAATCTGAAACCCTTCGTAAGTCCTACAGCTTCCTTATCGGAAGTATTTTCTCAGGAGTCATTGGAACTGGGTTTTATCCCATTTTTGGGAATAGGGTATGGTGCCGTTTCGGATGCCCTATGGCTGCCATGATGGGCTTTCAACAGCGCCTGTTCTCCAGGTTCAGAATCACCACCAATGGAGGACAATGCATCTCTTGCGGAAATTGTTCCACCTATTGCGAAATGGGAATCGACGTACGTGCCTATGCCCAAAAAGGTGAAAACATCGTCCGATCTAGCTGCGTAGGTTGCGGAATCTGTTCCGCAGTTTGCCCAAGAGGTGTTTTGAAATTGGAGAATGGTCCACTGGAAGGTCGTATTGACAGCAATCAAGTGTTGTTGGGTAATGATGTAGACCTTATGACCTTGGTGAACAAGAAATAAGATGCTTCGGTTTACATTTTTACTTTCCTTTCTTTTCCTATTCGGTACAGGAAAAATGTACCATCGCGATTATCACCAGAATGGTAAGCTAAAGGCCGAGGGGTGGGTTCTGGACAATTCTAAGGAAAATTTCTGGAAACACTACCATTCCAACGGCAACCTCATGGCGCAAGGTCATTATAAAAACAATGAACGGGAAGGATACTGGTATTTTCACGACCAACTTGGTAAGCTGGAAAAGGAAGGTCATTTTAAAAAAGGTGAAAAGGTAAACTGGTGGCTTTTTTATGATGAAAACGGGAAAATAAACCACAAATGCCAACTCAAAAACGGCATCAAAAATGGATACTGCCTTAAGTATACTGACGAGGAGCTTAAATCGGCAGAAAAATATAAAAACGGGAAAAAGATCAAGGAATGGTTTAGCTTTGGCAGTTTTAGAAAAGAAAACAAGCTTTCCGATTTAAAATAATGGCAGAAATCAAGGTCATCATTCCCGCAGTCAACGAAGGAGATTCCATCGGAAAAGTGGTTGCTGAATTGCCAAATTCCGTTTCCGAAATCATTGTAGTCAATAACGGCTCTGAGGATAATACGGTGGAAAATGCCAAAAAAGCAGGAGCTACCGTGCTCACCGAAAACCAACGCGGATACGGTTATGCCTGTCTAAAAGGTTTGGATTATGTGGCAAAACAATCCAAACAGCCCGACCTTATCGTATTTATTGACGGAGATTATTCCGATTATCCGGAAGAATTGGACAAAGTGGTGGCTCCGATCTTGCAGGATGATGTGGATTTTGTGGTGGGAGCTCGCAAAAAAGCACTTAGAGAACCCGGATCCATGACTCCGCAACAGGTTTTTGGCAACCAATTGGCCACATTTTTGATGCGGCTGTTTTTTAGGGCAAAATTTACGGATTTAGGGCCTTTTAGAGCCATTAAATACGAAAAGCTCAAAGAACTGGAAATGCAGGACAAAACGTATGGATGGACAGTGGAAATGCAGCTGAAGGTTTTGCGGAAAAAAATGACATATGCCGAAGTACCAGTGCGTTATAAAAGAAGAATTGGGGTATCTAAGGTGTCCGGTACGGTAAAAGGTACTATATTTGCGGGCATAAAAATCTTAGGTTGGATTTTTAAATACAGTTTAAAATAATATGGGACTAACAATCGCTTTTATTATCATCGCTATTTATAGTACGGCCTTAATTTTGATTTTTTTCTACAGCTTGGCCCAACTCAATTTATTGATCAATTATTTGGGCAATAAAAAGCAAAACGAGGAAGCTCCCAAATTCAATCTTCTCGACCCAAAAGAGATTCCGTTGGTTACCATCCAATTGCCCATTTACAATGAAGAATATGTAATGGAGCGGCTGTTGGACAACATTTCCAAAATTGAATATCCTAAAAGCAAATTGGAAATTCAAGTGTTGGACGATTCCACGGATGATACCGTAATAGATACCGCAAAAAGGATACAAGAACTTAAAAATACTGGACTCGACATCCTCCATATCAGGAGGGAAAACCGCCAAGGCTTTAAGGCCGGCGCCCTTAAAGAAGGTTTGGAAGTTGCCAAGGGAGAATTCATTGCCATCTTCGATGCCGATTTTCTTCCGGAAAGCGATTGGTTAAAAAAGACTGTTCCTTATTTCAAGGATGAGGAGATAGGTGTTGTTCAAACCCGTTGGGGCCATATCAACAGAGACTATTCCACCTTGACCAAAATACAGGCTTTTGCCTTGGACGCGCATTTTACCTTGGAGCAAGTGGGAAGAAATTCCAAAGGGCATTTCATCAACTTTAACGGTACCGCAGGTATCTGGAGAAAAGAGTGCATTTTGGATGCTGGAAATTGGGAAGGCGATACCTTGACCGAGGATTTGGATTTGAGCTACCGTGCCCAATTAAAAAATTGGAAATTTAAATACTTGGAGGATGTGGAAACTCCTGCCGAGCTTCCTGTTGTAATCAGTGCTGCCCGATCCCAGCAATTCCGTTGGAACAAGGGAGGGGCGGAAAACTTTAGAAAAACCGTCTGGAGCGTGATTACGGCCAAGAACATCCCTTTCAAGACCAAATTCCATGGGGTAATGCATTTGTTGAACAGCTCCATGTTCCTTTGCATGTTCATCGTGGCCATTTTTAGTATACCCATGTTGTACATCAAAAACTCCTACGGACATTTGGCCTGGGTTTTTGACGTGAACCGATTCTTCATAATTAGTACCATTATCCTGTTCATTTGCTACTGGTTTACCTTTAAAAGTATTCAAGGCAGTAGTTTTGACAAGTTTGTGGACTACATTAAACTCTTCTTTACCTTTTTCTCGGTAGCCCTTGGATTTTCACTCCACAATACCGTTGCTGTTTTGGAAGGCCATTTGGGCAAAAGGAGTGAGTTTGTACGAACACCAAAGTTTAACATCAACAATCTTACGGATAGCTGGAAAGGAAACAAATACCTGACCAAAAAGTTGTCTCCGAATATGATTTTGGAATTTGGCCTCATGGTCTATTTCTTATTTGGAATGTACAGCGCGGTTCCTTTAAATGATTTTGGGTTGTTCCCGTTCCATTTAATGTTGTTCCTTGGATTTTCTTTTGTTTTCTTCAAGTCTTTGACCTCGAAAGTTTAATTCATGCTTTCTTATTGGAAACTGCATAAAACCCCTATCCTTTTAGGTATAGGCAGCTTGCTTTTCTATGCAGTTTTCGCCCATGATTTGGAGCGCGAAGATTTCCCAAAACTCCTGTCCCTATTTGCAGCACTTTTTTTCCTCCATTACAAACTCATTCAATTTGAGAAATGGAATTTTAAGTTCCTATTGGTTACGGGCATCTTATTTAGACTGATTTTCTTATGGGCAGAACCCAACCTTTCCCAGGATTTCTATCGCTTTATCTGGGATGGGGAGCTGATCAAGAATGGAATTAATCCCTACATCCATCTCCCCAAAGACCTTATTTCCCAAGCTGACCTTCCTATTGCCAATGCGCAAGAGCTTTTTGAAGGCATGGGCGGTCTTAGCGCCAGACACTACAGTAACTACCCTCCCGTAAACCAAATCATATTTGCCTTGGCTTCCATTTTGGGTGGGGGAAGTATTTTGGGTTCCGTTATTACAATGCGGTTAACAATTATTTTTGCTGATATAGGAATTTTGGTGCTGGGCAGGAAGTTGCTTCAAAACCTCAACCGTTCCAATCACTTGGCGTTTTGGTATTTTTTGAATCCTTTGGTAATCATTGAGCTGACGGGAAATCTGCACTTTGAAGGTGTAATGCTCTTTTTCTTTGTATGGGCACTTTATTTAATCTCCAACAAAAAATGGCTGGCTGCCGCCCCAGTTTATGCCGCCGCCATCATGGTAAAACTGGTTCCGATCTTGTTCCTTCCTTTGTTTCTAAGATTCTTCGGATTCAGGAAAAGCGTTGGGTTCTATTTGTTGGTCGCGATTTACTGTGTGCTCCTGCTACTTCCATTTTATTCATGGGTCTTTATTGATAACTATTCCGAAACTGTTGGCCTGTGGTTTTCCAATTTTGAGTTCAACGCTGGATTCTATAACGCCTTAAAAATTGTGGCCGTTGATTGTTTTGAGGCCAAACCCTGGGAGTTGGTAAAGGTTTATGGCAAATGGGTGGTGGGTGCTGTTGTGTTGGGAGCAATGCTACTGGCGCTGCTCAGAAAAAACCAAACCTTGACAGCTTTAATCACTTCCATGCTGATCTTGCTCACCGGGTATTATCTCCTATCCAGTACCGTACATCCTTGGTATTTGGTCTTTTTGATAGTACTTGCCATGTTCACCAAATTCCGGTTTGCCATGCTATGGTCTTTCTTAGTTGTTCTGAGTTATTTTGCCTATTCCAATCCAGATTTCGATGAGAATCTATGGTTGTTGGCTTTTGAGTATCTGCTGGTCATCGGCTACTTGATTTATGAAATTATGGGTAGAAGCGGAAAAAAGTTAGATTTCTTCAAAAAATAATGGGCATTTTAGGTCGGTTGAAATTAATTTGTACTTTTATCCCATAATGAAAGGACAAATACACATACTATCTTCTTTGAGCATCACTGCTCCCGTTCGTCCATTCGCTCCACGTCGCCGTCGCCCGTAAGGGTGCATACTAGTTATGGGAATAGGTGAGTCCATTTCCGCAATAAACCACAAGTTTTCAAATTTTTATCAGTTTTAAATGCCATAGCAATGGAAATTGTAATTGCTAACGAATCACATATTAAATTCGCCCAAACTATCAGCGATACCATAACGGAATCCGCTAAGGTACGCGGTACCGGTATTGCTCAGCGGAGTCCAGAATATATCATCAAAAGGCTGGAGAACGGAAATGCTGTTATTGCCTTGGATGAAGGGAAGTTTGCCGGCTTTTGTTATATCGAAGTCTGGGGAAACAAGAATTTTGTGGCCAACTCCGGACTCATTGTTCATCCTGATTACAGAAAACAGGGGCTAGCCAAGAAAATAAAGAAAGCCATTTTCGAACTTTCTAGACAAAAGTTCCCGGAAGCCAAAATATTTGGAATTACCACAGGATTGGCAGTCATGAAAATGAACTACGAACTGGGATACAAGCCAGTGACTTTCTCGGAATTAACAGATGACCCGGATTTCTGGAAAGGTTGCCAAACTTGTAAAAACTTTGATATTCTCACCAGGACAGAAAGAAATATGTGCCTCTGCACAGGAATGTTGTACGATCCAGACGTTAAAAAAATTACATTAAAAAAAATAAATGGAAAAGCCTTCAAACGATTAAAGCGAATGAAAGAGCATCTTTTCCTTAAAAGAAATCAAAATAAAAAATGAAAAAACTAGTACTAGCCTATAGCGGCGGATTGGATACCTCATATTGCGCCAAGTACCTCTCCCAAGAAGAAGGGTTTGAAGTGCATGCGGTAAGTGTTAACACGGGCGGGTTTTCCGCAGCAGAAATCCAAGAGATTGAGCAAAAGGCTTTGGCACTTGGAGCTTCCACCTATACGTCCATTGATGCGGTTTCCAATTTCTACGAAAAAGTGGTCAAGTATCTCATTTTTGGTAACGTGCTGAGAAACAATACCTATCCTTTATCCGTAAGCGCTGAGCGAATTGTGCAGGCTGTGGAAATTGTAAGTCATGCCAAAAAGATTGGTGCGGAGTATATTGCCCACGGAAGTACGGGAGCCGGCAACGATCAGGTGAGATTTGATATGATCTTTCAAATCATGGCCCCAAATATTAAAATCATAACCCCAATCCGGGATAATAAATTATCGAGGGAAGCGGAAATTGAATACCTTCAAAAAAATGGGATTGATTATTCTTGGGAAAGGGCTAAATATTCCATCAATAGAGGCCTTTGGGGTACCTCTGTGGGTGGGGATGAAACCTTGACTTCCCACCTTTCCTTACCGGAAAGCGCCTACCCCAGCCAGTTGGAAAAAGAGTTGTCCAAAGAGCTTAAACTCACATTTACCAAAGGCGAACTGACAGCTGTGGATGGGGAATCGGGCTCGCCTGTGGACAATATTGAAAAACTGGAGGCCATTGCATCCAAATATGCCATTGGAAGGGATATCCATGTTGGTGATACCATCATTGGAATCAAAGGAAGGGTTGGATTTGAAGCGGCTGCACCTACAATTATTATCAAGGCGCATCATCTACTGGAAAAGCACACTTTGAGCAAGTGGCAGCAATATCAAAAAGAGCAATTGGCCAATTTCTATGGCATGTTGCTCCATGAAGGCAACTATTTGGATGAGGTTATGAGAAACATTGAGGCGTTCCTTGCTGATACCCAAAAGAATGTTTCGGGAGATGTATTTGTGACCCTACACCCCTATCGATTTGAATTGGATGGAATCTCGTCCCCTCATGATTTAATGAACGCATCCTTCGGAAGCTACGGGGAAATGAACAAGGGTTGGACTGCAGATGATGCCAAAGGGTACATCAAAATCCTATCCAACCCTGGAAAAATTGCAAACCATGTAAACCAAGACCATGATTAAGGCAGGAATAATAGGAGGTTCGGGATATACCGGAGGGGAACTGATCAGGTTGTTGCTGAATCATCACCAAACCGAAATAGACTTTGTGTTCAGCACCACCCGTGCAGGAAAGCCTGTGTCATCAGCACATCAAGATTTGCTGGGTCAAATCAACCTACTCTTTTCAGGTGAAATCAATCCTAGTGTGGATGTGGTCTTTTTGTGTTTGGGACATGGTAATTCCACCAAGTTTTTGGAAGAAAATGGCTTTGCTGACCACACCAAGATTATTGACCTGAGCAACGACTTTAGGCTCAACTCCGATTCGGTTTGGAACAGCCATACTTTTGTATATGGACTCCCGGAATTAAATAAATCAGATATACAAAATGCACAAGCCATTGCCAATCCTGGTTGTTTTGCTACCGCCATCCAATTGGGATTGTTGCCCTTGGCCAAGGCAGGACTACTGAACAAGGATATCCATATTAACGCAGTTACGGGAAGTACGGGAGCTGGTGTCGGCTTGTCCGCTACATCCCATTTTAGCTGGAGAAATAATAATGTTTCCTGGTACAAACCCTTTACACACCAACATTTGGGTGAAATTGGAGAGAGCTTGGAATCCTTCGGAAATGGGGTGGGCAAACTCTATTTCCTACCCAATAGGGGCAATTTTACCAGAGGCATTTTGGCAACTGCTTATACGCCTTTTGATGGAAGTTTGGAGAAAGCACAACAATTATTCAAGGATTTTTATGCCGATGCGGTCTATACCCATGTCTCTGATGACCCTATTCACCTAAAACAGGTGGTGAACACCAATCAGTGCCATATCCATTTGCACAAGCACGAGGATGTGCTGTTGGTTACATCGGCCATAGATAACTTATTAAAAGGTGCTTCCGGACAAGCTGTACAGAACATGAATTTGATGTTCGGTTTGGAAGAGCAAATGGGATTGCAACTAAAAGCAGGAGTGTTTTAAAAAAATAATAATATGAAAATAGCGATTATAGGGGCAGGGAATCTGGGATTGGCGATAGCCAAGGGCATTTTGCACAGCAATGGAGCCACCTCCATGTACCTGACCAAAAGAAACACCAGTTCCATCAAGGACTTTGAAAAGTACGGGAATGTCGTAGTGACCACGGACAATCATGAAGCTGTGAAGCAATCGGATATTCTGATTTTTGCGGTTCAACCAGGACATTTTTCCAAGATTTTAGACGATGTAAAAGATCTCCTTACGGAGAACCATGTTTTGATCAGTACCATTACCGGTTTCAGTATTTCCAAAATCGAGGAAATTGTTGGAGCGGACAAGTACATTGTTAGGAGTATGCCCAACACGGCCATTTCCGTTGGAAATTCCATGACCTGTATTTGTAGCAACGAATTGGGCAAGAAACGTATCGATTTGACCAAGGGTATTTTCAACCGTATGGGTCATACCTTGGAAATCCCGGAGGATTTGATGCAAGCTGCCACAGTGATTTGTGCCAGCGGAATCGCTTTTTGGATGCGATTGATACGGGCCACCACACAGGGCGCCATCCAGTTAGGTTTTGATGCCAAGGAAGCCCAAGAGTTGGCTATGCACACCTGTAATGGCGCAGCTAGTCTTTTGATTGAGTCTGGCAGCCACCCCGAAGAGGAAATTGATCAGGTGACCACTCCAAGGGGGTGTACTATTGAAGGCCTTAATGAGATGGAACATCAAGGTTTGAGTTCTTCGCTAATCAGGGGAATTGTAACCTCATTTGAGAAAATCAGCCAAATTAAAAAAGGATAAAAAGGCGTGGAACTATTTGATGTATATCCCCTATACGATGTAACCCCGGTTTCTGCAAAAGGGATTGAGGTAATTGATGACAAAGGGCAAAAATATCTCGATTTCTATGGCGGGCACGCCGTTATTTCCATCGGACACACCCATCCGCATTATGTAAAACGATTGAAGGAGCAGCTGGACAACATTGGCTTTTATAGCAACTCCATTCAAAATCCGCTTCAGCAAGAACTAGCAGATAAACTAGGCCAACAATCAGGATGTAAAAATTACAAACTGTTCCTATGCAATTCCGGAGCGGAGGCCAACGAAAATGCTTTAAAACTGGCTTCGTTCCATACCAAAAAATCCAAGGTCATCGCTTTTAAGAATGGATTTCACGGACGTACTTCCGCAGCTGTAGCTGCAACGGACAATCCAAGCATTAATGCACCTCTCAATAAGCAGCAGGAAGTTACTTTTCTTACTTTCAATGATTTTGATGCTCTTGAAAAAGCTATCAATCAAGGTGATTATTGTGCAGTAATCTTGGAAACCATCCAAGGCGTAGGTGGATTGGACGAACCCACCACCCCATTCCTCCAATTTGTAGCTGAAAAATGCAAGCAAAACGGAGTAGTTTTGATAGCAGATGAAGTGCAATGTGGTTTTGGAAGGAGCGGAAAATTCTTCGCTTTTCAGCATCACAAAATTCAACCCGATATTATTTCCATTGCCAAAGGTATGGGGAACGGATTCCCAGTTGGGGGAGTGTTGATTCATGAATCCTTTAAAGCCTCTTATGGACTATTGGGTACCACCTTTGGAGGCAACCATCTGGCATGTGCAGCAGTTTTGGCTGTTCTGGAAGTGATGGAGCAGGAGAATTTGACCCAAAATGCAGCTGAACTAGGAGTTTATTTTCTGGAGAAAGCCAAGGAAATTCCTGCGGTGAAAAATATCAAGGGAAGAGGACTTATGTTAGGCTTGGAGTTTGACTTTGAAGTGGCTTCCCTACGAAAAAATATGATTAACAATCAAAAAGTGTTTACTGGTGGAGCAAAGGACAAGCACGTCTTGCGGTTTTTGCCCGCACTTAATATCACCAAAAATCAAATGGATCAATTTTTTGATGCCCTAAAAGCCGAGCTGTCATGAGTTTACTTTTGAATATGGAAAAACGAAATGCCGTTCTAAAGCGAATGGCCATACTGATTCAGGAACAGGCCGAAAAGTTGATAGTGGCCAATGCAGAAGATCTAAATGCATACGATGGCGGGGATTTGGCAATGGCGGACCGTCTAAAAGTGGATGAGGCGAAGGTTTCAGGAATGATTCAATCCTTGGAAGAATTGGCTTCGCAACCCGACCCTATAGGTGTGGAACGCTATACCTTCACCCATGAAAACCAAATGCAGGTGAGCAATAGAACCGCTCCTTTTGGCACCGTTATGATCATCTATGAATCTAGACCTGATGTGACCATTGAGGCTGCTGGAATCGCATTTAAGTCTGGTAATAAAATCTTGTTGAAAGGGGGCAAGGAATCCCTACGAAGTAATTTGGTGCTGGTGGAGTTATGGCATCAGGCATTGGAAGAAAATGAATGTTCCAAGGATTGGGTCACTTACCTAAACTACTCCCGACAAGAAACCCAAGATTTCTTGGCCAACCCGGATCAGAAAATCGATTTGATCGTACCTAGGGGCGGTGAATGTTTGATTCAATTTGTAAAAGCACATGCCAAATGCCCAGTAATTGTGAGCGGTAGGGGCAACAATTTTTTATATGTGGCCAAGACCGCAGATACCCAAATGGCAACAGATATCATTGTGAACGCCAAAATTGCCAAAATATCGGCCTGTAACGCTTTGGATAAAGTGCTTATTGATAAAGAACTCCCCAATAAGGAGGCTTTCGTTTCCGAATTGATCAACACACTTAAAAACAAAGAGGTTGCCATTTATTCGGATAAGGCCATCTCAGAACATGGAGATACCGAACTCATTACCAATGAGAATATTTGGGAAGAAGAGTTTTTGGATTACAAAATTGTGTTGGGTGAAACTTCAGGACTTGAGGACAGCATTGAAAGAATCAACACCCATAGCGGAGGGCATTCAGCCACCATTATTACCTCAGACCAAGAAGAAGCTTCCCTATTTATGGAATCGGTAGATTCCGCAGCGGTCTACCACAATGCTTCTACCCGGTTTACCGACGGCGGCCAATTTGGCCTGGCTGGGGAATTGGCCATAAGCACGGATAAATTACACCAAAGAGGCCCTCTTGGATTAACCCATTTGGTAACCAATAAATGGTACATCAAAGGAAACGGCCAAACAAGATAAAGGGATGAAAAAAAGGGTTCTGATAAAAATTGGCTCAAATACGCTCACCAAGGAAACCAATCAAATTTCCAGGGGCAAAATTGAGGATATCGGTAGGCAAATTGCTTTGCTGAAAGAGGAATATGAGTTTATCCTGGTCTCTTCCGGCGCCATTGCCACCGCCAAACAATTTGTTAAACTGGAACACAATGGGCAGGAAATTGACGTGAAACAGGCATTGGCTGCTATCGGTCAACCCAGATTGATGCACATTTTTCAGGAGAGTTTTAGGGAATTGGGGTTGTTCACTTCACAATGCCTCTTCTCCTATTCCGATTTGGAAAATGAAAAAGCAAGGGTGAACATTGAGAACACCATCAACGTATTGTTGGCCAATGATGTTATTCCCATCATCAATGAAAATGATACTGTGGCCACCGATGAAATCAAATTTGGAGATAATGATAAATTGGCGGCACTTACGGCAGCCTTTTTAAAAGTGGACCTCCTTTTGATTGCAACCAATACAGATGGCATTTACACCAAAGAATCCTTGGATGGAAAGCTACCCGAAACCATAAAGGAAGTAGCTTCCATCACGGAATTGGGGAAAGAGGTGAGTTCGGTCAAATCTTCCCACGGAACAGGAGGCATGCAATCTAAAATAGAGGCGGCCAGTATTGCGAAAAAGGCGGGAATAGAAACATGGATTGTGAATGGACTGAAAGACAATTTCATTGTTGATAGTTTTCGAGACCAAATCCACTTTACAAAAATCAAGGCATGAAGCATTATTTAAGCATCAACGATATTAAAGACCTAGAGGCAGCGGTTGCAGAGGCCATCGAGTTGAAAAAAGACCCGGTTAAATTCAAGTCCCTTGGAAAAGACAAAACTGTTTGTCTCCTTTTTTTCAATAACAGCTTACGTACCCGCTTGAGTACACAAAAAGCCGCCATAAATTTAGGAATGGAGGTCATGGTCATGAATTTCGGTAGTGAAGGTTGGCAACTGGAATTTGAAGATGGAACGGTTATGAATCAAGGCAAGGCGGAACATATCAAAGAAGCTGCACAGGTGGTGTCCCAATATTGCGATATCGTGGCCATACGTGCTTTTGCAGGTTTGGAAAACAAAGCATTGGACGAAGCTGAGGTAGTTCTAAACGGTTTTAAAAAATATGCCAACGTTCCTGTGGTGAACATGGAAAGTTCGGTGGGTCATCCCTTGCAAGCCCTTGCTGATGCTATAACCTTAGAGGAATTTGGTTCCAAAGACAGACCCAAAGTTGTACTTTCTTGGGCGCCACATCCCAGAGCACTGCCTCATGCTGTGGCCAATTCCTTTGTAGAAATGATGAAATTGCAGGATGCGGATTTTGTAATCACCCATCCTAAGGGCTATGAATTGAACCCTGAAATCACCAATGGGTGCCAGATTGAATATGATCAGGATAAAGCCATGGAAAATGCCGACTTTGTTTACGTGAAAAACTGGAGTAGCTATTCGGATTATGGAAAAGTAATTTCCCAAGATCCCAATTGGATGTTGACCCAAGCACAGCTTGGCACGGCTAAATTCATGCACTGCCTCCCCGTTAGAAGAAATGTAGTGGTAGCCGATGTCGTGTTGGACAGCGATCAGTCCCTGGTGGTGGAACAGGCCAACAATCGGACATATTCGGCACAAATTGTTTTAAAGAAAATTCTTGAATCCCTATAAAATGGAATTAAAGCTAAATAACAAAGTCGGTATTGTAACGGGAGCTACCAGCGGCATGGGAAAAGCCATAGCTGAAGCTTATCATGAAGCCGGTGCCTCCTTGATCTTATCTGGTCGCAATTTGGAGCGAGGGAACCAATTGGCCGCACAACTGGAAAACAGTGTCTTTGTCCCTGGTGATGTAAATGATGTGGATTACAACCAAAAATTGGTGGCTACGGCCATGGACAAGTTTGGAAGATTGGATATTTTATCCTTGAATGCCGGGATTCTTGGTTTGGGAAATGTGGTGGACCTTTCCGTTGAAACTTGGCGTGACACTATTGATACCAACTTAAGTTCCATCTTTTATTGCTCCAAATTTGCCATTCCTTTTTTACAAGAAGGGGAAGGAGGAAATATATTGATAAATGCATCCATTGCCGCTTTTAAGAGTTTTCCCAACCATCCGGCCTATTGTGCTTCCAAAGCAGCATCCTTAGGGTTGATGAAGCAATTGGCCGTAGAATATGCTCCAAAAATCAGGGTAAATGCCATCTGTCCCGGCCCTGTGGACACCCCTTTGATTTGGGATTCGGCAATAGCATTTGACCAACCAGAGGAAGCGGTGGAAAATGCCAAAAATGCCACCCTGCTCAAGCGATTGGGAACTCCAGAGGATATTGCCAAATTGGCGTTGTTCTTGGCTTCGGAAGATTCCTCGTGGATAACAGGTTCGGCAATGACCATTGATGGCGGAATAATAAATGCATAAAATGGGTGAAAAACTTTCCATAGTAAAAATCGGGGGCAATGTCATTGAGGACAACAGCCAACTTTCCCATACCCTTTCCCTTTTTTCCAAAATGAAAGGAAACAAAATTTTGGTACATGGGGGAGGAAAAAAGGCCACCGAAATTGGGAACAAGTTGGGTATAAAGGCCCATATGATCAATGGTAGGAGAATTACCGACAGTAAAAGTTTGGATGTGGCCATAATGGTGTATGCTGGTTTGGTCAACAAAAAAATCGTGGCCCAACTGCAGTCCCAAGGAACCAATGCCATTGGCATGAGTGGGGCTGATGCAAATGCCATCCAAGCCCATAAAAGACCTGTAAAAGAAATTGATTTTGGATGGGTCGGCGATGTAGATGGCGTAAATTCCAATGGAATTTTTAACCTGCTACAAGCTGGGTTCACTCCCATTTTTTGTGCACTGACCCATGATGGCAAAGGACAATTGTTCAATACCAATGCCGATACCATTGCCGCCGAACTGGCTATAGGAATGTCAGGACTGTTTGAGACTACCTTGTTTTATTGTTTTGAGAAACAAGGTGTTCTGCGAAGTATTGAAGATGAGGATTCGGTCATCCAACACATCAACTCTGAAACTTATGAAAGCTTATTGGAAGGGGGAATCATTGCAGATGGGATGTTACCTAAAATGCACAATTGCTTTCATGCGCTTCAAAATAAGGTGAAACAAGTCTGTATTGGAAACCATACCATGTTGGACGCCTCGAACTCAAATTTCACGACCTTGACCCTATGAAAACTGACCAACAAACGTTGACTCAAAAAGCTATCGAGTTGCTAAAGCAGCTCATTTCCATTCCCTCATTTTCAGCAGAGGAGGATAAAACTGGCGATGCCATTGAAACTTGGCTCCAAGGTTTTGGGGTAAAAACAGAACGGCTAGTCAATAATGTTTATGCTTTCAACAAGCATTTTGATGAAGCCAAACCAACTCTGCTCCTCAATTCCCACCATGATACCGTAAAACCAAACTCGGCGTATACCAAAGACCCTTTTCATCCCCATGTGGAGGACGGAAAACTTTATGGTCTGGGCAGCAATGATGCCGGAGGGTGTTTGGTTTCCCTTTTGGCCACTTTTGTGCACTTTTATGAAGCTGAAAATCTAAGCCACAACATCATTATGGCGGCAACGGCGGAAGAGGAAAATGCTGGGGAAAAAAGCTTGAGGGGATTGTTGCCCATACTTCCAAACATTGATGTGGCCATTGTTGGCGAACCTACCCTATTGGATTTGGCCATTGCGGAAAAAGGGCTGGTAGTTTTTGATGCCGTTGTGGAGGGAACCCCTTCCCATGCAGCCCATCCCAATAACAACAATTCCATTTACAACACCATTGACGTCTTAAACTGGTTCAAAAATTACACTTTTGACAAGGTTTCGGAGGCTTTGGGTGAGGTAAAAATGACCGTGACCCAAATCAATGCAGGAAAGCAGCACAATGTGGTTCCGGCCCAAGTGGATTTGGTAGTGGATGTGCGCGTAAATGATAGATACTCCAATAAGGAAGTTGCTGATTTGTTGCAACGGGAAGCCCCCTGCAAAATGACGCCACGTTCCTTACGACTGAATTCTTCTTCCATTGACCCCAAGCACGATTTGGTAAAGAGTGGGATGGCCTTGGACAGAAAAACCTATGGATCCCCCACGCTGTCCGATCAGGCCGCATTGACTTGTCAATCGATAAAACTGGGGCCTGGAGATAGTACACGATCGCATTCGGCAGATGAATTTATTTATGTGAATGAAATTGAGGAAGGAATTGATCTATATATCAAAATCCTTTCAGGATTTTTAAATTAAAAGGAATTGATCAATGACGGGAGAAACTAATTTATCCGCGCTAATCGCAAATATGCAACCGGAACTAAGCCCTACAGCTTTTGTTTTTGTCGCTGTGGATGATTTGTCAGCTCTAGATCTATCCAAAGTCCATGGCTTTTATCGGGAAAAAGAAGGCATTACCCTGATTCTAGAAAAGTCGGTAGCGGACGACCTAGGTCTAAGTTATGGTTTTGTAGCATCTTGCATAACGTTAAGAATTCATTCCTCCCTAGAAGCCGTTGGGCTTACCGCAGCTTTTTCCAATACGTTGGCAAAGCACGGAATCAGCTGCAATGTAGTTGCGGCCTATTACCACGACCACATTTTTGTGGACACAATCAATGCAACAAAAGCAATGGATGCATTGGTTGCAATGACAAACCAAAACAATACAACATTATGAAACTCTGGGACAAAGGTTTTAGTACAGATAAAAAAATTGACCATTTTACCGTAGGTAACGACCGGGAACTGGATTTACTATTGGCCAAATATGATGTGATGGCCTCCCAAGCCCATGCCAAAATGTTGGCTCAAGTGGGCTTGATTTCCAAAGAGGAGTCCGAAGCCTTGGTAAAGGAACTGGGTACCATTGCCAAATCCATTGATAAAGGAACTTTTACCATTGAGGATAATTTTGAGGATATGCATTCCAAGATTGAATTTCTACTTACCAAAAAACTGGGTGATACCGGAAAGAAAATCCATACCGCACGGTCAAGGAACGATCAGGTTTTGGTAGCTATGCAGTTGTATTTAAAAAATGAGCTTAGCGAAATTAAAAGTGAGGTGAAATCACTTTTTGACCTTCTGCTCAACTTGGCGGAAAAACACAAATCCGTATTGCTTCCGGGTTATACGCATCTGCAAATTGCCATGCCCTCCTCATTTGGACTTTGGTTTTTGGCCTACGCAGAAAGTTTGGTGGACGACCTCCATTTTGTCCAAGCTGCTTATAAGATTGCCGACCAAAATCCGTTGGGAAGTGCAGCCGGTTATGGAAGTTCTTTTCCCATAGATCGGACTTTTACCACTAAGGAAATGGGATTCAAGACCCAGAAATATAACGTAGTTGCAGCCCAAATGGGGCGTGGGAAAGTTGAAAAGGCGACCGCCTTTGGAATTTCCAGCGTAGCTGCTACCCTATCCAAATTGGCCATGGATATCTGTTTGTACATGAGCCAGAATTTCGATTTTATCTCATTTCCCAACGAACTGACTACGGGCAGTAGCATCATGCCCCACAAGAAAAATCCGGATGTTTTTGAACTTATTAGGGCCAAGTGCAACAAAATTCAAGCCGTGCCCAACCAACTGACCTTGATTACCAACAATCTTCCGAGCGGATACCATAGGGATCTACAATTGGTGAAGGAAGTGATTGTGCCTGCCATTCAGGATATAAAAGCTTGTTTGGAAATGACCATTTTTAGTTTGAAGGAAATCCAAGTGAATCCCAATATTTTGGATGACCCCAAATACGATTATCTATTTAGCGTAGATACTCTGAATGAGCTGGTCAAAAACGGAATGCCTTTCCGGGACGCCTACAAAACCATGGGGCAAGCCATTGAGAATGGAAATTTTAAACCCAAAAGGGATATTGAACATACCCATGAAGGTAGTTTGGGGAATTTATGTTTGGAGGAAATTAAGGAAAAGATGGAAAAAGTACACTCATCCAACTAATGGATTTTATCTTGATTTCACCTTTTTAAGGGTTGAGATAAAAATGTTCAGGAAATAAAGTACTTGACCTATAACGAATAATATCAATCCGAAAAACCAAAGAGATTCAACGTACTGTATCATCCTAAAATTTTCCATGGTTGGTTTTATATCCATATTGGTTGTTGCAAAACTTAACGGAAAAAGGACCGTGAAAATCAAATGAAACCAGAACATCCAGCCAAAAATTTCGATTCTTCTGAGCTTTAGAATCCAATACCCAACTCCGCAAAGAATAAACCATGTCCCCAGTACATTGAACAAATGTGCATATGCGATGACAAAGTAGGTGTCATGGATATTTATATCCAGTGTTGAATCCGGGTAGACTACTGTGAAAAATACTTGTAAAACAATCAGGAGGATTCCCAATATCCAAAATACCAGATGTGTTTTTTCTTTGATGCTTTTCAAAAGGGCATTTATTTAATCATCTTCAAATTTACGCCCTTATCACTTTAAAATAATCTGTAACATTAATGAGGATTCATTTTAATGCTGAAAGATGGAAAAATTATACCTGTAAAAAGAGTTTTTTCACCTTAACTGTCCATCCGTCAATCCAAGTGGGGCATTCGTCAATTCCACCCTTCTTTTTTCTTTGAAATTCTCGAACTTCAATTATCGTCCTCTAAAAATCATTAAAACGATTTTTTGCTAAATGTTCTATGCAATATCAGAAAAGCCAGACTAATTATGAGAAACAAAAACACATATATCCATTTAACAATTATAGTGTTGCTAAATAGTTGTACTGAAGGTGAACCTGAAGGCGTTTCTTTTGCTTTTACGGTTGTACTCGGAATAATTTTTGTTATTGCGGCCTTTCGTACGATGTTCACAGAAGGTGATAATAAAATAGCCAGCGGTATTGTGGGAATTATATGTTTGATTGCATCCCTATTAATACTTGCCTAATAAAAAAGAAGATGGACGTTTTATATGATTTATTTGACACAAATTTTCACCAATCTTAACGGTGAAAATTCATTCAACCCGACCAATGTCAATCAATATGTTCCCAGATTACTTGATCATCTTCAAATTCACCACCTCTTGTTCTGTCAAATGGCGCCAATGTCCACGGGGAAGGTCTTTTTTGGTAAGTCCAGCGAATATTACACGATCCAATTTAGTGACATGGTAACCTAAATGTTCAAAGATGCGACGGACGATACGGTTTCGTCCACTGTGGATTTGAATTCCGACTTCCTTTTTTGGCGCACCTTGGATATAGCTCACATCATCCACTTCTACAGCTCCATCCTCCAACTCCAAGCCAGTTTCAATTTTTCTTAAATCGGAAAGGTTAAGACTTTTATCCAAATGCACATGGTAAATTTTACGCACTCCGTGGGTAGGGTGGGTCAGTTTTTTTGTGAGGTCGCCATCATTAGTAAACAACAACAACCCTGTAGTATTCCTGTCCAATCGTCCAACAGGCAACAAACGGTTTTTAGAAGCGCTAGAAACCAGCTCCATCACCGTGCGTCTTCCTTTTTCGTCATTGGTAGTGGTGATAAAGTTTTTGGGCTTGTTCAACAGGATATACTCCTTCTTTTCAGGATTGAGCTTTCTTCCATCAAACCGAACATCATCCGTAAGTTTCACCTTATAGCCCATTTCGGTAATCACTTTACCATTCACAGAAACACTGCCCGCAGCTATATACGTATCTGCCTCCCTTCGGGAGCAAATTCCGGCGTTGGCCACGTAGCGGTTCAATCGGATTTCGTTGGGGTTGGATTTTTTGGCTGGGGTATTCGCTTTAGGTTTTGAACCGTATTTTTTAGCATGCGGTTTTCCTTGATTTCGCCCCGTATTTTGGGTGGACTTCCTATTTCGTGGATTGTCTGATTTCGGCATCAGTCGTAAATTTTTTGCAAAAGTAGTGTTTTATGCTCCCTGCCACACTATCCAGAGCTATTTTTCAAACTCCACAGTGGATTGTCTTTCCCTATTGACCGAAAGCCTGGTCACATCAGGGCGGGAATAATGGCCTACAGGATCAAAGTTTTGGCGCTCTTCATAAACTCTATTGAAGTCCAAAGTTTGATAAATCAGGCCTTCTTGATCTACAATGGGTTCCACAATCCATTCGCCATCTGGGCCGGCTATACAACTGCCTCCATTGGCCATCACCTTCGGTGCTTTTTTCAAAATCTTGTCCAAATGCGGCGTCTCTTTCGGAAAATCTGAACTGGTCATCAAAGAGGACACAGAGATAACATAACTCCGGGATTCGCGGGCAATAAAACGGGTGATATCCTTAGTGTTGTGAAGTCCCCCGGGCCATACCGCCACATGCAGATTTTCTCCCTGCCCATATAAGGCCGTTCTGGGCAACGGCATCCAATTCTCCCAACAATTGAGTCCTCCAACCGTAAATTGTTTCAGTGGGTGGACTTGTAAACCATTGCCGTCACCTGGAGCCCAAGTGAGCCGTTCATCATAGGTAGGCTGTAACTTTCGGTGCACGGATTTGATTTCTCCATTCGGGTTGATATAAACCAATGAGCAGTATAAACTATGTCCACCACGATCTTTGG
Organism: Flagellimonas algicola; assembly: GCF_005937185.1. Lineage (GTDB taxonomy): Bacteria > Bacteroidota > Bacteroidia > Flavobacteriales > Flavobacteriaceae > Flagellimonas > Flagellimonas algicola. The sequence continues at coordinate 1,388,255 of NZ_VCNI01000002.1, read as the reverse complement.
CACGTTCCATCATTCCCAAATACAGCGCTATGTTGTTTTCTTGCGCCAAGGTGCATATTGAATCCAACTCTCCCGCTTCCATTTGAATGGAATTTCGAGCATAATGGGCATGTAATTCTTTGTTGACTTTTAAGTCCCAAGCGGCACCCTCGGTGTAGGCCAACCAAAAAGGATATCCGGGCAAGAAAGCTTCGCCAAAAACCAGAAGTTCCGACTTTTCCTTTGCCGCTTCCAGAATTGTTGCTTCAATCTTCTGGATGGTCGCTTTTTTATCCAGCCAAACCGGGGCTATTTGCGCCAATGCTACCTTTAAATGATTTTCCATCACAAAATTCGATTTATAACCAAGTCCACATCAATCAACAAAATACTGATCACTCCAGCAACAATGATGAACTTTAGAATATTATGCAACCAAACATAGTGCTTTTTGCCACGGGCTTTCCATAACAAAATGATAAAAAGTCCCAACAAAACAATGCATGCGATGAAATACAGATGCATGTATCCCACATCAAAACTTTTGATCAACAGCAAGGCCGGCGCCAGCGTTAAAACAATTAGAAAACCAATAATGATCTTGGATACTTTTGGGCCATAGAGGATTGGGATGGTCTTATAATTCTGGGCCATGTCCCCTGCCATGTTTTCGAGATCCTTGATCATTTCACGGGCCAAAATCAACAGAAAGAGGAATAGGGCATGTACGAATATGACCGTCTCAAAATTGCCGTAGTACACAAAAACCACAAAAAAAGGAGCGATGGCCAAAGAAGCTGAAACCAGATTTCCGAGAAAAGGAACCCTTTTAAGCTTATGGGAATACAACCAAATGCCAAAAATGTAGCTTGAGAAAAATAAAACCGCCCGAAACGAAATATAACTTGCGGCCAGCACCGCCAGAAAGTTCAGGATAAAGTAGGTAGTGAGTTTGAATCGTTGGCTTACCAACCTATCCAACATAGTTTTCCGTGGTTTGTTGATCAAGTCCTTCTCGGCATCGTAAAAGTTATTGATGATATAGCCACTTGCAATCACCAAGCCTGAAGCGGTCACAATTAGAAATAGATTAAGGTCAAGAACAACTTCCCGTAAGCTGGTTTGTGGGGAAAGAATAAAAATCGAAGCTAAATATTGGGCCAGGGTAATGACCAAAATATTGTACCCACGTACCACAGAAAACAAACTCAACAGCTTAAAAAGCAAGAGTTTATTTCTTCTACTAAGCATGACGATTGTGGTTAGAAATTGTAAACAACTTCCAAATTGTATCCCTTGAGTGCTTTTTTGGCTTTATCCAAATCCTGGGTAAAACCCAAAATATAACCTCCGCCTCCAGAACCGCAGAGTTTTAAATAGTAGTCATTGGTTTCAATACCTTGCTGCCAAAGTTTATGGAACTTGGAAGGGATCATGGGTTTAAAGTGATCCAAAACCACATGCGATAACTGCTTTAGATTTCCAAAAAGGGATTTCATGTTCCCGTTCAAGAAATCTTCCACACAGGCATCTGTATGTTTCACAAATTGGTCTTTAATCATATTCCGGAAACCTTCTTGCTTCATTTTTTCCATAAAAATCTGCACCATTGGAGCAGTTTCTCCAGTAATACCGCTATCCAACAAGAATACAGCACCTTTCCCTTCCGTGTTTTGGGAGGGTATGCTGGTGGATTCAATATTGTCTTTGGAGTTGATGAGGATGGGCAGACTCAAATAACTGTTCAAGGGATCCAGACCCGAAGATTTGCCATGAAAAAAGGATTCCATCAAACCAAAAATGGTTTTGAGTTTCAACAATTTTTCCCGGGTAAGGTTTTCAAGAACTGTAATCTTATTATTGGCATATTTATCATAGATAGCGGCAACAAGGGCCCCGCTACTTCCTATTCCATAACCTTGTGGGATGGAACTGTCAAAATACATTCCTTGGTTCACGTCCCGCTCCATTACCTCCAAATCAAAAGAAACCAAATTCTTTTCCTTTTTTTCCAATTCTCTCAAATAACCTACAAAAGCCTTAAGGCCTTCATTGGATTGTTTTGCAGATGGTGCAGGGTTTTGATCGGTCTTTAGGGCGCCTTTAAAAAAATTATAGGGAATTGAAAGTCCCTTGGAATCCTTGATGATCCCATACTCCCCAAATAATAAAATCTTAGAATAAAAAAGAGGTCCTTTCATTATTGCATCTAAAATACAAACTATTTTGTTTAATTCAACTCTTGATCGGTTAAACAAAATGATTTTTCGGTTGAAATCCAGCGCTATTTGCCAAATTCAGGACAAAGAACGCTAAAATTTTGGCTTGATTACTTTTTAGGGATGATTAATTCTTTAGCTCCCGTCCCAATTCGATCACAAATATAGTGTCCGTTATCACAATGGGCAACCAATTCATCCTGAATGAATTGTATAACACTATCCTTAATAGATTCTGGATACAGCACATGTACATTGGCCCCTGCGTCCAACGTAAAGCAAACAGGCATTCCGGTTTCCTTTCTAAATCCCCAAATCTTATTGATGATTTCCAAGGTGTTGGGTTTCATCAAAATAAAATATGGATTGCTGCTCATCATCATGGCATGCAGGGTCAGGGCCTCGCTTTCTACCACCTTTACAAATTCTTCCAAATCCCCTGATTCCAAAATAGTTTGCAAGGAAGTCAGGTTATGATAAGCTTGTTTGAACCGCTCTTCGGCAAATGGGTGTCCGTGCATTAGGTTGTGACCTACGGTACTACTTACTTGTTTTTCGCCTTTATCTACCAGCAAAATGGTGTCATGGTAATGTTTAAAATTATCATGGACTTTATATGGATATTTTAAACCAAACAAATTGCTGCTTCCTTCAATAGATTCGTGCTTGCCCCAAACCACCAAATCGCCTTCCAAGCTTCTGCAGGCACTTCCTGAGCCTAATCGAGCCAAAAAAGAGGCTTTTCTCATGAAAAAAGAAGGATCCATATTCGGCTGCATATGTCTTTCCAAGTCCATAAGACAAAGTGCTAAAGCTGACATTCCACTGGCGGAGGACGCTATACCACTGCTATGGGGAAAGGAATTGGAAGTCTCTATAACAAAATGATATTCCTTCACAAAGGGTACATATTCGGCAATACGATCAAAAAATACCTCAATTTTTGGTTTAAAGTCAGCCTTCGGCTTACCGTCCAAATACAAGTCAAATGAAAACTTGGAAGTTGTCTCCTTTTTTTGAAATGAAAGTGTGGTCCTTGTGGCACAAGCATCCAAAGTAAAACTAATGGAGGGGTTGGCCGGAATTTGATTTTCCTTCTTCCCCCAGTATTTTACAAGTGCAATGTTACTCGGTGCTTTCCATGCAACTTTTCCCGATTCAGGTAAAGCTTCAGTATGTTTTGGCAGAAAGTCTTTTTCGGTCATTCAAAAAACTTTTGGCAAAGATAATGGAGTGCAGGAGGTTACAAGGACTCGGAGTTAAATAAATTCTTATTTTAGTTGGGAATGCCATTGCCATGAAAAAAAAACTGACCTATATAACCCTATCCGTACTTATTTGTTTGTTGATTGGTTTTCTGTCCAGTTTTGCCACCCAAAGTTCTGTCAATGATTGGTATGTTGGACTCAACAAGCCCAGTTTTAATCCCCCAAATTGGATTTTTGCCCCCGTTTGGACCACATTATATGTACTCATGGGAGTAGCTGCAGGCATTGTTTGGTCCAAAGGCTTTCATCATATTTGGGTAAAGACCGCCCTCTATCATTTTGGATTCCAGCTCTTGTTCAATGCCCTGTGGAGCATCGTTTTCTTTGGACTCAAGAATCCGTTTTGGGCATTTTTGGTGATTTTGGTGCTACTAACCCTCATCGCGTTAACAATCAAATGGTTCCGGGTAGTGAGCAAGCTAGCTTCTTTCTTGCTGGTTCCCTATCTTCTTTGGGTTTGTTTTGCCACCCTGCTCAATTACAAAATTTGGGAACTGAATTAGGATTGGGCCATTTCCAGTAACTTCATCATCGTCCTGAAATTTCGGGTTGTGGCCTGTACTTTTAGCTTATTTTCAATGAGATTGTTGCTGAGTTTGGCTTTCCCATAACCTGCCTTACAACAGAGATACACACAATTGTGGTTCACCTGAAACGCTTCATTGTCAAAATGGAGCAAATTAAAGCTATCCATTAGATCTTTCTCTGGTTCGGATTTAAGTAACACAAAATAGAGGCTTTTTTCTTCTTCCCCTGCGTAGGGATTTTGATCTATGATGCGTTTTAATTCCTCCTTGGTAAGTACCAAGGTAGGAACATCAAATCCAAAATGTTTTAGGATTACCTTATGCACTTCAATTTCCACCGCCTTTGCCGTAAGACCATCCTTCTTGCAACTTAAATTCCCGCTTTGAATATAGGTTTCAACATCCTGAAATCCAGATTGGGTAAGACATTGCCTTAAGTCTGCCATTTTTATTTTCTTTTGACCACCCACATTGATTCCCCTAAGGAGTACGATAAAAGTTTTCATCTTTCTTAATATGCATTTCGAAACTACACAGATTTATTTTACTAAATTGAGGGGCATCAAAAAAAACTTATGGACCAATATATCTTAGCCCTAGATCAGGGAACAACAAGTTCCAGAGCCGTAGTGGTTGATCAGCAGGGTACCATCGTAGCTGCAGCCCAAAAAGAATTTACACAGATTTTTCCAAAACCAGGTTGGGTGGAGCACGATGCCAAGGAAATCTGGGCTACGCAAGCCGGCATGGCAGCAGAAGCTGTTAGCCAGAAGGGATTGAAAGCGGAACAGATTTCGGCCATTGGAATTACCAACCAACGCGAAACCGTAGTGGTTTGGGATAAGCAAACAGCTGAGCCAATTTACAATGCCATAGTTTGGCAGGACAAACGAACGGCAGGATATTGTGACGAGCTAAAGTCCCAGGGGAAATCGGAAATGATCAGAAACAAAACAGGATTGGTCATCGATTCCTACTTTTCCGGCACCAAGGTGAAGTGGATTTTGGATCATGTTGATCGGGCTAAGGAAAAAGCAAAATCGGGAGATCTGTTAATGGGTACCATTGATACGTGGCTCATTTGGAAAATGACTGAAGGCAACTTGCACATTACCGATGTAACCAACGCTTCACGTACCCTTTTGTTCAATATCAATACCATGGATTGGGATGCAGAACTATTGGAACTCTTCGGAATTCCGAAGGAAATGCTGCCCAAGGTAAAGCAGTCCAGCGAGGTATACGGGTACACCAGTCCCAACTTTTTCGCTTCCAAAATTCCGATAGCCGGGATAGCTGGTGATCAGCAGGCCGCTTTGTTTGGGCAAATGTGCACCCAGGAAGGTATGGTGAAAAACACCTATGGAACAGGTTGTTTTATGTTGATGAACATTGGGGACAAACCCATTGTTTCCAAAAACAATTTGCTGACTACGGTAGCTTGGAAAATTAATGGGAAAACGACCTATGCACTAGAAGGTAGTGTCTTCATTGCCGGTGCAGTGGTGCAATGGCTTCGTGATAGTCTCAAAATCATTAAGACCTCTTCCGAGGTGGAACAATTGGCGGGTTCCGTGGTGGATTCTGACGGCGTATACCTTGTTCCCGCTTTTGCAGGTTTGGGGGCGCCCTATTGGAACCAACATGCCCAAGGTACGGTATTCGGGTTAACCCGTGGCAGCACGGATGCCCATATTGCCAGGGCCGCTTTGGACTCCATTGCTTATCAGACCATGGATATTCTAAGGGCCATGGAGGCTGATTCCGGGATTACCATAAATGAACTAAGGGTTGATGGAGGGGCAACGGTCAACAACCTTTTGATGCAATTCCAAGCCGATGTACTGGATACGGTTACGGTAAGACCCAAGGTGGTTGAGACCACGGTAATGGGTGCAGCCTATTTAGCTGGATTGGCGGTGAATTATTGGAAAAGTCCCGAAGAAATTCAAGATATTTGGCAGACCGATGTTCATTTTAAACCTTCAACAGAACGGGAAACCATTGACCAAAAAATCAAAGGCTGGTACAAGGCCATAAAAGCTTTGGAATATTGGGCAAACGAAGCTTAAAATTCAATCCTAACAAATAACCAACCCACTTAATATGACTCCTTTTATTTCTGAAATTGTTGGAACCTTTCTACTAATCTTAATGGGATGCGGTGTTAATGCCAACGTATCCCTACAAAAAACCTATGGTAGCGGTTCTGGATGGATTGTAATTACCACTGGATGGGCATTGGCCGTATACACAGGTGTAGTGGTAGCAGGCCCCCACAGCGGTGCACATTTGAACCCGGCCGTTACAGTTGGTTTGGCCCTTGCCGGGGAATTTTCCATTTATGATGTTCCTAGTTATGTGTCTGCTCAAATGATTGGGGCTATGCTGGGAGCCTTTACCGTCTGGTTATTAAATAAGAAGCACTTTGATGCTACCGAAGAAGGTGGTACAAAACGTGGTGTTTTTTGTACCGCGCCAGCAATTCCCAATACGGTACTAAATCTTTTTAGTGAGCTTATTGGCACTTTTGTTTTAATATTCGCCGTGCTTTATTTCACGGATGCCATAAATACTTCGGATAGCACTATAATTGGTCTTGGCTCTCTTGGTGCCCTACCTGTTGCCTTGATTGTGTGGGGTATAGGCCTTTCCTTGGGAGGTACTACGGGCTATGCTATAAATCCAGCCAGGGATTTGGGCCCGCGAATTATTCACGCATTGGTTCCCATAAAAGATAAAGGATCCTCTGGTTGGGGCTATTCATGGATACCCATTATCGGTCCCATTTTGGGAGCAGCTGTGGCAGCCGGATTGGCCATAGCTCTCGCCTAACAGCTATTTTTTGGAACCAATGGCTTGGGCGGCAATATAAGCCCCAGTCCAGGCATTTTGAAAATTAAAGCCACCGGTAATGGCATCAACATTGATAATTTCTCCAGCAAAGTAAAGGTTGGGGTGTATTTTGCTCCCAAACGTTTTAAAGTTGATTTCTTTGAGATCAATACCACCAGAAGTAACAAATTCTTCCTTGAACGTGCTTTTACCAATAACTCTATAGGTACCCTCTGTAAGTTCCTTGGCAAGACTTTGTAACATTTCCTTGGTCACCTCAGCCCATCTCACGTTGGTCTGGATTCCTGCAGCATGAACCAACTTGGCCCAAAGCCTTTTGGGAAGATTGACAGCCCTTGTACGAATTACGGTTTTTCTCGCCTCCACTTCCTTGATTTCCCTAAGAAATCCTTCCATGGAGCCCAAGGTGTATTCCGGAGTCCAGTTAATTTTAATCTTAAAGTTATATTGATATTCATTCAGGATGTTGGCTCCCCAAGCGGATAATCTTAATATGGACGGACCACTTAATCCCCAGTGGGTCACAAGCACATCGCCTTCTGCTTGTAAAACTGGTTCTTCCCTAGGAGCACTTTTTAAATTTAGTCCCTCCTTGGAGGAAAATATCTTTTTAGGAGGCACCTGTACAGAAGCAAAAGTACTTACTCCTTGGATTTCGGCCAATCTGGGATCTCGAACATTAAAGGTGAACAAGGATGGAACCGGAGGAATAATGGTATGTCCCAAATCTTCCAAAAACCTCCATGCCTTGAGACTGCTCCCCGCAGCGACCAACAGGTTTTTACCTTGGTAATGTTTGTTCATTGTGGTCACCTGCCATCTTCCATTATCTCGAAGTTTTGAAAGTTGCTTTACCGCGCTATTTTTAAGTACTTGCACGCCCAATTTTTGAGCTTCGGTAACCAAACAATCTATAATGGACTGGGAATCATCACTAACCGGAAAAACCCGACCATCCTCCTCTATTTTGAGCGGTACTCCTCTTTGTTCAAAAAAATCCATGACATCACCAGGTCCATGAACATGGAAAGGACCCAATAGCTCTTTTTTGCCTCGTGGGTAGTTTAGAACGAGTTCGCTTGGAGAAAATTCGCCGTGGGTTACATTGCATCGTCCACCCCCTGAAACTTTTACCTTGGAAAGCACATTCTTTCCTCTTTCAAAAATGGCAATTTTTAATGTAGGGTCAATTTCTGCAATATGAATTGCAGCATAGAAGCCAGCGGCACCCCCTCCAACAATGATTACATCGAACATTAATGTACCCGTTCCGGATAATTTGTGATAATGCCATCCACCCCAAACGTCTTCATTTTCACAATATCCGAAGGTTCATTTACCGTCCAGGTATATACTTTTAATCCCTCATCCTGCATCTTTGATGTATTTTCTTCTGTAAGGGATTGAAAATTGGGATTAATGGCAACCGCATTTAATTCCTTGGCCACGGGAATCGCTTCCAAGGGATCGTCCTCTGTTAAGATCGCAATCTGCACATTCGGGTTCAATCTTCTAATTTCCCTTAACTCATCCCATCTAAAACTGGAAATAAGGATATTATTGGCGGCCCAACCTCTTTCCCTTATGTAATAGTCGGTAATGAAGTTTACCCGATCGGCGGTATCTGCTCCCTTCAATTCTATGTTGAGTGCCACCTGGTTATTGATAAGTTTGAGTACATCCTGAAGCATTGGAATACGATGATTGCCTTCCAGGATAAGCTGTTGCATATCCACAACATTATATTCTTCTATGTTACCTCCCCCATTGGAAAGTCTCTCCACCCTTTCATCATGGAAAACCACTATCTCACCGCTCTTAATCTTGAACACATCAATTTCAATCATATCCACCCCCAAATCCAATGCTTTTTGCACAGAAGCCAAGGTGTTTTCCGTTTCGTGGCCCATGGCTCCCCTATGACCAATGACCAAGGGATTGGATTCGAACATTCCGCAACTATTGATTAGAAAAATTGTAAAAGAAAGCAATAGTAAAATTTTTTTCATTCTAAGTCATTTTGGTAGCTAAAAATACGATTTGAAAATGAAATTTAGGCGGTAAATAGGTTCAATAAAATCCTACAAAAAAAACATCGAATTTATGCATTCAATATTGATTGATATCAGTTTTTATCAATATGTTAAATTTATTTTGATATTTTTATCATATTAATAACCAATAAATTAACTCGCATGTTTTCAAAATCCAATTTACTGGCTACGGTGGTAGCTACAATTGTTATGTTTCTGCTTGGATACCTTTTATGGGGAATAGCAGCTGAGAGTCTTATGGATGGTCATGTTGTAACAGACATCTTTAAGGAAGAACCCGATTTTGTTTTTATCATTTTGGGGAATCTTGTTGCTGCATTTGCCTTGAGCAATCTTTATGGTAAATGGGCCAGAGGTCACCACAGCGCCAAAGAAGGTGCGCAATTTGGAGCCTGGATAGCACTTTTTGCAGGACTGGGGACGGCATTGATTCAGTATGCCACAGCCAACATGTTTGATTTAACCGGTCATTTAATGGACTTTGTTTTGGCCTTGGTTTACTTTGTGGTAACAGGTGTGGTTATCGCGTTGGTTTATCAAAAAACATCTGCTAAGGAATAAAGATAATTAACCGACCTCTAAACTTTGGCGGCCCACCTTGTGGGCCGCTTTTTTATTGCACGCTAAAAACATACGACTCCAATGGGGGTAGTTGTAGCCTAACATTGCCTCTTCCTTCCTGGATTGTCAGTGTTGCTTTTTCTTTCCCATACAACTCTTCCTTTAAGAGGTAGGTAGGATTTTCCAGGTGCCACTTGGCAATTACATCCTCTGGAATTTTCAAATCTAGGGTATACGTTTTTACATCGTCAAAATTGGATATGACAATCAATTTCTCCCCATCTTTCCACCGTACAAATGAGAGTATCTTATGATCATATCCTTCCGTATGGTCCTTGTTATAAAAATGGATTTCCTGATAGTCTCCCATCAGGGCATTGCTTGAAATGGTAAAATTGAGCAAGCGCTGGTAAAAGTCTCTCAAGTTTTTCTCATCCTCGGTAAGTTGCCCGCCATCAAAATGTCCATGGTTCATCCATCGCTGATGGTGCGGCACCCCAACATAATCAAAAATGGAGGTGCGACTGGGTTTTCCAAAGCCAGCGTTCTCAGCTCCGGGCTCACCAACTTCTTGTCCAAAATAAATCATTGTTGGAGATGTGCTCAAGGTTGCAGAAACCACCATAGCCGGCTTTCCCATTTGGGCATTTCCAGCAAACTCCGGACTTGCAATTCGTTGTTCGTCATGATTTTCCAAAAAATGGAGCATATGGTGTTCAATATCTGCCATTCTTTTTTGAACTACCGGGATATGGTCTGTCCAGCCATAGCCCTTCATAACATGCTTTATACTATCATACAACTCCACCTTGTCATAGAGATAATCCATTTTTCCTTTATGGATATAATTCCGGTATAAATCTGGGTTGTATACCTCGGCCAACAAAAAAGCGTCCGGATTTTTTGTTTTGATATTGGAATTGAGGTAGCTCCAAAATTCCACAGGAACCATTTCGGCCATATCATAACGAAATCCGTCCACTCCAAAATCCAACCAATAGAGGGCAATGTCCTTGAATTTATCCCAAGAATTGGGGACGGTTTTGTTTTCCCAAAACTGAAAATGTTCAATATATCCTTGTTTTTCCATTCCTGATGGGAGTTCCTCAAAATCCTTGGATCCATCGGGTCGTAAGCCATAATTTACCTTAACGGTTTCGTACCAATCGTTAAAGTTAGGTTGTGCCAGCCGTGAACCGTTGCCTGTCCATTTTGCGGGATTCTCCACAAATTTTCCATCAACCAAAACCGATTCCTCTCCACCAAGAGGCAAATATCCATCCCGCCATTCCGGAACCTTAAAAGTGCTTCCTGGGATGTAGTAAAAATTATTGTTGACATCGTACTCCTTGGAAACATCATCATGGGCTCCAAAATCCATGGTGCCTTCGGGATTGGTCAAACCCTGGTAGCTTCTGGCCACATGGTTGGGAACAACATCTATGATTACCTTCATTCCGGCTGCGTGGGTACGGTCAACAAGTGCTTTGAACTCCTCAAGACGCTTAACTGGATCAACGGCCAAATCCGGATTTACATTGTAATAGTCTTTTACCGCATAGGGAGATCCCGCCCTTCCTTTGACCACATCGGGGTCGTCATTGGAAATTCCATAGGCCGTATAGTCATTGACCAATGCATGGTGAGGCACCCCAGTATACCAAATATGTGTTACCCCTAACTTTCTGATTTCCGACAGAGCCTTTTCTGAAAAGTCAGCAAACTTGCCCACACCGTTCTCTTCCAAGGTCCCCCATGGTTTATTAGTAGTATTGGTATTGCCAAATAGGCGGGTAAAGACCTGGTAAACAACTGCTTTCTTCTTCATTTCTTGTTTTGGATTGGCTTGGTCAGGTTTAGATTCACAGGAAAGCACTGCCCCCATCAGCAATAACAGTACTATTCCCAAGTTGCGTTTCATCCTTCTATCTTTTCGCCCGGAACCAAAGTCACGGGTTTACCGTTTACTTGGATTTTTAAATCGGTATCTCCTGTTAATTCGAAAACTGATCTCGTTTTAGAGACAGAGATGGTAACAATTTGGTTCCTATAGTTAATTTTAAAGGCGTAGGAATCCCATTGCTCAGGAATTTGCGGGTTAAAAGATAGCTGTCCATCCGTTATGCGCATTCCTCCAAATCCTTCCACAATACTCATCCATGTTCCAGCCATTGAAGTAATATGCAGCCCTTCTTCCACTTCCTTGTTATAGTCATCCAAATCCAATCGCGAAGTCCTCAGATAGAACGTATAGGCCTGCTCCATTCTACCCAGCTTTGCCGCCTGAATACTATGGACGCAGGGAGATAGTGATGATTCATGCACCGTAAAGGGTTCGTAAAAGTCGAAGTGCTTTTCCAAAGCTTCCTGACTGAAATGATCTTCAAAAAAATAGAATCCCTGAAGGACATCCGCTTGCTTGATATAGGGTGAGCGCAAAATTCGGTCCCAACTCCATTTCTGGTTAATAGGGCGTTCCGATTTGTCCAACTCGGACACTTGCACCAAATCCTTATCCAAGAAGCCATCTTGCTGTAAAAAGACTTGGTGTTTTTCAGCGTATGGAAAATACATTTGGTCTGCAACCTTGGCCCAATCCGAAGTTTCTTCGGTAGTGATTTTGGTTTTGGCCTGAATTCGTCTATAATCCTGTGGATATTCCTTTTCAACGACTTCAATTTGCTCCAAGGCATAATCCATGCACCATTTGGCCAAATAATTGGTATACCAGTTGTTGTTTACATTGTTTTCATACTCGTTGGGTCCAGTTACACCTAACATGACGTAGCGCTGTTTGTCCTCGGAAAAATTGACACGTTGATGCCAGAATCGGGCAATCCCGATCAGGACTTCCAACCCCATTTTTGGAATATAGCTGTAGTCCCCCGTAAAACGGTGGTAATTGAAAATAGCAAAGCTTATGGCTCCGTTTCTATGGATTTCCTCAAAGGTAATTTCCCATTCGTTATGGCATTCCTCCCCATTCATGGTTACCATGGGATAAAGGGCGGCCCCATTGGTAAAACCAAGTTTTTCAGCATTTTCAATGGCCTTCTCCAGGTGGTTGTATCGATACTCCAAAAGATTCCAGGCCACCTCTTGATTTTTGGTCGCCATATAGAAAGGAAGGCAATAGGCTTCAGTGTCCCAATAGGTGCTTCCTCCATATTTTTCGCCGGTGAATCCTTTAGGCCCGATGTTTAGTCTGGAATCCCTCCCCAGATAGGTTTGGTTCAGCTGAAATATATTGAACCGGATACCTTGCTGTGCCTTTATATCCCCAGCAATAGTGATATCGCTCATCTCCCATATTTTGGCCCATGCCTCCTTTTGTTTTGCAAGTAATGCTTCAAATCCCAAATCGGAGCCCTGTTTCAATACCTTCTTGGCGACATTGACCAACTGGGTTTTATCATGATTTCTTGAAACCGTATATCCCCCTAATTTGGTCAAGGTTATTTTTTCTCCTTTTGCTACTTCCTGTTCGAATTCAATAGAAGCGTAGGTTTCATTTATTGTTCCTGTTTTTGAGTTTACTGAATTTCCATTGTAAGCTGCTTGGGCCTCCATAAAGGTACAAGTGGCAAAATTGGTCTTCATGGTGTGGGCTTCAATAAATGCCTGATTGCCAATGACATCGAGCTTAGTAGTATTCCAAAACTTATCGTCCCAATTACTGTCCTCATTAGTGATTCCGCTGTCCAAATAGGGCACAAACTTGATCTGACAATCCAGATTTACAGGTGCAACCTCATATGCAATGACTCCCAATTCATCCAAATCCAGACTTAAAAACCGGGTTGTCTTAACTTGTAATTCAATCCCGTTGGCCATTTGGGCCACAAAACTGCGCTGGTACCAACCTTCACGCATATTGAGTTCCCTTTTAAAATTCTTTACAGCTTTGCAGGTGTTCAAATCCAGTTGCTCCCCATTCACAAAAACGTCAATCCCTATCCAGTTGGGTGCGTTAAGGACCTTGGCAAAATATTCAGGGTATCCATTTTTCCACCATCCTACCCTGGTCTTGTCGGGGTAATACACCCCTGCTATATAACTCCCCTGAAAGGTTTCGCCAGAATAATGTTCTTCAAAATTGGCTCGTTGGCCCATGGCACCATTTCCAATGCTAAACAGGCTTTCGGATGACTTTACCCGTTCTTTATCAAAGCCTTCTTCAACAATAGACCACGCGTCCGCCTTTATATAATCCTGATTCATAATCTGCGCTGATTAATTGGTAAGTAAAAGTTAGTTTCTAATTCTGCAGCCCTAGAGCAGGTGCAAAATTAGTTAATTGTAGAATCCCTTACCACCAAAGTAGGTTCCAAAATTTTGGTCTGGTAAGTTTCCTCTTCTGCTTCGCTCTCCACTTTTTCAATAAGCATTTGGGCAGAAATCTCTCCCATCTTTTGCCCATGCTGGGCAATTACGGTCAAGCTGGGGTTGGCGTATTCAGACAAAAATCCATCTGTAAACCCAATAAAAGAGATGTCCTCCGGAATTCTTAGTCCATTCCTTTGGGCCAAGCGCATAGTATACACGGCAAAAATTTCATTGACACAAAGAACCGCATCCATTTCTGTGGATTCAAAAAACTGTTGAATGAGCTCTTCATCCATATCCATGCTGGACAACTTAAGGATTCGGGATTCATCCACTTCCAAATTATGCTCGGTTAAGGCCTTTCGGTATCCCTGGGTGCGAGCCTTACTAACGCTTAGATAATCCGCAGTTGTTATGAGTCCAATTTTTTTCCTTCCTTGATCGATCATTTTCTTAGCCGCCATATAGGCTCCAAGTTGATCGTCAATAATCACCTTATCGCATTCTACCTCGTTGGTAATCCGGTCAAATAGCACCACGGGAATCCCCTGTTCCGTGACCTCTTTTAAATGGTTATAGTCATTTTTTTGCTGGGTTTCTGAAGCCAAAGACATGATAAAGCCGTCAATACTACCATTGGCCAACATTTCCATATTGATCACTTCCCTGTCGAAGGATTCGTCTGAAGAACATACAATTACATTGTATCCCCTTGCATTGGCATATTTTTCTATGCCCCTGATTACGGTTGTAAAAAAGTGATGCACAATATCAGGAATGACCACCCCAATATTCTTGGTTCTTTTGTTCTTAAGACTAATGGCTATATTGTTGGGACGATAGTTGTAAAGTTTGGCGAAAGCTTGGATCTTTTCCTTGGTATCCCTACTGATCTCCTCACTGTTCTTCAAGGCCTTTGAAACCGTGGATATGGAAACCTCCAATTCTCTTGCAATATCCTTTAATGTTATCTTTGATTTCAATGCGCGCCGTCTTTTCTTCCCAGTAATTTTTTGAAGTTAGCCAATATACATCAGTTCTCAACTTTAGTCAAACTTTTTTAACAAAATTGACCGCTTGGCCTTAGGTTAAATTTTAACTAAAAAAAGCGCAAATTTCGGTAAAAAATAAAAATAGTATATTAGCTATAGGATTGCATAAACTTCCAAATCTTCAAGGGAAAATTGCGAATTGACTAATTAAAAGATAAAAGCTTTACTAAACTCGCAAAATCCTAAAGTTATTAACACGAAACCGTTTTCGTTGCGAATCATACTCTAGCTAACTACGGATTAACTTTATTTTTATATATGTTTAACAATTGAATTGAAATTAACTAAACTTAAAATTAATTATTTATGAAGATTACGCTACTAAAAAGCATTTTGCTTTCTGGGGCATTTTTATGCTTTGGATTGGCAAAAGCTCAGACGGTATCTGGTACTGTTACGGATGTAAACGGTCCATTACCGGGAGCAAGTGTCCTTGTAAAAGGCACTACCAATGGTACGCAGACCGATTTTGATGGTAATTATACCCTAAGTGGTATTGACGATTCTTCGGTGATGGTGTTTAGCTACATTGGCTACACCACCCAAGAAATTGCCGTAAATGGACAGACTACCATTAATGTTACGCTTCAAGAAGATGCCCAAGCATTGGATGAAGTTGTAATCATTGGTTATGGTACCACTACGGTTAAAGATGCAACGGGAGCTGTGGCATCAGTTACCGCTGAGGACTTCAACGGAGGTGTAATTTCATCTCCTGAACAGTTGATTCAGGGTAAGACCGCAGGTGTCCAGATTACGCAGACCAGTGGTGAACCGGGAGCCGGAGTTGAATTCCGTATTCGGGGTACAAACTCTGTGCGTTCGAACAACAATCCACTTTTTGTGGTAGATGGTGTTCCACTTGCTGGAGATGATACCTCAGCCACCGGACAGGGAAGTTTAGGTTTGGGGTCCAGTGCGGCCAAAAACCCATTGAACTTCTTGAACCCTTCTGATATTGAGAGCATCAGTATTTTGAAGGATGCTTCTGCAACAGCAATCTACGGTTCCAGAGGTGCAAACGGGGTTGTGATCATTACTACCAAGAGTGGTAAGGCTGGATCTGATGGGGTTTTCGAGTTTTCTTCAAGCCTCAGTTTCTCCAAACCTGCTAACGAGTACACCTTATTGAACCGTGAGCAATTCCTGGCTGGTGTTGCACAATTCGGTGGGGTTGCAGCAGATCAAGATTTTGGTGCAAATACAGATTGGCAAGATATCGTGACTAGAAACGCTACTTCTCACAACCAAAACATTTCTTGGTCCAAAAACTATGGCAAGGGTAATATCCGTGCCACTTTTGGTTACCAGGATCAGTTTGGTGTTATTGAAGAGTCTTCCTTGGAAAGAATTACCGGAAGAGCCAACTGGACACACCGCTTTTTGGATGACAAGCTTAGACTTAATGTACAAGCTACTGTATCCCGTGTAAATGATGAATCACCACCAATTTCTGGTAGTGCCGGATTTAACGGGGATTTATTGGGTGCTGCATATTCTGCCAACCCAACTTGGCCCACTGATGTTGATTTTGCTCCGGGTGGAGGTCTTTTAAGCCCTTCCAACTTGTTGCATGTAACACAAAGTACAGCTTTTACCAACAGATTCTTGGCTAACGTTTCCTTGGAGTACGACTTTACTCCAGAGCTAACCGGTAAGGTTACCTATGGTTATGACACTTCAGAGTCTACTAGAAAATCTGGAATTAGCCGTGATGTAGTTGGTTTGTCCAACGGTACAAGTGGTAACGGTCGTGCTGCAGTAAACGACATCAATGTAGCCAACAACCTATTGGAAGCAACATTGACCTATAAAAAGGAATTGGAAAATTCTTTCCTTGATGTTCTTGTAGGTTTCTCTTATCAAGATTTTGGAAGAGATGGAAGAAACATCCAAGGATGGGGATTCAATACTTCCAATCTTGACCGCATGGGAGATGATTTGGAGAGATCTGCCAATACCATTGAATCCAATATTAGTGGAAGATATCAGCAGTACGGTATTGGGACTGGACAAAGTGAGATATTTATAAATCGACTTTTCCCTTCTCCTGTAACTGATAATATTTCTTCTGTACTAATCGATGTGCGTTCTATTTTTACGGACACTTTCGATTTTACGGATGAGCTACAGTCTTTCTTTGGTAGGGTAAACTACAGTATTGCCGACAAGTATCTGTTTACAGGTACGATAAGGGCTGATGGTTCTTCTCGATTTGGTCCGGATAACCAATACGGTTACTTCCCTTCCGGTGCTTTTGCATGGAAATTACATGAAGAGGATTTTATGGGAGATGCGTTTTCAACACTTAAGCTTAGAGTTAGTGGAGGTATCACTGGTAACCAGGAAGGTCTAGGGTTCGGTAACTTCGTTCGTAGAGAGCGTTATACAACCAATCCTGCAGGAGATATTCAGAATGCTGGGGAAATCGCTATCCCAGGTACTCAAGCAGTATCCTTTGTAAATAACCAATTGAAGTGGGAAGAAACACTTTCCTATGGTGTTGGTCTTGATTTTGGATTTAACAACGATAGGCTTTCAGGAACCATTGATGTGTATCGCAAGGAAACAACAGATCTTCTGTTAAGTGTTCCTGCTGCGCAGCCATCTCCACAGCCTTTCTTCTTCCAAAACTTGGATGCAACCGTATTGAACCAAGGGGTTGAATTCTCTATTGCCTATGATTTTGCGCAATCTGAGGACTTTAACTTGAGTACTTCCTTCAACATTTCTTATAACGAAAACGAATTGCAGGATTTTGGTGGTCAAATTCCAGCAGGTACCATTAGAGGTCAGGGACTTTCTTTGGCATTTGCCCAGATTTTGGCAGGCGACCAACCACTATTCTCGTATTTCCTAAGAGAGTTTGGAGGATTTGACAGCAATGGTCAGCCAATTGGTGACGTTCAAGGTTTTGTGGGTGAAGATGCCCTTCCAGATGTTATAGCCGGTTTCTCTTTAAATACCTCGTATAAGAACTGGGATTTCTCAGCTTATTTCACAGGTCAATTTGGGTTCTCTGTATATAACAACACGGCCAACGCATTCTTTACTGCAGGTTCCATTGCCAACGCAAGGAACGTTACTCCTAATGTTTTAACCAGTGGAGAAGCAGGTAATGCTGCCGCTGAGGTATCTACAAGATTTTTGGAAAAAGGTGATTTTGTTCGTTTCCAAAACGCATCCTTAGGTTACAATGTGCCTCTAAGTGGTACAGGAGCAATCAAAAGCCTAAGATTATCTTTAACAGGACAAAATTTGTTCTTGATTACGGATTACTCAGGTTTGGATCCAGAGGTAAGTGTATCTCCAGCAAATAATGGATTGGATTTATTGAATGGTCTACCAACAGCTGGTATAGATTTGACGGCATTCCCAAGACCAAGAACATTCACTTTTGGTGTAAATGCCACCTTTTAATTAAAAAAAATTGAATAATGATGAAAAGAAATCAATTTAAATTATGGCTATTATCCACATTCTGTGTGGTGTTTGCGATTTCGTGTACCGATCTCGAAATTGAAGAATCCGACTCTATCATTGATGAGTCTACAGCCACCGGAGGCATCTTTAATGGTGTTGAAGACCCAGCCGCATCCGTTGACAACTTGTTCAACGGAATGAATAGATTGGGTGACCAGGCAAACTTTTATGCATTGCAAGAAGTAGCCACGGATGAGCAACTGGTTCCTACAAGAGGTACGGACTGGGGTGATAATGGGATATGGAGAACACTTCATGCCCATACTTGGAGTCCTGGGCACCAGTACATTCTTAATGTATGGAACAACTGGAATCAAACCATTTTCTTGGCTTCAGAGGTGATAGATCCAAGAAGTAGTGCTTCCGCTGAAGAAGTTGCCCAAGCTAGCTTTGTAAGAGCTTTTGGAATGTGGGTAATTATGGATATGTACGGACAAGTTCCTTTCAGGGAGCCAGACGAAGGTCCTGAAGTGGACCCAGTTATTCTATCCAGAACTGAAGCTTATGACTTTATTTTGAATGATTTGGATGTTGCCATTGCAGGCCTTCCAAGTGTAGCAGCAAACGATGTTGCCAATCAAAGTAGAGGAACCAAGGCAGCTGCCCGTTTCTTAAAAGCTAGGGTTCTATTGAACTCCGGTGTATACAGTGGTGCGGGAGCTCCAGATGCTTCTGCTCTTAGCGAAGTTGTTTCCCTTGTTGATGCCATCACGGGCGAAGGTTATGCCTTACAAGATGGTTATTTTGATATTTTCAAGGAAGATGCTGATTCCGAAACTATTTTCTGGTTACCAACATCTGTAGGTAACAGAATCTGGAACGGGGCACACTATAACACCGTTGCTCCTGATAACACAGGTGGTGGTTGGAATGGATTTAGCACTTTGGCTGAATTCTACGACATGTTTGAAGGTAATCCAACTACCAACAATGTTGGAGATGGTCAAGAAGAGCGTAGAGGTTGGGTGCCAGATGCATCAAATGCTGATGAAACCAATCTAGGATTCGCATATGGCTTCTTTATTGGACAAGCTTATGATGCTGAAGGAAACGCGCTAAACGATCGTCCTGGTAATCCTCTAGTATTTACGAAGGAATTGCCTGGATTGGTAGGTAACAATGAGCGTACTGGCGTAAGAGTTATCAAGTACCATCCTGCTAACGGATCCTTTACCAACCATGAAATCATCTTCCGATATGCGGATGCCCATTTGATGAAAGCAGAAGCAATCATGAGAGGTGCTGGTGGTGGCGATGCTACCGCACTGGTTAATGAGCTACGCGCATTGCGAGGAGCTACTCCACTAGGATCAGTTACCGAAGCCGATATGTTGGCAGAAAGAGGTAGAGAGCTTTATGTTGAAGCTATCCGTAGAACAGATATGATACGTTTTGGACAGTTTACCAGAGATTGGGAGTTCAAAAATGCCGAATCTGTTGGGGATGACAACAAAAACCTATTCCCAATACCAACCAATGCTTTGCTTTCCAATCCAAATTTGGTGCAGAATCCAGGGTATTAACAATCCAAGTTTAAGTTTATCTTATAGTTTAAAGGCTGCCCTAGGGCAGCCTTTTCTATTTCCCTGTCTATTATTGGTTGAATAGCGCCCCTACTTAGCTAAATGGATCTATGACCAATTGACTCTGCCACTTTTTACAGACAACACAAGGTTGTATTTAAGTATAAAAACAGTGCTTATGGGTTGAGGAGTGACATGCTAGGATTACAACCTAATAACAGAGCTATCAACGGCAAGGCGAATCAGACGAACCAATCAGGCTTTTAAAATAAAGCCCAGCTTACCTATTCTATCAATAAAAGACCCTTCACCAACAACAATTGGCAAAAGGTATGTTACAATCTATTTAGCAAAGTAGATATAGATGCCCACCACGATTACACAAATGGCCAATCCAACTTGCTTCACATGTCGGTAAGGAGTAATCTCCACTTGCTTCGTGTATTCTTGGACAAAGGCTTCCTTCCTTGGATAAAATTTACCGATCAATAGCATTATCCCGGCATTCAATAAGAAAAGAATGGCCATTACATGCAAATAATGGGGATATGCATCTGCTTCGACCAATCGCAAGGCAGCCTCATCCGTAACCCCCGTAGCTTTTGCAACTTCCAATGCGTTTTCCACCAATTTGGGCCCAACAATGAACTGACTGATGATATAAAGTCCAGACCCCAAGAATATGGCAATTTTAGCCGCAATCGCTGGAACTCTTTTGGTCAAGTAGCCTACCACAATGATAGTTAAAATAGGAATGTTGTAGATTCCATTGATTTCTTGCAAGTAGTTGAACAGACTTCCGGCATTGGCAATCAAAGGCGCAATAAACATGGCAGCCAAGGCCAAACAAACCCCAAAGACTTTCCCGTACTTCACTACAGTGGACTCGGAAGCCTCCTTATTGATATGCTGCTTGTAGATATCAATCCCAAATAGGGTGACCGAACTGTTCAAGACACTGTTAAATGAACTCAAAATGGCACCAAAAAGCACCGCAGCAAAAAATCCAACCAAATACTTCGGCAGTACCGCTCCTACCAAGGCAGGGTAAGCAATATCGCTGGACTCCAAGTTTCCATCAAAATAATGAAAGGCAATCATCCCTGGAAGAACTAAGATAAGTGGCCCCAAAATCTTCAAAAACGAAGCTAGAAGTAACCCCTTTTGTCCCTCGGCCAAATTCTTTGCACCCAAAGCCCGTTGTATAATCTGTTGATTTGTACCCCAATAGAATAGTTGCACCAACATCATTCCGGTAAAAATGGTAGAGAATGGCACCTCCTGCCCATGCTCTCCGGTCGAATCAAATCGTTCAGGGTTAGTGGTCATAAGCTCATCCAAACCTTGAAATACACTTCCGTCACCTATGGCCATGAGTCCAAAAATCGGAATAAGGATACCTCCAATCATCAATCCAATAGCGTTGATACTATCCGAAACCGCAACCGCTTTCAATCCTCCAAAAACTGCATATATGGAGCCTATAACCCCAATCCCCCAAATACAAATGATCAAGGCTGTGGTATCCGAAACGTTCAACATTTCTGGAACATTGAACATGCCACTGATTGCTACCGACCCGGAATAGAGAATTACAGGTAGCAAAACCACAACATAACCTGTCAAAAACAATCCTGAGGTAATGGTCTTTGTGGCCACATCAAATCGATTCGCCAAAAACTGCGGGACCGTGGTAAGTCCACCTTTTAGGTATCTGGGCAACAAGAAAATTGCCGCAACAACCATGGCAATCGCGGCCAAGGTTTCCCACGCCATAACGGACAATCCATCTTTATAGGCACTACCGTTCAATCCAACTATCTGCTCCGTGGAAAGATTGGTCAATAACAGCGATCCAGCAATGACACCTGCAGTTAAACTTCGCCCTCCTAAAAAATAGCCGTCAGATGAGGTTTCATCTGTTGAGCGTGTTGCCAAATAAGCAATGATTCCTACGAGTAGCGTAAAGCCTAAAAAAGATAAAATTCCTACCATTACAATTTCTTGGTTTGTTAGTAATCCTTAAATATATTGGATTATTTCTCAATACAATAACCCTCCAATTAAGATTCTTATCAACCGCAAACGTTTTCGCCCCAATTCCACAAAATATTAACTATTGTTACTTCTCTAATTTTCATGGGATTGGTTATCTTACCCGACCTATTAAAATTGATGGATGAAGGGGATTTACTGCCTTTTTGTTGGTTCTTTTTTATTGATTCTTAGTTGCACAGAAAACAATTCGGAAACCCTATTTACAAAGAGGGATGCTGAACTTACAGGTGTTACCTTCAAGAATAGCCTAAAGGAATCTCCCAACCTTAATATTCTAAACTACCTTTACTACTACAATGGTGCTGGTATAGCCGCTGCGGACTTTAACGGGGATGGTCTTGTTGACCTTTACTTTACGGCCAATCAATCCGAAGATCAACTGTACCTCAACAAAGGAGGGTTGCGCTTTGAAAAGACCAATCATATTTCAGGAATCGATAATGCATCGGGTTGGACCACAGGAGTTGCCAGTGTAGACATTAATGGTGACGGTCTGTTGGATATCTATGTTTGCAAAGTGGGCAATTACCACATTTTGGAAGGACATAACCTGCTCTATGTCAATCAGGGAAATGATGTGAACGGAGTGCCACTTTTTAAAGAGGAAGCACAGAAGTACAACCTTGACTTTTCAGGCTTTTCTACCCACTCTGCTTTTTTTGATTACGATTTGGACGGGGATTTGGATATGTACCTTTTGAATCATTCTGTGTATCCCAATAGGGCCTATGGGCGGGGATCTCAACGCAAGCTTGTAGATTCCCTTTCAGGAGATAGATTGTATGAAAATATAGGGGGAAACTTTGTTGATGTCAGTGCCAAGGCCGGAATCTTCCAAGGCAAAAGTGGTTATGGATTGGGTCTGTCCATCAGTGATGTGAACAACGATGGCTACCCAGACATCTATGTTGGAAACGATTTTTTTGAGAACGACTATCTCTATATCAACCAACAAGATGGCACCTTCAAAGAATTGATTTCTTCCGACGATAAAAAATTGGGCCATACCACCCACTTTTCCATGGGTAATGATATAGCCGATGTCAACAATGATGGGCTTACCGATATTTTGTCATTGGACATGCTTCCAGAAAACTTGAAGACTTACAAGACATCCGGATTGGAATACAGCTACCCTATTTACCAGCAGTATCTTAAAAATGGCTACGCACCGCAGTACATGCAAAACACCCTGCATCTCAACTTGGGAAACTCAAATTTTGCAGAGATTGGAAACTTAAGTGGCCTGTCTGCCACAGAATGGTCTTGGGGAGCCCTTTTGGCCGATTTTGACAATGACGGGCTCAAAGATGTTTTTGTTTCCAATGGCATAAAAGGAGCTACCAACGATATGGATTTCATCAATTTCATGTCCAACGAAAGTATCCAAAGGCGTATTGACCAAGGGATGTTACAATCCGATATGCCATTGATCGAGGAAATCCCCGTGAAGAAAATCCCTAACTATATTTTTAGAAATCGCGGGGAAGCCCAGTTTGAGAACCTGACCAAAAATTGGATTGGGGTTGAGCCCTCCTTCAGCAATGGAAGCATTTATGCCGATTTGGATAATGACGGAGACTTGGATCTTGTGATCAATAATGTGGATGAGGAAGCATTTATTCTTGAAAACACCAGTCTACAAGGTAACCATTTGACTTTGGAATTGGATGCAGGGCCAAAAAACAAGTTCGGTTTGGGAACAAAGATTATAGCCTTTTCAGCATCCCAGACGGTGACCCAGGAAAATTTCATCTCCAAAGGATATTTGTCCGCCGTTCCCCCTCGCGTGCATCTCGGTTTGGGCAAAGATTCCGTAATAGATTCCCTTCATGTTATTTGGCCTGGCGGCGCCTATAAAACCCTCTACAATGTATCCGTTCCCAACCAAATCACTGTGACCAAAAACGATTCGGTTGCCAACTACTATGACAACATATCGCAGCTTGGGCAACCTTTATTCAAACCCATGGATTCCCTGATTGACTTTGTCCATACGGAAACAACCTCTTTGGATTTTGACAAGGAGCCCCTTGTTCCTTTTGCAAGCTCCAATGAAGGACCTGGGATAGCCATTGCCGATGTTAACCAAGACGGATTGGAGGATTTTTTCATAAGCGGCGCCAAAAAACAGGCCTCTACGCTATACCTTCAAGATGAAAGCGGAAGTTTCAGGTCACACCAACCAGAATTTTTTACAACGCACGCTACTAACGAAGATACTTCACTCACCTTTCTAAATGCCAACGACGATGCCTATCCTGACCTGCTCGTGGTCAGTGGAGGTAACGAATACAAAAGCGGAATGCCGCTACAACCTAGACTGTACCTTAACGATAAAGGAAAGTTTCATCTGGATCATGGGCTTTTGCCTTTGATGGAAACCAATGCGTCCAAAGTGATCGCTGAGGATTTTGACGGGGACGGTAAGGAAGAAGTTGTTATAGTTTCTGATCAAGTACCGTCCGAATACGGTAAAACTCCCAAGCAGTTTTTTCTCAAACGTGATGACACAGGAAAATTCAAGGACGTTACCCACGCAATCATTCCGGAACTGGAATATTTAGGGAACATCAAGGACATATTTGCAGCTGATGTGGATGCCAACGGATATTTGGATCTTGTGGCGGTAGGCCACTGGATGCCCGTTTCTATTTTCTTAAATGATGGAAGTACTTTCAAATTGCAAAAAGATAACGGCTTGGAAAACACCCACGGTTGGTGGAATATGGTCAAAGCGGAGGATCTGGACGAGGATGGGGATTTGGATTTGATCGGTGGCAATTGGGGCCTTAACAGCAAGCTTAAGGCCAGCAGGGACAAACCAATTACTTTGTACACCAATGATTTTGACGATAATGGCAGCATCGAACCCATTGTGACCTATTATCATAAGGACACTGAAACGCCATTCGCCTCCAAAGATGAATTGGTAAAACAAATGCCCTTTTTAAACAAGGAATTTTTACTGTACGAGTCCTTTGCCAATGCCTCCATCCAGGATTTATTCGGGAAAGGCAAGCTCGATGATGCCGGAAAAAAGCAAGTATTTGAACTGGCCAGCTGCTATTTTATAAATGATGGAAACGGGCAGTTTACCAAAAAGGAATTTCCAAGTTTGGTACAATCCTCTTCCATTTACGATATTGGGCTGGAAGATGTGACCGGCAATGGACGCAATGAATTGATAATCTTGGGCAATAACTATGAAATAAGTACACAATTGGGAAGATTGGATGCTTTTCATGGACTAATTTTGCAGCAAGGTGAAAATGGAAATTTTAAATATGTAAAACAAAGTGGTTTCAATGTTTCAGGAGCCGCAAGAACGATGAAAAAAATCACCATGGGTAAGGACACGATTTTTATCATCGGAAGAAATAACGACGCACCTATATTTTTGGCTAAAAAATAATTATGATGAAGATGAAAGCGCATGTGTTTAAACTAGCTTGTATAGCTATATTGACAATTTCATGTACCTCCAAGGAAGAAACAACTTCTAAGGAAATAGAACCCTTATTTACGTTGCTTCCTTCGGCTGAAACCGGACTGAATTTTGTGAACGAGGTTGAGAACCAGAAGAACTTCAACATATTTAAATACCGGAATTTCTATAACGGTGGTGGGGTTGCCATTGGCGATATCAACAATGATGGGTTACCGGATATTTACCTAACAGGCAATATGGTTCCCAACCGTTTATACCTGAACAAGGGCAATCTAAAATTTGAGGATATTTCGGAGACCGCAGGAATTATGGGTAACAAACCCTGGTCCACCGGAGTTGTCATGGTAGACATCAATCAAGACGGGTTTTTGGACATTTACGTTAGTAATGCCGGAAATCTTGAGGGTAATAACCATGATAATGACCTTTATATCAACAATGGGGATTTGACCTTCACGGAAAAAGCCCACGAATACAATTTGGCCAAAACCGGCTTTACTACCCATGCTTCTTTCTTTGATTATGATAAGGATGGAGATCTAGATGCCTATATTCTCAATAACAGCAATATCCCGGTTAGCAGTTTGGGCTATGCGGAACAAAGAGAGACACGTGCACAGGATTGGGATGGTGTACCCCATATTTTTCGAGGTGTAGGCGACATGCTACTTCGTAATGACAATGGAACATATGTCGATGTTAGTCAAGATGCCGGTATTTATGGTAGTTTGATAGGATTTGGTCTCGGTGTATTGGTCACAGATTTCAACAACGACCTTTATCCCGACATCTATGTCTCCAACGACTTTTACGAACGGGATTATCTATATATCAACCAAAAAGATGGAACCTTTACCGAAGAAATAAAGGACTGGACTTCCCATTTGAGCTTATCCGCCATGGGTATTGATATTGCCGACATTAACAACGATGGGCACAATGACATTTTTATTACCGATATGCTCCCCGAGCCCGAAGAACGGGTGAAATCTGTAATGGAATTTGAGGGGTACAATATTTTTGAGTTAAAACAGAGCAAGGACTTTTTTCAGCAGTACATTCAAAATACACTACAGCTCAACAACGGGGATGGCACCTTTTCTGAGGTGGCCTATTATAGCGGGGTTGATGCCACGGATTGGAGTTGGGCAGGACTCATGTTTGATATGGACAATGATGGTCTCAAGGATATTTTCGTTACCAATGGGATTAACCATGACCTTACGGATTTGGACTTTGTGGACTTCTTCGCCAATGAAATCATCCAAAAAATGGCCTTGACCGGCAGAAAAGAATCCATTGATTCCATTATCAATAAAATGCCGATCAAACCCCAACCCAACTATGCCTATAAAAACAATGGGGATATCACCTTTAAAAATGCCAACAAGGAATGGGGGTTTGAATTGCCAACTAGATCCAACGGGGCTGCCTATGGGGATTTAGACAATGACGGGGATTTGGATATGGTCATCAACAATGTGAATACAGAGGCATTTATCTACCGCAACAACGCAGGCTCACAGCTGGACCATAACTATATCCAACTTAAGTTAAAAGGACCAGCCAGCAATCCTTTTGGGGTTGGAACATTGGCTAAGTTCTATTTTGATGGAAATATCATCAACCAAGAACTTATTCCATCCAGAGGCTTCCAATCCTCCATGGATTATACCATGACCCTGGGCCTTGGGAAATCTGAAAAGTTGGATTCCATCAGAATTGTATGGCCGGATGAGCAAACACAGCTTTTGGAAAACGTTGCACCTAATCAAGTGGTTTCCTTGGATCATGCGGAGGCCACTACACAATACGTCATTCCAAAAATAGACGCCAAACCTACCTTTATCAGCGAATTGGAAACCAGCAACTTGATGGCCCACCAAGAAGATCATTACAATGATTTTGATTACGAAGGATTAATCTACAAGAAGCTGTCCCAAGAAGGCCCGTCGCTAGCCGTAGGTGATGTAAATGGTGATGGCAATGAGGATTTCTTTATTGGCGGTGCACATAATCAGGCTGGGGTTGTCTACCTACACCAAGGTGAGGGCAAGGCAGTTCCAAAAAACTCCCCGGTTTTTGAAAAAGATAAAATATATGAAGATGTAGCTGCTGCTTTCTTTGATGCAGATGGTGATGGAGACTTGGATCTAATGGTAGGTTCCGGTGGTAACAGGGTAGGTGTTGAAAGAAACTACAAGCCGAGGCTTTATATCAATGATGGCACTGGAAAGTTTTCAAAATCTGCACGTGATCTTCCATCTACATATAAGAACATAGCGACGATTGCTCCTTCTGATTTTGATGGAGATGGGGACATTGATGTATTTATTGGGTCCCGAAGTGTGGTTGGGGTCTATGGAATCTCTCCAGACCACCTATTCCTCGAAAATAAGGGGGAGGGGGTCTTTGAGGACAGCACAGAACGTTATGCGTACGATTTAAAAAACGCCGGCATGATCACCGATGCCAAATGGGTCGATATAAATGGGGACGATAAAAAGGACTTGGTGGTTACCACAGAATGGGATGCGCCAAAAGTGTATAAGAACACGGGCAGGAGGCTTACCCAGATGAGTTCTTCCTTGGACAGTCTTTATGGCTGGTGGAACACGGTGGAAGCCGCAGATTTGGACAAGGATGGAGATTTAGACCTCATTTTGGGCAATCAAGGCCTTAATGTTCATTACAAACCCCTATCCGAGGAACAACCGATGAAAATCTGGATTAACGATTTTGATAATAATGGCACTATTGAGCAAATTGTCACCCAAAATTACAACGGAGGAGATTACCCCATTCATCAAAAAAGGGAGTTGACCGAGCAATTGGTTTCCTTGAAAAAGGAAAACCTTAAGGCTTCGGACTATGCTTCCAGAACTATCTCTGAGCTATTTCCAAAGGAGATTTTGGACAAGTCCATTGTAAAACAGGTTACTACTTCAGCCTCTGTTATCGCCATTAATGACGGAGATGGCAAGTTCACCATCCAACAACTTCCGCCACGAGCCCAACTATCGTGCATTTGCGATATTACCTGTACTGACGTGAACAACGATGGACATTTGGATTTGGTCATGGCGGGAAACAATTTTGAGTTTAAGCCCCAATTTTCAAGGTTGGACGCCAGTTACGGAAACCTACTACTCGGCGACGGGGAATTAGGATACGAATGGCTTAACTACGACGAAAGTGGCTTTAAAATCAAAGAAGAGGTTAAATACCTCAAACAACTAAAAGATGCCCAAGGCCGAAGATACTTGGTGGCTGCAATCAATAACGAGAAACCCAAGATATTCGCTATCAATGAATAGATTTCTATTACCCTTTTTTGGTGTTTTGTTGTTGGCAGGCTGCGGAAATGAAGGAAGCCTTTTTAAAAATCCTGACCCCAAAGATTTGGGAATCACCTTTTCAAATACCATCCAAGAGTCCGAAAACCTGAGTATTCTGGATTACCTGTACTTCTATAACGGAGGCGGGATTTCCATTGGAGATATCAATAATGATGACTTACCGGACGTTTTCTTTTCTGGAAACCAAGTCAAGAACAAACTCTATTTGAACAAAGGAAACCTAGAGTTTGAGGATATCTCCGAAAGTGCGGGGGTTGAAGGAAACAGCAGTTGGAACACAGGAACGGTAATGGGCGATGTGAATGGGGACGGCCTTTTGGACATTTACGTATGCGCCGTGGTTGGCATCAATGGTTTTGACGGATACAACGAGCTTTATATCAACAACGGGGACAATACCTTTACCGAAAGTGCGGAACAATATGGGCTTGACTTTGACACCTATAGCTCCAATGCCGCTTTCTTGGATTTCGATTTGGACGGGGATTTAGATCTATATCTGCTCAATCATGCCGTACATACCCAAAACTCGTATGGGAAACATGAACTTAGGTATGATCGAAATTATCAAACCGGGGACAAGCTATTAAGAAATGACGATGGTCAATATGTGGATGTCAGTGAGGAAGCTGGGATATTCGGTGGCGTAAATGGATATGGACTAGGTTTGGCCATTTCCGATTTTAATCTGGATGGTTACCCCGATATTTACGTTGGCAACGATTTTCATGAGGACGATTACTACTATCTGAACAATGGGGATGGCACTTTTACCGAAAGTCTAAAGCAGTTTTTTGGCCATACAAGCCGATTTTCCATGGGTAATGATGTGGCGGATATCAACGGAGATGGACGACCAGACTTGATTTCCCTGGATATGCTGCCCGAAGATGAAGTGGCACTTAAATCCTCTGAGGGTGATGACAACATTCAAACCCAAAAATTGCGCATAGAACGATACGGTTACCACTATCAGTTTACACGAAACATGCTCTATGTGAACCAACCGGATGGTAACTACGCGGAAACTGCCCTTCTCAGTGGCGTTGCGGCAACAGACTGGAGTTGGAGTGCGCTCTTTGGAGACTACGATATGGACGGATTTCAAGATCTCTTTGTTTCCAATGGAATTCCGAAAAGACCCAACGATCTGGATTTTATCAAGTTCGTTTCCAGCGAACAGATCCAACAAAAAATGGACAATACCAAGCTTGTGGATCAAGAAGCCTTGGAACTTATGCCCTCCGGAAACGTAAACAACTACATTTTTAAAGGTAACCCAGACATTACTTTTGAGAATATGGCTGGGGATTGGATCACCAAAGATACCCTCATGTCAGGGGCTACCGCAATGGGAGACTTGGATGGAGATGGGGATTTAGATCTCATTTCCAACAACATCAATGGCCCAGTTTCCGTCTACATCAACAAACAGAATAGTGGCGCTAATTTTTTGAAGATAAAGCTGGATTACAAGGAAAAAAACATCAAGGGATTCGGAACCAAGGTGTACTCTTATCACAACGGAGAACTTCAGTACAAGGAACTGTTCCCATCCCGAGGATTCCAGGCTTCTTCTGAGCCTATTATCCACTTCGGATACGGCAAGGCCCAACAGGTAGATTCCTTAAAAATAATTTGGCCGGATAGGACATTCCAGATTATTGAGAAACCTATTCTCAACCAAACCCTGACCATCAGACAAAAAGATAACAGACCATTTGAATACGATGGATTAAAGACCGGAGCTAAACCTTTTTTTACAAAAGAGCCGGGCAATTTAGGCTTGGATTTTACACACGTTGAAGACAATTACACGGATTTCAATCGTGAAAAATTGATTCCCTACCAAGTTTCCGATAGGGGGCCTGCGCTTGCCTTGGGCGATCTGGACAATGATGGCAAGCAAGATATCTTCTTCGGTGGATCCAAATTTGCGCCAGCTCAGATTTTTGTTCAACAGGACACCGCCTATAGTAAAAGAAGCTTTGTAAATATAGAAGCGGACTCCTTGATTGAAACCGTTTCTGCCCAAATTTCCGATTTCAATAATGACCAAAAAAATGATTTGTTTTTGACTTCAGGAGGCGGGGACTTTTTTGGTAAATCAAACACCCTATTGGATGCATTCTATATCCAGACCGATACCACTTTTGCCCGACAACAACTTCCAGATATTTTTCAGAATTCCTCTGTTGTAGTATCGCATGACTTTGATCAAGATGGAGATTTGGATGTTTTTGTTGGAGGACACACCATTACCTCCAAATTTGGCACAGAGCCCCGTTCCTATATTTTGGAAAACAAGGACGGTAGTTTTGATTTTTATCCTGGATTTGAAGAAGAGCATTATAAGGGAATGGTCACCGATGCTCTTTGGGACGATTTTGACAAGGACGGCGCTATAGACCTGATTATCATTGGGGAATGGATGTCTCCAAAATTCCTGAAGAACGAAAATGGTACATTTAAGGAAGTTGGAAATCTCAACCTAAATGGACTTTGGCAAAGCATTACCCCTTTTGATATTGACGCTGACGGCGATATGGATTATATGTTGGGCAATTGGGGTTCCAACACCAAATTTAAAGCGTCCAGCGAATTTCCGATGAAGCTCTTTGTCCATGATTTTGATGCCAACGGACAAACCGAAACCATTACGGCCTTGGAAAAAAATGGCATATATTATCCCTTGGAAACCTTGGACGGATTGGCTTCCCAAATAGTGTCATTGAAAAAACGATTTACAAGCTACAAATCCTTCGCGGGCATCGCCATGGATGGGCTGTTTCCCAAAGAGATTTTGGACAAAGCCCAGGTCTTGGAAGTACATACGTTAGCCTCCGGCTATCTTAAAAATGAAAACGGAATATTTACATTCGTTCCTTTTGATGTTGAGCTTCAGCTAGCTCCTATTATGGACTTTGTAGTGGATGATTTTGATGGCGATGGCGCTAATGAAGTGTTGGCCGGCGGAAACTATTTTGGGGTAAAACCCTATCACGGCCGATTGGATTCATTCCCAGGTGCTTTGATAAGTAACGAGGAGGAAGTAATTTTGGGGAATGAACTGGGATTGGATTTCAGTAAAAAATCCATTCGACACTTAAAAACACTAACCTTAAACAATACAAAATATCTGTTAGCGGTCTTCAATGATGATAGAGCGCAAGTATACAGACTTAATAATTAACTTTGATACCATGAAAGGAAGATTTGGAGCACTACTATCCCTCACCTTGGTAATTTTCTCTTGCGCCAAAAAGGAGGAGGCCATAACAATATCACCAGAGGACTATCACAATTCAGTGGATAAGGTTACCGAAGTCATGATCCATGATATTTTCTCTCCCCCTGTGGCAAGCAGAATTTTTGCATATCCCAATGTTGCAGCCTATGAGATATTGGCCCAAAAATATGAGGACTATAAGTCCCTATCGGGTCAAGTCCGTGATTTTACAGACATCCCAAAACCGCAGGATGCTTCCAACATCAATTATGAGCTTTCAGCATTGATTGCCCACATGGACATGAGTAAAAGGTTGATTTTCTCAGAAGAAAAAATCGAGATGTATCAAGACAGCTTATATGCCCTTTGGACGGACAAAAATGAACGCGTTTTCAATGCGTCCAAAACCTACGGGCTACAAGTAGCTGATCATATTCAAGCTTGGATGGACACAGACAACTATAAGCAGACCAGGACCATGCCCAAGTTCACGGTTAATTCGGATGACCCTTCACGTTGGCAACCTACCCCACCTGCATATATGAGTGGTATTGAGCCTCATTGGAACAAAATCCGTCCGTTTGTAATTGATTCTGCAGGTCAGTTTAAACCCACACCTCCTCCTCCCTTTTCCATGGAGGAAGGTTCTGATTTTTACAAAGAAGTAAAAGAGGTATATGACATTAGTCAAGAGATTACGGCCAAAGGAGATGAATCTGAGGAAGTGGCCATTGCCCAATTTTGGGATTGTAATCCCTATGTCTCAGTAACAAGGGGGCATTTGATGTTCGCCACAAAGAAAATCACCCCGGGTGCCCATTGGATCGGAATTACCAAAATAGCAACTCGCAAGACCAATTCTGACTTCGCTAAAACAGTCTATGCCTATACACAGACATCCATTGCCATTGCAGATGCGTTCATTAGCTGTTGGGACGAAAAATACCGAAGCAATCTTATCCGCCCTGAAACATTGATCAATGAGCATATTGATGACAGTTGGGAGCCCGTTTTGCAAACCCCACCGTTTCCAGAATATACTAGTGGGCATAGCGTGGTCTCTGGCGCCGCTGCCGTAGCCTTGACTGACATTTTTGGGGACAACTTTGCCTTTGATGACGATACTGAAGTTCCTTATGGATTACCGGTTCGTTCGTTCAATTCGTTCCGTGAGGCTGCCAACGAAGCCGCTATTAGCAGAATGTATGGGGGAATCCACTACCGGGCTGCCGTGGATGTTGGTGTAAAACAAGGAAGGGACCTAGGCAAGTTCGTAGTTGATAATCTTAATATGAACTAACTCTTGTTCCAGTACAAGAGGATGCGGATATGAAGAAATTTCTTTGGTTCTTTTTGGCGGTCATTGTAATGGCTTTGGTATGGTATCTCTTTCTTAAGCCTTCGGACTATACCATACGTTTTGAAGTAAAAACTTTCCCGGGAGCTATCAATCAGACCATCAAATATTGGGACAAAACGTTGGATGCAGTGACTCCGGCAATGCAAGAGGGCAGTATCTACGAGGTGCATCAAAAATTACGATTTAACGACTCCATTCACTCCTATGCTTGGGAAATAGTTCCCATAAACGATTCGCTCTCCAAGGTCATTGTTAACGTCAGGGATGAGCAACATAGCTTGGCCAATAAGTTGCAAGTTCCTTTTTCGGATACCGATTTTGAAAAACGATCTAGAAAAACGGTTCTCGACCTTATGGAAAACATTGAGGACCACATCAATAAGTTTAAGGTCACTATTGTTGGGGAAGACGAAATTCCTGAAAAATACTTTGCTTATGTTCCGGTAGAAGGAACCCAAATTCAAAAGGCACGTGGCATGATGCAAAATTTGTCTTTTGTAAGTCAAGTTATCTTGGAAAACCAAGCGCAGCTCAACGGCCCACCCATGATTCAGGTTACCGATTGGAATATGGAAACGGACAGCCTTAAATACAATTTCGGACATCCAATCATTCGCTCCGAGAAACTCCCCATAGATACCGAAATACAGTACAAACGTATTTTCAAAAAACGAGCCCTAAAAGCCGTCTATCACGGAAATTATATTACCTCCGATAGGGCTTGGTATGCATTGTTGGACTATGCCAAAAAGAACAATATTGAGGTTGAGCCCAATCCGGTGGAAGTATTCTTTAACAATCCCAATATGGGAGGTGACGAGCTGGAATGGAAAGCAGAGATTTACATGCCCATCAAAGAAAGTAATGAATAGGATTCCATTTATATTACTTCTTGCCTTCCTGCACTCCTGCGCGCAAAAACCTTGGTATGGTGATCTCACCTATTTGGGCAAACTTCCATCAAAACTCAATGAAATCTCCGGAATAACAACAAATGATGGGGAGACCATTTGGGCTATTGAGGACAATGGCAACAAAAACCAAATATATGCGGTAAACCCAGAGGCCAATTTGATAAAGCAGTTCAAGATTGATAATGCCAAAAACCACGATTGGGAAGATTTGGCCAGAGATCCTGAAGGGAACATCTATATCGGAGACTTTGGAAACAACAACAACGAAAGGGAAAATCTTAGGATTTTAAAAGTCCCGAATCCTGATCAGGCCCAGGAGGGAAAAATCAAGGTGGAAAAAATCAAATTTCATTATCCGGAACAAAAGAAGTTTCCACCCAAAAAATCCAAGTTGCATTTTGATTGTGAGGCCTTTTTTTACCATAACAACTTCCTGTACCTCATCACCAAAGATCGTGCAAGACCCTACTTGGGAAAGGCCTATATCTATAAAGTACCAGCCGAAAAAGGCGATCATGCAGCAGCATTGGTTGGAGAATTTGTTTCCTGTACAGATCCATTATTCTGCTCGATTACCGGAGCGGACATATCCCCTGATGGTACAAAGATAGCCCTACTGGGTTCCGGCTTTATTTGGTTGTTCACAGATTTTAATTCGGATGACTTTACCCAAGGGAAATTGCAGACCATAGATGTGTTGCACAGGACACAACAAGAGTCCATTTGCTTTAAGGACAACAACACCATCCTGATAGCTGATGAGCAGTCCAAGACCAAAGGAAGAAACCTGTATTCCTATACCTTGGACTAGAACCCGAACCCAAGACCGAAGGCGAAACGCATTCCATCCGAGCTACCAAAAACACCAATATTGGCTGATAATATCCCTGCACCATTGACAAAAAATCCACCTCCATAGGAATTGTGCCATTTATCAGAATCTTCTCCAGGGAACCACACCCGACCGTAATCAAACCCACCAAATATTCCTGGAGTAACCGGAAGCACCCCGGCTTTACGTTTCCTAAAGCTCAATCTTAAATCCGTATTCTGGTAGAAGGCAGATTTTCCGGTAAATCGCTGGAACCTGAAACCGCGTAGTCCATCATTGGCCCCAATACTGGCTCCTTGATAAAACTCAAATTCATCACCAAAATTGATATGCCCTTTAACTTTTGTAGCCAGTACCAATCTTCCATTGGAACACAATTTATGATCCATGGATAAACTCGGAATCAGATACGTAAATGACCTTCCAGATTCCGTGAGGTTGGTTCTGAATCCCCCTTGGAGCGAAATGCTCATCCCCAAGGTTGGAAACGCTTCACTATCTGCATTGGAGTAGCTATATCCGGCATCCACCCCAAAAAAGCTTTGCTCATTTTCCTCCCCATTGGCCACATAAAAATCATTGATGAACCTGTCTTCCGTTTCTTCCACCTCATAGTCTTCGTAGGAAACTCCCAAGCTCACCTTGGACCCCAACCTACCACGCCACACCAAGGATGGTGACAGTTTGATGGTACTTAGCTTCACTCTGTTAAAGTCCAATCCCAATGGGTGGTCGTCATCCAGATTTTCCGTTTCGTTCCCAAAGCCAAAAAAGTTGATCGAAAAGTTGGGGCTGGTGAATCGGGCATCCAATTCCAAGTTTACTCCTTCCAATACGTTGGCAAACTCCCCTTTGTATCCAAAATCGAAACCGCTGGTGGCAAAATAAAAAGCTCCATTAAAAACGTGTTGCTGAGTAAAAGGGTTTTGCCTGAAACCATTGTGGGTGTACGTATTCGTGAATCCGATTCTAAAACCATCATCGGGGTTAAACCCAATGGTGGGTAAAAATTGGTTGTTACTGGCCTTTATCTTTAAAAAATCGTAGGTGTTAGTATCATAGTCATTGATCCTATGGATATTGCCCCCAAAAGTTTCGTCATACGTGTTCTTTTTGCTCTTGAAGTCGTACGTATGCACTTTTTTTGAACCTTCGGCTACTTTGTAGATATCGTTGTTTTGTCCTCCTACCAACCTAAGTTTAATATCCGAAGTGGCCGTATTGATGTCAAAAACATCATCATCATCCAAGGCATATACCCAAACTTCTTTGGTGTATTTGGGGCTAAAGGTTTTTTGAAAAAATAAATCTTTTCGCTCCCCATTCTTTATGCGATAGGCCCTTACCTCCAAGTTCCCATCTTTGTCAGAAGCAACCTGAAAATAATCATCTTTGTCAGTACCGGTAACTACACTATACTTGTTGATCACTCCAAAGTATTCTCTAGCCGTATCTTCCAAACTCGCTTTTCTGGATAGCAGTTTTTTCTTGATTTGATTTACGGTTTCATCTTGCACTTCCTTCGGAAAATGGGACAAAGATTCGTCGATTACGGCTTCTGTTACACGCTGTTGGATGTATTTGGCCTCTTCTACCCATTGCTCCATAGTTGTTTCGGAAAGCAAGGCCATGTCCAAAGCAAACGTCCTTGGGGAGGACGTAAACCCTTTTACACTACGGATTTCTTCCCCAAAACCTTCAAAAATCCGTAAACCTGGGACGGTTTTGGAACCAAATCCCATTACAAATCCATCCCCCCAAATGGAGTAGGCCTGATCCCTGTCCCTGGGTATGGGTCTGTAGATTTTCTTCCCCTCTTCACCATCAAATTCGGCCCAGCGCCATTGGTCCACATGTCTATCCCAATCCCCAATTAGCATATCAAATAGGCGGGCGCGAACATATGTTTCTGCGTCCAAGCTATATTTTTCATCCTTGCGCAGCTTTTGGATAAAATCATAGGTGCTCTCTATTGCCTCCGTTTTACCAAAACTCTCCAAATCATGCCCCTCGGATACGTGCTCCTCAATCATGACAAGCTCGTTACCAAATTCTCTGTTAAAGTCACCCAAAGCGTTTTGCTTGGGGACATAAAATAGTTTGGGATTGGTATGGTACAACCCAACTGCATCTGAAAGTGGTCCCAAGGTAAAGGGAGCATACGGGTGGGCACCAGTATATAAATCCAAAAGAAGTCGTTCTAAGTAAGAATCCTTAAATTTTCCTATTATATACTTCTCTTGAAAGGCAATGGCCTGCAAATAGCGTTCCGCGCTTTTTCTAAGGTCGCGCATCACAAACTGCCTCCCATCCTTATGTTGGAGCCGTAGGGAATTGGATTGATTGCCACCTCCTTTTCGTACCACAGTCAAACCACCATAGAGGGTATCCAGTAAAACGGTTGGTGCCTCAACCGGAGTTGCATAGTACTTGCGGTAACGCTCTCCCCATAACCATTTATGAAATCCGCTTTTGTCCACTTCCTCATCGGTGTACACGGTGGCTTTTTTAACTGCTGGAAAATTGTTCGAATAATCGGGTTTATCCCCAGTGCGGTTGGGTGGAAGTACCTCAGTTTGATACAGTAGTCCTTCCGTAGGTTCTGCACTGTGAAAATCCACATGGGAAGACCCATCCTTAAAAACTTTCAATACCGCATATCCCATTTTTCCTGTAGAAAACTCACTCCCGTTAGCCAACTTGGTCGCTCCTGTTTTTGCCCCAGAACCGCTCACAATTTGAGGAATTCCATCTTCCACAATGTATTGGAGTGTGTGTTCATGACCTGAGACAAAAATAACCTTGTTCGAAAATTGGGATAGCGTAACTATTCTGTTTTTCAGGTGATTATATATTTTATTGGATTGGTCCTCAACAGTGGCTCCTGAGGTTCGTCTGAGCAAATTGATAGCGGTTCCTAAAACAGGAAGGGGGATGTTGCCATCTGGGGAAATATGTTGTTTGAACGAAAAATATCCTCCATGCGATCCATAGGTGTACATTGGATGGTGCATGGCAATGATGGTTGTTTTGTCCACATTTTTCTTGATCAAACTTTCCAGCTCCTCAAAAAAACGGGTACGACTCTTGATTTCACAATCATCATTCATTGTTGGGTGTTTGTCCCAATCCGCAAGGTACCATTCCGTATCAATGGCGATGACCAAGATATCATTTCCAATTTCAATTTTTTCAATAGGACAACCATTGTCAGGGAGAAAAACCTTCTTGCTGTTCAAGGCTTTCTGAATGTACTTCTCCTCCCGTTCCAATCCTTTGAGCCCATCACTGTACCAGTCATGGTTGCCTGGAATAAACACTGTTTTTCCTTTAAATTCCTCAACCACTTTGAGCTGTGCGTCTAGATGGTTTTTGGCCAATGCATGGCCCTCTGGATCATCTTCCTTATCTGGCAATCCTGCCGGGTAAATATTGTCTCCCAAAAAAATAACCGTACTATTTTTATCGGCTTGGGTCAACTGCTGCTTTAAAGACTTTAAGGCGGGATTAAGCTCACCCCGTGGCGATTTTCCTGCATCACCAATCAAGTAAAAGCTATGTTCAACTTCCTTGGTTGTACCTTGAGTATCCTGAACAAATGGTGAAGCGTATTTTGCTTCGTAGGTAGCACAACTCGATGCCAAAATCAGCAAGAGGATAAAAAAGTAATGTTGTTTCATATCACTGAGGTTGATGCCAAAATTTTGTATTTTGGGTTGTTCAAATAATTGTTATGTCGGAAATTGTAGAAAAAGCTGAATCCTTTGTTACCGAAATTCTGGAGAATCAACTAGACCCAAAATTTCTATACCACAACTTGCGACATACGCAGCGTGTAGTTAAAAGTACTAAAGAATTACTCAATTTCTACAATCTTGGATCGGCGGAGGAGGAAAAGCTTTTATTGACGGCTTGGTTCCACGATACGGGCTATACCAATGGTTCCAAAGACCATGAAGAAGCCAGTTGTAAGATTGCAACAAACTTCCTAAAGCAGGAAAACTACAATCCAGAGGACATAGAACAGATTTGTGCAGCCATTTTGGCCACTAAAAGGTTTCATCAACCTGTCAATCTTAATGAAGAGATCATTAGGGATGCAGATGCCTCGCATTTCGCCCAGAAAAGCTACTGGGAAACCACTGATTATTTAAAAGAGGAACTGAAGGAGCTCGGTATTGCAGATTACTCCAATAAAGAATGGCGCGATCTCAACATCAAAATGTTCCGTAACGAACATCAGTTCTATACCGATTATGCCAAGGAAAATTGGGATGAGGGAAAGGAAAAGAACTTGAAACAGTTGGTCAAGGAGAAAAAGACCGAAAAGGAAATCGCAAAAAAAGAAGCTCTAAAAGCCAAATACAAAAGTGAAAGTCCTGATCGCGGAATTCAGACTTTGTTTAGGGTCACCTTAAAAAACCATCTTACCTTAAGTGATATAGCCGATACCAAGGCTAATATTCTCCTATCTGTAAATGCGATTATTATCTCTGTTGCCTTATCCAATCTTATTCCCAAACTGGACAATCCTTCCAATGCCTATTTGATATACCCCACAGCCATATTTATTACCTTCAGTGTGGTTTCCATGGTATTGGCCGTGTTGGCCACCCGTCCCAATGTGACCAGTGGGCAGTTTACCAAAAAGGATGTGGCGGACAAAAAGGTAAACCTTTTGTTCTTCGGTAATTTTCACAAAATGAGCCTTGGAGATTATGAATGGGCCATTCAAGAACTGGTCAAAGACAAGGAATATATTTATTCTTCATTGACTAAAGACTTGTATTTTCTTGGGCTTGTATTGAATAGAAAGTACAAGATTTTACGACTCACTTATACCATTTTTATTGTTGGTATTGTCGTCTCTGTTATTGCCTTTGCCTTGTCCTTTAATTTCTTGGGCGGAACAGAAAGGTTGTAATCCATTAAAATTTAGGATTTCAATTCTTCCATAAGGTCTTCGTAGGTATATGTCCTCTCGGATTTTTTATCCTTGTCCCCAGAGTATAGAATCTCTGCACGAATAGCCTTTAAGCCAGTCACCCCTTGTAAGCCTTCCAACTCCACAATTTCTATGTTGTTGGTAAAATAGCCTTTGGCCTTCAGGAACTTTATGTAACGCATATATTCCTTTTCGTCCTTGCGCTGACTATAGACAATAGCCAATTTACCTTTCTGCGTTAACCGCTCATTGGTTCCTTTGATATAGGATTTATCAATCCGCTTTTTAATGATTTCATAACGGGCATTGTAAGTGCCATCCACATCAAATCGTTTTTCATCCATTCTAAAGCGA
This sequence comes from Flagellimonas algicola, assembly GCF_005937185.1. GTDB lineage: Bacteria > Bacteroidota > Bacteroidia > Flavobacteriales > Flavobacteriaceae > Flagellimonas > Flagellimonas algicola. The sequence goes on along the minus strand of NZ_VCNI01000002.1, from coordinate 1,347,905 downwards.
ATGGCCAACGAGGTACTGTATACCAGGATCAAAGAAGCCACATCCAGTTTCACTGGCAAGATGGGCTTAAGCGCGTAATATTTGTCTTCCATATCGCACATCACCTGCAACTGCCACAAACGAAGGTTGCTCAAATAGAGCTCATCAAATTTTCTGTCATGGGCAATGGAGCTTCCTATATACATATTATGCTCTACACCATCCGTTTTGTAGCGTTCAAAATAGTGTGGGAACATTTCTTGGGCCTCAAGCTGTTTTTTGTCCAATAAAGCCGCCAATTGCATATTGGCTTCCATCACGCTTTGATCGTAATTACGGCGGTGATCGTAATAGGATTCCGTTTCTTTGTCAATACTTTCCTCATACTTTTGGATGTAGGGTGCCACATCCTTATCCGTTTCCTTCAAATGCTTGAAAACTGGATTGACTTCTTCCTTGACGAAGTCAAAAATTGCCTGCTCCGTATGGGTATACAGGGCTTCTTTCACTTCTTCCAAATAGGTGTTTACCCGGAACATCAACTCCTCGTAAATTGGAAGTTTGTGAATCTTAAAGGCTACCTCCAATACTTCATTGATCTCCGACAACTGGATCATCAAGTCTTTTTGGATGGAGAAGTTCCGTTCTTTGGATGACTCTTTAATATCTACCTGACCATACAGGGGATAAACATCCTTAAAGACGATTTCCTTAAAAACTGCCTGGTTCCCTACCAATTCATCGGCCATAAAACGTTTGGCCTCCTCCTGGAATTTCCAATACACAGAAGAATGCACTGTGGTACATTCGTGCTGGATAATGGCATCTACCAGATTTTCTTCTTCCTCTATAGAACGAACCACAGCGGAAACGATAAACGGCATCACGTCATCCAATTTGTTGGCATTGACACTATTTAGCTCGTTGACCGTATTGGATACCAATTCCAGAACCCCCAAGAGAACACCATCATCAATGATAGGCGCCAAGATGGCACTTTTAATACCTTGCTCGTGTAAATTTTTATAGGGTTGGCCTCCTTCAGATAGGTTATAGTATTTTTCTACATTGGATATGGCATAATAACCTGTTTCCTTACCTATCAGCGTATGCTTGGAGTGATCACAGAGTAGATTGTCGCAAGACTCCATTTTCTTGCCCTTAAGGATATAGCTCTCAATTCCCTTCCCATAAATTTTAAGGAAACGGTTGGCCTTGGAATCATATCCAGTAAAACCAACATTGATGTGCTTCAGGTTGAACAATGACCTAAAGGTATCCTGAAAACTTTCCATAAAGTCTTCATTTCCCCTTTTGTTATTTCCGATCAAGGTGGATTTGATTCCAGAGATGGAATGTTCCGCGGTCACGTCGAACATGTTGGAAATCACAAACCCCTTGGATATGAAGCTTCCTGGCGGAATTTTTTCTTTCCAAAGCTCCACATTGTCAAAATTAGCCAATAGCTCATCCACATCTTCTTGCGTCAAATCCTTGGCTTTTTCTGTAGGAATGATTTCCATAAAATCCGCATTGTACAGGATTCTATAGTGGCGCATTACGCCTTTGGCATCCGGAATATCATAGAAAAGTGGACGTCTAAAGTCCATTTTATATCCGTAATGAAAGCCAAGTACCACCGTACATTTCATGATATAGCTAACATCCATGGGCAAGTTTCGGATTTCAAGTTCAAATCCCTTACCTGCTTCCTTCAATATCTTTTTGAATCTTTCGGACGAATTGAAAATATTGTTTTCAAAAGGAGTGGACGCCGTTTTAATCTCATTTTGGGTGAGTACCGATGAAAACGTATCCTGAAGTATGATGCCAATAATATCCTTGTGCTTATCCAACAAGGAGAGGTCGGTGAATCCATCACGAAGTTCAGGAAAAGGAGCCTGTGCATCAAGGATATATTTAGCCCTTTCTGCCAAGTGCTTATCCTTGCTTTTTAGCTGCTCGTCATAATGCCCCAAAAGCTTGTTAAAGCTTACCAGATGGTGCATTGGGCTTTCTTCATTGTATTTCTGCTTCATACGCCTAATTAGTCGAGTTTTGGAATGTAAAGTTACAAAAAGTAAAAATGCCCCTCTGTTAAGGGTTTCTTTATGTTATTGTTCTCTTTTTTTGGATATTTAAGGAAATTTGACCCATGTCCTCCAGAACTCGGCTTAATAGGGCGTACAAAAATGCCAAAACCATCGCTTTTGATGATACTTCCAAGTTCATCTTTTTTAGTGATTGCCATAGGGGGGACAACAGTTTTGCCGACGATTTTGCCAACAATAGGAACATCTACTTCCATGCGCTGAACCATTACTACCAACAAGGGTTTCAGTACTGCGAGTTGGGAGATGGGGACGAACTCTGGGAAAACTTGCATTTTGAGGTCGTTTTTGAGGCCCATAAGAACGTTTATCAGCTCCTTCGACAATTTCATTTGGAAAACCGACTCCACATGGTCTGGGGAAATCACGACATGGTCTACAAGCAAAAGAATTATGTGGACAAGCACCTTTCCAGCTATTTTGAGCCTATCGAGGACAAGGACAAGGAGCTTTTTGAAGGAATCACCTATCACGAAGCCCTCGTTCTAAAACATCGGCAGAACCAGCAAGAACTCTTTTGTACTCATGGTCATCAGGCAGATTGGTGGAACTATGTTTGCTGGAGGTTTGGACGCTTTTTGGTTCGAATCTTATGGAAGCCACTGCAAGTAGTGGGCATTCACGACCCTACCAGTCCGGCAAAAAACTACAAAGAGTTGATTCGTATCGAAAAAAGAATCAAACGCTGGATCTTGGAAAACAACCTCAGGATTACCATTGCCGGCCACACCCACAGACCCCGTTTCCCAGAACCTGGGCAGATTCCTTTTTTTAACGATGGAAGTTGCGTTCATCCAAGGAGCATCACCGGTATAGAAATTGAGGAAGGGAAAATTTCTTTGATCAAATGGCAGATTGCAACCAAACCTGACGGCACCCTTCAAATTGTTCGCGTATTGCTAGAAGGGCCTGAGAAATTGGTGGATTATATAGACCAATAGTCAAAGTTCTGGCTCCGCTTGGCCCCAAAACGCTTTAAAAATTGTCTTTTTTTCATCACCAAAGAATTGAAGAGTATATATAACTCCTTGCTAATGAATCAATTTACGATTTATAACCTTTAAAATGAACATCTGGCACCAACCACATTTCAGAATTATGGGTGCAAGTTGACATACATCGAAATATCCCCACATTTAACAGCGATTTACCAACTATTTGGCAGGGTATTTGTTAACTTTAAGAAAAGTTATCGACCAAGTTGCTATGAAAAAATTGGTTTTTTTCTGTTCTTTTTTTGTCTTTGGTTTCCTCATGGTCAGTGCCCAAGGAGATATTCCTACGACCAAACCTCTCAAAATTGGGGAACGCAACAACTTGGACATTTTACCTAGTAATCAAGGTACCTCCCTCAGGATTCCATCCGTTTTGGATGAGAGTTTAACATCCAAAAATGATAAGCCCGGGGTCAAAATGCTTCCTGACCGTGAATTGGTCCAGGCAGGTTATGGGCTTAAAATTGATCCCAAAGTTGGAGAAAAAGAAAAAAAGGGTTCCAAAGAGCATTTTGGTGACCAGTATTTGGGCGATATAAAGACCAAAGCCAAATTTGTGGGTATTGTGTGCCGTGATCATGAATATGTGGATGGTGACCGCATTAAAATTCTGTTGAACGGCGAAATCGTCGAATACAATATGCTGCTTTCCGGTTCTTTTAAAGGGGTCAATATTGATTTAATTGAAGGCTTTAATAGGTTGGATTTTGTGGCGCTCAACCAAGGTTCGTCAGGGCCCAACACTGCCCAAGTAGTCGTTGCAGATGAAAAAGGGGAGGTCATTCACAACAATCGCTGGAACCTATCTACGGGATCCACCGCCAGTCTTATTGTTATCAAAGAGGAGGAATAACATTAAGCTTAAGCTCAAAAATCAAGTTCAAGTTCAAATACAAAGCACAAGTTCAAGTTCAAGGCACCTCTTGAATCTTGGTTCTTACCTCCTGCATCCTTAAGAAATTAAGGTTTTTCTCCCGGCTTATATGTGCTTACTGCCCTTTGTAGTACATCCTCCTTGTAATAGGCAGCATCTTTAAAATCCATATCAGCATAGCGTCGTGCCTGATCATCAAAATGTGGTGATTCTGGATCTCCGCTTTGTCCTCCGGCCAACATGGTCTTGGCTTTCACCTTATCCCCAAACTCCACGACCGCTACAAAACTATTGCCTCGGGTTCCGTAGATTTTCTTGGTGTTGTTATCGTATCTGGCCCCATATGCTGCTAGGGCGCCCCATCTTCCGCTAGCCAATCCGATTGGAATACTGGCTTGCCCATCATCAAATGCTTGACGGATGTCCCCATTCAGGCGCTGATACCTATTTACCTCTCCCCATAGGGTATTCCAAGTTCCAAAATCACTGTTCAATCGTTCCACAGTTTCTTGGAACAGCTTCAATTTTTCCTCATCTGGAGATTCCGAGCCCCAATATTGTACCAGCTGCATGGCATATAATTCCTTCGGTCGCTCTGCTTTTTGGTAGCACAAGGTGCCATAATAATGGGACAAGGTCATCCCTACAGAAGTCACGGAAGTTCTGAAGTCCCATTGTCTTAAAACTTCAATCGGCTCCTTCAAAGCTGGATTTGGTTGTGCATCATAGGCCTTGATCAATCCGGGAATCAATGCTTCAAAAGCTGGCAAATATGGATCGTGGGCCAGTTCAATCAAATTATCCAAGGTGAATCCGCTTCTATCCGTCAACAAATCAATAGCGTGGATTCCCCTGAAATTTTCCTGGTCCCTAGACATATATTTGGGATAATCCTCCGGTTTTGGACTGTTCTCCAAAGCGGCTGTGTACGGCGTGGAATTACAATTTTGAATCCAACCATTGTCCGGATTCAGCACCAAAATGTTTTCATCCACGGTGTGCAATCCCTTCCAATCTGTTTTAGGGTTGCTACCGTCCACAGGTTTGGTAAAATCAAAAATGGTATCCCTTTTTGGGATAAAATTTCCATGGAAATAAGCAATATTCCCCTCTGCATCGGCATAAACGGTATTGTTGCTGGAGTTGGTTCGGATGTCCATCATCTTCCGGAAACCATCATATCCATTTTGCTTGCTGCGAATGTAAGACTGTTCCAAGGCCTTTACGGGTTCCCACATCATGGCCGAAGTAGTCCACTGACCGTCTACTGCATGGGTAATGGGTCCATGATGGGTACGGTACATGGGAAAGGACTTCTCTTTTATCCTATTCCCTTCCTTGTATTTTAGAACGACATCCGTTTTTATAACCGGTCGTAATTCTTCTCCATATTGATAGAACAAATTCCCATCGTTCTGAACAATTGTTTCCTTGAACTCGTCCATCACATCCGTGTAGGTAGATGTATGCATCCAACCTGTTTTTTCATTGAAACCTTGATAGACAAAAAATTGCCCCCAGGTTACAGCACCATACGCATTGAGTCCTTCCTCACTGACCACATGTACTTCGCCTCTAAAATAAAATGACGTATGGGGATTGATCAGCAATAAGGTATTTCCGGATTCCGTTAGATTTCCAGATATAGCAATTCCATTGGATCCTTGTGGTTCTGCCATTTCTTCTTCCTTCTGAATCTTTAACTGCTCCATCTCCGGCAATGCCATTCCGCTTTCGTAAAAGGCTTTTATTTTTTGGATGGAAATCCGTTCAATGTCACCCCCAATAGATCCCTCACTAAAATACATGGGCATCCAAGGTTCAAAATGGGAAATCAATCGAGGTTTTACTTCTGGATGGGTATGCAGGTAATAGTTGATGCCGTCCGCAAAGGCATTGCACAATTCCTTGAGCCACTCCGGACTTTGCTCATAGTTCTTGACAGCTTCCTCTTTGGTCATGAACAATCGGGCACGCAGGTCGCTGTATAAGGCTACCTCACCCTCAACTTCTGCCAATCTTCCCGTGGCCCAGATATAATTTTGCTCAACCCGGTTAAAATCATCTTCACATTGGGCGTACAGCAGTCCAAAAACCGCATCTGCATCCGTTTTACCATAGATATGGGGTACACCAAAATCGTCCCGTATTATGGTAACGTTTTCTGCTTGGGCTTCCCATTTTCCAATTTCAGGGGAATGCTCTTGTTTGCAAGAAGCAAAAAACACGAAGATCATTCCCAAGACGATATTTCTAACCATTACTTATGCTTTCTTTATAAATTGAGTCTTTAACACGATGTGGGACTTCCCTATTCTGCATTCCACTTCCTGTGGACTATTCGTCAAACGGATATTTTTAATTAGGATGCCCCGCTTCAAGGTTTTGGACATCCCTTTAACCTTTAGGTCTTTGGTGACATGAACATTATCTCCGTCCTCTAGGATATTTCCGTTACTGTCTTTGGTTTCCATACATCCATTTTTAGGAAGTGAAAATACAGGAATTAAAGTTGATTTACCAACTTCCACTGGCACCGCCTCCGCCTGAGCTTCCCCCGCCTCCTGAAAAGCTACTAGACCCTCCGGAGGAAGACCCTGAACTGGATCCAAAGGAATGCGAACCCGACGAAGAAAATGTCTTTCTCATATAGGTTGAGTCGTTCTTATACAGGGATAACTTAAATCCATCTTTGCCTTTGATCAGAATTTTTACAATTGCCAGAGTCATAGTAAACAGAAAAAATCCACCAATGACCCAATAAATCCATGAGAAATCATCCAACATAGTTTCGTAGTTGTCCCAATGGATTCCCATATCGAAAATCATAGTGGCAAAAAACAAAGGCATTCCAACAAAAACCAATGCAAACAGCATTGGGAGAATCCCAAAAAACACCATGAAAACCCCTTGTAAAAGTCCCAATTTACCAATCATCATTCCCCGAAACATTTCCACAATCCCGGAATAGGATTTGTAAAAAAGAAACCCTCCAGCGGCAACAAATATGGATAAAAACAGCCCCATAAAAAGCTTTACCCACCCATTCATATCTCCTTCCGAAGCTATTTCCTGCTTAAATTCCTCAAGGGCCTCCGGTTCGTTTAAAAAGGTGATGATTTGAGTCGTGGCAAGATCTATCCCAGTAAAATAGTCCTCCTCCTTAAACTCAGGTATCATCGTATTTCGAATAATCCTTGAGGCAACGCCATCCGTTATGTAGGGTTCCAATCCATAACCCACTTCAATTCTAACCTGACGGTCATTTTTTGCAAAGACGATCAAAATGCCATTATCCTTGTCTTTTTGGCCCAGTTTGTTCTGATTGAAAGTCCCAAAGGCGTATTCTTCAATGGTTTGGTTTCCCAATTCTTCAATGGTCAATACCACCAACTGATGGCTTGTCTCCGATTCAAAGTTGGTGAGCTTGCTCTTTAAGTCCTCGATTTCCTGGGACGTAAAAACTCTAGCGCTATCGGTAACAATTTGATGGAGTTCCAGATAGTTTTGCTGGGCAGCACAGCAAAGGGAAACAAAGAGAGTTAGCCCTATCATTGTGTGTTTCAATGCCATAAGTACATCCTTGAAATATCTAAATATACTATATGTTAAGCGGTAATGACCGTCGGCGTTAATTCTTTTTTAACGCTTTAAGATGCTGGTATAAATTCAATTAACTTGCATTGACTTTAATTCTCAAAATGTCAGATAAAAAAGTAAGTATTCTCACCGCTTTTAAGACCATCATTTGGCCCAAGCGAAATCTGGTTTTTATTGGATTGGTATTGATTGCCATAAGCAAGGCGGCCAGTTTTGTAGCGCCTATTGCCTCCAAATACTTGATTGATGATGTCATTGTCAATAAGGACATTGATTTGCTCAAATACCTTGTTGCAGGAGTTATGTTGGCCATTTTTGTCCAATCGGTAACCTCCTTTCTGTTGACTCGCATCTTAAGCGTGCAGGCACAATATTTAATCAGTGAGTTGCGTGCCCAAGTTCAAAAAAAGGTCCTGGCTCTTCCCATCCGGTTTTTTGATAACACCAAGTCCGGCGCATTGGTCTCCCGGATCATGTCCGATGTAGAGGGGGTACGAAACCTTATTGGAACAGGATTGGTACAATTGGTTGGTGGTGTAATCACAGCTATAGTATCCTTGATTCTTCTATTGGATATCGACGTCCATATGACCTTATTCACTTTCATTCCACTCATCATCTTTGCGGTTATTGCCTTAAATGCATTTAAAATCATCCGACCCATTTTTAGGGATCGAGGAAAAATAAATGCCGAAGTCAAGGGTAGACTTACAGAAACCTTGGGCGGGATTCGAGTCATTAAGGGGTTCAATGCTGAAAATCAAGAACAACAAGTTTTTGAAGCCGGAGTGGATCGCTTGTATCAAAATGTAAAGAAGAGTTTGACCACAACGGCCTTTATGACCAGTTCCTCCACATTTTTGTTGGGTGTTGCCACAACTAGTGTAATGGGTTTTGGCGGGTATAAGATCATAGAAGGCACCCTTACCATAGGTCAATTTGTAGAGTTCACCGTGCTTTTGGGATTGATGATAGCGCCCATTGTTCAAATGAGCAATATTGGAAGCCAATTAACCGAGGCCTTGGCAGGATTAGATCGTACCGAAGAGCTCATGAATACCGATGAAGAATCCCAGATTGGACAAAGGGTGATTGAATTGGATTCGATTGTTGGGCACATGAATTTTAAGAATGTATCCTTTTCCTATGAAGAAGAGAAGGAAGTTTTGCACAACATAAGTTTCGAGGTAAACCCAGGGCAGGTAGTTGCTTTGGTGGGCAGTTCGGGTTCTGGTAAGTCGACCATAGCTGGGTTGGCGGCCAGTTTTCTAAATCCAGACTCAGGAACCATAACTATTGATGGAAAGGATTTATCCAAGGTGGACTTAAAAAGTTTTCGGCAACACTTAGGGGTTGTTCTTCAGGACGACTTTTTGTTTGAGGGCACCATTCGGGAAAACATACTTTTCCCAAGACCCAATGCCTCCGAAACTGATTTGCAAAATGCCATTAAAGCAGCCTATGTGGATGAATTCACTAATCGATTTGATGAAGGATTGGATACCCTGATTGGGGAACGCGGTGTGAAACTCTCCGGTGGTCAACGACAGCGTATTGCCATTGCCCGAGCCGTGCTGGCCGATCCCAAAATCTTGATTTTGGACGAAGCCACTTCCAGTTTGGACACCGAATCCGAAGCATTGATCCAAAAAAGTTTGGCAGAGCTCACCAAGGGAAGAACCACTTTTGTGATTGCGCACCGTTTGAGCACAATCAGAAAAGCAGATCAGATTTTAGTGATTGAGAACGGGCATATCATGGAACAAGGCACACATGAGGAACTTATTGCTGCAGAAGGAAGGTATTACAACCTCTTTACTTATCAAGCAAGGATTTAATGGAACTTTTAAACCTGGCATTTGATGATTCTTCGCCATGCTCAGAATGACAAAATGCCCAGATTATTGCTCCTCGGGAGCGAGTTCTACTTCTAAACCTTCAAGTTCCGGGCTAATATGGATTTGACATCCTAATCGGCTGTTGTCCTCCACAAAAAAGGCCTCCGCCAACATGGCTTCTTCGTCATCCGATTTTTCAGGTAGCTCATGATCCGATTTTACATAGCATTGACATGAGGCACACATGGCCATTCCTCCACAAATACCAATGGTTCCTTCTGGAGCAAGTTCATAGGTGCGAACCACTTCCATAAGGTTCATGTTCATATCTGTTGGGGCATCTACCTCGTGCAGCACCCCGTCGCGATCAGTAATCTTAATCTTAATATCTGACATTCTTACTCAATAGCTTTGACCACCGCTTTTGGTGCTTCTTTTTTACTTCCATCAAAACCAGTAACGCCACCCACCGTGGTATATTTCATTACGTATTTCTTATCTGGATGGATTCTTTGATAAGCACTCTGACACATTAGGGTAGCCTCGTGGAATCCGCATAAAATCAATTTGAGCTTTCCAGGATAGGTATTAATATCCCCGATAGCATATATTCCTGGAATATTAGTTTGGTAATCCAAGGTATTGTCCACCTTGATGGCATTTTTCTCAATTTCCAATCCCCATTCTGAAATCGGGCCCAATTTAGGGGAAAGTCCAAAAAGGGGAATAAAATTATCAACCTCCAGATCAATTTCCTCTGAATTATCCGTTTTTCTAACAACAATACCACTCAACTTGTCATCACCACGTAGTTGAACCACCTCTGCCGGGGTAATCAAATTGATTTTTCCCTGATTTTTTAACTGTTGCACTTTTTCAACGGAATCCAATGCGCCTCTAAATTCGTTGCGTCTATGGACCAAGGTAACTTCCGATGCCACATCCGCCAAGAAAATGGACCAATCCAAAGCGGAATCACCACCACCAGCAATCAGTACTTTTTTATCCCGATAAACCTCTGGTTCCTTGATCATATAGGCAACCCCCTTATCCTCAAATTTTGAAAGATTATCCAACAGGGGTTTACGGGGCTCAAAGCTTCCCAATCCACCAGCTATTGCAACTATTGGTGCATTGTGTTTGGTGCCTTTGTTGGTAGTGACCACAAAACTGCCGTCCTCCAGTTTTTCAATTGCATCTGCCCTTTCTCCTAAGGTAAATCCAGGTTGAAAAGGTTTAATCTGATCCATTAGATTATCGACTAATTCTCCCGCCAGCACTTCAGGAAAGCCTGGAATATCATAAATGGGTTTTTTGGGATAAATTTCCGCGCATTGCCCCCCTGGCTGCGGAAGCGCATCAATCAAATGGCATTTAAGTTGTAACAAGCCTGCTTCAAAAACAGTAAAAAGACCCGTAGGTCCCGCCCCAATAATCAATATATCGGTTTTAATCATGCAGTAATGGTATTTGGATATCCGTGCAACTTAGGGTTTAGGGAAGAAAAGAAATATGACTTCTGTCAGACTAGCCCACATTGATAACTTCCTCAATTTGAGGGGCATATTTTTTAATGGTCATTTCCACACCACTTTTCAAGGTCATTTGGTTCACGCTGCAACCAATGCAATTTCCTTCAAGCTTCACCTTTACCGAACTATTATTGTCTATGGAAATCAACGAAATATCACCCCCATCGCTTTGAAGAAAAGGTCTTATCTCGTCCAGAGCTTTTTCTACGTTACTTTTTATTTCTTCTGATGTCATGCTCATTTCTTTTTAACGGCAGCACAACCCGCCATTGTTGTAATCTTGATTGCTTCCGTGGGTGGAAGATCGGTGTTCCTATTCACTAATTCCCGAACCACATTTTTTGTCAATTCCTCAAAGGCTTCCTCAATTGGGGTAGCCGTCTGCATAGCCGCGGGTCTTCCAACATCACCGGCTTCCCGAATACTTTGTACAAGTGGAATATCCCCTAAAAACTTGACGTCCAAATCTTCCGCCAAATTCTTGGCCCCATCCTTACCAAAGATATGATATTTGTTATTAGGCAGTTCCGCCGGGGTAAAGTAGGCCATATTTTCCACGATTCCCAGTACAGGTACATTAATGGCCTCCTGTTGGAACATGGCCACACCTTTTCTAGCATCAGCAAGCGCTATTTCTTGTGGCGTACTTACCACAACCGCACCGGTGACCGGAAGCGATTGCATAATACTTAAATGTATGTCCCCAGTTCCCGGGGGAAGATCCAAGAGCAGAAAATCCAACTCGCCCCAGTGGGCATCAAAAATCATTTGGTTCAACGCTTTGGACGCCATGGGTCCTCGCCAAATCACCGCCTGGTTAGGCTGGGTAAAAAAGCCGATGGACAAAAGTTTGACCCCATAATTTTCTATAGGTTTCATCTTGTTCTTGCCATCAATATTGACCGATAAGGGTTTTTCCGTGGCTACATCAAACATAATAGGCATGGAAGGCCCATAAATATCTGTATCCAACAGTCCCACCTTGAATCCCATTTTGGCCAAGGTTACGGCCAAATTAGCAGTTACGGTCGATTTTCCAACACCTCCTTTGCCAGAGGCCACTGCAATTATGTTTTGAATTCCGGGAATGGGATTCCCCTTAATTTGATTGACCTTGGGTTTAGTAGGAGCATCAACCTTTAGGTTGATTTTTATTTTGGCCTTTTCATAAACCTCTTTATGAATGATCTTCAGTATCTCTACTTCAGTTTTCTTTCTCGCCTGAAGACTTGGGTTTTTAATGGTTACATCTACCTCCACCTCGTCACCAAAAACCTGTACATTGGTAACAGCACCGCTCTCCACCAGATTCTGTCCTTCCCCAGGAGCAGATATCAGTTCCAAAGCCTTAAGTATGTCTGCTTTTTTCAACTTCATTGATCTTATTTTGATTGCAGTCGCTTAAACTGATTCTAAATTACAAAGATACGCCATGGCGCTTAGACTAAGAAGTTTAGATATTGAAATAAAAGATGGTGGGATAGGTAGGATTAATAGCTGACAGGAAATGGAAAATGGAAAATGGAAAATGGAAAATTGGTGTTTGGTGTTTGGTGTTTGGTGTTTGGTGTTTGGTGTTTGGTGTTTGGTGTTTGGTGTTTGGTGTTTGGTGTTTGGTGTTTGGTGTTTGGTGTTTGGTGTTTAATTCAAATCAATTCTTTAGCTGGATCCCAAAAGTACTTTTGAAAGTCTACAATTTGGTTGTCCTTGACCTCAACGCCTTCATTTTCCAAAAGTTGTTGCATAAGGTTGGTTCCATCAAAATGCTGTTTTCCCGTAAGCACACCAACTCGGTTTACCACTCGATGCGCAGGAACTTCCTTGGCTCCGGAGTTGTTCATGGCCCAACCCACCATTCGGGCGCTTCGGGCAGCTCCCAAGTATTTGGCGATGGCCCCGTAGGATGTGACCCTTCCGTAAGGAATCAACTTGGCCACTTCATATACTTTGTCAAAAAAGTTTTTCTCCTCCATCATTATATGATCAATATTCAAATGGTTTGACACAAATTACAAGAATTTCACAAACCTTGACAATGTTATAGAAGGTTCAATGCAACCGCCTAAGGGAATATGGTGCTACTTGTAAAAAATCCTAAACAAGGTAATCACTAACAAAACTAACATTAAGGCACTGAGAATATAGTTGGAGTTCTTTGAAAAACGGTTGGTTTTTCTTTCCAATTTATTAAAATAGAAGGTATACAAATAGAGCACTGAAAATGTTCCCGTTCCTGCCGCCAAAACAAAGGTCACAATGTCGGCGGCTTCAAACTTGATCCAACCTGCCTCGTTCCACATCGCGTTAAGCCCACTATAATAAGGGATGGTCAATAGATTAAGTGCGGCCAATAAAACCCCTTTAAAAAAGCTGTTTTTTTTGCTGAAGTTGACGTCTGTGAGTTGTTGCTCTTTTTTTCTTTTGGCCACCACAAAAAAATAGATGGCAAAAAAGGCAAATACCAGGATAGCAATCTTTAATAGTATATCGATTACCTCGGGATTTCGATATAAAAATTTGGAAATCAATACGGCTATATACGCCTGAACCATGATCATGGAAGAAACTCCGAGACTAAATATAACGCCATTCAGTTTCCCCTTTTCCACGCTGGCCTTGGCTGCATTCATATTGAGCAGACCTGGGGGTACCGTTGCCATAAATGCCGCAGAAAAAGTGGCAAAAAAAAGAATAAGTATATGCGTCATTGGTTAGTTGATCCTAAATTGGATGTAGGTTATTGGCTTTCCTTTTTCAAGATACTGATTTTCATAGAATGTTTGAATTTCCGTAACCTCTGGGGGACTCCCTGCATTTTTATAAACATCGTGGTTGGAATATACAATTTCATGCCCAAGGCCCTGCAAAAGACCTAAGGTATACCCATGCATAAATTCACTGTCCGTCTTCAGGTTCAACAGCCCTCCATGTCTCAAAATCTGTTTGTATTTCTTTAAAAATTCTGGGTTGGTCATTCGATGCTTGGTTCGCTTGTATTTGATTTGCGGATCTGGAAATGTAATCCAAATTTCGTCCACTTCATGCGCTCCGAATAGTTGATCCACCAATTCAATTTGGGTACGAAGGAAGGCTACATTTTGAATTTCTTCTTGGATCGCCGTTTTGGCACCTTTCCAAAAACGCGCCCCTTTTATATCAATCCCAATAAAGTTTTTATTCGGATTTCGCCTAGCCAGTTCAACAGTGTATTCTCCCTTCCCACAGCCTAATTCCAATACAATCGGATTGTCATTTTTAAAAAACGATGTCCATTTTCCCTTCCATCCAAACCCTTCCAAAATTTCATCCCTTGTGGGTTGGATTACATTGGAAAAAGTCTCGTTTTCCCTAAAGCGTTTCAGTTTGTTCTTACTTCCCACGGTGCGTTTGGGTAAAATTTAATGTTTTGGCAAAACTAAGGAAATCCAAAGGCAAATTGCGTTTCATTTTTTTGTATTCATGCAAAGTTCCAAACGTATATTGGTGGCCCCACTCAATTGGGGACTTGGCCATGCCACAAGATGTATTCCCATAATCAATGCGTTGTTGGCTGAAGGACACCAACCTTTTATAGCTTCAGACGGTGTAGCTCTTGCTTTGTTACAAAAGGAGTTCCCAAATTTACCTACTTTTGCTTTGCCCTCCTACAACATCACCTATGCCGAAAAAGGGAAGAATTTCAAAATTAAAATGATATGGGATTCCCCCAAGGTCATTAAGGCCATGGCAAAGGAGAAAAAAGCCGTGAAAAAATTGGTAAAAGAACACGGTTTGGATGGAATTATTTCGGACAATCGTATGGGTGCCTATTTTAAAAAGGTGCCTTGTGTTTTTATTACCCATCAGCTTAATGTACTGTCTGGGAACACTACCTGGATGAGCACGAAAGCCCATCAGAAAGTCATTAAAAAGTTTGATGCATGCTGGGTTCCCGATGTAAAGGGTAAACCGAATCTTACCGGAAAGTTGGGGCATTTGAAAAAGGAGAAGTTCAACATTGCCTATTTGGGCCCTCTGAGTCGGTTTGAGAAAATGGAAACCGAAATGAAGTATGATCTTATGGTTCTTCTCTCCGGCCCGGAACCCCAACGCTCATTTTTAGAGGAAAAAATCTTGAATGAACTTCAAGGGTTTGAAGGCAAGACTCTATTTGTCAAAGGTAAAATTGAATCTGACCAGATCAGGGAGGAAATCCATACCCAAAAAGGAGTAATCACCTTGTTCAATTTTATGCAGAGCATCGAATTGCAAGTTGCCCTGAACCAAAGTGAAAAAGTGTTATGCAGGTCAGGATATACCACCGTGATGGATTTGGCCAAGCTGGAAAAAAAGGCCTTTTTTATCCCCACTCCAGGACAATACGAGCAGGTTTATTTGGCCAAACGATTGCAAAAACAGCAATTGGCCCCTAGCTGTAAACAAGATGATTTTAGATTGGAAATGCTCAATCAAATAGAAGATTTTGAAGGGCTGAATCACTTTGAGACTTCGGTGGATTACTCTGAACTCTTTAGCGTTTTTTCCAAGGTAAAAGAAAACTCGGAACCCACTTCCACTTCGCTTTCTACATAAATTTTTTCATCATGGGCCTCAATGATGTGCTTTACAATGGATAGACCAAGTCCCGAGCCACCCTCGGCCCGACTTCCGCTTTGATCTACCCGGTAAAACCGTTCAAACAGGCGGGGAATATGCTGTTTGGGAATTCCTTCCCCATTATCCGTGACCCGGATGATAACCTTATTTTTAATCAAGTTCTCCACGCTCACTTCTGTGGTTCCGTTAGGGTGGCCATATTTAATGGAATTGACCAATAAATTGCTCACCACTTGCTGAATTTTCTCCTTATCCGCATTCACAAAAATGGGCTGGGTATATTCCATATCAAAAGTGAGCGTTATCTCTTTTTGGGCCGCCTTCATTTCCAAAAGATCAAACACATTTTGAATGAGTTCGATAATATCAAAATCCTCACGTTCCAGTTTTAGGTCTCCCACCTCCAACTTGGTTATAAGGTCCAGGTCTTTAACAATGTAAATCAATCTTTCCACCCCTTTGTTGGCACGGGTCAAATATTTTTCCCTGATTTTTTTGTCGTTCATGGCACCGTCCAAAAGGGTAAGGATATAACCTTGCACCGTGAACAGAGGGGTTTTCAATTCGTGTGAGACATTCCCCAAGAAATCTTTGCGATATTCCTCCCTAATTTTTAAGGTATCAATCTCAATTTTCTTGTCCTGGGCAAACTTCTCTATCTCCTGGGTGAGGGTTTTCATGCTGGTGGTTACGGGCTTGGAGGAGAAAGTTGTGGATTCCAGTAAGGATACATCATCATAGATTTTCTTAATCCTCCGGTAAATAAATCGCTCCACCCTAATTTGTATAATGGAAAAGCAAACCACAAAGCACAACAGCGCAAAGAGAATGGTAGGTAACCAGCTAAATTGATTTGAATAATAAAGAATCCCCCCGAAAAGTAATGTGAGTACTGGGGTAATCAGCAGCGAGGATTTTATGGCAAAAGTGAAGGACTTCCTGAGTTGTACGGCCATTATAGGACAAACTTATACCCTACGCCCTTAACGGTTTTAAAGTGCTCATCCCCAATTTTTCCACGTAGCTTTCTTATATGTACATCTATGGTTCTACCGCCAACAACCACTTCATTGCCCCAGACCTTATCTAAAATCACCTCCCTTTTAAACACCTTACTGGGTTTGGAGGTTAGAAGTGACAATAGTTCAAATTCCTTTCTTGGGAGAATGATTTCTTCGCCATTGTTGATGATCTTGTATTCCTCCCGATTAATGATGATGTTACCTACCTTGACAATGTCCTCGGTTTCGGCCTTCTCCTCTTTTAATCTTCTTAAAAGGGCCTTCACCTTGCTTACCAAGACTTTTGGTTTGATAGGTTTGGTAATGTAGTCGTCCGCTCCAGCATCAAAACCAGCAACTTGGGAGTAGTCTTCTCCACGAGCGGTTAAAAAGGTGATAATAGTATTTTCAAGACCTGGGGTATTACGGATGATCTCACAAGCTTCAATACCATCCATTTCAGGCATCATAACATCCAAAATGATAAGATGTGGAGTTTTCTTTTTGGCCTTGGCCACCCCCTCCACACCGTTTTTGGCGGTAAAGACTTCGTACCCTTCAGCAGCAAGATTATAGCTCACAATTTCCAGTATATCTGGCTCATCATCAACGAGTAATATCTTAATGTCCTTGGTTTTCATGGGATGGTATTTAATATGTTAATCATCCAAATGTAAAGATAATACTATAACCGCATAAATGCTTAACGTTCATTTAATGTGGTAACATTATTGTAACAATTATCAAAAAAACACTTAACACGCGGGTAACATCGCTTTTACAGCACAGGTCTTTCTTTGCGCCATCTAGATTTAATACCTAATGAAATATATTTTATTGATTTTCACACTGTTTGTAGGGTTACAAATTAGTGCGCAAGAGACCACGGGAAGCATCGTGGGTAAATTAACAGACAAAGAATTAAATAATGAGCCTTTGGCCTTTGCCAACGTGCTAATCAAAGGTACTACTCTTGGTACCACATCCGATTTTGACGGGCTTTACGAGATTGCGGGAGTTGACCCTGGAACCTACACCGTTGTCTTCAGCTATTTGGGTTACGAAACTGTTGAAATTCCAAATGTAGAGGTGGTTGCCGATAAGGTTACCAACATAGATGTACCTATGAGTGCTTCTGGTTTGGCTTTGAACGAAGTTGTTGTGACTACGGTTGCAAGAAAGGACTCCCAAACGGCTCTATTATTAGACCAAAAAAGAGCGATAACGGTAGTTGAGAGTATTGGTGCACAAGAACTGGGCGATTTGGGTATCTCTGATGCCAAAACTGCAACAACCAAAATTTCCGGAGTGACAGAAAGTGAGGCTTCGGGTGACATTTTTGTCAGAGGGTTGGGGGACAGATACCTGTCCACAACATTAAATGGTCTGCCTATTCCCTCCGATAATGTGGATAGGAAAAACATAAACTTAGGCCTGTTTCCTACTAGGGTTATCCAAAACATTAGTATTAGCAAAACCTATTCGGCCAAAACCTCGGCCGATCAGGCCTCTGGTAATATCGATATTGCCTCGAGAGAACTAGTTGGAGCTTCAGAGCTTAGCATAGGCGTTTCCGGTGGATTGAATACATCTGTATATCAAGATGGAATTAATGACAACTTTTTGGTGTCTCCAAATTTAGATGATGAAACCACTTTCGGTTTTTACGATTCAAATAGAACGCTTGTCCAGCAATTGACAGAGCAATCTTGGGATCCTGCTACCAAAGAAAACCCCTTGAACTATGGAGTAAATCTAACCTTTGGTAAAAAACTTTTTGATAATAAGCTTTCTTTCATCCTAACAGGGTCGCATAATGAAAGCTTTAGACATAATGAGGGTGTCTATCAAATCTTGGAGTATGGTTTTGTTCAAGTTGGTGCGTCAGATTACACAAAATACGAGTCCGAAATCACCAATACCGGTTTATTTGATTTAACCTATTATATAAACGACAAGAACAAACTAAAATCCACTACCACTTTTCTTAACACTTTAAAGGATGAAGTTGTAGAATTTGGCAGAAATGGTGAGGCACAGGTAAGTGATGATACAGGAGCATTTGGGAGTTTTGGGATTCCATTGGAATTTGTAAAAGACCAAAACACCAAACAAACCCGCCTATTGGTTACACAACTTTTAGGTGAGCACCAACTTTCAGACAACAATCAATTGACTTGGGCAGGGGGTTATAATTTGCTAAATGCCGATGAACCCAACCGTATCAGAAACCAAGTGTTCTTTGATGCTTCCCCTGAAACTTCAGTGGCCTTAAACTCACAGGGTGGTTTTAATCAAAGAAAAGCAGCGCAATTGATTGAGGATATTGAGTACAATGGATATATAAATGACATAATCAATATTATAAAGGAAGAGAATGAAGAAGGAGATCCCGGTAAAACGTTTGATGTTGAACTAGGTGTCTTCTATCGAAACAAAGAGCGTGATTTTAGCTCTGAGTTTGTTGGGGTTACTGAATCCAATAGTGTTGACAGGTTTAGTACAAGAACCAACAGCCTGGATAATTTGAACGGCATATTAAATACCCAAAATTTTGCCAACGGTTCCTTACAAGTAGTTCGGTTAAGTTCAAACGCCAACGGGGAAACCAAGGATGTTTATACTGGAGAATACACTTCTCAGGCCGCTTATGCCAATTTCAATGTACAGCTCGACAAGCTTGGGGTAAACGCAGGATTGAGATTCCAAAAAGATGAGATATTTGTCAGCTATGATGTAGGGGGTAGTGGTACAAGGATTGTTGGAGATACCCAACAAGATTATTCAAAGGTTTATCCAAGTTTAAACCTAAAATATACCATTAACGACAAACATGCCTTAAGGTTTGCAGCAAGTAGGACCATTACATTGCCGGAATTTAAGGAAATAGCTCCCTTTAGGTATGTTGCACCATCGGGTCAGGAAGTTACCGGTAACGCAGATAATCTTACAGCGTCTTTTACCAATAATTTTGACCTTAAATGGGAATTCTTCCCTTCAAACGATCAGCTGATTTCCCTGGCGGTTTTCTATAAGGATATTACCGACCCTATTAACAGAACCGTACAGCGTGGGGGTGAAAGTATTTGGACTTATGAAAATACAGGTGAAAAAGCTGAAGTTTATGGAATTGAACTGGAGAGCAAAATCAACTTGATCAAGCCCACCCATGATGAAGTAAATGATGTTGATTCAGGTTTTGATCTAAGTCTTGTTTTCAATACCACACTTATGCACCATGAACAAGATTTGAAACTTGTTCTAACAGACGATGGGGCAAGTGCAACGGATTTCTTCAGATTCGGAACCAATACTTCAACTGGCCTGCAAGGAGCTTCGGATTTTATTGTCAACACCAACTTGAACCTTAAAACAGCTGGTGAAAATCCTTTTGGAGCATCGCTTAACGCCAATTACGCTTCAGACAAAATTTTTGTTTTGGGTAGTGCCGAAGGGTTTAACATTTATGATTATTCCTATAACGACAACATTGTTGAAAATGGCTTTGTAGTATTAAATGGTAGGTTAAGCAAAGATATTGGCGAGCATTGGCAGCTTTCCTTGACAGGACAAAACCTATTGAACCCTGAAATCAAGAGAACCCAAGGTGTTTTGGATAACCGAAATGAAATTCGGGATTTCTCATCCGATATAAGTGAGCGATTAGGGCCCAATGCGCCGCAAAGAGTAATCCGTACAGAAACGGTAAGATCCTATAAACTGGGCAGCACAGTAAGCCTGGGTGTGACCTATAATTTTTAATTGAATATTCAACTGGTAACAATAACAATTTAAACTTCAAAAACCTTAATTATGAAAACGAAAATCTTTAAACTTTCAATAGCATTTGTAGCTACATTTGCACTAGTGCTTGCCGGCTGTAGTAGCGATGACGGCGGCTCTGGCCCAACATGTTCCGATGGTATTCAAAATGGTACGGAAACAGGTGTTGACTGTGGCGGTACTTGTGCTGCTTGCCCAGTTGAGCCAACTTGCGATGATGGTGTACAAAACGGAGACGAAGAAGGTGTTGATTGCGGCGGTTCTTGCCCTAATGCCTGTACCGATGCTACAGACTTGACATCCCTTAGTCCAATTACAGAGGATTTGGAACTTGACCCTAATCTTGCGTATACCTTGGATGGTGCTGTAAGCGTTGAAAATGGTGCTAAATTAACTATACCTGCCGGTACTACGATTACAGCTTCAGCTGCCTCCGGTGAGGAAACAAGTACTTATATCGTAATCCAAAAAGGTTCTTCTATTGATATCCTTGGTACTTCTTCCAATCCTGTTGTAATGACATCCAACAATGAAACTCGTGGTGACTGGGGTGGGTTGGTAATCCTTGGTGACGCGACCACTACCAAAGGTACCGATGCAACTGCAGAAGTTGGTAATTTCATATACGGAGGTTCCAATGACACGGACAACTCTGGTACCATCAACTACTTAATCATTAATTATGCTGGTGCGCAGATCAATCCAGAATCCCAATACAACGGTCTTACACTTTATGCTGTAGGTTCTGGAACAACAATCAGCAATGTTGCCATATTGAACGGTACCGATGACGGTGTTGAGTTCTTCGGAGGTACAGTTTCTGCTTCCAACTTCTACTTGGAAAACAATGATGACGACGCCATTGACTGGACTGAAGGTTGGAGCGGTACATTAAGCAATGCTTATGTATTACATACTAGAGCCGGTTTCTCTACAGCCGTTGAAGCAGATGGTGATAACAATAATCCTACATTGGAAAACTTAACAATTTTATCAACTCAAGGCGGTACTGCGTTACAGTTCAAAAAAGAATCTGGGGCAACCATCACTGGTCTTTCCATATCTGGATACGAAACCATCTTGGACTTTAGGGATGGTGGTGCTGTTTCCAATGTACAGATTGAAGGTGCAGATTCCGATCCTAATGAACTATATGCCAACCTCGCTACGGTTGACATCAACATGTTCTCTTGGGCCACTGGAGAAGACATCACTACTTCTGCAAACCTTCAGGGTAGCGTTACTTCCGATTTAACTTTAAACGCCTCTACGGCCTATACCTTGCAAGGAACTTTAAGTGTGGAAGCTGGTGCTAAGTTGACTATCCCTGCAGGTACAACCATTACCGCTGACGTTCAGGCGGCAGGTGCGACCAGTACTTACATTGTTGTTCAGAAAGGGGCTATGATTGACATTCAAGGAACTGCTGCCAACCCAGTGGTAATGACTTCTAGCGGTGAAACTGCTGGTGATTGGGGTGGATTGGTAATCGCTGGTGATGCTACAACGACCAAAGGTACAGATGCCACTGCAGAAGTTGGTAACATTATTTACGGTGGTTCCAATGACACGGATAACTCCGGTTCCATTGATTATTTGATCATCAACTACGCTGGTGCACAGATCAACTCTGAATCACAGTACAATGGTCTTACACTTTATGCCGTAGGTTCCGGAACTACTATCTCCAACGTGGCTGTTTTAAATGGTGCGGACGACGGTGTTGAGTTCTTTGGAGGTACAGTTTCTGCTTCCAACTTCTACTTGGAAAACAACCAGGATGACGCTATCGACTGGACAGAAGGCTGGAACGGTACTTTAACAGATGCGTATGTCCTGCATACTGAAGCTGGTTTCTCCACTGCTGTTGAGGCAGATGGCGATAACAACATGCCTACTTTGGCCAACTTGACCTGTGTTTCCAGTCAAGGCGGTACTGCATTACAGTTCAAAAAAGAATCTGGTGCTGCAATCACCGGTCTTTCTTTGAGTGGATATGCAACCAACGTTGACTTTAGAGATGGCGGTGCCACTACAAATGTTACTGTTGACGGCGTAACCATCGATGTGAATGCTGCTTATGACGATCCAGCAACCGTTGACGTAGCCACATTTGATTGGGCAACAGGAAACTAGTTAGCTTTTAAAATTATACAATCAAAAAGCCCCGCTTCGCGGGGCTTTTCTTTTTAACGAATTTAACTTTAAGGTAAAAATAGCTTTCCTTTTTCGTAAGGTTTTTCCTCTAGTTTCATACTGTCTAAAAACCATGTACATGAAAAAAATTACACTATTATTTTTGGCTTTTGTTTTACCTCTAGCCATCTATGCCCAAAGCTATAGATACCATAAAGTAAGAGATTTGGGAACTTCCTATTCCCAAGCAAATACAAACTTCTGTAACAACACCTTGGGGCAGGAAATTAAACTTAACATCTACATATCAAGCACCTTGACCGTCGGCAATATCTACTTCATTGAAGATATTGATGGTGTGGACAGATATGTCAAGGTTACGTATAGTCACTACAAGTCCAATCAGGATGCTGACGAGTTTGTGGACGGCACCAACATTGGCGCACCCATAACCTTCACTTGCGTGGTGGATTCGGATGGGGATGGTGTTCCCGACAATCAATATAATTGCCCCAATGAGCCCGGACCCAGTTCCAACAATGGTTGTCCTACGCCACCTAACATTACATTGATAGAAGCGGAAATAACCCAATCAGGGAACACTTGGGATGTATTTAATAATCAGTGGCCTCTTATTGAAATGAATTGGTCTTCATTTGGGAATCCTAAAACCACTTTTAGATTCACTATTAAAAATAGTGGAGGTACAGATTATAGCCATGGAAATCGCCAAATAGATGTTCACATGTCAGACAAAGCTGTCTTAGGCACTGGTCCCATCCAATTGTTTAACTTTTACCATGCTAGCTTTAGCCCCATTGCCACTAACGGAGAACTTAACATAAACTTTGACAGAAATTTTTCAGCGGCCCCCAACCCAACTACTGGGGCGTTTGCATTGTTTGAGAACAAGACCTATTACTTTCACTTTTTAATAACCGTAGATGCCTCCGCCCCACCGCAGAGACACTATGTGTTTCCATTTAAGGTAAACCGATTGGATATAAACAATCTTACATTTGATTTATCCTCTCTTCCCGAAGCTCCTGCACCAGATCCATATGTGATTGCCATCTATGATTTCTCAGGACAAAAAGTATTGTCCAAAGAGGTAACCGGGATTGCCGAAGAAAACGAGATACTATTGAATCTACCTACCACCGGAATTTATATTGTGGAAAGCAATGGGGAAACTCGTAAAGTCCACATCAACAGTAATTAAGCTTCTAAAATACTTTAAAAAGCCCCCATATGGGGGCTTCTTTTTGCACTTCATCGAAAAGTGTGGGTTTTTTCCTTAGCCAATTCCCAATCGGAAACCAATTTATTTATATTTGTGGCATAGCCTTTGTAACCAATACTTTATGAAGCACCTTTACCTCGTCTTTTTCTTTTTTGTTTGTTCCCTTGGATTCGCCCAGAGTTCCCAAGCAGGTTCGGATATTGACGGGTTTAAGTTGTACCCCAATCCGGTTACCTATGGCAAGGTCTATATTGAGACCACCCAAAATGCGCCCAAGAAAATTCTCATTTTTGACGTTTTGGGCACCCAAGTACTTCAAACCACTATTTTAGGAAAGGAACTCAACCTGTCCAATCTGGACAAAGGAGTGTATATCCTAAGGGTGTTTGAGCATAATAAAGTGGCCACCAGAAAGCTCATTATCAAGTAGTTTTCGCAATTTTAGGCTGCATTTCATCGGGCACACATCAAAATAACCCACTTTCCCAACACATTTCCCTGTTTCACAACATTTTATAGCCAGTATTCCTTTGTTTATCTACTTTTATACTGCTTATACCCAAATCAGCATGTATGAAGAAAATCTACTTTATTCTCATTATGGCTTTACCACTTTTCTCTTTCGGGCAGGAATTGGTCAGTGTAAACACTGAACAGGTACAGGAGCTTCAGGGATTTAAAATGTATCCCAATCCCGTTTATGGGGACGAGGTCTATGTTACCACTGCCACCAACGGTACCAAGCAAATCAAAATTTATGATGTATTTGGCGAAGTAGTGCTAACTGACAGAATCTCCACCAATACACTTAATGTATCCCGTTTGGTCCCAGGCGTTTATGTACTTCAAGTAACGGAAGACAAAAAAACCATGACACGAAAACTGGTCATTAAATAGCCGCAACTTATACCGCCCTTCTTTAGAAGGGCATTTTTTTTGGGTACTTTTATGGCCCAATGAATAGTTCGCTATCCCAACGTATTTTTTCTATTGCTACCGATGCGGAGTTGGAGGCATTGGCCCTGGAAATTTTTGGGTTTCAACATCAAAACAACAAAGTCTATAGAACGTATTGCGAGCATTTGGGCAAATCGCCGGACAAGGTGCGCTCCATCGCAGCCATCCCCTTCCTACCTATCGAGTTCTTTAAGTCATATACCATCACATCTTCCAACAAACCCGAAGATGCCATTTTTGAAAGCAGCGGAACTACCGCATGTTCCACGAGTAAACATTATATCTCCGATATAAGTCTCTATCAACAAAGTTTTAGTGCTGCATTTCAGGCTTTTTATGGGGATGTACAATCCTATTGTGTTCTTGCTTTACTTCCCTCATATCTAGAAAGAGAGGGCTCATCTCTGGTTTATATGGTCAACGATTTGGTAACGAGATCTGGACACCCCGATAGTGGGTTTTATCTCTATGAACTTTCAACACTAAAAGAAAAACTAATGGAACTGGAAGCTTCAGGAACCCAAACTTTGCTCATTGGTGTGTCCTTTGCCCTGTTGGATTTGGCTGAACAATTCCCAATGGATTTAAAACATACCACCATCATGGAAACCGGAGGAATGAAAGGACGAAGAAAAGAACTAATTCGGCAAGAATTACACGGAATATTGAAAGATGCTTTTAGGGTTGACACCGTCCATTCCGAATATGGGATGACAGAGCTATTATCCCAGGCCTATTCCAAAGGCAATGGGATTTTCCTAACCCCTCCTTGGATGAAAATTTTGACTCGGGATACGGAAGACCCCCTGAGCTTGCAATCCCATCAAAAAACTGGGGGAATAAACGTGATTGACTTGGCCAATATAAATTCTTGCTCCTTTATCGCAACCCAGGATTTGGGTAAAACTTATGCCGATGGATCCTTTGAAGTGTTGGGACGTTTTGACCATTCTGATATTAGAGGCTGCAATCTAATGGCACTTTAGTTTTTCGAATAATAGTAGGTAATCTCATCGTCAGCAATCTGAGGATTGTCCACATAGGTTAAAATTAAGGAATCCCCGTCTTCTTCATAGGTGTACTCCCTCCCCTCAATGCCTATTACTGATCCATTATCCGTAAATGGATAGGTTCCGGCAGGGGCTATAAATTCAGAATCCCCAGTGTTTTCAATGGTAACCATTCCAGAATCTTCATCAAAGCGAATGGAATGCACACTAAAATCGAAATCCTCCCCAAAAAAGCAAAAGCAAACCACATTGTCCAAAACCCACTTGTCATCACTTGGATTGATATCATCATCAGAAGTGCAACTGGACAGAACCAGCATAAGAAATGCAAATAGGAAGTTCCGCATTACAAAAGAGATTGATTCTATTTGAAGATGAAAATATCCCGGAACGTTGCGTGGCTTATTCCGCTACAAGAACAAAGTAATTCTTCTTCCCACGTTGGAGCAATACAAATTTGTCGTTGATCAAATCCGCGACAGATATAAGGTAATCTTCCCTTACCTTTTGTTTGTTCACTGAAATGGAATTCTGCTTCAATTCCCTGCGTGCCTCCCCGTTGGATCCCAAAAATCCCGTCTTGGCCGCCAAGGCTCCAATCATATCCAAGCCAGGTGTCAGCTCACTTTTGGAAACGGTGGCTTGGGGAACTCCATCAAACACATCCAAAAATGTTTTTTCATCCAAGGTCTTTAGATCCTCTGAAGTAGATTTTCCAAAAAGAATATTACTTGCCTTAATCGCATTTTCCAAATCTTCTTTGGAATGGACCATAGTGGTAATTTCCTCGGCCAACTTCTTTTGCAAGGCTCTTAGATGAGGTTCCTGTTTATGGGTTTCCACCAGCGTTTCAATTTCCTTTTGGGTCAAAAAAGTGAAGATTTTAATGTATTTCTCGGCATCGTCATCCGAAGTGTTCAACCAATACTGATAAAATTTATAGGGAGAGGTTCGTTCTGCATCCAGCCAGACATTCCCACCTTCCGTCTTTCCAAATTTGGTGCCATCGGCCTTGGTAATCAAAGGACAGGTTAAAGCAAAACCTTTTCCGCCACCAATCCTTCTGATCAGCTCGGTTCCGGTGGTAATATTGCCCCATTGGTCACTGCCCCCCATCTGAAGAGTGCAGTTATGGTGTTGGTACAAGTATAAAAAATCATATCCTTGAACCAATTGATAGGTAAATTCCGTAAAGGACATCCCCTCCTTGGCATCGGAAGAAAGTCTCTTTTTTACAGAATCCTTGGCCATCATATAGTTTACCGTGATGTGCTTGCCTACGTCTCGGATGAAATCAAGAAAGGAGAAATCCCTCATCCAATCGTAGTTGTTTACCAAGACAGCGGCATTAGGGACATCACTGTCAAAATCCAGAAATCTTCCCAATTGGGATTTGATGGCTTCCTGGTTGTGTCTTAGCGTGGCTTCGTCCAAAAGGTTGCGTTCGGCAGACTTTCCTGAAGGATCACCAATCATTCCGGTAGCTCCACCAACCAAAGCAAAGGGCTTATGTCCGGCCAACTGAAAATGGCGCAGCATCATTACACTGACCAAATGACCGATATGTAGAGAATCCGCGGTTGGATCTATACCTACATAGGCTGCCTTCATATCCTCCATCAAATGCTCTTTGGCTCCGGGCATTATATCATGAACCATTCCCCTCCACTGTAGTTCCTGCACAAAATTCTTTTCCATTACCATTGCTTTAGCATAGCTGCAAATATAAAATGAAGATCTTACTTACTTCAATAAATCCAATGCAAATAGGTATTTTTATCCTATGATTTTGGTTACAGGAGGTACTGGTTTAATAGGCTCCCATTTGCTATTCCAATTGGTGCAAGATGGAAAGTCCGTAAAAGCCACCTATCGCACCAAAAAATCCTTGAAAAAGATTTCCAAGGTATTTGACTACTACACGGAACATCCAGAAACGCTATTACATAAAATTACTTGGGTTCAAGCTGATATTACCGATGTAGGTACATTGGAAAATGCTTTCAAAGATGTCACCCAAGTTTACCATTGCGCCGCATTGATCTCTTTTGATCCCAGGCAGCTGGACCAGCTCATACAAGCCAATTCCGAAGCTACAGCCAATATGGTAAATCTTTGCATTGCGAATGGGGTGAAAAAACTTTGTTATGTGAGCTCTATAGCCGCGATTGGCCCCAGTGTCAAAGGCAAGATGGCAACCGAGGAAAACGAATGGAACGATACCAAGGTTTCGGTCTATGGCCTTACCAAGCACGATGCGGAATTGGAGGTGTGGCGCGGGAGTCAAGAAGGTTTAGCAGTAGTAGTGGTCAATCCTGGAGTGGTTCTGGGCCCCGGATTTTGGAAATCCGGTAGCGGTTCTTTCTTTACCTATGCCCAAAAAGGTAAAAAGCATTTTATTCCCGGGGGAACTGGTTTTGTATCGGTCAATGATGTCACCAGGGCCATGACCCAATTGATGGATTCGGGCATACGTAATGAGCGATTCATTTTAGTGAACGAGAACCTGACCTACTCCGAATTTTTTAAAAGAATATGTGGTCGTTTGGGTGTTACTCCTCCAGACAAGCCCATCCCTTTTTGGATGCTGGAACTGTTTTGGCGTTTGGACGGATTACGGAGCAAACTTAGAGGAAAAAGGCGACGACTCACGAAAAATATGGTCAAGGGCATGTATCGAAGGGAAATCTACAACAACACCAAAATAAAAAAGGCTTTGGATTTTACGTATGACAATCTGGACGAAACCCTGGATTTTTGTTGCGAGAAGTTTAAATCCTAGTTCACTTCTTGCTCCTTCTTGGAAGTCTTGGCAAGGTTGGTGGAATCCCGTTTTTGTTTTCGGGCTTTTCGAACACTGTCATTCTTTTTCTTGGAAACCCCTTCCATGGCATTTTTTCTTTTCTCCAAAATGGCATCCACTTCCTCATAAATGGCCTGGTATTCCAAGGGCACGGAAGCGTAGTATAAATCACTCTCCACAAACTGGAGACTATCTATTCCGTGTTTGTCGTACAGGTAGTCCATGATGGTGATTCCCTTGTATTCCAAAATGGGTTCCAAATTGTCGCCCCCAGCTTTGAGCAATGCCAAATCATGGAAGATTTCAACCATTTTTTCCTTGGGAATCAGGTTTTCCGGTTTTTCAATCACTGCTTCCCCACATGCCAACAGTAGAAACCCAAAGCAGCAAAGAAATAAACGCTTCATTATCATCTATTGAAAGTTAACCTTTTAGCCTTGCGTTCGGTGCTAAAATTACCTTGGTCAAATGCCAAATGTCCATTGACAAAGGTCCGTACTATCTCAGAACCAAAAGTAACACCTTCAAATGGAGACCAGCCACATTTGTAAAGAATATTGGATTTTTTAACCGGATTTTGTGAATTTCGGTTCACTTGTACCAAATCGGCATAGTAACCTTCCCGAATAAAACCTCTTCGGTCCAAATCAAAAAGCTTTGCCGGATTGTGGCACATTTTTTCCACCATTTTTCCTAGACCTATTTTGCCTTCCTCTTCTTTTTGCAGCATGGCCAAAAGTGCATGCTGCACAAGCGGCCCTCCTGATGGCGCTTTGGTGTACGGGTTATTTTTTTCTTCCAAGGTATGCGGGGCATGGTCCGTGGCCACAATGTCAATACGGTCATCCAATAGCGCTTCCCAGAGTTTTTCCCTGTCCGCTGCCGTCTTGACGGCAGGATTCCATTTGATCAAGGTGCCCTTTTCTTCGTATTCCTCATCTGAAAACCACAAATGGTGAATGCAGACCTCCGAAGTGATTTTTTTGTCTTCCAAAGGAATGGTATTGGTAAACAAATCGGTCTCAATTCCAGTTGAAACATGGAAAACATGAAGTCTAGCCCCAGTTTTTTGGGCTAAGGCAATGGCCTTCGAAGAGGAAAGATAGCAGGCTTCACTACTTCGGATAATGGGGTGGAGTTTTATGGGAATGTCATCCCCATATTGCTGGGTGTAATGGGCCATACTGGCTCTAATGGTGCTTTCATCCTCGCAATGTGCAGAAATCACCATTTCCGTGTTTGTAAAGATCTTTTCCAAAACCTCTTCGTTATCCACTAACATGTTACCCGTGGAGGAGCCCAAAAACAATTTCACTCCTGAACAAGCATTTTTATCCAGACGTTTCAATTCCTCCAGATTGTCATTGGTACCCCCAAAAAGAAAGGAATAATTAGCAAAAGAATCCTTTGCCGCAACGGCAAACTTTTCTTCCAGTTTCTCAATTGTTGTGGTCTGAGGATTGGTATTGGGTTGTTCCATAAAGGTAGTAATACCACCCGCAATGGCCGCCTTGCTTTCCGTGGAAATGGAACCTTTATGGGTAAGACCCGGTTCCCTAAAGTGCACCTGGTCGTCAATGATTCCGGGAAGCAACAGGTCTCCTTTCAAATCAATCACCTGGGCATGTTCGTCTGAAATATCTGAATCAATACGGGAAATCAACGCTCCATCCAAAAGTATGTCAGTCTCAAAAATCTGGTTTTCATTGACAACTTTGGCATTCTTTAGTAAGGTCTTTGACATGCTAAAAACTCTTTTTGAAAAATATACTTCTGAACTTCATGGCTATAACTCCAAAAATGGCCTCCCTGACTATGGAAGAATTCATCTTGGATTTACCATTGACACGATCTGTGAATATGATAGAGACTTCTTCGATCTTAAATTTTTTGAGATAGGCGCGGTATTTCATTTCAATTTGGAAAGCGTAGCCTATAAACCGTACCTTGTCCAAATCAATGGTTTCCAACACTTTTCTATGATAGCAAACAAAACCGGCTGTGGGATCGTGCACTTTCATTCCGGTAATAATTTTTACATAAAAGGAAGCGCCGTAGCTGAGTAATATCCGAAACAAGGGCCAATTCACCACATTGACGCCTTTTTTGTATCTGGATCCAATGGCAACATCCGCACCGTTTAAGCACGCTCTGTGCAATCGGGAAAGATCGGCAGGGCGATGGGAGAAATCCGCATCCATTTCAAAAATGTAATCGTAATCCCTTTGCAAGGCCCATTTGAAACCATGAATATAGGCTGTTCCCAGTCCAGACTTCTCTTTTCGGACTTCCAGGAACAGGCGCTCAGGAAATTGCTCTTGAAGTGCGCGTACGTTTTGTGCAGTGCCATCAGGAGAATTATCGTCCACAACCAATACATGGAAGTTCTTTTTAAGATCAAAAACCGTTTTTATGATAGCCTCAATGTTCTCAATTTCATTGAAGGTGGGTATGATCACAATGCCATCTACCATTAGCGCGCAATTAGGGTGTAAAAATAAGCTTTTCTGCTTAGCGGTAGACCATAGTTTTCGTACTGTTCCGATTAGGGTATTTACCTTTATTTGTACCTTTGGCCCATCTAAACTCCAATTGATGACCCAAAAGTTTCCCAGGTTGTTTTATCTTCTTCTGGCCGCTCTTTTTGTTCTCAATCTCATTCAAGCATCCTTTACGGAACTCATTTTTGACGAGGCTTATTACTGGTATTATGCCCAAAATTTGGATTGGGGGTATTTTGACCATCCGCCCATGGTGGCCTTCCTCATCAAACTAAGCAGCTTGTTCTTTGATGGCGAATTGGGGGTTCGTTTCATAAGTTGCGTACTCTCTGCTGGCACCTATCTCGTATTATGGTCAGCTATTGACCATCCCAAGAAAAAGGATTATGTGTTGCACTTCTTCCTGCTCCTTTTCTCAATGACCTTGATGAACGCCTACGGTTTCTTTACCTTGCCTGACACTCCGTTGCTCTTCTTTACAGCCCTGTTTCTTCTGCTGTATAAAAAGTTTCTGGAAAAACCCTCCATTTGGACAACTATCGCATTAGGCTTGGTCATGGCGGCTTTGATGTACAGTAAGTACCATGCCGTTTTGGTCATCCTCTTTGTTTTTCTGTCGAATATAAAACTGGTGTTCAACGGAAAAGCTTGGTTAGCCGTGGTGGTGGCTTTATTGTGCTATGTTCCACATTTTATGTGGTTGTTTGAGCACGACTTTGTTTCCATTAAATACCATCTTTTTGAAAGGCCCAATCAAGCCTATTCTTTTGAAAAATTCACTTTGGGATACATCCTTAATCTTGTGGCTATTTTTGGACTCTTGTTCTATTGGGTATACTATGCCCTGATCAAGGATAAAGACTCTGATAAATTTTCAAAGGCCCTTCGCTTTCTTACTTACGGGGTTATCCTGTTCTTTTTTGTATCCAGTTTTAACCGAAGGGTACAGACCCAATGGGTTATCATCATTTCCATTCCCTTGGCCATCATTGCTTTTAAACATTTGATTGAAAATGCCAAAAGCCGTAAATGGATATTTCGAATGGGCATTGCAAGTGCCATTTTAATGTGCTATGCCAGGGTCTGGTTGGTTCACCAACCTCTTTTACCCATAGTGTATGAAGCCCATGGGAATAAGGCTTGGGTTAACGATCTGGATTCCAAATTAGGGGATGCCACGGTTGTGTTTGAGAATTCTTATCGCAGGGCTCCCATGTATGAGTTCTATACTGGAAAACCCTCATTTTCATTGAACAATGCCTTTTACAGAAAAAATCAATATTCCATTGACGATTCCGAGGAAAGGGTGAGGGGTAAAAATATTGCCATGGTATCCATGTACCGCAAGAGTGGTGATATCTCTTACCTCAACGCGAAGGGAACTCAATTTTTTGGGGTGTTTATGGATGATTTTTATTCCCTCCGTAAATTGGCATGCATTTCGGAACAAAACCCGGAGAACGGGAATTGGAGTCTAAAAGTCTTTAATCCCTATCCTTTTGATGTTGCCTTGGACAGTTTGAGGTATGCTATTGCTTACACCGACGATTATAAGAAGGTAAAGGGTAGTGTCCCGCTTAAGGTAGAACCCGTGAGCCCGAAACAAACAATTGTTAAGTCGAAGGATACGGTTTACTATAAATTTCAATTCCCAAAGTCCGAAAAACTGGAAAATGCGGGCTATTTTAGAATTGGTTTGGGGTACGGAAGCCTAATCCCTGGACTGAATGGAACACCTATAAAAATTGAAGATGGAACCCATTAGCAAAACGGTCGAATCATTGGATTGGATGAACATAGTGTTATTTTTTAGCATGGTGGTTCTTGCCTTGGGAAAATATCTGTTTCAAAACAAGTTCCTGAATTTCATGATTCTTCCGTTCAACAATAAGTATGTAGTCCTTTATAATAAAAAGGGGAGACTTTTGAATTGGTTCCATATTTTATTGACGATTTTTCAATTGATCAATTTATCCCTCTTCCTATTCTTGATACAAAAAACCTTTTACCCAATTGCTCCCGAAAATTATCTGTACAGTTTCTTCATCATATTTGGTGGTGCCTTGTTGTTTCAGTTACTAAAAATGTTGCTGCAACTTGGGAAAGGGATTGTTTTTAATACCCAGGGAATGGTCACGGATTTACTGTTCAACAAAACTTCCTACCTCAACCATAGTAGTCTGGTTATGTTTGTGGCCAACATTGCATTGGTATACATATATAAGGACTCCCAGATTGTTATTTATGCGGCTTTAATCTTAATTATTTCCATTAATGCCATAGGAATCTTCAAGCTGTTGAAGAACCATCAAAAAGTCATAATTTCCCACTTTTTCTATTTTATTTTGTACCTTTGCACACTCGAAATTGCGCCCCTAGTAATAGTTGGAAGCTATCTTAAAGATTGAAAGCTTATGAAAGTAAAGACAATTTTGGTTTCCCAACCAGAACCCAAAATAGAAAATTCCCCCTATTCACGACTCATCGAAAAAGAAAAAGTAAAGGTAGATTTCAGACCTTTTATTCATGTTGAGGGAGTTCAGGCAAAGACCGTAAGGCAGCAAAAAATTGATCTCAACAATTTTACCGCCATCATCTTGACCAGCAGAAATTCTGTGGATCATTTCTTTAGAATAGCCGAGGAAATGCGATTCAAGGTACCGGATACCATGAAATACTTTTGTCAGTCCGAAGCTGTGGCTTACTACCTTCAGAAATATGTGGTTTATCGCAAACGGAAAATTTATGTGGGTAAGCGAACCTTTCCTGAATTGGTTCCTCTAATCAAAAAATACAAGGACGAAAAATTCCTTTTACCTTCATCGGATACCTTAAAAACCATTGTTCCACAAGCTCTTGACGAATTGGGTGTGGATTGGAAAAGAGGAATTTTTTACAAAACCGTTATCAGTGATCTTTCCGATCTTAGGGATGTTTACTATGATGTTTTGGTATTCTTTAGCCCATCAGGTATTGAATCCTTGTTGAAAAACTTTCCCGATTTTGAACAAAACAATACTCGAATTGCGGTATTTGGAAATAGCACGGTAAAGGCAGCTACAGAAGCTGGTCTAAGAATAGATATTCAGGCACCTACTCCTGAGACGCCATCCATGACTATGGCACTTCAGAAATACATCACCAGTGTGAACAAATAGAAGAATTCTACATTCTTAACATAAAAAAAGCCCCGATAAATCGGGGCTTTTTCTTTTAGAAGGCATATCGCTGAGGACCTCCTCGTCTTATCTCTTCGCTGGCATAGGCCTCAAACTTTTTAAAGTTTTCCCGAAAAGCATTGGTCAGCTTAAAGGCTGTTTTATAATAAGCCTCATCATCGTTCCAGGTCGCCCGCGGACTTAATACACTAGTAGGTACTCCAGGACATTCCCTGGGTTGTGCAACACCAAAAACGGAATGAATGTGATACTTGTCATAGCTATAAAGACCCAACTCACCGCTTAGAGCTGCACTGATCATGGCACGGGTATATTTCAGCTCCATCCGTTTGCCCACCCCATAAGGACCTCCTGTCCATCCAGTATTGATAAGCCAAACATCCACACCTGATTCTTGCATTTTCTTGCTCAACATCTCAGCATAAACAGCTGGGTGCAAAGGCATAAAAGGGGCTCCAAAACAGGCCGAGAAAGAAGGTTGGGGCTCAACCACCCCTGCTTCCGTTCCGGCCACTTTTGCCGTATATCCAGAAATGAAGTGGTATGCCGCCTGGGCGGGTGTCAATTTTGAAATCGGAGGCAAAACCCCAAAGGCGTCGGCTGTTAAGAAGAAAATATTCTTAACATTCTTTCCGATGGAAGGTTGCTGGATATTTTCAATATGATAAATTGGATAGCTTACCCTTGTATTCTGCGTGATGGAGGTGTCTGCAAAATCAACAACTCCTTGGTCATCCAAAATCACGTTTTCCAAAATGGCACCTTGCTTAATGGCACCATAGATTTCAGGTTCCTTTTCTGAAGAAAGATCAATGACCTTGGCATAACATCCGCCTTCAAAATTGAACACGGTATTTTCAGCCGTCCAACCATGCTCGTCATCTCCAATCAGTTTACGATTGGGATCCGTAGAAAGCGTAGTCTTCCCTGTCCCGGACAATCCAAAAAACACGGCTGTATCCCCATCGTCTCCCACATTGGCAGAACAATGCATTGGTAAAGTGTTTTTAAAGACCGGTAGAATGAAATTCAATGCAGAAAAAATACCCTTTTTGATCTCTCCTGTATATCCAGTTCCACCGATTAAGGCTATTTTTCTGGAGAAGTTGAGAATGGCAAAATTATGTTGTCTTGTGCCATCAATTTCAGCATCAGCCATAAAGCCCGGTGCGTTTACCACGGTCCATTCAGGATCAAAAAATTCCAATTCCTCTACCGTTGGTCTTATAAACATGTTATACGCAAACATGTTTGACCATGGATACTCGTTTATTACCCGAATGTTTAGCTTATAGTCATCCTCTGCACAGGCATAACAATCCCGAACAAATAGTTCCTTTTCGTTTAGATAATTAATGACCTTGTCATATAATTTATCAAATTTCTCCGGTTCAAATGGGATGTTGATGTTCCCCCACCAGATTTTTTCCTCGGTGATGTCGTCTTTAACGATAAATCGGTCCATAGGAGACCTTCCGGTAAACTCTCCCGTATTGACCGCCAGGGCCCCGGAAGAAGCTTCTTTTCCCATTTTCTTTTCTATCGTCAACCCGTGTAACTCTTTGGGCGACAACTGATAATGCACATTGTTGTGCGCTATTCCATACTGCTTTAACGAAATCGATTTCGTAACTGGTGTATAGGTATCCATTTTGATGTTTTAAAATTGGTACAAAGCTAGAAAAATCTAACTGCTACCAAACCAATTTTGTGATTAATTCCCTTATTTTATAGCCAAAACAAAGTAAGCCAAAATACCCCATGCAAAAATGAGAATTGTGCCCCCTAGAGGAGTCAATAGCGCAAGGGTTTTGAAGTCAAAAGCCACCAAACTATTAATGGACAATAAATAGATGGATCCTGAAAACAGAATAACCCCAATCACAACCAGCCTGAAAACCGTTTTTTGCTTTTTAAGATCTAATGCGTTCCATGTCCCTAAGAAAAGAAGAAAAAGTGCATGGTACATTTGGTAGCGTACCCCTGTCTCAAAACTATCTACCGCATCCTCTGATACCAATCTTTCCAATCCATGGGCGCCAAAAGCACCCAGAACTATAGCGACTAAACCCATGACAATTCCACCCAACAATATTGTTCTGTTCATAACTTTATAACTATGTTTTTTTAGAAATATAACAATTTGATACCTTAGTAGCCGTTTTAATCAAAAGTAACCAAATCGTATGGTCCGAACTATTTTGGTCGTTGGAGCTGGCAAGTCTACTTCGTATTTGTTGGATTATCTGCTTAAAAAGTCAACAGAGGAGCAGCTTAGGTTGATTATTGGCGATCTACGTCCAGAAAATATCCCAGGTGAAATTGCATCCCACCCCAATTGCGATGTCATCCAACTTGATATCCTTAATGATGATGCCAGAAAAAAAGCCATCGAAGTTTCCTCATTGGTAATTTCCATGCTTCCGCCTCGTATGCACATCAAAATTGCACAGGATTGTATCGTTTACAAAAAACACTTGGTCACTGCTTCCTACGTTAGCAAGGAAATTGAGGCGCTGGATGCCGAAGCCAAGAAAAATGGATTGGTCTTCATGAACGAAATAGGCTTGGATCCCGGCATTGATCATATGAGTGCCATGGAGGTGATAGACCGTATTAGGGACAAGGGTGGAAAAATGCTGTTGTTCGAATCTTTTACTGGAGGTCTTGTTGCTCCGGAAAACGACTCCAACCTTTGGAGCTATAAGTTCACCTGGAATCCACGTAATGTGGTGGTGGCTGCACAAGGGGGTGCAGCTAAATTTATCCAAGAGGGATCTTACAAGTATATACCCTATCAGAAAATTTTTAGAAGAACAGAGTTGGTTGAAATTGAGGGCTACGGCGATTTTGAGGTATACCCCAATAGAGATTCCCTCAAATATCGGGAGGCCTATGGCTTAGAAGATGCCTTGACTCTTTTTAGAGGCACCATGAGGCGCGTTGGATTCTCCAAGGCATGGCATATTTTTGTAATGCTGGGCATGACGGACGATACTTATGTAGTAGAAAATTCCGAAGGGATGTCGTATCGAGAATTTGTGAATCTGTTCCTTCCTTATTCGCCAACCGATTCTGTGGAGTTGAAGTTACGTCACTATCTCAAAATAGACCAAGACGACATCCGATGGGGAAAATTGCTTGAACTCAATCTGTTTGATGATTCAAAGAAAATCCCCTTAAAAAATGCCACTCCAGCCCAAATGCTACAGTACATTTTGGAAGATAGCTGGACCTTAAATCCAGACGAAAAGGACATGATTGTGATGTATCACAAATTTGGATACGAATTGGACGGCAAAAAGAAGCAACTGGATGCCAATATGGTGGTGCTTGGCGAGAACCAGACCTTCACCGCCATGGCCAAGACGGTGGGCTTGCCAGTTGCCATGGCAGCACTGCAAATACTAAACAAAAAAATTGTCACTCCTGGCGTTCAAATTCCCATTGCCAAGGAAGTATATCGTCCTATACTTGAAGAGCTCAAATCCTATGGCATCCATTTTAACGAGTACCAGGTGCCCTATTTGGGGTATAATCCAGACTCCATAGGAAATTAGGCTTTTGTTGTTTTTAGGTATCTTTAGTTTCGAATAAGAAGCTTTTGATGAGAAACACAAACAAATCCGTTAAGATTGACGGTATAGATAAAAAAATCCTAAGGTTTTTGATGGAGGATGCTCGCAAGCCTATTTTGGAAATTGCCAGAAGTATTGGGATTTCCGGGGCAGCAATTCACCAGCGTCTTCGTAAACTGGAGAGTTCGGGACTTTTATCCGGTTCCAAATTTGTTATCAATCCTAAGGTATTGGGTTACACTACCATGGCCTACATCGGAATTTTCCTAGATAAAGCCATGTCCAATCCG
Organism: Flagellimonas algicola; assembly: GCF_005937185.1. Classification (GTDB taxonomy): domain Bacteria; phylum Bacteroidota; class Bacteroidia; order Flavobacteriales; family Flavobacteriaceae; genus Flagellimonas; species Flagellimonas algicola. The sequence goes on along the minus strand of NZ_VCNI01000002.1, from coordinate 1,309,899 downwards.
CAAGCTGTGAAGGAGCTTGAAAAAATCCCTGAAGTACTGGAATGCCACTACACAACTGGAAATTGGTCCATCCTCATTAAAGTTTTGTGTAAGGATAATGAGCATTTGATGACTGTACTCAATAAAAAAATCCAACAAATTGAAGGAGTGTCCCGGACAGAAACTTTTATTTCACTCCATCAGCAAATCGACAGACAGATTTCCATTTAGGTCATCCATGAAACAATTTCTGATTGCTTTATTATTGGGACTCTCCATGTTCTTTTCCCATGCCCAGCGTAGTTACGAACCTAAGGTGTATTCGCACCAGATACAGGTGCAGCATGATAATGACTTCCTGGCATTGACAGACCGTTACTACTCTTCCGGACTATTTATATCGTATCAAAAGCTGCTCTCGAAAGGGATTTTTGGCGAGGACGAACAACTTGGTTTCAAACTAGGACAGGAGGTCTACACACCATCGCAAACCCAAAGCACCAATACAAGCGTGTTCGACAGGCCTTATGCCGGGTTTTCAGGGTTTTGGACCAACTGGTCCCTAAGCAAGCAAAATCAGCTGTTTGAGGTGGAGTCCCTTTTAGGTTTTGTGGGGCCGGATTCTGGGGCGGGAGGATTGCAGCGTTGGTACCACAGGGCCATTGCCATTTCGGATTCGCCCATTTGGGTGGAGGAACTGCGCAATAGTTTTCACACCAATCTATATTTCACCTATACCAAGGAATGGGAACTTGCTCCCAACCCTTTTGGTATTAGGTTGGCCACACAACCACAACTGGCGGTTGGATCCAGGGATGTTTATGCCAGTGGGGAGGCCATTTTTCATTTTGGTAGACGTAATCCGATAAGTAAGAGCATTGCATTCAACCGATTGGGCAGCAACGCCAGGGAAATCTACTTTGCCCTTAGGTTCATGTACAGACAGGTCTTTTACAATGGTTTGATAGAAGGTAATTTGTTTGGTGACAATTCGCCCGTATTAGGTGTTTCAAAGAACAGCCTCCTCCGGATTGGGTTTGATTTCAACCACCGCTTTGATATGCATGATTTCCGCTTTGGGATTCGATACAATACGCCAGAAACCCCCAGCTCTAAATCCCATGCCTATATTGTGCTTGCCTATAGCCGCAGTTGGTGAAAGGAAATTATGCTTCATATAGAAGTATTTGTATTCAATCTAAATAAAGATTACTTTTGCTCTTCCATGAAGGTAGTGTACCAATCCACATATTATACCTTGTACCAATCTGAAAGCCAGCGTTGCTTTTATGTTGATTTTGTACAAAAGACCGTACAAATGTCCTTTTGCCAACTATTGGCTCTTCGACATAAAGTACTGTCCATCCCCATTGAAGACCACTTTGACAGTGACCTGAACAAGCACGGTTTTGAACTTTTGCAACTCTGCAACAAAGAACACCTCTTCATTCTCAATACCTTGGAGGTATTGGATTTAAAATCACTTGTTGAACAAGGGTTTGTTTTACTTGGCGTATCCGCCAAATCGGAAGCCCTCTCCGTATAGTCTTTGGGTAGCTTATTTTTATTCAATCTAAAACTCCTTATAAATAAAGGACTTGGCCCATTGGCTAGGTTAATTTCCATACTTTTATAGTAGGAGAATGAATTATTGACGATAAATCTATTGAGATGAAAGATATAGCGAGACAAGCAATGAGCATAAAAGTGGAATCCATGGATTTGCTCAACAGCCAAATTAAAATGGAAGCACATGCTTCGGCCACCTATTTGGCCATGGCTTCATGGTGCGAACAAAATGGTTTTTTTACCAGTGCCAAGTTCTTTTTCAAACAGGCCGAGGAAGAACGGGAGCACATGATGAAAATATTCAATTTTTTGATTGATGCAGGTGGAAGTCCCTATTCACCTGAGGTGACCAATATCAATCACGACTACTCCTCCATTGTAGATGTTTTTGAGCACACATTAGACCATGAAATAGCAGTGACCAAATCCATTCACAATATTGTGATGAAAGCCAGAGAACTAGGTGACCTCACTACCGAAAGATTTTTGGACTGGTTCGTTATGGAACAGGTGGAAGAAGAAAACACGATCCGTGATATTCTGGATATGATTGCAGTGACCGGCACCGAAGGTGTAGGATTACAAGTCATTGATGATCATGTTGGGAATTGGATCAATTAACTAAATAGTCTACCAAAAAGAAAACGGAGCCAAATGGCTCCGTTTTTTATTTTATGTTTTTGCAAAAGGTCAATCCCTTCCTCCAAACACTTGGAAAGCCCAATACACCAAGGAAGCCAAGGCTCCCAAAGCCGCTACCAAATACGTTCTTGCCGCCCATTTTAAGGCATCCTCAGCCCCAGCAAATTCCTGTTGGCTCACCATATTCTTTTGTTTCAACCAGGCCAAAGCCCTGTTACTGGCGTCATATTCCACCGGAAGGGTGATAAAACTGAAAATAGTGGCCATTCCCATCATCACCAAGCCTGCAACCGCAATATAAAATCCAAGTCCGCCTGCGGCTCCTGTTGCTGCCATAAGGGCTATACCACCAAACACAATCCATGTGGACATTCCTGAGGTAACACTTACCACGGGAACCAGTTTGGACCTCATGGTCAACCATTCATAAGCCTGGGCATGCTGAACCGCATGGCCAACCTCATGTGCCGCCACAGCTGCAGCGGCAGCGTTTCTTTGGCTATATACGCCCTCACTCAGGTTTACGGTTTTGTTTTTCGGATTGTAGTGGTCTGTCAGCATTCCTGCTGTGGAAATAACCTTCACATCACGAATACCGTGATCATCCAACATCTTCTGTGCTATTTCCGCTCCGCTCATTCCGTTGCGAAGATGCACTTTGGAGTACTGCTTAAACTTGCTTTTTAATCGGCTGCTTACAATCCAACTGATCAAAGCTATTCCACCGATTAATATATAGTATGTCATCATAGTTTCCTGTTTTTAGTCTTATAAAGATATCAACTCTAAAGCAAAAATCCAGCCAATCCAAAAAGCTGTCATTTTACTGACAAAATGTACATTGGAGACAAAAAGTTATTTATGCCGCAGCTTGAGCATCAACATACAAACCACCAAAATGCCTGTAACAGCATTGGCCAAAATAATGGCTAAACTATTGTGGTAAATTCCATAATATAACCAAAGTATGGTTCCAATAAGGAACGCCCCATACATGGTAAATGAGATGTCCCTGGTTGATTTGGTCTTCCAAGTTTTGTACACCTGTGGAACAAAGGCGCTAGTGGTCAGGCTGGCTGCGACCAACCCAATGATTTCAATGGTATCCATTGTTGGTTATTAGGATATGGGCTATCCAGAACTATGGTTAACCCACAATATTTACAATCTTGCCCGGCACAACGATTACCTTCTTGGGCTCCCGTCCATTCAATTGGGCCTGCGTTTTTTCATGGGCCATGACCACCGCCTCTATTTCATCCTTTCCCATATCTAACGGTAACTCCAACTTAAATCTCATCTTGCCATTAAAGGAAATGGGATACTCCTTGCTGTTTTCCACCAAATGCTTTTCATCAAACTTTGGGAATGCAGCTGTTGAAATGGATTCCTGATGTCCCAATTTTTCCCATAGCTCTTCCGCAATGTGTGGGGCATAAGGTGATACCAAAATTGCCAAAGGCTCTAAAATAGCCTTGCTCTTACATTTTTGTGCTGTTAGCTCATTCACACAGATCATAAAAGTAGACACTGAGGTGTTAAAGGAAAAGTTCTCTATATCTTCTTCTACCTTTTTAATGGTCTTATGTAGGGTTTTGAGGTTGTCAGCCGTGGGTTGCACTGCCTCCTCCATGTTTGCGTATAACTTCCAGAGCTTTTTTAGAAACGAATGCACTCCTGTTATTCCAGCGGTGTTCCAGGGTTTGGATTGCTCCAAGGGACCTAAGAACATTTCATACAGTCGAAGGGAATCTGCTCCATATTCTTCACAGATATTATCTGGGTTCACCACATTGAACCATCTTTTAGACATTTTTTCCACCTCCCTGCCAACAACATACTTGCCATCCTCCAAAATGAATTCAGCTTCTTTGAATTCAGGTTGCCAATTTCGTAAATCTTCAACCCTGATTTCATCCGAAGTGTTCACCAAATTAACATCAACCCTCAACTCTTCTACTTCATATTCACTTTTCAAGCCAAGAGACACATATTTGTTTGTGCCAGAGATTCTGTATACGATTGCACTTGTCCCCGTAATCATCCCCTGGTTGATCAGCTTCTTGGCATATTCCTTTTTGGGAGCAATTCCCATATCAAACAAAAACTTCTGCCAAAAACGGGAATACAACAAGTGTCCTGTAGCATGCTCACTCCCTCCAATATACAAATCCACATCCTGCCAATATCCAATAGCTTCTTCTGAATAAATCGCCTCATTATTCTGCGAATCCATATAGCGATTGAAATATTGTGAACTCCCTGCCCAACCCGGCATGGTGTTCAATTCCAGCGGGAAAATCGTTTTATCATCAATCAATTCGTTGGCCACCACCGTGTTGGTTTGGGTATTCCATGCCCAATGCGTGGCATTGCCCAAAGGTGGCTCCCCTGTTTCTGTGGGTAGGTACTTTTCCACCTCAGGAAGTTCCAAGGGAAGATGTTCATCAGCAATCATCTGGGGCATTCCGTCCACATAATAGACCGGAAAAGGTTCTCCCCAATAGCGTTGTCTGCTAAACACAGCATCCCGAAGGCGATAGTTTATTTTGCCCTCTCCCTGTCCAATTTTTTCCAATTCGTCAATGACCTTTCTTGTTGCCTCTTTAAAATTCAGTCCGTTCAAAAAGTCAGAGTTGCCAATAATGGTATTGGCCTTATCGGCAAAAGCCTCTTCGGAAATATCCGCTCCATCAAAAATATTAGGAATGGGAATATCAAAATGTTTAGCAAAATCGTAATCCCTTTGATCCCCACATGGTACCGCCATCACCGCTCCGGTACCATAGCTGGCCAATACGTAGTCCCCAATCCAGATAGGAATGGGTTCTTTGGTAAACGGATGCTCTGCATAGGCTCCGGTGAACACCCCAGAAATGGATTTTACATCGGCCATCCGATCCCTTTCAGAACGTTTTGCTGTTGCTTCCACATAGGCTTCCACTTGAGCTTTTTGTTCTGCCGTGGTAATCTTAGCTACGAGTTCATGCTCTGGGGCCAAGGTCATAAAACTGGTTCCAAATATGGTGTCTGGGCGTGTGGTGAATACCGCAATCTTATAATCCTCGTTTTGTACGTTGAATTCGACATGCGCGCCCTCAGAGCGACCAATCCAGTTGGTTTGCGAATCTTTTAGCGGTTGGGGCCAATCAATGCTGTCCAATCCATCCAATAAACGTTGGGCATAAGCGGTAATCCGCATGCTCCACTGGGTCATTTTTTTACGGATCACGGGATGTCCTCCTCGTTCCGAAATCCCATTCACAATCTCATCATTGGCCAAGACCGTTCCCAAAGCTGGACACCAGTTCACCTCGGTATCCGCCAAATACGTCAATCTATATTGTAAAAGTATTTCCTGCCTGGTCCTATCCGAAAATCCTGCCCAATCCTTAGCTCCAAATTCTTGTACGTCGTCATCACAAACCGCTTGGACTTTGGTATTCCCCTCTTTCTCAAAAATGGAAACCAAAGTAGAAATATCTTCGGCCTTATCGGATGTTTTGTTGTACCAAGAATTAAACAGCTGGATAAAAACCCATTGGGTCCATTTGTAATATTTGGGATCCGATGTTCGCACTTCACGACTCCAGTCAAACGAAAACCCAAGTTGGTCCAACTGCTCCCGATATCTTTTAATGTTGGCCTCTGTGGTTATGGCGGGATGCTGACCTGTTTGTATGGCATATTGCTCCGCGGGAAGACCAAAGGAATCATAGCCCATGGGATGCAGCACATTGAACCCATTATGCCTTTTGTAACGCGCATAGATGTCACTGGCGATATATCCTAGGGGATGTCCAACATGTAGCCCAGCTCCAGATGGATAAGGAAACATATCCAAAACATAGTATTTGGGCTTGTCGGAATTGTTGGAAGCTTTGAACGTCTGGTTCTTGGCCCAGTATTTTTGCCATTTGGCTTCTATCTCCCTGAAATTGTAATCCATGGTCTTCGCGTCATTTTCGAATTGCAAAAATAGCTTTAATCCCCTAATTACGATTTACTTTTCTATTTTTACATACTGATTTTCCTATATGAGCCAATATATTGAACGATATCAGCGTAGAAGGCTAATTTCCTCTTACTTTTCTGTGGTTTTGAGCATTGCTTTGGTGCTATTTTTAGTAGGGGTTTTAGGACTGCTGGTCCTGAACACCAAAAAACTCGGGGACCATTTTAAAGAACAGATTACTATTTCCGTGTTCTTAAAGGATAATGCCAAACCTGTAGAAATTGAGCAGTTGCAAAAAAGCTTGGCTTTGGCAGACTATACAAAATCTGCCCATTATGTTTCCAAAGAAGATGCTGCGGAACAATACAGCGAGGATATAGGGGAGAATTTTGTGGAATTTTTGGGCTATAACCCGCTAAAAAATTCGATAGACGTCAACCTCAAAGCAGATTTTGTCTCTCCCAACCAGATAGAGGAAATTGCATCGGATATCAATACCAAAACTTATGTGGAAGAGGTGAGCTATGACAAACCACTGATTTCATTGCTCAATGATAATGCCCGTAAAATCAGTATTTGGATTTTGGTGGCAAGTGCTTTATTTACCGCTATAGCGGTCTTATTGATCAACAGTTCCATTCGGCTTTCCATTTATTCTAAACGATTCATTATCAAGACCATGCAAATGGTTGGAGCTACGAAAAAATTTATCAGAAAGCCCTTTATCTGGCAAAATATAAGATTGGGGATGTTGGGAGCCACTTTGGCGCTGATTGCTTTAGGAGTGGTTCTGTACTATGTGAATACAAATTTCCCTGAGTTGAATATATTCCAGGACGTTCTGATTCTGGTCCTCTTATTTGGCGGAGTCTTTGGTTTGGGAGTCATAATTTCTTGGGGCAGCACCCATATTGCCACCCAGCGTTTTCTAAATCTGAGAACGGATGATCTTTATTATTAACTTTACGGCATGAGTAAGAAAAATAAGCAAACCCCTAACACTAGCAGGCAGTTCATCTTTCAGAAAAAAAACTATGTATTTCTTTTCATAGGTCTGGCTTTTATTGCCCTTGGATTTATCTTGATGAGCGGTGGTGGCAGCGACGACCCCAATGTTTTCAATCCTGATATCTACAATTTTAGAAGAATACGCTTGGCACCCACTTTGGTGCTCATAGGTCTTGGAATACAGGTCTATGCCATTTTGTTGAATCCTAGCAAAAACAAAAAATAGTTTGGAGTTAATCGATGCGATTATCCTTGGAATTATTCAAGGACTTACCGAGTTTTTACCTGTATCTTCAAGTGGACATTTAGAATTGGGCAAAGCCATTTTGGGCGCGGAATCACTTCCGGAGGAGAGCTTGTTATTTACCGTGGTGCTCCATTTTGCCACCGCACTGAGTACCATAGTTGTTTTTCGAAAAGATGTATGGGAAATTATTCGAGGCCTTTTTCAATTCAAATGGAATGAAGAAACCCAATTTTCCTTGAAAATTATCATTTCCATGATTCCTGCTGCGCTTGTTGGCTTTTTCTTGGAGGACTTTCTAGAGGTCTTTTTTGATGGCGCCATCATCATTGTGGGCATAATGCTACTGATTACCGCCATCCTTTTATATTTGGCCGATTTGGCCAAGACTACGGACAAGGGTGTGTCCTACCGCAGTGCCTTTGTGATTGGTATGGCGCAGGCCGTTGCCATCTTACCAGGTATTTCAAGAAGTGGAGCCACCATCTCTGCAGCCGTGCTTTTGGGTGTGGACAAGTCCAAGTCAGCTCGATTTTCTTTTTTGATGGTAGTACCGCTGATTTTGGGAAAAATGGCCAAAGATATTTTAAGTGGCGAGATAGATTTTGCAGGAGATCAGGCCGTTGCTATGGGCGCAGGTTTTATTGCCGCATTTATCGCTGGTTTGGCTGCCTGTACCTGGATGATTAAATTGGTTCGGCAAAGTAAGCTTACCTATTTTGCCATTTATTGTTTCATCATAGGGCTTATTGCCATTGCCTGGAGTATTTGGGGATAACCTTTCCATGACGATTCTTACCTTTAGTCCCAAAAAGTTATAGGGCATTGAAGACCAAAGAAGATTTCTTAAACGGGCAGATATTGCTCATAGACAAACCACTCGAGTGGAGCTCGTTCCAAGCTGTGAATGCCTTAAAGTGGGCCATTCGGAAGAAATTTGACCTAAAAAAAATAAAGATTGGCCACGCCGGCACCTTGGATCCTTTGGCCACAGGCCTATTGATTATCTGCACCGGAAAATTCACCAAAAAAATTCCTGAGCTCCAAGGACAGATCAAAGAATATACGGGGACATTTACTTTGGGCGCCACAACCCCATCCTATGATATGGAAACCGAAGTAAACCAAAACTTTCCCATTGATCACATTACGGATGAACTGCTCTTTGATGCCACAATCGGCTTTTTGGGCGAAATCGACCAAGTGCCTCCTGTATTCTCTGCCTTAAAAAAGGATGGTAAACGGCTTTATGAGTTCGCTCGAGAAGGAAAGGAAGTGGAAATTAAGTCTCGAAAAGTTGAAATCCACACCTTCGAAATAACCAAGATTCATATACCACATGTGGACTTTAGAATAGTTTGTAGCAAAGGCACCTATATCCGGTCCATGGCCCATGATTATGGTAAATCCGTGCAGTCTGGAGCCTATCTCTCGGCTCTGAGAAGAACCAAAATAGGTGATTTTAACGTAGATAATTCCGTCACGCCAATGGTTTTCAAGGCAAATCTTGGAATGGAAGGATAAATTTCTTTCCCGATTCCAGTAGTTTCGGCAACCCTTGGTGTAAAATAATTTTAAAAAAAAGCGGTTATAATAAGACCATGAATCTGAACAGAAACCAGTTATCGTTTTTAATAACTTTTTTCTCCATGTCCATTATCGTTTTGTTGCTTTTCAACATTCATTTGGGCGGGATGCAAGAGGAAGAATATGTTATTGAAATGAGCTTGGATGATGAAGATATCGAAGAGTTGCTGAAAGAGGAAGAGGAGCGCTTGGAGGAGCTGGCCAACAACGAACCCATAAAGAGCCATATGGCCTTTAATGAAACGGCCAAACCTACCATAGGCAACCCGGAGCCTCTAAAAACCCTTGAAGAACTCATGGAAGAAAGGGCCTTGAACAGTGAAGAAGGCGAATTTTCGGAAGCTGATGCAGATTTTGCCAACCAACTTAAGGAATTGGCTGCAAAACGGGAGGAAAAAAAAGAGCTGCTTGGTGAAAGAGAGGCTCAAAAAGAAGAATTTACCAATTATTTAAAGGATAGGCGCACTTCAATTTCATTTTCATTGGTTGAGCGAAATGCGTATTCCTTGCCTCCACCCATTTACACCTGTATTGAAGGTGGAAAAGTGGTCATCAATATAAAAGTGGATAGTAACGGCTACGTTACCGAAGCTGATTTTAACGATAGTAGCTCCGGCACCACTAACTACTGCCTTATTGAAAATGCCATTACCTATGCGCTAAAAGCACGGTTTAGCCCAGATTCCAAGGCTCAACAGATTGGTACCATTACCTATTTATTCCAAGGGAAGTAATTCCAATAAATCGCTTAAAGTGTTTTGCCCTTTGTCCTTGTTGTACCAAACCTGAAGATCTTGCTTAAATTCGGATGTAAGTGATCCGTGCTCTTTTTTGAAGTCTTCCACCATTTGGGTCGCGATGCTGGGTCTAGGACCCCATTCCCCAACTATTGCATCAGCGTCCTTGTCCAAAATAACAAGCTTTGGTATGGATTGTGAGCCATTGGTCAGGAATTGATTCATTAAATCTAGATGCTCATCCCGAAGCACAACTTTAAATTCGATATTCGGATTTAGTTCCGCAATCTTGTTCATTACTGGAAGACTGGGTGCAGCATCCCCGCACCAGCTTTCGCTCAAAACCAGAAAAACAAGTTTGGACTTCACTTCTTCAATCCTCTGTTGCGCTTCTTCTGATATTTTGATGGTCTTATCCCACCGCTTCATTCGGCGGTCGTTGAGTTCGGTATAATTGATCAGGGATTCCAGTTGCTCCGGTCCTGTGGTTTGTCCATTTTTGGCCAATTGCTCCACCATGCTGCGATAATCCCCATATTCCATCCCCTTTGAAATTCCTTCGCGGATAAGTTCCAATGGGTTCCTCTGTATTTTTGCTTCAGCTACTTCCATTCCTTTTTTGCTTCAAAAATAGCCCCCATAAGAGACTAAAAATCTGATATTTGTCATTGGTTGGAAAATGGACTAAAAACTAACAAGCTTGTTTCAATCCAAAAGAAAGGCTACAATTTTGGTATTACTAAGAATCGAGGAACCTCTTTTTGACCATGCCACCGCGCGTATCATTGATACTGCTCATCACCACAAAAGCCGAATTGTCAATTTTATCAATCTCGCTATGTAATTTTCGAATCTCCAATCGAGTGATAACCGTATAAATCACGTTGTACTCATTTTGTTCTCCCTGGCTTCCATATCCTCCTTTAGCTTCATAAATGGTAAGTCCTCTGCCCATTTTCTCCACAATCATTTTACGGATTTCCTCACTTTTCTTTGAAATGATGGTTACCCCAGTATATTCTTCAATTCCTTCCACAACAAAATCAAGGGTTTTGGATGCAGCCAAATAGGTGAGCATGGAATAAAGTGCCGATTCAATGGAGAGTAAATATGCCGCAGCGAGAAAGATGATGACATTGACCAGAATGATGATATCCCCAATTTTAACGCCCCATTTTCTACTTAGGAAAATGGCCAAGACCTCCGTGCCATCCAAAACACTTCCCCCTCTTATAGACAGTCCAATTCCCGCCCCAAGGAAGAATCCCCCGAAGACCGCTACCAATAATTTATCCTGTGTCACCTCTGGGAATTGAATCAAAACCAAGGTAAGTGCCAGACCCAAAATTGCTATGGCCGTCTTTAAGGCAAATTGTTTGCCAATGACCTTGTACCCCATAAAAATAAAAGGAAGGTTTATAAGGACAATCAAAATCCACAAGGGTGCAGCGGTCACTTCAGAAACCAATAGTGAAATCCCGGTTACTCCCCCATCTATAAAAACATTGGGCAAAAGGAAACTCTCCAAGCCAAAAGCAGCGGCAAAAATCCCCATCAAAATGAAAAAAGTATCCTTCAATAATCGTTTGGAGTCTCCTTTGCTTCCCTGTACCGCCAACATGCTTTTTTTTCGTGCCATGACTAAGATTTATAACTCAATAGGATTGATGGCCAAACTTTTAAAGAGCTTTGCTTTAACATAAAAGAACATATTCTGTAATTCATTTTGCTTTAGCTGGGCATCAATCAGTTTACTTTCCCTTGAATTGATCAAGAATACGGAACTTTCTCCAACGGAGAACTTTCTTTCCTCAGCATTCAGTAGACTTACATAGTTGGTAACTATGTCCATTATGAGTTGATTCTGCAAGACATAAGAGTCCAGTTCCTGATATAATGCAGTAATCTTGTTCAATAGCTCAACTTGAGCATTGTCCCGCTCAAATTGTACGTCCCTCAGCTTGAACTTTGCAAGCTTCAATTCTCCCCTTTCTTTTCTAAGAAAGAGTGGGAATCTAAAGCTAACTCCACCTTTAAAATTGTCCGTGATTAACGAATTGATCTGTTCCGGTGATTCGGTCAAAAAATTGTATTCCACATCCAATTTAGGCAACAATTTGTTAGCTTTCAACCGCTTGTCCACTTTCATTCCGCCAATCTTGAATTCAAGTGACCGTAACTTGGGATGGTTTTCCAAGATCAAGCTGTCCAATCCCTGTCCAGCAATTTGTAATGTCGCATCCATTTTTGACGCTACCTGAACATCCGGAATCACTTCGGGTTGCAGTTCAACTGGAACATCATTGATCCACAGAAAATTGGATAATTCTAGGGAAGCTTTCATAAGCTTCACCTTGGCCTGTTCCCGACCCAAAACCCTATTTTGAAGCCCAATTTTAGCTTCAACGGTATCAATTATGGCCATGTCTCCAGCCATGGCACGGCGTTTAATCCCATCCAACCTCACATCGGCATTTCTTACGAAATCATCATAGACATTATAGTCCAAATAAGCCCTTAACCAATCGAAATATGCCAAGGAAGCCTTGTACAAAATCCCATTCACCTGAAGATCTTGGTCAGCCTTGGATTGCTCCCTAAAGAACTTGGCCTTGCGTAGGGTGGCCATTCGATCATTGATCCAAAATCCCTGACCCAAAGACATGGTTACCCCGGCACTATACAGCCCATCCATGGGGAGGGTTTCATCTGGATTGATAAAACTTCCCTGATTTTGCTCGAAATTTCCTTTAAGTTCTACCCCAAACCAGGTTGGAATCTTGAAGGTGGTATTCAAACGATCCCAGTATTCCGTACCCTTGAATTCCTTTTTAGCGTAATCTACTTTAATTTTGGGGTCAAAACCACCTCTTGCGCGCATTAAGTTGGCCTCTCCAATTGCAATGTTCAATTGTGCCTGCTTGGCTATGGGATGGTACTTTTTTACATACCCCAAATACTCTCCAAAATCGAGCACAGGATTATAATCTTGTGCTTTGGTACCAAGGGTGAAAAAAAGGCAAATCCACAAATAAAATCCAGGACTACTTTTTACCAGCATCGGCCACTTTGTTTTGCGGTTGATAATAATTGGGCGGGAATCCATTGAGCTGTCTCCACAATTCGAACCAAATGGGCACATCATTCAAAAGGGCAATGGTGTTGGCTCCAGAGCCTACGCGCAAAGCCTCTGGCCATTCCCCATCCTCATTGTCCGGTGCCAGAAGTACCCTGTATTTTCCGTTGTCACTGATAAAAGTTTCAATAGCCACCACCTTGCCGCCAAAGGTTCCAAAGGATACATTGGGCCAACCGTTGAACACGATGGCAGGCCAGCCATCAAACTGTATCCTTACCTTTTCCCCAATATGGATCAAAGGGAGGTCTATGGGCTCTACATAAGTCTCAACGGCCATGTCATATTTTGCCGGCATAATGCCTACCAATCGATCCCCTTCCTTAAAGGTCTCGCCAATTCCTGATTGCAACGCCTTGTTTATGAATCCGCTTTGTGGTGCCCTGATGTACATCATGCTGTTACGGATTTCATAATTGGTATACTGGTTTTCAAGCTTGGTCACCTGCGCTTCGGAATCAAACTGATTGGATTTCGCGGTAAGCATATCGCTCCTTGCTTTGGAAATTTTGTCCGTGAATTCCGCTTGCACCCTGTTGATTTCAACTTGGGTATTGATGACCTCATTCTTACTGGTTAAAAGCTTATTTTCTTGGGAAATCAGCTTGGCTTGGGTCTCCTGTAACTTCAATCTTTTTTCCTCCACATCCGTCAATGCTTTCAGACCTTCCTTCTCCAGCTCAGCTATTCGGTTGTATTGACGCTCGGCAATGGCGATATTGGTTTTGGCCGCCTCAAGATCTATACTATCGCTCTGCACTTTTAGCCGGGATTGCAACAGTTTGTTTTGTGCCTGTTTCAATTTCAGTTGACGCTCCGTGCCAAGGGCCGCAATTTGTTGGTTAAGAGCCTTTACTTTTTCCTGATAGGAAGTTACGGCCATAGATTTTGCCTTGATCTGCTTGCCTGTTCGGGCTACCAAATTAGGATCAAAATACTCGCTCTTAACCTCAGAAATGTAAAGAATGGTATCTCCTTTTTCCACAAAATCCCCTTCCCTAACATACCATTTCTCAATACGGCCAGGTATGGGCGATTGAATAGTTTGTGGACGCTGATCCGGTTTCAGAGTGGTTAAATATCCCTTTCCTGATATGGTCTGTGTCCACGGAAGGAACATTACGATCAAGGTTATTAGGGAGAACACGGCGAGCAAGCGGTTAAAATGCTTGTTGTGCCTTCTTCCAAAGACTTTTTGGGCAGCTTTGTAACCACTCAAATCTACCTTTTCGTTCAACTTGTTGGGTGATATATTTAGCATGCTTCTATCTTTCGTTGATCAATTTTCCTTTTTCCATGGTGATGATTCTGCCACACCGCTGTGTCCATTTTGGATTTTCACTTACAATGACCAAGGCCCATCCATTGGCTGGATCCGTTAAGAAATCCATGATCTTTTCTGCCTCTGCTTCACCAAATTGGTCCAAAGGGTCTTTGAGCACCAACAATTTTGGTTTTCTGACTATGCTTCGGGCCAAGACTATCTTCTTGGAAACCGCATAGGGAATCTGTCTCCCTTCTGGGTAAATGATGGTATTCAATCCTTGAGGCTGCTCTTTGACAAACTCTGTTAGGCCGGTATTTTCAAGAGCCCAATACACATCATCCCTGCTTATGGATGAATTCCCGAAAGTGATGTTGTTCAACAAAGTTCCTTCAAATGGGCTTTCTTCACTGAGGGATTGCCCCAAATTTGATCTATAATAATTGAGATTCATTCCCTGCAATGCCACATTGTTCACAAAAATCTTTCCCTCGTCAGGTTCCAAAATACCCGCAATCAAACGCAATAAGGTTGATTTTCCCGATCCACTGGATCCCTGTAGTAAAATGGTGCAGGACGGGGTTATGGTCATGGAAACATTGTCCACAATCTTTTTATCTCTTTCCGGAACGTTATAGGACACTTCATCCAATTCCAAAACAAAACCCTCATCTTCACCAAAAGGTTTCTCGCCGGTTTGGGGCTCCAATTCCTTGTCAACGACCTGTCCCAATTTTTCCAAGGAGGTCAGCAAATCGTAAAAGGTCTCAAGACCCAAGATCATTTTTTCTACAGAACTGATCACCAATATGATGATGATCTCGGCAGCAACAAACTGACCTATATTCATTTCTTGGTTCAATACCAGCAGTCCTCCAATCAGAAGCAAACCGGCAGTAACCAGCACTTTAAATCCTATCATTTGGATAAACTGCAGGACTAGCACCCTAAAATGTCCCTCCCTAGCATCCAAGTAATCTGCTACCAAAGTATCATTCTTGTCAACCGCATGGCTGGTTTTTCCTGAAAGTTTAAAACTTACAAGAGTCCGGGCAATTTCCTGAATCCAGTGTGCTACTTTGTACTTGTTTTTTGATTCGTCCAAGCTGGTATCAAGGCCCCGTTGGGCTGTAAATTTGAAGACCACATAAATCAACAACACCAAAAGCAGGCCGTATAGAATAAAAAACGGGTGGTAGAACGAAAGCAGCAATAGGCCAAATACAATCTGCAGTAAGGCCGCTGGAAAATCGATAAGTATTTTGGACAATCCCTTTTGTACGGTTAGGGTATCAAAAAATCGGTTGGCTAACTCAGGCGGATAATAATTTCTGAGTTCGTTCATCTTAATTTTGGGGAATCTGTATGCAAATTCAAAAGAGGAACGGGTAAAAATCTTTTGTTGGACGTTCTCAATGATGCGCATCTGCATCAACTGCAAGGTACCTGCAAAGGCCACGCCCAAGGTGACCAAAATCACCAGGACAATCCATGAGGTGCTCACCTGTGCTCCCTGGATCAAATTGATAATGGCCTGAATCCCCAGCGGTAGTGATAAGTTAACCACCCCGGCAAAAATGGCGTAATAAAAAACTTGAAGTATGTCCTTTTTATCCAATGCCAGCAACCCCATTAAGCGTTGCCAAGCGGTTAGAACTTTTTCTGTCATGCTTTGGGGGTTAAAGTGCGGAAAACTAAATCGGTAAAATATTGGGTAGGGGTTACGTTGTCATCACAATCCGTAAGATTGGGAAAATGCTCCTTCAAAAAATATTGATGCAATGACCCCTCCAAAATGGTGCTAGCCAAACTTGAAGGGTAGGGATAATCCTTGTCCACCGTAATAATCATTTCATGTAAACGTTGCACCAATCTTTTATAAATAACAAAGTAGCCCTCCTTGTTTTCCAGGTCCACCTCCTTGGTCAAATAGGATTTTGAGTACTCATTGATAACAATCTTATTGAGCAGTACCTCATTGACATGTGAAAAGGTAACGTCCTCTTTTACGGTTTGGGTAAGGATTTCAATAGCCCTTCTTAATTTCTCTGTAGGATTCGGAATGCCATTGGTGGCAAAGACCATTTTGTATTCCAACCAGCCCCAATACCACGAAGCCAAATAGAGTAGTAATTTGTGTTTGTTCTCAAAATACCGATATACCGAGCTTTCATTGGATTGAATTTGTTCGCCGAGTTTTCGAAAGGTGAAACTTTCAAATCCCATTTCATGAATCATCAAAATGCTCTGCTCCACGATTCTTTTTCCCAAATCTGAAGATTCAGGGTCTTTTAGATAGATTTTCTCGTTTATTCCAATTTTAATTGATCGCATTAACCGCTCCATAGGCTTTGCATTATTTGATTTAGGTTTCAAAAATAAAAGTAATACTATCAATTTATAATAGTTTAACACTCTTTAACAATAGTGTTTATATTTTTATGGCGATTAATTCTATCTTTAACTTGAAAAAAATGGGAAATAAATTGCTATGAAAAGATTATTACTTTTATTAAGCCTGCTTCTTTTTGGCTATGCTGCCAGCGCACAGCAAAACCAATTTAGCATGCAGGTAATGCATTTCAATGAAAGTCGTGGAGATTTTGAACATGGAAAACTGTTGGAAATCCCTTATTCCAAAATGGTGCTTGTGGAGAATTCCCTGAATTCTTCGTCGGGATTTGGCCTACAGCTCAATTTCCACGGACATAGAGTAACCGTAGATCAAATGGAAACCATGGCTGACGGGAGTGTTCAAGTGGTTTTACGGCGGGAAGACGGTAGAAATTTTTACGGTTTTAAACCTACAATCAAAGCCATTTTGGTACGTTAGCACGGCTAAGAACTAATTGTAAACCTGACTGATATGAAACAATTTATTTACACTTTGGCCTTCACATTTATTTGTGTAGGCATGCACGCTCAAGAACGGTATGTGGATCAAATTGAAATTGGCGATGAGATAATTCTGGGAAATCCTTCGGGTAGCCACTACAAATTTGTGGATGTCCCCCGTAAGAACTTTATCATCAAAAGAGGGGGTATTGCAGATTTGTCAACCTTAAACAAAACCACCGTTACCATTACCGAAATTTTTAATGGTAAGGAACCCAAGGTCACTTTCAAGCGCAAAGACGGCAAGAAGTTTTTTAGAATCTACAAAACCATGACCGCTGACTTTGACAAGGCCGTAGCTTCTGGAGAATTAAAGATGATTCCTGAAAAGGGCAAAGCGGCTATTGTACGGTAAAGGGTTATCCTATGATGAAAAAGTGGCAGATACTGTGGTCCAAATCCAGTTCAGAGGGGATTGAGGACAAGGCAAATACGTCCCATCTGCTGATTGATGGGCAGTTTGCCCATTGGTTTTTTGGCCAAAGAATATCACATTGGGCATGCCCCTATATCTTTTCGTTATCCAATTGTTTTAAAATCCACTGGCGAAATGAATCTTGTTTTACCCCAGCTTTACTTTCCATAAAAAATTCAATTTCCCCTATCTTTAAACAAAAACCTATTTATGGCTAAACATCGATGTGGTTGGTGTGAAGGGGATGAGCTGTACGAAGCCTACCACGATCAGGAATGGGGCACTCCAGTTAAGGATGACCCTACACTTTTTGAGTTTTTGGTATTGGAAACGTTTCAGGCGGGACTAAGCTGGATTACCGTTTTGCGAAAACGGGAAAACTTCAGAAAAGCTTTTGACCAATTTGATTACGAACAAATTATCCATTATAAACAGGATAAAATTGATGCCCTCCTGGCCGATTCTGGAATCATCAGAAACAAATTGAAAGTCCACGCCACTGTTTCCAACGCAAAAGCTTTTATGGACGTTCAAAAGGAATTTGGAAGCTTTAGTGACTACATTTGGAGATTCGTGGATGGGAAAGCCATTAAAAACAAATGGGACAATTATAAAGATTGCCCCGCTACAACCCCGCTTTCAGATGCTATAAGCAAGGATTTGAAAAAGCGGGGATTCAAGTTTGTGGGAAGCACGGTAATTTATGCTTTTATGCAGGCCACTGGAATGGTCAACGATCACGAGATGGGTTGCTTTAGATATGAAGAAGTCTAGATTTATTTTGCTCGCTATTTTCTTGGCCGCGGCCTTAAACCTGTCGGCCCAGGGTAAGTATGAGCAAGAAACCAGGATTCCAAGAGCACAATTTCCGACCAATGCACTTGAATTGGTTTCCCCCTATCTAAAAGATGCAAAAAGAGTCCGGTTTTATCACGAACAGGATAGTACCAAAAGAAGTTATGAGGTAAAATTTAAGAACCGAAAACTCCACTACAGCATAGAATTCAATGAACAAGGACTTTTGGAAGATGTTGAATTTATCATCCAAAAAAATGATCTCCCAGAGGACAGTTGGAACAACATTACCCATCAGCTGACCTCCAAGTTCAAAAAATTCAGAATCAAAAAAATACAGCAACAGTATCCTTGCCAGGATTGCGATTCCAAAGAAGTAATACAACAGGCATTTCAGAATTTAATTTTATCCTACATCAATTACGAGTTGGTTTTTGCCGCCAAGGACAAGCAACAATTCAAGACTTATGAAGCTTTGTTCAATTCCGAAGGAACTCTGCTAAATTTACGTCAATCATTCACATCCAACTATGACCATATCCTCTACTAAATGGCCTATTGGATTGGTGCTTTGTCTGTTGCCCTTGCTTTCTTTGGGGCAAGGGGAATTCACAGGATTCTGGCAACCCCAGATGGCTGTAAATTATAAGGTTTCTGGAACGTATTCACATAATCTCTCCCTTGCTCACCGTATTTATTTTGTGGACGAAGGTGAATCAGGCTTTAGGGGCAGACATCTGGATTTGGTACATTTTTCCAAATTGGAGCTTAGTGATAATCAGAGCATTGCCCTTGGTATTCAGTATCGATACAGGGATCTATTCGAGCAAAATCCCAACGAATTAAGGCTTGTCCAACAATATAATTTTACCCAAAAACCTTTAGCGGTTCGTTTTGGACATCGCTTCCGATCAGAACAACGAATCACCAAATTGTTGACCGTTCATCGTTTCCGTTATCGATTTGCAGTGGACTTTCCTTTAAAAGGTGAAAAATTGAACTTGGGGGAGCCTTTTCTAGTCATCAGTTTAGAAGGTTTGGCCAGTTTTGCCAAAAGTTCTTCGCCAGAATATGATGCCCGTATCACAAGTCAATTGGGATGGAAATTTGACAAAGGTTTTAAACTTCTTGTGGGCACGCAGTATAGAGCTGAGAATTATACCGCTACAAAACCGGATCATATCTTATTTCTGCTCACCGGTGTGCAATTATCCCTTTAGGCGGCCCATAAAATCCGACCTGGAAATGAGTTCCGCCCCAAGGCTTTCTAAATGTGGAGTATGTACTTGGCAATCTATAAGCTTGTAGTTTTTCGCTAGACAATCCTCTGCCAATTTTACAAAGGCAAATTTGGAAGCGTTGGAGGTTAGGCTGAACATGCTTTCTCCACAAAACACATGACCCAAATCCACTCCGTACAGTCCTCCTACAAGGGTGTTTTCCTGCCAGACTTCCAAAGATCGGGCAATACCCCTTTGAAATAATTCCATGTATGCCGACTTCATATTTGGAGTGATCCAAGTCCCTTCCTGATCCTTTCGTTCCACCTGGGCACAACAATCCAAGACCTGTTCAAAGCATTGGTTCTGTGTCAAAGTAAATTGCTGGCTCCGCATGACCCTCCGCATACTCTTGGACACTTTTACCTTTTGGGGGAAGAGCACCATTCTAGGGTCAGGGCTCCACCAAAGAATCAGCGCATCCTCATTGAACCAAGGAAAGATGCCATTTTTATAGGCCAACAAAAGGCGCTCTGGCGACAAATCACCACCAACGGCCAAAAGACCATCGGCACTGGCCATCTCCACAGGTGGAAATTCCAATTTATCACCTAAAAAGTGTAGTGGGATGTTGATTCCATCCTTTTCCATTTTTCAAAGCCGTTTTCTATAAATTTAATGAAAAGTTTACCAGATCAAAAGTCCTGCAATGTAGATTAGGGATCCCACAAACATGAAAATTAGAGTGTAGGGCAGGATCTCTTTGGCCTTCAACTTGGTAATTCCCAACAGTGGTAGTGCCCAAAAGGGTTGCAGCATATTGGTCACCTGATCTCCATAGGCCAGGGCCATAATCGCTTTGGGCAAGGGTACACCCAGTTGTAGGGCGGACTCTAAAACCAATGGTCCCTGAACAGCCCATTGACCACCTCCGCTTGGCACAAAAATATTGACCAAGCCAGCGCTGAGAAAAGTAAATATAGGGAGTGTTGTTTCTGTACTAATGGATACAAAAAAGTCAGAGATCCCATTGATCATTCCGCTATTGGCCATAATGCCCATAATTCCAAAATACAAGGGAAACTGTATCAGAATTCCAGCAGTATCCCCAATGGCTTCTTCAATAGCGTTTAAAAAGCTCTTGAAGCTTCCATGCAAAATTATGGCCAATCCCAACATGAAAAAATTGAGCATATTAGGGGTAATATTCAATTTTCTAAGGGCGGGAAGGTATTGAATTAAAAAAGTCAGTAAAATCAAAACCCCAAAAATTGAAGCTGCTATTCTGGAATAGTCCAACTTTTCCGCTCCTTCCAAGTTTTCCTTTTGGATGGACTGAAACTTATATTCCTTCAGGCTCATTACGGTAGGTTTGGCTTTTTGTCCTAGAAAATGAACAGTCAAAGTGATGGCACTTACTACTATGACAAACAGGGCCAGGTTCCAAGGATTAAAAACTGTGCTGGAGGTTGAAATCAATTCTGGCAATTGTTCAAAAAGTGCATTGTTGGAAACATTTTCCATCAATTTCCTAAGATGCCCAGCTTCGGATACTTTTATTGGGGCGGATCCGCTAATGCCCCCATGCCAAATCATTAATCCACCATAGCCGGCGGCCCCTACCAAAGGATAATTGATTGGAATATTGTTGGCCTGGGCGTACTCGCCCACTTTTCTTGCCAAAATGGCTCCAAAAATGAGCCCCAGTCCCCAATTAAAAAAAGCAACCAGCATGGTAGGCAGAGCTACCAAAACTGCGGCATTTGAAGTAGATGTAACCAGTTTTGTAATCCGGAGGATGAGTCGCTCCATGGGTTTGCTCAGCACCAACACATGGCCCAATACCAAAATGAGCATCATTTGGTAGGCAAACACCAAAAGCCCATTGTTCCAAACACCGTCTTCCCAATAGGATAGGATAGCTACTATGTGGCTCCCTTCTGAGCGGTTCTCGGTAAAACAAAAGGCCAAGACCATGGTCAGCATGGTCAACAGAATGGCAATGGTGAACGGCGACGGCAAATACCGTCTAAAAATGCGTTCTATTACCTGGGTAAGTGCCAAAATGGGTTAGAATGGCAAATCGTCGTGATCTTCCTCGTTTAGGTCATCAGCAGGTTCAAAAGCCTCCATGGGTGGTACAGGTGGCATATCGGCAGAAGGTTGGGCAGTTTCCAAATTTTCAACACGCCATCCTTGAATGGAATTGAAGTATTTGGTTTCTCCTTGAGGATTTACCCATTCCCTTCCTCTTAGATTGATACTGATTTTGACCTGTTGCCCAACACTATAGTTATTCAGTAGATCGCATTTGTCCTGTACAAATTCCACCAAAATATGCTGTGGATATTGTTCTTCGGTGGTTACTACAATTTCTCGTTTCCTAAAACCGTTATTACCGTAGGTTTTGGTTTCATCAATCATTTTAATTCTTCCCTGAACTTCCATATATGCTATTTTCAATAAGCTCCAAAAATACATAAAATGCCTCCTAATAAAAATGATCTGTACCACCGAACTATCAACAAATTCTCTCTTTTCTTCTATCTTTAATCAGAATACCACCAAAGCATGAACTTCAGCCCCAAAAACAAAGCGTCCAATATCACCCTGCTGATTTCCGCTTTTGTCATTGTAAGTCTCATCCTGTGGAATACTAATAGTTTTTTCAAAAAATTTAAGGAGGAGGAGCGGTTGAGAATGGAAATTTGGGCCACCGCCCAGCTGGAGCTGATCCAATCTTCCGTGGATCAGGAGCAGGGCAATCTAACTCTAAAGGTTTTGGGCAACAACACCTCCACCCCTATGATTTTGGTAAATGAAGAAGGGTCTATAAAAACGCATAATATTGCGCCTGAAAGTGCATCGGACAGTACCTACATCCAACGAAAAATTAGGCAATTCGCCAGTGAAAATGAACCTATTCACATTGTTCAGGAAGGGGAGCTTTTGGAAACTTTATACTATGGAAATTCTGAGGTATTGAACAAGTTGAAGTATTATCCTTTGGCACTATTACTGATAATTTTCCTGTTTGGTGCGGTTATTTTCTTCTTCTTTAAGACCAACAAAGCTTCGGAACAAAACAAATTATGGGCGGGCATGGCCAAGGAAACCGCACATCAGATAGGGACTCCCCTTACTTCGCTTTTGGGATGGAATGAACTATTGAAATCCGAAGACATTAATCCTGACATTACCAAGGAAATTGAAAAGGACATTTTCCGTTTGCAAACCATTACAGAGCGGTTTTCCAAAATTGGATCTACCCCAGAATTAAAAGAACACGATATTGTATCAGAGACTGAAAAAGCATACCAATATCTTAAACGAAGAAGCTCCAAATTGGTTCATTTTGACTTTACCTCTGATATTGAAAAGCTTCCCGTCATGCTGAACCCTCCCCTCTACAATTGGAGCATTGAAAATTTGGTGAAAAACGGAATCGATGCCATGAAGGGTAAAGGAAACATCAGCATTCAAATTGAACATAAGGGCCAGAACGTTCATGTTTTGGTCTCGGACACCGGACATGGAATTCCTAAAAGCGATTTCCAGAATATTTTTAGCCCGGGCGTAACTTCCAAAAAAAGAGGTTGGGGCCTAGGGTTGTCCTTGGTAAAAAGAATTGTGGAAGAATACCACAAAGGAAAAATTAAAGTACTTTCGTCAAATAAAGAAGGAACAATCATGCAAATTTCCCTCAAAGCAAATGTTTAGATGCCATGGCAAAAGAAAAACAAATTGCGATAAAGGAAGCTGAAATTACCAATAACTGCCCCGAATGTTTTAACCAGCAGCTTAAGCTTACCTTCTATCAGAAGCATACGTTCAATCCTTTTTATCACAGGACTACGGATGTGGTTACCCACGAAATAAAATGTAAGAAATGTTACTCCATTATCTATCCCGTGAATTGGACGGAGGATATTGAGCGGGTGTTTGACTATTACAACAAACTGGTTCAACCGGACCGTGCTCAGGTGCGATTCACCACCCTGTTCTTTATCTTACTGATTTTGATTTTGGCTTTAGTGGCCGGTGGAATCTATTTAAGGATGGAGGGACTTATTTAAGGGCTCCGCTAATTTGTTCTGCCACCTTTTCAAACTCTTTAGGAGTCAACGATTCCTTGTATTGAAAGGTTGCGTTTTTCATGCTTTGTAATGGAATTAAATGTACATGTACGTGTGGTACTTCCAACCCAATTACACTCATACCTACCCTTTCGCAAGGAACCACTGCTTCAATGGCCTGGCCTACTTTTCTGGAAAAAGCCATGAGTTTTAGGTAGGCTTCCTCATCCAAATCCAACAATCTATCCACTTC
Organism: Flagellimonas algicola; assembly: GCF_005937185.1. GTDB lineage: Bacteria > Bacteroidota > Bacteroidia > Flavobacteriales > Flavobacteriaceae > Flagellimonas > Flagellimonas algicola. Next base: position 1,286,124 of record NZ_VCNI01000002.1, on the reverse strand, counting down.
TTTTTTAGGCACGCACAAGGTATGGCCTTTGGCATTGGGGTTGATATCCAAAAATGCAAAATTGTCTGCGTCCTCGGCAATTTTATAACAGGGAATCTCCCCATTGATGATTTTGGTGAAAATACTGGGCATTAGGTTTGGTTTTGTTTGGTTTGAAATAAAAAATCCCGTCAAAGGACGGGATTAAAATTATACAATTAAATGTGTTTTATTCTCGGGTGATTTCCAAAATATCAAACTTTAACGTTCCATTGGGCACTTGGATTTCGGCCACTTCTCCAACAGACTTCCCCAACAATCCCTTACCTATGGGTGAGGTTACGGAAATCTTCCCTGCTTTCAAATCAGCCTCACTTTCCGCCACCAAGGTATATTTCATCTCCATTCCATTGGTCTGATTCTTGAGTTTTACCGTGGACAAAACCAACACCTTGGAGGTATCCAATTGGGATTCGTCAATCAAACGGGCATTGGATAAAGTTTCTTCCATTTTGGAAATCTTCATTTCTAAAAGTCCTTGAGCTTCTTTGGCTGCGTCGTACTCAGCGTTTTCAGATAAATCTCCCTTATCCCTAGCCTCTCCAATAGCTTGTGATGCCTTGGGGCGTTCCACATCTTTAAGGTGATTTAGTTCTTCCCTTAATTTTTTTAATCCCTCAGCTGTATAGTAAGATATTTTACTCATATCGTCATTTTTTAATGCAAAAGAACATTGAGGAAAATGTGTTTATTTTCCCAATGCGCTTCTTCGGTACAAATACAAAAAATCCTCAACTGGAACTACATCAAGCATAGTTTTTGCGAGGATTTAACGCAAATATAGGCAATTTTTGACCAATTTTGTCGCTGTAATACCATCAAATCCTTGCTATGAAGTACATCTGGGGCTGCCTTTTGCTATTTTTCCTAATCTCCTGTGAATCTGATCCCACCAATCGAAATCCTTATTTACAAGAGATCAATTTCAGATTTGATCTTAATCTAAATCTACCCTTATACAATGACCTGAATAACATTGGCAATCCTGTTTACGTAGGAAATAACGGAGTGGGAACCCGGGGAGCTTTTGTAATGCGCACCGGACTCGACACTTTTTTTGCTTTCGAAGCCAGCTGTCCCAACCATACCCCAAACAGTTGCTCCACAATGACCATTGATGGTCAGAATGTGACCTGCTCCTGTGAAGATTTCACCTATAGTCTGTTCACAGGTCAGCAATTGAATAGACCAGACGATGGCACCCGCTATTATGATCTGTTGTTCTATAGAGCCACACAAAGTGGAAACGTTGTGACCATATCCAACTAGTTCCCCAAGATTTTGTCCATGACCCAACTGGTGTGAAGCCCAGAATTTCCTTGGGATGGGTGTTTTGAAATCCCATTAAGGTGATCCTGAATGTTTTGGACGTGGTATTGTTGAACGTGTTCTGGATTTGGGATTTCCAATTCTATCTTTTCGGAACCGTTTTCTAAAATCAATGGTGCCTCGTCCAACACTGCAAAGGTGATCTTTCCTTCGGAACCAAAAATTTCAACCTTGTCTTCCCGGTGATAAGAGCCAAAGTTCCAAACCCCAGCTCCGGTTACGCCGTTTTCATGAATCCAACTACCTGTTATATTGTCGTAGGCGCTGTACAGCCCCAATTGGTTGACGGCTAAACCCTGGGCATTTATGATATCCCCCAATAAATGGACAAATAAGTCCAAACCATGACTTGCCAAGTCATCAAAATAACCTCCGGGGGCTACTTCATTATCTGTTCTCCAATTGTAATTTCCATTTAAATCAATTTCAGAAGGCGGCTTGGTTTTCTGCCAATGGATATGTCTTACCTCTCCAATCTTTTCTTCATCCAACCATTGTTTTATCTGATTGAACCTTGGCAATGATCTTCGATAATAGGCTATAAAAAGTGGCAAACCCTTTTCCTCAAATGCCTTATAAATGGCCAGGCTGTCCGCATAGGAGGGCGCCATGGGTTTTTCAATACAGCAAGGTTTTCCGGCCTTGGCTACCAAAAGAGCGTATTCTTTATGTGAATCCGGAGGGGTAGCAATATACACAGCATCTACCTCCCGACTTTCTACGACTTCTTGGGCATTGGTGGTATACTGCGGAACACGATGTCTGCGGGCATAGTCCTCCACTTTTTCGGCATCCCTACGCATGACCATGACCACTTCAAAATCTTTGGCCATTTGATAGGCTGGAACACTCTTTATTTCGGCTACACCACCGCAGCCAATCACACCCCATCGAATCGGGGTCTTATTGAAAAATGAAAGGGATTCTGTCATAATCATAAATGTACAGAATCCCTTTCTCAATTGTATTTGGTTCTTTTTAGAAATTCACCGTGGCTCCCAACAAAAAGTGGATTCCTGCCTGAGGGTAAAAACCGGCCCCTTCTATAGTTGTAATGGTTCCGGGATTCGAAAAGTCGTCATCGTAGGTAAAGAAATACCCATTGGAAACTATGTCCGCATCAAAAATATTGTTCACCAAACCGGAAAGCACTATGCTCTTCACAAAGGAATTGGTCTCAATCACGTACTGGACGTTCAAATCCGTTTGGGTGTAATTGTCCAAGGTTGAAGCTTCGGAATCAATATTTCCCATGTACTGTTTCCCTACAAATTTGCTGAGCAAGGAAACTTGTAGCTCTTCCGTTGGCATGAAGGCAAGGATGTTACCTGCTACGAGATTGGGCGAGTAGGCAATTTTGGTGTTCCCCAAATCTTGGAGCACTCCATCCCTTTGGAAAACAAAATCCACATTTCTGTTATCGCTCAAAGCAATGTTGGGTCGGAGGGCCCATTGATCACCCAACGCTATGGTGGCATCCAACTCCAGGCCCAAACGGTAGCTGTCCCCAACATTAGCCCTTAATGGGGCGCCTACATCGTTCAATTCGCCTGTAAGTACCAATTGATCTTTATAGCGCATATAGTACGCATTTGCGTTCAACTGAAAATTGGGCGAAACATAGCGCCACCCCAGTTCAAAATCGTTGAGCTTTTCAGGTTTTGGACTTCCATTTTCGTAGTCGTTCCGGTTGGGTTCCCGATTTGCCCTGGCATACGACAGGTAAAAGTTGTGGTTTGGGTTTAAATCGAAAGTAATCCCCGCTTTTGGGTTAAAAAAGTTGAAGGTATCATCCACCAAGCCAGTATCTTCTCCATTGGCTTCATAACTTACTCCCCGGTATTGGACATCTCCAAACACGGACCATTGGGAATCCAACTTATAATTGGCCTTTACGTAGGTGTTGAAATCCGTTTTGGTTGAGTTGTCATCGTAATAGCGGTCCCGGATGCTGCTATTCCCAGCAAACCTGGCCCAAATGACCTCCCCAAAATGATCTCCTTTATAAACATTGTATCCTCCCCCAATGATAAGATTTAGATTTTCTTTTTGGTGATTCAACGACACAACGGTTCCATAAAAATCATTGTCCAACCATCTTCTTCGGATTAAATCCGTGGTGTTTACTGTTTCCCCATCCACCGTAATGGAATCAAAGCCATAAGTATCAAAGTCGTCATCTTCCCTAAACTGCTCAAAATAGCCTCTACCACGAGTATAGTGCAAACTAAAATTGGCATTCCAATTGGAGTTCAATCTCTCGTTCCAGTGCAGCTGAAAATGATCTTGCTTGTAATTGTCCTCTTCCCGATCATAAAATTGGGTAACCCCATTCCTATCGGTGTACCTTCCGGCAGGATTGAAAGTTCTGTTCGAGTTAAGTGTGGCCTCATCTATACCGAACCACGCTTGGTAGGTGACCTCGTGCCCTCCAAATAGCAAAGCCTTAATCAAGGTATTATCATCCTTGTATGCTCCTTGAAGAAAGTACGAATCCAGCTCAGAACTTGCCCTATCAATATAACCATCCGAAGTTATCCTGGACAATCGTCCAGAAAGTTCTATGTGGTCATTGATAAGTCCTGTACTGAATTTGACATTGTTTCGCAGCGTGTTAAAACTTCCTATGGACGAAGAGATTCTGCCATAGGCTTCTTCTGAAAATGCATCGGTAAGAATGTTCAAACTGGCACCAAAGGCACCTGACCCATTGGTTGATGTACCCACACCACGTTGCAATTGCAAACTTTCCGTAGAAGAGGCAAAATCGGGCATATTTACCCAAAATGTACCATGTGATTCGGCATCGTTGTAAGGCACTCCATTGATAGTTACGTTCACCCGAGTGGCATCACTCCCCCTTACACGAATACCTGTGTATCCCACACCGGCTCCAGCGTCTGACGTTGTGACCACAGCAGGGAGGTAATTCATAAGGATTGGAATGTCCTGTCCCAAGTTTCGTGGAGCAAGTTCTTCCTGATCTAAATTGGAAAACGTAATGGGAAACTCCTTGGTGACCCTAACGGCCTGTACCAATACCTCATCGAGGACGATTTTTTTCCCTTCCAGGGAATCTGTCGGATTTTGTTGTGCACTTGCAGAAAGTGCCAGCCCGAAAAGGGCCAAAGTTGAAAATAGTGTTTTAGCGCAGCGCCTTATGTGTTTTTTTGGCTGTCGCTTTGAACAAAATGGTTTCATTCGTAAAAAAAGTTTACGAATAAAAGGGGCCATTATTCTGGTTAAAAATTGATTTGTGTTTCTAAGGAAACATAGAAATTCCAAGATGCGCTTAGCGCAATCCCTTGGCAGCATTACCCGCCCAGGTTCATTGGGTATAATCTCAGCCTTACAAGTTGCGAGTTATTAATTTTTGAGTTAAGAATCCAGTATTTTAAACACCCGTACTCTTAACTTTTAACTCTTAACTAGGAAAGCACCCCTTTGAGATAGGGCAAATGTAGCACCTCCAACTAATTTATCATAGTAAAAAAGTAACATAATTAACACTTTTTGAAGAACCGGGACCCACCCAATTTCCCGTATATAATTAGTTAACACCATGGAATGCCCCCAAAGTCTAAAAATAGATTCACATTAAAGCTCCTATCTGGTTATGTTGTACTAGGTAGTCTGGTAGTCTTAGGTGCCCTTTTTATCTATTCTGAGTTTAGCTCCTATTTAGACGCTCAGCATAAGGAAACTGGTGATGATAAATTATTGCAGACCAATCAACTGCTAACCGCCCTGTATGAAGCGGAGAACTTATCCAAATTAGCTTTGCAGGACAGAAAAAAGAGGACATTTCTTTCTTATGCGAAAAAAGTGGATTCCATCCACATGATTTTGGAGGGTCTAAAGGTGATGATTCAGAAAGATATTCAAATTAAAAAACTGGACAGTGTTCAGGGCCTACTTCAACAAAAAGTCTACAACAATGCTGAACTGCGGAAACTTAAGCAAAGAGAAAACGACCAAGCGCCAATCGACTCCATACTTATCGCTTTGGGTCGATTGGAAATGGATTTGGGCAGAATTACCCCGGAACAATTAGTGCCCAATTTTTATCAACTTCCGTTAGCCACCCAAAATTCAATTAAGGACTATGTGGTAATTCTCAACCGAAACATTCCACGAAACACTTCGGAAGTAACAGATGGATCTGATGTCGATTCCATTCTCAATTTCTCCATATCCATCCTGCACAACGCCAAGAAGGAACATTCAAAAATTGAGCGTTCAATGCTTCATAAAGAGCTTCAAATCCACAAGAATGACCTAGAGCTTTCCCAGAAACTCAGAGAGATTATTGCCTCCATTGAACAAGATATATTCCAGGATACACAAAACGAGAACTTTGGAAGACAGCGGATGCTCAGGCGAAGCACTCAACTGGCTTGGATTGTGGGCCTGTTGGGTCTGTTGACTATCGTTCTTTTTACATTCTTAACTGCCAATGATTATTGGAAAGGCCAATTGTACCGCGAACGATTGGAAAAAGAAAAAAGGTTTTCGGAGTCCCTATTGAAGAGTAGGGAACAACTTATTTCGACAGTAAGCCATGACCTGAGGTCGCCATTGAACACCATTAAAGGTTATACGGATTTATTGCAACGAGAGTCAGAAAACCCACTGCAGCTTGGCTACTTCAAACAGTTGAAATCAGCTTCCGAATATGTGGAAAATCTCACCAATGACCTTTTGGATTTCTCCAAACTGGAAGCTGGAAAGGTTGAGATTGAAAACAAACCTTTTATTCCTGGCAAACTTTTAAAGGAGCTAGTTCAGGGTTTTAAAGATCTTGGGTCTTCCAAAAATTTGCCTTTGCTGTTACAATTGGATGAATCAACATCACAACCATTGCTTGGGGATTCTTTTAGAATACGTCAAATAGTTACGAATCTTATTGCCAACGCCTTAAAATTTACGCATAAGGGACATGTGAATATCAAAGCCTATTTAGCTACTGAAAAAGGGAAAAGGTATTTGAAAATTGAAGTAATCGATACGGGTATTGGAATTAGCAAAGATCAACTGGATTCGATTTTTATGGAATTTGTTCAAGCGGATCCTGATCAACCCGACAAACATAGTGGATATGGTCTTGGTTTGACCATTTCCCAAAAACTGGCCTTTCTTATGGGAGGCACCTTGACCGTTGAAAGTGAAATAAACAAAGGCAGCATTTTTACGCTCAAGCTGCCTTGGAAACCAAGTCACAAAAAATTTAAACCGAACAAAAAATCACTGGAATTTCAAAATGGAGAAACGGTTCGTTTAGTGGTAATTGACGACGATGTTACCCTTTTGTCCCTTATCTCGGAAATCTGTAAAATTCACAAAATTAAATGCCATACGTTTTCATCATTTAAAGCATTCAGTATTGCTCCACCAGTTGATTATACGCATATCTTGACTGATATTGAGATGCCCGAGCATGATGGATTTTCAATCGTAAAAACACTTAAGAATGGTTCTATGGATAGCTACAGCGGCCAACCAATTATCGCCATGACAGGACGGAGAAATCTAGACCACCAACAATTTGAAGAAGCTGGGTTCAGCAAAATTTTACGAAAACCTTTCTCCAATCATCAGCTATTGGAGGTGTTGTTCCAATTTTCCAACTTCAATTTCCAAAATTTTGGAGCACACATAAAAGAGCAAGCAAGTTCCAAGGATCTCTTTTGTACAAATAGGATAAACTCTTTTGTTGATGACACCAAAGCCTTACATGAAGTGCTTACCTCATTTTTGGAAGGGACCCATGAAAACCTTAAACAATTAAATAATGCTTCCATAAAGAAGGACTTCAAATCCATTGAAAATATTGCCCATAAAATGCTTCCTATGTTCCATCAACTGGAGATTTATTCAATCATTCCAATATTGGAAGCTCTGGAACAGGCAGAATCCCGTTATTCTGAGGCAGAATTGAAAGAAGTTATAACCGCTTTGAAAACGGGTTTTTTGTTGGTTATAAAACAAATGCAAGCCTATTTGGTTACACTTTCAGCTGGTATCGCTTGATTTTATTATACAAGGTTTTACGCGTCATTTTAAGCAGTTTGGCCGCTTCACTTTTGTTGAAATTGGTTTGCTTCAATGCACGCAGAATCAATTCTTTTTCAAATTTTTGTTTCGAAAACTCCTGGTCCTCATCTGAATGATTCGAAGCATGCAAAGTTGATGGCAGGGCATTTTCTTGAATCAACTCCCCTTTTGTAAAAAGCACTCCTCTTTTTACCACATTTTTAAGTTCCCGAAGGTTCCCCGGCCAATGGTATTGCAGCATTCGCTGTTTCACTAACTCTGAAAAACCCTTAACCGTTTTACCAAGCTCGGTATTCGCAATTTCCAAAAAGAAATTCGCAAAAAGGACTAAATCTTCACCGCGATCTTTCAAAGAAGGAAGTTCTATGGTAAATTCATTTAATCTATGGAACAAATCTTCTCTAAAATTTCCCTGGCCCACCGCTTCAATCAGGTCTTCGTTGGTTGCAGCCAGAATGCGCACATCAACATCAATTTCCCCGGTACTGCCCACACGCTTAATCTTGCGTTCCTGAATCGCCCTTAGCAATTGTATTTGACTTTCATACGATAGGTTGCCGATTTCATCCAGAAATAGGGTTCCGCCATTGGCTGCCTCAAAAAATCCAACTTTGTCTTCAATGGCTCCCGTAAAGCTGCCTTTTACGTGTCCAAAAAACTCACTGGATGTCAATTCTTTGGGTATCGCACCGCAGTCTACCGCAATAAAATTATTGCCCTTCCTGCTACTGGATTTATGAATCGACCTAGCTGTTACTTCCTTGCCTGTGCCGCTTTCTCCGATAAGCAAAACAGACATATTTGTAGGGGCTACCAAGGAAATATACTGCTGTAATCTCAAAGACGCCTCGCTTGTTCCGGTAAGATGCGATGCATCACGCTTCAATGGGTTTCCATTGTTTCTTTTCAGTGAAACTGGAATGTTGTCCCTTACTTTATCGGAAGCTAATGCATTTGTGATGACCTCTAACATGCGTTCAGGAGTAAAAGGTTTGGCGATATAGTCAAACGCTCCCCTTTTCATTGCCTTTACCGCAGTTTTTACTTCTGCAAAGTGTGTCATCAGTATGACCTGAGTCTGAGGATGCTTCTCCTTTATTTCAGAAAGAAAGGAAACCCCATCCCCCTCCGGCAGTCTAACATCGGAAAGGATTAGGTCAAAATTGTCTTGGTCAAGGGCAGCCTTAGCCTCCTTTAAATTGTAGCTTGGGGTAACATCAAAAAGATGTTTAGCCAAGAACTTTTGAAGCATTTGGCTAAAAGCAGTGTCATCTTCAATGATTAAGATTTTGGGCATATCTCAGTATCTGATATACGATACCGAAGTGTTTTGAGACTTTGAAACTTTGGTAAAAATTTCACAAAAAAGAGGCCCGCAATTGCAGGCCCCTCTCTAACCAAACTAACCTAACACGTTAATCAAACTCGGCCTATAGCTCTATCCAATTGCCCTCGGCATCTGCATAGACGGTTCCGGAGGCACCATCCTTTAAGGACAGTTCCAATTTGAACTGATTAGATTCATTTTTATATGCTTTGTTAATGGTAGCGGTCGGGTAATCTTTTTTCACAGCGGTTATAACTGCGGCTGGGAGGTCGGCAACATCAATTTCTTGAAAATCCTGGATTAGGGTGGCCTCTGGAGCAACAGCTTCGGCCTCGTTCATGGATACATCTTGGGCCATTGCGCTTAAACCAACAAAGGACAAAACAGTAGCTAAAATCAAATTTTTCATGGTATTCTATTTTTTAAAATTATACGTGCTACCTCTAATGAAAAACTGATGCCAAAACGTTGCGTTTTAATGATTTCATTTTATAAATCTGATTATCAATGCTTTAAAGTTTTAAAGCTTTTTGAAAGGGTGTGTAATTTTGTATACCTTAATGCTTAGGGTGCATACTTTTTACACAAAAAAGGCTGCCGAAGCAGCCTTAGAATTGCCAACCTATCACCGCCCCATACTACGAAGAGATGTGATTATTGGCGTTATGGACAACGCATGGTTAGTGTTTGCATAGCATTATCCCTTTTTTTTGATTTTGTTTGATCTGTATTCCTTTCGCAAATAGGGTACCACCAAGACAATGGCTAGAAGGAATGACAGTATACTCAATGACAGGACTATGGTATATAGCATTTTTAGCTTTTCTAATTTATGGGACACCAATTTTTAAAATAGGTCACAAAAAAAGGTCGTACTACGTACGACCTTTTAACCAAATCAACCAACCAAAAAACTAAGCGTCCAAGCTTAGTGGTACTTAATATTTTCCAGAGCGTTAGTTGCTCTCCTTATACCCTTGTACTTATAGGACACTATTTTTCTTGCAAGGTCACATCGGGTCAAAAAAAAGCCCCAAAATTGGGGCTTTACCTTATAAAATCAGCATGTTTTATGCTTGATGCGTCGGTTTTAAAAGATCATTTACCGTTTTCACCGGATTGAAGGTCACAAGAGGCACTTCAACAAAAAGCGTATTCCAAAACGCCATAGCCCCATTCCAAAGTCCAGGAAGTTCCAAGGCTTTGAGGGCTTTGCCCTCTTTGGTCTTTTCTGTTATAAAACCCTGTTTTTCATCCACAAATTCAAGTAGGTTAAACTTTTCTCCTTTATAATTGCGGACTCCACATACCAAATCAACGGGATTAAAGTGGGTTGAATTCTTCAAAATGGAAGCTTGTTCGGTATTGGCCATATCTATTTGGGCCGATTCTATGATTTGAAGTGATACTTTACCTTGATCATCCTTAATCCAAAACGGACCTCCACCAGGTTCTCCTTCGTTTTTGACCATTCCGCATACACGGATAGGTCTATTGATTCTATTTTTAAGCGTTTCCAATTGCCCTTGGAAATCCAAGCCATTGTAGCCTTCTTCAAAACGAACATTGAGCTCTTTCTCCAAAAATGACTTGATTTCTTCCATCTCTGCACCAGAAACACTTCCCTCATCAAGTTGTTTGGCATATCCAAAGGCCTTATCCTGTACCCTTTTCAAAACTCCGGCCAGCATCTTCTTGCTATTTGAAACGGCCTCCAGATTTTGATCAATGACCACATTATCAATGTTCTTTATAAAGATGATATCCGCATCCTGATCATTTAAATTCTCAATCAATGCCCCATGACCTCCAGGTCTAAACAAAATACTGCCATCACTATTCTTAAAGGGTTTGTTTTCCATGTCAACGGCCACGGTATCCGTAGCAGGTTTCTGATTGGAATACGAAACATTGAATTCCGTATTGGTATTGTTGGAGACCCTTGGTCCTGCCGATGCTTGCTCCGCTTTGAACATCGCGTCATGCTGCTCAGAAATAGTAAAGTGCAAATTTGCTTTCCCGTCAGTTTTAGCATATAACGCAGCTTCTTTTAAGTGTTCTTCAAAAGGAGTTGCGCCAACTTCTCCGTATAGGTGAAACGGAAGCAAGCCTTTAGGGTAAAACCCATAGTTTAAGCCATCCGCCATCAACATTTCCTTGACAAACAGATAGGCTTCCTCGTCTTTGGATGTGGCTTTGCCCTTGATTTTGTCCATGATAACCCTGTAAAACGGAAAGGCTTCCATTGCTTCAATGAACTTTTTCATGGCGTCATCTCCTGTCCTGTGCAAATAGGAGTTCAAAGATTCTTGAGACGGGTTAAAGGCATCCAAAAAGTTAAATGTGGCTTTAAACATTCTGGACGCGGCTCCCGAAGCAGGTACAAACTTCAAAAGCTCAAGGGCTCCCCTTGCATCTTCAAAGTAGGCAATATTTGCAGCTTGCTCCGTGGCGCTAAATTGCAATATCCCATCAGAAACAATGGCAGCCTTTACCAAGTTCACAAATGGGATTCCCGCTTTAAACGTATCGATTTGGTTATTGACTTTTTCTTGGGAAACACCTTTTTTTTGAAGTTGTTCCAGGTCATTTTGGCTTAGGTTGATCATGCTTTTTGGAGAAGTTTATCTATGTGTTGGACTGCGGCTTTTAGCCTTGTTTTCTTATCTCCCTTCAAGATAACGAAATTCCGATTATATTTTTTCAGGGTGTCGTGGAAATATGCAAACATTCGCTCCCTTTCATTGGGCTTGTCCCGTAAGTCATCTGCTTCCCAAGGCGTGTCAATATAGGTTAGGAAATACAAATCGTAGGTGTTTTCCAAAGCATATTTTTCCAAAATGGGATCACAATAGCCCAAATAGTAAGCTTCTGAGTACACCTTGGTTTCCAACAAATCAGTATCACAAATAAGGACGTCTGATGCTTTTTTGGTCAACTCGTTTTCCAGTCTAATCTGCCCTTCTGCAATGGGCAATAGATCCTTGGGTTCGCAAGTTTTCCGTTCGTTGTTCCATTTGTTCTGCAAATATTCTCGGGCATATTCGGGAACCCACACGGTATTGTACTGCCTTGCGAGCTGCTGGGAAAGTGTAGTCTTGCCGGTGGACTCCGGTCCAAAAAGCACTACTTTAACAAGGTCTGAGGGCTCTTGCCCAAGTTTTTCTTCCATGCCTTATAGCCATAAATGGCAATTATGGTTAGCAAAAAATAGAGGAGGGAACTAAAAATTAGTCCCTTATACCAATACAAGGGTACGGTAATGATATCACCTACAATCCAATATACCCAGTTCTCCAGTTTTTTCTTGGCCATTAGCCACATCCCAACAAAGAAAATGGCTGTTGTTACGGTATCAACATAGGCCGTCCATACGTTGAACTTGTCTGCTACCGTATAAACAATAGAGACAAAAATCAAGGTCCCCACAAACAACAGAATTGACCATTTTTTCTCATTTTTTGTAGTCATGGTAATGGGAACGAAATGGGTTTCATCTACTTTTCTAGTCCACAGGTACCACCCAACAATACTCATGATAAAATAGTAGGTATTGATGAGCATATCACCCAGTAAACCATAAAAAAGCAAAATATACGCTGCAATTCCAGTTCCAACAATTCCAGTAGGATAGACCAAGATATTTTCCCGTTTGGAATACCAAACACTAAGCAATGCAAAGACCACACTGATCAGTTCCAATACAACGATATGGGTCGGAACGCCTTGGTATTGCGAAAAAATCCAATCAAAAATGTGGCTCATACCCGCTTCGGTCAGATTTTACAAGCCTCATGCTCAACACCACATGTTCCAATTGCTCAAAGCTTTGCCTTATTTCGGATTGAAGTAAGCCCATCACTTCGTCATAATTCCCATATACTTGGGTGCTTAAAGGGTTTTCAAGAACCTGTAGGCCAGATGCTCTTAGCTTTTTGATAAATGCTATGATGGGTGGTTCAAAATTGTCCTGAAGTGGAGTCAAGGTGAGTTCAACAGAGATTTTCATGGGTAATGCTGAATTTTAAGCAGCAAAGCTAGTAAAAAGACCCCATCAGTTGCCCATCATTTTGTGCGCAAATACACAAGTGAAACCTTCAAACTCCAAAAATTCAATTCCATAATTGGATTTTTTACCCTTGTAAGCAATTTTGGCTACTGTGCGTTTGTCATCAAAGGCAAAATCCATCACATCAATATGCCTGAGAAAGCTAAGCCCCTGTTCCGCATAAATTTTATATAGGGATTCCTTTGCACCCCAAACAATGGTCAGTTTTCTTATAATGGCTTCGGTATTGGCCAAAGTACGGTATTCTTCCAGCGGCGTAAATTTATGGGCTATCCTAAGAATCTTCTCCCGCTGCATTTCAATATCGATTCCTACTTCGTCCGTTTTGCTCAAAATAATCCCTGTAAAATTTCGGGAATGGGTAATGGAAATATGGTTTCCATCATGCAAATGGGGTTTTCCAAAATCGTCGTAGAACATATCGTGATCCTCATATCCGGCTTCTGCCATTAAGTGCCTGATACTCAAAAAAGCCCTGCGATGAAGTTCTGACTTCATGCCATCTACCCTTTTTTGGCAATGCGGGGTAAGTTTTACGCCTTTGGAAAGTTCATCTTCCGGTTCGGTGACCTTCCAAACATATACGGATGTTGTGGGTGAAATGGGTATGGTTTTATATAATGGCACGACTATTAGTTAGGTGATTTCGTATCTTTGCTGACTGTTAGAGCTAAGCTACATAAAGTTAATTAAAATAAAAGATGAGCACAAAGACAATTCCCTATGTACCATTTAAGGTAAAAGACATTTCCCTTGCGGATTGGGGGCGAAAAGAAATTGAACTTGCAGAGGCGGAAATGCCAGGTCTTATGGCGTTGCGGGAAGAATACAAGGACGAACAACCATTAAAAGGTTCCCGTATTGCTGGATGCCTACATATGACCATCCAAACTGCTGTTTTGATAGAGACCTTGGTTGAATTGGGTGCCGATGTGACTTGGAGTTCCTGTAATATTTTCTCTACCCAGGATCATGCGGCCGCAGCCATTGCAGCTGCCGGAATTCCTGTTTATGCTTGGAAAGGTATGACCGAGGAAGAATTTGACTGGTGTATAGAACAAACCTTATTCTTTGGAGAGGACAGACAGCCCTTGAACATGATCTTGGATGATGGTGGGGATTTAACCAATATGGTTTTGGATCAATTTCCAGAATTGGCTTCTGGAGTTAAGGGTCTTTCTGAGGAAACCACCACTGGGGTACATCGCTTGTACGATCGGGTCAAGAACGGAACCCTTCCCATGCCTGCCATCAACGTGAACGATTCTGTAACCAAGTCAAAATTTGACAACAAATACGGATGTCGAGAAAGCGCGGTGGACGCCATTAGACGGGCCACAGATACGATGTTGGCTGGAAAACGTGTGGTTGTTGCCGGTTATGGTGATGTTGGCAAAGGAACCGCAGCGTCTTTTAGAGGTGCCGGTGCTATTGTCACTGTAACAGAAATTGATCCTATCTGTGCCTTGCAAGCTTGTATGGACGGATATGAAGTGAAGAAACTGGAAACTGTTGTTGGCAATGCTGATGTGGTTATTACCACCACAGGAAATAAGGACATTATCCGTGAAGAACATTTCCGTGCGTTGAAGGACAAGGCCATTGTGTGTAACATTGGGCACTTTGACAATGAAATTGACATGGCCTGGTTGAATGGCACCTATGGCAATACCAAAGATGAGATCAAGCCGCAAGTGGATAAGTATACCATTGATGGCAAAGACGTTATTGTTTTGGCTGAAGGACGATTGGTCAACTTGGGTTGTGCAACAGGGCATCCAAGTTTTGTTATGAGTAATTCGTTTACCAACCAGACATTGGCCCAAATTGAGTTATGGAAACACAGTGATAAATACGGTAACGAAGTATATATGCTGCCCAAGCATTTGGACGAAAAAGTGGCAAAATTGCACCTTTCCAGATTGGGAGCGGAGCTTACAGAACTTAGGGAGGATCAAGCAGAATATATTGGTGTTACAGTTCAAGGCCCCTATAAACCAGAATATTATAGATACTAGACCTTTTAAGGTATCGTCAAATAAATAAAAGGCCCCAACATATGTTGGGGCCTTTTTTATCTAGAAAAGTGTTCCTATCCCTTTAACCAAGCATTCCTCAGTTCTTTCTGGGGTTTGGTTGCTTCTGGATTTTCCAATAATGTTTTGGCTTTCGTATAAGAAGGTGTGGTAGTGGTATTTATCAAAACTTCCTCTCCTTCGCGTAAAAGTACTACTTCTATTTCCTTACCAGGTTTCCATGAAAACACCTCACCAAAAACTTGGTTTGCATTGGCCAGGTTTACCTCCGTACCATTGATTGATTTGAACAAATCATTGGGTTGCGCCCCATTCTCGGTCCAGAAACTGTTGTTGGTCACCAAATCATTAAACTTGATTCCACCCTTTTCACGATCGGCACCAACAATCAAGTTCCCCGCATTTTGAATATAATTGGTCTCAACCTTGGCTTCTCCAAAATGAAGTCCCACTTTTTCAAAGAATGCATCATAATCAATGGGCGTTGTGCCCTTTACATGAGTGGTCAAGAATTCTCCAACAGCAGGGTATGTCATAGCTGTAATTTCAGCAACCAGGTTATCATCTGCAAAAGGTCTGTTTTTGCCATACTTTGTGGATAATTCTGCCAGTAGGGAGCGAAGACTTCGCTGACCATTACTGTTCTCCCGCATTAAAATATCAACACACATCCCTATAAGCGCTCCTTTGAGATACACATTGGCATAGTTTTCTTTGTATGGACTTTCCAATATGTTCTCACTCATTTGGGTAAAACTCATGGAATCATCATAGTTGGATCGGGAGCCATTTATTTTTTGGGTCGTTCTGGAAAAGTACTCAGGTTCGTCTATCAATCCTTCATACACCTGAAAATGCTGCGCAAAATATTCGGTTACCCCTTCATAAAGCCATAAATGCTTGCTAAAAGTAGGTTCGTTGTAATCAAAGTAATGAACATCTTCTGAATGGACCGATAAGGGAGTTACAATATGAAAAAACTCGTGCGCCACCACATCAATCATGGACTCTGCCAAAGCCTCTGGTTGCATATTTTCGGGAAGCACAACCACAGTTGAAGTGTGGTGTTCCAAAGCTCCAAATCCTTTTGGTGAATCTTCTTTGTCAGTATCTGACAGGTAAAGCAGAACGTCGTAACGGGGGGTACTGTCCAAGTCGCCCAAATATTCTTTCTGGGCCAACATCATTTTATGGACTGTTTCCTTTATCTCTTTGGCGGTATGCACTCCATTAGGTGAGAAAACGCTTAATACAATTTTGATGCCCCCCACCATAAATTCTTCCACTTCAGTTTCTCCGTACATCATGGGATTGTCCGTTACTTCAAAATAACGATTGGCATAAAAAACTGAAGTTTTGGTCTTGCCATCCTCGCTTTGGGAGGTATTGATTTCCTGCAGTGGCGAAGTATAATTAAAAGTATCCGGAGAGGTAATTCCAATCTCGTAGGCGTTGTTTTTTAGTGAATCAAAATAGCCCACAAAGCCATGGAGGTTGAGCATTACCTGTTTAGGCTCAATATTGGTCCCAGAGGGTGAAAATGGCACTTCGGCCCCTATACCACCTTCAATTTCTTGGTCAAAAGTGTCATTGACCCAATAGGTTATTTTGTTTAGGTTTTGAGCGTTGGAGAATACCCATGTATTGGTGTCTTGTTTTGTTCCTGCCAATTCATTACCATCATAATCCATCCCTTTCAGTCCCTCAATATACCTTCCAAAATCGGACACGGCATAGGTTCCTTGAACTACTCTTGGCAATCTGTAGACCACCGTATCACTCACAAACCTTCCCGGGTCAATGGTAACCTGAACTTTGTCGTTCTCAAGGTTCACCAAATCCAATTGGGCCGTAATAGGGTTTTGGGATGCTAAATCATTTGATATGTTCTTGGTTTTGCAAGACATGACAAGTCCTGACAAGATCATCAGTATAAGATACCTTTTCATCATTTTGCGTTTTTTAGATTAATGATAGGCTAAGATAGTTAGAAAAGCTTTCTGATGATGATTAGTAACCCGGAAGGAATATTTGTTACATATCCAACCACTTTTTAAAGTTGGTGGTCCGCTCCCTGGACACAATGACCTGTTCTTCCTCCTTTGGAAGAAGCTTTAGAAGCAAACGACTGTTGAAGTAACTATGGATTTCGACCACTGCTTTGACGGAGACCATGAATTTGCGGTTGATCCTAAAAAAATGAATGGGATTCAATATGTTTTCCAGTTGGTCTATGGTGTATTCAACAGGATAACTCTGCCCGCCATGGGTATACAAACAAATCATCCCTTCGTGCGATTTAAAAAAGGCAATATCCTCCACATTAAATGACCTAAACTGATTGCCCACCTTGACCATAAACCGATGCTTGTACTCCTTATGGAACAATTGCTTGAGATGTTCCAGATTTTCGGTGGAACCTCGGCCATTTTGGGTCACATTTTTTTTGAACTTCTCCAATGCCGTTTTCAAATCGGACTTAACAATGGGCTTAAGCAAATAATCCACCCCATTGTATTTAAATCCGCGTATGGCAAACTCATTGTAGGCCGTTGTAAAAATTACTGGGGGATGATCCTCCATCCCATCCAAAATGTCAAATCCGTAACCATCGTTGAGCTGAATATCCAAAAAAACAAGGTCAGGGAGTGCGTTCGATTTAAACCATCTAGATCCTGCTTCCACAGAGTTG
The DNA here is from genome assembly GCF_005937185.1 of Flagellimonas algicola. GTDB lineage: Bacteria > Bacteroidota > Bacteroidia > Flavobacteriales > Flavobacteriaceae > Flagellimonas > Flagellimonas algicola. The sequence continues at coordinate 1,268,578 of NZ_VCNI01000002.1, read as the reverse complement.
ATGTTGGCCAAGATTTCAATCTCCGGGGCCAGCTCTCCCACCAATTTGGTCAATCTTTTGGACGCAAATTCCTCATCCTCTACAATAACTGCCTTCATATTAAGATATAGCTATCAGATTCATGTCCGTAACTTCCTTATCCAATAAGGGAATGATCACTTCAAAAAAATCAGCCTCTTCTCGGACCAAAACCTGTTTATTGGTATAGTAAGAATATCGCTTTTTAATGTTTTTCAACCCCAATTGGGTGGTTTCTTCCTTAAGTTTTCTTTTCCTAAGGTTATTCCTAACTGTCAAAGCATCATTGCCAATGGTTGAAATCTGAATTTCCAAAGGCTTTTCCTTACTGTAGTAGTTGTGCTTGAGGGCATTTTCCACCAGCATTTGGACCGATAAGGTTGGTATAAGAAATTGTTCCGATGTTTTTTGGATTTCCGATTTAATGACCACCGCATCCCGGTGTCTTATGTTCATCATAAAGACAAAGGCATCCAAAAAACCCAATTCTTTTTTTAAACTCACCAAATCCCGCTCCCGATGATCCAAAATATAGCGATAACTGGATGCCAATCGGGTCACAAAGTCGGAGGCCAAATCCCGGTCTTCGTACATCAAAGAGGTAAGCGTATTTAAACTATTGAACAGAAAGTGAGGGCTTATCTGGTTCTTCAAGGAGCTGTACTTGGAGGCCAGCATTTCCCGCTTTAGGTCTTCCATCTGTTTGGCTAGCTCTTCCCTTTGGGTCATGGAAAAATGGAACATATTAAAGAAAATAACGGTCAAGCCCAGTAAAGTCGCCCTGAAGAAATCGGTAACAAATTCCACATGTGGAGGGTCATCACAAATAATTCCCCATCGCTCCCTAAAGGCAAACAAGCCCAAATAATATATCAAAGCAGTTACCGGAGCCAACAATGCCATATTTTTTCCTATAATGATCAGACTGCTTTTAAAATCAAGCCCTCCTTTCAAACGTTGTTTTCTAAGCAGCCAATCGTTGGTCTCCCAGGTAAACATAAACAGGAAAAATGCGGTGACATAATAGAAAATGCTTGTAGGATTGAACAAGCCCTCCACCACATCATCATCCTGTTCCATGGTGGTTTTTATCAAAAAAAAGACCACGTTGATCACCAACAACCGAAACAGTATTTTGTATATCGTCTTTTTCTTCAATGTAAAATCATCTTGGTGTAAAGATACACATGCATGGGGCTTCCCATCGAAATCAACCCATTGAACCGTCAATAATCCCATTGAATTGTCAGGAACCGGACTTATTTGACAAAATGGGAATCAAAACCTCCCCAATAAGCCTTAAGGGATAGAATATCAGTTCAGGAAGCAAATAAGCAATTCACCCATTCGGCCACCAGACAATCCAAAGGATTCCGAGACTTTCGGGGAAACAAAAAATAAACCCATCATGAAAAAAACCATTTTGGCCCTAGCGCTGATGATCTCCTCCTTGGCATTTGCCCAAACCGGAGTTATTAAAGGAGTTGTTTTGGACAAACAGTCTGAAAGCCCATTGGAAGGAGCCACCATAGAGCTTCTCAATGTGGATGTTGCTACAGGAGTTATTACCGATTTTGACGGTCGATTTACCCTAAAAGATGTTCCCATTGGCAGGCAAAGCATCCGAATAAGTTATTTAGGCTACGAGAATTCCTATGTGCCCAATATTGAAGTGACTACGGGCAAGGATGTACAGTTGAACATTACCCTGACTGAGAGTTTCAATACCTTGACCGAAGTGGTGGTGACCTCAAACTCCAACCTGGACAAGCCCAAAAACAAAATGGCCACAGTATCTGCCAGACAATTTGGTATTGAGGAAGTGGGTCGTTTTTCTGGTGGACGGGGAGATATCGGTAGATTGGCCGCTAATTTTGCCGGGGTCTCTGCTCCAGACGACAGTAGAAACGATATCATTATCCGTGGAAATTCCCCCACCGGATTGCTTTGGCGTATTGAAGGAATTCCAGTTCCCAATCCCAATCACTATTCCTCCGCAGGAACAACTGGGGGTCCAGTATCTGCCTTGAATCCCAATATGCTCAAAAATTCGGATTTTATTACTTCGGCATTCCCTGCGGAATATGGCAATGCCATAGGTGGGGTTTTTGATATTGGCTTACGGAACGGGAATACGGACGACTACGAATTCGCAGCCCAAGTAGGTGCGTTTTCCGGGGTGGAAGCCACCGCAGAGGGCCCTCTGGGTGATAAAGGTTCTTTTTTGGTTGCAGGAAGGTATTCGCTTGTCGGTTTGATCGGGTCGGCCGGGGCGGGTACCTCCGCTAACCCAAATTATGGGGATTTCTCCTTCAATCTGAACTTTGGAAAGGGAAAATTGGGAAGTTTATCCCTGTTTGGCATTGGGGGAACTTCGGACATTGAATTTTTGGGTGATAATATTGAGGCCGATGACTTATTCGCTGCAGAAGACGAGGATGCCTATGTGGAATCCGGTTTTGGGGTTATTGGCGTTAAACACACCATTCCCTTCGGGAAAAAATCCTACCTCCGAACCGTTGCTGGGTTTTCCACTTCTTCCAGCAAGTATACTGCAGATCGCTATTTTGAGAAGGACACCCCACAAGAAACCCTTTTGCTGTATACCAAAGATGACGAAAAGGAAAATCGGCTTACATTTTCCACACTTTTCAACTCCAAAATCAATAATAAGATAACCTTCAGAACCGGACTCCAATACGAAAACCTTGCTTTGGATTACAGCAATCAAGATCGTGAGGAGCAGCCAGATCTGGATGGTGATGGTTTTTCCGATTTGGTAACCTTGATAGAAATGGATGAAAGTCTGGCCTTATATCAACCTTTTGCCCAAGGTCAATTTCGACTCTCCAAGAAACTTACCTTGAATGCCGGCCTGCATGGTCTATACAGTGACCTGAACAAGCAATTTGTAATGGAACCAAGGGCAGGACTTAGTTTTGAGGCCAATGACAAACACCGATTCAGTTTGGGTTATGGCTTACATTCCCAAAACAATCCAACACCCATTTTGTTCTTGAATGAAGATACCAATGGTACCCCAGTGCAATCCAATAGGGATTTGGAATTTGTGAGAAGTGCACACTTAGTTTTTGGATATGATGTAAAACTAGGGGATAAATGGCGAGCCAAGCTGGAAGCTTACTACCAAGACATAGACAACGTTCCCGTGGATCGATTTGCTTCCAGCTACTCCACCTTGACCGAGGGAGCCGATTTTGGATTTAGTACAGATGCCATTGACTTGGTCAACAATGGAACCGCTACCAATCAGGGTGTTGAGCTGACCTTGGAAAAGTTCTTTAGCCAGGATTACTATGTGCTGCTGACCTCCTCTTTCTACCAAAGTAAATACACCGGTAGTGATGGTATAGAACGCAACTCTCCTTTCAACAATGGACAGGTTGTCAATTTGCTGGGAGGTAAGGAATGGGCCGTTGGCAAATCCAAAAAGAACAAATTCTTTGCAGATACCCGAATTACATATTCAGGAGGAAGATATTACACCCCAATAGATCTGGAAGCTTCCAGAAATATGGGTTATGAGGTTTTGTTTGATGATTTGGCCTATAGCCAACAATACGACAGCTATTTTAGGTGGGATGTAAAGCTGGGGCTTAAGATAAACAGTAAAAGCAAAAAGCAGTCGCACCAGTTTTATGTGGATATGCAGAACGTGACCAATAAAAGCAACATCTTTTCCAGAAGATACAACAGGCTTAGCAACAATATTGATCGAGAGGACCAAATAGGTTTCTTCCCGGATTTTGGTTATCGTTTTCAGTTTTAGTGTTGAAAAACCCCATGGTAAACCATGGGGTTTTTTATTATTCTTAATTGACTTTAGGTAGCATTCCTTCGAAATAGTAGTAGAGCTTGATGGAATTTCCTAGTTTTATGATGTTATTTAATTTGCCCTATTGGCTAAAGATAAAAAGTCGCACTTGTCCTTTTTAGATCCGGAATTTTCCAAAATAGCATCCTACATTTCACACCGGGATGCCATAAATCCCAAAGTGTCCAAAGTGGATGTTGCCTGGCATTTGGACCATATGCTAAAAACGGTTATTGTGATCTGTAAATCCTTGGAAGCTTCCAAACCAGAGGAATACAAATCCAATTTTAATTTTACCAGGACCGTCATCTACGCTTGGGGTGATTTTCCTAGAGGGGTAGCCAAATCCCCTAGGGTGGTAAGGCCTCCGGATGTTATTCTGACCGAGGACCTCCATCTTCAAATTGCTGCTGCCAAAGAAGGCTTAAAAACAATCCAGGAATTGGATGAAAATGCCCATTTTGATCATCCGTATTTTAGTAAACTAAATAAAAAACAAAGCATACGGTTTTTAAAAATCCACACCAGACATCATTTAAAAATTGTTAGGGACATCATCAAAAAATCGTAGAAAACAAGTTATGCTTATGAATGATCGTTGGTTCGAAATAACAAATGTCAACACGTTGGATTCCCCCTCCATTGCTTTATACAAACAACATTTACAATTCAATATTGGTCATATGATCTCTTTGGTAGATGGCCAAACAGATAGGCTTATGCCGCATATCAAAACAAACAAAATGCCGGAGGTGATGAAAATGCTATTGGCTTCCAACATCTCCAATTTTAAAGCCTCCACCATTTCCGAAGCGGAAATAGCAGCCGAGGTCGGAGCAAAGTCCGTTTTGATCGCGCATCAATTGGTTGGGCCCAAAGTGAACCGTTTTTTGGACTTGAGCCTTCATTTCCCCAATACCGGGTTCTCTACTATCCTAGACTCCATTGAAACCGCGAAAATCTTGAACGAGGAAGCCACCAAAAAAGGGATAAGCGCACATGTATACATTGATGTGAATAACGGCATGAATCGTTCCGGAATAGAGGTCGGTCAAGATTTGTTGGAATTGGCTGCGTTTATTTCAGCTTGCGCTTCTCTTCATTTTATGGGCTTACATGTGTACGATGGGCATTTAAGAGATATTGATTTTAATCAACGAAACCAAAAAATTGAAACAGGACTGGAAGAAGTTTCCCATTATTTTGAGACCTTGAAGCAAGAAAATCCAAAGCTTAAAATGATTTGCGGAGGCACTCCCTCCTTCACCTCCCATCTTCTGGACAAAAGTAGAATTACCAGTCCAGGAACTTGTGTACTTTGGGATCTGGGCTATTCTGAAAAACTTCAGGAACAGGAGTTCAGATATGCTGCTCTTGTGGTTACCCGAATTATTTCCAAACCCACCGAAGGAATCATCACAGTGGATATGGGACATAAATCCGTAGCTCCGGAAAATCCCATTGATAAGCGTATAAAATTCCTTAATCTGAGTGATTATCAACTGCTTTCACAAAGTGAGGAGCATGGCGTGATCAAGGTTTCTGATTGGGATCAATTTCAAATAGGGGATGTACTTTATGGCGTGCCCTACCACATTTGTCCAACCATCAACCTTCATGACGAGGTCTCGGTTATTGATGGTGGACAAAAAGTGGATTCCTGGGAAATTAGCGCTCGAAAGCGAAAGCTCCAGTTTTAATCTTATTCGGGGATTTCCAGAAATCGGGATAAATCGTGATAGTAGAAGTTACGTTCATCGTTCATGGACACAAACAATCCTTTGGGAAAGTTTTTGTTTAAAGGAACTGTAACCACTTCGCAACCATCAGTTTCCAGGGTAGTCAAGTTGACTGCCTTTACAAACGAATTGTCTTTTCTGGAAAAAATATTGAACTCTCCCAACTGCTGGTTGGAGACAATTAAGTAGCCCTCACCATTTGGATACTTTGCTATAGCAATACCTTCAATATCCTCTAAGAAAAGTTGCCCGCCAAAACAGGATAATTCCTCATTTCCCTTGCTGGGTTCCGCATAGTATTTTCTGATACAAACCCCTTCATCCGAATAATAAATGTATCCAAGCTCATCATCCACAGCAATGGCCTCAATCTCTTTTTGTCCACTGAACTTACCAAATTTACGGGCCAACCTTGTTTTAACACTGCCATTGGTAGCCTCCAATGCATATTGATAGAGATATCCATCACTGGGGCCTGTTTTTCTTCCTACCACGGCATACATAGTGGAATCCACGGGAGATTTATACAGGCTTATGCCCATGGGAAGTTTTTCATCAAAAGTGTTGGCATCCTCAAAAACGGGAAAACCTCCTCCATCCAATGGGGTCATATCAGGAACCGAGAACACTCTTATCTGCTGTTTTTCCCTTTCGGTAAAAGCCAAAATGTCAACAAAAGTGGAGTCATTGAGTTTTAAGCCATATTCCACGTCCACATTATTGGGTCTTTGAATATCCAAAATGGATTTATCCTTGATGATCTTCCCATCCAAATCAAAGGCGTAAATGCCTCCGTTGGTTTCTTTGTCTGTTCCAAAAACGATGCTTTTGGAAGCATCTTGGGGATTCACCCAAATGGCAGGATCATCTGTATCATTGACGGTGGTTTCGGTGATCACATCAGGTTTCAGAGGTGGCAACGTGCTTTTGGTGGAACAGGCCACAAAAGTCAAGATGAAAAGAATTGAAAGAATATTGAATTTCATAGAAACAAATTAAGACAAAAGCCGCCCGAAGGGCGGCCTTAAAGACATTTACTTTGGTAGGTTACTTTCTGAACAAGTCGTATTTCAATCCAAACGTTAGACGCTTTTCATAAAACTCCACCTGCTGGGTACGGTTTTCAACACCTTGATAGTACCGCAAAGGTTGATTGGTAAGGTTGTTCAAATCTGCGTATAGTCGCAGGTTTTTGTTAATGGTAAATGAAGCGTTGAGGTCCACAAAGAACTGTTTGTCGTAGTATCTATCTTCAAATGCATTGCCTCCCAGTTCATCTATATAAGCGTCCGAGAAGTTTGTGGACAAACGAATACTGAATTTTTTATCAGCATATCCCAAAGATCCGTTGAACATATTGGGTGCTGTTCCAGGCAGGTCAATATCCTCACGAATTTCATCTCCGTTTCGGATGCCATCCGTAGAAGAAGTCAACAAGGTATAATTAAGATAGACACTAAAGTTTTTGGCGAAACCGGGCAAGAAATCCAATTGTCTCTGGAAAGCGATTTCGGCCCCAAAAATGGAAGCACTATCTCCGTTCAAAGGTTGAAAAAGGTCAAAACCTGTGGCCGTATCCTCAGATAAGGAGACATAGATAAAATCTTTTATGTCTTTGTAAAATATCCCTCCAGATATAATCCCTACGGACTCAAAGTAGTGTTCTGCCACCAAATCAAAGTTCATGGAGGTGGTAGGATCCAACTCGGCATTTCCGGTCTCTACTTCCTCATCCTCATTGATAACATTACGGAAGGGTACCAAATCCACATAGTTGGGTCGGGCAATGGTGTTGGTCCAAGCAAAACGCAATACGGTGTTGTTGCTGGGATTGTATTTGAAGTGCACGCCTGGCAAGAAGTTGGTATAGGAACTTTCATCCCTGATCTGGTTAAAGCTGTCAAAATCGCCCTCGTCATCAAAAATAACCTCATTCCCCAAGCTGTTGATTTTGGTGTTTTCCACTCGAAGACCTGCCAACACGGACAACTTATCTGATAGTTTTTGGTTGGTCATCACATAACCTGCGTAAACTTTCTCGTCCACATCATAATTTCCGGCCAAAAACTCGTCCTGAACGGAAGTGGTGTCGAATAGGGTGTTATCTGAAAAATTTAAGTCCCCTAAAAATTCCGGTGAAATAAAATTGCCGGAAGCATATTGGCTTCCCGCCAAGAAATCAGATTTAGTTTGATCCTGTGTATCCACATCTGCTAAAGTTTCAAATCCGGTGATAGGTTCTGCTTCAGTAAAATCATTGTCGCGCACCTTATTTTTGGATTTGTATCTTCCTCCAAACTTCAGCGTTCCATCCCCGGCTCCAAAAATGTCCAAAGGCAATTCAAAGTTCAAGAAGGCGTTAACATCTTCTTCTTCCGTAAACTGGTTTTCTTCGGTAAACTCTCTCAATTCAAAATTGGCCAAAGTGGCGTCCGTTGCGTTTGAGGGTCTAAAGGATGGGTATCTAGGGTTGTTCAAATCTGCGTTGATTCCAATGGCATTACCAATTTCATATTCGGCATATCTTTCGTTGGGACGTTCTTCGGATGCTTTGGCAAAAGATCCCATCCAATCCATTTTTAGACTTCCAAACAAATGGTTTCCCCCAACACTATAGTTCTGCATGCGTTGGTCTTCCAAACGTGTGTTTTTGATTCGACCACCAGGAATTCCTCCTTTGGTCTGTCTTCGGATTTCACCTTCGTAACCCACTATGTTTTCGGTTCCATCAGCAAAAACCGGCTCAATGCTCCTAAAACGTAAGCGGAATCTGTTTTCGCGGTCATCCCTCCAATTGTACATGGTTTTAATGAAAACAGTGTTGTTGGCATCAAAGGCATAATCCACATTGGCGGAAAAACTTCTGCGAATACGTTGTACCAGATAGGTTCTGATATCAGATTCCTCCACAAAAGGATTCACATCAATATCTTCCTCGGTAATCGGGCTTTCGGCTTCATTGACCCATTCCGCCTCCACATTGTCAGAACCAAAGTCAACATTGTTATAGGAGGCCGCAACCATCCAACCAAACTTTTTGTTTTTGGAGCGGTCACCCAATAAAAAACTACCATTATATATAGGTTCATCATTGATCAAGCTAACCCCAGACCCCAAAGTTGCAGACAATCTGAAACTCTGCGGGGACGAACGGGTAACCAAGTTGACCGATCCTCCAAGGGCATCACCATCCATATCTGGAGTCACTGCCTTGTTCACTTCAATGGTTTGGATCATATCTGAAGGAATTAGGTCCATCTGTACATTTCGGTTGTCACCTTCGGCAGATGGAATTCGGCTACCGTTTAATGTTACGGAGTTTAACTGGGGAGCCAATCCGCGAACAATTACATTTCTAGCCTCTCCTTGATCCACCTGCATAGTGATTCCAGGGATTCGCTTAACGGCATCTCCAATATTGGCATCAGGGAATTTTCCAATTTGATCTGTGGAGACCACATTGGTGATGTTCAAGTTGGTTTTTTGCGTATTCAACGCCTTGGCTTGGCCGCTTAATCCGTATGCCGACACCTGTACTTCCTGTAACTCTACATTACTGGGGTTCATAATAAGGCTTACTACGGTAGTTTCGCCAGCTACAACATTCACATCTTGCTGAATGGGGGCATAGCCCAGATACGAAATTTGCATGTTGTGGGTCCCCTCTGGCACATTGACCAGAGTGAATTTGCCATCAAAATCTGTAATGGCTCCCTTGCCCAAGTCTGAAATGAGCACATTGGCACCAGGTACATAAATCCCATTTTCATCGGAAATAATTCCTTGAATATTTCCTGTTTGGGCATAAAAGGATAGCGGAATAAAAATCAGGGTAAAAAACTGTAAATACTTCTTCATTTTCTAAGTGGTTGATTCAGACCACAAAGAAATTGGATATCGCTGGAAAAGGGGGTTAGCTAATTTTTAAGAATACGTAATATTTAGCGCTTGTAAGGAAGCAATTTAAATTGACTTAACACTGGGCTAACAAAAAACCCCCACTTAGTAGTGAGGGTTTGTTCATTTTTTTACCTAAAGTGTTATGCTTCAAAAGGCTCTATGGAAACAAATGATTTTCCACCCGCTTTTTTCTGAAACTTAACAATACCATCTACTTTGGCATGTAGGGTATGGTCTTTACTGGCATATACATTTTCACCAGGATTGTGTTTGGTACCACGTTGTCTAACAATGATGTTACCGGCAACAGCGGCCTGTCCACCAAAAATCTTTACGCCAAGGCGTTTCGATTCTGATTCTCTACCGTTTTTTGAACTACCTACACCTTTCTTATGTGCCATGATATATAAATTTTAGTTCTTTATCTTATTTGTTAAGCGCTGCGATTAAATCCGCTTTCTTCATGGAAGAAATACCTGCAATTCCTTTTGCCTTGGCCATTTCTTTCAACTCTGCTACCGTTTTGGTGCTCAAATCCTCAGCTGCCTTTTTAGGCGCTGCTTTCTTTGGAGCTGCTTTTTTAGGAGCTTCCGCTTTTACGGCTGCTTTTTTGGGTTCAGCAGCTGGCTTTTCTGCCTTTGCTTTGGCCGGAGCAGCTTTCTTGGCTCCCTTGGCTACAATCCCTTCTACAACAATTTCGGTCAAGGACTGTCTGTGACCGTTTTTAACACGGTATCCTTTACGTCTTTTCTTTTTAAAGACGATTACCTTATCTCCTTTTAGGTGCTTAACTACTTTGGCTTCAACAGCCGCACCTTCTATGACTGGGGCGCCAACAGTTACGTTACCTCCGTCATCCAAAAGAAGAACTTTATCAAAAGTTACTTTTTTACCTTCCTCGGTCTGCAAACGGTGAACGTACACTTTCTGGTCTTTTGCAACTTTAAACTGCTGCCCTGCCATCTCTACAATTGCGTACATAATGCGTTAATTAGAATATTTTACTTTCGCGTTGCTAAAATTAGCGGGTGCAAATATACTGCTAAATCCTTAATCTACAAGTAATCTTGGGGCAATTCCCATTATTTTTTAAGATTGTTGGAAGTTTTGAACAACTGCATAAAAGATAAGGTAAGAACCAAGGTTGTAGCAAAGCCCATAATAGCAACAGTAAAGAATACGATTCCCTCAAAATTGCTGTAATCCTTGGACCAAACCTCGGAAAGATCACTCAGAAAAGTACTGCTCAGTTCCGTAGAATAAAAAGCAAAGAATATGGTGAACAGCAAAGTGGCGATAAAACCCGTGGTAACCCCGGCCATAAATCCTTTGCCATAGGAAAAAGCCTTCCCTTCACGCATTTTGGTGTATTTGATGGTTTCATAAATACCAAATCCCGTTATAACCCCATTAAAAAGGCTAAAGAATACATTGGTGTGCTTTCCCATCAGGGCCAAAATGAGGAAATACGCCATCAAACAGGCGCTGGTTACGATGCCAAACCGGATTGGGAGGGTGAGATTTTTCATTTTGCTAAATTTTCGGGTGGATCCTTAATTTACTGAATGTTGACGACTTATCCCACAAATTCTTTTCAAAAGACTCTTTGCGAGTCCCAATCATCTTATAACTTTATTCTATATTTAACGTAACATCAATCATAAATTCCGCACTAATCTTTTTAATATACATAAACGCACTATTTGATATGAAACAACATTTTGTATTGGCATTGTTCCTATTCACTGCCGGAAACTTAATGGTAGCCCAACAAGTTTCCTTTGAGGAATATGACCTGGATAATGGGCTACACGTAATCTTACATCAAGATAATTCTGCTCCAGTGGTAACCACTGCTGTAATGTACCATGTGGGTTCCAAAGATGAAGACCCAGAGAAAACCGGGTTTGCCCATTTCTTTGAGCACTTGTTGTTTGAAGGAACCAAAAACATAGAAAGGGGAGAATGGGATAAAATAGTGGCTTCCAATGGAGGTAGCGGAAATGCCAACACATTTCTGGACCGAACCTATTATTACGAAACTTTTCCTTCCAATAGTTTGGAAACCGGGCTTTGGTTGGAATCCGAACGATTGATGCATCCCATTATAGGTCAGATTGGGGTAGACACACAAAAGGAAGTGGTTCAGGAAGAGCGCAGATTGCGTGTGGACAACTCTCCCTATGGAGCATTCTTTGAGGTATTGCTAAAAAATCTATACACCAAACATCCGTATCGCTGGGGTGTTATTGGTTCTTTGGACCATTTGGCCAGTGCAACTCTGGAAGATTTTAAGAATTTCAACAAGACGTTCTATGTGCCCAACAATGCCGTTTTAGTGGTTGCTGGGGATTTTGAAACTGCCAAAACAAAACAAATGATCTCGGATTATTTTGGTCCCATCCCAAGAGGGGCCGAAATCCAAAGAAACCAAGTGGTGGAAGATCCCATTGTAAATACCAAAAAAGCAACCTATCACGACCCCAACATTCAAATTCCGGCTATATTGCTTGCTTACAGAACCCCTGGGCAGGCAGAACGTGATGCCTATGTCATTGATATGATTTCTACCTATCTCAGTGATGGGGAAAGTTCCAAGCTTTATAAGAAATTGGTGGATGAGAAGAAAATTGCCCTCCAGATCTTTTCCGTACCCGTTGATGCAGAAGATTATAGTTGTTATGTGGTAGGTGGATTACCGGTTGGTGATAATTCCATTCAGGACATTAAAAATGAGATTGATGCCGAAATTTTGAAGATTCAATCGGAATTGATTTCAGAAAAAGACTATCAGAAGCTGCAGAACAAGTTTGAAAACAATTTTGTCAACGCGAATAGCAGCATCTCAGGAATAGCCAATTCGTTGGCCGAAAACTATATGCTGCGGGACAACACCAATTTAATCAATACCGAAATAGAAATTTACCGCTCCATAACCCGGGAAGAAATTATGGAGGTTGCCAAGAAGTACCTCAAGGTGAACCAAAGAGTGGAGTTAGCGTATTTACCAGAACAAAAAGATGCCAATTAAAATGAAAAAGTATATCGTTTTTTCCGTACTGTCCATGTGCATGGTGTTTTCCTATGCCCAAATAGATCGCAGCAACCCGCCCAAACCTGGGCCAGCTCCAGAGATCAATCTGAAGGAACCTGCAAGGTTTGAGCTGAACAATGGATTAAAAGTGATGGTTGTTGAAAACCATAAACTGCCAAGGGTATCCATGCACCTGACCATTGACAATCCTCCTATTTTGCAAGGAAAAAAGGCTGGTGTTGCCGACCTTACTTCCAGTCTTTTGGGAAAAGGGTCCAAAACCATTTCTAAAGAGGATTTCTATGAGGAAGTCGACTTTTTGGGAGCGAGTATCGGTATCGGTGACCAAAGTGCTTCGGCGAGTTGCTTGTCAAAATACTTTCCAAGAATACTGGAGCTTATGGCAGATGCCGCCCTGAATCCAAATTTTACCCAAGAGGAATTTGACAAGGAAAAAGACCGGATTCTTACCGGGATCAAATCAGAGGAAAAAGATGTATCCGCCATCGCCACAAGGGTACAATTGGCCCTAGCCTATGGTCAAAACCACCCGTATGGGGAAATTACCACGGAAGCTACGGTGAACAGTGTAACCCTAGCAGATGTGGAACAGCATTATCGCTCTTATTTTGTTCCTGCCAATGCCTATTTGGTGATTCTGGGAGATGTGGATTATGAAACGGCCAAGGAACTGGTGACCACCTATTTCACCCCTTGGTCCAAGGCTACCCCACCAACATTTAGTTATGCAAAACCAGCGGATGCCCAATACAACCAAATCAATTTTGTGGACATGCCAAATGCCGTGCAGTCAGAAGTGGCTGTGCAAAATATCACCGAGCTTCAGATGAAGGATGAGGACTATTTGGCCGCACTTCTTGCCAACAGAATTCTAGGAGGGGGTTCCCAGGCTAGGTTGTTCAAAAATCTAAGGGAAGATAAAGCGTATACCTATGGATCATATTCAGGAATCAGGGCCAATAAATATAGTCCCATGCGTTTCAATGCCTATGCCCAGGTTCGGAACGCTGTTACTGACAGTTCCGTGGTGCAAATACTAAAGGAAATAGACAGTATTGGCAAGCATCCTGTTTCCAAGGAGGAGCTGGCCAATGCCAAGGCCAAGTACGCTGGCAATTTCGTTATGGCATTGGAGAAACCTGAAACTGTGGCCAATTATGCCCTAAATATCCAGACAGAGGGTTTGCCTAGCGATTTTTATAAAACGTATTTAGAGCGAATCGATGCCATTACCATAGAAGATGTGCAGAAGGCCGCCCAAAAGTACTTCTCCACCAGCAACGCCCGGATTGTGGTTACCGGTAAAGGCAGTGAAGTCCTTGAAAATCTTGAAAATGTGTCTTTAAACGGCAAAAAAGTGCCTGTGCTATATTACGATGCTTATGCCTCCAAAACAGAAAAGCCTGACTATTCCACTCCGCTACCTGAAGGAGTAACTGTTACATCCATTCTGGAAAAATATATGGAGGCCATTGGAGGTAAATCCAAATTGGAGAATGTGGAATCCTATGCCTTAACCGCTGAAGCCGAAATGCAGGGAATGACTTTGGAACTTGAAATGAAGAAGACCAGCAGCTACCAATTTATGCAGGACATCAAGGTTATGGGCAACTCGGTTCAAAAGCAAGTATTGGACGGTGACAAAGGGTATGCCATGGCTCAAGGTCAACGAAAAGACCTAACTCCAGAGGAAATAGAACGAATAAAGGAGGAATCCGCGGCTTTTCCGGAACTTCATTATCTGGCAGCCGGAAATATTACAGTGGAGGGGATTGAACCTGTGGGAGATAAAAAGGCATACAAGCTAAAAATCACTGAAAACAAGCATTGTTACTATGACGTGGAAACCGGCCTCAAATTGCAAGAAGTGAGTATCGAAGATGTCCAAGGACAAGCCATGACCAATACTTTGGCGTTTGATGATTATCAGGAAGTTTCAGGAATTAAGTTTCCATTCAAGATGACCCAGATATTTGGACCACAGAACTTCGAATTTATGGTCAAGGAAATCAAGGTCAACGAAGGCGTCAGCCCTGCAGATTTTGAGTAAAAACTACGATATCAAAATTTAATAGGACGCTCCATTTTGGGGCGTCTTTTTTTTGAAGTCAATTAATCGCTAATTTTACATTTCTAAATCAGCAATGCTTTGAAACGGTTAGCCGCCCATTGGTTTGTACTTCTTTACTTTTTGGCCATGTTACGGCCGGTAATTCCGTTGGCAGAATATATTATTTACGAAGATTATATTGCCGAATTTCTCTGTATCAACAAGGAAAAAAAAGAACTCCAATGTGAGGGGAAATGCTATTTGATGCAACGGCTTTCAGAACAAAACGAGGAAAAGAAACAAAATCTTCCAAAGATTGCCATGGAGGAATATCCTATTGGATTTGTGGAGCTCTTGAACTATACCAAGGATAAAGTCCAAAATCCTCCAATAGAAAACGAGTTTGACTATCACAACCATTACACCTATTTGTACATTCCTTTCAATTTTCATCCCCCTAGTACGCTATCCTAGTTACTAGTGTATCGCACAAATTTTTTTAGGCGAATCAATCTTCGCCAAAACTTCAATTTCAATAAGGATGAAAACATATTTTTCGGCCCTGTTTCTAGTGGCCACAATTGCATTTTATGCACAAGAAACCAATAATCAATCTTTAAAATGGTCCGCGGGAAGGCCCGACGGACACGCGCCTATTTCCGTCATGGGAGATCATATGCATGGGAAGGGAGAATGGATGTTCTCCTACCGATATATGCACATGAATATGGATGAATTAAGAGATGGAACAGATGATGCAACCACAGCCGACGCCCTTGCAGATTATATGGTAACTCCAACCACAATGCCCATGAACATGCATATGTTGGGAACCATGTATGCTCCAAGTGATAAGGTAACCCTAATGGTCATGTTCAATTATCTAAGTATGGAAATGGACCATCTAACCCGAATGGGGGGTACGTTCACTACTGAAACCAGTGGATTGGGGGATATCAATGTATCGCTGATGTACCGTTTTTTTAATAAAAACAGACATAGTCTACATGGGCAGATAGGTATTTCCATACCTACAGGAAGCGTAACTGAAAGTGACGTAACCCCGGCATCTGCCCCCAACGAAACAGAACTTCCCTATCCTATGCAGATTGGTAGTGGAACCCTTGACCCATCTTTGGCCTTGACCTATCTTGGGCAAGGAGAAACAGTTTCTTGGGGAAGCCAACTTAAAAGCGTTTTCCGTTTTGGGGAAAATGATAGGGAGTACCGGTATGGAAATAGATACAGTTGGAACAACTGGTTGGCTATCAAAGCCGCCAATTGGATCAGCTTTTCTGCTAGATTGGAAGGGTTGATCGTTGGAGAACTTGAAGGTTCCGATCCCAACCTCAACCCAATGATGGTCATCACTGCGGATACCAACAACTCTGGAGGTACTTTTTTGAATGGTGGACTAGGGTTCAATATCTATGTTCCCTCGGGATCTTTGAAAAATTTAAGGCTTGGTTTTGAACTGGCCTCGCCTGTTCTCCAAGATCTGAGCGGCATTCAACTAAAAAACAAGGAAACCTTGACCTTTGGGGTTCAATATTCCTTGTAGTATATTACCGGGGCACGTTGCGCCCCATTTTACTTTGCTTATGACTAAACGAAAAATCATACAGTACATCAGAAAATGGCATCGCTATTTAGGTATTGTTTTGGGAATTCAATTTTTGCTTTGGACTCTTGGAGGCCTTTATTTTAGCTGGACGAATATCGAAGAAATTCGCGGGGAACATCTAAAGGAAAAACTCCCTTTCCCCCAGTCGTCTATAGGTATGGTCTCTCCCAATGTATTTCTTGATTCCCATTTTGAAAGTACAGACTCTATTACATCACTCGAATTGATCAACATTCTTGATGAACCCATATATAGGGTTGTTTACAGCTCTCCGTTTGGAAAAAGAGCCAGATTGTTCCATGCCTCCAACGGAAAACCAAAAGCTTCATTATCTGAAAAAGAAGCAATTTTGGTGGCTATGGACGGTTTAAACAAACAAGCTGGTGTGACGCAGGTAGAATATCTTATAGCTACAGGCAAACATCA
Organism: Flagellimonas algicola; assembly: GCF_005937185.1. Taxonomy (GTDB): domain Bacteria; phylum Bacteroidota; class Bacteroidia; order Flavobacteriales; family Flavobacteriaceae; genus Flagellimonas; species Flagellimonas algicola. Next base: position 1,251,931 of record NZ_VCNI01000002.1, on the reverse strand, counting down.
TGAGTACCGTGGTAGACCATTACCAGCTTATGCCATTAGTTTCGCGAAACCCATAAATACTACCGTATATGTTTCCAAAGAATATGGGGATATCCAAACCTTTCGAAGCAATGCTTGGAGAGCCTTTGATTTCTTTTGGATGTTACATACCATGGATTATGAAGGGCGGGATAACTTTAACAACTTTCTGCTAAGGGCTTTTGCGCTTTTTGGGTTGTTCACCATTCTTTCCGGGTTTAGTTTGTATATTTTTACATCAAGAATTTTCAGCAAAAAATCACTTAAATGAAAAAACATATTTTCTTGGCAACACTAGGCCTGTTATTGACCGTTGCCTGCAAATCAGATAAAAAAAGTGAAGATGGAACTTCACAAATGGACCAAGTTATGGCCATCCATGATGAGGTGATGCCCAAAATGAGCACCTTAGGGAAATTGGTCGGAGAGTTAAAATCCAAAGTGGACACCACAGAAACCGGACAGGCCTATGAAGCCGCAATGCGGGATCTCCAAGCCTCACACAACTCCATGATGGATTGGATGAAGGGATTTGGAGACCGGTTCAATTCTGATGAAATTCTGAACGGTAAAGCACTCACGGAGCAAAAACAAAAGTGGTTGGATGAGGAAGAAGCCAAGGTTAAGGCGCTAAAAGAACAGATCAACACCAGCATTGCCAAGGCTGAAGAGCTTTTGAAGAAGGAATAGCCTTATTTCCAACGGAGTGTTTCCATAATTCTTCGGATATCCTGTTGAAGATATACCGCTGCAGGAAGAATGGAATCGTAATTGGGTTTGGCATAAAAATACAGGGAACCCGTCACAAAGTGGTTGGTGCTGTCCGTCACATAAAACTGTGATTGCGAAGCGGCGTCCCCGCTTACCTCATAGAACATCCCATATACTTTATCTTCAGGGTTTATAAATGGCTGTTCCACTATATTGTCCGCCTTAACCGCATGCTCATAAGACAATTTTTGGGCGTCCGTTAGCAAGGTCTTTAAGTTGTCCTGAACAGGTTTGTAAGTAATATAGACAGAGCCATTCATCATGGGGTAATCCAAAACCAAAGAACAGTCCCTATTCTCCTTTATAACTGATAAGGTATTTTGATCAAAAATATAGTGGCAATTGTTGGTTGATGGGCCATAAGACGCCTCGGGATATTTTAGGCGCAGCATGGCATTGGGTTTGGGTAAAACATCGTCTTTGCAACCCGTCAAAAATGTAAATAGAGCTAAAAATACCAGCCAATTATGCTTCATGGGGGAGTGTAACTTTTATACGTTTCAATCTTTTCTTATCCAGGCTTTCCACCAAAAACTGGTAGTTCTTGAACCATACTTTCTCTCCTCTTTTCGGGAAGCTTCCCGACATCTCTAGCACAAAACCGGCAATGGTCTCCGATTCTCCTTTTTGGTTTTCAAAATCCTCCTCATCCTCAATCTTGACCACTCTATAAAAATCCTTTAGGGTTGTTTTTCCGTCAAAGACATAATTGAAATCGTCCAATTTGGAAAAAACAAGGTCTTCATCATCAAATTCGTCACTGATATCCCCCACAATTTCCTCAATGATATCTTCCAAGGTCACAATTCCAGATGTTCCGCCATATTCATCAACCACAACCGCCAAATGGTTCTTTTTATCCTGAAATTCCAGTAAAAGGTCATCCAGTTTTTTGTTCTCTGGCACAAAATAGGGTTCCCTTATCAAGGACATCCAATTAAAACTCTTTCTATCGATGTAGGGCAACAGATCCTTCACGTACAAAACACCCAATACGTTGTCCATATTTTCCGAAAACACCGGAATCCGGGAATACCCATTTTTCTTGATTTCTTCCAGGACTTCGGGAAATTTCATTTCCTCATTGAGCGCAAAAATGTCAATCCGGGGTCGCATTACCTGCTTGGTATCGGTGTTTCCAAAAGTCACAATGCCCTCCAAAATCTTTTGTTCCTCTTTGGTGGTATCCCCTTCCGAAGCGAGTTCCAAAGCTTGCGATAAATGATCCACACTTAGGTTGGATTTCTCCCTTCCCAATTTTTCCTGCAGGTAGCCTGTGGCCGAACTCATTGGGCCGCTAAAAGGGGTAAACATGGCGTTCAAGATTCGGATTGGAACCGACATGAACTGGGAAAATTGGACACGATTGCGATTGGCATAGATTTTTGGGAGGATTTCTCCAAACATCAAAATCAGAAAAGTGGCCACGAGCACTTCCAAAAGAAAGCGTACCGACACAACCCCAAACAACACCTGGTTAACGTTGGAAAATATGGTATTTCCAATGGAGCTAAAAAGAAGCACAATCCCAATATTAATGGCATTGTTGGTAATGAGAATGGTGGCCAAAAGCTTTTTGGGTCGATTCAATAAACGAACAATCAGTTTGTCCCTAGAACTGTCCGATTCCCCCATTTCATTCAGATCTGTTTGTGAAAGTCCAAACAGGGCGACTTCTGCACCAGAAATAAGTGCGGAACAGATTAAGAGAAGCAACAGTACAATCACTTTTGCGGTGAACATACCATTAAAGATAGTCAAGAAATACGCCAAACAATAGGGCTCGGGATCCAATTTCTACAGGTTTATGCTAAAAGTTAGAACGGCAGGTCGTCATCCTGATCCGTTTCCTCGGCTGGAGCGGGCTCCACCGATTTCATTGGCGCTGCCTGCGGTGCCATCTGTGGATTTTGCTGGGCGTTCTCCATGCCTCCTTGTCCGGTAGCCAGGCTTTCCTTTTTGGTAGACAAAAAGGTAAAGTCCTGTACATGCACCTCAGTAGTGTAGCGGGTATTCCCATCCTCTCCTTGCCATTGCCTGTTTTTCAACCGGCCTTCCACATAGACTTTGTCCCCTTTGCTCAGGTACTTTTCGCAAATTTCGGCCGCCTTGTTTCGCACCACAACATTATGCCAATCCGTATTGGTTACTTTTTCACCTGTGGTACGGTTGGTGTAAGTTTCATTGGTAGCCAACGGGAAGCGTCCTATGCATCCCCCGCCTTCAAAATAATGGACTTTTACTTCGTCTCCCAAATGCCCGATCAGCATCACTTTATTTAATGTTCCGCTCATAACTCTTTAATTGGTCAAAAGTACTAAATTTTAAATGTCTTTATAAAGTCAGCCAACAAAACTGGCACCGGGTAATTGTGGACTTTCTCCCATGGGATTGCCTTGGAATTCAGTTCATCCATTTCCAAAATCCAAAATCGGGTATGCAAGTGTTGGTGTGATAATTTATGGACTATGGGTTCCTTATTATACATGGCAACTTTGTTGGTGGAATCCTTCAAATTCCCATTCAGGATTTGGGTCAATTCTTTATGCCCAACCAAATTTTCCGTCTCCAATAATGGAAATTGATACAGGTTTTGCCAAATACCTTTCCCCTGTCGTTGTTCCAATATCGTTCTGTTATCCTTATCCAAATAAACCAAATAATTAAAATAGCGTTGCCTTATTTTGGTCTTGTTTATTTTGACAGGTAGTTGGGATACCCTAATTTCTTTTAAAGCCACACAACTTGTGTTCAAAGGGCAACTCTCACAATTAGGACTTTTGGGAGCACATTGCATAGCTCCAAACTCCATGATGCCCTGATTGTAATCGCGAATGTTCTTGACATCCATGACTTCCCGCGCCAAATCTTTAAAGTATTTAATTCCTTGGGTGCTGTTGATGGGCAAATCCACCCCAAAATAGCGCGACAAAACCCTGTACACATTGCCATCCACCACAGGTTCGGGAATGTCAAAACAAATGGAAGCAATGGCACTTGCCGTATAATCCCCAACTCCTTTTAAGGCTTTCAGCTCTTTATAGGTGTTCGGAAAATTGCCATTATAGTCCACTACCACCATCTTGGCTGTAGCATGCAAATTTCGAGCTCTGGAATAGTAGCCCAATCCTTGCCACAACTTTAACACTTTTTCTTCCGGGGCGCTGGCCAGGTCCTGAACGGTTGGAAAATTTTCCAAAAATTTATGATAGTAGGGCATCCCTTGAGCCACTCTGGTCTGTTGCAGCATAATCTCCGAAAGCCAGATTTTATAAGGATCTGTGGTAGATCTCCAAGGTAAATCACGCTTATGAATGTAATACCATTCCAGAATTTTTTGGGAAAAAGACATGCAAGCAAATAATAAGGATTAAAAGTAGCAGTTTATATACTTAAAATTAAAGGGTTTAAACGAAAGATTAATTTTAATTTTTATATTTGCAAGCCTAAAAAATTAGAAAACAGTAATACGAAATGACGAAAGCAGATATTGTAACTAGAATCTCAGAAAAACTAGGTATAGAAAAAGGAGACGTACAAGCAACAGTGGAATCTTTTATGGAGGAGGTAAAATCGTCCTTGGAGAATGGAGATAATGTTTATTTAAGAGGTTTTGGAAGCTTTATCATCAAGACCAGAGCGGAAAAAACAGGTAGAAACATTTCAAAGAACACTACCATCAAAATTCCTGCCCACAATATTCCTGCCTTCAAACCTGCAAAGGTTTTTGTTGAAGGCGTTAAGAGCAACGTTCAAGTAAAATAAGATAACTAACACAAAAGGAAGAACCATATGCCAAGTGGTAAAAAAAGAAAAAGACATAAGGTAGCTACCCATAAGCGCAAGAAGCGCAGAAGAGCTAACCGACACAAGAAAAAGTAGTTGTTGCAACTACTTTTTCATTTTACACCCATACGTTCTTTGACATAGAGATTCAGGAAAAGAATTTCAATCGGTAAAAACCGATTCTACATATTGTTTAATCATTTATCCCATAATACTATCGGGATAAATAAAAATCGATTCAGGTGAATAGAGAATTAATCGTTAGATCTAGTCCTGATGCAGTCGATTTTGCCTTATTAAAGGATGGAAAACTTATTGAATTACACAAGGACGAGGATGACAACAACTTTTCTGTTGGTGACATTTTCCTGGCTAAGATCAGAAAGCCGGTCACTGGCTTAAATGCGGCATTTGTAAATGTGGGTTATGAAAAAGATGCGTTCCTGCATTATCATGACCTTGGACCGCAATTGTCCTCCATGCTTAAATTCATTAAGAGAGTTAGAACGGGAAAGCTCAAAGACTATTCCCTCAAAGATTTTCCATTTGAAAAAGATATAGACAAAAATGGCAGTATTAACGAAGTTATTAAGGCCAATCAGTCATTATTGGTACAAATTGTAAAAGAACCCATTTCCACCAAAGGACCTCGAATTAGCTCCGAGCTTTCCCTAGCCGGGCGCTATTTGGTCATGGTACCATTTTCAGACCGGGTTTCCGTGTCGCAAAAAATTGGAACCAAGGAAGAAAAGGACAGGCTCATCCGACTTGTAAAGAGTATTAAGCCGAAAGGATTTGGAGTTATTATTCGTACCGTTGCAGAAGGCAAGAAAGTTGCAGAATTAGACAAAGATCTTCAGAATCTGTTGTCCAAATGGACAATCATGTGCAAGAGATTACAGCGAGCACCACATCCATCAAAAGTGTTGATAGAGCTCAATAGGGCCTCATCCATTCTCAGGGATGTATTCAACGATTCCTTTACAGGAATCCATGTTGATGATGAGACGCTCCATAATCAAATCAAGGATTATTTGCACGAAATCGCACCTCAAAAAGAATCCATTGTAAAGTATTATTCCGGTTCGGCCCCAATTTTTGAAAAATTTGGGATAGAACGGCAGATCAAAACTTCTTTTGGTCGCACCGCCTCCATGAGCAGGGGCGCCTATCTTGTAATTGAACATACCGAAGCGCTTCACGTCATTGATGTGAACAGTGGTAACCGTTCCAACAAGGCCAAGAACCAAGAAGATACCGCCTTAGAGGTAAACCTTTTAGCTGCCACCGAAATAGCGCGGCAGTTACGCCTTAGGGATATGGGAGGAATAATCGTGGTGGATTTCATTGATATGACCAAGGGTGATCATAGAAGAAAATTATTTGATCATCTTAGGGAGGAAATGAAGGATGACCGTGCCAAGCACAAAATCCTGCCTCCCAGTAAATTTGGATTGGTCCAGATAACCCGTCAAAGGGTAAGACCAGAGGTCAATATCAAAACCAGCGAGGAAAATCCAAATGGTACAGGTACTGAAGTAGAAGCTCCCATTGTTTTAATTGATAAAATTAATGTGGATTTGGAGCGGATCATGAAAGGCAATTACAAGGATAATGGGATTATTCTAAACACCCACCCTTTTATTGCAGCTTACCTCAACCAAGGGTTCCCATCTCATCGTTTCAAGTGGTTCTTGGAGCACAAAAAATGGGTTAAGATCCAACCAAGGGATGCGTATACATACCTTGAGTACCGTTTTAAAGACAAAGACGGTAAAACAATTAGATAACAAAAAGCGACTTCAGCAATGAGGTCGCTTTTTTTGTTTTAGGGATTTACGCACAATATGGTATTTTTGAATTATAACCTGCACTCTATGAAAACTGTAACCTTCCTCCTTGGAATACTTCTTTTTTTAGGTTGTTCCGATAAAACACAACATTCACTTTCAGAAATCCTTGAGGAGTCTCCATCAATTACTGGTCATAAGGAATATTTGGATTCTCCTTTTGTAACTGCAGGTAACAGAGTCTATATGGTGGGCCATCAAGATGGAAGCTTCCCCGATTTAGGTTGGCACATTAAAGGGGAAATGGGAGGGATTTGGAACCATCCCATCAAACTGATGGATGGTTTTGATGCGCAACTGATTATGGAAAATGACACCCTAACCCTTAATAAAGCATCCGAATTTGTCAACTACCCATTTGCCAATATGCATGTTTTCGAATGGCCATCAGGGGATATTGAGGTGGAAAGATGGCAATTTGTACCGGACAATATGCAGGGGATGGTCATACAATACATCTTTAGAAATAACACGGAAAGCAAGCAACAACCCTCCTTTCAATTCATAGGCCATACAGACTTAAGACCTACTTGGTTGGGGGAAAAGACCCAAATGTTCGATGCCAAGGATTCCTCCAGTTTTCAATCTGGACAATGGGTTGTGCAGGATGATGATAACGCTTGGTTCAATATTTTTGGATCTGACCAAAGCCCAATAGCCCATGAATCCTTTGGCGGAAAGGGTAATGGAAGTTCCAACGCACTAACCTATTCGATAGAATTGGATAGTAAATCTTCCGCTGAAATTAGTTTCATTGTTTCAGGGTCGTATACTTCAAAAGAAGATGCCCAAAACACTTTTACGGCCATTCAGAAGGATTTCATCCCTATGGCTTCAGCCAAAAAAGAGCGCTATCAGCAATTGGCATCACAAACTAAGCTTACCATTCCCGATAAGCAATTGGAGCAGACTTTTGAATGGCTCAAATACAACTGTGATTGGCTGGTGAGAACTGTTCCCGAAATAGGGACCGGAATAGGAGCTGGAATCCCGGATTACCCCTGGTGGTTTGGAGTAGACAGCGAATATGCCTTGAAAGGATACATGGCCATAGGTCAGGATAAGATAGTGCATGAAACCATAAAATTATTAGATAGCGTTTCCGTGGCTGTAAACGGAAATGGAAAGATTCTTCACGAAATGTCCACCAATGGATTTGTCTTTAATCCAGGTAATGTCAATGAGACGCCACAGTTTGCATCCTTGATTTGGGAAATTTACACTTGGAACGGGGACAAGAAATTCCTGGAGAAGTACTTTCCCACCATCCAAAAAGGACTTAGCTGGCTCCTAGAAGAAAACGATGACAACAAAAACCTTTTCCCTGACGGCTTCGGGATGATGGAAATACATGGTTTGAACAGCGAAATGATCGATGTAGCTGCTTACACCCAAAGAGCTTTTGACGATGCTGCTAAAATTGCCTCAGAATTGGGCAAAGAAGCATTGGTCAAGGAATACGCTGAATTAGCCATCCAACTCAAAGAAAAAATCAATGAAGATTTTTGGTCTGAAGATTTTGGATCATACGCCGATTTTTTAGGAACGGATGAACAGGCCATTCATCTTATCGAAGATGCCATTATCCGTGCCGATACCCTGAACAAACCCTGGGCCATTGAGGAACTTGAGGCTACCAAAGGGCAAATTCTTAAAAACCCATCTACCGCGCTAAAGCCTTTTGTACTCCATCACAACTGGGTGGTTAACACCCCCATGGAAATGGGTATAGCCGATTCGGCCAAAGCCATAACCGCCTTGGATACGGCCAAAAAGTTTACCAATCCTTTTGGGGTATTTGTCACCGGGATTGACCGGGACGATTCCGCAGGCAAGGATTTTGGATCGTTTCAAGGCAGCAAGGTGTTTTCTTATACCGGAGCAGTGATGACCTTGCCCACCGGGGTGCAGGCCATTGCCGAGAACAATTATGGAAGACCCGATGAGGCCTTGGATTATCTGGAGCGAATGACCAGAACCTTCAGTTATGCCCTACCTGGAAGTATCTACGAGGTCTCCCCCGACTACGGGATGATGACCCAGGCCTGGAACATCTATTCTTATGCCATTCCCATTGTGCAGCAATTTTTCGGTATTCGACCCATGGCCAATCAAAAAAGAGTGGTTGTAAGACCTCAAATACCCACTGCCTGGGATGAAGGTACCTCATTGGAAAATGTAAAGGTAGCCAACAATTCAATTTCCATCTACTATACAAGCGATACCATAGAAGTGCAGCAAACCAACCCTGAATGGGAAATCCAATTGGAGCTGGATAAGGGAAGCTATGTAATTATGGAAGGAGAAGCAACCTCAACAGAAAGCAATACGTACTCCGTGCTTACTGCAAGCGGAAACAAATTGGTTGTAACCAAAGAATAGTAAATATGCCCGTCCCAAATCCAGCCCATAAGCACATTTCCGTGCAGGAGGCACTGCGAAAAATGGAACATTACTGCGCCTATCAAGACCGTTGTCATAAGGAAGTAGTGGACAAGCTCAAGGGCATGCGCATGATTCCCCAGGCCATTGATACCATTATGGCCCATTTGATACAGGAAAACTATTTAAATGAAGAACGCTTTGCCCAGAGTTTTGCCCGTGGAAAATTTAATATCAAAAAATGGGGTAAAAACAGGATTGTCAATGAGCTGAAAACGCGACAAATCTCAAGGTTCAATATCAAAAGTGCACTAAAGGAAATCAATGAGGAAGATTACAGGGATACGTTGGATGAGCTAGCCAAAAAAAGATGGGAGCAGCTACAGGAACCCAATATTCAGAAGAAAAAGAAAAAAACTGCGGATTACCTATTGTATAGAGGGTGGGAAAGCCATTTGGTCTATGAAAAGCTTATGGAACTCGTCAATCAGGACTAAATCCCATAAAGCATTTTGGACAACCTTTCCCTACTTCTGAAATACCATATTATGGGTACGAACGATGGCCCGCTCGTTTTTCCAATCAATCCATTTTTGACCCTTTAACCTACGCATCAAATTGTCAAAATGCCGCATGAACATGATATTGTAAATCGCTTTCCCGAAGTTTCTGGGTCTGCGGGCAATGGCACGAAGGCTCATGGAAAATCCAGGTGTAATATATTTCATGTGGTGCCAATACCCCTCAGGTATGTACAATACATTGCCATGTTCCAAATGGGCAACATGACCTTTGGCATGTTTTAATGCTGGCCACTTTTCCAAATCAGGGTTTGCAAAATCGATATCCTCCCGGGTAATCAATGAATGTGGAATCTTGTACAAAAATTTGGTCTCGGATTGTGAAAAAAGGATACACTGTTTTCTCCCCTCAAAATGAAAGTGAAAGATGTTGGCCAAATCAATATCGTAATGCATAAAGGTGTGCGAATTACTTCCCCCAAAAAAGAGCATGGGAAGCCCTTTCATCAAACGCAAACCAAAATCAGGATATGTAAAGTCCTTCTGAAGTTCGGGTACTTCCTTCAAGACATTCCATAAAAAAATTCGATATTTGGTGGGTTCGCTTTGTAGAAGGTCAACGTAATCCTTCATTTTCATTTGGGCATGGGGTTCATTGAACCCTTCATCATGCTTTACAGGCCTATCATCATAGAGGGGAACGATTTTCTCCCCTGCTATTTCCTTCATATAATCCAGATTCCATTTGGAATAGGCTGGCCAATCCTCAATGAACTGTTCAATAACCACCGGCTTTTGCGGTTGGAAGTATTTGCGAAGGAATTCCTTTTTAGTCAGGGTCTTTTCGCGAGGAATTTGGTCAAGGTTAAGCTCCAAAATTTCAATGATTTTGAAACAACTAAATTAATAAAAGGTTTTTAAACGGGTACTTGTAGTCCTATTCCTTGGCAATTAGCTTCCCTTTCTCTTTTGCAACTTCGTTGCGCTCAATGGAATGTCCTGGGCGAGTCCACTTAGGTTTTTCACCTTTGGATTCAATTTGGGAATCCTCGGCTTCCACGGTTTTGGGTTGGGAAATTTTGGTAAAGGGTTTCTGTGGGTTCAAGCCCAAAAGCTTGAACATTTCCATATCCTCGTTCACATCCGGATTCGGCGTAGTAAGCAATTTATCCCCCGCAAAAATGGAGTTGGCCCCTGCAAAAAAGCACATGGCCTGTCCTTCCCTACTCATATCGGTACGCCCTGCAGATAATCGTACCTGGGTCTCAGGCATCACAATTCGGGTGGTGGCTACCATACGAATCATTTCCCAGATGGAAATAGGTTCAATATCTTCCATTGGGGTACCTTCTACGGCAACCAAGGCATTGATGGGTACAGACTCCGGCTGCGGATTTAATGAAGCCAAGGCCACAAGCATCCCTGCCCTATCTTCCAACGCTTCCCCCATGCCAATAATCCCACCACTGCAGACCGTTACATTACTCTTGCGGACGTTGTCAATAGTGTCCAAACGATCCTGGAAAGCCCTAGTGGAAATCACATCCTTATAGTAATCCTCTGAGGTATCTAGATTATGGTTGTAGGCGTACAATCCTGCTTCAGCCAGTCTTTTGGCCTGATTTTCCGTCAACATGCCCAAAGTGCAGCATACTTCCATATCCAGTTTGTTGATGGTTCGTACCATTTCCAATACTTGATCAAACTCGGGGCCATCTTTTACATTTCGCCAAGCTGCTCCCATGCAGACGCGTGAGCTTCCAGATTCCTTGGCACGAAGTGCCTGGGCTTTTACTTGCTGCACGCTCATCAAATCATTTCCTTCAATATCGGTATGATATCTGGCCGCTTGTGGGCAATAACCGCAGTCTTCCGGACATCCACCAGTTTTTATGGATAGCAAAGTGGAAACCTGTACGGTATTTGGATCATGATGTTGTCTATGGATGGTAGCTGCTTCGTACAACAATTCCATAAGGGGTTTGTTGTACACGTTAAGAATCTCTTCCTTGGTCCAGTCGTGTCTTGGTGCAATCATGGGTTGAGTATAATTCAGGGTCAAAAATAGCCCATATTCCTTTAAACCTACAATGATATGGCGTTAAAAAGAAAAAGGCCATGACATATATCATGACCTCATTCTTCAAAAAATCAAGCTGTTATTCTGACTTTTTGGTGTCCTTGGGTTTATTGCCCGTGCCTTTGTCCGTATTTGGTTCCGGAATCTCTTTTCCTTTGAGATACTCAGGCAATTGCATCCCTGCCATATTGAACATTTCCTGCAAAGGCGGAACGGATTTGTACATTCCAGAAATGAAGTTGGCCGTGGAATTCTTGCCATCTTCGGTCTTGGTTCCAGAATCCCAAACCGTAACCTTATCTATTTTGATGTTTTTGATGGCTTCTGCTTGTTTCTCCACCAGTTCAGGTAGCTTATCAGCAATTAAAAGTAGCACTGCATCCTTAGGGTCATTGCCTGCTGCCTTTACAATCTTATCCAAACCTTCTGCTTGCTTGGTCAATACTTCAAAAATACCTTTTGCCTCAGCCTCCGCTTTGAAGAGTATTGCATCTGCCTCCCCTTTGGCTTTTCTACGAATCATTTCCGCCTCGGCTTCGGCATCAATCTCAACTTTACGTTTATCAATTTCTGCTGGCACCACAATATCGGCTACCTGAGAGCTACGCTCCCGTTCTGCTCTGGCCATTTCTGCGTCTTTTTCAGCAGCATATGACTCTTCCAAAGCTTTTGCCGCCTGCACTTTTTCCGCAGCTATTGCCGTACGTTCAGCCTCAGCTTCCCTTTGTCTACGCAAGGAATCGGAATTGGCCACATCAATTTTGGCGACGTTTTCTCCTTCTACAGCTTTTGCATTGGCAGCCGCTACCTGAGTACGTTCATCTTGTACTGCATTGGCCTCACCAATAGAACCGTCCCTGTTTTTTTCTGCAACAGACTTTCTTGCGGCGTTGATGGCATGTGCTGCAGCCTCTTTTCCAAGAGCTTCAATATATCCAGATTCGTCAACGATATCCGTAATGTTTACGTTGATCAATTTCAGACCCACTTTCTTCAATTCAGACTCCACACTTTGAGAAATATTGGACAAAAATTTATCCCTGTCCGAGTTGATTTCCTCGATATCCATGGAAGCCACAACCAAACGTAGCTGACCAAAAATAATCTCCTTGGCCAAGTCCTGGACTTCTTGCATACCCAATCCCAAAAGTCGTTCCGCGGCATTTTGCATAATTCCAGGTTCCGTGGAAATACCAATGGTAAATCTGGAGGGTACGTTCACCCTAATATTTTGTCTACTCAGGGCGTTCGTTAGGTCAACTTCAATTGAAATTGGAGTCAAATCCAAAAATTCGTAGTCTTGAATCACGGGCCAGATAAAGGCTGCACCACCATGGATACATTTGGCTGAATTTCCAGACCCAACCTTTCCATAGACGACCAAGATTCGGTCTGAAGGACATCTTTTGTACCTCCGGATAAAAGAAATAATAATAATAAAGGCGAATAAAATGGCAAAGCCAATGCCTAAGAGCGAAGCTCCTCCGCCCAGCTGTAAGGGTAATAATAGCATATGGTTATTTATTTAGGAGTTTAACAATCAATATTCCGTTATCGGTAACTTCTTTTACTTGGACCACGTTACCTTGGGTAAGGTCCATATCCTCATCGGTCAAGGCTTGCAATTCACGTAGTGTTCCCTGTACATTTATGCTCACTTTGCCTATACTAGACCTATTCGCACCTATGGTTAGGTATACTTCCCCAATTTGATTTAGGGCATTTTTGAGTTTTAAGGTTCCACTGCTCTGCATCTTGCTGAGGTAATAAAACAGGGAAGCCATGAGCAACATCATCAGTAATCCACAAACCACAGAAATAAGAATGGTAAGGCCTGTTGAAAGTCCATTTTCGATGCAAGAGATTCCAGACCAACCAAAAATGGTAAAAAAGCCTACCAAATTTTTAAAGGACAGGAATTGAAACCCTAAACCTCCATCCCCGTCTATATCCGCATCTATATCGCCGCTAACATCATCGATATCCCCACCTACAAAGGTCAAGATCATTAAGATGAGCAATACTACCGAACCGGCAAGTGCTGTTATCCAATAGACTTTTTCAAAAAGGGTGAGTGCGGTAAACCATTCTTCCATAATCAATAGTTTTAGGTTGTTATTTTGAATAAAAAGATAAGACTTTTGTGTAATAAAAAACGTCTTATTTGGAAAGTAAAATAGACACGGCGTTCCCTCCAAAGCCTACTGCATTGACCATCACATTTTTGATGGTTTTCGACCTCTGTTCCTGGTTAAAAAAAGGAGTTGTAATATAGGTTTGGTGCTGTAACATGAGCAGGGCCATTTCAACACTTAAAAGTCCCGAAGCACCAAAGGTGTGACCTACTTTCCATTTATTGGTTGTTAAAAATGGAGTTTTGTTACAAAAAACTTTTTCTATGGCCTTAAATTCTGATAAATCCCCCTTTACGGTACCAGGAGCATGCATCACAACGGCATCCACTTCAGATGGATCTAGTTCACCCAAGGCCATTTTCATGGAATCCTGAAAACACTGGGCATCTGTAGAAATGGAAACGTTATGTTGTAAGAGTTCTGTGGCATACCCTATACCGATGATGTACCCCAAGGCATTTGCTTGTTTTCCCTTTTCCAAACAGGCCATGGCAGCGCCTTCTCCCAATACCATGGAGTTTTGTTTCTTCTCCAAATCCATTGCCCGAGAAGGGTATTGTATTTTTCCGGCTCCTCTCGACTGCGCTCCAGGTGACATTTTCGAATATATTTTCAAAGCCTGCATTTGGGATATGGTAAAAGGGGTCAGTGGTGCCTCGCTACCACCTACCAAGAATTTATCGGTCAGTCCACTCTGTAGCCAAGCCACAGCATTTAAAACTGCATGCAAGGCCGTTGAGCAGGTTATGGAATGGGATATATCCGGTCCTTTGGATTTTAAATCATGGGCCACCCAGGACGAAATATTTCCCAAGGTAGTGGTGGGGGATGACAAGGTGGAGGATTTCCCAACTTTCAAGAAATCTTCATGATACTTTTCAAACAAGCCGGTAGCCCCTCTGGAAGATCCAATATTTACCCCAAAGTTAGCGATGGCATCCCATCCCGATTGTTCAATGACCCTTCTGGCCGCCAACAGCGCAAAGAGTACAGAGTCGTCCAGCTGTTCATATTTAGAATCGGATTGCTTTAGGGCAGTTACCTCAGCTTTCAAAGGCTTTGGAAGGTAAGAGGCCCAAACTTTCTGGTCGCCAATACAAGTGTGGGTTAATTTATGGTTCCCTTCTTGATACGAATTCCAGACTTCTACCATGGAACTCCCCAATGCAGAAATGGAAGATAAGGCGGTTATGGAAATGGGTTGTTCCAACATTTTTGATTGACTATACAATTTCCAAAGCTGATTTTATCGTATCGTAAATCTTGTTCATTTGAATCTCCGTTGTTACATATGGAGCTAAAATATAAATGGTATTTCCCAAAGGCCTGAGAAAAACCCCTTCATCCATAAAATGCTTGAACAGCTTGTCCCTTAGATTCCCATACCGCTCCATCTGAATATCCAAATCCAATGCATAAATTACTCCGAGCTGCCTGGTTTGTGCGACTTTGGGATGGTCTTTAATCTCTGAATCAAATACCTTATGCCATTGGATAATGTTTTGAATATTTTCTTGAATTTCTTCGGTTTGTAACAATTCAACTGCAGCCAAAGCGGCAGTGCAGGCCAAAGGGTTTGCCGTATACGTGTGGCCATGGAAAAGCCCTTTGGATATGTCATCACTATAAAAAGCCTGATACACTTCTTGGGTACAGGTAGTCAAACCCATGGGAACGAGACCGGCCGTTAATGCCTTGGACAAACACATGATATCCGGTTTGGTATCTAAATGGTCTGATGCAAAATGCTTCCCGGTCTTGCCAAATCCGGTCATAACCTCATCAGCAACGGTGAGCACCCCGTGGTTCTTCAAAAGTGCCAATATACGGTCAAGTCCGTCAGCATCGTGGATTTTCATAGCCGCTGCTCCTTGAACCAAAGGCTCATAAATAAATCCCGCTATATTGTTGTTTTTCAATTTGATTTCCAACTGGGCCAAAGCCGATTCGATATTGTCTTGAGTGGGAACGGGAATACGATCCACTTCAATAAAGAAATCTTCAAACGGACCATTGTATACAGATAATCCCGAAACCGACATCGCCCCAAAAGTATCACCATGGAAACCTTCCTCAAAGGCCAAGAGCACATTGCGTTTTTCACCTTGGTTAAAGTGGTATTGCAATGCCATTTTAATCCCAATTTCCGTAGCTGTGGACCCATTGTCCGAGAAAAAGAGTTTTTCTTGGTTGGCGGGTAATATTTTGATAAGCTCTTCCGAAAGTTTCACCGCAGGTTCATGCGTAAACCCACTAAAAACCACTTGGTCCAACCGCTGCATCTGGTTTCCCACTCTTTCCAAAATAAAGGGGTGACAATGGCCATACATACAGGTATACCAAGAGGAAATACCATCTATGTATTCTTTTCCTTCCTCATCAAAAAGTAGCACACCTTTGGCCTTGGAAATGGCCAACATTTCCGAATGGGTCTTATGCTGTGTGAGGGGGTGCCAAAGATGCTTTTTGTCCCGATCCGATAACTTTTCCAATGCTGTGGGATTAGTCAAACGCTTCAATTTATATATCTTGCAAAGATGGTAATTAAAACCTAAAAAACACCAACCGCACCGTGCTTAAGAAAGCTATTGGATTTCTTGATTCCCTAAACAGTAGATTAGACTGGAAAACAGTGTTTTTTGTATTGTTTTTGGTTGCCTTATTCATCCGGTTCCCTTTCTTTTTTAGGGACTATGTGGATCGGGATGAGAGTACCTTTATCATCATGGCGCAATCTTGGGTAGATGGTCATTTACCTTATACCCAGCTTTGGGATTTAAAACCCCCGGTCACTTTTTTATTTTTTGCCGGAATCATTGCTGTTTTTGGAAAAAGTTTCATTGCCATTCGCTTGTTTGGGACCCTCTTGGTTGCGCTTACCGCGCTCTTTACCTATGGTATGGCAACACGAATTACCTCCAAGAAAGTAGGCTTTTGGTGTGCTATCTTTACCGTCTTCTTCCTGAGTCTTTTTGGCAGTTTACAAGGCGTCATGTCCGAGCATATCTGCACGCTGTTCTTTGTAATCGCACTTTATTTACAATTATCTAAGCGTGGACTTTGGTGGTCTTTGGTAGTTGGGGTTCTCCTTGGAATTTCAGTCATGTCCAAACTGAACATGGCCTACCCCATGCTGACCCTTGGTATCTACCTGCTATGGGCCGCGCTTAAGGCGCAAAATTTCTGGAAAGATTTGCAACATCTTATCTGGATGGGTATCGGATTTATTTTATTGGTAACCTTAACAGCTGTCCCCTATTACTTTCAAGGGGAATTGGCAACATGGTGGTCATCTATTTTTGAGGCCCCTCTGGCTTATTCGCAATCCAAGTTTCACTCCATAGGCAAAGCACTGCCCGTGGTTTTGAGCACCCTTCTCTTGCTTGGTTTGGGTATTGGTAAAAAGCTTATCGATAGGAAATCCAAGGAAATTCAAGTATTGCTGTTGGTTATCTTGGGTGTCTTTGTTTCGTTTATGCAAACCGGGAAGGTCAATGGTCATTATCTGATACAGCTATATCCTTTTTTACTTATTCTGGTTGCCATTGCTGTAAGTAAATTGCCCCCTTTGAAAAAAAATCTCAAAATCGTTGCAGGTGTTCTGCTTGTACTGACTCCGATGGAGGCCTATTTGGAGTACGTCAATGTTATCAACAATAAAATGGAAAAAGGTTCCTTTTTTAATGGCGAAGGAATAGATGTTCCCAACTATATCATTGAAAACAAGCTTGAGACCCAGAACATTTTCTTTACGGAATATCATATTGGATATTGGGTTTTAGGCGAAACTCCGCCAACCAAGGCTGCTACCCACCCTAGCAATATAACAAGGGACAAGCTCTTTCCATTTATGGACAACCCGAGAACAACGGGCATGGAAGAACTTCGTTATATTATGGAGGAAATAAAGCCGAAAACCTTGGTGACCAGAAAACGAGAAACCATTTTTGACAAAAAACTTTTGGAATTCAATGCCTATATCGATGCCTATCTAGCCCAGCATTATGAACTGGTGAAAACCATTGACCGTGGATTGGTCTACCAAAGGCTAAAATGATTCCAGCGCCTGCTTGAAATTGGCGGCATATTTCTTTACAACTTCCTTATCAAACTCCTGTTCTTCATTGATTCTTCCCAGAAAAGTAACCCCAGTTTTCTTTAGAATAATACTTTCCGTGGTAGGATGTTCGTCTCCGCTGAATATGACCCCAATCTTTAGATTCTTTTCCTGGAGTTTTTCAATGGTTAAAAGGGAATGATTAATGCTTCCCAAGTAATGGCGGGAGACCACGATTACCTTGTCCTCGGGTTGGATCAAATCAAAAATAGTATCGCTATCATTTAGAGGAACCAACAATCCTCCTGCACCTTCAACCACCAATCTGTTTTGAGTTTTAGGAGGCGTTATTTTATCCAATTCTATCTGAATTCCATCAATTTCAGCCGCAGCATGAGGGCTCATGGGAGTCTGTAGCGCATAGCTGTTCTGGTGGATCTTGCTTTTAGGGTTGGAAATCAATTCTTGAACCTTATGGCTGTCAGAATAATGTAAATCCCCGGCCTGTACAGGTTTCCAGTAATCGGCCTCCAAGGCTTCCACCACAATGGCCGAAGCAATGGTCTTGCCCACTTCGGTGGATGTTCCGGTAATAAAATAGCTCATGATTCAGGTTTTGTAATGAAGTTGCAGGCGGTACATCTATATTTCTTAAGCTCAAAAAAGGGAAAAAGTTTGTAAAAAATACTGTTTCTCGAATAATAAATTTCTGAACGTTCCGCCTTGCAGTTTGGACAGACAATAGGTTTGCCTTCCATATCGGTGGCGTAGTTTCTTACCTCATCAAATATCTGTTTAGCTCTTTCTTTATCTGATGTGCGCACTTGGAGTTTAACACCACCTATAGCACTACTGATCAAAGGATCCGAATTTATGGTATTCTCATCCCTCAAAAATACCGGAATGCCTTCGGCCTCCAGTTTCCCCTTGATAATTTGGACATCCGCCGGAAATTCAAAGCTTCCCAATGTAAAAAACTCTTGTTCCATTAGTTAAGGTAATTTTTAACTTCTTTTAATATGCTGGTTATTTCTTCCCTTGTATTGAATGCATGTAAACAAAATCTCAATCGTTCCTCTCCTCCCTTGACCGTTGGTGAGAGAATGGGTTTGACATTATAGCCGGCCTGCTGTAAATGACCGGCCAAGGACTTCACCTGTTGGTTCCCAGGGACAATAAGACAATGTATCGCAGAATTGCTTTCGATAAAATTCTTCTCCAAACCCAGTTCCCTAATCTGGGCATTAAAATGTTCAATATTGTTCAGCAAACCAATGATATGATCCTTTCCATTGGACTCCAAAAAATGATATGATGCCAAAATCCCAGCAACAGAATGCGGTGAAAGGGCAGTGGTATAAATCAAACTTCGGGCAAAATTAATAAGATAGGTTTTTAAGTCCTCGCTTCCCAAAATTGCGGCACCATGGCCGCCCATGGCTTTGCCAAAGGTGATGATTCTTGCAAAAATTTCGTCCTTAAGTCCCATTTTGCAAACCAAATCCCTTCCATCACCATAAATTCCGGTTGCATGGGCTTCATCAATAATTAAGTGGCAGCCTTTGTCGCGACATATTTGAACCATGGGTTTGAGATCGGGAGAATCTCCGTCCATTGAAAAAACAGACTCGGTAACAATATAGATTTCGGAATCATTACTTCTCGACTGCCTGCCTGTCGGCAGACACAGCGCTCGAAGTGACTTTTCCACTTTGGTTCTTAAATCCTCAAGGTCATTGTGAGCAAACTTATAGCTCTTTGCATTCCCCATCTTGATTCCATCCCGGATACTGGCATGAATCAGTTCGTCATAAAGTACCATGTCCCCACGTTGGGGTACCGAGGAAAAAAAACCGACGTTCGCATCGTAACCCGAATTAAAAACCAAAGCAGCCTCAGAATTATGGTGCTTGGCCAGAAAAGATTCCAACTTTGGGTATAGTGCATGATTCCCCGAGAGTAATCTGGAACCACTAGCTCCACGCCTCCATTCCCCATCTAACAAGAGTAGGTCCTTCGTCTTTTTACCTATCGCCCTTTCCCGTGCCAACCCCAAGTAGTCATTGGAGGAAAAATCAACCCTGTCCGCCTCCTCTGGAAGGCTTCTCAAAGATTGATTCGCCGAACGTTCCGCAAGTTTTGACTCCAATTTTGCTGGTAGTTTCCCCATGCCCCAAATTTAGTGTTTACTCTCTTTAAATGATTAAATTAGTTGCTTTCTAATAGCAATCAAATGAGGCTACTTTTTTCCTTAATTTCTCTACTTACGGTTTTGCCCTTGCTAGGTCAAACAAATACCTATTCCATTTCTTTTGAAAATGCTGTGCATCACGAAGCTCTAATCACAGCTACTTTTCCCGATATAAAAACCGACACCCTTTCTTTGAGGATGAGCCGAACTTCCCCTGGGCGATATGCCCTTCACGAATTTGCTAAAAATGTATACGCTTTTAAGGCGACCGACGGCAAGGGAAATCGATTGGATACAACACGACCAAATCCGTATGAATGGAAAGTCACTGGCCATGATGGCACCATCAACATAAATTATATCCTGTTTGCGAATCGAGGGGACGGTACTTACTCCCAAATAGATGAAACCCATGCACATTTGAACATTCCGCCCACTTTTATGTATGCCCCAACCTTAAAAGAGCGGAAAATTGAAGTCGATTTTAATGTTCGGGAAGACTTGGGTTGGAAAGTGGCTACCCAATTGTCATTGGTATCTGGAACTACCTACTCCGCGCCCAATTTGTACTATTTTATGGACAGCCCTACCGAAATCAGCAAATTTACTCTTAAAATTTTTGATTTGGACGGGCAGACCATACAACTGGCATTGCATCACAACGGGACTGAGGAAGAGGCTGACACCTACTTTGAGAAGGTAAAAAAAACGGTTTTGGCCCAAAAGGAAGTGTACGGAGAGCTTCCCAACTTTGATTATGGTACTTATACCTTTTTAGCTTGTTACGTTCCCAACGCATCTGGGGATGGGATGGAACATAGAAATTCGACCATCCTAACCAGCACCCGCAGTTTGGCCGAGGGCGGAATGGAGCGCAATATTGTCACGGTTTCCCATGAATTTTTTCATGCCTGGAATGTGGAACGTATCCGACCAAAAAGCCTGGAACCCTTCAATTTTGAGGAAGCCAATATGAGCGGAGAACTTTGGTT
The DNA here is from genome assembly GCF_005937185.1 of Flagellimonas algicola. GTDB lineage: Bacteria > Bacteroidota > Bacteroidia > Flavobacteriales > Flavobacteriaceae > Flagellimonas > Flagellimonas algicola. The sequence goes on along the minus strand of NZ_VCNI01000002.1, from coordinate 1,231,148 downwards.
TGCCGAAGGTTTTACCAGTTACTATACCAATTTGATCTTGTGCAGGGCTGGTTTAATTTCTCCAAAGGAATATGTAGAGGGCCTTACCGGTACCTTCAATTATGTTTGGACATCCCCTGCAAGACGTTTCTTTAATCCTATAGAGATGAGTTATCAAGCTCCCTTTGTGGATGCAGCCACTTCCGTGGATCCCGTTAATCGGGAAAACACTTTCATTTCTTATTATTCCTATGGCAGCGTTTTAGGCTTGGCCTTGGATTTATCACTAAGACAAAATGGGCTCACTTTGGACGATTATATGAAAATGATTTGGAATAAATTCGGGAAAAAGGAAATTCCATATACCATCTCCAATCTTCATGAAACGCTTAGTCAATATGCGGGAGAAGCGTTCGGAGACCGCTTCTTTAATACTTACATATACAAAAGCGGAATGCCCAATTACAAAGCACTTTTGGAACTTGCTGGGGTAAATTTGGTCCAAATAGGGGAGCAGCCTCATTTTGGTTCCTTTGTTTCTATGAACAAAGATGGAGGAAGTGTTATGCGCAATCCAGCAATTGGAACTCCCGCGTACAAAGCAGGTTTGACAAAAGGGGATGTTATTCTAAATATCAATGCCATTCCCTTCGCAGAAGGACAAGATTTCAGAGCCTATCTGGGACAGTTTGAGATCGGAAAATCGCTTCAGGTGAATTACAAACGTTATGGGGATAAAAAAAATACAACCATAGTCTTAACTCCAAGCCCTTCCTATACCATCAAACTTATGGAAGATATGGAGGGAGCTCCTTCCGAGGAAATGTTGACGTTCCGAAAATCTTGGCTCAAAACGGAATAAATGGTCCGATACACACAAGCAACCAGCGATGGCCATCTGGAACAAATTCTTGAGCTCCAGCAACGGAACCTTCCTAAAAATATATCAGCAGAAGAACTGAAAAATGAAGGTTTTTTAACGGTAGAGCATTCGTTTTCCATTTTAAAGGAAATGAATGAAGAATGTGGGCACATCATCGCTTTGGACCATGAAAAAGTGGTAGCCTATGCCCTTTGTATGCATCCTAAATTTTCCGAAAGTATAACGGTGTTAAAACCCATGTTCCATGAAATTAATCTAGCGATTAGCGGACGTCAAAACTATATGGTCATGGGGCAAATCTGCGTTGACAAAAATTATCGGGGCAAAGGGGTTTTTCGGAAACTATATGAAACAATGCAAGCAAAACTTCCCGAGGGAATGGATACGATAATCACCGAAGTCGACGCAAAGAATCAACGTTCCCTAAATGCACATCTTGCCATCGGATTCACCGAGCTCAAAAGGTACCAAGGAGATGATGGAAAAGACTGGGTTTTAATTGTTTTATGATTACTAATTATTGTTTATCAATAATTTTATATATTTTTATTATTGTTAAACGATAATAAAATGAAAAACAACTCCAATAATCTAAAGGTATTCGGTCCAAATTCACTATCCAAATACCTTTTCTATATATTTAGGGCAATTTCAATAGGATTTCTACTTTTTATCATTTACATAGATTTATCCTTCTTACTGAGCAACGTGGAAATAATCAACGCTCGTTATTACATTTCACTTCCCATTCTCGGGGTCGTTGCCAAAGGTGATTATCAAACCAATGTTATTGTCACTATTACCTTGAGTATGCTTTATGGTACTATCTTTTTCTATGTGCTATCCAATATATTTAAAGCATTTGTATCAGAAACAGTTTTTACTGAGTCGGCTATAAAGCACTTAAGATATTTCTCATTTTTGAACTTGCTTGTTGGGCCCTTACTGTATCTAGTAACTCACTTCTTCATTATGCAACATTCTGATTACAGAGGCATCCATAATCCAATTCTAAATATCATATTTGGTGTAACCGCATTATTCATAGTTCATATTTTTAAGAAAGGATATGCTATCCAATCCGATAACGACTTAACCATTTAGCCATGCCTATTATCGTAAACTTGGATGTTGTGTTGTCCAAACGGAAAATGAAAAGCAACGAACTTGCCGAAAAAATTGGGATTACTACGGCTAATCTATCCATTCTTAAAACAGGAAAAGCCAAAGCAATTCGTTTTTCAACCCTAGAAGCAATTTGCAGAGAATTGCACTGCCAACCTTCTGACATTTTGGAATATCAGGAATAAAAAAAGCCGCTCAAATGGAGCGGCCTTTATATTTATGTAACAGTGTTAACTTAATCTGCCAACACGATAACTTTGTTATCCTTCATTTCAATGGTACCGCTGGTAATGGACAAAACTGTCTCCCCATTGGCTCCTTTTGAAAATTTGCCTTGAAACTCCTCTTCAATCTGAATGTCACCTTGAACCTTTACATCCCCCTGTTGTAGCAATGAAACAATAGGGGCGTGGTTTTGTAACATTTGAAATTCACCATTGATTCCAGGAACGGTAACAGAGGTTACTTCTCCTGCAAACAAAGTGGCTTCTGGTGATACTATTTCTAAATACATTTTTTATTGTCATTCCCGTGAAAACGGGAATCTTTTATAATTAATAATGCTTCGACTGCGCTCAGCACTCACCTTGGCTACGCCTCGGCAAGCATTTTCTCTCCAGCCTCGATTGCATCCTGAATGCTACCCTTAAGGTTAAATGCAGATTCTGGCAAGTGATCCAATTCACCATCCATAATCATATTGAACCCTTTGATGGTATCCTTAATATCTACCAATACCCCAGGGATGCCTGTAAACTGTTCGGCCACATGGAAAGGTTGGGAAAGGAAACGCTGTACCCTTCTTGCTCTACCTACGGCCAATTTATCCTCTTCGGAAAGTTCTTCCATACCAAGGATGGCAATAATATCCTGAAGCTCTTTATAACGTTGCAACAACTCTTTAACACGCTGTGCACATTCGTAATGATCCTTTCCTAAAATCTCCGGAGTCAAAATCCTAGACGTGGAATCCAATGGATCCACAGCAGGATAAATACCCAACTCTGCAATTTTACGGGAAAGTACCGTAGTTGCATCCAAGTGGGCAAAAGTAGTTGCCGGAGCAGGATCCGTCAAGTCATCCGCAGGCACGTAAACCGCCTGTACCGATGTAATGGATCCTCTTTTTGTAGAGGTAATCCTTTCCTGCATGGCACCCATCTCTGTGGCCAAAGTAGGCTGGTAACCTACCGCGGAAGGCATACGACCCAACAAGGCTGATACCTCGGAACCAGCTTGCGTAAAACGGAAAATGTTATCTACGAAGAAAAGTACATCCTTTCCTTGCCCATCTCCAGCACCATCACGGAAATACTCAGCAATTGTCAATCCGGAAAGGGCTACCCTTGCACGAGCTCCCGGAGGTTCGTTCATCTGTCCAAAAACGAAAGTTGCTTTGGACTCTTTCATTGCTTTTTTATCAACTTTGGATAAATCCCATCCGCCTTCTTCCATAGAGTGTAAGAAATCATCACCGTATTTGATAATTCCTGATTCCAACATCTCACGAAGCAAATCATTTCCTTCACGAGTTCTTTCACCTACACCGGCAAATACAGAAAGTCCACCGTGACCTTTGGCGATGTTGTTGATCAATTCCTGAATCAATACGGTCTTACCAACACCTGCACCACCAAACAATCCAATCTTACCCCCTTTAGCGTAAGGCTCAATCAAGTCAATTACCTTGATACCAGTAAAAAGTACTTCTGTGGAAGTGGAAAGATCTTCAAATTTGGGAGCTTCCCTGTGAATAGGAAGTCCATTATCTCCTTCTTTTGGAAGGTTTTCCAAACCATCAATAGCGTCACCAATTACATTAAAAAGTCTACCATATACATCCTCGCCAATCGGCATTTGGATTGCATTTCCAGTAGCATGGGCCTCAACACCTCGGCTTAAACCATCTGTTGAATCCATAGAAATGGTACGAACCGTATTTTCCCCGATGTGCGACTGCACCTCAAGCACCAATTTGGAACCATCAGCTTTATCGATTTCCAAGGAATCGTATATTTTCGGAATTTCTGTTCCTGATTCAAACTCAACGTCAATGACGGGGCCAATAATTTGGGCAACCTTACCTGTAACTTTAGACATTATTGTGTTTATTTTTAATTGAATACGATGGGAAAAACTGCTTTTTTTCCGGCTGCAAAGATATACTATTACATTTTAATGAAAAACTTAAAAACGGCTTTTTTTAGCAACAAAAAGGGCACTGTTTTTAGCAGTGCCCCTGTTAACTTTTTCAATGGGAATTGTTACGGATTTATGGTCCAAGAAACATAATAAATAGAACCAATATTTCCGGTACCTATCGCAGTAAAGTATTCATCTCCCAAAAGATTGGATCCCCCCACCTTAAATACCGATTTAATGCTGGGTACCGTATAATTCATCTGCGCATCAAGCACGGTAAAGGAAGGAACATCCCCATCTGCAAAGGAAGCTTCCCAGAAGAAACTATCGCTCCACCTATAGTTCACATTAAATCCAAAGTTTTTGAAAAGCTCGGTATTGCCAAATGATGCCTTTACTTTATGCTTAGGGGTATTGAAATTGGTCCTGAAATCCGGGAACCTGGCCTTATCAAAATCAAGTTCGGTATAGGTATAGTTAACACCCAAATCAAAATCTCCAAAGATTTTGGTGTCCACTCCTACGGTTCCTCCATAGGAATTAATATCCACGGTGGAATTGGTATACGTCTGATACGGTTTTCTATCACCGTTTTGTAGGGCCAGTAACGAAAGACCTCCATCTCCCGCTGTTCCATAGTATGGCACCAATACGGTTACATTGGCAATAAAATCCTTATACCTGTTGTAGTATCCACTCAAATCGACAGTGAATTTTCCAATCTGTCCACGATAACCAGCTTCAAAAGTGGTAATTTCCTCAGGCTTGATTACAGAAGTAGTAACTGCTTCCGGAGCACCACTTAATACAGAATTCAGGGAATATGCATTCTCATAGGCCGCTCTTCCCACAATTTCCACAGTTGATTGACCGATTAGGCCTTGACCATTTTGACTTACATCAAAAGTTCTTACATCCCGATCTAGGTTGTTTGGAGCAGAACCCACCAATATTGCAGCACCTGCATCTAATCCTATAAATAAGTCTTGGGTGGTTGGGTTTCTAAAACCTTGCTGTGCAGATATCCTGATGTTGTGATTGCGGTTTTCGCCAGCAGTATACGCCAATGCAACTCGAGGAGATACAAATCCATCAAAAAATTCATTCTTGTCAAAACGTGCTGACCCCGTAAATTTGAAACGATCATCCGCAAATTTCTTTTGAACTTGAACATAGGCTCCATATTCATTGTAAGTAATTGGGCCATCCGAATCCGTAAAGATGGTTCCACCTGAATTCAGTTCATATTCCCTAAAGGATCCACCTATTTGAATGTCAGCCCAATCGTCTATCAAATGGGCAAGGTTGTAGTTTCCATTTATATGACGGAATTTGGTATTATCAATAAATTTGGCTCCTGTGGTTAAATCCCCATCATTGGTTACTGTATTGAAGGCACTTTGAAATGCCGGGGTTCTTGGAATCAATCGTCCTGTATCCGCTGCTTGTCTTGCTGCAGCATGCGCGGCGGTTGATGCTTGCTCAGGTGTTAAACCACCTTGCTGAATACCCCCCAGATAAGCGGGGATGTATGTTCCTGCATATTCAGTGAACCATTGGGTGTCTCCCTTCCATCTTCTATTTATGTTAATTGCTGCAAACCTTGTATCGTATGCATCGCCAGAATTTTCAGATACCAGATAACCTCTAATAAAGAAGTTGTCATTTTTAAGTTCCAATTTATGCTGTTGCATGGAAAACCCGCTAACGGCATATCTGTTCGAACCTTGATATATTGTTGTACCTCGACCAATCCGTCCATTGTAAATCAGTTCTAAATCAGTTCCGAAAGGACGGTAATGAATCGCAAAATCGGTCTTCACGCTTTCCGCATTATAATCAGCCAAATCCCTTTCATCATATCCTGTTCTAGAAATGGTTGCAGTTCCAACGGTTCCACTGGGTAACCCGGCAGCTGCATCAAAGTCCAAGGTGGTTGAAACCTCATCCCCATAAACGTTCAGACCATCATATGCCGGATTGGAACGATCAGCTCCAGGATTGCCAAAATCCACAATGCTGTTGGCATGCCAATCTTCCCCTTTTAATATGGAAATGTTTGCCTTAACCGCCAGTTTATCGTTAAAGGCATGGGCGGCCCTTACACCAAAATCGTAATAGTTGTTGTCCCCTGCAGCTTCCTGGGAAGTAATTCCTGTTTTTCCATAGGCGCTGATTCCTTGAAAATCAAAAGGGTTTTTACTTCTCATGAACAAAATACCATTGAACGCACCTGCACCATACAAGGCAGAAGACGCACCAGGTAGTATTTCCACGCTCTGCACATCCAATTCAGACATCCCTACCAAGTTACCAAGGACAAAATTTAGTCCCGGTGCAGTATTGTCCATACCGTCCACCAACTGTAAAAAGCGGTTATTGGCAAAAGTGGCAAAACCTCTAGTGTTAATGGATTGGAAGGTTAAACTGTTGGTATTTATATCTACGCCCTTTAAATTTTGAAGTCCCCCATAGAAGGATTCCGCAGTTGTGTTTTTAATATCCTTGAGTCCAAAACGTTCCACGGACACCGGGGATTCAAAAATTCGTTCCGGGGTTCGGGAAGCGGAGATTACAATTTCATCCAAAAAAGTGGAGGCCTCTGCCAACACAATTGCAAGTGTTTGATTGTTTGAGGTTACATCCGCTACGTAATCCGCAAAACCAATGGCCGTAAACTGAAGTTGAAACGGGGGTTGTTCTGAAGTGTTGAAGGTAAAATTTCCATCAAAATCTGTAGTGGTTCCTTCCGCTTTTCCAACCAGGACAACATTGGTCCCGGGAATGGGTTCATTATTTTCATCAACTACTGTTCCCTGAACCGTTGTTTGTGCATAAGATAGGTAACCAAACAACATGAAGGAAAGAATGACTAGTCTTCTCATCAGTTTTTAATTTGAGTTAAAATAGTTTTAAAAGTGTGTTAAGCATTGCAGGCGGAAGATACATTTTTTTTCATTTGATTTCGTCAAAATCAAAAAAAATTATGCATGCATAGTACTTTATTGCTAAAAAAAGTGTGCTTTATCTACCATTTTAACAAAAAAACTGCGAAAATCGAAAGCTTTTTAAAGTATTATCGAATTCTGAAGGTCACTCCACGGTAACCGATTTGGCCAAATTTCGAGGTTGGTCCACGTTACAATCCCTCATCACGGCAATATGATAGGATAGCAATTGAAGCGGTATGGTGGTCAATAAAGGAGTAAGACATTCGGTAGCTTCTGGTACTTCTATGACGTGATCAGCCAATGCTCTCACCTGCTCGTCTCCTTCGGTAACAATAGCAATGATCCTACCCTTTCTGGACTTGATCTCTTGGATATTGCTCACCACTTTTTCGTAATGCCCTTTTTTAGTAGCGATGACCACAACCGGCATTTGCTCATCAATCAAGGCGATGGGGCCATGCTTCATTTCGGCTGCAGGATATCCCTCCGCATGGATATAGCTGATTTCCTTTAATTTCAATGCTCCTTCAAGGGCTACAGGGAAGTTGTACCCTCTTCCCAAATAAAGGCAGTTGGAGGAATCCTTATATATTTCTGAAATCTCCTCCACCAGTTCATTGGATTCCAAAGTTTTTTCCACTTTGGAAGGAATGCTTTCCAACTCCGTCAATATCTCATGGTACTTGGATTCTGAGAAAACACCCTTTTCATGGGCAAGTTTCAACGCAATCAAAGTCAGTACCGTTATCTGGGTGGTAAACGCCTTTGTAGAAGCCACTCCAATTTCCGGTCCGGCATGGGTATAAGCCCCTGCATGGGTTTCCCTTGCAATAGAGGATCCAACAACATTACAGACCCCGAACACAAATGCGCCTTTTTCCTTGGCCAATTTAATCGCCGCCAAAGTATCTGCAGTTTCCCCTGATTGGGAAATAGCTATAAGCACATCGTTTTCTGTGATAACAGGGTTTCGATACCTAAACTCGGAAGCGTATTCGACCTCAACGGGAACGCGGGCCATGTCCTCAAAAATATATTCGGCAACCAGTCCGGCATGCCATGAGGTACCACAGGCCACAATAATTATCCTGTTGGCGTTAAGGAATTTCTCCAGATTTTGGTCAATTCCCGCCATTCTCACAATCCCTTGATCGGCCAGTAAACGACCCCTATACGTATCTAGAATAGCACGAGGTTGCTCATAGATCTCTTTGAGCATGAAATGATCATAGCCTCCTTTCTCTATTTCTTCAAGGTTCATTTGAAGCTCAAGAATATTTGGATAGGCTATGGCATCATCTTTAATCTTGCGTAATTTGATTTCCTTCCCAATCCGCACAATGGCCATTTCCTCATCCTCTAGGTAAATTGCATTGTTCGTGAATTCTATAAAGGGAGACGCATCAGAAGCAATAAAATATTCGTTCTCACCAATTCCGATAGCCAAGGGACTTCCCAGTTTTGCCACCACAATTTCATCTGGCTTGTTTTTGTCAAACACGGCAATGGCATACGCCCCTACAACCTGGTTCAAGGCAATTTGAACCGCTTGTCCCAGCTTTACCCCTTCTTTTTTCTTCACTTCTTCAATCAAGTTCACCAAAACCTCGGTATCCGTGTCCGATTCAAAGATATAACCGCGTGCTGTAAGTGCTTTTTTAATGGATTCGTAGTTCTCAATGATTCCATTGTGGATTATCACCAAATCCCCGGAATTGGAATAATGTGGATGGGAATTAACATCATTTGGTACACCATGAGTAGCCCAGCGTGTATGGCCCAATCCCAATTTACCTTCGGTAGTAATGGTGGCCTCGCTTTTCTTTTTTAAATCTTCAACCTTCCCTTTGGTTTTCGCCAAATGGCTATCCTCACCATCAAATAATACTATCCCAGCACTATCATAGCCTCTATATTCTAAGCGTTGTAACCCTTTAATGATTATTGGATAAGCATCTCTATGTCCAATATATCCCACAATTCCGCACATAAGATTGAGTTTTAAGCTATTTGATGAATGACTTTGTTGCCAAATTTAGTCCCAAAAAGGGAAAGTTGGACCGCTGTAAGTCAAAAAACGAAAAAAGTCTATGAATGGTATGCTAGTTGGCTTCCGTGTAATAAATTTCCAGTTTGAGCTTTTTGTCCTCATCGGCAGCATCCACATTGCTGCCAAACAATACCGTGCCCAAAGGATTAATGTTGGACATTACAGGTACGTCTATAATTTCCTCAACGGAACCCATAGCCTCTAAAACTGCTGCAATCCCGATATTGGAAGTTACCGTTAGCGCCAATCTGGCATTGGTAGAATCTCTGACCACAATATCATTGATGTGATTCGTAATCCTAAACTTGTACTGGGTGCCCTGGTTGTTATCTCTTTGAAGGATGCCATCAAAATCCAAGAAAAGCCCTAGGGGTTCATTAGTATTGCTAGTTTCTATTGTGGCATCATATATGGGTTGATTGGTTTCCGCATTATAAAGGTATAGCCTCGAAGGTTCATCTGTAATCCCCATGGATGCATCCAAGGTTGTACGGTCCACATAAAAAACAAGATTAGCCTCGTTAATGATCCAATTGTTCTGCTTGATTTGATTTATCAAATCCCCACCACCATTAATGGTTTCTTCAAACAATCTTATTTCGGTAAAGGTACCCGTTCCCCCACGGACATAAATTTTTGATGCATTTTCGCCATTGTCAAGCGCATTGGCAATATCAGCAGGCAAGATATCATCTTGCAAAATATTGACGGCATTCCCTAATATTGCACCATTATTATTGACCAAAAGGTTCAGGACAAAATCGCGTTCCACTGTTTCAACCTCCTCCTCAGTGGAATTGTAATCTTGGAATTCGTAGGTAATGGTAACTGTGGCTTGGGTCAAATCCAACAAGAACATAAGTTCTTCACTATCTGAAGAACCTGCCAAATGTATTCCACGGATATAGTCTGAAAAATTGGCTTGGCTAATCAATTCAGCATCCCCTTCTTTATCCAAAATCTCCTGAAAAAAGGACTTTTCCAATTCAACACGAATTCCAGGGGCGATTCTATTTTCTACTTGAAGCGACTCATCCACGTCAGTTGTTTCAGGGTCATCCTCAAACCATTCCAACTCCTCTTCGTTATTTACTATGACCTCCCCACTAAAAAGCTCTTCATCAACAAATGCCAAAAAATCCTGATTGGAAAAATACTCTTGGGCCTCCTCAAAATTGCTGTTTGGATCCAGATCCCTTAAATAATAGGTGAAGGAGGAAACCTTCAGATTAAAGGCTTGGGTTCTATCCCCAAAAATACTATCCAGATCAAAACGTTTTGCAAAAGTATTGGCAATAAAGCCCTCACCTGTTCCATCCTCATCTGGATCAAAAGGGTCAGAGCCAATGATACGCTCCTCATTATCTGAAACTCCATCCCCATCCTCATCGGAATTAGGGTCACTGGAATCGTTGTCAAACTCATCTTCCACCCCATCGCCATCATTGTCCCTCAACGAAGTTGGAGGCAATTGGAACGGTATGTACAAAAAGACCTCTTTTACGGTCTCATTTTCTTGAACGGTATTGTCATTATCGTCACTGTCTGCATTGTCCTCTGACTCTTGCGACAATTCCCCAAAGATTGGATTTCCTTGCCCGCCATTTGGCAACCAAAGCTGCGAAGCTATACTGGCATTCCTTTTTCCATATACGCCATCATTCAAGGTCCCCAATTGATAGAGTGGAAGTTTATTGGTCTGAACAGCTTCCACCCCCTTATTGAAGGCAAAAACTTCATACTCTGCCTTTCCAGTGGTAAACGGTTCTCCCGCAACTACACCCTCACCTATGGTCCCCAATTCCTCCTCACAGGATGTATTGATTAGAAACAAAGCTCCAACCCAGGCTGAAACCCATATAATCCTAGAAAATTTCATGCAATTTATTTTAAAACTTCTGTCTTATAGAAATTTGTGTACGCCTCTTCTGCTTCTTGAAGAGAAACATAGGGCAATACTGGTTTGGAAAGATTTGCTATGTGGTTTTTCAAGTCCTCTGAAATCTCCTCCGAGGCTAAAATAACCGCATCGGAATAATCCACTGCAACTTTTAACAAATTATTATAGTCAGGTGTTGTAAGCGAAGCTATCTGTTCCTCCTTAATCCCGTCAAAAGTAATTTTGTTGATCATTTTCCCATCCAAAGCTCCTTCATAGCCTCTATCGTAAACCGAAGTAACGATCTTACTATCCGCAAACAATGGTTCATCAGAATAGTATTCCCTTAAATACAAGGGAAGCAAGGAAGCCATCCAACCGTGTACGTGGATGATATCTGGGGACCAATTCAGCTTCTTAACAGTTTCAACAACCCCTTTGGCAAAGAAAATGGCGCGTTCATCATTGTCAGGAAAAAGATTCCCTTCCGCATCGGCAAAAGTGGCTTTTCTTTTAAAGTACTCATCGTTGTCAATAAAGTATACTTGGATTCTCTCCCTTGGAATAGATGCTACCTTAATAATCAAAGGCATATCCATATCATTGATTACCAAGTTCATCCCTGACAAACGGATGACCTCATGAAGCTGGTGTCTCCGCTCATTGATATTCCCGTATCTGGGCATGAATATGCGAATCTGACCCCCATTGCTATTAACCATTCTGGGCGCTTCGTACGACATTAAGGAAACTTGATTCTCTGGGAGGTAGGGCACTAATTCAGAAGATACAAACAATATCTTTTTACCATTCATAAACACTTTCTTTTGCTTATCCGAAAAACGTAGGCGCAAAAGTACAAAAATTATGCTGATTAGCAGTATTTATAGTATTTTTGCACGCTTTTGATTTACGCTATGCACGTATTTGACCGTAAGAAGGATCTACAATCCTTCCTACAAAATGAAAGAAACAAAAATCGTACCATTGCCTTGGTAGCTACCATGGGGGCGCTGCACCAAGGCCATTTGTCTTTGGTGAAAAAGGCCATCTTGGAAACCGATGTAGTTATTGTAAGCGTGTTTGTAAACCCAACCCAATTTGATCAAAAAGAAGATTTGGAGAAGTATCCAAGGAATCTTGATAAAGATTTGGCCCTACTTCAAAGTGTTGACCCAAACATTGTAGTGTTTACTCCAACAGCATCCGAAATCTATGGGGAGCAGGTAGTTTCCAAATCCTACGATTTTGATGGATTGGACAAGGTCATGGAAGGAGCATTCAGAACCGGACATTTTGACGGTGTTGGAACCATTGTGGAATTGTTTTTAAAGACCGTATCCCCAGACAGGGCATATTTTGGAGAGAAAGATTTTCAGCAACTCCAAATCATTAAAAAAATGGTGGCGTCTAAGCAACTCCCTTATACCATAGTAGGTTGTCCCATTGAAAGGGAAGCTAATGGTTTGGCCATGAGTTCACGTAATGAACGTCTCTCCCCTTCGACTAGGGAAGAAGCTGGATTTATCTATAAAACCTTAAAAGCTGCCAAGGCCAAATTTGGCACGGAAAGTGCTAAAGGAATTAAGGACTGGGTTAATACCCAGTTTGCCGAAAACCAAACATTGGAGTTGGAGTATTTTGAAATAACGGATGAAGACACCTTAACCCCAATGAATGAAAAACAGGCAACCCAAAAATATAGGGCTTTCATTGCCGTTTATGCTGATGGAGTCCGATTGATAGACAATCTAAGATTGAATTAATTAATTTTGCGCCATGCAAGTTGAAGTAGTAAAATCAAAGATCCATAGAGTAAAGGTCACCGGTGCCGATCTCAATTATATTGGGAGCATTACCATTGACGAAGACCTCATGGATGCTGCGAATATCATCAGGGGAGAAAAGGTACAGATCGTGAACAACAACAACGGTGAGCGATTGGAAACCTATGCCATTCCAGGACCAAGGGGTTCCGGGGAGCTTACCCTTAACGGTGCCGCTGCACGTAAAGTTGCAGTTGGCGACGTACTTATTTTGATCACTTATGCATGGATGGGTATAGAGGAAGCCAAATCCTTTAATCCTGCATTGGTCTTCCCCAACGAGGAAACCAATAGGCTAAACTAGTTTTGAGCGATTCCCTCAAAAAATTCCTAAAGATTGCTGTTCCGATTCTTATCGGTTTGGGACTGGTATTTTATTCCTACGCTTCCACAACCCCAGAGGACCGAACAAAAATTTTGGAGGCCATTAAAAATGCCGACCCAATTTGGGTGATATTGTCGGTTGCCATTGGAATTTTGAGCCATGTCTCCCGAGCTATACGTTGGAACTATCTTTTAGACCCCATTGGATATCGTCCCAAACTGATCAATAATGTTCTTATTATTCTTACCAGTTATTTTGCCAACACCTTGGTCTTACGCTCAGGAGAATTCCTAAGGGCCACAGCATTGAACACTTATGAAAATGTCCCTTTTGAGAAGGGCTTTGGCACCATTGTAACAGAAAGAATTATTGATCTGATCATGTTGCTTCTTATTATTACCATAGCGATGTTGGTACAGACCGATGTAATTCTGGGCATCCTTGAAGAAAATGGCATTGGACTTGCAGGGTCGCTAACGCTGCTAATAGTGGGAGTTGGCGGACTATTAATTGCTATAAGGCTTATAAAAAAATCTACCTCCAAATTTGCGGTTAAAATTAAAACCTTCCTCAACGGTCTTTTGGATGGTGTGCTGAGCATCTTCAAAATGAAGCGCAGGGGAGCCTTTATTTTCCACACCTTCTTGATCTGGGCTTGCTACATTGCCATGTTCTGGGTAATAAAATTTACAGTGCCAGAAACTACAGATCTACCCCTTGGAGCTTTTTTGGTGGCCTTTGTGGCAGGTGCCTTTGCCATGGCAACCACCAATGGCGGTTTGGGACTTTTCCCCATCATGGTAACCGCAGCTTTATCCGTTTATGGTATAAGCAAAACATCCGGAGACGCCTATGGATGGATCATGTGGACCGCCCAGACCTTAATGGTGGTAGTTTTTGGTACAATATCCTTTATTGTGTTGCCGTTATTGAATAGAAATCGGTAAACCCCTACCATCAAAACCTATCCAATGAAAACATGGCTATTTGTTTTAACTGGCCTATTGTGCTTTGAGCTTGGTGCTCAAGTACAGAAAGAAATCTTTGAGTCGTTCAAACTTCAAGAGCGCAGGGATGTTTCCTATTATTTCCCGGAGAATTATTCCGAAGACCAAAAATACCCGCTAATTGTAGTACTGGATGCAGAGTACCTATTTGATTTGGTAGTAGCCAATGCCAAGTTCTATAGTGAGCATCAAAGAATGCCAGAAACCATTATCGTTGGGGTTCATCAAGCCGAGGACGACATCAGATGGGATGATTGTGATTTTGAACAAACCACGGGACTTCCCACCGAAAAAGGTGCCAAATTTTACGAGTTTTTGGGTACGGAGCTTATTCCCTATCTCGAAACCAGCTACAATATTGCCCCTTTTAAAATGTTTGTGGGCTACGATATAACCGCCAACTTTGGTAATTACTTCTTGTTCAAAGATCGGTCACTGTTCAACTCCTATTTGTCCATTTCGCCAGTTTTGGCAACCGAAATGGAGAGTCGTGTTCCTTCAAGATTGTCCGATTTAAACCAACAGATTTTTTACAATGTGGTCCTGGAAAAAGAAAAAACAGAAGATAGACAGCGTATTCTTCAAATGAACAATGCCATCAAATCCATAGACAAGGAAAGTTTGCATTTCTTTTTTGACGAATATGACAATGCTGATCATGTTTCCATAGCCGCTTACGGAATTAGCAAAGCTTTTGACAACGTGTTCAAGATATTCAGACCGATTAGCCCCAAAGAATACAAGACGGAAATCCTTACTTCAGATGAACCGGTATTCAAATATCTTGAAGACCGGTACGACATGATTGAAAATCTGCTAGGTTTCAGAAAACCCGTGGAGCTCAATGACATCATGGCCATCTATGCAGCCTGTCTTAAAAAAGACGATTTTGAATCCTTGAAACCCTTGTCCGAAATCTGCAAAAAACAGTACCCGGACACCATGATGGGCTTTTACTTTGAAGGAGAATACTACGAGGAATTGGGCGAACCCAAGAAAGCTTTCAAAACCTTTGAGAAAGCCTTCCAAATGGAAGAAATCGATTTTCTGACCAAAGACATGGCCCTGGATAAAATTGATGCCCTTAAGGCTGATTTTGGATATTAACTTCTTGGAAAGTTAGATTTTTCGATAGATGGATTTTTCGAAAAATGAATCCTGGAAATCCTATAATCCAACCATCTAAAAATCCATACATCATATTCCATATCTTTGGGTTCTTCTTTAACAACAAATGGCCAAGACCAAAACTGCCTTCTTTTGTCAAAACTGTGGTGCTCAATACCCCAAATGGGTAGGGCAATGCTCTTCTTGCAAACAGTGGAATACCATTGTGGAAGAAGTGGTTCAAAAAGAAGAAAAAAGGAGTTGGAAAACGGAGATTAGCCCCTCCAAAAAAGCATCCCGTCCTTTAAAAATTACTGAAATTACCAACGAAAAAGAACTGCGCTTGGATTCCAAAGACCAGGAATTTAACCGAGTACTGGGTGGGGGAATTGTACCAGGTTCCCTGATTCTTTTAGGTGGCGAACCCGGGATAGGAAAAAGTACCCTACTCCTTCAAATTGCTTTAAAGCTCAATTACAAAACGCTATACGTTTCTGGTGAGGAGAGTCAGAAACAGATCAAGATGCGGGCAGATCGTATTCATCCCAATAGTGAAAACTGCTATATTCTCACAGAGACCAAAACCCAGAACATCTTTCAACAAATCAGCGCCTTGGAACCTGACCTGCTGGTCATAGATTCCATTCAAACCCTACATACGGATTACATTGAATCGGCCGCGGGAAGCATTTCCCAAATAAGGGAGTGCACGGCGGAGCTGATCAAGTTTGCCAAGGAAAGTAACACCCCAGTCATTTTAGTGGGGCACATTACCAAAGATGGTACCATTGCCGGGCCCAAAATCTTGGAACATATGGTAGACACCGTGTTGCAGTTTGAAGGAGATCGCAACTATGTGTACCGTATCCTCCGCTCTTTAAAAAATCGATTTGGCTCCACAGCTGAACTGGGTATTTATGAGATGCAAGGTAGCGGTCTAAGGGAGGTGAACAATCCTTCTGAAGTTCTTATTTCCAAAAACGAAGAAGATTTAAGCGGAACGGCTATTGCGGCTACGGTAGAAGGGATGCGTCCTCTTTTGATAGAGATCCAAGCCTTGGTCAGTACAGCTGTGTATGGGACCCCGCAACGTTCAGGTACTGGGTTCAATGCCAAAAGGTTGAACATGCTTTTGGCCGTTTTGGAAAAACGAGCTGGGTTTAAATTGGGAGCCAAGGATGTATTCTTGAACATTACAGGCGGAATCTCTGTGGATGATCCCGCCATTGATTTGGCCGTTGTGGCCGCTATTCTGTCCAGCAATGCTGATATTCCCATTGCAAAGGGAGTTTGTTTTGCTGCCGAAGTTGGTCTTGCAGGGGAAATCAGACCTGTGCAACGCGTTGATCAACGTATCCTTGAAGCTGAAAAATTGGGTTTCAACAAAATCTACGTTTCCAAAAACAACAAAATTGGATTAAAGAGTACGGCAATTCAAATTCAATTGGTTTCCAAAATTGAGGATGTGGTCGGCTCCCTATTTTAACCGCAAGGATATTTTCCCAACCCAATACTGGTTTTCAGGGTCTTATATTTTATATTTAAGAAAACATCCATATGAAATCCGAAAAGACCCTCCTCCTATTGATGTGTTTGATCATTTTCTCCTGTGCCAAGGATAAAGAAAATCCGGTAAAGGCATATCATACCACTTGGCAGCATTATTTAGGTGACCCTGAACAAACCCACTATTCAACCTTACAGCAAATAGATACGTCCACCGTAGCAGGGTTGGAATTGGCATGGTCCTATAAAAGTGGGGGATTGGAAGAAGGAAGAACCACGCAAATCCAAACCAATCCTCTAATCATAGACAATGTACTATATGGTGTAAACGCAGCTTTGGAGCTTTTTGCCCTTAATGCGGCAACAGGGGAGGAAATTTGGAAATTTAAACCTCCAGCATCCAATGATTCAGGTTTGGGTGTAAATCGCGGATTGAGTTTTTTGGATTCCCAAGGCGCAGAGCCCGGGCGTATTTTTTTCTCATCGGGATCCAGCCTTTTTGCAATCAATATAACAGATGGAGAGCCCATTTCTTCTTTCGGCAATAATGGTAGTATCGATCTAAGGGATGGACTAGGAAGAGACCCCCAACAACTGTCTGTAGTTGCCAATACTCCTGGGGTAATCCATAAAAACTTACTTATACAAGGTACACGCGTTGGAGAGGGTCCCGGTTCTTCACCTGGACATATTAGGGCCTATAATGTATTGACCGGGGCCATTGAATGGACGTTTCATACCATTCCTCAACCCGGTGAGTTGGGTTACGAAACCTGGCCCAAAGAAGCTTATAAAACAGTAGGAGGGGCAAACAGTTGGCCGGGAATGGCTTTGGATCAGAAAAGGGGCTTAGTTTATATCCCAACAGGATCAGCAGCCTTTGATTGGTATGGAGGGGATAGGGCAGGCGCTAATTTGTTTGCCAATTCACTATTGGCCTTGGATGCCAACACCGGTGAACGCAAATGGCATTTTCAAATGGTTCACCACGATACCTGGGATCGGGATTTACCCGCACCGCCCAATCTTTTTGAAGTGGAAAAGGATGGAGAGACCATTCCTGCGGTGGCTCAAGTAACCAAAAGCGGACATGTATTTGTTTTTAACCGCATTACCGGAGAGTCCTTATTTCCGATTGAGGAAAAATCATATCCTTCATCTCCCTTGGTAGGCGAGGAGTCCTATGCTACCCAACCCCTACCGACCAAACCCAAGCCATTTGCACGCCAAATATTAAATGAAACAGACCTGTATGATCCGGACAGACCTGCTTTTGTAGATGATTTTGTGGACAAAGATCAAAATATTGATCCTCCAACGGTATTGGAAAAGTTCAAGGGAATTACTTCCAAAGGACAGTTTATCCCTATAGACACTATCGGAACAATGTTGTACCCAGGCGCTGATGGCGGAGCCGAATGGGGAGGCGCAGCTTTAGATCCGCGAAATGGTATTATGTATGTGAATTCGAACGAAATGGCCTGGATTGTCCGCATGCGGGAAGTGGGCGGAAGCGATGGAGAAGAAAGCAATCCAGGACAATCCCTAGCCCAAATCCATTGTGCCCGTTGTCATGGAGGAGAGTTCCAAGGCTTGGCTGGGATTCCAGAATTACAAACCGTAAAAGATCGACTTTCTGTGGATTCTATTGCAACGGTCATCAAAAGTGGACGAGGTGCCATGCCCGGAATGCCCAATTTAAATGATAATGAAATTAGGGCCATATCAAATTTTATCTCTGGAATTACGGAAGAAACGGATCATAGGGTTGAAGAAACTTCGGTAAAAGTGCCTTACGCAGTGGCTGGATTTGGTCGTTTTAAGGACGATAGAGGGTTTCCTGTGGTTAAACCACCATGGGGCACTCTCAACGCCATCGATTTAAATTCGGGAGAATACCTTTGGACCGTTCCATTAGGACATGAAGAACAGTTGAACGACCCAAATATTCCAGTTTCGGGTACGGAAAATTATGGTGGCCCCGTAATCACGGCAGGCGGGGTTTTATTTATTGCCGCGACCAAGGATGAAAAGATTCGGGCCTTCCATATGAAAACAGGTCAACAATTATGGGAGGACAACCTACCTTCAGGAGGTTACGCCACTCCGGCAACTTATGCCGTTGACGGTAAACAGTATGTGGTCATAGCCTGTGGTGGCGGAAAAATGGGAACTTCTTCCGGAGATGAATACCGCGCCTACACCCTTAAATAAGTTTAGGGAGCGGGGTTGGGTATGGCATTATGAATGGTCTCAATACCGTCCAAAACTTCATCGGAAAGGTCAACTTCAATACTTGCGATGTTCTCCTTTAACTGATCCATCGTGGTTGCTCCAATGATATTGCTCGTTAAAAATGGCCTCGTGTTCACGAATGCCAAGGACATTTGGGCCAAACTTAGACCATGTGCTTGGGCCAACTGCTGATACTGCTGCGTCGCCTTGGTGGAATTTTCACTGCTATAACGATCATAATGTGGGAACAAGGTCAATCTTCCTTTTCTAGGTTTGATTTCATCAAGATATTTTCCACTCAACACGCCAAAGGCCATGGGTGAATATGCCAAAAGACCGATGCTCTCACGGGTAGCGACTTCGGATAATCCCACTTCAAAAAGTCGGTTAAGCAAACTATATGGGTTTTGGATAGTGAGCATTCTGGGTAAATCTTGGTGCACCTTGCTCTCCTCCAGATAGCGCATAGTTCCCCATGGGGTTTCGTTGGAAAGACCCACATGCCTTATTTTACCCTCTTTGACCAAATCCCGAAGGGTTTCCAATACTTGATGAATATTATCTTCCCAAGGATCCATGGCATGGGAATTGAATCCGCGTTGACCAAAGTAATTGGTGTTCCGTTCTGGCCAATGTAGCTGATATAGATCTATATAATCGGTTTGCAGACGTTGCAAGCTTCCGTTTACTGCACTAATAATGGAATCCTTACTGAAGCCTGTAGTCCTAATGTATTTGGCAAAATCAGCTCTTCCCGCAATTTTTGATGCTAGTACCACTTTATCCCTATTCCCGGTTTTCTTGAACCAACTTCCGATAATCTCTTCGGTTACGGCATAAATCTCTTTCTTGGGCGGAATGGGATAAAGCTCGGCCGTATCAAAGAAATTTACCCCTTGGTCAAGGGCATAATCCATCTGCTCATGTCCTTCCGTTTCGGAGTTCTGTCTACCCCACGTCATGGTTCCCAAACAGATTTTACTTACTCTAATATTGGTATGTGGTATTCTAGTATATTTCATTGGGCCATCAAATTACGATTGGCAAAAATAAGCAATAGGAATTTTGGCTTTTTAACCGAAATGTTATTTTTCCACTTCAAGAAGAATAGGACAATGGTCGCTATGCTTGGCGTCAGAAAGAATCACGGAACGCTTAAGCCTGTCCTTTAAGGATTCATTGACCATGCCATAATCCAATCGCCAACCTTTGTTGTTGGCCCGGGCATTAGCTCGGTAGCTCCACCACGTGTAGTTATGTGGTTCTTTATTGAAATGCCTGAAGCTATCTATAAAACCACTTTTCATAAAATCCCCAATCCATTCCCGTTCAACAGGTAAGAAACCGGAAACATTTTTATTTCTGACCGGGTCGTGGATGTCTATCGCCTCATGGCAAATATTATAATCTCCACAAACAATCAAATTGGGTCGCTCTTTTCGAAGTTGGTCCGCATATTTTTGGAAATCGGCCATATAGGTCAACTTGAACTCCAAACGGTCCATGTTGGTGCCAGATGGCAGGTACATGCTCATTACTGAAATATCACCGAAGTCTGCCCTTAAGTTCCGACCTTCAAAATCCATATAATCAATTCCGGTGCCGTACTCCACATGGTCCGGTTCTTCCTTGCAAAGCAATGCAACCCCACTGTATCCTTTTTTTTGGGCACTGAACCAGTAGTTGTGATGGTATCCAGCAGCCTCGAACAGGGAAACATCCACCTGTTCTTTCATGGCCTTGGTCTCCTGAAGGCAAATCACATCCGGATCCACCGCCTGTAACCAATCAATAAATCCTTTGTTTAAAGCGGCTCTAATACCGTTGACATTATAGGAAGCAATCTTCATGGAAAAAAATTTTCCTAAAAATAACCAATGTCATCCGTTGGAAAAAAGAATGTTTCCAATTCCTTTGGCCTTAGTAGGACAAACCGAATCCGAATGGGTACAAAGGATTTTCGGAGTCATAGGGAACATCCTCCAACTGCTTTTCAACGGCTTCTTGGGATGAAGGTAACTCAAAAGGCAATTTTGCCCTCGGATTTACCTCGCCCGAGAGGAGGCCTACCAATGCTTCATCGCTGGTGCCAAAATCAACGAGCAAAGCATTGGCTTCTGCACTGACCTCAGTTAATATTGCAGGTCGTTCAAGTGTAGCTACAACTACAGAAGGTTTATCCTGGATCAGATCCAAGATTTCTTTTTTCTCCTCCTCCGTATAATACAATCTTCCTTGATGGAAAAAAGACTCCAAGAAATAATCGGTACGCTCATCATAAGGAGTTTGAATTCGAGCTATGACCACATCCGCTTTATCAGGACTACTGACCAATTCGCCCAAACTTGCATAGGCCTCTTTATGCTCAGCACCATAAACATATAACTTCACATCTTTTTTCAAGGGTAATAGGCCTTCATTTTTGAGTAGCACAGTGGACTTTTGTTGGGCCAATTTTCCCCTTTTTCTAAAATCACTATTTCCAGCTATAATTTTAGATGCCTCCACATCCACATAAGGATTATCGAAAAGACCCAACTTGAACTTATCCCGTAAGACGCGTCGAACCGAGATATCAATACGATCTTCTGTAAGCTGACCCTCATTTACCAATTCGGTAATTACTTCAGGAATACTTTCCCCTCCTAATTGATCACAGCCGGCATCCAATACCTTCTTAACGCGCTCTTTTATGGTCAAATGTTCTACACCCCAAGCTCGGCCTTCTCCCATTTTGGTATCCGTAATAATATTCCAATCTGTGCAGACCACACCCTTGAAATTGAGGGAATCACGCAAGAGTCCGGTAATAATATCCTTATTGAACCCAAAGGCAACATCCTCACTCGTTTGACCAACAGGAATGCCATAATAAGGCATAATTTGGGCAGTATTGGCTTCAAAAGCCCCCTCGATGAAAGGTTTAACATGATAATCAAAATTATCTCCCGGATAAGCTTGCTCTTTTCCGTATGGAAAATGGGGGTCTTCGCCATCTTTCTGCGGGCCTCCTCCTGAAAAATGTTTGGTCATACAGGCCACGCTATTGGTGTCCAAAGAATCCCCTTGAAATCCTAGTACATAGGCTTTCGTCATCATTGCTGACAGGTCTGCGTCCTCTCCAAAGGTCCCGTTGGTCCTGCCCCATCTAGGTTCCGTGGCCAAATCGGCCATGGGGTGCAAGGCCAACCGAATACCCACTGCCAAATACTCTTGGCGGGCAACATCCGCAAACTCCCGGACCATGAGGGTGTCTCTAGAGGCTGCCAACCCCAAAGAACTGGGCCACTGCGAAAAAGCCGGGGTATACAACGAGGCTCCAGGATTGTTGGAAGTACCGTGACGGGGATCCGTTGCTATGGTAATGGGTATTCCCAGTCGGGTCCGCTCTGCCATTTTCTGAATGGTATTGTTGTATTCGGCCATAAGATTGGCATCCAAGGAAGTCAGAATGTTAAAGCTGTTCAATTTCTTCTTCGCAATGAGCTCAGAGTTGGAGGGAAGCACAAACGACATGATAATATTTATAGGGTCCAAGGATAAGACCGGGGTTTCTAGAGGTTTCCCACTTGGGGTGGAACCAATCATGGTCACAAACAGCGTTCCTGTCTTTTCATCCAAGGTCATTTGATCAACCAAGTCGGTTACCCGGTCTTCAATGGGAGCATTTTTGTTTTCGTAAACGTCCAGCTTACCATTTTTGTTCAGGTCCCGGTATGTTATACCATGGGCAACCAGGGTTGGAGCCTCTTCACCCAGCAAATCCATATTATCATTCGATTTTTTCTTTTTCGAAAAGTACAATACGGTCCATCCCACAACGACCAAGGCTATTATGATGAGCAATACATATTTGAGAATTTTCAGGAACTTTTTCATATCTATTATATCATTTCGACACAATATTACAATTTATTTTTAATGTATCAAACTGACACATTATATTTTTTGTATTTTTGACATCAATGGCAGATATCGAATCTCAAATCAAGATCCTAAAAGACCTTATTCCTAAATTCCTTCCCGGACATTCCGTGGATTGTGTCATCTTCGGTTATGAGGATAAGGAACTCAAAGTTCTTTTGTTGAATTGGAAGCAAATGGACATTTGGGCACTACCTGGAGGATTTATTTTCAAGGACGAAAGTATGGACGATGCTGCCCAACGTGTTTTGGAAGAACGGACAGGTCTCTCCTCCATTTTTCTAAAGCAATTTCACACCTTCGGAAAAATTCAACGATCGGATCACAGTCAGCAGGAACACCATAAAAAAATTATGGCACTGATGAAGCCTAGTAAGCAAGATCGGAAGATAGTCATCGATTGGTTTGATCACCGTTTCATCACCACTGGATATTTTGCGCTAACCGATATTAGAAAAGCTACACCAAGACCCGATTTTTTGAGTGAAAAATGCGAATGGAAGAGTGTTTCGGAACTTCCTGAGCTTATTATTGATCATGCGGAGATCATTCAACAAGCTATGCACCAGCTTAAAATCCAATTGAATTACCTTCCCATTGGTATTTCCCTGCTTCCAGAAAAGTTCACCATGATCGATTTACAAAAATTGTATGAGGCTATTTTGGGAAGACCTTTGGAACGTAGCAATTTTCAGCGCAAAATCTTAAAGCTGGGTTTCCTGGACCGTCACGAAAAGCTAATGTCAGGCGCGGCTAATAAAGCCCCCTACCTCTATTCCTTCAACTCCACCAAATATGAAGAACTTCTGGAAGAAGGCATTGGTTTCAGATATTGAACCCCTGTCTCATTTTTGGAACACTAATTGATTATTCATGATGGAATCAAATTTTTAATCATGAAAAAGCTCTTGATTTTGAGCGTTTTGCTCACCGGATTGGCAATGAACGGACAGGCGTATCCACGATATGACAACAACCACGAATTGAAGTTCAATGCCGGCCTATTTTTGGCCACCGGGTCGGTGGAAGGTTCTTATGAATATTACTTCACCGAAGACACCAGCTTTGGGGGAACCGTCTATTTTAATAATGATGCTACGGACTATAATGGTGATTTTGGCATCGGTCCCAATCTTAGGGCCTATTTTGGGTATCAACCCAGAACTGGCATCTTTGTGGAAGCTTTTGGACTCTATTACACTTGGGACGAAGAGAATCTTGAGGAAAACATACGGTTAAGAAACGACAACTTCAGTACCATTGCGCTTGGGTTGGGATTAGGTAATAAATGGGTTACTCCCAGCGATAATTTCACTTTGGAAATCTACGGCGGAGTTGGTAGAAATGTAAATCCGGAAGTATTCCAGGACACCTTTATGTTTCGAGGGGCCCTATCTGTTGGGTTTAGGTTTTAAGCCGTAATTTTAAGGCTTAATCCTATCCAATGAAAGCCTTACTTCTGATAGACATACAACAAGGTCTCCAAGAACTCGATTTTTATGGTGGGGAACGCAACAATCCCGAAGCGGAAACCAATTGCGGCAAAATTTTGGAGGCTTTTAGAGCAAAAGGGTTTCCCATTTTCCATGTACAGCATTGCTCTATCAATCCTGAATCTCCGCTGCACCCGGATAAACCCGGCAACGATTTTCATCCCTTGGTCCAACCAAGACAAGGTGAACCCATTTTCCAAAAAACGGTAAACAGTGCCTTTATTGACACGGACTTGGAGTCCAAGCTCAAAGCCCAGAACATTTCGGATTTGGTCATTGTTGGACTTACCACGGAATACTGCATATCCACCTCAACAAGAATGGCTGCCAACTTGGGATTCAACACCACCTTGATTTCCGATGCCACCGCTGCTTTCAATAAAATTGGCATTGATGGGGAAAAGTATAGTGCCGATTTGGCCCATAAAATTGCTTTGGCCAACCTCAAAGACGAGTTCGCCAGCATACAGGATACCCAAAGTTTGTTACAGGAACTTGGCTAATTCCTTCTTATTTTTATAAGATCAAAGTCCAATACAACCCATGCTCCGTACTACACTTGTTTTTATCTTTTCCATTTTATTGTCTTTTTCCTCCTCGTTTGCCCAAGAACAACCTTTAAGGGTTGGGGTAGCCGGCCTTACCCATACCCATGTGCACTGGATTTTGGGAAGGGAAGACAAAGGTGATATCCAATTGGTGGGCATGGTAGAACCCAACAAAGAATTAGCCCAGCGTTATGCCGACCAATATGGCTATTCAATGGACTTGGTTTATGATACGCTTGAGGAGATGATCAGTGCTACCCAACCAGAAGCCGTTACGGCCTTCGGAACCATTTATAGTCATTTGGAAGTAGTTCAGACCTGCGCGCCCAAAGGCATACATGTTATGGTTGAAAAACCCATGGCGGTAAGTTTGGATCATGCTAAAAAAATGGCGGCTTTGGCCCAAAAGCACAACATCCAACTGCTCACCAATTATGAAACTACTTGGTACCCTACCAACCACAAGGCCAAGGAGCTGCTGGAACAGGGAAAGGTTGGAGATTTGCGAAAAGTCATTGTTCGCGATGGCCACCGGGGACCTGCCAAATTGGGTATCAACCAAGAATTTCTGGATTGGTTGTTTGATCCCGTGGAAAATGGCGGTGGTGCCATCATGGATTTTGGTTGTTACGGGGCCAACTTAATGACTTGGCTTCGCAACGGGGAACGGCCCAATACGGTTACTGCCGTAACCCAACAACTACAGCCTGAAAACAATCCCAAAGTGGATGACGACGCCACAATCATTCTTACCTATGACGATGCCCAAGCCATTTTGGAGCCTTCCTGGAATTGGCCCATAGGGCGTAAGGATATGGAAGTTTACGGACTAACAGGAGCCATCTATGCTGACAATCGCAACACACTTCGCATCCGAATGGCGGAAGGCTATGACCGATATACTGAGGAAACCATGGTTTTGGAAGAACGTCCCGCTCCCTATAACGACCCGTTTGCATTACTTGAAGCCGTTGTGCGAAATAAAATCAAATTACCGCCCCATAATCTATATTCCATAGAAAACAACCTGGTAGTCATGGAAATCTTGGATGCGGCCCGAAAAAGTGCCAAAAAAGGAAAGACCATCACCCTAAAAAAATAAAATCATCAATCGCTACTTCAACTCAACCCATTCATGAAAAAAATTCCTTCGCTCCTCCTCGGTCTTACGGCAATTGCCGCTAGTGCTCAACAGGCCCAACAAGATTCCATTACCCAATTGGATGAAATCATATTACTGGAGGATGTGGTTCCCAAGAGAGCCGTAGGTATAACTGCATCATCCACCTTGGGGCCTTCCACTTTTGAGAAATTCAATCCTATCGATATTGCTTCCGCGATAAACCAAGTATCTGGTGTTTACATCCTATCTGGAGCATTGAATACCAATCGAATTACTATTCGTGGTGTGGGTGCTCGAACCTTATTTGGGACAGATAAGCTTCGCTTATACTTTAATGGGATTCCCGTGACCAATGGTACAGGTTCTTCTACCATTGAGGCATTCGATTTTGAGAATTTAGGTTCCATGGAGGTCATCAAAGGACCGAAAGGCACCTCCTTCGGAGCCAATATGGGTGGAGCCATTTTGTTGGATACCAGACCGGCTTTTGAAAATGAGACCCGATTGACCAATAGTTTCACCGTTGGATCGTATAGCATGGTCAAGGACAATTTAACTTTACAACACTCGGACGAAAAGTTGGACCTAAGCTTTAGTTATAATCATTTTAAAACAGATGGGTATCGGCAAAACAACAACTTTGAGCGGGATGGTTTTTTGTTGGCTTCGGAAGTAAACCTCGGCACCAAAAGTAGTCTGGGCATCTTGGTCAATTATATCAACTATTCAGCCCAGATTCCAAGTTCCATCAACCAAAGTGATTTTGATGAAGACCCTACCCGAGCTGCTGGAAACTGGTTGGCCGCACAAGGTTTTGAGGCCAACAAATATTCTTTGATAGGTCTTTCGTATACCCAAGAGTTTACCGAAAACTTTAAGAACACTACCAGCATTTTTTACACCTATTTAGATCATTACGAGCCACGACCCTTCAACATTCTGGACGAATTTACCAATGGTTTTGGATTGCGCAGCCAGTTTCAGGGAGGAAATCTCTCCACGGGTGAATATAGTTTTGGCGTTGAGCTGTACAAGGACGAATACCATTGGGGTACTTTTCAAAACTTGTTTGGGGATAACAACGGCAATGGGAGTTTGCAAGGAGCCCGTTTGAGTCGTAACAGGGAATTCCGAGATCAATTAAATCTTTTTGGCACCTTTACGCTTCCTCTGTCCAATGATCTTTATGCCCAAGCAGGCCTCAATTTGAACAGCACCCACTTCGATTTCAGAGATCTATTCAATACCGGGGACACCAACACTTCTGCCGAAAGGGATTTTGATGCCATTTTGTTGCCCAGTTTGGGTTTGAAATACCAACTAAAAAACGGTTGGTTGTATACCAATGTCAGTCGAGGGTTTTCGAACCCAAGCTTGGAAGAGACCTTAACTCCAGATGGGGTAATCAATCCTGACATTGCCCAGGAAACGGGAATGAACTATGAGGTTGGAGGCAAGCTTACTTTTTTAAAGCCTAAACTCTATTTCAATTTTGCGCTCTACCGAATGAACATAAACGATTTGTTGGTGGCCCAACGAACTGGGGAAGATCAGTTTATTGGCAGAAACGCGGGTGAAACCCGACATCAGGGTTTGGAACTTGATGCGAAGTATGTGATATCCCTTTGCAATCAATTGCAGCTTTCTCCTTATTTGAGTTATACCTTGAGCGACCATAGTTTTGTGGATTTTGTGGATGAAGACAACGACTATTCGGGAAATCCTTTGACCGGGGTGCCCAAACATCGCATAAGCTCCGGATTTGATCTTCAGCATTCCAATGGTTTGCAACTAAATTTGACCCATCAATTTGTAGATGAGATTCCATTACGGGACAACAACTCACTCAATAGCGAATCTTTCAACGTATTGCATGCAAAACTCGCATATCAGACCAGTCTGTCTAACCATGTTTCCTTGGGATTGAATGCGGGCATCAACAATCTTTTTGACACCAACTATGCCCAAAGTGTGTTGATCAATGCCTCCAGCTTCGGGGGTGCTCCGCCCCGTTATTTTTATCCGGGTAACGGCCGCAATGTATATGGAGGTGTTCGATTGGGGTATCTTTTCTAATTTTATGAACCGATAATGCCGGTTCAAAGATGACTTTAAGCGATTCCTTACATAGCACCGAATTCCTGAAAAAAGAAGCCTATTTTCTGGAGCACGGTAAATTGTGCGTGAAAATTGGCAAGATGGAAAGGGGTGTGCTACGAGGACTTGTATACGATAACGACGGTAACGAGCTTACCACTCACTTTTACCAAGAAGGTGAAATGGTGGTGGGCAGTTTTATGCCCAACACGAAAATGACCATGTCCATTCAGGCCATGGAGGACTGCCAAATATCCATTGCCAATTATGCAGAAGTGATGTCCTACGTGAATAAGGACAAGCAAATTACCGAAATCATTACTCGTGAGTTTCAGAAACTGAACCATCAGTTGCAATCTCGTTTGGTATCGCTTCTAAATTTGACCTCCCTGGAAAAATACAAACGCTTCTTAAAAGATTATCCTGGATTGCTCAATCGAATTCCACATTACTACATTGCCAACTATCTCGGCATCACCCCTACCCAATTAAGTAGGGCCAGAAAACAGTTTTCTCAACAAATGTAAATGGGAAAGAGCGGCTTTGTCCCTTGCTTTGTATTCTATTTAAAAAATGTAATGATGAATACTTGGTTATCAGACAATGCATTCGAAATAGCCTTTGAAAATTGTAAAGTACCTCCATCCCAATTCAATCACGAAGCGCATCTGAGGTTGGCATGGATCCATATTCAAAAATACGCCCTCGAAACTGCCATTGGAAATGTTTGCACTCAACTTAGAACCTATGTGGAGCATCTTGGTGCAACGGATAAATACAATACCACGCTAACCGTAGCTTCCATAAAGATGGTCAACCATTTCATGGGCAAATCCAATTCGAATAATTTTCCTGATTTTATGATAGAGTTTCCTCAGCTGAAAACCCGTTTTAAAGAATTGATCGGAGCACATTACGCTGTAGACATTTTTAACTCCGAACAAGCCAAGAAAAAGTACATGGAACCTGACCTATTACCTTTCGACTAAAAAAGGAGCTAATCCTATTTGCGCATGATGGGATATACTATATTTACCCACTGTAACCAACCTTCAACCATGAATAGAGCACTAAAATTTCTCTTCGTCCTTCTGCTTATTGCTATAGCTTCTTGTTCCAAGGAAGAAGATTGCGTGGAAACCATCTGTCCCGATGGATTTAACAATTGCATAGACCGTCCGTGCGGACTTTAAGTTGGAATAACCCCAGCTTTTAGCACAATATCAAAATTGCGTTTGCGTTTTTAAATGCATCAACCTATAATCCCAAACTTATGAAACCCATCCTAGGTGGATTGTTGGCCTTTTGCCTACTTTTTATGTCCTGTTCCACAGATGCCGAAAACCAAGAAGACCCTAATGAAAATACTTCCCTTATTGGGACCTGGTATTTTATTGCCTACATAGACGACGAGGGCCAACAAGATCCAAATGGCTGTGACAACAATGATTTTATCCGGTTTAATGAGGACGACACTTTTGATTTTGCCTATTATTATATTGAAGGTGAAGAGTGTATTACCCGCGGAGATCAGACCGGGCAGTGGTCTTATGCTTCCGATGGGATTTTGGAATTGGTCTATAATGAACAGGAAACTCGTGAAGTAGGTTATGTAATTGAAGAAAACGAACTCACCTTGACCATTGATGAAGGCTTAGGGGAGTATCAAGAAAGATATGAGAAGGAGGAGTAAACCGGCTTCGCCTTGAACGCAAAAAAGCCCCGATCTCGGGGCTTTTTATTTTTGACTACAGCTTCACTGTGTTACAATTGCGAATACGGCAGTGGCTTTAGAAATACTCGGAGGATATTGTTCATAGAATTGGCATATTCCTCTACTTTTATGATTCGTTGCCATTCGGGGTGTGCCAAAAACTTGGACCAGCCCTCAGCATGGGCTTCCTTATCCTTTAAGGCCAACATATAGGTCAAACAAGGTATTTGTCCCCCGGCCATATTTACCCCAAAAAACACCATGGGCAGACCCGCATCCGCAAAAATGGGAAACTCAGCATCATTGAACATCTTTACCTTGCGGCGCAGGTCGTCCTCATTGGCGCTGGTGTAAATCCGCAACTCAAAAAGGTTGGATTCGTCATCGGGTTTTACCAAATTGGGAAAGCCTGTGGAGGATCGAATTAAACTGGTCGAGATTCGTTTGTAGGGTACGGCATCTCCGGCTACCAAATAATCATGGGCATCTTTCTTGTATTGTTCATCTTGGACCAAGGCATCCTGACTATCCTGAAACGCCTGGATGTTGGCATAAGCAATTAGCAGATACATCTTTTTGGGCAAAGCATCCCCAGCTTCTTCAAAAGCACCAACATTGTTGATTCCTTGTCGGTTGAGGGCTGGGATGAGCGCATCTTTTAAATAGTTGTTCAGCACATCCGCAGATTTAAAAAATTCCAACTCATAGGTTCGGAATTCGTATACCTCTGCTTGGGCATTGCTAAATTGAAACTGAATCAGTAGAAAAACAAGGGAGCAAAATAATTTGGCTTTCATGATTGTTGGGTTTGATGGGTTTGAAAGTGGTATTGACCTCCAACAAGATACTAAAATGTTCTTGGCAAAGCGTTCCCATGTTGGCTTTCCACACCACAGCGCATAAAATCTTACATTGTTGCTTCTAAAAGTTATATTTGAATACATAATTCCCGTTGCATCATGATGTTAAGATTAAAAAGTTCGCTGACCCTGTTTATTTTGATCTTGATATGGGCCTGCAATACCAAACCCAAGGACAACACCGAAGTAACCACACCTCCGCCCAACATTTTGTGGTTGGTGGTAGAGGATATGGGACCTTATATCCCGCCTTTTGGAGACTCTACCGTGGTAACCCCCAACCTCAGCAAATTGGCTTCCGAAGGGATTCGCTATACCCATCTCTTTTCACCATCCGGGGTTTGTGCACCCAGCCGAGCTGCCATAGCCACAGGCATGTACCCCACAAGCATTGGGGCCAGCCATATGCGCACCCATTCCTATACCGAAGTAACTGGATTACCCCCTTACGAGACCATTCCTCCTGCGGAGGTAAAGATGTTGAGCGAACAATTGCGAAAGGTGGGCTACTTCTGTACCAACAATGCCAAAAACGATTATCAGTTTAAAGCACCCGTGACTGCATGGGATCAAAATGGCAAGGATGGCCATTGGAGAAACCGAGCTCCAGGACAGCCTTTTTATTCCATTTTTAATTTTGGGGTCACCCATGAATCTGGGCTTTTTGAACCTTACGAAAGGGAAGAAGTCATCTCCAAAGACACTCCATTTCCCATTCCACCTTATTTGCCGGACACCGAAGTGGTGCGACGCGACCTTTGGAAAATGTACAACAATATTGCCCTGATGGATCGTCAGGTTGGCGAAATTCTGACCCAACTGGAGGAAGATGGGCTTATGGACAACACAATCATCTTTTTCTATGCCGATCATGGCGGGCCATTGCCACGACAAAAGAGATTGGTGTACGATTCCGGACTGAACGTACCCATGATCGTTCGTTTCCCAGACAAAAAGAAGACCGGAACCATAGATGACCAGCTCATTAGCTTTATTGATTTTGTACCAACGGTACTCACCTTGGCAGGACAAACTCCACCCGATTATTTACAAGGCCAAACATTTTTGGGAGATAAGGATCAACGACAATACATCCACGGGGCTGCCGACCGATTTGATGGTGTAACCGATGCCATCCGGGCGGTGCGGGACAACCGCTATAAATATGTTCGAAACTATAGACCGGAACAGGGCAACTATTTGCCCAACCAATACCGCGAGCGTATCCCCACCATGCAGGAACTCTTGCGTATGCGGGACAAGGGAACACTCAACGAAGTCCAGTCTATCTGGTTTAAGGAAAGTAAGTCCAAAGAAGAGCTGTACGATTGCGTAAACGACCCACA
Organism: Flagellimonas algicola; assembly: GCF_005937185.1. Classification (GTDB taxonomy): domain Bacteria; phylum Bacteroidota; class Bacteroidia; order Flavobacteriales; family Flavobacteriaceae; genus Flagellimonas; species Flagellimonas algicola. Next base: position 1,199,028 of record NZ_VCNI01000002.1, on the reverse strand, counting down.
CGAAATTAACAACTTGGCAGGCCAACCCCAATATGCCGAAAAACTACAAGAGCTAAGTACAGAAATGGACCGTTGGCTCACCGAAATTGGCGACCAACCCAACCTACCAGAACGCGAACTGATTACCCAGCTCTGGCAAGGTGCAGACGAAAACCCGGTGACGCAAAAACCTGTGGTACTCCAAGTGGACAGCGAAATTACCCTAGAATGTCCCACCCTAGGGGCCAGTATTGGCTACCGAACCCTTCAAGATAGTATCCCTTCTCCTTGGCAAGTGTATAACGGCCCTTTTACTTTAAAAAATGGCGCCCAACTGGAAGTTGTGGCGCACAGGATTGGGTTTAAGGCGAGTGATGTAGTGCAGTTTCAGGTGTCTTTTTAGCTAAAGGTGCGGGCTTAAGTTTGTAAACAAATTCTGTTTACGTTTTATTACGTTTGTACGCTATATTTGGGTGTATATGGATATATTTTATAGCTAAATAAACAAGTTGTACTTAATTATTTTCAATTGACATTACATCATGGAAATCAATTCATTAAAGACAATTTTTATTTTTTCATTGATTATAGTAGCGATTGGTTGTGAGGATAAAAACAAAGCATTTAATACTAACAATATAGATGACTTAGAATACAGGCTAGACTCTGTTGCAAATAGCTTTCTCAAATCTAATAAAGTACTTGGATTTTCTATAGCAGTCCAAAAATCAAAGGAATCGATATATAAGAAAAGTTTTGGTTTTATTGATAGTTCAAAAACCAAACCTGTTACCAATGATATTGGGTTTCCAATTGCCTCGGCCACCAAGCCAATTATGGCCATAGTTGCTGTTAAAATGATGGAAGAAAATTTACTTGATCTCGATGATAAAGTCATAAAATACCTTCCCAATTTCCCTAAACGTAAATTTTCCAATCAAATTACTATAAGACATCTACTAAATCATACCTCTGGGATACCAGATTATACAACCTATATTGACAGTCTATCACTTTCTGGAAAAAACCAAATCACTCTAAACGACTATTTTGACGCAATAGAAAACCAAAATCACCTTTTTGAACCTGGATCAAAGTTTTCATATTCCAATTCTGGATTTGTAATTGTTACGGAAATAATGAAAAAAGTCTCTGGTTTAAGTTTCGCGGAACTTATAGAAAAATATATAAAAAATGACCTCTCCTTTCCAACTATCGATGCGTATTACAACGATTTGAAAAAATCAAAAACTACGCAGATATTTGAGTTATCTGAAAGTATTTACTTAAAAAGTTTTTTGAATGAGATGACCTATATTGAAGGTGACGGAGGTATAAGCTCTTCGGCTAGTGATCTTGCGAAATTTATCTATAGCGCAAATAGTGGACTTATAATTCCTAAAGAAAAGTTGAATGAAATGATTAAGCCGTCCCATCTAAGTTCAGGCATTTTCTTTGATTATGGCTTAGGATTTAGAACTGGTTATCTAGAAGGGCATAAGGTCTATGGTCATACAGGTGGCCATAAAACACGTTGGTGTGTTATGAGCCATTTTCCTGATGATGACCTTAGTATTGCGGTTGTTGTAAATACGTATTCTACACCTTCAAATGCACTTAACATATTTGGAGCCATTGCCGGTGAATGTCTTGATATAAAACTCAAAGAATTATATGACCAGAATAGACCAATAGAAAATATTGAATCTTTTATTGGTGATTATATCCGCCCAACGGATACCAAAACGAGATTTATGAAAATAGTTAAATATACTGATGACAAACATCTTTATAGGAAAAGAAGTGATAGCGATTCACGTGGAGAAAGACTTTATCATATTGAGAAAAACGCATTTGCTCCTGAATCGGCACCTATGGATCGTTTGATTTTTGAAACTGATAAAAATGGTAATGTTTTGTATTTCAAAGAATACTATAATGGCCTCTTCATTGGTATTAGAGATAAAAAACTTAATTAAGTACTACAACCTTTATAAGCCATGGTTATCGGCCACGGCTCATATACAATACCGTTAACTCAAAACCTCCCCCAACGCCCTTAGCAAATCTGCGGAACTCTGAATTTCTCTTTGGGTAAAAACCTCCTCTTCTAGATAGTGCAGCATAAAAATCACTTCGCTTAAACGCTGCGCCATCCGCTCCGGTGAGCCGTAGCCATCTTCTATTAAAGCATTCAATTGTTCAATTTGGGACTCTTTTAGCATGAGGCTAATGTACTAATGTGAGAATTAATTAATTACTACTAATTAGTAGCTTTTTGAAATTTTGTTGAAGGTTCTGACTATTGGAGACTTCTTTTGCTATCTTGTATGGGCCCGTAGCATCCCCAAATCTATGAACCTAATCAAATGGCAACATGAAAACAGAAGTAATCAAATCACTATCCAACAATTTTGAGGGTCATTCCCAAACCACGGAGAATGGCATTGAGTTTTGGTTTGCAAGGGACTTGCAGCACCTTTTGGGATACACCAAATGGGACAACTTTAACAAGGTAATCAACAAGGCAAAAACGTCCTGCGAAGCGGCAGGAAACGACATCCTAGACCATTTTGCTGACGTCGGGAAAATGGTGCAACTAGGTTCGGGCAGCGAGCGGGAAATTGATGATATTATGCTCACCCGTTATGCCTGTTACCTCATTGCCCAAAACGGGGATTCCCGTAAAGAACAAATTGCATTCGCTCAGAACTACTTTGCCATCCAGACCAGAAAACTGGAGGTCATTGAGCAGCGCATCAAGGATTGGGAGCGTTTGCAGGCTAGACAAAAGCTAAGTCTATCAGAAAAAGAACTGTCCGAGCTTATCTATGAACAAACCGGGGACAACAAAAACTTTGGCATCATCCGCAGTAAGGGAGATCAAGCGTTATTTGGGAAGAGCACGAGACAGATGAAGGACAAGCTTGGTGTTCCAAAAAACAGAGCATTGGCCGATTTCCTGCCTACAATAACCATTAAGGCCAAGGATTTTGCCACAGAAATAACAGTGTTCAACACCAAAGACAAAAACCTTGAAAGTGAAAGACAGATTTCGGCCGAGCACATTACCAACAACAGATCTGTTCGTAAAATAATGCTACAAAGAGGTATTAAACCCGAAGAACTCCCAGCAGAAGAAGATGTAAAAAAACTGGAACGCAGAGTGGGTTCGGAAACCAAAAAGTTGGACGATAATCCAGATACGTTAAAATAGTTTGGAAGAATTTTTTAGCGAGGGTTTTAAGTAACTTGCCAGCATGTCTTTGTATCAAAACTTAATGGGAGTTGGAGAGCGGTTCTTTAAAAAACACCAGCTCCTTAAACACGGCTTTAACTTCTCGCCCATGTACCGGAGTAGTACGGGCAGGATCACGCATATTTCGGAAGATCTGTTGAAGATACACATGAGGCTACGCCTCACCTACAAAAACCGCAACTACGTTAACTCCATTTTTGGGGGCAGCATGTTCTCTGCGGTAGATCCTATTCCCATGGTGCAGTTGATCAACTTGCTGGGTCCGGACTATGTGGTCTGGGACAAATCGGCCGAAATCCGTTTTAAACGTCCTGCCAAGGAACATTTGTATGCAGAATTTCAATATTCCCTTGAAGAATTGGAGGATATCAAAATTAAAGTATCCGAGCAAAATGAGCTGGAAATTGTAAAGACCACTGAGCTTACCAACAAAGACAAGACCAAGGTATTCTGCCAAGTGCACAAGACCATTTACATAGCGGACAAGACCTATTTTAAACAAAAAAGGGCCAGCAAGCGCAGCTAAAATATCCCTTGATTATAGTATCTTGTTAGGCGCAAACAGGAACGCCCTTCCGTTTGCCTGACTAATGAAAAACAGCCACCTATGACCGATTTGGAAATCGCCAAAGGCGTTACCCTACAACCTATTTCCAGCATTGCCGAAAAATTTGGAGTGAATCCAGACTCCATAGAAATGTATGGGAAATACAAGGCCAAACTTCCTTTACAAGCCATTGATAAAGAAAAAGCGGAACAGAGCAACCTCATCTTGGTCTCAGCCATTTCCCCAACTCCTGCCGGAGAAGGGAAGACCACCATGTCCATTGGCCTTACTGAAGGGCTGAATCGCTTGGGCAAAAAAACCACCGTGGTGTTGAGGGAACCTTCCCTAGGTCCTGTTTTTGGGATAAAGGGAGGTGCCACAGGCGGTGGCTATTCCCAGGTGCTGCCCATGGAGGACATCAACCTGCATTTTACAGGGGATTTTGCAGCTATTGAAAAGGCACATAACCTTTTGGCGGCTGTCATTGATAATAACATTCAGAGCAAAACAAGATCATTGCGAATAGATCCACGGACTATTGGTTGGAAACGGGTGATGGACATGAACGATCGTGCGCTACGGGATATCATTGTTGGGCTGGGAGGAACCACTTCTGGAGTACCTCGAGAAACTGGTTTTGATATCACGGCCGCGTCGGAAATTATGGCCATTCTATGTTTGGCGGAAAACCTCAGTGACCTCAAAGAGCGATTAGGGAACATTTTTGTTGGCTACACTTTTGATAAAGAGCCCATTTATGCCAAGGATTTGAAGGCCGAAGGTGCTATGACAGCCTTGCTCAAAGATGCCATTAAACCCAATCTGGTACAGACCATGGAAGGGAATCCGGCCATTATCCATGGCGGGCCGTTTGCCAATATTGCCCAGGGAACCAATTCAGTAATTGCCACGCGAATGGGCATGTCGCATTCAGAATATACCGTTACCGAAGCTGGTTTTGGTTTTGACTTGGGCGCGGAAAAGTTCTTTGACATCAAATGCCAAAGTGCAGGATTGAAACCCAAAGCTGTGGTACTTACCGCGACCATTCGAGCTTTAAAATATCATGGTGGAGCCGACTTAAAGTCCTTAACGGAGCCCAATGTGGAAGCCCTGAAAAAAGGACTTCCAAATTTGGAAAAGCATCTGGAAAACATTGCCAAGTTTAATGTGGTTCCGATGATTGCCATCAACAAATTTGTAACGGATACTGACGAAGAGATTGCTGTGATCAAAGCGTTGGCAGATTCCAAAGGAATACGGGTGGCTTTGGTCGAGGTTTGGGCCAAAGGTGGGGAAGGTGCCGAGGATTTGGCACAACATGTTATTGATGTGGTGGAATCCAAAGCATCCAACTTTAAACCCCTTTACGATTGGAATTCCCCGGTCATGGACAAAATTGAGACCATTGCCACTGAAATTTACGGAGCGGAGCATGTGGATTATACCTCCAGAGCCAAAGCGCATCTCAGGAAAATTACCAATCTGGGCTTGGATCATCTGCCCGTGTGTATTGCCAAAACACAAAAATCCTTATCCGACAATCCTAAGTTGTTGGGTAGACCGAAAGACTTTATCATCACGGTTAGGGAAATTGAAATTGCGGTTGGAGCCGGATTTTTGGTTCCCATAACCGGAGACATTATGCGTATGCCCGGATTACCTGCAACACCATCTTCTGAGGGAATTGACGTAAATGATGATGGGGAGATTACCGGTTTATTCTAATGAAAATAAAGTGTCCCTTCGAGCCTGCCTTCTCAATTTGAGATACGATTTTCAATTTAGATTTTCTGCAACCAGTAGCGCATGTCCACTTCCTTGGAGATGATCTCCTTGACTTCGGATAACTTTACCCGTTGCTGCTCCATGGTATCCCGATGTCTTATGGTCACCGTATCGTCTTCCAAAGTTTGGTGGTCTACGGTAACGCAGAAAGGAGTTCCCGCAGCATCTTGCCTTCTGTAACGACGGCCTACGGCATCCTTTTCATCATAGATCACGTTGAAATCCCACTTAAGCTCATCAATCAACTTTTGGGCGACCTCTGGCAATCCATCCCGCTTTAATAGTGGTAACACTGCAGCTTTGGTTGGAGCCAAGACTGCTGGGATTTTCAAAACAGTTCTGGTGGTGCCATTTTCAAGCTCCTCTTCTTTTAATGAATTGGAGAAAACCGCCAAGAACATACGATCTAGTCCAATGGAAGTTTCCAGAACATAGGGTACATAGCTCTTGTTTTCCTCTGGGTCGAAGTATTGTAATTTTTTACCTGAGTATTCTTCGTGCTGGCTTAAATCAAAATCGGTGCGGGAATGGATTCCTTCCAATTCCTTGAAACCAAATGGGAATTTGAATTCTATATCAGCCGCGGCATCGGCGTAGTGCGCCAACTTTTCATGATCATGGAAACGATAGTTGTCTTCTCCCATACCCAAGGATAAGTGCCACTTCAAACGTTTTTCCTTCCATTTTTCATACCACTCCTGTTGGGTTCCTGGCTTAATGAAATATTGCATTTCCATCTGTTCAAACTCTCGCATTCGGAATATAAACTGACGGGCCACAATCTCATTTCTAAACGCTTTTCCTGTTTGGGCAATCCCAAAAGGAATCTTCATCCGTCCAGTTTTTTGCACGTTAAGGAAGTTCACAAAAATACCCTGGGCGGTCTCGGGTCTTAGGTACAGATCCATAGCCGAATCTGCAGAAGCTCCCAACTTTGTTCCGAACATGAGGTTGAACTGCTTTACATCCGTCCAGTTTTTGGAACCGGACAAGGGGCAAGCAATCCCCAACTCCTCTATCAATGCTTTTACATCGGCTAAATCTTCATTTTCGAGAGATTTACCCATACGCTTTAGAATGCCGTCCGCCTTGGCCTGATAATCCAACACGCGCTGGTTGGTCTCTAAAAACTGTTTTTTGTCAAAGCTGTCCCCAAAGCGTTTGGCCGCCTTGGTTACTTCCTTATCTATTTTGGCCTCAATTTTTGCGACATGGTCTTCAATCAAAACATCGGCACGGTATCTTTTTTTGGAATCTTTGTTGTCAATCAATGGGTCATTAAAGGCATCCACATGACCAGAAGCCTTCCAGGTAGTGGGATGCATAAATATGGCAGCATCGATACCCACAATGTTATCATTGAGCTGCACCATGGCTTGCCACCAGTACTCCCTAATGTTCTTTTTTAGCTCAACCCCATTTTGTGCATAGTCGTAAACCGCACTCAGGCCATCATAAATCTCACTGGATTGGAACACATACCCATACTCCTTGGCATGGGAGATTACCTTCTTAAAAACGTCTTCTTGTTTTGCCATGCGGCAAAAATAGAACTTTACCTAAAAAACAAGGGTTATTTGAGCTGAAATTCGGCAGAGGCAAGAAGTCTTTCGTCCTCAAAAACATTAATGGTGTAAATTCCTTCGGAAAGTGAGCCTTCAGGCACGGTAATCGCATCACAAATACTGATCTCTTTTCCGGTATACGGAATCTCCACTTTTTTGCTGTAGGTGTTGCCACTCACCGAAATAGTATTGGCATTGTCCTCAATAATGGACATGTTGGGATCAAGGAATTGCAAATACAATACCCGTACGTTCCCAGTTTCATTGGGATCTGCAGTTACGGTAACGCATCCTCGTAACTTTTCAATGGTAGAAGCCTTATTGGTTTTCAATGGTCTTCCAGCTCTAAGACGGAAACCACTTCCTTCGGCATCCTGAAGTTTTAAGTAGCTCTTGATCTTAAGTTCCCGTGCAAGCTCGCGATTGGTTTCCCGAAGCAGGGATTCTGCTTGTTCCATAGTACTGGCCCTACCGCGAAGTTCGTCCAACTGTCTTTGGGTCTCTTCGTATCGATTAGCCAATAGACTATTGTTATAGCGAAGGAAATTGTTCTTGAGTTTTAAGCTATCAAACTTGATTTCCAACATGCGTAGTTCCTTTCGGGTTTCTTTCAGCTTCATAATGCTAAAATTCAACCGACCTACGGAATCCAATAATTGTTGAACTCGAAAACGGGAAGTCTGCAGTTCAATTTCGCTTACCTCATTCAATCCAGATAGACGGTCTACCTCCGCTTTCATCAAAGTAAGATCTTTGACCAAAAGTGACTTTTCCTGTTCCAAAAAGTTCATCTGGTTCTTGGATTGGGCATAACTGTAGTAAAAAGCTATGAGAATACCCACAATTACTGCAAGTAGTGCAGCAAAGATAATCTTGTAGTTGAAATTGTTATCTTGGGCATCCATGAGGTTAATTGGCTACTATAACGCGTATAAGATTTGATCCCTAAAAGGTTGGCTAAGATACTAAACGAGATTCACAACATACTATTGCCATTGGTATGTTTTGGATGTAATGCGCATTTATCCAGAGGAGAAAGCGTATTGTGTACCGTTTGTCGACATGAGGTGCCACTCACCGATTACAACTTTGACGATGAAAACCCCGTAGACCGCATTTTTTATGGACGAATCCCCATAAATAAGGCAGCTTCCTTTATGTTTTTCCAGAAAAATGGTGTTGTCAAGAACATCTTGCATCACTTAAAGTACAAAAATCAAGAGCAAATTGGTGGTTTTTTAGGCCAGTGGTATGGCTCTCTCGTTCAACATGAATCTTCTTTAAAGGATGTTGATGCTGTCATACCTGTTCCCCTTCATATTAAAAAGCAAAAGAAAAGAGGATATAACCAGGTAGCGCTCTTTGCACAAAAAATAGCAAATTCCATCAATGCGAAATACAGGGATGATATTTTGATCAGAGGCATCAACACCAAAACCCAAACAAAAAAGGACAGGCAGCTCCGCTGGGAGAACACCAAGGATGTTTTTCAGTTGACGACCAACAACAATGTTTCCATAAAACATGTGCTTCTGGTTGATGATGTGATCACAACCGGAGCTACTCTGGAAGCCTGTGCCCAAACCCTATCCAAAATGGGTCCGATTAAAATATCAGTGCTGAGCATGGCCGTGGTTCCCTAGAGGTTAAATTTTATTAAGGCGTGTTTTCCTTTTTCAAATTAGTTGTTTCTTTGTCCCACACTAGTTTTACATGCAGTACTTAAAAAAACTATTGAGCCTTTCTTTTTTATTGCTGATGGTTTTCGCCCTTTGGCAATGTGCAAAACGAGGTAATCCATCTGGGGGACCCAAAGATTTGACCCCTCCCCAATTGATACGCACCGAACCGGAAAATTTTACAACGGAATTCAAGGCTGAGAAAATCCGTCTGTACTTTGATGAGCTGATCAAATTGGAAGATGTTCAAAATCAATTGATCGTATCCCCGCCTCTTAAGTACCCCCCTGAAATTAGACCTCTGGGAGGAGCAAACAAGTATATAGAGGTGATTATAAAGGATACACTTCAGGAAAATACCACCTATACGTTGAACTTTGGTCAAAGTATAGTAGACAATAATGAAGGAAATCCGAACAGCTTTCTTTCCTATGTATTCTCTACCGGCACCTATATTGATTCCCTTTCTCTTTCTGGCGCCGTAAAGGACGCCTTTAATCGCAGGGCAGATCAGTTTGTAAGCGTTATGTTGTACGAAATTGATACTGCATATACCGATTCCACCATTTATAAAACAGTGCCGAATTACATCACCAATACTTTGGATAGTCTCCCCTTTTTTGAACTGCAAAATCTAAAGGCCGGGAAATATGCACTTGTGGCCATCAAAGATGCGAACAAGAACAATATGTTTAATCAACGGCAAGATAAAATTGGTTTTTTATACGACACCATTACCGTGCCCACGGATTCTGTTTATTTATTGAACATGTTTTTGGAAGAACCGGATTATAGTGCTTCCGTGCCTAGTTATGTTGCCAAAAACCATATCCTATTTGGTTATCAAGGGGATCACAGGGATATTAAAATTGAAAGTTTGACAGAATTTGCCGATTCCGTCCAAACGCTGATCCTTAAAGATCGTGAAAAAGACACCTTGGATTTTTGGATCACTCCCACGGATTTGGATTCCATCATATTTACCGTAAGCAATGAAAAGATGCAAAAGGTGGATACTTTTACCGTGAAAACCAGAAAATTGCCTTTGGATTCACTTAAACTGAGTACTTCCATCGGCCGGCAATTCAATTTTGAGGATACCTTTAGTATATTGGCCAGTACACCCATAGTTGCATTGGATTCCAATCAAATTGCCCTTTTCATTAGCGATTCCATCAGTTCGCCCTTTACCTATTCCTTGGACTCCATAAAGAACAAGGTGGATTTTGATTTTGCTTTGGAACCCAACCAAAGCTATTCCTTTGAAATTATGCCTGGTGCCATCACAGATTTTTTTGGGATTCAGAACGATACTTTAAATTACCGTTTTTCAACGGGCAGCTATGCTGATTTTGGAAACCTGCGGTTGAATGTTGGTGGAGCCGTCCGTTACCCAATGATTGCCCAATTGACGAATGACCGTGGTGAGATTTTTCGGGAACTTTTTGCTGAGCAGCCCAAAACTTTCGAATTCAAAAACTTGGACCCGGGGGAGTACAATATTAGGGTGATTTTTGATGACAACGGAAATGGAAAATGGGATACCGGTAGCTATCTGAAGAAAATTCAACCTGAAAAAGTCAGCTACTATCCAGATGCCATTGACGTACGGGCCAATTGGGAACTGGAACAGACCTTTATTATTTCAAACTAAATTCATCTCGGTCATTCAAGAATTTTAGTTTATTTCTATAGGTTGTAATGTGTTCCCTCTCCAACTCCACATAAAGAATCTCTTCCTTTTCGGAAAACGCCAGAGTATCTCCAAGCACATCATAAACAGCAGAATGTCCAGAATATTCGTAACCTAGGTCATCCACTCCTATCCGATTAACCCCAACACAATAGGACATATTCTCTATGGCGCGTGCCTTTAACAAAGCATCCCAAGCCATAATTCTTGGTTTGGGCCAATTGGCCACGTAGATCAAAACGTCATAGGTTTCTGTATTTCGTGCCCAAACTGGAAAACGAAGATCGTAACATATTAAAGGGCAAATACGAAATCCCTTGAAGTCTATCATCAACCGCTCAGTTCCAGCCGTATACACTTTGTCCTCCCCTGCCAAGGTAAAGGTGTGTTTTTTATCGTATTGATCCACCTGCCCATCGGGGTGCGCAAAAATCAACCGATTGTAGTTTTGATCGTTTTCATGGATAACGAGACTACCCACAACTGCAGCCTTGGTTATTTTGGCCCATTGCTGCATCCAACTTATCGTTTTGGTTCCTTCAGAAGAGTCAATGTTTTGTGGAGTCATGGTAAAGCCTGTCGTAAACATCTCTGGTAGCACAATGAGGTCCAACTTATCTTGGATTGTTTCCATTTTGTGACCGAGCATTGTCCTGTTGGCTTCAGGGTTTTCCCAATGCAACGGCGTCTGGACCAGGGCTACTTTTAGCTTTTCAGACATAGGTGTCAATCAAAATAAACATCGGTTCGAGAGGATTTTGCCAGTTGAAAAAGATGTTTTAACTGGCTTTCCAAAATGCGTTCTTGCGAAAGCTCTGGAAGTTGGTCCAAAGGGAAAAAACCGGCATCAAGCATATCAAATCCCGCTTTTAACTCTCCTCCAGTGATTCTGCAAAGGAACATTAACTTATAGATATAATAAGGTTCAGGAGGGTGCGGATGCACCTGTTTGTCATAAACGCCCAAAAAGCGGACAACCTCTGTCTTTAACCCAGTCTCTTCCTCAATCTCTTTAACGGCAATTTCGGATGGGGTAATACCAATATCGGCCCAACCTCCTGGAATGGTCCATTTGCCATCCACACTTTCCTTGGCCATCAAAATTTCGTCCTTTTCATTCAAGACAAAACCTCTTACATCCACCTTGGGTGTAGGATAATCCTGTTGGGGCATAAAAAAGTCCTGTATCACCTCCATGGGTTCATCGGCAACAAACGCCATCAACTTTAAGCTGATGTTCTTAAGTTCCTCATAACGCTCCTTGTCGTAGTCATCTTGGGTAAAAACCAACCCGGCTTCGGCCAAGGCCTTTATTCGTTTGATGAGGTTAAGCTGTTCCTTTGAGTCCATATGGTTTGGCTACGTTTTTGATTCCAATAATTTTACCAAATCTTCATTTTCCTGCATTTTGGCTTGGTCCAATGCAGTATTTCCCCTACCATCCTTAACGTTAATATCAGCTCCATATTGGATGAGCAATTGTGCCATGTCCAATCTATTGAATGTAACCGCATAAATAAGACCTGTGGCTCCCATGCTATTTACATGGTCCACGTTGGCTCCGGATTTGATCAGCAGTTCAGCTAAATCCGTATATCCTTTAAAACAAACGCCCAATAAGGCGGTATTGCCCGATCCATCCGTAGCATCTATACTGGCGCCATGGGCCAAGAGTAATTCCGTAATTTCCTTTTGATTGTAGTATGTGGCCAAAATTAATGGGGTAGATCCCCTTTCATCTTTGGCTTCCAAAAGGGTCAGGTCATTTTCCAGTAATGTGGAAACGGCAACCTTATCACCATTTCTTACCGCATTGAAAAGCTTTTCTATCTTGCTCATTTGATGAATTAAAATTATAAAAAAACTGCCACAACCTTGGTTGGCGTGACAGTCTTTTGGGTTTAATTTTCCTTTTCTATTAAAGGCCTTTCTTACGCAAGGTCAAATCGGTCTAAATTCATGACTTTGTTCCAAGCTGAAACAAAATCGCCCACAAATTTCCCTTGGGCATCGCTACTTCCATAAACTTCGGCAATAGCTCTCAGTTCTGTGTTAGATCCAAAAATAAGATCCGCCCTAGTCCCAGTCCACTTCAAATTTCCAGTCTTGCGATCATGTCCTTCAAACACCTCATCGTCATCTGAAGTTGCAGACCATGAAGTATTCAAATCCAAAAGATTAACAAAGAAATCGTTGGTCAGGGTTTCTGTACGATTGGTGAACACCCCATGATGGGATTTATCAGCATTGGTATCCAAGACCCGCATTCCACCGACCAGCACTGTCATTTCAGGAACGGTTAGGGTAAGCAATTGGGCTTTATCCACCAATAGCTCTTCTGATTTCACAGAATACTTTCCTTTTATATAGTTTCTAAATCCGTCGGCCACTGGCTCAAGGACCTCAAAGGACTCTGCATCTGTCTGCTCGGCTGAAGCGTCGGTTCTACCAGGGGTAAAAGGCACAGTAATGTCATGGCCCGCATTTTTTGCCGCTTTTTCCACAGCTGCGCAACCTCCAAGAACAATCAAGTCAGCCAAGGAAACTATTTTTCCAAAGTTATTCTTGATACTTTCCAAGGTTTCCAAAACTTTGGCCAACTGGGATGGGCTATTAACCGCCCAATCCTTTTGTGGAGCTAAACGGATTCGTGCTCCATTGGCTCCTCCCCGGTAATCTGAACCTCTAAAAGTGGACGCGGATGCCCATGCAGTGGATACCAGTTGTGAAATAGACAACCCAGAGTCAAGAATCTTGGATTTCAATTCCGTGATTTCTCCATCATTGATCAAATCGTGATCAACGGCAGGAACGGGATCTTGCCAAATCAATTCCTCGCTGGGTACATCTGAACCCAAATAACGACTTACAGGCCCCATATCGCGGTGCGTCAGTTTAAACCATGCACGCGCATAAGCATCGGCAAATTCCTCTGGATTTTCCAAAAAGTGCTTGGAGATCTTCCCATATTCTGGATCCATACGCAATGATAAATCCGTGGTCAGCATAAAAGGTGCATGTTTTTTCTCTGGATCATGTGCATCTGGAATGGTTCCGGCTCCTGCTCCATCTTTAGGTTTCCATTGATGGGCTCCAGCTGGACTTTTGGTCAATTCCCATTCGTAGGCATAAAGATTTTCCAAAAATTTATGGCTCCATTGGGCAGGCGTATCTGTCCAGGCTCCTTCTATACCACTGGTGATGGTATCGCTTCCTTTTCCAGAACCAAAATTGTTCTTCCAGCCCATGCTTTGCATTTCAATAGAGGCCCCGGCAGGTTCAGCTTCCACATATTCTGCATCGCTGGCCGCTCCGTGTGTCTTTCCAAAAGTATGTCCTCCGGCAATCAAAGCCACGGTTTCATAGTCGTTCATTGCCATTCTACCAAAGGTTTCCCTTATATCATGTGCGGCGGCAATGGGGTCGGGATTTCCATTGGGCCCTTCCGGATTTACATAGATCAATCCCATATGAGCAGCACCCAATTGCTTTTCCAAGTTTCCTTCCTCATTATATCGTGCTTTGTTTCCCAACCATTCGGCTTCAGAGCCCCAATAAATATCTTCTTCAGGTTGCCAGATATCTTCTCGGCCTCCCGCAAACCCAAACATTTTCAATCCCATGGATTCATGGGCAATATTTCCGGCCAAGATCAAAAGATCGGCCCATGAAATTTTCTTGCCGTATTTCTGCTTAACAGGCCACAATAGCAATCTGGCTTTATCCAAATTGGCATTGTCCGGCCAGCTGTTCAATGGAGCAAATCGCTGTGATCCCGTTCCACCACCACCACGGCCATCTGCAATACGGTAGGTCCCAGCTGCGTGCCAAGCCATACGAATAAAGAAGGGGCCATAGTGACCGTAATCTGCCGGCCACCAGTCTTGGCTATCTGTCATTAGGTTGGTAAGGTCTTTTTTCACGGCTTCCAAATCCAAAGATTTGAACTCAGTAGCATAATCAAAATCCTCATCCATAGGGTCTGCCAGATTGGAGTGCTGGCGAAGGATGTTCAAATTAAGTTGGTTGGGCCACCAATCGCGGTTGGATGTACCGCCTCCGGCTCCTTGTTTCAGCGTTCCGTTGAGAAATGGACACATGCCCTCATCCATGCCATTTCCTGCTGAATTTGCTAATTCTTTGCTCATGATTATATGTTGTTTAATGTGATTTTTAAAGCCTTATAAAGATAGGAAAACTGCCCTCCAAAGAATAGGCAATTCATATTAAAATACTATCAAAACATAAGTTTTATCTATTCATGGCTGTCGTTTAGATTTCTTCATAATTGCCTAATTTCAACCATGTTTTGGCAGATTTGACCCCTAATGTGGCAGGAATTTGCATTATTTTTGAGTTGAACCTATGGGCTCTACATTACATATGTTCCAAAAGATGTCCAATTGAACTATCTTTAAACGTCTATATAACAAGGTACCTACAGTAATCTAAAAATCCATCACACATGAAAAAAATGATTTTGCCATTAGTTGCACTGCTATTATTTAGCTTCAGCGCAGATACCAATAAACTTTCCAACGATGATCGGAAGAAGGTGGTTAAACATCTAAAGGAAACCCGGGACCAGATGTCCAAAGTTTTGAAAGGGTTGAGCCAAGCTCAATTGACCTTTAAACCCGAGGAAAGCTCTTGGTCCATAGCAGATTGCGTGGAGCATTTGACCATTTCAGAAAATGCTTTTGGGGGACTTATCCAAAAAACAGTGGCTGCCGGACCCAACCCAGCTCTGAAAGATTCTGTAAAAATGAATGACGAACAACTTATGGGCATCATCCTGGACCGTTCCAACAAGGTGAAAACCGCCGAACCTTTTGAGCCTTCCGGGAAATTTGGATCCCCTGATGAAACTTTAAAGGCCTTCTTGGACAAAAGGGAAGAGCACATTTCTTATATGCAAAGCACCGAGGATGACCTAAGAAATCTTTACAGCAATGATTTACCTTTTGGAACGATAGATGGAGTCCAGTTGGTTCTATTCATGTCTGGCCATACGGAACGACATGTTAGCCAAATGAAGGAGGTGATGAATCACAAGCTTTTTCCATCCAACGTGGATTGATCCATTGTTTAACAATTATTGGCAAACCCCTTCCTCTTTGGACGGTGTTTATTTTTTAATTTTGATGGGATAAAAAAGAACATGAACATGAAACTAATTAAATCCTTTGCCTTGGTGGCCCTTATGCTCTTCGCATTTACCGCCACAGCCCAAAATAAAAAAGACCGTAAGATCATCAACGATGCCAAGCGGGCCAAAAAATCCCTTTTGAAAGCAGACAGGGGTCTACAGCGATTCTTTGACAATTCTGCCGGCTACGTGCTTTTTCCCAATGTGGGCAAAGGTGGATTTATTATTGGAGGGGCTTCTGGTAATGGGGCCGTTTATGAAAATGGGGAAGTTGTTGGAATGGCCAACCTTAAAAAATTGAACGTAGGGTTCCAGGCGGGTGGACAGGCCATTATTGAGATTATCTTTTTTGAAACCGCAGTTGATCTGGAGCGCTTTAAAGAAGGAAAGTTTCAATTTGCTGCGGAAACCAGCGCGGTTGCCTTGAAATCAGGGATTGCCTTTAACGCCAAATACAAGGACGGTGTAGCCGTATTTGCCCTACCCAAAGCCGGCCTTATGGCCGATGCCTCCGTGGGGGGACAAAAGTTTGGGTATAAGCCGTTTTAGTTAAACTGGCCTGGAGTATAATCTTCCGGGGCATTTTGGAGCTGGTGGGTTGTCCCGGCATCTCCTGAATCGTTGTAAATGAACCATTCCCCAAAAGTATAAGTTGGGTTTCCTTGGGTTACCTCCAGGTTCCGGAGCGCACGACCATCTTCAAACTCATGGTTGGTTCCAGAGCCATCTTCGCCCACCACGCCAAAAACGTCTATTATGGTTCCAAATGGATCCACAAGCTCAAGATTGTCATCGCCATTTGAGTCTGCAGGACTGTTGGTGGAAACATGTATATCAGGAGGGAAACCATAAACCAGTTCAAACTCCTCTGAATTGGGTGAAATTACAAGAGTGCCTTTTGCAGCAATGCTAAAACCCGATAAATCTACTGACGAGCTTACCTCTGTTTTTTCATTGGTATATCTGCGTAAAGTCCACAGATTTAAGTCTAGAGGTTGGTTGGATGAATTGTACAATTCCACAAAACGGGCACCCGTATTGTTGTCTGGATCTGCCAATTCCGAAATGAAAACATCCTTGGATGTAAACTCAGTAATAATCTCTGGACACCGCTCGTTGGCAAAATCCAAATCTGTAACATCCCTTATAACTAATTGATACTTTTCACCATCCCTTTTTAAAATCCCCATGATACTACCATTGCCTTCCGGAAGCAACTCGGCCTGAAAATCGGAATAACCACTGGTCAATAACTCAATTCTATTTTCCTCACAATCTTGGAGGACACGAATGGTCTCCTCTTGGGGTTCTGCATAGTTTAGGCCAAGTTCTTCTTCACCAAATTCCACATCATTCAATTGGATCAAGGTATTTAACCCCACCTGATCCATCTGTGTTATAGTTGTTAGAGTAGGTGTCACCAATCCCCCTTCCTCACATACAGATACAAGATGGTCCTGTACTTTTATTGCAGGTAAGCGTCCTACGGAAAGATTGCCAAAGGAAGTAAACGAGCTGCCAAGCCTCAAGGTTTCACCACTTATTCCCAAAAACAATCCTTTTAGCTTGATAAGTACCTTGTTACCAAGAGGGTAACGCAGGTGCGCCGGACTTAGTTCAGCTTCCAAAAGAAGTCCCTTTGTGGGTTCCTTGGTCTTATCTTGCAAATAAATTTCATTGTAGAAGTTGCCTTCTTCATCCGAAGAGATGACATAACCCTCAATTATCAAATCTTCTTGTATCTGAAAAGTTTCACCAGAATACATCCCTTCCAATTCTTGAAAAGTTGTATTGGCAGATAAAACATTATCACAGTA
Source organism: Flagellimonas algicola (assembly GCF_005937185.1). Lineage (GTDB taxonomy): Bacteria > Bacteroidota > Bacteroidia > Flavobacteriales > Flavobacteriaceae > Flagellimonas > Flagellimonas algicola. The sequence goes on along the minus strand of NZ_VCNI01000002.1, from coordinate 1,181,552 downwards.
TGGTTTTGGTACGTCGAAATTGGTATTCGGAACGCAGGCTGAAATTATTGCTGACAGGATCCATCCTTTTAAAACAACATTGACTTTTATTTTCATATGCTCATCCTTAAAAGTTTATGGCAAGATTTAAAAAGTAGGTCCTCCCGTAACTGCGCCAATATTTGGTACCAAAAGATGGAGTTCCGCTTAAATTATCTTGCAGCATTTGCTGATAGTTCCCATTTCTGCTTTGTTCATATCCCCCAGTCTTGAATACCGAGTCGAATACATTGTTCACGCTCAAAAAAGCACTTATGTATTTCTTGTTCACCAACCAGGACTTTCCGCCTACCAGATTTAATAGATAGATTTCCTCGAGCTTTTGTTGTTTTAATAATCTGTCAACATTAGCTGTGCTAACACCCAGAAGTGGTTCCTGTGTATCAGGGTCCAACAAGAAACTCTGGGTACGCTTTATGGTACTGAGGTTTGCATAGCTTTGATCCATGTAATTTGCCGTTGTCCCCAGCCACCAATATTTTGGACTTCTGTATTCTACTCCAAATGATAGTGCTGTTTGTGGTCCTTGGGCCAATTTTAATCCTTTGATTTTGGCTGTTCCCAATGGCACATTCCCTTCTTTATTAATTAAATCTTCCTCGTTTCCGGAAGTGTCAAAATAAATCTGAATGTTAGGGTCGCTAGCATATACATAGCTGCCTAAATTTCCGGCCAAGGAAAGTTTAAGCTCGTTGGAGGCCTTGAACTCCAAACCCAATTCCAAGCCTTTGTGCAATTTGTCCAAACCTGTAATCACTTCCTGAACAAAATCCGAGCCTAGGCCTGAATCCACAAAAAAGAAATTGACATCTGTTGTGTGCTGAAATCTAGTATAGAAAGCACTGATGCGCCCTTTTAAATCTGGTAACCGGACATGGTAACCTAAATCAATTGTGGATATAGTTTCGTTTTGTACTTCAGGAACAATTACGTTATTCTCCCTTGGGTTCACAAACAGGTTTTGAAGTGCCGGAGCACGATTGATTTTTGCGCCATTGATCATAATCCAGTGCCTCCCATTTAAAAAATAGGTCATTCCTGATTTCGCGCTTAGACCTGCCAAGGTAATTTTGTCTCCTTTTCCCAAGGAGTACTCAGGGTATCGTTCATTTTGAAACAATCCATTTCGTTGGGCGTTCCCTTGGGACAGTGCTCCTGAAACAAATGCATTCCACTTTTTCCTTTTGATTTGCAATTGCGTAAACCCCCCAAGTCTTTTGGAATTCATTTCAAAGTTGTAGCCTGTCCTATCTCCCACGGTTTTTGTTGGATTCCCAAAAACATCATTTCGTGTTAACGAGAAGGAATCACTATCCTCTAGAAATTCGGCTCCAAGTAAATCCTTGATCCTACTAAAATTCTGGATGCCTGAAACTTCCATATTTGCTCCTAGACCCAGTTCTAAACTTTCACCAAGGTTCAGTTGCATATTGCTCGCAACCATGAACCGTTCTTCGTATTGTACATCCTCAGAAAGTGCATAGGAGGCAGAATCATCTGGGGAATTTCTGTTCACGGCATACATTTGTCCCCAATCCAATTGTGGATGGTCCAGTAACGCTTCCTTTGCCAAATTCGCATTAACAAAATCGGCACCAAAAGAACCATTAATATGAAAGCTGGGGACATATTTATAATAGGTAGGGTCGGGGTTCTGTGTGTTAAAGTAAGCCAGTCTATCCTTAGCGGTACTTCCGCTTTGATACATAATTCCAGTAGTCCAATTCATTTTGTTGGATTGTAGAAAGTGATTAACCATAAACAAGGGTTCAAAAATCCTGCGTTCCCTTGAGTTTCGAATCTCACCATTCTGAATCCCCCAATACGGATTGTATCGGTTTCCCATCAATACAAAAACTTCATCAGTTAATGCCGCCGACCTACCCCTTCTATTATTTGCCATAATTGTACTTATGACCAAACTGTTTTGTTTGTTCCATTTATATTCCAGAGTACCAAAAAGGGATTGGGCATCATACAAAGTGCCATCCACATAGCCTGAATTAGCCCATCTTCTAGAAGCAGAAAGGGAGTAAGCCCATCCACTTGCCAGTAAACCTGAATTGTAGGTAGCCATCAGCCTACTCCTGTAGGTTCTGTTGGACATGGAAGAGGAAACTCGAAGACCAGATCTAAATCCAGAAGGTCTAGTATCTATATTGGTGTTTCCCAAAATTCCACCGAAAGTATTTGGGTTCATTTCCAAAGCTTGGGTATAGGTCTGATTTCGGATTACATCGTTGAGTCCACCCCAATTGTTCCATTGAGGTCTTCCATCCCAGATTTTGTTTAAAGGGATTCCGTTGATCAACACCTCGCCGTGCTGAGAGTCATAACCGCGAATCTTAAAAAATGCCTGTCCAAAATCAAAAGCTGCGCGAGTAAGAAAAATATCCCTAGTGGATTGCAACATTCCCATGGATCCTGAAAACAAACCTTCATCATCTGAAAGTTCGTTATCAGTCAAGGTTATGAGATTATCATTTTTTTCAAGGGTGATGTCCTTTTCTAGAAAAATATCTCCCAAACTAACAGGTTGGCCTTCAAGAAAAAGCTCGAATGTTTTGGGCAAGTAGTCGGGGGCCGATATATGAATTATGAAGTCCCCCTCAAAATCCAGGGCAATGGTAAAACTACCATCAACTGCAGTATGATATTCTTTTTGAAATCCTTCTACTTTTAAAGAACCTCTCGCAACAGGAACCTGATTGGACCCATCTTTTATGGTTCCTGAAATTTCTGTACTGTGCTGGCCACTTAAAAGGTTGGTATAGCATAGCAGCACAAAGAACATGGCTGTTCTCATATGTTCGCCTTTGTAGGTTAATCAGAATAAAATTTGGGGTTATTACTAGCTGTTTTGTAAGAAAAACGAACAATCTTAGTAATTTTAGTACAGAAAACAAAACCCAAATGAAAATTTTAACCTACTCTGTCATGCTAGTGTCCTTCTGTTTGTATGGACAAAATCAAGCAAGCTACAAAATCAGAACCATTGCCTTTTACAATGTTGAAAATCTATTCGATACCACCAACGACACCTTAATTTTTGATGACGACCGTACTCCGGAAGGTGCCTATCATTGGACCCAAAATCGTTATGATGCAAAAATTAAGAACATATCGCAGGTCATAGCAAAATTAGGTAAGGAAAAAACTGGAACCTCACCTGACATTCTGGGACTTTGTGAAGTGGAGAATAAAGGGGTACTGGAAGATTTGGTGAATCATCCCAATTTACAGGCAAAGGATTACGGCATTGTTCACTTTGACTCTCCTGATGCCCGGGGCATTGATGTTGCCTTACTTTATAAAAAATCGGCTTTTATTCCTACCTCCTTTAAAAGCCATAGGCTACTCTTGTTTGATGAAATGGGAGAACGGGATTATACCCGGGACCAGCTTGTTGTTGGGGGTATGATGGATCAGGAAGAGCTTCATTTTATTGTGAACCACTGGCCTTCCCGACGCGGAGGTGTCACCAAAAGTCAACCCAAACGGGTTCGGGCTGCTTTACTTAACAAAAGAATAATGGACTCCATTAGGGAATTGAATCCCGCAGCTAAAATCATAGCCATGGGCGATTTAAATGATGATCCAAGGGACCATAGTTTAAAAAGGATATTAAAAACCAAGGGGAATTCCTCACAGTTGGATAGCATTTCCCTTTTTAACCCTATGGAAAAAATGTACAAAAGAGGGTTGGGTACCTTGGCTTACCGAGACCAATGGAACCTTTTTGACCAATTTTTTATGACCCCTAACCTAGTCCACGAAAATGAAGCAGGGTTTTTCCTTTGGCAAGCCCAGATTTTTGCCCCAGCCTTTCTTAAAACACAAAATGGGAAATACAAGGGGTATCCCAAACGCACTTATTCCGGAAAAAACTACACCGGAGGGTACAGTGACCATTTTCCGGTGTATTTGTTTCTGGTACAAGAAACTCCAGAGTAATTTTTAAGATCAAATGATTCCCTATTCGTCGAAATCACATAAGACCGTACGCTGCTTTCCTACTCCATAAAAATAAAGACGTCCATATTCCTCCTTTTTAGGATCTCCCACAAGGTCTTGCCGTGTATTAAAAAACTGTGCGGTACACCTTCCTTCTGGCCATTCCGCTACTGCTGAGATAACTACATTTCGGGCAACAATCTCTCCGGAAAATTTACTTCTTTTAACATTTAGGCTTGTTATAACAACCCTTTTAAAAGTTTCTCTCCAGCCTTGGCTTCGGGCATGCTTGCGCATTAGCATAAGTGCTTCTTTTTCTAGAGCTTTATCCCTAACATAGGGTTCTGGAACACTATATTTTGGAATCTTACCAATCCATTTTTTCATTCCCTCAAAGACATTGGTTAACAATATTTGCCCTGAAGCTAATTCCTTGGTTGGTTTCTTGACATTTTTCCCTGGGGAAGTTCCATCCACGACCGATACCTTTAGCCCTAGCAGTAAAGTGCCATCTTTCTTGGACTCGACGTATTTTTGGTTTTTGAACAACATCTCAATAATAGTTTCTTGGGTAAGGCTCATTTCCTCTTCAATTTCCGCCACCCCGGGAATAACATCGGGTTCCAGCATTGGATACCTAGAGGACTCCCAAGTAACTGATTCCCCTGGTTTTTCATTAAATCTAATCTTTGCGGGAATACTGTCCAAAAAGTATTCGTGCTTTATGAGGATTCTTTTCTTGTTTTTTGGGTTTTTGGCAAAGGTTTCAAAGACCTTATCCGACCCAGCATTTTGTTCCCCGAACCATCTGCAATACAGTCCTTTTTTATCCATTTGGGACATATCGTAAACTGCAAGGAACCCATCTTCATCTTCCCATTCCCTTGGTATGGTCTCATGGGCAAAAACGAACTTCCCTAAATTGTTCTCGTGAACGGGGCTAAAAAATTCCTGATTCAGGAGTTTGGTTTTATCAACCTCTTTTGGCTTCCAATAAAAAGGGGATTGGGAAATGTCCTTTTTTGCTCCTCCGGAACATGCAACAAATAAAACAGCGACAATAAAGCCGCATAAATAGGTTAAGATTCTCATGGTTTTATATTTAATTAATAGATACGTTACCGTGAGGTTGAATAGAGGCTGGACATAGGAATATCATTCCCATTAAAACACAAAAACCCCATGCGCTGTGCGCAAGGGGTTATGCTATAAATTCAAGATAAAGTTAAGGAAAAACAGCTTGCTAACCAACGGTACCATTTTTTTCTATCTTTAACCCATGACCGTAAGATTACCTAAAGACGAGGATAAACATGTTTCTGGGACAGACGATATTGCCCGTATCATGCTCAAGATATTATGGCGTCAAAATAATATTCATCGTAAAAAGGAGTATTTCTGGACCGTTGGGTTAAACACTGCCAACGATATAGATTATATTGAATTGGTCACCATTGGAATCAGTAACAGAAATATTGCTGAACCAGTAGATATTCTAAGCCTACCTGTATCAAAAAATGTAAAAAGATTATTCTTTGCCACAACCACCCTTCTGGAAGGTTAGAGCCAAGTGAACAAGACATTATGTTCACCGAGCGTATCACCAAAGCAGCCACAATCTTGGGAATAGAAGTTTTGGATCACCTGATAATATCAGAGAACAATTACATCACCATTTAAGCCAAAAGTGAAAGATTCCCGCTATGCGCCACCGCTAAAGCTTTTGGCTGTATGCGGGCACTGGAATGACAGTTTTAACTAAACCACTGTCCCCAAGGAATCATGTAAAGTAATAGTGCAAGGGCTATCCCATAGAATATTGCAATATTTTTGAATTTACCTTTGCTTGTATCTTTCTTCTTATGTCGAGACCACCCAATTGTAATAAGTACGACAGCCAAGATATTAGTAAAGGGATGTTCCACGGCCAATAAACGGGCAGCAGAGTTAAGGCCGCCCATGCCCAAGGTCTGTATGGCTTGTAGTCCGTTAGCCGATACAAAGTAGAGGATAAGACCTATCAATAATTGAATATGGGTCAAAATTAACGCAAAAAGACTTATTCTTAAATCTTTGTGCATGGCAAACTCTCTTTTGCCCAAAAGGCCCATAAGGGCGTTGACAAAGGCCAAAATCAATACGGCTAAAACAATATAAGCGAAATAGGAATGCAGGTTTTTTAGAATTTCCATGAGTTTAGTTTGTGAATCCTAAAAATACGGATTTTAGGCATAAAAAAAACCCGCCAATGGCGGGGTTTTTTTTATTTGCAAAGGATTTAGAAATTAAATCTTGTGCTTATGTTCCAGGTTCTTCCGAAACCAAAGAATACTTTATTATCTGTATCAATACCATTATAGACCGTACTACCCTGACCTGGGAAGATGTTGGTCAAAGATTCAGCGATATACTCCTCATCAAATATATTGTTCACATTGGCTGCGATGCTAATGGAGCTGTTACCTCCAACCTTGAACTTGTAGTAAGCCCCTAAATCGATGGTCTGATAACTAGGTAATCTCAAAGAACCTTGATGGCCTTCGACGGAGAAATCATCCGCAGAAATTTGGGCGAACAACCTAGAAGCAGAGTACAGGTTGGCACTCAATTTCAATCCTTTGGCTGGTCTTACTATCATTTCCAAATTGGTTGTAAACTGAGCTGCATCACCCACCTTTACATTATCCAAGAACAAAGTGACTTCTGGATCAATAATGTTTCTGTCATCATCCAAAGCAGCACCTGTTGGATTTCCTGCATACTCCCAGTTTCCTAAGGATAACATCCCTCTAAACTGCACTACATCAGAAGCACGGTAATCGGCTTCCAACTCAAATCCAGTGTGGATTTGCTCCACGCCATTGATATTCGCTGTACCTTCATCACCGGCAGGTGTTTCAACACTCAAATCCTCAAACCTGTCTTTCCAAGAAGTTCTGTAGATATTGATTTTAGCTCTAAAATCTCCCAAATTGATGCCATAACCTGCTTCAAGACCCAATATCTTTTCATTCGTTAAATCAGGGTTCAACTCATTTCTAAAGTTAAGGTAAACAGCATCAAACAATGGCTGCTTAGAATAGTACCCGGCATTGAAGAATACGTTGTGTGATTCGTTTAAGTTAAAGTTGGCCCCGCCTTTAATATTTCCTCCAAGTCTATTTTCAAAATCCGTTTCTTGCTGTGGATCAGAATCCAGATAGGTAAAATAGTCAATTCGCTTAAATCCCTGTTGGGAAACACCTCCTTGCAAGAAAGCTGAAACGATTCCGTTGCTGTATTCCAATTGACCAAATGCACCCAGCCATCTTACAATACCATCGTTGTAGTAGTCAATTTTTTCCTCGTCATCAATATTCTTGAAGATGTTGACAATTGATCCAAAATCTGAATCTATTGCACCAGCCTGACGTACGGTATGATTAGGATTGTTGATGTCATCATCGTCAAAATAACCATCTGCGCCCAATAGGTTATCCACCCTTCTGTAGTGGATTCCCTTATATGACCTGGCATCAACTCCAACATCGTAACTCCAATCTTCATTGATCTCTGTGTGCAAATTGGCAATCAACCCAAACCAGTTATGGGAATTCATGGAAGCTCTTCGGATTAATCCATCCCCAAAACTTGTGATAATCTGCTCACCGTTTGTTGGATCAATTTGATATTGGTTTCCATCGTAGAAAGTAACTTCTTCACCGGAATTGAATCTTGAAATCAAGTCATAATCCACCAACCCGGTGCTAGGAATTCTATATCTACTGGAGCTGGCAAACCCAAACCCAGGACCTACACCAATATCACCGGTACCACCACCTCGACCAACAGATGCGTAAACAGAAGTGGAAAGGGTAGTTTTATCGTTAAACTTGTGATCCCAGTTTAAAGATGCAATTGGTTTGTGGTAAAAATTCCTTCTCCATCCGAACTCCTCTCCATTCAAGAACCCATGGTTAAAGTTATATAAAGTCCCATATTCCAGATGATCCTCCAGGGTTGCCACATTAAAGAAGCTAGAAGTTCTCTGATTGTGTACCTGAGGTGCACCTGTTAGAACAAACTGAAAACTATTTCGGTCATTAGGCTCATACCCTAAGCCAATAAAGTAATTGTATCCTTCAAATTTGGTTCCATCTACATAACCATCTCCTGAGGTTCTACCCAAAAGAATAGACGCGGCAAAACCTTTTTCAGAAACTCCCGTATTGTAAGAAGCGGTCATTTTCATGTAACCATCATTTCCTCCACCAAATCTAACAGAACCGCCTTCTTCCTTATCGGTTGACTTTGTAATGATATTTATAGTTCCTCCAACGGAACTTATTGCCAACTTGGATGATCCCAAACCTCTTTGAACCTGCATTGCTGTTGTAACATCGCTAAGACCTGCCCAGTTACTCCAGAAAACACGTCCATTCTCCATATCGTTCACTGGAATACCGTTAATCATAATTGCAGTATTCTGGGAATCAAAACCACGAACATTGATTCTACCATCACCAAAACCACCACCAGTTTTGGTTGCGTAGATGGAAGGTGTTGACTTTAAAACTTCAGGAAGCTCTTGAGATCCAATTTTTTCTTGAATTTCCGCAGCTCTAATTGTGGAAACTGCAACCGGTGTTTCACGATCTTTGGCGATATCCAGGATACCAGTTACGATTACTCCCTCAAGCTCCTCAGCGTCTGGAAGCAATGAAATGGTTCCTACGCTCCCTGCTGAACTAAAAGAAATAGTTTTGGTAACAAAACCAATGTAAGAAACAACCAAAGTTCCTGAGTTCTCAGAAACTTCCAAAGTAAAATTTCCATCAAAATCTGTCGATACACCCGTTTCGGTGCCTTGAAGTAGTACGCTAGTTCCAGGAAGCGGAACTCCCAGTTCTCCATCAACCACCTTACCGGTAATTGTTGTTTGTGAAAATGCCATAGTTGATGTAAGCATAGCCACAAATGCCAAGTAAATTGTTTTCATTTTCTAGTGTTTAAATAGTTTAAATAGCCCTGCAAAAGTGCTGTATTTCTGAGTTATCCCGATTAAGGGAAAGTTAAGAAAAAGCTAAAATATTAATATAAAATTAACATTTAAAATGAGCTGACAAAGAAGTATTTAGCTTTTTTCCCGAAGAATGCTAACCCACTAATTTACTTCTTAAAATGTTGCAGAAGATGAAGCGTTGAGCTGTCGTGTTTGCCAATTCCTGAATTCTCAATATCAGCCAAAATATTCTTGGCCAATTGCTTGCCCAACTCCACACCCCATTGGTCGTAGCTGAAGATGTTCCAAACAATGCCCTGAACGAAGATTTTGTGCTCATAAAGAGCAATCAAAGCCCCTAAACTTTTTGGGGTAAGCTTATCAATTAAAATGGTATTGGTGGGTTTGTTGCCTTCAAAAACCTTAAATGGAAGCAAGACTTCCAATTCTTCTTGGGACAATCCCTGCCCTTGCAATTCGGATTTGACTTCTTCTCTCGTTTTCCCGTTCATCAAAGCTTCCGTCTGGGCAAAGAAATTTGCCATCAATTTATTGTGATGGTCCACATCCCCATGTAGGGATTCCTTGAATCCAATAAAATCTGTTGGAATCAATTTAGTGCCTTGGTGAATGAGTTGGAAAAAGGCATGTTGTGAATTTGTTCCCGGCTCGCCCCAAATAATGGTTCCCGTCTCATAATTGGTCCTTTTGCCGGCTCGATCCACACTCTTGCCATTACTCTCCATGATTCCCTGCTGTAAATAGGCGGAGAATCGATTTAGATATTGGGTATATGGAATAATTGCCTCTGTTTCGGCGCCATAGAAATTGTTGTACCAAACGCTCAACATGGCCAAAACAACCGGAACGTTTTCTGCAAACGGCGCTTGCCTAAAATGGGTGTCCATTTGATTGGCCCCTGAAAGCAGCCCGTCAAAATTATCGTAACCCACGGCCAATGCTATGGAGAGTCCAACCGCGCTCCAAAGTGAGAAACGGCCTCCTACCCAATCCCACATGGGGAAAACATTTTCTTGGGCTATTCCAAATTCATCAATTTTTTCTTGATTGGTGGAAACCGCTGCAAAATGCTTGGCAATATCCCCTTCGGAAGCGTGCTCCAAGAACCATTTTTTTATGGTTAGCGCATTGCTCAACGTTTCTTGAGTGGTAAAGGTTTTGGATACCACAACAAAAAGGGTGGTTTCCGGATCTAAGGTTTTTAGAACCTCGTGGACATGGTCGCCATCCACATTGCTAACAAAGTGGGTGTTGAGATGGTTTTTATAAAATTTCAGAGCTTCGGTGACCATCACCGGGCCTAAATCCGATCCCCCAATGCCAATATTGACCACATCGGTAAATGCCTTACCGGTAAATCCCTTTTTAGCTCCTGAAATTACAGCATGGGAAAAGCTCTTAATCTTCTCCTTTACCTCAAAAACCTCAGGAACCACATTTTGCCCATCTACCAAAACTTCATCTTCTTTTTGAGCCCTTAGTGCGGTATGCAAAACAGCTCTTCCCTCTGTTTGGTTAATCAAATCCCCTTTGAAGTAACTGTCAATGGAGCTTTTCAAGCCTACTTCCTCGGCCAATTCCAAAAGCAAATCAACCGTCTCTTGGGTTATTCTATTCTTAGAAAAATCAACCAGAAAATCCTCCCACTGCATGCTAAATTTTGTGCCACGCTGAGTGTCTTTGGCAAAAAGTTCCCTTAAATGGGTTTTTTGGGTTTGAGTAAAATGATTTTGAAGTTTTTTCCAGGCTTGGGTAGTAGTAGGGTTTACTTTGGGTAATGCCATTTTATGGGTTAAGGGTTAGTTGGTTTTCTTCAAGCTCAGGATCAAGCAAATCTTCGGTTTCTTTTGGCAAGAGGATATATTCAATGCAGTCCAACTGGAATTTTAAAGGATCAATGTGAGCCAGATAATCTGTTCGCAAAGAGTCAGCAATAGGTTCTGCCGCGGGCAATTTTTCCCGAAGCGGATCTACTTGTCTTCCATTTCTCCAAAACCTATAACAGACATGGGGACCTCCCGTATTTCCAGTCATCCCAACCCATCCAATTACGTCGCCTTGACGGACAAATTCTCCACGTTTCACCTTCTGCTTTTTCATATGTAGATATTGGGTGCTATAGGTGCCATTGTGCCGAATCTTCACATATTTACCATTGCCTCCTCTTCTTGTGGATTCCGTAACGGTACCATCTGCAGTGGCAATGATCGGCGTTCCGATTGGTGCGGCATAATCCGTTCCTTTATGTGGTCTTACTTTGTATCCGTAATAAGCAATTCTGCGCTTTAGGTTATACCGGGAAGACAAACGATATCCAAATTTGATAGGAGCACGCAGGAAGGTGCTGCGTAGGTTGTTGGCATCCTGATCATAGTAGTCCAAAATATTTTTGAGCGAATCCGTTACATAGGGAAAGGCATAAATGGGCGTTCCCTTATGCTCAAACAGCGCTGCTTTTATGGGTCCACGACCCGCATATATGGAATCATTGATAAAATGTTCGTCATAAATGACCTTGAACTTGTCTCCTTTTTCCAGCCTAAAGAAATCTATGGTCCACGCATAAATTTCGGATAGATCAATGGTTACATTGTAATCAACACCAAGATTATCCAAAGTTTCAGAGAGGTTGTTCTCAATTACTCCGCCAACCTCCCGTTCAACGGAATTCACCTTTCTTCTTCCCTTATAGGCGTTGGCTGTGCTGTCCCGAAAATCAAAAACCGTGTAGTTGATCTTGTCATTTTGATAAATGAAGACTTGAGCCGATTCAGAAGTATCCTTGGATTTTAAAAGCACGTAGGGTTTTCTGTCTATCCTTCTAATATCAAAGGTATCCTTATACTCTTCCGCAATATGAATGATCTTGGGGTAATCCACCTTGTTCTTAAGCATAAGTTCGCCAAAAGTCTCCCCTTTTTGAATGGTGTCGTAAACCACATTGAACTCCTCTAAATTGAAGCCAAAGCGCTTTACAATTGGCTTTTGTACCGGTTCTGCCGGTTCAAGTTGCTGCACTAATTCCTGTTTCTCCTTACAGGAAACCAATATGATCAATGCCAGAATTGCCCCAAAATATTTCTGCATTACTATCTTTTTTTTGCTGGATTAAAAATGTGGTCAACCCACTGTTTCCCCCATGTATCAAGCTCATTTTCCGAGTACAAAGTTGGGAAAAATATTATTTTCTGAAAACTTGGTGGTAAAAAGTCTTTCCAATTGGTTCCTCCGGTAGCATCAACCTCCTTGTTTTCCTTGGCCAAATACCGATAAGCGGAACCCATATGCATCAAGGGCCAATTTACATTGGCATTGACATCCATCTCTTTAAGCGATTTGATCAATTGCTCATTTTTTCTATGCTCTTCAGGTAGCTGTAGGTACTTGTGATAGATGGTGCTCTTCTTCACCTGATTGGATATTCGTAACAGGCGCGGGGTATATCGAAACTCAAACTGTTTAAGGGTAAGTGTTTTTTCTCCAGTGGTTAAATCAGTGGCTCCCTTTTTCCAATAAATCTGCTCAAAAAGCTCTTCAATACTGTTCTTGTCCGAAAAAGATTCGCGTTCAGTATGGTGTACAAGATTCTCCAATGGTGTAGCATAAATCTCAATCATCCTGTATTGGGCAGATTGAAACCCGCTGGCCGGAAGTAACGCCATTCGGTATCGGAGAAACTGTTCACGCTCCATCCCCTTGATCATAATTCCGAAAGAGGATATAAGTGCCTTGAAATAGCTGTTTATCCTATTGACCTTTTCAATGAAATATTGCAAATCTTGGGACCTATCCTCTACAATTTGCTTTTGCTCGTGCAAAATGAGCTTGAAATAAAGCTCTGTAATCTGGTGATACATGATGAATATCTCCTCATCCGGAAAATGGGTGCGGGGCACCTGAATACTCAACAAGGTGTCTAAATGGATATAATCCCAGTAGGTAAGATATTTTTGGTAAAGGAGCCCATCTAGGTAGGAACTTAGGTCTTGTCCAGAGTTTTTGTACTTCTCTTCAAGCTTATTGATTTGGGACTCAATTCGCTCATCATTCCTCATTAACTACTATCTCATTATTATTTTAAACTGGTTTCGCAATCCGTTGTAACCGTCCAAATCCGCTTTTAGGGAGCCAACAGCCAAATCGGCCTTGATACGTACCGGAATTTTGTTGAGATCATTGGAAACCCAAAGGGTAAGGCTCTCTTTTTCCTTAAATACACGACCCGATTGTACAACGGGCCTAAATTTAAGACATTCTACCTTGCCAAACTTGGTGCGAATCACTTCTTTTCCCAAATATTTTAGTTTGAACTTGTAAATTCCCTCATCGTCAAACAACATATCCAGGTCAATGGACTTGCCCTCTTCAAAATCATCAACTTCATATCGGTTTCTCAAATAATAAGAGGCCGATAACAAATCCTGCACGTCTGTGTGTACCGGAATGTCCATGACCTTCCCATTTTTGTTGTCCGTTAAAATGGCTTTGTCCTGGTCATATTTAAAGTCGATTTCCACATCTCGCGTATATCCGCCTTCACTGATCTTGCGGATGAATCGGTATGGCTTACCGTCATTTTTTCCAAAGTAACTCTCATATCTATCGTCGACCTTAAAAAAGAGGCTGGCAAAACCGGTGGTTTTTCCTAAGCCCACCACATGGTATACCGGGACTTTTTCTATAGTATCGGAAGTTAGATGCAAAGTGGCGTAGCTCGCATTGAGAATACCGTAGTGAATTCTAAATTTTAACCATTCCCCACTCTTATATGCAGGAGATTGACTAAATACTGAAGTAGAGGTTAAAAGCAGTAAACTAATAAGGGCAAAAAACTTTTTCATAACTGTTTTGTCGTCATAAAATTAGTAAAATCACATGTTTAGCAGGTTAACTTACTATTACATAAACAAAACTTGTTCCAAAATAGTATGTATAAAAAAAGCCCAGTGTAAAAACTGGGCTTTTCCTAAATAACCAACCAAACTTTAAATTATGAAAAACCAATACTTAAAGTTATAAGGGAACCACCCCTTATGCCAACAAAGATAAGCCAAGGTTTTGTAGGAAAATAAGTTTTAAGGCGACTTTAACTATCTTTTATCAAATTTGATATGGAAGGGGGGAAAAATTGACAGTTTTTTAAGAGGTTTTGCCAATATATAAGGGATTCCCAAACTAAAACCAGTAGCCCACACTAAAGAAAAAGTTGCTTTCCGAAACTTCCGGACTCCAGGAATAGAAGATTTGGACCGGCCCCAAAAAAGATTCCAGACCGTAACCCAAACCATAACCCGAATAGGTGGGTTCCGAAAACCAGTCCCCTGTCCTAAAAAGATCATCGGCCACGTTGGCAAAGTTGGCCGTGAACAAGATGTGGTTCTTGGGAGCCACTTCATAGTCCAAACGGCCATAGGCTTTCACATAACTATTGCCGGGAAGGCTAAGAAAATCATAGCCCATGAAGGAGGTAAAATTATTTACAAAATCGTTGCCATAGCCTCCAAGCACAAAATCGAAGGAGGTTACACCGGAAGTTCCCAATTTTACGCCCCCTTCGGTTTCCAAATTAAGACTCAAATTAGGAAATGGTGTAAACGCTGTTCCCAATCTTGCCTTTCCTACAGAAAATTCCCTAAAATTATCATTGAAATCGGAGGAAAGGAGATACAAATGGAAATCACTATCGAAGAAAAGTCCTTTGGAAGGGAAGTATTTGTCATCATAGGTGTCCAAGGTTATTTTGCCATAGGCGCTAAAATAACTTGAGTCATCAAAAAAGGTGCGTTCGGAAGGTTCCGGCAAAAAGGCTTCCGCTGTTTCATCGGCAAATTGATTCAAGGTTCTTGTACTATAGCGGAGCAACTTGTGTTCCAAGCCCAGCGTAAATGCAAACTCTTCCCGTAACACGGTCTGCAGGTATATTTGGTTGGTCAAATCCGTAACATCCAAATTGATCTCACGAATGTTGGGGTCGTTGGGAGCATCAAAGTTAGTTCTGATCAGATTATAGTCGATCTCCTCATTAAAATTTGTGAATTTCGAGTTTATCCCAAAACTCCAATAATACCCTTTATCCAGATAATACTGCATATTGTAACGGATGTTGTCCCCTACTATAAAATCAAAAGAAGCCACATCATCCTTGAGTAAAAAGTTCTTTTTGGTCAGATTGATCAAAGCGGAGCTTTTATAGAGATCGTCATAATGCGCAGACATTTTAATAAACATCTTTGTGGGATTCTCTTTGAGTTTGAGAATCAGATCTGTACCCAAACCATTGGATACCAATTCATATCTTATAGCCTTAAAATTTCCTGTTGCGGATAAGTTGTTAATTCCCTGTTTCAACTTTTCGAAGGCTACTTTTTCAGCCAGATTGAGCCGCAACTTTCCCTTAATGTAACCCCGGGTGTAACGGTCGTTCCCTTCCAAAATTAGACGGTTGATCACCAGGCTATCTTTTACGGCAATCCTCTTTTTGGGAGTTGGGGTTATTTGCTGCTTGGCTGCAATGTCCTTCAACGCCTTCAATTGGGTGTAAGCCGCTATCTCACCGCTTTCCACAATTTCCAAACTTCGATCAAAATCGATTACGGAAAAGTCATCGATATCAGGTCTTATATAAATGTCGGTCTGTTGGGCCTTTTTTTTCATGTCCCTTACCGTTCTGTAATTGTTGATCTGCAATAAAATCTCTGTGGCCGATTCCAAGGATTCCCTAGTGGCCAAACCATGTTGCACATCCACGCCTATGATGATATCTGCTCCCAAGGCCTTGATTTCATCTATGGGGTAATTATTGACCACCCCACCATCAATCAGCACCTCTCCTTCAATTTCCGAAGGCTCAAACAGCGAGGGAAAGGTTCCGCTTGCCATAATGGCTTCTGGTAAATAGCCTCTATCCAACAGGACTTCTTCACCGGTTTCCACATTGGTGGCCACACATAAAAATGGGATGGGCAGACTGCCAAAATCCTGAATATCCTTTACATGAAATAACAATCGAACCAACTCATTATAGATGTTCTGGCCTCCTGAGATGGCCTGCGGAAATGAAACATTGAAATTGGTAAAAGGCAGTCCCAATGCGTATCGTTCAGAATCCTCTTTCTCATAAAAAGTCTTGGCTCCCCTAGGGACGTTATCCTGAATAAGCTCAGTAAAATTGGTCACCCTAAAAATGGAATCCAATTCTTTGGCAGAATAGCCCGAGGCATACAGCGCACCCACAATCGCTCCCATACTGGTTCCGCCTATATAATCAATTTTAATTCCGGCCTCATCAATTACCTTCAACGCCCCAATGTGGGCCATGCCCTTGGCGCCACCTCCACTAAGCACCAATCCCACCTTGGGAGACTCCTCTTGGGATCTTCCCAATACTCCCATCAAAACAAAAATCAATAGCAAAACGTTCTTCAATCTCATGTGTTTTTAATGGAAGGATTTATAAATTTTTTTAGCCTTGGCCATACCTACAGATTCCGCAAGACTCTCAATGGTTGCTTCTTTCACCCGTTTTACCGATTTAAATTGCTTCAACAATTGCTCTGCCGTTTTCTTCCCAATGCCCTCTATGTTTTCCAATTCTGAATCGATGGCTTCCTTACTTCTTCGGTTTCTATGGTGGGTAATCCCAAATCTGTGGGCTTCGTTTCTCAGTTGCTGTATGATCTTAAGACTTTCCGATTTTTTGTCCAGATAAAGCGGAATGGGGTCGTCCGGAAAATAGATCTCCTCCAAACGTTTGGCAATACCAATTATGGCTATTTTGCCTCTTAATCCCAAAATTTCCAAGCTTTTTAAGGCGGAAGACAATTGGCCCTTTCCGCCGTCAATCACTATAAGTTGCGGTAGGGCTTCATCTTCGCCCAATAATCGCTTGTATCTGCGAAAAACCACTTCCTCCATGCTTGCAAAATCATCAGGCCCTTCAACGGTTTTAATGTTGAAATGCCTGTACTCCTTTTTGGAAGGCTTGCCATTTCTAAAGACCACGCAGGCTGCCACAGGATTGCTCCCCTGGATGTTGGAATTATCGAAACATTCAATATGAGTGGGCTCATCACTAAGCCGGAGATCGGCTTTCATCTGGGCCATAATCCGTTTTACATGACGATCGGGATCAGTTATCTTAATTTGTTTGAAGCGATCCTGTCTGAAGAAACGGGCATTCCGTTCGGATAGCTCCAAAATTCTCCGCTTTTCGCCCAATTTGGGAAGGGTAATCTTGATATTGTCCTCCACTAGGACAGGAAAAGGCAAATAAATTTCCCTGGATTGGGATTGGAATCGATGTCTAATCTCGGTTATGGCCAATTGAAGCAGTTCCTCATCAGTCTCATCCAATTTCTTTTTAATTTCCAAGGTATGCGAACGAACAATAGAGCCGTGGGACAGTTGCAAAAAGTTAACATAGCCATGGGTCTCGTCGGATATTATGGAGAATACATCCACATTGTTGATCTTGGGATTGACCACAGTAGATCGGGCCTGATAATTCTCCAAGATTTCAATTTTATCCTTGATGAACTGGGCTTTTTCAAACTCCATTTGCTCTGCCAAGGTTTTCATCTGCTGCTTAAAATGCTGGATGGATCCCTTGAAATTCCCCTTGATTATTTGCCGGATGTTTTCAATTTGTCCATGGTAATCTGCTTCGGATTGCAGTCCTGCACATGGCCCTAGGCAATTTCCTAGATGGTATTCCAGGCAAACTTTGTATTTTCCTGCGGCGATTTTTTCCTCCGACAAGTCGTAATTGCAAGTCCTAAGGGGATACAGACTTCTGACCAAATCCAACAAGGTTCGTACGGTTTTCATACTGGTATATGGCCCAAAATATTCAGAACCGTCCTTGATAAGTTTTCGCGTGGAGAACACCCTTGGAAAACGCTCTTTTTTGATGCAAATCCAGGGATAGGACTTATCATCCTTGAGCAGCACATTATAGCGGGGCAGTAGTTTCTTGATCAGGTTGTTCTCCAGCAGGAGCGCATCGGATTCGGAGGATACCACTATGTGCTTAACCGAATGAATTTTCTTTACCAAGACCCTAGTTTTTCCGTACTCCTGCTTCTTGTTAAAGTAGGAGGATACCCTTTTCTTCAGGTTTTTGGCCTTGCCCACATACAGAATTTTCCCCTCCGAATCGTAAAATTGGTATACGCCCGGATTGCTGGGCAAAACACTTATTTGAACACTAATAGAAGGTAAGTCGGACATAAACTTCTCAAAAATCCACGCTCTAACAAAAGTAGGTTTTAATACTACTGGTTTTTTGTTAAAATTGATCAAACCCCTTTCGGAATTGATGGTTGGCAGTATGGAATCCACGGATGCAATATTGGACACCGCCCATTGCTCCCAATTTAGCGTTTTCATATTGGAAGACGTACGCTAAATTTCTGAGAATGAAATTGAAAGCTGAAGCCCAAAACTTTTTCCTAACAATATGTTTAAACTTTGTGGGAAAAGGTATTCAAAACAGGGACTACATGTTAAACTGTTGCTAAAAATGATGCTGTTCATCGATAAAAAGTGCATTTCATGGTGATTTTTTCAATTCTTTTACCTACATTTAACCATATAAATACAATTCAATGGAGAACTATGTTATCGTTTTGGGAATGTATTTGATTTTGATGCTTTTTTTCAAAATCTTTTTCTCGGTTTCAACTAGAGAATAGACCAAATCCCCCAGAACCCCCAACCCCAAAATTTTCAACATTCGATGTTGAAACATGAACTAAGAAAAAAGTATAAAAACCTGAGATTGGGCATGAGTCCAGAAGAAATCTCAGCGTCGAGTATCATTCTAGCAAATCATGTACTAGAAATCCCAATTTGGGATTTTTTTTATTTCCATACTTTCCTAAGTATCCAGACCAATCAAGAAGTGGACACCCTTCCGCTAATCACACTACTTCAAGGCCGTGACAAGAACGTTGTTGTTCCCAAAGTAGTTTCCAACAATTCCATGGAAAATTTTCTGCTCACCGACAGTACCAGGCTTAAACTTAGCAAATGGAGCATTCCAGAACCTGAAGACGGGATACCCATCCCAGAAAGCAAAATAGATGTGGTGTTTGTGCCATTATTGGCCTTTGACCTCAAAGGAAACAGGGTGGGCTACGGTAAAGGGTACTATGATAACTTCCTCCGAAAGTGTGACGATAGCACCGTTAAAATTGGCATGTCTTTATTTGCGGCCGAAAATTCAATCCAGGGTGTCCACGAAAATGATGTGGCTTTGGATTACTGCATCACGCCAAAGAAAATCTATGAATTCTAATCTGAAGTTTCGTCCTTCTGCTTTTTAGGGAAAGCTCTTTTGTTGAAAACAATCAGGACACCTACACCCGTGCTTATAGCGGTATCTGCAATGTTGAAAACGGGCTCAAAAAAACGGAATCGGTTACCGCCAACCCATGGAACCCAATCGGGCCAAGTACTATCAATCAAAGGAAAATATAACATGTCCACAACCTTTCCATGAAATATCTTGCCATAAGGATCATCCGCAAAAAGGGTGGCTACTTGGCCATGGCTGTCGTTGAATATAACACCATAAAAAACCGAATCTATAATATTCCCTACCGCTCCAGCAAAAATCAGCGACACTGCCAAAATCAAGGTTTTGGGCGATTGCTTTCTTATAATATCCCAAAGCCAATATCCAATTCCTGATATGGCAAAAAGTCTAAAAATTGTCAAAATCAATTTTCCAGTAGATTCCGATATTGGAAGAAAATCACTTAGTTTGGTTCCCCAAGCCGCGCCCGAGTTTTCTATGAAATAAATCTTGAACCACGAAAAAATCTCGTGCGATTGTTCATACAGGAAATTGGTCTTGATATATATTTTACTGATTTGATCTATCACCAAGACCAACACAATGATTATTAGGGACTTTTTTAGATTCATACCTTCAAAAAGAGATTGCGCAAAAGTAGGGATATTATTTCGTTTTCTTAAGTTGTATGGTTCCTTCCACTGAGCTTAAAATGTACTGGTTGCTCCCTATGGGAATTTCCTCTTTTACAACTTGTCCATAGGTGGATTCTGCCTGAAAGTTTCCTTGGGATGCCCATACCATAATATCTCCTTTTTGGGTTTTGACATCCACAAATTGCGTCACATTGTCCAACGTACATGTTCCATTCGCCAATTTCACTTCCAATTTTTCGTAGTCCCCCAGAACATCAACATTGCTGCTGGTACCGTACAGGGACACATTCCTATGGGCTGGGACAACAATCTCCAGAGCAATAGAAATCACCTTATGGGCGCTCAATTTATCATTGGGATTGGTAAAGTTGGGATGAAATCCGGTGCCGATTAGCATGGTAGCCCCTTTTTCTTCCAAGGTTAGCAGTAAATCCTTGGCATATTCACCTTCCATCTGGGCAGCAACATATACTTCATCCGTTTTGGCTGTTTGAAGGGTAATCTGATAACAGAAATCAGCGTTGATCTGGATAAATTCAATATCCGAATCCAATAGTGCTTTCTTGATTTCCTTTTGCCCATGGAGATTGGACAATCCTAAAAAGCCCAACAAAATGAACGGGAATCTCATAAGCAAAAAACGCCTCAAGGCGTTTTTTTTTATTTCTGCATGTTCTTGGCCTCTATGCTCAGGGTAGCGTGGGGAACGAGCTTTAGCCGTTCCTTATTGATCAATTTCCCGGTTACCCGGCAAATTCCATAGGTTTTATTTTCTATACGCAGCAAAGCGTTTTTTAAATCGCGGATAAATTTCTCTTGACGAATGGCCAACTGGGTATTGGCTTCCTTGCTCATGGTCTCGGAGCCTTCTTCAAAGGCTTTGAAAGTGGGGGAAGTGTCATCCGTACCATTATTGCCATCATTCATATAAGAGCTTTTCAGCAACTCCAAATGCTTTTTTGCCTTTTCAATTTTTTCTTCGATCAACGCTCTGAACTCCTCAAGGTCTTTATCGGAATATCTAACTTTTAAATCTTGCGCCATTTCTAGTGTTTTTGGATAAACAATTTTGTATTCACTTCGTCAAAGGCAATTGCTATGCCTTCCTCTAAATTCTCTTCAAAATTAAGTTGGGCGGTCAGCGTTTCTGTCTTGATGTATTCCTCATTACTGGAAACCGCTTGTTCCACCAACCCGTCTTTTAATATTTTGATGTCAATCTTATCGGTCACTTCAAACCCAGATTCTTTTCTGAGATTTTGGATTCTATTGACCAATTCCCTCGCAATACCTTCTTTTTTAAGGTTTTCGTCTATGGTAACGTCCAAGGCAACTGTTAAAGCACCTGAGCTTGCCACCAACCAACCTTCAATATCTTGCGAACTGATCTCTACATCGGTTAACTGTAAAATAATATTTTTATTTTCCAATGCAAGCATTAATTCGCCTTCTCGCTCAATTTTTTGGATTTCTTCTTGCCCCAATTGGTTTACAGCAACCGCAATTGCCTTCATATCCTTACCAAATCGAGGGCCCAAAACCTTAAAATTAGGCTTTATTTGCTTTACCAATATGCCTGAAGCATCGTCCAACAATTCAATCTCCTTCACATTCACTTCGGACTTGATCAATTCAGAAACCGCTTCTATACTCTCTTTTTGGTCGGCATCCAAAACGGGTATCATCACCTTTTGCAAGGGTTGACGTACCTTAATTTTCTCTTTCTGACGTATGGACAGCACCAAGGAAGAAATCTTTTGCGCCAATTGCATCTTCCGCTCCAGTTTTTTGTTGACCATATTAGGATCAAAAACAGGAAAATCTGCCAAATGCACACTTTCAACCCCTTCTTTTTGAGTACTGCTGTCCAAGTCCTTGTATAATCGTTCCATATAAAATGGTGCCACAGGAGCGGAAAGTTTTGCTACAGTGGTCAAACAGGTATATAGGGTCTGATAAGCAGATATTTTATCCTGTTGGTAATCCCCTTTCCAGAAACGTCTTCTACTCAAGCGTACGTACCAGTTACTCAGGTTTTCCTGTACAAAGTCTGAAATCATTCGGGAAGCCTTTGTGGCCTCATAATCTGCATAAGCTTCGTCCACTTTTTCAATCAACGAATGCAGCTCTGACAGGATCCATTGATCAATCTCTGGTCGCTCTTCCAAGGGAATGTCCGCTTCTGAATACGTAAACCCATCTATATTGGCATACAGCGCCATAAAGGAATAGGTATTATATAGTGTTCCGAAGAATTTTCGTTTCACCTCAACAATTCCCTCCATATCAAATTTAAGGTTGTCCCAAGGGTTGGCATTGGAAATCATATACCAACGTGTAGCATCTGCTCCATGCTTGGGCAACACCTCAAAGGGATCCACTGCATTACCCAACCGTTTGGACATTTTCTTTCCTTCCTTGTCCAAAACAAGCCCGTTGGACACCACATTTTTATAGGAAACGGTATCAAAAACCATGGTTGCAATGGCATGCAAAGTATAGAACCATCCTCGAGTCTGATCTACTCCTTCCGCAATAAAATTGGCAGGAAAAGCAACTCCATCATCTACCAATTCTTTGTTCTCGAAAGGATAGTGCCATTGTGCGTAAGGCATGGAACCACTATCGAACCACACGTCAATCAAATCAGATTCCCGTTTCATGGGTTTCCCTGAAGGAGACACCAAGGTAATCTGATCTACAATGTTTTTGTGCAAGTCTATCTTGTCGTAGTTGGCCTCGCTCATATCGCCTACTACAAAATCCTCAAAAAGGTCTTTCTCCAAAACTCCGGCTTCCATGGCCTTGGCCATTTCTTGCTTTAGCTCTTCAACAGAGCCAATAATCAATTCTTCTTTACCATCGTCGGTTCGCCATATGGGCAGCGGAATCCCCCAATATCGGGATCGGGAGAGGTTCCAATCGTTGGCATTGGCCAACCAGTTCCCAAAACGACCCTCCCCTGTTGCCTTGGGTTTCCAATTAATGGATTGGTTCAGTTCGAACATGCGATCCTTGATATCCGTAACCTTCACAAACCACGAGTCCAAAGGATAATAGAGCACCGGTTTATCCGTTCTCCAGCAATTGGGATAACTGTGCAGGTATTTTTCAACCTTAAAGGCCTTGTTCTCTTCCTTTAGTTTGATGGCAATCTCAACATCCACAGATTTATCTGGTGCCTCGCCATCGTCATAGTATTCGTTCTTGACATATTTACCTGCCAATTCCTTCATCTCGGGTCTAAACCTTCCTTGTAAGTCTACCAATGGGACTGGGTTGCTATTCTCATCCAAAACCAACATTGGTGGCACAGGCGGCGTAGCCTGTTTGGCCACCAGGGCATCGTCTGCACCAAAGGTGGGAGCCGTATGTACAATTCCGGTACCATCTTCCGTAGTCACAAAATCCCCGCTGATCACCCTAAAGGCATTTTCAGGGTTTTCATAAGGGAGGGTATAATCCAACAATTGCTCATATTGAATTCCTACCAAATCCTTCCCCTTAAAACTCTGGCGTACTTGATACGGTATCTTCTTATCAACTGGGCGGTAATTGACAAATTCATCTTCGCCTTCAGCTGCAAAAAACTTTCCTGTAAACTGTTTCCCGACCAAGGCTTTTGCAAGCACCACGTTGATCGGTTCAAAAGTGTATTGGTTAAAACTCTTTACCAAAACATACTCAATCTTTGGCCCAACCGTCAAAGCGGTATTGGATGGCAGGGTCCATGGGGTAGTGGTCCAAGCCAAGAAATGGATATCTCCCCCCACATTTTTCATGAAATCTGGAAGCGACTCTTTTTTGGCCTTGAACTGTGCAGTAACCGTAGTGTCCGTAACATCTTGATAGGTCCCTGGTTGATTAAGCTCATGGGAGCTAAGTCCGGTTCCTGCCTTAGGCGAATAGGGCTGAATGGTGTATCCTTTATACAGAAGACCCTTGTCATATATCTGCTTCAACAACCACCAAACCGATTCCATATACTTGGACTTATAGGTGATATAAGGGTCATCCATATCTACCCAATAGCCTACCTTCTCGGTCATTTCATTCCAGACATCGGTATAACGCATAACCGCTTTCTTGCAAGCGGCATTGTACTCCTCAACAGAAATTTTCTTACCTATATCCTCTTTGGTAATGCCCAGTTCTTTTTCCACACCAATCTCAATGGGCAGTCCATGGGTGTCCCAACCGGCTTTTCGCTTCACTTGGTAGCCTTTCATGGTCTTGTACCTTGGAAAAATGTCCTTTATGGTCCTGGCCATTACGTGGTGTATTCCCGGCATACCGTTGGCAGAAGGTGGGCCTTCATAAAAAACGTAGCTCTCCTTGCCTTCCCGTGTGGAAACACTTTTCTCAAATATTTCATTGGCTTTCCAAAAATCCAAAACCTCTTCAGATACCTTTGGTAAATCCAATCCCTTATATTCTGCAAACTTCATATGTACTGCTACTTCTTCTAGAATTCCAAGTTTGCAAAATTAAAAATTTCGATGGAATAACTACTGCTTAAATGAGGGTTTTAAATGCTTTAAGTTGCTAAACCTAAATATGATATGTTCCTCTAATTCAGTTCCTTTAAAATTTATATCTTGACAGCTTTAACACTAAACCATTATAATATGAAAAAAGTAGTAATTGGGGTCATGGCTTTGACCCTTTCCATGTCCGTTTTGGTTTCATGTAAAGAGGCCGCTGATAAGGCCAAGGACGCAGCCGAGGAAACGGAGCAAAGCTTGGAAGAAGCTGGTGATAACTTAAAAGATGCAGCCAATGACGCCATGGATGCCGTAAAAGAGGCTGGGGAAGATGTGAAGGAAGCTGGCGAGCAAGCTTTGGACAGTATCAAAAAAGCTGGTGAGGAAACCATGGACAAGGCCAAAGAAATGGGGGATGACCTTAAAAAGGCTGCGGAAGATACCAAGGAAGCTTTGGATCATTAAAAATTCAATTCCAACCAAATAGTTAGCCCCGATTTATCGGGGCTTTTTTTAGAAGTTATATCCCAGCCCCATAATCAAGTTCGTGCCTGGAGCAACAATTCCCGAGGAATAGGTTCGGTAGCGTTGGTTGGTCATATTTTCCAAACTCAGGGTAGCTTTTAAGGCATTGGTTATTTGATATTGCGACCTAAAGTTGAGGGTGTACCAGGATGGACTATAAGGGTTTCCATTTTCATCCACAGCATAGATATAGGATTTACTCCGTTCGGATAAGGCTAAATCATTATACCCAATTTCGCCATTATAGTTGAGGAAAAAATCGGCTTTCAACTTCTGGTTTTGCCAAATCAAATGGACATCGCCAAAGGTGGGAGCGGCATGCCGAGCGGCACTTTCCTCCCCAGTATCATCTTCCTCTGTCCCCTCGGTAATGGTCAAATTGCTGGCTATAGCCCAGTTCTCATTTAAAAATGCCTCAAGTCCCACTTCCACACCATATACATACGCTTTAGCTGCATTTTGAATGGCCTGGACGGTACTCAATTCCCCATTATAGATGATTTCGCTTTCTCCGTTGAAGGTAAAATCCCGTCTTACCAAGGCATCAACCAAATAGGTATAAAAGGCCGCCCCTTTGAACACTATTTTATCTTGGACATTTTTCCGAATCCCCAATTCCACATTGTAGGCATACTCGGGTTCCAATTCTGGGTTGGGAACCACCACAGCTCCCGGTTCGGAATCAAAGATTTTTCCAATATCATCAATGTTGGGCGCTCTAAATCCGGTAGAACCGTTCAAGGTAATCTGTAAATCGGCCTTGGGAAACCAGCTAAATCCTACGCTGCCCGTAAATGCGCCGGTAATCAAATCAGCCTCATCAAATGGAAAGGGATAAAAGGTTTTATCAAACTGGGCATCCACCCATACTTGGCTATACCGTGCTCCGGAAAGTAGGGTTAAATTAGGCATCAACTTATACTCCCCGTTAATATAACCTGCGAATGTCTGCCAAGTGGCCCCATCCGGATATCTGGAGGCCGCAGCCGAAACCACATCGGTTGTAATATTGGTCTGTCTTCCTTCGGAATGTACTTTATTGAAAATATATTCTGCTCCGTAATACAATCTGAGGTCTCCAATTTTTTTGTTTTCAAAGTCCAGGCTAACGGTAAGCGCATCCACCTTTTCTGTTGTGGTAAATCGGTCTACAGCTTGAAAATTCCGATTGACCCTGCTTTCTTCAAAAAATTGGTAAGCTGTAGTGAGCTTTACTCCATCATAGAATTTGTTCTTCCCTTGCTTGGTGATTTGAAAATTGCCCATAAACCACTTTTGTGGACCATAGAACCATTCCGCTGAACGCAGGCCGTCACCTTCGTCATTGGGTCTGATCAATCTGTCATATCTGGAAAACTCCGAGGTTTCAGAGTAATGAAGTCCCAAATCGTAGTTCCAAGTGGCATTGGGTTTATAGGTGAATTTTTGCAGTAAATTGATTTGATCATATCCTGATGTCAGCTGTTTTCTTGGGTCATTATTTTCCCGAAGCACATCCATTCCGTTTTCCCGAACCACAAATTGGTTCCTTAAATAGGAATCTGGTCCGCTTTCTCCCATAACCAAGTCATCAAAATTGTTGTATGTGATACTGGTGAAAGATGCCCAATGTTGTTGCCCAAGATTCAAATCCACGTGTGCTGTGTTCTCATTGTTTGCCGAGGCAAAGCGATACGTGGCGTTGCCAGACACCGTAAGACTGTCCGTAAACGAAAATCTGGGGTTTCTGGTAAAAAAGTTCATGACCCCTCCCATGGCATCACTTCCATAAATAACCGATCCAGGACCAAAAATCACCTCGGTATTTCTAATGGTAAAAGGATCTACAGAAATAACATTCTGTATGTTTCCCCCTCGAAAAATGGCATTGTTCATCCGTACGCCATCCACAGAAAGCAATAATCTGTTGGTGGCAAACCCCCTGATCATAGGGCTCCCTCCGCCCAATTGACTTTTCTGCACAAAAACTTTCCCGCTGTTATGTAGCAAATCTGCAGAGGTTTGTGGATTGGTAAAGGCAATTGTTCTGGCATCAATGGATTCAATCTTTTGGGGAATATCCTTTTTTTGTTGCTCCCATTTGGATACGGACATAACAACTTCCTGCAATTCTTCGGGTTTCAATCCCAGATACACCCGGTTTCCCTTTTTCCCAATTTTAGCACGGGTGGTCACCAGCTCCTCATAGCTAATATGTCTAAAGGTAATGCGTTCCTTACCATCGAAAACATCTAGATTGGCCTTCCCATTTAAATTGGAAACCGAGGTTTTGGATTTATCCTTGTTGAAAATGGCAATATTGGCCACAGGACTTCCCGTATCTGCGTCCAAAACTGTAATTTCTTGTGAAAAACCAGAGAGGGAGGCCATAAGGAAAAGGAGGACAAAACCAATGTTGCGCATACTACTCAAAAACTGCATTTAAAACGGCCAGAGACTTCGGTTTTCTAAATCCGTGCAAATGTAATTCAAAATACAGAATAACTTTTTTCAGCAATTCCTGTCTTTGGGGCCGGTTCATTTGTATCGCTTGAAGTGCATCAAAATTTATGCCCAAGAGCGTTTTGAAATGGACAATTTCATCTCCCTGAATCATGGGGTTAAGGGAAGGAGCCGTCACAAAACCTCCTTCCAACAAATCAAAGTAAGGAGCTTTTACAAAAGAAGTATCGGGATAGAACCCTAAAAACTTAGTGAGGTTCAACAAAAACAAAAGATGAAAACTGGGCGGGGGAGCATTTTCATCCAACCAATGCAAGGCGTACTCCAAGTAGTTGAAAAGCGCCTGGTCCTCTTCTTGTTCTTGAATGCTATTTCCCAGCATTTCCGCCAAAAACAGCACCAAACTGTTTTTCACAATATCAGTATGCAAGGACTTATAGGGCACAGCCACTTTAGCCTCTCTAATACTTTCCAGGGTGTCCTTGTTTTTATGGTTGGCCACAATCTCCAACTGCATCAAGGGCAAAAAATAGGCGGCTTTTAGTTTCCCTCTTTTAGAACTTAACACCCCTTTAAGCAAGTAGGACTTTAAACCATCGGACACGGTAAAGGCCTTAACGATAAGACTGGTATCGCCATATTTTATGGAAGAAAGTACAATGGCCTTGGTGGTTACCTGCATCTGAAAAACGGGATTGGTCCAATATAAAAAAAGTGGGCGATTGACCAACAACCGCCCACTCTGATTTTACAAAATCGGAATCTGTGTTTAGATAACCCCCTGGGCCAACATGGCATCGGCTACCTTCACAAATCCAGCAATATTGGCTCCTTTTACATAGTTGCAGTAGCCATCTCCTTCTTTACCAAATTCGATACAGGAATCGTGGATATCTCCCATAATTCCTTTCAAGCGTTCGTCAACCTCTTCCCTTGTCCAGCTAATACGCAAGGAGTTCTGTGACATTTCCAATCCTGAAGTGGCAACACCCCCAGCGTTGGAAGCTTTTCCAGGTGCAAACAATATTTTGGCATCGTGGAAGGCGTGTATGGCTTCAGGAGTAGAAGGCATGTTTGCCCCCTCGGCAACAGCCATACAACCGTTTTTGATCAACACAGCGGCATCATCTCCATTAAGTTCGTTTTGCGTTGCACAGGGCAAGGCTACATCACAGGCTACTTCCCAAGGCGTTTTACCCTTGTGGTATTCTGCTGATGGGTACTGATCTACATATTCAGAGATACGGCCTCTTCGGTTGTTCTTTAAATCCATGACAAAAGCGAGTTTGTCCATGTCTATGCCATCCTTATCGAAGATATATCCTCCAGAATCTGAAAGTGTCAATACCGTTCCGCCCAAGTGCATTACTTTTTCAGCGGCGAACTGTGCTACATTTCCAGAACCGGAAATCACAACCTTTTTCCCTTCAAAGGAATGGCCTTGGGTCTTAAGCATACTATCAGCAAAGTATACGGTTCCATATCCAGTTGCTTCCGGTCTTATTAGGGATCCTCCCCAAGAACGACCTTTCCCGGTCAATACTCCGGTAAACTCGTTTCGTATCTTTTTGTACATCCCAAATAGGAATCCAATTTCACGGGCGCCAACGCCAATATCCCCTGCTGGAACATCCGTGTTGGGGCCGATATGTCTGTTCAATTCCAGCATAAAGGCATGGCAAAAACGCATGACCTCATCATCCGATTTACCTTTTGGATCAAAATCCGACCCTCCCTTACCACCTCCCATGGGAAGCGTGGTCAAACTGTTCTTGAATACTTGTTCAAAAGCAAGGAACTTAAGGACACTGGCATTCACCGTTGGGTGGAAACGAAGCCCTCCCTTATACGGGCCAATGGCCGAATTCATTTGAATTCGGTATCCCCGGTTTACGTGAATTTCTCCACTATCGTCCACCCAGGCTACTCGAAAGGATATCAAACGCTCGGGTTCCACCATTCGCAAAAGGATATTTTTGCCATGGTAAATATCGTGTTTGACAATGTAAGGGATAACCGTTTCGGCCACCTCTTGTACCGCTTGGATAAACTCAGGTTCGTGACCATTCCGGGCAATCACCTCATCCATAAATGCTTTGATTTTTGCTTCCATATAACGGATTTCAAGTTTAATTTCCCCGATTTCGATTCCGGGGAATTTTAACAAATTAGGAATTAGAGGGCAAAATTATACTATTTACATAATTCAAATAGCCTTTTTCTGAAAATTTTTCAAAATTAGCTATCCTATCGCCTGTTCCAGATCCGCTATAAGATCGTTCACATCCTCAATGCCCACGCTCAGTCTGATCAAGGCATCCACCACCCCACTTTTTTCGCGTTCTTCTTTGGGAATACTGGCATGGGTCATGCTTGCCGGATGGCCCGCCAAACTCTCAACCCCGCCTAAAGATTCAGCCAAGGTGAACACCTCCAATTTTTCCACAATTTTAATGGCATCCTCATAACTGCTTCCTTTGGTGATAAAGGATATCATGCCACCAAAACCATCCATTTGCGATTTGGCAATGGCATGATTGGGATGGTTCTCAAAACCTGGCCAGTACACCTTCTCAATTTTTGGATGATTGACCAGGAATTCCGCAATGGCCTGCCCGTTTTCACAATGGCGTTGCATACGTACATGAAGGGTCTTTATCCCACGAAGGGTCAAAAAACTGTCCATGGGTCCACATACCGCACCGCTGGCATTCTGAATAAAATAAAGCTGATCCGCCAACGCTTTGTCCTTAACCACCAAGGCACCGACGACCACATCGCTATGCCCGCCCAAATATTTGGTGGCCGAGTGCATTACAATGTCCGCACCCAAATCCAGAGGTCTTTGCAAATAGGGGGTGGCAAAAGTGTTGTCCACCGCCAAAAGCAAGTTGTGTTTTTTAGCCAACTTGGAAACTGCTTTGATGTCTATGATGTTCATCATGGGGTTGGTAGGGGTCTCCACCCAAATCAACTTGGTCTTTTCATTGATTTTGGCCTCAATGGCCGCTGGGTCTTGCATTCCAATAAAATGGAAAGTGATTCCATATTTCTCAAACACCTGCTTGAACAATCTATAGCTTCCGCCATACAAATCATTGGTGGACACCACTTCGTCACCTGGGTTGAGTAATTTGATCACTGCATCCATTGCCGAAAGTCCGCTGGCAAATGCCAATCCATAGTTGCCATTTTCAATACTTGCCAGGGCATTTTCCAAGGCCGTTCTTGTAGGGTTCGCACTTCTGGAATATTCATACCCCATGTGCCCACCAGGAGTGGATTGGGCATAGGTTGACGTTTGGTAAATAGGGGGCATTACAGCGCCATAGGCCTTATCAGGTTGCTGTCCCCCGTGAATCGTTTTGCTATTGAAATTAAGTTCTCTTTTGCTCATTGTATATTAGTCTGCTGCAAATGTATTGTTATCTTTTGGAGTAATCAATGAAGTCTTATTTTTGAAGTCCATAAACCCCTTATAATGAACAAGTCAATTTATCTACTCCTGCTTTTATTGCTTTCCCTTGGTTGCGAAAATGACCATAAACTTACTTTTGAGACCCGGCAGCTGGAAGGCGAATCATGTGGGGATTGTCCACAAGTACAAATTTCCTTGCCAGAGGCTTTGGATGAAACTAATTTGGCAGGGGCCATAAATAATGCCTTAGAGGAAGAAGTTATAGCCATACTCGCCTGGGATGAGAATAAAGAAGTAGCAAGTATGGAAGATGCCATCCATTCTTTTTCCAGCAGTTTCAAGGAGCTTAAGAACAAATTTCCTGATGAAACTGTAGGATGGGAAGCCAAAATAGATTGCGATGTAGCTTTTGAGGACAAGGCCATGTTGACCTTGGTAATGAATGCATACACCTTTACCGGAGGTGCACACGGATACAGCGCCGTTACCTTCCTTAATTTTGATAAAATCAAGGGACAGGAAACGGAACAGTGGGAACTTTTTGAGGATGAAGAAGGTTTTGTGAACTATGCCGAAACCAAATTTCGAATCCAGGAAGGCGTCCCGCAAGACGCAAACATTAATGGCACAGGCTTTATGTTTGAGGGCGACCATTTTCATCTGTCCGAAAATCTGGGCTATACCCAGGATGGCATACAGTTAATATACAATCAGTACGAGATTGCCTCTTATGCGGATGGGCCAAAAATCCTGACCATCCCTTTCGCGGAAGCCAACAAGTACCTGAAACGACCCATAAAAAACTAGAGCTTATACCCTTAAAGCCTTTTGAATGGCCAAGATGGCCCCTAGATGTATCCCATCGTGAAAAGTCAAAAAAGCAATGGCATCCTCCACGGTATCAAGGCCAACTTTTGGAGTGGTCATATAGGATTCAAAATTGGTAAACAAATCTTCCGAGTAGTCTTTCTGCAATTGCTCCACGGTACTAACAAGGTACTCCGAGACTTTCCTGAATTCGGATTCGGATGGTTCTACCTGAGGTACTGTTCCCTTTCTATACTTTTCTATCAGTTCTTCTTCAATACCAAAACCCACCCGGCTGAGCTTGTAAATCAATAATTGTTGTGTGACCATGGTATGGGCAATGTTCCACCAGATATTGTTCTTAAAACCATTTGGAATTCGAAACAAATCTTCTTTTGGGGTTTGGTCCAAAAAGCGTTTGAAGATGATTCGGTTCTTTAGGAGGATGTCAAATTGTTTTTCCATTATTAATGAAATGTTTTATTTTTAACATATCTATAAATCTAAATATGTAAATGTTTTATAACTTTGTTATACACTTGCAAAAGCAAGGTATTATTTTTTGTTTATAAATCGATATTTATGAATATCTAAATATGAAAACCATGGAAAACTGTTTAAGCTGTACTTGCATAGAGCAACCCATCAAGATATCGTTCCGACACGTATTAAAAGAACGAATCACAAAATTTCTTGCTTCCTTTACGCTGGAAGGTGCCGAAAGCATGTCAAAAATCAAATAAAAACAAAAATCAGGTTATGAAGACAATTGGATTAATTGGGGGTATGAGTTGGGAATCTTCCAAGATTTACTACGAGCATATCAACACTATGGTAAAAGAAAAGTTGGGCGGTTCCCATTCGGCCAAAAGTGTGCTTACCTCTGTTGACTTTGATGAAATAAAGCGGAATTCATTCTCAGGTGACTGGGACAAGATCGGCGATCTAATGGCGGTACAGGCCGGTAAATTGGAAAAGGCAGGGGCTGACTTCATTATTCTGTGCACCAATCTTATTCATCTGGTAAGTGATTCCATAGTAAATGCGGTTTCTATACCATTCCTTCATATTGGCAGGGCCACCGGAGAGGCTATACAATCAAAAGGACTCAAAAAAGTAGCGCTTCTGGGTACCCAATTTACCATGGAAAAGGACTTCTACACCAAAATTTTGGAAGAAGAATTTGGCTTGGAAGTCCTGATTCCCGAGTTAAAAGATCGCGAAACACTTCAGTCCATGATATACGATGAATTGGTCCAAGGTGTTTTTACGCAAGAAGCCAAAGAAAAATGCTTGGACATCATTAAAAAAATGGAGGCGCAGGGTGCAGAAGGTATAATTTTGGGCTGTACAGAATTACCTATCTTAATCCCTTCGGATGAAGTGGATGTGC
Source organism: Flagellimonas algicola (assembly GCF_005937185.1). GTDB lineage: Bacteria > Bacteroidota > Bacteroidia > Flavobacteriales > Flavobacteriaceae > Flagellimonas > Flagellimonas algicola. Next base: position 1,148,535 of record NZ_VCNI01000002.1, on the reverse strand, counting down.
CCACTTTTGACACCACTAAAATACATGCCCAGAAAGCAGTGGATTTTGCACTGTCTTAATTTCAAATGAACGACCTTTGATTCGGTAATTAGATAATATGGATTCCCTTGTTCTTGGGAATCATAACTCTGGAAAATGAAAAAAATATACCACCTCGGAAGCTGCTCTACCTGTCAACGCATCCTCAAAGATTTGGAACCATTGGATGGTGTGGTGTTGCAAGAGATAAAATCGGAACCCATGACCGCTGAGCAAGTGGAACAGATGGCGCAGTTGGCCGGAAGCTACGAAGCGCTCTTCAGCAGACGGGCCATGTTGTTTAGACAAAGAGGTCTTCATGAACAAAAACTCACGGAAGAAGATTATAAAAATCTGATTTTGGAACATTACACCTTTTTAAAAAGACCAGTGTTGCTCTTGGAAGAGCAAATTTTTGTGGGGAATTCCAAAAAGGTGGTTGAAGCTGCTAAAGCCGCACTACATTCATGAACAAACGTACTCTAGCTTTGTTGGCCGCCTTAGCGGCTACCACAATCTATGGTCTTAACCACACCATAGCCAAGGGAGTTATGCCCAACCATATACGTCCTTTTGGGTTTATCATGTTGCGATTGGGAGGTGCTTCTATCCTTTTTTGGGCCATTTCATTTTTAGGGCCAAAACAGCGTATTGAAAAAAAGGATTGGCTGCGCATTCTGGCTTGCTCCCTTTTGGGGATGGCCATAAATATGCTGGCCTTTTTCAAAGGACTACAATTGTCTACTCCCATAAATAGTGCTGTGTTGATTACGATTACCCCAATTTTTGTGGTTGCATTGTCCGCCTTTTTCCTTAAAGAGCGTATCACCCTGAACAAAGGACTTGGTATTTTATTGGGATTTATAGGAGCTGTTGCATTGATCTTATTTGGAGCCGAGTTACGGCAGGATGCACCCAATATTCCCTTAGGTAACATACTTTTTTTGCTGAATTGCATTACCTATGGTGCATACCTAATCTTGGTTAAAAAACTAATAGAAAAGTACCATCCCTTTACCCTAATGAAATGGCTTTTTACCATAGGCTTTATAATAGCCTTTCCAGTAACCTACCCTGAATATTCCCAAATTGAATGGGCCACTTTACCCCTGTGGGTATATGGGGTTATAGCCTTTGTGGTTATCGGAACCACCTTTACAACCTACCTATTTAATGTGTTTGCCCTTACCCAATTAAGAGCATCAACCGTAGGTGCCTTTATATATCTGCAACCACTTATCGGTATACTTTTTGCCCTTACTACGGGCAAAGATCAATTAACAACGATTAAAATTCTGGCCACGGTCTTAGTACTTATGGGGGTATACTTGGCAAGCAGAAAACCTAAGGCAAGTCCTTAGGCACTTTGGCATACTTTCGGGTATCCTCCTTGGTCAACACCCTAAAATCCGTTGCTTTTTCCTGATTTGCAAACACTTCCAAAACCTCTTCAGGGAGCGAAGTGAGCTTTCGGGTTTCCATATTGATCCAAGAAAAAAGCATTTCGCAATGCGTGAGGTGTTTCCCATTGCTGTCATAAAAATTGTGATGGAATTCCACAAACATTCCGTCTTCGCTCATTCCTTTAAGCTCCAATGACACCTTAATGGGCTTTCCGGGAAAGACTTCCTTAAAATAGTAGATATGCTCATAAAAAACTACAGGGCCAATACTATACTTTACAAACTCCTTGTGCCCAAAGCCAATTTTGGTCATATAAGACATTCGGGTGTGACTCATAAAATTGATATAAGCCGAATTGGCCAAATGACGATTGGCGTCCAAATCGTTCCATCGTACCTCGAACTCCTTAAAAAACATAGGCTGAATATTTGTTATGCATGCATAATATTTGTAAAATTACCATACTTTTCAGAAATGGGTCCCATCTGAAGGCACAATTAACCTTAAATTTAAAACTCCAAGAAAGTTATCATGAGTCAGAAAGCTGAATTTATCCAAGATTTAAGTTTGCCTGCCATTGCGGCGCCCATGTTTTTAATTTCTGGGCCTCGCTTGGTAATTGAATGCTGTAAAAATGGGATTGTGGGGACCTTCCCTGCCCTTAACCAAAGAACCAGTGAAGGTTTCGAGGAATGGCTCATTGAAATTAAATCGGAACTCAAAAAATTTGAAGAAGAAACGGGCAAAAAGCCCGCTCCTTTCGGGGTTAACCTAATCGTGCATCCCACCAACCCCAGATTGGAGGCCGATGTGAAACTCTGCATTAAACATAAAGTTCCCCTGGTCATTACTTCTCTTGGTGCAGTAAGCATGGTAGTCAATGCCATTCACAGCTACGGTGGACTTGTTTTTCACGATATCATCAAAAAACGGCATGCCGAAAAAGCGGCTGAAGCTGGCGTGGATGGCCTTATTTTGGTTTCTGCAGGAGCAGGAGGACATGCCGGAAACATCAACCCTATCAGTCTGGTGGCAGAAGTGAAAAAGATGTTTGATAAAACCATCATCCTTTCCGGATGTATTAGCACCGGTAGGGATATTGCCACAGCCATGCAAATGGGGGCCGATTTAGCTTATATGGGTACCCGTTTTATCAACACTGAAGAAAGCAAGGCTCCGGAAGAATACCGCAAGATGATTATTGAAGCCGGGGCAAGCGATGTGGTTTACACTGCGGCTATATCTGGCGTGCACGCCAACTTTTTGGCTGCCAGTTTAAAAGCCGCTGGTATTTCTGAGGAAGATTTGAAAAAAGATCACAAAATTGATTTTGGGAAAGAACTGGACACCGAAGCCAAAGCCTGGAAAACTATTTGGTCTGCAGGTCAGGGTGTTACCACGATTGATAATGTGTTGCCTGTGGCCCAACTTATTGCCGATTTAAAGGCTGAATTTATTGCAGCTATCAAGGATCAGTCCAGCTTGCTTGAGCGCTTTCCAAACGACTAGTTGCGCTCTGCTTTTATTTGTATTTTGGCATGGATTAATCAACTTTCGTTACCATGTACATCAAAAGAAATATTAGCTGGTCGCTTATCCTACGTTTTGCTTGGAAAAACCTCATCTTCTTTGCTCTTTATGCCGCAACGGTTTTTTACCTCTATCACATTTGGGGTTGGACACATATCGATATTCCTTTTGAACCCCTTTCGGTAATTGGTATTGCGGTAGCGTTCTATATCGGTTTTAAGAACAGTCAAAGCTATGATCGTTTCTGGGAGGCCCGAAAAATATGGGGCGGAATTGTCAATTACTCCCGTACCTGGGCCAACAATGTATTAAGTTTAGTAGAAGATGATCGTAGTGCCCAAATTACATTGATCTACCGTCATATTGCTTGGATCAATGCCTTACGGATACAATTGCGCCAACCTAATAGTTTTTCCATTCGGGAAAACAGAGCCATTGAACGTTTATTTGATAAGCATGGAGAGCGAAACCCGGTATGCAATGGGATGGATGATTTATTGGGGCCCAAGGAGGTTGAGGCTTTGGAAAACAGAAAGAACGTTGCCACACATCTCGTTAAAAAACAAGGGCAACACCTAAAGCAATTGCTGGCTGAAGGAAAGATCACAGAATTTGACAAACAGATTTTCCACAACAACTTGGAGGAAATGTACAATCTGCAAGGTAAATGTGAACGTATCAAGAACACCCCTTTCCCAAGACAATATGCCTATTTCAGTACGGTTTTTACATGGGTGTTTTTGTTGCTTCTGCCTTTTGGGTTGTTAAATGTTTTTGAAACCCAACTTAAAGAATTGGAAGTGGGGCACAATTGGTGGTATATCGTCCTTATGATTTTCTTTTCTATCCTCATTTCTTGGATTTTTTCTACGATGGAAAAAGTAGGCAGCAATAGCGAGGATCCTTTTGAAGGAAGAATCAATGATGTGCCAATGACGGCTTTATGCAGGACCATAGAAATTGATTTGAGAGATATGCTCGACGAGGAGAACCTTCCCAAAAAAATAAAGCCCCAGCACAACATATTGTATTAATGCCTATAGTTTCCTCTTCTTATAAGCCATCACTTTTTTTTAGGAATGGGCATTTGGCCACTATCTACAATGGCCTCTTTAGAAAAGTGAGCGGGATAGATCAGGTTCGTGAACGCATCAACCTTTCGGATGGAGATCTTTTGGATTTGGATTGGAGCCATGCCCAAAATGCCACCCAAAACTTGGTCATTTTGCTACACGGTTTGGAGGGCGATGCGCAACGTCCCTATATCACCGGGAGCGCCAAGTTGTTCAACGCCAATGGATTTGATGCCTGCTCAGTTAATTATCGGGGATGCAGTGGGGAACCCAATTCAAAATATCGTTCTTACCACAGTGGGGCCACCGAAGATTTAAAGGAAGTTCTTGATCATATAATAACAACAAAGAACTATGGGAATATTTATTTAAAGGGATTTAGCCTAGGTGGCAACTTGGCCCTTAAATACTTGGGTGAGGGAAATCTGATTCCAAAGGAAGTCAAAGCTGCGGTAGCCATATCTGTACCCTGTAGTTTGCAAAGTTCATGCGAAAAGCTGTTAACGTTTGAAAATATTCTATATGCCAAAAGATTCAAAAGACATTTGATTGCCAAGCTCAGACAAAAACAAAAAATGTTTCCCCAATTAATTTCCAATACGGACATAAAGGCCATAAAGACCCTAAAGGATTTTGATGACATCTATACCAGCAGGGCCCATGGTTTTAAAGATGCGCTTGACTATTATACCCAGTGCAGTTGCTTGCAGTTTTTACCCTCCATCCAAGTTCCTAGCCTGATTATCAATGCTACCGATGACTCCTTCTTGGGCTCGAAATGTTATCCTTATGCAGCAGCCGAGGAGAACCACAATATTCATTTGGAAATTCCAAGATATGGGGGGCATGTGGGCTTTTGGGGTCAGAATGGAACCACCTATACCGAAGCCAGAGCCGTGGAGTTTTTTAATGCTCACTGACTTCAACCACCTCGCAAGTTGTTAGAGACATCAAAATAAAGGAGTAAAAAGTTCTCTGCTATTTATATATCTTAGTAGCTGCAAATTCAACTAACTACAACACAATCTACTGAAATGAAGAAAATACTCCTGTTTTTATGCTTAGCTGCCTTTGTAGCCAGCTGTGGTGGAAAGAAAGAAGAAAAGAAGGACGGTTTTGAAGTAAGTCGTTCCAAAACTGAAGACAAAAAAGCGGATGCCAAGGAAGGTGTGCCAGTTGATTTGGACAACAAAGGTGTTGGACCTATCAAGGAACTTGTCTTTCCTGAGGAGATTGATCAGGAAATGGTGGCCCGTGGTGAAGCAAGTTTTAACTCCATCTGCGTAGCCTGCCATATGGTGGACCAGCGTATGATCGGCCCAGCCATGAAAGGTGTTTACGAACGCAGAAGTCCTGAGTGGGTCATGAACATGATGCTCAACCCTGATGTTATGCTGCGAGAAGATCCCATTGCAAAGGCTTTGTTGAAAGAATATAACAATGCCATCATGCTCAACCAAAACCTGACCGAGGAACAAGCTCGGGATTTAGCGGAATATCTGCGCACGCTTTAAACGCGGAATTAGGACATATACAGCCGTTCCCAATAACAGAGGATTCGGTTTGGGATTTCTAAACTTTCGTTAGGAAAGGATTTGGGTGGTTCACTTAAAATATTCTAGCATATGAAAACCATTCTATTTGCATTTGTCAGCTGTCTCTTTTTCAATGCCCTCCAAAGTCAAAGTTTACTGGGCGCTTGGGAGAATGTATCTACCAATGAAGAAGGACTGGCAATAAAAAATGTAGTCATCTTTTCGGAAGGATTCCAGGTAGCCACTTGGTACGATGCCAATACCGGGGCCTTTATCAGCACCAATGGTGGTAGTTGGGAGTTAGACAGCACCATGTTGATCGAAACGGTAGAGTTTGACACTAAAAATCCGGATAGGGTTGGAACCCAAGTCAGTTTCGAAATTATGTTGACCCAAGATCTTCTTAAGGTAAAAGATGGTGAGCAGACATGGAAACGATTGGACAATGGTACTCCGGGAGCATTAGCAGGGGCTTGGCTCATGTCTGGGAGAAAAACAGATGGAACATTACGGCAACGTGATACCAACAGGCCAAGAAAAACCATGAAAATTTTATCCGGATCCCGTTTCCAATGGATTGCCTATAATACCGAAACCAAACAATTTATGGGCACCGGGGGCGGAACTTATACTACCGTTGACGGCAAGTACACAGAAAATATCAAATTTTTCTCCAGGGATAACACTCGGGTTGGGGCAAGCCTTGAGTTTGACTTTGACCTAAAAAATGGTGACTGGCACCATTCAGGATTCAGTAGCAAGGGTGCACCCCTTTATGAGATTTGGAGTTTACGAAAGCAATGAAAACCAATCCTAGCATAAACGTAATTGATGTCATTAAAACGCCCAAGACATTAATACTTTGGTTGTTTTTATGGGTTCTGCCATTCCAATCCTTTTCGCAAAGCGAAGAAAAAACAGCGTCCTATTTTGTGGCCCTATACACTCTAGGTGAAAGCTGGGATACGGAAAAACAGCCTCACGAACAAGCATATTTTAAGGAACATTCCTCCTTTCTGGCCCAACTGCGCAAGGAAAAGAAAATCTCTGTTGGAGCACGCTATAGTGATACCGGCATGTTGATCATTTTAGGAAAGGATCTACAGGAGGTGACAAATATGCTTCACGAGGATTTGGCCATTCAACACAAGCTCTTTAAGCTAGAAATTCACCCCTTTGCTCCCTTCTACAAAGGATGTATTGAATAGCGGTAACGGGAACGGCCATCTAGCCTGATTTAGTCATATGAAAATTCAGTTCAAAAAAAGAAAGAGCAAAGCCAGTATACTCAACTGTATTAGGGAAGATGGCAGTGTTACTTGGTCCCAAATACATCCAAATTTTGAAGTCCATGACCTTGCCCATTATGCCGTGGAAACCGTTTTGGGCTTTAAAAAGGCCTTTTACGGATTGCTGTCCGATGGTTTCAATATTGAGGATTTTGAATTGCAGCGGGATAAAAGGCCAGAAGCGTTGGTTCCAGCAAACTTGCCTCCTGAATCCTTGCAAACCGAGCACCTGGTCAACCTGTTGTTGACCGACCTTCAGTCTGGCGGGGAGCATTTGAATCTTATCCCAACCCTAAAAGAAATTTTAACTCGGGAAGGATTACCTTATCCCAATGGTCTTAACACGGATTCCTTAGCTGAAATTCAACAATCGCTTAATGACTTGTTGGCACAATGGGAAGCATTGGGCGAGGATGAAACATTGGAATTATTCTTCGTCAGGTAATCTTATATGCTAAATGTTTGTCAAAACGCTGGGCGATAACATCCAAAACGGTTAATTTGATTCCTTATTTATATAAATATGATAACCAAGAAACCTCTCGTCAGTACTTTAGTGCTGTTCCTTTCCCTTTTTTTATGTAACCCAATGAGCGCACAGGAAGAATTACCATACCACCAAATTCCGGATTATCCGGAGGACTATAGTCCCGGAAATGTTGCCGCCCGAATGATAGATGGACTTGGCTTTCGATACTATTGGGCAACAAAAGGTCTTACCCAAAAAGACCTGGAATACAAACCATCAGAAGATGGTAGGGCCAGTATTGAGACCTTGCGACATATTCATGGCATGTCCAAAATGATCTTGAATGCAGCGGATGCTACTCCCAACGTTCGTGTGGAGAATCGGCCAGAGCTTTCCTTTGAAGAACTCCGGAAGGAAACCTTGTTGAACTTAAAAGCGGCCAGCACCAAAATGCTCGGGAAACAGACCAAAGATTTTGAAGCAACGGGCGTAGTTTTTCAACGCGGGGACCAAGAGTCCAAGTATCCTTATTGGAATCTAATCAATGGCATGCTGTCGGATTGCATTTACCATGCTGGTCAAATCACCTTGATGCGTAGGGCATCTGGCAATCCCATTCACCCCAAAGTGAGTATGTTCAATGGAAAATTGAGGGATTAAATCCTATCTGCAACTACCTTATAGGTTGGGTCTTCCAGTACATTTACCTCGATGATATCCTCTGCATTTTTCAGCAAGCGGATACAATCCCTGCTCAAATGTCTTAAGTGCACTTTTTTGCCCGCCTTGGCATAACGCTCCGTGATTTTGTTCAATGCTTCAATTCCGGACATGTCCGCCACCCGGCTTTCCTGAAAATCAATAATCACCTCAGACGGATCGTTTTGCACATCAAACTTTTCAGCGAACAAAGTGGTGGAACCAAAGAAAAGAGGGCCATAGATTTCATAATGCTTAACCCCATCCTCATCCACATGCTTTCTGGCTCGAATGCGTTTGGCATTTTCCCAGGAATATGCCAAAGCTGAGATAACAACCCCCAGTAAAACTGCAATAGCCAAATTATGGGTAATGGCTGTAATCAAGGTTACCAATACCATGACAATCACATCAGAATTGGGCATTTTACGGAAGGTTTTAAAACTAGCCCATTCAAAAGTTCCAATGGCAACCATAAACATCAGCCCTACCAAGGCCGCCATGGGCAATCGCTCAATAAGGCTGCTACCAAACATGATAAACACCAAGAGCATTACTGCCGCGGTAATCCCTGAAAGCCTTGCTCTAGCACCCGAAGAAGTATTGATCAAACTTTGACCGATCATAGCACAGCCACCCATTCCAGATAGGAAGCCAGAAAGAATATTTGCCGTTCCTTGTGCTACACATTCCTTGTTTCCGCTACCCCGGGTTTCCGTAATTTCATCAATAATGTTCAGGGTCAGCAAGCTTTCAATTAAGCCTACCCCAGCAACAATGCCAGCATAGGGAATAATGATCATGAAGGTATCCAAAGTCAGCGGTATTTTGGGAATGGACAAGGGTGGGAATCCCCCTTTGATACTCTCCCCTTCCTGCATGGTGTCAGCAACGGTTAGGGTATCAATTCCAAAGCCAATTACAACGGCAGAAACCACAATGATAGCCAACAAGGAGGACGGAACCGCCTTGGTCAATTTTGGGAATCCCCAAATAATGAGCATCGTGAGCAAAGTCAAGCCCAACATGGTATAGAGTGCTGTTCCAGACAAGAGATCACTAGTTCCCTTCACATAGAAATTTGGGAATTGGGCCATAAATATGATAATGGCTAAGCCGTTTACAAACCCGAACATAACCGGATGTGGCACCAAGCGAATAAACTTTCCCAATCGTAACAGTCCTGCCAAAATCTGTATCCCCCCTGCAATGATCACTGTGGCAAAAACATAGTTTAGAATTGTGGTGGGTTCAATACCGGGAAAAGTATTTTTTAGTTCCAGAATCAAGCCAACAAAAATAACAGCTACCGCACCCGTTGCGCCTGAAATCATTCCCGGACGTCCACCCAAAATGGAAGTTACCAAGGCCAAAACGAATGCAGCATACAATCCGGTCAAGGGAGAAAAGCCAGGAATCAAGGCAAAGGCAATGGCTTCCGGTACCAAAGCCAAAGCAACGGTCAATCCTGAAAGCACTTCGGTTCGGTAGTTTACCTTTTGAGAAAAGTCGAAAAGATTAAGATACTTTTTCATGTCTTGTTGCTTGAAGCCGGCAAAAATAGCACTATTCGGCTTATGACACGAATCCGAATGAGGGAATTCACGAATTCCTGATCCCAACCTCTGGAAAATCACTAATTCGGAAGATAATGTGCTGATTTCTAAAAAATTCCGCTTGTACTACCGCCGTCAATCTTAATGGCCGCTCCATTGGTGGCTGCGGCAAGGGGACTTGACAAATACGTTATCGTATGGGCTACTTCATCCACGGTTGCAAAGCGCTGTAAAAGTGAAGACGTTCGTGCATCCTTAAAAAAATCCTCTTCTACCTCTGCTTTGGTTTTTCCCTGCTTTTCTGCCTCGGTTTCCAAAAATCGCTCTGCGCCTTCGGAGAGGGTGGATCCCGGCAAAACCGAGTTTACAGTGACTCCTGTACCCTTTGTCAATTGGGCCAGTCCTTTGGAAATGGCCAACATAGCCGTTTTTGTGGTACTATAGGCCAGCATGTCCGGAGGCACCAAGGAGGCACATTCACTAGAGACGAATAGTATCCGGCCCCAATTGCGTTCCAACATTTTGGGAAGAAGCGACCTGGACAAACGTACCCCACTCATCACATTGACCTCAAACTGCCGATACCAATCCTCGTCCTGCATTTGGAAAAAGGATTCTGCCTTATAAATTCCAATATTGTTAATTAGGATGTCTATCTGGGGTAGTTGATTTAGGAGGTGCTTAATATCCTCCCGATTTTCAAAATCCGCTGCTATGCCATTCATTTTGCCATGAGGAAATTCTTTTTGTAAATCTTCCAAGGCCCTATCCACCGACATTGAAGAACGCCCATTGATGGTTACCTCGACCCCTTCTGCCAGCAAGCTTTTGGCCAAGGCAAAACCAATACCAGCAGTTGATCCTGAAATAAATGCTTTTTTCCCTTTTAACTGTAAATCCATAACTAACCTGCTAATCCCAATGGACTAAAGACAGCCCATAAAATCAAGACCAAAACAATCAACACTAGGGTCAATACCATATCTCTTGAGCGTTCCTTGGAAGGGAGTTGGTCCTTTTTCTGAAAGGTAACCAACCTCAATGCTTCCTCCGTTTTGGGTAAACCTGTTTTGCTGACCAGGGCCAATACCAAGGCGCAAAACACAAACAGGAAAAGAGCAAAATGTAGAAAGTTGATATCCAGAAAGAAAGCCAGAATCGTGCCTTCACCCACAATCAAGATTCCCTCCTTGGCCATAAATTCCGTAACCAAACGAAGTATCCCCAAAAAGAAGCCAGACCAAAGTGCCACGATAGCGCCCTTGGCATTGATCCATTTGTAAAAGAGTCCGAATAAAAACACTGCTGCTATTGGAGGTGAAATATAGGCCTGCACACTTTGCAGATAATGAAATATTCCCCCTCCCATCAGGGTTTTCATGAAGGGAATCCACCCAAGGCTTACAATAACCAAAACCACCGTTGCCAACTGACCAAATCTGACCAAATTTTTATCCGAAGCTTGTGGCCTATACTGTTTATAAAAATCCATGGTCAACAGTGTGGAACTTGAATTAAACGCTGAAGACAAGGAACTCATCAAAGCGGCCAAAAGACCTGCTATGGCCAAGCCTTTTAATCCAAGTGGCAAAAAATTGGTGATCATGGCCGGAAGTGCTTGATCCGCATTTTCCAAAGCAAAATTGATCTCCCCTTTTTGCATCAATGCATAAGCGATTACCCCGGGAATAAAGAAGATAAATACTGGCAACAGCTTTAAATATCCTGCAAACAAAGCTCCCTTTCTGGCATTGGATACATCTTTGGCGGATAGGGTGCGCTGCACAATATATTGGTCCGTACACCAATACCAAATACCAAGTATAGGTGCTCCAAAGAGCATTCCTGTCCAAGGGTATTCGGTGTCCGTCATGGGCCGCCATAAATTAAAAAAACGTTCTGTTGGAGGATTGCCTTCGGTGTTTGCCGCCATATCCAAAGTGCTAATAAGGCCATCCCATCCGCCCAATTGATGAATGCCGAATAAGGTAACCGCAATGGTGCCCAGTAATAGAATCACCGCCTGCACCATATCGGTATATATTACCGCCTTCAATCCACCTAAAACGGTATAAAATCCTGTAGCCAATACGGTAACGATAGCCCCTGTCCAAAAGGGTACTCCTATAGTTTCAAAGACCAGCGCACCAGCAAATATGATCAGGGAAATTTTGGTGATCACATAGGCCAAAATAGAGACGATGGAGAGGTAATTACGACAGGCTTTGGAGTATCTTTTCTCCAAAAATTCGGGCATGGTATATACTCCTGTTCTAAGATAAAAAGGAACAAAGACCCAGCCTAGAAGGATAAGTACCAGGGCAGCCAAAATTTCAAAATTGGCCATGGGCATGTTCGCTCTTGCCCCAGCTCCAGAGACTCCCAAAATAATCTCGGAACCAATATTGGATGCAAAAAGAGATGCTCCCACCACAAGCCATCCTTGGTCACGTCCTGCCAAAAAATAATCCGCCGCGGCCCCAGAGCCACCTTTGCCTTTAGATGCCCATTTTGCAATCCATAAAATAATTCCAAAATAAACAAGGATAATAAGTATATCCCAACTACTAATATTGGTTAACATAAAGGTTTGGTTTGGTCAATGTTTAAAGTTACCAGTTTTTTAAGCCTAATAACTTTTGTCCCAGATCGGTAAGCTCTGCAGTTCCGTATTTATCCCTTTCCCAATGCCGAGGATCGCCGGGAAAGGCATATCCTTCAGGCGCCACTCGATTCTTCCACGAATTGATGCGCCATTGTCTTAATTCGTCATTTTCCTCTTCCGCCGGCATCATTGAAATGTATTGGGCAATCCTAACCTTGTTTTTGGATTTATTGGGCCTGATACCATGGGGTTCTGTACTATTGAATATCAATAAATCCCCAGCCTCCATCTTTACCTTAACAATTTTATCTTCCAGTCCCTCCAGGTCCGGTTGAAAGTGATCCCGATCTTTAGGCTGGGTCAATTTCCATGTATCATAATTTCTATAGAGCCATGGTATACATTGGAAACCTCCCATATTCTCGTCCGTCTGGTCTGCCAGGGCCAAAACCCCTTGAACATTTTGTGGACGTGTTTCCGGATCATAGTCCCAATGGATAAATCCTTTTTTCTCCACTCCAGGTGGTAGGGGAAAATTCAAATTGGCCCGGTCAATGGTCACCCAAAGTTTTTCAGTACCCCAAACATCCACAAAGGCATCATAAACCTTGGGCATTTGCCTGTTGTTCCATAAATGCTGATGGTTATACACCTCCACCATTCCTGTTCCGGTGAGTTCCTTCATTTTCATTTCTGCCCTCGCGGGTGCGTACCAAGTGTTGGAATCGTTAGGGTCTTTTTCATCAAACTCCCATATAAAATCGGCAGTTGCCTTTGCTTGTTCCTTTGGAATAGCATTTTTTATTACGATGTAGCCATTATGAATCCAAAAGTCCCAATCTTCTTCTGTAAGCACCCGAAGTGACTTTCCATTAGATCGGTCATTTAGTTTGATCTTACTGCTGGTTGCTGTGGATGGATTTCCTGGAATTTCCTCGTGGGCCTTGTTGGCCATCTCCATTTTTGCTTCTTCTTCCATGTTTTCTATTTTTCCGTTTCTAAATTCTATGGGATAAAACTAGATAGCACCTTAAGGTTTCTCAACCTTCATATTGATATAAATTTGAACTATATTGATAATTTCCGGTAAAATCTATATTTTAACAGACATAAAAGTGAAAATTGAAGATCCAATTAGAGACCATAGCGCCCAACACCAAAAGTCCATTCCGGCTTTTGCACCTTCCGCGTTTGAACCATTTGTTCTATTGGCATTTTCATCCGGAGTACGAGTTGGTCTATATTGAAGGTGCCAGCGCCACCAGACACGTAGGGGACAGTATTTCCAATTTTGAGGACAGCGACTTAGTCTTTATTGGCTCCAATATTCCTCACTTGAATTTTGATTACGGGGTACAAACGGAATACATTAAGGAAGTGCTTCATATTAAACCGAGTTTCAAAGAACAGTTGTTGACCAACATTCCAGAGTTGGAACCCATCAATGCCCTTTTTGAAAAATCCAAATATGGACTAGTGTTCACTGGGGATACCAAAAAACGTATTGGGGAACGGTTGAAAAAACTGCACCTGCTTTCCCCTTTTGAGTTATTTATGGAATCCATTCATATTTTAAAGGAGCTTGCCAGTAGTAGTGACTTTTTTTTATTGCATGATTATCCATTTGTGAATCGCTATCGAAAAAAAGAACAGGCACGATTAAGGGATCTACATGCTTTTGTGGATAAGAACTATCAGCGAAAAATTGAGATTGCGGAAGTGGCGGCCCTATGCAATTTGGGCAAAGAGGCCTTTTGCAGATATTTCAAAAAGTCCACCGGAAATACCTTTACCAATTTTTTAAACCAGTATCGTATCAGTCAAGCCAAAAGGTTACTGCTTATAGGGAAGAATGTGAGTGAAACTTGTTACGAATGTGGATTTGAAAGTCTTTCGTACTTCAATCGGACTTTTAAAAAAATAAGTGGGGAAAATCCATCCGATTTCAAAAAGCAATATTTGGTCAATCTTAAAAGGAAGGATTAAGACTTTAGTATAGGTATAAAAGAAGAACCGCCCCAAGCTGAGAACTTGAGGCGATTCTTAACTAAATAACCAACCAAAAAACTTGTCTAAATAGTCGAACACTATATTTTCTCCTTACATTTTTCTTTGTCTAGTAACGTTCATTAAGGAAGTTTTAACTTTTGAACGCTTTTTTCCCACTTTGTCTCCAGACTTCAAAAACTCGATATATCCTCTACCTTGAAACTCATAAACCGTTTCGCTGTCCACATGGTACAACTCTATGGTACTATCATCTATAACGTATAGCTCAAAATAGTCATTGCCCAAGAAGTCATAATCCAGTGTTAAAGTTTTGAGAGTGGGATCGTTTGCCACATCAAATATTTCATAATCCCCTTCAAAATCCCATTGCAAATTTGGTATGGCGGTTCCCGAACCATCCACAGAGGATCTAAAAAAGTCTCCATCTGTTCCAGATAAAAACTGAAGGAAATTCTCGTCATCAAATTCATTAATGGCTCCAACTTCACTCGTATAAGTCTTTTCCCAGGCATTATATTCCTGTAAAAAGTAATGAAGGTTGTCATAGAATATTTGATCATAATCAAAACTGTTCCGCTGATACCCTCTAATGATGTATGAAGTATCCGAACGGGAATCGTACAATTCCAAGGTGTTGTTATTGACGGCAAAAACATCCAACACCCAAATTCCATCTATATCATGGTCAATTTCAACAGCACCAAACAAGGTTCCGTAATTACCAACGTCAATTCCCAATCCATTTCCAGTTTTTCCTATACCTACTAGGTTGTTGTTGGCCCTAATCGTTCCATAATCAAAGGATATGGTAAAGGCCCTTTGTAAAAACGGAACTTCCCCGCTTCCTTTGGTTGCATTTATATCCACATACCATAAATCATAGGATTCCAGAACCAAGGCGGTATTGACTGGTGATTCCTCGATAAAGTCATCTTCAAAGACAACATCGGTATAACAAGAGCTGGCCAAAAGACCTATAATTAAGCTTCCTAAAAGTAGTTTTCCCATTTTCATAATCTGGACGTTTTGATTCAATTGGTATAAACCAAGCACCATGCCAAAACCATAAACTTTTGATAATCAGGTATTAATAGGTGGTTGAATATATTTTTTAGCTTTGCTTCCAAATTAGATGGATGGACAAAAAACTTCGTTTTGGAGTCATTGGAGGTGGTAGTTGGGGAACTGCCATAGTAAAAATGTTGATAGAAACCCAAGATCAGGTGGCTTGGTATATGCGCAGTGAATCAGCTATTGATCATATTCTAAATGAAAAGCATAATCCCAACTATCTGAGTTCTGTGGAGTTTGATGTTTCCAAGCTTCAACTAAGCAACAATATGAACACTGTGGTTAACGGCTCCGATGTGCTCATTTTTGCCATCCCGTCTGCATTTTTAGAAGGTGAACTCAAAAAACTGTTTGCTTCTTTGGAAGGCAAAATCATTTTTTCCGCAATAAAAGGTATCGTACCTGAAAGCGGATTGATCGTTGGAGAGCATTTTCATGATGTCTATCAAATTCCATTCAAAAATATTGGGGTAATCACCGGGCCATGCCATGCTGAGGAAGTTGCGCTAGAACGTCTTTCTTACCTTACCATTGCCTGTGCGGATGAGCAAAAAGCCCACTGGGTGGCCAATGCCCTTCAAAGCCATTACATCCGCACCAAAATTTCAGATGATATCATTGGCACCGAGTACGCCGCCATGCTGAAGAATATTTATGCCATTGCTGCCGGAATTGCCCACGGACTTGGCTATGGCGATAACTTTCAAAGCGTTCTGATGAGCAATGCCATCAGGGAGATGAAACGGTTTATAGACAAAGTCTATAAAATGAAACGGAACATCAACAATTCGGCCTACCTGGGCGACTTGCTGGTCACAGGATATTCCACCTTTAGCCGAAACAGAATGTTTGGGAACATGATCGGGAAGGGATATACCGTAAAAAGTGCTATGATGGAGATGAACATGGTAGCAGAAGGTTACTATGCCACCAAGAGTGCACACCTTATGAATCAAAACAGGATCAAAAAAACCAAAACCCCAATCATCAATGCAGTTTTCCAAGTGCTGTATGAAAAGAAAAATCCGAAAAAAGTCTTCAAAAAATTGACGGATAAGCTAAACTAGTTCGACAAAACATCGTCGGCAATACTTTTGCCTCTGGGTATGGAGTTATCCTGAATATCGATGGTCAAGGCATCATAGGATTTAATATGTTCCTTGTTTACAATAAAGGACTTGTGCACCCGCCTAAAATTTGCGGGGAGTTGTTCCAATGTTCTTTTAATACTGCCATAGCTTGTTATCTTGGATTTGTCCTCCAGATGATACGTGACATAGTTTCCCAATCCCTCCACAAAGAGAATACTATCCACGGGAACCCGATGTGTTTTTCTATTGGAACGTATTTCCAAAATCTCACTTTCCAAACTTTTGTTCTTTTCCTGCTCCAACGCCCACAGTTGAAACAGTTTTGCGCCAAGTACAAATAGTACGGTAGTATTGATCAATACAATGGCGCGTACCAACATCATTACGCTAAAAAGTCCAGCAGAGGAATCGTTCAACAACAGTTCCTCGTAAAAAAGATGGATAAATACCCTTTGCAACACCCCTCCCAGCAGCAGCGTCAAACCATAGCCAAGAAAAAACTCCCTGTATCTTCTTTGGAGCAAAAATTGAGGCAATAAATAATACAGGGTTACATAAACTGCCAAAATTCGGATGGGCAACAACACAAACTCCAAATAAAAGGAGGCTAAATAGCCTTCTTCACTCACCCATATCAATCCAAACAACAAATAGTACAGCACCCAAAATACACAATGAGTGGCAATCCTTGATCCAAATAGATAAAAGTTGGTATTCGGTTTCATGAACAAGCTTTTCCTATGTCATTACCCAAGTGGCTTACGTATAAAAAACAAGGCCGTAGGCATAAATTGTCCCTTGTCTAAAATTAGGCAATCTACTTTTAAGGAAATCATAAAACATCAGTCATGAAATACTGTTCCTTATTTATCGCTTTACTATTGTTATCCATATCCAGTTCCATCCAAGCACAGCAACTGGGCAGAAGAAGCTCTTGGGAAGCTAAAATTCAAGCCCCACAAGCGGGTCAGCCAGGAGCTAAAATCCTAGAAATTGAAGACAACAGCCCGTTGGCCAAAGCGGGATTCTCGGTCAATGATATTATTATTGAAGTCAATGGAATTGCTTCCAACTCCGACGAAAAGTGGACAGAGATATCCTATGATCTTAGAGCCAACACGCCAACACAGATTAAGGCGGTTAGAAATCAGAAATTGATTGAAAAAGAGGTGACTTTCAATCCCTTGGAACAGGAAATCCATAAAAATTTAGACACCTATTATGAAGAGGTGACCAGTAACCACGGTATCACCCAACGCATCATTATCACCAAGCCTAAAAAATCAGGAAAACAACCTGCCGTAGTGCTTATTGGGGGTCTAAGTTGCTCCAGTATTGAAACCTATCCGGGACGCAAGGGTAATTGGGTGCAGACTATTAAAGATTTGGTAGAAAAATCGGGAATGGTGGTCATGCGCATTGAAAAGCCTGGGGTGGGAGATAGCGAAGGAGATTGTAGTGAATCCGATTTTGAAACCGATCTAGCCGGATACCGGGCTGCCATAGAGAATTTCAAGACTAAGCCTTATGTTGACTCGTCCAAAATTGTGGTATATGGCTCCAGCATGGGTAGTGCGTTAGCTCCGCTATTGGCCAATGAGTTTGATTTGGCAGGCGTAATTTCTGATGGAACTTTTTTTAGAACCTGGTTTGAACATATGCTGGCCATTGAACGCCGTATTCTTCAATTTAAGGGGAATTCCGAATCCGAAATCGTTGAAAAAATGAACAAATACTATTTCCCGCTCTATTATGGTATGCTGATTCAAAAGAAGACCTATCAGGAAGTGGTGGATGAGCAACCTGCACTTGCCAATTACAACTACCATTCAGCCGCCCATATGTATGGCCGTCCCGTTTCCTATTACCAACAGCTACAAGATTTTAATCTCGCTGGACAATGGGAAAAAGTCAAAGTTCCGGTTAGGATTTTACGCGGTACTAACGACTGGATCATGTCTTCATTTGACAACCAAATGATCATCAATGTCCTAAAACGGAATGGACATAAAGACCATATTTTACATGAGTATCCCGGATTGGATCATTGGAACACCATTCACGAGAACCCCAAAAACTCTTTTGAAGGAAAGCATGGGAAATGGGACGAGGGAACCATCAACCTTATTGTTAATTGGGCTCGAGAAATAGTGGGTCTAGCTCCTACGGTATCTCCATAACTCTAAGATTTTGAAGTCCCAACTTTAATGGCATGTAAGTACTTCCCGAGTTCCTTTTTGGCCTTTGGGAATAAAAAGAGTAATCCGATCATATTTGGGAAAACCATGGCAAGAATCATAGCATCCGAGAATTTAATAACTGCGTCCAAGGTGATGGCCGCCCCAAGAATAGTGAACATTAGGAATAAAACCTTGTAGCTTAGATCTGTCCATTTGCTTCTTCCAAATAGGTATTTCCATGCCTGAAGGCCATAGTAAGACCAGGAAAGAATGGTAGAAAATGCAAAAAGAATCACCGCTATAACCAACACAAATGAAGATCCCTGAATGGCATGTTCAAAAGCTTGGGAGGTAAGATTGATACCCCCAATCCTAGATCCGTCCAGCATCAGAGCTTTGCCGTTGACCACGTCACCATACACAAACATGCCATCCATATTAAAGAGGATGATCACTATCGCCGTCATAGTGCAAATCAAGACCGTATCAATAAAAGGTTCCAGCAGTCCAACCAAACCTTCCGATGCAGCAAAAGGAGTGTTCACAGCAGAATGTGCTATGGCAGATGATCCAGCTCCTGCCTCATTGGAAAAGGCTGCCCTTCGAAAACCCTGAATCATTACCCCAATAAAACCACCTGTTACGGTAGCTTGGGGGGTAAATGCTTCACTAACGATCAAGGATAGTGCATCATCCACTAATGATAGGTTTGAACAAATGATAAACAGTGCTGCCAACACATACAGCAACGCCATAAAAGGGACTACTTTCCCAGTCACATTGGCGATGCGTTTAATACCTCCAATAATCACAATCCCCACAAAAATGGCAAACACTAAACCGATGATGCTCCCTGAAGCCTCGTGTTCAATCTGAAATTGACTAATTATTTGTGCAGCTGCCTGATTGGTTTGAAAGGCATTACCCCCACCCAAGGAGGCTCCCACACACAAAATTGCAAAAATGCCCGCCAAAAGTTTCCCAAATGTTTTGAATCCCTGACCCTTTAGTCCTCTTGACAAATAATACATGGGACCGCCAAACACTTTCCCCTTTTCATTAATATCCCGATATGCTACTCCCAAAGTACATTCCACAAACTTGGTGGACATCCCCAGAAGTCCGGCCAAAATCATCCAAAAAGTAGCACCTGGGCCACCAATGGATATGGCTACGGCCACCATGGAGATATTTCCCAATCCAACAGTACCTGAGACAGCTGTTGCCAAAGCTTGAAAATGATTGACCTCTCCCTGCTCTCCCTCTGATGCTTCCGTTTCGACTTTATCATATTTACCCCGAACCACATTGATAGCCATTGGAAAAAGTCGCACGTTGACCCCCTTAAAGTAGATGGTAAAGAAGAGCGCGCCCACAATGAGGAGAATTAGAACTATTGGGATATTGGCACCGCCGATTGGCACTGTTCCCAGTATAAAACCCTCCCACCATATGGCAAAGGGCATGAAGGAATCATTGATTTGCTGATCCAAGCCTTGGGCAGATGAAAGCTGAGGTAAGAAAGTAAGTAAGTGCAACAAAAAGAAGTGCTTGAATTTCATAGATCCTATTTTCAAATTTTCGGGAAATTGAAAAAAGACGCTTTGAATCGACGTCATTGTCGGAAAAGCTTATGCCGTGTCGGTAAGTCCGTTAACTGACAGTTGTTTTGTAAGTTGTTGATTTACAAGAATATGTTTTCTGATGGAAGGATCATCCGAATCTTTCGGTTCCTGCTTTCCGACATTTCAAACAAGGTGTTTTTTAGGGGGATCAAATGCTGTTCCCGGCTCCAATTCCCCTTGCCAAAAAGTCCATCCAATAGGGCATTCAGCAATCGCTTTATTTGATTGTAATCCCCAATGTCATAGTTTTTTTCTCCTGCAGCGAAGTTTTTTGGTTTAATCTCGAGCCAGGGTTTCTCGCCACTTTTGCATCGCTGGGCAAACTCCAAAAGCAACCAATGCAATTTGGGACTTAGAACAATTTTCCGCTCCTTGGTTCCGGGGAACCCGTTCAGCACCACAGTAGACATCCATTTTCCTGATATGTCCTTCTCCCTGGAAAAAACCAAGCTCAAATGAGCCGATTTGGGAATAATGTTTTCTGCAAGCTCCTTGACCCAACTTAGTGCCAAAGCAAAAAACAGCATAATCAAGCTCGTTTTAAAAATGGCCGAAAAAAGTAACAATATATGCTCAGATTCGGATAGCTTAAAAAATTGGGCCACTAGAATAATCAGAATGCATAGCAGTGAAAGCCAGGACAGCACTTTCAACCGTCTTTTTGCGAAGGATTCCCAAAGTACGCCTCCCAAAAATATCAGGGTGAAAACGGCATAATACACATCAAGTTCTTGGATATAGCCATAATCCCTTCCTACCACCAGTTTGTGAACGGTAAACGCCAAACAAAATAAGAAGGGAACCCCAACAATGTATCTCCAAAAACCTCCCTTGATAACAGGTGCAAGCGGCTTGGGTAGATATCTAAACCACGGTAAGGCCAATAAGATGAACAGACTGTTGAATAAGGAAAAAATGCTTCGTCCACTTTCTAGATATAAGGTATTGTCCAGTGACTTTGCAGTAAAGTAAACTTCCAACAAACCTGAAAAAGCCCAAGCAAGTATCGACAAAGCCAGCCAGACCTGTCCGAAATCATTTTGCTTTTTTCCAATCTGCCACCAAATTGCGATCAACGCAAAAAATGCAAAAAGACAGACGGCAAACTGCCACCAGCCATAGAAAAAATAAAGGTTGGTGTCCATTGGAAATGCAGAAATTTAGTTTAACCAAATATAGGGAATTCCAATAGCTGCTATGTTTGACGTGAAGGACGGGGTCTAAACCCTATCCAAAGAAAAATTGGAATGGGAATCAAGCTCGTGCATCAAAGACTCCTTAAAGGATTGGATTTCCTCTTTGGTATACCCAAACGCCTGTTGGAATTCATCTAAAACAGGTTCCATGAACAATTTAACGCTCTCAATGTCGAAATAAAGTCTGCCTGTTCTTCGGATAAAGAAATCCATGGGGTTCAACACCATTTCATGGGCAATGGAAAACTTGGCTTCGGCACGAATCAATCGTTCATAAACATCTTGCTGTGTGAGGTTGGCATAATGCTCCAAAATCAACTCCGTTTGCTTACCATATGTGGTGACGAGATACCAAGCGTCGTACTCGGACAAACCATCCGCTTGGATACGCTCGTATACTTCTGCAATGTATTTTTTAACCTGCTTGAATTTCTTAAAATCGCTTCCGCAAAGTGGAATGTTCTCCGTTTGGCTGGAGGGAAGTTCCAGCTCATAATCTTCCTGCATTTTTTGGGCAATCCGGTTTACGGTTCGCTCCGCCATCTTGCGATATCCAGTCAATTTACCTCCAGCGATGCTGATCAGTCCGGTATCTGAAGTAAAAATCTCATCCTTTCTGGACAGCTCTGAAGCCGATTTCCCTTCTTCATGGATTAATGGCCTTAGTCCAGCCCATGAAGAAATAATGTCCTCCATTTCCAAATGGATATCTGGGAACATATTATTCACCGCGGAGATAAGATATATGGCGTCTGCCAAATCTGTATGTACATGATCCTTGTCCAAGTTGAAATTGGTATCGGTAGTCCCAACATAAGTCACTTTGCCCCGTGGAATTGCGAACATCATCCGCCCATCCGGCACATCAAAATATACGGATTGTTTTACGGGTAATTTTTCTCTCGGGAATACCAAATGGACTCCCTTGGTCAAATGCAAACGTTTACCCTTTTTGGAATTATTGATGGTACGTAACTCATCTACCCAAGGACCTGCGGCACTCACTACATATTTCGCATTGATTTGATGTTCCAATCCGGATACCTCATCCCTTACTTTGACACCGGACACCTTCTCTTCATCGTAAACAAACCCGGTCACCCTTATGTAGTTTAATGCGTCCGCCCCATACTGAAGACTAGTCTTGATGTTTTCCAAGGTCAAACGAGCATCGTCCGTTCGGTACTCCGCGTAATATCCAGCTCCGTTCAATATTTTTTTAGGTAAAAGAGGCTCCAGTTTCAAGGCCTGCTTTTTCTCCAGCATTTGCCGTTTATCATCTCCGGTAACTTGGGCAAGAATATCATATACCTTAAGTCCAATAGAGGTTAACCATTTCCCGTAAGACCCTCCCTCTATTAGGGGAAGAAGCATCTTTTCCGGCAATACCAAGTGCGGAGCCAACTTGTGCACAATGGCCCTTTCTGAACCCACTTCTTTTACCAACCAAAAATCGAATTGTTTGAGGTATCGGAGACCCCCATGAATCAGCTTGGTGGATTTACTACTGGTTCCGGAAGCGAAATCCCCTTTTTCCAACAAGAGCACTTTTAGCCCTCTGGAAGCTGCGTCCAAAGCAATGCCTCCACCGGTTATTCCACCTCCAATGACCACTAGGTCAAAGTCCGTTTTGGTAGCCTTGTCAATCTTATTTTTCCTTTCAAGGTTGGTAAAGCGTAAGGATGTTGCCATTATTTGGATTTCTAATTATTTAATGTACTCTTTTTCCAGGAAATAGTTTACCAAAGCCTCCTTCATCAAAACGGATTGCTCTCCTGGTTTTAGGGGAGGTAGTTGTTCTTTGACCGTGTAATGGGGCCAACCATCATCATCGTAAAAATCAAAGTCGTAATACCCATAAGGTTCCAACAATCTGCAAATGGCTATATGCATTAAATTGACCTTTTCATCCTTCTTAAAGCTTCTATGGTAGTTTCCCAATTCTTGTACCCCTACCAAATAAACCATTCCGTCTATGTCCAATGGGTCACCATCCGAAAATTGTTCGGACAGCTTTACAACCAATTGATCCCATCGTTCTTTAAGTTCCTCGTCCCTTGCCATATCCCTTTGTTTGACGGTCACCAAAGGTAGTAATCAATATCCTATATTTGTTAAAATCGAAGCAATGAACTTTCTGGATATTGTTATAGGTGTTCTTTTGATATGGGGGCTTTATAAGGGTCTTAAAAATGGGCTTTTTGTAGAAATTGCTTCCCTTGTGGCCCTTATAGCAGGAATTTATGGCGCCATTCATTTTTCGTATCTCACCGCAGACCACTTGTCCGAAAACATGGGTTGGAATGGGCAGTATTTAAAAATCACAGCCTTTCTTATCACTTTTTTTGGCATTGTTCTGTTGATTCACTTTGCTGGTAAGTTCCTGACCAAAATTGCCGATTTTGCTATGCTTGGACTTTTAAACAAGGTAGCTGGCGGTATTTTTGGGATGCTCAAAGTGGCCATAATTATTGGAGCATTGCT
The DNA here is from genome assembly GCF_005937185.1 of Flagellimonas algicola. Taxonomy (GTDB): domain Bacteria; phylum Bacteroidota; class Bacteroidia; order Flavobacteriales; family Flavobacteriaceae; genus Flagellimonas; species Flagellimonas algicola. The sequence continues at coordinate 1,124,700 of NZ_VCNI01000002.1, read as the reverse complement.
CATCTTTTTTGAACGGCTTACGGGTTCTTTCAACTTTATTAATGAGGACACAAAAAAGGAATCCCTCTTTTATCATCCGGTGAAAGAAATAGGTGCTTTGGTATTTTCTTGGGTTTTGGAAGCGGAGCAGCCTCACCCAAATCTTGAGGAAGATCCAACATCTTCAGACCAAAACATCATCATTTAAACGGTAATTTTTATCGACGAAAGGAACTGGAATTCATGCAATTCTGATTGAAAATGGGGCTTTTTGACCTCTTGACGGATAATTTCGTATTCCCATGGAAAATTTATGGCTGAGGGCAGCTTCTCAGCTAGTTTAGCTCTTAGAACATATGGGGTGCCAGAACCACCCCCGAAGCATAGCCCTGAAAATGAAAAGAGTATTTTACACCCTGTGGCTGACCGTAGCCGTTGTAGGCTTGACCATGTGTAGCAAGTCATCCACAATTGAAGAAGAAAAAGCTATTGCTGAATCCTTTCTTCAAAATGAAAAAATGACCGTGGATCCAGAGGAGATGGAATCTGAATTGGTGAATCTGGTGAACGAGCACAGATCATCCATTGGAGCAACAACACTACAAAATAGTCCCTCCTCCTATGTGCATGCCAAAGACCATAACAACTACATGATCTCCAAAAACAAGCTGAGTCACGATAATTTTGACGCCCGAGCCTCCAAGATTGCATCAGAAATAGATGCGGTCAAGGTGAGTGAAAATGTGGCCCGCTATTATTCCACAGCTGAAAAGACATTGGAAGGTTGGTTAAATAGTAGTACCCATAAAACCACTTTAGAAGGAGATTTTACCCATACCACTTTAAGTGTGCAAGTAGATAAAGATGGTAGGCCTTATTTTACCCAAATATTTATGAAGGTAGAGGCGCAATAAAACTTATTTAATCCATAACATATTGTTCGGACCCATGCTATGCATGGGTCTTTTTGTTAAAGCTTATGCTGGCAAAAAGGTTTTTTATACCTTTCAAAAAATCTTGGACATGGCAGCACAAGCTCCTTTCAATTTAAACAAGTGGATAGCAGAAAACAGGGACACTCTTAAACCTCCTGTGGGCAATAGGAATCTGTATAAAGATGCTGGTGACTATATTGTAATGATCGTGGCGGGACCCAATGCCCGTAAAGACTATCATTATAATGAAACGGAAGAATTGTTTTACCAACTGGAAGGCAATATTGAGGTGCACATTCAAGAGGAAGGACAGAAGAAAACAATGAAGTTGGGACCGGGGGATATGTACCTCCATCCGGCCAAAGTACCCCATTCACCTGTGCGGCATGAGGGCTCTATAGGTTTGGTGGTGGAACGCAAACGAAGCCACATGAATGTTGATGATGGCCTTTTGTGGTTCTGCGACAACTGCAACCACAAACTTTACGAGGCTTATTTTACCCTGCATGATATTGAGAAGGATTTTTTATCCCATTTTGAGCACTTTTATGGCTCCGAAGGGCTAAGAACTTGCGATAATTGTGGCACTGTGATGCCTGTTGATGAACGTTTTACTGCAAAAGATTGATCATGCTAATAGTCGCCAAATTACTAATCGTTTTAGTTGCCATATTGCACCTGTATTTTTTGTGGTTGGAAATGTTTGCCTGGACCACCAAGGCCAAAAAGGTGTTCCGTAAATTTCCGGAGGAATTGTTTGAACCCACCAAGACCCTAGCGGCCAATCAGGGGCTATATAATGGCTTTTTGGCGGCAGGACTGATATGGTCCTTACTCATTGAAAATCTGGAATGGCAAGTTTATGTTGCCATGTTCTTTTTGGGCTGCGTTTCGGTTGCAGGAATCTATGGCGCGCTCACCGCTTCCAAAAAGATTTTTACCGTTCAAGCCCTTCCTGCTTTGATTGGATTAGGATTATTGGTAATCCATTTTTTCCTTTAGGAAATCTTCGCTATGTTCATCCGGAATATTCGTAATTTTGCGAAATATAACAATACACCTATAAAAAGTTATAAATGTCAGAAACTGCAGTATCATTTGGAATAGATGAAGCTCTAAAAAAATTGGGCTTAAACCAAATAAACGAAGGTACTTCCACCGGTTCAAACAACTTCGGTTCAGGAGATGCCATTGCTTCTTATTCCCCTGTGGATGGAGCGTTGATCGGAAAGGTAAAGAGCACCACATCCGAAGATTACGAAAAAGTAATGCAAGCCGCCACATCGGCTTTCACGGAATGGAGATCGGTACCTGCTCCCCAAAGAGGTGAGATGGTTCGTCAATTTGGCGAAAAACTTCGCGAGCTTAAAGAACCTCTAGGAAAATTGGTTTCCTATGAAATGGGAAAATCCTACCAAGAAGGTTTGGGGGAAGTTCAGGAAATGATAGATATCTGTGATTTTGCTGTTGGCCTTTCCCGTCAATTGCATGGATTGACGATGCACTCGGAACGACCAGGGCATCGCATGTATGAGCAGTACCACCCACTGGGTGTTGTTGGAATCATTTCGGCCTTTAACTTTCCCGTGGCCGTTTGGGCATGGAACACAGCTTTAGCTTGGGTTTGTGGAGATGTTTGTGTTTGGAAACCTTCCGAGAAAACACCTATGTGCGGGGTGGCTTGTCAAAACATAATTGCCGAAGTTTTAAAAGAAAATAATCTTCCCGAAGGTATTTCTTGTCTCATCAATGGCGATTATAAGGTAGGGGAAATGATGACTACGGATACAAGAGTTCCTCTTGTATCCGCTACAGGTTCCATCCGTATGGGCAAAATAGTGGCACAGGCGGTAGCTGCCAGATTGGGCAAATCCTTATTGGAGCTTGGTGGAAACAACGCTATCATTGTTACACCGGATGCCGATATTAAAATGACGGTGATTGGTGCCGTCTTTGGAGCTGTGGGAACTGCTGGGCAACGCTGTACCTCAACCCGTAGATTGATCATCCACGAATCTATTTACGATCAAGTAAAAGAGGCGGTCACCGATGCCTACAAACAACTTCGTATTGGAAATCCGCTTGATGAAAACAATCATGTAGGACCGCTGATTGATACGGACGCTGTGAATATGTATCAAAAAGCCTTGGAAGAAGCAGAAAAGGAAGGTGGTTCCATTTTGGTTGAGGGTGGTGTTCTAACTGGTGATGGGTATGAGAGCGGCTGCTATGTTAAACCTGCTATTGTGGAAGCTAAAAACAGTTTCCAGATTGTGCAGGAAGAGACTTTTGCCCCTATTCTTTATCTTTTAAAATACTCTGGTAACGTTGAGGATGCCATTGCACAACAAAACGGCGTTGTTCAAGGTTTGTCATCTGCAATTATGACCAACAATCTACGAGAGGCAGAACGATTCTTATCTGCTTCCGGAAGCGATTGCGGAATTGCCAATGTAAACATAGGTACATCCGGAGCTGAGATTGGTGGAGCATTTGGTGGCGAGAAAGAAACTGGAGGTGGTCGTGAAAGTGGTTCTGATGCGTGGAAAGTTTATATGCGTAGGCAAACCAATACCATCAACTACACAACAGAACTTCCGTTGGCGCAGGGTATCAAATTTGATCTTTAAAAATAAAGAAGCCGTTGCTGTACATATGCAGCATCGGCTTTCTTTAAACCAACTTAACTAACTCAAACTTAAATTAAACCCTATTTCAATGCCGGAACTTGGTCGGGAGAAATAGGGTTCCTTACCTAATATATATAATGCAAATTTCCCATTATTCCGCATGAGGTCTCAACGGAATGTTACCGTTGGTCATAAAAATTGTATGATTGGCATTTTTTGATACTTCTTTAGTTGAAATGATCTGTTGCCAATAACCAACAATTATCATAAGTCCCTCGAATTCTAGCGGTTAAACCCTGATTCTTTAGCATTTTTTTAATATTTTGTAGGAACGAACGCTAACTTTTGTTCCGATGTCCAACAAGAATTTATACCTGCTAGGGATAGTGGCCGTTATTGCTATCGGAACTTGGATGTATCTCAATCTCTGCAGCGGGTGTCTCAACGAAGCAAGTCAAGAACCGCAGCAGTTGGAAGATTCGGCAGTTCTGAAACAGGAAAGTAAGGACCCAGCCTACCCTTTTGCCTTAAGTGACGGGAACTTTACACTCAACATCAATGACAATTTTGACTTCCATCCTTCCAGCCCCTCTTTTTTAATGCCCATTTCGAAAGATTTGAAAGATGGAGTTGAGACCTTACGAAATTATCTGATTGCAAACGACTCTTCCGTTGTCAATATAATTGGACATTTCTCGCTTAAAGAAGAAAACAATACTTCGTATCCTAATCTAGGCTTGGCCAGGGCACAATCCGTTAAAAACCATTTTATCATTTCCGGAATCCCTTCTGATCAGATTAAAGTATTGGGACAACAGGATGAAGAAATGGAAAAGCAAGGCAATGTTTATCTTGGAGCTGTGTCCTATGCATTGATTCAGAAAAAGGAACAAGAAAAACCTTAAACCACTAATTATGAGTGCTGAAAATATTAATATTTGGTGTTGGATTATTCCAGCTTTAGTAGGGCTAATTGCCGGCATCTTGGGTTATTTAATTGGAAAAGGAAAAGATGCCACAGTTGTTGATTCTTCAGCAGAAATAAAAGCCCTGCAATCGGAAAATGCCCGATTGAAATCTGAGTTGGAAGCATGCAATAAAAAGCTGGTTGATGAGGCTGCAACGGAAAAAACAGAAACCGACTCCAATTCCCTTGCTTCTCCTTCAACAGATAAATCCAAAGGTTTTGACGCCAATGCAGCCAAAGCTGCTATGAAAAAGCGAGTAAAGGAAAATGACTTAAAAATAGTGGAAGGAATAGGGCCAAAAATAGAAGGGCTATTCCATAATTTTGGCATTAAGACCTGGAAAGATCTCTCGGAAATATCCACTGTAAAATGTCAAGAAGTACTTAATTCCGGCGGTGACCGCTACCGCATTCATGATCCAGCTTCATGGCCCATGCAAGCCAAAATGGCCTATAAAGGACAATGGGCTGAATTGGCCAAATGGCAAATCAAGCATAAATCGGGTAAGTTTTAAGCTAGTTCCTCCCCCTTTCTCCCGGATAAAAGGTGTGAACCGGGTCGCTTTGCCAATACTCCTTCGTCTCCACATCCATCATAGTCAGCGCTCCCTTAAAAGCGGCTCCTGTATCCACATTCCAAACATTGGCTCCTTTTTGGGGCACGGCTTCCCCTATTTTGGAGAGCGGAGTATGACCGATAAATACCTCTTGGTAATGGGTTAACCTTTTGGGGAAATTTGGATGATCGGAGGACATGTTGGGATCCAAGGCGTTGGCCAGTTCCCAAAGGGTTCGGTCCCAATAAAATAGCTGGTCAAAATACTCGTATTCCACACCCTTTAGATTGGTATATCCGGCATGTAGGTACAGTCTATTGTCCTTATCTAAATAGTAGTTTTGCAGCTGGGCATAAAATTCCAAGTGCTTTTCCCATTTTTCCTTGCTTGCAGCCAAATAAGAGTCCCTTGTTGCCACGCCTCCATGAGCCAACCACTGTGGGTTTTCTTTTTGCGTAAGCAACCACTCCCTACAAAGCTCGTCATGGTTACCCCTTATAAAGGTGCACTGGTACTTCTTGTCCAGTTCTATCAAAAAATCAACGGTTTCAACAGCGGTACTCCAAGCATCCACATAATCCCCTAAAAAAATAAGATGATCATCTGTGGTCACTTTCGCCCGCCTTAGCAATTGTTCTAGCGCTTTAAAACCTGAATGAACGTCACCAATCACCAAAGTTCTCATGGACCAAATTTTGGGCAATGATACACAACAAAAGCAAATTTGAACCAAAATCAAGGTAAACTTTCAGTGAAAACATAAACCACAAATGGGAATTTCTCAATTTAACTTTGTAAGCTGATTCCTGTTAATCGATTTTTTTTAGATTTTTTTAACAGTGCTGCTTCTTTTTGTTATATTGAAAGGCTAATTCATTTAATCTCGACTATATGAAAAGAACACTACCCATTCAACTTCTTCTTTCTTTTTTACTCTGTATTTCCCTTTCCTTCCCGGGTTTACAGGCACAGAACCTAAAAAAGACACATGACGACGCTCCACAGAAAGGGCATAGTCTGTACAAGCAAACCAAAATTTACGATAGCAAACAAGGGCCTGTTGGTGTTGCGCCTAAACCTATTGGAGATCGAGCCTTAGACCGAATGGCCTATGAGCATAGACAGGTTCAAGATCCGTTTACAAAAAAAATTCCGGAGCACATCAAAGAACGTGAAGCGGAATTTGTTGGTAAAATTGATTCCACGGATATCCAATCCCAAATGTCCAAATCCTATGGGAGTGAAGCTTCAAAAAAGAAGTATTTCTACTTTAAAAACAGAGGCCCGTTTAACGTTGGGGGAAGGACTAGGGCACTTGCCTTGGACATGAAAAATGAAGACATAATTTTTGCTGGGGGGGTCTCCGGCGGACTTTGGAGATCCACCAATGCCGGGGATACGTGGCGTCGGATTACCCGCAGAAGGCAATCTCCCAGTATAACGGCTATCGTGCAAGACCCCAGAAAAAACAAACAGCATATTTGGTACTACGCCTCTGGAGAGCGTTTTGGTAACTCAGCCGGAGCGCCCGGTGCTTTTTACCAAGGTTCTGGTATTTTTAAATCCAACAATAATGGTAGAAGCTGGTTTCCGTTGCGCAACACTTCGGATAATGACGTAACCTCATTCTCATCCTTTGATTTGATCAATAGCTTGGTCGTGCATCCACATACCGGTCATGTCTATGCGGCAACTTTTGATGGATTGTTTCGCTCCAAGAATGGAGGGCGGTCTTTTGATGAAGTACTCCCAAGCGGATTCGACAGTCAAACCGAAGTCATTGTAACCCCAGGCGGTACACTTTACGGAACTGTGGACATTTTTGGAGGTGAAAATGCAGGCTTTTTTACTTCCGAAGATGGGGTGACTTGGACCAACATTACTCCTGCTGGATTATTTCCTTCCTTTGGAAGAACTGTTATGGCATATGACCCGTCTGATGAGAATAGAATTTACTTCTTCTCTTATGATTTAAGCAATGCTGGAGAAGCCTTTTTATGGAGATACCAAGCCGATGCCACCACACCTGAGGAACAGTGGGTAAATCTAACGGCCAATTTACCCATAGGAATTGGGGGTATAGCCAGTGATCTAAACCTGCAAGGGGGCTATAATATGGTTGTGAAAGTACATCCTACCCACCCTGACATTGTCTTTTTGGGCGGCACCAATTTGTATCGTTCAAATTCTGGGTTCACTACCCCAGCTGGATTTGAAAGCTGGATTGGGGGCTACACCATCTTTAGCGACACCTTTGGATTATACCCCAATCATCATCCCGATCAGCACAATTTGGTATTTCTTCCATCCAATCCCAATAAGGCAATTTCTGCCAATGATGGCGGTGTTCAGGTGACCGAGGATATCACCATTTCCAGCGAACCTGTAAGTTGGACATCCTTAAATAACGGCTATATTACCACACAACCCTACGCCATTGCCATAGACCCAGAGGGGAAGAGCCAAGATGTAGTGGCCGGATTCCAGGATAATGGTACATGGTTCACTAGCTCTACCAACGGGAAAGATCCATGGGAAGAGGATTTTGGAGGCGATGGTTCCTTTAATGCCATAGCTGATGGAGGACTGACCCGATATGTCTCCGCCCAGTTTGGAGTGGTGTTCCGATTTAATTTTAACGAAGCAGGTGAGTTTATCTCATTTACAAGGGTACAGCCTTCCGGAGCTAGCGGATTTGATTTTGTGGCTCCCTTTATTCTAGATTCGAACAACGACAACATCATGTATATGCCAGCAGGTGACCGCATGTGGAGAAATAATAACTTGGATGAAATTCCATTGTTCTCCAATGCCCCGACCACGGTAAACTGGGTTAGACAGGACCAAACAGCCACTCCTGATGGCTCCTTGATTACCGGATTGGATGTGTCCAAATACCCTGTCGCCAACAGATTGTACTACGGAACCTCAACGGGTATGATTTTCAAAATGGAAAATGCCAACATTGATGACCAACCACCTGTGGATATTTCAACCGGTAAAGGTCTACCAGCTGGAAACATCAACCAAATTTATGTGGACCCCAACAATTCGGATAAAGTATTTGCTGTGTTTTCCAATTACAATATCAAAAGTATATTCATGAGTAGGAATGCTGGTGAGACTTGGGAAAGCATCAGCGGAAATTTAGAACAAAACAGCGACGGGACTGGCAATGGCCCTTCTGCGCGATGGTTGTCCATAGGGGGAAACAACAATATATATTATGTGGGTACCAGTACCGGCCTTTATGCAACATACTATCTTAATGGGGATAGGACACGTTGGTATCGGGAGCCTTGCATAGTCGGAAATGTTGTTGTACCCCAAGTGAGAACAAGAACCGATGGATTTGTTGCAGTAGCCGCACACGGCAATGGGGTTTACAATGCAAAATTCTATGCCTCTAAATCTCCGACATCCAAGCTTAGCGTAGCCTATTTGCTGCCAGATCTTGTATTGCCCATAAGCAGTCCGGATAAGGAAGTGATTGTGAAGGACTTATTTGTGCATTCAAGAGGAAGGGATATTTCCATTGAGATGACCAATTCCAATCCTGAACTCGTTACTGCCGAAATGGATGGAGATATCATCAAATTGTCCTTTGCTCCTGATATGGAAGGAAGCGCTGCCATTGGATTAATTGCCACATCTGGGAAAGAGCAAGTGGCAGAAGGGTTTACGGTTACATTAACAGAACTGCCTATTTACGAGCAAAACGAAGCAGCAATAGGGAGTAGACCTTCCCAATTGTTCCCTGATTTTGGCGGGGCCTTGTCCCAATCTGCTGATGATTTCATCATTCCTGCGGACAGTCAGTGGACCGTGAACAGTGTTGTTGCCTTCGGAGGTGCCAATAATAGCCCCTTACTAACAAGCGCCAATGTGGTAATTTACGCCGACAATGGTGGACAGCCTGGAGCCGTTATTTATGATAGCGGTGCAGTAGTCCCCTCCTCAGAACCAACAGATAGCAACATTAGCATTGAGCTACCAGAACCGTTGGTTTTGGAGGCAGGCACGTATTGGATATCGGTCTATGCCAATCTCAATTTCTCACCAGATGCCACGCAATGGTTCTGGTTGACACAGGCAGGCTTAATTGGCAACGAAGCGGTATTTAAGGATGCCGTGGATCTCTTTGGAACAGGCGCAGTAGATTGGACAGCCCAGTCAGCGGCTTTCGGTGATGCGATTACCGATCAAGTTTTCCAAATATATGGAACAGTAGACAGCGGATCTACGGAGGATATTGCCATGCAGATTCCTCCCTCTGGCCAAGCTGACCAAGTTCAGCAAAACCTGGCGACCTTAGATACCGAAGTCATCACTGCGGTGTGGCCCAACCCGTCTACAAACCAGTTCTATTTTGCAGTTAAAAATAATAGGGACAGCAGGGTTAGTGCCCAAATTTTCAACATTCTTGGTCAAAAAGTCTTTGATCAGCAAAACGTTGATGGTTCTCAACCATTTATTTGGAATGCTTCCAATAGTCCCGATGGGATTTACTTTGTAAAAATTTCTGGTTTGACCACGAATGAAAATTTTAAAATCATAAAAAAATAATATCTGAAGAGTTTGGAAAAGGCGTGATAGTAATCGCGCCTTTTTAACATCCAATCCAATGGCTTGCACCGTATATCATTAAAACGTAATCCATATGAAACCCCTAATCTTCATACTAGTTTTTATCTTAGGACAATCTTGTTCGAAATCGCAAGAAGGTTCGTTGACGGAAAACTCTCAAATACAGGAACAATCCACAGATCAAAGCCAAGATGTCAACGATGCAAACACTGACCAAGAGCTGTTGGGGCCAAATGAAATTGTTTTTAAAATAAAAGTGCTTTCAGCTGTTCAAGACAACAAGGAAATTTGCGGAGTTGCCAAGGATCATCTGTATAAGATTGAGGTTTTGGAAATCATGGAATCTGGAGGGAGCCTCCAACAAAAGGTTTCCGAAAATCAACAAATTTCTGTGGCATTTCTTTTTGAACCTGGACAACTACAAGCCAATTCAACACTTGAGGCCAAAGCACGGGAATCCCTTTGCCAAGATACTTCCACAACATATTTTACGGTCATAGCCCACAAAATTTTGGAATAGCCGCTTTTTTCTCCTTACATTGAGTGTTCTATTTAGATGGATGGATGAAAAAAGTATTCTGCGTAGGTGAGCTACTAATTGATTTTGTTGCTGAAAAGCAGGGCAGTGACCTTACCCAAGCCACCATCTTTACCAAAAAAGCAGGTGGCGCTCCAGCCAATGTGGCCTGTGCCATTTCCAAACTGGGAGGTAAAGGTGTATTTATTGGTGCGGTTGGCGACGATCCCTTCGGGAAATTCTTGCTGGATGTCATAAAAAAAGAAGGGGTCGATGTATCCCTTGCTCAAATTTCAAAAACTTTTACCACCCTTGCCTTTGTCTCACTTGCTGAAGATGGGGAGCGTGACTTTGTTTTCAGCAGGGGCGCTGATCGGGAATTGACCTATGATCCATCGCTAAGAAAGGATTTTCACGGAAATATAATGCATTTGGGAGCCGCTACCGCATTGCTTGGCGGTGAGCTTGAAAAGGCGTATGGCAAATACCTTTTTGATGCACTTACCAAAGAAATGTTTATCAGCTTTGACCCAAATTTCAGGGGAGATCTTTGGAAGGAGAACGAACAACGGTTCATTAAAAAATGTATGCCTCTAATTGAAAAGTCCCATTTATGCAAATTCAGTTTGGAGGAAGCCCAATTACTATCTGGAAAGGACGACTTATACCAGGCATGCGATTTTCTCCATCACGTTGGGACAAAAATTATTGCAGTGACCCTGGGCAAGGAAGGGACTTTATTAAGCATGGACAAAAACAAACAAGTTGTCCCTAGCATCAAGGTTAAGCCCGTTGATACTACAGGTGCCGGAGATGCTTTTATTGGTTGTCTGCTGAAACAAATTGCAGATATGGACAGCTTTGAACATCTCGTCGAAGACTTTGATTCGCTTCTTGCCATGGTGGCCATGGCCAATAAAGCCGGAGCCATCACTACCACTAACTACGGAGCCATCCCCTCGCTGCCTTCTAGATCACAATTGGAAGCCTGATGAACCAAGCTGCTTTACATAAGCTCGTTTCAAATCGGCTGAATGTCAAAACCCCAGAGGCACTTTTTGATCTAAGACTAAGTACCAATCTTAGTTTGATCCAACAGCTCTTCTTTTCGCTATATCCCGTAGATAAGCATGGTAAGGATTTTGATAACCTTCTAAAACTTTTACCCAAGTTATATGCCCTCCGGCCAGACGAACTTCAGCGTCAGGATCTTGAGCGCCTGGAAGCCGAATCTTGGTACCAAAGCGAGAACATTGTGGGGATGCAATTGTATGTGGAAAACTTCAACAAAGATTTGAAGGGATTACATAAAAAGATATCCTATTTGAAGGATCTAGGAGTTAATTTTATCCATGTAATGCCCATTACCACACGCCCTAAGGGAGAAAGTGATGGCGGATATGCGGTTAACAGTTATCTAAAAGTCGATAAAAAGTATGGCTCCCAAGAAGATCTGCTAAAATTAACCACTGCCTTTAGGAAACACGGTATTTTATTGATGTTGGATTTTGTAGTGAACCACACCTCAGATGAGTATCCTTGGGCAAAAAAGGCCAAAAAAGGAGAGCAAAAATACCTGGATTACTACTACACCTTTGAAGACAGGGTAATACCAGATGCCTTTGAGAAGGTGCTTCCGGAAGTATTCCCAGAAACGTCTCCAGGCAATTTTACATATGTCCCCGAAATGGATCGCTGGGTGATGACCGTTTTCAACGGCTATCAGTGGGATCTTAACTATACCAACCCAGAAGTTTTTATGGAGATGCTGACCAATTTGGTCAAAATGGTGAATTTGGGTGTTGATGTGGTTCGGTTTGACGCCTTGGCATTCTTATGGAAGAAAATAGGGACCATCTCCCAAAATTTGCCCGAAGCCCACAACTTGGTGTCCTTGTTCCGCATGTGTCTCCAGGTGGTTGCTCCTGGTACTATTTTTTTGGCGGAAGCCATTGTAGCTCCCAAGGATATCATCAAATATTTTGGTGAAGGGCCAAAACTGGGCAATGAGTGCGAAGTAGCCTACAACGCATCGCTAATGGCTCTTTTATGGAACTCCATAGCCACCAAAAAAACAGGGCTGCTGTATAAAAGCCTTACCGAAGTTCACCCAAAACCAAAAGAATGCACCTGGATCAATTACATCCGTTGCCATGATGACATAGGTTTAGGATACGATGATTCTTTTATCCATGAGATGGGATGGAATCCACAACAGCACCGGAAATTCTTATTGGATTATTATTGTCAAAAACTGGATTGGTCTCCCGCCAAAGGATTGCTATTCATGTACAATCCCAAAACGGGTGACGGAAGAATCACGGGCAGCGCCGCCTCTTTATTGGGCTTGGAATCAGCTTTGGAAAATGGGGACAAAGACCTAATTGAAAAAGCTATTTCCAAAATCAATTTGCTACACGGAATTATCCTCTCTTTTGGCGGAATTCCCATGATTTATGCAGGGGATGAAATTGCCACTTTAAACGATTACTCCTATACCAAAGATTCCAGCAAAAATGGGGATAGCAGATGGGTGAATCGTCCCCAGCAAGATTGGACCATGGTTAAAAAACTTGGAAATGAGGATTTACCCCAGAGCCAAGTTTATTATACCCTTAAGCATCTTATCGCTGTCCGTAAGGCCAACCCCGCTTTGGCCGATTCCAACAATCTAGTTCTGCATCAGACCGGTAATAATCATATGTTGATTTTTGAAAGAACCCACGGCGCCAAGGAGGGGATTATGGTAATCTGCAATTTTGATGAAAATCCACAAGTAATTGATTCAGGTTGGTTAATGAAGTTGGGCTATTTCACCAAAGGAAATCCAAAAGATCTGGTAGTTGATAAAAAAATTGATGTAAAAAGTGGGTTGTTGGAACTCCAGCCCTATCAAATGATCTGGCTTAAAAAATCTTAATTGTATCTTACCTTCCGGAGTATTCGCAACGATTCTTTCAGCGATTGATAGATATTGGCATCCTGGCGTTTTAGGAGTGCCCGGGCTTGTTCCATTTGCTCCTTGGCCTCTTCAAATCCATTGAGATAGCAGATGAGGTAGGTGGCGGGCAAATGCATCAAATCTGCAGTCTCAACTTTGTTGAGCTCCATGTTCTTTTCCAATTTTTGCAAAAGGGTATTGTTGGTGTTCAATACATGATGCAATGTTTTCTTGTCGTATTGGGGTGGTTCAAATACCAGTTTGCTGTTGATGGTGTATTTCCCGTTTTCAGAAAAAGTAATTACCATTTCTTCCAAGGGGTAGTATTTTTGTTCGGCTCCCAATCCCAATTGCACAAACTCCAACATGGTAAAGGAATCTTCGGTATAGTCTATCGTGATTTCATCCAAGGCGGAATAAAATAATTTGACCTGCTCGTTGATCAGTTCAATATCCACCCTGGAAAAGTAGGTCTTGTTATTAACGCTTTTTTTATTTCCCGCCCAACAAACCACAAACTGTTCCTTAAATACTTTGTAATCGCTTGTCAGGTCGGCATGTCTGTTATTTATGAAATTGATGACGGCATCCAAGGTCAATTCAATATTATTGCGTGCATGCTGCTCTATCGTGGCCACTGCATCTGAATTGATGTCCTTGAGCTCAATATCAAAAGCTTTGGGAAGACTTATACTTCCCTCCCTGAAAAAAACAGCTCCGCCATAGTATTTCCAGATATTTTTCCGAAGTGCACATACCTTGCCATTGGAACGAATGGTTACCAGACCCACTACTTTGCCTTCTGGAAGATGCGGAAAGGGAATGTTCTCATATGAAATTATGGGCGGATTATCCAAATAGGCGTTGACCAGATTTTGGATTTTGCTGTCGTCAAAAAAATCAACCCCAACAATTTTATTGTCTTCATCCTCCACCCCAACAACAATAAAAGAATTGTTTTTAGGGTTGCTGTTGGCAAGGGCACAAACGTGTTTTAAAAATTTCGCCTTCCCTTCCTTTTCCCCAATGGCAATGAATCGTTTTTTATCGTAAAAACTATTTTCATCATTATGGGCAAGCAGGTTTTTAACCAGAAGGCGTTTGTTGATCATTTTCTTTAGTTTCGGGAGGTGCGTTACAAGTTTCGCGTTACTTGGTCAATCATATTTAGAACCCTTTCTTTCAGATTTCTTTAAATAAGACATAAAAGCGCCTAATTTCTTACCCAAGGTCAATGTCATATTATAAATAACGTCAAATTGTTTTTGCGAAATATGTCTTCTGTCCAAACACCTGTACAATTGCGAACGAAGCTCTCCACAAGATGCTTTGGATATGCTTAAAAACTGAATAAACTCTCGATTGCCATTTCTTTCATATCCTTCTGCAATATTGTCCATAACCGAACCTGAAGCCGAATTCATTTGATTTTTTAATTCAAAATCTTTTGCCAGGGTTGTATGCAGCATAATTTGCCAAACTTCATTGCACAATTCTCGGGACATGTTCCAAACTTCCAATTCCTCAAAACCCTTCATTTCTCAACTATTTAACTTCTGCACCCAACTTTCAACCCGTATCCCGAAACACTACACTGTTTTGTTCACGATTGTACTGCTTGCTTGCGCGGTTGGCAACACCAACAAGTCGGCAATATTTACATGATATGGTCTTGAAATTACAAAGTGAATGATGTCCGCTATATCTTCCGCCTTTAGTGCTTGATACCCTTGATAAACGGTTTTGGCCCGATCAGTATCACCTTTAAACCGAACATCACTGAATTCCGTTTCCACTAGACCTGGATTTACCGCTCCCACTCGAATACCATGCTCGTTAAGATCAATTCGCATCCCTTGATTTATGGCATCAACTGCAAATTTACTTGCACAATATACATTTCCCTTTGGGTATACTTCCTTGCCGGCCAAAGATCCAATATTGATTATATGCCCTGCCTTTCTTTCCACCATCTGTGGCATGATGGCCTTGGAAACATGAAGCAACCCCTTTACATTAATATCCAACATGGCATCCCAATCGTCCATATTTCCAGAATCAATAAGATCCATCCCATGGGCATTACCAGCATTATTGATCAACACATCTATCTGGGAAAAGTTTTGGGGCAAACTTTCCAAAGCCTTAATAACTTCCTCTCGATTTCTAACATCAAAAGTTAGGGTGTGAACACCTGTTTGTGCGCCCAATGTATTCCGAAGTTGGTCTAAACGATCTGTGCGTCGGCCGCACAACACTAAATTAAATCCGTTCTTTGCCAAAAGCTCGGCGGTTGCTTTGCCAATTCCACTGGTGGCTCCCGTTATCAATGCAGTCTTCAATTCCATAAATAAAGTTTAAGGTACTTCGTGCCCTTGGCTTGCTTCCAGTAGGGCAAACCAATCTTGTAATTCCAAATCCAATTGTGCGGCTTTGGCCGATGAATTTATTCTTTCCTTGGTGGTGGTTCCAATAACAGGCCTGGGAACGGCAGGATGTCTTAACATCCAAGCCAAAAGAACTTGACTTTCGTCAACTCCATATTTATCAACAAGCTGGGACAGCGTTTTATTTATTCGCACTGTTTGCGCGTTTTCCTCTCGGAATACTTGTCCCAAAGGACTCCATGCCATGGTCAACCTTTTATTGGCCAAGCAGTCATCAAAAGTTCCATCGTACATTGGCGCCGTATGCGTCAAAGAAAATTCAACCTGATTGGCCTTAACTTCAACCACACTTTCCAACAAGGCAATCTGTGATGGTGTAAAATTGGACACCCCAAATTGTCTGATTTTTCCGCTCTCCAATAAGTGGTCAATAGCCTCTCCAATTTCCGAAGGATGCATTAACGGACTGGGGCGGTGCAACAGGAACAAATCCAAATATTCCGTATTTAATTTACGCAAAGACTCCTCGGCAGACCAAATAATGTAGTCCTTTCCATATTCATAATGCTTCAGGTGGTTGTCCCTGCCGGATGTCATCTGGATACCGCACTTGGATACCAGCTGAATTTGCGTCCGATCTATTCCGCTTTCGGCAAAGGCTTTGCCAAATTCAGCCTCGGTGGTGTAGTCCCCATAAATATCCGCATGATCAAAAGTGGTAAGTCCGTTTTCCAGACAATGTTCCATTAGTCCGATCATCCCTTGTTTGGAAAGTTGTTTCCCCCAACTCCCCCACGTCATGGTTCCAACAAAAACTTTGGAAAATTTCTCTGTACTTTGCATGAAAGGTGAAAGTATAAAATTAAACCCTTAAAACCTTCACAAAACTGGGCCTCCGCGGATTTTTTTAACCATTAATTAACAGATGGATTTTAAATTAATTTTCATTTTGCACATCTAGAAAAAAATTGACAGAAATACCTAAAGAATAAAAGGTTATATGGAAGAAAACACTACTATAGATATTAGTGCTGTGAATGAGAAAATTGCCCAGGAAAGTGCTTTTATTGACCTGCTCACACAGGAAATGAACAAGGCCATCATTGGGCAAAAACATATGGTGGAACGACTGCTTATTGGGCTATTGGGCCAAGGGCATATCCTTTTGGAAGGTGTTCCTGGACTGGCCAAAACTTTGGCTATCAATACCCTTTCCAAAGCGGTTAAAGGCGTTTTCAGTAGAATTCAATTTACGCCTGACCTATTACCGGCCGATGTGGTGGGTACCTTGATCTATAATATGAAGGAAAATGATTTTTCCATAAAGAAAGGGCCCATTTTTGCCAACTTTGTCCTAGCGGATGAAATTAACAGGGCGCCTGCCAAAGTGCAATCGGCCCTTTTGGAAGCCATGCAGGAAAAACAGGTAACCATTGGGGATGAGACTTTTAAACTGGATGCTCCCTTTTTGGTAATGGCCACACAAAACCCGGTGGAACAAGAGGGAACTTACCCGCTGCCTGAAGCACAGGTAGACCGTTTTATGCTGAAAACCGTAATTGATTATCCCAAACTTAACGAGGAGCAGCTCATTATTAGGCAAAACCTTAAAGGTGAAACAGAAGCTGTGAAGCCTGTAGTGTCCCTAAAACAAATATTGAGTGCACAACAAACGGTAAGGGAGGTCTACATGGATGAAAAAATTGAAAAATATATCCTGGATTTGGTGTTTGCAACCCGTTATCCTGAAAAATACAATCTAGAAAATTTAAAACCCCTAATCAGTTTTGGTGCCTCTCCGCGGGGAAGTATCAATTTGGCCAACGCCTCTAAATGCTATGCATTTATTAAACGAAGAGGATATGTTATCCCAGAAGATGTAAGGGCTGTTGTGCATGACGTACTAAGGCACCGTATTGGGATCACCTACGAAGCCGAAGCTGAGAACATCACTTCCGAAGAGATCATCAACAAGATTGTCAATGAGGTAGAAGTTCCTTAGCAGGAACTTTGGCCTTACAGGTGATCTCGCAACAACAACCTAC
Source organism: Flagellimonas algicola (assembly GCF_005937185.1). Classification (GTDB taxonomy): domain Bacteria; phylum Bacteroidota; class Bacteroidia; order Flavobacteriales; family Flavobacteriaceae; genus Flagellimonas; species Flagellimonas algicola. The sequence continues at coordinate 1,107,155 of NZ_VCNI01000002.1, read as the reverse complement.
CATCACCTAAAACTGAAACCTAAATACGGTTTGCTTACTGATGGATACGAAAGAGTTACTTAAAAAAGTCCGTAAAATTGAAATAAAGACCCGGCGTCTTTCCGACCATATCTTTGGTGGGGAATACCATTCTACCTTTAAAGGTAGGGGTATGACCTTCAGCGAAGTAAGGCAATATCAATTTGGGGATGATGTAAGAACCATAGATTGGAATGTAACTGCTAGATATAATGAACCCTATGTAAAGGTTTTTGAGGAAGAGCGGGAACTTACCATGATGCTGATGGTTGATGTAAGTGGCTCCGAGCTGTTTGGAACCACCAACCAATTCAAGAAAGAGGTGATTACTGAAATTTCAGCCACGCTGGCTTTCTCGGCCCTTCAAAATAATGACAAAGTCGGTTTAATCCTATTTTCGGATGAGGTTGAACTGTTTATCCCGCCCAAAAAAGGGAAAAGCCATGTACTTCGAATTATTCGGGAACTGTTGGAGTTTACCCCCAATAGCAGTGAAACCAATATTGCAGAAGCTCTCAAATTCTTGAGCAATGTGATGAAGAAAAAAGCGATTGTTTTTGTACTATCCGACTTCATTACCGATGACTATGACAACACTCTACGTATTGTTGGCAATAAACACGATGTTACCGGGATTAGGGTCTATGATGCCAAGGAAGAATCCATTCCTAATTTGGGTATGGTACAAATGCTTGATGCTGAAACTGGAACACTCCAACTGGTGAACACACGGTCCAAAAAAGTACGGAACGCCTATGGCACCTTCCATAAGGATAAAGTGGAGTACTTCATGGATTCCTTTACCAAATCCGGTTGTGGTGTAATCAATTGCCGCGTGGATGAAAGTTATGTGAAAAAATTGTTGGGCTACTTTAAACGAAGAGGATAATGTTGCAGATAGGTTCCCCCATATTGGAAGTTCAAAGAAAATCCTTACTGCTTTACAGTATGATTTTACTATGCCTCTTATTACTTCCTTCCCATGGGTTTTCACAAGCTTCCAAGGTCACTGCAGTAATTGATACTACGGGTATCAAAATAGGGGAGCAAATAGAGTATACCATAACTGTTGAAACCGATTCCCTAAACGTAGTCCACTTCCCAGAAGGACAAACCTTTTCCCCTTTGGAGTCCGTGGAGGCCATAATGCAGGATACAGTCAAAATCAACAATAGGGTAATCCTACAGCAGATATATGCATTAACGCAATTTGATAGTGGGTCGTATACCATTCCGCCCCAACGTATTGCCATTAATGAACAACCCTTTTTCACAGATTCCTTTAACATTAAAGTTGCCGATGTTGTGGTGGATACCACCAAACAAAAAATGTACGACATCAAACCGCTGATCGAAGTGGATAAAAGCTACGCCAAAATATGGATGATATTGCTTTGGGTGTTTTTGGCTCTGTTAATTGTTGGCGGATTGGTCTATTGGTTCTTTTTAAGAAAAAAGCCATTGACCGAGGAAGAAAAAGAAGCGTTGCTACCTCCTTATGACCGAGCGTTGTTGGAGCTAAAAAAGCTAGAGAATTCGAGATATTTAATTCAGGACGAATACAAAAAGTACTATTCTGAACTAACGGACATTGTACGTTCCTATTTGGAAGAAGATGTTCATGTTACCGCACTGGAAAGTACTACCGCTCAGCTTATTTCCAAATTGGAAATGCTCAAGGATGCAGGTCAATTGGACTTGGAGCACGAGACCATTGTTCAATTCCAAAAAATTCTCCAAACCGCTGACTTGGTCAAATTTGCCAAGTCAAGGCCATCCACTTCTGTGGCAGAGGAAGATCGGAAAATGGTGGAGCAGATTGTGGTCAAGACACATGATGCCTTACCGGAACCCACGGAAGAGGAACTCATGCTTACTGAGGAATATCAGCTGGAATTAGCCAAGAAAAAACAACGGTACCGTATTATCCTGGCAGCAGCCATTTTTGCTGGACTCGTTGTGATTGGCGGAGTATCTTCCGTGCTCTATTTTGGATTCAAAGAAGTAAAGGATACGGTTTTTGGTCATCCTACCAAAGACTTGCTGGAAGGCGAATGGGTTGCCAGCTCCTATGGTTATCCGCCAATAGAAATTGAAACTCCCCAGGTGTTGATTCGACAAGAAGTGGAATTGCCCAAGGAGGCGGCTGAAGTGATCAAATCCCACCAAACTTTTATGAATGGAAAAGTGGACGGTCTATTTTCTGTTTCGACCAACTCTACCACTTATAAGGAAGCTGTAGACCCCAATTTTGAAGCAGTGGTCGAGGCCAATCTGGCCCAATTTGAAAGTATGGGGGTAAGAAATATGTTGACCAAGACTGATGAGTTCAATACAAAATCTGGAGTGGCCGGTTTAAAAACCTATGGGTCGGGTTCGTTCGAAAATCCGGTGACCAAGAAATCTGCCAAAATTGAATATATGATTTTGTGCTTTGGAGGTAAAGGATTTGTACAGCAGGTAATCATCTATCATGAAAGGGGCGATGCCTATGCAGAACAAATAGTGAAGCGTATGTTGGAAACACTTGACGTAAAAACACAGGTATAAATGTTTGATAATATCGAATTTGCAAACCCACAATTTTTTTGGCTGTTCCTTCTGCTGCCAATGGCTTTGCTATGGTATCTTTTCAAGCATAGGGAAGAAGTGGCTTCCTTAAAAATCTCAAGTATCAAAGGTTTTACCGTTAGTAGTTTGGCCTCAAAACTAAGACCAGTGCTTTTTGCTCTACGACTACTGGCCTTGTCCTCCATAATTACCGCTTTGGCTCGTCCGCAGGTTGAAGATATTTCCACTAGAACCAAAACGACCAAAGGAATTGATATTGTAATGGCCATTGATGTATCCTCCAGTATGTTGGCACGTGATTTAAAGCCCAATAGACTTACGGCTCTAAGGAATGTGGCCGGGGAGTTCATCAAAAAACGCCCAAATGACCGAATTGGTTTGGTGGGATATGCAGGGGAAAGTTATACCAAAACACCCATTACCAGCGACAAGTCCATTGTGCTCAATGCGCTTCGGGAAATCTCATATGGCGATCTGGAGGATGGTACCGCAATTGGAATGGGATTGGCAACCTCTGTCAATAGATTAAAGGAAAGCAAAGCCATCAGCAAGGTTATCATTTTGTTGACGGACGGAGTCAATAATTCTGGTTTTATTGAACCTAAGACGGCAGCAGATTTGGCGGTGGAATTTGGAATAAAAACCTATACCATTGGCTTGGGCACTAACGGAAACGCCTTATCTCCCGTAGCTTACAATAGAGACGGTACCTTTAGATATGGCATGCGACAGGTGGAAATAGACGAGGCCTTGCTAAAAGACATTGCCAAGGTAACGGGTGGAAAATATTTCAGGGCAACCGACAACGAAAAGTTGGAGGAGATTTATGATGAAATCAACAAACTTGAAAAAACCGAGATAGAGGAATTTAAATATTACAAATACGACGAAAAGTACCGCCCCCTGATTTTCCTTGCGGGAATTTTATTGTTGTTGGAGTGGGCTTTGCGCAACTCTGTGTTTAAAAGTTTTATATAATACAATGATTCAGCTTGACGAAAAAGCATATTTCTATCTTTTGGCCATTATCCCCGTAATGGTGGTGGCTTTCTTTTTCCTGCAAGTTTGGAAAAAAAGAACGCAGCGGCAGTTTGCAGAGGTTGGGCTTTTGCGTAAGTTGGCGCCCAATCGTTCAAGTTTTAAGTCCGCACTGAAACTCATATTTCTTTTACTGGGCCTAAGCTTTTTGATTTTGGGCTTGGTCAACCCTAAAATTGGAACCAAGTTGGAGACGGTTAAACGGGAAGGGGTTGATATTGTCTTTGCGGTAGATGTTTCCAAAAGTATGCTGGCTGAGGATATTGCTCCCAACCGACTGGAGAAATCCAAACGTCTGGTTTCTGAGATCATCAATCAATTGGCCAGTGACCGAATTGGAATTATTGCCTATGCCGGGCAGGCCTATCCACAACTGCCCATAACCACGGATTATGGCGCGGCCAAGATGTTCCTTCAAAGCATGAACACCAACATGTTGTCCTCCCAAGGAACAGCCATAAATGCGGCCATAGATTTGGCAAGTACGTATTACAACGATGCAGAACAGACGAATAGGGTTTTGTTCATTGTGTCGGATGGTGAGGATCATTCAGAACGCTCTACCATTGAAGCAGTGGACAATGCCATTCAAAATGGCATTCGCATTTTTACCATTGGGGTTGGAAAACCTAAAGGAGCTCCCATTCCACTCAAAAGAAATGGAATTGTTGAAGGCTTAAAGAAGGACAATCAAGGGGAAGTCGTCATCACAAAACTAAATGAGGCTGTGCTTTCTGAAATTGCCCAAGAAGGCAATGGGGAATATATTGATGGTTCCAATACGGAAAATGCTGTGGAATATATCAAGGAGCAATTGAATCAAATGGACAAAAAAGAATTCGAGGCCAAGCAATTTGCCGAATATAAAGACCAGTTTCAGTGGTTCTTGGGCATAGGTCTTTTATTTTTATTTTTGGACGTTTTCTTGCTGGATAGAAAAACCAAGTGGTTGAAAAAACTAAATCTTTTTAACGAACACGATGATGCATAAGCTAAGATTGATTTTGGGTCTCTTGTGCTGTACCGTTTGGGCTTATGGACAAGAAGGGGAAGCAGTCAAAGAAGCGGAGAAGGCACTCCAAGCGTCTACTAATCTAACCTGGGATGCTAACAAAGAACTGACCACAAATGACTTTATCGCCGCCGAAGGCGAATACAGAAAAGCCATTTCCAAGAGTTCGGACAATACCGTTGCGCCCTTCAATCTGGGAACTGCCTATTATAATCGAGAAAGTTTTGAGGAGGCCTTTGGCCGATTCAAACAGGCCGGGGAAAAATCCAAGGAAAAGCCAGGTAAGCATAAAGCTTTCCACAACATGGGCAATGTGTTCATGAAGAACAAGGAATACCAAAAAGCGGTTGAAGCTTATAAGGAGGCCTTGCGCAACAATCCAACGGATGAAGAGACCCGATACAATCTTGCTTTAGCCAAAAAATTGTTGGAAAATCAGCAAGACGAGCAAAACAACGATCAAAACGACGACAACAAAGATCAGCAGGACCAACAAGATCAAAAAGACAAGAATCAAGATCAAAACAACGACGGAGAAAACGACAAAGACCAGGAAGGCGAGCAAGATCAGGATGAGAACAAAGATCAAGGCGATGATGGGGAAAATGGGGAAAACAAACCTGAAGAAAATACGGAGGGAGATGGTGATGAAAAGAAGGAGCAAGAGCAAAAACCCAGCGAAGGTGATCAATCCGAAGAGAAGCAACAACAACCCCGTCCAAATCAACTTTCCAAACAGCAGATACAAAATTTGCTAGAAGCCATGCAGAACGAGGAGAAAAAAGTACAGGAGAAAATGGAGGCGAAAAAGGTGAAAGGCAAAAAAATCAAAAACGAGAAGGATTGGTAATGAAAATCAAATGGTCCATTTTATGGGTATTGATTTGTACCCCAATCTTTTTGGGCAACCCTTTGTATGCCCAAGAAAAACAGGAAGAGGAAGTTTCCTTTGAAATGAACCTCAGCAAGGAAAAACTGGGCATCAACGAGCGATTAAGGGTAGAGTTTACCATGAACAAGGATGGAGACAATTTCAATCCTCCTTCCTTTGACGGATTCAAAGTGGTCATGGGGCCTTCCCAATCCATTAGTTCTTCATGGGTCAATGGAAAGCGAAGCTTTTCCAAAACCTACTCCTATATTTTGGTGCCTACGGCCAGAGGGAGGTTCAGCATTAAACAAGCTACCATAGAAATTAGCGGTGAAACCTACAAAACTTTACCAAAAACGGTAGAAGTCACGGCTGCCGTTGACAAACCCAATGACCAGAAAACGGTGGACGATGTTGCGGATGAAAGCCTTCATTTGGTAGCAGAAGTATCCGATGGAAGCCCTTATTTGAATGAAGCCGTAACCGTTACCTACAAACTTTATGTAGGCCATTCCATTCGGGTGACCAATTACCGCTCCCTAGACAATCCTACCTATAATAACTTTTGGAGTCAGGAAATTGACGTTTCCAAACCCAAACCCAAAAACACAACTTATAACGGCAAGCCTTATCTGTCCGTTGTGCTGAAAAAAGTAGTGTTGTATCCGCAGAAATCTGGAAAATTGGATATTGAGCCACTTGCCTTGGAAATTTATGTGGATGTGCCCACGAATAGGAGGGATTTCTTTGGAGGTAGAATTTATACCCAAACCACAAAAACGGTCTCCGCAGGAAGAAGAACCTTGAGTGTAAAGGCCTTGCCGGAAGCTGGTAAGCCAGCCAACTTTGGAGGCGCCGTTGGAGATTTTGATTTTAAGGTAACCACGAGCAAACAAACACTCAATGCTTCAGAATCCCTACAGGCAAAAGTGGAGGTTTCAGGCAAGGGCAACTTAAAGCTTTTCCAACTTCCCGAACCTGAACTGCCCAGCGCTTTGGAGGTATATGAGCCTGAATTTGACGAAAAGGTACGCACCATTAGCACCGGAATGGAAGGCAGGGTGGCCAACAATTACACCATTGTTCCCTCATACAGGGGTAAATATCCTATTCCAAGCATCTCATTTAGTTATTTCAATCCCAAAACCTCAAAATATGTTACCGTCAATTCTGAGGAAATCAATATTGAGGTATTGGAAGGTCCTTTAAGTTCTTCTGGCACTGAAAGTGCAGTAACGACCAATAAGCAATTCGTTGTTCCTACAGGTAAACAGTTCCATTTTATAAAGTTGAATGCCAATTTAACCAAGATTGGCACCAATTATTTCTTTGGCTCCAATACCTTCTATCTCCTGTTGTTTGCACCACTTATCCTAATTCCCATTGCAGTATTTTCCTTTAAGAAAAGAGAAGCAATTGCAAGCGACGTGGTCGGCAATAGGATTAAGCAAGCCAATAGGTTGGCGAGAAAATATCTCTCCACCGCCAAAAAAGAGCTTGGGAACAAAGAGGCGTTCTATGTGGCCCTGGAAAAAGGATTGCACAATTATCTTAAGGCCAAATTGAAGATTGAGACCTCGGAATTCAGCAAGGAAAAAATCATGCAGATTTTATCCGATAAAAATGTAGATGGTACCGACATAGAAGGTTTTATAAGCCTCTTGCAAAATTGTGAGATGGCCAGATACAGCCCTTTCTCTGATGTGCAAATGCAAAATGATTATGCAAAGGCAAGTGAAGTAATCTCTAAACTGGACAAACAATTATGAGACAATTCCTCTTGACCTTGACCCTTTGTTTGTCGGTTGTTCTAGGAACTGCCCAAAACAGTGCATTATTTAAACAGGCTACAGAATTCTACAATAAAGGAGAATATACCAAGGCTATTGAAAACTATGGGAAAATCTTGGAAAATGGGGAGCATTCTGCAGAACTCTACTTCAATCTAGGTAATTGCCACTATAAATTAAATGCTATTGCACCCAGTATTCTATATTATGAAAAAGCCCTGTTGTTAAAACCAAACGACAAGGAAATTCTAAATAATTTGGGTTATGCCCAGAACATGAGGTTGGATGCCGTAGAGGAAATGCCCAAGACAGAAATTGCGCAATTCTACTACGCATTGGTCAACTTTTTCTCATTTGATCAATGGGCATACTTAGCTGTAGCCCTCATCCTTTTGTTTGTTTTGGCTTATTTGGCCTATTTCTTTTTGCGTCCAGCCACACAAAAACGGATTGCTTTTATTTCTAGCGTGTTTGCCCTGATCCTCGGTGTGCTGTGTGTGCTGTTGGCCTATTTGCAATATCAGGAATTTAAAAATGATAATCCTGCGATAATATTTAGTCAAGAAGTAAAAATCAGTTCAGAGCCCAATTCCAATAGTGAAGTTGTATTTACCCTTCACGAAGGAACCAAGGTCAAGGTATTGGATCAGTTGGACGAATGGAAAAAAATCCAATTGGCTGATGGGCAAACGGGTTGGTTACCAAAAGAAAGCATACGATTGTTGAAAGATTTTTAAAATTTATTTAACAGTAATAAACACTCATAAGTTTATTTTTGTCTAAAATTTCCCAAATGCTGAAGGCCATAGCGCATCCTTTTATTTGTTTTATGCTGATATTCTCCATATTGGCACCATCAATAGCACCTTTGGTGGACAGGGATTGCTCTATTGCAATACACATGGATTCCGGCGATGAAGAGAAAAAATCGGAAAAGGAATCTGAGAAAAAATTTGGCGAAAAGGATTTATTTCTAAGTCCATTCTCTTCTGACAATAACTTTTTTGACCAATACGCAAAGGTTGAAAATACAGAAGATCCATCTCTTCTGTCAGATGTAACGACAGAGATTTTACTCCCCCCTCCGGAAAAATTGGTATAACCCAAGACTTTTTATCAATTTTTAACCGCCTCCAACCTAAAAACTATTGAGGAGGCAATAACTTTTTATTTCATGTTCAAGCATATTAAAAGCGACTTGCCTGCAAGTATCGTAGTATTTTTTGTTGCATTACCGCTATGTTTAGGTATTGCACTTGCCAGTGGAGCACCCTTATTTTCAGGTCTTATTGCTGGTATCATTGGGGGAATCGTAGTGGGTTCACTAAGTGGCTCCCAAATTGGAGTAAGTGGTCCCGCTGCTGGTTTAGCGGCCATTGTGCTAACCGCTATTGGAACCCTGGGTGGTTTTGAGAACTTTTTGGTTGCCGTTGTTTTGGGTGGCCTAATTCAAATTCTGTTCAGCATCCTAAAAGCGGGGGTAATAGCCTATTATTTTCCATCTTCCGTAATTAAGGGAATGCTTACCGGAATTGGTATCATTATCATTCTAAAGCAGATTCCACATTTCTTTGGGTATAGCGAAAACACCGAGGGAAATTTTGCCTTTTTTCAGGTAGATGGGGAAAACACCTTCACGGAAATCATAAACTCTTTAAACTATATCAGTCCGGGAGCTACCATTGTTGCCGTAGTTGCGCTGGCAATTCTATTGCTTTGGGATAAGATACTTAGCAAAAAGTCCAAGATTTTCCAATTGGTGCAGGGCCCGTTGGTTGCGGTGGTTGTAGGGATTTTGTTTTATGTTTTCACAAAAGATGATTCCACCTTTGCCATTTCAGATAAACTTTTGGTAAGTGTGCCGATTCCAGAAAGCATTGATACCCTGGGAACCTTGCTTAGCTTTCCCAACTTTAGCGTAATAGGTAATTCGGAAATTTGGATTACGGCTTTCACCATTGCCCTTGTTGCTAGTCTAGAGACCCTTTTATGTGTTGAAGCAACTGATAAGCTAGATCCCCTTAAAAGAACTACCCCTACCAACAAGGAACTTTTTGCCCAAGGGGTTGGGAACAGTATTTCTGGACTATTGGGAGGCTTACCGGTAACACAGGTTATTGTACGAAGTTCTGCCAACATCCAATCTGGAGGTAGAACCAAGGCTTCCGCAATTATCCATGGATTTTTCCTGTTGATATCCATTATTTTGATTCCAAGACTATTGAATATGATTCCGTTGTCCGTGTTGGCAGCCATATTGTTTATCGTGGGATACAAATTGGCGAAGCCGGCATTGTTCAAAAAAATGTACGAACTGGGCTGGAAACAATTTGTACCCTTTGTGGTTACCGTGTTCGGTATTGTTTTTACAGATTTACTCATTGGAATCGGATTGGGTCTAATGGTAGGGATCGTGGTCATTTTGTTGAAGAGCTACCAAAACTCACACTTCCTACATATTGAGGATAAAAGCAATGGCAAGCACAAAATTAAAATGACGCTTGCAGAGGAAGTGACATTTTTTAATAAGGGAGCCATCCTAAAAGAGTTGGATAGTCTTCCCAATGACACCTATTTGGAACTCAGCCTTTTGAATACCAGATACCTTGACAACGATATCATCGAAATTCTTGAAGATTTTGCATTTAAGGCGAAAGAAAGGAATATCGATATAAAATTGGTGTCAAAGCGCGGGATTGAAGAAAATCCGGCCAGTTTTATCGAGTTCTTTAGAACTCGTCCAAAATCAAGTTTAAGCTTAAATTAATTTATTATGAAAAATAAGAATTATAAAATATTGATCCTTGCGGATCTAAAGAAAAAGACCGATACCATTTTAAAAAACACCGCCGGACTGGCGAAAATGATTGGGGGTGAAATTGCACTTCTACATGTAAAGCAGCCTCTGGGTGTTGTAAAGCAAGACAATCAGTTGTCTGCGGTACGATCAATCAATGATACCTATACAAGCACTAAAAAACACATTAAACAGTTGGTTAAGCCCATTGAAGAAGATTTTGGGTTAAACATTGACACTGCGTTTAAAGTAGGTAATGTTAAGGAAGAAATAAACAGACAAATTCAGGAAATGCGCCCGGACATTATTATTTTGGGCCAACGAAAATCCATTCCAATTAAATTTTTGGGAGATGGAATCACCAAACATATCATGTCAAATTTTGATGGCTTGGTAATGATTGCCTCTCATGAACAGGTTATCTCCAACAACAAAGAACTCTCTTTGGGTGTAGTGAATGGTAAAAAAGACTTTGGGAACATGGATTTGATGGAGAAGTTGATGGCACAAAGTTCCCGACCTTTAAAATCATTTAAAATTGCGAATCGGGAGGACCAAAACGTTCAAGATCAGGAGGGTCCAAAAATGGTAGAATATGTTTTTGAACCACAGGACAATGCCATAAACAATATGGCAACCTACCTCTCTAGAACAAATGTTGACCTGCTGTACTTGGATTTGGAAGATGCCAACAATGCCAATATCAATGTTAAAAATGTAATTGGTAAATTTAATGTGCCTTTCCTTTTGGCTGGAAAGCGCAACACAAAATTTGCTAACGCTTTAAATTAAAGATAACCGGAAAAATTATGATAACACAAACAAAAGAAACCCAGGCTGCCCTATCACCTCAGGCCGCATGGGACCTATTGAAAGAAGGCAATGGTCGTTTTGTAGAAACGAACCAGGCTGATCGTGATCTATTGGCCCAAGTAGCCCAAACATCATCGGGGCAATATCCCTTTGCCACTATTCTTAGCTGCATCGATTCAAGGGTATCAGCAGAATTGATTTTTGACCAAGGTGTTGGCGACATCTTTAGCGCTAGGGTAGCCGGTAACATCGTAAACGAAGATATCTTGGGAAGCATGGAGTTTGCTTGCAAGCTGGCCGGCACCAAGATTATTGTAGTCCTGGGCCATACTGCTTGTGGAGCTGTTAAAGGTGCCTGTGACGATGCTAAAATGGGAAATCTTACAGAATTACTTAGTAAAATTAAGCCCGCTGTCAATGCCGTAGGAGAACCTGCGGACGCTTCGGAAAGAACCTCCAAGAATTTGGAGTTTGTAAATACCGTGGCAGAAAAGAATGTCCAATTGACCATCGACAATATTAGAACCCAAAGCCCTGTTTTGAAAGAAATGGAAGACAATGGGGAGATTCTAATTGTTGGGGGCATGTACGACATCTCCAACGGTAAGGTGAGCTATATGTAAGGACCACTTTCCCCAACATATTTTAAAAGGCCAGTGTTTAACATTTCATTGGCCTTTTTTAATTTTCTAAAATCACTATCTTACATTACAACTTATAACCAACTGTCAGGTATGTTCAAGCATTTTAGAGGGGATTTATTTGGGGGGATAACCGCAGGAATTGTGGCTTTGCCCTTGGCACTTGCTTTCGGGGTAAGCTCCGGATTGGGCCCAAGTGCCGGATTGTACGGTGCAATTTTCATTAGCTTTTTTGCAGCACTCTTTGGAGGCACCAATACCCAGATCTCTGGGCCTACCGCACCCATGACCGCCGTGAGTATGGTTATCATTGGCGGGATTCTTGCAGTTCATGATGGAGATGTGAACAAGGCCTTACCCATAATTTTGGCCGTATTCTTATTAGCGGGTTTAATGCAAATTGGACTGGGGCTCATTGGCCTTGGCAAGTATATCAAATATATTCCGTACCCCGTGGTTTCTGGATTCATGACCGCAATTGGTGTGATTATTCTGGTTACCCAAATTCTTCCCGCAGTTGGTTACTATCCAAAAGAAGACTCCGAATATGTGAATCAATTTAAAGCAGCTGCAGAGGAGGAGATATTGGAAAACATCCTAAAAGAAGAGGCCGGTGAAGGAATTCTGGTATTGGAGGATTTTGAGGAAACCATAAAAAGGGCAAACCAAATCACCCCTGAAGATATGCAGAAAGAAGCCAAGACCTTAGCGGCCAAAGATGCCTCCGGGGTTTTAGGAACCATCAAAGTGCTTCCTCGCGCCCTGCAGAACATCAAATGGTTGGAATTGGGTCTGGCGTTGGCCACTATCTTTATCATTTACGGATTTAAAAGAATTACCACAGCAGTGCCCAGCACCCTTGTGGCACTTATTGTAGTTTCTGGTCTTGCTTATGGACTTGGATGGGGTTATAGACCCATTGAAAAAATTCCGGAAGGACTTCCAATCCTTCAAATGGACATCTTCACCCAGTTTAAATTATCATCGCTCACCCCATATATTTTTACAGCACTTACCCTTTCACTCTTAGGGGCAATAGATTCTTTGTTGACTTCTGTTGTTGCCGATAATATGACACAAACCAAACACAAGCCCAACAAGGAATTGGTTGGACAAGGAATCGGTAATAGTATTGCAGCCGTATTTGGTGGAATTCCAGGTGCCGGAGCTACCATTAGAACCGTGGTCAATATCAATTCAGGTGGTAAAACCCGTCTTTCCGGGATGATCGCAGGTCTTTTGTTATTGGTCATTCTTTTGGCATTAGGGCCCGTGGCTTCACAAATTCCAGCTGCCGTTTTAGCTGGTATTTTGGTTACTGTTGGTATAGGCGTAATGGATTACAAGGGCCTAAAAGCAATTCCTTATCTGCCAAAAGATATGAAGGTGGGACCCATTAAACTTAGTTCCGAAGTTATTGTGATGTTGGTGGTTTTGGTGCTTTCATCCGTTTGGAATCTGGTTTATGCAGTGGGTATTGGACTGGTGATTGCTTCCCTAATGTTCATGAAGAAAATTGGAGATCTTACGGCTACCCGCTCGGACGTTAAACCTTTAAAGGAACAGCCTTGGGCAGATGAAAGGGATTTTCCACAAAAACTTAGGGAAGAAGTGTTCATCAAACACATCAAAGGGCCACTTTTCTTTGGTTCCACTAGCGATTTTCAACAATTGGCTGAACAAATACCCCCCACAGCATCCAATGTTGTCATTAGAATGGACCGCATGCAATATATGGATCAATCCGGTTTATATGCCATGGAAGATGTACTACAAGATCTTCGGAAAAAAGATATTCATGTTTTGTTGGTGGGAATTTTGGACCAGCCCAAGTACATGATGGAGCGCATCGATATAATTCCCGATTTGATTCCAAGAGAAAATATCTTTGAAGGCTTTGACTCCTGTCTGGAGTGGATAAAGGAAAATGTCAAGGATACAGACGCCTAATAGGATTTGATTAAAGAATTTCTTTTGATTCCATTGACCAAATTCCCCAACGATACCGGGCCCATTTATTTGGAAACAATGGCAGGAAGATTTCCAGTGGAACCATTCAACACCTATAGTAATCTAATTTTTGTAGTGCTGGTGGTCTATTGGGGATTGAAGGTGTACAAAAATCCGAGCCAACAGCAGTTTCTGGCCTGGGTGCTCCCTATAATTGCCATAAGCTATGTTGGTGGTACCATGTTTCACGCAACACGTAGCCACGAGTTTTGGCTTCGATTGGATTGGATGCCCATCATGTTACTCTGTTTTGCCTTGGTCATCTATTTTATTTTCAAACTGGCTCAAACATGGTGGTCTCGATTGCTCTTGATTGTGGTTATTTTGGGAGCTTCCTTTTTGCTGCGAAACCTTCCCATCCCATCAGGATTGCGAATCTCTCTGGGTTATGTGATAACCGCACTTACCATCCTATTGCCATTGGGCTGGCATCTGTACAAAACCCAATGGAAAAATGTGGAGCTGGCTAGTTTGGCCTTCTTGATTTTTGCCCTTGCCATTTACTTTAGAAGTATTGATCTTACCCAAACTTTTTTTCCAATGGGCACCCATTGGTTATGGCATTTCTTTGGTGGGGTAGCAGTTCATTTTCTTATAGCCTATATATTCAAGGACAATTTGCTAAATTTGTCGGCCAATACAGCCAACAAAGATGATTGAGACCATAAAGGAGCATTTGATTGAAGTTGAGAACTTTACTTCTGCATCCAAAGATGAAATTGAGGCTTTTCGAATTAAGTACTTAGGGAAAAAAGGGTTGCTGAATTCCTTCTTCGCTGAATTCAAAAATGTTCCTAGCGAACAGAAAAAAGAATTTGGACAGGTGGTCAACCAATTGAAAACCTCAGCTACCGATAAGGTTAACTCCCTGAAAGACGCTTTGGAAAACCAAGCAGAGACTTCAGGTAAATTTGGAGATTTAACACGCCCAGGTGAACCTATTCCCTTGGGAGCCAGGCACCCCATTTCCATAGTGAAGAACCAAATCATAGATATATTTTCCAGAATTGGTTTCAATGTTTCCGAAGGTCCAGAAATTGAAGACGATTGGCATAACTTTACAGCCTTGAACCTTCCTGAATATCATCCGGCAAGGGATATGCAGGATACTTTCTTTATCCAGACTGACCCTGACATTCTTTTGCGCACGCATACCTCCAGTGTCCAGGTGCGGTATATGGAAAATAACCAACCGCCCATAAGGACCATTTCCCCTGGTAGGGTATATCGGAACGAGGCCATTTCTGCGCGTTCCCATTGTTTCTTTCATCAGGTGGAAGGATTGTACGTGGACAAAAATGTCTCTTTCGCGGATTTAAAACAAACCTTGCAGTATTTCACTTCGGAAATGTTCGGTAAGTCAAAAATAAGATTGCGACCATCCTATTTCCCGTTTACAGAACCAAGCGCAGAGGTGGATGTGTATTGGGGATTGGAAACCGAGACCGATTATCGTATGACCAAGGGCACAGGATGGTTGGAAATTATGGGATGCGGGATGGTAGATCCCAATGTACTGAAGAATTGCAATATTGACCCAGAAGTGTATTCCGGATTTGCATTTGGAATGGGTATTGATCGCATTGCGTTGCTACTTCACCAAATTTCAGACATACGGTTGCTGAGTGAAAATGACATTCGGTTTTTAGAGCAATTTAAAAGCTCGCTTTAAAAGGTAAATGGAACCCCAAATCACCGAACTTAAGGAGAAACATCTTGTGGGCATGCATACCACCATGAGCTTGGTTCAAAATAAAACCTTTGAGCTTTGGGGAAAATTTAGGTCAAGGGTCCATGAAATTGAAAATAGGTCTTCTTCTGATTTTATTTCGATGCAAGTCTACGACCCTTCCTATTTTGCAAATTTCAAACCCACTAACACTTTTGTAAAATGGGCCAGTGTAGAAGTCCCAGACCATGAAAATATTCCTTATGGAATGGACAGTTTCACCTTAAAAAGTGGACCCTATGCCGTTTTTCATTACAAAGGTTCCAGTGCGGACACTTCCATTTTTCAATACATTTTTACAGAATGGCTCCCCAATTCCAAATACCTATTGGACGACAGACCGCACTTTGAGGTTTTGGGCGATAAATACAAAAACAACGACCCCAATTCTGAAGAGGAAATCTGGATTCCGATTAAGGAAAAGTAGGTCGCCTGAAATTCCATTAAGCTGGTAATTTACGCTTAGCTGGTTTTATCCTATATTTATGAAGGTGCATTATTGCATCGGACTCTATTTGAGTTAATTTCAGAACGTTTTTGATTATGGGAATTCGTCTTCTTTTCATCTTGCTTTGTTTGGTCCATATTCCCATATTGGGTCAGGAAAGTGAAGTTCGTATCAATCAAAATCGATTGGAATCCCGAATTATGGAATTGGCCCAATTTGGGGTACAAGAAAATGGAGAAACGGAGCGGGTGGCGTTCAGCGATGCCGATATAGAAGCAAGGAATTGGGTGGTTCAAACCTTGGAAAATTTGGGCTTGGCCGTATCTATTGACTATGCAGGAAATATCATCGGACTTAGAAAAGGCAGAAACAAAGAAGCCAAAGCCATTTCCTTTGGTTCGCATATTGACCGCGTCCCCAACGGTGGAAATTATGATGGTTGTGTGGGTTCTATGGCCGCTTTGGAAATCATTGAAACGCTGAATGAAAACAACATCAAGACCAAGCATCCTTTGGAAGTCATTATTTTTTCCAATGAGGAAGGTGGTGTAATGGGCAGCCGCGCCATGTCAGGTCATTTAAGCAACAAGGCCTTTAGGGTAGCAAATTCCACGGGCTATACCATGGGAGAGGGAATTATGCGTTTGGGAGGAGATACGTCCCAAATCAAAAAAGTCGTTCGAAAGAAAAACTCCATGGCAGCCTTTTTGGAACTTCATATTGAACAAGGTGCCATCTTGGAAAAAGAAAATTTGGATATTGGTATTGTGGAAGGCATAGTCGGATTAAAATGGTGGGATGTGATCTTTATCGGATTTGCCAACCACGCTGGCACCACTCCAATGAATGCGCGGCAAGATGCCCTTCTGGCCGCAGCCAAATTCATAGTTGCTGTCAATGAGGTAACAAATAGTTTTGAAGGTGCACAGGTGGGTACTGTAGGCCGAATAAAAGCGGAACCCGGTGCACCCAATGTCATCCCCGGAAAAGTGGTGACCAGTTTAGAAATTCGAGACCTATCTTCCCAGGTAATAGAACATGTTTTTAACGCCATTCAAGCCAAAGCGATGGAGATAAGCAGCGCATCCGGTGTACAGATTGAATTTGTTCCCTTGGATACAACAGCTGATCCAGCATTGACCGACCCAGTGGTACAAAAGGAAATAGAAACTGTCTCCAAAAACTTGGGTCTTTCCTTTAAATATATGCCCAGCGGAGCGGGACACGATGCACAAGATATGGCCCATATTGCTCCTATCGGTATGATATTCGTTCCTAGCAAAGGCGGTATCAGCCATTCACCAAAGGAATTTACTTCGGCAGAAGATATGGCCAATGGAACCAACGTATTGCTTCAGACCATACTCTCTTTGGACCAAAAGTTGGATTGATCCCTATTTATCTTGTCCTTTTAGTTTTAGAAATGTTGCATTGGCGATCAAAGCAATGCTCATCCAATAGGTGCTCAGAATTACAACTCCAGCAAGAGGGAATGGAGATTTAAACTTATTGACAGCAATCATCATATCGGAAAACATGAACAGTGATACGGCAATTGCTATAAAAGCATAAGCAATTATCCTTTTTTTAAGCCAAAGCCCAATGCCTTGCCAAGCCATAAGACTGATAACAAAAATGTAGATGGTTACGGGCAGTTCCAGATTTCCCAAATCAGGTTTTAACCAAAAGAATATAGACAAGCCCAATACCAGAAAAAATAGACCGGAAATCCAATGAAACTGAAAGCCCTCCAATACCACAAATCCGTAAGTCAAAAGCAAGTGGGCTATCAAGAATGCCCCTAAACCAAATACGAAAAACTCGTCCTGAAGCAATAGAATATCCCCCAGCAAGCAGAAGATCAAGGCAGCAACCATAATATTCTTAAACTTGATCAAGCTTGAATTATTTGCAAAAAATAAAAGAGAAATGACCAAAACGGTGGTCAATGGTTTAAGGATTCGATAAAGCATTTCCCAGTTCATATAATCTGCGAACATAGCAGCGCATGCCGAGCAAAAAATCAGCAAATTTATCCCGGAACGAAGCCTAAGCTTTCCCATCACCAATTTTGAAATGGATTTATGCTGAGTTGGGAATTGTAATACCTAACATCCCCTGTTACTTCCTGCCCCAACCATTCAGGTTTGTCAAAGAACTCATCTTCATGTTGCAGTTCCACTTCGGCCACAACAAGTCCCTTGTTCTCTCCAAGAAACTCATCAACCTCAAAAACATGACTACCAAATGGTACTTTGTATCGGTTTTTTTCCAGGATAACAGCTTCGCACAAATCAATTAAGTTAGTCGCCTCGGCAACGTTGATTTCGGTTTCCCATTCAAATCGGGTTGTTCCGGAAACATTGCTTTCTCCCTTCACAGTCAAAAAGCCTTTATCTCCCTTGATTCTTACACGAACTGTACGTTGCGGTGCGGTATTTAAAAACCCTTGGACAATCCGGGTATGCTCATTGGCCTGATGCTTGTAACCCTCTGATTTGACCAAAAATTTCCGTTCAATTTCCAAGTGTTCCATCAAACTAAATATAGCCTAAATTTGGGTATGGAGCTGGACCTTCCATTGCGAAAAATTATTCATGTGGATATGGATGCATTCTACGCATCTGTAGAGCAGCACGACAATCCCGAACTGAAAGGCAAACCCATTGCGGTTGGTGGAGGCTCCAAACGGGGCGTGGTTTCCGCTGCCAGCTATGAAGCTCGAAAATTTGGGGTCAGAAGTGCAATGGCTGGTTATATCGCAAAGCGAAATTGCCCTGACCTTATTTTTGTTAGACCTCGATTTGACCGATACAAAGAGGTCTCCCAACAAATTCGGGAAATATTTTTTGAATACACCGATTTGGTGGAGCCCTTATCATTGGACGAGGCCTACCTTGATGTTACCGAAAACAAAAAAGGGAATCCTTCTGCCACGTTAATCGCCAAAGACATCCGTCAGAAAATTTTTGACAAAACTGGATTGACAGCTTCCGCTGGCGTCTCAATAAACAAGTTTATAGCCAAGGTGGCCAGTGATTATAATAAGCCCAATGGGCAAAAAACCGTTAATCCCGAAGAAGTTATTTCGTTTTTGGAAGAACTGGATATCCGAAAATTTTATGGAGTGGGAAAGGTTACAGCGGAAAAAATGTACAAGCTGGGTGTTTTCACTGGTAAAGACCTCAAGGAAAAGTCCCTGGAATTTCTAGATCAACATTTTGGAAAGAGTGGGCGCTACTATTATCATGTGGTACGGGGTGTTCACACCAGTGGGGTAAAGCCCCACAGAATACCCAAGTCAGTTGGAGCTGAACGCACTTTTAGTGAAAACCTAAGCAGTGAGGTTTTTATGTTGGAAAAGTTGGATCACATTGCCACTGAATTGGAACGTCGGTTAGTTAAATCGAAAATAGCAGGGAAAACCATCACCCTTAAAATAAAGTACAGCGATTTTACGCTTCAGACCCGCAGCAAAACCCTGCCCTACTTTGTGTCCAAAAAAGAACTCATTCTGGAAACTGCCAAGGAATTGTTGTACCAATCCGAGCTTGAAAACTCCGTTAGGCTGTTGGGTATTTCACTGGCTAACCTCAATACCGAGAAAAAAAAGGAGGAATCCCCCAAAGAATTGGTTGTTGTACAATTAAAATTTGATTTTTAAATTTGATGCAACCCCATTTCTTACTTAATTTGTATCAGTGCAACGTCCTGAATTACATGAACATATTATAACCACTGCTGGTAATCTATTTTACATTAACGGTTACAATTCCACGGGAATCAATGAGATTGTGGAGAAGAGTGGTATTGCCAAAGCTACGCTTTACAGTCATTTTAAATCCAAAGAGGAGATTTGTATTGCCTATTTGCAGCAGCGACATGAAGGGCTTTTGGGCTCACTAAAGAGTTTTATTTCCAAACGAAAAGTTGGAAACAACCAGCTTTTGGCCATTTTCGATTTTCTTAGGGACCTGTATCGCGAGGAGAATTTTCACGGTTGCTGGGGGCTTAAGACGTTTGGGGAACTTTCGCCAAAGCAAAAAAAGATCATTACCACCATCCAAAAACATAAGAAGGAACTACTACTTTATCTAGGGGAAGTGGTGGGTGAGAACATCTTCAATGTGTCCAAAGCGGAAATTGAAAAAATATCGGGAGGGCTTTATCTTTTATATGAAAGCGCCATTACCGAAAGCCATCTCTTCCAAAATGATTGGCCCATTTATATGGCAAAAAGCATGGCCCCTTCCCTTTTTGCCAATTCTGAGGTAAAATAAAAGCCCCTTCTTTTCAAAAGAGGCTTCTACAACCATACATCAATCCATCTACTTCACCGTCAAAAGATTGTCTGTTGATGTCGGATTCAAAGGACAGAAATATATATATTCACCCTTTTTTAATTCGGTAGGCTTGGATGTTTGCGAAGCACCAGTTGCAACCGATTTGGTTACATAGGCCGTTTGAATATGGTTTTCCGGCTTGCTCAAATCCTGCCCTTTCTTCACCAAAACAAACCCAACATCATGTCCTACACCGTTATTGGCAATGTCAAAAACATAGGTTCCTTCAGAAACGGTGATTTGCTTTTGTGTAAACTCACCAGAAGTTTGCTCCAAGGCAATAGTTTTCACTGTTTCACTTTTGCCCATCTTGTCCTGCGCTTGAACTGAAAATGCAGTTACCAACGCTACTACTAAAATTGAAATTGTCTTTTTCATAATTACTTGTTGTTTTCTTATTTAAAATTATACTGTTGCTTCTAAGGGTTGTGCCACTGGAAAATCCACTTGGATTTGGGTTGTGTTGTTGATATAATTGGAGATGGTTTTGTCACCAACCAATACTATGGTATCTATCAAATTTTCTTTGGTCCATCCTGCATCGAAGAAATTTTCAAGAACAGCAGCATCAGTTACTCCCCGGTTTTCGGTGATGTTTTTGGCTAATCTGGCCAAAGCGTCCAATTTGTTGTCAAAAGAGGCTCTTCCAGTTCTCAATTCCAAAATCTGATCATCCGTAAATCCATTCATCTTACCAATGGCGGTATGGGCAGATAAACAATATTCACATCCATTTACTTCACTAACTGCAAGGTTCACCGCTTCTTTCTCTTTGGCTTTAAGCGATGTTTTGGCGTTGGCAAAGGTTAGGTAATTGCCAAGGGCATTTTCTGAATATGCATAGGTTGCATAAAGGTTAGGTACAAATCCAACAGCTTTTTCCAAGTTGTCAAAAATGGCCTGATTGGCACTACTTACTTCTTCTCTTTTAGGTACATTAAAATTGCTCATGATTATAAATTCTACTAATTATTATATGGGTTAAAAATTCTTTACAAACGGTTTTTCGGCATCACAATAAAAATCGTGATGGTATTTCTGCTCGCAATGTGCGGGAGAAATAATCGACTTTGTTTCTGGTCTTCTTGTGGACCTGAAAATCTCAATGAGATTGAAAACAGATTTTTCCAGTGATTTCATCTTTACCTTTCTTTTAATTACTGAGCAAAGATGTGACGAAAAAGAGGGGAGGTGTTAGGAGGGATTTCCCGACCGCTTGCCAAAATTTCCCTTAAGGGGCAATCAGTAGGTTTTCTCGGTATTCCGAAGGACTCATATCCGTCATTTTTTTGAAAAAACGGCTAAAATGTGCCGGGTCATTAAACCCCAAATCGTAGGCAATTTCCTGATTTTGTTTTTCGGTAAAATGAATCAGACGCTTGGCTTCCAACATGAGTCGGTCCAATATGATCTGTTGGGGTGTTTTCTGATTGTAAATGGAAAAGAGGTTGGAAAGGGTCTTGGGCGACTTAAAGAGCATATCTGCATAGTCACTTACCTTTCTTTTGGTTTTATAGTGTATGTCCACCAGATAGTTGAACTTGCGAATAGTGTCAACTTGGGCATTGTCCAAACTCTTTACGATCAGTTGCTCCTTGGCCAATCGTGTGCTCATGATAATCAATCTCTTGAGCAACATTTGCAACATATCCCCTTGAATATTGTCCGGAGTGGAAAATTCTTCCACAAAGACTTCATACCATAGATTGAATTTCCGCTCTTGGTCAGCAGGTATGGAAATGATGGGCAAATCTTGGGTGCCAAAAAACAAGATACCGTTACAGGACACCTCGGCATCATGATCGGAGATACAGTAGAATTCCCTATTGAACAATACCGACGACAAGGGTAACTGGGTCTTGGCAAAAGAAACCTGTTGTAGATAGGTTACCGTTACAATTTGGTTGGGTTCCAAAAGTAAATCAAATCCATCTACCTCAAGACTTATGGGTTCGGGGTTTCGGTTCCACAAAAATTTAATGGTATTGGCCGTTGAAGAAAAGTAATCTTTGTCTTTTCTAATATCATCTGTAAGCCCTAATATAGCCCCCAGTTTTGGATCTGAATATTCGTATTTCATGATATGCTGGCTTGACTAATTTCAAGCTCCGATGGTAGTTTTTCTGGTCTTTAGTCCTCAAATACTGTTGATACTTACAGCCAATTTTCGAGCTATAACATGTAAATTCTTAAACAAGAGTGTTAATGTTATGCGTAGATTTTCTGATCAATATTCCTTTTTATAGTATTGGGTATGGAAAAGATGCGATTTTACGACGAAGCCGCACATACTTTTTACAATAAATTGGATGTGCATGGCTACCCTCTCCACTGCATGGATTTGTTTGCCCAATCTTTTGATCGACTTTCTGGCAATCTTGCCGATGTCAAAAGTTTGGAAAGCATGGCATTATCAGGAAAATGGCATAAGATGGCCAATTTTGGTGATGAGATTCTTAAAAAGGATCAGGTGGTGGTGGTTACGGATACCCATTTGAACATTGTTTATGCCACTAAGAATATGGTTGAAATGAATGGCTATCAACCTCATGAGGTTTTAGGCAAACAGCCTAGAATGTTCCAAGGAGAGGCCACCTGTAGGGAAACCACAAGTCAAGTTTCCAAAGCCATTAAGGAACAGCAGCCTTTTGAAGTAGTTTTGACCAATTACAGGAAAGATGGCACCACCTACGAATGCCATATCAAAAGCAGCCCTGTATTTGACAAGGCTGGCAAATTGGTCAATTTTATTGCTTTTGAAGAAGTAGCCTAGAAACTACAGCTCTCTATTTCCGTTACCCTAAGGGTATTCACCATTCCCTTGTCCTTGATGGGCATGGCAGCCAAGCTAATCAGCATATCTCCCACATCCAAATATCCTTTTTTACAGGCAATTTGGTTTACATCTTCAATGGTCTCATCCGTGGAAACATACTTGTCATACATGAACGCTTTTACGCCCCATAATAGATTCAGTTGGGTCAGAATTCTTCTGTTGGACGTAAATACCAAGATGTGGGCGCTGGGTCTCCATGCGGAAATTTGAAAAGCCGTGTAACCACTATTGGTCAAAGTTGATATGGCCTTGGCCTCTATTTCGTTGGCCATAATGGCAGCATGATAACAAACGGATTTGGTAATATATCTTTTGGTACGAATGTGGGGCGGTGTCTGTGGAACATTGATCAGATTGGAACCTTCCACACTCATTAAAATGCTGGACATTTTTTCGATAACCTGAACCGGATAATTTCCAACCGAGGTTTCTCCAGACAGCATCACAGCATCTGCCCCATCCATTACAGAGTTGGCCACGTCATTGACCTCGGCACGGGTTGGTGTAAGACTGGTTATCATGGTTTCCATCATCTGTGTTGCAATGATTACTGGAATTCTTGCTTTTTTAGCCCGCAATACCAATTGCTTTTGGATCAGAGGTACTTCATGCGCTGGAATCTCCACACCCAAATCACCCCGGGCAACCATAAGGCCATCACAATAAGCTACAATCTTGTCAATATTATCAACCGCTTCGGGTTTTTCAATTTTGGCTATGATAGGAATCTTGTGCTCGGAATGTTTATTAATCAAATTTTGCAGGTCCATAAGGTCCTGGCTATGCCGAACAAAGGATAGTGCCATCCAATCCACTTCTTGGGAAATGGCAAACTCGGCATCCTTAATATCTTTTTCCGTCAAGGCGGGTAGTGAGATATCTGTATTTGGGAGATTCACTCCTTTTTTGGATTTCAAAGGTCCTCCTTGTATTACAACGGCCTTTACTTCATCCTTCCCATTGGTTGATTTCACCTCAAAGATCAACTTTCCATCATCCAATAAAATGCGTTCTCCTGGTTTCACATCCTGGGGAAAGCTGGCGTAATTCATATACACCCTTTTGGCACTTCCTTCAAAAGGTTCTCCAGTCGCAAAGGTGATCTCATCCCCAGGCGCCACCACAGCTTCACCTCCCATTACCCCAACTCTCAATTTTGGTCCTTGCAAATCGGCAAGAATGGCGGTGTTGGTATCCAGTTCGTCGTTCAATTCCCGAATGAGCTTTATTCGCTCTGCAACATCATCATGTGAAGCGTGGGAAAAATTTATTCTGAAAACATCCACCCCAGCTTCCATCATTTGCTGAAGAACTTCCTTTTTGCTCGTGGCAGGTCCAAGGGTGGCTACTATTTTTGTTTTTTTAACGGTTGGCATTGTTAAAAGATTAGGTTTCTTTTTGATTTTAAAGTTTGTGTTTCAAGCGGGTACGCAGTAACCACTTTTGGAATAGTGTTGATGGCCTTTATTTTGTTTACCAGTGTAGGTCCGTCCACACCATCAACCTTCAAAAAGTAATCGACTTCTTTGCGTTCTTTGATCAAATAGTCCGCTCTGGAAGAAGTTCTATCCTGAAAAAGTCCAACGGACGGAATGGTCTCTTCAACAGCACATTTGTTGGACATTAGGGTCCAAAAAGTGTCACTCAATTCATCGTCCCAATCAAAGACCGAAAAAGCAAGATCTTGATCAAATTGCAGATCGTTTTTCCTTCTACTTAATTGAAGTCCGCAGGCTAGATTAACGGCATACCCCATCGCAAAATCTTCCAGCCCACTATGAATTGCAATAAGCTGAAAGTTGTCGTCATAAAAATCCTCAGATATCTTATGGGTCGTCAACATCTCTTTTACACGAACCCCAAATATACTCCTATTCCCTTTGACAGCCTAGCTTAATGGGGACAATACCCCTTTTACCACAACGAAAACGTTTGAGTTTACCTTAATTTAAAGTCAACTATTTTCTATTCTGCTCTGAAGTGCAAAATAGGCTCTTTTTGAGGCTTTTTCCTCTGCCTTCTTTTTGGATGTGGCCCGTGCTTTGGCCATAACTCTTTCGTTGATGGTCAATTTAACCGCAAAATGCTTTAGCTCATCGTTGCCGGTGTCTTCGTAAACATCGTAGTGAAAAGTTTTTTTCTGTTTCTGGCACCATTCAATGAGCAGGCTTTTGTAACTGATCACCTTTCCTTCCAACTGCTCAATGTCCACATAGGGCATAATGACTCTGGAATTGATGAATTTTTCGCAGTAGGCATAGCCCCTGTCCAAATAAATAGCTCCGACCAAGGCCTCAAAAACATTGCCGTGGATATTCTCCCCAAAGTGGGATTTGGGAATTCTGCTCTCCACATATTTTAGCAGTTTTAAATCCTTTCCAAGCTCGTTGAGGTGTTTTCTGCTAACTATTTTGGAGCGCATTTTGGTTAGGTAACCTTCATCTCCTCCAGGAACTTTATTATATAGGTGTTTGGAAATAATGGTTCCCAACATGGCATCCCCAAGAAATTCCAATCGCTCATAATTCATGGGATTACCGTCTTTATCCCTTTTGTTTACGGATCGATGCAGAAATGCCTTTTTATAAATATCAAGATCTTTGGGTTTAAATCCCAGAATTGATTTAATACCTAAAAAAAAATCCCCATCCGATTTCGGAGGGGAATTGAATATTTTGGAGGGGAATTTCATTACACTACAAAACTACCCTATTTTTTTGAACAGAACACACGCGTTGTGTCCGCCAAACCCAAAGGTATTGCTCATGGCCACATTTACCTCCCTTTCCTGAGCCTTGTTAAGGGTCAGGTTCAATGAAGGATCAATGTTCTCATCTACTACACTATGGTTGATCGTAGGAGGAACCATACTGTGTTCCATGGCCAAGATGGAAGCAATGGCTTCTATGGCTCCGGCCGCACCCAATAAGTGCCCTGTCATGGATTTTGTGGAATTAATATTAATGTTGGGAGCATGTTTCCCAAACACTTTGGAAATGGCCTTCAGTTCGGCCACATCACCTAAAGGGGTCGATGTTCCGTGGGTGTTTATATGGTCCACGTCTTCTGGTTTCAGTCCTGCATTTTCCAGACAATTCTTCATTACCTCCACAACACCAATACCTTCTGGATGAGGGGCTGTCATATGGTGGGCATCACTTGATAATCCACCACCTAAAACCTCGGCATATATTTTTGCTCCTCTTGCCTTTGCATGCTCATACTCTTCTAAAATTAAAGCCCCAGCTCCTTCTCCTAATACAAAACCATCCCTGGTTCCGTCAAACGGTCTTGAAGCAGTTTCCGGATTTTCATTTCTGGTAGATAATGCATGCATAGCATTAAAACCACCCATTCCAGCAATGGTAACCGCTGCTTCACTTCCTCCTGTAACAATTAGGTCACAGTACCCTAAACGTATCGAGTTTAAAGCATCGAACATGGCATTGGCAGAAGACGCACAGGCCGAAACCGTGGTGTAATTTGGTCCCATAAACCCATGTTTTATGGAAATATTGGCGGGTGCGATATCCGCAATCATTTTTGGGATAAAGAATGGATTAAACCTTGGGGTTCCATCCCCATCGGCAAAATCTAAAACTTCTTTCTGAAAGGTTTCCAAACCTCCTATTCCCGCTCCCCAAATAACTCCAACACGTAATTTATTTATCTCGTCCAGGTCAATTCCGGAATCTGCAATTGCCTCATCGGAGGAGACCAGTGCATATTGGGCAAATCTGTCCAGTTTTCTGGCCTCTTTTCTATCAAAAAAGTCCTGTGGTTCATAGCCTTTTAACTCACAGGCAAATTTGGTCTTGAACTTTTCCGTATCAAAATACGTGATGGGAGCGCAACCGCTTTTCCCAGTTTTTAGTCCTTCCCAATAAGCCTCCAAATTGTTACCTATAGGTGTAAGTGCACCCATTCCAGTAACTACAACTCGCTTTAACTGCATTGAACTATTTTTTACCCTTATGAACCTAAATTAAAAAAAAATTATCCATGTGATGATCATCACATGGATAATTTAAAATCTTTAGTAAAATATCATAAAATTACTTCGCTTCTTCTATATAGCTAATGGCTTGACCAACAGTTGCAATGTTTTCTGCTTGATCATCAGGGATTTGAATGTCAAATTCTTTTTCAAATTCCATGATAAGTTCAACAGTGTCCAAGGAATCCGCACCTAGGTCGTTGGTAAAGCTAGCTTCTGCTACTACTTCATTTTCATCTACACCTAGTTTATCAACGATGATAGCCTTTACTCTTGATGCAATGTCTGACATAATTATATCGGTTTTAAAAATTTAATCGGGGCAAAAATATAAAACTTTGGATTAAATACACCATTTGTCGATAAAATGTGCCTCAAATTAAACATATTAGATACGTGTGCAGTAATTTAGCCTTTTAAACATGAATAGCGATTTGCAGGAGAAAACCAACCTAAAACAGATAGTAATTCTGGCATCCGGGAGCGGATCCAATGCCGAAAAAATCATTACCTATTTTAGGGTACAGAAAACAGCCAAGGTCGCGGCGGTTTTTACCAATAAAAGTACTGCCCAAGTGCTGGATCGGTGCAAAAGACTGAAAGTTCCCGCCTACTGCTTTAATCGGGAATCGTTTGTGGGAACAGACCAGCTTTTGAATATGATCAAAAGTCTTGAACCAGACCTTATCGTTCTTGCCGGATTCCTATGGAAGATTCCTGAAAGTTTCATACGGGCATTTCCAAACCAAATTGTCAATATACATCCTGCACTATTACCCAAGTATGGTGGAAAAGGCATGTACGGTTCCAAAGTGCATGAGGCGGTAAAAGAAAATGAAGAAACGGAAACGGGTATCACCATTCATTATGTCAACGAACATTATGATGAGGGCGCCGTTATTTTTCAAGCCAAAACGGAATTGACACCAGAGGACACCCCGAATACCATAGCCAATAAGGTGCACGAATTGGAATACGAGCACTTTCCCAAAGTGATTGAAAAACTCTTAACCTAAAATGGCAAATAAGAAAAAATTCTATGTGGTCTGGAAAGGTAAACGGCCCGGAATATTTGAGAGTTGGGATGACTGCAAAGCTCAGATAACAGGTTTCAAGGGTGCTCAATACAAGTCCTTTTCAACTTTCGATGAAGCCAAAAAAGCATACAACGGAAACTATTTGGAGTACAAAGGAACTTCCAAAGGAAAAAAGGAGCTTTCTCCTGAAGAGTTGCTTAGAATTGGTGACCCTAATTACAATTCCATTTCAGTGGATGCGGCCTCCAGTGGCAACCCTGGTAAAATGGAATACCAAGGAGTAGATACAAAAACCAAAAAGCTCCTATTTAAACAGGGTCCTTTTGAACAGGGCACGAATAATATTGGTGAGTTTTTGGCCTTGGTCCATGGTCTTGCTTTTTTAAAGGAACGAAAAAGTGAGCGGGTCATTTACTCCGACTCTAGAATTGCCATTGGGTGGGTGTGCAAGAAAAAGTGCGGCACCAAACTGAAAAAAAACAACAAAAATGCCCAACTCTTTGAATTGATAGAGCGGGCAGAAAGTTGGTTGAAAAAAAACAGGTACAACACGCCCATTGTAAAATGGGAGACCAAAGCTTGGGGTGAAATTCCTGCAGATTTCGGAAGAAAGTAGGTTCATATTCAGCAGATTTCCAAGCATTTTCTTAATTAAATGCCAAGTGGTGGGAAATGGAATATCTAACCGTATATTTGCAGCAAATTTTAGCGCATGGGCAAATTGCTTATTGTAGGCAGCGTGGCTTTTGATGATATTGAAACGCCATTTGGGAAGAGTGATAAAATTCTTGGTGGCGCAGGCACCTTTATAGGTTTGGCAGCTTCACAATTTAAGGTAGAGTCTGCAGTAGTTTCCGTTGTGGGAGAAGATTTTCCTCAAGAATATCTAGATATTTTCACAGCACATAACATTGACATTTCCGGAATTGAGGTGGTAAAAGGAGGTAAGACTTTCTACTGGAAAGGTAAATACCACAACGACTTAAATTCCAGGGACACTTTGGTCACGGAGTTGAACACCATGGCCGATTTTAACCCCATTGTTCCAGATAACTTTAAGAACGCAGATGTGGTCATGCTGGGTAATCTTCATCCAAACATCCAGTTGGGTGTAATTGCACAGATGAAAGAACGACCAAAACTTATTATAGCGGATACCATGAACTTCTGGATGGACAATACTTGGGACGAGTTGATGGAGGTCATTGCAAAGATTGATGTACTTACCATCAATGATGAAGAGGCAAGACAGATGACCAGCGAATATTCCCTTGTAAAGGCGGCGGCCAAAATTCAGGAAATGGGACCCAAATATGTGGTCATCAAAAAAGGGGAACACGGTGCACTTTTGTTTCATAAGGAACATGTTTTCTTTGCACCCGCTTTACCTTTGGAAGAGGTTTTTGACCCCACTGGAGCTGGAGATACCTTTGCAGGTGGATTTGCGGGATATCTGGCCGAGTCCAAAAACATCTCGTTTGAAAGTTTGAAGAATGCCATTATCCATGGAAGCAATCTGGCCTCGTTCTCTGTTGAACGATTTGGCACGGAGCGAATGCTGGAACTGGAGAAGCATGAGGTGGAACGCCGCCTTATGCAATTTAAAGAATTGACACAATTCAATATTGAGTTGACATAAATAACTGCCCTGATACGTTTCGGGGCTTTTTTATTTTGGTTTGTTATGAGTGATGCTATTAAGCACGAGTGCGGATTATCCATGATCCGATTGCTTAAACCACTGGAGTACTACAAGGAAAAGTATGGT
Organism: Flagellimonas algicola; assembly: GCF_005937185.1. Classification (GTDB taxonomy): domain Bacteria; phylum Bacteroidota; class Bacteroidia; order Flavobacteriales; family Flavobacteriaceae; genus Flagellimonas; species Flagellimonas algicola. The sequence goes on along the minus strand of NZ_VCNI01000002.1, from coordinate 1,077,436 downwards.
ACTGCATTTTATGGGGTCAACAAGATGTACCTCATGATGGAAAAACAGCACAACAGAGGTCAGGACGGAGCTGGTTTTGCCAGTATTAAATTGGACATGAAACCAGGGGAGCGCTATATGAGCCGGGTACGTTCTGCCCAGCAACAGCCCATCCAAGACATCTTTGCTCAAATCAATGACCGAATCAACACAGCTCTGGAACAACATCCCGGTTTGGAAAATGATGTGGAGTTGCAGAAAAGTAACATTCCTTATATAGGAGAGTTGTTAATGGGTCATGTTCGGTATGGCACTTTTGGGAAGAACAGTATTGAAAGCGTTCATCCCTTTTTAAGGCAGAACAACTGGATGCACCGTAACCTCATTGTTGCAGGTAACTTTAACATGACCAATGTGAACGAGTTGTTCGAGAACCTCGTCACTTTGGGTCAGCATCCAAAGGAAATGGCAGACACGGTAACCGTGATGGAAAAGATTGGACATTTTCTTGACGATGCTGTAGCCAAATTGTACAAGCAGATCAAGAAAGAAGGATACAACAAAAGGGAAGCTTCACCCCTTATTGCAGAGCGATTGAATGTTGCCAAAATATTGAGAAAAGCCTCCAAAAATTGGGATGGGGGTTATACCATGGGTGGTCTATTGGGACATGGTGATGGATTTGTGGTACGAGATCCTGCAGGAATCAGGCCTGCCTATTATTACCAAGATGATGAAGTGGTGGTGGTAGCTTCGGAACGCCCTGCCATACAAACCGTATTTAATGTGCCCTATGATTCGGTCAAAGAACTGGATCCGGGACATGCTTTGATCATCAAGAAAAAAGGTGATGTTCATTTGGAGCAAATTCAAGAACCAACGGAAAGAAAAGCTTGTTCTTTTGAACGCATTTATTTCTCAAGGGGAAGTGACAAGGAAATCTATCAGGAAAGAAAGATGTTGGGGAAATTGGTATTCCCACAAATTCTTAAGTCCATAGATAATGATTTGGCCAACTCTGTGTTTTCCTATATTCCCAATACGGCGGAAACTTCCTTTTTTGGGATGGTCAAAGAGGCGCAGAACTACCTTAACAAACTTAAGGAAGAACAAATCCTAGCCCTTGGGCCAAACATTTCTGGTGAAGAGCTTCATCAAATCTTGGACGTTCGCCCACGGATAGAAAAAGTGGCCATTAAAGATGCCAAACTAAGAACCTTTATCACCCAAGACAGTAGTAGGGATGACCTTGTGGCCCACGTTTATGACATTTCCTATGGATCGGTAAAAAAGGGGGACAGCCTTGTCATCATTGATGACAGTATTGTTAGAGGGACAACCTTAAAGAAGAGTATCCTAAAAATCTTGGATCGTTTATCTCCAAAGAAAATCGTTGTGGTATCCTCTGCTCCGCAAATCCGTTACCCGGATTGTTACGGAATAGACATGGCCAAACTGGAAGATTTTGTGGCCTTCAAAGCGGCCCAAGCGCTGCATGAAGATCATGGCACAACGGACAAGATCCGAGAGATTTATGAAAAGTGCCTCACCCAAACCGAATCCAAGGACAAAGAGGTGGTCAACTATGTAAAGGAGTTCTACGCCCCGTTTACCGCAGACCAGATTTCGAAGAAAATTGCCGAAATCCTAAGTCCTAAAGGTATCAATGCCGAAGTGGATATCATCTACCAAAGTATTGAAGGGCTACACCAAGCCTGTCCAAAAAACTTGGGGGATTGGTACTTTACAGGCAACTACCCTACACCGGGAGGGAACCGGGTTGTAAACCGGGCATTCATCAATTTTTACGAGGGAAAAAACCAGAGAGCGTATTAGTTTTCCCAATATTGGGAACACCTGTGCATTTCATCGATGAAACGTGCAGATGAACGGATTTTTGCCTACTGGGCAACCTACAAACCTACTTTAGTATTGCCATAGCATAAGTAGGTTAAGTTCATGGTAAGATTTGGGGCAAAAAAGGTGGAAGCTATTCCACCTTTTTTATTTTCCATCCGGCCTTCCCCAACAAATTTCGTAGTCCTTTTCAACGACTATTGTATTTCACCCAAACAACTGGGCTTTCGTCTAAAAGCTTGCTCCCAAAGTGGTGCTCTGCCTTACTTTTGGAGGACCATAGCATAAGTAGGTTAAGTTCATGGTAAGATTTGGGGAAAGCGACCGGGGAATACTCCGGTCGCTTTATTTTTTAGGGGTTTCCATAATTCCCGTAGTCCTTTTCCTGAATTCCCGTACGTCCACACCCCGGCCCGATCCGTTCACCCAATTAACAGGAGTTTCATCTAAAAGCTTGTTCCCAAAGCCAGCCTCTGCCTTACTTTTGGAGCTACCATAGCATAAGTAGGTTAAGTTCATGGTAAGATTTGGGGAAAGAAGGCGGACAATGTCCGCCTTCTTTATGTTTGAACCCCAACGATTTACCAAAAATGTTGCTTAAATCTTCCCTTCCATTTTCGGCTCCAATTCAAAAAATTCTGCAAAAACTTTTGTTATTTCTCACAATACCAGTAATTTAGTTTCGCCATAGCATAAGTAGGTTAAGTTTATGGTAAGATTTGGGACGAAAAGGGTGAGGGCTTCCTCGCCCTTTTCTATTTGGGGTATTTAAGCACAAAAAAAAAGGGACGCCAAAGGCGCCCCCAATTGAAAAAAAATCCAATTACCCCAAAAAAATTATTTTACGAGGATGGAATAGGCATACGCTTCATCTCCCGCTTCCTTGGCAAGTTCTATGGTCTCTACAATTTGTCCTTGCATATTTATCTTCCACACTTTTGCCCAAGTTGGGCTATCATCATCTTCCTGACCAAACCCTGTCGCGTAAACATAATCTTCAAATTCAAAAACAGATCTGATATCAGCATTGCCAGTACTATTCGGTACAACCCACTCTGTTTTGTTTTTCCAAATTTTACCATACCGAACCTCTCCTAAGTCATGATATCCACCGACATATTCATCTCCATCCTCCCCAATATCCACGGATTTTGCTTGAGATTCACCTTCGCTGGTCAAAAAATAAGGGTCTTGATCTTCCTCCCAAACGACAGCCATATCTCCTCCATCTTCATTTTCTTCAAATCCAACGGCGACGTATTTTCCAGAACTCCACACATCAATTGCCAATGCTTCTGCCCAGTAATCTCCGCTACTTAAGCGTATGGCCTCCCCTCTGTCCTTCCATAACAAGGCATCATAGGATGGATAATTACGCCCCATACCTACTATGTATTCCCCACTATTGTTCACCATTAAGGAATGGGCACGAGCTCCAGAATGTTCTGGACCTATATCCAAAGCTATAGATGATCCATCCTCCCATAGGATGGCAGTTTCTTGATTATTTTCATCCCTTGTAAATCCAGCTACCAAAACCTCTTCTCCCTTTAACAGTATTCCATTGCCCGCAGCATCATTAAAATCGTTTGCCAAATCATTGGATATTTCATTTTCCCAGTATTTTACCGAAGCTCTTCCGTTTTCAAATTCCAATCCACATGCAAAAACGTCAGAATCGTTTATTTGTATTGATTTGATAACAGTTCCAGCTCCAAAGGAAGAGTGTATCTTTCCATTTTTCCAGACCTTTCCAAAATTTTTGTCATTTTTCCTAATATATCCTCCTACATAGAAATCAGGATTTACCGCCACACTAACACTTGCTGAGAGGTTTCCAGAAGTGACCGTTATAGTTGTTGTGCCTAAATCTATCCCAGTCACGACCCCATCATTGTTTACTGTTGCAACATTTTTGTCAGAAGATTGCCATTCTAGAGAGCTATTGAACTCATCAAGATTGCCAATTAAAATAGCCTCCGTTTCAGTTCTAAATAACTCCAAACTACTTTTATCTAGCTCAATAGCGGTTGGATTGGGATTGGGATCAGGCTCGGATCCATCATCCTTTCCACAAGACAGGACAAACAATCCAATGGACAAGAATACAATTCCTAAGTAGGTAATCTTTTTCATGGTTTAAACTTTTTTGGTTTAGGCTATAAAAGAAGTGTAATGCTCTTAGTCAAGAGTCTCCAAATTGATGAATGCCCCTTTTCAATTGACGGATGGGGGTTTTGGGTCAATACACCCTAGCTCATCTGCAGAGGAAATTTGATTTAAAAAGAAAAGGTCATATCGAGCCTGCCTTTGTCGGCAGACAGGCGCAGTCGAGATATCATTACACTTGCCTTATAAAGGCGTTCTCGACTGCGCTCGAACTGACATTTACATATTGCCTACTCACTTGAGAGGGAAATTGGTTTCTGTTGCTTTTGGTATGTACTCCCTTCTTGAGAAGGGAAGATTTCAGCAAGCTGAAATCAGGGATGTGTTTGTGCAGTCTTAGCAGAAAACCTAAACTATTTGGGAGGTTGGGTGTACAACCAAAAAACACACCCCTGGCCCCTCTCGAGAGGGGAACAAAAAAAGGGACGCCATTGGCGTCCCCTCATGAAAAAAAATCCAATTACCCCAAAAAAATTATTTTATAAATACTGCTCTGGCCCCAGAATTTTGATAGGATTCCGATAAGTCCTTTGTTTCAATATCATCACCTCTTTTAATCCAGAGTCTTGCTGCCCAATCTGGACCATTAAGGTTTTTCTGACCTGCTATATATACAGTTTTGTCTACCGGATCTACTTTTACAGAATTGGCGTTTGTACTCACTTCATTGCTCAAAGCAACCGCAGTTTCATCAATCCACAGTTTAGCAGTATTTCCATTCTCAAACTCATATTCGGTTCCCACGGTAAATACCACACCATTGTCCACAACAACATCAGAAGCGGAGGCGTTGTTATTCATGTTTTCGTTTAAGTCAACGCCTACATCATTCTCAACATCCCATCTCCTAGCCAATTGAACTCCATTTTCCTCTACACTTCCTACCACATAAATGTCTGTGCCGCTTAAAGCAACTCCGCTAGCATTAACATGTTGATTGTTTTCTGCCAAAATCTCGGTTTCAACATCCAGTTTCCAGAGTATTGCTCGGTCTAAGGTGTTAATCTCTTCTATCCCTGTTGCATATACATCACCGTCTGTATCCACAGCTATAGAAAATACCTTATCATTCACCTCTTCATCAGAAACCTCATGGGCAGTTCCATTTATCCAGACCATTCCATTATGGTAGGTCCCGTCCCATTCATAGCCGCCGACATAAAAATTGCCGGAATCATCAACCACTACAGAATGGGCGTATCCATGGGTATATCCAAGTTCATTCAAAACCTTGGGAACCCCATTGATCCAAACCATGGCCTGATATTTAAACCCGTCATGGGCATGACCAGCAATATAAACATCGCCACTATCCGTAACGAAAACATCATTTGCATAAGAATAGGAATCAAAGCCTTCCGGTAGCGCTAAAATGCTTGGGGTTCCATTCTTCCAGATTACGGCATTTTCATCTGCGGAGCCTACTACATACACATTAGGGTTAACGGTTACAACCATAGCAATGGTCATGTTATCCACGGTAACAGAAACTTCTACAGTCCCTGTTCCTTGTCCCGTTACATTACCCTCCTGATCAACGGTTGCCACCGTTTCATCATCAGAATGCCAAACAGGTGCGCTTGTGTTTTCGACTTCAGCATCTATGGTAAGCGAAAGGCCACCCATTTCGTTGGTAAAAAGCTCTAGGGTCTCTTCATCCAAGGTCAACTCATTTACTGGGCCATCTGCAACGTTTATAGAGCACGTGGCTGTGGCCTCACCAACTTTGGCAGTTATAGTTGTAGTCCCTATGGCCAGGGGGGTAACTTCTCCGTTAGCGTTCACGGCCGCTACATCTTCATTGCTGCTGCTCCAAGCAACCGTAGCGCTTCCAATATCGGTGGTTACCTGTAAACCTTCTGTATAAAAGGGAAAGGGGTACAGTTTTAAACTTGTCTTGTCCAATTCGATGGTAGTCGGGTTTGGATTGGGATTTGGGTTCGGGTCTGGTTTCTCCGGCCCATCATCTTTGCCACAAGACAGAACAAACAATCCAATGGACAACAATACAATTCCTAAGTAGGTAATCTTTTTCATGGATTAAACTTTTTTGGTTTAGGACATAAAAGAAGTGCTATATGTTTGGCAAAGAGTCTCCCAATTGATGAATGCCCCTTTTCAATTGACGGATGGGGGTTTTGGGTTAATACACGCCCCTGCCCCTCTCAAGAGGGGAATTGGTTGCTGTCGCTTTTTGGTATATGCTCCCTTCTTGAGAAGGGAAGATTTCAGCAGGCTGAAATCAGGGATGTGTTTGTAAGGTCTTAACGTAAAACCCAATTATTGGGATTCCTCCGCCTTCGGCGTTCGGAATGACAAGAAGGTGGTATAAATAGAAAAGGGCCACAGTAGCGGCCCTATTAATCAAGTACTTTTATCCGGTCTCCACTTCTCGATAATCCCGGAGTAAATTCGGGACACTCGAAGTGACGTACGAGAGTCTAGTTGTTATTTATTGGAAGCATATCCTTCTGCTACCTTATCCCAGTTGATTACATTAAAGAAAGCTGAAACATAATCCGGTCTGCGGTTTTGGTAGTTCAAATAGTAAGCATGCTCCCACACATCCAGTCCTAAAATAGGGTGTCCCGCACAACCCGTATCCGGCATCAACGGATTATCCTGGTTGGGCGTGGAGCAGATTTCCAACTTTCCGCCTTTGTGCACGCAAAGCCATGCCCATCCAGAACCAAATCGGGTGCCGGCAGCAGCACTAAACTGTTCCATAAAAGCATCAAAAGAGCCAAATGCAGCATCAATGGCAGCGGCCAAATCCCCGCTTGGGGAACCTCCACCAGCAGGAGACATTACTTCCCAGAAAAGGCAGTGATTGTAAAATCCTCCGCCATTGTTTCTAACCGCACCATTGGACATATCCAAATTGGAAAGAATGTCGTCTATGGACTGTCCCTCCAAGTCCGTTCCGGCAATGGCACCATTTAATTTGGTGGTATAACCGTTGTGGTGCTTGGTATGGTGAATCTCCATGGTCCGGGCATCTATATGTGGCTCCAAGGCATCGTATGCATAGGGTAATTTTGGTAATTCAAAAGCCATAATTGTATTGTTTTTAAGTTATTATTGATTCCTGTAAAAATACGGCTTTATAGCATATATTTCATGCTCTGTAACATTAAGTTGAGGTGGGTAATCCGTAATTTGCAGGAAAATGGTTTTGGAGACTCCCCAATTTAAAATATACAGCGCTTCTGCCGGATCCGGCAAGACCTATTCCTTGACCAAGGAGTACCTGTTGTTATTGCTAAAGGATGGTTCTCCTTCCAAATTCAGGCAGCTTTTGGCCATTACCTTTACCAACAAGGCGGTGGGTGAAATGAAATCACGGATTTTGGAAAGTCTGTATAGTTTTGGGTTGGACATGCCCCCGGAAAAAAGAGGTTCCCTTTTCAATGAAATTCGTGAGGAACTTTCCTTGAGTCCACAGCAATTACAGCAACGTTCCCAAACCGTGCTGCAACGGATTTTGCACAACTATTCCTTTTTTGAGATTTCGACTATAGACAAGTTCAACCATAAAATCATTAAAACCTTTGCCCGCGACCTGCAGCTTTCCCAAAACTTTGAAGTGGAACTGGATACCGATCTGCTGTTGCACGAGGCCATTGGTAGATTATTGGAAAGAGCGGGCAGCGATGAGGCCTTAACCCAGACCCTCATTGCATTTTCCCTGGAAAAAATTGATGAGGACAAAAGTTGGGACGTTTCTTATGATCTGATGGAAATTGGCAAGCTGCTTTTTCAAGAGGACCATGCAGACCACATTGCCTCCCTAAAATCCAAAACCATTGAGGATTTCAAGGACATCCAAAAGAAGATTTCCACTCAGATTCTAGCCTTGGAAACCTATGTAAGCAAACAGGCAACCGAGGTGCTTGGGGACATAGAAAAACAAGGGTTTGCCCCAGAGGATTTCCCCAGACAAACGCTCCCAAATCATTTCAAGAAAATAAGCGGAAAGGAATTCAACATCAAAGTGCTTTATGCCAATAAATTGGAAGAGTCCTTACAAGCAGGTCGTCTTTTAAAAGCTTCGGACAAACGGGACAGTTCCCATTTGGCCACCTTTATCTTGGACAAATATCTATCCATTAAAAAGGAGTTGTATCAGCGAAACTTTCTCCGGAACATCTATGGTAATATTGTCCCTTTAACGCTACTGAACGAAATCGCCAAGGAAATCAAGAACATTGAACTGGATAGGGAAGTCATTCCCATTTCTGCCTTAAACTCGATTTTGTCCAAAGAAGTCAGGAACCAACCTGTCCCCTTTATCTATGAGCGGATGGGTGAAAAGTACAGGCATTACTTTTTGGACGAGTTCCAAGACACCTCCAAAGTGCAATGGGAAAATCTGGTTCCTTTGATCGGGAATGCCTTGGAAAGCGTGAACGAGAAAAACGAACAAGGCACCCTTTTTTTGGTAGGGGATGTTAAACAGGCCATTTACAGATGGCGAGGGGGCAAAGCGGAGCAGTTCCTTAACCTAATCAGCGGCAAATCCAGACCCTTTTCCATTGCTCCCAAAACATTTGCATTGGATACCAATTGGAGAAGCTACAGTGAAATCGTTCAGTTCAACAACCAATTTTTCAGCACAGTTGCGCCTATATTAAAGAATACGGAATACCGCAATCTTTTCTTTGAAGGATGCAATCAGAAGCCCAATGACAAACAAGGGGGCTACATAGAACTTTCCTTTGTGGACATGGAGGTTGACAACAAAGCAGAAGAGCATTGCCATCAGGTGCTCAAGACCATTGAAAATCTACAAACCAAGGACTATGTGTATTCCGATATCTGCATTTTGGTGCGGAAAAACGACCATGGCATGCTGTTGGCCAACTTTTTATCCGAAAATCAAATCCCTGTTGTTTCCTCGGAATCGCTTTTGCTGAAAAACAATTCCACCGTAGGTTTTCTGATTTCTCTATTGAAAGTCATGGAAAATCCATCCGATCAGGAGTCAACCTATGCGCTTTTGTATTACCTGTCCAAATCAACAGTAGATCCCCATCTTTTTATTTCCAGTCATCTGGAAAAGGTAGCGGAATTGTTGTTGGATGCTTATGGTTTTTCCATACCCGAGCTCCAAACCCAGCCTGTGATCATCATTTTGGAAAAGGCTATTCGACATTTTAAGCCAGCGGATCAATCCCAAGCCTATTTGGTTTTTCTGTTGGACGAAGTGTTGGTTGTTGAAAAAAGGGAAGGTCCTGGAGTAGTTGCTTTTCTTAAGTATTGGGAGCAGAAGAAAGACAAGCTATCCATTGCAGCACCGGAACATATTGATGCCGTTAAAATCATGACCATTCATAAATCCAAAGGACTTGAATTTCCGATGGTAATTTTTCCATTTGCGAATGCGCTGATCCATGATCCCAGAAAGCAGAAGAAATCTTGGGTGGGTGCCTTACCAAAGGAACAGGAACTGGGTCTGGATGAATTCCTGATCAATAGCAGAAAGGAAATGCTCCAGTACAACGAAATAACTTCCAAGAACTACTTGGAAGAAATGGAAAAAACCGAGCTGGATGCGCTTAATGTACTTTACGTAGCCTTGACCCGGGCCGAAAAAGGGCTTTTTATTCTTTCCGAAACAGACAAAGCAGCCAACAATTTGGAACAATGCAACTCCTATTCCAACTTGTTCCAATATTTCCTAAATCAGAAAGGATTGGAAGAAAACAAGGAAGGAAAGTACACCTTTGGAGTATTGACCCATAGGGCTGAAGAACAGGAAGAACCGGCCATGCAAAGTACCAACATTCCATTTGCAGAAAAGGATGAAAAGGATACGGGGTTTGCCATATCCACAAGATCCGCTCATTTATGGGATGATGAACGCAGGGAAGCTATAGAACTTGGCAATTTGGTTCATCATGCCTTGAGCAAAATAAAGACCATGGAGGATGTTCCTTCCGTTTTGGATAATCTTCAAGAATCAGGGCAGCTTACAGCTGTTGATTCTGGATATGTCAAAGAAAAAATTATGGGGGTGGTTGAACATCCCCAACTTAGGGAATACTTTTCCCTGGCATACCAAATCCTAAATGAGCAGGAAATTCTACTGAGCAAAGGCAAAACATTAAGGCCCGATCGCATTGCCATAAAAGATGGGAAAGCCAGCATTATTGATTATAAAACAGGTAACCCCGCCCCTTCGCACCATGAGCAGATTATGGAATATGCCGATGCTTTAAAAGCCATGGATTTTACGCTCGGACATCTTATTATTGTATATATTGATCACGAAATAAAACCCCTTTTTCTTTAAACAAAACACTATGTACGGAACTATAAAAAATCATTTGACCCAAGAACTGGACAACATTAGGGAAGCTGGCCTTTTTAAGAAGGAGCGCATTATCACTTCCCCACAAGATGCTGTCATAAAAATTTCGTCTGGTGAGGAGGTCATTAACTTTTGTGCCAACAATTATTTGGGGCTTTCGTCCCATCCCGAGGTAATCCAAGCAGCTAAGGATACCCTGGACACCCATGGTTTTGGGATGTCATCGGTTCGCTTTATTTGTGGCACTCAGGACATCCATAAAAATTTGGAGCAAAAAATTGCTGATTTTTACGGCACCGAGGATACCATATTATATGCTGCGGCCTTTGATGCCAATGGCGGGGTATTTGAGCCCTTACTGACAGCAGAAGATGCCATTATCTCAGATTCCCTTAACCATGCCTCCATTATAGATGGAGTTCGTTTGTGCAAGGCCAAACGCTATAGGTATGCCAACAACGACATGGCCGATCTGGAGACCCAACTCAAACAGAGTCATGAAGACGGCTCCCGCTTCCGGATTATAGTCACTGATGGAGTATTCTCCATGGATGGCTTATTGGCTCCTCTTGACAAAATCTGTGATTTAGCCGATAAGTATGATGCCCTGGTCATGATTGATGAATGTCACTCCGCCGGATTTATTGGTGAAACAGGCAGGGGCACCTTGGAAGAAAAAGGGGTTATGGATCGGATAGACATTATTACAGGCACCTTAGGCAAAGCCCTGGGCGGTGCCATGGGAGGCTATACTACCGGGAAAAAGGAAATTGTAGAAATGTTGCGACAGCGGTCACGACCCTATCTTTTCTCCAACTCCCTCGCTCCCGCTATTGTAGGAGCCTCCATCAAGGTATTTGAGATGCTGGACAAGGACACCAGCTTGCGGGACAAGCTTCAGAAGAACACCGAGTATTTTAAAAAAGGCATGAAAGAGGCCGGATTTGATATCATAGATGGGGATTCTGCCATAGTCCCTGTAATGCTCTATGATGCCAAATTATCCCAAGAAATGGCCGATATGCTTTTGGAAAAGGGCATTTATGTGATCGGGTTCTTTTACCCCGTGGTTCCCAAGGGAAAAGCAAGGATAAGGGTTCAGTTGTCCGCCGCGCATGAGAAGCATCACTTGGACAAAGCCATAGCAGCATTCACCGAAGTTGGAAAAGCATTAAAAATCGTTGAACTGCACTAAAACTTCTATGTAATGCACCAAAAAAAAAGAAAATTTGATTTTGTTAATAAGTCTTAACAACTTACATTTGCTGCTGATAAACACTTAAACTTAAAATTTTGAGCATGAAACATCTTAGCAAATTATTAGTTGTTGCCCTAATCTTTGTGGGTTTTAACAACGTACAAGCGCAAGACGAGAATAATCCATGGCAGATCAGTTTTGGGGTAAACGCCATTGACACTTACCCAACCAACGACGAGGACAATCCTTTCTCAAGTACTACTTTGTTCGATGAGTATTTCAATGTATCTGATCACTGGAATATTTTGCCTTCCGTTTCTTATGTGGCTGTTTCTAAATATATAGGAGATGGTTTCTCTATTGGAGCAAGAGGTTCTTTGAACAGACTTGAAAAAAATGGTGATCAATCCATCGACGATCTTTCTCACTACGCTGTGGATGGTACCATCAAATACAACTTCCTTAAAAACACAACTATCGATCCTTTTGCAGAAATCGGTGGTGGTTATACTTGGATAGATGAAATTGGTGCTGGTACTGTTAATGGTGGTATTGGTGTTAACGTATGGTTCTCCGAAAACATCGGTCTTACTGTACAAACACAATACAAACATGCTTTTGAAGATTTCTTGGTAAGACATTTCCAGCATATGGCTGGTATCAGCATTAAATTTGGTGGAACTGACACTGACGGTGACGGAATCTACGACAAAGACGATGCTTGTCCAGAAGTTGCTGGTCTAGAAGCTTTCAACGGTTGTCCTGATGCTGATGGCGACGGAATCGAAGATAGCAAGGATAGCTGTCCTAACGAGGCAGGTTCCAAAGAAATGAACGGTTGCCCTGATACTGACGGTGACGGAGTTGCTGATAAAGACGATGCTTGTCCTAACGAAGCTGGTCTTGCTGCATTGGCCGGATGTCCTGATGCTGATGGTGATGGTGTAAGAGATGGAGATGATCAGTGTGTTAACGAAGCTGGTCCTGCTGAAAACAATGGATGCCCTTGGCCAGACAGAGATGGTGATAGCGTTCTTGACAAAGACGATCAGTGTCCTGACGTAGCTGGTACTGTTGCAAACAACGGATGCCCAGAAGTAACTGAGGAAGTTCAAAAGCAATTGAACGACTACGCTAGAACTATCTTGTTCGATACTGGTAAGTCTTCCATCAAAGCTGAGTCTACTTCAGTTATGGTTGACATCATCCAAATTTTGAACGAGTATCCTAACGCTAAGTTTACTGTTGAAGGTCATACTGACAGCGTAGGTAGCGCTAAATTGAACCAGTCTCTATCTGAGAAGAGAGCTAACTCTGTACGTGATTTCTTGATCGACAAAGGAATTGACGCTGGTAGATTGACTGCTATCGGATACGGCGAAGACAAGCCAATCGCTACCAACAACACAAGAGCTGGTAGAACGCAAAACAGACGAGTTGAAATCAACTTGATCAAATAATAAAAGGAACTTTTTAGTTTCCTTGAAAAAAGGCTCCCGATAATATCGGGAGCCTTTTTTATTTTTGGGCCATGCAACAAAGCTTCCTCGAATACGTACTCCATGACCTTCAGCAAAAGGGTGTGGACATTACCGAATGTTCCTATATACTTCCGAGCAAGCGATCTGGGACCTTCCTCAAAAAACACATGGCACAAATTATTGGGAAAAGCATTTTTAGCCCAACTGTCCTTTCTATTGAAGATTTCGTGACCCAAATCTCGGGGCTGTCCCAAGCTTCCAATGTGGACCTTATCTTGGAACTTTACTCTGTCTACAAAAAGACCGAAATAAAACAACACGATGATTTTGACACTTTTCTTAAATGGGGACAGACACTGCTTCAGGATTTTAACGAAATAGACCGGTACCTTATTCCGCCAAATGACATTCTCAATTATCTGTCGGCCATAAAGGAACTTAATCATTGGTCCATGCAAAAGGACAAATCTGATTTGGTTCGCAATTACCTTGCACTTTGGAACAATTTAAGCGCAATTTATAAGGCCTTTACCAAAACCCTTATAGATCAACAAAAAGGATATCAGGGTCTTATGTACAGATGGGCCGCAAAACGTACAGATTCGGGCGATTCCATCTTTCAGGAAAAACCAATTGTATTTATAGGGTTCAACGCCCTCAATACGGCAGAAGCCTTCATCATTCAACACTATTTAAATAATCCCTTAAATCATATGTATTGGGACATAGACGCCTATTTTCTGGACAGCTCCATACATGATGCCGGACTTTTTATCAGGAATTACAAGCAAGCTTGGCCCTATTATCAACGAAATAATCTGGAAGGCGTTCATCACAACTTTTTGACGCCCAAGGACATCTCGATTACCGGCGTTCCAAAAAGTATCAGTCAAGCCCAATATGCGGGACATCTATTGGCTAAAATCCAAGATGCCTCTCCAGAAGGCATCCAGGATACGGCCCTGGTTCTGGCAGACGAATCGTTGCTTATCCCAATGCTCCAGGCCCTTCCGTCGTCCATTTCCAAAGTGAACATCACCATGGGTTTTCCATTGAACAAAACGGTTCTTTATTCCTTCTTTCTGTCCTTTTTGGATCTACAGCTGGCAAAATCTGAAAAAGGGTGGTTTTTTGAAGATGTCCTTACCTTTTTTTCCAATCCGTTTTGCCTTTCACTTTCTTCTTCTGAAAAGGTGGATGCCCTTTCGCTAATTGCCAAAGATATTAAGCAGCACAACAGGCTTTATCTCAACCATCAATATCTTGAAAAATATTCGGCCCAATCAGAGCTCATGGATTTGCTTTTTTCCTCTGATTCTCCAACTCCATTGGATTGGATAAGTCGTTGTCTCCAACTCATCCAAAAGCTAAAGACCATTGGACAACAGCAAAAAAACGCCATGGAATTGGAGTATCTCTATCGATTCCATAAGTTGTTCAATCAACTTAAACAGCAGATAGAATCTGTCAATTTTATCAAGCATTTGAAATCCGTAAAAAGTTTTTTTAAGCAATTGGCAGCTTTGGAAACTACAGACTTTATTGGAGAACCCCTTTCTGGTTTACAGATTATGGGGATGCTGGAAAGCAGGAATTTGGATTTTGAAACCGTCATCATTACTTCTGTCAACGAAGGAATCCTACCAGCAGGAAAATCTGGCAACTCCTTTTTTCCTTTTGACGTTAAAAGAGAGTTTGGATTGCCCACCTACAAGGAAAAAGATGCCATATATACCTACCACTTTTATCGATTGATCCAACGGGCCAAAAACGTATACCTCATCTATAATACTGAACCTGATGTATTGGAGGGTGGTGAAAAAAGCCGATTAATTTCCCAGCTCTTAACAGACAAGAATGTTTCCCGTTATATCTCCCACTCCATTGCTTCGCCAGAATTGAAAATCGATGCTTCCCCCTCTCTACAAATTGAAAAGAGCAACTTACTAGCGGAAGACATCCGGGCATTTGCCAGTAAGGGATTTTCCCCTACTGCAATTACCAATTACATCAGAAATCCCATGGATTTCTACAAGAAGAACATTCTTAAAATTTACGATACCGAGGAGGTGGAACAATCCATTGCAGCTAACACCTTTGGTACCATAATTCATGACAGTCTGGAAGTGCTGTACAGCCCGTTAATCAATACGGCGCTTGAAAAAGTTGACCTAGAGTCACTCAAAACCCAAATTCCAAAAGTGGTGTCTTCCCAATTTACTACTACCCTTCCAGGAGTGGATATCAGCAAAGGGAGATACCTTTTAGTCTACCATGTGGTTTTAAAGTATCTTCAGAATTTCGTGGATATGGAAATCGCACAGCTTCAAAAACATGAGGTTAAAATTTTGGCGTTGGAAGAAAAATACGAGTCATTCCTGCAAATTCCAGGCCTTGATTTTCCTATCAAACTAAAAGGGACTTTGGATAGAGTAGATCAGGTAGATGGGACCATTCGCATTGTGGATTACAAAACTGGAAGGGTAGAACCATCCCATGTAAAAATTAAAGATTGGGACACTTTGATTACCAATTATGATAAAAGCAAAGCCTTCCAATTGTTATGTTATGCCTACTTGTACCATAGCAAACATGGCACCGAAACTCTTATTGCTGGACTGTATTCTTTCAAAAATTTAAAACATGGATTTCTGCCATTTTCTGGCTCAAGCACTTTGATCAATGCAGAGGTCCTGGCCACCTTCGAAAATTATCTCCAGCAAATCATTCTTGAAATCTGTGACCCAAAAATAGCCTTTACCGAAAAGCAACCCTGATTATTTTAGGTCAGGTCGGGTTGGTCTTACCTCAATTTTACTAGGCAAGGTTCTCGGATGCATTTGAAGCAGGTCCACTACCAATTTCCCAATGTCCTCCGCCTGAATTTTCCATGCGTCTTTCTCAGAAGGTTCATTTCCGTTAAAATAGGTGGCAACAGAGCCGGGCATAATAGTGGTCACTTTTACATTGTATTTTCTAAGATCCAACATTGCCGCTTGGGTAAAGCCCACAACACCAAATTTTGTGGCATTGTAACCAGCTCCCTGAGGGAAAAAGTTAGTGCCCGCCAAACTGGCCAAGGTCATATAATAACCTTCAGACTTTTTTAATGCCTCCACAGAAGCCTTTAATGTATAAAAAACACCATTGAGATTGGTATTGATCATCTGCTCCCAAGCTTTTTCAGAAAGTTCATCCACAGGTGCAAAATGACCAACCCCGGCATTCGCCAAGGTCAAATCCAATCGGCCCCAATGTTTCAGAATCTGTTCAACGGCCTGCTTCTCATCCAACAGCTGGGTCACATCAGATTGAACTCCCAGAACATTTTCACTATCTCCCAGTACCTCAACGGCCATTCTAACCCCCTCTTCGCTTCTTCCACTGATAGCTACCTTCATTCCTTCATCCAAAAGGCGTTTGGCAACACCAAGGCCTATCCCCTTGGTTCCACCAGTAATGTATGCCACTTTTCCTGTTAAGTCCATATTCGTTTATTTTCAACCTTAAAATTAGGGGAAGTCTGCACGTTTGAAAAACAATGTTCCTATAAATTCAATTTCAGAATGTCATTTCAAAGAATATGGCCGAGCTTGGGTCAATACCAAAAGGCAATATTAGGAATTTTCTTACGTTTGAATTTTAATGCTTTTTTCAAGCCGAATGAAAATCAATAAACAGCCTCTATCAACCATCCAAAACTTGCCCTTCCCCATTGTATTGGTTGACAAGCACATGCATATTAAAGACTGTTCCGATAGTTTCTACGAATTTTTTGGAATGGAACGTCCCAAGGACGGCTATTTGGAATTGGAAACTGTAATTGGCGAACTCCAACAGTCCCTTCTTAAAATTAAAAAGAACAAGCGTTTTCAGAAAACACAGGTTAATGAGTTCATTACCCACATCACTAGAAAAAACGAATTGAAATGGTACAAGATGGTGTTAAACCCATCTCCGGAATCGGCTCATTACTACATCTATTTTGATGATGTCACCAAAAAGAAGATTGCATTGGATTTGTCCTTGCAAGCGGAAAAGACTGCAAGAATTGGAAGTTGGGAAGTGGATTTGGTCAACAACAAAATTTTTTGGTCTGAGATGACCAAGGAAATTCATGAGGTTCCTGCCAATTTTGTTCCCGACTTGGAAACTGGCATCAACTTTTATAAGGAAGGGGAGCATCGTGACAAAATAATCGAGGTGGTTTCTGAAGCCATCGAAAATGGCTCGCCCTACGACGTAGAACTCATTATAGTTACAGCAAAAGGCAATGAAAAATGGGTCAGGGCCATTGGTAAAGCAGAAATGATCAACGGCAAAGCCGTGAGGTTGTTTGGGGTATTCAAGGATATTGATAAATCCAAACGTAGCAACGACAAAATCAAGGTGCTGACGAATCGGATGAGGGTTGCCGTTGAAAGTTCCAATATTGGAATTTGGGACTACGACATTGTGAATAATATTTTGGTGTGGGACGACAATATGTATGATCTCTACCAAATAGATAGAAACGAATTCAGTGGCGAGGTTGCCGCCTGGGAACAGACTATTCATCCAGAGGACAAAGAAAAAAGTTTAAAGGAGGTTGAACTTGCCATTGAGGGCAAAAAGGAATTCAACACTGAATTTCGAATTATCACTGCCGATGGCACCATTAGACATATCCATGGCAGAGGGAAAGTTTTTAGGGATGAAAATGGAACAGCACTACGAATGATAGGTGCGAACACCGATGTTTCCAGAATCAAAAAAGCGGACAATAGGCTACGGCAGTTATTGAGTACCACCGAAAAACAAAACAAAAGCTTGCTGAACTTTGCCCATATTGTGTCACATAACCTTCGGTCAAATTCCAGTAATCTTTCCATGCTTACAGGAATGTTGTTGGATAATATAGCACCTGCCAAACAACAACGCTTTCTGGAAATGATCCGAATATCATCAGAACGATTGGATGAAACCGTAGTACAACTGAACGAGGTTATCAAAATTCAAACAGACCATAACCAAAAATCCCAATGGGTTTCCATTAAAACAACTTTGGACAACGTGCTGGAAAGTATAAATGCACATATCGATGAAATCCAACCTAGCATTGAAATAGCTGTGCCAAAAGACCTCAAGGTATATGGAATGAGCGCCTACATTTCCAGTATTTTCCTAAACCTATTGACCAATAGTTTGAAGTACAGGGACCCCAAAAAGAAACTGGTCATTAAAATAAAAGCAAAAGGAGAGATTGATCAAACCGTCATTTCGTTCCAAGATAATGGCAAGGGTATCAATTTGGAAAAACATGGCTCAAACTTATTTGGCATGTACAAAACGTTTCATGGCAACAAGGATGCAAAAGGAGTTGGGCTGTTTATTTCAAAAAACCAAATGGATGCCATGAACGCCCAAATAGTCACCAATAGCAAAGAAGGTCATGGAGCTACTTTTACACTCACTTTTCCGAATCCCAAAAACAACAAGCAATGACAAAACCCAAGGTATTTGTGGTAGATGACGACTTTGTATTTCGTGAAGTGGCGGAGGTATTGATCAAAAGCTCAGGATTAACTGATGAGATTTCACATTTTGAGAATGGACTCCAAGTGTACCAGGAACTGGTGCATTTAGCAGAAACCCCTTCAAAGTTACCCGAGCTGGTGCTATTGGATATTAATATGCCTGTTATGAATGGCTGGGAGTTACTGGAAGAATTGAAAGACGGACCCGCAGCAATCAAAATGGGAGTCCAAATCCATATCCTTACATCTTCAATAGCCCCTGAGGACCTTAATCTTTCCAAACAATACGATTTTATCAAGGGATATATCACCAAGCCACTCACCAATGCTGACTTGGAAAAACTTTCTAAAGAATTGAACAACGGGTAGTCTTACCTGATCAGCATAACTACAGCGCCAATTCCAGTAACAATCAAAATAAAACGCTTATAGTTTTTGTCGTTGATCCTTTTTACCACCAAGACCCCGGTAATTAGCCCCAATGCGATGGCGGGCAGTAACTTTACATTGATAAGTAGCGTTTCCCATGTAATGGTTTTCCAAACAAAGATGTGAAAGGGCAGTTTAAAAAGATTGGTGATAAAAAATAGCCAGGCAGCCGTGCCCACAAATTCGTTTTTTGGAAGCCTCATGGCCAGAAAAAATATATTGGTAAATGCACCGGCAAGGTTCCCGATCATCGTACAAATTCCCGCCATAATTCCAATAGGTCCTGCAAACAACCAATGAGTTGGTATTTGGCTGGATTTACGTTTGTCCCACCAAATCAACAGTCCCAAACTGATAAAAATAACGATGACCATTCCCAGCTTAAATTCCTGTTCTGGCAAGTCTTTCCCAAGTATGACCCCAATCAAAATTCCGGAAATCATCCATGGCAAGAATTTGACAATGTACTTCCATTGGGTGTGCCTATTATAATAAATAACCGCAAAAATATCCCCCACAATAAGTAGAGGAATAATCAATCCGGTGGACATACGAGCCCCGAATGCCAATGCCAGTAAGGTTACGTTAAAAGTGGCGAGCCCCTTCAGCCCAGCTTTGGAAGTCCCCATTAAAAAAGTAGCTGTAAAAGCTAAGCTCCAAGCCATTAAAGAAGGCTCCAATGTTGTCGATAGGGTCAAAGTTGATGTTTAGCGAACAATGGGCAAAGGTATCCCAAAAAATCATACCTTTAGTGGTTAACCAACTTTAACCAAATGGACTTACGAACATTAGATTATTTCATAATCTTCGGATTTTTCGCAATTGTACTTTTCATCGGTGTGTACGTTTCCAAAAAATCCGGGAAAAACTCAACAGAATACTTTTTATCAGGCCGGAGCATGCCATGGTGGCTCTTGGGAATGTCAATGGTGGCCACCACTTTTTCAACGGACACGCCCAATTTGGTGACCGATTTTGTCCGTAACACAGGGGTTTCTGGCAACTGGGGTTGGTGGTGCTTTTTGCTCACAGGTATGTTGACGGTATTTGTTTATGCCAAACTATGGCGTAAGTCAAATGTCAATACGGATCTTGAGTTTTATGAGTTGCGCTATGGGGGCAAGCCCGCTAGTTTTTTGCGAAAATTTAGAGCTATTTATCTTGGATTGATATTCAATGTGATTACCATGTCCGCGGTAACCCTCGCAGCCATAAAGATTGGAGGGGTTATGTTAGACCTGGAGCCTTGGGTAACGGTGGTTGGTGCAGGATTGATTACGGTTATTTTTAGTGCTCTTGGCGGATTTAAGGGGGTTGTCTATAGCGATTTCCTTCTGTTTTTTGTCGCCATGGTAGGTGCCATCGGAGCTGCATTCTATCTTGTGAACCTTCCGGAAGTAGGAGGAGTAAGTGCTATGATGTCCAATGAGCTGGTAAAGTCCAAAATGGATATCCTCCCTGAACTTAGCGATACTAAAATGGTGATTACCTTACTGGTTATTCCATTAGCCGTGCAATGGTGGAGTTCCTGGTATCCTGGAGGGGAACCGGGTGGGGGTGGATATATTGCGCAACGTATGTTGGCAGCAAAAAATGAAAATCATGCCATCGGTGCCACCTTCTTTTTTAATATCATGCACTATGCACTAAGACCTTGGCCGTGGATTTTGGTTGCTTTGGCCTCCTTGGTTGTATATCCGGATATCGCCAGTATTGCTGAGGCCTTTCCAAACGTTAGTGAAGATAAACTAGGTCATGATTTGGCGTATTCAGCTATGCTTACCAAATTGCCCAGCGGGCTTTTAGGGCTGGTTTTGGCCTCTTTGGTAGCTGCTTATATGAGCACAATATCTACCCAATTGAATTGGGGGTCTTCGTATATCGTTTTTGATTTCTACAAGAAACAAATCAATCCAGACGCTACCGAAAAACAAATGGTTAACGTAGGCCGATTGTCTACCGTAATATTGATGGTATTAAGTGCCTTTTTGGCCTTGGCTATGCAAAATGCCATGCAGATTTTTGACATGCTTTTGCTTTTTGGAGCGGGAACAGGGCTCATTTTCATCCTTCGATGGTTCTGGTGGCGAATTAACGCCTGGACAGAGATTTCGGCCATGTTCGCATCGGGAATCTTGTCTATCCTTTTGAAAGCGACCCCTTTAGGCCCAATGTTATTTGCCACAGATGGAGGCGTTTTTCCGGATTGGGGAGAAATTCCTTTTGTAATGATCATTACCAGTATTATCTGGTTGACAGCCACTTTTGTTACGCAACCTGAGTCCAAAGAAGTTTTGCAGTCCTTTTACAAAAAAATACAACCTGGAGGCCCAGGATGGAGCAAGGTGGTTGATGAAGCCAAAACCTCAGGTATAGAAATTGATAATGGTGAAAAGTGGACGGTACCCTCAGGAATAAGTGCAATGCTGCTTGGGGTAGTTCTGATTTACTCCCTAATGTTCTCTACGGGACACTGGATTTATGGAAAAACCACTTCTGCAATAATCATGTCTGCCATAGCATTGGTTTCTGGATTGTTGCTTATTCGGGTTTGGGGTAAAATGAAAGATGACATATTATAGACTATCATGAAGAACAGGATTCTGGCAGTTGACATTTTTAGGGGTTTAACCATTGTTTTGATGATCTTGGTGAACACTCCTGGAACTTGGTCCAATGTATATGCACCTCTTTTGCACGCCAAGTGGCATGGATATACCCCAACAGATTTGGTGTTTCCATTTTTCCTGTTCATTGTGGGAACATCCATAGTTTTTGCCTATAAAAACAAAAAGGCTGAGGCCTCCACCTATAAAAAGATTACCATCAGAAGTCTTAAGCTTATAGGACTAGGATTGTTTCTTGGCGCTTTTACTATAAGTTTCCCCTTTATCAAGGAATTTGAGGCCATCCGTTTTCCAGGCGTGCTCCAACGTATTGGCGTTGTTTTCTTTTTTGCGGCCATCCTGTTCTTAAATCTTAATTGGAAAAAACTTATAGTGCTATCGGTTACCCTGCTGTTGGGATACTGGGCCTTGATGACGCTGATTCCTGTGGAAGGTGTTGCTTCTACCTTGGAAAGGGCTCCCAACAATTTTGCCAACTATTTGGATGTACAAATTTTTGGCACCCATAACTACAAACCGGATTACGACCCTGAGGGCTTGCTGAGTACTATTCCTGCCATTGTAAGTTCTTTACTGGGCATCTTTACAGGCTTGATCTTGACTTCAAAAAGGGAGGACAAAACCAAACTCATGTTGATTTTGGGTGCCGCACTAGTGGTTTTGGGACACCTTTGGGATCTAGCCTTTCCTATCAACAAAGCTCTTTGGACCAGTAGTTTTGTACTGGTAACCGCAGGTTGGGCCAACATATTTTTGGCTTTGATTTATTTCCTGACTGATGTAAAGAATATCCAGTTTGGAAGTATTTTCAGGTATGCAGGCGCAAACGCAATTGTCGTTTACTTTTTATCTAGCTTTGTTACCAAGTTGTTTTATCTAATCAAAGTGGACGGAGAAAACTCTATTCATGGGTGGTTGTTCAACAATCTCTTTGTGCATGATTTTATGTCCATGAAATTCTCATCCATGTTGTATGGTCTTGCTGTTGTTTCCTTCTACTGCCTTTTGGCCTATGTGATGTATAAAAGGAAAATCTTTGTTAAGGTATAGCACAAGAATCAAAACTCTAGACCGCTTCGTCAATAGACAATGGCCTTGGCACCTAGTCTTGAGTCTAGCCTCGCATGTCCAACAGACGAGCCACATACTTACCGATGACATCAAACTCCAGGTTAACCGTAGTTCCCTTTTTATAGGCATTAAATCTGGTATGCTCGTGGGTATAGGGAATAATGGCCACACTAAAGCTGTCTTTTTTGGAATCAACAACAGTCAAACTCACCCCATCAACCGTTATGGATCCCTTCTCAATGGTTACATTATTCAAACTTGAATCGTATTGAAAGGTAAATATCCAGCTTCCATCTTTTTCTTCAGATGCAACGCAAGTGGCAGTTTGATCTACATGACCTTGAACAATATGCCCATCCAATCGTGCTCCCAATACCATGGCCCTTTCAAGATTCACCTGATCACCAACCTTTAGTTCTCCTAAATTGGTCTTGTTCAGGGTTTCTTCAATAGCAGTTACCGTATAGGCATTCTCCTCTTTTTTGACCACGGTAAGACACACACCATTATGGGCCACACTTTGGTCAATTTTTAGTTCTGGAGTTATTTTGGATGAAATGGTAATATTCAAATTATCGCCCTCTCTTTCCAACTTTTCTACCCTTCCCAAGGTCTCAATAATACCAGTAAACATGAATCTTTTTAATTGAGTAGTTTTGTAGCGTAAATGTAGCCATAACGGCATAAATTTTATGAAGGAAAAGGGAAAAATAAAACTTGGAATCTCCATTGGGGATTTAAACGGAATTGGCTGTGAGGTAGCCTTAAAAACCTTTTTGGATCCACGGATGATGGATTTTTGTACCCCTGTAATCTTTGCCTCCAACAAAATCATTTCCCAACAAAAGAATGAATTGGGATTGAATGTTGGTTTTAATGGAGTCCGGGATGCTTCCCAAGTAATTGAGGGAAAAATCAATATCGTAAATGTGTGGAAGGAAGTTCCCAAAATTGAGTTTGGAAAAGCAACAGAGGAAGGGGGCAAATATGCAATTAAGTCCCTTCGGGCTGCAGTGCAAGCCCTAAAGACCGATAAAATTGATGTGCTGGTCACAGCTCCTATCAACAAAAACAATATCCAAGCCGAAGATTTTAAGTTTCCTGGTCACACCGATTTTCTGGCCCAAGAACTACATGGGGAAAGCTTGATGTTCATGGTAGCCGATTCGTTGCGCGTTGGATTGTTAACGGATCATATTGCCGTTAAGGATGTTGCCGAGGCCATAACACCAAAATTGATCCGAGACAAGGTAGCTACCATGGTCAATTCCCTTAAAATGGATTTCGGAATCAGAAAACCTAAAATTGCGTTGCTTGGAATCAACCCACATAGTGGGGACAATGGCACCATAGGGGAGGAAGACGATAAAATTCTTAAACCCGCAGTGCAAGAACTGTTCAACAAGGGAATCTTGGTTTACGGGCCTTATTCGGCGGACAGCTTTTTTGGCTCCAACACCCATGAAAATTTTGATGCGGTCTTGGCAGCTTACCACGATCAAGGACTTATTCCATTCAAAACACTCTCCTTTGGCAAAGGGGTGAATTACACAGCCGGACTGTCCAAGGTGCGAACCTCTCCAGATCACGGAACCGCCTATGAAATAGCTGGGAAAGGCGAAGCGGATGAGAGTTCCTTTAAGGAAGCGGTGTTTGCCGCCATACAGGTTTTACGGAACAGGGAAGAGTATATAAAGCTCAATAAAAATCCACTGCAAAAACAAAAGACAAAAAAGGCAAGTTAAAATTTACCGAACGAGGCCATAAATATGGTTTTGGAATTGTAGATTTATAAATAAGTAGTATCTTTGCCCCCGCCTTTATGGGGCTGGTACACAAACCTTAAGTGTATATATGATGGAGCTAAAGGAGTTTTTTATTCCTTTTTCAGGACTGAAGTTGGGAAAGCACACGTTTGAGTATAAGATTGACAATACGTTCTTTGAATCTTTTGAATACCAAGAATTTAATGATGCCGCAATAGGACTTATCACCATTTTGGACAAGATGAACAATATGATGGAGTTGGAGCTTGAGGCGGAAGGAACAGTAAACGTGGATTGTGATTTGACCGGGGAACCTTTTGATTTGCCCATTGCATCCCAGTTAAACCTGGTCATCAAATTTGGGGAGGAGTACAACAACGAGAACGATGAAATATTGATCATTCCCCATGGTGAGTACCGTATCAACATAGCCCAATATGTATATGAAATGTTGGCATTAGCGGTACCTCCAAAAAGGGTTCATCCCGGTGTTATGGATGGATCATTGAAATCAGAAATCTTGGACAAGCTGGAAGAACTTCAGCCAAAAGAAATCAAAGAAGAATCAGATAAAACGGATCCCAGATGGGACGATTTAAAGAAGTTATTAACGGATAAATAGGTTAAAATGGCACATCCTAAAAGAAAAATATCAAAAACCAGAAGGGACAAAAGAAGAACCCACTATAAGGCCACTGCCCCTACCATTGCCAAAGATTCTGTAACAGGAGAAATGCACCTGTACCACAGAGCGCATTGGCATGAGGGTAAATTGTATTACCGTGGTCAAGTCTTGATTGACAAAACAGAAGAGGAAACTGCTGCCTAATGGCGGATTTCTTACAAAGAAATTACAACTCCCGTTGATGAACAGCGGGAGTTTTTTTATGGATCGTACTTAAATCCAAAAAAACCCTTTTTTGCCTAAAAAGTCATATAAAATGACTAATTTTCACAGCTTTTGGGTCAAATTTGAACGTTTTTGACAAAAAAAGACACTAATATGAAGAAAACTACGGCAGCTATTACAGCTGTGGGGGCGTATGTTCCAGAATTTGTTTTGTCCAACAAAGTGTTGGAAACCATGGTAGATACCAACGATGAATGGATCACTACCAGAACAGGAATCAAAGAACGTAGAATCTTAAAAGAAGAGAACCAAGGCACATCCTTCATGGCCATAAAAGCCGCTGAGGATTTGATTGCAAAACGCGGGCTGGATCCATTGGAAATTGATTTTGTTTTGGTGGCTACAGCCACTCCCGACCTTCCCGTGGCCGCAACAGCCGCTTATGTAGCATCCGAAATTGGAGCTGCCAATGCATTCTCTTACGACCTGCAAGCTGCATGCTCTAGTTTTTTATATGGTATGTCAACCGCGTCCAGTTATATAGAGTCGGGCAAATACAAAAAGGTATTGTTGATCGGAGCAGATAAGATGTCCTCCATTATAGATTATACGGATCGAACCACATGTATCATTTTTGGCGATGGAGCTGGTGCAGTCCTTTTTGAGGCCAATGATGAAGGTTTAGGGCTGCAGGATGAACATTTGCGTACCGATGGTGTAGGGCGTCAGTTTTTGAAAATTGAAGCAGGTGGGTCTATTCTTCCCGCTTCTGAAGAAACGGTGAGGAACAAACAGCATTTTGTCAATCAGGATGGAAAATCGGTTTTCAAGTTTGCTGTGTCCAACATGGCCGACGTTTCTGCCTTGGTTATGGAGCGCAACGGACTTACCCATGAAGATGTAAACTGGTTGGTGCCACATCAGGCCAACAAAAGAATTATAGATGCCACAGCCAAACGGATGGGCTTGGAGCACGATAAAGTAATGATCAACATACATAAATACGGAAATACCACTTCGGCAACACTGCCCTTGTTGTTGCACGATTATGAAAAGCAACTTAAGAAAGGTGACAATTTAATTTTTGCTGCTTTCGGGGGTGGTTTTACCTGGGGCGCCATTTATTTAAAATGGGCGTACAATTCATAAATTGCACAACTAACTAAATCATATTCCATGGACATTAAGGAAATTCAGAGTTTAATCAAGTTCGTAGCCAAATCTGGTGCCAGCGAAGTAAAGCTGGAGATGGAAGACGTGAAAATCACCATCCGAACGGGTAGCACAACCGCTACACCAGAGACCACTATTGTTCAACAAATTCCAATGGCGCAAGCCCCGGCGGTGCCAGTTGCTCCTGCTCCTGCAGCACCTGAAGCACCAGCTCCTGCAGCCAGTTCTCCAGAACCCGCAGCGGATGATTCAAAATACATTACCATCAAATCTCCTATCATAGGAACCTTTTATAGAAAACCCGCCCCGGACAAACCAGCATTTGTTGAGGTGGGAAGTGCCATAAGCCAAGGAGACGTTCTTTGTGTTATTGAAGCCATGAAACTCTTCAACGATATTGAATCCGAAGTCTCTGGAAAAATTGTGAAGGTATTGGTGGAAGATTCCTCACCTGTTGAATTTGATCAGCCTCTGTTTTTGGTTGACCCATCTTAATTTAAATCACAATACCCAAGCTCCAAATACCAATAAACGCTTTGGAATTTGGAATTTGAGCATTGAAAATTCAAGGTATTATGTTTAAAAAGGTATTGATTGCGAATAGGGGAGAAATTGCCCTTCGAATTATTCGAACCTGCAAAGAAATGGGAATCAAAACCGTAGCGGTATATTCCAAAGCGGATGAGGAAAGTCTTCACGTTCGATTTGCAGACGAAGCTGTTTGTATAGGTCCAGCGCCAAGTAATGAGTCCTATTTGAAAATTCCCAATATTATAGCGGCAGCGGAAATTACCAATGCCGATGCCATTCATCCAGGATACGGATTTCTTTCGGAAAACTCCAAATTCTCCAAGATTTGTGCAGAACATGAGATTAAGTTCATTGGTGCGTCTGGGGAACAGATTGACAAAATGGGTGATAAAGCTACAGCCAAAGAGACCATGAAAAAGGCAGGTGTGCCCTGCGTCCCAGGATCTGACGGTTTGTTGAAAGATGTGGAAGATGCTAAAAAGACGGCCAAGAAAATGGGATATCCCGTTATGATCAAGGCCACAGCTGGTGGCGGAGGTAAAGGAATGCGTGCCATTTGGTCCGAAGAAGAAATGGAACCCAACTTTGAAAGTGCAGTGCAAGAGGCCACAGCTGCTTTTGGCAATGGGGGAATGTACATGGAAAAACTCATTGAAGAGCCACGCCATATTGAAATTCAAATTGTGGGTGACCAATTTGGAAAAGCCTGCCACTTATCGGAACGTGACTGTTCCGTGCAACGTAGACACCAGAAGTTAACGGAGGAAACCCCATCCCCCTTTATGACAGATTCACTTAGGGACGAAATGGGAAAAGCCGCTGTAAAGGCAGCTGAATTTATCAAATATGAAGGTGCAGGAACTGTGGAGTTTTTGGTGGACAAACACCGAAATTTCTATTTCATGGAGATGAACACCCGAATTCAAGTGGAGCATCCCATTACGGAACAGGTGGTGGATTACGATTTGATCCGGGAACAGATTTTGGTGGCTGGTGGTGTTCCTATATCAGGAAAGAACTACTTACCCAAATTGCATTCCATTGAGTGTAGGATCAATGCGGAAGACCCATATAACGACTTTAGGCCATCTCCAGGTAAAATAACCACTTTGCATACTCCAGGAGGTCACGGAATACGTTTGGATACCCACGTATATAGTGGGTATATGATTCCGCCAAACTACGATTCCATGATCGCTAAGTTGATTACCACGGCCCAGACAAGAGAGGAGGCCATCAACAAAATGCGAAGGGCACTGGACGAGTTTGTGATCGAAGGAGTGAAAACCACCATTCCATTCCATAGACAGCTCATGGACCATCCAGATTACTTGGCCGGTAATTATACCACCAAATTCATGGAGGATTTTGAGATGGATCCAAAATATCAAGATTAACCCTAACCCCGATTTACATCGGGGTTTTTTGTACTTTGAACTGAAAGAGTATAAATAGGATTTAATGCACCTAAGCTACTGGGAACATAAAACGTGGTTTTCTAAGGTAGACTTTACCATTGTGGGAAGTGGTATAGTAGGCCTTAACTGTGCCTTACATTTGAGGGAAAAGTATCCGCAAAGTAAAATTTTGGTGTTGGAAAAAGGGAGTCTTCCCCAAGGAGCCAGTACCAAGAATGCAGGATTTGCCTGTTTTGGAAGCATCTCTGAAATCCTATCAGACCTAAAATCACATTCAGAGGAGGAAGTGTTTGCGCTGGTACAAAGGCGCTACCAGGGCATCCAATTAATGCGAAAGCTTTTGGGCGATGACAATATTGGTTTTCAAGAGCAAGGAGGGCATGAACTCTTTCTTGACAGCGGTTCTACTTTGTTTGAACAATGCTTGGCAGAAATGGGTAGTTTGAACAAGCTACTTAAGCCCATTTTTGGACAAGATCCTTTTGTGAAAAGTGACAATCTCTTTGGATTTGGACAGATTCAATCCAACTACATTACGCAGCAGTTTGAAGGACAGCTGGACACGGGTCTAATGATGAAGACCCTTCTTCAAAAATGCCTAAAAAAGAGCATTCATATCCTCAATGGTATAACTGTGGAAGAACTATCCGATTTGGGGAACTCCGCTGTCGTAGGAACAAGTCATTTTAATTTTAAAAGTAAAAAAGTGCTTGTGGCCACCAACGGGTTTGCCTCAAAACTGCTTCCAACCGAAAACGTAGTGCCTGCCCGGGCACAAGTATTGATCACAGCCCCGATCAAAAACCTAAGGATCAAAGGCACTTTCCATTTTGATCAAGGCTATTATTACTTCAGGAATATAGATGACCGAATTTTGTTTGGTGGTGGCAGAAACTTGGATTTGAAAACCGAGGAAACCTCCAATTTTGGTCAAACCAAACTGATTCAAGACCATCTTGAAAAATTATTGAACACCGTTATTCTGCCCCAACAGCAAGTTGAAATCGCCCAAAGATGGAGTGGAATCATGGGCGTTGGAAAACAGAAATCGCCCATAGTCAAACAGCTGTCCAACAACATAAGTTGTGGTGTTCGTTTGGGTGGTATGGGCGTTGCATTGGGAAGTTTGGTGGGAAAAGAGCTAGCGGAACTGGCTTAGGTTACTTGCTTTTACCAGAATTAAAATATAAGCAATGGTTGGACACGAATTACACTAATTCGCTCGAAGATTTTTAAACAAGCAGGTTGGTTTTTCCATGCATTCCCGCATAGATAAGTGAATTCAACCAGCCCCTATTTTTCAAATCATTCTTCCATCCAACAAATTGATGATCCTGGAACCATAGGCTGCATTTTTTTCGGAATGTGTCACCTGAATGATGGTTACCCCTTCCTCATTCAACTGTTTGAACAAATCCATGATTTCTTCCCCTTGTTTGGAATTCAGGTTTCCTGTAGGCTCATCCGCTAGAATCAATTTTGGGTTGGAAATCAATGCCCTTGCTATCCCCACCAATTGCTGTTGACCTCCACTCAGTTGAGCAGGAAACAGATCCTTTTTACCCACAATATTAAATCGATCCAACATATCGGCAACCTTGGCCTTACGTTCAGCGCCTTTCAATTTTTTGTAAAGCAACGGCATTTCCAGATTTTCCTGAACAGTAAGATCGTCCAACAAATGATATTGCTGGAAAACAAACCCAATATATTCCTTGTATAAATTGGCGCGGTGCTTCTCCCTAAGGTTATGTACCGACTCATCCAAAAAATGGTATTCTCCTTCTTCAAACCCGTCCAGCATTCCTATGACATTTAGCAAAGTTGACTTTCCTGAACCTGACGGACCCATCACAGAAATAAACTCCCCTTCCTGGACTTCAAGGTTGATATCTTTCAATAAAAAGATACGTTGGCCTCCAGAGTTGACCCATTTAAATATGTTGTTTAGTTGTAATAACATAATCTGTTTTTATTCGTGTTGATTTATTTTTTATTCCTCCCTTAAACCTCCGACCGGGTTTTTATTTGCGGCACTTATGGTCTGGGATCCCACTGTTAACATTGCAATGACCATTGCTAATAGACCAGCAGACAAAAAGTACCAAAAATTCAAGGAAATATGATACGAAAAACTTGAAAGCCAATTACTGATCAATAGATAGGCAATGGGCAAAGCAATAATTGCTGATGCCAAAACCAATTTCGCAAATTCGCTTGAAAGCATGACTGTTATTTGCGAAGCTTTTTGGCCCAAAACTTTGCGAATACTGATTTCTTTACGCCTTCTTTCGATGGTAAAAATAACCAAGCCAAACAATCCAAGACATGAAATCAATACGGCCAAACCAGCAAAATACTTTGATAAAGAAGCCACACGCTGCTCTGACTTATAAAGCTTTTGAAAGTTTTTGTCCAAGAACTCATATTCAAAAGGCAAACTTGGGTTAAATGTTTTATAGAGATGTTGTATTTCAGCTAGTACCTCTTTTTCCATACCCGCTTCAATTCTGGCCATAATCTTTTTCGTGGCTTGGGGCATCATGGTCATGAACAACGGTTCTACCTTATCATGCAAGGATTTAAAATGAAAATCTTTGACCACGCCTATAATGGTTCCTTCACCATAAAAGCCCCGTACTATTTTGCCAATAGGATCTTTAATATTCATAGTTTGAATGGCTGTTTGGTTAAAAACTAGCCCAGTACTGTCAGCTCCAAATTCCCTGCTGAAACCTCGGCCCGCCACAATATCCATATCCATTGTCTCAATAAAATCATAATCAACACCAGCAACTTGAAAAGCTATGTTTCTTTCATCTCTTCCTTCCCAATCCAACCCTACCGACCAATTATGACCCACCATGTTGTGTGTGGTACTGGACGCATTTTGTATCCCTGGCAGCTTCTTTAGCTCGGCAATAAATGCTTCTCTTTGCTTTTTAATCTGTCCTTCTAGATTAAAATGGACAATATTGTCCTGTTCATACCCCAAATTTTGGTTTTGCACATATTGCATCTGCTTATACACCACCAACACTGAAGCTATCAATACAATAGAAAGTGAAAATTGTATAATTACCAACCCTTTCCTTGTCCAAATCTCGCCAAGAGATTGATCCAATTTTCCTTTAAGAATGGTAATAGCATTAAATCCCGAAAGGTAAATCGCCGGATAGCTGCCAGCAATTATTCCAGTGAAAATTGTAATCCCCAGAATGATAAAAATAAGATTGGCGCTAAAAGTTAAAGCCAACTGTTTTCCTACAATAACATTGAACTGTGGAAGAAAGAGTGTTACCATAGTAACTGAAAAAATCAACGCCATGAATGCCATTAAAAGAGATTCGCCAAGAAACTGCGTAATAAATATCCTTCGGTTTGCACCAACGGCTTTCTTTACACCAATTTCCTTTAGTCTTTTGGTAGCTCTTGCCGTGGAAAGATTCATAAAATTGATGCATGCTATGACAAGGATGATCAAGGCAATAATGGAGAATAGCTTTACATATTGGATACGACCCCCTACCTGTTTTCCATTTTCATAAGTGCCATGGAGGTAATGTTTGGAGAAAGGAACAAGTACTGCAGTTCTGATGGATTTTTCATTGGTGCTTTTTCGTAACCTATCCACCTTTTCATTAAATGCGTTGATGTTTGTCCCTTCTTTTAACAGCACGTAAACCTGAGGGCCGCTACCATTCCAAGAATGGAGGGAATTCCACGGAGGAAGGTCCTTATATGCGTGGGAAGATAGCGCAAAATCAAACTGGATAGTGGAATTCGAAGGAGTATCCTCATAAACTCCTGAAACCATAAACTGTTTGTCTTCCTCAAAAGATATCGCTTTGCCTATACTATTTTCAGTAGTGCCAAATAAGGATATGGCCAAGCTTTTGGAAAGTACTATTGAGTTGGGGTCCTTAAGTACTTGCGCTTTATTCCCTAAAATCAATCCAAAGGAAAAAATATTGAAATAGTCTTTTCCAACAATTTGACCAACGGCCTTGATACTTTTCTCGTCTGTTGAAAGATTATGTTTGCCAAACCAAGAAGGTGGAATCGCTTCCGAAGCGTATTCCACTTCGGGGAATTCCGTAACCAACAGTTCTGCCATTGGCCCAAAAGTTTCAATCATGGTCTGGACCCCGTCTGAAAAATTTAGATGCTCTATGACCTGAAAGATGCGATCATTTTTTTCATGAAATTTATCCACACCTAGCTCGTCCATCACCCAAAGTGAAATCAATAATGTACAAGCCATACCTGTTGACAGGCCTATCATATTGATGAGGAATGAGCTTTTACTCCTTTTGATGCTCCTAAAAAATACAATAATGTTATGCTTTATCATGATTCTCTTTGTTTTGATTGATCTCTAAAAGCCAATTCGTTTATTCATCTCTAAGCGCCTCAACAGGGTTGGCCGCTGCTGTTTTAATACTTTGCCAACTAACAGTTAATAGGGCAATACATAGTGCTGTTAAACCACTCAAGGCAAAAACCCACCAGCTAATGGTTGTTTTATATGCAAAGCCTTGCAGCCAACTTTGTAGCGCGTACCAGGATATGGGCACAGCTAAAACAAATGCAACTCCCACCCATTTAATATAATCCTTGTTCAACATGGACAGAATTTGCGTAATTGATGCGCCGTTCACCTTTCTGATTCCCACTTCCTTTCTTCGTTGCTGCATATAGAAAACAGACATTGCTACTATACCCATTACGGAAATAATAAACGATAACAGGGTAAAATATCCAATGATCTTCCCTGTTCGTTCTTCTTTGATGTACCAATTATTAATGGTTTCGTCCACAAACCTGACTTCAAACGGGGTTTTGTCCAAAAGACCAGCGTAAGTGGACTTTATCTCGTCCAAGGTTTTGAACATCCCCTTCCCATTAATCCGAACGAAGATGTTTTGGGGGTAAAAGGACTCTCCCAAATGTCTAAGCATTAATGGCCCAATATTCTCGCGTAAATGGTTGAAATTAAAGTTGTTGGTAATACCAATAATGGGTACGGTAAATTCCTCCATCTTGAATGACACTGGATCATCCGCAATTTCCAGTGCGCTGATTGCGGCTTCGTTCAGATACACCCCATTTTCCGCTTTAGCAGCTTGGGTAGGGATCATTTTTATATCGAAAACCTTGAAAAAAGAGGAATCAATAGCGATTTCTTGAAAACTCATAGGCTTTCCGTTATAATCAAAAGTCTGATTGCTGCCTCCATCAAGTGGGCTTTGCCAGGTCAGCGAAACATGTTCTACCTCTGGGATGTTGAGCAAGGCATTTTTAATGGTTGCCTTTTCGTTCATCGCCCCTAAATATTCAATTTGTACAATGTTGTCTTTTGAGAATCCCAGCTCCTTGCTGCGCAAAAAGTTGGTTTGCTTAACAATGATCCAACTACAGGTTAATAGGCCTATGGTAACCGTATATTGAAAAGTGATGAATACTTTACCATAAACTGTTTTTGCCTTTTTCCTTAATTGCCCCCGAACAACTTCAATGGGTCTAAAGCTTGATATTTTGAGTGCTGGGATAAACCCAGAAAATGCCCCAATAAAGCCAAATACAGATACGATTTTCAGCAAGTTCCAGAAACCAATTTTGGCATCCAGGTCAATTTGGGTGTTTAAAAGGGAATTGAAAACAGGTTCCACCAATTTCAATAAAAACAATGATAAAAACAGTGCAATACCCGTGAGGAGCATGGATTCCCTAACAAATTGAAGCAGCAAACTTCCTTTGGAGCTTCCCAACAGTTTTTTTATGGCCACTTCTTTACCCCTAAAGGTCGCTTGGGCTATGGTAAGGTTGATGTAGTTGCCGATGGCCAAAATCAAGATGAGCAAAACAATAATGGACAAAACAAGCACTAAGGTCTTGCTGTTACTCTGGGTCCCATTACCTTCTTTAGGGCTAAAATAAAGGTCTTGGAGTGGCGTAAACACCAAGGAGTTGGCCCAGCCATCCTTATAAAGCCAATAGTCCTTTTTAAACCGTTCCAAGATTTCTGGGGCTTTGGCTGGAAGGTTGGTATTGGGTTTTGCCAAAAAATATATGCTCACGGATGCAAATCCGTATTCTTCCAAAATGGTTTCAAAACCCCAGAGTGTTTTGAAGGCCTTAAAGTTAACAATGGCGTCTTGGGCCTTAAAGTGCGTATTTTTTGGAAAATCCTCCATGATTCCAGTAACCATAAACTTGTGCTCGGTGTTAATGGAAACCTGTTTGTCAACAACATCAAGGGTTCCAAAAAGGCGCAACGCCAAGGACTTGGACAAGACAATGCTATTGGGAGTCTGCAATACTTCTTTGGGTCTTCCTTTTATCAAGGGAAAGGAAAACATCTCAAAAAAAGAGGTGTCAACACCCAAATAATCAAATTTCATTTTTTGGCTATCCGCGGTGGAAATTCTGGCATCGCTGTCTAGAACCCTCGTAAAACTTTCAATTTCTGGGATGCTATTTTTCAGGTCTTGGGCAATTGGAGGTGAAAAATCAACCGCTTCATTCTCCATTCTATAAATTCGGTCTTTGTTGACATGAAATTCATCCACTGCCAACTCCTCCTGAATATAGATGCTCAGCAGTAAAACAAAGGTCATGGAAATGGCAAACCCGAGTACGGTGACAATACCATATAGCTTATTCTTCAAAAGATGTCGTATGTAAGATCTTATTCCCATCATTTAGTTTTTATTCGGTTCGTAAACTTTTAACCGGGTTTTGCGAAGCCGCCTTAATGGTCTTGGCACTAATGGTCAATAAAGCAATAATTGTGGCCAGCATTCCAGATGCCAGAAAAAACCAGATGCTCAAATCTATTTTGAACGGATAGTTTTGCAGCCATTCGTCCATAAACCACCAGGCTATGGGCGAGGCAATTAAAAATGAAATGAGCACTAGTTTTAAAAAGTCTTTGGTCAACAAAAAAGTAATGTTGGCCACACTGGCCCCAATAACTTTTCGCACACCTATTTCCTTGGTACGTTGCGTTACAATCAACAATGAAATGGCAAAAAGCCCAATACAGCTTAGGACAATAGCTATAATTGAACCAGAGGTAATCATTGTGTTTATTTTCTCTTCCTTTCTAAAGGTGCGGTTAACATTTTCATCCAAGAATGATCCTAAAAATTCCGCGTTCGGCTCAATTTTAGCCCATGCGTTCTCAATGGCGTCAAAGGATTTGGCTATGTTTTTAGGAGCAACCTTGACGTAAGCATAGAATAAAGGATAGTCCCTGCTCATCATCATGGATATGGGCTGGATGGTTTTGTCCAATTCTTCAAAATGGTAGTCTTTGACCACCCCGATCACAGGAAATCTTATGGAATCATTAAAACTTATATAGGCCGTCAAGGGGTCTTTTTCACCAAACTCTTTGGCCATGGCTTCGTTGATGACCACTCCTGAGCGGTCACTTGAATAGTCCCTACTAAAATTCCGCCCCGCAACAAGCTCTAGATCCAAAGTTTCCACATAATCATAGTCCACGGTCAGGTAGTGGGTATTTATGACCCTGTTCTTGTATTCAAAGCCAAACACACTTTTAGAAACACTCCCGTCTTTTCCATAACCCAGATTATTATCCGCCCCAGATATTTCCAATATATCGGGATTGCCCGCTAGTTCATGACGCAGAAGATCAAGGGCATCATAGCTGTTTTTCTTTCCATCCATGGGAAAAGAAACTACCTGTTCCTTGTTGAAACCCAAATCTTTGTTTCGCATGAAATCAAGCTGGCTCCTTAGCACCAATGTCCCCGTTATCAGGAGAATGGCAATGCTAAACTGAACTACCATAAGGGTGTCACGAACTCGATTTTCACCTGAGAGTTCAATTTTGCCCTTTAGTGACTGTAGGGTTCCCAACTTGCTCAATAGCAGGGCGGGATAACCTCCGACAAGTAGTGTGATCAAAATAACTGCCACAGCAAAAAACAATATAATGGTCGGGGTCATGATGACATCAAATGACACTTTTGTATCAAAAATGGTTTTGAACTGCTCTAGAAGCAAGACACTTAAAAATGCTCCAATCCCCAGAGAAACCAAAAAGACAAGAAGACTCTCATTCCAGAATTGAAAGAAAAGTTGCTTTCGCTTGGCCCCCAGCGTTTTTCGCATTCCTATCTCTTTCAGTCGTTGCCCACTTTGGGCGACACTCATGTTTATAAAGTTGACACAGGCAATAAAAAGAATCAAAAGGGCAATTCCCAAAACCAAGAAGGGCCCACTTCGAAGCACTTCCAAGGCACCATTTTTGAATCTTACAAAATTTTCATCTTCCAATGGTAAAAGTTCAAAGCGGTAGAACCTACCATCAGTATCCGGTAATGCACCATCACGTTTGGCACTTGCTATCCGCTCTGCAAAATTGATGTCTATGAGTGAGCGCGTGGCCGGGTCAAATTGCCCAGGAGCCATGTTTTTGGATAGTTGTAGATAAACGCTATGGTATCTGGAATTCCATGCGTCAATATTTTCTTGGTAGGAGGCCTCTTCTTCAAATCGCATTGCCACTTCAAAATCAATGCTGCTGTTTTCCGGGATATTGGCAACCACGGCACTAATGTTATAGGGTTTGTCCTTGCCATCAACAAGTGCCTGAACCGTTTTTCCCACGGCGTTTTCCTCCCCGAACAGCACTTGGGCCATTTCTTCCGTCAGAACAATGTCCGAACGTTTTTCCAATGGATTTTCCATTTTCCCCTTGACCACGGGAAATGTGAACATTGAAAAGAAATCGCTATCCACCCAACTAACTTCCATGTTGATTTCTTTCTCTCCATAGGAGATGATAACCTCTTCCTCTAAGTGCCGTGTCGCTTTTTCAATGCCCGGCACTTCTTTTTTTATAGTTGGCATTAGCGGCACCCCATGGCTTTCACTAACCTGTTGCCCTTTTGGATTTTGCCATATGGAAAACACTTTGTAAATAGCGTCACCATTCTCATGGAATTTATCAAAAGACAGGTCAAAAAACCCGGCCATGGACAGTAAAATAGCCGCTCCGAATGCAACGGATAGACCAATGATGTTCAACAAAGTGAAGACTTTGTTTTTAAGGAGGCTTCTCCAAGCGATTTTCAGATAGTTCCTGATCATAACGATATACTTACTCTGTTCTAAGACTCTTGATCGGATTGGACTTTGCCGCTCTAATTGCTTGAAAGCTTACCGTTACCACCGTGACCATCATAGCACCAATCATGGCCAAGGCAAAAATCCACCACTTAAGAATGACCCTGTATGGGTACTCTTGCAGCCAACCGTTCATGACATAATAGGCTATGGGTACCGCAATAAAACAGGAGATGATTACCAGCTTCAAAAAGTCTTTGGAGAGCATATTCCATACGTTGAATACTGTGGCACCAAGCACTTTGCGCACCCCAATCTCCTTGGTACGCTGTTCGGCCACAAAGGATGTAAGACCAAAAAGTCCCAAACAACTGATTAAAATGGCAAGGGCCGTAAAAATTCCTGAAAGTCGCCCTACACGTTCCTCCGCTGCAAACTTTTTACCATATTCCTCGTCTATAAATTGAAACTGAAACGGTAATCCAGGAAAATGCTGATTGAAGACCCGCTCGACAATAGCCAGGTTCTGGCTTGTACTTTGTTTGGGATTGAGTCGAAGGTTATAAAAATTGGTGTACTCTTCCCTATTAAAGGCATATACTGCCTGCTTTACTGGCTCGTACGGAGATTGCGCAACCATATCTTCCACTACCCCAATAATCTTTACTGGAGGGTCGGGGTCTGTGGGCGCATTGTCCTTCAGAAGTATTCCGATTGGATTAGTGAGCCCCATGTATTTCATTGCTGTTTCATTGATTAGGATTGCGGCAGAGTCAGAAGCAAATTCGCGGGAAAAATCCCTGCCTTTGATGATTTTCAAATTGAGCGACTTCGCATACTCTGGTGAGACGTCTGTCCATGCTAAATCTTCCTGGAATCCTTCCGGTTTGCCTTCCCAATCAAAACCATTCCGGTTGGACCATACCCTTGTTGTGGGAGAGCTGGAGGATGACATTTCAATGGCGGCTCCTGATGCCAAAAATTCGCTTCGCATTAAAT
The DNA here is from genome assembly GCF_005937185.1 of Flagellimonas algicola. GTDB lineage: Bacteria > Bacteroidota > Bacteroidia > Flavobacteriales > Flavobacteriaceae > Flagellimonas > Flagellimonas algicola. The sequence goes on along the minus strand of NZ_VCNI01000002.1, from coordinate 1,038,957 downwards.
CGTATTTGCCGGTAAAATCTTCACTAAATGTTGGGATTTGTATCAATCCTTCCTTGTCATAACCCACAGGTCTATTTTTTGCAAAGTTGATTTGCTGCATTACAATCACCGTTCCAATGATAAAGGCCACGGAAACCGTAAACTGCAAAACCACAAGAATTTTTCTGGGCATGCTGGCATATTTTCCAGCCTTAAAAGTTCCCTTCAACACACGCACCGGTTTAAAAGAAGACAGGTACAAGGCAGGATAACTTCCGGCCAAAAGCGCTGTCAAAAGCACAAAAATTAGTGAGATGCCCCAGAAATTAAAGCTGCTCCATGGAAATTCTATGCCCTTGCGGGACAGATCATTGAATCCATCCAAGGAAATCAAAACAATAAAAACAGCTATCAGAAAGGCCAACATAACCACCAAAAAAGATTCACTTAAGAACTGAGAAATAAGTTGTCCTCTTTGGGAACCAATGGATTTGCGAACACCTACTTCCTTAGCGCGTTTCTCTGATCGGGCCGTGCTCAGATTCATAAAGTTGATGCAGGCCAATAACAAAACAAATACACCGATAATGCCAAACAACCAGACATATTTGATTCTTCCACCAACTTGTTTGCCGTTCTCAAAGTTGCCTCGTAAATACCACTCTTCCATAGGAAAGAGAAAAAGTTGGGGGTCGAATTCTGCAATATCTTCACCGCTTTCTTTCTTTACATCCTTGATGGCGGCACTAATGGACGACATAGTCGTATTTTCCGCTATCTGCACAAACATTTGAAAAGAATTGTTTCCCCAGTTATCCTCGGAATTCTTAACCCATTCCATGGAGGCCACATACTTGTCCCAGGGAACAATATAGCTTAGGTGTTTGAACGAATTGTTTACGGGAATATCTTCATAAACAGCGGTTACGGTCATAGGGGACTCGCTATTAACGGTGATGATCTTACCTATGGGATCCTCATTCCCAAATAAAGCGTGAGCTGTGGATTGGTTAAGCATAATTGAATTTATATCCCGCAATCCGTCTTTTTCGCCCTTGAGAATATTTAGATCTAGCATATCAGGTGCCTCACTTTGCATGAAATTTCCATCTCTGGAAATACTGGTTTCCATGTATTCCAAATACTGGGAAGTACTCCAGGAAGACATCACAATGTGCTTAAAATTATCTCCGTACTCTTCCCGTAGAGCCTTTTCCAAGGGACGGGGAATAGCGGGACCCGTACCAATGGTACCATTAAAATTTTCTGATTGGTAGATTTGTGCGATTTCCTCCCTGTTTGAAAAGTAGCTGTTGTACGTAAGTTCATCTTCCATCCAAAGGCCGATAATCAGCGTAACTGCCATCCCCAAAGCCAATCCTCCAATATTGATAATGGTATAGGCCTTGTTCTTTATAAGGTTTCTCCAGGCTGTTTTTAAATAGTTCTTTAACATAATGTTCGTTTTCAACCCTTTGACACCTCGGCCTTCAGGTTATATTTGATTATTCGGTTCTTAGGCTTTTCACGGGATTTGCGGTTGCAGATTTTATAGCTTGGAAACTGACTGTAAGCAATGCAATAAACACTGATATTGTTCCAGCCATTACAAACACAATCCAGCTAATATCAATACGATAGGCAAAATCTCGAAGCCAATTGGACATGATATAATATGCTAATGGAAAGGCAATGACCAAGGCCACCAACACAAGCTTCATAAAGTCTTTTGAAAGCAATTGCACGATTCCCAAAACATTTGCGCCCAAAACTTTGCGCACCCCAATTTCTTTTTTTCGTTGTTCTGCAGTAAATGCAGCCAATCCAAAAAGCCCCAAACAAGCAATACATATTGCGAGTACGGAGAAAATTTTTGATAAACTTCCTATCAATTCTTCATTTTTAAATCGAGCATTAAACAAATCATTTTCAAACCGATATTCAAAGGGAAATACAGGGTTGTATTTTTTCAATACTTCCTCTATACTTTGGAGTGTTTCGGTCATGGCAATACCAGACTTGGTTTTTATATACATCTGTCTTGCCCATTCTGGTTTATTAAAGAACATTACAGGACCTGTGCTGCCATTACTGTATAAATTTCCATATCTAAAATCGTTTACGACCCCCACCACATTGTATGTGGTTTCATACCCTTGAATTGTTTTCCCAATAGCGCTCTCTTCCCCCATCAATCGGGCAAAAGATTGGGTAATTATAGTGTTTGTACTATCGGCAGCCATATTTTCTTTGAAGCCATGCCCTTCTAGCAATTCAATTCCCACCGTTTCAAAAAAGCTGGGGCTGATGTACCTAAAACGAACCAGTATATCTTTAGTATCCATTCCCCCTTGCCAAGTAAGTCCAGAGCCATTGTCGCCACTTGAAAGCACTCCGGAATTGATCAAGGAAACATTTTCAACCGTGCCCGATGAAATCATATCTTGTTCTATGGGTGCAAAATTTTTGATTATATCGCCGGTTACCGGAATATTAATCAAGTTCTCCTTATCATACCCTAAGTCCCTTTCTTTGGCATGCTGTACTTGTTTGTACACTATAATAGTACTTATGATAAATATTATTGATGCTGTAAACTGCATGATTACAAGCCCTTTTCTTATGATGGCTGTACCCCCTTTCTTTCTTTGCAGCCCCTTTAGTATTTGTACAGGTCTAAAAGATGATAAGTACAGGGATGGGTACCATCCTGCCAAAAGCCCACACATCAATGTGATACCCGCAAGGGAAAATAGATGCCCTGGGGAAAAAAGCTTTAGCTCAAGCTGCTTTTCAACTAGAGTATTGAAAAAGGGTAGTACTATCACCAATGTGAAAACACTCACTACTGATGCTAAGCTCGCTATCATGATGGCTTCCACTATAAATTGAGCTATCAGTTTTCTCTTGTCGGAGCCCAATACTTTTCGAACCCCAACTTCTTTACCCCTTTTTTCACTTTGGGCAGTTGAAAGATTCATGAAATTAATACATGCTATCAATAGTATGATAAAGGCGATAAGGAGCATCAGCCGTACAAACGTAATTTGCCCACCTACTTTCTTCCCATCCGAAAAATTGGAGTGTAAATGCCAGTCCTTGATTGAATGTAAAAAAGCATAGGTCTTTGAAGTATTTTCACTGTCCTTCATTTTTGAAGGAATCATTGCACGAACCTTTTTGTCCACTTCTGTGAAGTTGGCATTGGGTGAAAGCTCAACAAAGGTGTCCGCAAAATTGTTACCGTATACCCTTGCCCAAGATAAATCCTCTTCTCCAAACCCATAGCTCTCTATCGGTAACAGCCATTCAAATCCAAAAGTTACATTCTGGGGTAAATCTTCTATAACCCCTGTTACCGTAAAACTATGTTTGCCATTGACCTGTAATACTCGGTTCAAAGCATTGGTATTTTCACCGAAAAGGGCTTGGGCCGTTTTTTGGGACAAAATGATGGCATCTGGTCTATTAAGGAAACCTTGTACGTTGCCTGCCAAAAAATGTAGACTGAAAATATCTAGAAAGTCGGAACCTACAAATCTCCCCGCTCTATTGATTCCCTGATCTCCTTCTTTCAATAAAATCTCTCCCCTCGATGTAGTTGCTGACTTGGTAATTTCAGGAATTTCATCTTTTAAATCCTGAGCCAACGGTCCTGGTGTGGAGTAAAAAGTATATACCTCTCCATCGAAAGTTTGATTAGTAGGAACATAATAGATCTGATCTTGCTTTGGAAAAACTTTGTCAAAATTTATTTCGTCTTCAATCCAAAGTAATATGAGTGCAGCACAAGTAATCCCGATAGCCAGTCCTAAGATATTTATAGAAGTAAATACTTTCCTTTTGGCAAGGTTCCTGAAAGCAATTTTAAGATAGTTCCTAAACATGATGTTCGTTTTTCAACCCTTTGACACCTCGGCCTTCAGGTTATATTTGATTATTCGGTTCTTAGGCTTTTCACGGGATTTGCGGTTGCAGATTTGATTGATTGAAAACCTATAGTAAGCAATGCCACAAACAAAGTCAGTCCTCCAGCAAGAACAAAGGCAAACATTGGAATGTTTATGCTATAGGCAAAACCATTTAACCAGTTGCTCATAAAATAATACGCCAGTGGTGAGGCAATTAGAATGGCAATGGCAATAAGCTTAAAAAAGTCTTTGGATACCAGTACCGTTATATTTTGCACACTGGCCCCAAGCACTTTCCGAATCCCAATTTCCTTGGTGCGCTCCTTGGCGGTGAAGGCAGCTAAGCCAAACAACCCTAAACAAGATAGTAGGACAGAGATCAACGCAAAATATCGCGCCAAGGTTCCTGTCAAGATTTCTGCATTGTAATTGGCGGCATATTCCTCATCCAGAAAATCGTAATGCAACGGATTATCTGGGAGTACTTTGTCAAAAACTGCATGCACCGAAGCTAAGGCCGTTTTGGTTTGGTTTCCATCCAATTTTATCATCATCTCCCCGGCATCGTTGGGGTCCAAAAGAAATACGGTAGGCTGAATGGGTTCAAACAGCGACCGGTTATGAAAATCTTCCACTACTCCTATAATGTGCCTTTGGCTTCCCCATAGCTGCACCGTTTTTCCAATGGGATTGTCACCTAGGTCCATTAGTTGGGCTGCGGTGTAGTTGACAACCAAATTAAGTGTGTCTTGGGTTCCTTCGCGATAATAGGTTCCATGCTTTACGGGAATTTCAAATGCCTCTGGAAAATTGTGGGCCGTCCATAGCAAAGCAAATTCAATATTCTCCTGTTCCTGCGTTTTGCCCGGCCAACTTACCCCACTGCTAGAAGCTGGAGTTGATAATGGGGATGGCCCTACTAAGGTTACATCGGCTATGCCTTCCGAAGCCATAAGCTCATTTTTTAAGGCCTCATATTTTTGGGTCAGCACCTCATCTTGGTGAATGGAAATGATATGGTTCTTGGCAATTCCCAAATCCTTCTGATTGACAAAATCCACCTGCTTTTGGATGACCAGGGCCGAAATAATGAGCAACAGGGCCAGGGAGAACTGCAGCACCACCAATCCCTTTCGGAATGAAGTGGTGCTTTTTTGCTCTTTTCCCAATCCCTTTAAGGCCGCCACCGGTTTAAAGGAGGAAATAATAAACGAAGGGTACACCGCAGACAAAAATGTCGTCAACAGAAAAACACCCAGTAGCGTGAGCCAAAGCTGCGGCTCGGAAATGTCAAAGCCAAGATTCTTATTGGTCAGTACATTTACAAAGGGTAGCAGCAGCAAGGTAATCACTATGCCCGCCAAAAAAGATGTTGCAGTTATCAAGGAGGTTTCCGTAAAAAACTGTCCTATCAGCATGTTCTTTTTAGCGCCAATGGCTTTTCTGACCCCTATTTCGCTGGCTCTCTTAGTGGCATAGGCTGTAGAAAGATTTATAAAATTGATACAGGAAATGACCAAAAGAAAAATAGCGGCCCAAGTAAAAATTCGAACATATTCAATACGACCCCCTGAGACTTGCGCACGCTCATCAAATTGGTTGTGTAGGTAGTTGTCTGAAAACTTTTGAAGCAAAATCCCTTCTTTGAACTCCCCAGAAATATTTTCCCTGAACAGCGCCTCCACTTTGGGTACAACCTGTGCAATGTCTAAACCTTCACGCAACAAGAATGCACCCTGCATTCCGTTGTTGCCCCACTCCAATAACCAATCGTTCTGGCTAAGGTGGCGGTTGAAACCGTAATAGAAATCGTTTTGGATGGAAGATTGGCTTGGAAAATCCGCGTAGACCATGGCCACAGCATAATCGCCATTGTCATAAATATGCACCGGACTTCCCAGCGCTTTGGTCGCCCATTCCTCGCCCCAAAATCGCTTGGCCAAACTTTCGGAAATGGCTATGGATTCTGGCTTATCATCCAGGTCATTCACATTACCTAAAAGGATTGGAACTGTAAAATGTTTAAAAAATGCTGCATTGGTAAATGCTCCAGGAGCCCTAAAATCGGTATCCCCTATTCTAAGGTTGTCTTCAAAGGTGGCGCCCAATGTAATATAGTCTTCTACCTCCGGAAACTTTTCTTTGGCAGCGTTTAGCAATGGATAGGAAATGCCGGCATACACATCCAAGATGCCATCTTCCAAAGGAATGGTTCGCTTCACAAGATAAAGTTGATCATCTTTCTCGTGATATTTGTTCATGCTGTATTCGTCAAAAACCCAAAGCAACATGAGCACGGAAACAGCTATGGCGATGGATAATCCAACTGTGTTGATCAAGAAATAAACCTTGTTTTTTAAAAGATTTCTCCAAGCAGTTTTTAAATAGTTCCTAAACATGATTGTCCGTTTTTTTTCCCTTCGACACTTCGGCCTCCGGGCACGTTTTGATTATTCAGTTCTCAGGCTTTTTACAGGATTGACAATAGCCGCTTTTATACTCTGATAGCTCACCGTGAGAACAGCAGTTCCTACAGCTAGCATGGCGGCCAGAACAAATACCTCCCAGCTCATTGAAATTCGATATGAGAAATCTTGCAACCACTGGTCCATGGAAAACCAACCTACCGGTAACGCAATAAGGATTCCTATTCCAACAAGCCTCAGAAAGTCCACCGTCAATCGATACGTAATCTGACTTACAGTAGCACCTAGAACCTTGCGCACTCCAATTTCCTTGGTCCTTTTTTGCGCGTTGAACGCGGCCAAACCCAAAAGGCCAAGACAGGCGATCAAAATGGAAAGAACCGTGAAAATCATGAAAATTCGTCCCAGTCTTTGTTCAGCTTGATAGGTGTTATTAAAAGAATCGTCCAAAAAGTAGTAGTCGAAAGGTTGGCCCGGGGCCACTTGGTTCCATAGCTGTTCAATGCTAGAGATGCTTTGGGACAGATTTTCTGTGTTCAATTTTACAACCAAGGCATTTGAAAAAGTCCCAATGGTTAAGGACAAGGCCTCAATGGGTTGTCTTAGGGATTCAAAATGAAAATCCTTTACTACCCCGACAATTGTTGTAAAGGATGGGTTCTCTGAACCTAAGTCTGTTGAAATTCTTGTTCCGATGGCCTCATCGGGTACTATCCCGAGCACTTTTAATGCGGATTCATTCACAATGCTTGCAGAAGAATCTGTGGCAATTCTGGGGTCAAAATCCCTGCCAGCAACAATTTCAAGATCTAAGGTTGAGACATAATCATGGTCCACTCTCCAATTCTCCATGTTTATGGCATTTTCCTGGTCTCTCGCGCCTTCCTTAAAATAGGTGCTGCTGCTCCGAACGGACGGAGTTGGTAAATACCCGCTTAATGTGGCATTGGTTACCTGTGCAAGTTGGGTAACCTCCTCTTTAAAGGATTGCACCTGATTGCCCGCATTTCGCACATCATTGATCACCAAAACCTGACTTTTCTCAAATCCCAGTTCCTTGTTCTGAATAAAGCGCAGTTGTTGGAAAATGGTTAAGGTGCCGACAATTAAGAAGACAGAAATGGCAAACTGGAAAACAACAAGTGCATTCCGCACCTTACCTCCACCAATGCTATTTTGTCCTCCGGATTTCAACACCTTGACAGGGATGAATCTCGACATAAAAAAGGCAGGATATGTTCCAGAGAGAAAGCCCAAAATCGCAGCTGCGCCAATCAAAATCAACCAAAAGAATGGGTTGGAAAATGGGATGGACATATCTTTCCCGGCCAGCTCATTAAAATAGGGCATTGCTAACATTGCAATCCCAATGGCCAATAAAAGGGATATAAAAGAAACCAGCCCCGACTCCATTAAAAACTGTCTTACCAAGTCCGATTTTTGGGAGCCCAATGTCTTCCTTACCCCTACTTCTTTGGCTCTTTTGAGCGAATGGGAGGTTGATAGGTTCATAAAATTGACGCAGGCCAAGACGATAAGAAACAAGGCAATAAACGAAAGGATGTAAATATTTTGCATGGATCCATTTGGACTCAGTTCCGATTTTTTATTCGAATACAGATGAATGTCCTTTAATGGCATGGCGCTATAGTTGAGGTAATTTCCCGAGGCTGCGAATGATGCTTCCGTCATTCCAGGATAGAAAACCTGAATCCAAGGAATCAGGTATTTTCCAACCACCGACTTCAAAGGCCCTTCAATATCGGATATTTGAGCAGATGGAACCAGTTTAAGAAAAGTGTAAAAGTTATGATTCCCCCAATGACCCGGTTGCAGAAACGGGTAACTGGACATATTCAGAAAAACTGTATGATTTCGTAGAAAAGAGTTTTTTGGAAAATCCTCAATTACCCCGGTCACCGTAAAGGTCTGCGAATTGTTGATGACCATTTTTTGACCCATGGTATTATTAATGCCAAAATGTTTTTCAGCGGCGGTCCTCGTCATCACCAAAGTATTGGGATTGCTGAGTGCATTGTTGGGGTTACCAACCAACATAGTCAGGTCAAAAAATTTAAAAAGAGTGGAGTCGGCATAGGCCATATTTAGCTCCTTAATGTTTGTGGTAACATCACTTTTTCTGAGCAAGAGATTCCCACTATTTACGATACGTGTAACCTCCTCTATTTGCGGACAATCCCGTTTTAAGGCAGCGGCCATGGGTTCTGATACCTCTCCCAGTTCTTCGGCCAAACCACCAAATTTAACATCGGAGTTTATACGATAGATTCGATCGGCATCGGTAAACATGGTATCATAGCTCAGTTCATCATATATGTACAACGCAATAAGCAAGCTTCCTGCCATCCCAATGGCAAGGCCAAAGGTGTTTAAAAATGTAAAAAAGGGTTGCTTTTTAAGACTTCTCCAGGCAATTTTGATATGATTTTTTAACATGACTGATCGATTTTTGATTGATGATTTGCCTATTTCATTCTGTACGTAAACTTTTTACGGGATTAACAATAGCTGCTTTTATACTTTGATAGCTCACCGTGAGCAAGGAGATAACAACCGCCAGGACTGCGGCAAGCACCAAGACCCACCATTTTACCTCTATTCGATAGGAGAAGTCCTCCAACCATTGGTTCATGGCATACCATCCCACGGGCAATGAAATCACAATGGCTACCGCTACCAATTTCAAGAAATCGGCAGAAAGCTTGTAGGTAATTTGTCCTACGCTGGCACCTAGAACTTTGCGTACCCCAATCTCTTTGGTACGTTTTTCTGCATTGAAGGCCGCCAATCCGAACAAGCCAAGACAAGCAATTAAAATGGAAAGGGCGGTAAAGATGAAGAAGATTCTGCCCAACCGCTGTTCCGCCTTATAGGTATCGTTGAACGAGTCCTCCATAAAATAATAATCAAAGGGTTGGCCTGGCGCAACTCGGCTCCAGACGTCCTGCACCCCTGCAATGGCATTCTGAAAATCTGCAGTATGCAATTTAATGGCCAGGGCACCCGTGTCGTTTGCCAAATGGAGACTTAAGCCTTCAATATCTTCCCTAAATGGGGAAAAATGAAAATCCTTGACCACACCTATTACGGTGAAGAAGCGCGGGTCTGGCTGGCCCAAATCGGGAGTATACCGGGTTCCAATTACTTCTTCCGGAGGTAATCCTATAGTGGCTACAGCAGATTCATTAATGATAATACTAATAGAGTCATTCCCAAAGCGTTCATCAAAATTACGTCCCGCGACGATTTCAAAGCCCATGGTAGGGATGTAATCGCGATCAACACTCCATCGCTGCATGCTCAGGGCCCGCTCTTGATCCGTTGCACCATCTTCAGGGGCAAAGGTTGTATCCCCTCTGGCGGATGGCGTTGGGAAAAAACTGGACAGGGTGGCGTCCTTAACATAGCTCAACTTTTTGACCTCGTCCTTAAAAGATTGGGCTTTATTACCAACTGTATAAACGTCGTTCACAATCAAAACCTGATCTTTGGAAAACCCTAAATCCTTATTTTGGATGTATTTCAATTGTTGATAAACCACCAAAGTGCCAATAATCAAAAAGACAGAAATGGCAAATTGAAAAATGACCAAGCCATTTCTCACCTTGCTTCCACCCAAACTGTTACTATTGGAACCTTTCAATACTTTGACCGGAATGAACTTGGACATAAAAAAAGCAGGATAACTCCCGGAGAACAAGCCCAAAAACACCACGGATACCAATAGAATAATCCAGAAAACCGGATTGCCATAAGGCATGGAAATGTCCTTGTCCGATAAATCATTGAAGAAGGGAAGGGCAATAATAGCCACCACTATGGCCAATAATAGAGCGCCAAAGGAAACCAAACCTGACTCTACCAGAAACTGACGAATCAAATCCCTCTTGTTGGAACCCAATGTTTTCCTAACCCCTACTTCCTTAGCTCTTTTCAAGGAATGTGCCGTGGACAAATTCATAAAATTGACGCAGGCAAGCACAATCAAAAAAGCAGCAATAAAACTTAATATGTAAATGCTTTGGATATTGTTGTTTGGACTGATTTCGGCAACTCTATCCGAATGTAAATGGATATCCGTTAAAGGCATTGTTGAAAAAATCAGATGATTGCCCGCTGCCTTAAACTGTTCTTCCGTAATACCGGGCATAAACTGCTGAACCCCGGGAATCACATACTTGCCCAAAAACGCTTCAAGAGGTTCTCTAATGTCCATCACGTTTGCGGATGGGATAAGTTTGATATACGTTTGATAGTTATTACTTCCCCAATTCACTATTCTGGAATCCTCGTACCCGGCCATGGCCATAAAAACGGAGTGATCTCTTAAAAAGGAATTCTTGGGGAGGTCATCTATGACCCCGGTTACCGTAAAAGTCTGCGTATTATTCAGTTCCAAGGTCTTCCCTAACGCTTCTTGAACCCCAAAGTGTTTTTCAGCGGCGGTTTTGGTTAGCACCAAGGTGTTGGGAGACATCAGTGCCGTCTTTACGTCACCTACCAATAATTTTATCCCGAACATTTTAAAGAAGGTTGAATCCACAAATGTGGATTGCAATTCCTTCACATTGATGTTGGTTCCTGTGCGCTTGATCAAAACACTACCTCGGGTTCTGAAACGCGTGGCCAATTCCACTTCAGAGAAGTCGTTTTCCATGGATTCTGCCATGGGAGCCGGTGTAACGGCAAATTTTCGGTCCTCCCCTCCAAACTTGATATCGGCATGTACCCTGTGGATTCTATCTGCATCAGCAAACATGGTATCGTAACTCAGTTCGTCATGGATATACAGTGAAATAAGGAGTCCTCCCGCAATCCCAATGGCCAATCCAAATAAATTCAGAAATGTAAAAAAGGGCTGCTTTTTTAAACTTCTCCAAGCGATTTTTATATGATTATTAAACATGTCTGTTCGTTTTTCTGTTTGACCCTTCGCATTCGCTCAGGGCAAGTTGTTTATTCAGTTCTTAAACTTTTAATCGGGTTGGCTATGGCCGCCTTCAAAGTTTGGTAGCTTATGGTAATCAGGGTAATCACCATAATGGAGAAAATGGCAAGGGCAAAAACCCACCAATGAATCTCCGTCCTATAAGTGTACCCTTGTAGCCACTGTTCCATTAAATACCAAGCTATAGGAGTTGCAAACAAGCCTGCAATCAGGATAAGTTTGAAAAAGTCCATGGAAAAAAGTGCCAGTATGTTGGCAACATTGCTCCCCAAGACTTTGCGAATCCCAATTTCCTTAGTGCGCTGCCCCACATAAAATAAGATGAGACCATATAGACCCAAACAACCTATTAATATGGCCAATGCCGAAAAGACTTTGGACAATGATAGGTAGCGTTGTTCCGTTTCGTATTGTTCTGCCACTCTCTCATCCAAAAAGCGATACTCGTAGATATATTCCGAAAAAGCGTTGGACCATTCTTCTCCTATTTGCTCCAAGGTAAGCGCGGTATTGGTGTTGTTTATCTTGATGGCCAATTCCGAAAACCAGGAGTTTTTGGCACCAATAAAAACTGGATTGATAGCATGGGTAAAATCGGTGTCATGAAAATCCTTGACCACGCCAACAATGGTAGCTTTGACACTACCTCCACTGGCTTCAAATTTTTTGCCCAACATCTCCTCTGGAGAATTCAAGCCTAGTTTTTCTCCTAACCGTTGATTGACCAAAACTTCTGCAAGGGAATCATTTTCAAAAAAATTACGACCCGCAATCAACGGAATATCAAATGTGTTTAGGTAATTGGTGTCGCCCGCCTTAATCTCAATGCTAAATTCCTCTGGCTCTGCCTTATTGTGATATTTAATACTGGTTCCCCAATTGCTATTGGACCCCCCGGGACTACTTAAGCAAGCCGAAACATTTTCAACTCCCGTAATTTGACCTAGACGTTCTTTCAATCCCCTAAGTTGAACCGGATCTAATTCACTGGGTATATCCACCATAACAACAAAGTCTTTGTCAAAACCTAAATCGGTATTTACGGCATAGTCAATTTGTCTGGAGATAATCAAAGTGGCCGCAATCAAGGTGATGGAAATAGCAAACTGGGCCACCACCAATATTTTTCGGGTTGTTGCCCCCCCTGTATCATTGTGATCCAGTTTTCCTTTAAGGGCAAGTACAGGAACAATGCGTGACATAAGAATCCCAGGATAACTCCCGGAAAGGAAGGAAACAATCAACAATACCAGGGTCAAAAAGAAAATAAACTGTGCGCTCAATAGATTATACGCGGATAATTCAATTTGAAATAACGCATTAAACGATGGTAGAAACAGAATGGCCAATCCTACACCAATAAGAAGTGCAAACAACCCAATTACAAAAGTCTCTGAAAGAAACTGCCAAAATAGATGCTGTTTAAAGCTTCCCAAGACCTTGCGCACGCCTATTTCCTTGGATCGATAAAAAGCCTGGGCCGTTGATATGTTGATGAAGTTGATTGAGGCAATGATGATCAAGAAAAGCCCGATAACCCCAAATACCCAAAGAAGGGTTGGATCCAAACCTCCATAGACTGGATCTAAATGAGCGTTGGCTAAAGGCTGTAACCTATATATATGTTTGTTTTTACTTTTTGCCCGATGCTTTTTTGGGAGTTCCAAAAGTGCGGTTTCAATGGTGCCGATATCCTGATTTGGCCTAAGCAGGGAGTAGCACTGAAGATTGGTAGTGATCCCACCCCAGCTTTCCGACCCAGCAAACTCAAAGAAATCCTTGACATTGTCAAAGGAAACAAACAGCTCACTTTTTAGGAATGTAGTTTTTGGAAGGTCTTTTAAAACCCCGGTGATCTGAATTGTTCTGTCATTTTCCAGCACAAAGGTTTCGCCAACAATATCGGTTTTCCCAAATAGCCTGTTTGCTGCAGTTTCCGTTAACACGGCTGTATTGGGCGCCGCAAGGGAGATATTGTTGCTTCCGTCTACAAGAGGGTAATTAAAGATTTTGAAAAAATCTTCCTCCGCAAAAACAATGTCTTCCTTGAATTTGCTTTCTACCCCATTGATATCCGTGTCGACCACCAGCCCGTCATAGTTGACAATTTTCGCCACCTTTTCTGCATAATCGTATTCATTCAAAAAAGTCTTGGCAAAAGCGGGAGGAACACTGGGGTCATATTCAATGTCATCCCTGTGTTCCTCGGTGACCATCCTGTAGATCCGATCCGAATTTGCATGAAAATTGTCAAATGAAAGATGATAGTTTAAGAACAGGTAGATCAGGATACTACTACCAAATCCTACCGCAAGTCCAAGAATGTTGATTGCGGTAAATACCTTTCTCTTGATTAAATTTCTCCAGGCAATTCGGAAATGGTTCTTAAACATGGTTCTCGTTTTTTGATTGTTCCTGTGGTTTAACACAGGCTGATTTTTGATACTGAATCAAGTTCAGCATAGATTGATGAATAAACTCGGTTCGTTTCTAAGCCATTGCCCCCATGGGTTTATTTTGACTTTGGGTAACAATTTGCCCATCGAAGAGGTTGATGATCCTATGGGCGTAATGCGAATCCCGGTCAGAGTGGGTTACCATGACGATGGTAGTTCCTTCTTGGTTCAATTCGGTTAGCAGGTTCATGACCTCAATACCGTTTTTAGAGTCCAAATTACCCGTGGGCTCATCCGCCAAGATCAACTTTGGATTGGTCACAACGGCACGGGCAATAGCGACTCTTTGTTGCTGCCCACCGGAGAGTTGCTGTGGAAAGTGTTTTTCACGGTGCGCAATTTTCATTCGCTCCAGAACCTTTTTCACCTTCTCCCTGCGTTCGCTTTTGTTCATCTTTAGATAGATGAGTGGTAGTTCCACATTTTCATAGACGGTAAGCTCGTCAATCAGGTTAAAGCTTTGAAAAACAAAACCAAGGTTCCCTTTACGCAATTGGGTGCGCTGGCTCTCCCTAAGTCCGCCTACCTGATGTCCGGCAAATTCATAGCTCCCTTCGGTTGGGTTGTCCAACATGCCAATGATGTTGAGCAAAGTTGATTTTCCGCATCCGGAAGGGCCCATAATGGCAACGAATTCCCCTTCTGCAACGTTGAGGTCTACCCCATTTAGGGCCAGGGTCTCCACTTCTTCGGTTCTAAAGCTCTTTTTAAGTTGTTGTATTTGTATCATTTTTTGATTGTTATCTAATTTGACTTCTGTATGTAAAGACATCTGGTTTTAGCTTGATGTGACACTTCAATTTTATTTTAATACAATTCTTTCTGCGGTCCCAAAACTGTCATAGTTGGAGGTGATGACCCGTTCCCCTGGTTGGAGTCCTTCCAGCACTTCAAAGTATCTCGAGTTTTGTTTTCCTATTCTGATGTTACGTTTTAAAGCTTCGTTTTCATTTTCATTGACCACGAACACCCACTGTCCTCCGGTACTCTGGAAAAATCCTCCTTTGGGTAAAAGCAAGGCCTCATTGGATGCTCCCAATTGCAATCGGATATTATAGCTTTGCCCCGTTCTTATAGTTTCTGGCTTTTCTCCAGTGAAGACCAAGTCTACTTGGAACCTTCCATTTCTAACCTCTGGATAAACTTTGCGAACTCTAAGCCCATATTCGTTTCCATTGCGTTCCAAGGTGGCGGACAACTCCCGCTTTACACGATCAATATAATGCTCGTCAATTTCAGCTTCGATTTTGAAATCCGTAAGCACGTTAACTTGTCCTATACGTTGTCCTTGAGAGATGTTCTGTCCTATTTCGGCATCCAGAAAACCCAACTGACCATCCGCGGGAGCGCGTACATTTAGGTGATCCAAGCGTTCATAGACCATGGACAAGGTTTGTCGCATACGCTGTAGGTCCACATCCAAACTGGTCAAAGAGGTTTTACGCAGCTCGTCATCTTGCTCGGTCTGTAACTTTACAATATCAAATTGTCTTTTGGAAAGCTCATAATTCTCTTTGGACAACAAGTACGTCTCTTTGGAAATCAATTCATCTTTAAAGAGCGCTTCATTCTGCTCATAATTTCGCTTCAACCGTTGAAGGTCGTACTCCGCTGTGGCCAAATTTCGACGCCCCTCAACTTGTCTTGAATCAAAGGTGAGTTTGGTGGAACGAAGGTCGTTCTGCTTCAGGGCCAAATTACTTTCACTGGCTAGTATCTGTTCATAAAGGCCAATATTCTCCAACTTGAGGATAATGTCCCCTTTCTTTACCATGGTGCCTTCCTCAATCAGTTTTTCGGCAACCCTCCCTCCTTCGTAGGCATCCATATAAATGGTAGCTATGGGCGCCACATTGCCATTAATGGTAATGAAGTCGTCAAACTTACCTTCACTGACCTGCGCAATGGAAAGTCGTTCCTTTTGGGTTCTATAGGTTGATACCGAAGTGGAGAAAAGCAACCTCCATCCCACAAACAAAAGCAATAGCCCTAGGGCAATGTAGCCATAGTGTTTTGGACGCAGTCCTTTCTTTTTTTCGAGTTGTATATCCATTTTATTTTTTAGTTGATATTAAAAATTGGTAGTCCATTGTAGAAATCTATCGTGCTCTTGTTTATTTTCAATCGTAAACCTACCTGTAAATTTTCATTTTGTGCAACCCCATACAAATTCTTGGCCTGGAAAAGATCCAGGGCATTGATTAGCCCTTTCTCATATCTTTTTTGAGCAATGGTAAATGCAAGCTCCTGCGCCTGCACTCTTTTATTGCTCTGCTCATATTCAGCCACCAACGCCCGTTGCGTCTGAACCAATTGCTGTAACAACTGAAACAGCTCTTGTTCCTGAATTTCCAAGTTGTTCTTGGCCTGCAAATAGGCAATCTTCTGTTGCTTAACCTGAGAGCGATTGGACCAACCCAAGCTTATGGGTATGCTGACCTCCGCTCCTATAAACTTGGAGGTGTTGTCCTTGATCTGTGTGCTAAAGGGTATAAGGTTGCCATCCGCGTCCACATTGGTCTCGAAATAACTGGTCCCAATACCCGCAATGAAAGCAAGGGACGGGTACAGGTTTCCTCTTGTGGACTGCAACTGTTTTTTAGCTGCTTTAAGTCTGAACTCTTGGGATTTCACCAAGGGAACAAAACCTCTGGCTGTTTGGTAGAGCGAATCCAACGACACGTTTTCTGGGTTGGCATCACCAACCGATTCAATGGCGGTTTGCAATGTAATTTCCTCGTTTTCCGTATAGTTCATCTCTTGAAAAAGCACCAGTTTGGCATTGGCCAAAAGGTTTTGGTTTTGGGTCACGAGTAATTTATCCCCGAGCAAATTAGATTCTGCTTCGTAGAGGTCGGCTCCGGCCATCATGCCCAACTCCACTTGTTTTTGAACCAAATCGTAGTTGGATTGGGAAATTTCCTGTTGCTCCAAAGAATTGGCAACAACCCCTTCAAAAAATTTAATGTCATAAAAGGCGCTCATCACCCTAAAGGCCAATAAGAACTTTTCCTGGGTCACATCTTCTTGGGCCGCCTTATAGATAAACTTGGAAGCTTTGATCGCGTTGATTTTTTGAAACCCTCTGAATACATCTAAATTGGCTCCAAGCGAATAATTGTTTCTGAAAAACTCGGTGTTGACAAAATCGTTGGTGTTCGGGTCTTCGGATCTACCAAACTGTATTCTATAATCCGAGTAACCCGTAACACTGGGCAAAAGATTCCGAACCGATTGCCGATAACTTTCCTGATTGGAATCCTCTGTATAGGAGGTGTTCTTCACTTGAAGGTTATGCGCAATGGCATATGCCACACAATCATCCAACGTCCATGTTTTTTGACTTAGGGCAGCCGTTGAAATCATCAAGGCAAAGAAGAAAATATAAGGTTTTAAGGTCATTTTTTATATACTGTGCCAAACTTGTTGCTATTCCTATGCCAAATACTCAACATGTTGAATTTCAGCATATAAGAGGATGTTCTTAAACTATCACCACGCTAAAGTGTAAAATATTTATACAAAAAATGTCAAATTATTTTACACTTTTCCAAAACTATCTGGGTCAATTTGTAGATTTAGATCCAAAGTTGAAATAGATATTCCATGACGGATGCCAAAATCTTAGTAATAGACGACAACAAGAGCGTGTTGAGCGCCCTCGAAATTCTATTGCAATTTGAGTACAAAAGTGTGGAAACACTTTTTAACCCCAACCAAATTTCCTCCTTTTCCCACATGGATCAAATAGACATTGTGCTCTTGGACATGAATTTTTCGGCAGGGGTCAACACGGGCAATGAAGGATTGTATTGGTTGAATGAAATCAAGAAAAAATCCCCGCACACCTCTGTAATCATGATGACTGCCTACGGAGCGGTGGATCTAGCCGTTAAGGCTTTAAAGCAAGGCGCGTCAGATTTTGTATTGAAACCTTGGAACAATGAGCGTTTGTTGACTACGGTTAAATCCGCTTTTGAACTGAGAAAGTCTAAACAAGAAATTCATCAGCTCAAGAAAAAGGAAAATGAACTAAAGCAGGTCATTAACGAGGATAAGAATTTCATTATAGGAAATTCCCAAGCGTTGACTTCCGTTTTGAACTTGGTTCGGAAAGTAGCCAAGACCGATGTCAATGTTTTAATAACCGGTGAAAATGGAACGGGGAAAGAACTCATTGCCCGGGAATTGCATCGCCTATCCGTGAGAAAAGATGAGCTTTTCATCGGGGTTGACATGGGCTCTATTGCCGAAAATCTATTTGAAAGTGAGCTTTTTGGACACATGAAGGGCGCATTTACCGATGCCAAGGATGACCGTGCCGGTAAGTTTGAAGCCGCCCATCAAGGCACTCTGTTTTTGGATGAAATGGGCAACCTATCCTTGCAAATGCAAGCCAAATTATTGTCCGCCATTCAAAATAAATCTGTGGTTCGGGTAGGCTCCAATAAATCCATTGCCGTAGACATTCGTTTGATCAGCGCCACTAATTGTAACTTACCGCAGATGGTTGCAGATGGACTCTTTAGAGAGGATTTGCTCTATAGAATCAATACGATCAATATAGAAGTTCCACCGCTCCGGGAACGGGAAGGGGATATTTTGATTTTGGCCGATTTTTTCCTGAAAAAGTTCGCCAGCAAATATGATAAACAAGGATTGCGAATCAACAATTTGGCTCAGGAAAAGCTAATAGAATATCCATGGCCCGGCAATGTAAGGGAACTTCAACACACCATGGAACGGGCAGTAATTCTTTCCGAAGGAAACGTGTTAAAGCCAACGGATTTCTTGCTGCATTCCAAACCCTCCCAGTCTTTTGATGCTGGTCCGGCCACTTTGGATGAAATGGAGCAGCAAATGATTTTTAAAGCCTTGGAACAACATGACGGAAACTATAGCGCTGCTGCCGACCAGCTGGGGATATCCAGACAGACTCTCTACAACAAAATGAAAAAAAAGAAATAGGTAATGGCCAGTCGGAATTTTTATTTGCAGCTTATTTTCAGTGTAATTTTGATTACACTAACGGCTTTGCTTCTGGCCTGGTCTATTGTTAACCGCTGGTATTTTACTTTGGGTTTAACCGCCATATTAATAATTGCCCAAGTCCATGCCTTAATCCGGTTCATCAATAGAACCAACCGTAAAATCGCCTATTTTTTTGATGCTATCCGGAATGAGGACTTCACGCTCCGATTCCCGGAGAAGGTTACCATAAAGTCATTCAAGGAACTTAACCAAAGCCTTAATCGGGTCAACGGGCTAATCCAAGAAGTGCATTTGCAACTACAAATTCGGGAGCAGTATTATCAGGAGATTCTAAAGCAAGCAAGTATCGGAATCATGACCTTTAATGAAAATGGACATATCCTATTTTCCAACCCCACCTTGGAAAAACTACTGAACTATTCCCCCTTGAACCACATCAAACAATTGGCCCAGGTTGATGAGGGATTGTACGAAGTTTTTAGATCCTTCAAACCTTTTGAAAGACGTTTGTTCCAGCTGACCAATGAACGGGAACAAAACCAACTGGCGCTAAAGTCGACTCCTTTGGAGCTGGATGGTCAATCACTGTTATTGGTTGTGGTACAGGATATTCATGAAGAGTTGGATGAAAAGGAAACCGAATCTTGGGTACGGTTGATCAGAGTACTTACCCATGAGATCATGAATACCATTACCCCCATTGCCTCAATTTCAGACTCCATCATCAAATATTACAGCAAACAGGGAAAGCAAGTGGCGTTGGAAGATTTGGACCAAACCCAGATCAAGAATACCTTAAAAGGGTTGGAAGTCATTAAGGAACAAGGTAGCAGTCTTATGGATTTTGTACAATCCTATAGGAGTATGCTCAATGTCCCCGAACCGAATAAAGCCATTGTTAAAGGAAGTAAGCTCTTGGAGAAAATTCATGTACTTATGTCCTCCAAACTGGGACAAGAAACCGATTTTCAGGTTAGCTGTGACCCAGTGAATTTGGAGTTTTTTATTGATGAAAAGCAAATCTCACAAGTACTCATCAATTTGAGCAAAAATGCACTTCAGTCTGTAAAGGAAATAGAGAATGGAACGGTGCGATTACTAGCCGGCGAAGATGGTGATGGCAACAAAATTATTCAAGTTGTGGACAATGGGCCTGGGATTCCTGCTGATCTTATTGATGAGATTTTTGTGCCCTTTTTTACTACCAAGACCGAAGGTACTGGCATTGGCCTAAGTCTTTCCAGAAGGGTAGTGCAGCTGCACGGTGGAAGTTTGAAAGTACATTCCATTCCCCATCAAGAGACTGTGTTCAAATTAACTTTTGCCTAAAAACTCCATGGAAATCAAAGAAGCATTGTTGCAGTTTTGCCAAGACTATGTGCGTGATAAAAAGGAAGTGCTCAAAAAAAGAAGTGCTTCACTGCAGGAATCCTTGAATTCAGAAACCAAGAGCAGTGCTGGAGACAAGCATGAAACAGGACGGGCCATGGTACAGCTGGAACAGGAAAAGTTGGGACAGCAGCTACAGGAAATTGAAAAAATGGCCCAAGTCTTAAATCTAGTAGACCTAACTAGCTCAACCCATAAAATTGGATTGGGTAATCTGGTGCAGACCTCAACTGCACACTACTTCATTGCCATTTCTGCGGGAGCTTTTAAACCAAAAAACGGAAATCCCATCTTTTGTATTTCGCCAAGCACACCTATCGCAAAATTGTTGTTGGGCAAAGAAGCTGGGGACACTTTCATATTTAATGGGAAGAACCATAAAATCCTAGAACTGACTTAAGATTGCAGTTTTGTCCTAGTCCAATTCTGGAGGTTTCCGATTGACTTTTTTGTTCGCGGCTATTTTTTTGGATTTCAGTCTTTTTTCCACTGAAGATTTGGAAGGCTTTGTAGCTTTTCGTTTTTTTCTTTCCTTAAGCGCACTTTGCAATAAACCGTAAAAGCGTTTAGTGACGAGATTCCTGTTTTGATGTTGGCTTCTGGCTTCGTCACATTGCAATCTCAAGATTCCTTCCTTGGTCAATCTGGAATCCAATTTTAATAATAGCCTTTCCTTTCCCTGGTCTGATAGCCCCAAGGATTGGTGAATGTCAAAACTAAGTTCAACTTTGGAAGAGACCTTGTTCACGTGCTGTCCTCCGGCACCACTGCTTCTCACAGCCTTAAACTGAAGTTCTTTCTGAATCTGTTCCTTGTTCAACTTGGAGTCTGCTATTGATGGTTTCCAAAGATACGTTAAGGAAAACTGCTTCGCCTTGTTTTAGTTTCTTTTGAGAATTGAAGTACAATACAATCCCCTGCGCTTCTTCACATTCATTAAGGTAATGACTTCCCTTAAAAAAGGAATTGGTCACAACAACCTTTAGCCCCGAGGTCTCGGACACCTGGAATTCATGGGGGTAAACCAAAACAGATTTGTCGATTGCAGCATAAGATTTTAGCATCCTGATAGGAACTTCGTTGACCTCGCCAAATAATGAGGCCGTGTAATAGTTTGGAGGGTTTTGGTATAACTTTTTTGTTTTTTGGTTCGCAATAATTTTGCCGTTTTCCAACACTATCGTCCGGTCTGCATAGGGTAAAACATCATTGGGGTCGTGGCTGGCCGTAAGTACCGTAATTCCCTTTTCCTTTAAATAGGGAAAAAGATTTCTTCGGAGCGAATTCCGTTTAAAGTTGTCAATATGTCCAAAAGGTTCATCGAGCAATAAAAGTTCCGGTTCTTGGGCCAAAACCCTTGCCAGTGCCACTCTTTGTTGTTGTCCGCCGCTAAGGTTTTTGACTTTGGTCTTGGCAAAATCCTCAAGTTCAATAAGCAGTAAAAGTTCCTGTATGCGTGCCGTATGGTTTTCCTTATCAAATACCGATAAATGTTGGCCAATATTCTCAGCCACGGTCGTGAACGGCATTAAATCAAAATCTTGGGCCAGATACTTCATATAGGACTCACCTGGGACAAGATTAAAATTGGGGCCCAAAGCTTGCTTGTTGCCCCAAAGTACATGCCCGTTTTCTATATGCAAAAGCCCATATATGATTTTGAGTAGAGTACTTTTCCCCGAGCCACTTTCTCCGATTAAAGCCATATGCTCTCCCTTGTCCACTTCAAAGGAAATGTCCTTCAATGTGGCTTCATTTTGATAGGAAAAAGCATCAATCTGAACGCTGAGCATAAGGTTGAAAATAAAAATCCGTCTCTAATGAAACGGATTTTAAAGAGATTACTGTATGGTTAATCCTTAAATTCTTTCAATACCGCCTGATTGGGAAGCTTGTCAAAGCCCATATTGAACAGGGTAAACCCAAAAATATCAGCGTATTGTTCAATAGTCTTGCTTACCGGAGTACCCGCGCCATGTCCGGCATTGGTTTCAATCCTGATCAAGGTAGGATTATCCCCAGCTTGATGCTCTTGAAGCACCGCAGCAAACTTAAAACTGTGTGCCGGTACCACCCGATCATCATGATCCCCTGTGGTGACCAAGGTGGCAGGGTAAGCCGTCCCCTCCTTTACATTATGCACCGGAGAATAGTTTTTTAAATACTTGAACATCTCCTCGCTTTCTTCGGAAGTACCATAATCGTAGGCCCATCCGGCACCTGCTGTAAATGTATGATACCGTAACATATCCAAAACCCCTACCGCTGGTAAGGCTACTTGCATTAAATCTGGGCGTTGGGTCATGGTTGCTCCTACTAAAAGTCCTCCGTTGGAACCACCCCTGATGGCCAAATACTCCTTGGAAGTATATTGATGTTCAATCAGGTATTCGGCAGCGGCAATAAAGTCATCAAATACATTTTGCTTTTGCTGTTTGGTCCCGGCGATATGCCATTTTTTACCATATTCTCCCCCACCTCTTAAGTTGGGAACCGCATAAATTCCACCTTGTTCCATCCAAATGGCATTAGTTATGCTGAAGGAAGGTGTAAGGCTAATATTAAATCCACCGTAACCATATAGGATGGTGGGGTTTTTGCCATTGAGTTCCAAGCCTTTCTTATGGGTAATGATCATGGGTACTTTGGTACCATCCTTGGAGTTGTAAAAGACCTGGGTGGATTCATAATCCTCTGGATTAAAATCAATATCGGGATTCCAATACTGCTCGTAAACACCCGTTTCCACATCGTATTTATAGGAGGAGCTTGGGGTGTTGTAGTTGGTAAAGGAGAAGTAGAACTCTTGATCCTCTTTTTTGCCTCCAAAACCATTTGCGCTACCAACTCCGGGAAGCTTCACCTCCCGCACCAAGTTTCCGCCATAATCGTATTGCATTACTTTGGATATGGCATCGACCATATACTCTGCAAAAAAGTAACCTCCTCCAGTACCAGAGGTCAATACATGTTCCGTTTCTGGGATTACATCTTGCCAGTGTTCCGACCCTGGATTGGCCGCATCTGCAACAACAATCTTTTTGTTTGGAGCATTTCGGTTAGTCACCATATAGAGTTTGGAACCATCGGTATCAATGACATAAGTGTCAGAATCCGTATCGTCTAAAATAGTGACCAATGGATTGTCCAGCGAGGAAAGGTCTTTCATAAACAGCTTATTTCCTGAGGTGGATGTTGCCGCAGAAATAAACAGATATTTGCCATCCTCTGAAACGCTGCCTCCCACATAGCGATGTTTTTCTTCTGGAATGCCGCCAAATATAACCGGATCCTCGGATTGGGGGGTGCCCAGTTTATGATAGTACAATTTATGTTGGTCGGTTTTGGCGGATAACTCACTTCCATCAGGTTTGTCATAGCTGGAATAAAAAAATCCTTCGTTCCCCTTCCAGGAAATCCCACTGAATTTGATATCTACTAGCGTATCTTCAACTCTCTCCCGACTCTCAGTGTCAATCACAATTCCTTTTCGCCAATCGCTTCCACCTTCGGAGATCAAATAGGCGGCTTTGGAACCGTCTTTGGTAAAATTTAAGGACATTAAAGAGGTAGTTCCGTCTTCAGAAAATTTATTGGGGTCTAAAAAAACCTCTTCTTCCCCTCCCTCTTTTTTTCGGTACACCACATATTGGTTTTGGAGACCATTGTTTTTGTAGAAGTACGTATAATCACCCTCCTTAAAGGGAGAACCTAGTTTTTCGTAGTTCCATAGCTTTTCCAAGCGGTTTTTTAGATCTTCCCGAAAAGGAATCTGATCCAAATAACCAAAAGTTGCGGCATTTTGTTCCTTGACCCAAGCTTCTGTTTCTGAACTTCGATCGTCTTCAAGCCAACGATAAGAATCTTGGACTTCTGTCCCAAAATAGGTGTCAACTGTGTCCACTTTTTTAGTGGTAGGATACGTCACGATTATGGGTTCTCTCTGGTGTGTGTTTTGACAGGCCGTCATTGCGATTACAGCAGTTAATAGACTGAATTTTTTCATTTTTATCTGATTGATGCCGATAAAAATACGCAAATATGCATTTCCCTTAACGGTAAATTAAAACGCCTGGAATTTAGGACACAGCTTCAGAAGTATTGACCACCAAATTGTTTGCCACTAAGTATTCCGCAATCTGAACGGCATTGGTAGCAGCCCCTTTTCTTAGGTTATCGGCCACAATCCACATATTCAAGGTGTTTCGTTGAGTCTCATCCCTGCGGATTCTGCCGACAAATACATCGTCCTTCCCATGGGCATAGATGGGCATAGGATAGGTGTTGGTCTCCGGATTATCTTGTACAGTAATCCCAGGGGTTTTGCTTAGAAGCTGTCTTACTTCTGTCAAGTCAAAATCATTAAGAAATTCCACATTTACAGATTCGGAATGACCGCCAGCCGTCGGAATTCTCACAGCGGTTGCAGAAACAGAAAAAGTACGATCATCAAGGATCTTTTGTGGCTCACGGGCCAATTTCATCTCTTCCTTGGTATATCCATTTTCCAAGAACACATCGCAGTGGGGCAATGCATTTTTACCAATAGGATACGGATAAGCCATTTCACCTTCCACCCCGGCAATTTCATTCTCCAATTGTTGAACCGCCTTCACTCCAGTTCCAGAAACGGATTGATAAGTAGAAACTACCACCCTTTTCATCTGGTATTTTTTGTGCAAGGGATCTAACGCCAACACCATCTGAATGGTGGAGCAATTTGGATTTGCTATAATTTTATCCTCTGAGGTCAATTGGTCGGCGTTGATTTCAGGAACCACCAATTTCTTGCCCGGATCCATTCGCCATGCCGATGAATTGTCAATAACAGTGGTGCCCACTTCAGCAAATTTCGGAGCCCATTCCAATGAAGTGTCCCCACCAGCGGAGAAAATGGCAATCTCTGGTTGCGCTGCTACCGCATCTGCAAGGCCTATCACCGTATGTTCTTCACCATTATAAGATAGTTTCTTCCCAACTGAACGTTCTGAGGCCACCAACAACAATTCCGTTATTGGGAAATTGCGCTCCGCCAATACATTCAACATTACTTCGCCTACCATTCCAGTGGCTCCAACAACCGCTACTTTCATTTTATCTTATTTTGAGGGAACAAATTTAGAACAGAATAGGTTCTAAACAAGCATTTGGGCAAGTATTTGGGCAAGTATTAAGCAATAAATAACAAAATGTTACAAATAAAACAACCGCCAAGCTGTTAGCGACACAACTTGACGGCTTTTAGATTACAATTGTGGTGTAGCGGCTTCCCAATTGGGAAATCGTTTCCTCTATTTTTTTAAGGCATCCCGAATCTCAACCAGCAATTCTTCTGTAGTTGGTCCTTTTGGCGCCTCTGGAGCTGGTTCTTCTTTCTTCTTCATCTTATTGACTCCCTTTACAATCATGAACATCACAAAGGCAACGATGATAAAGTCGATTACATGGGTAACGAATTCTCCCCAAAGGATTGCCACTTCCCCTACTTTTTCCCCTGCGTCGTTCATGGTACCTTCTTTTATAATATACTTTACTTCCTTAAAGTCTGCATTGAACAGCAAGCCGATCAATGGTGATACAATTCCGCCCGTAAAAGAGGCCACTACCTTGTTAAATGCGGCACCCATAACGAAACCTACGGCGATGTCCACCAGGTTTCCTTTCATTGCGAAATCCTTGAATTCTTTCAACATAATTTTATAGTTTAAGAGGTTAATTGAGCTACAATGTAACCAAAAAAGAGGGTTTCTGCCAATTTAGAGTGTCAAGATCTAGGAGTTGATTATCACCCGTTTAACCCTTGGGGAAATGGCCGTCAGTATTTCATAGGAAATGGTTTGGGCAGAGGAAGCGAATGCTTCTGCGGAACGGTTGGGGCCGAAAACCAACACCTCATCTCCTTCCTTGCAATCGATTCCCGAAATGTCTACCATAATCATGTCCATGCACACATTGCCAATGATGGGTGCTTCTTTGCCCTTGACCATCACATGGGCATTACCATTTCCGTAGTGCCTGCCAATACCATCGGCATGGCCTAAGGGTAGGGTGGCTGTTGTTCTAAACCCTTCGGATGTAAATGCCCGGTTGTATCCAACACTTTCGTTGGGCTCAATCCTATGTATTTGGGAAATAACAGTCTTTAAACTCGCAACAGGCTTCAGGTTTTGATCCACTTTCTCTTCATTTCCATATCCATAAAGACCAATACCACTTCTAACCATCTCAAACTGGGCTTCTGGATAGTTAATGATTCCCGAAGTGTTGAGCATATGTCTAAAAGGGGTATATCTCAGTTTGCCATTAAGGTGCTCGCTAATTTTTTGAAATGATCGTATTTGCCTTTGGCTAAACTCTTTTTCCTGGGGATCCTCCGAGGCGGCCAAATGCGAAAACACAGAGACCGCCTTTATTTCATTTCGATTCTTAAGCTGCTCCATTATAAAGTCCACATCATTCTCCCAAAATCCCAATCGATTAAGCCCTGTATTGAATTTAAGATGGATGGGATATTCTAATTTCCCCTGTTCTTCCATAAACTGAAGGAACTGTTTTAAAAGGTTTGGAGAATAAATGCTTGGCTCCAGATTATGTTGAATGAGTTCTTCAAAGTTGGCTGGTTGCGGGTGCAGTACCAAAATGGGGCACTTTATACCAGACTCCCGAAGGAATACCCCCTCGCTAGTATAGGCCACTGCCAAATAATCAACCGCCAAATTTTCCATTTTTTGGGCTATGGCAAGCATGTCGCTGCCATATGCAAATGCCTTTACTACAGCCAAAAACTTGGTTTCTGGGTCAATCTTTGATTTTAAATACCTGAAATTATTCTCCAGCGCGGCCAGATCTATTTCTAACGTGGTCTCACCAATACTACCCATTGGCCGTTTTCTTTTTGGCGTCCACTTCTTCGGCCTCAACCTCCATTTGACTTACTTTTTCCTTCAGCATGGCCTTATAAAAAGCAGCCCTGCTTAGAGGTTCGTACTCTCCGGTCTCCCCAAGTAATACCAGGTTTTCATCGTTGGTTTTTCTAAAACTATAGTTGGCCAAGTTCCCTGTTCTTGTACAAACGGCGTGTACTTTGGTCACGTATTCCGCTGTAGCCATTAAGGCGGGCATTGGCCCAAAAGGATTGCCTTTAAAATCCATATCCAAGCCTGCAACAACTACACGAACCCCTCTATTGGCCAAATCGTTGCACACTGTAACTATCTCATCATCAAAGAATTGCGCTTCATCAATCCCTACTACATCACAATCATCTGCCAATAATCTAATGTTGGCGGCAGCTGGAACAGGAGTAGATCTTATTTCGTTGGAATCATGGGATACCACCATGTCCTCATTATATCGGGTATCAACCATGGGTTTGAAAATCTCTACTTTTTGCTTGGCAAATTGGGCACGTCTCAAGCGTCGGATAAGCTCTTCGGTCTTACCTGAAAACATGGAGCCACAGATAACTTCTATCCATCCGAACTGTTCTTTAGGGTTAACCGTATTTTCGAGAAACATACCGTACTTTTAAACGAAAATGGGTAGTTTTTTCGTTTGATTATAAGAAACACAAAACTACTAAAAAAATATGCCAAGGTTTTTGAACAAAATTTAACCTTTTGTTCGTAAGCTTGTAAGCAAAATCGAACTAAATTTATAGTAAAGAATAATGGCGATGATACGGAAATTAAGGGAGGAGTTGATCAAACTGTCCACGGACATTATAACAGCAAGAGAAGATAAAGAGCTTACAGAACTATACGACAAGGCCAAGGACATTTATGAAAAATTGGCGGTCTTGAAATTTATAGATGAAAAATTGGCAGATGTTGAGGTGGATGTATCCAAAAATGTGATAGCGAAGCGGTTCGAGAAAATGGCCAATGCCGTATTAAGTGGCAATATAGCAGTGCCCGAGACCAATCCCCATGAGGAAGACATCATCATTCCTGGAATGGACACCATTAAGGACATGGTTTCTGAAATGCCAACGGACACCGCCGTGGAACATGTTTTTACCGAGTTTGTGGCCAAGCCGGAAAGCGTAAAAAACGAGAAGGAAATCCTATCCGCTCCGGAAAGCGAAGTCAGCGGGACCAAATCTTTAAACGATACTCTGGTAAGGGATTTGAAAATTGGCCTGAATGACAAGCTTGCTTTCGTAAAACATTTGTTCAACGATAATATTGAGGATTACAAGCGGGTGCTTTCCCAATTGAATACCATCAATACGGAAGAGCGGTCCATCGCCTTCATTGAAAATATGGTGAAACCAGAATACAGCAACTGGGAGGGCAAAGAAGATTATGAAGCCCGGTTTATGGCCTTGATTGAACGCCGGTTTGCATAAAATCCTTTTTTCCATTTACTTTTTTTATTTTTAGGAAGACTTCAATCCTAAAGATTCTCCTATGAAATTCAAAAAGATTGCCTTTTGGTTATCAACTGGTTTACTGACCGCCTTGATGTGTTTTTCCGTCTTCAATTACTTTTTCAACCATGAAGCTATTAGAGGCTTTTTTGAGGCCATGGGCTATCCCACATATCTCATTTATCCCTTGGCCATAGCAAAGTTATTGGGCCTGGTCGCCATCTGGGGTAACTTTTCCAAATGGCTGAAAGAATGGGCCTACGCCGGATTCTTCTTTAACACACTTCTTGCCTTCTTTGCGCATTATATGATCAGTGATGGCAGTCAATGGGGGGCTGGAATGGCCCTTGTTTTTGTTTTGATCTCTTATTTCACTGGAAAGCAAGTAAGGCCTTAACTTTGGCCTATGGGAAAATTATTTTTGGTTCCTACCCCTATTGGAAATTTAGAGGACATCACCCTCAGGGCCATCAAGGTACTGAAGGAAGTTGATGTGGTTTTGGCCGAGGACACCCGAACCAGTGGAAAGCTACTCAAACATTTTGAAATTGACACACCTCTTCAAAGTCACCATATGCACAATGAGCATAAGCAGGTGGAATCCTTAGTGCAAAAGTTGAAAGGCGGCACCCAAATGGCGTTGATTTCGGATGCGGGAACTCCCGCTATATCCGATCCTGGATTTTTATTGACCCGTGCTTGTGTTGAAAATGGTATTGAGGTGGAGTGTTTACCTGGGGCTACAGCCTTTGTCCCTGCCTTGGTTAACAGCGGTTTGCCCAACGACCGATTTGTTTTTGAAGGATTTCTGTCTGTAAAAAAAGGCAGACAAACCCGATTAAAACTCTTGGCGGAAGAATCAAGAACCATGGTTTTCTATGAATCTCCGCATAAATTGGTGAAGACCTTGACCCATTTTGTGGAATACTTTGGTGATGATAGACCAGCTTCCGTTTCCCGTGAGCTGACCAAGATGTACGAGGAAACAGTTCGTGGCACCTTGACCGAAGTGCTGGAGCATTTCACCGCCAAGCCTCCTAAAGGAGAATTGGTTGTGGTTGTGGGCGGAAAGAAATCTTCGTAAATTTTAGGATGCATCCTTTACGTAGACATATTGAGGAAGTTATTTCCTTGGAAGACGCCGAGTTTGACCATGTCCTAAATCATTTCACTCCCATAAAAAAACGCAAACATCAGTACCTCATTCAGGAAGGGGAGTTAATTAATAAGGAATATTGGGTTGTCAAAGGATGTCTACGGGCATATGTGCTGGACGAGTCCGGACGGGAACATATCATTCAGTTTGCGTTGGAAGACTGGTGGGTTACGGACTACCAAGCCTTTGAAAAAGAAGTGACATCCCAAATCTATATCGACTGCCTGGAAGATTGCGAACTGCTTTATATCACCAAAAGCGACCGGGAGAAACTTAGCCAGGAATTCCATAAGATGGAACGGTTTTGGGCCAAAAAAACCAAGTTTGGCTATATCGCTTCCCAAAACAGGGTACTTTCCTTGCTCAAGAATACGGCTAAAGAACGGTACGAGCTTATGTCTGCACAATACCCAAATATCATCCAACGAGTTTCCAAAAAAATGATCGCATCCTATTTAGGCGTCTCAAGGGAAACCCTCAGTAGGCTCTACTAAGCTTCCCAAGCATCCAATTTGTGACCTACATCACTTGAAATTTGTGAGATAGCTCATTTCACACGGAATCTGTTGTTCCCAACTTTGCCTTGTTTTTAAAATAAACAAAATGCCTTACGTAAACATTAAGGTGACCGATGAGGGCGTCACCACAACACAAAAAAGGAAACTCATTCAAGGAGTAACAGAGCTATTGGTCAATGTCTTGGACAAAGACCCAGAAACCACACATATAGTTATTGATGAAGTGCCTATTGATAACTGGGGAGTGCGGGGAGAACAATATGGAAAATTATTAAAGCACAACTAAAATGAAAGGGGAAACAGTAATTGTAACAGGAGCTTCCACGGGCATTGGATTTGCCATTGCGAAGCTATTTATTGAAAAAGGAAGCGATGTAATCATGAATGCCAACAATCCCGAAAGATTGCAAAATGCTTATCAGGATTTAGGCAGTCCTTCCAATGCCATTCCCGTTAGCGGAGATGTAGGCCAAAAAACAACAGGACAGGAATTGGTGCGGGTTGCCCTGAAAAATTTCGGCTCGGTTGATGTGTTGGTGAACAATGCAGGCGTGTTTCACCCCAAACCATTTTTGGAGGTGGAAGAAAGCGACTTGGATCGCTACCTGACCACCAACTTTAAAGGGACTTACTTTACCAGTCAGGCTGTAATACCAGAAATGTTGAAACAAGAAGGTGGCAGTATCATCAATATAGGAACTGTACTGGTAGATCATGCCATTTCTGGATTCCCAGCTAGTGCGGCGGTTTCAAGTAAGGGCGCCATTCACACCTTTACAAGGCAGTTGGCTGCGGAATATGGGAAGGACAATATCAAAATCAACACAATTTCACCAGGTATCATAAGAAGTCCTTTGCAAGGTAAAATTGGAGTGGAAGATGCAGATAGCTTGGCGGGATTGCATTTGTTGAACCGAATTGGGGAGGCGGATGAAATTGCTGAAACGGCTTATTACCTGGCCCAAGCAGAATTTGTAACTGGCGAGACCATTAATGTGGCCGGGGGTCACACGGTTGGACATGCCATTTAAACCAGGGGTTATGTTTGGAAATAGTATCAAAGAAATAGAAACGGTCGTATCTGATTATTTCAATGGTATTTACCAAGGCGATGTAGAACTTCTGAGAAGTGTTTTTAGTAAAAACGCCATGCTTTATGGAGATATCAAAGGGCAACCCTACGAAAAGGAATTGGATGCGTATTTGGAGACTGTGAAGCAAAGGAAAAGTCCAAAAGATCTAAAGGAGGATTTTAAAATGGAGATTGTGGGCGTGGAGCTTATGGGAAGATTGGCAGTGGTCAAAGCGCATTTACCCATGCTCGGTTACAACTACTACGATTTTCTATCCCTATATTATACCGATGGAAAATGGTCCATTGTAAACAAATTGTTTGCCCATGTGGAATAAGACCAAAGTATCGGAACTTTTAAACATTGAATATCCCATAATTCAGGGGCCATTTGGCGGTAGATTTTCTACTGCCAAACTGGTCTCAACCGTTTCCAATTTGGGAGGTATGGGTTCTTTTGGATTGAATGCCTATCAGCCTGAAGAGATAATGGAAGTGAGCAAGGAAATCCAAAAAAGAACGGATAAACCATATGCCCTGAATTTGTGGGTGCCCCTAAAAAACGACCCCGTTAAAACCTTTACCAACGAAGATTTTGCAGCGGTAAAAAAACAGTTTTTGCCTTTATTTAAGGCTGAAAATGTGGAAGATCCAGACACAGTCTCCTCAAACGGACCTGATTATGAATATCAAATCGAAGCGGTAATCCAAACCAAACCCCCTGTGGCCAGCTTTATTTTTGGAATGCCCGATAGCGATGTAATCAAGGAGTTCAAAAAAGGGGGAAGCAGAATCATCGGTACCGCAACAACGGTAGAAGAAGCACAATTTATTGAAGAAAGAGGGGCAGATTTGGTAGTGGCCACAGGAAATGCTGCTGGCGGACATAGGGCAGCCTTTCTAAAACCCGACGCAAAGTCCTTTTTGGAAACCCAAGATTTGCTCCCAAAAACACTTGAAAAAGTAAAAATCCCTGTAATCGCTGCGGGAGGAATCACCACATCCAAGGATATCATAAAAATGTTTGCCCTAGGTGCCTCTGGAGTGCAACTGGGAACGGTGTTTTTGGCCACTGAGGAATCCGGCGCCAGTGGCGTTCATAAGAATCAGCTGTTTTCCAGGACCGGATATGAAACCACATTGACCAAAGTTTTTACAGGACGGTATGGCAGGGTGATTAAATCCCCTTTTGTTGCGGATAATGTGAACACCAAAGGTGCTCCCTATCCACTACAGAGTTCTTTTTTAGCTCCCCTTCGTAAAAAGTATGCAGAAAGCGGAAAAATGGATTTAATGGCATTTTGGGCAGGACAACCAACGGAAATTCTTAGACACAAAAGTGCAGGGGAGTTGTTCATTTCCTTGGTAAATGAGCTTAATGTGTCCTGATCGGGCGACGGCTGAAATTGGTGCAACATCGTTAGTTAGCAACCCCATTTGCGACCTAAATAGGACAGCCGCCCAACCATGGTTCAAAAACTCATTCCTGAAATAAACAAGGTATACTTCATCAACCAGTATACCCTCTTCCATATTTTATCAGGTTCTGGGAGCATTCAGGTGGACTTTAAAAATTACAATAATTGGCAAGACAAGGCCATCTATCTGGAAAAAGGGCAATACATTAAATTCCTATCTGGGGACTTTGTGGTGAGAACGATAGAATTTCCCAATCAAGAGATTTTTGAAAACCAAGAGTTCAGGGTGCTGTTCAAGCACCTCATTTCCTTGGGGTACATCAACTTTAATGAATGCGATGAATGCCAAAAGTATCTATCCACCACTGTTTTTGCAGAAAACACCAAAGGAATCATAGACGTTTCATTAAAGCAGTGGTATTGGCAAAATCCCTTTAACGCCAGTCAGAATGAATACCAGGTTATTTTTGACATTAAGGAAGTGGTGGACCAAGAATTTCAGAACCATTTGACCAATAGGGATTTGGTGGCCTTAATTCAAGATAATGGGTTCAATGCCCAAGCTCTTGTCAAGGACAAACTGGGAATCACCATAAAGACCATGTTGGCCAACAAATGGCTTACGGAGAGCAAAAAGGACATTGCTTTTACCGAAAAAAGCATTCAGGAGGTTTCTTATAATATGGGATTCAAGGATCCAGCTTACTTTAATCGTGTTTTCAAAAAAAGCACTGGTCAAAACCCCTCCGATTTTAGGGAACACTTTGATTTTAACCGAAAAGATCTCTTCATAGAAGACCTTACCCATCTTTTGCAACACCACCACAAAGAGGAACGATCGCTAGGATTCTACGCAGACAAGATGCACCTTTCGGTCAAAGCACTTTCCAAAAAAACAAGGGCAAAAATGAATATTTCCCTAGGTCAGCTCATAAGAAACGAGCTGATTTCCACCTCAAAAAAAATGCTTGCCCAAGACGCACCCGTAAATGAGGTGGCCTTCACATTGGGCTTTGAGGAAGCCAACCACTTTTCGCACTTCTTTAAAAAATACACAGGTACCACACCTTCTGATTACCGAATCAAAAAGTACAATTCTTAGCGTCTTTTTTGTAGGTCTTTAGGACCATTCCATGCTGAAATTTGCAATGTAATTACAAACTAAAATTTGTTTAATCATTAAAAATAAAAGCAATGGATATTAAATCATTAGCCACAGAAATGGACAGTGTTGTTGCCAAAGGTGCTATTGTAGATGCGGTAAAGCAATACTTTTCTGAGGATGCCACCACATCGGATTACAATGGTGTTGCAACCACCAACAAACAACAAATGGTTGAAAAAATGGAGGGCTTTGCAGGAGCAATTGCCCAAGTGAACGGCATTACACATCACCACACTATTGTGGATGGAAATGTATCGGCTTCTGAATTCACTTTTGACTTCAACATGAAAGATGACAGTAAAATTTACTGGCACGAAATCATTCGACGTATCTGGAACGAGAACGGAGAAGTAGTTCAGGAAGAATACTTTAACGCACAATAATGAAGTTGAGATGTATTCCACCAGCACTACACGCCGTGACCGATTGTTAAACCAGAAAAGGTTCGATTTTGGTGCTCTTTTTACGCGAGCGCAATGGATAACATCAACTGTATCATATGTAGATCATGAAGATACCAACTGTTTTGGAAACCCAAGCTTAAAGGTACCTTAAATAGGCAATGCCGATGCTTGCCTCGATTAATCAGAATTAAAAAACAATTAAGACAATTATTAAAAACAAAAAGATGAAAAATACAATTAAAACAACAGTACTAATTTTTGCTTTCGCAATGGGTTCCATAGCATTTGGACAGGACAAAAAAGCGAACAACATTGACAACAGCAATATTGCACTTGCGGGCTACAGCCCGGTATCCTACTTGGATTTGGGATTGGCACAGATAGGGAACAAAGCCTACAAATCCGAATACAAAAAGGTGGCGTATTATTTCACTTCCCAGGAGCAAAAGAAAACTTTTGACAAGAATCCAGAAAGGTACATGCCACAATATGGCGGATACTGTGCCTTTGGAGTTTATGCAGGAGCAAAGTTTAGAGTAGATCCCAACAAATTTATGGTGAAGGATGGCAAATATTACTTGTTTTTGAACAATGTGGAATTGGATGCCAAGCAACTATGGCTGGCAGAAAACAACCATGGCAAGCTAAAGGGTGCAGCGGATGCCAACTGGAAGCAGCTAAGTAAAACCTATAATTAGAATCATGAAGTTCGTAACAAAAAGAATACATGCATTTTTGGACTATCCGGTTGCAATTGCATTGATGGTATTACCCTTTTTGCTGGGCTTGGGAAGCTCCAATCCCTTGGCACTGCAACTCTCCGTTGTGGTGGGTGTTGCGGCCTTAGCCTTGACCTTGCTGACAGATCATCATTTGGGCGTATTTCGCGTAATTCCATATAAGTATCACCTATTGGTAGATTTTTTGGTTGCCGTGGTGTTTATCTTGGCTCCTTTTGTGCTGTCCTTTGAAGGGTTGGATGGATATTATTATTGGATCAATGGGATTGCCGTGTTAATTGTGGTGAGCCTGCACAAGCCTGAAGTGAGTAATTAAACCGTCTTGAAATTCAAATACATGGGAGTATTTGTGATGGGTTGTGTGATGAAGGATTGCCTTGACATTTAGTTGGGGCATTCCTCTTTTTAGGTATATTCAATGTAACCTTATGAAAGAACTACTAATTAAAATCCGCAAGTGTGAAATTTGCAAGGCCTACCTTCCTTTGGGGCCTAGACCTATCGTTGCTGCACACCCCAATGCCAAAATCCTTATTATCGGTCATGCGCCAGGAACAAAAGTGCATGCAACAGGAATTCCCTGGGATGATCCAAGTGGCAAACAACTCCGAAAATGGATGGGCGTTTCGGATGAGACTTTTTATGATGAAACCCAAATAGCCCAGATGCCCATGGGTTTTTGTTATCCTGGAAAAGGAAAATCAGGGGATCTGCCCCCACGACCCGAATGTGCTCCCCAATGGCACCAACAGCTTTTAGATAAGATGCCCAACTTAAAATTGACGATTTTGATTGGCCAGTACTCGCAGCGCCATTATTTGGGAAATCGAATGGAAAAAAACTTGACGGAAACGGTTCGGAATTTTGGCAACTACGCTCCTGAATATTTTGTATTGCCGCATCCTTCCCCCAGAAACCGATTTTGGTTGAGCAAGAACCCTTGGTTTGAAAAGGAGGTGATTCCTGAGTTTCAGGAACAGATAGCAAAACAACTAACTTCTGGCAATTAACAAGTCAAAACGTCAATTCGAGTGAATTTCATTCATGAAATGAGTGAAATTTGTATCGAGAATTTATCGCATCATAACTCGTTCTCGATACAAAATTCTTATTACTTCACCTATGCTTACGCTAAAGCTTCAGCGACACGCGTACGCTCAGCAACTAAGAATTTTACTCGAACTGACGCCAACTTTCAATAGGAAGTACATGACCGCAACCGACTAAAAGTCTCTGGTTTCATGTTGAGGTAGGAGGCCAAATACTTCTGGGGAATTACCTTAAGCTCATCTGGGCAGCGTTGCATAAAGGTTTTATACCGTTGCTCTGCGGATAAGGTCAAAAGCTCCACTTCCCTATGAAGTCGCCCAAACAGAATATTTTGAAAAAACTGATGTCCCCACTCATAAAAAGCAGGGTGTTCTTCAAACAAGCTTTGATAATCTTCATAGGAAATCGCCAGCATTTTTGAAGGTTTTAAGGCCTCCAAAAAAGTATCCGAAGCTTGTTTTTTGATGAACGAATCAAACGCTCCAGAAGGACTTCCCGAATACGAAAAGCCCAGCACCACTTTCTCCCCTTTTTCGTTAAGAATGTAGATCGCTTGTACCCCTTCCAGCACAAAATAGAAATAGCGTTCAATATTCCCCGCTTCGGTGATGAGGTCGTATTGGTTAAACGTCTTTACCGACCACAAGGACCTAAAGTGATTCTCCTCTTCAGTAGTAAATTGTACTTGGGGAAAGAACGCTTTTAGTTGGGTAAATGAGGCTTCATCCATAAACAAGGGATATTTACCCTAAAAGTACTAAGGGTTTGTGATTCATCTGACATCTGCATTCTGATATCCCATATTGGAGGTCAGAAATCAGATGCCAGACACCTCGTGCCTACCACAAATTTGGCAAGCCCACAATGAAAGTTCAGCATTACTTCTTAAAAGTCTCTTCAATAAGTTGCCAAAGCACCTTTACTTGGTACA
Organism: Flagellimonas algicola; assembly: GCF_005937185.1. GTDB lineage: Bacteria > Bacteroidota > Bacteroidia > Flavobacteriales > Flavobacteriaceae > Flagellimonas > Flagellimonas algicola. Next base: position 1,002,010 of record NZ_VCNI01000002.1, on the reverse strand, counting down.
GCGCCTCTTTTTCCTCACAGTACAAGGGTTCGTTGGAGTCGTAGACCACCACATCGTGAACCCATTTTAGGGCCTTAACCCTATTGGGCCCATCCAGGGCATCTACATACTGTAACAGTTCTACTTGTGCGGGGGTAAGTTTTGATACGTGCCGTGTATCATTCGAAGTCATTGGCGAATTGCATTTGGGACACCGCTGATCGTCTTCACCGTTTCTCATAATAAGGTGATTAAAAAGTTAAACAAAAAGGAAATGGAATTGTAGAATGTGTAAAGGTATTGCCTTGCACAGTCCTGGGGTTTGTATCCATTTACCTATACCATATCTAGTTCGACCATAGTTATAGGCATCTGCAATAATACGTTTCGCACTTTAAAGATACGGCTTAAAATAAAATGGTGGGATTTTTAGGTCAAAAAGGGGTAACTTCACTTATCGTAGGATACAAGTCGTTAAAACAAGCAATATCTTAAACGTTACCAGCAAGTTGAAAAAAACACTACTGAACATATTGACATTGTTCATTTCATTGAGTTCAATTGCTCAAATTAATGGAAAGTTCAAACATAACATTTGTGAATTTGGACCAAACTGTTTTGTTTATGAATTCAAAAAAGATGGAACTTTTCAATATAAATACCACCAAGACATTTTAGGTAGCGGAACACTGACTGGAACTTATATGAAAACTGGAGACACGTTAAAACTCAATCCTGACAAAGTTCTTTTTGCATCGGAATCAAAAATTATTGAAGAAAATTATAAAAATCCTGATTCGACAAAAATTCAAATCTCACTTCAAAGACTTTCACCTAAAGAAAAAGTAGATATTGACCGATTACATTGGTGCATTTCAATTAACGATGGAAAATACATTGAAACAAATGAAAATGGAATGATTTTAATTCCCAAAACCAAAGTCGAGAAAATAGAAATTAAAGATATCTTTCAAATTAAATTGAAAAATAGCGAACCAATGCTAAAATTAACTGACTCTATTTTCAGACCAAAAACTGACAAAAACTATATTGAAATTTTTGCGTCTGAAAGTGAGGAAAACGGAGATTTGGCAATAACGGAATGGATGACAAAAGCTTTCATTTTAAAAGGTGGAAAATTATACCCTTTGACCTTTGAACCCGAAGTTGGGTTTTTAGGACAGAAAAAAACATATTATAGAAAAATTGAATAAAAACCAGCTGGCAACAATGGCTATAATTCACCTACCTGCCGGCACGCAGGTTGTGGTTTTGCGCTACCCCAAAATCTCATCAATCTGGACCATATGTCGTTCCATATGGCAGAGCAAAAACTCAAAACATTCTGGCAAATAAAAGTTCACAATAGGCCCAACGGCCGAGGTGATCTTTACTTCCTTCACGTCCTTGTTTCTACTTTTAAGAATGGCCTCTTTAAGGTGGGCATGGCGGGTAAAAAAGTTTTCAAAAACAGCATCAATTTTTTCTTGGGTCAGTGTTTCCTTGTCCAACAAAGGCTCAAAACGTTTTAGGGTTTTCATTTTCCATTTTCGCTTTCCATTTTTGGGCCGTTGCCCTGCAATCACAATTTTCTGCCATGTTCTGGCCTTAAATTCGTTTGGGGCAGCATCAAGGCTCGGCATTTTGGAAAAAGCTTCATCCAGTTTGGGCATATAAATCCCATAGGCAATGTTTAAATGTTCAATGACCTCAACAACATTCCATGATTTTGCATGGGGCGGAGAGGTCAATTGAGCCGTCTCCAATTCTTGAAGCTCTTTTACCTTATTGATTATATGGTTCAAACGCTGAATCTGGTTTTCGGAAGTGATAAGCAAGCTTGCCATAACTGTTCGTCTTTTGATACCAACAAAGTTCAGGCAAGTTGGGCCAATAAATGTTGATACAAATCAAGAAATAGCGCTTTCAGAAATCTGAGATCAGATTTCAGTACCTGCATTGGATTCTAACCCAAAACGTCAGTTCGAGTGATTTTGAGGAACGAAAAATCTTATCGAGAACTGCGGTTGAGTTGAAATTCTTGTTTTCGATACATCCCGAACCCTGTTCGGGAAACTCAAACTGATGAATTTCATCAAACTACAACAGGGGAGTAATATCTAAAAGCGAAGCGGTCTTGTCTCTAAAATCTAATGTCTAACATTGAGATTCGCCGTGTTTCTCTTTTTCCAACCAATTCACCGCTATTCCTTGAGCTGTTTTAATCGCTCAACCGCATTTTGGTTTTGGGCATTTAATTCCAGCGATTTTTCAAAACTTTCAATGGCTTTTTCCTTGTTCCCTATAAACAGGTAGCCTTCGGCCAAACTATCAAATAAATTGGCGGAATTGGGATACAATTTCGCGGCCAGCAAGAAGACATTTATGCCCTGCCCCGAAGTTTCAGGATTAAAAACCAACTGCATTCCCAGTGTATTTAGGTTTCCCTCTGCAAGTGCCAGGGATGGATGCGTCCACTTCAAGGATTGATAGAGCTCGTACAGGTTTTCATAGTGCTGCTTTGACGCTAGATCATTAAAATCCTGAAAGGAGAAGGATTCCGGCTTAGGTTCTTTGAACTTATGGGACATCAATCCGTTTTCAATTCCGTTCTCGGAAGGTTTGTTTTGGATGAAGGCCAAAGCGACATCGTCATTCTTTAAAAAGGCATTTAAAAAGTTTAAGGCATAAACAGAAACCCATTTATAGGATTGCATAATTTCAGCATCACTTTTATCTTGCCTTGTATCCCTATGCTGAAAAAGCACCCCAAGCGTACTAAAATAGGAGTGGGTCAGATTATGAAATTTTAACCGGTACGCCCTGCTGTTGGATATGTTGTCATACAAATCGAATATGGTATTTAGCTCGGCATCAATATTATCTTCTTTAAGTACGATGTCTGGAATGTCCTTTTGAGCCATATGGATGTATGGGACATTTATTCTGCTGGCATTGAAGAATGGAGATTTTGTTAGCAGTGCATACTGATACCTTTCCGTTCCATCCAGACTTACAACTGCTTTAATGTTTTTGTTCCTTGTTTGCGCAAGGATGTTGGCCAGACCACCAAAGCTAAATCCCATCACCGAAATGTTGTCCATATTGGCCTGCGGGAATTTGGAAATCTCCTTTATTAAAAACTCCACATCCCTGGCTTGGGTTTCCATTTCCTTAGGGTTGTTATTGCTAAACCATCGATTTTCGGTTCCACGGCTGGGGCTTGCTATCACAATGTAACCATGACTGGCCAGATATTCGCAAAGTGCGAAGTTCTCTATAGATGAGGCCTGGAAACTTGGGGCATAGACCACCACTGGGAATTTGCCCTTGGCAAATGATACATTGGGGTAAGCGCTTGATTTTTCTTTTAGGTGTTTCTGATTGGCTGGGGTGTTGGCATAAGAAAACCAATTCAATATTTGCTCATCTGGAAGGTGTTCCCATTCCTCTTCTTCCTTTAAAATTGAAAGGTAATCCAGAACCTTTAGCGGGGAGGGTTCATCTTCATTTTGATTTGCCGGATACCAAATACTTATGGGAATTGGTCTGGCTAGTTTAGCGTTGCTATAATCGTAGATTTTACTATAGGTTCTGGTGCTATCAGCCGTAGTATAATGGAGAAACCCTACTTTGTGCTTTCCATTGTTGAGGTCTATTTGCTTAAATGAAGTCTGACCGAGTATTTGGTTGGCCTGAAATAGGATTAGAATAAGAGCAATTCGTAATAGCATGACAGGATAGTGTTTCAAAAAAGACATTGTAATTCATTGATTGTTACAGTCCTCTCCCAAACTTAGCCATAATTATGCTTGATCATAAGAATCTAAAAGCGAAGCGGTCTTATATCTAAAATCTAACGTCTAATATCTAGACCCATCATGCTTTCCTTTTTCCCATCCAATTCCCCCTAAATATTGCTCCGCGCTTTCAACGGCACCATCTTCAATGGAGGTTCCCATGGAATCGTTCCAACGGTTGAGGTATCCAAACAGCGAAATCACCCCGAGCATTTCCACAATTTCCCCTTCATTCCAATGCTCGTATAAGCGCGCTTTAATGTCCCCATTCACCGTATTGGGCACCTGGGAGGCTGCCAAGGAAAAATCCAATGCCGCACGTTCTGCTTCCGAAAAAGCAGGGTGGGTTCGGTATTCCCAAATATTGTCCAATTGCTCTTGTTCTGCCCCATAACGTTCAGCGGCTCGGATTGCATGTGCTTGGCAATAACGGCATCCAGTGGCATTGCTGCTCACCCAGGCAATCATTCGTTTTAAGGCTGAGGTCACCCTACCCTCATTGGCCATTACCGCTTTGTTCAAGTTGATAAATGCTTTTGAAATGGCAGGTCGGTGCTGCATGGTCAAAACCGAGTTTGGACAGAAACCCAAGGTTTCGTTAAAGAATTCAGCCAGCTTTTTGGTCTCTGCGTCGTGGTTCGGGTCAAGGGGGGTTACTAATGCCATAAGTGCGGTTTTAAATCGTATTTTTGAAAGCTACAAGAAACAAAAATTTGACTTCATGACAAATCATATCACTACCAAATGGTTGGGCGAAATGGCCTTTGAAAGTAACAACCCGTCGGGACACACTTTTAAAATAGATGCAGGCCCTGATGATGGCGGAAAAGGAGAAGGATTTAGGCCCAAGGCACTTATGTTATCCTCCTTGGCAGGATGCTCTGGATTGGATGTGGCCTCCTTGATCAAGAAAATGAAATTGGAGGTGGATGATTTCCAAATTGAGACCATTGCCAATCTTACGGATGAACATCCGAAGTACTACGACAAAGTGGTAATCGAATACCATTTTTATGGGAGCAACTTAAAAGAAGCAAAGCTTCAAAAGGCCATTGATCTTTCTGTTGAAAAGTATTGTGGAGTAATGGAAATGTTCAGAAGATTTGCCGAACTGGATATCAAAACGGTTTTTCATCATAAGTAAGCACAAGCGCAAGTTCAAAAAATTTGTGTTACATTTAATTCATAAGTCAACCTCAAAATCGAATCTATGGAATTATGGTTCATGGGAAATTTGATTTAGAGGAAAGATTTGTTAGCCTAGCAGCGAACATAGCCCTTTTTTGCAAAGATTTGCCTCCGGATTTTACTGGCCAGTATTATGGCAATCAATTACTTCGTTCAGGAGGAAGTGCCGCATTGAATTTTGGGGAAGTCCAAGGCACCTACACAAACAAGGATTATTGCCATAAGGCATCGGTGGTTTTGAAGGAGCTGAAGGAATCACGGGTTAATTTAAAAATCTTGAAAAGAATAAATTATGGTTCGACGTCTATTAAGAATACTCTTTTAGATGAAATCGAACAGCTGATAAAAATTACCTCCACCATTATTCGAAACAAAACACCTTGAACCTGCACTTGATTTTTGAACTTGAACTTTGCCTTTATGCGCTGGACCATAAAACCTACACCTGACCCTGAAACAATCGAACACCTGACCAAAGAATTAAGGGTAGAACCGTTGGTGGCACATTTACTGGCCCAAAGAGGAATCTCTACTTATGAAGAGGCCAAAACCTTTTTCCGCCCTGAATTGGAACACTTGCACAATCCATTTCTTATGCGGGATATGGACAAAGCAGTTGAACGAATTGAATTTGCCATTGAAAACAATGAAAACATATTAGTTTATGGCGATTATGATGTGGATGGAATCACCGCGGTGGCCTTGGTATCATCTTATCTTTTGCAAAATTATCCCAACGTAGCCACCTATATCCCTGATCGTTATTCTGAAGGCTATGGGGTCTCGATAAAGGGGATAGATTTTGCAGCGGACAATGACATTTCCTTGATTATTGCTTTGGATTGTGGGGTAAAAGCCATTGAACAGGTCAAATATGCCAAGGAAAAGGGAGTTGATTTCATCATTTGTGATCACCATAGACCTGGTGATAGACTGCCGGAAGCTGTAGCAATTCTGGATCCAAAACGAGAGGATTGCGAATACCCCTATAAAGAACTCTGTGGCTGCGGGGTCGGATTTAAACTGATTCAAGCTTTGGCCTCCAAACAAGGATTGAAAACCGAAGACCTTCTTCCCTATCTGGACTTGGTGGCCACTGCCATTGGTGCAGATATTGTTCCAATTACCGAGGAAAATAGAGTGTTGGCTTTCTTTGGACTTCAGGTCATAAACAACAATCCAAGAACAGGTTTTAAGGCCATCATTGAGCGCATCAACAAGAATTCCTTATCCATTACGGATGTGGTTTTTATCATTGCCCCTAGAATAAATGCCGCAGGGCGAATGAAACACGGGCAACATGCCGTAAACCTATTGGTAGAAACGGATTTGGATATTGCCAGACAGTTCGCTTCGGAAATAGAGGAGTACAATGCCGATCGGAAAAATCTGGACAAAAAGATTACAGAAGAAGCCTTGGAACAAATTCGAAACCATGGTGAGGAGGATCAATTTACCACGGTAGTATTCCATGAAAGCTGGCACAAAGGAGTCATTGGTATTGTAGCATCCCGACTAATTGAAACCTACTACCGACCCACCTTGGTTTTTACCAAAAGTGGGGACAAACTAGCGGCTTCCGCACGATCCGTAAAGGGATTTGATGTGTACAATGCCCTGGAAGCATGCTCAGAATATTTGGAACAATTTGGAGGGCACAAATATGCCGCAGGGTTGACACTCTCGGAAGAACAGTACAAAAACTTCAAAACCCATTTAGAAAAAGTGGTGTCGGAAACCATTAACCCAAAGCTGTTGGAACCCGAACTTTCCATAGATGCTCAGATTGACCTGAATCAAATAAGTCCAAGATTAATGCGTATCCTAAAACAATTTGCTCCCTTTGGTCCTGGAAACATGACGCCTGTTTTTATGGCTGAAAAACTAATGGATACCGGATATGCCAAAGGGGTAGGTGAAGACGAAAAGCACTTAAAACTTAAGGTTAAGTCAGCCAACCAGCTGAGTGGTATTGAAAAGTCATATGGTGCTATAGGATTTAACTTGGGTTACCGATTGGACAAGGTTAAAAACAAAAGTATTTTTAATGCGGTATTTTCTTTGGAAGAAAATGAGTGGAACGGGCAGGTAAGCCTACAACTGAAGTTACGAGATCTCCGATGAGAATAGAACATTTGGCCTTATGGGTCACAAATTTGGAATCTAGCTGTGCATACTACGAAAAGTACTTTGGGGCACAGCGGGGTGAATTATATACCAACCCAAAGAAAAACTTTTCCTCTTATTTTCTAAGCTTTTCCAATGGCGCACGCTTGGAATTGATGCACAATCCTGAGATCCCAAACCTGGTGGGTCAGGATTTGGAGCGGTTGGGCTTGGTTCATTTTGCCGTATCTGTGGGCTCTAAGGAAAAAGTAAATGCGCTTACCGAAGAACTTAGAAAGGATGGGCACGCAATAATTGGTGAACCTAGAACCACGGGTGATGGTTACTATGAAAGTGTAACTTTGGATCCTGAAGGCAACCGAATAGAGATTACAACCTAACCTATGACCAAAAACGCCATTGACCCCTACGCGGCGCTCCGATTCAAAGAATTCAATATTTTTTTGGTGGTGCGGTTCGCTATGGTTTTTGCATGGTCCATGCAATTCATCGTTATTGAATGGCAGGTGTATACTTTGACCAAGGATCCCCTCTCCCTTGGTATCATTGGATTGATGGAAGTTATTCCAGCTGTTGGCATGGCCCTATTTGCAGGTCACGTGGTGGATCAAAAGGAAAAACGGAACTTGTTGATCAAATGCATTTTGGCGTTTTCCGTAGTTAGTCTTGGGCTTTTTTTTATAAGTGATCCCGAATTGGAAACCCAATTGGACTCTCGAACTATTTTATATACCATTTACTTTTTGGTGTTTCTTGGGGGGCTGGTACGAGCATTTATTGGACCCACAGTATTTTCCTTGATTGCATTGATTGTTCCCAAAAAGATATACCCAAATGCCGCCACCTGGAGCAGTTCCACATGGCAGGTGGCCTCAGTTATGGGTCCCGCTTTAGCTGGTTTTAGTATTGGTTGGATTGGGGTGCATTGGTCCATGTGTTTGATTTTTGGGTTTTCATTGGTCGCGCTCATTTTCCTCCTCCGGATTTCCAGAAAACCCATTCTAAATCCCAAAATTGGTGAACCCGTAATACAAAGTCTTAAGGATGGACTGCAATTTGTTTTTAGCAGCAAGGCCATTTTTGGTGCTCTCACCTTGGACATGATTGCGGTATTGTTTGGAGGAGCTGTGGCCCTTCTTCCCATTTATGCCCAGGATATCTTGCATGTGGGCTCAGAAGGATTTGGTGTTTTGAGGGCCGCACCAGCTGTTGGGGCTGCTCTAACCATGTTGGGGTCCACCAGATTTCCATTGCACAAAAACGCTGGGAGCAAATTGTTGTGGGCTGTGTTTGCTTTTGGGGTCTGTATTATCGTTTTCGGGGTTTCCACCTCTTTTTGGCTGTCTGTTGCAGCCTTGTTTTTAAGCGGCGCTGTGGATGGGGTTTCCATGATCATCAGACAGACCATTTTACAATTAAAAACTCCTGATAACATGCGTGGGCGTGTCGCTTCGGTCAATTCCATTTTTGTAGGTTCCTCCAATGAATTGGGTGCTTTTGAGAGTGGGTTGGCGGCCAAGCTTTTAGGAACGGTAACAGCAGTGGTCTTTGGAGGGGTTATGACCATATTGACCACAGGGACAACCGCCATTGTTTCCCCAAGCTTTAGGCGATTGGATTTGTCCAAAGACATCGCTGAGCACGAAAAGGACTAATCCTGAAGTTTGGTTAAGAACAGCTTCTCTCCATCAAATACCGCATAGGTAAAATAAGATATCCAATCCCCTAGGTTCGTATAAGTTGACTTTTCATTGAGCTTGATTTCCATTGGAAGATGTCTATGCCCAAAAATGAAATGGTCGTAATGCTGTTGTTCTAACTTGCGTTTGGCATAGAGCACTAACCATTCTTTGTCTTCTCCCAGAAACTTGGCATCCGCATCCCCTGAGATAATTTTATTGTTGACCGAAAGATGCTTTCCCAAACGAACACCCAAATCTGGATGAAGCCATCTGAACAACCATTTGGCAAATGGGTTGGTAAAGACTTTTTTCATCCGCTTGAAGCCCTTGTCATCAGGACCCAAGCCGTCGCCATGACCAATAAAAAAAGAAGTGTTATTGATTAAAAACTGCTGGGGTTTGTGGTAGACCGGAATGTTTAGTTCTTCCTCAAAATACCCATTCATCCAAAGGTCATGATTGCCCACAAAATAGGTGATTTGGATACCCATATCCGAAAGTTCCGCCAGCTTGCCAAGTGTTCTGGTAAACCCTTTTGGGACTACGGTCTTATATTCAAACCAAAAATCAAAGAGGTCCCCCATTAGAAAAATGGCTGCCGCATCCTGCTTAATGGAGTCCAGCCAATCCACGAATTTTTTTTCCCTGGGCATACTGTCTTCGTTGGTGGGTGCTCCCAAGTGATTGTCACTGGCAAAATAGACTTTCTTTCCTTCTGGTACTACTAGGTTTTTCATTGGGGTTAAAGATAACCAATAACTGAGCGGAAACTTATCTGTAGGTGTAAAGCAAATAGCTGCCTCCTATGACCAACAGGGGCGACGCAATCATGAAAAGGATGACGCTGACTCGATAGAGCCCCCAGAAATTAACCGTTTTTACATTGGTGCTATCACTACGGTCATAGACTATTTTCACTTTATCTCCCACACGATACGCCGGCGGACTGGAGCTAATTGGGCTTTTATAGGTTTGGGTGGTGTTGGATCGGTCCTTGAACTCAAAAACTGGGGTATACGTATTGCCATCGCTATCACTGTTGGTCAAAAGCGAAGTGACCACAGCCGTTGTCCTAATGCCTTCTTCAAGCAATTTTTGGGTCTTCTGATATTGCTGCGCTGCAACAGAGGCCAGAATCAAACCTAGAACAAAGAAGAATCCATACAACAAAATCCACATGGTGTACCTTTTTGCTGCCATTTCGGCTATCGTTTATATCTTCTCTTGTTCCGAACCCGGGTTACAATATAAACCGCAATGACCAGTAAGGCCAAAATGGGAAAAACAAGATCACTATTTAAATATGAAAGAATGTCCATGCAATTATTTTTTGAACTTTTCCAATGCTGCTTTAGTGTTGGGTGATAACGCCAGCTTCCCGGATGCCTCCGCTCTGTCCGTAAGCAATTGATCCCAGTGCGAAGTGCCTTCCCAAAGTACACGCTTCATTTCAGCAAGTGACTCGGCATTATATGTTGCCACTTTTTGAACGTGAAACTCCAACTCCTTGTCCATTGAGGCAATGGAGTCAAATACCTTGGAGTACAGCCCTTTTTCCTTGGCCCAATATGCATTTTTCCATTCTGTGGGCGCATAAGAAAGTTCTGCCAAGCCGGATTTCCCAATTTTACGCTCCACCGCTGGTGCAATGACCATGGGTGCTATCCCGATAGAAACTTCGGATAGCTTGATCGAGGCAGCTTCAGTGGCGTACACATAGTCGCAGGCCGAGGTAAGACCTACTCCGCCACCAACGGTTTTACCTTGAACCCGTCCAAAAACGGGTTGACTACATTTTCTCATAGCGTTAATCACGTTGGCAAAGCCCGCAAAGAAAGCCTTACCTTCCTCCATATTGGAAATGGCCACCAATTCATCAAAAGAGGCACCTGCACAGAAAGCCCTGTCCCCTTCCGATTTTAAAACAATTAAGGAAACCTCCTTGTTTTGGGAAATCTTATCAAGTTCAGAAGCCAGTCTGGCCAGCAATTCAGAAACAAACGAATTACTTGCTGGATGTCCAAACTCAACCCAAGCAACATTATTTTCAATTTTAGTGTAGAGGCTTCCGTTTGTTCTGTCAGTTGGCATCTTATATTTTCAGTATGAGTATCGTAATCAGTTTTCAGAGTTCAAACATCAAGACTCCGAACATGATTGTACTAAATTAAGAGTTTTGCACCAACGGCTTAAATTTTCTTCTGAATTTCCAGACCAATGCCAGTCCTCTGATCATCATCCAAACCACAAAGGCAATCCAAATGGCATAAAATCCCCAACCCAGGTATTTGCCTATATACAAAGCTGGAATAAATCCTATAAAAGTAGCTGATAGCAAAACGTTCCTTAAATACTTCATTTCCCCAAGTCCTTTAAATAGGCCATCAAAAACAAAAGCCATAGTGTTCATGGGCAAGCCAAGAATAACAATAAAGAAAATGCTATAGAAGGTGTTCAAAACAATCATATCATTAGAGAAAATCTCTCCTACGGAGTAGTAAAATATAAAACCGAGAAGCATCAGAATGAGGCTCACGACCATTCCGTACTTCATAATCTTTGTTGCCAGTCGCCAAAGTCCTTTGTAATCCTGGGCTCCCAACAATTTTCCGCCCATGCTGTTCCCTGCCGCGCCATATCCGTCGATAAAAAAGGCGGCAAACAGCCATAGGTTAATTGCAATGGTGTGCGCCCCGATGAACCGGTCGCCCAAAGCTGTGGCTTCCCTAACTGCTATGATCAATGCCGCATTCAGCGCCAAGGCCCTAACGAACAAATTGAGGCTCATGAAAATCAGTCGCTTTAGTTCCTTGTTTAATGGGAAGACCAGTTTTAGACTTATTTCAGTTTTTTTGATGAGCAATATAAAAACCAACAAGGCCATTACGGCTTGAGAAATTAGGCTGGCCCAAGCCGCGCCATCCAAGTACATAGCCGGGATAATTCCTTCTATACCATATACAAATGCAAAGTCCAAAACAATGTTTAGAACTGCCCCGATCAACGCAATGATCATAGGATAAAAAGTATTCTGCAACCCTCTAAAAATGCCAAAAACAGCAAAAGTGAATAGCGTCAGAGGAAACCCCCAGACCCTTATAGAATAGTACGAGATACAATACTCCAAGATTTTGCCTGTGGCTTCAAACAAACTAAAAATTTCCTCGACAATGAAAATTGTTGAAAGAAGGACCACAATGCTCAGCAGTATATTGAAAAAAATAGCTTGAGCTGGTAGGTTTTTTACCTCCTCCAATTTTCCAGCACCTAAATATTGTGAGATAATGGCCGAAATAGAGCTACGTGTTTGGCCCAAAACCCAAATGAGCATGGATAAAAACGAGCCTACTATGCCTGCTGCGGCAAGGGATTCAAGTCCATCAACAGGAATATTGCCCACTATTGCTGTATCCGTAATGGATAGAATAGGTTCCGCAATCCCTGAAATGGTGGCCGGAATTGCCAGCTGATTGATGCTTTTTAAGTTAACTGCAGTTGCCAAAGTTGGTGCAAGTTACAGCACTAGTTCGTAACAATGAAAAGGATGGCTACTTTGTTTTGGAAAGAAGATATCCCCCAGTTTTTGATATCCTCTTTGTTCATAAAACCGTTGATTTCTCTTATTCTGGGAGAAGGTGTCCAGCCTTACAGAAGCAAAGCCTTTCTCCCTAGATTGTTCTTCTGCAAAATCCATTAATTTTTGGGCATGTCCTTTGCCCTGAAGTTTAGGGTCCACACAAATTCGATGAATATAGCTGCTGTTACAGTTGGGGGTCAACCATTGAACAGGGACATACTCTTCGTCCATAAATGTGGATACAACAATTGCCCCAACAAGCTTGCCGTCGACTTCTTTTATATAAAGTTCACCTCTTTCCAAATCCTTTAAGAAGGCTTGTTTTGAAGGGTAGTGTTCATTCCATTGATAAATTCCATCGCCCTGCATTTTTGCCGCGCAAGAGCGCGTAATTTCAAGAATACCATCAATATCTGAGATCTTTGCAAGTCTTATCATTGATTGATTTCAATTTAATTGTAAATTTAAGCTATAATCATAACCACCATCCCATGAACAATATTCTTGTACCCATTGGAACATCCCCTAATTCTTCCGACACACTTCAATATGCCATTGACTTTGCCGCTAAGTTTGGGGCGCAGGTCTATGTAATGGATGTGATTACGGTTATATCCGCAGCTGGAAGTTTAGCCAACGTGGAACAAAAAGTGGCCCAAAGTAGCAAAGAGCAAATAAAGGAAATCATTGACACGGTGAACACCGGTAAGGTCGACATCAAAATAGCCACATACAATGGAGATATTGTAGATGGATTGAAAAGCATACATAAGGAGCTGGGTATTGATTTGATTATTATGGCCCCGCGAAGCAATGATATCAAAGAAGAGCTTTATTTAGGGAACACCTCTGGTAGAATCGTGAAACAAACTAACATACCTGCACTATTGGTGCCCAAAGGAACCAAATTCAAACCCATAAAAAGTATAATGACCGCCTTTGGTTCCGGAATTTTGAAACGGAACAGAGTTTTAAATCCCTTGGTGGCCATAAAGGATAAGTTCAGAGCCAACATAAGTTTACTTTTGGTAAAAAGGCCGGGGTATTCTGAGGAGGATTTACAGGTTAATACCGCCTTGTTGGATCTTAGTCAAAAATTGAATATTACGGAACAGGCATCTACTTATTTAGGAGTGTTGGAATACTTCCAAAAAGAGCAACCGGATATGTTATGTGTATTCCGAAGAAAACGTGGGTTCTTCAAGAAATTGTGGGAAAAGAACACAGTTCCCAAATCCGAATTTTTTGTTCCCATTCCTGTTTTGGTCCTAAGCGTAAAAAAAGTCTAGGCTTAGGCAATCCTATTTTGAAACTTTCATAAAAAGTCTTTCCTTTGCGCTCTGCGGGGGATTAGCTCAGTTGGCTAGAGCGCTTGCCTGGCAGGCAAGAGGCCACCGGTTCGAATCCGGTATTCTCCACCTAGTAATCATAGGCCTTCACAGATGTGAGGGCTTTTTTTGTTTTTCAAAATGCACAGTTTGTGCACACTTTTGAAATTTTCTTTGAGATTAAGTGAAATTTAACATTAAAAGAGCCATAATCTATCAAGATGTTATGCTTTTCATCTAATTTTCAGGAGTTCTCTACGCTAACTTTTTTAAAACCACATCACTCTAAACTTACGAATACTTAAGTTCCAAAAATTGACATAAGTCCCTTTATTTTCTTTTTCTATTATTTCAATTGTGGATTTGTCCTCCAGCTTCAACGTAGCTAGAAACTTATCCTTTTGTTTGTCCTGGTAAGTTTTGGGCGTAAATCAATTCCAGCAAACTTGTCATTAGGGTATAGAACTATTAAAATATCACCGATATTTTATTTTCCTATTCCGATAAATTGGAATTATTCAAATTTCTACACCCATTTCTGATAATCAGGCAAAATCAACTAGAATTTTCGAAAAATTTACGTAAACGGTTAAGTTAAACTTTCGTTAACAAAGTAATTAAGATGTAAAAGACTGATAATCAATTCAATGCGATTGTTCAAAATTCTTGACCATAGTCTTCACAAAATTGTCCAAGGCCAACCTACCTCTGTTAAAAAAGCAAACATTCAGACCACCTTCAAATAGTTTTGACTTGAACATTCAGCAGTATTTGAACGCGCAAAATACTTCTGACAACTCAATTACTAACTAAACACTCGAAGCTCATGAGTACAAACTATGTTGTTCTTTTATTCATGCTACTACTCGCGGGAATAGGATTTGACGCTAGTGCGCAAACCATTACCGGAAACGTCTCGGACAGTAATGGCCCGTTGGGTGGGGCAACTGTCGTTGAACAGGGGACGACCAATGGCACTCAAACAGATTTTGATGGAAATTTTACCATAACCGTCTCTGATAGCAACGCCTCGTTGGCCATCAGTTATATTGGTTACAATTCGCAAACGATTGCTCTTAATGGCAACACCAACATTTCCGTTGTGTTGACCGAAAGTGCCGAAACCTTGGACGAGGTGGTGGTCTTGGGTTATGGACAGACCCAAAACAAAAGACTGGTCACCACGGCAGTTGCTACAGTAAAAGCAGCCCAGATAAGGGAATTGCCAATTTCCCAGGCGGAAGCGGCCCTACAGGGTACCGTGCCAGGAGTGGTAGTCCAACAGAATTCCGGTTCGCCAGGTTCACCACAAACGGTACGTGTTCGTGGAATTGGAACACTAAACAATTCGAACCCACTTTACATTGTGGATGGAATCCAGGTTCCCAATTTGGGATTCCTAAATCCTAATGATATTGTTTCGCAAACTGTGCTTAAAGATGCTGCTTCCACAGCTATCTATGGTTCGCGAGGTGGTAATGGAGTTGTCTTGGTAGAGACATTGAAAGGTTCTAAAAGAGCCATGAAACCAGAGATTACCATTCGAACTTCGTATGGTATCCAAAGTTTGGCCAACAAACCAGAATTGATGAACAGGGACCAATATGTACAATACTATAATGAGGGTGTAGCTGCAGCGGGTACCCCTGCAGCGGGCTTCCGTGGTGCTTTTACTGATGCGGAACGGGCCCTATTGCCAGACACCGATTGGTATGACGTATTGTTTGACGATGCCCCAGTGCAGAACTACTACGGTTCCATCGTTGGTGGCTCCAATAAAATTGCCTATTCGGCTTCCGGAGGTTATTTCGGTCAAGAGGGAATTCTTGGTGGTGAAGGAAAAGCAGAATTTAACAGAAGAAACATAAGAGCCTCCCTAAGCGCAGACATTACCGATAGAATTTCGTTCAGCGCTTCGGCGCAATACCAAAACCAAGATCGGTTTGTGATTCCGCAAAACACCGGGGGAGCTGGAGTGGGAATCAGCAGTTTTATCAATGCCTTACCTGCCATTTACCAACCGTTTGATGAAGATGGTAATTTTGCAAACCCCTTTTTGAACAATGGGGTGCCAACGGCAAATGGGGTTCCATTGAATAGCTTGGGTGCGGTCCAGAATCCATTGTTCTCCATTGCGGCTACCAACAACCAGATTACACAAGATGCAACCAATTTAAATGTTTCGTTGGATTATGATGTCTTGGATGACTTAACCTTAAGAGGCTGGTATGGATCATTCCATAATTCCATTTTCAATAGGACTTTTACCCCCTTAATCCAACAGCCTACCCAGGAATACGATACGTCTACCGGAGTGTCATATTCTGAAGTGAAAAGTACTGCGGAAAACAGGCAGTGGGGTGGAACGGCCAAATATTCGTTTGATGAGCTATCGGACACCAATCATAATTTAAGCACCCTCGTTGGGTACGAATTGGTCAAAACCAATTTCTTTGGAGGAGACTTGATCAACGATACTGGTGCGTTTTTTACTAACGATTTTGGGCGTGTCAATTTTGCCTTATCGGACAACATCACCGATGCAACGGTTACCCCGGGAGTTACCATCCAAAGGTTTTTGGAATCTTTCTTCGGAAAAGTGGACTACAATTTCAAGGAAAAGTACCTGCTAAGCGCAGTATTGAGAAGGGACAAATCCTCAAGCTTTGGTTCTGATAACCGTGTGGGATGGTTTCCTGCGGTATCAGCAGGCTGGGTTTTATCCGAAGAAGACTTCTTAAGCGATTCGGGTGCCATCGATTTACTAAAAGTACGTGCAGGTTGGGGAATTAGCGGTAATGACCAGTCCCTCGGTCCATTTGACTATCTCGCACAATTGACCACGCAAGCCGGTTATGCTGGGCAGCCTGGAATTGCACAAATCAGTTTGGCCAATCCGGCCCTTGGTTGGGAGGAACTAACCCAATTCAATGTTGGATTGGACATTAATGCTTTCAGTAACAAATTGGGAATTACAATTGATTACTATATCAAGGAAACTTCCGACATCTTATTGGCGGCAACAACACCTTTGACCTCCGGTCTAAACCCCGCTTCTGAAAACACGGGTACCATTGAGAACAAAGGATTTGAAATTTTACTTACTTATCGTGAAAATTACGATAGTGGTTTTGGTTGGAATGTTGGTGCCAATCTTGGTTTCAACGATAATGAGGTTACCAGTTTAGGGGAAACTTCCTTTATAAACAGTGCCCAAATCCAGCCGCAATTCAATGATTTTGCTTCGCGCTCCAGTGTTGGTAACTCCGTGGCAAGTTTTTATGGATTCGTAGTTGAAGGAAGGGATGCCAACGGCAACCTGATCTTCGCTGATTTGGACGGAAGTGGCAACAATCAACTTGTACCTGATAGTGGTGATAAAGCCATAATTGGCGACCCCAATCCGGATGCAACGGTTGGATTCAATCTAGGATTGAATTACAAAGGCTTTGATTTCTCCGCCTTCATGTCCGGAACTATTGGAAATGACATCTTGGATGCCACCATCCGATATGATGCACTTGGAACCAATAGGCCAGCGTCTTATGTAACGGAACCGGGAGCTCCAAGAAATGTTGTAGTTAGTACTGCAGGAAATGGGGAAAATCTGATTTCTGATTTCCATATAAAAGATGGTACCTATATGAAATTAAAAAATGTGACTTTGGGATATAACCTTCCCGATAGTGTACTGGAAACCTTGGGAATGAAGGGTCTTAGATTATTTGTTTCAGGTCAGAACTTGTTCGTGTTAACTGAATACCCAGGTATTGACCCAGAGATTGGTCAAAACAATGTAAACACATCATTGAATATAGGAATCGATCAAGGATTCTTTCCTCAGCCCCGTCAGATTCTTCTAGGCGCTAGTATAAACTTTTAATAAGCTTTGAAAATGAAAGACACACAAAATACAACTAAGAAAATCGCAAAGTTCCTATTTGTTGCCCTGATGGTTTTGGGAACAGCCTGTAGCGATATAGAAGACCTTCAACCAGCCACATCAATATCCATTGATACGGCTTTTGAAACAGAGAATGCCGTGATATCCAGTTTAAATGCGGCGTATGATCCCTTGCAATGGCAACAGATTTTGGGGAACCAGACCTTTCCATTAATGGCGCAAGGAACCAGAGCTGACGACTGTCATTCACAATCCGCAAGCTTCTGGGCCATTGGAGCACAATGGGATCAATTCAGTACCATTATCCCTTCGCTGCCAGCCGTTGCCTCCTTGTGGGCCAAGTGGTATAGGGGCGTTTCACGTGCCAACTTTACCATTGAATTGGCATCAAATTTTGAACGCTTTGACACTCCAGGATTACAAGATCAAATTGTTGGGGAAGCAAGATTCTTAAGAGGATTATACTATTTCGAATTAGTAAAACTTTGGGGAGGCGTGCCGCTGTTTGAAGAGGCGGTCACCTCAACGGATCAAGAGATTTTTAAACCAAGGGCATCTGCCTCTGAAGTATACGCCTTTATTGAAGCAGACTTGCAAGCCGCTGCTGCCATACTTCCGGTTAAAGGTTCAGAGCGGGTACAAGGTTCTGCTACCTCAGGTGCGGCATTGGGATTGTTGACCAAGGTATTTTTATATCAAGAAAAATGGTCCGAAGCAGTCAATGCAGCCGAACAAGTGATGGCTCAGGGGGTTTACAGCTTGGAATCCGATTTTAGAAACAACTTCTTACAGACTACTGAATTTGGCCCAGAATCCCTTTTTGAAATCAACTATCAAGATGGACTTTCAGCAAATGGTCCTGGGGTTACCCAAGAAGGCTCCGCCATGTGGAGATGGTCTTTCCCATTCCTTTCTGGAACTTATCCCTCCTTCAACAATTTCATTCCCAGACAGGATCTAGTGGATTTCTTTGACGATAGTGATCAGCGTAAAGCAGCTACATTTTTACTCCCGGGTCAGGTGTTGAATTCCCCCGGTCTGGCCGCTTTGAATTTTGATCCAGTACCAGACAACTTTGGCTATGCCATTGGTGTAAATACCGGAGCAAAAAAATACTTCTTGACTTTTGAAGAAGTCCAGGTACTCCTGGGCCCTCCAAGTTCTCCGCTAAACGAAAAAATACTGCGTTATGCAGATGTTTTACTAATGCATGCTGAAGCTTCCATTATGGGAGGTGGAGGCGATGGAGCTTCGTCTTTCCAGCAAGTTTTGGATCGGGCTTATGGCCTTGGTAACACAGCGGCACCTGCATATACCGTACAAGGGGTGCGTGATGAACGTAGAAGGGAACTCGCTACGGAAGGCTGGAACCGTTTTACCGATTTGGTTCGCTGGGATGGTGTTGATGGTGGGGGCGTAATTGCGCCTGCACTGGCGGCTGTAGGTAAGACAGACTTCGCTGCTCCTAGAGATTTGTTGTTGCCTATTCCTCAACAAGAAATAGATACGTATCCAGCGGGTATGTTGGAACAAAATCCAGGATACTAATTAATCCAAAAAACAGAAAAATGAAAAAAGTATATAGCATAAAAACATCATCGCTTAGGCTTACAGCTATAGTAATTGCTCTGGGAATTTTTGGAGTGGTTATTTCCTGTGATGACGAAAAGTATTTTGAACAGCTCAATGCAGTAATTGCCTCGTATAGTGATGGTATCCAAAACCTGGACGAAGAAGGTATTGACTGTGGTGGTGGAAGTGGTGTGGTCTGTCCGTCTTGCACGGATGGTATTCAAAACCAAGGTGAGGAAGGTATCGATTGTGGCGGCCCATGCGAAATGTGTGTGCCTACCCCAAGGGCAGATGATTTGGCAGGCGGTTCGCTGCCGTATTACTACACCTTTGAAGCCAACGACCCTGATTCAGGCCGCAACTTGGTTCCTCTGGCTCAAGCAAACCAAGGGGTAACCTTTAATTTTGGTATGGCGGATCCGGCTGGGAGTGACGAATTGATTGGTCACATACTTAGACCGGAAAATGGACCATTTGGGGGATTTGAGGATTTCAAATTCCAACCGCAACCTGCACCCATAGATTTCTCCAGTTATAACAAATTCACCTTGGACGTTTACATTCCATCCAGCAATGATTTCTCAGGAAATCTTCAGCCGCTCGTAGAAGTGGTCTTGCATGATAATGTGGATGGTAACTTCTGGCAACGTTGGACGATACTTCCAATAACAGTGGATCCAGCGGACTTTGATTCCTGGGTTACCCTACGGTTTGATGGGACTGCGGCTGGCGCCGTATCCGCCGATGCGGGTGTTCCTCTTGCGGACAACACTACTTATGATAACATTACGCTTAGGTTCGGAGGTAGTGCCCATACCGAAGCCGGTGAATTTTATATTAGGGATTTTAAACCCACTACAAGTTTTATCGCCCCAGGAAATCCGAGAGCCGATGCGTTGGCAGGTTCTGGTCTACCGGTGTATTTTACCTTTGAATCAGGGGATGCGAGTTCAGGCGCCAATTTGGTTCCAAATGATACCCCATCACAAGGTGTGGTTCCCGAATACAGGGTTTCAGATCCTGCTGGAAGTACTGATGCGGTTACCTTGATCAATAGACCTGAAAATGGCCCATTTGGTGGCTTTGAAGACTTTAAATTCCAACCCCAACCTGAAATCATTGACTTTTCGGTTTATCACAAATTTAATCTGGATGTTTACATCCCATCCACTAACGACTTTTCAGGAACTTTAGATCCTGTGGTAGAATTGATTCTTCATGATAATGTGGATGGCAATTTCTGGCAGAGATGGACGGTTTTGACAGCTACTGTAGATCCAGCAGATTTTGATTCCTGGGTTACCTTGGAGTTTGATGGAACAGATGCCACTTCTGCAGCTGATGGTACAACCTTGTTGATGAATAATACCACCTACGATAATTATACCCTTAGATTTGGCGGTTCCGGACATCCAGAACCGGGACAATTCTATATAAAGGATTTTATCCCATTTGAGTAAGGTTAGATAGATAGAGTTATTAATTAGCCTTTGTTGGGGAGAAATTTGTTCTCCCCAACTATTATGACGCAACTTTTGATATGATCTACCAATTAAAGAGTCATTTATTCTTTGCTTTCGGTTTGCTTTCACTCTTTTTTGCCTGTTCATCAAGTGATGATAGTACTGGCAATGTTGATGACGAGGTTCCGGTACCTCAAGCCAGTTGCTCTGATGGTATACGAAATGGGGATGAGGAAGGTGTGGATTGCGGAGGTACCAACTGTGAGGACTGTACTTCCAATTTGGTCATTCCTGATTCGGGTTATAGTACTCCGGATTCATATACTGGCTATACTTTGGCCTGGTCCGATGAATTTGAAAGTGAAAGCTTGGACAGGGACAAATGGGATTTTCACTTGGGAACGGGATGTCCTAATCTCTGCGGTTGGGGTAATAATGAACTTCAAGCCTTTACGGACCGAAGTCAGAACCTATACTTTGTCGAAGGAAATTTGGTCATGGAGGCCAAAAATGAATTTAATTTTGGACAGGAATACTCCTCATCAAGAATCCATACGGATGACCTTTTCGAGTTTCAGTATGGCAGAGTAGATATCCGCGCTAGCATGCCCTCTGTTGCTGGAACTTGGGTAGCGTTGTTCATGTTAAACAAAGATTATACTATTGAAGACCCTGGCGCCTATTGGCCCAGTGGAGGGGAAATCGATATAATGGAATACCTAGGGGAAGACAGAAATGATATTTTGGGCACGGGACATTATGGCATCAACTTTCCCGCCAATCACCGTTTTAACTCGGTCCATTTTGATGCATTGGACGGAAATTCCTTTGATGAAGTATATTATGTTTTTTCCATAATTTGGGAAGAAGATAAAATTACTTGGTTGGTCAATGACATTGAATATCATACCATGACGCCAGCAACTACGCAAGCCAATGGGCAACCATATCCATTTAATGATCAATTTTACTTCGTTTTTGCACTATCAGTTGGTGGAAATTTGCCTAATGTGGCCCCAGTTCCTTCAAATTTCCCGGCATTTTTGCTAGTGGATTACATTCGGGTTTTTAAAGCAAATGAATAATTTATAAGACTTCCCAATTATGACAGGCACAACAAAAAAAACATGGTTTATCGCTTTTGTCGTTTCATTGGGAGGCTTTTTGTACGGTTTTGATGCTGCTATCATTTCTGGGGTCATGAACTATGTGACGCCAGAGTTTGACCTCAACACATCAGAACAAGGATGGGTGCCCAGTTCACCCTTGTTTGCCGCTATGTTTGCTATGCTTGTTTCGGGAAGGGCAAGTGATGTTTTAGGAAGGAAAAAGATGCTTTTGATCATCGCTTTTACCTATGCTTTGTCAGCTTTGCTTTCCGCATATGCAACCGGATTTCATATGCTTTGGATTGCACGTATGATTGGAGGTGTTGCTTTTGGAGCAGCCCTGATCATTGCGCCTGTATATATTGCGGAGGTTTCAACGGCCGAAGCCCGCGGAAAATTGGTCTCTATCCAGCAACTGAATATAGTTTTAGGGTTTTTTGCGGCTTTTTTAAGCAATTATTATATCAATAGTGCCTTTACTTCTGGTGCTTCATCTTTCTTGACGGTGTCCAATGTTTGGCGTTCTATGTTGGCCGTAGAACTCATTCCGGCGCTACTGTATTTTAGCTTATTGTTCTTGGTGCCCCGAAGCCCAAGATGGCTGTTTATCAAGGAAAGAGATCAAGAAGCGGAAATGGTTTTGGCATCAATCCATGGTTCGGAAAAGGCATCTTTGGAAGCCTCCCATATTGTTAAAAGTCTTTCTGAAGCCAGAAAAAATAAGGACAAGGTTCATCTGAAGAGTTTGTTTAAGAAATCCTTGCGGTTTGTTCTTGGTGTGGGAATTGGGCTGGCAATTTTGCAACAGGTCACAGGGATAAATGCAGTTTACTATTACGCAACTTCCATATTTAAACAAACTGGAATTGGAACCGATGCCGCTTTTGCCTCTGGAATTCTTCTAAGCCTTACAACGGTACTTTTTACCTTCGTAGCCATTTTTCTTATTGACAAGATTGGAAGAAGACCGTTACTTCTGGTGGGCGTGGGAGGTATTGCCATTAGCATGCTGCTCTGCGGCTATGGTTTTCAACAGGCCACTTACACCCTTACTTCGGATAAGCTGGTCACTTTGGAACAATCAATCCAGCCTAAGCTAGCGCATTATGTTTCCAAGGAATACCACAATGATATAGATTTCAAAAATGATATGCTCGCAGCCCTGGGATCTCGTGAATATGCAAATAACGAAGGTCCAATCCTGGAGGCGGCAACACAAATGAACCCCACTTTGGTTCTTATTGGTATCCTAGGCTTCATAGCCTGCTTTGCTTTTTCTTTGGGACCGGTCATGTGGGTTATGCTCTCTGAGTTGTTCCCAAATCGGTATCGGGGTTTGGCCATTGGATTTGTGGGTTTTTTGAATGGCCTATCCAGCTGGCTGGTGACCCAGGTTTTTCCATGGGAATTGGCCACTTTAGGGAATGCAGCGTCTTTTTACATCTATGGTGTAATTGCCCTTGTGGGCTTCTTTATTTTCCTAAAAACACTTCCTGAGACCAAGGGAAAATCCCTTGAAGAATTAGAAAAAGATTTGATTACGCAATGAGTTACATACAAAATCCAATATTAAAAGGCTTTAATCCCGATCCATCCATTTGTCGTGTTGGTGATGACTATTTTATCGCCACTTCAACTTTTGAATGGTTTCCGGGGGTTCAAATCCACCATTCCAAGGATTTGAAAAATTGGCGTTTGGTTGCACGACCACTTAACCGGACCTCTCAACTACAAATGAAGGGCATTCCAGATTCTTGCGGAGTCTGGGCCCCCTGTTTAACTTATGACAATGGCGTTTTCTATTTGGTTTACACCAATGTAAAATCCTTTGATGGTGTGTGGAAAGATACTCCCAACTACATGGTCACCACAACGGATATCTATGGAGATTGGAGTGAGCCCATTTATCTGTCCTCACGCGGTTTCGACGGTTCCTTGTTTCATGATAGGGGTAAAAAATGGTACGTCAGCATGTTGGTGGACCATAGAAATGGAAGGTTTTTTGGAGGAATAGAAATGCAAGAATACGATCCGCTCCAAAAAAAGCTGGTCGGAGACGTTCATTACCTAACGGAAGGAACCGACTTGGGGTTAACAGAAGGACCACATCTATATAAAAGAGGTGATTATTACTATATAGTGCTTGCGGAAGGCGGCACGGAATACGGCCATGCAATGAGTATCGGTAGAAGTTCTTCCATATTTGGCCCATATGAATTTCATCCCAAACATCCTTTTATCTCGGCTGCGGAAAGCGAGGGAAATCCTTTGCAAAAATCAGGACATGGGGATTTAGTGGAGACCCAAAATGGGGATTGGTATGCGGTGTTTTTGGTGGGCAGACCGCTGACTACTAGAGGTAATTGCACCCTAGGCAGGGAAACTGCTATTGAAGAATTGGAATGGAAAGATGGGTGGCCGTGGCTTAAAAGTGGAGGTCGGGTTCCTAGGGAACGAATTCCCAAACCCAATTTGCCAGAACACACTTTTTCGCACAATGGAAGTATGGTCAATTTTGATGCCCATATGGTCCCTATTGAATTCCAATCTTTAAGGATACCCATGACGGAAGATTGGTGCAGCCTTACCGCAAGAAATGGCTACCTGAGATTATACGGTAAAGAGTCATTGACTTCACTGCATCAACAGAGTTTGTTGGCAAGAAGAATACAGGATTTTCATATTGTGGCGAGTACCGAGGTTGAGTTTCAACCCCAAAACCTGCACCATATGGCAGGCCTGGTCTTTTACTACAATGCAGGTCATTACCATTATGTTTGCATCACGTCCAACCCAGACGGTTCCAAAAAAATGCTTAACGTGATCTCTTCAGATAACTATAAAATGAGTTTTCAGGAAGAATTGGAAGATGTCACAGGGGTAGAATCGGTTGTTTTAAAAGGAGAAATGAACAGGGAAATACTTCAGTTTTCTTGTAGCACTGATGGTAAAACCTTCAAAAAAATTGGTCGAGAGCTAGATGCCAGTATTCTGTCTGACGATCATGTGAGGGATGGAAGAAGTCGTTATAGACCTGCTTTTACTGGAAGTTTTGTTGGCATCTGTTGCCAAGACCTAGCTATGAATGAGCATCATGCCGATTTTAAATGGTTCGATTATCAAGAAATTAAATATTTACAGAATCAATCAAATGAAAAGAAATAATTATAGCATACAATTCATCCTTGTTGTTTTAATGTGCATACAGTTTTTCCATTCAAATGCCCAAAGCTCCAATCAAAACTTTGATTGGGACAGTTATTCGGCATGGGCAAACGAAACGGAATATACCAGGACCTATGTGGTTGATCAAAGGCACCCGAATGCATCAGACAGTAATGACGGTAGCAAAGAAAATCCTTTTGAAACCATCAACAAGGCGGCATCCGTGGTAAAATCTGGCGAACGGGTTTTAGTCTATGGGGGCATATATAGGGAAACCATTCATCCTTTGCAAGGTGGTACATCCATTGACAAAATGATATCTTATGAAGCTGCCCCCGGTGAAAAGGTTGTGGTAAAAGGCTCAAGAATTTTAAATGCCGAATGGAAGCAAAATAAGGTGTATACCGATGTGTTGTCAGACCCGTCCCTTCAGTATACCTGGTCCAGAAAAATTTGGGTGACCACAGTGCCAGACACTTTTTTTGATGGCAGGTACTATCCGTTTCAACTTCCCAATATCTTACCGGAAGAACATGCATTGATGCCCTGGGCCAATTTGGTAAAAGAAATTGCACCTTACACTTCCAGACGTGCCTTGGTATTTCAAAATGGTAGACGAATGACCCAACTGGAGGATTACGGAGATTTGGCGAAAATCCCAGGTTCATTTTGGGTTGATGTGGATGGAAAGACGTTGCACGTTCATGGTTTTGATGGCAAGAACCCAAACACCTCGGTCATTGAGATTGCTACCCAGCAACATTTGTTCAAGCCTTCTAAAGTTGGGCTTAATTACATTCAGCTCCGTGGTTTCACTTTTGAACACTGTGCCAATGGGTTCTTACGAACCAGTACCGGAGCGGTAACGGCTTTGGGCGGGCATCATTGGATTATTGAGGATAATACCATTAGACAAATAAATTCCTCTGGGCTGGAGTTTGGTTATTTGGCTTACGAGACCAATGACCCAAATCCAGAGAATATTCGAAGAGATAGAAAAGATAGTCAAGGCTTTATGATCGTACGAAACAACCATATCCATGATTGTGGCACGGCCGGAATTCGAAGTTTCGTGGTTTCGGATGGCATAATCCAAAACAATCACATCCATCACATTGGTTGGCAAGATGCCGAAAATTACTGGGAATGTTCGGGGATTAAAATGTTGGTCACCCATAGAACCCTGGTCAAGGGAAACCATATCCATAACATTCAGGGTGGAAATGGAATTTGGTTGGACTGGGATATACGCTATTCCCGGACCACCCAAAATGTAATTCACGATGTACAAAACATACAAGGGGGAATCTTTGTTGAGGCCAGTCACTTCCCAAATTTGGTGGATAACAACTTTGTTTGGAACATAGATGGCAACGGCATTTATGCCAACGATACCGATTACTTAAAGGTATATCATAACCTGGTGGCCAATACAACTGGTAATGCCGTACATGCTATAGTTCAGACAGACCGCTATCAAAATGGGCGAAAGCTGACGGCTGAGGAAAATAGAGTCTACAACAACATTTTTATAAATGTGCGACCTTTTAGATTTAGCTCAGACAGTAATACTGCCAACCACAATGTTTACATAAGTACTTCGGAACCCAATTTTATAGACCCGGGGACTTTTGGCAAAAGCAATTTGGATCAGAATAGCTCCTTTTTAAGAGTGCCTGTTGAATTCAATAGGGAAGCCCTGTTTTTATTTTGGAACAGTTCCAATACCTTGGAATTAGTGCCCTCCTTAAAAGAAGTCTCCATGGATTTCCATAATAATCCAAGAAAACAAGAAACCTTGCCAGGGCCGTTTGTTGAAATGCATACTCCCGGAATAAGTTTAAATGAAAATCAATCACTAAAAATAACTCCATGAAAAAGTTACTCATTTTGATCTTGGCCATCTTGGCATTTGGATGCAAACAACAGCCAGATGCAGAACAAGCAGTGGAATCCACACAAGAAGAAACTCCAAAAAGAAAGCTGGCAAAATTTGAACCCAAAGATGGTGAGGTATTACTGTTTGTAGGACAGGAGTTGGAAGCAGTGGGTGGTTTGGAGGCGTTTAATGATGGATATTTAGATCATTTTGACAGGCCGGCAGGTTGGACCACCTATTCAAATATCAATCCGGGTGAGAATTCATTTGGACGCACGCAAGAAGGTTTGGATGGACTTTTTGATACCCATGATTGGGGCGACAATGATTACAACGCCACCATGCAGCTCAACAGTCCCAACTATGAAAATATGGCACTGGCCATTGGTCTCCAGTTTGTAAACCACGAGGAAAAAGTGGCGGATGGCACCCATGATGCCCATATCAATAAATTGGCTGATTTTCTACTTTCCTTAGGTAAAAGACCCGTCTTCCTACGAATTGCTTACGAATTTGATGGTGATCCTTGGAATCATTATAATCGGGAAACTACTATTAAGGCGTATAAGCGCATTGTGGACATGCTAAGGGCCAAAGGTGTTGAAAACACAGCTTATGTATGGCAATCAACAGGATTTATTTCTGGACAAGAGCATTTGGAAGGGTGGTATCCTGGAGATGATTATGTGGATTGGTGCGGTGTTTCCTTTTTTAATAGATGGAAAGAAATTGAAATGTTTGAGTTTGCCCGCAAAAAAAGCAAGCCGGTCTTTATTGCTGAGGCCACCCCTACAATATCTGATTATGGCGGAAAATTGTATGGCCTGACCAAAGAAACGCAGCTAAGTGACCCAATACAGGCGGAGGAAGCTTGGGAAAAGTGGTTTATTCCCTTCTTCAGTGCCATAGATGATAATCCCGACGTGGTTAAAGCGGTACACTATATCAATTGCCATTGGGATTCCCATCCTATGTGGGTGAATAACCCAACATTTAAAGGAATCGATGCCCGATTGCACTTGAGTGATTCCATTAGTGAGCGATGGAGGAAAATTACCTCTCAATCGAAATACATCAAGTCCACTGCGGATTTATACGAAAAACTGTACAATAACAATTAAATACTTGGTTCTATGGATATTCATGGATTGACCACTAAATTTTGGCAAGAAGGATACATTGTACTGGAGAATTTTTTTGACGAAAAATTAATGGATGAGTACAATGATTTGATATTGGAACATTACGGGGTAAATCCTAATTGGGAGCATACAGATGAATTTATAGCGAAATCTGCCGTAGAGGTGATTCCTTGGTTTCCCTATCGTGAGGACAAACCTTATTTTGATGGGATTGACAAGGATAAAAAATTCAACGGTATTACAGATGCTATCCTAAGGGATGGTTGGCAAAATCTCTATTGTATGATGATGTTTTCCAAGGCCGGCTCCAAAGGACAGGCCTGGCACCAAGACTGCCCTCCGGAAGATGAGAAAAAATTCAATCTGAATAGATTGGTGTACACCCATGACATTACGGATGAAACAGGTGGGGAAATCGTAGTGATGCCCGAGGCCCACAAGGCCGGAGTACTTCCAGTGGGTAAACCTCATGACGATTTGGAAGGTCAATTGGTCTTTCAACCCAAAAAAGGTACTGTGATTTTCCTACATGGTCATTGTTTTCACAGAGTAATGCCCGTTAAAAAAGACAGGATATCATCCAATTTTAGGGCAGTTCCCCTAGGTACTCCTGAGGATATAACCGATGTCTGCGTTTATCGCAACATGCGTTACCGATTTTCGACATCAGAGGTTATTGAGGAGCGCAACTAATTTATCGCCATGAAAAAAAAGATTCGTTGGGGTATAGTTGGATTGGGGAGAATTGCCAAATTATT
The DNA here is from genome assembly GCF_005937185.1 of Flagellimonas algicola. Classification (GTDB taxonomy): domain Bacteria; phylum Bacteroidota; class Bacteroidia; order Flavobacteriales; family Flavobacteriaceae; genus Flagellimonas; species Flagellimonas algicola. Next base: position 973,337 of record NZ_VCNI01000002.1, on the reverse strand, counting down.
TGCCGAAGATCTTCAACTTGTAAAAGATGCGGAGTTGGTCGCCGTGGCTTCGAATAACATGGACAGGGCCAGAGATTTTGCAGAGATTTTCGGTGTTCAAAACTATTACGAGAATTACGAAAATCTGTTCAAAGATAAGCTTGTGGATATTGTTTATGTGGCAACATTACACCATACCCATGCAAGGGTAAGTATCGCCGCAATGAACCACGGAAAACACGTGCTTTGTGAAAAACCAGTTGCCATCAATCAAAGGGAGACCAAGGAAATGGTTGCTACTTCAAATGTTAACAGGGTATTTTTCATGGAAGCCTTTTGGACCCGCTTTAATCCTTCCATTTTAAAAATTAAGGAATTGATCGATTCAGGGGAAATTGGGAGGTTAAGATATATCAATGCAGAATTCACTTTTTATAAATTGGACGATGATCCTAATGCACGGTCATTGAATGTTGATTTAGCAGGTGGTTCCCTATTGGATATGGGGGTTTATCCTATATTTTTGTCTTATCTTATGTTGGGTGTGCCCAAGGACATAGTTGCCAAATCAAAGTTTTTTGATACGGGAGCTGAAATTCAAACCGCTATGATCTTCGATTATCCGGAAGCTCAAGCCGTTTTATACAGCGGCTTTGCCAACAATACGGATATGAAGGCTAAAATTTGCGGCGAGGAGGGAGAGATATTCATTCACCCTATATGGCATGAAACCCAAGGATTCACTCTGGTGAAAAACGGCTGGCAGAAAACGTATGACCTGCCAACTATTGGAAAAGGCTTTACCTATGAAATCTTGGAAACCCATAAGTGCATTGGCCAGGGTGAAATAGAGAGCAAGATATGGAGTCATAATGATTCCAGTTCACTTATGGAGGTGGTAGATTCGGTTAGAAAATTGGCGGGAATTGAATTCCCATTTGAGCATCAATAAAATGGTATGTCGAAATTGACCCTAAAGGAAATAGCATCACATTTTAATGTATCCATTGCTACGGTTTCAAAAGCCTTAAAAGATAGTCATGAAATTAGTGAGGAACTCAAGGTCAAAATCAAGTTATATGCCAAGGAAAACCACTATCGGCCAAATAAATTGGCTTTAAACTTGTTTAATAAAAGCACTAAGACCATTGGCGTTGTCATTCCAAATATTCTGAATTACTTTTTTGTTCAGGTCCTGTATGGTATAGAGAAAGTTGCCAATGAAAAGGGCTATAGTATAATTACTTGTATCACCAATCAGTCGTTGGAAAAAGAAACCAAAACCCTAGAGCTGCTCGGAACAGGATCGGTTGATGGTGTCATTATCTCCTCCGCAGCCGAAGAATCCGAACTGGTGGGACATGCAGAACATCTCAATGAACTTTCCGAAAATCAAATTCCATTAGTTATGTTCGATAGGGTTACAGATTTGGTGGATTGTGACAAGGTGATTGTAGATGATTTTGAAGCCGGTTATAAGGCCACCAAGTTTTTTTTGGATACCGGATGTGAAACTATTGCAATTATAACACCAATTGAGGATTCGGTTATCAGCAGACTGCGAATTGAAGGCTATAAAAAGGCGCTGGAGGAAAAAGAAATGGGGTATGATGAAAAATTGGTGGTAGCCACAGATGACAAGGAAGATTTGGATCTTACCTTATCTCTCTTGCTTAATTATAAGAAGATTGAGGGCATCATGGTATTGGATGAAATAACCGCGGTCAAGGTCATGAGCATTGTAAAAGCCAGAGGTTATCACGTTCCAAAGGATGTTTCCATTATAGGATTTACCAATGGTGAATTATCCAAATATGTAACACCTTCAATGACAATGGTAAGTCAGCACGGAAAATATATTGGGGAAACCGTTTCCAAAATCTTGATCGATAGAATAGAGAACAGTGGTTCTAACAGACCATTTGAGACCAAAATAGTAAAAACAAGCCTAGTTGTTCGAGATTCAACAATTAAGCTTTGAATTCCTGATTTATTTTCGGCCAATAATAGAATTTACTTGTGTCCCAAAAAATGTTCTTTTTATAAGACTGGGCACAAATTTTAGTAGACTTTGTTTAGAATTATCGCTAAACAACTCTATTGTACTCCAATGGTATAAGACTATGGTTCCCGTTAAATCTAGACATTTTTATCATTAATAATTATGTCCTGATTTATAGGGCAAGTCTTATACGGTATAAGGCAAAACTACATTTGCTTCTAAAAATGGGGGCTACCCTCCATCACGAAACAACGAAGCAAATGAAGTATCTATTTCGCTCTTTATTCTTTTGGATCTTTTGTGTCATCATAGGAATACGCGCCCCATTGTATTCCCAAAAACTGGATCTGCAATCGTATATCGAATTGGTCAAACAAAACAATATCGATTTAAAGCAGAGTGGAAAACAGGTTTTGATAGCAAAGGAGGAAACCAAAATGGCCAAATCCGCGCTATTGCCGAATGTGGGCATCAATGGGTTTTATCAGCGAGACTTCAATAGAAATTTCCTTTTTATAAATGATTTTGATGGGAGCATTACACGCTTACGCACCAACTTCAATAACAGTGTCAGTGCCAACGCTACGCTGAACCAAACCCTTTTTGATCCGGCCATTTTTTCCGCTGCAAAAATCGCAAGGCTTGCCGAGGAAATCAGAGGACTACATGACGAACAGCTTCAAGATGAGCTTGTTGCCCAAGCTTCCACGCTGTACTGGCAGGTCATTTTTACCAAAGCGAGTGTTGCCGTACTCGATGAAAATTCGAGCTTGGCCGAAGCCCAATTGGCCCAGATCAAGAAACTGCACACCAAGGGCACGGTAAGTGATCTACAGGTACAACAGGCCGAAGTTTTTCATAAAAAAACACTCCCTCCCCTTAAAAATGCCAAAAATCAATTTGAAAAATTGCTGAACGATCTTAAAGAACTGGCCAATATTCCTTTGGAAGAGCGCATCATATTAACGGATAATCTTGAAACCATGGGCCTTAACAATGTCATTCATACAATTGAAGCCAATCTGGAGGAACGGCCGCAGCTTAAGAACCTAAAAAAAGAGGTCGAGATTGCCGATAGGCATATCAACATCAACAAAAAGTTCTGGTATCCAAAGCTCAATCTGACTGCAGCGTACAATTATGACGCCCAGGCCAATGATCTTAATTTCAGAGCCAACGAGAACAAATTGTTTCTTGTGCAGTTGGGAGTCAGTGTGCCCATTTTCTCCGGGGGGAGCAACAGGGCCAAAATTGCCAAGGCTTCCATTGAAAGGGAAACGGCGGCACTCAAGCTTGTAAAAACCAAACAGCATTTGCTCAACCAACTACGTACGGCCGAAAACAACTATAACAGTGCCGTGACCAATATTGAAACGTATCTGGAGACCATAGTACTGAATGAAAGCGAACTGGAAATTTTCAAAAAGCAGTTGAGCCTGGGCGTGGTCACTACCGTCGAATTCAAAGAAAGTCGTTTGAGGTTCACACAATCCAAATTGGAATTGCTCAATGCGTATTTGGACCTACATATCGCCCAGCTTCAAATTTCACGGATCACAGGTCAATCCAATGGCAAACAATAAAATGTAAAGTAGCAAAAAATGAAGACAATAAAGCGTTTATCGATGTTGCTGGTTTCAAGCATACTCCTGTCGGCCTGTTATTGGCCGGAAACCTCAAAGGAAACCACTAAGGAAGAACAGATCAATGTAAAGTCAATCACCTTAAAAAAGGAGCCTTACAATGAAACAAAGGTCTATCATGGGGAACTGCAATTTTCCAAATCGGCAAGTTTTGTCGCACAACAGTCAGGAATAGTAACCAAATTAAATGCCATGCCCGGTCAAAAAGTACGGCAGGGTGCGGTTGTAGTCGTGTATCCTCCCTTAAATCACCAATTACGGATCGAGCAGGCACGGATTGAGCAGAACAAGATGGCCAAAGATTATGAGCGGCAACAAGAATTGTTCAAGGCAGGTGCCGTCTCCAAGGTGTCCGTCGATACATATAAAACCCAATTGGATGTTCTGGACAAAACGACCCAGCAACTACAAAATATGAACACTGTTAGGGCCCCATTTAGTGGAACCATTACCCAAGTTCCGGTCAAGGTCGGTAAGGAAGTGGGCATGGGGCAAGCCCTATTCAGCATGGCGGAAATAGCTGCCGTGGAGGTGAATTTTTACGTAACTCCACAAGACATTGCCCCTATAGCGGTAGGAGCAGCAACCTATTTGATTCTTCCCCATAAAAAGATTGAAGGAAAAATCACAAGAACATCTATCCAAATGGACCCAAAACGAAAGGCATTTCTGGTCACCGCTTCATTTAAGAACGAAGGTGTATCGTTTGCGGGCACCCATGTTGAAATCGAGTTGGAAACCGGAGTGTCACTTCCAAGTATTTGGATTCCTGCGGAATCGTTGAAACAAATCGGGAACAAGCACTATGTGTTCGTCATCGAAGATAGCAAAGCCATTGAAACCGATGTGAAAATAGGGCAGCGAAACGAAACTTCAGTGCAGATCATTGAGGGACTGGAAGTTGGACAGCATTTGATTACCGCAGGCTCGGAAAAAGTAGAAAGAAATAGCCCCGTTTCAATCATTCAGTAAAATACAACAGCTATGAAAGTTACCCATTTCGCAGTATCAAGACCGGTTACCACCTCAATGGTCTTTTTGGCACTATTGTTATTCGGATTTATGTCCTATTTAAAACTGCCGGTAAACCTGATGCCCGAGGTCAACCTACCGGCCATGGTCATCATCACGGACTATCCCGGGGCAACCCCAGGTGAAGTGGAAACCGAGATTACCAACCTACTTGAAAAAGAAGTGGCCACCATCAATGGGCTGAAACTTATGCAATCGTACTCCATGCCCAATATGTCCATGATCATCGTTCAATTTGAATTGGACAAAGACCAAGATAAGGCCATGGCCGAACTGCGCAACAAGATAGATCTGGTGGTTTCCTTTTTACCCAAAGAGGCCAAGTTGCCGTTCGTTCGTAAACGTTCCAAACCCCTGTTGGCCCCTTTTAGCATGAACAGTGGTTCCGTGGTCGATCTGATCATTACCGGAAATGTCGATGCCAACAAACTCTACCAGCTATCGAGAAGGGAAATCAAGGATAAACTATCTCGCATTGATGGGGTCACCAAAATTGAGTTCAATGGTGGAAAATTACGTGAAATACATGTGGAGGTCGACAAGAACGGCCTTTACGGTCTGGGCATGAATATCACCGAGGTCGCCACACAGCTAAAGGACAACAATGTGGATATGTCAGGCGGTGATATCGTAAGGGAAGACCGGGAATCCATCATCAAGACCGGAAATAAATACAATTCTGTTGAATCCGTCAAGAACACTTATATCGCAACCCCTTACGGGGAAAAGAAACTGACCGATTTTGCCACGGTAAAAGACACTTTCCAACTTTCAAAAAATGATGCCTTCTTTTACGATGGCATTGAAAAAAAGGAACTGAACAATATTGTGGGCATAAGCGTGCAGAAAAGCAGTACTGCAAACGCCGTGTCCATAGCCAAGGAGGTAAAGAAATTGGTTCCAGAAATCCAAAAAAACCTGCCAGAAGGGGTTACACTGAGCTTGCCATTCGACTCCTCGGAATATATCGAAAGCTCGGTGAACGATGCTATGATGAACGTTATTCTGGGAATCATTGTCACCGGTTTGATCTTATTTCTCTTTGTAAACAATATCAAGGCCACAGTAATTGTGAGCATCTCCATTCCCGTATCGCTCATTATCAATTTTTTGGCCATGAGGCTCTTTGATGGGTCGCTCAATATGCTGTCGTTGATGAGCTTTGCTGTGGCCATTGGGGCCTTGGTTTCCAACTCCATCGTGGTCTTGGAGAACATTCTTCGCCTCAAAAGAGAGGGTTTGCCCATGAAGGAGGCCTGTGTCACTGGTACACAAGAAGTCTTTACGGCGGTCTTGGCATCCACGGGAACCAACTTGGTGGTGTTCCTACCCATTGCCTCCATGAATTCCATAGTCGGTGCATTCTTTAGGGAATACGCCCTGACCATTTCATTCGCGACAATTTTTTCGCTTCTGGTCTCCATTACCTTGACCCCGATGCTGGCATCAATTTTATTGAAGAACGATCCAAAACCCTCCAAGTTTTCCAATTGGATCATTAAATCATTTGACAAGCTTCAAGAAATCTATGAAAGGTCATTGCGCAGGTTAATGTCAAGAAGACGCAATCCCATCATCCTGTTTGCCGTGATGTTCTTCTTCTTTATCATGAGCATGGGATTGTTGGGGGAAATCGGGTTTGAATTTGAGCCGGAATCCGATAATGGGGATTTGTTCGTGGAGCTTGAAATGCAGCCGGGCACATCAATGGAGAAGAACAGGGAATTGACCAAACTGGTCGAACAGAAGATTGCCTCATATCCTGAGGTAAACGCGATATTAAGTATGTTGGGCAGTAAAAACTCCTTTACCACCGGCTCCAATTATACCAATATCTCACTGAAGCTCAACAAACGGGTGGAACGCGAGTTATCGAATGCGCAAATTGGCGAGAAACTATTGAACGACCTCAAGGAAATACCAGAAATAAAACCCGTGGTGGCGACCATAAATTCTGAAGAAAGTGGTGGCGATTTGGGATTTTCCCTAAAATCAAATGATGCCGTACAACTGTCCCAAGCTAACGATCAAGTCATGAACCTTTTAAAAGATGTGGAAGGATTAATTTCTTTCGAGTCTAGCCTACGAAATGGTCCGCCCTTGCTTCAGTTCAAGCCCAAGAAACGTTTGTTGGCCGAACTGGGCATCTCGGTCAATGAATTGGCATTAGTCATTCGCAGTGCCATTACGGGTATCAAGGCCACAGTGATGAGTGAAAACGATGTGGAGTACAACATCAACATCAAGGTTCCCGTTTTCCAGACCAATACGGTCGAAGATATCAAACAGCTCCCTGTCCATACTGAGACAAGTATGTTCACTGTTGGGCAGTTGGCCGAGGTATCTTATGAAAACGCCCCTGCCCAAATACTCCATAAAGAAAAGTCAAAGACCGCCGAATTCAGTGCCACCTTAGCCCCTGGTCATATATTGGGAGATGTCAGAACAATCATCGATGCAAAGTTCAACGAAATAAATCTGCCTGCCGGGGTCGATTTCCAATGGAGCGGCAATGTAGAGGAATTGGACAATACGGTGACCGATATGACTATTACTTTTCTATTGGCACTGGTGTTGATGTACATGCTGCTGGCCTCGCTGATGGAAAGTCTATGGCAGCCCTTGGTCATTTTCACTACCGTGCCCATGGCCTTGATAGGGGTTTTTGTCATCATGTATTTTGCTGGAACCACTATGAACATTATGTCGCTAATGGCCATCATCACCCTACTGGGTCTGGTGGTGAATGACGATATTTTGATCCACGACTATACCGAACAGTTGATGCACAAGAAGAAAATGGACATTCTTAGTGCAACCATTCTTTCGGGGAAGACCAAAATGAAGGCCGTTATAATGACCACGGTTGCCATTATATTCGGAATGCTGCCCAACGCCATTGGCCTGGGCGATGCGGGAGCGGAATACAGAATCCCCATGGCCATAGTGACCATTGGGGGGATGATCACCTCCACTGTGCTGACCCTGTATTTGATTCCTTCTTTGTTTTATGTCATTAGAAGTAGAAGGCAAAAAAGGAAGTCGGATGAAACCATCAAAAATTGAAATTGTAAAGTTTTTGGCCGTAATGATCATTTTCTTGATAGGAATGGTCATTATGCTCATCCATCAAGTGCAAAATACTTGGATTTGGATCGGATACATCAGTGCATGGTGGTGGGTAGAAGTGAAAGTGGCCAAGAACTTTCATGTAAAATTGTGGGTCTGGGTACTTATTTTGGCATTGATTCTGACGATAGATGTGTTGGTGATTCTTTTCTTTGTCCAATGATTGCGAGCCTATTATTTACAAATCCGGAGGAACACCCACTCTTTTTTTAATGCGTTAGTTGTGCGGCATTAGCAGTAAGTCACATAACGCCATTCCATAGGAAACGGGGGCAATGCCACATTTTTTATGGGCATTAAATGCTACATTTGCCCTATGGATGCTTTAAACATAGCTCCCTTATTAAGTCTCACCGTAGGGGTATTTTTGTTTGTTTTCATTTTGTTCCGAAAATCAGGTCTGGGCAGGGATAAAAGACTTCGCTATGTTTTAGCGGCACTGGTCTTTTATTTTGCATTCGTATCATTTGATTACTATACCACCCTGAGCGAGCATGGGAGCAATTGGTATTTTGGAATATCCTATATATTCCACCACCTGGTAGGGTTTCTGTTCTATTACTTTATCGCCCTATTGATAAAACTACCCGTAGCCTTTAAAAAATGGGTGTTTATCGTTATAGGTCTTACCCTTCTGAGATGGTTGTTCTTTTACCCCCTTTTTGAACATGAAAATATAGATGAGTTTTTTACAGTATTACGGACTTCAGAGTATGCCGAGTGGTTGTCATTGGAATACCTCCTGGTGACCTTGCTCAATATTTTCTTCTTCTTCCTGGCATTCTATCGGTTCAGAAAGGCGCCGATGGCATTGGTGCTTACAAAAGATGAAAGGCTCAAGTACAAATGGGCCAAATTAATATTGATTGCACTTGTCATTTTGCAACTTGGCATGTTCATCAACCTTGTTGTCAACGGTTATACCCTGGACACCTATCAAATCTCCATGAAGTTTGAATCGCTGTTGATTGCTATTTTCTTTTTCATTTTTGCCTATTCCATTATGCATTTTCCCGTATTTGCCTTTTCGGGTGATTTTGAGGACCTACCGGAAGAAACCAAAATGAAATATGCCAAATCTTCATTGAAAGATTCGTCCGAACTCTTTGAGCAAATAAGTACCTTGGTAAGGGAAGAACAATTGTATCTGGATTTCGATTTAAAATTGAATACATTATCTGAAAAGTTGGGAAGTTCCGTTCACCATGTTTCACAGGCAATCAATCAGAGTTCGGGCATGACCTTTCCTGATTTCATCAATAGCTTTCGAATTGAGGAAGCCAAAAAACGACTGCTCAAGCCAAAACCGGACACCATCTTCGCCATTTCTCTCGATGTGGGATTCAATAGCAAAGCGGCATTTTATACCGCTTTTAAAAAAGTGACCTCCCAGACCCCCACAGAATTTAAAAAGGCCTCCAAAAGTTAGCTCCAATAAAAATCGTATCACTGTCCAAAGTGCCTTGGTCATGATTCTAGGCATTTTTTATGTTCAGTATTATAGGGAGCGGCATTCTTGCAAATCGCCAAGGCTACTTTTGACTACAATTCTTTAAAAAGTAGTCGTATGAAAGCATTAAAAATAATAACTGTCCTAGTGGCAGTACTAGTGTCAATCACAAATTTGACTGCCCAAAGCAATCCTTTGACTGGAAAATGGGAAGCGGAGTATGAGGAGAACAACGAGAAAATATATGTGACCTATGAATTCAGAAATGAAAACGGAAAGCACACCTGTTATACCACCTACATCAAAGATGATAAAGGTCGTGGTGAAGAACACGAATCACTGGCACTAAAGGACATCGTTTTTGGAGGGGGAAAAGGTACTGGAAAGTTCATAATTGACCATAAAGGGAAAAATTATGAAGTCAGGGCGAACCTTAAGTTAAGGGATGACAATACCTTGATAGTAAGCTATTCGGCATGGGGCTATTCCGATAACGAAACTTGGATACGATTAAAATAGTTTCCAATGCTAAACGGACAGCATATGTTTGATAAGGAAAGAATCTGGAAAGGTATCAGAAAACGACTCGATTCTGAAAGGGTGACCTTACGGTCTGTGCTCTTGGAGTTCAAGTGGAAGCTTAGCTTTGTACTCATCTTGATCTTGGTCGAATCAGCTATCGAATTACTGATTCCCTTGTTCATTGGTTTTGCGATAGACAGTGCCATTAACGGAAGCTATATTGGTGCCCTTCAGCTTGGAGCATTGGGAGTACTTATTATTCTGATTGGCGGGGGACGCCGATTTTTCGATTCAAGAATTTATGCCAAGATATACCGAAGGCTGGGGAATGCAATGCTCTTGAAAATAGATGGGAACCGGTCGTCAATAAAAACCGCAAGATTGGGAATGATCAATGAGATTGTCGAGTTTTTGGAAAATTCCCTTCCGATACTAGTCTCCACTATTATAGGAATGATAGGAGTGGTTATTATCATCGCAAGTCTGAATCTTAACGTATTTTATGTAGGCCTTGTTGCCACATTTTTGGTCTTTCTCATTTATTTTTTGACCAGTAATAGGACCACAAATCTAAATAGTGCCTATAACAATGAGTTTGAAAAGCAGGTAGATGTTATCACAACAAATGACAGTACATTGCTAGCGTCCCACTTAAAAAATATGATGAAATGGAATATCAAACTATCTGATCTTGAGGTATTCAATTTTTCCATGTCGTGGTTGGTCTTGATGGCCTTTTTGGTACTCTCCATCGTCTTTTCGGTAAGTACGGGCAATGTAGCATACGGAGCTTTATTTTCGCTAATCATCTATGTTTTTCAATACATAGAATGCATAATCGCTTTACCCGTGTTTTATCAAAATTGGTTGCGGCTGAAAGAAATAAAAGGGCGATTGGAAAAGTTGTAGGTATATTGGAAGTAAAAATGAAGAAAAAACTAAACAGATGGTAGAGCATTATTGATTTCCGCATAGTCTGGTTATAAGGCTAGTTAATCGAACTCATTAAAGAAGAAGGGAAAGTCTTTAAAATTGTTGGTTTTATGAAAACACATTGGAGCAATGTGTTTCGTTTACTCAAGAATAATCTTTTTAACTTGAACTTTAATTCCATCGCTAAACCATAATTGGTAAATTCCTTTTGGAAGGTTTCGTTTAAGTTCAACCTCGGTTACTTTTTGGCTTAATATGATATCGCTCATGACCACTCTTCCCGTTAGGTCCAAAACCTGTATTTCCAGTGGAGTGTTGGTGGTTTTTGTTACATTGAATATGCTTTTCGTGGGAAAGGAGTATATTAAAAGTTCATCCATTTCATTGGCCTCATTGATTATCTCTGTTCCGTTTGCATGATTTTGGAATTCCAAGACATTTACCTTAAAAGAGGAACTTGTAGATTCAAATTTCCACTTGAAATTGTCGTAACCAAAGTAGTCCTATTGGACAATATCGTCTCCATTGGATTGTCAGAACCAGTTATAGCTAAGACTTTACCGAAGTTATGTTTTGGAGTTATTCTGTATTGACCGCTCCCTAGGTCCACACTTCTTTTTTGCTAAAACCCAAATGGTATTCAACCACCTGAAGTGCACTTGATTTGATCAAGTGGAGTAAGGTGACACTCGCGATAACTGTATAAATATTAGCCATGATAAAAAGAGTAAGAAAATAGAGTTTATCCTTTCCCATTATAATGAATGGCAATTTTATCCGAATAGAATAATTTGATTCCCATTTTAAGGTTCTAAAAATTCCCTATCAAACCTGATAATACTATTCTTACGGACTTCCATTTCCATTTAAACCCCATTTTTCCCTGTCAAGGCTGTTTTTTCCCTTTCACTAAACTTTTGTAGTCAAAACCTAAAGATTAGGTGTTGCTTTGATTACATCAAAATTGAATTCAACAAAATTACCGTCCGTTAAAAACAAGTTAACCATTTAAAACAATGCCCCATGAAATAGAACGCAAAAATTATCTTATGGCTACTTACAGCTTTTTTATTGCTTGTTCCAGTGATAGCGCGGGTGATTAACCGATAGTAAAAACCCTAATGGGGATATCTTCTGCTCTGCTAATATACGAGGTGTTAAAAACGGTGGCTGTCTTGGTTGTCATTGTAACCCGACATTAAACGGAGCCCCCTTTTTCCTAACCCCATTTGCGCTGGTGATCACACTTGTGAAAATAGTTGGTTTTGATTTGGAAACAGGGGGACATGTTTTTCAATTACATTTTACTAGTGCACAACCCATGAACACCAATACTTTTCTTGGTCAGGCAACCGGGGATTGGAGCAAAGTGGATGTGTTTTTCGGATTTAATCTTTAAAGAATATTTTAAAATGAGCCCTATGAAACTTCGCTTGGCTAAAATCCCTGTGCAAAATAGGTTCTGTAACAACAGTTCAGCGCAAATTAAGTCCGAACTACTTAAGATCAAGGATATTTCCAACGTACAGCTATACCCAACAGATTCCTTGGTCGTATTCAGTTTTATAAAGGCAAACGAACTCTCCAGGGCGCTCAATATTTTAATGGCTTTGGGTTGTCCTCCGCAAGGAGATAGAATGGAAAGAGACATAATTTCCCCATTATGCTCCTGTATATAAAATATTCACAACAGCATAAGCAAGAACCGTAAAGACTCCTGAATGGGATCTTAAAAGACAACTACTAACGATTAAAAAAATTGAAAATGAAAAAACTTCTCTTATTATCAATGACATTTTTAGCCCTTCTGGCTTGCAAGAGTGATGACAACGATATGGGTACCGATGATACTCCACCACCACCGGACCCCAATACGGTTCAATTAAGAAACAATGCCAATTTTGGCAATATCCTAACCGATGCCGAGGGAATGACCCTGTACTTCTTTTCCCTTGATAGCAAAGGTGATTCCAATTGTGTTGATGGCTGCAAGGCAAGCTGGCCTGTTTTCTATGCCGAAGACCTTACACTTGATGATGGACTCGAGGAATCGGACTTTGGAAGCATAACCCGAAGTGACGGGGACATGCAGACCACTTATAAGGGATGGCCGCTGTACCGCTATGCCAGCGACAATGCCGCTGATGATGTAAATGGGGATGGAGTCAATGATGTTTGGTATGTAGCAAAACCCGACTATTCCGTAATGATGACCTTGGCGCAATTGGTGGGAAGGGATTCAGGCGGTGTGGAAACCAACCTTACCAGCACCTACGAACCTGGTGATGAGCAGACCTTTTACATGACTGACGCAAATGGGAACACCCTGTACAGTTTTGTCAATGATACCAACGGGGTCAACAATTTTACCAATGAGGATTTCTCCAACAATCCGGTTTGGCCCATTTTTGAAGAGCAACTCCAGAATATCCCCAGCATATTGGATGCCAATGATTTTGGTTCCATTGATGTTTTTGGAAGAACACAACTCACCTATAAGGGATGGCCGATATACTACTTTGGACAGGATGCACAGCGTGGCGACAACTTTGGTGTGGGATTCCCGGTGGCAGGAATATGGCCTATTCTTAACCCGGACATTGAAATTGCACCTGAGCCCGAACCTAATGCGGTAAGGCTAAGGGATAATACAACTTTTGGAAATATCCTCACCGATGCTGAGGGAATGACCTTATACTTCTTTTCTCCGGACAGCAAAGGAGACTCCAATTGTATTGATGGCTGTAAGACGAACTGGCCTGTTTTTTATGTCGAAGACCTTACACTTGATGATGGACTCGAAGAATCGGACTTTGGAAGCATAACCCGAAGTGACGGGGACATGCAGACCACTTACAAGGGATGGCCGTTGTACTATTTTATTAATGACAATGCCGCTGATGATGTTAACGGAGACGGTATAGGTGATGTCTGGTATGTGGCAAAACCAGACTATTCTGTTATGATGACCTTGGCGCAATTGGTGGGAAGGGATTCAGGTGGTGTGGAAACCAACCTTACCAGCACCTACGAACCTGGTGATGAGCAGACCTTCTATATGACCGATGCAAATGGGAACACCCTGTACAGTTTTGTCAATGATACCAATGGGGTCAACAATTTTACCAATGAGGATTTCTCCAACAATCCGGTTTGGCCCATTTTTGAAGAGCAACTCCAGAACATCCCCAGCATATTGGATGCCAGCGATTTTGGTTCCATTGATGTTTTTGGAAGAACACAACTCACCTACAAGGGATGGCCGATATACTACTTTGGACAGGATGCCCAACGTGGCGACAACTTTGGTGTTGGATTCCCCGAGGCGGGAATATGGCCCATACTCAATCCAGATATCGACGTAGCGCCACAAGCAGATGGAGCAACCTCATATGACGTTACCAATCAGGGTGCCACAGAATACATATTCAATGGTTCTGGACTCAGTGATGCGAGCAATCCGGACCTTACGCTAAAAAGGGGTGAAACCTATGAATTTGTGGTAGCGGCGCCAGGACACCCATTTATTATAAAGTCCGTACAGAGCATCGGGACCGGGAATGCCTATAATGATGGTGTTACCAATAATGGTGCAGCAACAGGCACAGTGGTGTTTACTGTTCCAAACGATGCCCCGGACACCTTGTATTACAACTGCGAGTTCCATAGTCCTATGACTGGAACCCTTACAATAACAGATTGAAAAAGAAGATTACATTTTTATTAGTTTTGAACCTAGGGCCATCTGTCCCTAGGTTTTCTTTTATTTCAAGTCTTACAAATTTATAAGGCATATGGGGATATGAGGCGGCCTTTTTTCAGTTGGCTCTTCTAGCTGGCTATTTCTCAATATGGGTATTTTTTAAAGTTGACCATCTGAACATAGCAAACGTAAAACCCCAAGTTTATCTTGATGCCAATACCCTAATTTCTCATTTAAAACTGGGGATGAAACTTTCTCAAAAGCGGAGAGTATAGTGAAAATTGAAGATACCATCAAAGAAATCAATACCATTAACAATCGCTTTACCATATTGTTGAAAGGAAAAGAAAATGACTCTTCCAGCATATTTGTGATATGCAAACCAATCAAAATGAACACCTCACAACCTTAAAGCCAGATGATACATTAAGTTGAAAGATGTATTCAAAGGTTTTATAAACGTTGGTTTTAAGGAAGGGCTGGAAATTAACGCCTCAGGTGTATTCGACATTATCGCTCTAATGTATGAGTAGTAGCCGATTTCCACTATCTAATTTTTCAGTTTGCACTGGGTTTTATTTTCATTCAGTTCAAATTTCTATATTGACTAGGACTTAATCCAACTTTAGACTTAAAGAGTTTATTAAATCCTTGCGGGTACTCATAGCCTAGAGAATATGCTATTTGGCTGACATCTTCACTAGATCCCAATAGTTTGGTTTTAGCTCTTTCAATTACATATTCTTGAATGTGCTCCTTCGCACTTTTTCCTGTTTCTGATTTGATTAGGTCTCCAAGATAATTCACAGAAAGATTTAATTGGTTTGAACATTCCTTTACAGTTAAAACTCCATTAAGTAACGGCTCTTCTGAATTATAATAATTTTTTAGAGATCGGTTGAATTCAGTCAGAATGTCCTTGTTCAAGTTAGTTCTTGTGTAAAACTGTCTATCATAAAAGCGTTTACTGTATTTGAGTAGCATTTCTATGTTGCCAACTATCAACTCTTGGCTGTGTTT
This sequence comes from Flagellimonas algicola, assembly GCF_005937185.1. GTDB lineage: Bacteria > Bacteroidota > Bacteroidia > Flavobacteriales > Flavobacteriaceae > Flagellimonas > Flagellimonas algicola. The sequence continues at coordinate 957,924 of NZ_VCNI01000002.1, read as the reverse complement.
GTCAATATTTTGATTGTATTCTTCTTTAATCTTTAATACTAACTCAGTAATTGATTTCCTCTCCTTTTCTGATAAATGAAGTGCTTCATTTAGGTCATAATTAAAGAATGAATAATCTTCAATCGTTTTTCCCAGTTCAGATTTTCGAATTAAGTCTGGGTGAAAAAGTAAAGTCCAACCTGAGCTTCCCTTAATTTCTTCTTGGTTTTCAACTTGAATAGTCTGATTGGGTTTAATAAAAGTCAATGTTCCCTCATCAAAATCATAAGAGTTTCTTCCGTAGTTCATTGAGCCCGAAAATCCTTGTTTCAAGTTTATTTGGTAGAAATCAAATACATATTTTGTATCTCCATAGTCAAAATTGGTAATGCTATCGTCAATTTCAATTACTGAAACCAAAGGGTGCTTAGGTTTTTCTATTCCTAAAAATTTGTGTACTTCGTTTATTGACCGAATTCGAACAATATTGCTCATTTCTATCTGTTATTTCTTGGTTTCAACTCTTACTTTTAATGCCATGTTAAGTTTACCGTAAGCTTCCTCAACACCTTTTGGGTTCCAAAAGTTAACGCCAATTCCTTTGTAATCCTCATGAATTGTCACCTTTGTTGAACTGCCCGTCGGCTCTAAAATATACTTGTGGTTGAAAGTGAGGACTAATGGAATTCCACCTTTTTGATTCAGTAGCCTGTTCGGTGTTATTTGAACAACTGTTGCACCTATTTCACTGATGTTGTCCGCATCTTGAGTAAATCGGTATTTTACCTCATTCCCTTCTTTTACTTCTCCTTCCAACAATTTCATTACAGGATTCCAGTTAGAATAATCATTCATGTCTGTTAAAACCTTCCAAACTTTTTCGGGAGAAGCTTTAATAGTGATTTCATGGTGAGCCGACTTCCTGCCCGTAACAGTCAGAATCAGCATTATTGCAATTACCCCAATAGCTATGTACATCGATTTTTTCATTTTACATATTTATCAAACCAACCAACAATAGGCTGAGCGTTTTCACCTAACCAAGCATAAGCTGCCCCTCTTTTTTTCGCTAAATCCAACCACATGATTTCTTTGTCGGATTGAATATCATTGTAAAAGCCTTTGACCATATCCATATTGGTCATTGGGTCGTTTTGGTTTTGAATGACCAAAGTAGGTATTGAAATGTCTTTTGCATAAGGTAGAAAAGAATCTCCAGTTAGGTCTGTAGCTCTTTTCTCTTTGTTGTATTTGTTTCCTGAGTTGATTAGAAAATTGGGTAGTCCCATTGCCTTAACAAAGTAATCATAGGTCAACGGTTGAACTGAAATCATGGTTTTTAAATTTTTGAAAGTTTTCATTTCCTCTTCCAATCCAAAGGCAAAAACGCTAGCTCCTTGTCCCATGCAAATAGATAACAAGCCAATACTTGCATTTTGATAGTCTTTGTGTTCCGAAATGAACTTGATAGCACCTACCACATCTTTTCGCTCGTCTTTCCCCCACGATACCCAGCCTGTTTGTTCACTATTGCCATGGTTACGCATATCATACATGAGGACAGAATATCCCGCTTCGACCAGATACTTGGCTTGGTCAAGAAAATGAATGTCACTTGTCCAAAGTGCATTTTTCATCATTCCTTTTCCTTCTTGCGTAAAGCCACAACGAGAGCATTGTACCCCAAAGTGTGATTGTATTATCACCTTATCTGTTCCTCCTTTTACTAGCCAACCTGATAGAGCAACGCCATCAGAGGTTTTGAAGGTAACATCTTCATATGACAAGGAATACTTGTCTGGTGTCTCAAACACAGGTGATTTTCCTGGTTTGATCATTAAATCTGAAATTTGCTTTCCGAACATTTTAATTGCTTTTTGCGATTTATTATGCAAAGCTATCGGCAATTAATATGTTCAACTTATCCAAATTCCTGAATGGCTTATCTGTTTTCCTGTTTTACATTGTGTCCGATATAGAAATATAGCTATTAACTATTATTAGGAAATGTAGATAATGATTATATCCAACTCATACGAGTCATAGGCGCCATAGTCTAAGTATCAAAAAACCGCCATTTTAAAAGACACTTTTACTATTGGCAGGAGCTTTTGATTAGGAAGTCCCATTTGTGGTCTTTTTTAGTATTCTCGTTAATTCACCTTATATGGGACAGTTCGATACCCATATTCAGTTTCTTATAGCATTTTGATTTCAATTAAGGTTAAACAGATTTATATTTTATTTCTAGTGATCTGATTTTCTTTGGATTTTATGAATCAGTGAAATTTGGAGTGTTTTGGTAAAATATGATTGAGGTGAAAGGCACTTAGTGTTTACATTTTTTGTCCTGCCAGCAGGACGAGGAATGTAAAGCAAGAGGGTAACACGCTAACGCGATGTTACGTTTTTTAGTTGTTTGATTTTCAGTATATTATGTAGACATAGAATTTGAAGAAGAAAATTTTTTACAGTAAAAACCTTAGTAGGCCCAGTAAACATTGGAATTTTTTACAGTAAAAAATATTATTTGCTCCGTAATGTAGGTTTTTGGGGCACCTTTTTTCACGGATATAATTAGAAGTTTGTTGTTGCTGTTTGAATAGTGTGGAACCAAGATAGTCCTAAGATGAAACAACGACTCTAAGATTTGGTAGGTGCGCCCTATTCCGATTTTACTTGACGCTTATCTTTCTGAACACTATAAAATCGGAACAGGATCCATGCGCAAAGTTAAACGGTAAGAAATGGGGCCAAAATGTTCGATAAATATGGAGTTTCCATACTTCCAGAAATAAAGCGAGCGAAACCTTGTTTCGCGCTGCAAGCCCAAATCTTACTAAAACTAATACTACTGGGCGAAATATTTTCAACTAGGCAACTATCATTTCATTTGCATCATCTAAAGTAGAGTTATCGAAACGTTTCAAGTAAATTTCTGTTGTCTTTAATGAGCTGTGTCCAAGCCCTTCGCTTATAATAGCTGTGGAGATTCCCATATGTTTTGCTATAGTTGCCCATGAATGGCGTATTGAATACGTGGTAAAATGCTCCTTTATACCTGCATCTTGAGCAATTTGTTTTAATCTTTGGTTAACTCGTCTCCGAATAGTTTTGTATTTCTCATATTTCAATGTACTTCCATCGTAGTTCGAGGGAAAAAGAAAACCGTCATTGTAATCATGCTTTAAATAGTATGTTAATATTTGCTTTAATTCTGGTGTTAGCTTTACAGATAAGGGATCTCCCGTTTTACTTCTACCATAGAACAACCTATCCTGATTAATATTGGATTTCTTCAACTTGACCAAATCAATCAAGTTCATTCCTCTACAATTAAACATTATCAAGGCATAGTTTTTTGTGTGCCACAATGCAGAACCCTCTGGATATTCTACATTTCTGATTCTTAGAAAAGTTTCTTTTGGTATTGCTCTTTTCTTTGTCGGGTTTGACGAAGGTATTTTATATCGTTTAAAAGGATTTTTAACTACTTCTATTTTATCCTCGTAAAGAGCAGCATTGTATAGTGCTCGCAAGGCTCTTATATGGGAGTTGATGCCGTTTGGTTTAAGGCCTTTACTTTCTTTATAAACTTCAAAGTCTTTTAAAATGCTTACACTAAGTTGGTCTAATGGAAAATCTTTATTGTTGTTGAATCTTATGAAGTCCTTTATTGCATAGTGATACCAATCTGCCGAACCCGGTTTATTTATTTTTCTTTTACGCTCTATTATGACTTTACCCCATTCAGATAACATTAAACCATTAGACATTTTACTTTTTAGTTTAGGACTAATTTTATCCTCCCATCTTTTCTTGATCTCATTAACCAAAACGTCTACATCCATATATTGAATAGCACCACCTAACTCATTAATAAGGTTTTTGGCTTCATGAAGTTTATTATAAAGTATTTGATTTACCTTATCACAATCCAACGACTTATTTGTAGCAGCGGATTTCTTTAAAGTTTGAGCATTATCATTCCAGCCAGCTCTTGATGTTTGGTATGGCAAACGAATCAATCTTGGTTTAATATGATACACTCGTAATGCTATTGGAAATAAATCTGAATTTGCACTTTTGGATGACTTTCGAGTGTCTAAAATGAGCCTAACTTTTGCCAATTTTGATGCTTTATTTACATCAAGTTAGGAATAAAAATGCACAGTTTGTGCACACTTTTTATTGAAATCAGATGATATTGAATGATTTCAAATTTTATGAAAAACGATGTAACTTATTGAAAATAAGACAAATAAAATGATTTTTAGATTTAAGAAGAATGCTAATTCGGAAACTGGCAGGCAAGAGGCCACCGGTTCGAATCCGGTATTCTCCACCAAGCACCTCATAACGGGGTGCTTTTTTTATGGGATTTGTGGTCAACATAATACTCATCAAGAGTGCTGATAGGTATTTCCGTTGGTCGTGGGCTGTAGCGTTCCGATGGACATCGGAAAGGCCACCGGTTCGAATCCGGTATTCTCCACTCAAGGGATAATAAGTTGTTTGGACTTTTTATCCCTTTTTTAATTTCTACATTTAGAAGAGAATTTCCCGAGAAAAGAAAAACCTTGTCCTATATGAACAAGGTTTATTAGTGTTTGTGGTCCCACCTGGGCTCGAACCAGGGACCCCCTGATTATGAGTCAGGTGCTCTAACCAACTGAGCTATAGGACCCGCAAATTGCGGATGCAATATTACTACTTATTTTTCTTCGTCGCAAGATTTTAAACCGCTACTCTTCCTTTATCTCCTGACAAAGTTCCACCAAAACCCCATTGGTTCCCTTGGGGTGTAAAAACGCAACCAGCTTATTGTCGGCCCCTTTTTTGGGTGTTTCATTCAATACTTTAAAGCCTTCTTTCTTTAACCGTTGTATTTCCGATTTAATATCTTCCACAGCAAAGGCTATATGGTGGATTCCCTCGCCTTTCCTATCCAAAAATTTGGCAATGGGACTATCCAAGGTAGTGGCTTCCAACAATTCCACTTTATTGGGCCCCGATTGAAAAAAGGAAGTTCTTACGCCTTCAGAGGCAACCTCCTCCATTTTATAGGGTTCAACGCCCAACAGTTTTGCAAACAATTTGTTTGACTCCCCAATATTTTTAACGGCTATTCCAATATGTTCAACTTTATCCATATTCCTTGCTTTTTTGAATCGTTTGCGCGTATTTCTTTCCAAAATTAAGCACTGTCTTCTTATGATATCATGAGGTTCGTCATTTATTCCGTTATTTTGCAGTATGGAAACACAGCGGCAGAAGAAAATTGCGGGAATTATTCAAAAGGATATTGCGGATATCCTTCAACGGGCCGCAATAGATGGAGGTCTAAAAGGAACATTGATTTCGGTTTCCAAGGTCTATGTGACTACAGATCTTTCTATTGCCAAAGTCTACCTCAGCATATTCCCCAATGATAAGGCCAATGAATTGTTGGATGGGGTCAAGTCCAACCAACCCCTGATCAAGCACGAACTTGCACAACGAACCAAAAATCAATTGCGCCGAGTTCCAGAACTTAATTTTTTCCATGATGATTCCTTAGAATACATCGATCAAATTGAAAAATCATTAAAGGGAGAAGAAAACCCAATTGAGAACAGGGACTTGCTGGCCAAACGAAAGAAATCCTGATTTTGAACTTCCCTTTTTATATCGCAAAGCGCTATTTACGGTCAAAAAGCAGTCAAAATGCGGTAAACATTATCAATTTCATCACTTTTTTGGTGATTGTTATCGGGTCTGCAGCATTATTTATTGTGCTTTCGGCCTTTGCTGGGCTAAAGACCTTTAGTCTTTCCTTTACCAATACTTTTGATCCGGACCTTAAGGCACTTCCCGCCTATGGAAAGCACTTTTCCATTACTCCAGGGGAAGAAAACAGCCTGCAACAAGTTCAGGGTCTGGCCAACTATTCCAAAGAACTGGAGGAACGGGTTTATCTCACATTTAGGGACAAAAGCCACTTTGCCTATATAAAAGGTATAGATGGAAATTACCGATCCGTAACCGGTGTGGACAGCACGCTGTATTTTGGCAATTGGGGAATTACAGAATACAACGGAGTGGTGGGCATCGGAATTTACAATTTGCTGAATGTTCCTTTGGATAATTACCAAACTCCATTAACTGCCTTGGTGCCAAAGCCCGGAAAAGGTTCCATTTCGCAGCAGAGCTTCAGCTCGAAGCCTTATAATGAACTGCCTTTGGTCGTAAGCGGGGTGTACGCGGTTGAAGAGAATTTGGATAAAAAATATGTGTTTGCCCAACTGCCCCTTGTGCAGACTTTTTTGGAAAAGGACAGCACACAAATTTCCGGAATCAATTTTAAATTGGACGGTCAACTTCCTTTGGAAGACGTGCGAAGTCAACTTAAAACAATTATGGGCGATAAAGTGTTGGTGTTAAATCGACAGGAGCAGAATAGTACGCTATACCGGATGCTCAACACCGAAAATCTTGCAACTTATTTGATATTTACACTTGTTTTGATTATCGCTTTGTTCAATGTGGTTGGGGCCATCATAATGATGATCTTGGACAAGCAGCAAAACTCCAAAACCCTATTTAGTCTTGGGGCCACCATTAAAGAGCTACGCTCTATTTATTTTACCCAAGGTCTTCTTGTTACTACATTAGGTGGGTTTATTGGAGTGTTAATAGGGTCACTTTTGATAGGGTCACAACTCGCTTTCGGTTGGCTAAAAATTACTCCTTCCCTGGCCTATCCTGTAGAATATAATTTGATGAATGTTGTGGTAGTGCTTGGCACCATAGTAGTGCTTGGGTTTATTTCTTCCAAAATAGCCAGTAGTAGGATTAGCAAACGGTTGATTGCCTCCTAAACAAACTGAAAATCCCCGAATTTTTCTAAAACCTCATCGAAAGCGGCAAAAACATCTGAGGAATCATCACTGGTCACCATTTTCATACGGTATTCCTTAAAGTGGGGGATTCCCTTAAAATAATTGGTGTAATGTCTTCGGGTTTCAAAAACGCCCAATTTCTCGCCTTTCCAGTCAATGGCCATTTGAAGGTGTCTCCGGGCAGCTTCCACACGTTCTTCCATGGTAGGTGGCGCTAAATGGGTTCCCATCTTAAAGTAGTGTTTCACCTCCTTAAAAAACCACGGATTGCCAATACTTGCCCTACCTATCATAGCTCCGTCAAGGCCATATTCATCTCTCATTCTCATAGCCGCTTCCGGAGTGTCCACATCCCCATTTCCAAATACAGGGATATGCATTCTCTGATTGTTCTTTACCTCAGCAATAGGTTTCCAGTTTGCCTCCCCTTTGTACATCTGTACCCGTGTTCTGCCATGAATGGCGATAGCCTCAATTCCTACATCTTGTAATCGTTCTGCAACTTCTACGATTTTAATGGAGTCCGAATCCCATCCTAATCGGGTTTTTACCGTAACTGGCAAATGGGTACGTTTTACCATTTCCTCCGTGAGTTTCACCATCAAAGGAATATCTCTGAGGATTCCGGCACCAGCATTTTTGGAAACCACCTTTTTCACAGGACATCCAAAATTAATGTCGATAATATCTGGATTGGATTTTTCAACAATATCCACCGCCTGCAACATGGAATCCAGTTCAGCGCCAAATATCTGGATTCCAACCGGGCGTTCCTTTTCATAAATATCCAGCTTGATCACGCTTTTGGCCGCATCCCTGATAAGACCTTCGGAAGAAATGAACTCCGTGTAGACCACATCTGCACCCTGTTCTTTGCACAGGGCTCTAAAGGGGGGGTCACTTACATCCTCCATAGGAGCAAGTAGTAATGGGAAATCAGGGAGTTCTATGTTTCCAATCTTTGGCAAATCCTTCTTTTTTAGGATTGCAAAAATACAAAATACCGGAAAATCAGTAGGTTATTCGTCTTCCAATCGATCACGCTCTTTTTTCTCGATGGCCCGCTCGTTATCCTGTAGCTTGAAGTTTCCGAAATTATACGTGAATCCAAATCGGATAAACTGGGCCTCTGGTCTGCGTCTGTAGAAATTGTCCTGATTAAGGTATCTTGAGGTGTACGTAGTAAGATATCGCTCCAGCAGATCCTCTGCGGCAACAGATATACTTGCTCGATTGTTCCATAGAGATTTACGTAGTCCCAGCGTAAGGTTCAACTGCTCATCGGAAATGTATGATCCAAACAAAAATTGGGATATGTAGGTCATGGTGACCTCTCCTGTAAAGGTCCCATCTTTGGAAAGGGTCAAATAATTTGCCAAATAGCCATATATCCCATCCACTTCGTTGGTGTATTCCTGATTGTTGCTTTCCACCGCAAGAAATGTTTCCTCTTCATGAAAGAAAGAGGTGAAGGCGTACATAAACCAAAATGGAGCTATATTTTTGCTCACCGTAAAATCCAAACCATAGGATTTGCTGGCCAACATGTTCTGTTTGAGCTCTACCAAAGTTTGATCATCATTGTCCTGAAACACCAAGTATCCAATGTTGCGGCCATTGTCTCGATAGTAGATGTCAACGAAGAACTCGCTATTAAGGGTGTAATTAAAATTGAAATTGTTGCTAAAACTTGGTTTTAACCCGGGATTCCCCTCCTCAAAATCACTTTCGTTGAAAAAAACCCGAAAGGGGTTTAAATCATTGTATTTGGGCCTGTCCACATTTCTTCCATAATCAAAGGCAAAGCTATGCTTGTCTGATGGAGAGTACAGAACATAAACGGAAGGAAAGGGCTCAAAAAAATCCACGGTATTGGTCTCATTTAGGGTTTGTGATGTGCCATTGGCTTCTGTAAGTTCTCCTCTAACACCCAATTTCATGGACCATTTATCCCAGCTTTTAACCCAGCTCAAATATCCTGCATAAACCTTCTCATCATAGGAAAACACATCAGATAACGATGGGCTTACGGTATTGTCCGAGCCTATAAAATTCTGAAAGTCCACAGTGCTTTCAGAAGTAATGGATGACATCTTAAGCCCGGTTTCAAATGAGCTGGTCCCCAACGGCGTTGAGAAATCTGCCTGTCCCGTGAAAATTTGTATATCCTGTTTAGAATCCGTGTCAAAGCCAAAGTTTCGTATGAACAGCGCATTGCTGTCAAAATAATTAGAGTTCAAATTTTGAAACGACTCCCCGTTATAGTTGGTAAAATGCCCATTAAAAGTGAGGCTGGCACCAGGTTTCTTCAATTTATGCACGTATGAAAGGTCAAAGGCCAAGTTGGAATTGTCCAAATTGGCAATGTTCCTGGTCACAAAGGTGGAGTCCAACTGCTGCTGTCCATCCCTAATTTCCGCATTCAAGTCAATTTCCCGTTCCTGTCCAAAATTAAAGGCCAAATTGGAAGTGAGGTTAAGGCTGTTTCTTTCATCAAAATCATAATCTAGTATCAAACTGGCATTCTGTGCTTGGGAAGACAGTGTTTCATTATATAAAGTAGACCATCTCGAAAAAATCGAATTGCTGTCATCCATATAATTTGTTCCCTTTCTTGTTTTGCGCAGTTCTTTTTTCGGATTTATGGAATAGTTGGCAAACAAGTTTAGTTTGTCCGTCTTAAAATAGTGGCTCATCCCAGCGGCAAATTTTGGGAATGAGGCCTGGGTATAGCTCCCGTTGATACTTCCTTTATATCCTGGTGTAATGTTTTTGGAGGTAACAATATTCAATATAGGTCCGCTCTCTGCGTCATAGCGCGCCGGCGGGTTGGCAATTACTTCCACGGATTTAATATTATTCCCTGAAAAGCCTTCCAGCAGTTCCTTTACTTCTTGTCCAGAGAGCTGCACTTTACGGTCATTCAGATAAACGGTGGCACTTTGCCCCTTTATCTGTAAGTCTTCCTGGTTTACAATGACTCCGGGAGTGCTTCTTAAAATGTCCCAAGAACTTCCTTGTGAAACGATGGTGTTTTCTACAGAAAAGACCAGTCTGTCTGGCAATCTTTGCAGTGTTGGTCGCTTTGCGGTCACCACTACCTCATCCAGATTGTTTGCTTCCAACGGTATGATCAATGCTCCCAATGACACATTGCCGGCAATATCCAATGCCCTGGGCTCGGATCCCCTTCCCACATAGCTGGCCTGTAGCAAATAAAGGTCTGCTTCAACTTCCTCCAAAGAAAAGTAACCAACCTCATCCGCTGAAGTTCCCATAACAAAGGTGGAATCAACAGCTTGTAACAAGAGGATGTTGGCATATGGAATTAAATTATTATGCTGATCTACAACCTTTCCGGTAATCTGGTAAGTCTGTGCATGCAAGCCCATGCAGGTGAAAAACGCCAATAAAAAAATAAAGGCAAGGTGTCTCATTTAGTCTTGGGGTTGGATATCAAATCTAAGAAAATAATTTAGAGCCGTAGAAGTCCATCCGTAGTCATATTTGCAAAAAACAGTGAGCTAGGCAGCTAAAAGAGCTATATTTGCAGATGCTTAAACGCCCCAGATTCTGGGGGCTCATACGAATATGGAGAAGATTAGAAATTTTTGCATCATTGCGCATATAGACCATGGCAAAAGTACCTTGGCAGATCGGTTGTTGGACTTTACAGGTTCTGTTACCGATCGGGAAAAGCAAGATCAATTATTGGACAATATGGATTTGGAGCGGGAGCGTGGTATCACAATCAAAAGCCATGCTATTCAAATGGAATACGTCCACGAGGGAGAAACTTATGTGCTCAACCTTATAGACACCCCCGGGCACGTGGATTTCTCGTATGAGGTTTCCCGTTCCATCGCTGCCTGTGAAGGCGCCCTTTTGGTGGTGGATGCCGCTCAAAGCATTCAAGCTCAAACCATTTCAAACTTATACTTGGCTCTGGAGAACGATTTGGAGATCATTCCCGTGCTGAACAAAGTGGATCTCCCCAGTGCCAATCCAGAAGAAGTCACAGACGATATTGTTGATCTCTTAGGTTGTACTCCAGAAGAAGTCATTCCTGCCAGTGCAAAAACGGGTATTGGAATAGAAAATATTCTCACAGCCATCATAGAGCGGGTTCCCGCTCCCAAAGGAAACCCAAATGAATCCCTTCAGGCCTTGGTGTTTGATTCTGTTTACAATCCGTTTAGAGGCGTGGAAACGTATTTCAGGGTCATCAATGGAGAAATTAGGAAAGGCCAGAAAATCAAGTTCGTGGCCACCAATAAGGACTATTTCGCTGATGAAATTGGTACCTTAAAATTAAATCAGGTTCCCAAGCCCATTATTTCCTCCGGGGATGTGGGTTACCTCATTACTGGAATCAAGGATGCAAGGGAGGTCAAGGTTGGGGACACCATAACTGATGCCAACAAACCCACCCAAAATGCCATTGAAGGTTTTGAAGACGTTAAGCCTATGGTTTTCGCTGGAATTTATCCTGTGGATACCGAAGATTTTGAGGAACTACGTTCCTCCATGGAAAAATTACAGCTGAACGATGCGTCTTTGGTGTTTACACCAGAAAGCAGTGCCGCGCTTGGTTTCGGCTTTAGATGTGGATTTTTGGGAATGTTGCATATGGAAATCATCCAGGAGCGATTGGAGCGGGAGTTCAACATGACCGTGATTACCACAGTTCCCAATGTTAGCTATCACGCATTCGCTACTAAGGACAGGGAAACAGCAATCATAGTTAACAATCCTTCGGATTTGCCAGATCCTTCTACCGTAGATCGTGTGGAAGAACCGTATATAAAGGCTACCATTATTACCAAGGCCGATTTTGTGGGTAACGTCATGTCTCTGTGTATCGAAAAGCGGGGTCAAATCACCAATCAAACCTATTTGACCACGGAACGTGTTGAGCTTACTTTTGATATGCCCCTGGCCGAAATCGTTTTTGATTTTTACGACCGGTTGAAAACCGTTTCAAAAGGGTATGCTTCTTTCGATTATACCCCAATTGGAATGCGAACCTCCAAATTGGTCCGGGTGGATATTTTATTAAACGCACAACCTGTTGACGCTTTATCCGCATTGGTTCACTTTGACAACGCCCATCATATTGGTAAAAAGATGTGCGAAAAATTGAAGGAGCTTATCCCAAGACAACAGTTTGACATTCCAATCCAAGCGGCCATTGGTTCCAAAATCATTTCCAGGGAAACCATTAAAGCGCTTCGAAAAGATGTGACCGCCAAATGTTACGGGGGTGATATTTCCCGAAAGCGAAAGCTGTTGGAAAAGCAGAAAAAGGGGAAAAAGCGCATGCGCCAAGTAGGGAATGTGGAGATTCCACAGCAAGCTTTTATGGCGGTTCTAAAACTAAACGACTAAACTCCCTTAATCCCCGAAATCCAATTCATCGAGCTGACAGCCCTCTGAAACAAATTCCTTAGGTGTTTTGCCTTCTAAGCCTTCGGTGTTTATGGTTTTCATTTTAACTCCTCCATAAAATATAGTATAGGTGCTATCCCTATTCATGCAAATTTTTAGTTCTAATTTTTTCACTGCAGTGCAGGAAAAACATTCTGTCGTAGTAACTTCCGAAGTATCCTCCATATTTGATAGCACTTCGTCTTTAAATTGTTGTTCGGCATCAAATGAGCAGGCCATAAATACTCCAGTTGACAATAATCCAATTGATAATAGAAGCTTTTTCATTTTAAAAAGATTTAGGTTATTAAATAAACTGAGGTAATGTACCTCCGAGTGAGGCCTAAATCTTGTTCCCAATTGACGAATGGCCGTTTTCAATTGACGGATGAAGGGATTTTTGCTAAAAATGTGCTTTTTGGAGAAATCCTTAGGTTGGAATTTTAGTCAATATCGATGGTTTTTCCCATATAAACCAGCTTATAGCCGTCCCCATTTGGAGAAAAGTCCTTGCTATTTGCCGGGATAATATCGATGACCCCGGTTGGAGCCTTTGTGAAAACCGGAATGATCTCACTATCCTTTTTGGCAAGATCGATCAAATCATCATAATGTGGCTTGTCCCTCAGGTCAATTTCCTGAATGGCTGGATATTTCCGAACCACTTCAATCAATTTGATAAAGTCGTCCGTATGGGAGAACAGTCCCTCTTTTGGATTGTTGTTGGGGTCGTTCATCTCATCGGAGTTTACCAATCTGAACGCTCCGTTTTCGCCAAATTGCCGTTGGAATTTTTCTATCGCAAATTCATTAATGTCCGAATTTCCCGTTAAGGCCAACAAAAACCCCATGTCGTTCAGCTCAATATTATCCGTAAGTGAGTCCGAAAAGATATCCGCTGTCATGGCTTCCAGTCCTAAGCGTTGGGCCTTTTCAATATTGGCCTGGTTGTTATCTATCAACACCACATGACGGTTATTGTTTTTGAGATAGTTCCCTATGAGACGGGATACTTTGGAAGCGCCAATAATCAACACTCCTTCTGACTTCTTTAAGAAAACCCCAACAATTTTGGCCACAAAACGGGCTGTAGTTGCATTCAATAGTACAGTTCCCAGCACTATCATGAACACCAAAGGCGTAATGTATTCAGCTCCGGGTTCTCCCTTGCTCAACAACTTGGAGCCAAATAGCGAAGCTATTCCCGCCGCAACTATACCCCTGGGGCCAACCCAGCCAATAAAAAGCTTTTCATTCAGTTTTAAATCGGACCCCATGGAACTTAGAAAAACCCCCAATGGCCGTATCACAAAAACAACCACAGCAAACAGAATGGCAGTGTTCCAATTAAAAATGAGTTCGAGATCGCTAATATTAATATTGGCCGCCAACAAAATAAATAGGATCGAAATCAACAAAACGCTGAGCGATTCCTTAAAATAAAGAAGCTCCTTCAAATTGGGCAAGTTCATGTTCCCCATGACCATCCCCATGACCACCACGGCCAGTAAACCGGATTCATGGGCAAACACATCTGATTCTACATACACCAACAACACCACCGAAAGTGAAACCACATTGAGAAGATAGTGCGGCACCAGGTTTTTCTTGATTACAAACCCCAAGGCATGGGCAAATGTAAATCCAAAGGTAGTCCCGAACAATAAGATCTTTCCAAACTCGATCAATGCGGTTTTGGTAAATGCCTGACCCTCTCCCACACTAATAAACTCAAAAACCAAAACGGCTACCAAAGCCCCAATGGGGTCAATTAAAATACCTTCCCACTTAAGCACTGCGGAAACATCTTTTTTTAATGGGATGTTTCTTAGAATTGGTGTTATTACCGTTGGCCCTGTTACAATGATCAATGCAGAAAACAGGAATGAAATTTGCCAAGTAAGTTCAAAAATGTAATGAGCCGCCACTCCAGCTCCAAAAAAAGTGACCACAGTTCCCACAGTAATCAACTTGGTGATTACCGGACCCACATTCTTGATTTCGGCCCGTTTAAGGGTAAGTCCTCCTTCAAACAGGATGATGCTAATTGCCAAAGACACAAAATAGTAAAGGCCCTCCCCTGGGAAAAGTCCCTTTTTCCCATTCCAAATGGGCTCTATTAGTTTACCTCCATCCTCCGTGTACAAAGTGGCGATGGGACCCACCAAAAGTCCAATCAAAATCAATGGTAAAATTGCGGGAAGTTTAAAGCGCCATGCCACCCATTGTGCAATGATCCCCAAAATTATGATGCCCGCCAGCTCTACCATGAGTTAGTTTTCTTGAAATTTAACGTTTTTCTTTTAGAATTTTGTCAAACTTCTGACATTGAGTACTTCTTTCTTCATATTGTGTTATATTGAAGCCCCATTCTTAAAAAGCTTCATTGAACGCACCTTTTAAAACCGTTTTGTTCGGGTTTGCTTTCTCTCCAACTTTGAGGGCCAATATTCTGGAAACTTCCAGGATAGCCCATTTCTTTGGAGCCAAACTAATTTTACTTCATGTAGGTGAGAAGACGGCCAAAAAAGAAGCTCGGATCAAGGATATTCTGTCCATTATGGAACACCAGGAATTGGAGGTCTCCATCCAGTGGAAAACCGGAAAACCGGATGAGGTTTTGTTGGCCACTTGCCAAGAATCCAATATTGATTTGTTGATTTTGGGAGCAATGCAACATGAAAACTTGTATCAGTTCTATGTGGGTTCCATTGCAAGAAAGCTCACCAGAAAAGTATGCTGTTCCGTTTTGTTGTTGATAAAACCCTCGGAAGAACGGGTGCCCTGCCAGCATGTGGTGGTAAATGGTTTGGAAGATGAAGATACGCCTTTGGCCATTTCAAACGCTTGTTACGTCTCACATGCCCTAGGCGCAAAAAGATTGACCATTGTGGAGGAAATTGGACAAAAAGAGGTGGCTGTTGAAATCACTGATGACAAATCCTTAAAAAAGGCCACCATCCAAAAAGAGCGTTTGAAGCATCGGGAAGATTCGCGTGTTCGAAAAATTCTGAAGTCCGTTCCAGGTGAGCATTTAGAAAACCTAAAGGTGAAAACCCAGAGTATTTTTGGAAAGCACGGGTATTCCATCGGGCATTATGCCGAAGTGATCCGTGCAGATCTTTTGGTGATGAACGCCCCAAAGAAGATCGGGCTACTTGACCGTATTTTTCCACATGACATTGAATATATTTTATCCGATTTACCAACCGACCTACTAATTGTTAGAAAAACCAGTTGACGCCCAAAACCAGCAATACAAATAACTTTATGAAGGACTTGCCCAAAAACCTGTTTTCGGGTTTTGTGGTGTCCTTGATTGCCCTTCCCCTTGGGTTGGGTCTTGCCATAGCCAGTGATGCCCCGCCTATTTCAGGTATCATTGCTGCCATTGTCGGGGGAACGGTTGTTGCCTTACTGGGAGGCTCAAATGTTACCATAACCGGACCGGGTAATGGTCTGGTTATTGTACTTCTTGGAGCCATAACCACTCTTGGTGCTGGTGACCTATATCAAGGCTACCTTTTTACTTTGGCGGCCATTGTGGTTTCAGGGATTTTGATGTTGCTCCTAGGCTTCCTAAAAATGGGTCGCTTAGCCGATTTTTTTCCGGCCTCTGCCATAGAAGGCATGTTGGCCGCCATTGGATGGGGAATTTTCGCCAAACAGTTTCATATCATGATTGGCCACAACAACGAACATGGCAGCATCGTAAAACTACTGGCCCAAATACCTGCTGGGCTTACAGACTTGGTTCAAAACTCAACAACTGAAGAGATGGTTGCTGCCGGAATTGGAATCATAAGCCTCTTGATCATGGTTTTTTATTCCAAAATCAGGAATCGCTTTTTCCAGCTGATTCCTGCTCCCATGTGGATACTGATTCTATCTGTTGGATTTAGCTATTCCTTTGGTTGGTTGGATTTGCCATTTCCATTAGACCCTTCATACTTGATTTCCATTCCGGAAAATGTGATTTCCAATTTAGCCTTTCCTGATTTTTCCAAGTTGCATCACAAAGAATTTATAATCAGTGTTTTTGCCATAACACTTATCGCTAGTATCGAATCCCTGCTCAGCATAAAGGCCGTGGACAAACTAGACCCTCAAAGTAGGAGGTCCAACGTAAATAAAGACCTAAAAGCGCTCGGCCTAGCAACATCTTTAAGTGGTTTGGTTGGGGGGTTAAATGTGGTCACCGTAATTGCGCGTAGCTCGGTGAACGTGAACAATGGCGCCACCAATCGATCGGCCAACTTCTTCCATGCCACATTTCTGGTGGTGTTCATCTTATTGTTCCAAGAGCAGTTAAAGAAGATTCCGTTGGCGGCATTAGCTGCTATTTTGGTCTACACCGGCTATAAACTGGCGACCCCAAAAACTTTCAGGAAAGTGGCCAAAATTGGCAAAGAGCAAATTGTGATTTTCCTGACCACTTTGCTTACCACCTTGTTCACCAACCTCATTACTGGAATCAGCGTAGGTATATTAACCACCTTGATATTGCATATTGTCATAAACAAAAGTGTTGTATTGTTTTTAGGCAATGTGTTCAAACCCAATGTTCTAATGTTTCAGGAGCCCGAGGACAAGAACTACTACGTTAGCGTTAAATATTTCTGCAGTTTCCTGAATTTTTACAAGCTCAAAAACAAGCTGGATGCTATTCCAGAAGACCAACAGGTGGTGGTAGACCTATCTATGTGTGGCTTTGTAGACCATACGGTTATGGAAGGATTGGAAACGTACATGGACACTTTTGCAAAAAAGGGCGGAAGCATGGAAATTGTGGGCTTGGACAAACACGGTGCCGATTCCAAACATCCCTTTGCCATTCGTAAAATTATACCCCTGGAAACGCTAAAGCCCATTGAAAAGTATTTTACCAAAAGACAGGCGCGGCTGAAAGAAACTGCCCTAGAATTTGATTGGGCGTATGATGCCAAAAAAAATACCGAGACCCATTTCCTCAACGACTTTGTCTTTTTTAGAACACGTGAGATAAGCTATTTATATAACCATCTTTCAGAGCAAACTGGAAATTGTTCTGTTTTTGATGTGGAATTTACGGAGGGGGCGTTTGTGGCCAAGGAAGTGATTAAATCAACCATGATGCATATAACACTTCCTGAAGAAACTCCGGTATTTACCTTGGACAAAGAGGGGCTTTTGGAGCGGATATACAAACTGGCAGGTTTTCAGGACATTTCCATAGAAAACCATCCTGATTTTAACCGTCGCTTTTTCCTGAGTGGAGAGAAAACCGGGGAGATTCAACATTTGTTCCACCATGAGCTTATTCTTTTTTTGGAAAGCAACCCGTATTATCATGTGGAATCCAACGGGCGCTCCTTATTGATTCTAAAAAAAGAACGATTGCTGAGTGTTCAGGAAACCAAGGCCATGATCTATTTTGGACAGCAGCTCACCAAATTTTTGAGGCAATCCGTGCCTGTTTGATTTTTGTTAAAATAGGGCCAATAAACCTATGTTTTTTAATCATTTAAGGTCTGCTTTTCTTATTTTGCACGCCATTTGCTTTTCTGAATGACTGTTTATCCCGTTGAGACCGGAAATTTTAAATTGGATGGTGGTGCCATGTTTGGAGTGGTTCCCAAATCCATTTGGAACAGAACCAACCCGGCAGATAACAACAATATGATCGATTTGGCCGCGCGCTGTCTACTCATTGAAGATGGCGACAGGCTAATTTTGGTTGACAATGGCCTGGGGAACAAGCAATCAGAAAAATTTTTCAGCTACTACTATCGTTGGGGAAACCACAGTTTGGATGCCTCTTTGGAAGCATTGGGATTTCACAGGGATGATATCTCAGATGTTTTTTTGACCCATCTCCATTTTGACCATTGTGGGGGAAGTATCCAATGGAACAAGGATAGAACAGGATATGAACCCGCTTTTAAAAATGCACGATTTTGGTCCAATAAAGATCATTGGGAATGGGCAACCCATCCAAATGCACGGGAAAAAGCCTCTTTTCTAAAAGAAAACCTTTTGCCCATGGAAGAAAGTGGGCAACTTCATTTTGTAAATCGAAAAGAAGGCGTATTTCAAGAGAGCTCAGAATTGGGGTTCGGCATTCTTTTTGCAGATGGACATACGGAAAAACAAATGTTGCCCCATGTTACCTACAAGGGCAAAACCTTGGTTTTTGTTGCAGATTTGATTCCAACAGTTGGGCATATTCCCTTACCTTACGTTATGGGTTATGATACCAGACCCTTACTAACCTTAAAAGAAAAGGCTAATTTTTTGAATACGGTTGCCGAAAACAATTACCTCCTCTTTTTTGAGCACGATGCACACAACCAATTGTGCACCCTCAAAAAAACTGAAAAAGGCGTGCGCCTGAATCAATTGTTTTCCTTTTATGAAGTATTCAATTCACAATAAAGTTTTACATTTCAATTAAAATCATCTATATGAATCGCAGTTATTTCAATCTTTCTTTCTCCATGGTCTCCGCCTCTATTTTCCTAATGGGATGCGGTGCTACTACCCTTGTTTCAACTCCCGTTGAAAATATAGATACCATTCCTCTTAAGGTGTCGGAATTGTCGGAATCCCAGAAAAAAACCTGGGGGCACGCTGACCTCATCTCAGATACCATACCCGGAATGAGTGTGGACAAGGCCTACCGAGAAATCATCAAGAACAAAAACGGAAAAACGGTTATCGTAGCCGTTGTTGATTCCGGAATCGATATTGAACACGAGGATTTGGACGGGGTGTTGTGGACCAACAAAGGTGAGCGACCCAATAATGGCAGGGACGATGACGGAAACGGCTATATAGATGACATTCATGGCTATAATTTTTTGGGCGAAGCCTATAACGAACAATTGGAGTATGTCCGCATGCTCCGAGTAGGTGTGGGGGATGCCTCTGCAAGAGCCAAAGCTCGCCTAAAACTGGACGAAGCTTACCCAAAAGCATTGCAGAACAAACAACAATACGAGCAGATTTTCCAAGTGGTTAAGGGTGCCGATGAGGCCGTGAAAAAGGAATTAGGCAAGAGCTCATACACAAAAAAAGAGTTGTTGTCCATTGAGGCTAAAACAGAGGAAATGCAGCAGCATGTAGCCGTACTCACCCAAATGTTCACCTATGGTGAGAGTATTCCAAGTGTAATGGAAGAACTCAACGAGGGCATTACCTATTTTACAGATCAAGTCAACTATAACCTCAATAAAGACTTTGACGGAAGACAAACCGTTGGGGACAATCCTTATGACTTTAGTGACATAAAGTACGGGAACGGTAACCCGAAAAATAGAGTGGATACCGAAAGCCACGGAACCCATGTCGCTGGAATTATAGCTGCGGAACGTAACAACGGAAAAGGGGTGAACGGAGTTGCCAAAAATGTGAAAATCATGAGCGTACGTGCTGTCCCAAATGGCGATGAATATGACAAAGATGTCGCCTTGGCCATTCGCTACGCTGTGGACAATGGTGCCAAAATTATCAACTGTAGTTTTGGAAAATCCTTTTCTCCCAACGCACAATGGGTGTATGATGCCATAAAATATGCTGCTTCCAAAGATGTTTTAATTGTACATGCCGCAGGAAACGATGGCAATGACCTGGACAGTCCTGAGAATCCAAACTACCCTAATGATCACATGTTTGGAGCTATGGAAATTGCCAATAACGTAATCACGGTTGGGGCATTGACCAGTAGTTATGGTTCCAAAATGGTAGCAACCTTCTCCAATTACGGCAGTCAAAATGTAGATGTTTTTGCGCCTGGAGATGCCATTTATTCCACCTTGCCAAACAATAAATATGATTTCATGGGAGGTACTTCCATGGCCGCCCCAGCAGTTGCAGGCGTTGCGGCTTTGGTACGATCGTACTACCCGCAATTGTCAGCGGTACAAGTAAAGCAGATTATTATCCAATCAGGGTTGGGCACCAAAGCTTCCGTAATTGTTTCGGGAGATCCAGCCAACGCTTCAACTTTTGATAAAATTTCCAAATCAGGGAAAATGGTGAATGCCTATAACGCCTTGCTACTGGCAGAAAGCATCACCAAAGGAAAAGCAACCCTTAGCAACAACACCAAATAATATGAAAAAGGCCTGGTTTTTCTTTTCTATGGCTTTTGCCGGTATGCTTTCGCTAGCCGCGCAGAACACTTCGTATTGGCAACAGCATGTAGATTATACCATGGATGTTGAAATGGATGTAAAGACATTTCAATATACCGGTACCCAAAAATTAGTATATACCAATAATTCTCCTGACAAACTGGACAGGGTTTATTACCATTTGTTTTTCAATGCCTTTCAGCCCGGGAGCCAGATGGACGCCCGCTTGCAAAGCATTAAAGATCCAGATGGTCGGATGATGGAAAATGGGAAAAGCAGGATTGCTTCCCTTTCCGAATCTGAAATGGGTTATTTACACGTGGAAACCCTTACCCAAGATGGTCAATCCGTTTCCTTTACGGAAGAAGGAACCATTTTGGTAGTGGATTTGGCCCAACCCATTCCCTCGGGTGGCAAAACCACTTTGAATATGGCGTTCAAGGGTCAGGTGCCTGCACAAATCAGAAGGTCTGGACGCAACAGTAGTGAGGGCGTGGCCCTTTCCATGAGCCAGTGGTATCCCAAATTGTCAGAATACGATTTTGAAGGCTGGCATGCCAACCCCTACATTGCCAGAGAGTTTCATGGGGTTTGGGGAGATTTTGATGTAAAATTGACATTGGACAAAGACTATGTGGTTGGGGGTTCCGGTTATCTTCAGAACCCACAAGAAGTGGGACATGGATATGAGGCACCTGGTACCAAGGTCAAGACCAAAGGCAAGACCTTGACATGGCATTTTAAGGCTCCCAATGTCCATGATTTTATGTGGGGTGCCGACCCAGAGTACATTCATGATACCTTGCAAATGGAGGATGGCCCAACCTTGCACTTCTACTACAAAAACAATCCGGAAATCATAGAAAACTGGAAAAAATTGCAGCCTAAAACAGTGGATGCCATGCGTTTCTTTAGCAAGAACATTGGTAAATATCCGTATGATCAATATTCCGTGGTCCATGGCGGGGATGGCGGAATGGAATATGCCATGAGTACCTTGATCACCGGTAACCGCGCTTTTGGAAGTTTAGTGGGCGTAATGGTGCATGAGATGGCCCATTCTTGGTTTCAACATGTGCTGGCCACCAACGAATCCAAGCATGAGTGGATGGATGAGGGTTTTACCACCTTCATCAGCAGTCTGTGTATGAATGAGATTATGGAGCAGGGTAAAGAAAATCCGTTTGAGGGGTCCTATAAAGGGTATTACGCACTAGTCAATTCAGGTCTGGAAAAACCGCAGGCCACCCATGCCGATCGCTATAGTACCAACTTTGCTTATGGTATTGCTGCCTATAGCAAAGGTTCCATTTTCCTTTCCCAATTGGGTTATGTTATTGGACAGGATAAGCTTATGGAATCGGTGCGGAAATACTATGAAGAATTCAAGTTTAAGCATCCTGTTCCCAATGATATAAAGCGCGCTGCCGAAAAGGTCTCAGGAATGGAGCTTGAATGGTATTTGGTGGATTGGACCCAGACAACCAATACCATTGACTATGCCATCAAAAGTGTTGAAGCAAATGGAAACCAGACCAAAGTAATCTTGGAAAGAATTGGGGATATGCCCATGCCAATTGATTTGTTGGTTGCCAATACGGATGGCTCCCAGGAAACGTATTACATCCCTCTACAAATGATGAGAGGTGAAAAGGACAACCCCTATCCCAACCTCAAAAGAACAGTGGCAAAAGATTGGGCTTGGGCGCATACCACCTATGAGTTGATTATTGATACGCCTTTCGTTGAAATCCAAGCTTTGGTCATAGATCCATCGCAACTTATGGCCGATGTAAATGGGGAAAACAATGTTTGGCAACCCTAATATTGGGGTGTCCTCCGTTTTTGGACGAAGATCCTTCCGAAGCGAGTTAATTTAAGTAGCACTAAAATGGCCTCCTTTAGCAAAAAAGAAAAACTCAAGAGCAAAAAGCTAATTGAGCAACTTTTTGTTGAGGGAAAGAGCATAAAGGCCTTTCCCCTAAGGCTGCTCTACACCAAATGCGAATTCGATGATGTTCAATTCAAGGCAACTGTAGCGGCACCTAAGAAAAAGTTTAAAAATGCCGTTGATCGGAACCGGGTAAAGCGCCTTCTTCGGGAATCTTATCGGCTGAACAAGCACCTTCTTTTTAACAATGTAGAGGGAAACTTTGCGTTCCTATTTTTATACCTTGGTAATACGATGCCAAACGCCAAGGAGGTTGACAAAGCCATGACTCAGCTTTTGCAAGCATTCATAAAAAAAGAATCCCATGAAAAATCTGATCAATAAAAGAATTTGGGTTCCGGTTGTAGCGCTCACCATTTTGGTTGCCTCTTCCGGATTTAAAAGCGATTTCTTCGAGATAGCGAAACAAATCGAAATCTTCACTACGCTTTTCAAGGAGCTCAACATGAATTATGTGGATGAGACCAATCCTGCAGAACTGATGGATTCGGCCATTAAGAACATGTTGGAGGAATTGGATCCCTATACCCGTTTTCTGAATGAACAAGATGTAGAGGCCTATAAAATCAACAATGCAGGGGAATATTCCGGTATTGGAGCCTTGGTTCGATCTTATGAGAGTAAGTTGCTCATTGTAGAACCTTACAAAGGGTATCCAGCCGACAAGGCTGGATTGAAGGCCGGGGATGAAATCATAAAGATTGGCGACATTACGATTACCGATTTTGACGACAACGCAAGCGAATTGCTCAAGGGGGCCAACAACACCTCCGTAGATGTCACTTTTGTTAGACAGGGAGAAACCAAGATGGCCACCCTAAACCGCGAAGGTGTGGAGGTGGATGCTGTTCCGTTTTATGACATGATTGACGAAAAAACAGGCTATATCGTTCTTTCCCGTTTCAATAGAAAGGCTTCCAGTCAAACTAAATCGGCGCTGCAGGATTTAAAAGGCAAAGGTGCGGAGCGACTGATTCTTGATTTGAGGGGAAATCCAGGAGGACTTCTCACAGAAGCTATCAATGTTACCAATTTGTTCGTTCCCAAAGGAGAGCTCATCGTAACCACAAAATCCAAGGTCAAAAAGTTCAATCAGGAATACAAGACCAAAAATCAGCCAGAAGACCTGGATATCCCTCTGGTAGTGTTGGTGGACGGTAGGAGTGCCTCGGCAAGTGAAATTGTTTCTGGGGGATTGCAGGATTTGGACCGTGCCGTGGTTATGGGCGCCCGTAGTTTTGGAAAAGGCTTGGTGCAGCGTCCGCTCAAGCTCACGTATGGTACCCAGCTTAAGGTAACCATTTCCCGATATTATACTCCATCCGGTAGGTGTATTCAGTCCTTGGATTATTGGAACAGGGATGAAGAAGGTAAGGCCGTCAGGAACACCCAATTCAAGGAGTTTACCACAAGAAATGGCCGTAAGGTACAGGACGGTGGAGGGGTAATGCCCGACGTGGAAATTGCGACTATAAAAACCAACAGTCTCATTGACGCATTACAGCAAAACAACATCCTTTTCGATTTTGCCACGGACTTCTATTTTGATCACTCCTTTGGCACTGTGGGCGATTTCACTTTTACGGATTCCGATTTTGGGGCATTCAAAAAATATGCGCAAACACAGGATTTTTCATTCCAGACAGAAACCGAGGAGTTATTGGAACAAACTATGAACTCAGAAGATCACCTGTTGGGTTCCAATGTTCAAGAAAAGTACAAGGACTTGCTGCTGGCCATCAACAACGGTAAAATTTCCGCTTTGGACACCTATCAAAAAGAAATCAAGAAAAATCTTGAAGACGAAATCATCAAACGATATTTCTATAGGGAAGGTCTTTATCAATATTACCTCACGCATGATGATGCCATTCTCAGTGCCACGGCCTTGCTTGGAGATGCTTCCAAATACAACGGCATTCTACGGTAGGTCATGAAAAGGTGTTGTTCGTGCCTGTTCCTGATACTGCTTTTCAACATTACCCTATTTGGTCAACAACGCTATGAAAAAGGGGAAATACATGATTCCATCCCGGTCAATGGAGCCCATGAAGAAACTTTCGCGCTCTATTTGCCACAGAATTTTTCCAGCCAGGGATTGAGTTCCATTGTTTTTATTTTTGATCCTGCGGCCAGAGGAGCGGCTGGCATTCAACCATTTATTCCGGCTTCTGAAAAATATGGTCATGTCCTAATCTGCTCCAACAACTCCAGAAATGCCCCTTATGAAAGAAACTTTGCCCTGGCCAACAACTTGTTCAACCATGTTTTTTCTCATTTCAATATAAAAGAGGATGAGATGTACGCTTCCGGTTTTTCCGGAGGTTCTCGTTTGGCAAGTGCCATCGCATCCTTGACCAACAAATTTGCCGGAGTCATAGGTTGTGGGGCTGGATTCTCCGGAATCAAGGAGCATATGCCCGCGGCCCATGACTATGCCTATGCAGGTCTCTGCGGAAACAGGGACATGAACTATAAGGAAATGGTAGAGAACAAAGGCTTCCTAAACCTCATCAATTTCAACAGCACCCTAATTACTTTTGATGAGGAGCATAAATGGCCACCAAAAGAACAAATCCTGCGCGCCTTTGATTGGTTAAATCTTCAAAAGCTCAAAAAGGAAAAGCCCGTCCCAACAGATAAGTTACGGGCTCAATATGTAAAAGACTATGCGCTGGTAAAGCAATTCAGAGCGGAAGAACGGCTTTTGTTTGAAGCAGAACAACTGGAACGTATCATAAAAGACTACAAAGGGATTTTGAACATTGATAGCATTGAAAATCAATATACCACGCTTCTCAAATCCAAGCCGCTCAAAAAGAAATTGGCCCAGTTGGGAAAAACACTGGAACAGGAACGAAAATGGGTGATGGCTTGGGATAAACAACTACGGGAGGACTTCGCACAACCGCAAAAAGTGAATTGGGAATGGTGGAAAAAAGAACTAGGAAAACTGGATAAACTCAAGGATACCGAAAATGCAGAAGTTCAAAATATGGTCTATCGTGTCCGCTTTGATCTCTTTGTCCGCTTGTATTCGAGGAAAAACGAGTTGATTCATGCACAATCCAGCGCCCAGTCGGTCTTTATAGATGAGTTTATTGACTTGTTAAAATCCAATTAGACCGCTTGGCATGGTTTTGGTTTCCAAAGAATAAACCAAAAACCATGAAAACGCAATTTTCTTTTCTGATATTTCTTTTTTGCACATACTTCATGCAAGGCCAGAAGGTTTTTGCTGTGGACAGGGACTATAAAGCCGATATAAAAGTCTTTGTTGCTGATCACGATTACAAAGCAGATCTGTTGGTTTTCAAAGTTGATAGGGACTATAAAGCCCAAGGCAATGAGGGTCTTTGGTTTTTTACGGATAGGGATTACAAAGCTGATAAAAAAGTCTATTTCGTGGATGCCGATTATAAGGCTGATCTGATCATTTATGTAGTGGACTCGGATTATAAGGCCAAATGGAGAGACGCTTCCCTGCAGCATTGGATGTGGTAGTGTAAGCTGGCTTCAAATTGCCTATCTTGGAAGTCTCCTTCTTAATTAGCACCTAGGTGAATCCTGTTGAACATCTTTTAAATCATTTTAGAAGCTCAGTAGCCATTTCTTTGGAAGAGGCACATCTTATAAAACAACACTGTAAGGTTATTGAGCTTGGAAGAAAAGATGTTTTGCTTTTTGCTGGAGATACTTCCAAACACATGAGGTTCATATCCAAAGGATGTTTGCGAGCTTATTATATGGATTCCGAGGCTAAAGAACATGTGGTCCAATTTGGAATAGAGGGTTGGTGGATCAATGACCTATACAGTTACCTTACCCAAACACCTGCCAGGCAATTTGTTCAGGCTCTTGAGCCCAGCACCGTGGTTCAAATATCAAAAAACACCCTTGACCAATTGTTTCATAATATCCCTTCACTTGAGCGTTTTTTTCGGTTGAAGTTTGAAAAAGCTTATGTGGCTTTTCAAGAGCGTACCATGGATACCATGAGCAAAACGGCCGAGCAGCGATATCAGGAATTCCGTTCTAAGTACCGTGCCATAGAACAACGTGTCCCTCAATACATGGTTGCCTCTTATCTGGGGATTACCCCCGAATTTTTAAGCTCATTGCGGAAAAATTCTCCTTAGCCCCTCTTTCTTAAGATACCTTAAGATTCACGCCTTGGGAGTTTAGAAACTTTGTGCCATAAATCACGGTACAATGAAGAAGATACTTGCTTTAGCGGGCAGTAACAGCCCAAATTCCATCAATGAAAAACTAATGACGGCTGCCTTGGAGGCGCTTCACTCGTCCCAAATCAAAAGGATTACCTCAACCACATTGGATGTGCCTCTCTATAGCCCTCAAGAGGAGGAAAAGGGATTGCCAAAACCCATTAAATTGCTTTTCAAGGAATTTGCGCTGGCAGATGGTTTTATTGTTGCATCTCCAGAACACAATGGGCTTCCCACAGCATTTTTGAAGAACCTAATTGACTGGATTTCGAGAATTGATCAAAAATTCTTTGGTGATAAGCCAGTTTTGCTCCTAAGTACATCCCCAGGATACAATGGTGGGGCTTCCAATCTAAAAGTTTTGGAAAAACTCCTGCCTATTTGGGGCGGCAATCTTACGGATTCGTATTCCCTTGGCAGCTTCAATCACAACTTTGACCCTGTCAATCATAAAATTACAAATGAGGAAGTGGCTGCCACGTTTGACGGTGTCATCCAGAACTTTTTACAAACGCTTCATTCATAGAAAAATCAAATCATGGAAAAATCAAATCGAAACATTCAGGTAGTTAACGACTACTTTACCGCCTTTCAAAATGGAAATACAAATCAGGTGCTGGATTCCTTTCACGAAGACTGCCTTATTGTAAGTGTAAAAGAGCAGCAAAGACCCAAAGAACAATTGCACGGTATTTACAAGACCAAAAAGGAAGCCGAACAATTTATCGCCAACATTCTTGCCTTATTCAACACCAAAAGTTTTGAAGTGGAACGAATTGTGGCTCAGGACAACGTGGTATTTGCCAATGGTTCTTTTAGCCACGAACTAAAAGCAACAGGAAAAATGTTCGTCAGCGATTGGGTCCAATTGAGCATTATTGAAGATAACAAAATCAAGGAGTACAGGTTTTATGAGGACTCCGCGGCCTTTGTAGAAGCTTCAAAGGTCTAGTGCTATGAATACTTTGAACCAAGAGATAGTGGCCCATCTCTTTGAGTTTTGGTCCGAAATTGGGAACCAAGCCGAATTCACCAAGACGGGGCAGGGATATACCTCCACCCTTGCCCCTTCCAATTCTTGGCCAAGTAAAGTTTTTATAACCGATTCCTCCAAAACGGACTTGGAATACATCCAACGAAGTATGCAGAATGGTATTCTTCCCAATTCTCTTTCCATAGGGGAGGACGAAAAACTGATTGAAAAATTAAAGCTTACCGGCCTTAAGGAAACCTCCCGGGTCAAGGCCATGTGTCTTTCATCAGATCAAGATTATCCCCGCGCGTTGCCTGATAATATCGTTGTCGTCAGAAACTCAAAACATGCCCTTGAATTTGCCTCCGTGGCTTCCAAGGCTTTTGGTTATGCCATTCATCCAAGTACAATAAATGCATTGCTTGGACATCAACAGTTTCATTTATATTTGGGCGTGCATTTAGGAACCTACGCCGGTTGCGGCATGGCCTATTTTGATGGTGACGAAAATTCAGGTATCCATATGATCGGGGTACTTCCCATTTACAGGGGATTGGGACTGGGCAAAAGATTGACACAGGCCTTATTGTCTAAAGCTGGGGCATCAAGAACCAAGAAGGTTTATCTGGTCGCTTCCAAATTGGGAGAACCCATTTATGCAAAACTGGGTTTTGAAACCCACGGTTCATTGGTCAGTTTTAGGGCCTAAGCAAATACATGTCTACTATGGAAAACAAGGGAGTTTCTTTGGAAAAACAACACATCGCTTTTGCAAGCAGTAAATTCTTGGCAACCCCTTTGGCAGGTGCTATTATATGGGCCTTGGTAGGCATTGCTTCCCTTTTCCTTTCTACCAAGGCCACAGTTTGGGTGCTTTTCATAGGAACTGGGAGTATTGTGTATTTGGCCATGTTCATTTCCAAGTTTACGGGCGAGAATTTTTTTGATAGGAACAAGGCCAAAAACGAGTTTGATGCTTTGTTTTTTTATACCATTGGCCAGGCGGTTATGGCCTATGCCATTGCAATTCCCTTTTTTCTGGTGGACTACACGTCCCTTCCCCTAACAGTTGGAATCCTTTTGGGAGGTATGTGGATTCCCTTCTCTTGGATCATTAAACATTGGGTTGGGATATTCCATGCGGCTACGCGAACCCTTTTGGTCCTTGGTCTCTGGTATGCATTGCCAGAACATCGGTTTGTGGCCATCCCTTTTGGGATTGTGTTGATTTATCTAATTACCCTCTTGATTTTACGGCAACGAAGAACAACAAATTAGGCTTTCTCCTTCCCAAGTTATAAAGCCAAATGAGCGATCCATCAATTTGAAGGAGTCATCCATCAATTTAGTGAAAAACAGACCTACTATTTTGTTATCTTTCTGGATATGGAAAAAATCTGCCGGGAGGAAATTCGAATCATTGCAAAAAATAGCAGCTGGTCTACTTCTTCAGTGTCAAGGGCTTTACATGATCATATTTACAATACGCCTGGAGACTGGTTAAAATTCTTGAAAGTCTTCTTCTTGGGCCTAGGAGTCTCCTTCACGGTGGCAGGTATCATCTTTTTCTTTGCCTATAATTGGGATGAGCTGCACAAGTTTGTCAAGCTCGGCTTAATCAGTGGCCTTTTTGTAGCCACTACCTTAACAGCGGTATTAACCCAATTGAATCCTTCGGTTAAAAAGGCCCTTCTTACGGCAAGCGCTGTTTTGGTTGGGGTATTCCTGGCCGTTTTTGGACAGGTGTATCAGACCGGCGCCAATGCTTATGACCTATTTCTCAATTGGACTTTGCTAATTGCCCTATGGGTAGTCATTGTAAATTTTGCACCCCTTTGGACAGTTTTCATCACTTTGATAAACATTACTATTGTTCTTTACGCAGAGCAAGTCGCACATGGGTGGTCAGATGTCTTTGTTTATGCCATACTGTTTGGGGCCAATAGCTTTATTCTCGTAGTATTTCTATTAGGTTCCCAATGGGTTAAAAATATAGAGCCCCCGTCTTGGTTTACCCATTTGATTGCGCTGGCGGCCATTGTTTATGCCACCATGGGCGTCTGTATCGGAATTTTTGACCCGCCAGAGACTGCGTTTTATATGCTCCTTTTTACTGTACTCCTACTTTACGTGGCAGGGGTGTTGTACGGCTTGCAAAACCAACGTGCCTTTTACCTTTCCATCGTTGGTTTTAGCTCGATTATTATGTTTTCCGCATTTTTGATCAAACTGTCGGATGATGCCGGAATGTTTCTGATCATCAGCTTATTTATTATAACCAGTGTGACCCTATTAATCATGTGGCTCATAAAACTTCACAGAAAATGGAACGCACAAATCGGGTAAAGACTTTTCTTGAAACCATCCAAGAAACGGAAGGTGAGCACTTTCAATTTGATGAAAGCGCCATTTTGGAAGCACTTGGTCAGGATAAGAGCGAGACTTCCAGTTTGGCCATCAAGGTGCTTTCCATCTTTGGTGGTTTTTTGGCCTCCTTGGCATTTTTGGGCTTTTTGTTCATTTTAGGGGTCTACGAATCCGAGGTTGGAATGATAGTGCTGGGTGCGCTGTTCATTTTGGGAGCCCTGATTTTGAACAAAACCTTCGACCGGCTCATCATAGACACTTTTAGTATTTCCATATACCTTATCGGGTTTGCCTTGGTTATAATCGCACTTTTAAATTTGGATGTAAATGAAGATGTGGTTACTCTTTTGGTCTTGATTACGGCCTTGGGCAGTTTGTTTGTTACACAGACCTACATGTTGTCCTTCCTCTCCATTCTTGGTGTTGGTGGCTGCTTCCTGATATTGATCATTTCCAATGACCAGTATAATTTGATTCACCTGTACCTAGCAGTTTATGCGTTGTTGCTGGTATATTGTTTTCTCAACGAGGCCACGTTCTTTACATCGGGCAAAAAGCTTTCCAAACTGCACGGCCCCATAAGAATTGGATTGCTGTTTTCCTTTTTAATTGGATTGATTGCCTTGGGCAAGCGGGGTCTGTTTCCTATTGATCAAAACTATATCTGGCTCTCTTCTGTTGTCTCTTTTTTTGCTGTGCTTTATTTGGTAAAGGATTTGATCAAGGTGGTTGGTGTTGTCTCTGGAAACACCAAAAGCTTGATTTATATCCTTAGCGTGGCCGTGTTGTTGCCTGCCGTCATGGCGCCCGCAATCTCAGGTGCAATCCTAATTATATTATTGAGTTTTAATATAAATTATAGAACGGGTCTGGCCATTGGAATCATTGCCCTTACCTATTTTGTTTCGCAATATTACTACGATCTCAATTTGACACTTCTGACAAAGTCCATAATCCTATTTTCATCTGGAGTGGTATTTCTACTTTTTTATTTGTTCACCCTTAAAATGACCAAGAAATGAACCGCTTGCAGAAGATTGTAATATTGGCAAATTTGGTCTTGATACTGGTGCTGTTCAGCAATTCTGTTGTTGAAAAGGAGCAACTGTTGGAAGACG
Source organism: Flagellimonas algicola (assembly GCF_005937185.1). Taxonomy (GTDB): domain Bacteria; phylum Bacteroidota; class Bacteroidia; order Flavobacteriales; family Flavobacteriaceae; genus Flagellimonas; species Flagellimonas algicola. The sequence continues at coordinate 926,888 of NZ_VCNI01000002.1, read as the reverse complement.
GGCAGCTCATCCTTCTAGAACTAGCCCCTGTGGATCCCCGGTCCCTAATTCAGGGGGATTACATGCGCTTGCGCTATGGCATCTCTGGTGATATTGATTATGATAAAACCTCCAAAACCGGTTTTTGCGTAGTTACCCTCCATTCAGACAACACTATTGATCAGTTTAGGGTACAACGCAAAAAATTGCCATTGAATCCGGAAGAGTTTTTAATCAATTACACCAAAAAAAGCTGGAACAACATCAACATTGGGGCCGAATCCTATTTTTTTCAAGAAGGTGAAGGTGAGAAGTATGAAAATGCCAAATATGGTGGTGTCAAAGTCGATGGAAATGGGAATAGCCTCTTAATAGGCCTCTATGATGAAGACAAGAATTTGATTGAATAAAGTTTCCCCTTTATAAAAATCAAGACAATGAAAAATTTACTTAGGTGGATTCTTTTCCCGGTTCTACTTGCCTGCAATTCCACTCCTTCAGACGAACTAGATTTAATCATCTCTAACGTAAACCTAATTGATGGTACTGGAATGCCAGTACAAACCGTATCCATTGGAATAAAGAATGGGAAAATAAGCGCAATTGAGCCTTCAATATCCATTGCAAGAGCAATAACCATTGACGGGTCAAGAAAATATCTCATCCCAGGATTGTTTGATTGTCATGTCCACACTTCAAATTTTGAAAGGGATTTTCCACGGTTGGTTCATTATGGAATTACCTCCATTTTCATTCCCGGGGGAGGCACAACAACAAATCAATATTTTAAAGCCATGAGAGAAAGGGGCAATAAGGATACAATTCCCGCACCCTATGTGTTCCATACAAGTCAACATTTTTCCATGGAAGGTTGCCATCCGACCAAAACCTATCCAAGTCCAGTTTGGCGCGAGGGCGAGACCATTTTCTATTTAAAGGATACCTTGCAGATTGAAAAACTGGTAAAGCAAGTGGCGCAATATCCCATTCAAGGTATAAAGTTGACCATTGAGGATGGGCCTGCTCCTCCCTTTGTTGAACGGATTCCACAAGAATTCATAAACAAGGTCACCAAGGAAGCTTCAAAACACGGGCTGGAAATTTTTGCACACGTTAGTGACAATAAAGAGTTGGAAATGGCCATCACTGGTGGCATCCAAAATTTGGTTCATTTCACAGGAGTAAACATTGACCAACAAGACAAACGTCAACTGGAGCTCTTGAAACAGTTCAAACAAAGGGAACCCCATTGGGTCACGACCTTAATGATCGATAAATCTTTTCTTTATCCATTGCATCCTGAATGGTTCGAAGTTGAAGCCATGCTCCCAGCCTATAGGGATAAGGTACAGGAGTTAACACCTATGCAGGTCAAACTTGGAAACATGTATGTTTCAAATCTAATGGAGGAATATGGCTTAACCGAAAATAGCCTTAGTGCATTTGTGGTTCCCCAAGTGGAGGATATCAAATTTTTAAGAGAGTTAGGCATCAATATGGTTCTAGGAACTGACGCAGGCAATAAATTTAATTTTCATGGGTATAGTCTTCATGAAGAAATGCAGCTTTTTGAACTTGGGGGTATGGAGCCATTGGAAATTATTAAGATGGGAACTTTAAACGCCGCCAAAATGGTGAACGCCCAAGATAGTTTAGGTTCCATCGAGGTTGGGAAAATCGCAAATATGGTTTTACTCAATAAAAGCCCATTGGTTTCCATCAACAATACGTTGGAAATTAACACCGTGATTAAAAAGGGAGTTGTCCAAAAGCGATTGGGTGAATAATCCCTATCATGTTAGATTGATACAAAATGTTATATCGACATATTTCGATATTTACTATATTTGCATTGTGAATGTCATTGAAATAAACAAAGTACTCTCCAACAAAACCCGAGTGGATATCCTTAAATGGTTGAAGGAACCTTCGAAGGAATTTCCGCCACATAAGGAATTGGGACATTTTAGGTTTGGGGTTTGTGGTCAATATATTTTTGAAAAATCAGGACTGTCGCAGTCCACCATTTCCAATTACCTATCGCAGCTTCAGAATGTTGGGCTTATCACCCCTACCCGAATTGGAAAGTGGACTTACTTTCAACGTAATGAGAAAAACATTAAAGCCTATGTAAAAGAAATTAGCAAAGAACTCTAAAATTTTTGTCTTTATAAATCGATAATTTCAAATATATCAATATGAAAAATCTACAAGAACAAATGCTTCACGAGTTGGAAACCAAATCCGACTTGACAGCGGCCCACGACTATGCCAAATCATATATTGATACTGTATTCGACCGCAACATATATCCCTCAGAAGAGGCGCTGGAAAACCTAAAACATTTTGAGGAAGGCTTGCCTGAGCAAAGAGGGGATTCCTCCGAAATTTTGGAATTGTTGAACACCCATGGCGGTCCCGCAACGGTAGCCACTCTTGGCGGCCGTTATTTTGGATTCGTCAACGGCAGCTCCCTCCCCATTACCCTTGCAGCCAAGTCCCTGTCAACGGTTTGGGACCAAGCTCCAGCCATGCAAGTGTTGTCGCCCATTGGAAGTAAGCTCGAGGCCGTTGTTGAGAACTGGTTACGGCAGCTGTTTAATCTTGCCGATAATACCGCTGCTGGATTTGTAAGTGGCACTTCCTTGGCTAATTTTTGCGGTTTGGCGGCTGGTCGATTCCATCAACTTGAAAAATTGGGATGGAACGTGAACGAAAATGGCCTGAACAGCAGTCCAAAATTGCGAATCATTACAGGAAACCAAGCACATTCAACGGTAATCAAAGCTATTTCCTTGCTAGGTTTTGGTTATAAAAATATTGAGTGGGTAGACACGGATGATCAAGGCCGAATCATCCCGTCCCAAATCCCGGAATTGGACGATAGCTGTATTCTAATTCTTCAGGCTGGGAATGTAAACTCGGGGTCTTTTGACGATTTTAAGGCCATTTGCCAATCCGCCTCCAAAAAGGGAGCTTGGATTCACATTGATGGTGCCTTTGGGCTTTGGGCCGGGGCCACAAAAAGTCTATCCCACCTTACCCATGGAATGGAACATGCCCATTCTTGGGCTGTGGATGCCCATAAGACCCTAAACACTCCCTATGATAGTGGTATTGTCCTTTGCAAGCATCCTGAAGCGCTAAAATCGGCTTTGCACATGACCGGCAGTTATATTGTTAAAGGCGAAGAACGTGATGGGATGTTCTACACTCCAGAAATGTCCAGGCGAGCGCGGATTATTGAACTATGGGCCGCGTTGAAATACTTGGGCAAGGAAGGAGTATCCGACCTGGTTGAAACCATGCACCACAGGGCGACCATGTTTAAGAATGAAATCTCAAAAGTAGAGGGTTTTGAAGTGCTGAACGATGTAGTTTTCAACCAAGTTTTGGTTCAATGTGAAACGGATAAACTGACCCAGCACGCCATGTTCAACATTCAACAAGAACGGGTCTGCTGGGTTGGAGGTTCACAATGGAAAAACCGAAAGGTTATCCGTGTGAGCATTTGCTCCTGGGCCACTACGGAAGATGATATTTCCAAGGCCGTAGCTTCCTTTAAACAATCACTGGCCAAGGCCAAAAAACAATGATCATGAATTTCAATTTAGACAAATCCATCAAAATTTTGGAGCGGACTCCGGCGGTTTTTAAGACCCTTTTCTACGAACTGGACGCCAACTGGGCCAACATAAATGAAGGCCCTCGTACTTGGAGCGCCTATGATATTTTGGGCCATTTGATCCATGGAGAGCAAACCGATTGGATTCCTAGGGCGGAAATAATTCTAGGGGATGGTTCCGACAAAACCTTTGAGCCTTTTGACCGTTTTGCGCAGGAAAAATTATCCCAAGGGAAAACCATGGAAGATCTGCTGGAGGAATTTGCCAGCCTTCGGGAGTCGTCATTGAACCAGCTTAAATCCTGGAAATTAAGTGAGGAGGATTTGGATAAAATAGGAGTGCATCCCGATTTGGGGGAAGTGAGTTTAAGACAGCTGCTTTCCACTTGGACCGTGCATGATTTGGCCCACATTAATCAAATGAGTCGGGTAATGGTAAAGCATTATGCCAATGACGTCGGTCCGTGGAAAAATTACATCAGAATCCTGAAGGACTTATAGAAAATCCTATTTTTGGGCATGCAGTTGACGGTATGTGAGCTTTTTGCCGGAGTTGGTGGTTTCCGATTGGGTTTGGAGGACACCGAGCACTTTAAAGTGGTCTGGAGCAACCAATGGGAGCCTTCAACAAAAATGCAGCATGCTTCCTTGGTGTATGAGGCCCGTTTTGGGGCCGAAAACCATTCCAACCAAAATATTGAAGAAGTGTCCACCGACGCGATTCCAGACCATGATGTTTTGGTAGGGGGCTTTCCGTGCCAAGACTATTCCGTGGCCACCACCCTAAAAAATTCCAAGGGACTTATTGGAAAAAAGGGTGTGCTTTGGTGGTCCATCCATCGTATTATATCCGAGAAAAAAACCAAACCCAAATACCTCTTTTTTGAAAATGTAGATAGGCTGTTGAAATCCCCATCCTCGCAACGCGGACGGGATTTTGGCATCATGTTGAAAAGTCTCAACGACTTGGGCTATGCAGTGGAGTGGCGCGTGATCAATGCAGCTGAGTATGGAATGCCCCAACGCCGAAGGCGCGTATTTTTTCTGGGTTACCACAAAACCTCCCCCCTTTTTGAATTTATGCGAAAAGTTCCAGTCAAGGACTGGATTTTGGAACAAGGAACCCTAGCTTCAGCTTTTTCCGTTGAAGCTACATCGCAACATGTCCAACGTTTTTCCATAGACCAAAGTTTGGTGGAGCTTTCCGAGCAATTTAATGCTGAAAAGGGGCTTTCCCCTTTTTTAAATTCAGGAGTGTGTGTTGACGGACAGGTGTCCACCTTAAAAACTGAACCGCTTCCGCAAAAAACGGGACAGGTGCTTGCCGATATTTTGGAAAACGGCAGTGCGGACGAGAGCTTGTTTATTGCTGAAGAAGAGCTGCCGAAATGGGAATATTTAAAAGGGGCCAAAAAAGAAATTCGAAGAACCAAAGCTGGTTTTGAATATAATTACAGTGAAGGCAGTATGGTTTTCCCAGATGCCCTTGATCAACCTTCCAGAACCATCATTACCGGAGAGGGCGGAAAGTCCCCATCCCGGTTTAAACATGTGGTACAAACATCAAAGGGATTGCGCAGGCTTTCCCCAGTTGAATTGGAACGGTTGAACATGTTTCCGGACAATCACACCCAACTAGCGGGCATTTCCGATGCCAAACGTGCTTTTTTTATGGGCAATGCTTTAGTTGTTGGTGTGGTGAAAGAAATTGGTGCCGCCCTGTTGCGGAAAATCCAGGAACTTGAAGAGTAATTTTGAAGACGACCTTGCCAAAGAGCGTTTGTTGTCCCAGTTTTTGGACATCCAATATCAAAAACATTTAAGGCGATATTTCTTTAAGCGCATTTCTGATACTGAAGCGCAGCTTCAGGGCATAGATTTGGTCTTTACACACAAACAAACAGGTCTCCTTTACCATATCGATGAAAAAGCCCAGCTCGATTACCCCAATGAAAACTTGCCCACTTTTGCCTTTGAACTTTGTTATGAAAAAGATGGGGAACCAAAAACGGGATGGTTTTTGGATGCCACCAAAAAAACTGATTTCTATTCCTTGATTACCGGGATTTATGCAGATGAAAAGGACAAATTTACCGCCTGCAACATCACTTTTGTAAACCGAGAAAAGCTATTGGATTTTCTTGCTTCGTGGAAACTAACCAAAGAGAAAATGGAACAATTGGCGCTTTCGCAACCCGATTACCATGGGAAAATGGAATTGAATATGCTGAATCCACAGACAGAAGGTTATCTTTTTTTCTCCAGAAAAAACAAAGTTGAAGAGCCGGTAAATCTCATTTTAAAATTAGAATTCTTAATCCGTATAGGAGTCGGAAAGCGGTTGGTTTAATTTGGCTAAGCCCAGACAAAAAAAATTTGCCTGTCAGCTGGTTTTAAGAATTATTCAGCCACCATATTGACTCCCTCGTGAACCTCCTTCTTCCATCTTGCGAGCTTTTCGGCAAGTGCTTTGACCAATTCAGGGTAATCAGCACTTCGGTCATGTTTCTCCTGCAAGTCGCTGGATAAATTGTACAGTTCCATTTTGTTTTCATTCCCCTGTTCTACACGAATCAACTTCCAGTCACCGCTTCGAACAAAGCTTTTGTTCGCATACTCAAAAAAGACATCGCGTTGCGGCAATTCTGTACCATGTAATAAACTTTCCTTTATGCTGATTCCATCTATGTTTGGGGAGCTCGGTTGCTCCCCGATTAAATCCAGGAGGGTGGGCAACCAGTCCATGGAGAGCACAAGCTGATGGTTGACCCTTCCCTGGTTAATTTTTTCAGGGTAGCTGAAAATTGCCGGCACACGACTCCCTCCTTCGTAAACACTTCCCTTAAAATCCCTTAAGCTGCCATTATTGCCATATCTATTCGCCCCATTATCCGACATAAAAACCACTATGGTATTTTCGTATTCCCCAATTTCCTTTAGCGCCTGGATGGTTTTGCCAATCCCTTCGTCCATAACTTCCACCATTTCTTTGTAGATGGATGGAATGCTGTCCTTATTCACCTGTTTGGTTCCTGCTGTGCCTACCTTCCTCAAAATGGAATCCACGCGTCTTTGATATGGCCCATGTGGCGCTTCATGGGGCAAATACAGAAAGAAGGGTTTTCCTGTCTCTTTTGGGTTGTTCGCTTTTATATATTTTATGCCATAGTCCGTGATCAAGTCCGTGGTATATCCTTTCTCGTTGTTGATTTCAGCCCCGTTCCACCAGTCCAGATATCCTTCTTGGTCTATGTGCGCATGATAATCCACATTCCCGCTTACAAAGCCCGTGAACTCATCAAACCCCTGCAAGGTGGGGTTGAACTCCTTCGCATAGCCCAAATGCCACTTTCCGAACATGCCGCAATTATAGCCGTGCTTCTTGAATTCTTCTGCCATGGTGGTTTCCCCCAGGCCCAAGCCCACATCTCTGTGGCTTTTAGCCGTGATAACTCCTCCAACACCGGTTCGCTGTTGATATTTGCCTGTTATAAAAGCAGCTCGTGTTGGACTGCACACTGCCCCGTTAGAATGAAAGTCAGTGAATTTTATTCCATTTGCAGCCAACATATCCAAATTTGGAGTTTGTACAATGGTGTCGCCATAGCTTGAAATACCGCCATAACCCAGATCATCCGCCATAATGACAACAACATTGGGGAGGTGCTTTTCAACCCTGTTGTTCTGTTTTTCTTTACAACTGCAAAGGAGAACGATCAAGCTGAAGTATATGAATTTATTCATGCTTCAATATATGGCGATATGTTTTACCTACTCATAAAAAACAGCGATTTCATCCAGTCTTTTCCTATGGATATCTGGCACATAGGCCGGGTTTTTGGGATAGCCCGCCGGAAGCAATAAAAAGGCCCTTTCATTGCTTGGTCTGTCCAGTATTTTGGTTAGAAAATTCATGGGGCTTGGGGTGTGGGTCAGGGTTACCAAACCAGCATTATGAATAGCCGAAATCAACATGCCACATGCGATTCCGATGGATTCGTTTACGTAGTAATTGTTGTATTTGTTCCCATTTTCATCAAACTCGTAGGCTTTTTTAAAAGCAATGATCAACCAGGGCGCAATTTCCAAAAAAGGTTTATGCATATCTGTGCCAAGGGGCTCCAAGTCCTTTTTCCAACGTTCACTCATCCGGTGTTCGTAGCTTTCCTTTTCCTCGGCTTCCGCAGCTTTCCTTATTTCAGATTTAAGGGTAGGGTTGGACACTGCACAAAAGGTCCAGGGTTGCTTGTGGGCTCCAGAAGGTGCCGTGGAAGCGCTTAAAATCAAATTATCAATGATTTCCTTGGGTACATCTTGGTCCGAAAATTCTCGAACGGATCTCCGTTTATCCAACCATTTATGAAAGGCCCTGCTTCGCTCAATGGATTCGGTGGCTGAATATGTCTCACCTTCATATAAAACATGTTTATAGCCGTTGAGGGTAATGTGGTCTGGTGTTGTCATTGTGCTTACCTTTTAATTGATTTCAGGTTCTGCTGATTTTTTCCAAAATATACTTTTGAACGGATTCTTTGTCCGCTTCGGTAATAGGCGGTTTTTTCTTTTTGTTCCAGAACATTATTGGTTGGTTCTATATGGGTCAAATGTTTGACTTATGTAAGTTGTACTTTTCCATTATTGTGCTGGTTAACTCTATTTGCAAAAACATCGGACTTCCGCCTCCATGTATTTCACTATTTTGATAGGTCTTCTCCCAATAGATTTGTTGTTCCTCATCCAAGTAAAGTGTATTCCACCCGGTATCATCTGAAGCAACTTTCTTTAAATTTTCGATGTTCAATTTCATGGATTTACTGCGAATATATTTTTGCTTCAGTCTTATTTGGACTCCAATTCCTCAAATGTTCAATTTCTTCTTCATTCAAACTCTCAATCATCACCCCAACACTTGGATAACCCTCAACAACTCTCATTCCGTCACCAATTCCCTTTATTTTGCGTTCAAGTGTTCGTCCATTAAAATCAAACTTGATAATATTTCCGATAACAAGCTTACCTTCTTGGATATGTCCTGCAAAAACAATTCCCCTTCCAGTAATCTTGAAAGTGTCATGTATTTGATATGTTGCAACATATTTCATTGCTTTCCCCCTATCTCCCCAATCTTCACCCCACAAATCTCCTCCGTTAACTGTTTGAGTTCATTCACCCGTTCCGCCAGATATTCCAGTTCGGCTTTGGTAATCTGGTATTCGTCCATTTTGTAGCGGGCATCTATATAGGCACGTTTTAGGAGTTCAAACAGGTGTTTTTCCTCGTCCGTGGTTTTGGGGAAGACGGCAAAACGAGCATCGCACATTTCTACTTTTATGCCCAAGGTCTCCAGATTGTGGTCTTTGGGGCGGTAATCCGTAAAAACCAGCAAAATAGTGGTGTAAAAACGCTCGGTGGCTTGGTGAAGTTCAAAGGCAGCCTTTGGAAATCTTTCTTTGCTCATTTCAAATTCAAAAGTTTCCAAAAACTCACTTGCACTAGTAAACCATTGGTCGAAATGATCTTGGGTCTTTTGGCGGTACTGCTCCGCAGTCAACTTTTTAGGGTTGGCGAGCTTAAACTTTTGGGAATCGTAGAGTACAATCCCCTCTTCTTTAATGTCCTTAAAAAAGTAGTTGCCTTGGGATAAAGAAGCGTTGAGTTGTTTTATGCCGTGGAAAATCAGGCTTACGGGCGTGGTCACCTTTCCGGTATCCACCAATTCCTGTTTTACCCTGCCCTCTATCCTGAATTTTTGTTTTAAATCTTCATGGGTTAGCACTACGAGAAGGTCAAAATCGCTGCGGTATTCGTAGGTGATGCCCTTTTCCACATATTTATCCTCCACCCAATTACCGCGGGCATGGCTGCCAAAGAGAATCACCATTTCCACCTCCTTAAAGGCGGAAAGCTGCTCGGTAAGCAGTTGCAGTTCTTCTTGTTTGGATTTGGGGAGATGGTTCACAAGGGGAATGTAAGGAATTATTTTGGGAGGGTGGGTTTCTCTTTAAATTCCACCGGTTTCGGTTTTGTGGACAACAAGTTTTCCTTCAACAAATTTGAAATAAGTAGAATGGAAATGGCTATACATTAAATCCATTTTTTTCTTTCCCTTTAATTTTGCCCTATACGGAACCAATGTAATATAGAAAAAGCCTTTTTCAATTGTCAATGGGGAAACTTCTACCAAGGTCAATTGGTTTTTGTTTTTCCTAAAATGGGCTTTACGATTTGCAAGACCCAGCTTGACAATTTCAGATCCACCTATTGTTTCTGGCACTCTCATCAGGTAATTCTCATTCTCGATATAAACGGTTTTTGACTCACTATCTTCTAATTGTTCAATGTAATTTTCTAATGCTTTAATGTATAAGGAATCGGTCTCTTTGGGTTGAAAAAAATCATTGACTTCATCAGATTGGCCAAAAGAAAAATATGCTAGAAAAAGAATCAAGTAAGAGGCTTTGGTTTTCATTTGTCCCTTTTTTTTTAATAGTAGTTAAATTGATATCCTACGCCCAAGTTTATTTCATTAAAGCCCCCTATCTTATTATATCGGATAAAAGTTGATAATCGTCTGAAGTTGCGTTTCACTTCCACCTGATATTCGCTCACGTTTCTGTAAATGCTCATTGTTGCCTTAAATTCAGCATAGAAAGGATCATGGAGCCATTTGCCGAAACCGACCAACGGCCCGTTGGACTTAACCATTTTGTTTTTATCCAATTCTACGTAATCTATAGTACTGAATCCAGCCAGAAGTTTTATTCCCCTAATATTTATGCTGCTTTCAAAGCTATAGCTCTGTGAGTCTATATTATTGTTGTGATTTACGTTTCTGAGGGATGCTTTTAGGTCCAAATCAAACCCACAATCCATAAATAAATGGACCAAACTAACGGAAGAATTTAAAAACCTATTTTCCTTCAGGTTGGTTTGATAAGCGAAATTTGTTTTTAACGTAGTGCCACCGAACATGGCGGGTGTTGAAAAATACAACTGGCCCCCAATAGGGTTATTTAATACCCCACTCATGGCATGAACACCAATATCTTGATAATCAAAATAACATATGTTACAATCTTCTTTGAGAAAGATTTCTAGTAACCGTGGTTTATCCAATTTTATTTCTTGTGTTTTGAATCCAATGTATGAAATGGTCAGCGTGTTCAAAGAATCTGGAACACTGATGTTAAAATTCCCGTCAAAGTCGGTTTGTGTCCCAATTTTTGTGCCTTTGACCAACACAATTGCTCCTGGCAAAGGTGTTTTATCACTTTTAGCTATGACCACGCCCGAATAGTCGGTTGTTTGTCCAAAGGCAAAATCAAAAATTAATAAGAATGCGAATAATATGAGATTTTTCACAATGGTTTGGTTAATCGTTCAAACCAAAAGTACCTGTTCGAGTCAATTTATAAAATCAAGAATGAGTGAAGTGGGTAATTGGTTGAGTAATCGATAAAAGTTAGAAAGATACTTTTATAATTCCTCCACCAACTGAATGTTATTCCCACAGGTGTCGTTTAAAACCGCAACTTTTAAAGTGCCCATTGCAGTGGGTTTTACGCTAAATTCCACGCCAAGTTCAACTAGCCGGTCGTATTCTTTTTGTACATCGTCCACATCAAACTGGGTATAGGGAATTCCAGCTTTCATAAGCTCTTCTTGGTATACTTTTGAGGGTTCAAAATGAAGGGGGGCGGGCTCCAAAAGCAGTTCGGGGCCATCTTGGGCATCTTTGGAGACCAAGGTCAACCAACGGTTACCGCCATCCAAGGGGATGTCACGTTTTTTGATAAACCCCAATTTTAGGGTATAGAATTGCAGTGCTTTTTCCTGGTCCAATACGGGTATGCTGATCACAGTAACTCTCATGTTTTTTCAATTTAGGTTAGAGCGGGCAAGGTGTGGAATAAAACTACTAAAAGCTTCTCGAAAGTTGCTCTTTTTGGTACTCGAACGGAGTTTTTCCTGTTTTCCTTTTAAAAAGGGTGCTAAAAGACCCCAAACTCTCGAATCCTACCGCAAAACAGGTTTGGGTTGCCGACATTCCGTTCTCCAGGTGTTGCTTGGACATTGCAATGCGTTTGTCCGTTACATACTTTGCGGGGGTAAGGCCGTAGTATTTTTTAAACAGGCGCAACAAATGAAATTTTGAAACAGCATGGGTTCTGGCCAATAGATTTAGGTTCACATTGGCTTCGTAATTCCGGTCCAAGTACTTTCGGGTCCGTATAACCGTGTCAATCTGAGATCGGTTGGCATAGATAATCCGGCCTACTCTATGTATTTCCTTCTCGTAAAAAGTCATACTTTACCTAGCTATAGACTCATAAAATTAGGCATTTCAGTGCTTTATTGGGTTCGCACCATCCTCACATGCGGAATTCCGTCCTCTAAATATTCCGCACCCGTTTCCTTAAAACCTAAACTGTTGTAGAATCTTAACAAATAGGTCTGTGCGGAAAGCTCTAGAGTCTTCTTGGGATATCGGGATTCCAAATCTTGGATGGAAGCTTCCATAATCACCTTGCCATATCCAAATTGCCGTTGGTCCTGAGCAACCACCACTCTTCCAATGCTTGGATTATCAAAGTAATCCCCAGGGCCAAACATTCGGGTGTAAGCTGCAAGTTTGCCTTCTTTTGTTCCCAAAACATGGATTGCTTTTTGATCCTTTCCGTCCACATCTTGATACACGCAATCTTGTTCCACCACAAAAACGGCACTGCGCAACTGCAAAAGCTGGTAGAGCTCATTGGTGGTTAATTGATCAAAGGTTTTAATCTGTATTTCCATCAATCCTGTACAATTACGCTTTTGGAATCACATTTATCAAACTCGGGTTGGATGTTTACATGGTTGATGCCATGTTTATGATATACATGCTCTTCAATATCCACCAATATTCTATCAAATTCCGATAGTTTAATGTCTTCCTTAAAATCGATATGCGCCTCCAAATGGATTTCCTCTTCGTTCAACTGCCAAATATGTACGTGGTGTACATTTTTTACCGGTTCCAAGGTACAAATGGACTCCACTATTTCCTTCACTTCAATGGTTGATGGGGTAAACAGCATCAAAACCTTGGTGGATTCCTTCAACAAATCGTATCCCATATAAATTAGATACAGGGCAATGGCCATGGTGAGCACGGCATCCACCCAGAAAATTTGGTAAAATTTCATCAATACACCTCCCAACAAAACCGCCACAGAGGCCATCATGTCCGTAAGTAAATGCAGATAGGCCGATTTCATGTTCATATTATCCTCAGAATCCTTTTTCAGCAGCAATACACTAAAGCCGTTACCCAAAATGGCAATCAAAGACAGCCAAATCACCAGGTTGGACTCAATTTCCTGTGGCTCAAAAAAGCGTTCCACGGCTTCAATCATCAATATTACAGCTACCACCATTAAGGTTGCGGCGTTGATGAAGGCTGCCAAGATTTCAGCACGTTTATAACCAAAAGTTTTATTTTTTGATGCCTTTTTTCGTCCCAACAAAGCAGCCACATAACTGATAATCAAGGAAAGGACATCACTAAAATTATGTAACGCATCAGACAAAAGTGCCAGACTGCCCGAAATAAGCCCGCCTATAACTTGCGAAACGGTAATCGCAATATTGAGAACTATGGATATAAGAAGATTTCTTCCCTTTAAGTCATTGTGGGAATGCGAATGCCCGTGATGGTGGTGGTGCCCCATTAATCCATCTTATCTGCAGGGAATTTTTTCTATGCGTCGCTCGTGTCGACCGCCTTCAAATTCGGTATTCAAAAAAGTTTCTACCATTTCCAAGGCTTGTGGTAGTGCTACAAAGCGAGCCGGAAGGCTTAAAATGTTGGCGTCGTTATGTTCACGGGCCAAAGCGGTAATCTCCTTGCTCCAACACAAGGCCCCTCTAACATTTTGATGTTTGTTGATAGTCATGCTGGCGCCATTTCCGCTACCGCAGATGACAATGCCCAGGTCTGCTTTACCCGCTTCAACATCATCGGCAACAGGGTGCACAAAGTCCGGATAATCTACGCTATCCGTACCATCGGTACCATAATTGGTGACTTCAATTCCTTTTGATTTTAACAGGCCAATAATTGCCAGTTTGTAGTCGGTACCGGCATGGTCATTTCCTATAGCTATTTTCATTGTTCAAGATTTAGATTGGTAAATACAAAGGTACGATTCTTTTGAAGTTGGGATGTTGATAAATATCAGCCATATTATACAGTTCCTTCATATTCAGAACTTTGAGAAAAATAGTCTTTTGTTGATCGTTGGTAAACAACTTGCGGGAATTAAATTTTTATTATTCAAAAAATAATGGCATTACATATTAAAATCGAAATTTCTGCGTTTAATCCATCAGAAAGTAATCAACCTTTAAGCAACAATTATTTCCGGTAGTCAACATAAAATTTGAATATAGTTTTCAAGAAATTCATGTTGAAAACACTTATCAAATTATGTTCATTAAAAATCTAATCCGTTGATTTTTAATTTTCTTTTCCATTGATAGTTTGTTCACAAACTTTCTTACCTGTTGAAGTCAATTTTTTTCAGATTTATTTATCCCACATTTCAACAAGCTATCATAATCATCATTTTTCTAAATTTTAAAAAAGAAAGAAAAAGGGAATATTAATATATGTTGATAAAACAACTGTGTGAAACGATTGTTTGCCATAAAATGATGCTGCCTTATTATAATTCGTAATTTTCAAAAAATTAAACTGTAGATGTCAAAGAAAAAGAAGAGAGCCAGTAGTCAACGCAAGAATGAGATTACCAAGGGCATTTTTACAGTACTGGAAAAAGAACCCTCTAAAAGCTTCAACTACAAACAGATAGCTTCTAAAATGGGTATATCAGATACCCGGGACCGGAACGCCTTAATCAAACGATTGGGGCAATTAAAGGCTACCAATAGAATCTTGGAAGTGGAAACGGGCAAGTTCAAGAAGAAACCTTCATTGCATACCTATTACACCGGAAAGGTGGATTTGACCACCAGCGGGAACGCGTATATCATTACTGAGGATTTTGATAATGACATATTTGTTCCATACAACAAACTCAACAAGGCCTTTCATGGCGATATGGTTGAGATATTTCTAAGACCCAGACGGAATGGAAAGAAGCCTGAAGGGGAGATTTCCAAAGTGCTGGAACGAAGAAAAAGCAGCTATGTTGGCATTGTGGATAAGCAAAAGACCTTTGCCTTTGTTAGACCTACCGATCCAAAAATGTATACTGATATTTTTGTTCCCCTGGATAAGCTGAAAAAGGCAAAAGATGGGGATAAGGTTGTGGTAGCTTTAGGTAATTGGCCAGATGATGCCGATTCTCCTTATGGTGAAGTTCTGGAAATTTTAGGAAAACCGGGGGAACACAATACTGAAATCCATTCCATTTTGGCAGAATATGGTCTGCCGTATGAATTTCCGTATGAAGTGGAGCAGTTTGCCAAAACCCTGGATACCTCCATCAAGGAATCCGAGATTGCCAAGCGAAGGGATATGCGGGATGTTTTGACCTTTACCATTGATCCCAAAGATGCCAAGGATTTTGATGATGCTCTTTCTTTCCAAAAGTTGGAAAATGGAAACTACGAAATCGGAATCCATATTGCGGATGTTTCACACTATTTGCAAACGGATACAGTTTTGGAAGATGAGGCGTACGAACGGGCTACTTCAGTCTATTTGGTGGACAGGGTGGTTCCCATGCTTCCTGAGGTGCTGTCTAATCTGGCTTGTTCCTTGAGACCCAATGAAGAAAAATATACATTTTCGGCCATTTTCGAGATAGATGAAAATGCCAGGTTGATCAATCAATGGTTTGGACGTACTGCTATTAATTCCAATGAACGTTTTGCTTATGAGGAAGCACAACATGTGATTGAAACCAAACAAGCTAAAATTCCAAAGGAGATTTCCATTAGGGAGGATGCATATACCGTTTCGGATGATGTAGTTGAGGCTATTTTGACTTTTGATAAGTTGGCCAAGATCATGCGTAAACAACGGATGGACGCTGGAGCTATTTCTTTTGATAAGATTGAAGTGCGATTTAATCTTAATGCGAAGAATGAACCGGAAGGCGTTTATTTCAAAGAATCCAAGGATGCCAACAAGCTCATAGAGGAATTTATGTTATTGGCCAATAAGAAGGTTGCCGAGTTTATTGGCAAACAAAAAAAGACCTTTGTTTATCGAATCCATGACGAACCGGATGAGGAAAAATTAATGGCTTTAAATGGGGTTATTTCAAGGTTTGGACATTCCATTAATCTCAAGGATAAAAAAAGCTTGAACAACTCCTTAAATCAGCTGCTGAAAGATGTAAAAGGGAAGAAGGAGCAGAACCTGGTGGATACTTTGACCATTAGAAGTATGAGCAAGGCCATTTACACCACAGAGAATATTGGCCATTACGGTTTGGGCTTTGAATACTATACCCATTTTACCTCCCCAATCCGAAGGTATCCTGATGTAATGGTGCATCGGTTGTTGCAACATTATTTGGATGGGGGCAAACCTCCAAAAGATACCTTGTACGAGGATAAATGCCGGCATTCCTCTGATATGGAGTTGTTGGCCGCCAGTGCGGAACGGGATTCCATCAAGTATATGCAGATCAAGTTTATGGAAGACCACAGGAACCAAAAGTTCCTTGGGGTAATTTCTGGTGTTACGGAATGGGGCATTTATGTGGAAATTATTGAGAACAAATGCGAGGGTATGGTTCGTATACGGGATATCAAAGATGATTATTATGTGTTTGATGAACGTAATTTTGCCATTGTGGGAGAGCGTACCAAACGAATGTACCAGTTAGGGGACGAGGTCTATGTGATGGTAAAGGAAACGGATTTAATAAAAAGACATTTGGATTTTTCCCTTGTGGGCAGGAAAAAGTGATTTTTTTGGAATACATTTTGTGAACCAATTGCGCATAATACTTTGAAACATGAAAGCTTTTAGAATACTGATGCTGTTCATTTCGTTTCAGCTGATGCAGGCACAGGAAGAGCAGCTTACTCAAGAACTGGAATCTTTTTCAGAGGTAAAGGGTTTTGATGGAATTTCCATCAATTTGATAAAGTCGGATGAAAATAAGGCCGTAATCAAAGGGGCTCATACACAAAAAGTGGCCATTGTCAATAACGATGGAGTGCTAAAAATTAGAATGGAAATTGACAAGATTTTTAGTGGCTACAGGACCTTTGTCGATTTATTCCATGCAGGAGAACTGGTGGTTATAGATGTCAATGAAGATGCTAAAATAAGCTCGCAGGAAACCATGGTTCAAAGTGTGTTGGATTTAAGGGCTCAGGAAGGGGGAGAATTGGAAATCAACTGTCAAACAGAACAGCTTTTGGTCAAGGCAATCACAGGTGGGCAAATAGCAGTAAAAGGTTTTGCGGACACCCAAGATGTGGTTATCAACACTGGCGGTGAATATAACGGAAAGGAATTCAAGACCAAATTTTCCACAATTACCGTGAATGCCGGTGGAAATGCCGCAATCTATGCTAAAGAATATGTAAAGGCTAATGTTAAAGCAGGTGGGGAGGTACTGGTGTATGGGGATCCTTTAAAGATGGATGAAAAAACAGTTTTTGGCGGGAAAGTAATTCGGATGGATTAGTATGGTAGAAGACATTCAAGCAGCAATACCCTTGGGGTTTTTATTGGCCTTTATGATTGGCCCCGTTTTTTTTGTGCTTTTGGAAACAAGTGCAACCAAAGGTTTTAGGGCCGGTATTAGCTTTGATTTTGGAGTGATTGTGGCTGATATTGTCTTTTTGGTGATAGCCTACTTTAGTAGTTTTCAGCTTTTGGAAAACCTGAGCAACCAACCAGGTCTTTTTGTCTTTGGAGGTATGATTTTGTTGGTATACGGTATCGTTATTTTTGCAAAGAAGGCTTCCAAAAAAGAAAATCTGAAAGCTTCAAAAGGCACTTACGCTGGGTTGATGATAAAGGGATTTCTTTTAAACTTCATCAATATAGGGGTGCTGGCATTTTGGTTGGGATTGATTGTGATTGTGGGGCCTAGTTTGGACAATAATCCAAACAGGATCTTGGTGTTCTTCAGCACTATGATTGTTGTTTATTTTATAACTGATGTCTTTAAGATTCTATTGGCCAAACAATTGAAAAAATATTTGACCAAGGAACGAATTGTATTGATCAAAAAAGTTCTTGGATTGGTAATCATTGTTTGTGGAATAGTCTTAATTATCAAGGGATTTTTACCCAAGGAAAAGTTTGATATCAAAGAGGGCATAGAACGCATTAGCGAATAAAAAAACCCAACCATTTGGTTGGGTTCTTGAGGCATCGAGCGGATTCGAACCGCTGTACAAGCTTTTGCAGAGCTGTGCCTAGCCACTCGGCCACGATGCCATTTTAGGGTGCAAATGTACTACTTTTTTTAGCTTACCCAAACCTTTAAGCAGGTCTTTCAGCCTTTAAAACCACGCTTACACTCTGTACATCTCCTCCTATGGGAGGATTGATTTTTGCGACCTCTATTTCCGCCTTGGAAACGGTGGACAATTCCAAAAAAACACGATCTAGAATTCGTTTGGCCACATGTTCCAAAAGATTGGAACGAACAGCCATTTCTTCCTTGACAATATTGTTGAGATAAACATAATCTGCTGTATCGCTTAACTTATCAGACGTAGAAGGTTCAGAAAGATTCACAAAAACTTCCAAATCTACCCGATAATCACTTCCAATAAGCATCTCCTCTTTTAAACACCCATGGTTGGAGTGTACCCTAATATTGTTAAGCTTTATTTTCCCCACAATTTTTGCTTTGGTGGGACAAAAATAAGCGAAAGCCCTTAATTAGTACATACACCTACAATTGCTGATGCCCTGGAAGAGATCCATACCAACGGTTACAACATGGGTACCTGTGCTATATCCCAAAATTTCATTGGTGATGACCTGATAGGAATAACCAAAGTAAAAATTGTTTTTTTTCAAACCAGCAATAGGGGCTATATACAAAGGTTTCCCCAACTGATCGTTCAAAAAACGATAGGTAACACCCACATAATAGTAATCTTCAAAATCATGAAAACGGAATTTGGCGTTTAGGTCAGTTACAGAACGACCATCACTTTCAAAATATTGATAAAAAACCGAGGGTTCAATCTCCAATTTGCTGTTTTTGTTTTTGGAAATACTATAACCCGCATAGGCGTAGTAGTTTCTCAAGGTGTTGGGTTCAAAAACAGGATTGAACTGTGCCAAATCCTTGGGCAAAATATTGGAAGCGTTCAAGCTTATGTAGAACTTGCTAAATCGATATAAGACACCTAAATCAAAATTGTGGTTAGTGGTAGCCTTGTCGTCGGTTGGAAGTTGACCATTAAAATCCGTAAAGTTTTCCACATCAATCCTAAACTGGTTAAAGTTATACGAAATACCGAAGGATAAAAAGACATCCTCGTATCTGTCCAAGGTCAAGTGGTGCGCAAAGGATATCCGAGCTCCTCGCTGCTTGGTTTCCCCATTACTATCATTGTACATAAGCATCCCAAGACCAGACCTGTTTCCTATTCTAGCATCTGCAGCCAAAGTTTGGGTATCTGGGGCATCCTCAATACCCACCCATTGCGTCAGACCGTTAAGTCTAACCTTGATATGATCCCCAATACCAGCGTAGGTGGGGGACATAAGAAAGGGGTTGTCCGCAATATATTGCGAAAGCTGCGGAATGGTCAATTCCTGTGCCACTGCCCCGAGGGAGAGCAGTAGGATGAAGATTGAGGTTATGCTTTTTCTTAACATGATGCTGTAGGTTAAAGGATCAATTTCGATATAGGGTAAAGTGTCCAACCAATTCACGGTCATCATTCTCGCCTTGGAGCTTGATGATGTACCAGTAATCTCCAGTTGGAAGCTCACTGTTATTGTAGATTCCGTTCCATCCGGCATCGCCATAACGCATACGATAGAGCTCTCTACCATAACGATCAAAAATGATCATTAGTACGTTAGGGAAGGCTTCAAGATTGTCTGGCAACCAGTTGTCGTTCATTCCATCACCATCCGGAGTAAAGAAGTCAGGCACCTCAATATCAATGAATTCCATATAAATTTCCATGGTCACCTCACATCCGTTTTGGTCAATAACCGTAACGGTATAGGTGTCTGTTCTATTGATAATGTAAGTGTTTTCCGTTCCATTATCCACACCATCAAAAATGAAGGTATAGTCTTCCAGACCTCCTTCGGCTACGGCCGTTATTTCATTAATGTTGTTGTTCTCCAACACCAAGGTCAATGGCTCAAATCCAGTAATGCTGAAATCGATGGTATTGATACATCCGTTCGCATGCGCGATGGTCAAGAAATGATCACCTGGCGCAATGTTCATAAAGTCGGATGTCAATTGTAAATCCGCAGGGTCCGTGGAATCAATGGCGTACATCACATCTGAAATGACGGAGGTATCCTCAAAGACAATATCCAAACGGTTTGTTGGCAGATTTCCATCACACTCATAAATTGGTGTAACTTCTGCGGCAAGGTTAACTCCAGGGTTGATTTCTACAATAATGTTGGTTTCACAACCTTGTGCATCTCTTACGAACACTACATGCATTCCCGCAGGAAGGTTCTGGAACAAGATTTGATCTTGAACATAATCCGTATCGGCATTCGAGTTCAAACTGGAGAAATAAGGAGCAGTACCTCCCGTGATGTCCAATTCAAAGGAACCGTCAGCACTGTTGAAGCAAACTTCGTGCATTACATTGATGGCCTGAGCCTGGATAGGTTCTGGTTGTAGGATTTCAAACTGGAAAGTTTCGAAACATCCATTTCTATCTTGTGCTATTACATCATAGATACCAGGTGCTAAATCTTCGAAAGTTCCTTCTGTATCAAATTGATCCAAGTTAGGGGTGATGGCATAGAAAATTTCACCGGTTCCACCAGATACTTCTACCGTAATTGTACCATCATCCAATCCAGAACAAGTTACGTCCGTGGATTCTTGTCGGTCAATCTGTAGGGGTGCAGGATCAGTAATATTGATAGCCGTACTGGTTACCTGACAATCCATGCTGATTACGTTCACAAAGTATGTTCCGGCAATCAATCCGCTGAATTCGCCATCATTTTGTGGTCCAGCTACAGAATTCGTCAGACCTGCATCAGTAAATAATTCATAGGAATAGTTACCAAGACCACCAATTGCCGTGGCCCTTATGGTTGCCGAGGCTTCTCCCGTACAGTTAATAGTCGCTGCACTGTCATCAATAACCACATCCAATGGAATGATAGGATCAACGGTCACTTGATTTGAAATCATGGCCTCACAGCCAAAGGCATCCCTAACGTAGTATTGGTATGCACCAGCGGGAACGGTAAATGTATGAGTGTTTCCTCCAGACATATTGGTATACAGCACCCCATCCGAACTGAACTCGTAAGGCCCTGTTCCTCCAGCAGCCGTTAGCTCAATTTGTGCTTGGGCAGTACATGTCAATTGTGAAAGCTGAATCAAATTGGCCATGACCTCGACAGGCTCGGAAATGGTAACCTGAACGGTCTCTACATCGCAACTCCATCCGTCAGAAACAGTAATGCTGTAGATTCCAGCTCCAAGGTTGTTGAAAACCGGATTCCCTTGCGCTCCAGTAGTTGAAACAATAGTAGTTCCTGTTGAGTCATAGGTGTTTAATTCGTACAGATAAACCCCTCTACCATTTAATACGTTTATAGCTGTTACAGTTGCATTAGTATCTCCGTAACACACTAATGTGGTTGGCGTGGCATCTATATCGGCCGTAATTGGCGTTGGCTGTGTCAATGTAATAGGCTCATTGATTGTACAACCAGCAGTATCGGTAATTTCTACATCGAAAAGACCGGCAGACAAGCCCTGGAACACAAAGCTGACTACATTGGACACATTGTATACCTGAGCGGTAGTAGTGTTGGTCAATTGGATATCATATGGGGCGAAACCTCCTGTAGGTGACACTTCTATTTCTCCTAAATTATTGGCACAGGTCACATTGGCCACCTCAATTGGTGTTGCGGCCAAGGCCATATCTGGAGATGCTATGGTTATTGTATTGGAATCCTCAACGCATAATGGATTGGCAGTTTGGGTAACACGCACATAATAGTTACCTCCTGGGAATCCTGCAATTGGCAATGGATTCGTACTTGTATTTGCTGATCCTGTTACCCCTGTTGTGGTTCCATCGGAGTTGAAAACTTCATAGTCATAAGCTCCAGTATATCCGGTCACATTGATTTCCAACGCACCGTTGGTGTCACCAAAACAAACGGCAGGCGCCGTTGGCGTAGCCACCACATCAATGGTATCGTATGGAGCGATATCATAAGGAACCGTATCCACGTAACAGCCTGTAGCATTGTCCGTAATTCTGAATGTATAACTACCAGGCTGTGTCAACTCGAAGGTTGCTGTTACATTGGTTGGAGTTGCCGTCAAAGTACCCGCTGGGTTTCCAACTGGCAACAACTCAAATGTATAAGTGTTAGCTGGATTTCCATCATCCGTAACGGTAACCAAAACCTCTTCAGGATTGGCACAGGTAATACCGATGTTTTGTGTAACCGCAGCTGTGAATACATTGATAGGCTGAATTGGAGCCACAACTGCTGTTTGGGCACAAGAGTTGGCATCGGTTACATAAGCTGTAATATTTTGGACAACTCCGGTATCCACAACATCAAAAGTGTTGGAAGCTTGGAAATTTACGTTATCTATACTATACAGATATGGACCTGTTCCACCAGAAGCTGTTACGGTAATTGTTGAGGTGTTAACTGCGTTGCTTGCGTTACACACAAATGCAGTAGCCGAAGCAGAAACATTTAGTACCGTAGGCTCGGTAACAGTCTGATCAAAGAAATCATCACAAGACCTACCAGAAATAACTCGGGCTCTATAATCACCTTGAGGCAGATTGTCAAAGACATTGCTTGCTTGTGCTACCCTGTATGGGACTGCCAAGTTTGTGATTTCGTATAGCTCATAGGTATATACAGGATTTGCCACCGTAGCAGGATCCAAAACCACGGTCAAGCTACCATCTGAACCTCCATTACAGCTCACTGGGGCCATAACCACATCGTCAATAATTGGTGTTACTGGAGCATCCAAATCCTGGGTCAATACTACAGTACAAGGGGTTACTGTATCCCCATCAGTAATGGTGAAAGTATATGTTCCGGCCTGGGTGAGGCCAGTAAATACACCTGTAGTATTGTTTGCTGTTGTTATTGCATCTGGGAACAGCACATCATACGTAAGGTTGGCGGAACCGCCAGTTACATTTATGGTGATATGACCACCCGGATCTACCGTACAATCCATTGGTTTAACCACTGTTGCCGTAGCAGACATGGTTTCGATTAAGACCTCTGGACCAATCGTGGTTGTACACGACCATTGATCGGCAATAAGTACTTCGTAGGAACCTTCTCCAAGACCAGAGAAAATTGGACTTGTTTGAGGCGAACCTACATTGCTGCCATTTCTGATTAATTGGTAGGTGTAGTTGTTTCCCTGTCCTCCAGCTGTTCCTACCACTTCAATTTCACCCTGAAGTGCAGTACAGTTTTCCTGGTTGATTTGTAAAGTCGCGGTTATTGGGAGTGGGTCTACCAGATTTACATTGGGCAATTGGAATTCGCACCCATTCACGTCAGCAACCCAAACCTGATAATCCGTTCCTGCTCCAGCACCACCGGCCAAGCCAGCGAACTGTGGAGAAACTTGATAACTACCAGGGAAGGTAGGCGCAGGGTTTGAAGCCAAGTCAACGAAATAGGTGTAGCCTCCCCAACCTCCGGCTGGATTTATAACTTCAATTATACCGTCGTTAAGCGCACAAGTAACTTCTGTGACCTGGGTGTTGGCGGAAATGCCCACGCTTGGTCCGGCAATTGTGAAAGACTCTGCATAAACACATACAGAACCAGGAGGATTGGTGTCCGTCACTTCAATATAGTAATTACCTGCGGCCAAACCTGTAATGTTGAAATTACCATCGGCATCGCCGCCAGCGGTAACAACATCATCTGCCAAATTACCTGGGGTATTGTTAATGTCGTAGTACAAGGTGTAGGTAGTGGCACTTGCATAGGTTACTGCCAATGCATCCTGCAAATCAAGTTCCACTGCTCCGTTGGTGTCTCCGAAGCAAGTAATGTTGGTGGTGCTTACGACAACCAAATCCAATATCTCTGGATCGGCTACCGTATGCGAAGTGGCCAAGACACATCCTGTAACCACATTTCTAACTTCAAAATTATGTGTGCCCACGGCCAAACCAGTGAAACTTCCTGAGGCTTGGAAAATTCCGGCAGGCAACAACCTGAACTCATAATTGGCAGGAGTTGTTCCAGAATTGGTTATGGATCCGTTGGCGGTGATGGTAATATCTTCGCCAGCTAAGCAAGTTGCGGCAGCATCTATGGCGATACTGGCGGAAACAAGTTCATCAAATGGAGCAATGTTTTCTGTCACCGTTCCAACACAACCATTGTCATCATAAACATTGATGATATAGCTACCACCAGCCGTATTGGTTTCGGTGTACACATTGCTTGGGCCCACTTGAACCACAACATCATCCCCTGTAGGAACGGTTCCCTGATCGTCAATGAACTCATAGGTCACATAATTTCCGCTACCTCCAGTTATAGACGCCGTATCAACAGTGATTGTGGCGTTGTTCATATTGTTTCCGGTTGTACAACCGAACTCTACCACAGTTGTGTTTATATTGGACAACACATCCGGTTGGGTAATGGTCTGAGTCTGCGTTGAGGCACACCCATTGGCCGCTGTGATTTCTATGGTATAGGTGATTCCAGCTGCAGTTCCCTCAAGCCCAGTGAAGGATGCCGTAGTGGCATTGCTAGTTGTTGGCGCCAATGGGAAGGTGGCCGAACTACCGGGTCCAGAAATAATTTCAAAAGTGAACGGACCAGTACCGTTATCAACGGCCGCAACATCTATGGTTCCATCATCATTTCCATTACAGCTAACATCTGCCGTTGAGGTAATGTTGAAGGAAGGCATCAAAGCTGGAGCAACCGGGATATTAAACACCCTGGTACAAGGTGTTGATGTTAGGTTGTCGAATACCGTTATTGTATAATTTTCAACTGTTGTTGTGCTAAACACAAACGGATTCGATGGAAGTGCCGTTCTTGCGACTACCGTACCAGTGCCATCCGTAATTTGATAGTCATAATCACCAGATCCCGCAAGGACCTCAATAGTTATTTCAGCATCCGGGCTAACGGAACAATCCAATAATTTGGTCAAGGCAACGTCTACCTCCAAAACAGGATGCACGGTCACCAAGTCAGTATCGGTACATCCGTTACTATCTAGAATTGAAATATTGTAGGTTCCGGCAGCAACGTTGTTGAAAATACCTCCATTATCCAAATACGTAGTTCCCCCATCCAAAGAATAGAATATCTGCGCAGCACCACTTGTCGCATTTATAGTGACCGTTGCTGGGTCAGAACAGTTATCCACATTGGTGGAATCAATGGTTGGGTCTGGGGTCAAGGTCAAGGCAACGTTACCCAAAGGAGTAGAACAACCATATTGATCTTCAATAGTAACATGATAGTTTCCAGCTGGAGAGTTGGCCGGTATCTCGATTGGATTATCTGAAGTAGATGTAATAGTTACAAATGGAACAGGCCCCGTTACCGTATAGGTGTAGGTTCCACCGCCACCAAGAGGGTTTTGAACCTGAATTAAACCGGGGTTGTCACAGCTAATGTTCTGCAAGACAACTGGGGTTCCAGTCAAAGGATCAAGCTCATCCAAAAGTTCATTTTCGGTTGCGCCCACACAACTGTCCAAACCACCGTCAACCTCAACTACCTCAATGAAGTAGTTTCCTGCGCCCAAACCAGTAACAGTTACATTTTGTGGCGATGTATAAGGAACATTTCCACCACTATTGGCCACCGCAACAGGAACACCTGTGGTCATATCATAAACCGTCCATCTAAATTCTGTTCCAAATGGAGCCTGGTTATCAGTTACTGTATATGTAATACTTCCATTATTGGCTCCGCTACAAGATGGAGTAATGGCGGAAGTAATTTCCAAAGGAATTGTGATCAAGTCATTAACGTTCACATTACTTTGTCTAACGCATCCACCACTATCCCTTACATAGAATAGATAAGTTCGTCCAGGCACTAGTCCAGTCCAAATGTATCTACCATGACCTGCGGTCACAGGATTACCAAGATTGTCCACACTGTCACCCGGGAACCATGTAGCGGTTCCAGGATTAAAATTGTTGGGATCGTCAGAATAGGCATATTCATAGCCTGGAGCACCCTCAGACCCTTGAACCGTAACCTGAAGTTCATTACAGTTTACGACCAAGGCCGAAATGGTAATATCCAAATCATCCAATGGATAAGGAATCAAAAATGGAGGGAAATCGGTTTGACAAACCGTATTGCCCAAACCATCCACGGTTCTCATGGAAGGATTAACAATATCTCCAGAATTATATCCAGTAATCACATCAGTGGTTCCGGGCACAGAGTTGTCACCTGCAGTCCACGTAGCACCTCCATCATCACTAAACTGAATAGTGCCCAAAGTAGTTGGGTATGCAGTAAATTGAAAACCAAAATCATTGGGATCTCCAGTACATGTGGCCGGAGTCACACCTGAAATCGTAGCAGTCAACTCATCAGGATTGGCAATATTTACGGGTGTATCTGTCACCAAACATCCTGTAGCATCTGTAACATTGATGGTATAGTCACCAGACAGCAAATTGAAATAAGTTCTGCTGGTTACCAACACATTGGTATCCGTTACGTTGCCCACACCGCCATTGTCCAAATCAATAATTTGGATAGTATAAGGGGCAATTCCTGAAGTTATATCAACTTGAATGGAACCAAAACCGTCATGACATTCTGGGTCGGTTGGGGTGCTGGTAATGGTTAGCGGAGTTGCTGGGTTAACGGTCACCGTTTCCATGAATTCACAGAAAGGCACTGTAGCCGAATTATCCCTAACATAAACATCGTAGTCACCATCATTGCCGACTGTTACCGTAAAGGTGTTGGTTGTGGTGAACAGACCTGTCGGACTGGTGGTGGTTGGCACGAATGCGTATTCCAAATTGGGAACTCCACCAGATGCAGTTACAGTAATACTACCATTTGCACAGGTACTGATATCAACCACATCAACAGTGGCTATCAGGGCATCGTTTATGGTAATATTTTGCAAGGTTCCTGTACACCCGAACCCATCCCTAACATTTATGGTATAGTTACCAGCAGCCAAAGTAGTAAAGGTGTGTGTTGTTGCATTGGCTGGTGTTGGGGTAATCCATGGCCCGCCATTTAGGCTAAACTGGTAATCTCCATTTCCAGCGGTAACATCTACTTGGATGGTTCCATCGTTGCTTCCACTATAACATGCCGTTGGTGTGGAGGTAAAGGTAATTGGTGTTGGAGTAACCACGGTTAAAGCTGCATCGATGGGGTCTTCACATAAATTTGTGTCCCTAGCCCTAACTATATAATCGCCCGCCGCAAGCCCAGTGAACACGTTGGAGCTTTGGTAAGCCGTCAAGATCGTTCCAATATTATCTTCCAACTGATACTCAAATGCTGGTGTTCCACCAGTAGCGGAGGCCGTAATTGTCGCCCCTCCGTTGGTACAAGTCAACACACTGGTAATGGAAGCTGTGGTAACTACGGAAGCGGGTTCGGATAAGTTTTGGTTGAGAGTTATGGTACAAGTGTTATCCAACACATCCCTTACTTCGATGGCATAGGCGCCAGCAGCAAGTCCATTAAGGGTAATTGGGCTTGTGGTCTGAGGAGCAGAAAAACCTCCACCATTTACTTGGTATTCAAAACCATTGACAGCATCAAAATTTTCTATTTCAAAAGTGATAGAACCGTCAGTTCCTGCATTACAGCTGATGTCAGAGAATGCAGTTATGTTTGCGGTAAAGGCGTTTCCTGGTTCCCCGGTTACCGCGGTCTGGGTAACACAATCACTACCATAATTTACATCAATGGTATGTGTCCCAACAGCTACCCCAGTAAACACATTGCTTGCTTGGGCAGTACCTCCGTTAAGGCTATAGCTGTACGTTGGGTCGTTGGGCAGAATGGTGATATCCCCCGTGCCATCACAGTTGTAAGCCACAGAAGTGGTCAACGTAGGTTCTACAGGGAGTGGAGCTATAATTACATCTGGAAGGGTAATAAAGCAGCCAATTTCATTGGCATCCCGCACCTGAATGGTATAGGTTCCGTCGGTTAAGCCAGTAAAGACATGACCTCCTGTCGTAGAAGCTGTCCAAGGCCCTCCATTAATATTATATTGGAAATCCCCAGAGCCACCAGTGGTAGGGGTAACGCTTCCTACGGAAATTTGCCCCAATTGTAAACAAGTATAGTTTTGGGTCTGTTGTGCCTCGGCCACCAATTGATTAGGCTCAGTAACGGTTACCGTACCCGTGGCTTCACAATTGTTCGCGTCTCTAATTCTTAAATTATATGTTCCCTGGGCTAGATTGATGAAGTTGCCAGAAACCTGGTAGTTGGTTCCGTTGTCAATACTATATAGGTAAGGAGCTTCTCCTCCAGAAGCAACCAATGATATGGTTCCGTCTGAACCGCCGAAACAGCTTACAGGCGTAAAACTTGGCGTAATTACCAAGGGCGCATCTTGGACAATGTTGATGTCGAATGAGGCTTCACAGAATCCAGCCGCACCATTATTATCGCGGACGTATACGTCGTAATCCCCCGCTCCAGTAACTGTCACTGGATTAGTAGCTGCAAAATCACCTGCTGTTGGAACTACACCATCGGCAACGACAGCATATACATAATTTCCATCTCCACCAGCAGCAACAATGTTTACATCAGTGTCCGTTGCACAAGCAGTAATATTGCTTGCGGTTGCAGTTACGCTCAATTCTGGGTTAATAGTTATGGATGCTGTGTCGGTACAGTTGTTCCCGTCCCTAACCTCAATGGTATAGGTTCCCGAGGTCAATCCGGCAAATACATTGCTTGCTTGTGCAGCACCCCCGTTTAAGCTATACTGATAATTACCATCGCCACCAGAAGTTACGTTAGCCGTTAATGTCAATCCAACAGCATCATCATAACAGGTGTCATTGGGAACAATGGCAAGAACTGGAGGAACGGCAGCGTTTAGTGTAAAGGTGGTATTGACCACACAACCATTTGCATCAGTTACTGTTGCGCTATAGGTTCCGGTTTGGGTTAGATTGTTAAATACTCCCGTGCTGTTTGTACCAAATGTTGATGTATCTGGATTGGTAAGCACAAATGTATTGCCCCCCCATCCGCCGGTAGAGGAAAGCGTCACATTTCCATCCGTAATACAGGTTGGTTGAACTTCTGAAGCGCTTAATGTCAAGGCTGCTGCAGGAGCGTTCACAGCAACATCTGTAGTAGCCGTACAATTTGTGAGATTGTCGGTTACAACTATTGTATACGTACCATCATCCAATCCTGTTAAGGAAATTGTTCCACCAGTTTGGTTAGTTCCAGAGAAATTTGCTGGGCCGGTTACAGAATAATCATAGTCAGTATTGAAATCGGAAACAATGAAATCGACTTCACCATCGGTATCGTTAATACAGGTAATGTTGCTCACCAAGTTCCCAACCACAGAGATTTGTGAAACAGGATCAATTGTAAAGGATTCGTCGTATACGCACCCTTTATTGTCTGTTACCCTGAAAGTGTAGGTGCCAGGAGCAAGCCCATCAAAATCTGCGGTGTTCCCAGAGATAGAGGTGGCCGCAATAGGTGCGGGCGCTGTAATCTCAAAAACGAAAGGCGTGTTTCCGTCAACAACGGTCACCGTCACATCAGACGTTAGTGCAGGACAGTTGGGAGTGCTAGCAGAAAAGGTTAAGTCCGAGGGAGGATTTAATGGGCCAAAAGTTATGGTGTTTGTAACAAATGTACAGTTGTTGGCATCTCTAATTGTAATGGCATAGTTTCCGTTGGTTAGGTTGGAGAATCGCTCTGCCCCAACTCCGCTAAAGAAATTGACCCCGTCAATGCTATATTCATAAGGAGCGGTTCCCCCAACTACATTTTGAGCTTCTATAATCCCGTCTTGTAGACAGGTGTAGTCTTGTATCAATACTGCATCGCCCGAAATACCGGAAGTTGGCCCGCCTATGGTGAAAGTTTCTGTAAAATCACAGGAAACAGCTCCTTGGGTTTGGGTAATGTCCAAAGAATAGGAACCTTGTGGTAAGCCAGTGAACAATCCAGAGGTGTTTGTTGCGGTAGAGGTATCCGGGTATGTCAAGGTATAGGATAAACTGTATCCATTTGAATTGGTTACGTTGACAGCGAAGGTTCCATCTTCGATTCCAAAACAAGTTTCATCGGTGGCTGCGGTTGTGTAAACCACTGAAGGTGCAATGACAATGGTTGCCGTATTTGAGATAAAAGAACAGTTGTTGCCATCAACAACCACAAATTTGTAATCGCCCTCTTCCCCGTTGACAAATGTAAAATCATTGGCTTGTTGATATGCGCTTCCAGGAATGTCCCCTATGCTAGCATACAAATCAACACCGTTATAACTCCATATGGCATAATTGTAATTTGGGTTTGGGAATCCACCTGAACCGGTTACGGTGATGACACCGGGAGTACAATCGATGTTTTTAGTGGTTACGGCCGTAAGGGCCAAATCGGTAACATCGTTGATGGTTACCTGTTCGTTATGCAGACAGCCATCGTCTGTTGTAACCTCGACATCATAAACCCCATCATTAAGGTTTAAGAAGGTGTAGTTATTGTCGTTGGAAGGACCAAAAGTGTCTACTATAGTTCCTCCTTGAGATATTTCGTAATAGTACTGTGCTTCGACGTTTAAGACGGAGATTTCAATTTCACCCAAACCATTACAATCGGTGTCTTTGGTTTCAATGTCCACTTGAAAATCGCGATCAAGGATTCCGATATTGTCCAGAACAAACACACAACCATCGGTAACACCCTGTTGTCTCATTTCAACCATGTAAGCACCATTTGAAGTAATGTCAAAACTTGGGTTGGAGCTGTAAGGAACCAATACCGTACTTGTGGATTGATCAATCAACCGATATTCATAATCGATGGGCATATTGGTCACCGTAATATTACCATCGGTATTACAAATGATGTCGCTAGAAGTATATTGAGGGTCTAACGGGTTTTTGTAAATATTAAAATGGAATCTTCTAAAACATCCATTTTGGTAGTTTACGACCAACCTATATTGTCCTGCATCGGCAGCCAAGAAATCATTTCCAGTTCCCACTGAATTCCAGGTACAAGAGTTGTCTGTGTTTGCACAATCTGGGGTTGAGGCGCCACAAGAGGTTGCGTCCAATTGTTCCCAATCAATACTATCCGCATCTGGGATGTTTACCTGAATTAGTTCTGTGTCGTTGAGTCCACAAAGAAAAACTTCTGGAAGTTCGGCACCATCGTTGGGACAGATAACAATTTCACCGTCAACGGTATTGGAAGTGTCATTGATCAATGTGGTAATGGGGTTGGTAAGTCCAGAACCTGCTGAAAACAATTCCACAATGATGATTTCGGCAAAATCCTTACAGGGATCTGCCACTTGCTTGTCCACCATATAGGTTCCCGGGGCATCTACTAAAAAGGTGCTGGGGTCTCCATCCGGATCCCCATCATTTATTACAGTATCGCCTGCATCAATAAGACTATTTCCATTTTCATCAAGATACCAGATATAGGCATCAAAGTTATCTCCAGCATCGAGAAGTACATCTGCACCACACAACTCTACCGTACGTGTAAAGTTACAGGCGGACAGGTCGTCCAAAAGAAAATTGGTGGCTCCTGGAGTGGTAAACCCACAATCATCAAAATCGGATACACTGGGGTCATCACTAATTTGATTGGCATTGATAACTCCTTCGTAGGTGGAGTAGGCTAGGTTCTCAATTATATCCGTACAAGCATCGATAAAGTCAAAACAGTTCTCCGCTACTTGGACCCGCATTCTTATTTCTGAAACAGGGTCGCCTTCTTCCACCAAATTATCAGGTATGCTGAACACCACCTCACGAGTAACATCATCATAGGTATATGTGACCCCGGCGGGTACTGTAACTGTGGTTTCATCCAAGGTAACGTTGGCCGGTAAAATATCTCTTATGGTGTAATTGGTGGCATCATCATTTCCTGTATTTACAAATGAAAGCACGTAATCCAAATACTGTCCAAGGTTAACACCTAAACCCGTGATGTCATTACCTCCTATATCTTCCACCTTCTTTTCCAAGACAATGGTAGGCTCAATGATTTCTACCGCAAACGTAACCAAGAACGAAGCAAACCAATCCCCGCTTGTCCCTAATCTAAGAGTGGCGCTTGTGTCTCCATTATCAATGATACTATTGCCTGGGTTGTTTAAATCAAAAACATCAGAATCAAATCCAATGGCATTGGTACTGCTTACATTCCTTGTAGTAACATTGGCTCCGTCTTCAGAAATTGTGGAGTTAAAAAAGTTGTTGTTGGGGTTAGCGGAGTCTGAGATATCCGTAAATGTGGCGCTGCTGTTGGAAACAATACCAAAAGTATCTCCGGAAAGCGAAGTTTCACCCTCCAAAGTACTCACACCGATACGGGCATTTACTGGTCCAACGGGAATGGTATTAAAACCAGCCACGGTGATATCCGCGGTTGAATTCCCAGATTGGGTGGTGATTCCTTCGTACCCATCAAAAACAGAAAGATATTTTCCGGGAAGCGTTGGGTTTTCATAAATAACAACCAAGGTCCATCCGGCACAACCATATGTGGTGGCACCCCTTGTGCCTCTAACATTACCTACAAAATAGTCACCTGTAGGGTCGGCAAGGCCTTGTAGAATGTTGGTTACGTTCTTGTAACACACATAGGGGTCGTTGGGTAAGATATTGTATCCGTTTACAATAATGTCATCTTCTTCCCCAACCGGATCGGCAGCTGTGTCGGCCTGTAGGTCTATGTAGGTGGCGCTTCCTGGCACCCTTAACTTTACTTGGGTAACATCATAATGGTTAGGGTCATCTGTATATCCGCTTTCATATCTACTGCGGTGGTCTCCGTCCCGCTCAACATCATAGTTTCCTGCCCAATACAGTCCTGCCCAATAAATTTGGGAACAAGCAGGAAGCGCAAGTGTGGAACTACTGGAGTTGAAGGTTGAGGGATCGGAATCGATATCAACATATTCTACGTGCAAGCTATTGTTACTCCCATTGCCGTTATAAGGCGTGTTCACGTCATGGCCATTGGAAACAGAGTTCATTACACTGTTGGACAAAAACGTATAATCCCCCTTAATGTTCAAATAGGTGTTTCCACCATCGTTAAGACGCGGTGTAAAAGGAACCTCTTGGGCTGCGGCGTTGAAACCTATGCCAACAAGACATAGGACACCTAGAAGTACTTTATAAAATCGATTGGTCATTTTAACTATGGGAGTTTGGTTTTACCCGCATGATCCACATTTCGTCATCATACGAGGCATTTAGTTTGGAATAGTATGAGGTAAGGGCATTGGTCCAGTTCTCATGTTTCTTGAGATAGACATACCTTAACTTGTTTTCTGGGTTGATAAAATAACTGGCATTTAGGCCACGGGAATTCAATTCCCTAACAAATCTCTTGGCGTTGGATGGCTTTTCGAAGACATTGGCTATAATGTAAAATCCAGACCCCAATCCATTTATTTTGTATGTTTTAAATGAAACCTGACCAGTTCCTGCGCCATTTGACTTGCTTACATTTTTGGTCAAGGTGTTATCTCCATATTTGGATGTTGAACTTTTGGAAGTTGAGGTCAAATGATCAATGGCACCTACGCCATTTACATTCATTACCCAAGCATCGCCTTGGTATGCGCCATTTAATTGGGAATGGTATGCGCCAAGCGCTTCTCCTTTGTTCTTGAATCCTTCCAGGTATACATAAATCATTCCGTTGCGTGGATTTACAAAGGAATCTGCGTTGATGTTTTGGCTTTGAAGCTGGGCAACAAATGCGTCGGCGTTATTTGGATTTTTAAACACATTGGCAATTAGATAATGCCCACTTTCCACATTGGGAATATTAAAAGGACGGAACCTTGTATTTTTCTTGACCGAAGTCCTAGTGGTCTTGTCTTTTTTAACTGTTGAGGTTCTGGCCACCGCCTGGTTTTTAGAATCGTTTAAACGAATGACTTTCTTTGCAGAGGTCGTGTTTGTAAGACCGTGATTGGCAAGAGGTTGTACTGTGCGCTTTGGGACGATATCCGCGCTGTCCATGTTGGCAAAGTAGACCTGTTTGGCCTTTTCTTCAAGGTCAGGTCGTTCTCCCCTGGTTTCTCTCCTTACCATTTTCATAACGGTTTCGAATCTTTTTTCAAGGTCGCCCACCCTAGCTTGTTCCATGGAATCTTGGCGGAGTAGCAGTTCGTCCAGAATGGCATCGTTTTCGGCCAGCTTGTTTTGTAGTCGGGCAATCTCCAAGTCTTTTTCCGTAAGGCTTAGATTTTCCTGTGGAATACTATCGGCTGAGACCAAATCAAGTTCGTCATCCAATAGCACGCGGTTTTCAGTTAGGTTGGGAGTAAAGGAATAAGCAAGGGAAACTTCATGACTTACCCCAAAGTTTTCAAAATTGCTGGACAATCCTTTTTCTACGGTGTAGCCAAGGGAAAGATTCTTGTTTAAATTGAAACCTAGACCAGCGGAAGCTCCATAGAAATCATCGTATCCTGCTTGGATCCATCCTAGTTTTGGAAGATCAAGGATTAGATTTCCACCAAGGGTTACATCATTTGGACCTGTTACCCGGGCTCTTGCCAAAGGCATTAAACGTCCCTGCTCAAGAATACCTGTGGCATTTTCAAACGTGTGGGTGTATTGCAAATGACCAGAGAAGGTCTTTTCGTCAAATTCGGTTACAGATTCACTGGATTTGAGGTTGTAATCGAATAGGTTTTCGGCATAACCCCCAAAATCAAAATTTCCGAAGGAAAGATTGAAACCGGGTTGAAACAAAACCAACGAACTACTTTCCAGGGAATTTAGGAAAGGGTCATTGTCCAGCGCATTGGCCCTATCCTGATTGAAAGAACTTTGATAATATGAAATATTTGCCCCAAAAGTGAAATTGCTTTTTTGGCTTAACCGAATTCCATAGGCGTAATTTGCATGCACACCAAAATTGTTGAAAAGCCCTTCCCTATTGGTAAAAAGGCTTACCCCTACACCACTTCTATCACTAACCCTTCCGCTATAACTCAGGAAGTATACCTGATTGTTGTCATCAAAAGATACCGATTGGTTTCTATGAAAAAGATTGACATAGGACTTATCCTCCCGAACGGTTGAAAATGTGGGGTTTATCAAAAACCTGTTGAATTTCAACAAGTTTTGTGACGGCACATCGTATACCACAAAAGGAGTCTCTTCCTGGGCGCGGACTCCAGAAAAAGCAAGCAGTAAGAAGGTTAGTATTAGTAGAGGTTTGTTGGTGCGCATTCGCTTTATCTAATGACTGTTATGGTTCCTTGTTTCAGACTTTCCCCTTCACGGGTTACCCGGTAGTAGAAAATCATGTTTAGTTTGTTGAATTGAGTGACGGACTGAGGCCAGTTGTTTTCATAATTGGTCTGGCTAAAGACCTCTTTGCCTCGTTCGTCATATATGGTCACAAGCACATCGTCTTGTCTTGAGTAGCTATTGGGCAATACCCATAAATCGTTGATTCCATCCCCATTGGCTGTAATAACATTTGGGATTGCAAATAGGTCTCTATAGGTTACGTTAATGACCCTGCTTACTGTACAGTTTCCAAAACTGGCTACCAATAGGTATTCACCTTCTTCTTGAAAGCCATAGGAATCTTGGGCTCCAAGAAGGTTGTTTTCAGCATCAAACCACTGATACGACTCAGCCCCGCTTGCAGTGATGGTTTCCGTATCGCCCTCAACAATAATAAGTTCCTCTGGACGATCTATACTCAATAGGGATTCGTCAAAAGCACGAACCTCAAGTTCATTGGAAACAATTGGACAATCATGGGTAAGAATTCGCAATTGATAAACTCCTACTTCAGTAGCCGTAATGTTTTCTGTTGTAGTATCTATAACCTCACCATCCCTTAACCATTCAAAAGTCTCACCTCCCAAGGTTTCGGACGTATCAAAGCGAATGGCATCTGCGCCTTCGCACAAAACGGTACCATTGGCAGATATGGACAAGGTGGTGCTGGCAGACATGGTAACAGCAAGCCCATTGGAGGCGGCATTGAAGCTGTCTACCGTACCTGTTAAGGAGTAACCCCCATTATTCTCAAAATTGGAAATGGTCATGGTTTTGGAGGTTTCGCCAGAAACAGGACTTCCATCATGCATCCATTGATAGGTAAAGGTGGATTCCAGTTCGGAAGTGACATCCGTCTTGGCCCCTGTATCGCTTACCGCATTGATGCGCAACAAGCTTAGGGTTACGTCTGCACTTTGACAAGAAGTATAGGCACCGGCATATTCCACCACAAATTCAAAGGATTCAGGAGCTTCAACCGTAGTTGTTGGAGAATCCACTGGGGATGCACTACACCCTCCTCCAGTTTCGATAACACGAACATGGTAGTCACCAATTTCACTGATTTCCAAACTTGAATTTGTAGCACTGGTGATGGGCGAACCATCTTTATACCATTGGTATGAAGGACTGGCCGCTGTAGATGAAGCCGAAAGTGTTGTTGTTTGAGAAGGCAACAGCACAATGTTGGCATCGTTTTCCCGTGTCACCTCAAAATCTCCTAAGTTTCTTATTGTTACTGAAGCAGAACGCTCCAAGCATGCAGATGGGCCATCTACTTCAACTTCGTATGATCCTTCAAAGCCTGATACTGAGGTGTTAATATCAAATGTTGTCTGTTCCAATGTCGGCCCAGATACAACAGACCCATCCTTGTACCAGGTATAGGTTAACCCAATTCCACTAATATTTGCTTCCAATTGATAGGCGTCACCGGCACATAGGCCTACATCGTCTGCTCCATTCAGCGCAATGCCTGAACTTGTACCCGTTGAAATTTCAATAGTGTTTGATAATGTGTTCGCAGAACCTGAACAAACAGATCCGTAATCCAATTCCACATAGTACATTCCGGGAGTAGAAACAGTAATGCTCGCACCTTTTTCTGCGAGCAATGTTCCACTTCTATACCAATTATAGATATAGGTGTCGGCATTGGAGATGTTATGTGGTTCCAATGTTACGTCACCTGCACCACAAAGTTGTATACTACCTCCTGGGGGAATGTCACCACTCCCATCCTGACTAATCAGTAATGGAGAACTAAAGTCCACGAAGTGCATTGGGTATGCATCAGAAGGAGGACTGGTCTTGGCCGGGTTGGTGCTTCTAACCCTCATTTTGTAGCTTTCTCCTCGAACATCATTAGGGACTTGGAACTCAAATTCAAAGTCGAATGTTGCATTTTTGTCGTCTAAACGAGCTAGCTCAACTGGTGAGCCGAAGTTTCCATTGGCATCGGAAAGCTCTAAAACAAATTCGTTGTCGGAAGCCACCAAAGGCGGGCTCCAAGTAAAGTTGACAAAGTATTCGTTAAAACTATCAGAAGCACAGGCAGCGGTCCAGGCTGAGTTTCCTGCTAGATTGGGATTGTCCGCTGCAACAGGTTTGTTGAGTACTTGGGCACTTATAGCGTTTGTGCCAAGCGACATTAGTGCGATAGCAATCGCAAAAATGTGGTTATATGAACTAGTTTTCCTCATCAGCGTTAGTTTTAAGAGGGTTATGGCAATACTGCCTATTGTTGTGCCCCTTAATGTTGTTCAGTTCTGAGGGCGCCAAAAGCGCCAACTATTCCATATAATGTTCTAATAACAAATATGCTTTTATTTTCGTCTAACAGAAAGATATTGTTGTAGGGGGCTGTAAAAGTGTTGTGAAATGGCTTTCTTTGTATACACTTATGCGGTTGGAATAGCTATAAACCCTACATTTTGCTACATTTGCGCTTCAATTTTAGAATATGTCGGAAGAAGAGCGATCATTAAATTTTATAGAGCATATTGTCGAGGATGATTTGAAGGATGGCTATGCCAAAAAAGACCTTCGTTTTCGTTTTCCTCCAGAGCCCAATGGATACCTGCACATAGGTCACGCTAGCTCTATTTGCCTCAATTTTGGATTGGGTTTGAGATATAAAGCCCCTGTCAATTTAAGATTTGACGATACCAATCCAGCCAAGGAGGAAAGGGAGTATGTTGAGGCTATCAAAGCCGATGTTGAGTGGTTGGGATATAGCTGGGACACGGAGTGCTATGCTTCTGACTATTTTGAGCAACTTTACAATTGGGCGGTGGAGTTGATTAAGAAGGGAAAGGCCTATGTGGATAGCCAAACTTCTGAAGAGATTGCTGATCAAAAGGGGACCCCAACGGAGGCTGGGAAGGAAAGCCCCTTTAGAAACAGGTCTGTTGAAGAAAATCTAAACCTGTTTGAGGCCATGAAAAATGGCGAATTCAAGGAAGGGGAGCATGTGCTTAGGGCGAAAATTGATATGGGCTCTTCCAATATGCTGATGCGGGACCCCATCATGTACCGCATTCTGCACAAAGCCCACCACAGAACAAATACCGATTGGTGTATTTATCCTATGTACGATTGGACCCACGGAGAGAGCGATTATATAGAACAAGTCTCCCATTCCCTATGTACACTGGAGTTTCTTCCGCACCGAGAGCTTTATGATTGGTTTTTAGACCAATTGGTAGATTCAAAGAAACTACGCCCTAAGCAGCGAGAATTTGCAAGGAGGAACCTGAGCCATACCGTAGTAAGTAAGCGCAAGTTGCTCAAGTTGGTAGAAAATGGCAATGTATCTGGATGGGATGATCCAAGAATGCCAACCATTTCCGGATTGAGAAGAAGAGGATATACTCCTGAATCTATTAGAAACTTTGCTGATACCATTGGTATAGCCAAGCGGGAGAATGTTGTGGATGTTTCTTTATTGGAATTTCATGTTCGTGAACATCTAAATAAAATTGCCCCTAGGGTTATGGTGGTTCTAAATCCGCTTAAAGTTGTTATCACCAATTATACGGAGGGAGACGAGGAATGGCTGGATGCAGAAAACAATCCGGAGGATCCATCCGCTGGAAGCCGAAAGGTTCCTTTTTCCAGGGAATTATATATAGAAAAGGAGGATTTTAGGGAAGAAGCAAACCGTAAATTTTTTAGACTGAAACTCGGAGGAGAAGTACGTTTAAAAAATGGATACATCATAAAAGCGGAAAGCTGCACCAAGGACGAGGAAGGAAATATCGTTGAGGTTCAATGTACTTATGACCCCAAAAGCAGAAGTGGTAGCGGAACGGAAGAAAGTTTGAGAAAGGTAAAGGGAACTTTGCATTGGGTTTCTATACCGCATGCCACAGCAGCTGAAGTTAGGTTATATGATCGTCTTTTCAATGATCCAACTCCAGATGGGCATAAGGACAAAGATTTCATGGAATTTGTAAATCCCAATTCCTTACAGAAGGTTACTGGGTTTTTGGAGCCAAGCCTTAAAGATGCAGAACCGGGTGATCGATTTCAGTTTCAGCGATTGGGATATTTTAATGTGGATTCGGATTCCTCTTCGGAAAATATGGTTTTCAACAGGACGGTAACTTTAAGGGACACTTGGGCAAAATTGGAGCAAAAAAACTAGTATAAAGAATAACTATTTTTAGTTGGGCAAACTATTGCCGTTGACTATTTTTATGAGGCATTTTAAGAGCTTTTGAGGCGGTTTCTGAATAAGCCAAACCATTGGCGTATTTTTAATTCAGATCTTTTGACAAAAGTGCTAATTTTAAGTTTCGAGCAGAAAAACAGAAAAATCCCAACTTAAGAACCTAAGTTGGGATTTTATAATTAAAAACTTTTACAGAAGAATGTTTTACGAATCCTTTTTGGGATTTGTTTTTTTCATCTGCTCCCCAATCATATTACTTGCCGTAAACGAAGCCACCATATTGTTCAACATATCACTTCCAGCTTGCGGGGAGTTAGGCAATAATATCAAATTGGTGTTGGTTTCCTCTCCTATGGACTGCAATGTATCATAATGTTGTGTAACCACGATTAGGGCGGATGCCTCTTGGGAGTTTATCCCAACCTTGTTCAATACCTCAACAGATTCTTCCAAACCTCTGGCAATTTCTCGTCGTTGGTCGGCAATACCCTGTCCCTGAAGTCTTTTACTTTCGGCCTCCGCTTTAGCTTTTTCCACAATAAGAATCCTCGCTGCATCACCTTCAAACTGCGCAGCGATTTTCTCTCGTTCGGAAGCGTTGATTCTGTTCATGGCCTCCTTTACCTGGGCATCAGGATCAATATCCGTAACCAGAGTTTTGATAATATCATATCCATATTCCAACATGGCATCTTGCAATTCTGATTTAACGGCAATGGCAATGTCATCCTTTTTAACAAAGACATCATCCAATTTCATCTTCGGCACTTCGGCACGCACCACATCAAAAACGTATGAGGTTATCTGGTCATGTGGATATTCGAGTTTATAGAAAGCCTCATAGACCTTTTCTCTTATAACTACATACTGAACTGAAACTTTCAGCTTCACGAAAACATCATCCAAGGTTTTGGTCTCAACTATAACATCGAGCTGTTGAATTTTAAGACTAACCCTTCCGGCAATTCGTTGAATGAAAGGAATCTTAAATTGGATTCCCGAATGTCTTACGCTGGTAAATTTTCCGAAAGTTTCGATTAGAACAGCAGTTTGTTGTTTAACAATGAAAACGAGGGAGATGAAAAACAAGAGCCCTACTATTATGAGAAGTGGGTACAAGAAAAAATTGCTCATGGATAAAAAGATTTTAGATTAGATGATTAAGGTACAAAACCCTTCAATATGATAGGTAGCCGAATTGACGCATTTGTTACAGGATTGGACAAATGGGGTTAAAAGGAAAAAGGAATCTTCAAGTTTGCGCCTAGTTGTATATCTGGGGCATTGTTGACCAACATATCTTGCTGTAAGTACAGGGAAATTTCCTTTTTTTTGGTAAAGGAGTAGATTAAGGACCAATAGCTGGGAAATTTATAAAGGTGTCGGGCGGCTTCGTGCCAACGGGCAATTCTGTCAGGACTGGAGGGTACATAATGATCCTCTTCCTTTTTGTTGTTGTACGGAGTCTGTATACGATAGTTCAACCCAAAGGAGTGGCGTGCACCTTTTGGTGTTTGTTTGGAATATTCCAAATGGCCTTCAAAACTTCCAAAGATGGAGCTGGTTCCTAGATCAACTTGATTACGGTTGAAACCAACAGCCCTTTTTCTTAAAATATTGAGACCCATACCAACCAAGAATTGACCTTTGCGTTTTGGACTGAAATTTTTTGTTCCTCCAACAGAGGCCCCTAGATCTAGGGAAGTGTTTATCGAGCTGAGGTTTAGCCCAGCATGTGCTCCAAAGTTGAGGATTATATGATGCTTGGCAAACAAATTGGAATAGGTGTAAAACGCGGTTTCTATTCCTGAGAATACGAAGGACCCTTCTGTTAGCTCAAAGGAATTGCCTTTACGGTCAATGTACTGGATTTGTGCATGATCCATTCCCAGCGCCCTCCGACCAAAGGGATCCTCACCTCCAGCAACATTGCTATGGAAAAACTCGATAAACTGGTCTCCAGTTATGGTCGAAAATGGAAATTTGCCTGTAGTCAATAGAAAGGATCGGGTTGAAACTTTAAGTTCGTTTCGTTCGTTCAATGGAATGGCTAAGGCTAACCGGAAATCCTTGATTACCCCATCATATTGGAAGGAATAGTACTCGGATGGACTCTCCGAAGGATTGAAACCGAAACCCCGACTGTAAAACGGAAGAGCTTCCATTCTTGCTTGGTCGGGTGACAAGCTTGGGATAAAAACATCAACAGCTTGCCCCCAAATATTTCCGCTACTTAGGTGAATATCCAATAGCGGTGCGTTGTCTGGACGGGATTTAAAATTATGAGGCAAAGTGTAAAACAGAATTCCAAAGGGATGGGTGGCCAAGGTATTGGGTTTGGAAATACCATTTTTTAGGGGGGAATCACTGGCTGTGTTTTGGGCTACAGTTATCTGAAAGGGGTACATGACTATAACGCATACAAGAAGAAGTACTAAGTGTATGTACTTGTACATGAGGCTTTTAGAAAGGTTGGTTATCTTCCTAAAAGTAGGAATTTATTTTTCCGCCGGCTTAGTTAAGGGCTTTTATCCCGGATTCAATACGGTTTATCGATTTTTTCTTGCCCAAGAGTGCTAGGATGTCGAATAAATGAGGACCCTTAAGGTCACCTACTAAGAGCAATCGTAGCGGACCCATGATCTTTCCAAAGGAAAGTTCGTTGTCCGTGATCCACCCTTTGATGTTGGATTCCAATGAAGATGCGCTCCAATCATCTGTTTCGGAAATGAGGTTGGCAACTTGTGTCATTAGACTGGATGTATCCTCCTTCCATTGTTTCTTAGCAGCCTTTTCGTTGTAGGATGCTGGAGGCTGGAAGAAGAAATTCCCAAGCTCCCAAAGGTCTTTAGTAAAGTCGGCCCGTTCCTTGATAAGTGCAACCACCGCTGTAACGTAAGTGCTATCGGGTAGTTCGGCTGGTTTCATTTGGGCTGCTAGGATTGGCATGAAATCAGACGCCAGACGTTCATTGCTCTTTTGCTGTAGATAGTGATGGTTGTACCATTTCGTTTTTTCCGGATCAAAACGGGCGCCGGACTTGTTTACTCTATCTAGACTAAAACTATCTACTAATGCGGCCAAATTGAAGATTTCCTGTTCGGTTCCCGGATTCCATCCCAAGAGCGCCAGAAAGTTAACGACAGCCTCCGGAAAGTACCCAGCCTCTCTATAGCCTTCGGACTCGTTCCAGGACAATGGAAATATTGGGAATCCACCTTTCTCCCCATCTCGTTTGCTGAGCTTCCCTTTCCCTATAGGCTTCATGATCAAAGGAAGATGTGCGAACTCAGGTGCTTTCCATCCAAATGAAATATATAAGAGATGATGCAGGGCCAAGGATGGCAACCACTCCTCTCCACGAATAACATGGGAAATTTCCATTAAATGGTCATCTACTATGTTGGCCAGATGATAGGTGGGCATCCCATCACTTTTGAACAGGATTTTGTCGTCCAGAACATTGGTATCAATTTTTATGGTACCCCTTATGCTGTCCTGAAGCTCTAGAAGTTGATCTTGTGGTGTTTTAAAACGGATGACATAGTTCTCTCCTGAGTCCAGTCTGCTTTGCACCTCTTCTGGCGAAAGAGAAAGGGAGTTGGTAAGTTTTAATCGGTTGTGCCAATTATAAATAAATGTTTTGCCTTTGGCTTCATGGTCTTTTCTGTGTCCATCAAGAGCTTCTGGGGTATCAAAGGCGTAATAGGCATTCCCTTGATCTAGTAACTGACGTGCATATTTTTTATAAAGATGTTTGCGCTCGCTCTGACGATAAGGCCCAAATCCAGCCTCTTTGCCAGGACCTTCGTCAAACGGAATTCCACACCAATTTAGAGCTTCAATAATGTAAGCTTCAGCACCTTCTACATATCTATTTTGGTCCGTGTCCTCAATACGAAGGACGAAATCTCCGTTATATTTTTTAGCAAATAAATAATTAAACAAGGCGGTACGAATACCTCCTATATGTAAAGGGCCTGTTGGGCTTGGGGCAAAGCGAACCCGAACTTTGGTGGACATAGACATTTTGTTTGCATGCAAAGATAGTTCGGTTTAAAGGACGAAAAAAGGCTTATTTGAATCCGTTTTAGGCTTTTTGTATGGGTTTTAACAAATAATTTTCGATCCTATAGTGTTGTATCGGGTATCTTGGTTATAAATATGATAGAGTTGAGTGAGTATCAGTACATATTGGATAAGCT
Source organism: Flagellimonas algicola (assembly GCF_005937185.1). GTDB lineage: Bacteria > Bacteroidota > Bacteroidia > Flavobacteriales > Flavobacteriaceae > Flagellimonas > Flagellimonas algicola. Next base: position 883,201 of record NZ_VCNI01000002.1, on the reverse strand, counting down.
GGAGGACTTCACAAAAAAGTTCTATACAAAGCGCTTGATAAAGGGAATACTGCTTTTCTTGTCCCTAGGGTTGTTGTTTTGGATTCTGGTTTTGTCCTTGGAATATATGTTGTGGTTGAATCAGCAGGGGAGGCTTGTGCTTTTGGGTGTTTTTATAGTGGCCGAACTTGTTCTTTTGTATCGGTTTGTAGTTGTTCCGTTGATTTTCTTGTTCGGCCTAAGAAAGGGAATTTCCAATAGGGATGCCGCAAAGATAATTTCCATACACTTTCATGATGTTGGCGACCGGCTTCATAATCTGCTTGATCTTGCGGATGACAAAAACTCCAGTGAACTTTTGTTGGCTAGTATAGATCAGCGTGCAAAAAGCTTGAAGCCCATTCCTTTTGCTCGTGCTGTTAAAGTTATGGAAGGATTTGGATATTGGAGGTACTTGCTTATCCCAGCGGTGATTCTTGTTTGTTTTTGGATCCTTGGGGACATAGGTTCTTTTATGAGCTCCCACTCTAGAATTGTTAATTATGATGTTGCGTATGAAAGACCGGCGCCTTTTGAGTTTGTGCTGTTGAATGATAAGCTTGAGGTTTTGGATGGGGAACCTCTGGAGATTAAACTGAGGGTTGTTGGAGATGCGATTCCGGATGATGTGTTCATGATGGCTGAGGGTAAGGAGATTTTGATGAAGAGGGATGGAAGTTCATTTATTCATTTGGTTAATTCGCTGGAAGAGGATATTAGCTTTCACTTTAGCGCCAATGGTTGGGATTCCCGGGTCTATGAAATACGCAGATTGGAGCGTCCAGTTCTTAGGGATTTTGTTATGAAATTAAGGTATCCTTCTTATTTGGGCATGCCGGATGATGTAATTTCAGGTACGGGCAATGGGGTAGTTCCTGAAGGAACTAAGATCGATTGGATAATTGAGGGAAGCAATGTCCAGGAAGTGAGTTTTAGTTATGCGGACACCTTGATTTCGATGAATCAGGGGGATCAAGGATTTCAATGGAAGAGGCAAATTTTTGAGGATTTTAGTTATGAAGTTTCTACCTCAAATGGAGACGTTAGAGATTTCGAGCGTCTTGGATATGAAATTGAGGTAGTAAAGGACGCTTATCCTACATTGGATATTAGGCAAGTGGTAGATTCTTTGAATCCAAATGTGTTATGGTATAGTGGTTTGGCAAATGATGACCATGGAATCAGGGAGATTCGGGTGGTATGTACTTCGATTAGAGGTCAAAAGAATCTGCAGAAGCGGGTTCTGGAGCGACCCAAGACGGCGGTAAGGGAGTTTTATTATACGTTTCCTTCTGGACTAAAATTGGAAAGCGGAGAGGATTATCTTATTTATTTTGAGGTGGTCGATAACGATGGTATTCGAGGAGGTAAGGTTTCTAGAAGTGGGAGCTTTAGAACCAGGATGTATGATGATAAAGAGCTGAAAAACAAAGAGTTAGAGAATAGTAGACAAAATTTAAGGGGTCTTGAACGGTCTTTGGAAGAGTATAAGAATAATGGGAAGGCGGTAAGAGAGTTTAGCAAGAAGGATGTTGTTAACAAGCAATCTTCTTTTGAGAAGGAAGGGGAGATTAGAGAGTTACTCCAAAAGCAGCAGGCACAAGAACTGATGATGGAGAAGTTTGCTAAGGACTTAAAGCAGGGTGTTTCCGAATCTGAACGGAATGATGAGTTTAAAAGAATGTTGGAGGAGCGACTTAAACGTCAAGAATTGGAGGCCAGGAAAAACAGAAGGCTGTTGGAGGAACTTAATAAGATAGCGGATAAGATTGACAAGGTAGAGCTAAAAAGTAAGCTTGAAGAATTGGGTAAGAAGCAAAGTTCTGGTTCCAGAAATCTTGAGCAAATTTTGGAACTCACTAAGAGATATTATGTGACGGAGAAAATGAAACAACTTTCTCTAGAGCTTGGTAAGCTATCCAATAGACAGATGATTCTTTCTGATATGAAGTTAGGTGATAAATTGGACGATAGACTTCAAAGGCAATTAAATAACGGATTTGAAGAGCTGTCCAAGGAGGTGGATGAATTACGGAAGGATAATCAGGATCTGCGGAAGCCTGTTGGTTTTGATGTTTCACCTAAGGATCAAAATGGGGTAAAGAAAGATCAACAGGATGCTTTGGAGGAGATAAATAAGCATCAAGGTATAGAGCATAGCTCGGATGGTGTTAATGTTCAAAAGGCAGAGGACAATATCCGTAAAAAGCAGAAGTCCGCGGCTCAAAAGATGAGGGAGATAAGTGAGGCGCTGGGTGAAAGTTCTTCTGGCGGGGGTGGATCGGATATTGTTGAGGATGCAGAGATGTTAAGACAGGTATTGGATAATTTGGTGGTTTTCTCGTTCAAACAAGAAAAGTTGTTTGACAAGGTTAGTGAGTCTGATGCTGATATCTCACGCTTTTCAGAAACTGTTAGGGATCAGAAGGAACTTAGGAGACTTTTTGAACATGTCGATGACAGTTTGTTCGCGCTTTCGCTGCGCAGGGTGGAACTTTCTGAGTTTGTTAATGAGGAGATAACGGAGGTTTATTACAATATTGATAAGGCGTTGGAAAGTATAGCCGACAACCAGATTTATAAGGGCGCGTCTTACCAGCAATATGTTATTAATGCTACAAATTCTTTAGCTGAGTTTTTAGCTGATGTTTTGGGAAATATGCAACAGAGTATGAAGCCTGGTCAGGGAGGAGGCCAGGGGAGTGATTTTCAACTTCCCGACATCATTAAAGGCCAGCAAAGCATAAAGGAACAAATGAATGGTTCCTCAGGTCAGGGTAAATCGGGCCAAGATGGAGAGCAAGGAGGGGAAAGTGAGGGGAAGAACGGTGGAGAGGATGGTGGCAAGAACGGGAAGCAAGAAGGGGGCAAAGAGGAAGGCGAGGAAGGTGGAAATGGATCGGAAGGGAATGGTTCGAGACCTGGCAGCCAAAACTCATCTGGGCAGGGCGATGAACTGGGATTGAATAAGATCTATGAGATTTATAAACAGCAGCAAGCACTTCGGAAGGAATTGGAGCAGCAGTTGAATAATTTGATTGAGAATTCAGATAGGAATCTGACAAAAAAGCTGGTCAGACAGATGGAGGAGTTTGAAAACGATTTGTTGGAAAATGGGATTACGGAACGAACCCAAAATAAAGTGAATCAAATTCAACACGAGTTGCTTAAACTGGAAAATGCGGCATTAAAACAAGGGGAGAAAAAGGAAAGGGAAAGCAAGACAACTGAGGATGAGTTTTCTAACCCTATCACCACAAAGCCATCTCTCTTGAATAAGGGAACCAATAACGTTGAGATTTTAAACAGACAAGCCTTACCTTTACGGCGAAATTATGAAAATAAGGTAAAGGGTTATTTCAACAATGATTGAGTTTCATTATAAGGCTGATTTTGCACTGGAAGAATCATTGAGGTATGTTGATTGGATTGAAAGGGTTGTTGTTTCTGAAGCTTTTGTCTGTGGTGAAATTGACTTTATATTTTGTACTGACGAAGACTTATTGGAGCTTAATCAGGAGTATTTGAACCACGACACTTTTACCGATATTATAACATTTGATTATACAGATGGGAACATGATTTCTGGAGATATTTTTATATCTGTTGACAGGATAAAGGAGAACGCGAAAAAGTTTGATGATGTGTTTGGTAATGAGCTAAAAAGGGTGATGGCACACGGAGTGCTGCACCTTATGGGATATAAGGATAAGGGCGCTCAGGATAAGATAGTGATGCGGAACAAAGAGAACGATAAGATTAAAATGTTCCACGTGGAACCATAGGTATGTTTGAGAAGGAATATGACGTAATTGTTGTTGGAGGCGGACATGCGGGGGCGGAAGCAACGGCCGCCGCTGCTAACATGGGGTCAAGGACTTTATTGGTAACAATGAATCTACAAACCATTGGCCAGATGTCTTGTAATCCGGCTATGGGAGGTATCGCCAAGGGACAAATTGTAAGGGAAATTGATGCGCTGGGAGGCTATAGTGGAATTATAACGGACAAGTCTGCAATCCAATTTAAAATGCTCAACAAGTCCAAGGGTCCTGCCATGTGGAGTCCTAGGGCTCAGAATGATAGAATGAGGTTCGCGGAGGAATGGAGAATTGCCTTGGAAGGAACTCCTAATGCAGATTTCTATCAGGAAATGGTGTCCGGACTGTTGGAAGAGAATGGTAAAATCGTTGGAGTTAGAACTTCACTGGGAATTGATATAAGGGCGAAGGCTGTGGTGCTAACAAACGGGACCTTTTTAAATGGATTAATCCATATTGGAGAGAAACAATTTGGTGGAGGAAGAGCTGGGGAAAAGGCCGCCACTGGTATTACTGAACAATTAGTTGATTTTGGTTTTGATAGTGGAAGGATGAAGACAGGAACACCTCCTAGAGTTGATGGAAGATCTCTCGATTATTCCAAAATGATCCCACAGCCCGGAGATGCAAAGCCAGAAAAGTTTTCCTATTTGGACACCCAAAAATTGACTTCTCAGAGAGACTGTCATATGACCCACACCAGTGCGTTGGTTCATGATTTGTTAAGGGAAGGTTTTGATCGGTCTCCAATGTTCAACGGAAGAATAAAAAGTATTGGACCCAGGTATTGCCCGTCCATTGAGGACAAAATTAATCGCTTTGCGGACAAAGATTCCCATCAGATTTTTGTGGAACCGGAAGGATGGAATACCGTTGAGGTTTATGTAAATGGTTTCTCAACTTCGTTGCCTGAAGACATTCAGTATAAAGCCCTAAAGTCGGTAAAGGGATTTGAAGAGGTCAAATTCTTTAGGCCGGGTTACGCCATTGAGTACGACTATTTCCCTCCAACACAATTAAGGCATACCTTGGAAACCAAGTTGGTGGACAATCTCTATTTTGCTGGACAGATTAATGGCACCACAGGTTATGAGGAGGCAGCTTCCCAGGGACTGATGGCCGGCATTAATGCACATCTTAAAATCAACGAAAAGGAACCTTTTGTGCTTAAAAGAGATGAAGCTTATATCGGGGTATTGATTGATGATTTGATTACGAAGGGAACCGAGGAGCCTTATAGGATGTTTACATCAAGGGCGGAATACAGAACTTTGCTACGTCAAGACAATGCCGATTTAAGACTTACTCCAAAAAGTCATGAGATTGGATTGGCAACGAAGGAAAGAATGCAAAAAATGGAACAAAAAGAAGCTCAGTCGGATAAGTTTATTCAGTTTTTTAGAAAAACCAGCTTTGTTCCAGAAGAGATAAATCCGATTTTAGAATCATTGGATTCTTCCAAAGTGAAACAATCGGACAAGCTGTTCAAGGTTTTTTCTAGGCCTAGGGTATCCATGGATCACATGCTACAATTGGAGTCTGTTTCAAAATTTGTGGATGAGAACGATTTTAATTCCGAAATTTTGGAGCAAGCAGAAATACAAGTAAAATATTCTGGCTATATAGAAAAGGAAAAAAACAATGCTGACAAACTACATCGATTAGAAAACGTTCGAATTCCCGAAAACTTTGATTATTCTAAATTAAAATCGCTTTCATCGGAAGCCAGAGAAAAATTAAAAACGATAAAACCTGTTACAATTTCTCAAGCTTCTAGAATAAGTGGGGTTTCTCCCTCTGATATTAGTGTTCTTTTGGTTTTCCTTGGAAGATAGGCTAAAGTGTTCCACGTGGAACAAAATATACCCTTAATTATTTTTGTGATTCACATTTAGCCAAGAACTTCAAAAGCATGTTATTCGATACAAACCTCCTTATAGTGTATCTTCGACATCCGGGAAAAGAATTTTAGCCTTCGACCTTTTATGAAGTTGTTTCTAAAAACCAAAGATTATTCCGTATCCAATGAGGAGTTTGATTTGCTCTATGATTCGAAGTTGGATATGCTGGTTACACAACCACAACCAGAAAATCTATTTCGATATTACGAAAGTGAGGCCTATATTTCCCATACAGATGCGAAGACTTCCTTTGTAGATAGATTATATCAGTTTGTAAAAGGGTTTAATCTAAAAAATAAAGTTCAAGTGATTGAAAATCAGGATATTAATGTCGGGAAGCTCCTGGATTTTGGTGCTGGCACAGGGGATTTTCTTACCGTTGCAAAAAAGAGCGGATTTGAAGTTTCTGGCATAGAACCTAATCAAAAAGCTAGGGACAGAGCCAAGCAAAAAGGAATTGAACTTAGTGATAGCCTTGCGAATTTAAATGACAGGAAGTACGGGGTAATTACCCTATGGCATGTATTGGAACACCTTCCAAATTTGGATGGACAGCTAGTGGAACTTAAGGAGCTTTTACAAGAGGATGGGTTATTGGTTGTTGCCGTACCCAACTATAGGTCCTTTGACGCCAAACACTACAAATCGCATTGGGCCGCCTATGATGTGCCAAGACATTTATGGCATTTTTCGAGAACCTCTATTTCTAAATTATTTGAAAGGCATCAAATGGAGGTTGTTAAAACGTATCCAATGATTTTTGATTCGTTCTACGTATCCCTGTTATCAGAAAAATACAGAGGAAACAATTTTTATTTCCTTCCCGCATTAGCCGTAGGTCTATGGTCTAATATAAGTGCGTGGTTTAACAAGGAGTATTCATCAGTGATTTATCTCATTAAAAAGAAGCAATAGCCTTTTTAAGCTAATTTACTGACGTTTTATGCCTAAGGGCTAACCTATCTGCCCCTAGTCAAAAAATAAACGCACAGAATGTATATTAAGACGCCCGCAAAATAATCTAACCTTATTGATCTCCCATAAACCAATAGATATTCTCTATAGGTTTAAATTGGCGCTGGAATGAGTTATCAAAAAGATAATGACGCCCATTAAAAAAGCTTTTCTATTTTAGCGCATCCTTAAAAGAGAAAGATGAAAAAATTATTGATGGTTGTTTTGGCGATGAGCGCAATGGCCTGTCAGCAGAACAAAATTGGATATGTAGATAACGTTAAGTTACTGGACGATTATCAGGAGAAAGTAGATATTGAGGCAAAGTACAAAACAAAGGTTGATGCCTTGACCAAAAAAAGGGACAGTATTTCCCAGGCCTTTCAATTGGAACTTCAGGAGTTTCAGGCCAAGTCCCAAAAAATGTCCCAGAAGAATGCCCAAGAAGAATACGGCCTATTGCAACAACGAGGACAATTTATGGGACAACAGCTGCAACAAGAAGAACAGCAATTGCAATTGAACAGTCAAACCGAGATGGACTCTTTGGTGAGCAAGGTTAGAAAAGAAGTTAAGAAGTACGGAAAGGCCAACGGCTTCACGTATATTCTTACTGGCGGAACCGGTGGTGCTGTGCTTTACGGGCAAGACCCGCAGAACCTTACGGATGCTATTGTCAAAATTTTGAACGACAAGTACAAAAAATAAAGACCTAAGATTAAATTAGGATGCAGCCCGTTCTTTAGAACGGGCTTTTTTTATTGGAAATGCCGAATACCAAGGGCACCATAAAGTTCCTTTGCATTGAAAACTTTACCGTCCTTGATAGTAAGCTCCACCCGCCGGATGTCACTGATGTTTTCAACCGGATTTCCGTCTACCAAAATAAGATCGGCCATTTTTCCTTTTTCAACGGATCCCAACAGATCTTCCATACCCACATTTTTTGCGGATACAATCGTGGCAAGTTGAAGTACTTCGTTGGCAGGAATTCCTGCCTTCACATAATTTTCCAGCTCCTTGTGCAAGGCAAATCCTGGCATAGCGTCCGTACCAGGAAGAAGCGTGACCCCATTGGAATGCAGGTTCTCAAGAATTTCCAGGAGTTTGGCAAAAGAATCCTTGTACTGTTGTTCTTTCCCTTCGGGAATAGGAAGCCCCCCAGAATAATAACCGCGTTGAACTTGGATGGGGAGACGGTCTAGTATTGCCTCAAATTGAGGGTCTGGCTCTCCAGCTTTTGTAGAGAACATGCCCTCAAAAATGGAAACTGTAGGATCTATTTCTATTGCTTTCTTTTTTAAAAGTTGGACAAATGCTTTGAATTCAGCTCCATCTAAATCCAAATTATGGGTGTTTTCTGCAACAGCAGAAAACCGCAAAGGGGTTCGGGTATCAATGGTATCGGACAAGAAATTCAAGGCGACCATGTTCACGTGTTGAATCTCATCAAAACCATCTTTTATGGCATCTTCGGCCAACATATGAGCCGGAATATGCCCGCTTAGCTTCATCCCCAGCTCATGAGCTTTTTTGGCCAGCGGTTTTACCCAAGAGGGATCAATGGAACTATAGAGTTTGATTTGATGATAGCCGTTGTCCTTGTAGTTTTGGATAGCTTCCTCTCCTTCGGCAACGTTGGTAATGGTAAGGCCAGGGCCAGCAAAAGGCCCTTTCTGATCTATGAACCCAGCTAAGGTGACCACCCGGGGCCCAATATTGCTGTTTTCATCAAATTGCTTTTTGATTTCCAACAGCTCCATGGAATTGGCCATGTCCCTAACCGAGGTCACTCCAGCGGCTAAATGCAATATGCCATCTTCCTTTTGCACATGGCAATGGTTATCAAAAAGTCCTGGCAAAAGCGTTTTTCCAGTTCCATCGATTATTTTGGTTCCTTCGGAAAGGTTTGGAGCCACACTGGAAATGGACTCAATTTTATTCCCATTGACCACAACCTGTTGGCCAGGAACGACACGCCCATTTTTTGCATCAAACAGGTTCACATTTTGAATCAGGGTTTTAGCTTCGGGAGTTGAGGTTAGCTCCTTTGCCAAGGAAGCAAAAAATGCATCCTCCTTTTTCTTCTGAATCTCCAATAAGGATTCAATCATTCCGGAATGTTCTTCGGAAATGATACTCAACCAAGAAGAAACAGAGGCAAAAATCCGATTGTCCTCATCAATCCATTCATAGAATGGGGTAAACCCAAAACCTGTGATTTCTACCAGGCGCAACGGAATGGAATCCACAGTAATGGCTTCAATATTTGAAATGGTGGCAGTTCCACTGGGCAACAATTCCACGGTATGGTTCTCAGCAGAGAGCAAGAGACGAATTAACAATTCGTTATCCCCAAGGGTGCCGTTTACACTGGAGTAAAACGGATTGCCGTCTGTTGCTTTTTCACCAGCTTCGGAGGTGCTTTTCCATTGTGCGGCGCCATTAATATAGGCGTAGTTCTCTACTACGGTATCTTTTAAATAATTGACCCCTGTAATTTCCAAATAGGAAATGTTGCCTGCTTGATCCAATCTTATTTTTTCCAAAATCTCCGGGCCTCTTCCCCGATCATTAAACTCAAAAGTATAGACATAGTTACCAAGGGAATCCATAGAGCTGGTATGGGAGCCGGCAAGGTTATCGCGCATATACACTTGATAGGTTTTGGAGGCATATTCCTTTTTTGTGTCGGATTCCTGACAAGAAATCAAGAACGCTAGCAGAAGTAAGGGAAAACAAGTTTTCATGAGGTTGATTTAGGTTGTTATTGTAGTATGTAAACCAAAAAGATGGCCAAAATAAGATAAACCACTATGGTCTTGGCCCCTTCATAATCCTTGGCAATTCGTTGTCCAAGAAGCAGCATCAATAAGGTGATCGAGGAAAGGACCGCGCCGCAGAATGCCATAGAGCCACTTCCAGAATATAGAAATTCATAAATACCAATGGCACACAAAATCCCTGAAGCCAATTCACCAAAAAGAACCACTCCAAGGAGAACGGGCACCATTGCTTTGAAGACCGTTTTGGAAAAGTGTCCGGTAAGCCAACTTAGATTACCCTTCCAATCCAAAATTTTGTCAAATGCACTCTGTAAAAAGGTAATGGTGAGGCCTGCGAGCAAAAGAACTTGTGCCGCATTGGATGTAAAGTGTTCCATGATATGTTGGTTTTATGCTGCTTTGGTATGAAGCAGACGTGTTAGTTTTATAGATAGGTCGGTAAAGATAATCTTGGCATTCCCATTGCGTTCCACATGAAAAATGGCCTTTTCCAGTTCCTCAACTATGGCCAAGATGTTGTTTTCATGCACAAAGGGTGCAAACTTGTTGAGATCAAACCCCTCCAAATGGATTTTTAGATAAACCAAGTCATTGGCATTGTAATTCAGCAGTAGGGCTTGTCTCATTACGGTGAGGCAATAGTGCAAAAATTGCTTTTGTACTTCCCGTCCGGTTTTGGCCACTTCATCACTCCACATAATGAGTTCTTGAATTGCCGCTTTATTGCCTTTTGCCTTAAAGGCGCTTCTTACCCATTGAACAAACCAACGTTCAAAAACTAGATCTTCGGAATCTTTGTTAAGCAGGTCCAACGCCTTGTTGAAGTTTCCATTGGCTTCTTGTGCAATCGAATTGGCCTCAGCATCGGCCACACCCTTTTCTAGTAAAGCGTTTAGAATCGCAGCTTCAGGTAGGGGCGGAAAATGTAAAATCTGACAGCGTGACCGAATGGTGTTGATGATCAACTCCTCATCCTCCGCAATTAGAAGAATGACTGTTTTTTCTGGGGGTTCCTCAATCAGTTTCAGTAGTTTGTTGGAGGCAGAGATGTTCATTTTTTCGGCCATCCATATTATCAAAATCTTGTATCCCCCTTCATATGATTTTAATGAGAGTTTTTTAACCACATCCTGAGCTTCATCAACCCCAATTTGACCTTGCTTCTTTTCTATGCCGATCAAGCGGTACCAATCAAAGAGATTCCCATAGGGCTGATCCTGTACAAACTGTCGCCATTCTTCCAGATAATGATCACTCACCGCATGGGATTTAATCTTATCGGAATTGGACACTGGAAACGCAAAATGAAGATCGGGATGGGTAAGTGAATGGCATTTGGTATTGCAGACCGCATCGCCCCCCTCATTTTCTCCGCCAATGTTTCCGCAAAGGAGATATTGAGCGTAAGCAATGGCCATGGAAAGTGTTCCGCAACCTTCCGGGCCAACAAAAAGTTGGGCATGCGCAACCCTTCCGGTTTCTGCTGTGGTCACCAGGTGTTTTTTTATGTGCTCGAGCCCCAAAACGTCTTTGAACAGCATAAGCCAAAGATACATTTTTTAGGTTCTGTGTGGTTTCCCATCTTTTTTGTTGAAAGTTTAAAAATATGGCCCATGCCCAAGGCGGGGAAAGTAGGAAATCTTTACATTTGGGCTTACCTTAAACCAAGTTAGATGAAGACCATAGACGATTATAATTTTGAAGGGAAAAAAGCGCTGATCCGTGTTGACTTTAATGTGCCGTTGGATGGGGATTTCAATGTTACCGATACCAGTAGAATTGAAGCAGCCAAACCAACCATTCTTAAGGTTTTGGAAGATGGCGGAGCTGCTGTATTAATGAGTCATTTGGGTCGGCCAAAAGGGCAGGCCAATTCGGACATGTCATTGTCCCATATCGTTGAAAAGGTTTCAGAAATCATTGGGGTGCAGGGAAAGTTTGTCAATGATTGTATTGGAGATACTGCGGAAGCTGCTGTGTCTGAGTTACAGGATGGCGAGGTATTGCTTTTGGAAAACCTTCGGTTTTACGCGGAAGAGGAAAAAGGGGATTCTGGTTTTGCGGAATCGCTTTCCCAGTTGGGAGACATTTATGTAAATGACGCCTTTGGAACGGCGCACCGGGCGCATGCCTCAACAACCATTGTGGCCAACTATTTTCCGGATGCCAAATGCTTTGGTTATCTGTTGGCCAAGGAAATCAAAGCCATTGAAAAGGTGATGCAAACGGGAGAGAAACCTGTTACCGCCATTTTGGGCGGGGCTAAAGTTTCGTCCAAGATTACCATTATCGAAAACATTTTGGACAAAGTGGACAACTTGATCATTGGTGGTGGAATGACCTATACGTTTGTCAAAGCCAAGGGAGGCACAGTTGGCGATTCCATTTGCGAGGACGATAAAATGGAATTGGCCTTGGACATTTTAAAGCAGGCCGATGAAAAAGGAGTAAAGATTCATTTACCGGTGGATGTCTTGGCTGCGGACGCTTTCGATAATGGGGCCAACACCCAATTTTTAGATGTGAACCAGATTCCCGAAGGTTGGCAAGGTCTTGATGCTGGACCCCAAACTCTGGAGAACTTCAAGCAAGTTATTTTGGAATCCAAGACCATACTTTGGAATGGGCCTGTAGGTGTTTTTGAAATGGAAAGCTTTGCCAAAGGAACAATCGAAGTTGGCAACGCTATCGACGAAGCTACCCAAAGCGGGGCGTTTTCTTTGGTTGGCGGCGGAGACTCTGTAGCGGCAGTGAAGCAATTTGGATTTCAGGACAAAGTCAGTTATGTATCTACTGGAGGAGGTGCCATGCTGGAAAGCTTAGAGGGTAGAACCCTGCCTGGAATTGCTGCAATATTGGGCTAACCCACACGTTATGAATTAATAGGAGAAATCCTAAAAGTGTTAGGTTTTTGGCCGAAAACTTTAATTTTTCGGAAAAAAACCCCATTTTCGTTTGCCCCAAAATCAAACCCAATCCAGCATGAACCAAGTTTTTAGAAAAGCTGTTGTAGTGGCGCTGATATTCTCGGCTCCATTGATTAATGCCCAAGAGGCCAAGTCCACAGCAACCACCCAAACCGATTCTGGGGAGCAAAATACGCAGATTACCGATTCCGTTTCTACTCCCAACACATCCTCATTTGAAATAAAAAATATTGAAAAACCCATTGATGGGGTTCAGGTGATTGAAACCAATGGCGAAAGGAAGTATGTTTTGAAAGACAGGGAAGAAGCCAGAAAATATGACAGTCTTTGGTTAAGGGAATTGCATCAGAGCGCCCAACTGTTCAGTGAGTTGGAGCTGGAAATTATTAACCCGACCGAGGAAGAAATTGAAATGGTAGACCTGCCAACGGACACACTCAAAGCCAGATTGGCCTTGTTGGATGAAAAGACACCCTTCAATATTTCCTACAACTCTTCTTTGGAATCTGTTATCAAATCCTTTTTGGTTAGAAAGAAGGACTTGATGCAGCGCATGATCACAGCAAGCCAATTTTACTTTCCATTGTTTGAACAGGAACTGGACAACCATGATATTCCATTAGAAATAAAATATTTAGCCATTGTGGAATCTGCCCTAAACCCAAAGGCGCGTTCCCGAGTTGGCGCAAAAGGTCTCTGGCAGTTTATGTATGGTACGGGAAAAATGTATGGCTTGGACGTTAGTAGTTACGTAGATGAACGCCATGACCCCATTTTGGCCACCAAGGCGGCCAGTAAATATCTGTCCAAATTGTATGACATTTTCAACGATTGGGATTTGGCCCTAGCGGCCTATAATTCGGGCCCCGGAAATGTGAACAAGGCCATTAGACGCTCGGGTGGATATAAAAACTACTGGAACATCCGCAGAAATCTTCCCCGTGAAACCGCGGGCTACTTACCTGCTTTTTTGGCGACGATGTACATTTTTGAGTATGCAGAGGAACATGGCCTGCATTACAAAAAGGCAGAGCGACCCTATTTTGAAACCGATACAATCCATGTAAAGCAACTGATAACCTTTGACCAGATTTCCAAGCTGGTGGACATAAGCACCGAAGAATTGGAGATGTTGAATCCTTCGTACAAGCTCAACATCATTCCAAAGGTAAAGGGGAAAGACTATGTGTTGCGCTTGCCAGTCACCAAAATTGGGCAGTTTGTCAGCAATGAGGATGAGATTTATGCTTTCGTAAAAAAGGAACTGGACTCTCTGGAAAAACCCTTGCCGCAATTTGTAGAGACCAAGAACCAGATTCGCTATAAAGTTAGAAGTGGGGATTATTTGGGCAAGATTGCGGAGCGGTATGGTGTTGGGGTGAGCCAGATTAAAAGGTGGAATGGATTGCGAAGCAATAAATTGAGGATTGGGCAGCGACTAACCATTTTCCCGAGAAAACCCTATATCCCCAGAAAAACTACTTCTAAACCAACAACTGCAAAGGCTAGTTCAGGTTCAGTGGCCAGCGGCAATAAGGTTCATACAGTGCAAGAAGGGGACTCCCTTTGGACCATTTCCAGAAAATATCCTGGAGTTTCCATTGAAAATCTTCGAGAATGGAACGGTCTTAGCGGGAACAATCTTAAACCCGGCACAAAACTAAAATTGTGCGATTGTTCTTCGTAAATTGAACACGATATGAAAAAATTTGGAACACTATGCTTCACCATTTTTCTTTTGGTGGGGATATCATGTGGGGATTCTGGCCCCAAACAACGCTTTTTGCCACCCTCAACTGGGGGAATCAACTCTTTGATGGTTGTAATGGACACCGAACTTTGGAAGGGCGGTATAGGAGATAAGGTCAGGGAGCATTTTGCAGCACCTATACTTGGTCTTCCTAGGGCAGAACCTAAGTTTACCATTACTCAAATACCCCCTCAAGTATTTAAGGGTGCTACCGCTTATTCGCGATCTGTACTTTTTGTGGAACAAGATTCGGTATCCGCAGCCCATATAAAGACGAACATGTATGCTAAACCGCAAAAGATTGCCGTGGTTACTGGAGAAACGTATAACGATTTGGCCGGTAATTTGGACTCGATTGCGGGAATGGCCATTGCCGCTTTTAAAAAGGTTGAGATAGCAGAGGCCCAGCGCAGGTTTACCCGGTCTCTTACCAAAGAAACAGCTTTTGAAGACGAATTCGGAATCAGTTTAAAGGTTCCTTCGCTGTATACCGTTGGCAAACATGAAGATAATTTTGTTTGGATGGATATCCAGATTCCCAAAGGATCCATGAATATTTTGGCCTATGAAATGCCGTGGGACAGTTTTGCCACAGACTCCACTTTTGTACAGGATATTGTAAAAATGAGGGACAGCATTGGAAAGAAATATATTCCAGGACCTTATGATGGTACTTATATGATAACGGAAAAGGCTTTTTCGCCCTATGTTTTTCCAGCTCTAGTGGGTGGAAAGAAGGCTGCAGAAACGAGGGGAACCTGGGAAATTGAGGGATATCCAATGGCAGGGCCCTTTGTCACCTACATCATCAATGATAAGGAGAACAACAGAAAAATGGTGCTGGAAGGGTTCGCTTTTGCCCCAAATGAGGAAAAGCGCGATTATATGTTTCAGCTGGAGGCCATCTTAAAGACGGTAGAGTTCAAATCCGGACCTTGAAAAATTAGATAAAACAGAAACAGAAAAGCCCAGTATGCCGGAACATCCCGGGCTTTTTTGTCCTCTAAATGCTTAAACGTAATTTTTAGTCAAAGGCGAATCCTGTAGCAATTCTGTAAACAAAAGCATAAAGCACTATAAAGAACATGATGAAACAGAACCAGGAAAAGGCCTTGAAATATTTTTCCAAAAGAATATGACCTAAATTTCGGAATCCTTCTAAGTAGATTTCTTTAATGAGTAATAGTTTTTTCATAAGTATAAGTTTAAAGATTTAAAGACATTACAAAGATTGTGCAAGCTTAAACGGATGTGCAAACAATAGGGTGAACGGTCATAAAAACTTGATTAATGCAATCAAATTCGTGGAAAACCCTACTAACGTAAAACTTTCATCGATTAATGGTAAAGGGAAGATTGTTGTTTTATCGAGGGACTTGATCGATAAAGTGCATGGATGGAATTTTAAACTAAAAAAGGCCCCGTCTCCGGGGCCCAATATTTGGTTGATTAGTTGTTTTGTTACATGTTCACAATGATAAATTCCGATCGGCGGTTTTCGCTGTGCTTTGTTCTGCCACACCGTACTCCATCTGAGCAGTCGTTGAGGAGCTGCTCTTCGCCGTAGCCCACAGCACTTTCTATCCTGCCGGGATCTATCCCGTGCGCAATAATATAATCCCGTGTGGATTTGGCCCGTTTGTCGGATAAATATTTGTTGTACGCGCGGGTACCAATGGCATCGGTATGGGATTCAATTTTGATGACCATATCGGGATATTCGGTCATGACCGCTACCAGCTTGTCCAATTCTTGCGCTGCCTTAGGTTTAATGCTGAACTTGTCAAAATCAAAATAGATGGTCTCTACTTCCAATTTTAGGACTCCCTCATCTTCTGCTATGATTTCTTCCAAGGGTTTAAGCGATTGAATCAATGAGACATCTTCATTTTCTTTGGTATCTACATTGGTCGTAGCATCAAAATATCCTTTTTTCAAGGTTTTTAAGGTATATCTGGATACCGGTTGAAGGTTTTTGAAGATGAAGCTTCCGTCTGGTTGCGTCCGCAATTGCGCAACCTGGATGTCGTCTTTATCGAAGAGCATCACTTCGGCCTCTGCAATGGCCTCACCAGTTAGATCATCCAGAACATTTCCTGAAATGGCATTTAGGTTAAGGATGTTTTTAAAGGAGTAGATATCATCATCTCCCTTACCTCCTTTTCGATTGGAAGCAAAATATCCTTTTTCGCCACTTTCTTCTATAATATAGGAGAAGTCGTCTCGGTTACTGTTTATGGGTTCCCCAAGGTTGATGCCCACACTAAAGACCCCATCAACATGATCTGACTTATAAATGTCCAATCCGCCAAGCCCCATGGTGCGGTCTGATGAGAAATAAAGCGCATCATTGGTGATGTATGGAAACATTTCTTTTTTGCTGGTGTTCACGGTACGCCCCAAGTTTTGAGGCTCGGAGAACCTACCTTCTCCAAGAATATCCGCCACATATACATCAGTGCCACCAAATCCACCGGGCCTATCCGAAACAAAATAGATTTTCTTCCCATCCGGGCTTACGGAGGGGTGACCTGTGGAGTAATCTTCGCTGTTAAAAGGCAATTCAAAAGCCTTGGTCCATTCGCCGTCCACTAATTGGGATTGGTAAATTTTAAGGTGGTTGATTCCATTTTTACCCCGCTTTAATTTTTTACCATAGTTGTTACGGGTAAAATAGATGGTTTGCTGATCTGGCGAAAAGGAAACAGAAGCTTCGTGATATTTGGTGTTGATTTTCCTAGAAAACTTTTTAGGCTGGGTCAGATTGTCGTTTTCTACATCCGCTTTTGCCACATAAAGGTCCAAAAATGGTTGATTGTTCCAGCGATATTTCCTGGTGGTCAGAAAGGAGGAATCCAAAGAAGAAG
This sequence comes from Flagellimonas algicola, assembly GCF_005937185.1. Classification (GTDB taxonomy): domain Bacteria; phylum Bacteroidota; class Bacteroidia; order Flavobacteriales; family Flavobacteriaceae; genus Flagellimonas; species Flagellimonas algicola. Next base: position 866,177 of record NZ_VCNI01000002.1, on the reverse strand, counting down.
CAAAAACCACCTCAGAATCATTATGGAACATGGGTGAAAATTCGGAATATTTAGAATTAATGGCCAAATTCTTGACCTCTACCAACCGTGGACTGCTCCATGTGGTTGGATCTTTCCCTAGTTCGTTCAAGGGCTCGCTTCTCTTTTGCCTAAACAACTTGGTTAGTTTGGCTGCCCTGCGGTAGCGCCCTGTGCCTTTAAGGGCGTGGGCATATTTAAAGAATTTTTCTTCGGAAATATCATCTGTAAAGGTCAAATACAACTCGTGGTACCACTTATAAGCTTTTTCCATATTGCCCGAGAAGTAATGTGAGTCCCCTGCCCTTGACAATAGTTCAAATGTGTGCTGTGCTTCACTTTTTTCCAGAACAATGTCGTAAACTCGGGCAGCTTCGGCATACCACATTTTATCAAAGAATTCGTTGGCCTGCTTAATGAGCTTTTCCGTTACTCCTTTTTTGCGTACAAATTTGGAAAGGGATTTATTGCTCATCCCCTCCAGCTGTTTTAAAAATGCGGTTTGGGAGGAATAAGTTCCACGAACGCTTTGGGTTTCCTTGTAAAGATCTTCATCCTCAAATTGCAAAAAGGACACAGATTGGGCATTAAGCCCCAAGGCCAGCATTAGGAATAAAATAAAAATAGGTCTTTTCATAGTCCCTCCTTCTGAACTACACACCATTTGGTATGGTTGCTACATAGGCCTTTAACCTATTGGTAGCATATCTAACGCTAAAATAGAATATGGTATTAGCGCGAATAAGTTTTTGTTGTGAAAGGGGGGAATTATGGCATGAACTAGGCAAATATGTTGTTTTTCATCGACAATCCCTTATAGATACTGGGAATTTGTGAGTAAGAAAAATCTGCCCAATTGAATGGATTTAAGCTTCAGGTTCCTTGCCGCTTTCCAATTTTTCGTCTTCTTTGGAAGCATCTTTGAATTCTTTAATGCCGCTTCCCAAACCTCGCATGAGCTCCGGAATTTTTTTGCCTCCAAACAACAAAAGAACAACTACCACAATAAGTACAATTTGCCATGGGCCTAGCATACCAAGAAAAAAAGTTTGAGCAATCATAATCGCAATGCCTTTAAATGAATGGTAAAATTAGTAAAAAGAACCGTAAGGCTCTAGATGATTAACGAAAATTAGCAGTTCCAGCCGTTTCTGGAACAAATAGTTGCTGTAGACGGGGTTTTATAAAAGCTTAACATCTATATAAAAATCTAAGGCTATCTTTGTCCATCATGGCAAAGGACAAGAAGAAAAGAAAAGAAATCAAGCAAAAGCTGCTCCACAAGTATCGTTTGGTGATTTTGAACGAGAGCACTTTTGAGGAGAAAATCTCATTTAAACTGAGCAGACTCAACGTTTTTGTTACCGGAACTCTTTTCATAATCGTGCTTATTGGCTTGACGACCCTGATTATTGCCTTTACACCCCTTAGGGAATATATTCCTGGCTATTCTTCAACCCGCTTAAAAAGACAGGCTACTGAACTCACCTATAAAACGGATTCTTTGGTCACTGTATTGAATTATACCAATAGGTATTTGGACAATGTCCGTCTGGTACTGAGAGGAGACGTGGAAAATAATGAGGTCAACAGAGATTCCCTTTTTGAAAAGTACAAGCTGGATCCCTCAACAGTGGATTTAACTCCAATTCGAGAAGACTTACTACTACGGGAGGAAGTGGACTTGGAAGACAAGTACAATCTCTTCGAACGGAACATCGAAAATGTTGGCTCCTTGTTGTTCGCTCCGCTTAGCGGAACAGTATCGCAGAACTTTGACCCTAACAACAAACATTATGCGGTGGATGTTGTGGCACCGAAGGACACTCCGGTCAAATCCATTGCCGATGGAACGGTGCTTTTTTCTGAATGGACTGCCGAGACAGGCTATGTGATTATTGTTAAACACCAAGATGATTTGACATCGGTGTATAAACACAATGGTTCCTTGAGTAAATCACAGGGAGACTTGGTCAGGGCTGGGGAAGTGATTGCATCCATAGGAAATACTGGAGAGTTGACTACTGGCCCACATCTCCATTTTGAACTTTGGAAAAAGGGCAAACCCGTAAATCCATTAAATTATATCGACTTCAAATAAATGTCGCTAAAGTCATTTGCAGCAAAGCTTTTTGCCAAAAGAATAGCCAAAAAGACAAGGGCATGGTCTAGCAACCCTATCCAGGTCCAGGAAGAGCTATTTCAAAATTTAATTACTAGGGCCAAAAACACCCAATTTGGCTTGGATCATGGTTTTGATGGGATTAAAACGCATTCGGATTTTACCAGACAGGTTCCCGTAAGGGATTATGAGGAGCTCAAGGACTACGTACATAGAATTATTGATGGCGAAGCTGATGTGCTATGGCCGGAAAAGCCGGTTTACTTTGCAAAGACTTCGGGAACTACTTCAGGAGCCAAATACATACCCATTACCAGGGAATCCATTAAAAATCAGGTTGAGGCCTCTAGGAACGCCATTTTGAGCTACATTCATGAGACTGGCAATGCCAATTTTGTGGATGGACGCATGATTTTTTTACAAGGAAGTCCGGAATTGGAGGAAAAAGGAGGCATAAAACTGGGACGACTGTCTGGGATATCGGCCCACTACGTTCCCAACTATTTACAGAAAAACAGGCTACCTAGTTGGGAGACCAACTGTATTGAGGATTGGGAAACCAAAGTGGACAAAATTGTAGAGGAGACCGAAAATGAAAACATGACGGTAATAGCCGGCATTCCGTCTTGGGTTCAAATGTATTTTGAAAAGCTGAATGCCAAATCGGGCAGGAAAGTCGGGGAGCTTTTCAAAAATTTTCAATTGTTCATTTATGGAGGGGTAAATTACGAACCCTACAGGGCTAAATTTGAGGAATTGATGGGCAGGAAAGTGGACAGTATTGAATTGTTCCCGGCTAGTGAGGGATTTTTTGCCTATCAGGATTCCCAGAAAGAGGAAGGCATGCTTCTATTGCTTAATGCAGGTATTTTCTATGAATTTATCAAAGCGGACGAATTTTTTGACGAAAGCCCAAAACGAATAACTGTAAAGGATGTGGAAGCTGGAGTGGACTATGCCATGATTATTTCCACTAATGCCGGGCTGTGGGCCTACAACCTAGGAGATACCGTTCGGTTTGTTTCTTCTAAACCTTATAGGGTTGTGGTATCTGGGCGAATCAAACACTTCATTTCTGCTTTTGGGGAGCATGTAATTGCCAAAGAAGTGGAGGAAGCCATTCAAATGGCTATTTCAAAATCGGATGCCATAGTGAATGAATTTACTGTGGCGCCCCAGACCTCCCCACCAACTGGAGAACTCCCCTATCACGAATGGCTTATAGAATTTGAAAAGCAACCCTCAGATGTGCCGACCTTCATTTCCCATTTGGAAGAAAGCATGAAAGATCAGAATAGCTATTATCTGGATTTGATTGCGGGAAATATTCTGCAACCACTAAAAATTTCCAAAGTACAAACTGGGGGATTCCAAGAATTTATGAAGACCATTGGAAAACTGGGCGGTCAAAACAAGGTGCAGCGTCTTTCCAACGACCGTAAGGTTGCAGAAGGCTTGAAACCTTTTCTCATTTAGGTACAGCTTTCGTAGGAATTCATGTATTTTTGTCGCTAAATTATGATGACCACCAAAGTAAAACAGGCGACACGCGCACAGGAATCCACCAATGCCATAGAACGCCTTTATATTACCATGCGCCATTTGCTAAACCGTGGGTTTTATAAGCCATCTGGTGTATCGGGCAATGCGCTAAGGACTGCACTTTTGTTGTTACGGCCTGAGATTTATGGTTCTGTTGCAGAGGATAAGGCGGAGTTAAATGGTCTTATTTATGTGTTGGAGAGATTGCCTGAAGGCATAGAGGAATGCCGATTTATCAATCTCACCTCAGACGAGGGATTTTCCAAATCACATTTATCCGCTATTATTCCACCAAAAAGACGACGGAATTGCTATCGGATTGATGAGGAACAAATGAATATTGAGATTACTCGTGGCAGAAGCGATATCTATGATATTCTTACCCACCTTACGTTTCTGTACATTGAATCAGGAAAGATTTGCAAACGCGTATTGGTGGACCAAACCGAAACCATTCGGGACTGGGACAAGCTTTCGGAATTTATCACTAGTGAAGAAAAGAGTGGTGCCGAACGGGAAATTGCCATGATTCATGCCGCCAACATTCTGGGCAGGACTTTTGAGGACGTGGTTGAGATTCAAGAAAAACTTAGCACAAAAGAAAATCCAGACCGCTTTTTGGATGTGATATTTTGGCTAGGGAAGTTGGCCATAGAGGAAGAAACAACAGGCTTAAAGCGGACAATCACTTTTAGTCCACTACTGCGCGAAAGGTTGGGGCATCACATCCATGGAGAACGTTGGGCGGACATAATCAAACAAACACTAGTCAAAAACGGTTTGTTGGGTCGCCCCCTCCACATTATAAGTGCCAACATGCACAGTGTAATGAACTCTTTGTTTGCCAAAACAACCTTGTCAAAGGAATTGCAAGAAACCAAATCCCTGGACATTTATGAAGCTTTGAGTTCGTCTGAAAACAAAGAGTTGAGAAAAAAAGTTCAGCAAGTCGCCAAAAAGAACGGGATGCTATTTTTGGATGACGAGTCTGGAGCCAACATCGATGTTCAAATCTTCGATACGGCTAAATTTGGCGTCAACGCATGCTGTTATGACTTTCCAGAGGGAATATCTGAGGCGGATAAACCCGTTATCTTTGTAATGGACTATGCCTTTGGCGAACAAGCGTACGAGACCATAGATGAACTGTTAAAGCCTTTAGAAATTAAGGGAAAGAAGCAATTTTTAAATGTAGATTCCATTTCCATTATGGGCAAAGCTGGTATTTTGAAAGGAGGCAAGGGAGATTTGATGATTCCTTCAGCCCATATTTTTGAAGGCTCCGCAGATAATTATCCCTTTGACAATGAATTGTGCAAAGAAGACTTTGAAGGATATGATCTCATGGTTTTGGAAGGAGCAATGGTGACGGTATTGGGCACATCCTTGCAGAACAAGGACATACTCAAGTTTTTTCATGAATCAACATGGAACGTTATTGGCCTGGAGATGGAAGGAGTACACTATCAAAAGGCCATTCAATCGGCTTCCAAGATTCGGAAAAGTATAAAAAAGGATGTAAAAGTAAGGTACGCGTATTATGCATCGGATAATCCATTGGAAACAGGGAGCACCTTAGCATCAGGTGGTCTTGGAACCACCGGTGTAAAACCCACCTATTTGATAACAGATCGGATTTTAAAACAAATATTCAATTCATAAGATGGCAGAACAACCCGTAAACAACAATTCTTCGGATGAAATAGATTTGGGACAATTGTTCCAAATGATTGGAAGGGCTTTCGAACGTTTTTTCAGTTTTATTGGCAGCATTTTTAAAGGGATTTTCCATTTGGTGATTCTTTTACTTCTTTTTGTTCAGAAAAACTTCATTGTACTATCCGCCGCAGTACTCGTGGGGGCAGTTGCCGGTTATTTTCTGGACAAAAGCTTACCAGAAAAGTATGTTTCCAAGATGGTAGTGGAACCCAATTTTAATAGCGTCCAACAGCTGTACAATAATATTGATTTTTACAATGATTTGGCCAAAGCACAGGATTCTACGACTTTGGCTACTGCGCTAAACATTACAGAACATGAGGCAGCTAGTATCAGCCAGATTTTTGTAGACTCTTACTCCGACGAGAACCAAAAAATTGAACTTTTTGATGACTTCATTAAAAATTTGGATACGACTACTATAAAGACGATTGATTTTGAAAATTACCTTAAGAACTTTAATTCCCTGGATGCTAGGTTTCATCAAATATCCGTTGTGAGCTATGACAATAAGGTAGCAAAAAAGTTGCAACCTGCCATTATTGGATCCATTTCCGTAAATGACTATTTCAAACTCCAAAAGAAGATCAACGATGAAAACTTGGATTTACAAGAAAGAATTTACAAGAAGCAATTAACTGAAATAGACTCACTTCAAAGCCTTTATAGAACAGTTTTAATCAAGGGAGCTGACAAACCTATGCAGGGTACAAATATTAATTTGGCAGAAAATGGAGAGTCCCAAAACAAAGAGTTAGCATTGGTTCAAGAACGGGAAGTGCTTAAGGGGCGTTTAGTGGAATTAAATCGTGAAAGAGCAAATAAATCTGAAATACTTAATGTTATAAGCGATTTTCCTACAAGAGGCGTGAAGCAAAAAGGTTTTTGGAAGAGCTATAAATTTGTACTGCCATTGATTCTATTGGGTTTTGTACTTGTAATATTGGGAATAATTGGTTTAAATGCATTTTTAAAAACGTACAATAACCCATAATTATATCGAATAGTGAGCAAATTTTTATTTGTCATTGGTATTTGTGATTTATTTAATTTTATTGCTCTAACCAGATTATTTAATCCTAGATTTTTATGAACTCATTTCGTATCGGTGATTTTACTATTGGCAATAATAGTAGCTGCTATATAATTGCTGAGGCTGGTGTTAACCACAACGGCGACTTACAAATGGCGCTTAATCTTGTAAGAGCGGCTAAAAAAATTGGTGTTGATTGTATCAAGTTTCAAACTTTTAAAGCAGAAAGTGTAATCACAAAAGATGCTCCTAAAGCAAAATACCAGCTTGAAGTAACGGACAAAGCTGAAAGCCAATTTGAAATGCTGAAAAAACTAGAATTGACTGAGAACGACTATACAGCGATTATCGAAGAGTGCAATAATCTGGGGATTACATTTCTTTCTACTCCTTACAATGAGGACGATGCTGATTTTTTAAACAAGCTTAATGTACCAGCCTTTAAAATAGCGTCAGGCCAGATTGTGGAATTATCATTTTTAGAACATGTCGCTAAGTTTAACAAACCAATCATTTTATCAACGGGCATGTCAACCTTAGCTGAAGTTTCGGATGCTGTGAATACAATTAGATCCACAGGAAACGAACAAATTGCAGTACTGCAATGTACAACCAACTATCCATCGTTAAACAGAGATGCCAATATTAGGGCGATGATTTCAATGGGAGTAGCCTTAGATACAATTTTTGGCTATTCTGACCATATTGAAGAGAATTATGCCTGTTATGCCGCTGTTTCTTTAGGAGCTAAAATTATTGAAAAGCATTTTACACTAGACCGTAATCTTCCAGGGCCCGACCATAAGGCTTCATTGAACGTTGATCAGTTCCAAAATTTAATAGAAGGCATTCGAAAGACGGAAATAGCATTGGGAAGCCCGGTAAAAAGACCTTCTGAAAAGGAAATTGCCAATACTGAGGGAATGAGAAGGAGTATAGTTCTGAAAAAGGAAATTAAAGAGGGGCAGAGAATTACGTCGGAAAATATTGCTTTTAAAAGACCAGCAACGGGATTAAATCCTAAGAGGAAAAATGATATTGTTGGTAAAAAGGCTAGTGAAGATATCCCACAAGATGTGCCTTTGAAGGAAAGCATGATAGTATGGGAGTAGAACTTGAAGTATTAGAGATATCAAATAAAAATTATACTATCCTCGAATCTTTCATTGAAAGCTTGGATGATGAGAAAAACTCTTTTCGTTATTTCAACAAAAGGGGTAAGGAGGTTTTAAATAACCATCTGTGTACCCTGTTATTAAGAAAGGATAATGAAACAATGGGTTATGGACATTTGGACAAGGAAAATGACACCATCTGGCTAGGGATAGTAGTTAAGAGTTCTTTTCAAGGACTTGGTTTAGGTAAAAGGATAATACAAATATTGTTAGATAAAGCAACGCAACTGGGAGTTGGAGCCATTCAGTTGTCTGTTGACAATGATAATTTTAAGGCAATCAAACTTTATAAAGGTTTTGGCTTCAAATTAATTTTGCAGGAAAACACCTATTCTATATTTAGAATAGATATAAATGCCAACTCTTTCGCCAACACTATTGGTGTAAGCACCTTGGCATTTGGTAAAAATAGCAGGGAAGAAATTGTTTCAATTTCCAGGGAAGAGGAACTTACGATTGAATTTAGTTCTAGCTTTCCATTTCAAAGTGACATGGGGGAATTCTTTGTTAATTGTGACATTAAAAGGTTGGCACACAACTATTTTCCTGCTCCTTCCGAACCCTTCGTACTCAACCTTGGAAGTAGTAATGCTGAAATAAGGGAACGTTCCATATTACATTGTATTTCGGGTTTGAGATTATCCAAAAAGGCAGGAGCGCCATGTTTTTCTGCTCATGCAGGATTTTGCGTAGACCCTCAGCCCGATCAACTGGGCAAAAAGCTTAATATCGATGTTCCCGTGAACAGGGAGGAGAATTGGTCACATTTTATAAACTCTGTCAAAATTGTTTTGGACGAAGCCGAACGTCTAGGTCTTTCTTTTTATGTTGAAAACAACGTGACCGCCAGTTTTAACCTAAGAAATGATGGAATAGAGATGCTTTTGTGTTCAAGGCCTCAGGAAATGGTAAGGTTGTTTGAAGAAATAAACTCTGAAAGTTTTGGGCTTCTTTTGGATACCGCACATTTGAAAGTGTCCGCAAATGCGTTGAACTTTGAATTAAATAATGCTGTTGAGAAAGTTAAACCTTATGTGAGGTACATTCATCATAGTGATAATGACGGGAACCGGGATACCAATGAAAGCATTGACGACTCGTATTGGTTTTTACCATGGTTAAAACACTTTCCAGATTGCATCCATGTCCTGGAAGTAAAAAACATCACATTAAATCAAATTAATAAACAGCTTGGACTTTTAAGAACTTATGGCAAACAGTAAAATACCAATATATCAGCCATTTTTAGGAGCCGAAGAACAGAAATTGGTTGCAGAATGCATGGACTCCACCTGGATTTCAAGTCAAGGTAAATTCATAAATAGTTTCGAGCAAGAAGTTGGAAAATATACTGGAGCAAAACATGCTATTGCCGTTAGTAATGGAACGGTTGCAATCCATTTGGCCATGTTGGCTTTGGACATCGGCGAAGGAGATGAAGTAATAACCACCAATTTTACATATGTGGCAAGTACCAACGCTATTTTGTATGTAGGGGCCCACCCAGTATTTGTAGATGTTGATTCTGAAAGTTGGAATATTGACACGAATAAAATCACGGAGAAGATTACATCAAAAACCAAGGCCATTCTCTATACTAATATTTATGGATGTCCTTCAGAATATAACGAATTGAAACGCATTGCAAAAGAGCATGGTGTATTTTTGATTGAGGATGCTGCGGAATCATTTGGTGCCAGTTATCATGGAAAGATGTCTGGGGTTTTGGGTGATGTGTCGACATTCTCTTTTTTTGGAAACAAAACCATAACCACTGGAGAAGGAGGAATGGTATTGACACCTCACGACGAATTGAACAAGAAAATAAGGAAACTTAAGAATCAAGGCAACTCTGAAACCAGAAGATATTACCATGATGTTCTTGGATATAATTATCGAATGACAAATATACAGGCGGCCATTGGACTTGGACAGTTAGGCAAGCTAGAAGAAATCTTGGGCCTTAAACGTGTTTTACAAAACAACTATGAAAAAGCCTTGTCAGATGTTCTGACTTTTCAGAAATTGCCAGAACACTCAACATCATCTTATTGGATGTGCTCGGTACTGTTTAATTCAATTGATGAAAAACTTAAAATTGAGTCCGCATTAAATTCGGCCAACATTGAAACTAGACCTTTTTTCACCCCAATCGATGAATTACCATTTTACGATGAGGTGGAAGACTGTCCAAATGCAAAGAGGATTTCTGCTTTGGGACTAAATTTACCAAGCTATCCTGGACTACAATTTGAACAGCAAGAACAAATCATTGAAATAATCAAAAACAACATTAAATAATTGTGAAGAAGAAAGCATTAATAACTGGAGTTACAGGTCAGGATGGGAGCTACTTGGCCGAATTTTTATTGGAGAAGGGATATGAAGTTCACGGAATGGTGAGAAGATCCAGCTTAGAACAAAAACTAAGAATAGATCATTTGTACAAGGGAGTTGATGCCCATGAATTAGACTTTCATGTACACTACGGGGATATGACGGATTCATCCAACATTATGCGTTTATTACAGCAAATAAGGCCAGACGAGATTTATAACTTGGCCGCCCAGAGCCATGTTAGAATATCTTTTGATATTCCGGAATATACAGCGAACGCCGATGCCTTGGGGAGTCTTAGAATACTTGAGGCAATACGTATTCTAGGGCTGGAGAGGAAAACCAAGTATTATCAAGCCTCCACTAGTGAACTCTATGGAAAAGTTCAAGAAATACCACAAAAAGAAACCACACCATTTTATCCAAGAAGCCCATATGGAGTAGCAAAACTTTATTCATATTGGCTAACGGTAAATTACCGAGAGGCGTATAATATTTTTGCGTGCAATGGAATTTTATTCAATCATGAAAGTCCAAGAAGGGGAAATAGTTTTGTAACAAAAAAAATAGCGGAATCAGTTTCCAAAATCAAAGAAGGGAAGCTTTCTAAAATACGTTTGGGCAACTTGGATGCAAAGAGAGATTGGGGATATGCAAAGGACTATGTTGAAGCCATGTGGTTAATGCTACAGCAGGATGTTGCCGAGGATTTTGTTATTGCTACCGGTGAGACAAACACAGTAAGGGAATTTGTGGAAAGAGCCTTTAAATATATCGACATAGATATTGTGTGGAAAGGTGAAGGGATTGATGAGGTGGGTTATGATAAAAACACGGAAGAAATCCTAGTGACAATAGACCCATATTATTTTAGGCCAACCGAGGTGGACATATTAATTGGCGATGCCACCAAAGCAAAAGAGAAACTGAACTGGGAAGCTAAAGTGAAGTTTGAGGAACTCGTGGATATAATGATGAAGTACGAGTTGTCTGAGGTATAACGTGTATTTATGAAACCACTTGTTGTAATACCGGTGAGAGGGGGATCAAAAGGGATTCCCAATAAGAATATTAAAAAGCTTAAGGGAAAACCCTTGATTGAATACACTTTGGATGCAGCGAAAGAAGTCTTTCCTATTGAACAAATTTGTATATCTACTGATTCTGTTGAAATAAAGAATGTTGCTGAGAAAAATGGCCTGGAAGTGCCGTTTCTTAGACCAGACGAACTCGCGACGGATACTGCAAGTACGTACGACGTGTTGATACATGCGCTGGAATTTTATGAAAAAAAAGGGTACTCGCCTGAAGTTGTAATAATACTTCAGGCAACATCACCATTTCGCGGTGCGAAACATATCTTAGAAGCTTTGAAGCTCTTTGACGATGAGATGGACATGCTTGTTTCAGTTAAGGAGACAAAATCCAACCCATATTACGTACTATTTGAGGAAGACAATAATGGATGGTTGGTAAAAAGCAAATCCGGAGACTTTACCAGAAGACAAGATTGTCCGCAAGTCTGGGAATACAATGGGGCTATTTATATCATTAACACAGAATCTTTACGGAAGAGCAGTATCTTGAATTTCCAAAAGATCAAGAAGTATGTCATGGAAGATGTAAACTCCTTGGACCTGGACACCCCATTGGATTGGATGATTGCCGAGAAATTGTTGGAAACCAAAGAATTTGTAAGGGCTCTTAACCAATAAGATAGCCAATAAATGAATCTCAATAAGATTGAAAGGGACATAAAAGTCCAAGGAATAAAACACAAAGGAGTTTCCGTTTGGCCAATAATAAAATGTTATTTAATAGATTTAGTAGGCGAACGAAAGGTCATTAAAAAGGTTGACCAATCATTCATCAAGATTGTATTGAATGGTATCTGGCTAGATGTTGGTTCCTTACTTAACTTGAGAAAATCCAAATATTGGGTTTTTTCAACCTCCCAAACGAGATTCAGACTTAATGAAGAGTCAATTGACCGTGTTGCGTCAAGCCTGCTTCGTTATTTGCCGAATATTGTTCTAATAGAAAATCCTATTCCAAAGGGCAAAACCTCAAGAAGCAAATTTCAGAAAAACGAATTTTACGTTGGCATGTCCTTAATGTTTCTAGGACAATTTGTTGTTCAGAAATTAACAAGAAAGCCAAAAATAAAAGACTTTGAAAAGCTTGAAAAATATTTGGATGCCGACTTGGAACGGTTCTACCCAATTTATCATCGTATTTATGCTTCCATGCTGTTCTATGGTTTTTTATTCCGAATAATCAGGCCTAAGATGATTTTTGCAGTATGCTACTATTGCAATTTTGGAATGATCTGGGCAGCTAAAAAGAAAAACATCCCCGTGGTGGAAATGCAACATGGCTTAATTGCAGATGCGCATAGAGCATATAATTTTACTGAAAAACAAGACAATAGACTAATGCCGGATTATCTGTTAAGCTATGGGGCTGAATCTACTAAAGTGGCCCTTAAAGGCAATATAGTTACTACAGATAGGGTATTGAACTACGGAAATACATTTCTCCAGGATGTATATGAAAGACTTAGTGCATCCAAAACCCTAATAGCCTACCGTAGGAGATTTGAGAGAGTCATCTGTGTCACAGGCCAGTTAGAACTCACGGATCGGCCATTGATTCAAATGTTGAGTGAGATATGTGTAGCATTTCCTCGTGTTGGGTTTTTGTATAAACCAAGACATTTAGATTCCTTTTTGGACTTTTCTGGCCAGGACAACTTAATTCGATGTGATGGCATTAACACCTATGAATTAATGAAGTATTGTGATTATCATCTTACTGTTTATTCAACTTGTGCTTTGGAAAGTTTAGCATTGGGGACACCTAATATATCCGTTGACATTAAAGGCTATTATAAAAGGTATTTGCATGACATCTTAAAGGATAACCCCTATAATTTTGAAGTCGGTTCCAAGCTAGCATTAAAAAATCTAATCTTATCATTAAACAACGAAACATTTATTCAAGAGAAAGTAAAGGCGTCGGTGCATCACATTTTTGCAAAGGGTGTAGATCGCACTGCGTTTCATTCATTTTTCAAGGGAGTAATTAATTAGGATATCTTTGCTAAGGATTAAGAAGTTGCTTCGAGTTTGGCGGTCAATCTAACTGAAAAGAAAGTTGTCTATTTATCAGGTAAAACAAATTGAAGATTTACGAAAGCATAGAGTAACTTCTATGCCCATTCTGTATATAACCCTTATTGTTTTAACGCTTCTTTCCTGTAACCAAATAAAGGAGGATAAAGTTAAAGATCCGCAATTAATCGATGACAATTTTCTATCAATAGGATGTTCTGCAATCAGTATTTTTGAGCAAAAAGTAAAACTTGAAGTACATGTTGAGGATAAGCTTGGATTTCAATTTGAAGACATATATTTATCAAAGACAAATAATGATACATTTACAATAGCGATAGATGCCAAAACAAACGACCTTACCAATAGTAAATTAAATGAATATTACCTTCTAATTGCCTTTTATCCTATTGATGACGAAATAGGGCTGTTAAGGGAGGAAAGAACAAGGTATGGTTTTGAAACCTTTTCCACTAAAATTTTACCCTCGGCAAATGAAAAGCCTCTAATAGAAAGGACCATTCAAACAGCTTTAAGAAATCTTAGGGCAATGACCATAACATTGTTGGATAGGGAGAACAAAAAGTATCAAGTTTTGGTAATTCAAAATTTGAAATTAAACGAATAGTTGGTATTGAAACTTAAGGATGGAACAAACCTTACGCATATCAAAAAAGTGGCTGATCGGTAATCTACACTTGGTCATAATCACAATTGCCGGTTTAAGTACCATATTAAGACCATCTATCGAGAGCAAGGTAACCCTGTTCAGAGTATTGCTTCCCTTCCTGTTTTTTTGGCTGTTTATTGCCAATACCAGGCGAGCATTAAAATTATCTTTGATTCTGTCTGTGTTTGTTGTTTACTCATTAATTGCCTCATATTTGGGTAGATTCCATTCATTGAGTATTACGTATAATTTATACTATATAACTGTATTCTTTTTCTACTTCTACTATAAGGAAGTTCTAAGGATAGTAGGAGCGGTCCGTATATACCAGTATTTGTTAGTCCTTTTTAAAGTCCTAATAATTCTTGGGATGGTCCAGTTCTTGTTTGGAGGGGTATACTTTAATACCATAAGCAGATTACCTGCGGTACATATTTTTTTCTGGACAGAAAATGAGTTCTCCGCCATTTTGGCCATTTTTGTTCCGCTTTACTTTTTAAAGGAAAAAAGTCTTGTTAAATTCCTCTGGATAGGTCTTGCAGTTTTTCTTATCGTCTATAATGATGCCAAGTTGGCCTTTTTGTCCCTAATAGTATTTTTCGGCGGATATGGGTTAATGGCATTAAAAATATTCAATCTCAAATATCTTGGGTTTATCGTGTTGGGCTTAATAGGAGTATTTGGGCTATATTTTTTCCGTAATTATAGTGTCAATGGTGTATACACTATTGAATATATAATTTCACGTTTGATAAATAATCTGATTGCCCAGGAGCCTTTGGAACATTTGGGTACGTTTAACGCAAGATCAAATGCTGTTATTTTAGGGGTCAAAGAATTTGTAAATTCATATTTTATTGGAATTGGCCCTGGAAATTCATTAAAAATGATGGCTGAAATAGTTGTTCCAGGAACTGAAGAATTTACCGCCTTGAGCATGCACAATTTTACCTTACAATTGGTCACGGAAATGGGATTGTTTGGACTTGGCATGCACTACATTTTCTTTCGCAAGGTTGAGCAAGCGGCTTTTCAAAGCAAATACTCTTTGAACATGGTTTTTGTCTTTTTCGTTAGCTGTGTGATTTCCATTACGCTATTATCGGGAGCATGGGCCAATTACTTTTATTTGTTCATTTTGGTGTATTCCATAGATTTTTTCAAGCACAATGTCTAGTAAAATTCAGTTTGATACGGCATTCACAAAAAAATGGATCTACTTAGAGAGAATGCTTCTTGGGAATATCCTATTCTCGCTTCCATTAATACCAAAGATAACGGCGGTTCTTATAATCATATTTACTTGCCTTTCCTTATTGAGGTTTCGAGTGGCTTTTTTTAAAAGATTGCTGATTTCAAAAGAACTATTGCTCTATATGTTGCTATATGTTTTATTGACCATTGGCATATTCTATTCTTCCAATTTCAACAACGGTATTTCCAAAATCCAGACGCAAGTTTCTTTTATTTTAATACCCCTAATTCTAGGGGGAAGAAGATTCAGGTTGTGGGAAAAAGTGTTTTACATCCGTATGTTTGTTTGGGGCACGTTTTTATCAGTGATTATATGTTTGCTAAATGCAACAAGAAGACTTTATTTGTCTAATTCGCTGTATACGGTTGATGCATTTGGGAAAAGACATAATATTTTTACGTACAATGAATTTTCCTCTTTTATGGACTTACATCCATCGTATTTTGCTCTTTACGTTGGTTTGGCTCTGCTGCTGTTGCTATTTGATTCCGCTTCTTTAATTTGTAAACCTAAACTATGGAAAGTTGGCCTGACACTTGGTTTCATGGCCGCTCTCCTTTTAATTTCAAGTAAAGGTGGTTTGATTTCTTTTTTAACAGCTTTTACAATTGTCTCGGTTTATAAATTGATAAGTGCCAAATCAAAGAAAACGAATTACCTATATATGGTTTTGATTTTTGTTGTTTTGGCATTCACGGCCCAAAAATCAGGTTTTTATAATAGAGCCATAAAAGGTCTAACAAGTTTTAGCGAGTCTTATGAGCGTGGCCAAGCAGTTTACGAATCAACAAGCATCCGTTATTATTTGTGGAAATTGTCCTTAAAAACTGCCAAAAATTCATTGCTTTTGGGCCATGGTACGGGTAGTGTCCAAAATGAATTGAACGATCAATGCCTGCAGCACTATTATTTTTCTACGTGTGAACTGTTAAGGAATAAAAACAGCCATAATCAATATCTCAACTTTTTGGTTTCAAACGGATTGTTGTTCTTGCTGTTGTTTGTGTTGGCAATTGTGATTAGTATTATCAAATCAATTCGGACAAACAACATTTTCTTGTTGACTTTCTTAACATTTATTTCCGTGAATTTATTTTTTGAAAGTCTTTTACAAAGGGAGCGTGGAGTAATTTACTTCATGTTGTTTATAGTAGTTTTTCTAAAGAAAAGCCCACCTGCACTGAGAAGTGCAAAATCCTTTGAAAACCATAAAGCAAAAATTGCAGGATAGCATTCACCTCAAAGATGATATATTTGTAGAACAATCAAAATGCGTTGATTGGGGGAGAAATTTTTAAGCAACACAATGAACAATAAAGGCCTATTCAAAAACATCTCCCTTTTTACTTTTTTCAATCTACTTAACTCTGGAATCCCTTTTTTACTTCTGCCATTTTTGACGGTTTATTTGAGCCCAGAGGATTATGGCCTAGTAGATATTTTCTATAATATTTACTTGGTTGCTATGCCTGTAATTGGTCTTAGTGTTGTTCAATCCATAAGTCGTTTTTATTTTGAGAAAATCAACCTTGGGCCATTTCTTACCACTGTGTTGGTGATACTTTGTGTTATAGGGTTCATAATTACTGTGCTAAGCACATTGCTATCATCAGTTTTTTCAGATTTTTTGTCTGGGCACAACATCCCTGGACACTTCATTTTAATTGTATTGTTATATACTCTTTTTTCCCAAGTTTCGGAAATATTACTGCTACTTTGGCGTGTGTCGTACAAAACCGTCCAATATGGCATTTTTAGAGTTTGCAAAACCTCTTTGGATTTAGGGCTGTCTCTTGTTTTGGTTATTGGACTGGGAATGGATTGGAAGGGAAGGGTGTTTCCACAACTGTTCGTAGCAATTTTATTTGGTATTATTGCCGTTATAATCCTGTATCGCAAAGGTCTATTGTTAAAGGATGGTTATTCCAAGGAATACAGGAAGGAAGCGCTATCATTTAGTACACCTTTAATCTTTCACTCCCTTGGTTCCAGCCTTTTAGGTTTTTCAGATCGATTTTTTATTTTATTCATGCTCGGTTTGAGCGATGTAGGGATTTATTCTGTGGGTTATCAGGTAGGAATGGTAATGTCCCTTTTGCAAAATTCCTTTAATCAGGCATGGGTTCCATATTTCTATCAAATACTTAAGAAGGATCAAATACAGGACAAAATAAAAATTGTAAAAATCACTTATGTCTATTTCATCTTTATTTTAATTGTAGCACTTTTGTTCTATCTAACAACGCCATTTATATATAGGGTTTTTATTGGTAAAGAATTTGAATCTGGAATTTCAGTTGTATTATGGATTCTATTGGGTTATGCTGTCTTAGGGATGTATAAAATGATGGTCAATTATTTATTTTATCTCAAAAAAACCAAAATAATTGCTTTTTGTACCGTGTTTACCGTAATGATCAATCTAATACTGAACTATGTTCTCATAACCAATAATGGTATTGTTGGTGCAGCTCAAGCCACCTTGATTTCCTTCGTAATTTTGTTTATTGTGGTTTTTGTAATATCCAAGAGGAATTATAAAATGCCCTGGCTTCTAAAAGTGTAATTTTGCGTGATAATTGAGAAAATAACATAAAGAGTTTAAACACATGAATAAACAGTTGAATTTTGCCATAGTGGGCTGTGGTAGGATTGGCGAAAGACATGCCGGTCATATTGTCAAGAATGGAAAACTTATTGCGGTCTGTGATATCGAAAAAGATAAAGCGGATCAATTAGCTGAAAAACATGACGCTAAAGCCTACTATGACATTGATACTTTGTTAAAACTTGAAGGCGATATAGACTTGGTGGCCATATGTACTCCAAATGGATTACACGCAAGTCATTCTATAATGGCTTTGCGAATGGGATTTCATGTTCTATGTGAAAAACCGATGGCAATTTCAGTACATGACTGTGGTGAGATGATCAAGGCTGCTGATTCAGCCAATAGACGATTGATGATTGTTAAGCAAAATAGATTTAATCCCCCAGTTGAGGCTGTCAAAAAACTTATCGAAAATGACAAGTTAGGTAGAATTTACTCTATTCAATTAAACTGCTTTTGGAACAGAAACCCTGATTATTATAAGAACTCTTGGAAAGGCACTCTAGATTTGGATGGAGGGACACTCTACACACAATTTAGTCATTTTATTGACTTATTGTATTGGATGATAGGGGATGTAAAATCTGTCAAAGCTTTCGGGGGTAATTTCAATCATCAGGGAATTGTGGAGTTCGATGACAATGGTGTAATAGCTCTTGAGTTTTACAATGGTGCATTGGGTACTATTAATTATACGGTGAATTGTTTTGAAGGGAACATGGAAGGATCCTTGACAATCTTTGGAGAGAAAGGAACTGTAAAAATTGGGGGCCAATATTTAAATGAATTGGAATATCAAAAAATAGAAGGCGTGGAAATCAAAGATTTGCCCAAAGGAAACACGGCGAACAATTATGGAAAATACCAAGGTTCCATGTCCAACCATGACAAGGTGTATGAAAATGTGGTTCAGGTATTAACCAATGATGGCGTAATTTCTGCCAACGGTTTTGAAGGACTAAAAACAGTAGAAATAATAGATAAGATATATCAACAAATAGGAAATAGAAATCAAAATGTATAAAAAACTAACAGTCGGCATAGTTGATACAGCATTTGGTTCTAATGTGAAAGTTGTGGAGCCGGTTAATATTTATGGCTGTAAAATAGGAAATGATTGTTTTGTCGGCCCTTTTGTTGAAATCCAGAAAGATGTCATCATAGGCAATCGCACCAGGGTACAGTCACATAGTTTTATTTGCGAATTGGTAACAATTGGCGATGATTGCTTTATTGGACACGGAGTCGTTTTCATAAATGATCTGTTTTCTGATGGGGGTCCGGCCGGCGGTGATACCTCAAAATGGAAATCAACAGTAATTGGAAACAACGTTTCCATTGGGTCAAATTGTACTATACTGCCAGTGTCGATTTGCGATAACGTGGTAATTGGTGCCGGTGCAGTGGTAACTAAAAATATCAAAAAAAGTGGAGTATATGCAGGGAATCCTGCTGTTAAGATTAAATAATAATGATAAAATTTCTGGATTTAGTAGGTCAGTATAACAGCATAAAAGGAGAGGTGGACTCAGCCATTGAAAGTGTGATATCCAAGTCTTCTTTCATTGGAGGAGAGGAAATAAAAAAACTGGAAGAGGATTTTGCACAATTCCAAGGAGCCGAACATTGTATAGGAGTCGCAAATGGAACTGATGCACTTGAGATAGCTATAGAAGCGCTTGAGTTACCTGCTAAATCAGAAATTATTGTTCCCGCTAACAGTTTTATAGCTAGCTCGGAGGCAGTGACTAGATCTGGCCATAAGGTAGTTTTTTGCGATTGTGACCCTAATAATTATACAATTTCAATCGCAAGCCTTAAACAAAAATTAACTAGTAAAACCAAAGCTATTCTCGCTGTTCATTTGTATGGCCATCCCTGTGATATGGATGAATTGTTGAGTTTGGCAAAGGAAAAAAACATCTATATCATTGAGGATTGTGCACAAGCACATGCAGCAGAGTATAAAGGGAAAAGGGTTGGTGCAATAGGTGATATAGGTACCTTCAGCTTTTATCCAGGTAAAAATTTAGGAGCATATGGGGATGCTGGCGCCATAATTACAAATAATGTGCACTTAGCCAAAAAAACAAGGATGATTGCGAACCACGGTCGGATAGAAAAATACAACCATGTTTTTGAAGGCAGGAATAGTAGGTTGGATAATTTACAGGCTGCCATATTAAATGTGAAGCTCAAATATCTTGAAGATTGGACTAAACAAAGAATCGCAATTGCAGACTATTATTTAAAGGAATTGGATGGGATTCACAATTTGAAACTTCCAAAAAGAGAGAAATGGGCACGTCAGGTGTACCATCTTTTTGTGATTAGAACCAATTCAAGGGACCAGTTAAAGACTTTTTTGTTGGAAAGAAATATTCAATGTGGTGTTCACTATCCAATTTCGTTACCTAAATTAAAGGCATATGAATACCTTGACTCGGCCTCAGAAGGGTTCTTTGCCAATAAAACAGATTCAGAACTGCTAAGCCTACCTATAGGAGAACACTTGACTATCAAGGATGCGGATACAGTTGTAAAGGCTATTAGAGATTATTTTTCGGAACATGAATTATGATGTTGCTGTAATTGGAGCAGGAATTGTTGGGCTCTCTGTTGCGCATAATTTGTTATTGGAACGGCCTGGGCTTTCCATTGCAATTATTGAAAAAGAGTCAATTGTGGCAAGTCATCAGACAGGAAGAAATAGTGGTGTAATACATTCCGGAATCTACTATACACCCGGAAGTTCTAAGGCAATCAATTGTAAAAAAGGATATGAGTTGATGGTTTCTTTTTGTAAGAAACATGGAATAGAACATGATATCTGCGGGAAATTGATTGTTGCAACTAGCCAGGACGAGGAGTCCAGATTGATGGAAATTTACCGTCGGGGGCAACAGAATGGATTGAAAGGGTTAAAGATATTGGATCCTGAAGATATTAAGAATATAGAACCTCACGTAGTTGGAATAAAGGCAATATATGTTCCGCAATCCGGGATTGTAAGTTATAAAGATGTAGCGAAGTGTTTGGAAAAACTATTAATTCAACAAGGTGTAGTATTTAGCTTTAACCAGACGGTAAAAACAATTGACAAAGGCCAAAATGGGTATATTATTAAATGCGATACCAAGATTGTTAAATCCAGACTTCTAATAAATTGTGCCGGACTCTATTCCGATAAAATTGCTCAAAAAAGCCGTGTTGGGCTGAAAGCAAAAATAATTCCTTTTAGAGGGGAGTACTACTTGTTAAAAGAAGAAAAAAAGTATTTGGTCAAAAATTTGGTTTACCCTGTACCCAACCCTGCATTTCCGTTTTTGGGAGTTCATTTTACCAGAAGAATTACTGGAGAGATTGACGCAGGCCCGAATGCAGTACTGGCATTTAGTAGAGAAGGATATAAAAAATATCAAGCCAACATAAGTGAATTTTTAGAGAGTATATCATACATCGGGTTTATCAAAGTCGCATTGAAATATTGGCAAGTGGGCTTGTATGAAATGTACAGATCTTTTTCAAAACGAGCATTTGTGCGAGCTTTGAAAAGACTAATTCCAGAAATTGAAGAATCGGATTTAATTGTTGGAAGCTCAGGGGTAAGGGCTCAACTTTGTGACAATAAAGGAAATCTAGTGGATGATTTTATGGTTGATTATTCTGATGATGCGGTTCATGTTGTCAATGCCCCATCTCCTGCAGCTACCTCATCATTGCAAATTGGAAAAACTATTGCTGATAAAATTTCTAAAAACTTCTAATGAAGCAAGTTTGGATAATAAACCAGTACATTACCAGTCCCGATATCGAAGGTGATGGTTATAGACACTATTATGTAGCGAAAGAACTGGCTGAAAAAGGATATGATACCACTTTGATCACTTCATCTTTTTCGCATGCGCCCTATAGGCATACTAAAATAAAAGGACTTTATAAACTTGTAAATAAGGATGTCCGTACGCTTGTGTTAAAGGGTAATAAATATGGGAAATCACAAGGCTTGGGGCGTATTATTAGCTGGATAGTATTTGTAATTCAGCTAATGTGTCTGCCTTTGATTTCTAGAAATAAAATTCCACGCCCAGATATTATTGTGCTTTCCTCATTGCCTTTGTTGCCAATTTTGAATGTCATTTTATTCAAGGCCCTATTTTATAGGAAGGTGAAAATAGTATTTGAAATCAGGGATTTATGGCCATTATCGGCAATAGAATTAGGTAATTATTCAAAGCGGAATGCTTTTATAGGATTTTTATCATACTTAGAAAAGAAGGCGTATCAAAATGCGGATTTTATTATATCGGTAATCCCGCGGGCTGACATACATATCAAGGAGGTTCTAACACATGAAAAATTTAAATTCCGGTGGATTACCAACGGGTTTAAAATCCCTTCAAGCTCACGGAAACTGGAACTTTCAGATGTTTGCGACACTTCGATTAATACCAATGATTTTAATATTGGCTATGCTGGCACCTTGGTTGTAGCCAACCCTTTGGATACAATAATTCAGGTGGTAGGGAATCATGAAAATAAACAGATTAACCTTTTTATATTGGGGGGTGGTCCAGAGAAAGAACGGATTGTAAAACTTGGGAAGGACTACCCAAATATCCATGTGTTGGATAGAATACCCAAAAAATATGTTCAATCCTTTTTAAGTCAAATGGATTTATTGTTTATGGGTAAGGGAACCAAAAACACCACCATTTACAAATTTGGGACTTCACAATTAAAGACCTTTGACTACTTTTTCGCCAAAAAACCCATTATTCAAGCGCTTAACTCATCTGAAAACCCTGTTACCTATTCTAATTCTGGTTATGTGGTGGAGCCTGAAAATGATGTAGAATTGAAGGAAAAAATTGACTATTTTATTGGAATGGGGAAAGATGGCCGCAACTCTTATGGGAACCGAGGTTATGAATATTTGATCGCAAATTGCACTTATAAGATAATTGGCGAAAGATTTGCAGAAGTTTTTGATGAATTGATGACTTAAATCAAAGAAACCACATGTTAGTTTTTTGCTTTTTTCAAGTTTTGTAAAAAATTTTGGAAGAAAACCAGACAAATTGTCCAATTTTACCTTGGCTAAGTATTGTTTTATAAATAAACTTTGGGGGAAAACAGGGAAGGATAATTATAAATGATTTAGTAGAATCTTACTAATACCCAGATGCCTAAACTATCCATATTAAATTCAATAGAACGCAAGTTTATTCTGCTTATCGTTGATCTTGCAATAATAGTTGCATCCCTAAACCTCTTTATTAATCATGCAATAGATGATGAGTTTATTTCTTTTGAGCTCAAAGTATTTGTTTTTGTATTTGGGATTTCCACTTATCTGGGGCTGTCCTACATTTTGGATTTTTACAATTTAGAAAGAACAGGCCGTAAACGACATGTATTGTCACAATCGGTATACATTACGGGGATTTTTGTTTTTCTGGTTTTTGTATTTACCATTATAACATATGATGTTAGTTTTTGGAGAATTCCATTGCTCTATTTTTTGATATTAACCCCATTGGAAGTATGGTTATGGCGCCTGTTTTTTACCAATGTATTTAGTATAATACCTACCGTTAAAAAAGTACTCTATATATATGATGAGAACAACTTGGACAATCTTCGCGAAAATATTGGATATATTAATGGCGATGGTGTAAGCACATTTTACAAAGTAAAACTTACTTATGCGATCAAAGAAGATCAATCTAATTTAGACAAGCAGACATTTCATGATGCAATTGATAAAATAGACACTTGGATATTAAACGTTCAAGATTACTCAGACATTTCCAAAGAGCTGGAAACTTTGCTTTTGGACTCAATTTTAAAGGGGAAAGAAGTTTTGACGTACACTTCATTTTACGAAAGTGTTTACGAGGCAATGCCTATCCGCTCCCACTACCATAGTTTTTATGAATTGCTGCAACTCAAGAATAAAAAAATCAGATATTTACAGGTGATTTTCAGTTTCATGGTGAATTTCATTTTATCTCTTTTTGTAGGTATTGTGTTTTTCTTGGTCTGTCCACTGGTATGGTTTTTTAATATATTCTTGAATAGAGGCCCTCTTTTTTACACCCAACTAAGAGTTGGTCAATATGGAAAGGAGTTTAAAGTTTACAAATTCCGATCAATGGTGGTTGATGCAGAAAAGAACGGGGCTAAGATGGCTTCAAAGAATGATAATCGCATAACTCCTTTTGGCAAAATTTTAAGGACATTTAGAATTGATGAATTACCCCAAATAGTTTCTGTGTTGAAAGGTAATATGACCTTTATTGGACCAAGGCCAGAAAGAAAGATTTTTGTAGATCAATTGGATGCCATTTCCCCATTTTATAGTATTAGACACCTTTACAAACCGGGGATAACTGGATGGGCTCAAGTAAAATATAAATATGGTGAAGATTTACAGGATTCCATCAGAAAATTAGAGTACGATTTATATTATATTAAAAACAAATCCGTAACGCTGGATCTGAGAATTATTTTTAAAACCATTACAACTGTTTTGTTTTCACGGGGCGTATAGAGAGATAAATAATATATGAAAAAAACCCTCATTACAGGAGCTGCAGGTTTCCTCGGGTCTCATCTTTGTGATCGGTTCATTGCCGAGGGGCACCATGTCATTGGCATGGACAATCTGATTACTGGGGATTTAAAGAATATAGAGCACCTTTTCCCATTGGAACGTTTCGAGTTCCATCATCACGATGTGTCCACTTTTGTCCATTTGGGAGGCGAGTTGGATTATATTCTACATTTTGCATCTCCTGCAAGTCCCATTGATTATCTGAAAATTCCAATTGAAACCCTAAAAGTGGGTTCTTTGGGTACGCTTAATCTCTTGGGCCTGGCCAAAGAAAAGAATGCCCGTATTTTGGTCGCTTCCACTTCCGAGGTATATGGTGATCCCCTTGTTCATCCCCAGAATGAGGAGTACTACGGCAACGTAAGCCCTATTGGCCCTCGTGGTGTTTATGATGAGGCCAAACGTTTTATGGAATCGATCACTATGGCTTATCACCGACACCATGGTTTGGATACCCGTATAGTTCGGATTTTCAACACCTATGGCGCCAGGATGCGATTGAATGACGGCCGTGTGGTGCCGGCCTTTATGGGACAGGCTTTAAGAGGAGAGGACTTGACGGTCTTTGGCGACGGTTCCCAAACCCGCTCTTTTACATATATAGATGACCAGATTGAGGGAATTTATCGTTTATTGATGAGCGACTATGTGGAACCGGTCAACATTGGAAATCCGGATGAAACCACTATCTTGGAGTTTGCAGAAGAAATCATAAAACTAACAGGAACGAATCAAAAAATTGTATTTAAACCATTGCCAGTGGATGACCCGCTACAGCGACAACCGGACATTTCAAGGGCCAAGAAAATCTTGGACTGGGAGCCTCAAGTGCATCGTTCCGAGGGCTTAAAAAAGGTTTATGAATACTTCAAATCCTTATCTCCCGAGGAATTGCACCAAAAAGAACATCGGGATTTTTCACATTTAAATGGGAAATAAGGAATGTCATTTCGAAGAAGCAAGGCGACTGAGAAATCTAACAATTAAGTTTGGAAACTGATTGCTTATTTCATTCGAAATGATACTATTCTTATGCAATTACATCTGAATTGAACTATTTTTGCCAAAATTTTGATTGATGAACATCCTTGTCCTAGGTTCTGGAGGTCGTGAACATGCGATTGCCCATAAGATTTCACAAAGCCCAAAAATCAACAACCTTTATGTTGCCCCTGGTAACGCAGGTACCTCCAAAATTGCCAACAATGTTGGGGTTGGGGTCAATGATTTTGAAGGAATCAAGAAATTGGTTTTGGACAAGAACGTCAATCTGGTGGTTGTGGGACCCGAGGATCCGTTGGTGAATGGAGTACACGATTTTTTCCTGAACGACCCAGAACTACAAAAGGTATTCGTGATTGGCCCGCAAAAAGCAGCTGCAGCCTTGGAAGGGAGCAAGGAATTTGCCAAGGAATTTATGATGAGACATAACATTCCTACCGCCGCCTATCAAAGTTTTACTTCTGATAATCTGGAAGAAGGCTATGCCTTTTTGGAAACTTTGCAACCGCCTTATGTACTAAAGGCAGATGGTTTAGCTGCTGGAAAGGGTGTTCTCATTCTTCAAAACCTCGAAGAGGCCAAAAAAGAACTTAGTGCTATGTTGCTCGATTCCAAATTTGGAAAGGCTAGCACAACAGTCGTGATCGAAGAGTTCTTGGATGGGATAGAATTGAGCTGTTTTGTACTGACGGATGGGAGCAACTATAAGGTCTTGCCTACGGCAAAAGATTACAAGCGGATAGGTGAGGGAGACACAGGATTAAACACGGGCGGCATGGGCGCTATTTCCCCGGTTCCTTTTGCAGATAATGCCTTCATGCAGAAGATAGAAGAGCAAATTGTTATACCCACCGTAGAAGGCCTTAAAAAGGATCAATTACCCTATGTTGGATTTATATTTATTGGATTGATTAAGGTTGGGAATCAACCCAAGGTCATAGAATACAATGTAAGAATGGGGGATCCGGAAACCGAGGTGGTTATCCCAAGGGTTCAAACAGATTTGGTGGATATTCTGACCGCCATGGCAAATGGAACACTAGATCAAATAGATGTTCAAATTGATGAAAGGGCGGCTACGACGGTTATGGCTGTTTCAGGAGGATATCCTGAAGCTTATGAAAAGGGCAAAGAGATAATAGGAATAGATACGGTTGAAGATTCTTTGGTATTCCATGCTGGAACCAAAATCTCAGAAGGTAAAGTGGTAACTAATGGTGGAAGGGTAATCGCTGTAACTTCTTTTGGAGATGATTTCCACCAAGCCCTGAAAAAGTCCTACAACAACATGGGAAAACTCCATTTTGATGGGATATACTACCGCAAAGACCTAGGGTTTGACCTATAGCCAAATAGCTTGAATTATCCCAAAAAAGAAACGAATACCAGGGAAATATTATATGTAGGTGTGGGAAGTTATACTCTTGTCTTCCTCGCCGTTGTCATTGAAAATCTTCAGTTCTTTCATCCAATAAACCATGGCTACAAAACCGATAATGGTAAAGATCCAGTTTACAGTATTGGAGGCCCACCAGCTTTCCATAAAACGGAATAAATCATAAGGGGCAAAAAGGTAGTTTACAAATAAGTCTTCAATGCCGTAAAAAAACTTGCTCATGTTAGCTATATTTACTTTGCAAAAGTAGTAAAACCCACGATGATTTCAAGCTTTTTCGGAAAAACAAAACCCATAAACTACATTGTTTTGTCCGTCTTTTTGGTTCTGTTTTATGGCTTGTTCCAAATTCTTCAAATCCATGGTAGTGGAAAGAATCTTTCTATCCCGTTGGAAGTCTTGACCTTAGGCACGTTGATCCTGACCATTTTTGTGATCAATCAAATTATTAAAACAGAAAAAGTCACGGAGTTTAGCTCCTATGCCATGTTGTTTTTTGTTTTGCTCTTGGTCGCATTTTCGAACATCCTTAAAGATAAAAATGCAATTTTTGCCTCCTTTTTTCTATTGCTGGCCATCTGGAGACTCTTGGCCGTTAGGTCCATCAAAAATGTAAAACACAAAATTTTTGACGCTTCTTTTTTAATATGCGTGGCCAGTCTGTTCTATGATTGGGCCATTGTGTTCCTAATTTTGGTGTTTGTGGTGATCAATGTATATGATAGGAAAACCGTAAAAAATTGGATAGTTCCTTTGATAGCTATGTTTACCGTTTTTGTTTTAACATTTGGGATTACAAGACTGTTTGGCATTTCTGATTTTTACCAATTGCATTATCGATTTTCCTTTGGCTTTTTGCAAGATGGACTTTTCTCTCAAAAGGGCGTATTGCTGTCTCTAATTTATCTGTCGCTTTTGGGGGCTTTGGCCTCATTGGTGTTTCTTCAAGTAAGAAGAAAGGGAGGTGGAAGGTTGGTGCCTCTGCGTATTTTGTTTCTGGCTTTCATCTTGGGTGCCATATTTAGTTTTCTCACCCAAAACGGTACGGCCACTATACTGATTACTTTTTTCCCTGCAGCTGTTTTTCTGACCAATTTTTTGGAAACCATAAAGCGCCCAAGAATCAAAGAATTGGTTCTGGCCGCTTGCATAGTAGTTCCCGTTTTGCTTTTCGTTCAAAGCCTAAACCAATAAACCATAAAGCAATATCTTTGCGCAAATTGATACAACATGTTTAGTGCGTTTGCTTTTAGCATTTTTCAAAAGAGTATAGATACCTATCACATTAAGGACGACGTATACCAAGATTTTACAAATCCCTATCCCAAGGATGATGTGGAGCATTTGTTATATCGAAAAAATTGGATAGATACGGTGCAATGGCATTATGAAGATATAATCCGTGACCCAGAAATTGATCCGGTAGCTGCCCTGGATCTCAAACGAAAAATTGACGCCAGCAATCAGGACAGAACGGACTTGGTAGAGTATATTGATAGCTATTTTCTTCAAAAATACCAATCGGTTCAGGTAAAGGATGATGCCACCATCAATACAGAGAGTCCGGCCTGGGCCATAGATCGCCTTTCCATCTTGGCATTGAAGATATACCATATGCAAGAAGAAGTAGATCGTACCGATGCTTCACAAGAACACGTTGATAAGTGCTCTGTCAAACTTGCTGTGCTACAAGAACAGAAAAAGGACCTTTCTTCCGCCATTGACCAACTATTGGCCGACATTGAAGCGGGAAACAAGTACATGAAAGTCTATAAGCAGATGAAAATGTACAACGATGAT
The DNA here is from genome assembly GCF_005937185.1 of Flagellimonas algicola. Taxonomy (GTDB): domain Bacteria; phylum Bacteroidota; class Bacteroidia; order Flavobacteriales; family Flavobacteriaceae; genus Flagellimonas; species Flagellimonas algicola. The sequence continues at coordinate 837,765 of NZ_VCNI01000002.1, read as the reverse complement.
GAACTAAATCCAGTGCTTCGTGGACAAAAAGGGTAAACCTGCCCACATTTTGGTCATCCGGCTTTCGGCCATGGGGGATGTTGCCATGACCATTCCTGTTTTAAATGCTGTTTTGGATGCGTATCCAGAAGCGAGATTTACCGTTCTCACCAAAAAACATTTTGCTCCTATTTTTTCCCAATTGGATAGGGTGTCAGTGCATCACGCTGAGGTAAAAACCAAACATAAAGGCCTGATCGGGCTATGGCGATTGTACAAAGAACTGTCCAAGTTTAAGTTTGATGCCGTAGCCGACCTTCACAATGTTCTCCGAAGTCGGATTCTGAAGAAATATTTTGCCTTGGATGGGGTGCCCTTTGTGCAAATTGACAAAGGAAGGAAAGCAAAAAAGGCATTAACGCGGAAATCCAACAAATCTTTCCATCAATTAAAGACCACCCACCAGCGGTATGCGGATGTGTTCTCTGAACTGGGTTACCAAATTAATTTGGAGGATGCGAAACCACTAGCCAGATTACAACTTTCAGAAAATGTCCTGAAAGCTGTAACACAAGATGCCAAGAAATGGGTGGGCATCGCGCCCTTTGCAGCCCATGAGGGCAAGATGTACCCGCTGAAACTGATGAGGGAAGTCGTTAAGGCCATTGTTGATACCGATAAGTATAAAATATTGCTTTTTGGGGGAGGCGCCAGCGAGGTGGAACAGCTAAATGCTATTGCAGTATCCAATAGTAACGTTCAAAATGTGGCTGGGAAATTGAGTTTGACCGAAGAGTTGGAACTGATTTCCAATCTGGATGTAATGCTCTCTATGGACAGTGGCAATGCCCATTTGGCGGCCAACTATGGTATTCCAGTGGTAACGCTTTGGGGGGTTACCCACCCTTTTGCGGGCTTTGCACCCTTTGCACAGTCCAAGGAGAATGCGCTGCTATCAGACCGAAATGAATTTCCTTTGGTTCCCACTTCGGTATATGGGAATAAACTTCCCAAAGGATACGAATCCGTGATGGAATCCATTCCACCCAAAAAAGTGGTGGAGAGGCTTATCAACATATTGGAAAACTAGAAAGGAAGTTTTCGTCAGTTTGAGTGGCAAATCAAGGGTTTGGTGTATCGAAAACAAGAAAATTTCGGGCTTTAAGCACTTCTCGATACTGGATGCTTTTCAGCATTTAACTCGAAGTGACGGATTCTTCACCCAATTACGCCACTACCTGTCTTTCCTCAATGGCATTAAAATACAATTTCAGCTGCTGAACGTAATTATACTTCAATTGCCTATTTGTACTTTCAGCTAAAAGCGTGCGCATTCCCAAATACGAGGCAATAATATAGCTTGCAGCACCTTCGCAATCCACATGGCGGGCGATATAACCATCCACTTTTCCTCTTTTTAGGATCGAGACCAAGTTGACCTCCCATACTTTTAGGATATCCCGCAAATAGGTGGCAATCTCTTCATTTCGCTTACTGAATTCCGTGATAAAATCGTTCAACATAAAGCCATAGGCAATTTCATTGGGCCTACCGGGCTCCAAGGCCTTCTCAATACTGTCCAAAATTACCGGCAAGGGATTTTCATGAGTATTTAAAGGTTCTACCAAAAGGGCATACACCTTTTGCTGCACAAGATTTTGCACAATGGCAATAAAGTAATCCTCCTTGGATTTAAAATGATGGTAAAATGCACCTTTAGATAAGGAAAGGTCTTTTAGGATGTCATCCAGATTGGTGTTGTAATAGCCTTTTTCATGAAAAACTTCAAGGCCTTTGGCACACAGGCGGTGCATGGTTTCGCGTTTTTTCAGGTTCTTGTCCATAAGATTTGGGTTTTGGGCATTCAGACTGTTAAGTCGGTTACAAAGTTTCCCCAGTTTTGGCCCAAGCTCAAGAATCAAGGACGTATTTGTAAGAAAAATCGGTGAAGTGACCAAAAAGGCCCCAAATCTGAAGGAGCGAAAAAATGGAACCGACCGGCGGGTCGGTTTAAGCGATTCTTTTTTGGGATTAAAAACATGGACCCAATGGCTACATGCATCTATTTAGGTAGGATTTTTAATTAAAAATTCCCGAACTTCAATCGCTACTTATTATTAAAGAGCGATATCTCGATCATTAACCTACTTTATGGATAAAATTTTCAGCCCGATTTCCCTTCTCTCCACATTTACTGTTGAGCAAAAAGAACCATAAAATCATTTTCAAATAACTAACACCTAAAAACAAAGAATCAATAATGCTAAAACACACGCTTGCAACAATCTTCGCCTTCTTAATGGTTTCTACCCATACCAATTCACAAAAAAAAGAAACCTTAAGACATCAAATAGAGGGCATTATAAGTTCCAAAAATGCCACGGTTGGGGTGGCCATCAATGGGATGGATGCTAAAGATACGTTGAGCATCAACGGTCAAAGGCACTTTCCTATGCAAAGCGTTTTCAAGTTTCCAATTGCATTGACCATTTTAGCTGAAGTTGATAAAGGCAATCTCTCCCTAGACCAAAAAATCGACATCAAGAAAAGCCAATTATTGCCAGGTCTGTGGAGTCCGCTACGAAAAAAGTACCCCGAAGGGGGCTCCATTCCCTTAGACGAAATTATAGAGTACACGGTCGCTTTGAGTGATAATGTGGGTTGCGATGCGCTATTAAGACTACTGGGCGAACCTCGGGCCGTTGAAAGATATTTTTCCAAACTGGGCTTTACCGATTTTGCGGTTAAGATAAATGAAGAAGTCATGCAGGGCAATTGGGAGCTACAGTTCTTAAACTGGACAACCCCCAAAGAAGCCAACAGGATATTGGCAACATTTTATGAGACCAGCAACAACTTGCTTTCCAAGAAAAGCTATGATTTTATCTGGGACATTATGAAAGGGACCAAAACAGGAAAAAAACGATTAAGGGGACACCTACCTGAGGAAACCATAGTGGCGCATAAAACAGGCTGGTCGGGAAAACATAAAGAAACAGGAATAACCGCCGCAGTGAACAACATCGGAATTGTTTTTTTACCCAGCGGGGAGCATTTTACCATTAGCGTCTTTGTCACTGAATCATCTGAAAGTCTTGAGACCAATGAGAAAATAATAGCGGAAATTTCCAAAGCAGCTTGGGACTACTTCTTGGTAAAGTAACCGACCCAAAGTATAGATGGGGATTAGGCCACCGTTCCCTGGCAACTACTACCCGCCCCTGCTGTACATCCATAACAATGTTGGGATATTACAATGTTTCGGTCGTTTAGCAAATCCTCGTTGTAATCCTTTATATGTTTCACCTTGCTGGCTACTTTCAGTTCCAGCATTTGGTTAAAGTCACAATCGTACAACCAGCCATCCCAACTTACGGAAATGGTATTGGTACACATCACATTGGAAACTGCTGAGGGATTATAGGCCTCAACCAAAGCATACATATAGTCCTCATAGTTGTCCGATGCAATCAAATAATCCAAGAAACGTGATATGGGTAGATTGGTGATGGCAAACAGATTATGGAACTGGATTCCAAAATCTTCATCCAGAGCCTTTTTAAAGTCGCGCTCCATGGCCATTTGATCGCCAGGTAAAAAAGCGCCCGAAGGATTGTAGACCAAATCCAATCGCAAATCACTTCCCGGCATGCCATAGCCCACAGCGTTTAGTTCCTGCAAAGCTTTGATGGACTTGTCAAAAACCCCATCTCCACGTTGCTTGTCAGTTTTGCCTCTGGTATAATGCGGCATGGAAGAAACCACATGAACATTGTGCTTTTTAAAGAACTCAGGGAGGTCATAGTACTTCTTGTTGGCTCGGATTATGGTCAGATTGCTACGCACAATAAAATCCTGGATACCAGCTTTGGCGGCTTCCTCAACAAACCATCTAAAATTCGGATTCATTTCTGGTGCACCTCCCGTAAGGTCCAATGTATGGGCACCTGTATTTCTGATGACTTCCAAACACAGCTCCATGGTTTCGCGCGTCATAATTTCCTTTCGATCAGGCCCGGCATCCACATGGCAGTGTTCGCAGACCTGGTTGCACATGTATCCCACATTGATCTGCAAAATTTCCAGCTTATTGGGGCGTAGTGGAAAATGTCCAATCTCCGCAATCTTATCCTTAAAATAAGGAAGTTCCCCATCGGCGAAAATTCCCCCATTCAGGATTTCCAATTGCTTGTTGGTTTCCGCAAGCTCATTTTCCCTGGCCTTAAGGGATTTTTTGGCCGCCTTTTTTATTTGAGGTAATATGCTTTGTTCCATTTGTGTAAACTCAATTATTTGGTCTAGTTTCTTGAAGCGAAGCGGTCTAAAATCCAAGAGCGCAGCGCGTCCATACTTACATAGATAATTTGTTGTACTTGTTCATCATTTGTACCCCATGCACTAGGGTAGCGCCACTTTCAATTGCGGCTCCGGCATGTACCGCTTCCATCATTTCCTCTTTGGTAATTCCTCGCTGTAGCCCATCTTTGGTATAGGCATCAATGCAATATGGGCATTTGACCACGTGTGCCACTGCAAGGGCGATCAAAGATTTTTCGCGGGCACTAAGTGCGCCTTCTTCAAAAACTTTTCCGTAGTAATCAAAAAATTTGTTGCCCAATTCCTCGCTCCATTCGGTGATTTTTCCAAACTTCCGTAAGTCCGCGGGATCGTAATATGAATTTGCCATGTGTTTTGCTTTTTTGGTTCGTAAACGTGAATAACGCTATAGCGCATCACTAATAATTAAATGGGAAAAAGAACCTTTCTAAGGTTCAAGAATTAATAGAGTTGGGTAAAACGAACCGGCGACCCCTTGTTAAAGGGATTTTGTCGACTTAGGATTTCAGGAGATATTTCTATAGTTGAAATGAAGCGATGTTTTGTTTTCAACATTTTGGAAAACAAGGACAACCAATTTTTGCTCAATGTTTTCGCAAAATTGGAGAGATGTTTAATGTCGATTATTGAGTCTATATCCGATAAGGTTTCCAATGTAGCCAGTTGGCAAGCAACGGAATCAAAATAAGCAAGAGTGTCCTGATATAAGTTTGAAGTCTGCCAGGGAAGGGATTCCAACCCATTGGCGTCAAAATGTTCTCTTGTGATTCCCAAGAGATAAAATCCACCATCCAATGATGGACCCAGAACCACTTTCTTTTGTAAGAGTAGCTTTGAAGCTTCCTGTATATGGTGTTTTCCTAGATGGGGACTGTCATTTCCAATGGCAATAACGTTGAGATAGCCTTTGTCAAATATGGCCTGAATAGCATTAACAAAGCGTTTTCCAAAGGAATTTCCAACCTGTTCCTTTTCTGAGAAATGAAAATGTGGAAGATCAGTGGCCTCAATAACCTTTATAACGTGTTGATTGAGGGATTCCAACAAACCGCTGTCCGCATGCAATTTTTTTGCGCGAATATCCTCTTCGGCAGAATTGGCGAAGAGCAAAATGGCAGTATGTTTTGTATGCGCTTTGATTAAAACAGCTTATATGTAAGTAAACTTACAACAATCTAGGCTTCAATTTAGGTCGAAAAATGGGTTTTCAGTTTACATTTTATGCCGCTTTTTCCAAATTTTAACATACCGACTCCCCAGTCGGTCAACGAAAAAGGCACCTTTGAAAAAGTCCAGATTAAAATCGATGACATTTCGATAAAATGCACAAACTACCTCAATTTCGATTTCAAACCGACCCGCCAGTCTGTAATAATCCCATAAATTTTCAGGTTAAAAACTGGATTTTTCCCAAGTGGAAGCTAGTTTTATAGTGCCTAAAATCTTGAATCTATGAACAAAGTAATTTCTGATGCAAAAACTGTGGGGCTTGTGCTATCTGGAGGTGGAATCCGGGGCATGGCACATATTGGACTTCTCAAGGCGATGGAAGAAAAGGGCGTTCAGGTCCAAGTGGTTTCAGGCTCAAGTGTGGGCGCCTTGGTGGGAGCATTGTATGCCAACGGGAATTCCATTGATGAGATGCTGCAGTTTTTTAAGGAGACCCCCTTGTTCAAATATGATTTTTTTGCAATCAACAAGCCAGGTTTTATCGACACTGAACGCTATTTCAAGATTTTTAAGGGCTATTTTCCGGAAGATGCTTTTGAGGCATTGCGAATTCCATTGTTCGTGGTGGCTACGGACCTCCTTAAAGGAGAAGAAAAGGTTTTTTCTAATGGAAAATTGATTAGGCCGCTGCTAGCATCCGCAGCCTTACCGCCAGTTTTTAGTCCAATCGAAATTGAAAAGACCCTCTACGCTGATGGTGGGGTCATGAACAACTTCCCAAAGGAATATGTGGACGATAAGGCGGATTTCATCATCGGGAGTAATGTTTCCATTGCAGATGAAATTGATAAAAGGGCCATCCGGAATTCCATTTTATTGGCCGGAAGGGTAACTGGCTTGATGATTTATGCCTCCAGTCACAGGAAATTGTTGGAATGTGATATCAGCATAGAGCCCAAAGAGCTGGAAGGCATCGGTGTTCTTGACAAAAAAGGGATAGAAAAGGCCTTCAAAATCGGATACGAACATGGGAGCAGGGCATTAGAACTAACAAGTGTTTCAAATTAGCCTGACACGAATTTCACCAACTTATCGAATTAATGTGGAGGTTGTTGAAAAAGCGAATAGAACCCTTCGCCTTTTACCCTTACACCCTATACATCATCATAATCCACCTTCAGAGTGGGCGTCAAAGGATGTGCTTGGCAGGTTAGGATTAAGCCCTCGGCAACTTCCCCGTCTGTTAGGATTTGATTTTTCACCATCTCGGCCTTTCCTTCGGTGATACGTGCAATACAGCTGCTGCAAACCCCGCCTTGACAGGAATAAGGAGCATCGATTTTTTCCTTCAGCACTGCGTCTAGTACAAGACTCTTTTTATCCATGGCGAAAGAAAAAGTCTCGTCGTCCACCACCACTTCTACCTGGGTTTTTCCGTCCAAGTTTTCGGCCAAGGTATCTTCCGTTTCAGAAGCCGTAAAGAGCTCAAATAGAATTTTATCTTCGGAAACCCCATTGTTTTTCAAAGTATCAGATACCGTATTGATCATCTCCTCTGGGCCACATAGGTAAAAGGCGTCAAAAGCCGTTTCCTTGAACTTGTTTTTTACAATAAAGTTGACGGTTGAGGTTTCTATTCGTCCAAATAGAGCGCCTTCTTCCTGGGAACGACTGTACACCTTTTGAATAAAAAACCTATCGGAATATTTTGTTTGTAATCCCTCTAAATCCTTTAAATACATAGTTTCCCCCGGAGTTTGGTTCCCAAAAACAAGCACAAATGTGCTTTCCGGATGGGATTCCAAAACAGTTTGGGCAATACTCATTATAGGGGTAATTCCACTACCTGCTGCGAAGGCCGCAACGTTTTTTGGGGAAGAGTTCGGTTCAAACACAAATCGACCCTCTGGCACCATTACCTCCAGCACATCCCCAGCTTTTAATTGCTCATTGGCATAAACAGAAAATGTACCGTTGGGTACTTTCTTTATACCCACCGTGATTTGACCAGATGATGGGGAAGAGGAAATGGAGTAGGCTCGTCGGACCTCGGCTCCGTTCACCTGATGTTTTAGCGTGATATATTGACCAGCGGTAAAGGAAAATGTATCTTTTAGGTCCGTGGTTATTTCAAAAGTAAGTGCAACTGAATTTGGGGTCAATGCTTCCGTCGAAGCTATTTTCAAAGCATGAAATTCGCTCATTGTAATCAATTTTTGTGCAAAACTACGGATTCGGGCTATTTTGGAGTGCCAATTTTGAAAAAAGAGTACTTTTTGTAACAAATGAACGGAATGGGCTACTAACCAATCGATAAACCTCCAACCATGTTTAAACGTTTTATCCAGCTGCAGTGGAAATCCTTTTTTCGGTCCTCTTCTTTCGGAAAGGGGTTGGCTCTAAAAATTGTGATGATCTTTTTTGGACTCTATTTGTTGTCTGCCCTGGTTGGTTTAGGGGTCGTTCTCTACTTTGTCCTTCGAAAGATTTTTCCAGACCAAAACCCTATGTGGATGCTGAGCCAGTTTATGATATACTGGATTTTGGTGGAGCTCTTCTTCCGGTATTTCATGCAAAAACTCCCGGTGATGGATGTGAAACCGCTCTTGTCCATGCCCATTAAAAAGAGTGCCATCACACATTATATTCTTGGGAAATCGGCAATTTCAGTTTACAACCTGATGGCATTTTTCCTATTTGTTCCCTATGGATTGGTTTTGCTATCCAGAGGTTACCCTATTTTGAACGTAGGTCTTTGGTTGGTGTCTATTATGGCCTTGGTCTTGTGTATCAACTATCTCAATTTTATTGTAAACAAGAGTGATAAGGCCTTGATGATCATAGGTGGAATTTTGTTGACCCTTTATGGACTTGACTATTTTCAACTGCTTCCTGTCAGGGAATTTTTTGGGCCGCTATTTCACGGGTTGTACCAGTACCCGGTTACGGTTTTGATACCGCTTACCCTAGCTGCCATTACCTACTACGTTAACTACAGATATTTAAGGAACCGTATATTTTTGGATGCTTCGCTCAAGACCAAATCCAAGGAAGCGAAGACTTCAGATTTGGCTTGGACCAAACGCTTTGGCGATATGGCGCCTTTTTTACAATTGGACCTTAAAATGATCTGGCGCAACAAGAGAACCAAAGCCCAAGTAGTTATCTCCCTGCTCTTTGTTTTTTATGGCTTGATTTTTTATTCGCAGGAAGAATTCGCCAATATGATGCCCATGCTGGCATTCTTGGGCATTTTTATGACAGGCATTTTCCTGACCAATTTTGGGCAGTTCATTCCGGCTTGGGATAGCTCCTATTATAGTATGATGATGTCCCAGAACATACCCCTTCGTAAATATTTGGAATCCAAAGCCAGTTTGATATCGGTTAGTGTTGTGGTCATGTTTTTGTTGACCATTCCCTACGTCTATTTTGGATGGGATGCCCTGGCGATCAATTTTGGGAGCGCACTTTATAATTTGGGTGTGAACATTCCGGTCATCCTATTTTTTGGATCGTTCAATAAGAAAAGAATCGATTTGGATAAAAGTCCATTGGGGAATATGCAAGGCACCAGTGCTACCCAATTTTTGATTATTCTACCGGTTTTGGGGCTTCCCATTTTGATTTTTACTGGGGTGTATTTTCTGATTTCCCTAGAAGCGGCTGTGATAACACTTTCGCTTTTGGGAATTGTCGGATTTGCGCTGAAAAGTAAACTTTTGGATGCAATCACGGAACACTATAGAAAGAAAAAATATGGGATGATAGCCGGCTTTAAGGAAAAAGAAGGCTAAAGAACTATAAACCTAGTAATAGCTTTACACAAATTGAATCTGACAAAAAGAAGATTGAACTTGAACTTGATTTTTGAGCTTGAACTTTAAAATTGAACTTGATACTTTATCATTATGATAACTACACAAAACCTCACCAAAAAATACGGATCGCAGCTAGTATTGAATATAGAATCCCTAGACATTCCCAAAGGGCAGAGCTTTGGCTTGGTCGGAAACAATGGGGCAGGGAAGACCACCTTTTTTAGTTTGTTATTGGATTTGATTCAACCCACAACGGGGCGTGTGGAAAACAACGGGATTCAGATCAACACCAGCGAGGATTGGAAACCGTTCACCTCAGCCTTTATTGATGAATCTTTTTTGATAGGCTATTTGACCCCAGAGGAATACTTCTATTTTATTGGCGACCTCCGCGGCAGAAACAAAGCTGATGTGGATAAGCTTTTGGCGTCATTTGAAAATTTTTTCCACGGAGAGATTTTGGGGCAAAAGAAATATTTGCGGGATCTATCCAAAGGAAACCAGAAAAAGGCTGGTATTGTTGCGTCCTTTATTGGCAACCCGGAAGTGGTGATTTTGGACGAGCCCTTTGCCAATTTGGATCCCACTACGCAAATCCGCCTTAAGGCCATTATCAGGGAACTGGCGGCAAAAGAAGGCGTCACCGTTTTAATTTCCAGTCATGATCTGGCCCATGTAACAGAAGTTTGTGAGCGCATTGTGGTTTTGAACAAAGGGGAAATAGTTAAAGACATCCAGACCTCTACAGAGACCCTTCAAGAACTGGAAACTTTCTTTGGCGGGTGATAACTCCCCTCTTGAGAGGGGCTAGGGGTGTGTTCAACCTTTTTGATACGAACCCATAAAACATATCCCTGATTTCTCAGCTCGAAATCTTCCCTTCTCAAGAAGGGAGAGGTTTTAAAAATATTCAATTTAAATTCCCCTCTCGAGAGGGGCTAGGGGTGTGTTTATATGGCTTCAAAACACCCATCCATCAATTCATATGGGGCATCCGTCAATTGGGAGGCGCCTAAAAGAGCGGTATCATTTTACTTTATGGTTTAACCATAAAAACCCAAATGATGAAAAGAATTGCTCAATGGCCCACAGTGGCCCTAGCCCTAGTTTTGATTGTAATAGCCTGTGGCAAAGAAGATGGTCCAAGCACAAATCCAGAACCTGGTAATGGAACTCCAAACATTGCGGCACAAACATTAAATGCCTCTGAGGACATAGCTCCAGGCGTAATTGATAATGTATCAGCCTCTGATCCAGATGGAGACCCAATTACTTTTTCAATCAAAACCAATTCCGACAATCTCTTTAAAATTTCTGAAGAGGGCGAACTAAGTTTGGCAGCGGACAAAAAATTGGACTACGAGTCGGCATCGTCCCACGAACTTATTGTTGAGGTATCGGACGGAACAAATAGTGCCAGTGAGACCATCACGGTGTTGGTGGGGAACGTTCCAGACGAGCCTTTCATTACCACATGGAAGGTTGGAGATGGAGAAACTTTGGAAATTCCTACTGGAGGAGACTACACCTATAGTTGCACCATAAATTGGGGAGATGGCACGGAGGAAACCATTACCTCGAACACCCCATCTCATACCTATGGTACCGCAGGGACTTATACCGTAACCATCGGTATAGGGTTTCCGAGTATTGAAATGAAGGATAGTTATTTCGATAGCAATCTTGTAAGTATAGAGCAATGGGGTGAGATTGAATGGAAAAAATTGGAAAACGCATTTAATTATTGTGTAAATATGATAGGAAATGCCACAGATGCCCCGGACCTTTCACTGGTAACAAGCCTTGAAGGGATGTTTGCTTCGGCAACGTCTTTTACCGGAAATCTTAATAATTGGGATGTAGGTAATGTGGTGAATATGGCCAGCATGTTTGACTACGCGACATCATTTAATAGCAACCTGAATAACTGGAATGTAACAAACGTAACTAATATGGCAGACATGTTCAATGGCGCAGAATCGTTTAATGGAGATATCGGTAATTGGGACGTACGTAATGTCGAAAATATGAGGGCAATGTTCTTAGGCACAAAACTTTTTAATCAGGATTTGAGTGCTTGGAAAGTAGATAAGGTTGCAAATATGGCTTTTATGTTTTCCCTAACAACGGCATTTAACGGCAACATAAACACATGGGATGTAAGTAATGTGGAAACCATGGAATCAATGTTTAGATATGCCAAGGTGTTTAACCAAGATTTGAGCAAATGGAAAACGGGTAAGGTTACTAATTTGCACTCAATGTTCTTTAATGCTTCAAACTTTGATTCAGACCTGTCCAATTGGAAAGTGGATCTGGTTACGGATATGAGTGTAATGTTTAGCGGAGCCACTAGTTTTAATAGTGATATAAGCAATTGGAAAGTAGGTAAGGTAACAGATATGTGGGGAATGTTCCGGGATGCCGAGAGTTTTGATCAGGACCTTGGAGGATGGGATATAAGCAAAGTTGAGAATATGGCACAAATGTTGGATAGATCAGGGCTTTCTTCATCAAACTATAGTAAGACCCTTATTGGCTGGGCTAACCAATTAAATGTTCCAAACGGTATTACCCTAGGGGCAGAAGGACTGGAATACTGTACGGAAGTGTCAACCTACCGAGATGTTTTGGATATTGACAATGAATGGACGATAAATGATGACACCCAAGTAAATTGCTCTTAATCAACAAGTTTTGGAATACATTTATAGGCAGCAATGAGATAGCCATAAGCTTGGTTTTTGTTGTTTTTGACTTGGATGGTCCCTTCTCAAGAAGGGATTTTAATCAATTATCAAAAATGAATTCCCCTCTTGAGAGGGGTCAGGGGTGTGTAAAAAAACACCCAAATATTCAGTTCGAACCTGCTTTTGTCGGCAGGCTCGAACTTAACTTAAATTTTAACCCCCCATAACCGAAGGATCATAGAAAAACTGGGCTTTGGTGATTTGCCCATTTTCTACCTGGTACATACAGAATTCTTCCATGTTGATACGGCCTCCCTGTTTAAAGGTCACATCGCTGGTCATGGGTACTACAAAGTGGTTGCCCACTACCATGGGGTCGCCCACGGTTCCGCCATGGGATTCCTCAATATTGCTGGCCCATTGGGCAAATCCTTGAAGAATATTGTCCAGTCCTTCGGTTTTTTCGTTGGGTACCCCTGGCATCTCAACGCTCACCGCATCCTTAGCATACAGGCCATAAGCTTCCTCATATTTGCCTTCCCTACAAAGGCCCACTAGTTTGTCTGCTACTTCTTGTGTTGTCATTTTGTTTCTGTTTTTATGATTAATAAATAAATTGGTATTCAATCCAATGCTTGGCCCAGATAGGTATTCAAAGGTTTAATGGCTTCAAAATGGGATAGAACCTCATCCTGCAGTTTGCTACTTTCATAAAAAGGCTCCAACGGAAACTCGGCCATAGCATAGAACTGTTTGTGATAAATCAAATCTGTTTTTTCCGCGACAGGAAGTAAACTTTTATCCAAACGCTTCGCTTTTTCACCCTTGAGCTTACCAAAGTTTTGGGTAAAGGAAGTATCCGAAACAAGCTTTATCAAAACCTCTGGGTCATCGGCAATATGTTCCCTCACTTTCTTTAACTCTGGTGGGTGAAGCATAAAAAGCCCACCTCCTACATGGATGTTTTCCGCATCAATGCCCAAATAATACCCTGGTAAAACAGACTTTTTCCCATTAGGGGAGAAGCCGGCTTTTAGAATGGTATGGTAAGGCGTTTTGTCCTTGGAAAACCGAACATCCCTGTTAATTCGGAACATGGCCTTTTTGGGGTCGGCAAGAATTCTATGGTCCCATTCGGTCAAAGCGGGAATCAATTCTTCCAATAGTTTCAAAAAAGGATTTTTGACCTCAATCTCGTACCGCTTTTTATTGGTATGGAACCATTCTTTATTGTTGTTCTTGGCCAATTCCTTAAAGAACGAAGTGTAGGTTTTTGTGATCATGATAGGTCTGTTAGTGGATTTCATTTTGGAGCATGGGCTTGGGCATAATTTCGCAAAGCGGATACAGCACATCCGTAAATTCCCTGCAATAGCTACTCTTCTTGTGCAGCGTTTCGGCCTCCGGGTTGGCAAAGCTCATCACATGTGTAAAACTTGTGGGTTCTTCAGCATCCTGGAAGGATTTGTACAACAAGGTGCCAGGCTCGTTTTCCTCAATTTGGGAAATAAACTTGCCCACAATTTCCTTTACGGTTTCCACGGCATCCGGTCTTACCTTATAGGGTACAAATACATGGATCATGGCTCAGTCCGTTTTGATTTTTTCCAAAGCAATGTCTGCCAGTTTTTCCCAACTTTCGTGGTATTGGAACTCCGCTTCGTACCAACCTTTCAATGGCCCTTTGTTCTTGAAAGGGTTAAACTCCATGAGTTCAACTTCAATTCCTTCCACGGCGGATGGCGAACCCAGCTTAAAAACCATTTTATTTTTTTTCGAGAAAAAGGCAAACACCTTCTTTTTATAATGAATGGACTGGGAACTCATCATTTTGCCTTCGGTGACATCAGCCTCTTGCAAGCAAAGCTTATCCCGTATTTCCAAGAATTTTTCGAACTCCATATCCCAAAGCTACAAAAGAGGCCTATGCAGGTATAAGGGTAAATATGACACTTTTAAGGGTTGATTGTGCCAAGTATTCCCATTACATTTATAGTGTAAAAAAGCTGATTATGAAACATGTAAGCATATTGGTGCCCAAGGGCAATGCCATTTTAAGCAGTGTGGTGGGCCCATTTAAAATATTGATGGCCGCTAATCAGTTCTTGAAAAAAGCGGGGATTCGGGAAGATGATTTTTTTGAACTGCATTTGGTGGGTTTGAATCATGACTATTCCTTGTACGAAGGACTTTTCAGTATACATTGCGATAGCACAATTGATGATATTAAAAAGACGGATTTGATTCTTATTCCAGCCTTAAGGCCGGACAAACTGGACGCCGATTTGGATCAGAACAAGGATTTTATTCCATGGATTCTAAACCAAAGACTCCGGAACAATACCGAAGTTGCCAGTATGTGTATGGGCGCTTTTTTGTTGGCCCAAACCGGATTGGTGGACGGCAAACAATGCGCTACCCACTGGGCGGGAATGGATATGTTTAGAAAGATGTTTCCACAAGTAAACTTGGTGTCCAACAAAATTGTGACCGACGAAGATGGCATTTATACAAGTGGCGGAGCTTTTTCCTTTTTGAACCTTATCCTCCATTTGGTTGAAAAATACTGTGGCCGGCCAGCAGCTATTTATCTGTCCAAGTTTTTTGAGATTGATATGGATCGGCAGGACCAGAACCAATTTGCGATTTTTCAGGCACAAAAAGATCACGAGGATGATGCCATAAAAGAAGCTCAAAAGTATATTGAAGATAATGTGAGGAGTAAGATATCTGTGGAACGTTTGGCAGAGAAATATGCAATCAGTAGTCGCAATTTTGTGCGACGGTTTAAAAAAGCTACCCAGAACACCCCCTTGGAATACATTCAAAGAGTGAAGATTGAAGCAGCGAAACGCAGCTTGGAATCTACCCAGCAAAATGTGAATGAGATCATGTATCAAGTGGGTTATGCCGATCAAAAAGCGTTTCGCACCGTCTTTAAAAAATATGTGGGACTTTCCCCAGTGGCATACAAGTCCAAATACAATAGGAGCAGGACCAATTTTGAAAGACCTTCAGCCTGGTAGTCTTCAATATTTTTAATGTACGGGGATGTTTGGTAGTGACACATCCTGGATTTCGTTGCTTGAAATCTTTCCCTTCTCAAGAAGGGAGGATTATCAAAAACTTTCTAAGATTAAATTCCCCTCTGGAGAGGGGTTCGAGGTGTGTAAAAAATCCAAGAAGAAAAATTATTGCATTTTGCCGATGAGCCTTATAATAATCTGGACGTTTTTCAGTTAAGGTTAGACACGATTATCGATAATTTTGAAGCTTCAACATCTTTTTTTTGCCACAATTGTATTGGGCGGGCTGGTTTTTAACTCCTGTTCCACAAAAAAGGACAAGTTCCTTAACCGCAATTGGCATGCCCTAAATACTAAATACAACACCCTGTATAATGGCAATATTGCCTTTGATCAAGGCAGGGAGGAACTCAATTCCAATTACCGCGATGACTATTGGGAAATTTTGCCCGTGGAACGTTTGGAAGTCACCGATGAGGTGAAACTGGATTCCGAGAACAACAACCCCAACTTTATCATTGCGGAGGAGAAGGCCACCAAGGCCATCCAAAAGCACAGCATGGACATTAAGGACGAAGAGCGCAATCCACAAACGGATGAGGCTTTTCTTTTGTTGGGCAAGGCCCGATATTTTGACCAACGCTATATTCCAGCCTTGGAATCTTTCAATTACATTCTGAGAAAATATACGGAAAGTGATAAGCTCAACGAAGCCACCATCTGGCGGGAGAAAACGAATATGCGTCTAGACAATCCGGAATTGGCCATAAAGAACCTGCAAAGATTGTTCAAATTTGAACGCCTAAAAGATCAAGAGCATGCCGATGCCAATGCAGTGATGGCACAATGCTATATCAACCTAAAGGCTAAGGACACGGCCATCCAAAAATTGAAGATAGCCCAGGCCTATACCAAAAAGAATGCTGAAAAGGGAAGGTACCTGTTCATCATTGGTCAGCTGTACAACAATTTGGGATTCAAGGATAGCGCCAACTATGCTTTTGATAAGGTAATTGCCCTGAACAGGAAATCCCCAAGGGTCTACATGATCAATGCCCATCTAAAGAAAATCCAGAACACGGAGATTACGGATACCAACCAAGAAGAGGTATTGGAATATTTGACCGAGTTGGAAGAGAATAGAGAAAACCGACCGTTTTTGGACAAGATCTATAGAGAGATTGCCCAGTTCCATTTGAACACCCAATCCGACAGCTTGGCCATTATCTATTTCAACAAATCCTTAATGGCCAATACCGGAGAGCGTAAATTAAATGCGCTTAATTACAAAGATTTGGGCGACTACTACTTTGACCAAGACGCCTACAAAACCTCAGGGGCCTATTATGATAGCACCCTGACCAACCTTGTGGTAAACACCAAGGAGCATCGTCGCATCAAGAAGAAGTTGGACAATTTGGAAGATGTGATCAAGTACGAGGACATTGTGCAGTATGCGGATAGCGTAATCACTTTATATGAAATGCCGGAAGCAGAGCGTAAAGCTTATTTTGAAGAACTTATTGCAGAGCTCAAGCGCAAGGATGAGGAAGCGGCCCAAGCAGAATTGGAACGAACAACCGCTGGTTTTGCCACTTTTGCAGAATCCAAAGGCGGAAAAGAAAACAAGGGCAAGTTTTATTTTTACAACATTACCAGTTTGGGCTACGGAAAAAACGATTTTAGAACCCGCTGGGGGGATCGAACCTTGGAAGATGATTGGCGTTGGAGTAACAAAGCTAGAACTTTGGTTTCCGAAGCAACCGGAGAAGCAGTTTTGGCCAATGGTCAGCCCGCTACGGCCATTTCGGATGAACAAAAATATTCGCTGGATTTTTATTTGAGCCAGATACCAACAGATGAAAAGGTGATTGATAGTCTTTGGGGCGAACGCAATTTTGCCAACTATCAATTGGGATTGATCTATAAGGAAAAATTCAAGGAGAACCTATTGGCTGCGGGCAAACTTGAACGGGTTTTGGCTTTGAATCCAGAGGAGCGCTTGATCCTTCCATCCAAATACAATCTGTACAAAATCTATGAGGAAACAGGAAGTCCCTTGGCGCAGAACATGAAACAGGATATCATCAGGAACCATCCGGATACCAGATATGCCGAAATTCTGCTGAATCCCCAAGCGGTATTGGCTGGAAATACGGATAGCCCGGATGCCAGGTATGCGTCGCTTTATAAATTGTACGAACAACAAGAATATCTTCAGGTAATAACCTTAACCCAGGATTACATCAACAAATTTACAGGAGACCCCATTGTTCCCAAGTTTGAGATGTTGAAAGCGAATGCCATTGGTCGTTTGCAAGGATTTGAGTCTTTCAAGGAAGCACTGAATTTTGTGGCACTGACCTATCCCAATAATCCGGAAGGTAAAAAAGCCGAAGCAATGGTGGCCAACCAATTGCCCAAGTTGGAAGCCAAGGAATTTTCCCCAGAAACCGGATCAACCGGAGCTGGGAATTGGAAAGTGGTTTTCCCATTTAAAATAAAGGACAACGAAAAAGCGTTGAAATTAAAGGAGCGATTGGAGGCATCCATTAAGGACCTTAATTATAAAAATGTGGTTTCCAAGGATATTTATACGTTGGAGGACCAATTTGTGGTGGTGCATGGATTTAGATCGAAAGACTTTGCCCTAGGCTATGCAGAGCTTATAAAAAAGAATAAGGACTACCGCATCTACGATGAGAATTTTGTAGTTTTATCTAACAATTATAAAATCATACAAGTACACAAAAACTTAAATGCGTATAAGGCGCAAATTTTAACCCCAAAACCTTAGAAAACAATGTTTTCAGACAACAAAAAACCTCGGACTATGACAGAACTTGGAGGACAACCCAACAGAATTGAGAAGAACACCAAAATTAAGGGTGATATTACTTCGGAGGCCGATTTTCGAATCGATGGTAAACTCGAAGGCAACGTAAAAACTTCCGGAAAAGTGGTTATCGGAAAAGATGGCTACATCAAAGGAAAAGTAGAATGTGTAAATGCAGATATTGAAGGGAAATTTAATGGCGAACTTCAAGTAAACGATTTACTATCCCTTAAGGCATCTGCAATAATTGAAGGAACGGTAAGTGTTTCAAAGTTGGCGGTTGAACCCGGAGCCACATTTAATGCTGCTTGTACCATGGGCAAAGGAGCATCGGCACCAGCTGCTGCTGCCTCCACGCACAAACTGCAGCCCAACAAGACCAATGAACCAGCAAAAGTCTCCTAAGAAGAAGAACAATTTTAAGAATGCCGCAATGCTTTCAGGCATTGCATTTGAAATGGGGGCCATTATTTTCCTCGCTGTAAAAGGTGGGAAATGGTTGGATTCTTATTACGGGAACGAAAAAAATATTTTCACGGTAATTGCCACTTTATTGGGAGTGGCAATTTCAATTTGGGTAGTTTTGCAACAGCTAAAACGGATTAAGTACTAATGCCCAAACTCAATTTTCCCACCAAATTTATTGCACTTCTTTTGTTATTGTTGCTCCTGTCCTTTGGAGCGCATTTAGGAATTCTGTCGCTGAGGAACCTTCCTCTTTTTGACAATCTCATTGTGCTTTCCTATGTAGTAAACGCGATTTTGGCAGCCGTAATTTTTCTATTGCTCTATAAATTCAAGGAGAAGCTTAAAAATCAGATTGGATTTTTGTTTATGGGCGGAAGTCTGCTCAAGTTTGTGTTTTTCTTCCTATTATTTTACCCGACATACAAGAGTGATGGAGATATGTCCGTCTTGGAGTTTGCAGCTTTTTTTGTTCCCTACGCCATCTCACTTTTTTTGGAGACATTTTTTACTTCCAAAATGCTCAAAAACCTATAGGATAGACCTCAAAATTATCCCACTCAAGGTGTCAAAAATAAAAGTTTGAAAGCTTTTTTCTTTTTGTGAGAATGACTTACATTTGCACCGATTTTGAGAGACCGATATTTTGAGCGAAATGCGAAAAACTTTTTTTACGAGATTTCTTCTTATTGCAGCACTATTTTTAGGTCAGTTCACTTTTGCAAGTGAAACCAAAGAAGAAGCCGATGGACACGGCAAGGACCTTAAGACAGAAATTAAGGAATACATCGCCCATCACCTTCAGGACGCCCATGATTTTTCTTTGTTTTCCTATACCAAGGAAAATGGGGAGCACAAGTATGTTGGATTTCCATTACCGGTTATTCTTTGGGATAACGGATTGAAGGTTTTTTCCTCTTCAAAATTCCATCATGGCGAAACTTTGGCCGAAGTTGATGGTAACTATTACAAGCTTTATCACAGCAAAATATATAAAACAGATGCGGAAGGGACCATCCATTATGATGAAGACCACCACGCCACCAATGTAAAGCCTTTGGACTTTTCCATCACCAAAAACGTGGTGATGATTATTGTAACTGGCTTGTTGATGTTGTGGTTGTTCACCAGTTTGGCAAAATCCTACGGCAAGAACAACGGTATTCCAACAGGAGCAGGTCGTTTCTTCGAGCCGATAGTCCTATATATTAGGGATGATATTGCAAGACCAAACATTGGCGAAAAGCGCTATAGAAAGTATATGCCCTTTTTGTTGACTATCTTTTTCTTTATTTGGTTTTTGAACATATTTGGATTGACTCCACTGGGAATCAACGTAACAGGAAACATTGCCATTACAGTTTCTTTGGCGATTATGACCTTTTTGATTACCAATTTTACAGGGACAAAGGATTACTGGATGCACCAGTTTGACCCCCTAGGAAAGTCATTGCCTTGGTATGGCAAAATACCATTGTATATCATTTTGGTTCCCATTGAATTGTTGGGATTGATCATTAAACCTTTCTCCTTATTGATTCGTTTGTATGCAAACATGCAAGCGGGTCATATTGTATTAATGAGTTTGATCGGGTTGATGTTCATCTTTAAAAGCTGGTTGGGAAGCCCATTGTCCTTTGGACTGGCTTTCGCCATTTCATTGATTGAGGTATTGGTAGCATTGCTGCAAGCATATATTTTCACCATGTTGTCTGCTCTGTATTTCGGATTTGCTTCTGAAGAACACGAGCACGACCATGAGCATGAAGCTGAAGTAGCGCATTAATTGATTAGAATGTTGTTCCCACCGTCAGGTCGAGCGCAGTCGAGACTAAATGTGGGAATCCAAAAATTGAGTATTTAATTTTTAAACTAGATAGATATGGAAATTCCAGTAATGGTAGGTGCAGGTTTGGTAGTGATCGGTGTAGGTCTTGGTATTGGTAGAATCGGTGGTTCTGCTATGGAGGCTATCGCTCGTCAGCCTGAAGCTTACGGAAAAATCCAAACAGCGATGTTGATTGCAGCAGCGTTGATTGAAGGTATTGGTTTCGCTGCCCTATTCGCGGTATAATCAAACCCACAAAGTAAAGGCTGTAACGGTTGGTTGCAGCTTTTACTTCGTTTAAAAATTCAAAGTATAAAAGCATAGAATAGATTATGGAAAAGTTATTGGAAGAGTTTTCAGTAGGATTGTTTTTCTGGCAGACATTGTTGTTCGGCTTGTTGCTGTTTCTAATGTGGAAGTTTGCATGGAAACCAATTTTGAAGGCAGTAAACGATCGTGAAGATGGAATCAAGGACGCCTTGGCAGCAGCGGAAGATGCCAAAAAGGAAATGCAGAACGTTACTGCCGATAGCGAAAAATTGTTGAAGGAAGCTAGAGCTGAGCGCGAAGCTATGTTGAAGGAAGCACGTGAGATCAAAGATAAGATTGTGGCTGATGCCAAAGAGCAAGCTCAGGTTGAAGGAGATAAATTGGTAAAGCAAGCCCAAGCAACCATCGAGAGTGAAAAGAAAGCTGCTGTTGCCGATATCAAGGCGCAGGTGGCAAATCTTTCCATCGATATTGCTGAGAAAGTGATCAAAGAAGAATTGTCCGACAAGAAGAAACAAGAAAAGCTTGTTCAGGATATGTTGGGTGACATCGAGTTAAACTAGTTAAAAGATTAAGGTTAAAAGTTAAAGACAATCGGCCTTACAGAGATTGGAACCTATTAACTGTTAACCAAGAAACGAATAACAATTGCGAATATAATGAGCAATAACAGGGCAGCCGTACGTTACGCAAAAGCAACCTTGGATTTCGCTATCGAAAAGAAAGCGGCCGATGCCGTTGAAAAAGATATGCGAAGCATTGCTGCTACCATCAACGATAATGACGAGCTCCAAAGCTTATTGGGAAGCCCGGTCATCAAAGGAGAAGCAAAAAAGGAGGCGCTAAAAAAGATATTCAAAGGGTCTAACCAAATTACTTTGGGCCTGATCAATACCTTGACCGATAATAAAAGAATTGGTCTGTTGCAAGAGGTGGCCTATAAGTTTATCATCTTACACGAGCAATTGAAAGGTGAGGACGTTGCGTATGTCACCACTGCGGTTCCATTGACGGCAACTTTGGAAAAAGAGGTGTTGGCCCAAGTGAATAAAATCACGGGAAACAAAGTCACTATACAAAACAAGGTGGATGAAAGCATCTTGGGTGGGTTTGTGTTGCGCATTGGGGATTTGCAGTACGATGCCAGCGTATCCAACAAATTGAACAATTTAAAAAGAGAATTTACAAATAGTCTATAGTCCTTCGCTGTGCTACGGACTATAATCGTTTAAAAAATTGAAATAAAAACACGACGCATAGCTATCAAAATCTATCGTCTAAAGTCTAATATCTAGTCAAAATGGCAGGAGTAAAAGCCGCTGAAGTATCAGCAATTTTGAAAGAACAATTATCAGGATTTGAAGCATCCGCTTCCTTGGATGAAGTAGGTACCGTATTACAAGTAGGTGACGGTATTGCCCGTGTCTACGGACTTTCCAATGCTCAATATGGTGAGCTTGTGGAGTTCGATGGCGGTATGGAAGGTATTGTTTTGAACTTGGAAGAAGATAATGTTGGTGTTGTATTGTTGGGCCCATCCAAAGAAGTTATGGAAGGCGCAACCGTAAAAAGAACACAACGTATCGCATCCATCAATGTAGGTGAAGGAATTGTTGGTCGTGTGGTAGACACCTTGGGTAACCCTATTGATGGAAAAGGACCCATTTCTGGTGAAACTTACGAAATGCCTTTGGAGCGTAAAGCCCCAGGGGTTATCTACCGTCAGCCTGTAAATGAGCCATTGCAAACAGGAGTTAAGGCAATCGATGCCATGATTCCAATCGGTAGAGGCCAGCGTGAGTTGGTGATTGGTGACCGTCAAACGGGTAAGACCACCGTTTGTATTGATACCATCCTAAACCAAAAAGAATTCTACGATGCAGGAGAACCTGTTTACTGTATTTATGTAGCTATCGGACAAAAAGCTTCTACAGTTGCGGCTATTGCCAAGACTTTGGAAGACAGAGGAGCTTTGGCCTATACAACTATAGTTGCAGCCAACGCATCCGATCCTGCGCCGATGCAGGTTTATGCGCCAATGGCCGGAGCATCCATAGGAGAATATTTTAGAGATACAGGTAGACCAGCTTTGATCATCTATGATGATTTATCAAAACAAGCTGTTGCTTATCGTGAAGTTTCACTTCTTTTGAGAAGACCCCCAGGACGTGAGGCCTATCCAGGTGACGTATTCTATTTGCACTCAAGATTGTTGGAGCGTGCAGCAAAAGTTATTTCAGATGATAGCATTGCAAAAAACATGAACGATTTACCTGATGCCTTAAAGCCAATGGTAAAAGGAGGAGGTTCTTTAACTGCACTTCCTATCATTGAAACACAGGCGGGTGACGTATCCGCATATATTCCAACCAACGTAATTTCCATTACGGATGGACAGATTTTCTTGGAGCAAGATTTATTTAACCAAGGGGTAAGACCAGCGATCAACGTGGGTATTTCCGTATCTCGTGTGGGTGGTTCAGCTCAGGTGAAGTCCATGAGAAAAGTAGCAGGTACCTTGAAACTGGATCAAGCACAGTTCCGTGAATTGGAAGCTTTTGCCAAGTTTGGTTCCGATTTGGATGCTGCTACCTTAAACGTAATCGAGAAAGGTCGTAGAAACGTTGAGATTTTGAAGCAAGCACAAAACGATCCATTTACTGTGGAAGATCAGATTGCAATTATCTTTGCAGGTTCTAAAAACTTGTTAAGAGATGTTCCTGTTGAAAAAGTAAAGGAATTTGAAAGAGATTTCATAGAATTCTTGAATGCCAAACACAGAAATGTATTGGATACCCTTAAAGCTGGTAAGCTTACCGATGAGGTAACCGAAACGTTGACTGCGGTTTGTAAAGATCTTTCAGGAAAGTATAGAGCATAGATTTTAGTATTGAGAAGTGAGATAGGACATCTCATTGCTTAATACTCAATACTCAATTCTAAATAAGAATGGCAAACTTAAAGGAAATACGAAATAGAATAGCCTCGGTATCTTCAACCATGCAGATTACCAGTGCCATGAAAATGGTGTCTGCTGCCAAATTGAAGAAAGCCCAGGATGCCATTACCGCGATGCGTCCCTATGCAAATAAGCTTACGGAATTGTTACAAAGTTTAAGCGCAAGCTTGGATGGAGATGCCGGAAGTAAATTTGCGGATGCTAGAGCCGTAAACAAGGTTTTGGTAGTGGCCATTACCTCCAACCGTGGTTTATGTGGTGCCTTCAATTCCAACATCATTAAACAATCCATCGTATTGGTTAATGAGACCTATACGGGCAAGCAGGTGGATTTTATTGCTATTGGGAAAAAAGGGAATGATATTCTAAGTAAAAAGAATACGGTTATTGCCAACCACAGCCAGGTTTTTGATGACATGACTTTTGAAAATGTTGCAGCAATCGCCCAAGACCTAATGAATCATTTCACCGAAGGCGATTATGACAAGATTGAGTTGGTGTACAACAAGTTCAAGAATGCGGCAACGCAAATTGTCATGACGGAGCAATTCTTGCCGATTGTGCCGGTAGAAGGCGATAATTCAGGTGCTGCAGATTACATTTTTGAGCCATCAAAACCTGAAATCGTTGAGCAACTGATTCCGAAATCTTTGAAAACCCAATTGTTCAAAGCGGTTCGTGATTCCTTTGCAAGTGAGCATGGTGCCCGTATGACAGCAATGCACAAAGCAACTGATAATGCCACAGAGCTTAGAGATCAGTTAAAATTGACCTATAACAAAGCAAGACAGGCTGCAATTACCAACGAAATCTTGGAAATTGTTGGTGGTGCGGAAGCACTAAACAATTAGGCGGAACAAAGAGAAGCCAAATAGATTAAGTGCTGAAGCTTTGAACAATTAAGGCTAAATAATACTAATGGAAAAGGCCGCTTCATTGAAGCGGCCTTTTTTATTTTATCATGTTAACGGGCTAATGGGTTTTAGCCATTCTGGATTCGTGCAAATCAATATAGTGTTGATTGAGCTCATCAGAATCTTTATACTGAACGCGAAGTTTCTCCAGCTTTATCTTTAGTTCACGCACCACTTCCGCATAAGCAGGATCTGCATATACATTGTTCATTTCCCGTGGATCTTTTTTGCGGTCATAGAGCTCCCATTCGTCCACATCATAATAAAAGTGGGCTAGTTTGTAATCAACGGTAACAATTCCGTAGTGCCGCATCACTTGATGTTCTGCAGGATATTCATAGTAGTGGTAATACACGGCATCCCGCGTCCATTTCTCCTCGTTCGATGTCAAGAGGGGCATCAAACTTTCCCCTTGCATATCATCCGGAATTTCAATTTGTGCAGCCTCCAAAAAGGTTTGGGCAAAATCCAGATTTTGTACCATTTCCTCATTGGTTATTCCGGCCTTTATTTTGTTTGGCCAACGAATCAGCAAAGGTGTTTTGAAGGATTCGTCATAAATAAAACGTTTGTCAAACCAGCCGTGCTCCCCTAAATAAAACCCCTGGTCAGAGGTGTAGACTACCAACGTATTCTCCGCTAGCTGATTCTCGTCCAAATAATCCAACACACGTCCCACATTGTCATCCACAGAAGAAATACAGGCCAGATAATCCTGCATATAGCGCTGGTATTTCCAAATCATTTTCTCTTTATCCGTCTTAGAGGGCCAGTTCTCTTCAAAATCTTTGCTTATCGCATCCAAAAAAGGTTTGAGTTGGGCTTTCTGCTCCTCGGTGGCACGATTGTACTGATTGTTAAAGGCGTTGACCAAATCAGGCACCTCTGGAGTCACGGTGCCCATGTTTGCAATGGTCTCTGGCCAAACCTTGGTGTCATACACGTACTTCATATGGGTGAGCAGGTTCATTTCTGCTGTTTTGGCAGCTGAACCTCTATTGCTATAATCATCAAAAAGTGTTTCAGGAATCGGAAACTCCTTGCCATAGTATTCCTTGAACTTTTCAGGCGTTGGCCACCAAGGTCTATGGGGAGCTTTGTGCAAATACATCAGCATGAAAGGCTTGTTGGGATCTCGTTTTTTGTCCAACCAGTTAAGGGTGATATCGGTGGTGATATGCGTGGCGTAACCTGTTATGGTTGTATCTCCATTTTGAGTGATAAAATCGGGATTAATATACTGTCCTTGACCTGGAAGAATCATGAAATCATCAACTCCTTTGGGGTTATTTCCAAAATGGAGTTTCCCAAACATGGCGGTTTGATAGCCGGCCTTTTGGAACAATTGGGGAAAAGTCACTTGAGTGGTGTCAAAGGGCATCAAATTATCCACTTTACCATTGATATGGGTGTGTTTTCCCGTTAAAATGGTGGCCCTGGATGGCGCGCATATAGAATTGGTAACACAAGCATTGGTAAAAACAATTCCTTCCTTTCCTATTCGGTCAATATTGGGAGTTTGGATCAGATGGTCACTATAGGCACTTATGGCCTGATAGGCATGGTCATCTGACATGATGAACAGGATGTTGGGTCTTGTTTGATTTTCGGTTTGGACTTCTTTTTTCTTTTCAGCACAAGAGATTAAAAAGAGGGTTGAAAAGATGAGGGAAAATGTTTTTGAAATGGCTTGCATTGGGTTGATTTATTTATACAAGTCAAAAAGGTACAAATTGTTCCGCTAAAGCTATAACCAAAACGTTTTGCGTAACTTGTACTCTTCAAAGGAATGGTATTATAACAAGGAGTTTCTATTGAACCCACTTAAGCGGCTTTTTAAACAGACTTTTATCTATGGCCTGGCCACCGTTTTGCCCAGGGTACTTTCCTTCTTCTTGCTACCCTTGTACACTTCAGTTTTTGAAAATGCTGCTGGATATGGTCAATATATCAACATCTACGCTTGGATAGCGATATTCAATGTTTTTTTGGCTTATGGAATGGAAACTGCTTTTTTCCGATTTTACCATAAGAATGAAGATAAAAAATCGGTGATTTCCACTTCATTGATTTCCCTTTTATGTTCCTCGCTACTGTTTTTGATTTTGGCTTTGGGCGTCAAGGAAAGCTTGGCCAACGTCACCAATATCAATATCGATTACATCAAGTTTACCACTTACATTTTGGTGCTGGATGCCTTGGTAATCATCCCTTTTGCTTTGTTGAGAGCTAATGAAAAACCTATGAAGTATGCCATGCTCAAGACCATCAACGTGGCAATCAATTTAGGATTCAATGTGTTTTTCCTTTTAATTCTCCCGGGACTCGCCCAGCAACATCCAGAAGGGTTTTTGGCGGGAATTTACCATGAGGGATGGGAAATCCAGTATATCTTCATTTCCAATATTATTGCAAGTGGAATTACATTGCTCTTGTTGTTGCCCACATATTTTAAGACGTCCTACAGCTTCGATTTTTCAATCTGGAAAGGCATGCTCAAATATGCAGGTCCCGTGATGGTGGCGGGAGTTGCTTTTACCATCAATGAGGTATTTGACAAAATTCTTTTGACCGAACTTTTACATCCTGATGTGGCCGAGGCCGAGGTGGGCAAATACGGCGCCTGTTATAAATTGGCCCTTTTCATGACTCTTTTTGGAACCGCATTTAGAATGGGGGTGGAACCTTTCTTTTTTAGTCATGCAAATTCTGAGAAACCCCAAAAAACGTATGCACAGATTACCAATTACTTTGTCATTCTAGGAAGCCTGATATTGCTCACGGTGATTGTGTTTGTGGAGCCTTTGGGGAAACTGTTGATTCGAAATTCAACCTATTGGGAAGCTTTGAGCGTGGTTCCCATAATACTGTTGGCGAGCTTTTGCTTGGGCATCTATCACAACTTATCCGTATGGTATAAAGTTACGGACCAGACCAAGTTTGGCGCTTACATTTCCTCTATTGGCGCTTTGATTACCTTGATCGTTAATTTGGCCTTTATTGATAAAATAGGATATATGGCTTCCGCGCTGGCAACACTAGCAGCCTACGGAAGCATGATGCTCATGTCTTATTACTTTGGGAGAAAATATTACCCCGTTCCATATAACATGAGGAAAATCGTTTTCTATATGTCCGTTTCCTTGATTTTTTCTGCCCTTGCATTCTATGTTTTTAACCGAAATTTAATAGCTGGAGGCCTGTTACTTTTAGTATTTTTGATGTTAGTTTATAAATTGGAAGGGGATAAGTTAAAGACCATATTTTTGCAGCGTGAAAGTTAAGATCATCAATAAATCAAACCACCCATTGCCCCATTATGAGACTATCGCTTCGGCTGGAATGGACCTAAGGGCAAATATTGACCAACCCATCACCTTAAAATCCTTGGAAAGGACCATAATACCAACGGGTCTTTATATAGAACTGCCGGTTGGCTATGAAGCACAGGTGAGGCCTCGTAGTGGACTGGCAGCCAAAAAAGGAATCACGGTGTTGAATGCCCCAGGCACAGTCGATGCCGACTACAGGGGGGAGGTCGGGGTTATTTTGGCCAACTTGTCCGCAGAGGATTTTACCATTGAAAATGGTGAGCGAGTGGCCCAAATGGTTATTGCCAAACATGAACAAGCCGAATGGATCCAGGTAGAGGAACTTTCCAGTACAGATAGAGGAGCTGGAGGATTTGGGAGTACCGGAAGACAATAAAAGAAAACACTAACTACGTTATATACTGATAAGCATGAAAATTATAGTGCCTATGGCGGGACGGGGATCTCGCTTAAGACCACATACATTAACCATTCCTAAACCACTGATACCGGTAGCGGGAAAACCTATTGTACATCGCTTGGTGACGGATATTGCAAAGGTCCTAGGCGAACAAATTGAAGAAGTAGCCTTCATTCTGGGAGATCCCGCATTCTTTGGTGATGATGTGGTTGAAAGCCTAATGAACCTGGCCGAAGAATTGGGAGCAAAAGGATCCATTTACAGACAGGATGAACCGCTTGGCACCGGACACGCCATTATGAGTGCGAAGGAATCCCTTAGCGGCCCTGCAGTAATTGCTTATGCAGACACCCTGATTCGTGCAGATTTCGATTTGGACAAGTCCGCTGATAGCGTAATATGGGTAAAACAGGTAGAACGCCCAGAAGCATTTGGGGTGGTCAACCTGAATGATGACAAAGAGATTGTTGAGCTGGTGGAAAAGCCAAAGGAATTTGTTTCTGATTTAGCTGTTATTGGCATCTACTATTTCAAAGATGTCGGTGTCTTGAAAAATGAGCTTCAATACGTGCTTGACAATAACATAGTACATGGCGGAGAATATCAAATCAATGACGGAATCAAGCGGATGATGGAGAAGGGCATGAAGTTTGTGCCCGGAAAGGTTGATGAATGGATGGACTGTGGCAATAAAAATGTAACTGTGGAAACCAATCAACGCATGTTGGGCTTTTTGGAAAAGGATGGTGAAAGTTTGATTGCTGAATCAGTAAAACAGGAAAATGCTAACATTATTGAGCCTTGTTTCATTGGGGAAAATGTGATGCTAAAAGACACGACCGTTGGCCCATATGTTTCAATAGGGGCGGACACTTTGGTGGAGAATTCCACCATAAAAAACAGTTTGATCCAAAGCAATAGCAAGATTTCAAATGCCAATCTGGATAATGCCATGATTGGCAACAATGTGGTTTTTGACGGCAACTTCGAATCAATAAGCATTGGGGACTATTCCGTGCTGGTGTAAATAGCAGGCAGATATAAGTGATGGACGGATGAAAAAGCATTTCAATTTTTGGGTTGTATTGGCCCTGTTTCTTGGAACGGGGTATACATGCTATGCCCAAGAGGAAGAGAGTGCCGAAGTCTATCTTGAGGAATATACCGACGAATTTCAGGAGACTTTTTTTGAGGCCGTAATGCAGAAGAGCATCCAAAATTATGACAAGGCAATCAACCTCTTTTTGGAATGTAAACAGTTGGATGTTTCAAGTGATGTAATTGACTACCAATTGGCCAAAACATACTTTTTGGACAAGCAGTATATCCAAGCCCAAGAATATGCCATTGAAACTCTCAAGGCCAAATCAGGGGATTTTTGGTATTTGGAAAACCTCGTCAACATTGTGGAAGCGCAAGGGAGTTCTTTGGAATCCTTGAAAGAGCGTTTGCCGTTGGAAAATTCGAAGCTAAAGGAGAACCTTGCCTTGATTTATTTCAAAAAGGCTAAATATGAAAAGGCCCAAAAGGTTTTAAGAGAAATGGGCGACACCAAATTTGCTCATGAGCTTGCATTGAAAATCCAGGATTCCTTGAACAAGAAGAACAGTTCTCGGGTGGAGCCGGCAAAGGAGAATGCCCCTAAAGAAGATGACCTGTTAGCCCAGAATATCGCTAAAATGGAAGAACTTTTAGGGACATCGGATTTTGGAGCATTGGAAAAATTGGCCGAGGAGGCACTGGAAGCGTATCCCCTTCAGGCGTTTTTTCACTACGCCTATGGAGCTGCTCTCAATGGAAAATCGGACACGGCAAAAGCCATTGAGGTGTTGGAAGGAGCCTTGGATTTTTTATTTGACGATGATGCACTCGCCAATAAAATATATAAGGAACTTTCCGTGGCGTACACCAAAATTGGAAATTCGTCCAAGGCAACAGAATATCTTAATAAAATAAAACCCGGATTGTAATGATGGGCATTCAGTTTAGAACAAATCGCCTTTTTACCGCAATTGCATTGATTTTGATGATGGGCTTTACTGCTTGTAAATCCGCAAAGAGCATAACTGGGGGTGAAGTGGATTCCCGTTTGTCTACCAAACGGATCATCGAAAACCATTATGCCAACCAGCTTGAGTTTAAAACCCTGAGCGGGAGGGTCAAAATTGATTATTCAGATGGTGAGGACGCCCAGGGGGTCACGGTGAGTCTTCGAATGGAAAAAGATGAGGTGATATGGATTAGCGCTCCTTTAGGCATGGTTAAGGCTCGTATTACCCCAGAGCGGGTATCTTTCTATAACAAACTGCAGAATGAATATTTTGACGGAGACTTTAGCTACCTAAGTGATTTGTTGGGGACAGAATTGGACTTTACCAAAGTACAGAACCTGCTTTTGGGTACAGCGGTTTTAGACATGAGGGATGAAAAATATACGTCCACAATAAATGGGAGCAATTATCAGTTAAAACCTAAGAAGGCCCGGGAATTGTTTAAGATCCTGTTCCAATTGGAACCTGGAAATTTTAAAATTCATTCCCAGGAAATAGCACAGCTGGAAAGCAATAGATTGCTTACTGCTGAATATACCTATCAGGATATATCGGGAAGTGTGCTGCCCAATGAAATTCATATTGTTGCATTGGAAAAGAATGAGAACACAAAAATTGACCTTAGTTTTAGAAGCCTTGAATTGAACAGACCCTTGAATTTTCCCTATAAAATTCCAAAAGGGTTTGACGAAATTATATTAAAGTAATATGTTCAATAAGCTACCATATTGTCTTTACTTATTGCTTTTTACCTTGGTATGTATTGGTTCAGTGTCGGCTCAGACGAGCGAACAGAAAGCATTGGAAGCCAAAAGGGAGCGACTGCAAACAGAAATAAAGGAAATTAACAGATTGCTTTTTGCCGAAAAGAAGGAAAAAGGCAATGTACTGGATCAAATGGAGGCACTGGATAATCGAATCAATGTCCGCCAGGAGT
Organism: Flagellimonas algicola; assembly: GCF_005937185.1. GTDB lineage: Bacteria > Bacteroidota > Bacteroidia > Flavobacteriales > Flavobacteriaceae > Flagellimonas > Flagellimonas algicola. The sequence continues at coordinate 806,749 of NZ_VCNI01000002.1, read as the reverse complement.
TGATTCGTGTAACCAACCAGCAGTCCAACTTACTCAACAGACAAATCAATGTGAACATCAGAAGCATCAGTAAGCTTCGGGAAGATTTAAAAATCTTAAAGGAAGATTATGCGCAATTGATCCGCAAAACCTATCAAAACAAAGCGCAGAATAATCGTTTAATGTTCCTGTTGTCCGCCGACAACTTTTTTCAGGCTTTTAAACGGCTCCAATATATGGAGCAATATGCAAAGCATAGAAAGAAACAGGGGGAGGATATTCAGAAAAAAACAGACCAATTGGCTCGGTTGAACCAAGAATTGGTTCAGCAAAGAAAGTCCAAGGAGCAATTGCTAGCGGAAAACAAAAGAGTAAAGGCAAGTCTGTTTGATGAAATTCAAACGCAAAAGGACCTGTTACAGAGCATTCGTCAAAATGAGAGCAAGTATACAGCGGCCATTCAGAAGAAACAGCGAGAGGCACGTAAGATAGACCGGGAGATTGAGCAACTTATTAAAAGCGCGATTGTTAGCACCAACCGTAAGGCAGGCTCTTCAAGCTCAAGAACCAAATTTGTATTGACCCCTGAAGCCAAATTGGTGGCGACAAATTTCTCGGCCAATAAAGGAAAGTTGATTTGGCCGGTGGAAAAAGGAATTAAAAGCCAAGGGTATGGAGTTTACGCCGATCGCTTTTACCCTGGAATAAAACATCGGAACAATGGGGTTACAATTGCAACAGATAAGGGAAGCAAGGCACGGGCCATTTTTGAAGGGGAAGTTATTGCCATTCTTTCTGTTCCTGGCGGTGGAAGAGGCGTTTCCATTAAGCATGGAAATTACATCAGCACCTACTACAACCTAACGAATCTTTACGTTAAAAAGGGGGACAAAGTTACGGCCAAGGACGTTCTCGGAGACGTTTATACCAATCGGTTTGACGGGACAACCAAACTTAAGTTCTATCTTTATCAAGATACAAATCGATTAAATCCAGAAGACTGGATATATCAACTATAACATGGGAAAAATTACCGATTTACAAGGATCTTTTGAATTACACAATGGGGTCCAGATGCCCTATTTTGGTTTGGGCGTATACCTTTCCAAGGATGGGAAAGAAGTGTCCAATGCTGTTAAAGTTGCCCTAAACCACGGATATAGACATGTGGACACGGCTTCAATTTACAACAATGAGGTAGGCGTTGGCCTTGGTATCAAGGAAAGTGATGTAGCTAGAAAGGATGTATTTGTGGTGAGCAAGGTTTGGAATTCCGATCAAGGATACGATTCCACATTAAAGGCTTTTGATGCCAGTTTGGAACGGCTTGGATTGGACTATCTGGATCTTTATCTGATTCATTGGCCCAAAGGCAAGCTGTCCAAGGAAACCTGGAAAGCCATGGAGCGGATTTATAGGGAAAAGAGAGTGCGAGCCATAGGGGTCAGTAATTTTATGCAGCATCACCTTGAAGATGTATTGACAGATGCTGAGATAGTCCCCATGGTAAATCAAATGGAATTTCATCCCTATCTGGTGCAGCAAGACCTTGTCAATTTTTGCAAGAATAAAGGCATTCAATACGAGGCCTGGTCTCCAATGATGCAAGGGAATATTTTTGACCTACCCGTTTTAAAGTCCATGGCGGAAAAATATGGGAAAACAGTGGCCCAGATTGTACTGCGATGGGACTTGCAAAAAGGGGTGGTTACCATCCCAAAGTCTTCCAAACCAGAACGCATTGTTTCGAATGCAGACCTTTTTGACTTTGAACTGAGCGTAGAAGATGTTCAAGTATTGGACGATCTTGATCGTGGCCAGCGATTTGGTCCAGACCCGGATAATTTTGATTTTTGAGGATTACGAAGTGAATAAAGCCTTCAATTCCGTTGCATCGGAAGGTTTCATTTTGCCAGCAAGCACTAAACTCAACTGCTTTCTTCGCAAGGCTGCGGCAAACCGTTCTTTTTCCTGATCGGTTTCAGGTTCCAAGGGCGGAACTTCTGTAGGTATTCCGGTTTCATCCACAGCAACAAAGGTGTAGATAGCTTCATTGGCTTTGGCGCGTTCCCCTGTAAAACGATCTTCCATCCATACATCAATATAGATTTCCATAGAGGTTTTAAAGGCCCTGGAGACTGCGGCCTCTACGGTAACAACGCTTCCAAGTGGTACGGAGCGGTTAAAAGCCACATGGTTTACAGATGCTGTAACCGTGATTCTACGGCTATGTCTTCTGGCAGCTATACTGGCAGCCCGATCCATACGGGCTAAAAGTTCGCCACCAAATAGATTGTTTAAAGGATTGGTTTCACTGGGCAAAACCATATCGGTCATAACCGTTCTTGATTCACTGGGCTTTTTTGGGCGCATACCTAAAATTTTGCGCAAAGATATTGAAGAGAATTAGGGTATTAAAGAAAAGAGAAGGGGATTATCGCTCAGATAATAACCAAGCATCCGGAGATTCCGTTCTTTTGATCTTTTTAAGATAGACGAGGGCTACCTTGGGATCCTCGAAACTGTCATAGGCTACTTGGTGGAGTCCAAAGCGATTGGCACCCAAATAAAAAGCATTATAACCCTGCTCTTTTAGCTGAGCCACCTTCTTTTCGGCATTTTGCTCAATACGGAAGGCCCCGGCAATGACGTGGTGTTTGCCCAACTGCTTTTTGGTTACCTCAATATTCAAAGCCGGAAGTTCAAAGGGCGCACTATCAAAAAATGTGGCCTCTTGGATATGCTGTTCCACCTGTTTCCTTGCATTCTCCTGGGTAACAAGCTGGTTTTCCTGTAATTGATTGTAGGTTCTAAAGGATGTAGTTCCTATTGAAACTGCCAATAGCAGGATGGCCGCATATTTTAACCATGGTCTAAAAGAAGATTGTTCTCTTTTTTCCGGGGTGATAATAAATGGAATTCGTTCTTCGAGTTCCTCCACTTCTTCCTTAAGGGATTCCCTTTGTATTGGAGTAGCCGCAAATGCAGATAATCCAAAAGATGAGGTTAGAAAGTTGTTTTTGTTCTCAGGTTGAAATTGCACTTTTTGCGCGTTATTGAGCCAGAGTTTACCAACCTCAAAAAGCTCGATGCTATCCCCTTGGTTCAATCTCTTCTTCCAATCCCCGGCAACGGCTTCCACTTCAGAGAGTATCTCGTCATAGGCCAGACCTTTTACCTCAGCAATATGGGAGACCAAAAGTCCGTCATTTTTGCTTAACTGTGCATTAAAGGACACGGACTTGGTGGGTGGAAGCAAGGTATTGGTGGACAAATCCAAGGCTGCAGATTTTCCATGTGCCAAAAAGGCACCAAATTCAGGAACCACCACGCAATTGTAGTTGTACAACAAATCTTCTATGTACGAGTCGATACGCATCGACACAAATATTGCAAAAAAACCCTGAGGACAAAATATGCCAGATAACTTTTTATTAACATTTGAAAATCTGTACTTTGTGAACAACTTAACCTACTTAATAAATGACTGAGGATGAATTTCTTGCGGCCCTTCGGCTGCAGGCGGTTCCTAATATTGGGGATTTGACCGCCAAAAAACTGATTACTCACTGCGGTAGTCCAACAGCAGTTTTTCAAGATAAGGCGCAACACTTATTAAAGATTGAGGGTATTGGAAAAATGACCCTTAAGGGACTTCACGACCCTAATTATGCCCATGAAGCTGAAAGTGAGTTTGAATTTGTTTCCCAGGAAAAGTTGGACTATTCCTATTTTATGGACAAAACCTATCCTGATTATTTAAAGCACTGTGCAGATGGACCACTATTGCTTTTTCATCGAGGCAACATCGATTTAAAAAACAAGAAAATAATCAGCGTTGTTGGCACCAGAAACATTACCAATTATGGCAGTGCGTTCTGCGAGGCCTTTGTTGAAGAAATTGCTCCTTTGCATCCAATCATTGTTAGTGGTTTTGCTTATGGGGTGGATATCACTATTCAAAAATTGGCAATGGAACATGGTTTGCAGACCATTGGTTGTTTGGCTCACGGGTTGAATCAAATATATCCGAAGGCTCACAAAAAATTTGTTTCCAAGGTTAAGGAAAATGGTGGGTTCCTTACCGAGTTTTGGAGTACGAGCAATCCCGATCGTGAGAACTTCTTAAAACGAAATAGGATTATTGCGGGTATTAGTGAAGCGACCCTAGTAGTGGAATCAGCAGAAAAGGGAGGCAGCTTGGTTACTGCCGATTTGGCCAATGGATACAATCGAGAAGTTTTTGCGGTACCAGGACGGTTTTCAGACAAGTATAGCACAGGGTGCAATAATCTTATTAAACGACAGCAGGCCCACATTCTTACTTCCGCCGCAGAACTAGTTTACCACTTAGGCTGGGAACTGGAAGCCGAGGATGCCAAAACGCCCATCCAAAAACAACTTTTTGTACAGTTGGATGAAACCGAAAAATCCATTTACTCTTATCTACAATCCAATGGGAAACAGCTGCTGGACTTGGTAGCAGTGGAATGCCGATTACCCATTTTTAAAGTTTCGTCCACACTTTTGTCTATGGAAATGAAAGGCTTGGTTCGTGCCTTGCCGGGTAAACTTTTTGAGGCCATCTAAAATGTCATTCTGAGCGAAGCGAAGAGTCTAACAATTATTATTAACAGCCACTTTCGGACCTATTATATTTACATCTTAACCAACAAGAACAAAACCGTTCTATACACTGGAGTAACCAACAGTTTGACGCGAAGATTGTCTGAACATCACGAAAATATAATATTGAGAAAGCGAACATTTGCAGCGAGATACAATTGTAGACATCTGCTCTATTATGAGCAGTTCTCTCGGATTATTGATGCCATAGCAAGAGAAAAAGAAATCAAAGGTTGGCTTAGGGTGAAAAAGTTGAAATTGATTAAGAGTATGAATCCTGAAATGGAGTTTATGGAGCACTTGTTCCTCTGAAACTTTATGGTTGTAACGAAATAAGGTTAGTGTCTATGGCTATTCCTGTCAGTCATACTGAGCAAAGCAAAGTATCTCTGGGCAATTACTGGGTTTAGTACGATTCTTCACCCTCGCCGTGCTCGGGTTCAGAATGACCTTAAATGCAGTTTTAATACCCAATTTTCTCACGAACGCGTGCAAGCACCCCATCTGCCACTTTTTTGGCTTTTTCAGCCCCAATGGCCAAAGCCTCATCCACCTCTTTCAAGTTATTCATGTAGTATTCAAACTTTTCCCGTGGCTCGGCAAACCGTTCCATGATGACCTCAAAGAGGGCTTGTTTGGCGTGGCCATAACCGTAGTTTCCTGCCAAATAATTGGCGCTCATCACCTCTATCTGGTCTGGTTGCGCTAAGATTTTATATAGGGCAAATACATTATCGGTGGTTGGATCTTTGGGATCCTCCATGGGAGTACTGTCCGTTAAAATTCCCATGATTTGCTTACGCAGTTTTTTATCGGGTTGAAACAGATTGATAAGGTTTCCCTTGCTCTTGCTCATTTTCTCGCCGTCCGTTCCTGGAATGTACATGGTCTCTTCCTGAACCTTGGCATCTGGTAAAACAAAAGTTTCCCCAAACTGATGATGGAACCTAGAAGCCACATCACGGGTCATTTCCAAATGCTGCAATTGATCTTTTCCCACGGGAACAATATGCGCATCATAAAGCAAAATATCAGCAGCCATTAACATGGGATAAGAAAACAATCCACCGTTAACATCCTCCAACCGATCTGCTTTATCCTTAAACGAATGTGCCAAAGTAAGCCGTTGGTACGGAAAGAAACAGCTTAAGTACCAGGCCAGTTCCGTTACTTGGGGAACATCACTTTGTCTGTAGAAAACAGTTTTTTCAATGTCCAGACCAAAGGCCAACCAGGTTGCTGCAGTGGCATAGGTGTTGTTTCGCAATTCCTCCCCATTTTTTATTTGGGTAAGGGAATGCATATCCGCAATAAAAAGAAACGACTCGTTTTTGGGGTCTTGTGCCATTTGAATGGCAGGAACAATAGCCCCCAATATGTTTCCCAAATGCGGAACGCCCGTACTTTGGATTCCCGTTAAGATTCTGGCCATGCCTTAATTTTGGCCGTAAAAGTAACAATCCGCATGCGATAAAAAAAGCAAGGATAGACCGCTTACCGAAAAAGAGGGTAAAATGTTATTTTTTGAAGAGGCCAGCTACAAAAAGGATCACCACAGCACCAATAACTCCAGTAATCAAGTCGCCAATAAGACCTGTGCCAATCTGAACACCCAAGGTGCCAAAGAGCCAGTTCCCCACGGCACCACCAACAATACCCAAGATAATGTTGATCAAAGCACCAAAACCGCCGCCTTTTATGATTTTTCCGGCCAGCCAACCGGCAGCCGCTCCAACTAAAATGGCATACAAAATTCCCATAATCAAGTTTTTAAGGTTGTTTCCTTAAAGATATTCAAAAATTCTACTTTTGAAATATGGTTCAATTTTTCAAGAACATTGGGCATGTCCTCTACCGAATTTGGTTTTACGTGTTGGTTGCCCTTCCCATCTTTCTCTTTTTCCCATTTTTACTCCTGACCGTCTTTTCCGAAAAGACCTATCCACAGTTCTTTTGGTTGGCCAGAAACTTATGGGCCAGACCCATTTTGTATGGCATGGGCTGTTTCCCAAAAATTGAAAGGGAACAACAAATGGAAAAAGGAAAAAGCTATATGTTGGTTTCCAACCACACCAGTATGCTGGATATTATGCTCATGTTGGTGGTAAGCAAAAACCCCTTTGTTTTTGTGGGCAAAAAGGAGTTGGTGAAGATTCCCGTATTCGGTTTTTTCTACAAACGCGTTTGCATTATGGTAGATCGTGACAGTATTAGAAGCAGAACCGGGGTATATCTTAGGGCGCAGCGAAGATTGGATCAAGGGCTGAGCATTTGCATTTTTCCCGAAGGGGGTGTGCCAGAGGAACATATTGTTTTGGACGCCTTTAAGGATGGGGCGTTTAAAATGGCCATAGCCCATAAGATTCCTGTGGTGCCCATTACGTTTTACGACAATAAAAAGCGTTTTTCCTTTACTTTTTTTAGTGGAGGCCCAGGGCGGGTCAGGGCCAAAGCACATCCCTTTTTTGAGACAGGATTTTTGGCCGAGGATGATAAATCTACTTTACGGGAAGAGGTGAGGGAGGTGATATTAAATGAGCTGGTTTAACACACCCCTAGCCCCTCTCAAGAGGGGAATTTGTTTTTCTGTAATTGGTGAAGCTCCCTTCTTGAGAAGGGAAAATTTCAACTTGTTGAAATTAGGGATGTGTCCAAAATCAGGGATGTGTTTTTTCATGATTGTGAATATAATCCTCAATTGCACGGAGTACATTGTCCATATCCTTCAAAACCTGTTCATCTGAAAAGCGTAATAGGCTTATTCCCAGCTTTAACATAACAGATTCCTTGACCTTGTCTTTTTTGAACACCTCTACCAATTGATGGGAATAACCGTCCACTTCAATACCAAGCATGAGTTCATGGCAAAAGAAATCAAGAATATAGTTATCTATAGGTTTTTGGCGATGGAAATCATAACCATACAGTTGTTTACTTTTTAGTTTTTGCCATAGGATAATTTCAGCCTTGGTGGAACTGTTCCGGAGCTGACGCGCCAGTTCTTTAAGTTTTGGGTTATAGGGAATTATTTTTCTTCTAGCCATTTTTTACACCCCTAATCCCTCTCCAGAGAGGAGTTTATTTTGAGTATTCCGTTAAGTTCCCTTCTTGAGAAGGGAAAGATTTCGGGAAGCGAAATCAGGGTTGTGTTCATAGGTGAAACTGAAAACTTACACACCCCTAGCACCTCTCAAGAGGGGAATTTTTTGGGATTGGCAGTTCGAGCTTGCCTTTATCGGTAGACTCGGCGCTCAGGATGACAGCTCGATGTGACGCGGACATTTTTAACACACCCCTAGCCCCTCTCAAGAGGGGAACTATCTCCCTTCTTGAGAAGGGAAAATTTCAACTTGTTGAAATTAGGGAAGTGTTCAAAATCAGGAATGTGTTAATGGTTTGGAGCAGGTAAATTGGGCATGGTCAGTACAACCGTATTCTTGTTAGTTTCCGAATCCAGATAGTCCTCCTTACTTATCTGATACCCTTTATGGGTATTTAATAGTCGTATTTGATCCAAAAGTTGCTCATTGTGCTCCTGATTTTGGGAAGTGGGCTCCAACAAGGAATTCATCTCGTTGTGCTCATGCTGGATTTCAAATAAAACCTGATCTTTTGAAAGTTTAAAGACGATGTTCAGATGAATTTTGCTTCGGTTACTAGACATCAGGTTTTCGATGGTGTTTTCCAACAAGGTTTGGATAAGTGTTGCAGGCACCATAGCATCCCATTGCCCCACAGGGTTCCCTACATCCAGGGTAAATTCAAATTGGTCATCATATCGCAACTTTTGAAGTTTTAGGTACCACCCCAGCATTTTGATTTCTTCCTTCAGCTCTACTACTTCAGCACCCAAATGTTTTAGGTTATGTCGGATAAGCTTGCTAAAGGTGGACAAATACTCCAAAGCGGATTTTTTGTCTTCGGAAGTCACGTAATATTGAATGGCATTGAGCGCGTTAAACACAAAATGGGGATTAAGTTGGGAGTTCAAAGCCTTGAGCTTAAGCTCCATCATTTCTTCCTTGATTTGAAGCAGACTTTCCTGTTTTTCCCGTAACGCTTTGTTGGCCCGAACACTTTTGATTTTGATAGCGCAAATGGAAGCTACTGCCGATAACATTTTTAGGTGGTGTTCGGTAAAAAACCCTTGCTTGGGATGCTCACAATCAATTACCCCATAGACAATGTCTTCATTGGAAATAGGCACACAGATTTCGGATAGTCGCTGGTCATCATCCACAATATAGCGCGAGTCCTTGGAAGTGTCCGAAACTATTTCTGCCTTACCTGAGCTGGCTACCGAACCGGTAATGCCTTGTCCCAAACCTATCTCAACTGGGTTGTACAGATTATGGTCCTTAGGATTTTTAGGGCCGTAGGCTGCCTTTTGCACCAGCAGCATTTGGTCCTCATCTATCAAATAGACCACACAATCCACAAACCCCAGCTTGGCAATGCAGTTTTTGGCAAGATCCCACAAAATCTCATCCTCATTTTCCTTTCCCAAAAGCGATTTGGAAAAATAGATTAGAATATCCTCAAATTGGTTAGTTTTCAAGTATAAGGGACTTTGAAGGCGGATTAAATTAAGGAATTTTTGTTACAGCGACACATTTTACAATCAAGTTGAACGGAAAAATCTGACGCGCCTCAAATAGCACCGTAAAAAAACACCCCACAGGAATGCAGGGTGCTTCATGATTGTCTAAAGGGACAATCAACCTAACCAACGTCTTTGTGCGGTTCAGCCCAACAGGAAATAATAGGTGGCCCCTGTTTTTAAAACTTGAAGCTGAAACCACTGTATACCCCAACAGAGAAAGGTCTGAAGGAGCCAGAAGTATCGGAAAAAGTATTCAATTGATATTTGAATACCGGTTCCAGATTCAATTGCACTTTAGGTGAAAACTTATAATTGAACCCAAGCCCAACGTTGGTACTAAAATTCATGGAGTTGGCATTGTTGGCTTCACCCACTTCGGTAACCAAACCTTCGGACTCCAACAATACGGAGTTGTCCACTAAGAAAAGGGAACTTACACCACCAATCAGGTCTACTCCAAACTTTTTATCTATAAGACTATAGTTCAGTTCCAGCGGAATTTCCAAATAACCCAAATTTTGGATCATCTTTCCATCCAAAACCGCACTGGAACTAAAGTTAACTTCTTCCTTATCCAGACTAAGGGCGCCCTTGTCCCTACTTTCCACAACAATGTTCTCGGATTGTCTGGCATAGTCAATATTATCAATAAGATTGACGGAGGAACCATCCAATGAAGAGGAAAATACCACATCATTGGTGTCGTAGCCAAAATTGACACGATGTACTCCTGTACGCACCTTTAATTTTTTACCTACTTCATAAGCAACGGTAACCCCATAGCTTAAATCCACGTTACCGGATTTGGAATTGGAAGCAAAGGAGGAATGCACAGGCGAACCTTCTCCGGAGGCACTAAAGTAAACCGGCGCTATGGACGGGCCAACAGACCACTTATTTCCTGAATTCTGTGCCACGTCATCTTTCTCTTGCTCGGCAATGGCATCAAAAATGGATTGACCTTCATCAACATCATCATCCTTTTGGTTTTGGGCAACGACCTCTTCTTCCTGAGTTGCATCCTCCAACAAATTGTCTTTAGCCTGCTGCTGATTTGAATCGTTGGTGGCAATTGCTTCTTGCTCAAGTTGAGGTGCCAAATTCAACACATCTTTACGCTCCTTATTTTGCACTTCTTGTTCAACACCATTGCCTTTTTCTGAGGATTCGGTTGCCGCAACCGTGGCATAATCTTCCGTTTTTGGCGCATCATCCCTTAAAGGATCCGCATTGGTCGGATTCTCGTTCTTTTCGGACGGGTTTTCTGCAACTTCCTGCCCGCTCACAAATTGACTTGGATTTGAGCTTACGGAATTGGATTTTCCCTCACTGGTTTCCACAACTGCATTTTGATCGGATTCCAAAGAGTTGTTTTCTTGAGTGCCCACCAATCCATCTTCCTCTGAAATGGAGGAGGATTTAATCTTGTCATCTGAACTGTTTTGCCCATCCGGAAACTGATTGTTTTCCGTTTCCGAAATGATAATTGGTTCACTGTTGTCACTGTCACCAAATGGATTGATGACATACAACAGGATGGCCAGTACGGCTGCAGTTCCCCCAAGCCGCCACCAAATGGGCACAACCCTTTTCTTCTGTTTCTTTTTGTCCAAAGAGGCTTCAATGGATTTCCAGACTGCATCATCCGGAACCTCCTGAAAGTCTCCTAACTTTTCTTTGAACAATTGCTCTAAATTCTTTTTCCCCATCTAAGCAATGTTTATGTTTTCCTTTTCTATCTTTTCTCTCAAGATCATTTTGGCCCTCGCCAAATTACTCTTGGAAGTGCCTGTGGATGTCCCCAACATCTCACTGATCTCTTTATGGCTATAGCCATCCAATACGTACAGGTTAAACGTTAACCTATATTTATTGGGCAGTTCCTGAATGTACCCCAGTAAGGTGGAAAGGCTTATGTCTGTCTGTTCCGTATCTACTTCCACCTCTTCGCCAACATTTTCCGAGACTACATCCAGGTACTGCTCTTTTCTATATTTCTGAAGCACCGTGTTTACGGTGATTCTTTTGATCCAACCTTCAAATGACCCATTGAACTTGTACTGATCGATCTTGTTAAAGATGGTCATAAAGCTGTCGTGCAAATTATCCTCGGCTTCCGTTCGGTTCCGCGAATATTTGAGACACATACCGAAAAGAATACCGGAATATTTCTGGTACAATTCGGCCTGCGCCTGCCTATTGCCTTTTTTGCAATTATGTATCAGCTCGTTTATATCCAAATGTTGGTCAATTTTGGATTAAGGATGCCCTTAATGTAATGATTACTCCACTACGGGAATGGTAAATTCCAAAAATTCGGAATTATCGTTTTCATCCTGTCCAGTATAAAACCTAAAATGGTACTCCCCAGTATACAACACTTGAAAATCAAATGAAGCAGTGACTTCCTGGATTACCTGTGTGCATGCCGTATCATCGGTCAGAACAGAACCAATAACAACCACTTCTCGGTCGGTTTGAGCCGTTCTGGCCACATCAAATCCTTCAAAAAATGTACAGCCGTTAGGTCTTACATAGGTGACCTCAATGCTGTAGGTTTCATTCAGTTCAAAGGATTCGGGGACGTTGGCATCTACAATGGACAAGGTAGTAAAACGAAAGTTTTGACCGTCATCCAAATCACAGGCATTGAACAGCCCCGCTGTTCCAATAAGCATGATAAGCATTATTGCCTTTCTCATCATAAAAATTTCCTTTTTTATTCCTAGATGAACAGCAATCATAAGGGTTGCGTAAGATTTGCAACCTTAAATCCAGTTATTTGCTGGGAGTGCTATGCACTTACCAAGGAAATGGCTTCCTTGATCTTGCTCTCCAGCTCCTCGGAAAGCTCCGGATTGTCTTGAAGCAATGCCTTTACAGCGTCCCTTCCCTGGCCTAATTTGGTATCTCCATAACTGAACCAGGAACCACTTTTCTTCACAATTTCATAGGCCACTCCGAGGTCTAGGATTTCCCCAATTTTCGAAATACCTTCTCCGTACATAATATCAAATTCCGCAGTCCTAAAGGGCGGTGCTACTTTGTTCTTTACCACTTTTACTCGGGTCTTGTTTCCTTGAACCCCACCGTCCGTATCCTTGATCTGGGTAGATCGACGAATATCCAACCTCACCGAAGCATAAAATTTAAGGGCATTACCCCCAGTGGTAGTTTCGGGATTCCCAAACATCACCCCAATTTTTTCACGAAGCTGGTTTATGAATACCACCGTACAATTGGTCTTGCTGATGGTTGAGGTCAACTTTCGCAATGCTTGCGACATCAATCGGGCGTGCAATCCCATTTTGGAGTCCCCCATTTCCCCTTCAATCTCACTTTTTGGGGTTAGGGCCGCAACGGAATCCACAATAACAATATCTATAGCGCCAGAACGAATCAGGTTGTCCGCAATTTCCAACGCTTGCTCCCCATGATCGGGTTGTGAAATGATCAGATTGTCAATATCCACTCCCAATTTTTGGGCATAAAAACGGTCAAAGGCATGTTCCGCATCTATAAAAGCGGCAATACCTCCATTTTTTTGCGCCTCGGCAATAGCGTGCAGTGTCAAGGTGGTTTTTCCTGAAGATTCAGGTCCATAAATCTCGATGACCCTGCCTCTTGGGTAACCGCCAACGCCCAAAGCAATGTCCAAACCTAGGGATCCAGAAGGAATTACATCCACATCTTCCACTACACTGTCCCCCAGTTTCATGACAGCACCTTTTCCATAGGTCTTGTCCAGTTTATCCAGGGTTAGTTTTAAGGCTTTTAACTTTGCTTCTTTCTCGTTGCTCATGGTATCAAATTATTTGGAAGGCTAAAAATACCATTTCTTTTGGCACGTAACAACAAGCCCACGCAACCTTTTTAAACAACCGTATCTACTCCATACTAACTCGTATTATCATAGCGGGCCCAACTAGGGCTCGTTGCCTTTGGGCAAAAGGGAAATTTTGCGCTATGAAAAAGGATTAATCGGTTGGGAGGGGTTTCTTTTTAAGAAACCCTTTTTCTTTTTTAGCCGATTGGATTTTATAACTTTGCCCCACTTTTAGACAATCTATTCTTTAATCCTAACTATTGGTATAGCATGCAACTGTACAATACATTAAGTGCAAAGGAAAGAGAACAACTTATTGAGGAGGCCGGCAAGGATCGGTTAACCATCTCTTTCTATAAATATGCACACATTGGAAATCCAGAAATTTTAAGGAACCACTTATTTATCGCTTGGAACGAAATGGACGTTCTGGGCAGAATCTATGTAGCCTACGAAGGGGTGAATGCCCAACTTTCCGTTCCCGCGGAGAATTTTGAGACTTTCAAAACTCATTTGGACAGCATTACCTTTCTGGAGAATGTTCGGTTGAACATTGCCGTGGAGCAGGACAACAAATCCTTCTTAAAACTCAAAGTTAAGGTGCGCAACAAAATTGTGGCGGATGGCTTGAACGATGACACTTTTGACGTCACCGACAAAGGGGTGCATGTTGGAGCTGAAAGATTCAACGAGCTTATTGAAGACCCCGACACCGTCCTTGTTGATATGCGCAACCACTACGAAAGTGAGATAGGCCATTTTAAAAATGCCGTTACTCCGGATGTGGACACATTTAGGGATTCTTTGGACATTATTGAAGAAGATTTGAAAGAACACAAAGAGGATAAAAAATTGGTGATGTACTGCACGGGGGGAATCCGTTGTGAAAAAGCTAGTGCCTACTACAAGCATAAAGGCTTTAAAAATGTGTTCCAATTAGAGGGTGGAATCATTGAGTACACCCGCCAGGTGAAGGCCGAAGGCCTGGAAAACAAATTCTTGGGCAAGAATTTTGTGTTTGATCACCGTAGGGGTGAGCGCATTTCTGAGGATGTCATTTCCAGCTGCCACCAATGCGGAAAACCTTGCGACACCCACGTAAACTGTGCCAACGAGGCCTGCCATTTGCTCTTTATCCAATGCGAGGACTGCGCCAAGGCCATGGACAACTGTTGCTCAACTGAATGCCAAGACGTTCATGCTTTACCTTATGAAGAACAAAAACGCTTACGTAAAGGCAAACATGCCAGCAACAAGATTTTTAAAAAGGGCCGCTCGGAAGTATTGAAGTATAAAAAGTGATTGTTAAATCATTTTGAGGAGCGAGTTTCGAGTGACGAGAAATCTGCACCTAAAGAACACTTAAATTTTTCTGGGTCACCACGAGTGATTCCAATATAATTGGAAGAATGCCTGCCCTCCGAATAGGAGGGTATTGAGAACAACTGTACGATGTCAGTTCGAGCCTGCCTTTGTCGGCAGACAGGCGCAGTCGAGAACCAATTCATTGGCTGATTTTGTAGACATCTCGACTGCTCCTTCGACTGGCTCAGGATGACAGCTCGATATGACCAACTTTTACAACACACCCCCAACCCCTCTCAAGAGGGGAGCTGTTTCAGAGCAATCGGACAAACTCCCTTCTAGAGAAGGGAAGATTTCGCAAGGCGAAATCAGGGAAGTGACATGTAAAAAAGAACCCCAGAAAGCAAGGCTTTCTGGGGTTAAGCATATTTCTTCTAAAAGTTTAGTACAACCTACTGGTTACAACTATCACCATTTATGTCCCATTGCTTGGTATTGACCAAAAAGTCCACAGCGGCATCCAATGATTCGTCTACATCTAAACAAAGTTCAAGGTTAAAAGCCCCTAAGGTAACATTACTTTGCAAAGCAGCGCCCAAACCTGCCCATCCAATCAATGTGTTTTCAAAGTTTTCTGGAGAAAGGTTTGTATGGTCCAACATACCGGTCATGTTTTCGACACTACTTATATCCCACCCGCCTAAGTCTTGGTCAAAATCTGCTGCATTGTAAAACATGTGGCTGGTTGACGTTGCCTCACCAAGAGTCCACCCGCTAATATCGGAGTTGAATGAAGTGGCTTCTCTAAACATCCAAGAGATATTACTGGCACCTTCCAATTGCCAGTCGTTAATATTTCCATTGAAAGAAGATGCCTTGTAAAACATTGAACCAAAATCCCAAACGTTTCGTACATCCCAACTGCTTATATCTCCGTTAAAGGAGATTGCTTCAGCAAACATACCCCTCATTTTTTCTATCTTGCTAACGTCCCAGGTGTTCAAATTTCCGTTAAAAGAATTTGTTTCACTGAACATCCCTGTCAAATCAGTTACATTAAATAAATCAGGAGCATCCGTTGCATTGTATTGCATATTTGAACAACCTCTAAATGCATTGGCAAAATCTTCCCATTGAACAGTTCCCCATTGTTCAATGCTTTTAACCTTTGTGGCATTGGGGTTGTTTTGCCATAATATCCGGGAAAACGCTCCATTGTCCAAACCTTCGGTATTAATGGATATGGTATAGGTATCTGGAACTGCATAGTTGTGTTGGGGCAGTGCTTGATCACCTGTAACCTCGTCAATAGTGCCATCTCCCCAATCCAAAATAAAGTGGTAATCTCCTCCTTCTGCAATACCTAGTGAAACGGGTTCATTGGCCTCGGTTGTCTCCAAAGTGAAGATAAAGGAGCTTTCCTCCAATCGGTAAGGGGCGTCAACCACATTCTGTACTTCAATTGTGATTACTCCTTGGTCGATGGCCGTACCATCGCTTACCTCTACGGTAATTTCATGAGTGGTTTGTGTCTCGTAGTCCAAACCTGCACCATCGCCCAAAAACAATTCTCCGTTGTTGTTAACTACAAACATGTCATTGTCATTTACCGTGATTTCAAAAGTAAGATCGTCTCCGTCAGGATTTTCAAAGTCTAATGCTCCAATGGCGTCTGTCCCAGAGAAATCTTCATAGACCTCAAATGCTTGATCCGCAATTTCAGGCGCTTGATTTACGCTGATCACATTTATGGTTATAGTTGCAGTAGTGGTTTCAGTACCGTCAAAAACGCTAATTACAATTTCGTGGGAAGTGGCCGTGGCATAGTCCAAACTTTGCCCATTTGCAACTCTTAATTCGCCTCGGTCAGAAATAACAAAAAGGTCATTGTCATTGGTTACAATGGCAAATGACAGGGCGTCCGCATCAGCATCCGATGCCTGAATGATTGTAATTATGTCAACCGGGGAGCTGTCTTCTTGGGCGTCATACTCCAAAACTGTTATTTGAGGGGGTCGGTTTTCCTGTACTTTGTCTTTTTCACAAGATGATAAAAAGATCATGCCCAATACCATAATTGTAAATAGGGTTTTCAGTTTCATAATTTTTGGGTTTAAAAGTTAAAGGCCCAAAAATGTCTCCTATTTTCTATTCTTAGCAGGCTCAACTAACGGATGCTGGGTTTGAGTTGATGGATGCTGGTTTTGGCTTGACGGATTTTTTGCCAGCCGAGCAGAAAATGGCCAGCTTTAACCATGGGATTCAGACTGCCAATAATCATTTGTGTTTGTAACTATTTTTTAGTTACAAAATTTATTATACCTTTACAATGAGTAGAATCGATAAACTAATAGAGAAATTTAAAAGTGTACCAAAAGATTTTACTTGGGAAGAATTGATTAAAATTCTTGCACATTTTGGATATCACGAGATTAGAAAGAAAGGAAAAACAGGAGGATCTCGGATGAAATTTAGCAATGGTGACAAAGAAATCATCAACTTGCACAAGCCCCATCCGGGGAACATTGTAAAACAATATGCTATAAGGCAAGTACTAGAAAAACTGAATCTATAGGTATGGGAAGTTTTTTAGAATACAAAGATTATATAGGCTCCGTAGAATTTAGTGCCGAAGACAATGTTCTGTATGGCAAAGTGTTGGGCATAAACGATTTGGTAAACTTTGAGGCAACTTCCGTTGATGAGCTTAGAGAGGCCTTTAAAGATGCCGTCAATGATTATTTGACTACCTGTGAGGAATTGGATAAAGAACCCAATAAATTTTTTAAAGGGGTGTTTAATGTCCGAACAGGATCAGACCGCCACCGAGAGCTTGCGCTTATAGCAGGTAAAAGAAACATAAAGCTAAATGAGGTGGTAAATGTTTCCTTTGAATATTTAATAAAGCATGAAGAGGAAGTTTTTGGCAAAGCCCAATAGCAGATGGCATAGAAGCACCATTTCTCCACTGCCCAATTTATGCTATCTTTACCTCAAGATTTTTTATGAACCCTATTTGGGGGGCAAAAAAAACCTTGAAACTAGTTCAATGTCACATCGAGCCTGCCTTTGTCGGCAGACATGGCGCTCGAACTGACAGGGGTTTTTGAGCACTCCAAACCAAGATATTAAATATGGGATGTAGCAGTTGTTCAACCGGCAAGGATGGACAACCGCGGGGTTGCAAGAACAATGGTACTTGCGGCACAGATGGTTGTAACAAGCTTACAGTCTTTGACTGGCTTTCCAATATGTCGCTGCCCAACGGTCAAAAACCTTTTGATTGCGTTGAGGTACGATTCAAGAACAGTAGAAAGGAATTCTTTAGAAATGTGGACAGCATTCCGTTGTCCATTGGCGATGTTGTGGCTACTCAGTCCAAGAGTGGACATGATGTGGGGATTGTGACTTTGACAGGCGAATTGGTCAAGGTACAAATGCGAAAGAAAAAAGTAGATCAAGACGACAAGGCCCTCCCTAAAATTTACAGAAAGGCATCGCAACGCGATATTGATATTTGGCAAAAGAGCAGGAGTAAAGAAGCTGAAATCCAAAAGCGTTCACGTGAAATAGCCATTTCCTTAAAGTTGGAGATGAAACTGAGTGATGTGGAGTTCCAAGGCGACGGCTCCAAAGCAACTTTTTATTATACAGCAGAGGAGCGGGTGGATTTCCGCCAGCTGATCAAGGACATGGCCAAAGCCTTTGGTATCCGGATTGAGATGAGGCAAATCGGTTACCGCCAAGAAGCCCAACGTTTGGGTGGGATTGGATCCTGTGGTCGCGAACTTTGTTGTTCCACCTGGCTAACCGATTTTAGGTCGGTAAGCACGGCTTCTGCAAGATACCAACAATTGGCATTGAATCCCCAAAAATTGGCAGGGCAATGCGGCAAGCTCAAATGCTGCCTCAACTATGAACTGGACATGTATCTAGAGGCCCTGAAGGATTTCCCTTCACAGGACAGCAAGCTCCAGACTAAAAAAGGAGTGGCCTTCTGCCAAAAAGCCGATATTTTTAAGCAGACCCTGTGGTTTTCCTATAGGGATGACCCGGCCACCTGGCATGCCCTGGACAAAGACCATGTACTGGAAATCTTGGAACTGAACAAGAAAAATGAAAAGATAGACAGCTTGGAAGAATATGCGCAGGACAATGTAAGCGATGAAAAAATGGCTTTTGAAAATGTGGTGGGTCAAGACAGCCTTACCCGTTTTGATAGACCCAAGCGAAAGAAACGCAACAAAAAAAGAAGAAAAAACAAACCAAAATCTTCTTCCAATGCACAATAAAATTTGCTATGCCTTGGTTTTATTCCTAGTCTTGGTATCGTGTAACAGCAATCTGGTATTTTCCGATTTTGAACCCATGTCCAATGGCAAATGGCAAATGGATCAGCTGGTGAACTTTGAGTTTTCAGAACTGGATTCGGTGCAAGGCCATAACATGTTCATCATTATAAGAAACGATAACACCTACCCGTTCAGCAACCTCTTTTTAATTACGGAGCTGGAGTTTCCCAATGGGCAGACCCAAAAGGATACCCTGGAATACAAAATGGCGGAACCCTCCGGGGAATGGTTGGGAAAAGGTTTGGGCAGCATCAAAGAAAATAAGCTTTGGTTTAAGGAAAACATCGTTTTTCCAGATTCTGGCGTATATAAATTGAGCGTGGCGCATGCTATGCGCAAAAATGGCGAGGTAGATGGTCTTTTCATTTTGGAGGGCATTACCGATGTAGGTTTGGAAATTGAAAAAAGCACCCAATAAAGCAATGGCAAAAGCTAAGCAGAAGAAGTCGCAGAGCTTTCTTCCTTTCATCAAATGGTTTTGGATTCTTTTCGGAGTCGGGATTTTCTCGGCGGCACTGATTTTTTTATTGGCATCTTGGGGTGCCTTTGGTGAAATGCCCACTTTTGAGCATTTGGAAAATCCAAGCACCAATTTGGCTACTGAAATCATCTCTTCCGATGGCAAAACACTTGGAAAATTCTATCTTGAGGATAACCGAACCGATGTCTCTTACAATGAATTGCCCCAAAATTTAATAGATGCTTTAATAGCCAGCGAAGACATTCGGTATTACAATCATGCGGGAATCGATGCCCGAGGTACATTGAGAGCCTTTGTTTTTTTGGGGAGACGTGGAGGAGCCAGTACCATTACCCAACAGTTGGCCAGACAACTTTTTGTAGGAGTTAGTTCTCAAAACATTATTGAGCGTATTCAACAAAAGGCCATGGAGTGGGTAATTGCTACCCGTTTGGAGCGCAGCTATACCAAGGAGGAAATCATAAGCATGTACTTGAACATTTATGATTTTGGCAACAATGCAGATGGAATTCGATCCGCAGCAAGAATTTATTTTGGAAAAGAACCCAGCAACCTGAAAATTGAGGAATCTGCAATGTTGGTCGGCATGCTTCAGAACTCATCCCTGTTCAATCCTCTTCGGCGAGAGGAACTTACCAAGAACAAAAGGGACATGGTTTTGGGCCAATTGGCAAAGAATGACTACATCAGTGAAGCAGAAAAAGACTCACTACAAGCTTTGGAGATAGATTTGAACTATAATCCCGAATCCCATCGAGAAGGATTGGCCACCTATTTTAGAATGTACATGCAACGGAATTGGTTAAAGAAATGGGTGAAGGAAAATCCCAAACCCGATGGTGAGAAATACAACATCTATTTGGATGGATTAAAAATCTATACCACCATTGATTCCAGAATGCAGAAAAATGCGGAAGAGGCTGTGGAGATGCATATGAAAAATCTACAGGCCGAGTTCTTTCATCAAAATACGCCCAAAAGAAACCCAACAGCACCTTTTTTGGATATTACCAATGGAGCTATAGATACCATTATGCGGAGCGCCATGAGGCGTTCTGACCGTTGGCGTATCATGTCCGGTCAGGGTAAGAGCGCTGAAGAAATTGAAAAATCTTTCCATGAAAAAACGGAAATGAATGTTTTCGATTGGAACAGTGACTCCTATGAGAAAGACACCATAATGACTCCCATGGATTCCATTCGATACTATAAAACATTCCTAAGGACGGCTATGATGTCCATGGAACCACAGACAGGCCATGTGAAAGCTTGGGTTGGGGGTGTGGATTACAAACATTTTCAGTACGACAATGTGATTCAAGGTGCGCGTCAGGCGGGGTCTACGTTTAAGCCCTTTGTTTATGCAGCTGCTATTGATCAGCTTCGCTATTCACCCTGCGATTCACTACCAGACAACCAATATTGCATAGAGCCATTGAAACATGGAAATATGGAGGCCTGGTGCCCCAAAAACTCCGATGGAAAGTACTCAGGGAAAAACAGGACCCTAAAAAATGCACTGGCCAACTCAATAAACACGGTAACGGCCCAATTGATAGACCAAGTGGGACCTGCATCGGTGGTCAATATTGCCAAAAATATGGGCTTGGGCGATAATATTCCAGAGGTGCCATCCATTGCCTTGGGAACACATGATTTTGGGGTTTACGATATGGTTGGAGCTTATGGAACATTTGCCAACCAAGGAGTATATGTAAAACCGGTTATGGTTACACGGATTGAGGACAAGAATGGAACAGTGCTGTACGAGTATGTACCAGAAACAAAAGATGTTTTGAGCAAGGATGTGGCCTATGCCATGGTAAATTTAATGGAGGGAGTGACCCAGGGAGGCTCAGGGACAAGATTGAGACATACTTCTGCAAAAGAAAATCAGGTTTATAAAGATGTAGTTACAGGTTATCCGTACCAGCTTACAAACCCTATTGCAGGGAAAACCGGAACTACTCAAAACCAAAGCGATGGTTGGTTTATGGGGATGGTCCCCAATTTGGTCACCGGTGTCTGGGTAGGTGGGGATGACCGCTCAATTCACTTTAAGCGTCTAGCCTACGGCCAAGGGGCGTCCATGGCGTTGCCTATTTGGGCTTTGTACATGAAGAAGAACTATGAAAACGAAGAGTTGGGGGTGTCAATAGAGCCATTCGAAGAGCCAGAGGATTTGTCCATTAATGTAGACTGTACCAAAGTGTTGGAGGAATTCAAGGAAGAAACGGATACCGAAGACGATTTGGACGAGGATATAGGTTTTTAGGCCAAAGGAAAAAACACTGAAAAATGAGCTCCATGTGAAGATACTTCCTTGGGGCTTTTTTATTAAAATCGTAATTTCAGTGCCAAGAAAATTAGAAATCCATGATCAAGAAAACTGTAGCAAATGTGGAGCAAGCCCTTGATGGGGTATCGGATGGAATGACCTTTATGCTAGGAGGGTTTGGACTCTGCGGAATTCCAGAAAATGCCATTGGGCAGCTAGTGAAGTTGGGGGTCAAGGATATTACCTGTATCTCCAATAATGCTGGGGTCGACGATTTTGGTCTGGGACTTTTACTACAACAGCATCAAATCAAAAAAATGATCTCTTCTTATGTGGGCGAAAACGACGAATTTGAACGCCAGATGCTTAGTGGGGAACTTGAAGTGGAGTTGACGCCCCAGGGTACTTTAGCAGAGAAATGTAGGGCCGCGCAGGCTGGATTCCCGGCATTTTACACCCCAGCGGGTTATGGAACCGAGGTTGCTGAAGGAAAGGAAACTAGGGAATTTGATGGCAAGATGTATGTCTTGGAACCCGCATACAAAGCAGATTATGCCTTTGTAAAAGCATGGAAAGGGGATGAAGCAGGTAATCTGATTTTCAAGGGGACGGCAAGAAATTTTAATCCTTGTATGTGTGGTGCTGCCAAGATAACGGTGGCGGAAGTGGAAGAGTTGGTTCCTGCGGGAAGTCTGGACCCCAACACAATTCATATCCCAGGAATTTTTGTGCAGCGCATTTTTCAAGGGGAGCATTACGAGAAAAGGATAGAGCAGCGAACAGTTCGAAATAGGGATTGATATGAAAATGAGCTAATGTGAGGATGGCCTAATGAGTTTGTGAGAATGAAGGAGAACGTTGTTGTGGTAAAATCTACGGAATTAGCTTTAGAGATTATTTCCTTTTGTGAAGTTCTGGAGGCGAAAAGGAAGTTTGTTGTGGGCAAGCAGCTATTAAGATCAGGAACAAGTGTAGGGGCGAATATTCGTGAAGCGCAACATGCAGAAAGCAGAGCGGACTTCATCCATAAACTAAAAATAGCCGCCAAAGAGCTGGAAGAAACCAAATATTGGCTGGAACTCTGTGAAAAGGCGCCATCGTATCCGTCAATGTCTAAACTAGGGCCACTGACCAAGGAATTAGGATTGATTTTAGGTAAAATTGTAAGTACAAGTAAAAGAAATTCAAAAAAATAGGGAATTGGCACATTGTCAAATCAAACAATTAGCACATTAAAATGTTGGATAAAAACGGAATTGCAAAACGGATTGCAAAAGAGGTAAAGGACGGATATTATGTGAACCTAGGCATAGGAATACCCACTTTGGTGGCCAATTTTGTAAGAGAGGATATAAGTGTGGAATTTCAGAGCGAAAATGGGGTGTTGGGCATGGGTCCATTCCCGTTTGAAGGCGAAGAAGACGCCGATATCATAAATGCTGGAAAACAGACCATAACCACCCTACCCGGAGCTTCTTTTTTTGACTCTGCCTTGAGCTTTGGAATGATTCGGGGGCAACATGTGGACTTGACTATTCTAGGAGCGATGGAGGTAGCAGAGAATGGTGATATCGCTAACTGGAAGATTCCGGGCAAGATGGTAAAGGGGATGGGTGGCGCAATGGATCTTGTAGCCTCAGCGGAGAATATCATCGTGGCCATGATGCATACCAACAAGGCAGGAAAGTCCAAATTGCTGAAGAAATGCACACTTCCGTTGACCGGAGTGGGCTGTGTTAAAAAGATAGTGACCAATTTGGCGGTAATAGAGGTGACCCAGGATGGGTTTAGACTATTGGAAAGGGCTCCGGGAGTATCTGTAGAGGAAGTGGTAAGAGCTACAGAAGGTAAACTAAGAGTAGAAGGGGAGATTCCCGAGATGGAAATATAGTCTCTATACCAATCAGTTTGTTTACAACAATATACTGTAGCTTCACAACATTTTTTTTATTTCATTTTTCTTTAGCTGTATTTTGGTAGTGTTGAATATTTTTCCCAAATTAACCACCCTTAAAATCAACACCATGGCACCCAAATTTTTCCGCTCCTCAGTAGAGGACAACGTTCAAGTTTACAGAAACGATTTTTTCACAGGATTTATGTTATTGATCAAGAAGCTTTTTATGCTTTAAGATTCATAAAATGAAAAGACGTAAGAGCCAACAAAATTGTTAGGCTCTTTTTTTATTCCATAATTTAGAGGGATGAATCAACCCTCCAATCATTTAAGTTTTCGCGAATGCACTTTGTCGGATTTGGATACCTTAATCCAAATATCCAAAGACACTTTTATTGCAGCATTTGAAGCAGAAAATGAACCGGAAGATTTCAGGGAGTATATAGAATCAGCGTTTAGCAAAGAACAACTGCAAAAGGAGCTATTGAACCAACATTCCCAATTCTTTTTTGTATTTGAAAATGTGGATTTGGTGGGCTACTTCAAGGTGAACAAAGACCAGGCGCAAACAGATGTCAAAGACAAAGATTCACTGGAATTGGAACGCATATATGTTGTTGGCCATCACCAAGGGAAGGGCATAGGGGCATGGATGCTCCAACAGGTCATCGATTTAGCCAAAGACAACGGTATGGATTATGTTTGGTTGGGGGTTTGGGAACATAACCCGGGAGCCATAAGATTCTACCAAAAGTATGGGTTCACCAAGTTTGGCACCCATCCCTACTACATTGGCGACGACCAACAAACAGATTGGTTGCTACGGTTAATGCTTTAATAAGGCATCCAAAAACATGATGTCTCCTTCCGACTGTAATCTCCGTGCCACGGAATTTTCTAAGGCAGCGTGGATGAGTAGGGCCAAAGCCATGGAGTTGCCCTCGGTTAAACTATTGGTTCTATAGACCAAATCCCTTACCGTGGAATAACTGATACCGCACCCTGCAGCAATATTGGCCAAATTGTCCTTGTTCAGGTTTCTTCGCAAAATTGTGGAGAGTTCCTCTCCAATGGGTTTACCAAAATCTGATTTGGTAAACATTTCTTCACTTTTGATTCGTAGGTCTGAAGATTTGAGCGTGCCCATACATGTAAATTGTTAAGTTAAACTTGTATTAAATGAAATAATTCCCTTTTTCTATATTTGATCGTAAGGGAAGTACAAAGGTGAAGTTGAGAATTACGCATTTTTATGGGTATGCGTAAAAATATTACACAAGATAGTGATTTTATGCACATAATAAAAGAATTAAGGCGAAAAAAAGGAATAAGTCAAACTGAATTTGCCCATGCCATTGGTGTTAGCCTGCGAACCGTACAGCTTTATGAAAGAAGGGATGCCAATATTCCAAATAAGAATTTAAAAAAAATTGCCCAATTTTTTGAAATGACCATCCCCGAACTGGTCATTCATGAATTCCATGACCCCAACGATACCTATGGAAAAAAGAAGCCCTACACCAAAAAGGGTAGTGTGTTCTATCCTTTGGAGCACGGAAAACTATTGGTAATGTCCCCTTTGGTACTCATGGAGCAACAAAAGGAATATATAACCCGGGTAAAAACCGGTCTTGTTTCGCAAAATGCCTTCCAAACCGGGTTTGTGATGGATTCCATTGACGATGAACTTCATATGGCTTTTGAGATAACAGGGGATTCCATGTTTGATGGAACCATAGATTCCATTCCCAACAAATCCATTGTCTTGGGGGTAGAGCTGGACGTCAAGGAGTTTGCTTTGGAAAACACCGGCTTATTAAACAAATCCTACGTTTTGGTTTGCAAAGACCGCATTATCTGTAAGCAGATCACCAACTATAATACAGAAAAAGATGTTTACCAATGCAGCAATCTAAACATGGCTCCGGAATTTCAGGATTTTGAGCTGTTGGGTAAAGATGTTCTGCAAATCTTTCGGATTGCCAGGAGACAGCTATAATCGCTTAGATTCGATGTAGGATTTCTACCGCTTGATCTAGGATATCCTCGGTTTTCCCAAAACAAAACCGTAAGAACTTTTCATTATATTCTGATCCGCAAAAAACGGAAATGGGAATACTTGCCAATTGATATTCCTTGATGAGGCGTTCAGCAAAATCCGTGTCTTTCTCATCCGTAATTTTACCATAATGCAACAACTGAAAGTAGGTTCCGGCAGAAGGTACAGCTTCAAACCTTGAACCTTGGATGGCATTTAGAAAATGATCTCGCTTCTTTTGATAAAAATTCCCTAGCTCAAGATAATGTTCAGGTGATTGCAGGTATTCGTTCAATGCAATTTGAAGTGCGTGGTTTACCGAAAAAACATTGTACTGGTGAACTTTATGGAACTCTTGCATCAAAGCTTTGGGCGCCACACAATATCCAATTTTCCAGCCCGTAACATGGAAGGTCTTTCCAAAAGAGGAACAAATGATGCTTCGGGAGGCCAAATCTGAAAATTTGGAAACACTATGATGTTGTTCCCCATCAAATGTAATATGTTCATAAACCTCATCACTCAACAAAATTATGTCGGTATCCTTAAGGACCTCCTGCAGTTGTAGCATATCGGATTCCGACCAAAGGGTACCCGTGGGATTATGGGGCGTATTAATAATCATCATTCGGGTTTTGGGAGAAATCGCTTTTTTAAGAGCGTCCCAATCTACCTTAAAGGATGACCCTATCAATGGAATGGGAACCACAATGCCACCAAAAAGTTCAATGGCGGGTTCATAGCAATCATAAGCGGGCCGAAGCACAATAACTTCATCTTCGGGCTTGATAAATGCGGCAATGCTGGTGAAAATGGCCTCGGTTGCCCCTGCAGTAATAGTAACTTCAGATTCAGGATGATAAAATGTGCCATACAGGCTTTCTGTTTTTTCTGAAATGGTTTCCCGCAGACTTAAGACCCCTTGCATAGGGGCATACTGATTGAAATCGTCTAGGTGGGCCTTATTTACCAACTGCAGCAATTTGAAATCCGGTGAGAAATTGGGAAACCCCTGGGATAGGTTGATGGCGTTATGTTCCTTGGCCAACTGGCCAATGACCGTGAAAATAGTAGTGCCTAAATTGGGCAGTTTAGAGTTGATGTTAATCACTGGCGGTTTGTTTTCTTAGTGATACAATTACTTTGTCCAAACAACTTTCAAGTTCTTTTTTGACTTCGCTTTCCCAAAATCGAAATACAGTGTATCCCATTTCCTCCAATGCTTCGTTGACCTCCTGGTCGCGTTGTATGTTTCGCTCTATTTTGGGAATCCAAAATTCTTTGTTGGTTTTGATTTTGAGTTTGCGCTCTTCCCAATTGTGTCCATGCCAAAATTCCCCATCAATAAATATGGCTGTCCGATACTTTTTAAGCACAATGTCCGGCTTTCCAATTAACTTTTTATAATCTATCCGATAACGGTAGCCAGCGGCCCACAAGGCTTTTCTAAAAGCCAACTCCGGTTTGGTGTTTTTACCACGGATCTTGCCCATGATCTTTGAACGTTCCGGGGTAGTATAAAATCCGGATTCTTCGTTGAATCGAGGAACTTTTATGCGCTCTTTGGGATAGTTTTTGGGCATGTTTCAAGATAGCAAAAAGGGAAGCTTTAATTTCATTCCGATGGGATTTCTTATGTGGATTATTTCAGAATTTCCAGTTTATAACCAACCCCGTGTACATTGATCAGATTGATATGAACCTCGTCTTTGAACTTCTTTCTGAGTTTGGAGATGAAAGTGTCCAAACTTCGGCCCACAAATACGCCCTTATTTTCCCAAACATCCTTAAGTAATTGATCACGGCTAACCACTTGGTTGATGTTTTCGGCAAAAATTTTAAGTAAGTCCGTTTCCTTAGCAGTTAACTTGATATCTACACCATCCTTGACCAGCTTGTTCTGATCTTTATAGAAAGCATAGTTGCCAATAGGTATATATGACAATACGTCTTGGGACCCATTCGCGTCCTTACGCTTTACCAAGAAAAACAGACCTATTCCTAGAGTTCCAAATACCGCCAGGGTATACCATGGTGCACTCAATTTGGATTCTTTGGCATCTGTGGGTTTGGGAAAAATCACGTTGATGGAATAGCAATTCTTGGGAAGATTTCTGCCCAAACAGGGGACAATGTTTCGTTCTTCATTATCCGATATCGCATAGCTATAGTTCACTTCGTGCTGTTGGCAGTCCACGACTTCCACCAGATAGTCACTGGGTAAATTCATGGCCTTAAAATTTCGCGCTACCGATGCCACTAAGCTATCCGGAACTATAGGTAACTCCATTTCAAAAGTCAGCTGAAAACTTTGCGGCCCATTTTGCACTACTGGCAAAACCAAAGAGCTGGAATCACGGCTTTGCAACAACAGAGTGTTTCCTGTATTTCTAAGCGCAATTTTTACTCTGTTTGAAAAAGTTTCATCTTGGCCTTTGGGCGCCTTTTTGATCACCGAAAAAGAAAGTGCAAACACGAACAGAGCGCTATATATATAGAGTACAACTTTCATTTCTGATGGATTTTTGTCAATTTAAAAAATTGCAATTTTTTACACTTCATTTACATTTTATTCACCTCCCCTGAGGCCCTCAAACCTAGATTTGTCCAAAACAAAACAATGAAAAAAATCATCTTATTAGTTGTGGGCATTGGGTTTAATGCCTTTATGTATGGACAAGGTACCATAAATATTGATACAGAAAAGAGTGTAATTAATTGGTCGGGATCCAAATTGTTCCAGTTCAATGAGCATTATGGCACAGTCAAGTTTTCTAAAGGCACAATTTTTTGGTCTGGCAATATGGTCATGGGAGGCTATTTTGAGGCGGATATGAATTCCATTGTCAATACGGATGGCAAATACAATGATATGCTGGTGTCCCATTTAAAAAATGAGGACTTCTTTGATGTGGAAAATAACCCTATAGCCCAATTAAAGATTGTTGAGGCCCTGTATGTTGAAGAAGACGAAATTGGTGTTGAAGCCCTGCTGACCATAAAGGAGGTTACCCATCCCATAAAATTTAGAATGAGTGTTGAGGAGCGGGATCAAACCTATGTATTCAAATCCAAATTTGTAATTGACAGGACCCGATGGGGCATTAGTTACGAATCCAAAGGGATTATTGGTAGTGTCAAGGAAAGCATCATTTCAGATGCTATCGCCTTTGAAGTGGTTTTGGTAACCAAACCAGGGTGTTAAATGGAAAAGCTTTTCTTTTTTCTGTTGATGTGCTCCTTGATCAATATCTGTTGTCAGAAACAGGTTGAGAACAAAGAAACCCTATGGACCATAGCTTGGAGTCCAGACGGGAAATATATTGCAACAGGGGGCAATCAAGAAGTGTTGAAAGTATTTGATGCCAAGACTTTTGAACTGTTGAACACTTACCCAGTTCCAGGGGTACAACTAAGTAGACTGAAATGGCACCCCACCCAGAACCTTTTGGCCGTTATTACCCAAGGAAGAACCTTTAAAGCCAAAATACTTGATTTGGACACTGGGAAATGGAGAGAGCTGCAGGATTTGGAATCGAGCTTTAGAGCACTGGACTGGAATCATACTGGAGAACTGCTCGCTGTTTCCGAACTTGAAGATACGGTGTCCGTTTATACCGTGCATGGGAGCCGTGTAAGTCGATTCTTAGCCGACTCAAAGGGAGTTGCTGGCTTGGATTGGCATCCTTCTAAAAACATTATGGTCACGGTCGGGGATCAGATAGGGATTTACACACATCTGGGTGATACGATCAATGCTTTTCTACCAAGAAATGCAGAGACCCTTGTACTGTGTGTGGAATGGCATACTTCTGGCGATTTTTTTGCTGTTGGGGATTATGGCCTACTTGAAAATAAAGTAAGCGATAAGGACAAACTCCTCCAATTTTGGAATATTGATGGTAAAAAGCTTCATGAAATCAAACCAAAAAAGGCCGAATACAGAAATATAAGATGGAACCCAAATGGAAAAAAATTGGCCAGTGCAAGTGATGCATTGCGGATTTGGTCCCAAGCTGGAGACCTTATAGCTGAATCGGCATCGGCTAATGATTATCTATGGGGCGTGGATTGGAGTCCTGATGGCAAGTTCATAGTAACTTCAAGCAGTGAGGGGAAGATTGCTTTGTGGGATAAAAATGCCAACCTCCTAAGAGTTATTGAGGAATAAAAAACCCAAACTCTTTGGGGAATTTGGGTCTAAGTGGTGACGTCACCTCGAGCACTGTTAAGAGGTCTCGACTGCGCTCGACCTGACAAATTTATACTATCCTTTGGTAGTCGCAGAAAGATATTCCCGGTTCATACGGGCAATGTTCTCCAAGGAAATTCCTTTTGGACACTCCACCTCGCAGGCTCCCGTATTGGTGCAATTTCCAAAGCCTTCCAAGTCCATTTGACGGACCATGTTCTGCACGCGGTCTGCAGCTTCCACCTGACCTTGGGGCAATAAGGCAAATTGGGAAACTTTCGCCGAGGTGAACAGCATGGCACTCGCATTTTTGCAGGCTGCTACGCAGGCCCCACAACCAATGCAGGTTGCAGCGTCCATGGCTTTGTCTGCATCTTCCTTTGGAATGGGAATGGCATTGGCATCCACGGTATTTCCGGAGGTATTCACAGAGATAAAGCCACCGGCTTGCTGAATCCGGTCAAATGAGCTTCGATCAACAATCAAATCCTTGATGACAGGAAAAGCTTTGGCTCTAAAAGGTTCTATTACGATAGTATCCCCATCATTGAACTTGCGCATATGCAATTGGCAGGTGGTAATCAATCTATCTGGTCCGTGAGGTTCCCCATTGATTTGCAAGGAACAAGTTCCGCAGATACCCTCCCTACAATCGTGATCGAACTCCACTGGTTCCTCACCTTTTGAAACCAGCTCTTCGTTTAGGATATCCAACATTTCCAAAAAAGACATATCGCCCTCAACACCATCTAGGGTATAATCCACGATTTGACCCTTAGTTTCGGCATCCTTTTGTCTCCAAATTTTTAGATATAACTTCATAGCTTTTATTTGTAAGAACGTGTCTTTAATTCGATATTTTCGTAAACCAAATCCTCTTTGTGCAACTCAGCATCCTTGGGTTCTCCTTTAAACTCCCATGCGGCTACGTATTTGAAGTTCTCATCATCACGCAACGCTTCCCCTTCTTCGGTTTGGTATTCTTCTCTAAAATGACCTCCACAAGATTCTTTCCTATGTAAGGCATCCTTGGCAAAAAGTTCTCCCAATTCTAAAAAGTCTGCAACCCTTCCGGCTTTCTCCAACTCTTGGTTTTTGGAATCGGCTTGACCAGGAATTTTTACATTTTCCCAAAAGTCCTTTCGCAATTCAGCTATTTCGCCAATGGCTTCCTCCAATTCTTTTTCGTTTCTGGACATGCCACATTTGTTCCACATGATCTTACCCAATTTTTTATGATAATAATCCACGGAATGGATACCGGTTCCGGACATCATTTTTTCCATTCTACCTCTGACTTCATTTTCAGCGTCCTCAAATTCTGGCAAATCGGTTGAAATGGCTCCAGTTCGGATATCGTCGGACAAATAATCACCAATGGTATACGGCAACACAAAATAACCATCTGCCAAACCTTGCATTAAGGCTGAAGCCCCAAGTCGATTGGCACCATGATCACTGAAATTGGCTTCCCCTGCACAGTAACAACCGGGAATGGTGGTCTGTAAATTATAATCAACCCAAAGACCACCCATGGTATAGTGCACCGCTGGATAAATCATCATTGGGGTCTTATAAGGATTCTCATCCACAATTTTTTCATACATCTGGAAAAGGTTACCGTACTTGGCCTCTATAATTTCCTCTCCTAGTTGTGTAATGGTTTCTTTATCCGGATTTTTGATACCGGAGGTCATGGCCTTTTCCTTACCATACCTCTCTATGGCTGCTGCAAAATCAAGATAAACAGCCTCGCCAGTCTTGTTCACGCCAAACCCGGCATCACATCGTTCTTTAGCTGCCCTGGAGGCAACATCACGGGGAACCAAATTTCCAAAGGCGGGATATCTACGTTCTAAGTAATAATCGCGTTCTTCCTCGCCCAATTGCGTAGGCTTCAATTTCCCTTCCCTGATAGCGACGGCATCCTCCATGCGTTTCGGTACCCAAATACGACCATCGTTCCTCAATGATTCAGACATCAAGGTCAATTTGGATTGATGTTCTCCGGAAACCGGAATACAGGTTGGGTGGATTTGCGTATAACAAGGATTGGCAAAGAAAGCTCCTTTTTTATGGGCACGCCATGCTGCCATCACGTTACTTCCCATGGCATTGGTGGACAAGAAGAAAACATTTCCATACCCCCCAGTTGCCAAAACTACGGCATGGGCACTGTGCCTTTGAATTTCTCCGCTTACCAAATCACGGGCAATAATTCCACGGGCTTTTCCATCCACTAAAACCAAATCCATCATTTCATGGCGGTTATACGCTTGGATTTTCCCTCGGTTGATTTGTCGGTTCATGGCCGCGTAGGCACCTAAGAGCAACTGCTGTCCGGTCTGTCCTTTGGCATAAAAGGTTCTGGAAACCAATACCCCACCAAACGAACGGTTGTCCAAAAGACCTCCATATTCGCGGGCAAAGGGCACCCCTTGTGCCACACATTGATCTATGATATTAGCAGATTCTTCAGCCAATCGATATACGTTGGCTTCGCGGGAGCGATAGTCCCCACCTTTGATGGTGTCGTAAAACAATCGATATGGGCTATCCCCATCTCCTTGATAGTTTTTGGCTGCATTGATACCTCCCTGTGCTGCAATGGAGTGTGCTCTTCTGGGAGAATCCTGATAGCAAAAAGTCTTAACGTTATAACCCAATTCAGCCAATGTGGCTGCCGCGGCTCCACCGGCCAATCCAGTCCCAACAACAATTACGTCAATGTTACGCTTGTTGGCAGGATTAACTAGATCGATATCATTTTTATGCTTGGTCCATTTATCGGCCAAAGGACCAGATGGAATTTTAGAATCCAATATGCCCATAATTAATGTGTTATTGGGTTAAGGTGATGGTATAGTGCAATGAACACAAATGCCAAAGGCACTACCACCGCAAATATTTTTGTAAAAGATTTAATGGCCGGGGTGTATTTGTTGTTCACTCCCATAGATTGGAAGGAGGAAGAAAACCCATGCCACAGGTGTAGACTGAGCAGCACAAACGAAATCACATAAATGATGGTTCGCCAAAAGGGGGCAAACTTTTCAACCGTTTCCGCATAGTAACGAGTAGGGTTTTCAGGATTCATTTCGATGTATTTATAGGTCATTTCATGTACCCAAAAATCGTAGAAGTGCAATCCTAAAAATGCCAAAATAACCAGTCCGGAATAAATCATGTTTCTGGAAACCCACGGTGCATTGGCCGCGCCGCTATATTTTACATAGCTGATTCCCCGTGCTCTTTTATTTTGTAGCTCAAGACCAAACCCCATCACAAAATGCACAATGACACCAATGATCAAAATGGGCTGCATGAGGTATTGCACCAAAGGGTTGTATCCCATAAAATGGGAGGCCTCATTAAAAAAATCGGGGGAGACGACCGATGCTAAGTTGATGGTTACGTGCAGTACTAGAAAAATTACCAGAAAGAGACCCGAAAGTGCCATCACTACCTTGCGGGCAATCGAAGATTTTATCAATCCACTCATTAGCGTTGGTTTTAACTACAAATTTACGGCACGGGTGAGTTTTTAACAAGCTTTCAACAGCCATAAGGGTCTTATTTAGACCGATTTTAACCTATGCTCGGAATGGCTTCAACTTGAAGCATTTAATTGGGATAAATTTCGAACAACTGGGAATTTTAACCGATATTACAATTGATTTATAACTGACCAAAATCCCTTATGGACATTGCCATTTTATCCGTGAGCCTTAATGTACACTCCACTAAGAGGATCGTTGAGGAAGCCCAGAATGCTGGACATTATGTGGAGGTTATTGATCATACCAAATGCTCTGTAAAATTGGGCGAGGGTAGGCCCCAGATTTATTTGAATGAGGAAAACGTGACCAATGAGTTTGATGCCATCATTCCCAGAATTGGAGCTAAGGTTACCAGGCACGGAGCGGCCATTGTGAAGCAGTTTGAAATGAACAATGTGTTCAGTACGGCACGTTCATTGGGTATTACCAGGGCGCGAAACAAGGTCCGAACACTTCAAATTATGGCGCGCAAGGGCATCCCAATTCCCGAGACGGTCTTTTCCATCAATCCGGACAATATTGAAGAGCAGATTAAATTGTTGGGCGGACCGCCGGTAATCATAAAGCTTCAAGAAGGAACCCATGGGATGGGCGTAATATTGGCCGAAACCAAAAAATCTGCCAAGTCCATCATAGATACGTTTTATAAGATGGATACCAGTATTCTTTTGCAACGCTATATTGCCGAGGCCAATGGAGAGGACATCCGAATTATTGTGGTGGGCAACAAGGTGGTGGCCAGTATGAAGCGAACCAGTGATTTGGACGATTTCCGATCTAACGTACACCGAGGAGCCGACACAACGGCTATCAAACCTACCGCCAAGGAGCAGTACATAGCCTTGAACGCCACTAAATATTTAGGATTGGGCGTTGCTGGAGTGGATATAATGCGCTCCAAAAAAGGACCGGTTCTAATTGAAGTCAATGCATCTCCCGGTTTGCAAGGCATTGAAGCTGCAACTGGCGTTAATGTGGCCAAGCATATCATTCAATTTGTGGAAAAAAATGGGTATCGAAAGCGAAAATAAAACCATTGCCATCAATGGAGAAAAAGTTGCGCCTGGACAGAACAAGTTGGTGCAGATAGATATTGCACGATTGCCGACCGGAACTTTGATTCACATACCCGTGCATGTTTTTAATGCTAAAAAAGCAGGGCCCACCGTGTTGGTGCAGGCAGGCTTGCATGGCGATGAAATTAATGGGGTGGAAACGGTCCGAAGAATGCTTCAGAACGATTTATTTGACATTAAGAAAGGCGCTGTAATTGTGGTACCCATTCTAAATATTTTTGGTTTTATACATTTTTCACGGGATGTTCCTGACGGGAAGGATGTGAACAGGAGTTTTCCTGGAAGAAAAACGGGTTCCTTGGCCAGCAGGATTGCATACACTTATACTTCGGAAATTTTACCCCAAATCGATTTTGGAATAGACCTTCATACCGGAGGTGGACAGCGGTTCAATTTTCCACAGATTAGGTATTCCCAAGAAGACAAGCAAAGCAAAAAATTGGCAGAAGCTTTTAACGCTCCCTTCTATTTTGCTTCTAGATTGATAGCGGGTTCCTTTAGGAAGGCTTCTCTTAGAATGGGAATCCCAACCATAGTGTATGAGGCAGGAGAAAGCATGCGTTTTGATGAAGGGTCAATTGAGCAAGGAATGCTTGGAATTAAAAATGTATTGAATTCTCTGGGAATGCTCTCCAAAAAAATGGCATCATGGGAAAAGAAGTCCATTGAATTAAACAAAACACGTTGGCTCAGGGCTTCTAGGGCAGGCATGTTTATCCCGCAAAAAGTAAATGGAAGCTCGGTGGTCAAAGGAGAAATCTTAGGAATGATTACAGACACCGACGCCAAGAAAAACAAGAAAATAAAGGCCCCATTCAGTGGGTATATCTTTTGCATTAACCACCAAGCGGTAGTAAACCAAGGAGATGCTCTATTCCATTTAGGATGTTAAATAGTTGGTTGTTCGTTTTTAGCCTCAATTTTTGACAGGCTCCAATTAATGGCGGTCTCCAAATCAGAAAATTGACGAATGTTATTTCTGAAAAACATCTTCTCTAAGATGATACTGGCAAGGCCACTTTTGTTATAGGCAACAACGGAGTAAAGCTCAAGTTTGTGACGGTGCGTGTAGAACTTGATCCAATCTGTGGGCACCACAGAGTAGTCGTGGATTCGGTTGGAAATGTATGCGATGGGTCTATCTTGTCCAATCACTTCGTAAGCGGCATCAATGGCTTTTTGGGCCATGGACCAATTAAAAACCACACCCTCCTTGATTTCGGAAATAACAAGTCCATCGAAAAAATAGAATACCCCAAACTCATATTCTCGAATCTCCCGAATATTCTTAAAGAATGCTATTTCCCGAACACGTTGCATACGTTCCAAAAAGAGATAATTGGTTAAAAAAATTGAAAAAGGTTGGTTGGAAACCATAAAAATAGGAATTATTGGGCGGAATTCCCTAGACAAATAGGGATTATGTGGGCTATTTTTAGATAAATACCCTGTTATAAGTATGGTTTTTGCTGGTAAATTCTGACAAAAACCTGCAAAAGCTTGGGGATTTATCTTTTGCAGGTTGTTTTACTAGTAGCTAAACTTAGCCGTTTTTCGATTTTTGCCCAAGGTCATATGCAGTCGTAAATTGTGACGCAATTTTTTCCCACGCACAAATCGTACTACCAACACATTGTCTCCGAATGACCACTTTGGATACTCCAAGGCGATTTTTTTCCTGACATGTGAAGGGAGGACTTGGTTCTTATATCGTTCTATGGTTTTGACGAGCTCACCTTTACTGTCATACCATGCATGTACCAGGGCATTTTCATTTGCGAAAACAACATGGTAACGCGAAGGTTCGTTTTTATCGAATTCTTGCAAAGCATCCAATTCAAATTTGGCCACTTTTTGTTGCATAGGGTGTACCGAAGTAAGGAAACTACTTGAAGTTATCTTCGAAACATAGTGGGCGTTTGGTTCCTCAAAATCGTCCATGGGAACGGGAGCATACCTCTTGGGTTCAGCTCCTTGGTTAAAGGCCAATAGATCTAGTTCTTGTGTGCTGGCTGTGGTGTATAAGACCAGCGATAAAAGTGCTGTGATGAATAATTTATTTTTCATTTTATGGTTTTTGTGATTACGATTTATGATTTTCTAAGAGGTGTCTACTGGTAAATTCGTACTGGCTCCATTTGGGCAATGGATGGAATTGCGATGCCTGCACATCCCTGAACAAGCGTTCCAACAAATGCCTTTGATAGAACCCCTGCCCCCCAATAATTTCCATCGCTGAGCTGACAGTTTCCCTGGCCAAGTCAGACACATTGGTCTTATAAGCCAAAACATCAGCTGAGGTCAATCCTAGAGGTTTAAAGTTGAGGTTGTTGGCCATGGACCGCATAGCTACCCATTGCGCTTTACAAGCCAAAAACGTATTGTGGAGTTTTCCAATACTATAGGGTAGATGGCCCAGACTTCTTTTTTGCGTCGCAGCTATGGCCAAATGCTCCGCTTTTTCTGCAATACCTACATAGGCAGACATAATCAACGGCATTGCCACCGTTAGCACTACATTCCAGATGGGATGAAATTCATTTCTTTCCCTCTTTAGCGCTATACTTTCCTCGGGAACAAACACCTCTTCAAAAATGATGGTTTGGGAACCTGTTGCCCTCATTCCCAAAGTGTACCAATCATCCAGCAGGGAAACCCCTTGCTGCTTCAATGGAATGGAAAAATGAAGTACATATTCTCCACCATCAATGTCCGAAAACACTGAACTGGTAACAGCCACGTCCCCTATTATAGACTGACTCGCAAAGTGTTTTTTGGCGGAAAACAAATAACCTCCATTCACTTTTTTAAGGGTTCCGTTGGAATCCAACCAGTCTTTGGCCCCTGTGCTGACCAAGACCAACTGTTGTTCCGCAATCTTTGTCAATGTTTCTGCGCCCTCATTTTTGTGTTTGTATTTCCAAACAGCCGCTGCTACCAAATGCTGGTGCATGGAGAAAGCCAAGGCCGTAGAACCACAATTGTTGCCTATGATTCTAATGATCTCA
Organism: Flagellimonas algicola; assembly: GCF_005937185.1. Classification (GTDB taxonomy): domain Bacteria; phylum Bacteroidota; class Bacteroidia; order Flavobacteriales; family Flavobacteriaceae; genus Flagellimonas; species Flagellimonas algicola. The sequence continues at coordinate 769,528 of NZ_VCNI01000002.1, read as the reverse complement.
CACATTTCCGTATAGGTTATTCCACCACCGCCCAACTCCTCGGGAATAAGCGCGGAGAAAAACCTATGGGCTTTTAAGTCTTCGTAGTTCTCATAAACAAAGGAGGCTGTCCTGTCCTTTTCATTGGCCCGTTGGGCGAAAAGCTCCCCTAGCTGTTTTGCCAAATGTGTCCAGTTTTCTGTTTTGATGGTTGTAGTTTCCATGATTTTCTAATTTGATTACCATGCAAAATTGCTACAACCTTGGTGAGATGCATTTTCCTAAAAGTCCAAATAGTTTGTGCTGAAGCTCACACTATTTACCTAAAAAACAGATGGTTGTACTTATTGGGCTTTAATGTTGGACCTAAACTGATGTGGAGGGAGTCCGTATTTCTCTTTAAAAGTGCTATTGAAATGGGAAGTGTTTTTGAAGCCACTTTCATAACAGATTTCATTGACGGTCAAGGAAGATTGATTCAACAAGGTTTTGGCATATTCGAGCCGTTTGTTTTTGATCCACCGCCCAGGGGTTTCCTTAAAATGGGATTTAAAATCACGCTTAAAAGCTGAAAGACTGCGTCCGCAAAGTCTTGCAAATTCATCTAAACCTAGGTCGTATTGAAAATTAAGCAACATGGTGTGTTCCATATTGGCCTTTTGCAAATCGGATAGGGAATACAGGTACTGGGCTAAAGTTCGGTTCTTGGGATTCAATAGGATGTTGAACAATAATTCCCGAAATTTAATCTCCACCAAACTTTTCGGAATTTCTCCAGCTTGTTTGAAGTAATTGAAAATACTTAGTATCAGGGCCTCGAAGGAATCGTTTACATCAACTTCAAAGATTTGCTTGAAGTCGATCTGGGCAGATACAAATTTTAGCTCGAGATGGTCCCTAAAAAAATTGGCAACAAAGTCATCCGTAATAAAAAAGAGGATCACACAGTAGTCCACTTCAAAGTGCTGGCGTGTGGTATATACTCCCTTCCGTACAAAAAGGGCATCCCCTCCCTGAATTTCAAATGTTTGATTGGGACCAAACCAATCTTTTTTGCCACTGATGACATAGTTAATGATATGGGAATCGGTAAATAGTTGAAAATTCTCAATATCTATGGGACACTTGTACTCTACGAACAGATAGTTGTCTCCCATGAGCTTGTTGAACTTGGGATGTCGCTCAAAATATCGCTGAATATCTACTATCATTCTTTATCGATTTGGCTACTTGAACAGCATGGCCTGCCATAAATTTAGCTACAAATAGCTCAACCACCATTTTTCTCGATGGGCTGTCTTGTAGTTGTTGTACCAACTGCAAATGGGATAGAGCGCAATAATGAGCACAACCCAAATAAGATAAACTACCCAGAGATCAAAGCCATACCCCTGCAGTTGGGGCTGGAGGGTAATCCAAAGATCAATGACCATATCAGAAAAACTGAAACCCGTCATCATGGCAGCAATAACCGCCAATGCATGAATGACATAGATATGCAAGATGTAAAAAAACATAGGTACCCTTCCTATAACCACCATTTTTTCCGTCCATTTGTTTTGCCAATTTTCTACAAGGGCCAAGAACACCAAAGAGGGTCCAAGGGTTATCAATAAGAAATGAAGGGACGGAGGGTATTTTGTGACATTGAAAAATGAAGCAATGGTGAGTCCAACAGATTCTTGTGTGGCCCAATGATACGAATCCCCATAAATATTGATGGCCCTTAAGGCAAAAAATAGGAGGGTCAAACCCAAACCCATTTGCACTAATCGGGAAATTCTAAGTTTTGGGTCAAAAGACGGTTTATAAAGCTCTCCCAGATAGTAACCCAGAGGCATTACAAAGATCCAGGGAATCATGGGATACCCAACGAAGATTTTGATAAATCCCATGTCAACAAGATTAAATACATGTAAAAATGACCAAAGTCCTGCCGCAAAAGGTGTGGTAGGGGCCACCGAATCCAACAAATTATGTCCAAAAACCGCCACTAGACAAATAGCAAGACCCAGTTTTTTGGGAAGGTGGATAAATGCTGCCAAAAAGATCATGCTAATCCCCAGCACCCAGATGACCTGTAGGAGTACTCCTGAATAATCCAATTTGAACATCCAAGCCAATTTAATAATGGTAAACTCGGCAATGATCAACCAAATACCTCTTTTCAGTAGCCAAATGGAAAGTGATTTTTTGTCTCTGCGCTGTCCAACAAAAAAAGCGGAGGTGCCAGCTAGAAAGACAAAAACCGGGGCGCAGAAGTGGGTCACAAAACGGGTCCAGAATAAAGGCACATTGGTCTGGGTTAAATCCGAAGGATCAAAAAAGTAGGCATCGGCATGGAAATAATCCCGGACATGGTCCAATGCCATGATGATCATTACCAATCCACGCAACATGTCAATGGATTTAATGCGTTTTCGTCTATCATTTTCCATGATTTGAAAGGTTTAGGTTGATGTATTTGCCAGTGCTAAAAGGTTCAACCAATCAGTGGGGGAAAGGGAATATTGAACCAACAAGATTTCTAAATTTAAGAAAATCTTTAATTCTTTAAGGCTGATTTCCAACCTTATACCTTAGGAACTTTACCACAAATTGATAAAGTGAAGAAAGTCCCACAAACCCAATGGAATCTACTCTATGGAGAATTCAATTTTTTGGTTTTGCCCATTCCCGGAAATTTCAACTGCGTAACTTCCCTTGGGGAGGTAGGTTTTTCCATCTTTGGCTTCCTCCAGTTTCATTTTATTTCTTTTAAGGAAGTTGCTTTTCCCTTTTTTGGAGAAGGCCAAATCATAGGAAAGGACGTTTAGTCCTTTTTCAGCTTCCATTTCGGTGGAGCTGACTTCTGTGCCATTCGCGGTCAATACCTTGGCAACGCAAGAACCCGGAGCGGAACAATAGAAATTTATGTCCAAGCCTGGCGTATCTGGTTTGCCCCAGGTGTAGGAGGCGTTGCCCCAACTCTTGGAATGTTTAATGGCATCTACCTCAAAAACAACCAAATCCTTGGAAATAGCTTCCGGGGTCATTTGTTGCAACACCGAAATATCTGCCTTATAAATACTTCGGCCATGGGTCCCAACCAAAAGATGTTTGGCTTCGGGCTGAATGACCAAATCGTGTACAGCCACATTGGGCATTCCATTTTGGAAAAGTTCCCAGGTTTCCCCTCGATCAAGGCTGGTGTACAAACCGTTATCTGTACCTGCAAATAGGAGGTTTTCGTTTTCGGGATCCTCAACCAGCGCATTTACCGGCGATGCAGGAATGTTGCTTGAAATATTCTTCCAAGACTTTCCATAGTTCTCACTTACATATATATAAGGAGTAAAATCGTCTGAACGATAGCCGTTCAAGCTTGCATATACCCGTTCCTTGTTATGTTTGGATGCTGCCACTTCGCTCACCCATAAATTTTGGGGGAGGGAACCAGAGATAACATCCCAACTCCCTCCTCCATTTTTGGAGACTTGCACCAACCCGTCATCACTTCCAGTATATAACAACCCAAATTTAAATGGAGATTCTGAAATAGTGGTCAGGGTGCCATAGGCCACATTACCAGGTTTACCCCCTTGGGTCAAATCGTTGGAAATGGTCTCCCAATCATCGCCTTGGTTCAAAGAACGGTGTAGTTTGTTGCTGCCCAAATAGAGGATATCTTGGTTGTGCTTGGATAAGAGAATGGGAGTTTGCCAGTTGAAACGGTATGGAGATTCGCCCAACTCATGCTTAGGCTGAATGTACTTTTGTTTTCCACTACCTAAATCCAAACGGTAATAATTTCCAAACTGATAGCCCGTATATACGGTATTGGAATTTCTACTGTCAATCTGGACTTGCATGCCATCCCCTCCTAGAATGGATTTCCATGGATTGGAGCCATTTTGATGCCATCCACGATCTTCTTTATTGTTATGTGCGCCTTTCCAAACCCCATTGTCCTGTAAACCGCCGTATACGTTGTAAGGTTCCTTATGGTCTATATTGATGGCATAGAATTGTCCCACTTTGGGCGAATTGTTTTTCACCCAATTTTCTCCATCGTCATAGCTGATGTTGAGCCCTCCATCATTACCGTTGATTAAATGTCCAGATCGCTTTGGGTTGATCCAAAGCGCATGATGGTCCACATGCACATTTTCCTTGCCAATGGATGTAAAGGTATCCCCGCCATCTTCAGACTTGACCAGAGGCACCCCGGCCAAGTAAATATGGTTCTTGTTGTTGGGGTCTATCCTGATTTGTGCAAAATAGTATCCATAACTATAGAATAGATCATTAATATATTTTGAGTTCATTTTTTGCCAGCTCGATCCTGCATTGTCACTACGATACACCTCAGCGCCGATAACCGGGGTGTCAAATAAAAGGGAGTTGGCATTTTCCAAATACTTGGCCAAATCTACAGGCTTCACCGAGCCGCTCCGCACCAATTGTTTTACGTTCTGCGCTCTATACTTTTCCTGAAATCCATTGGTCTTCAGATATTCGTTCAACTTTTTATCATCCAGGGCAAGAAAGGTTTCGTTGTCCATCAACTTAAAGTCGTCTTTGGTTAGTTCGTCCTTTTTTGCCTTGTCTTTTTTCTCTCTTCGGAACTGGCTATCGTGTACTGCATAGACTGTGTTGTCGTCAAAAACAGCCAAGCCAATTCGACCTACACCATTTCCCGTAGGGAAACCGCTGCCCTCAGTGCTGATCAATGTCCAGTGGCTACCGCCATCCACACTTTTATAAATACCCGAAGCGGAACCGTTACCGGTAAAATTCCAGGCTTTACGATCCTTTTCCCAGGCCGCGGCATATTGAATATTGAAGTTATTGGGCGCAAAGGCCATATCAATGATTCCCGTTGCTTCGTTGACAAAAAGTGATTGTGTCCAGGTCTGTCCACCATCTGTGGTTTTATAGACCCCACGTTCTTTGTTGGGTGAATAAAGATGTCCCGTTACCCCTACAACGACCTCATTTGTATCGTTGGGATTGATCAATATTCTGCCAATATGATGCGAATCATGCAATCCCATATTTAGCCAAGTTTCCCCTTTGTCTGTAGATTTCAAAATACCAATCCCGGCATAGGAAGAACGGGAGGAATTGTTTTCACCCGTTCCCACCCAAATGGTTCCATTGTTCCAGTCCACAGCTATGTCCCCAATATTTTGGGTGTTGGAATTATCCAAAACTGGAGTAAACGAAATTCCGTTTGTGTTGGTGTACCAAAGTCCCCCAGAGGCATAAGCCACATAAAATTCTGTAGGATCATTTGGGTTGACATCCAAGTCCACCACCCTACCGCTCATCACGGAAGGGCCAATATTTTTTAAGGGAATATTTTTAACCAAGGACGTTTGGGCCATTTGTGTTTTTTGTGCCAAAGCCTCAATTACAGCACGGGCCTCAGTGGGCTTCTGTTGTGCTGGAATCGTTTGAAAAAGAAGTAGCAGCAAAGGGAGTAGGAATTGTTTCATGAACTAGCTGTTTTGTTTCAATGTGGAAGGTATGAATTTGTCATCGGTATAGCAATTACCTACATTTGGACAAACCTTTTTGAAACATGAAATACCACGCGATTAGCAAGCAGCTTTTTGTTAAAAACCGCAAGAAATTTATGGCTCAAATGCAGCCTAAAAGTATTGCTGTGTTCAATTCCAATGACATATATCCCATTAGTGCAGATAGCACCATGGCCTTTGAACAGCACAGGGATATTTTTTATTTAAGCGGAGCCGATCAAGAGGAAACAATATTGCTGCTTTTCCCAGATGCATTGGATAAAAAACACCGGGAAATCTTGTTTGTTAGGGAAACCAATGAGCATATTGCCGTTTGGGAAGGTGCTAAGTTGACCAAGGAACAAGCTTCAGAAGTATCTGGTATAGAGACCATTTATTGGCTCACCGATTTTGACAGGATTTTCTTTGATTTGATGACGGAGGCGGATACCATTTACTTTAATACCAATGAACACTATAGACAGGCTGTGATTACCCAAACTAGGGAGGATCGATTTATTGAAAAATGCAAAAAGGATTTTCCCGCACATAGATGGGCGAAGAGCAATCCTATTTTGCAGCAAATTAGAGGAGTGAAGGAACCCGAGGAAATTGCATTGATGCAACAAGCTTGTGATATCACTGAAAAAGGGTTTAGACGGATTTTGGAATTTACCAAACCGGGTGTTTGGGAGTATGAAATGGAAGCCGAGTTCCTGCACGAGTTTGTAAAAAACCGTTCAAAGGGTTTTGCATATACTCCGATTATTGCTTCGGGTAACAATGCCAATGTGCTGCACTATATTGAAAACAACCAACAGCTTAAGGACGGGGATTTGATCCTGATGGATTTGGCCGCGGAATATGCCAACTATTCCAGTGACCTTACCCGAACCATTCCGGCAAACGGGAAATACAATGCCCGGCAACGGGCGGTCTACGATGCCGTGCTTCGGGTTAAAAATGAAGCTACGCAACTTCTGGTGCCCGGAACCATTTGGGCTGAATACCATAAGGAAGTGGGTAAAATAATGACCTCGGAACTTTTGGGCTTGGGACTATTGGACAAGGCGGATGTACAAAATGAAAATAAAGATTGGCCGGCCTATAAAAAGTACTTTATGCATGGTACCAGTCACCATATTGGATTGGACACGCATGATTATGGGGAATTAAAAACTCCGATGAAAGCCAATATGGTGTTCACTGTGGAACCTGGAATCTATATCCCGGATGAGGGCTTTGGGGTGCGATTGGAAGATGATGTGGTTATTCAAGAGAAAGGGGAACCCTTTAATTTGATGCAAAACATCCCAATTGAAGCAGAAGAGATTGAGGAGTTGATGAACCAGTAACCAACAGCAAAAAATAGCTTGACTCCTCACTTCGTTCAGAGTGACAATTAAGACAAAGGAACAAATGCGATTCTTAAGCTTACTTCAAGTAGACATAGACAAGAAAATAGAGGAGGCTCCGGACAGTTGGTATGAGATAGGAGTGGTTATTGGATCATACCTGCCTTTTGTAGTTTTGGTGGGGATTGCTTATGCGATATACCATTATAATAAAAAGAATAGGGGATCCTGATATATTATTGCAAAAAGTCCATCTATAGAATCTATTCTTTGGAAGCAACAAACAGTTCCCTTACTTCAATATCTAAAATTTCAGCAATCTTGTAAAATGTTTCAACGGGTGGTTGCATATCATTTGTACACCATCGAGAAATAGTGGATTTATCTTTACCTAATTGCTCACCTAACCACTTTGCAGATTTTTCTTTTTCTGCAAGAACAATCTTAATTCTGTTATATCTAGGTTTTGACATTAAGTCAACTAATTTGCATAAAGCGCAAAAATAGTTGATTCAAAAACATCTTAAATTCAACGATTATTTTCTATATTCGAAAATAAAATTTCGTAAAACGAAAATAAGTTTCTGATATTTGAGCAAAACCCAATAAGAATTCGTAAATGAAAAAAATTAAGATTCAACCCAAGCATAGAAAAAGAACCTATGATGAAATTATTATTCCCGAGATTAGAATGGAAGGAAAATGGTTGGAAGCGCTGGGATTCAGATTAGGGGAATATGTACAAGTGGAATGGGTGCAGGATAAATTGGTTATTACACCAATCAAAGATGAGAAAAAGTCAAGTCCTTAAATCAAAAAGTAACAATGTAAACTACACCAACCTACATGTTTTGTTTGTAAAGTACAAAGAGGTGAGGGTCATACTTTTGTGCCTTCGGTCTTGTATAGCTATTGGTTCTTTAGGGGAAATCTCATAGTTTGAGGCAGGGGAGAACAAAGAGATTTGTTCACAATTTTTTCTCGCATCATTTTTTTATCATTAAAATGTCGAGAAATGTTTTGAATAGTTTCTGTAAAATTATCAGTTCCATCTTCACGTTTATGATAGAATACTTTAATTGATCGACAGTTTTTATGTTCAAAAATTGTATTAAGCAAGGTTCTGTCAGAAAGACCACATGAGTGTCCCATAACATAAACTTGAAATTTCTCTGAATCGATTAAATCCAGAATTTGTTTATAGTAGGGGGTTCTGGAGTACATAAAAGATTTGAAATGACTTAAATATTCATTTTGATTTAGATTTTCAATAAAACTATAGTCTTCATCCATCTCATCTCCAAAACCAAAAAAAATTTCATAATCACCTTCATTTTTTAAAGATCCATGTATAGGTATTATTTCTGGGGGTAAATAGTAACCATAGTTACCCGTTTTCATGATGCTGGCATAAACATATAGCGAATTGGTATAATTGAAGTTCAAAAAGACCGTCTTTTTTTTCGAATTGTATAGAAATTCATGGGTTTTGGTATTTGTTGAAGCTTCAATTAATTTGTTGTCAAAGTCAGTGATTTCATCATGATCGGCAATAGAAAACTCGTTAAGAAATTTCCTGTTGGAGTTAGTTTTAGAAAGATATAATGGCTTGACTTCAAGAAGATTTAACAGTTGCTGAAAATTGGAAACCCTTCCATTTATTAGGTCATAACTATCCGCAGTATTACGAATTAGATATGATTTTAAAAGCTCTTTAATTTCGTTAAACTCCTTGTTTAGTTGAATAGCATTTGACCTATTTTTACTTATTTGTTCCTTTTCTGCCTCCTCTCTGCTACCTGTGTAGGAAAGAATCTTTCTTTTTGAGATTGTTTTTAATTGGGTAAAATACTCGTATTCTATATCAACCCAATTTTCTAGTGAACGGAGATTCAAATTTTTGAAAAGGTGATTATTAAACTTAAATATTTCCTTTCCAAATCCCTTGCGGGTTGTAGCAATTAGGGTAGCCTTGTTGAAGTAAAATTTGTGATCTTCGCAATACTCTTCAAGATTAGAAATTAAATCCTCAAAACAAGAGATAGAGTTAATTGTCAAAACACGATAAAACTCTAGGTTTACATATACAATTTCCTGCACATGTTTTTCTTCATAAATAGATTTTAAGTTGGACCAAAAATCATTTATGAAATGACCATATGATGTTTGAAGTCCGTGAGCCAAATCAAAACCGTTACCTACAATGATGAGTTTGTTCATTTTACTTTCTTGTTTTTTTCAGGATAAAAACAAAGTATGAAAGTATTGTAACAAGGAATAACAATATCGTTCCCGCCAATAACAATTGTAACCAAAGAATAACATTATGTATTTCTCCGAACAATTTAACCACTAAAATTTCGGAGAAGATGAAGAAAAAGGTTAGAAGTCCTATGAACAGGCCAAAATGATTAAGGGCAATTTTCTTGTGGGGCATAGTACTGTTCAGTTTAATACTGCTAAGGATGAATGCTGATATAGCGGGTAAAATCCAGCCCAAACTAAATTCACCTAAAGGAAAACTGGTTAAATAATACGGCATAAGTTCCTTGAGATCAACACTCCCTAAAAAATCGGGAACGCTAAATAGAATAGTGGCCGCAATTACCCAACGGAAAACCTTGACTGAAGCCCACTTGTCCGGGAGCACATTCAGGATGATCAATACAATGGTAATGGGGTAAATAAACATTAATGCCGGCAAGGCAACGGCAATAATATAACCCACGTTAAATTGGCCCATTAAAACTCCAAGGATACAACCTATTATAGCTGTGATGGTATAGGCGATTTGTGATTCGTTAAAACGTCCTTTGATAAAATCAGCTGTTCCTGTAATGATTCCGACAGCCGTTGTAAAACAGGCCAAGCTTACCAAAACACTCAACAGAAGTGCAGCTGTGTTTCCCCAAGTTTTTTGGCTGATACCACTAAGCAGTGCGGTTCGAGAAATTTCAGGATCAAAAGAATCACCGAAGAGAGATCCTGTTAAGATCAAGCCTGTATAAATAAGGAACAGTCCCAGACCAGCAAACCATCCGGCTCTGGCGATAAGACCTTTTTTGACTTCATAAGAAGCCTGCTTATCCTTTAGGTTAATAGAAATGATAATTACCCCACCCACAACTACCGCACCGATGGCATCAAAGGTTTGATAGCCCTCCAAGATTCCGGCTGTAAAGGAGTTATTGAATTGGGAAATTCCGAAATCGAAATCCAAACCAAAAATGGCAGCTCCCATAATCAACACCAAGACAATCAAAATTCCAGGCGTCAAAAATTTGCCCACTAAGTCCAAAATCTTGGAACGGTTGACCACAAAGATGTAGACCAACACAAAATAGATGATACTGGTCAACAGGGAAGAGGAATCCCAAATGGGCTGTATTGCCATTTCATGGGTAACCGACGCTGTTCTTGGCGAAGGCAAGCTAATAGAAATGGCGTACACAATATAACAATAGACCAAACTGAATGTAGGAGATACCTTTTTTGCAAAGTCGAACATGGTGCCCTGCAATTTGGCATGGGCGAGAATTCCCAGAATTGGAATGAGAACTGCCGATAGACAAAACCCTAGGGCAACCACCCACCATAAGTCTCCGGACTTAAAACCAAGGAGCGGGGGAAGAATAAGATTGCCTGCGCCAAAAAAAAGGGAGAATAGCGCAAAAGCGGTTACGGCAACAGTTTTTTTGTTCATAAAGTGTTAATAATTTTTTGTTAAAATAAATCAAATAATTATATTTCGAACAAGTAAGTCAACGGCGGAAAGTCACTTTTTATCGATATGTGTGTATTTCATCGAAAAAAAACTTTTTCAGATAGTTTCATGAAATAAAAAGTTATCAACAGCCGTTGCAGTAATAAATGTCTAATCTAAAACATTAGAAGTATAAAATAGAATTACAGTAAAATGTTACCGCATTTTTCGATCCCCAAATCGTTTGAATGCCCCCAAACAAAACCAACTTATGAAGACTTCCTCCTCCCACTCACATGGCAACAAATTTTCTTCTTTCTTCTGCAACATATTTGGACACCATTATGTAGTTTCCAAAAAGGTTACAGAACACATCAAAGAGTACAAATGCCTGCATTGTCAAAAAGAAGTGACCACAGATGCTAGTGGCAAACTTTCTGCTTTGACCCCACAGCGACAGGACATTAATAGTACTTTGGCAGATATGTATCGCAAAAGACGTAATAGACAAGTTCCCCAAGTGGCGTAGTAAGCGCCACGCTTTTAAAAAATTTCAAGGGTTATCCCGGAAATTAAGTAAGCAACTCGTTCAGTGCAGTCGCGTGCCCCAAGACCGTCTTTCGAGTGTTGCCCTTGTTTTCGGGATTTTTTATTTGTTGAATGAACTCCAACCTTGGGCGGTCAACGCAATTTTTGTATTGGCTCTTGTAATCAAATGGGGTCCCTCTTCTTTTGAGGTCATATGACCAATTACCGTTAGGTTGGGATTGGCTTTGATCTTTGGGAAATCGGCTTGATCAATGGTGAAGAGTAATTCGTAATCCTCCCCGCCACTCAGGGCTATTGTTGTGGAATCCATTTTAAACTCTTCAGCAGTGGAAATCACTGTGGGATCCAATGGAATTTTATCCTCAAAAAGATTACAGCCGGTTTCGCTTTGTTCGCAAAGGTGCAGAATCTCGGAAGAAAGTCCATCACTGATATCAATCATTGCGGTTGGTTTTACCTCCAGTTTGTCCAATAGTTCCACGATGTCTTTTCGAGCTTCGGGCTTTAACTGCCTTTCTATAATATAAGAATAGGGATCAAGATCGGGTTGACTGTTGGGGTTTACCTTGAACACCTCTTTTTCACGCTCCAAAACCTGAAGACCCAAGTAGGCACCTCCCAAATCTCCGGTTACCACCAATAGATCATTGGCTTTGGCCCCTGAGCGATAAACCAAATCATCCTCATTGGCCACACCAATTGCCGTTACGCTGATCAACATCCCCTTGGTGGATGAGGTAGTATCACCACCTACTAAATCCACCTGGTACATTTTACAGGCCTGTGCTACCCCAGCGTAAAATTCTTCAAGGGCCTCCAAGGGAAATCGGTTGGAAACAGCAAGCGAAACTGTAATCTGCGTTGCGGTGGCGTTCATGGCATAGATATCAGAAAGATTGACCATGACGGCCTTATAGCCTAAATGTTTTAAGGGCATATAACTTAAATCAAAGTGTACTCCCTCAACCAAAAGATCAGTGGACACAATGGTTTTTTGATCCTTAAAATCCAGAACAGCGGCATCATCCCCCACACCTTTTAAAGATGAAGCTTGGGTCAATTCAAAGTGTTGGGTGAGATGTTTTATCAATCCAAATTCACCCAATTGCTCTAAGGTGGTTCGCTGCGAATTCTTGTTTTCTAGCATTTTGCAAAAGTAAATAGGATAATTATAAAATGGTATCTTTAAATTAAACTTAAAATTGCTTTGAAATGGTAAAACCTCACTTTACCATCCTTTTGGTTTTCATTATTCTATCCTGTTCCAGTGATGATGGCTTTGTTTCTCCCATAGATAATGGAGGAAACAATGGCGGCAACAATGGCGGAGGTAATACAATGGATATTGGAAACGGGGATGTAACACGCGGGGCCACACCTTGCGAAAGTGGAATGGCGGCAATTTATCCCTGCGACGGGTACGATTTGCTATTCCATATGGATTTGAGTTCCTTGAGCGCAGGTTCCGGAAATGACATTTGGGGATGGACAGATACCGAAAACAATAGGGAGTATGCGTTGGTTGGTCTAAACAATGGTACTGCTTTTGTGGATATCACCGATACCTCCAATCCAATTTATATTGGAAAAATGCCAACGGCAACAGACAATAGTACTTGGAGAGATGTAAAAGTATATAACAACCATGCTTTTGTGGTTTCGGAAGCCCCTGGCCATGGGATGCAGATTTTTGATTTGACCAGACTCCGGAATGTTCAGAGCCCACCACAAGTTTTGACGGCAGATGCCCGCTACACAGGAATCGGGAATGCGCATAATATTGTCATCAATGAAGAAATGGGCTTTGCCTATCCCGTAGGAACCGCCCGCAACGATGCCTTTAACGGGGGGGTTCATTTTATAAGTGTTCAAAGCCCTACCAGTCCGTCTGGGGTTGGCGGATACGGTGCCAATGGATACACCCATGATGCACAGGTGGTCACCTATCAAGGGCCGGACACGGACTACACCGGTCAAGAGATTTTTATTGGGGCCAATGAAAACCAAATTGCCATAGTTGATATTACCAACAAGTCTAATCCAACAGAGATATCAACCTTATCCTATAGCAACTTGGGCTATACCCATCAGGGATGGTTTACGGAGGACCACCGTTACTTTATTTTAGGCGATGAGTTGGACGAGCCAGATTTTGGGTTCAATTCCCGAACCCTCATTTTTGATTTTTCCGATTTGGACAACCCAACTTTGCATACCACCTATTTGGGACCCACAGGGGCCATTGACCACAATGGCTATGTTTTGGGAGATGAGTTTTTCTTGGCCAATTATTCAGCTGGACTAAGAGTTCTCGACATTTCAGATATTGAAAATGAGAATATTTCGGAAAAAGCTTTTTTTGACACCCACCCATCCAACAATATTGCAGGATTTGATGGGGTTTGGAGTGTATATCCATTTTTTGAAAGCGGTAAAATAATTATCAGTGATACGGGTGGCGGTCTCTTTGTCATCCAAAAGTCCAACTAAAGCTGCACCATGAAAAAGTTAGTAGGAATGTTGGTGTTGGCCTTGGTATGGTCTTGCCTCAGTGACGATTCGCAAACAAGTCTTCCATTACAGCGAACCTTTGAGGGAGAGATGGATTGGATGATAAGTTTTGGTGGTAGTGGGGAGGACACCGCGCAATCCGTGATTCAAACTTCAGATGGCGGTTATGCGGTTTTAGGTTATAGCAACAGCATGGATGGGGATTTAGCAGGAAAATCCACCAACGTTAATGACTACTGGTTGTTAAAGTTGGATGATGAAGGAAATCTCAGCTGGAGCAAAACCTACGGAGGAACCAAAGATGACAGGGGGCAATCCGTGATTCAAACCAGGGATGGAGGCTATGCCATTGTGGGATATGCTATGAGCGATGATGGAGATGGGAGCAATAACGAAGGGTTCCATGATAACTGGATTTTGAAATTGGACAATTCCGGAAACATTCTTTGGGAAAAAAGCTTTGGATTTTCTGGTCACGATCATTCCTATGATGTAGTGGAGACTGCGGATGGCGGATTCTTTTTTTCAGGTTTTTTGGATGTGACTTCCTCCGGAGGAGCAGGGAATGAAGGCAAAGGCAGTTATCTCACTCGGCATGGGGTTGGAGAGTTTTGGGGAACCAAGTTGGATGCACAAGGTAATCTGGAATGGCGAAGATATTTTGGGGGTACCAACAATGACCGTTCCTATGGCGTGGTTCAAGCGGACGATGGCGGTTTTGTTTTGGCCGGAGCTTCGGAAAGTGATGATTTTGACATTACCAATCCCAAAGGAAGCTATGATTTTTGGGTGCTCAAAGTGAGCAATCAGGGAGAATTGCTTTGGCAACAGTCCTTTGGTGGAACAGGCATTGACAAGGCCTATGGTATAGCCAAAACTTTGGATGGGGCTTATGTAGTTACAGGAAACACTTTCAGTACGGACACGGATATATCGAGAAACAATGGAGAGTCTGATGTGTGGTTGATCAAGGTAAGTGATACTGGCGCATTGATTTGGGAAAGGGCGTATGGAGGAACCGCCTTTGATGCGGCTCAGTCAGTGAGCGTAAGCACTGAAGGGGGAATACTCATTGCCGGTAACTCCAAAAGCACGGACGGAGATACGGTAGAAAACCAGGGTGAAAACGATCTTTGGATCATCAAAACGGATGCCTCTGGGAATATCGAATACCAGCAAACTTTTGGGGGTTCCGGAATCGATTTTGGTTTTGATGTAGTGGAGAACCGCGACGGCAGTTTGGTTCTTGTTGGCGAAAGCGCCAGTGATGACTTCCCAGGCCTTGTATCCAAAGGACTTAGCGACCTTGTGGTCATAAAAATAAAATAACTTCCCTGTTCCATAGATAACCCCTATTCCAGCATTCGTTATTATAATGTTAGGAACTATGGTAAAACCCTACTAAACACCTATATTTGTACGCTATTTAGAATAAATCCAAAGTAGAATGATAAAAGTTTCGGAAACAGCCAAACAAAAGGTAGTTAGCTTGATGACGGAAGAAGGCTTTGATGCTTCCACGGATTTTGTCCGTGTTGGAGTAAAAAGTGGAGGTTGTAGTGGATTGTCCTATGAACTGAATTTTGATAAGTCTGCCGCGGAAAACGATAAAGTTTTTGAGGATAATGCGGTGCGTATCATCGTAGATAAAAAGAGCTTTCTATACTTAGTGGGCACCACGCTGGAATATTCCGGGGGACTCAACGGTAAAGGCTTTGTCTTCAACAACCCCAACGCCCAAAGAACATGTGGGTGCGGAGAAAGCTTTTCTCTCTAATTGAACATTGTTAATTGTCCATTGCTCATTGGCTAAATGTAAAGTATGGCTTATACAGAGGAAGAATTAAAGAAAGAACTGGAAACCAAGGAGTACGAATATGGTTTCTATACAGATATTGAATCGGATACCTTTCCCAAGGGATTGAGCGAGGACATTGTTATTGCCATTTCCCAGAAGAAACAGGAACCAGAGTGGATGACCGAATGGCGTCTGGAAGCGTTTCGATTTTGGAAGGAGATGGAAGAACCGGAGTGGGCCAACGTGAAATACGAAAAGCCTAATTTTCAGGATATTTCCTATTACTCCGCGCCCAACAAAAAACCCAAGTACAATAGCTTGGATGAGGTAGATCCAGAATTGTTGGACACCTTCAAACGGTTGGGAATTTCTTTGGATGAACAGAAAAAATTGGCCGGCGTTGCGGTGGATATTGTCATGGACTCTGTTTCCGTGGCTACCACCTTCAAAAAAACCTTGGCAGAAAAAGGGATTATCTTTTGTTCCATTTCTGAAGCGATCCAGGACCATCCGGAATTGGTTAAAAAATATATCGGTACCGTGGTACCCCAAAAAGATAACTTTTATGCAGCCCTAAACTCGGCGGTCTTTTCTGATGGATCTTTCTGTTATATCCCAAAAGGAGTAAGATGTCCCATGGAACTTTCCACGTATTTTAGGATCAACCAAGCAGGAACAGGTCAGTTTGAAAGAACTTTAGTGATTGCTGACGAAGGAAGCTATGTGAGTTATTTGGAAGGCTGTACTGCGCCTTCCCGTGATGAAAATCAATTGCATGCGGCCGTGGTTGAGCTTATTGCTCTGGATGATGCGGAAATTAAATATTCAACGGTTCAAAATTGGTACCCTGGTGATAAAGAAGGCAAGGGTGGAGTATTCAACTTTGTGACCAAAAGGGGAATTTGCGAGGAAAACGCAAAAATTTCTTGGACACAGGTAGAAACGGGATCGGCAGTAACCTGGAAATATCCATCCTGTGTACTGAAAGGCGACAATTCCATCGGAGAGTTTTATTCCATTGCGGTAACGAACAATTACCAGCAAGCGGATACGGGAACCAAAATGATCCACTTAGGAAAAAACACCAAGAGTACCATTATTTCCAAAGGAATTTCTGCTGGGCAATCCCAAAACAGTTATCGCGGTTTGGTACAAGTGAATAGCAGGGCTGAAAATGCCAGAAATTTTTCCCAATGTGACTCGCTTTTGATGGGTAATCGCTGCGGCGCACATACTTTCCCATATATCGAAACAAAAAATAAATCGGCACAAATAGAGCATGAGGCCACAACCAGTAAAATTGGGGAGGACCAGATTTTCTATTGCAATCAAAGAGGGATTGATACGGAAAAGGCCATAGCCTTGATCGTTAACGGATTTAGCAAGGAGGTTTTGAACAAGCTTCCCATGGAGTTCGCCGTGGAAGCCCAAAAATTATTGGAAATAAGCCTTGAAGGCTCAGTAGGATAGCCTCGACTCCGCTCAGCTACCTATCAGGGTGATTGAGCGTAGCCGAAATCAAATAATTCAAACAAAGAAGACAATTTTTGAAAATGCTAGAGATAAAGAATTTACACGCGAGCGTAGGGGACAAAAAAATCCTAAATGGAATCAACCTTCAGGTGAATCCAGGAGAGGTTCATGCCATTATGGGGCCCAATGGTTCCGGGAAAAGTACCTTGGCTTCGGTAATTGCAGGTAAAGAAGAATTTGAGGTTAAAAAAGGAAGCATTGCTTTGGAAGGTGAAGATTTGGAAGAGTTGGCTCCTGAAGAAAGAGCACACAAAGGAATTTTTCTTTCTTTCCAATATCCGGTTGAAATTCCAGGAGTTTCCGTGACCAACTTCATGAAAACGGCCATCAATGAATCCAGAAAAGCAAGAGGTTTGGAGGATATGCCTGCCAACCAGATGCTAAAACTGATTCGTGAAAAATCCGAGATGTTGGAAATAGATCGCAAGTTTTTGTCTCGTTCCTTGAACGAAGGTTTTTCAGGAGGGGAGAAAAAACGAAATGAGATTTTCCAAATGGCAATGATGGAGCCTAAGCTGGCCATCCTGGATGAAACGGATTCCGGATTGGATATTGATGCACTTAGGATTGTGGCCAATGGGGTGAACAAGTTGCGTGGTGGAGAGAATGCCATCATTGTGATTACCCACTACCAAAGATTGCTGGAATATATTGTCCCTGACTTTGTGCACGTATTGCACGATGGTAAAATTGTAAAATCGGGCACCAAGGAATTGGCTCTGGAATTGGAGGAAAAAGGGTACGACTGGATAAAGCAAGAGACGGTTGTTTAAAACAGATATGAGATTTCAGATGTCAGATATCAGAAATTGACAAACTGATAACTGGTAATTGATAATTGATAAAGAATGGATTTAAAAGATAAATTACTTTCTTCATTTATAGCCTTTGAGAACAACGTGGATTTGGATAATCCGATTCACGAAGTGCGATCAGAGGCCATCAAGAATTTTGAGGAAAAAGGGTTTCCTTCCAAAAAAGAAGAAGCTTGGAAGTATACTTCCTTGAACAATCTTCAAAAGGTAGACTTCAGTGTATTTCCAAAACAGGAAAATACGTTGGAGTACAGAGACATCAAAAAGTATTTCCTTCATGAGATAGATACTTACAAGATTGTTTTTATAGATGGTGTCTATAGCTCGTACCTTTCTGAGACCACACATGATGGGGTAGATGTCTGTTTGATGAGTGCCGCCTTCAACAAGCCCATGTACAAACAGATCATTGAACTTTATTTTAATAAAGTGGCCTCTAAAGATGAGTCGTTGACCACTTTGAACACGGCTTTTAGTCGAGAAGGCGCCTATATCTATATCCCAAAGAACAAAGCGCCAAGAAAACCCATTCAGATTATTCACTTTGCAACCGGAAACGAAGCGGCATTGATGCTCCAGCCTCGAAACCTGATCATAGCTGAAGAAAATGCAGAGGTACAGATCATCGAACGTCATCAAAGCTTAACAGGAAATGAAGTTTTTACGAATTCAGTGACCGAAATCTATGCGGCAAAGGATGCCATTGTAGATTTTTATAAGGTTCAAAACGATGCAAAAACCGCCTCATTGGTTGATAATACTTATATCTCCCAGAAAGATAATAGTGTGGTACGGGTGCATACGTTTTCCTTTGGCGGAAAAATGACGCGTAACAATCTTAATTTTTATCAAAACGGGGAGCGGATTGATTCTACCTTAAAAGGGGTGACCATTCTGGGCGAAAAGCAACATGTGGATCATCACACCTTGGTGCACCATGCACAGCCCAATTGTGAAAGCCATCAGGATTATAAAGGTATTTTTGGTGAAAAATCCACTGGGGTTTTCAATGGGAAGATCATTGTGGATCAAATTGCCCAAAAGACCAACGCTTTTCAACAGAACAACAACATTTTGCTCAGCGATAAGGCCACGATCAATACAAAACCCCAATTGGAGATTTTTGCGGATGACGTAAAATGCTCTCACGGTTGTACCATTGGCCAGTTGGATGAAGATGCGCTGTTCTATCTGCAATCCAGAGGAATTCCGAAGAAGGAGGCAACTGCCTTGTTGATGTATGCCTTTGCCAACAATGTGTTGGAAAGTGTACGGATTCCCGAGCTGAAAAAGCGAATCAATAAGATTATAGCGAACACCTTGGGAGTACGCGTTGGATTTGATCTGTAATCTATGTTGGAAGTAGGTTTAGATATCCAAAAAATCAGAAAGGATTTCCCCATTCTTCAGAGAGAGGTGAACGGAAAACCCTTGGTGTATTTGGACAATGCGGCTACCTCCCAGACTCCGCAACAAGTCATTGATGTTATCGTGGATTACTACCACAGGTACAATGCCAATATCCATCGTGGGGTACATACACTGTCGCAAGAAGCTACGGATGCGTACGAGGCTGCCCGGGGGACAATCCAAAAACATTTCAATATTGCCAAAGCCCATGAGGTAATCCTAACATCCGGAACAACTCATAGCATCAATCTGGTAGCCAGCGGATTTACTTCATTGTTGAAGGAAGGAGATGAGATCTTGGTTTCGGCCATGGAGCACCACTCCAATATTGTGCCTTGGCAAATGTTGTGCGAAAGAACCGGAGGGGTGTTGAAGGTCATTCCCATGAATGAAAATGGGGAGTTGGTGATGACCGAATTTCACAACTTGCTTTCGGATAAGACTAAACTGGTGTTTTGCAACCATGTTTCCAACGCTTTAGGAACCGTAAACCCTATTGCCGAAATTATTGAAGCTTCCCACAAAGCGGGTGCTGCTGTTCTAGTTGATGGCGCTCAGGCTGCCGCTCATATCAAAGCCGATATGCAAGCTTTGGATGTGGATTTCTACACCGCATCGGCCCATAAAATGTGTGGCCCAACTGGGGTTGGGATGCTCTATGGTAAGGAAGAGTGGCTTACAAAATTACCCCCCTATCAAGGCGGGGGCGAAATGATTGCCGAGGTGACTTTTGAAAAGACTACCTATGCCGATTTACCGCATAAATTTGAAGCCGGTACGCCGAATATTTGTGGCGGGATTGCATTTGGTGCAGCATTGGACTATCTGAACGGCATTGGGATGGAAACCATTGTCCAATATGAGGAAGAATTGCTCAACTATGCCACGGAACAGTTGCTGGCCATTGACGTACTAAAGATTTATGGTACTGCGGAACATAAAACCTCCGTGATTTCATTCAATATTGAAGGCATCCACCCTTATGATATAGGGACTATCTTGGATAAATTGGGCATCGCAGTCCGAACCGGACACCATTGTGCGCAGCCCATCATGGACTTTTATGGTATTCCAGGAACCGTAAGGGCCAGCTTTAGCTTTTACAATACCAAGGAAGAAGTGGATGTGCTTGTAGCGGGTGTTAAACGGGCCAGAAATATGCTGCTCTAGCCTAAAGTTATCTTTATCTTAAAGGTTTGATAAGCAAGTGCCCGAATTGTACTTTTGAATAAAACGAATAAATGACCATAGCAGAAATACAGGAAGAAATTGTTGACGAGTTTTCCATGTTTGATGATTGGATGCAGCGGTACGAGTACATGATTGAACTGGGCAAATCCCTTCCATTGATCGAGGAGCAATACAAAACCGAGGACAATATCATCAAAGGCTGCCAAAGCAAGGTATGGGTACATGCCGAACTGGACGATGAGAAATTGGTGTTTACCGCGGACAGCGATGCCATAATCACTAAAGGAATCATTGCCATTTTGATTCGGGCATTTAGCAACCAAAGGCCACAGGATATTATTGATGCCAATACGGAATTTATTGATGAGATTGGTCTTAAGGAACATTTATCGCCCACACGGGCCAATGGTTTGGTAAGCATGATCAAGCAGTTGAAGTTATATGCGGTGGCCTATCAGACACAATTGAATTGAGTTTAGAAGGTTAAGGGTTTAGGAGTTTATAGGCCTTCTAAACCAGTAAACATCTAAACACCTAAACTAAAAAAATGAGCGCAGAAACCACTATAGATACCCAAGAACTCGGAGAGAAAATCGTTGGGGTATTGAAGACCATTTATGATCCAGAAATTCCAGTGGACATTTACGAACTGGGATTGATCTATGATGTGTTCGTCAACGAGGATTACGATGTGAAAATCCTTATGACCTTAACCACGCCCAATTGCCCAGTGGCAGAAACATTGCCGGTTGAGGTAGAAGAAAAAGTAAAATCCTTGGATATCCTGAAAGATGTTGAGGTGGAGATTACTTTTGACCCCCCTTGGACCCAAGACTTGATGAGTGAGGAGGCGAAGTTGGAGTTGGGGTTATTGTAAATTATTAGACATCAGACATCAGGTATCAGACATCAGGTATCTGAGTTCTGAGTTCTGAGTTCCAAAAAAGAGTAACAAATTAGAATCAAATATTGATATCATAACCTCGGATATCCTAAATGGTAAAAACTATTATGGATAAGGGGTTTGAACAGTTGGTTTCTTGGCAAAGAGCCAGAAAACTAAATAAGGAAATTTACAGATTGACTAGTGGAAGTTCCTTTTCATGGGATTTTGCTTTGCGAGACTAAATAAGAAGGGCATCCATTTCGGTTTCTTCGAATATAGCGGAAGGTTTTGGGAGAAAATCGAAAAAGGAGTTCATTTACTTTTTAAATGTTGCCAAAGCTTCATGTTACGAAGTAAAATCACAATTGTATTTGGCTATCGATGCTAATTATGTGTCTGCAAGGGATTTTGAAAAGACGTATGCCATTTGTGAAGAAGTATCCAAAACGATTTATGGGCTGATCAAGCATTTGGAAAACAAGAATTAACTTTATGTCTCAGATGACAGAGGTCAGAAATCAGACTTTATAACTCTGAACACGGAAATCTGAATACTGACAACTGAAATCCGAGCACTGAATTCTGACAACCGTTAAGAGATGGAAGAAATAAAAAACAGAGTAGCGGAAAGCAAACTGATCACCTTTGACCTTGAGAATCTCTACCAAGAAGGTCGCAGGGAAGTTGTGGATATCAAAGACTGGCTATACGAAGGATTTATTCTCCGGGAAAAAGAGTTTAGGACTCACTTGGATGAACAAGATTGGTCCCAATATCTGGATAGTTATGTGGCTTTGACCTGCTCCACAGATGCCATTGTACCTAGTTGGGCGTTTATGTTGGTAACCTCCAAACTTGCCCCCTTAGCTAAAAAAGTGGTGGTGGGCGATTTGGAAACTTTGGAAACTGCACTTTACCAAGAGCAACTCCTCCAATTGGACTTGGAACCTTTTAAGGAAAAACCTGTGATCATTAAAGGATGCTCCAACAAACCCGTACCCGAAAATGCCTATATAATGGCCATGACCCAAATACAGCAGGTGGCCAAAAGCGTAATGTATGGAGAGGCTTGTTCGGCGGTACCCTTATATAAAAGAAAATAAAAAAGCCGCCTTTTAGTTGGCGGCCTTTACTCTTAAATTACTGAACATCTATTGCATAAGCAATCCCACTTTCTTCCTCGCTTGTTAAATACTTGGGCACATTATCTACCCAAATAGTTGCTTTATCGCCGAGGTAATAGCCTGCCACATAAACAATACCGTTTTTTTCACAAATATCATAGGCAAAGGAACTTGTGACTGGGTCATTTCCTAAATTTATGAGCTCCTCATTGTTTCCTGTTTTCCATAACGTAGCGTCCCAGTGAGACTGTTGATGTAACTGTCCCGCTATAAGGATATCTCCGTTTGCAGCAGTTATGACATCATTGGCAATTCCATTAGTCTCTGCAAGTGGGAATGCCATACCATTTCCTTCCCATGCAACAGGAATTGACGGAGATTCTCCTCCTTCACTGCCTATACCTGCGACTAAAGTGGTTGCATTTTTTACCGTAACGCCAAAAGCCATGTTTAATGGGTAGTTCGATTCAAGTTGCTGGGTTGAAGTATTTTCTTGCGTAGGATTAACCCATAGTACCGCATTACTTGAATCTTCCAACTGATTGGGGAATATAGCTCCGGTTACGTATGTATTGGAGTCTTGATCTTTGAAGATGGAGCTGGCAATCGAAAACTCGTCGCTTAATTGTTTAGGCAATTGATCAGATGCCCATAACATGGCATAATCTCCATTTTGACCAACTACCATATATCCATTGTTATTAACAATTAATGAGCTAACGTGGGCGGAGAACTCACCATTGGAGAGTTTTTTTTCAGTTATTTTCTCCCCCGCTACCTCCCACAAAACGGCAACAAAATTTTCTCCTTCAAGCATGATTCCCCCAACGTATATTTTTTCTTTATAATATTTAACATCAAGAGCTTGACCATAGAAAATTTGATTTAGCAGGGTTAAATTCCCGTTGACCCATAAAGCTGCCCTAGGTGATCCATTTATACGATACTCACCTACAACAAATTCACTTGGGTCTACGGTTACATCCACCTCGGCGATAAACTCTTTATCGTTGGATATAATTGTTGCCACAACTGTTGTTTCTCCAGACTGTAGAGCGGTTAGGTTACTACCATTTTCAACTTTAACTATGTTAGGGTTGTTTGAAGTATAGGAGATGGAAGAACCCTCCGGAAAGTCTTCCCAATTGGTGATTTCAGGGAATTCAGCGGTGTCCAAAGTGTACATTTCCAAATAGTTCTCAGCAAGTTCAATGGAAAGCTCATCGGTCACGGTGAAGTCACTACTACTTTTGACCTCCTCACTATCAATGGTCACGGAAATTTTTCCGGTTTCGGCACCATCTGGCACTGTAATATATAGTTCTGTGCCAGCAGTATTGGCTCCTGTGATGGAGGCCGCAGTTCCTCGAATGGCCGCGGAAGCATTTTGGTTTGTGAGCTTGGTCCCTTTAACGGTAACCTCGGTCCCGACTGGGCCGCTTGTTGGGGTAAAACTGGCAATGGTATGGGACTCCTCAACAGGTGGGGTAGAATCATCGTCTTTTTTGCAGGCGATCACAACAATTCCTATCAAAAGTAGCATTGAAACGAAGTAGACAATCTTTTTCATTTTTTTTGGATTTTAGGTTAAAGGGGGCAAGAAAGTTGAAAACGGGCAAAAAGGGCGGGGCCAATTGACGGATGCCTTGTTTGGATTGATGGATGGGGGTTTTGGGTTAACGGGTAAAGGGCTAAAGGTGAAAGGTTGAGGGAGCGAATTGAAAATGGAATGTTGTTCTTTGGTTATCAGTTATCAGTTATCAGTTATCAGTTATCAGTTGGCAGTTGACAGCTATCAGCTTTATCCAGCATCCAGCATCGAGCGACAAACACCAAACATCGGTCATCGAGCTTTATTACATGAACTTGTTTTTCCGAGAGCCAAGGGTGAATTTGAATGAGAAAATGCGGCTTGATGGAATTTGGTATTTGAATTTTGATCACCAGACACCAGACACCAGACATCAGACAACAATCATTGAACTTGAGCTTGAACTTTAATCTTAATTCCAAGATTCTATGTGACCTTTTATATTTTTGCGGTTCTAAGCATTAAACTCCATACTATGAAAAAAATAATCTTTACCGTAATCTGCTTAACAGGGCTTTTTGCAACTGCCCAAACCGCTAAGGAAATCAAAGCCGAAATGACCCCGAAGAAAGATTCCATTGCTGCTATCCAAGGGCGGGTGGATGCGCTACAAGCCCAATTGGATGCCCTGCCGGGATGGAAAGTTGGTGCCTTTGGAACTATTGGCGGAAGTTTGTCCAACTTTAACAACTGGTTCGCACAAGGTCTCCCCAATAACAGTTCTGGGACCATTGGGTTTACCGTAAATGCCTTTGCCAACCAACAGGAAGAAAAGTTCTTTTGGCGCAACGCGGCCAACATCAATCTAAGTTGGGTAAAACTGGACGATAAAGATGACCCCACCGATGACGATGGATTCCGTGAAGCTACGGATGTGTTCAACATCTCATCGCTTTATGGTAGGAAACTTAATGACAAATTTGCGGTTTCGGGATTAGGGGAATACCGAACCACTATCCTTAGCAATTTTAATGACCCAGGTTATTTGGATTTGGGTGTTGGGGGAACCTGGACACCTATCACTGATCTTGTAGTGGTCATCCATCCGCTTAACTACAACTTTGTGTTTAGCAATGAGGACACAATTTTCAACTCATCACTTGGAGCGAAGATTGTGGCGGACTATACCAAGAAATTGGGTGCCGTTAGCTTTAAGACCAATTTGTCCATGTTCCAAAGTTATGAGAGTGGGAATTTAAGCAACTGGACCTGGACCAACTCATTTGCCTATACCTTATGGAAGGTCATCGGGGTTGGGTTTGATTTTGGGTTACGAAACAACAAACAGGAGACGCTCAACTATATAGTGAATAATGCTCCAACACCAAACCCCACAGCGACTTTTGACACGATCGACAATGAATTGCAAACCTATTGGACATTCGGGTTGAGCTATTCCTTTTAAGCTAAATCAATGTCAGTTCGAGTGTCCCGAATGAAATTCGGGATATATCGAGAACTGGGTGCAACGATATACTCCTTAGGAGGTTTAAATTAATAGTTTGCCGGACCGGTGTTTTGGTTGACACAAATTTCTAAAATGGTCGCGAATAATTTTTAGGTTATTGGAGACTAAGTTTTGAAAGGTTGATTTGACACGAACCTGCCTGCCGGCAGGCAGGTTTCACGAATTGGCTCGAAGGATTATCACAATCAAAAAAGCCCTCAAATTTGAGGGCTTTTTTGTGGGGTTAATCTACAATTTGGGGTGTTTTGTGTACCAAGGTCTAAGTAGGTTAAGCTTATGGAAGACCGGTTGTAACACTAACACTTAAAAACATTATGAAAGTAGCTTATCTGTTGTTTGTGCCTAAACTTTTGTTGTGAACAATCCAAAAGTTGTGGTGGAAAAAGTTAAGGTTTACACTTCATCGGTAAACTATGCAACTCGTCCTAATTCATTACAAGGAACAACATTTCCTAAAGGGTAAAATTTTGTCGATGTATTCACTGTTTGTTATGATTTGAAACTACTGTATTAGCATACTCTTTAATTTTCAGACATCTTGGGTTGTGAATAACTACCTTAAAAAAGGTACCTTTAAAAGCATAATATTTTGGAGATGAAACAATTAGCTCTCCCCCTTCTATTAATTTTCAATACCCTCTTGTTTTCGCAATCAAAAATTGATAGCCTGCAACAAGCCTTAGATCATGCCGCTCATGATACCCTGAAAGTGAAACTGCTTCACCAACTTTACTTTGAGTATGAAAACAGAGAGCCCGAAAAGGCAAGAAAGGCCGCAACCAATGCACTAGAACTAAGTTCTCGCTTGCCAAAGGGAAAATGGCAGTCCAAAAGTTCCGTGATTTACGGCGATTACCTCTATTCGCAATCCAGTTTTGACTCAGCGATAACCATGTACAAAAGAGCTAGGAAGTTGGCTCAGGCAATTAGTTGGGCCCAAGGTGAATCTGATGCACTTTTCGGTTTAGGAAACACATATTATCGCAAGGGCAATTTTGAAAAGGCCAAAGAAAGTCATGAACAAAAACTAAAAATGGCCAAGGCCAGTGGCGATAAGGAGAGCCTTGCGGGTTCCTATAACAGCCTTGGTTTGATTTGTTCCGAACAGGGAGAAATGACCCAGGCCATGGAATATTTTGTCAACTCTTCCAAGATGTACCAAGAGATGGGACATTTAAAAAATTATTCCATTACATTAATGAGTATTGGAATGGCCCACCGCCAATTGGGCAACTATGAAAAATCAAAAGAGTATTACTTAAAAAGCGATAGCATAAGCACCATTTTAAAAAATGATCTTGGAAGAGCTTATGTGTACCATAATCTTGCCATCATAAACAAAAATACAGGTCACCTGGAAGAAGCCACGCTTTATAATAACAAGGGACTTGAGCTTTTTGCAAAGCTGGGTGACCGGAAAAAAGTAGGGGAACTCCATTACAACCAGGGCAGTATTTTTTTGGAAATGAAAACCTATAAAAATGCAGCAGAAGCGTATAAAAGATCCCTTGAAATTTCCAAGGCCACCAATGATTCCATGATGATTGCTTTTTCCAACTGCGCTATGGGTCAGGCTTTTCTGTTTTTGAACGACTTTAAAAATGCGGAGAACCATTTGCAGCAGTCTGCGGAAATTTCAGAGCAGATTGGTCTATTTCCCATAGAAATGGACTCCCATGAATTTCTCTCGGAGGTGTATCAGAAAAAGGGAGATTTTACCAAAGCGTACCATAGCAGAACAAAGTATGCTATCTTAAAGGATAGTCTTTTTACTAGGGAAAAACGGGAATTGGCCAATGAAATTGAGGCCAAATATCAGAATGAGGAAAAGACCAAAGAAATTGCATTGTTGGAATCGGAACAAAAACTGCAGACCCTTCAACTCACCCAACGGGTCAATGAGCGTAATGCCATCATCGCATTTGCAATTATTCTCCTGCTATTGGCGGCCTTGCTCTACAACCAGTATCGGATCAAACAAAAGACCAACAGGGAACTTAGGGCACTGGACGAGTTAAAGTCGAATTTCTTTGCAAACATCTCCCATGAATTTAGAACTCCTCTAACCCTGATTAAAGGTCCTATAGAGCAATTGGAACAGAATCCCAGCAAGGGACTTGGGATGGAAAGTATCAAGATGATCCGCCGAAACACCAATAGGGTGTTGCAGTTGGTAAACCAGTTGCTGGACCTATCCAAGATTGACAAAGGAAGTTTGCAATTGGAACGCGCTGAAGGTGAAGTATATAAATGTTTGAGAGGGGCGGCCTCCTCTTTTAGCTCCCATGCCGCCCAGCGAAGAATTGACTATAAAGTACACATTCCACATGAAGTTTATTGGGCCTCCTTTGATCGGGACAAATTGGAGAAAATTGTATATAACCTTTTAGGCAATGCCTTTAAATTTAGTGATGACGGCGGTACCATTTCGTTTGCTGCGAGTTATGGGAACAATGAATTACGAATTGTTGTTTCCGATACTGGAAAGGGAATACCTGAAGATAAGCTGCCCTTTATTTTTGACCGTTTTTACCAAGTGCAACAGGAGGCAACCAGGGAACATGAAGGTTCAGGAATAGGACTTTCGCTATCAAAAGAGCTGGTAGCCCTAATGGATGGTACCATCACTGCCTCCAGTGAAATTAACAAAGGCACCACTTTCACGGTTGCACTTCCCATTCAAAAAATAAAGACTGGAACCCTCACTAGCGTACCTGATTCCAAAACCAAGCAAAATGACATCCTAGCTAAAAAACCGTTCATCTTGGAACGGACGAAAGCTGTGGGTTTACCCAATTTGCTCTTGGTTGAGGATAACCCAGATATGTCCTACTTTATCAAGGAACATCTTCAGGAACTTTATCACGTGGTAGAGGCCAAAAATGGAAAACTGGGGTTGAAGGCTGCCAAACAGAATCCACCAGATCTAATTATTACTGATGTGATGATGCCGGAAATGGATGGGGTGGAATTTTGTCAGGCTGTAAAATCTAATTTTGACACAAGTCATGTGCCTGTGATAATGTTAACCGCAAAGGCGGGGATAGAGAATAAGATTGAAGGCCTGGAAATGGGAGCGGACGACTACCTAACCAAACCTTTTGAGTCTAAAGAGTTACTGGCCCGGATAAAAAATCTAATAGAACAGCGTAGAAAACTTAGAGAGCGTTTTACACAAAGAGAGACGGCTATTGACCCCAAAGAAATAGCGGTTACTCCTATTGATCGAAAATTCTTGGAAGGACTGCTTGAGCTTTTGGAACGAGAATTTTCCGATTCCAATTTTGGTGTTCGTGAAATGCAATCCGAGCTTGCCTTAAGCAAAACGCAGCTCCACAGAAAGTTGAAAGCACTTACCGGAGAATCTCCTGGGGAAGTGATACGAAACTTCAGATTAAAAAGAGCGGCCCAACTCCTTTCAAGAAACGCGGATACAGTTACCCAAATAGCCTACGCTGTCGGCTTTAACAACCTTTCTTATTTTGCCAAGTGCTTCAAGGAGCTTTATGGAGTTACACCCTCGGCTTATTAGTATATTTTGACGGTAATGGGACCTAGGTGTTATCATTTGGAACCTCACATATAGCAAACCCCAAGGTTGGAATCTAGTTTTGGATTGTAAAATGTTCCTCAAATTTTATAATCCAAAATATGAGCTATGTATGTACAAGATTACCATACTTTTTGGGGAACCATAAAGTACAATTTGCAAGGGATATTGATTTCCCTTTTGATTATGATACTGCTTTCCTGTAGTAGTGGAAATGATTCCCAAGACCCAAACCCAATCCCAGAGAATCCAGGTTCGGTTTCGGGCATTGTAGAAGATGAAGATGGCCAGGTTTATCCAGGGGCCGAGTTAAATTTGACCAAAGGAGATGAGACTACAACTGCCTTTACCAACTCGGAAGGGAGATTTTTGATAAAAGCCAAATCCAATGGCCCCCATAACCTTTCATTAAAATTGCCATTGTCCACAGAAGCGGTAAATGCTGATATGGTTTCAGTCAATATTACCGAAGACACTGAATCGAATGCAGATTTTGTAATTCAACCTCAAGCAGTAACTGCCCATTTAAATTTTGGCAGTGTGCAGTTACTGGAAGAGATAGTGGACGAAAACGGAAATACCCCAACCGCCTCCAATGAACCTTTGTATGCCGCAAATATTTTTGATGCCCCGCTGGGGATGCTTACGGCGATTACAGCTCCTGATGACCATCACGTAACTCTATCGGAATTTAAAAAAGCCAATGGTGAAATATTGGTGTATTGTGATGGGGACAGTGCTACGCTCCAAATCATGTTGGAGGGAATGATTCCGGATGGCACCTATACATTTTGGTTGGCCTATTTGAACAAGCCCAGAAAGGTTGGCGAGAACATTGATTTTATGAATGATTTTGTCAACCTCACCAACCCACCTGTGGGTGCTTCCAATGGAACAGAGAATATAGCTGTTGCGGACGCTTCTGGAGTGATTGATGTGGTCCTAGAACATGATTCTTGTATTCTTACCGATGAGCCTGCCCTTGTGATTCCGATTTTATACCACATTAATGGAAAAACATTTGGTGGGGGCCATGTTCCCGACCCGGAAGAGATGGTACATATGCTAGCTTACTTCCAATAATTCAAATGTATACGAACACTTAAATTTTAAAACGATGAAAACAGCAAAAAATATTTTGATTTACACAGGTATGCTACTCTTCTTATTGGGTTGTAGCAAAGACGATGAAGGATCAGGGTCCACCATTACCGCAAACGCACAGACTTTTGAAGTAAATGGAGTCAATAATTGCAGCACATCCAGCGGAAGCGGCAGCACATTTGTGATGACCATCCCGTATACTTCTTCGGATGGAGTCAGCATTGAACGGCTTCAAATTACAACCAAGGTATCCGGAGGTGACACCGAAAGCAAAACCAACACTCAATTCACAGATAACGGGAACAGCATTGTTTGGGCTTCTTGTTTCAGGTTTGGTTCTCAGGATTGGGTCGAATACGAAGTGCGACTGGAAGGGAGTGGAGGTTCGTCAAGCAACCCCACGTCTGTAAGGATAAATAAACCAAACGGAGCAGACTAATACTGATCTAAATGTTCTGGGTATAAAAAGTTGTTATAAGGAAAACGGGTTACGTGGATGTCTCTAACTTCATCGTACACCCGTTTTCTAAACTCGTCTAAATTTTCCTTGTTCAACGCGGAAATAAAAAGGGCGCGATCACCAATCTTACTGAACCACGTTTTTTTCCATTCCTCTATAGTAAAGTGCGCCTTGGTCTTTTCTGTGACCAAATCGTCATCTTCGATGACTTCGGCTTCGTATTGATCAATTTTGTTGAAGACCATAATGGTCTTTTTATCTGCACTTTTAATCTCATCCAAGATTTTATTGACAGAGGCAATATGTTCTTCAAAATTGGGATGGGAGATGTCCACAACATGTAAGAGCAAATCGGCTTCTCGAACTTCGTCCAAAGTACTCTTAAAGCTTTCTACTAATTGGGTGGGGAGTTTTCGGATAAAACCAACGGTATCGCTCAACAAAAAAGGAAGATTGCCAATGACCACTTTCCTAACAGTGGTATCCAATGTTGCAAACAGCTTGTTCTCCGCAAAAACATCACTCTTGCTGATGACGTTCATTAGGGTAGACTTGCCCACATTGGTATAGCCCACCAAAGCCACTCTTACCAAAGCCCCGCGGTTGCCTCTTTGGGTTTCCATTTGGCGGTCTATTTTGGTGAGCTTTTTCTTTAACAACGCAATTCGATCGCGAACAATACGTCTATCTGTTTCAATTTCCGTTTCCCCAGGACCACGCATACCAATACCCCCACGTTGACGTTCCAAGTGGGTCCAAAGACCGGTCAAACGCGGAAGGAGATATTCATACTGTGCCAGCTCCACCTGAGTTCGCGCATAGCTTGTTTTGGCACGTTGGGCAAAAATGTCCAGAATCAAACTGGTTCGATCTAGGATTTTGCACTTGAGGATTTTTTCAATATTATTCTGCTGTGCTGGAGAAAGCTCATCATCAAAAATGACAGAACCTATTTCATTTTCCTTGACATAGCGCTGAACCTCTTCCATTTTACCACTACCAATGTATGTCTTTGGATTGGGCACTTCAATGCGCTGAGTAAACCTTTGGGTCACCTCACCCCCGGCCGTGTAGGTCAAGAATTCCAATTCATCCAAATACTCTTTAACCTTGGTATCATTCTGATCCTTATTGATTACTCCAATAAGTACCGCCTTTTCA
The DNA here is from genome assembly GCF_005937185.1 of Flagellimonas algicola. GTDB lineage: Bacteria > Bacteroidota > Bacteroidia > Flavobacteriales > Flavobacteriaceae > Flagellimonas > Flagellimonas algicola. Next base: position 737,836 of record NZ_VCNI01000002.1, on the reverse strand, counting down.
TAATCTATGGCTTTCTTTTCTAGCATGAATTCGATTAAAGTGCAAATCTAATCAATGTTTTGGAAGCTGATTTTTGTACTTTGTGTTTTTGAAAGAATATCGAAATTAATTCCATAGACATTGACACATAGGGAAGACCAGTTTACCATCGCTTTTTACAATCTCGAAAATTTCTTCGATACCCATGACGACCCCCACACCTTGGATGACGATTTTACTCCTGATGGAAGAAAGGAATGGAGTGAATCGAGGTTTCGGAAAAAGTCCAAGAAGCTTGGTAGGACCATTGCATTGATGGGAAAAGATTACAGTTCCGTACCGCCGGTATTGGTTGGGGTGGCCGAAGTGGAGAACAAAATCGCGCTGGATGCTATTCTTGGAACAAAATCGCTCAAGGAAGTGGATTATGATTATGTCCACTTTGATTCTCCGGATGAGCGAGGAATTGACACGGGATTGGTCTATCATAAAGACCATTTCAAAGTCCTGGATGCTGAGATTATTCCGTTACTGATTTCCAATGGTAATGGGGATAGGGATTACACCCGTGATATTTTATATGTGCATGGAAGGTTAAATGAGGAGGAGATCCATGTCTTTGTAAACCATTGGCCCTCAAGAAGGGATGGAGCAGATAAAACGGAGTACAAGCGAATCAAAGCTGCGGAAACCGTTTTGAACAAAATCAATAGTTTGGAAAGCGAGAATCCCAATATAATTGTCATGGGGGATTTTAACGATGACCCCAATTCCAAGAGTATTCAAACCCTTATGGACTCCGGATTGTTTGTCAATCCCATGCAGCACTTATTGTCGCCTGCTACGGGAAGTGCCAATTATAAAGGGGAATGGAGTTTGTTTGATCAAATTTTGGTTTCCCATAGTTTTTTGAACTACCAAAAAGGAACCCATAGTTTTAAAAAGGCCAAAATATTTGCACCAAAATTTTTAAAGGAATGGAAAGGAAAATACAAAGGCAATCCGTTCCGGACTTATGTGGGCAAAAAATACCTTGGGGGGTATAGTGACCACTTTCCCGTTTATGTGGTGCTAAAGGAAAATCGATAAAAATAAAAAGAAAGAAAATTACTACACAACAGTTTTTAGTTGTTTCACAACACTCATTTCTAAAAAGCCGTGTAGTTCATCGAAATAAAAGGGGTTTTCACCGATGAATCCATAGTCAAAATTAATTTTGTAGTCCTAATCTTACTTAAATCATATTATGGACGGCAAAAAATCTACTTGGGCAAAAGGGCTTTTTACCTCCGCTTTTATTCTTCTATTTTCTTTTTATATAGGATATGGCCAGACAACCGATCAGCAGCAATTTATCCGTTCCACCTACAATCAAAGTGAGATGACTTCCTTTATTTCAGAATTGAAAAAGGAATACAATACCAAAGAAGTTAAACTAAACCAATTGAAAACGGCCAAAGGATGGAAATTGGTAGAAAAGCAAAAGGATGGGTCCGTAGTATCCCTCCAGGACATCGGAACAGATGGCACACCCATATTTTATACCACTCTGAACGATCCAACGCGTCAAACCTCACGTGCGCACACCTTATATAGCAACGGACTTTTGGATTTGGGTTTGGATGGTACCGGAATGACCGTTGGGGTCTGGGATGCAGGGGTTAGTCTGACCACACACCAAGAGTTTAAAGGGAGGGCGATGAATGGAGATGCAACTGAAGAAGTGGACGCACATGCCACAATGGTGACAGGAAATTTGATCTCATCTGGGATCAAACCCAATGCCAAGGGAGTGGCCTATCAGGCGGAAGCTATCTCACATAACTGGACAAGAGATAAAATTGAAGTGGCAGAAGCTGCCATGAACGGGCTTTTGATGAGCAATCACTCCTATGGAATTAAGTCCGATAGGGTACCTGATTGGTACTTTGGAGCCTATATCAGGGTTTCCCAGGATTGGGATAAAATCATGTATAATGCACCCTACTACTTGATGGTTACTGCCGCAGGAAACGCCCAAAAATCCTATGATAACGAAAGTCCCATTTATGGAAAGACCGCAGATGGGTACGATTTGTTGCTGGGTTTTGCTACCTCCAAAAATGGGCTTGTGGTGGCCGGCGCCAATACTGAGATTGGAAGCAAAGGAGAACTTAAAAATGTGAAAGTGGCAGCCTACAGCAGTTTGGGGCCTATTGATGATGGACGGGTGAAGCCAGATTTAGCCGGGGATGGATCATCCATACTTTCTGCCTCTTCGGAGAGTAATACAAGCTATAATACTTCCTTTGGAACTTCCATGGCTGCACCTGGGGTAAGCGGTTCGTTGCTTTTGCTTCAACAATATCATGGAGAATTGTTCGGTAGTTATATGAAGGCTGCAACATTGAAAGGCCTGGCCTTGCACACAGCAGATGATGTGGAGACCAAAGGACCCGACTATAAAATGGGCTGGGGGGTTATGAATGCCAAAACCGCGGCGGAATTACTTCAAAACAGGGAATATAGTAGCTTGGTTGAGGAAGAAAGTCTTTCTGATGGCGAAACTTTTTCCATGACCATTGATGCCAAGAAAGGAGAAACCTTAATGGCTTCCATAAGCTGGACCGATCCAGAAGGGGAATACATCAATAGGGGAGAGATGAACAATGGGACTGCTGCTTTGACCAATGACTTGGACATCCGAATTTCCAAAGATGGAAAAACATTTTTGCCTTGGAAACTGAATCCAACTAGAGCTGCTGAAGCTGCGACCCAAGGCGATAATCTTGTGGACCCGTACGAGCGAATTGAAATTCCAAACGCCCAAGGGACCTATACCATCACTGTTTCCCATAAAGGAAGTTTAGTAAACGATTTTCAAGATTTTTCCTTGATTTTGTCAGGGGTGAAAGCTTCGCTTTGCGAGACCTCTGTTCCTGCGGGATTGGATTTATTCTTGTCCCATACAGATGGAGTTACCGTGGGATGGGAAGATGCTGAGGAAACCTTGTTCGAACTTCAATACAAGACCTATAGCGAAAATGAGTGGCAGTCCCAATTATTATGGGAAAACAGCACTGATCTTTCCAATTTGATCACAGGACAGGTTTATCAGGTAAGGCTACGTTCCATTTGTACCGAAAGCGCTGTTTCTGATTTTTCGGATGAAATACAATTTGAGTTTAAGGGCGAAGAAACGGAATTGTTCACCTACGAACGATTATCGTATGGGGAAGAACTTTCCATAACCGTATTTCCGAATCCGGCCATAAACCAAATTGCCGTGGATGCCAAACTTTCGGAAGATGCCATGTATTCCATAATTACCACATCGGGAAATACTATTAAATCGGGGAAAGCCAGAGGCCCTATTGACGTTTCGTGTTTAGCCTCCGGATTGTATGTTTTGATGGTGGAAGACCATGCAGGGATGCGAACTACAAAATTCTATAAAAGCTGACCCATGACAACTTTCAAAAACCTTAGAACAGGAGGTGTGGTCATTCGCGAAGAAGAAACCACCAAATTCCACTTGAAGTTTTTCTTTCTTAGACTCTTTTGATTTCTTGTTCTTCCAATAATGCCTCATTTCTGAGGCGAAGGAAAACCTGTGCGGTGGTCACCACATCCAATTCGCAGTAAGAGATAATTCTATCCAAGTCGTTGTCTTGATAATAAACTTCCCGGACCATACTTCCGTCCATATCTTCCTTAGGTGAAGGAACTCCTAACACATGGGCCATCAATTTTAATGAGGTGTAATGTTTATAGTCCCCAAATTTCCATAGTTCCATGGTGTCCAAGTGTGGCACTTCCCATGGCTTTTTTCCAAAAAGATCTAGTTTGTAAGGAAGGTTTATCCCTTGAATTACCATTCGGCGGGCAATGTAAGGAAAGTCGAATTCCTTGCCATTGTGGGCACAGAGCAGGTGTTTGGCTTGATTGAAATGGTCTTTCAAAAGCTGTTTGAATTGTTTGAGCAATTCCGTTTCCTCTCCATGAAATGAGGTGACCCTAAAATTTCTGGAATCTCCTTTGAGCGTAAAATAGCCTACGGAAATACAAATGATTTTTCCAAATTCTGCCCAAATTCCGGCCCGTTCATAAAATTCTTCGGGAGTGAATTCCTCTTTTCGCTGGTATTGGGTCTTTTGGGCCCATAATTCTTGGGTGTTTTCATCCAATTGCCCAAAATCGGGTTTTTGGGGTACGGTTTCAATATCCAAAAAGAGGATGTGTTCCAGGTTAAGTTTGTATAGCATGGTATAGTATTAAAAAAGAGCCATCTGTTTGGCAGGACTCTCAAGTTCCAAAAGCCATTTTTTGCGGTGCAAACCGCCAGCATATCCGGTGAGGTCGCCATTGCTTCCAATGACCCTATGACAGGGAACAATGATCCAGAGTGGGTTTTTGCCATTGGCAGCGGCTACTGCCCTAATGGCTTTGGGGTCGCCTAAGCGTTTGGAAAGCTCAAGATACGAAATAGTTTTCCCGTAGGGGATCTCTTGTAGCAAACCCCATACTTTTTTTTGAAACGGGGTGCCTTCCGGGTTGAGCGTCAAGTCAAATTTTTGCCGTTTTCCCTCGAAATATTCCCGAAATTGGTATACAGCATCTTCCAGCACTTCTGGAATTATTCCGATAGGTACATTTTCATCCAAAACTCGTGCAGAAACAAGCCCATTTTCATCTCCCTTGAATTCTGATATTCCTATAGGAGTTTGTAAATAACCTACTTCCACTATTCTACTTCATTTATATCTTCAATAAGTCCTAAACGTCTTGCGCGGGATTCCCAGTTCTTTCTGGCCAGTAATTGAAGGTCTTCCACGTTATCACTTTCGTCCATGATTTCCAATCCCAGAAGGGTTTCAATCACATCTTCCTGGGTTACCAGGCCACTTACGGAACCGTATTCATCTACAACCAAGGAAACATGCTCGTTTTGTTCCACAAACTTTTCAAAAAGCTCAGGAATGGGCTTGTTTCTGTTGGTCACCAAAATTTCCCGTTTAATGGTTCCCAGATTTTCTTTCCCTTTTTTATTGATAATGGCCTCGAGCAGTTCGTCCTTTAGGAAAAAGCCCGTGATATTGTCCATACTGTTTTTATAAAGTGGAATCCTGGAAAAGCGCAAAGGTCTATTGGCTTCAAAAAACTCTTGGATTGTGGTGTCCTCTGAGGCTATTTTCATGACAGTTCTTGGCGTCATCACATCTTTGGCCAGGATTTCATCAAATTTCAATAGGTTCTTTATCACCTTGGATTCCGACTCTTGGAAAACCCCTTCCTCATGGGCAATCTCGGTCATGGCTGTAAAATCCTCCCTGCTGAGGACACTTCCATGATGCCCTTTTTTACCAATAAGTCTTGTGAACAGTTGCAAAAGCCACAGGAATCCGGTCCATTTGAGGAGAAATACCATAATCTGCAAGGCTTTGGCCGTAAAATTGGCCAACTGCTTCCAGTATGTGGCACCAATGGTTTTGGGAATAATTTCGGAAGCGACCAAAATAAGGATGGTCATTATGGTGGAAACCACCCCGACCATTAGGTCTTCGGTAAATTCGATACCAAAAATTGTTCTGGTGGTGTTGCCGTATAGTTCAGCGTAGGTAACCTTGGCTTGCACCCCTACCAAAATAGCACCGACAGTGTGGGCTATGGTATTTAAGGTCAAAATGGCAATCAAAGGTTTGTCCACATCCTTTTTAAGGGTTTCCAACTGCGCAGCGTATTCCTTTCCCTCCTGTTTTTTAAGATTGATAAATGTGGGGGAGATGCTAAGCAATACTGCTTCCAAAATGGAGCATAGAAATGAGAAAAAAATGGAAATAAAGGCGTAAAAGAGGAGAAGACCCATGGGATTTATCTAGTTGTACTAAGGTAATAATTCGGATTGAATTCCAACTACATCAATTGGCTAGAGCGGTATAAAAAACATCCTGGAGCGCTGTTCGTATATTAAGACTATAGAGTTTACGATGTGTGCGTGAAGGGTATACCCTGTTGGATAAGAAAATAAATACCAATTGGGTTTCAGGGTCTGCCCAAACAAATGTCCCAGTAAATCCAGCATGTCCAAAGCTTTTTGCGCTAGCCTTTGGGGAAGGGTATGCATCTGCAATTGCCAAGGTATCATTGCCCAATAGTGGTTTGTCAAAGCCCAATCCCCTGCGGTTTTCATTCTCAGGATACTGCACTTTGATAAACTCCTCTGCTGTAGTTTTGGATATAATTTCTTCCCCGTTCAGGGTGACACCAAGATTTTGGTAAAACAACATGATCCTGGCTAAATCCTCTGCCGTTCCAAAAAGCCCGGCATTGCCCGATACTCCACCTAGAAGAGAAGCATTTTCATCATGGACCCAGCCATGTGTCAAATCTTTTCTAAATAGCGTGTCCATTTCTGTGGGAACAATTTTATTGGGATATCCCTTGGTCATGGGATTAAAGCCCAAGGTCTTGCTGCCGATGGGCGCATAAAACGTCTTTCTCAAATAGGATTCGTAAGGTGTACCGGTAAGATTGGAGATCAATTCAGGGTAAATCAAAAAGGTGAGTCCTGAATAGCGGTACTTTTTGTCCGCAGATACTTCAGACCTATTGATCATCCTGTAGATTTTTCTGAGGAACCTGTTTTTAACATAGAGTCCTTCATACACCTGTTTTTGAAACTTTTCGGATGGCTTTGTACGGATAAAACGTCTCTTGATTTTTTCTTTTTTCATCACCTTTTCTAGGAAGATGATGTACGGAACCAAACCTGCTTGATGGCTCAGAATCTGGCGAAGGGTCAAATCTTTTTTGTCTTTGCGTTTTGCCCAAGGTTTCCAATAGGTGCTAAAAGGAGCGTCTAAATCCAACTTTTTCTCATCCACCAACTTCATAAGGGCGGGTAGGGGTCCGGTAATTTTGGTTACTGAAGCAAGATCATATAAATCGTCCAGTCCTACTTTTTGTACACTATCGTAGGTGTGAAAACCGTAGGCTTTGTGAAAAATAACCTTGTTGCCTTTGGCAACTAAAATTTGGGCACCTGGAAATGCCTGTTCTTGGATTCCAAGCTGCATGATGGAATCCACTTGCTGATTAATATATGTTTTATCCATGCCAGCCTCAGTAAGAGGTATGGACTCTAATGAAGTTTGTGCAATACACAAGGGAGCGAATCCCAAAAGGCAGATTAATAATTGGATTGGGTTTTTCATTTTTCTGTTGGATTGGATTGTAAAATTAGGCTAAAACACTAAAGGTTACACCATTGTTATGTGAACTCGCCAATGTTTTACTTTTTTCTTAATTTACTTGTGCTGTTCATCCAATCAAAAATGAAACGAATACGCCTTTTAGTTGTATTGAGTGCCTGCATTGTATTATCCCAAAAAAATGTTTGTGGACAGGATAGTCTTGAAGTATCGAAGTTGGCGAATGCGGAAAAGATTTATCTACAACTGAACAACCTAATCCACTCCGTAGGACAAACATTATGGTTCAAGGGCATTGTAACCCGTAGTGCAGATAATTGCTTAAGCGCAATGAGTCAAGTGCTTTACGTGGAGCTAATTGATTTTGACAAACGTGTTGTTGACAAAAAAAAGCTTAAGCTGATTGATGGTATTGGTCAAGGATCTTTTGAATTAAATCCAAATTATGCTCCTGGGCGGTATTTGGTAAGGGCCTATACCGAATGGAATAAAAATTTCGGCAAGGACTTTGTTTTTTCAGAGTACATCCAAATCACAACAAATGAAATCATCGAGGAATCCAATAAGGCTATAAAGAACATTGTACTCACTGAATTGCAAGGAGACAGTATTCAATTGAGCGCTACCATCCAACCGCGTTTAATTGACCCAAATTTTAGAGGAAAACTAAAATTGTTCATTGAATCAGATGACATAAAAGACTCGGTCATACTGGAAAGAAATAGAAAAAAGATTTATCAACTCAATTATGTCATTCCCAAGAATACTTATCAAGTTAAACTAAAGCTGGCTTTGGAAGGAATTAAATTGAGGAACAACAATATTGCTTTTGTAAATTCCTTTAGCCGAACAATAATAGTGGATGAGGATAAAATTGATTTGCAGTTCTTTCCTGAAGGAGGACAAATCGTTCATGATATTGAAGGGTTGGTGGCATTCAAGGCCATTGATTTTAATGGCAAAGGCGTCCCGGTTTCAGGTATTGTCGTCAACAAAGATGGGGAAGTCATTACCGAATTTAAAAGTAACGATTTGGGAATGGGGACCATCTACCTTAGAGGAAATGTGGATGATCTGTACCATGCCAAGGTAACGATTGCGGACAAGGCATATACCTACCCCTTACCTAAAACGGAGCCACAAGGATATGCACTAAAAGTAGTCTTTACAGGCAAGTATGCAAGAGTGCAGGTAAAATCCAACCTAACAAAGAATGGATCTATCTATCTTAACGTGGAAAGCCGGGGGATTAGATACAGACAATTGAAGCTGGAACATAAAAATCAAGTGTCTAAAATAAGAATACCGAGAGAGATACTTCCTGACGGGATTGTTAAGATAACAGTTTTGGATGCCCAACATATCCCGGTTTGTGAACGTTTAATTTTTAATTCCCTGGACCGTAACCGCTTGACCTTGGATATACAATCCATTCAAAAATCCTATAAACAGCGGGATAAAGTTGTGTTTGATATTGCAAGCTTGGGGAAAGGGAATAAGCCCGAATGGGCAAATACTTCCGTTTTGGTTTTGAACAAGGGAATTGCTGAACAGGAAGCGATCCGCCCAAATATTTTATCTTATTTTTTATTGAACTCAGAACTCAATGGCGTCATCGAGAATCCAAATCACTATTTTGATTCCAAGAATACCACTAGAATGAGAGACCTGAACGTTTTGATGCTTACCCAGGGTTGGCGTTCATACAAATTTCAAAGCTTTGATGAAGCCATTGACTATAAACATAAACCAGAAAAGGGTTTACAGGTTTCCGGCACCATAGCGGAACTTTTAAACGATAGGCGAAAACACAAAAAAGTAGTTGATCTGACCATGATGGCTTTCGGCAACCCCAAACAGGTTTTTACCCATAAGGTGGATAGTCTGGGGACGTTTCAGTTTGCTATTGATGACGCCTACAAAGAAGAACTTCAACTACTATTTCAAACAAAAAAAGAGAACGGAAGAAAAAAGGAATATACCATCTCCCTAAATCAACAGCTGCCTCCCCAGATCAGATATGATGAAAAAAAGGCAGTCCTGACCGCCGACACTCTTGTTGCCAAGCAATATGTTGATAGAACGATTGACCAGCAGGGACAAGAAGCAGAATTTGAGGTTGGGGAAAACACAATAAGGCTCGAAGGGGTGGAACTCACGGACTATAGATTAACTCCTGAACGCCAAAAAATGATGGACTTACATGGCGAGCCGGATCTGGTTATTGAGGACAAAGAACTGCATCAGGAAATAAAAAAATGGTCGCATGGACTTTTTAGTGTACTGCAGTTTAGCTACCCAGATGATATTATGATTAGACAGGTTGGACGTTTAGAGAAACGTTTTCAGTTAGCTACTGCAATTGGGAGTGATTTTTCATTTATTATCATTGATGGAATTCCCGTACAAATTGAAGACTATTCCATAATCGGCTTATTGCCAACGGAAGAGATTATGAGTGTGGAGATTATCAATAACCCAAATTATCCAAGGAAATATGTTTCAGAAGTATTTGGAACCCCTTTGGCGCTGAATTCCTCCGTAAGAGTGTCTTTTATTAACATATATACCTACTCAAAAAAAGGTCTCTTTGGTGTTCGGAGAACAAGAGGGATGAACAAAAAAATCATTCAAGGGTTTTCCCCACTGAAGGAGTTTTATACACCAAAATATGATAATCTGGAACCATCCGATTGGAGCATTCCCGATATGCGACACATAGTGTATTGGAATCCGAGCGTTATACCCGATGATTTAGGAAAGGCCACCGTTGAATACTATAATGGAGATGACATCGGTGATATGCTTGTTGTTTTGGAAACCATATCCAAGGAAGGCAAAATAGGATACGGTCAATTCTCCTATAAGGTCACAGAAAACCTAGAAAAGTAAACGTGCTGCATCCTTCGCAAAATAACTGGCGATTATGTTGGCGCCAGCTCTTTTGATTGCGGTGAGTTGTTCCAACATTACCGCATCATGATCCAACCAACCTTTTTCAGCGGCGGCTTTGACCATCGCGTACTCTCCGGAAACTTGATAAACGGCAACCGGTACATCCACCTCGTTCTTAATTTCCCGGACAATGTCCAAATAGGGTAATCCAGGCTTTACCATTACGATATCAGCTCCCTCATCTACATCCATTTGAGTTTCTCGGATAGCTTCAAACCTATTTGCATAATCCATTTGATAGGTCTTTTTATCCTTCGGCACATCAGCAATATCCACCGGCGCTGAATCCAAAGCATCCCGGAAAGGACCATAATATGCACTAGCATATTTGGCTGAATAGCTCATAATTCCGGTATTATGGAAACCCTCATCTTCCAACGCCTCACGTATCGTCAGAATTCGACCATCCATCATATCGCTGGGAGCCACAAAATCTGCTCCAGCCTGGGCATGGGAGATGCTCATTTCTGCCAGCACTTCGGAGGTTTCATCGTTTAAGATTTCACCTTCGACCACAATACCATCGTGGCCATATGAAGAAAAGGGATCAAGGGCAACATCCGTCATGACCAACATTTGTGGACAAGCGTTTTTGACCGCCTTAATGGATCGCTGCATCAACCCATCTGGATTTAAAGCTTCCTTACCCGTGTTGTCTTTCAATTCATCAGCGACCTTGACAAAAAGCAAAACGGCACAAAAGCCCATTTCCCAAAGTTCCTTCACTTCCTTTTCCAGATAGTCCAAACTCATGCGGTAATAATTGGGCATGGAAGGGATTTCCTCCTTAATACCCTTCCCCTCAACCACAAAAAGGGGAACCAAGAAATCATCCGGGGTAATTGTAGTTTCTCGAACCAATCGTCTAATGGATTCGGAGGCTCGAAGTCTTCTATTTCGAATTAGTGGAAACATATTTGCGTGTATTTAAAGCCCAGGTTTAACAATGGATTCTATTTCATCATAGGGTTTGTGCCCAAACCAATGTTCAAGGATGTTGTATGCTTCATCAAAAAGCACAAAAGTGGGGGTGCCCCGAAATTGGTTTAATGTAAATGTAACAGGGATTATGGGATTGGTAGTCAGATAATCCTTGATTTTGAGATCAAATTGCTGTTGCTCCTCCGTTGATGCTTCTGAATAATTTGGGAAATTATTTCCAATGTAGGAGATGTTTTCTTGGGTAATGAAAGATGCATCACTCAACACATCCATGGCCACGGAAAAATTAATACTTGAAAGTTGAAAATCATTGGGATGGGATTCGGCGGCCTTTTTGGTTTCTCCCACCAGTTTTTTTTCTGTCAACAACAAGCTCGTATTATCCTGGGTATTCAGTTCAAAATCCTCAAACGCGGTACTCAATCCCAAAAAACTTAATTGCTCACCATATGCATTTTGGAGATTGTTAACCGTTGGAAAGCCATAGAAAAAACAACCTGGGCAATTTACTTGAAAAACGAAGAGTAAATTCCGTTTTCCGGGAGCAAATTCACCCTGCAAAAGAGACGAATATTCCAGTCTTAATTTTTTCATGGCCTCTTGTGGCTATATTTCAATCTCGCCAATCAGATACGGTACCGCCTTTCCGGATATTTTTACCCGGTCACCCAAATATTCACAGAGCAAGTCACCGCCTCTCTTTGATAATTGTCTTGCCGTGAGTTTGGTTTTTCCCAAGACTTTGGACCAATAGGGAGTCAATGTGGTGTGCGCTGACCCAGTAACTGGATCTTCAGGAATGCCACATTGAGGAAAAAAGGCTCTTGAAACAAAGTCAACCTTATCTCCTGGCGCGGAAACAATCACTCCTCTGCAATCCAACTGGTCCAACAAATGAAAATTGGGTTTAATGGCCTCAATTTCCTGCTGGGAGTTGTAGATCAAAAGATAGTCCGTTTTTCCTTTTATGGTTTTAATTGGGGTAAGGCCAATGGCATTGTTGATTTCCGAGATTCCCCTTAATGAAGCTGTTTGATCCGTAGGAAAATCCAAGGTCATCAATCCGTTCGCATGTCGCTCCACAGATAAGGCTCCACTTCGTGGTGAGTGGAAATTGATTTCTTTCTCTGGGACTCCGTGATAGTTGAACAGCACATAGGCGGTGGCTAAAGTAGCATGTCCACAAAGATCCACCTCTATCTCTGGAGTGAACCAGCGCAACTCAAAAACATTATTTTTTTGAACTACAAATGCGGTTTCGGCCAAGTTGTTTTCCTCAGCAATTTGTTGCATCAATTGGGAATCCAGCCAAGAATCCAAAATGCAAACCGCAGCTGGATTGCCACCAAAAACATGGTCGGTAAAAGCGTCTATTTGGTATAGGGTAAGTTTCATAAGATAAAGCTAAGCATTAAACCCATGAGATAGGGCTTTTAAGTACTTCCAACAATTTTTCCTCCTTGCTTCCCGGTTCTGGACGATGATCGTATTGCCATTGCACATGGGGTGGAAGGCTCATTAAGATACTTTCTATGCGTCCATTGGTTCGTAGACCGAACAATGTACCCTTGTCATGCACTAGGTTAAATTCAACATAACGCCCCCGTCTGATTTCCTGCCAATCCCTTTGTTCTTGCGTATAAGGCAGGCTCATTCTTTTTGTAACGATTGGTACATAAGCATCGAGAAAGCTGTTCCCAACCTCGGTTACAAAGCTGTACCAATCCTCCATTTGCATGGTATCCGATTTTTTACAGTAATCGAAGAAAAGGCCGCCGACCCCCCTAGCTTCGTTTCTATGCGCATTCCAAAAGTACTCGTCACAGCGCTTTTTATAGTTCGGATAAAATTCTGGATCATGGGACTCACAGGCTTTTTTGCAAACCGAATGAAAATGCTTGGCGTCTTCTTCGAACAGATAGTAGGGCGTTAAATCCTGGCCACCCCCAAACCATTGATCCACTATGTTACCTTGTTTGTCATACATTTCAAAGTAACGCCAGTTGGCATGTACAGTTGGCACCATTGGACTTTTAGGGTGAATGACCAAACTTAAACCACAGGCAAAAAAGTCCGCATCCTGAACTCCAAAATACTGCTGCATGCTTTTGGGAAGTTCCCCATGAACGGCAGAAATGTTTACACCCCCTTTTTCAAATACGTTTCCATTTTCAATCACCCGGGTTCTACCTCCACCACCTTCTGGACGTTTCCAAAGATCTTGTTGAAACTTGGCCTTCCCATCTACCTCTTCCAATTTGGAAGTTATGGTGTCTTGTAATTGCTCTATGTAGGTATAAAATTTATCTTTCATTGTTCTTCTACGATATGGATCAAATTGTTATGTAAGCTGTCAAGGTCTGAATTGGAGTCAATTTTTGTGGAGACTGCTGCCATTTGTTTTAGCATGACCACTATGTGATGTGCGGAATGCGATTCCTGCTCCCGAAAAAGAATCCTTCCCATGGCATTGTTGTGCAAATCCATCTTTTTGGCTAAATCCGAATTTGGAAATGCATGCTCATGCCAGTCCGTTATTTTCTCTGTCCATTTCAATACGCTTAGCTTGTTTTTATTCCACTTATGGCTTTTTTGGGCGATCAAAAAATTCCATAATGCGTGTCTGAATGCATTGGCAGGGCCATTTTTGTGATGCAGTTTGCCGAATTCCCTTGTTGAAATCGCCATGCATTCCCTGGTTGCCGATAGGGTAGGCCAAACCAACAAAGGGTATTTCAAACACAATTTTACAAGAAGCCAAATGCTTTTAAGATCCAATCGTTGCAAAACCTTAAAAGGATTCATGGTGTTGTTTTGGTCTTTAGTTCCCGAATGTCAAATTCAGACGGCATCCTTGCTTACTTCTTGCTATTCTTTATATGTTTTTACCGCATCTATAAAGGCTTGGGCATTCTCCAAAGGAATATGGGGCAGAATACCATGTCCTAAATTCACCACATATCTGTCCTTGCCAAAATCCCTGATCATTTGGGCGACCATTTCCTTGATTTTGGCCGGAGGAGAAAGTAATCGGGCAGGATCAAAGTTTCCTTGTAAAGTGATTTTACCTCCAGTAAGATAGCGGGCATTTTGTGCTGAACATGTCCAATCCACGCCAACTGCTGAAGCACCCGATTGAGCCATTTCCCTTAGGGCGAACCAGCATCCTTTTCCAAAAACAATAACCGGAGCTTCATCTTTCAAAGCATCCACAATCTGCTGGATGTACTTCCAGGAAAATTCCTGATAATCCACAGGAGATAACATTCCGCCCCAAGAATCAAAAACCTGAACAGCGTTTACCCCAGCTTTTACCTTAGCCTTTAAATAGGCAATTGTAGTATCTGTAATTTTCTGAAGCAATTGATGGGCAGCCTCAGGTTGGGTAAAACAGAACCCTCTTGCTTTGTCAAAACTCTTGCTGCCTTGTCCTTCCACGCAATAGCAAAGGATGGTCCACGGTGATCCCGCAAAACCGATCAATGGGATTTCATCGTCCAACTTTTCTTTTGTCATGGTAATGGCCTCCATGACATAGCCCAAAGATTCTTGGATATCCGGGATCACAACCTGATCAACATCTTCCAAAGATCGAATGGGCGAAGGGAGGTAAGGCCCAAAATTAGGTTTCATTTGAACCTCAATGTCCATAGCCTGGGGAATCACCAAGATATCACTAAAAAGAATTGCCGCATCCATTCCGTATCTGCGGATAGGCTGCACGGTTATTTCGGAAGCCAATTCTGGAGTCTGGCATCGGGTAAAAAAGTCGTATTTCTTTCGAAGTTCCATGAACTCTTGCAAATAACGTCCTGCCTGGCGCATCATCCATACTGGAGGTCTGTCCACCGTTTCACCTTTAAGCGCTCTAAGGAACAAATCGTTTTTAATCATGCTGTTTTTAGTTTATTTATGGCCTGCACCAATACGTTCTCAACGGTAGGTTTGTTGGCGATGATCAGTTTTTTTGAATATTTCTTGGCTTCCTGGGCTGTGGTATGTCCAATGCAAAAAAGCCAACTGTCTTTAATGCTATTTTCCAACAGAAAACTTTTTATACCACTTGGACTAAAAAAAAGAAGACCTTCAAAGGAGCGGTTAAACTTTTTTGGAACCAATTCCGTTTGATAAACCTCAATTTCATCATACCGAATGTTATTTTCTGATAAAATGTTGGGCAATTCTTCCCTTCTCCGATTTCCACAGATAAACAAAAAATGCTCTTTTGGACGCTGTTTTTGTATAAAATGGGCCAATTCTGAAGCATTTTCGGCCATTTTCACCACATTTAGATAGTTTTTCTCCAAAAGCAATTTAGTTTTTTCGCCCACACAAAACACGCTATAATTTGAAACTTGGAGTTGCGGGGTTTGATCAAGAAATGCCCTTACCGCATTCTTGCTGGTAAAAATTAGGTGAGTGATGTGTTGTGGAATATCAACTTCCAAAAAATTAAACTTTAGCGCGTTGTATTCTACCAGACCAATACCGGAGTTAAGGAACAATTCTTTTTGGGAATGTGATAGAACCTTAGTGGAGAGCACTGTTTTCATTTCGTATCTCTTCCATTAATTTATCTCCTCCCTTTTGAAGGATTTCCTTGGCGCATTTTTGTCCCAGTTCTTTGGCAGAGGCCAAGGAAACGGTCTTTTCTATTTGGAGTTTTTGACGTCCATCCAAAGAAAAGAGGACTCCTTTAAACTGAACATTTTCATTTTCCATATGGGCCAGCGCACCTATGGGTGCTGTGCAACCCCCTTCCAAAGTGCGAAGGAAGTCCCTTTCTATTCGGGTTGCCAACTCAGAATTGGAATGATTCAGTTTTTGGAGGGCTTCTCTTGAAAACTCGTCATTATCCATGGCAACCACCAACATGGCACCTTGCGCGGGCGCCGGAACCATCCAATCCAAATGTAGTACGTCCTTAGGTAACAACTTGATTCGTTCCAAACCGGCTTTGGCAAAAATGGCCCCTTGCCAATCGTTTTCTATGAGCTTGATAAGTCTCGTATTTACATTGCCCCTAAGATCTACAACGTTATGATTTGGATATTTGTTGAGCCATTGCGCCTTTCTTCGCAAACTCCCTGTGGCAATGGTTGCTGGAACTTCGTTATTCAAAAAATCCAACCCTTTGTGAACCAAAATATCTTCGGTAACAGCCCTTTCCAGAACGGCCGCTTGAACGATTCCTTTTGGGAGTTGTGTTGGAACGTCTTTCATGGAATGAACGGCAATATCTATCTGGCCTTTAAGCATGGCCACATCCAGCGTTTTCGTAAAAATTCCGGTAATGCCTAGTTCATAAAGAGGTTTGTCTAAAACTTGATCACCAGTGGATTTTATAGGAATCAGGGTGCTGTCATATCCCAAATCACCTAATTGATTTTGGACGGTTGTAGCTTGCCATAGCGCCAACTCACTATCACGAGTACCAATTCTTATGATTTTGCTCATTTCGAATCGATTTCTAATTGGAACACCTTTTGGATAAGTTCCAAACTATCGGCGGTATCTACCTCAGCACTCTTTAAATGGTTGGCAAATTGTTTGGTGATTTTTTGGATGATACGCTCGGATAAAATTTCTGCTTGATCCTGGTTAAAATCGGAAATTTTCTTGGAATGGAAATCGATTTCCTCCGCTTTCATGGTGTTCAGTTTTTCTTTGAGCGCATTGATGACCGGAGCAAATTTTCGCGTTTCCAACCATTTGATAAATTCCTTTTTTACCTCTTCAATAATGTTTTCAGCTTTTGGAATAAACGCTTTTCTTTTGGTCAAGGTATCATCTGTAATTCTAGAAAGTTGATCTAGGTGTACCAAGGTAACATTGTCTAATTCCCGAACATCGTCCGAAACATTTTTTGGAACGGAAAGATCCAGGATCAACAAGGGTTTTTTGGAATAAATGAGCGCCTTGGAAACTGTAGGTAGTTGGGCACCGGTGGCTACTACTAGTATATCGGCCTTTCTAATTTCTGTCTGAAGATCACCATAATCCTTGACCGTTAAATGAAATTTCCCAGCAATATCCTCCGCTTTTGCCCTCGTTCGATTGATTAGGGTAATATGGGAATTATTGGAATGCTTGATGAGATTTTCACAAGTGTTGCGGCCTATTTTTCCGGTTCCGAATAATAGAATATTCTTGTTTTCAATATCTGAAACGTGGTTTAGAATATACTTTACCGAGGCAAAGGCCACAGATGTGGCACCGGAAGAAAGTTCGGTTTCATTTTTGATCCGTTTGCTAGCCTGAATCACGGCGTTGCAAAGTCGCTCTATAAATGGATTGGCCATTTCGTGCTTTTTGGCACGGTAAAAGCCCTGTTTGATCTGACTGATGATTTCAAAGTCGCCCAAAATTTGACTGTCCAGTCCAGTACCTACTTTGAACATGTGCGATATGGCATCATGGTTTTTGAATACATAGGCCACCTCCTGAAACTCTTCCACACTTCCTGGCGTTTCATCACAAAGTGCTTTTATAAGTTGAAAAGGATGTTGGGCAAAGCCGTAAAGCTCGGTGCGGTTACAAGTAGAAATGACTAAGAGTCCATCCACACCCTGTTCTTTGGCCTGAACCATAATACGGTCAATGGCAGGGACATCCAAACTGAACTTTCCCCTGACTTCGGCATCCGCTTTTTTATAGCTTAAGCCAATGGCATAAAAAGAATTATGTCTTGAAATGTGGTAACTCCTCATAAAGGATATTAAAACGCTAACAAAAGTAAGCGCAGTATTTTACAAAAAATAACGCTAGCGGTACTATAAATATCAGACAAGAGTCCATAAAGTATTCTTTTGGCGATAATTTCCCAAAAACACTGATTTTATTGGTAAATTTGATAGTTAATCTTTCAATTTAGAGCCATTCTAAATAGAATGAAATTAAAAAACAAAGCTATTGTTTATATGGAAAATGTCGCCAAAGGGTCATATCAGGAAATTTTGATTGAAGAAGGGTTTTATGTCCTTAAGATTCAGAACGATACAGATCAAACCAGATTTGTAGAACGAGAGATTGACAGCTCATTTATCCAGTTTCACTTTTGTTTAAAGGGAGGTGGAAAATTCAATTTTAATCAGGGAAATTATCAATTGGAAGTATCGGAAGAAAATTCACTTCTACTCTATAACACCCAAAAGGATTTGCCTTTGAATCTTAGTGTGTTTCCTGATACATGGTTGTTATCGGTGGTCATGACTATCAGAAAATTCCATTCGCTATTCTCCAGTGAGGCAAGTTATATTCCTTTCTTGAGCGATGAAAACAAAGAGAAAAAATACTATTCCCAAGAGGTGGTTACTCCAGCCATGGCCGTGGTTCTAAGTCAGTTGATGAACTATAACCTGCATCCTTCCATCAAGACGTTGTATGTAAAGGGAAAGATTTATGAACTGATGTCCTTGTATTTCAACAAAACCCAAGATGCCGATTTGGAGCAATGCCCCTTTTTGGCTGATGAAGACAACGTGAAGCGGTTAAAACTGGCCAAGGAAATTATAATATCCAGAATGGCTGAGCCTCCTACCTTGGCCGAACTTTCGCAGGAAATAGGTCTGAGCTTAAAAAAACTTAAGGAAGGCTTCAAGCAGATTTATGGCGACTCGGTGTATGGATTTTTGTTTGATTACAAGATGGAATATGCTCGAAAAATGTTGGAGGCTGGCGGGCACAACGTGAATGAGGTGGGTTTAAAAGTCGGGTATAGTACAGCCAGTCATTTTATAGCATCATTTAAAAAGAAGTATGGGACAACACCCAAAAAATATTTAACTTCAAGCACTTAAACAATCAACATGAAATCCTACAAGTTGTTCCTTTTGGCCCTCGCTATGGCCATAGGGGTAAATGCCCAAGACCAAACAGAATCGGAAAAGTCAGCGCAAACCAAAATTCCGGAGCTGGTTTTAATATTCAGTAAAACTGAGGGCTATCGGCATAAGTCTATAGAAAAAGGTGTACAGACCTTAAAGGAATTGGGAAGAGCCAACGGTTTTATCGTATTACAGACGGAAACTTCAGCGGACTTCAATGGGGCAAACCTGAAAAACTACAAGCTTGTTATTTTCCTGAGCACTACTATGGATGTCCTCAACGATCAAGAGCAAGATGCATTCAAAGCATATATCAATGGCGGGGGTAATTATATGGGAATCCATGCGGCAACCGATACCGAATACGACTGGCCTTGGTACGGAAAATTGGCTGGGGCCTATTTTGAAAATCACCCGCAACAGCAAAAGGCCAGAATTGAAGTGGTGGACAGAAACCATCCGTCCACGGAGCACCTAAAGGAAGAGTGGTTTCATTTTGACGAGTGGTACAACTTCATGAATCTGAATCCCGATGTCCATGTGCTGATGAAACTGGATGAATCCAGCTATGATGGCGGAACCAATGGCGATAACCATCCCATAGCTTGGTATCATGAATATGATGGTGGCCGGGCATTTTACACCGGATTGGGACATACAGAGGCTGCCTTTGAGGATACCGATTTCAAACAGCATCTGCTGGGTGGGATCGAATGGTGTTTAGGGCGAAAGTAAGCTTGGCCTCACAACAATAATCCCAATATTGCTTTTTATTTTTTTTAGGTAATCCACCAGAGGTTCTTGTGTTATTCTCACCGAACCTGAGCTGGAAGCATGAAGTAAATGGATTCTGCCATTCTGCTCGATGGCAAATCCGGTATGGGTAACATCCAACCCTTTAATGGATGTAGCCAGAGCGATGATATCTCCAGAGTGGATGTTATCCTTGTTGTTTTCAATTTCATCTTGGGCTAAAATGCAAAGACTTTCGTGGGCTAATTCTTTTTCCACCTGCAGCATATCCTGATAGTTTTGATCATCAGCCAAAAAAGGATAAAGTTCTCGATGGGTACCCATAAAGTTGATGGCTTTTTTGTGCTCTTTGCCACCTAGGTCGTTTGTGATATCCATGACCAATCCCTTCTGCTCATTGTTTCTAATCCATTCTGTAAAATAGTGTAAGCGAGATGGATACCCATTCAATTCACCATTTCTATACCGAATGGTCTCTAGGTTTTTGGCAAAATTTTCAAACTGCTGTTCATCTTTTTGAAGCAAGAGGCTAAAGGCTAAAACATTCTCCACATAGGTTGTGCAATCAAAGCCCCTAAGGTTAATCACCAAGGACTCGGTTTCTCCAATTTCGAGGGTTTTTTCAACATAAGGCATTCCCAAAAATGAATTGCCCACCGCCATGATCGGATTTTCCAGTACAACATTGTCCATTTGTTCCAGCTGATCCATCTTTATGGAAAAGGCAACTGAATCGTTGGGGGAACAAACAATTTGAGCCTGGAGGGTACCAGTTGTTAAAAGAACAAGCGCCAAAGGAAATAGGAGTATCCGGTTCATCTTTAATATTTACGCTCTAAATTAATATTATCTATAGAGTTATAGGAAACAAATTCACGGAATCAAATAGTAGATCAATCCCAAATAGTATTTTTGCCATGCTATAGAATAAGCCGCTATGAAAGGAGTACTACTTGTCAACTTAGGTTCACCGGACAGTCCAACTGCTAAAGATGTAAAACCCTATTTGGATGAATTCCTTATGGATGAGCGGGTCATAGATACCCCAAAGTGGTTGCGCAACATCATTGTAAGGGGAATAATATTGCAGACACGACCCAAAAAATCAGCCGAGGCCTATTCCAAAATCTGGTGGGAGGAAGGCTCTCCCTTGATTGTCATTTCTGAACGATTTGCACAAAAAGTACAGGAACAAACTCAAATGCCTGTGGCCCTAGGGATGCGATATGGCTCCATGACCATAAAAAAGGGACTGCAAGAATTAAAGGATAAGGGTGTGGACGAGGTTTTGTTGGTACCGCTATATCCGCAATATGCGATGAGCTCTTTTGAGACTGTGGTGGTCAAGGCTATGGAAGTGCAGAGCCAAGATTTTCCTGAAATGAAAGTCACCACCTTACCAGCGTTCTACGGCAATCAAGATTACATTGAGGTACTTTCAAAAAGTATAGCCAAAGGACTTCAGGGATTTGAATATGACCACATTTTGTTTTCCTATCACGGAATTCCAGAACGGCATATTAGAAAGTCGGATCCCACAAAATTCCATTGCAAGATTGACCAAAGTTGTTGTTCCACCAATTCGGTGGCCCACCATACCTGTTATAGACACCAGTGCTTTGCAACAACTGAGAAAGTAAAAGCTATTTTGGGATTGGAAGCCACAAAAACGAGCATTTCGTTTCAATCCAGACTACCCAATGATCCTTGGTTAAAACCCTTCACCGATTTTGAGTTTGAACGCTTGGCAAAAGAAGGAAAAACCAAGTTGGCGGTGATTACTCCGGCTTTTGTTGCCGACTGTTTGGAGACATTGGAGGAGATTGCTATGGAAGGAAAACACCAGTTTTTGGAAGCTGGAGGGGAATCCTATATCCATATTCCCTGTTTAAATGAAAATGAGGATTGGGTATCTCTAATGGCCAAATGGGTTAATACATGGGAGAGTGAGGAAACTCTTCCAATATAAACTAATTGTCAGGTCGAGCGCAGTCGAGACCTCTTAAATAAACGGTCCCTATCTCGGTTGCCTGCCTGTCGGCAGACCCGGCGCTCGATAGAACATTAATTTATGTCCAAAGTCTCCTCAGATCAATTGGGAACAGAACCCATTGGCAAATTGCTGATCAAGCAAGCCGTTCCTGCTTCCATTGGTATCTTGGTGATGTCCCTCAATGTATTGGTCGATTCCATTTTTGTGGGAAATTGGATTGGTTCCATCGCCATTGCTGCCATCAACGTGGTGCTCCCGGTCTCTTTTTTTATTGCTGCATTGGGAATGGCCATTGGGGTGGGGGGTTCCAGTATTATTTCCCGGGCACTGGGCTCCGGAGATAAACAAAAGGCCCTCAAAACTTTTGGAAATCAGATTGCGCTTACGCTTTTGCTGACCATAGGCATGGTTGCTTTGGGACTCTATTTTGTAGATGATCTTATTCCGGCCTTTGGGGGTAAAGGGAGCATTTTTCCACTGGCCAAAGTATACTACACCATTGTACTTTACGGGGTTCCTTTTTTAGCCCTTTGTATGATGGGAAACACGGTAATCCGAGCTGAGGGCAAACCCAAGTTTGCCATGATTGCCATGATCATTCCTTCCGTGGGGAACTTGCTCATGGATTATATTTTTATCTACGTGTTTGATTGGGGAATGCATGGAGCCGCTTGGGCCACTACGGCCGGATATCTCTTTTGCTTCGCTTACATCCTGTACTTTTTTCTGTCCAAGAACTCCGAATTAAAGATTGGGCTCTCCCATTTTTGGCTCAACCTCCCCATTTTATCCGAGATGGGGTCTTTGGGATTTGTCACTTTGGCCAGACAGGCCGTAACCAGTATCACCTACCTGCTAATGAACAATATTTTGTTCAACTTGGGTGGAGAAGCCATGGTGGCAGTATATGCCATCATTGGTCGCATGTTGATGTTTGCCTTTTTTCCCGTTTTTGGAGTTACCCAAGGATTTTTGCCCATTGCTGGATTCAATTACGGAGCCCTTAAGTACGATCGCGTCAAGGAATCCATCTATACGGCCATTAAATATGCCGCTTTGGTTGCTACCCTAGTTTTCGTTGGACTTATGGTTTTCCCCGATTTCATTACTGGCTTGTTTTTAAGCAATAAGGAGAATTTACCTCCGGAAGAAATTATGACCAATGCCTTTGTAATGGATCATGCCCCCAACGCCATGCGGATGGTTTTTGCCGCCACTCCGATTATTGCTTTGCAGTTGATAGGAGCGGCCTATTTCCAAGCGGTGGGCAAGGCCATTCCAGCCTTGTTACTAACTTTGACTCGTCAAGGGTTCTTTTTTATCCCCTTGATTCTGCTATTGCCACATTTTATGGGCGAACTTGGGGTTTGGCTCTCCTTTCCCATTGCGGATGTATTGGCAACCGTAGTAACAGGCTATTACCTAAGGAAGGAAATCAAGACAAAACTAACTGTGGCCTAGCTTTATTACTCTGGCAATAAGGTAGCCGCTTTACTGATGATTTTCCATTCCCCTTGAAGCTTTTTTAAAAGAAAGATGTCGATGAAGGTCATTTTTCTGGAAGGGATTTCGATGGAGGCTTTGGCCAAGGCGATATTATGGGATTGATCTATGGATAGAATTTTTCCCACTCGGCCGTTAAATTTTCCATGCTCTCTATTTTTGAATAGATCTGCGTACTCTTGGGGAGATAAAACCCACAATTCTTGATCTTTTTTCGATAGAAACAAATCCGCTTCAGGATAAAAGGCTGAGGTAATCTGTTCCAGATTGCTATAGGAAGATCCGTCCAGGTAATTTTGAAGGGTGGCACGGATAGCGGTCTCTTCGTCTTGGGCGTTCACGGAAAGGAATGCGAATAGGG
The DNA here is from genome assembly GCF_005937185.1 of Flagellimonas algicola. GTDB lineage: Bacteria > Bacteroidota > Bacteroidia > Flavobacteriales > Flavobacteriaceae > Flagellimonas > Flagellimonas algicola. Next base: position 714,334 of record NZ_VCNI01000002.1, on the reverse strand, counting down.
CAATGGTAAATAAAAGTGTTTTGTGCATGCTAAATGATTATGATTTATTGTGGTATAATTTGAATGAGTTTTCCGTTGTCTTCGTCCGTCAAGAAATAGAGTTTACCATCAGGGCTTTGCCGTACTTTCCGAATTCGGACGCGGTCATCTACGAACAATTCTTCAGCACTTTTTATGGTTTCATTTTCTATTCGGAATCGCCAAAGACTTCCTCTGGACAATCCCGGAACAAAAAGGTCATTCTTCCATTGCGGAAATTCATCCCCAGTATAAAATGTAAGTCCTGTGGGAGCTACCGTGTGGGGCCAAAACCAAATGGGAGGAGTAAAAGTGACCCCTTCCAATTTAGGAGGTGTGTAGTCTGAACTTCTCAGTTTTCCCGTTGTTACATTGGGCCACCCATAGTTGGCTCCAGCGTTCAAAATGTTGATTTCATCCCCTTGAATGGTGCCATGCTCACTGAACCAAATGTTTCCTGTATCGGGTTGCACCGCGATGCCTTGGGCGGCCCTAATCCCAAGGGCATAAATTCCTGGATCGGCATTTGGCCCTAAATCCGGACTATCTTCTGGAATACTCCCATCGGCATTTAGCCTGTAGATCTTTCCTCGTTTGTCGGATAAGTCCTGCGCAATGGGAATTTCGGGTTCATCCCGTTCCCAAAAAAGCCGTTCCCCAATAGTCACATAGAGTTTCCCATCAGGTCCAAAAACCATGCCCCCGCCATAATGGAAATATTCCTTGGTATAGGGCGCTGCTTCAATCAAAGTTTCATGTGCGTAAAGCGAATCATTTTTCAATTGGGCACGAATCACCTTGGTGGTAGATCCAACACCTGGCTTTTTAGCTGCATAACTCAAATATACCCAAGGGGTGCTCTTAAAGTTGGGATCAATTAAAACTTCAAAGATTCCGGAATTGTCGCCAAAATGAACAGCGCGGATACTATCCGTTAGGTCATCCGGAAAGCCTTTGATGATGCTCTTTTTTTTGGTTTCAAGGTCAACTTTGAGCAGATGGCCATCCTTTTCAGTAATTAGAGCTTCCGTGGGCGATAGAAAAGCCATACTCCAAGGATGGTTGAGCCCATCAAGTATGGTTTTCTTCCCAGGAACTGGTATTGAAGAAGACTCCTGTTTTTCAACACAGGCCAAAATCAACATTATTGTCAGTAAAACTGGAATGAATTTCCTCATGGGCAAAAACTTTGATGCAAATGAGATAAAATTCAGTTCAGAAAGCTTTAAAAATCATGATTTTTAAAACGAAAAACTTTCTTAGTAGTCCTGTGCCTGTTTCCTAAAAGCAGTCGGCGTCAGTTGGGTCTTGGCCTTAAAGGCCAGATTAAAAGAAGTGACATTTCCAAACCCACAGTCGTAGGCAATGGCCACAATTTTGTCTTGTTGGTGTTTTGGGTCAGAAAGCATCTGTTTGGCTTTTTCAATCCGGAACTCGTTGACAAAATCAGAAAAATTCTTGTGCTCATTTTCATTGATGGCCTGTGATAATTTCCGCGGAGGTGTTTGCATCCGTTGCGCTAGGGATTCCAACGAAATATTCGCATCCAAAAAAAGTTCTTCCTTGATCAGTAGTGCTTTCGCTTCCTTGACTAAACTTCCAGATTCCGATTTGTTCAAGGTAGATGCATTATATTTTCCTAATTGAAACGCGTGTTTTTGAAGGAAGAGGAAAGAGAAAATGTAAATCAAAAAGGAAAAAAAGACAGCACCTCCAATATAAAATGGAATTAGTCCCGCAAGATTTCCCATATAGAAAAGCCAAAGGAGACCTACCCCAATAATCAAATTTCTATACCAAGAAGCGCGTTGCGGATGTACTTTTTTTCTGCCCTTAAGATAGACCATTGTTGAAAGTCCAAGGTATAGTAAAAGATGTGCGAAGACCAGAATATAAATGACATAGGAAATAGGTCGGCCGTCGTTTGGAATCAGTGAACAAAAAAGAGCAAACAAAACAAAAGGGACTATGTGAATATAATTTTTGGGACTTAACTTTTTTTGATTTACCAATAACCCTTTCCCATAAAACCAAAGAAAAGGCCCCGTCATTAAGATTCCTGAAATTCCCAGATTGCGTTGCCATGGAAGCAAATCAAAATGCACATTGAGGATGGACTTCCCAATACGAATGGTAAGGCCCAGAATCACAAAAGCCAGAAAAATGTTGGTTTTATCACTTGCTTTACGAACAGAAACCAGATACGCAAAGAGGAAAAGGGCTTGTGCAATTCCCAAGCAACTCAAAACCAACCAAATAACATCCTGATTCATGCCTCAAAAATAAAAAGTCCTACCCAAAGAAAATCTGGAATCCGTTTTAAGTTGTTATTTTTAGCAAAACACTTTGATTTAGATGCGATTATATACTTCAATTTTGGCCATGCTCCTATTGTTTGGGATAGGATGCTCTGAAAAGAAAAAAATGGAAAAGAAACATCATTTGTTTGTAGGCACCTATACTGATGGGGAAAGTGAAGGAATTTACAAATTGACTTTCAATGCTTCTACGGGAGAGTTAAGCAACAAAAAGCTGGTAGCGGAATTGGTCAACCCTTCCTTTTTAAAGATTTCTGAAGACAAAACAAATCTATACGCGGTGCATGAAGTGGCCGATTTTGATAGTTTAGGAGGCGGGGTCTCTGCATTTCTTGTAAAGGATAGCATTTTGGAATTTCAAAACAGCATGGGCACTGGAGGGAAACACCCCTGCCACGTCTCCCTTTCGGATAATGGTTTTTTGGCAGCTTCCAACTACTCCGGCGGGAACTTTTCAGTCTTTAAATTGAACGATGATGGATCTCTTCCGGAAAACTCACAGGTGATAGATCATAAAGTGTTGGATACATCTAAAACCTCACATGCCCATATGGCCCATTTTTTTGGAGATAACTTGTTTGTGGCTGATTTGGGATTGGATGCGGTAAAAAGATATCAATTGAACGGTGACACCTTTAATCCAGCGACGCAATCATCCTTAAACATGCCAGAAGGTGCAGGGCCGAGACATTTTACATTTGGCAAAAATGGAATTTTGTATGTGATCAACGAACTCAATTCCACAATCACCGTTTTTGAAAAGAAAGAAAATGGCGATTACGAGGAAATTCAGACCGTGGAAACCTTGGCTTCAGATTTTGAGGGAAAAAGCTATTGTGCCGATATTCATTTGTCTGCGGATGGCAAGTTTTTATATGGTTCCAATCGGGGTGAAAATACCATTGTGGTCTTTTCGGTGGATGAAAACTCTGGGCTTTTGAATGTGGTGGGCAGAACTTCCGTCCATGGAGATTGGCCACGGAATTTTAGCTTAGATCCCTCTGGGAAGTTCCTGTTGGTCGCTAACCAAAGAAGCCATAACATTACCGTTTATTCCAGGGATGAAGAACAGGGAACCCTTCAATTCTTAAACGAATTTAAAATGCCGAGCCCTGTGTGCCTTGAGTTTTTAAACTAACTCTTGATGTGCTTGGCTTTCATTTCCTGAATAAAATTAGCGGACATATAATACAGATTGAGTTGCCCACTGTTGTAGGTGCTGTTTATGTTTTTGATGGGATCCAACGCTTTGGCAGGAGCTGGTTCTTCCAACCTTCCGCTGGCAAAAATGAACAGTTTTCCATCTGGGCTTACCCACGGACACATTTCATGTTGATCGGAATTAATGGGCTTTCCTAGATTTTCTGGTTCTGTCCACTTGCCATCTATATTAAATGTGATATATAAATCTCCTCGTCCGATAGTATCATCGTACCCCCTATAAATCAGATATTCCTCGTTGGGATCTATAAAAGGATCTCCCTTGTCTTCTCCCTGGTTGATGATATCAGGTAAAGTTTCAATGGTATAAGTCGAATCTGAGGGGATTGCTTTGTATATGTCGCCCTTGGACCAAATATTGAAATAGATAGCACCGGAATGGGTCAAGGAACTATAGTATTCATTATCATCTTCCCCAGTCAGAACCACTCTTACAGGATTTCCCCAGTCCTTGCCTCTCCGTTCCACATACCAAATTTTACTGTTTTCGTTGTCTCCTTTGGGTCTGCTTGAGCTGAAATATAATCGATTCCCATCAGGAGCAAATAAGGGATCAAAATCGGAATACGAACCTGAAAATGGTGCAATCCGAGGTTCACTCCAAGTACTGTCAGCGTTCATACGGGTAAAGGTGATATATGCATTGTTGGGCAAATCCGTGGTATAGAAAAACTCGGTGCCGTCTGGCGAGAAGGTACCGTTGTATTCTGTGGCGGGCGACGCCAATAGTTCCGGAGCCAAAAGTTGTGGGGAAGCACTAGGTGCGACACCAAAAAAAGGGCCAAGTTTTTTAGGCTTTTCCACTGTCTCAGGCTGAGCATGTTGTTGATGATTTTGACACCCCAGTATTGCAATCAACAAAAAAAGGGAATAGAACTTTAAATTACTCACAGCGATATGATTTACCATTGGATTCAAAATTTTTGCCATTGTTTGGGCGGAGAGATCCGTGCCAAGAATCCTTATACCATTTTTCAGGCTCATCATCACCTCTATAATCTGCGGTAAAAAAGGAAAAGTCCTCGTTAAAAGTGATTATGATGTCCCCTTCACCATCGGCGTCTTGCCACCTACCGGTCATGACCTTGCCACTAAGTTTCCCCCATATTCCACCCAAGGCATATTTAGGGATTAAATAATATGCACCTGCGATTTCATCGTTATCAAAAAGAAGGTCGAACCGACCAATTTCCGTGCAATAGTTTTTTGAGATTACCGTGTTTTCCTTTTTGTCCTGCCCAAAAGAGGCGGCAAAATGGAACATACAGATGAAGCAGAAGAACAAGGTTTTTAATTTCATTTTGATGCTGTTTAATTTTCTTGTACAAGAGGATGGATGATCAAAGTGTAGTTTTCCAATCTGGATCCATCCGAAATGACAACTTTTTCCTGATCCAAGTTGTCCAACTGTGAGTCCGCAACAAAATACATCTTGTCATTTTTAATGGTAAATGTGGTTGGGATATCCGATTCTTTTCTGAGGTTCCAAATTTTTTCCTCACCGGTGATTTCCATTAGATTTTGATTGAGTTGAAATCGATATACCCCATTTTGTGTTGCATCTCTTTTGGTATTGACTATGGCAACCAAACTGTTTTGGTGGAACTTTAGTCCGTCAATGCCCTTAAAATTATTGGGCTGGTTCAGCAAGATTTTGGACTCAATGTCCAACACCCGAAGGCCGCTGGTATAGGAGGCAAAATATAGATACTTATTGTCATTGGAAATGGCAATGCCGTTGCAGTGTTTAAGCTCATCATGGGCATAAAAAACATCCAGCTCACCCTTCTTGGAATTCACAGTGTAGATTTTGTTGCTTTCGGAATCGGTAATATAAAGGGTTCCCATACTGCTCACAGCCAAATCATTGAGGTAAGCAAAACCTGTTTCTTTCAGCTTAAAGGAATTGATCAGTTCACCAGTTTTGATATTTAACAGCAGCAAGATGGATTCATTTTTTGGTTTGGGCAGGCTATTGCCCAAAGCGTAGAGTGTATCGCCCTTGATGGTCATTCCAAAACCCGATTGGTATCCATGTTCCCCGCTTTCAATAAAATTTTCAGGTTGGCTACCATACAGATTGCAACGTACAATCTTGTTATGTCTTAAACTGTTTATAAAAAGTTTTTGGTGTTGCAGGTCAACAGCAATACCCTCTGGGATAAGGTCCTTTTCAAAACCCAATTCCACCTCCGTGGAATTATTTTGGGCCATGACGACTCCGGACGCAAAAAAAAGACTCCAGAACAAGAATCTCATAAGGTCTTCTGATTGAATGAATTACTCAAGATTAAACATTATTTTTTTAGAAGGTTTAAAATTTATGTTAAACCGCTAAGATCATTCAAGCTGTTTGATTCCGGACACATGCGATGCCACGGCCTTCCACATTCCATTGCGTTTGATCAGGATATTGCTGGATTGATAAATGGTCTCAATGGAATCATTGATGATATGACCGGTACCACAAATCAGGGCGGTTCCGTTATCCAAAACATCCAAGCGCTTTATTTCATAATGAAAAGAGTCGTGCTGCATGGCATTTTCCTTGATCCATTCCAACTCCCCTTGTTTGTCTGACCAGGTACCACTGGCATCTATCATTTGAAAGTCATCTCCTAGAATTTTATCCAATAACACTGTGTCTTGCTCCCTGTAGGCTTTAGGCCATTGGACTTCTTTGAGATTTCTTAGGATTCCGTGATCTGCTGGAGTAATGAGGCTCATAGTTTGCGGCTCCATCGGAGTTTCCTTGCAAGCGGATAGTGCGCAAAGCAAAATTAAAATACCAATCGTTTTTTTCATGATTTGAAGTTTTAGAAGAATGTGTAAACATATTTGAGGGTAACCAACTGGTTGTTGAATCGAGGTAGTTGTGGCATAAACTGCATACGGTCCGTGTTGTAATCCTGATTGTAAACTACATACAGATTATGGCCATCCCGAAAGTTGTATCGCAATCGGGCACTGGTGAACACTTGATCTTGAATAGAGTTGTACTGTGCGGTGATACTTCCCGAAAGATGTAGGTTGTAGGCCCAATTAACCCGAAGTTGGGGCACATTGATCCACTCACTTACTTCCCTTTCCTTAAAGTTGAGGTAGTTTAGGCGCCAGGATCCTTCAAAGGTGAGATGCTCATTGACGCTCCATTCGGGAGATAGCCTAAGCTCGAGATTCTCTCCATCAAAAAAGCTTCCGTACTCTGCAGAAATAGGAATTTTAAATGCCCTTTGAAAACCACTGGTGTACGAAGCACCAAAAAAGGAGTAAAAATAATCACCTTGTGGTATCGTAATCTTGTTCGAAAATTGAAGTGGTTCTTGAAGGAATTCATATTGGACCTGCCCAAAGAGCATAACCGCATCATTGTTAAATAAGGTTCCAGACCACTGACTTCTGTTGTACCACGTTAGTACCTCTGAAAAATCCGTGGTAAAATACAGGTCGGAATTAATCGGCATCCATCTTCTGTATTGGAACGTATTGTTTTCGCTATCGGAATTGAATTTTCCATGATTGAGCCCAACATAAAAATTGTGGTGTTTTTCCCTAAGCAGGAATCCCATTCCCGGGTTGAATGCCTTGCCTGAAAATTCGTAGGCTCCGCGATAAAACCATCCGTCGCGTTTGCGCCGGGCGAACTGAAATGCAAAACGGGAATTGTCAATCAAGCCATAATCCGCACTGGAAAAATCTTCACCTTCCACCGTTGTGGCCAGGGAGGTAATGATGAAGTTCTCATCGCCAACATCAATAACACCATCTATGCCTAAAGCAGTATTGATATAATCTTTCCTTGCCCGATTGGTGGCCATAAACCCAATAAAAGATCTTTCGTTAAAGACCTTCCTGCGCAATCGCAAGACTGAAAAATTCTCTGTGGGCAATGCTTCGGAGTTTATGCGGGTTCCTTCGGTTTGTAGGGATAAGAATCCCAAGTCCCAATTGCCCAATTCCCCAGTAAGTTTGGCACCGCCAATAATGGGAGTCAATTGTCCATTGTTGATACCAATGGTCCTGCTGTAGAAGAGTTGGGAAAGGATGCCCATATCAAAATCGAACAGTCCCGATTGTTGCAAAAAGAACTTACGTCGCTCAGGAAAAAAAATGGATACCCGACCTAAATTAACAATCTGATCATCTATTTCCACTTGAGAAAAATCCGTGTTCAAGGTGAGGTCCAAAGTAAGGCTTGGCGTGATGCCATAACGAATATCCAGGCCAACATCCAATTCATTGAATGCATTTTTTTCATAGGCTGATTGGTTGGAATTAAGGCGGTAATTGTTCTGTGTGGATGCCAGCAGGTAGGGGGTGACCTGTAGGTCCTTTTTAGGTTCTAAACCTACAAATCGAACGGGCTTTTTTAAGGAGGGCTTGCCATTGGCCCCAGTAATGTTTTGGGGGACTTCGGGATATACCAAAAGCTTGTTGTCGTAATTGATGGTGCGCTGCGCGGAGATTCCGCCCAAAACTTCTCCATCCCGGATTTCAAATCTCAAATTGGACAGGGGAATTCGATATTCGGCTTGCCATCCTTTATCCGTAATTTGGGTCTTGCCTTCCCATAGCATGTCATATGCCGGAGTGGAAGGGGCATTGCCTAAGGGCACATTGTCATTATAGATGGCATCATCGTATCTACTACCCGTGGGGTAAATGCTAAAGATGAAGGCATTTTTACGTGTACGGTTGGGATCTATTTGGAAGGCAAAATAATCGTCGCCGTACCAGCCGTCCCTAACCAGATTTCTTCCGATAATCTTCTCTGGATTGGGGTCATTAGCATCCAAAGCCACATAGAGATAGTCCTTATCAAAGGTTACAAAAAGTGTGGTAAGACTATCCGGTGCACCCCAATCTGGGCGCCATTCCATAAACGGGAAACGCTGGGCCTCTTCCCAAAGGGCTTCATTTAAAAAACCATCCAAATCGAGCTCGTGGGTCGTTCCATGAATATTGGTGGTATTGTTTAAATAATCCTGGGTGAGCATAACCATCGGCATAATGGAAAAGGCTAGGAAAATGAATTTTCGCATGTAGAATTACCGTTTTGGTCAAATCTACTTGTGGAAAATCTTTGAGGATGAATTAGCTATGTAAGCTGCGGAAAAAAAAGGGCGAGTTGCGGAATCTAAATTTGAGCCAATTCCTGAAGATAGGTTCTGCTAAACTTAAGGTCGTCTCCGGTTTTCAATTTAAGCTTGCCATCTCCGCTATGGTTTTTTTGGATATGGGAAATAAACTCTGAGTTGACCAAATACGAGCGATGCACCCGCTTAAACGTATTGGGGCACAGCAGCTCGGAAAGCGATTTTAAACTTTGGTATTTTACAAACTTCCCTTTTTCGGTATGGAGAACCACACAGTTGTTGCTGGTTTCCACATAAATAATTTCGTTGGGTTGCAACTGGAATTGATACCCCTGTTTGGAAACGGGAATTCGGGTTTCTTTAGGATCGGGTGTTGGGGTGCGCTCTTTTGATTTTTCAGATTGGATAAAATAGAACAACAAGGCAAAGTAACAAAGCAGGTTTACGGCTATGTTATTGGTAAGACTTGCATTGAGCATGTTGAAACTGGGAGAGGTACAGTTGTAGATGGTGGTCATCAAGAAAATTACCAAAACCTGTCCAATAATAATATTTATGGCGGAAGCGGATAAGCCCAGACCGCCTTGAATCAATACGTTTTTTCCCGATGCGGTAACACCCCATTTTCCACTCCAAGTTTTGATTTGCCGAGCGGAGAAATTCCAAAAGAAGAAACTGGTAATGGCCAAGATGGAGAGTTCGGAAAAGCAGCTGGCGCCCAAACTTTCTTGAAACAGACGACCCAGGCCCATATTGAGTAGCACAAAAATGCTAATAAGTGAAATCCGTTTGGACATGCAGTAAATGTAGTGGAAAAACAGATGGAATGGATGGACTTTAACGGTCTTTAAACAGCTGATATTTTTGTTTTCAACTTCCTTTCCCAAGGAACACCAATACGCCTATCAGTATAAGCCCAAAAACTATGGCAAAAAATATCTTCCAAAAACTATAAGGTCTGGACCCTGAAATTTGCCCATTTTCTCCATTGATGAAGAAATGGTATTCCTTGCCTTGGTATCGATACGCGCTGATATATACCGGAAGCAAAATATGTTTAAATGTTTCTTCCGATAGTTGCATGTCCATTTGGGTCACCCGTTGGGTGTCTCCACCAATATCCTGTCTGCACCAACGACGGGCAATATCTTTAGCAATATCCTTGGAATGAAGATGACCTTGTTTTAGCGGGATGGTATATTTTTCGGTAACAAAACCAGATAGAAAACTGCTATTGAAGGGTTGAAGTTTCTTCAGGTTCCAACGTGCAATATTGCTGGGGATTCTCCCTGATTTTTGCTTTGAGGCCTCTATTAAAGTATCATCCACAAAACCAGAAACTCTTCCAGATGCCGGATACCAACGCGTTTTTCGAACCCGCTGTGAAACCATTTTCCCTTGGGCATTTCTTACCCTCCGCGTTTCGTAGTAATATTCCCCCCGTTGTCCTGAATAAGATGCCGAAAGTTGAGCATCAAAGGTCCAGTAGGGTAAATAAAGTCCTTTGGTAAACTGGGGATCCAAAGCGGCCTTTTTTAGTTTGTTGGGTGCCCACCATAAGCGATCCACCCATTTTTTAAAAATAAGAAATGACTTTTCTTTCTCTATTTGAAAGGGCAGTACGGCCCCGGGCAAAATCCACTCCTCTTTATAGGCGTCTTCCAAGATTAAGGGCATGCTACAATACACGCAATGGAGGGACTTGTAATTTTCCTCCACATGTTGATTGGCCCCGCAGTTTTTGCAATGCAGCATGGAAATCTCTTCACTGTGCTTTTGGGAACCCATCTCCTGTAGATAGGGATATAGCTCAAGCTCTTCAAACCCATTTTTGTCTACTTGAATTGACTCTTGATGCCCACAATACTCACAGCTGATATTGGTGGTTCCAGGTTTGTATTTGAGTTCTGCCCCGCAGTTGAGGCAGGGCTTTTTAAGCTCTGTTTTTTGAATTGATGACTCCATGCTCTCATTCCCGCGAAGGTGGGAATCTTGTTATTATGGATTACTGTTTTTAAAGGAAATACAAATTAATATTACGGGTTCGGCAAAGGAGGTGGGGTATTGCCGCCCAAAAACGACTTTAACTCTTCCACATCTTTCAATGCTGTCCAGTTGGCCATTCCCTGTTTCCATACCAAGCTATCACGATTGATGGTTCTGCCAGCAAATAAGGCTTGCAACTGTTCAAAGGAAACAGGCCCCTGTTGCACCCCGTTTACTGCGTAAAAGTATTGCACTGCCACTGGCATTGGAGGTGGAACGGGAGTTCCTGCTTGCTGCATTTGTGGATTGCCGCCCATTTGAGGACTCATCATACCACCCATTTGCTGCGCCAATACAAATCCCATTCCCATTCCCATTCCTGCACCCGCGGTTCCGCCTTCATTTTTGGCGGCAGCTTCAATGGCTTTGGCCGTTTTGAACTTGGTCAACTTGTCCAGATCCAATTTGTCGATTCGGCTATACTCGAAGATTTCTTTTTTAAGATCTTCCGGCATGGAGACATTTTCGATATAGAATTTCTCCAAAGAGATGCCCACGGTCTCAAATTCCGGAGCCATAACCTCCCTACAAGTGTCTGAAAGCTCCGAGGTGTTTGCCGCATACAATTCAATTGGGAGATTGGCTTCTCCGACCGTGTCGGTAAATCGCGTAGCGATCAAACTTTTAAGATGCTCATTGATTTCAAAACTGGTGAAGTTATTATCCGTTCCAACGATATCAACGATGAACTTTCCGGCATCCGAAATTTTAAAGGCATAGGTTCCGAATGCTCTAATTTCCACCAAGCCAAAGCGATCATCACTTAAAGTAATCGGACTTTTGGTGCCCCATTTCTCATCGGTGAACAGATGGGTGTTTACAAAATAGACCTCGGCTTTGAAAGGCGAATTAAAACCGTATTTCCATCCCTTTAGGGTGGCTAAGATGGGCAGGTTTTTGGTGGTGAGGTCGTAAGTGCCAGGTTCAAATACATCCGCCAATTGACCTTCGTTCACAAAAACAGCGGTCTGCCCTTCCCTCACAATAAGCTTGGCCCCATTCTTAATTTCATTTTGGTAGCGTTCAAACCGATGCGCAATAGTGTCATCCGTATAATCCAGCCACTCAATAATATCTATAAACTCGTGCGTGAGTTTCTCTTTGATCTTGCTAAAAATATCCATGGTAAAGTGTTTTATGTTGATGTTTCTAAAGTAAGAAATTGGAAGATTACTTCCTCCAAGGGATTAGTATAAAATTATCCACATTGTTACATACGCTATCAAAATTGATTTGAAATGGAATTAATATTGGGGCTGATTGAATCTGTTCCTAAAACAAAAACGGTACTTACTTTTTCCCTACATTTAGTACCGACTAATTCAACATCCTAGAAAATGAAACATTTGCTTTCGCAAACCGGCTTATTCTTGCTGGTTTTTTGCCTTTTTGCAACCTCGACGCAATCCCAAAGAAGAAAATCAATCCAAACAAGCCCAGAATATCCCAAGGAATTGTATTCCAGTTTGGAGTACCGCTTGGTAGGCCCGTTTAGAGGGGGCCGTTCCGCTGCGGTAACTGGTGTGCCTGGAGAACCCAATCTATTTTATTTTGGGGCTACTGGAGGTGGCGTTTGGAAAACTACGGATGGTGGCCGTTCGTGGGAGAACATTTCGGACGGGTATTTTGGCGGAAGTATAGGAGCTGTGGAAGTGGCCCAAAGTGACCCCAATGTAATCTATGTTGGAGGTGGTGAAAAGACGCTTCGTGGGAATGTATCCAGCGGCTATGGCATTTGGAAAACGGAAGATGCTGGTAAGACTTGGCAAAAAGCAGGTCTGGGAAAGAGTAGGCATGTACCACGAATCCGGATTCATCCCACAGATTATAATACGGTATATGCTGCAGTTTTGGGGAACATTTACAAACCTACAAAGGAAAGAGGGGTGTACAAAAGTACTGATGGTGGCAAAAGCTGGAAACAAGTGTTGTTTGTCAATGACCAATCTGGAGCGGTAGATCTTACTTTTGACCCCAATAATCCGCGAATCTTATATGCTTCCACATGGAGAGCCAAACGAACTCCATATAGTTTAAGCAGCGGAGGTGACGGTTCTGCGCTATGGAAAAGTACAGATAGTGGGGAAACCTGGACGGAGATTTCCAAGAACGAAGGCTTTCCAAAAGACACCTTGGGCATCGTTGGGGTAACAGTATCCCCAAAAAATAGCGAACGAGTCTGGGCGATTGTGGAAAACAAGGAAAAAGGAGGACTATATCGTTCTGATGATGGCGGGAAAAAATGGACACAGGTCAACAGTGAGAGAAAATTGCGTCAGCGGGCTTGGTATTACACCCGTGTTTATGCGGATACTCAGGATGAAGATGTGGTTTATGTCCTCAATGTTCGGTATCATAAATCCACCGATGGCGGAAAGACCTTTAATACCTTCAATGCACCCCATGGGGATCACCATGACCTCTGGATTTCCCCAGAAAATGCCAAACGCATGATTATTGGAGATGATGGAGGGGCACAGGTAAGCTACGATGGTGGTGAAACCTGGAGTACGTATTACAACCAGCCTACAGCACAATTTTATCGTGTAACTACGGACGATGCATTCCCCTATCGGATTTATGTGGCCCAACAGGATAATTCCACCATCCGAATCAATCACCGAAGTGATGAAGGTTCCATTGGCGAGGATGATTGGGAACCAACAGCTGGGGGTGAATCAGCACACATTGCCGTAGACCCCACAAATAGCGACATAGTTTATGGAGGCAGTTATGGCGGTTTTTTGACAAGGGTAAATCACGATAAAGGAACTGTACGGGGCATCAATGTATGGCCAGACAACCCAATGGGCTATGGTGCCGAAGGAATGAAATATCGTTTTCAATGGAACTTCCCCATCATTTTCAGTAAGCATGACCCCAAAAAACTGTACACCTTTTCCAATCATGTGCACATGAGCACCAACGAAGGCCAGAGTTGGGAGTTATTGAGCGATGATCTAACGCGAAACGATCCAAATAAATTGGTAAGTAGTGGGGGACCCATCACCCAGGACAATACAGGGGTGGAATATTATTGTACCATTTTCGCCGCCAATGAAAGTCCTTTAAAGGAAGGATTGATTTGGGTTGGTAGTGATGATGGCTTGATCCATGTAACCAAGGATGGGGGTGCAACTTGGGAGAATGTGACCCCAACCAACATGCCCGAGTGGAGTATGATCAATAGTATAGAGCCTTCAAATTTTGATGAAGGCACCTGCTATGTGGCAGCCACCCGCTACAAGCTAGGGGACTTCCAACCCTACCTCTATAAGACCACAGATTATGGAAAAACCTGGACAAAAATAACAAACGGTATAAATAATGAGCACTTTACTCGAGCGCTCCGGGAAGACCCTAAGAGAAAGGGGTTGTTATATGCAGGAACGGAAACCGGAATGTATACTTCCTTCAATGACGGACAAAATTGGGAAAGCTTCCAATTGAATCTTCCCATAGTTCCAATCACCGATTTGACCATAAAAGACAACAATTTAGTAGTGGCAACTCAGGGGAGGAGCGTCTGGATTATAGATGATCTGACGGTCTTGCACCAATTGGATGCATCAAAGAAAAGTTCTACTGCCGTTTTGTATCAACCCAAGGATAGCTATCGCACCAAGGGAACGGCAGCAAAAAAGCCATCAAAGACAGAGGGGCAAAACCATCCCAATGGTGTTGTTTCTCATTTCTATCTGAAAAACGTATCGGATAAAGATAGTATCAGTTTGACTTATACCTCTATGACGGGAGATACCTTGGCCAGCTATAGCACTTTTGCAAAGGAGGAGAAGAAAAAGCTCAAAGTAAAGCAAGGAGGTAATACCCATGTTTGGAATACACGTGGAAAAGGAGCTGAAAAATTGAAAGGGATGATTCTATGGTGGGCCAATTTGGATGGTGCCAAAGCAGTTCCAGGTTCGTACAAGGTTCACCTAAATGTAAACGGTTCTAACCAAACACAGGAATTTAAAATTTTACCGGACCCAAGGGCTGAAGTCTCTGTAGCAGATATGCAAAGACAATATGAGTTCATTACTGATATCAACACTACGGTGGAGAGGTCGCATCAATCCATCAAAAAAATCAGGAAAATAACAGAGCGATTGGATGCTTTTAGCAAGCAATATCAGGAAGATGAACGCACCAAGGATTTGGTGGAGAAAGCCAAAAAAATGAAGGAGGATTTTGGCACTATTGAAAAAGCCTTGTACCAAACCAAAAACCGTAGCAACCAGGATCCCTTGAATTTCCCGATTCGGTTGACCAATAAACTGGGACATTTGAACAGTCTGGTTTCCATAGATGACTTCCCACCTACGGCCCAGGACATAGCGGTAAAAAATGAACTGACTGCCAAAATCAACGCCCAATTGGACACTTTTGATGCCTTGGTGGATGAGGAGATGCAACAGTTCAATCGAGAATTCAACAGTTTGAACTTGAATTATCTATTTGTGGAGGAATAAATGAACAACTGACGGGAATTCGTCTAAATTTGCGCCTCTTGGCAACCAAAAGAGCCGCAGGAAATTTATAGACGATTTATGAGTATTGACTCCAAGACATTTTACCAGAGCCAGTCTCTAAAATTTGAAAACGAGCTGAATATCCTTGGGAAAAAACTGGATGTTTCAAGCGCTATTAGACTTTTGGTGGCCATTGCCACTTTATTGGGGATTTATTTGGCCTGGGGAGCCTTGGGATTTGTCATTCCCTTATTCCTTTTAGGAGCAGGAACTTTTGCCTACTTGGTCGTTCGTCATGATAGGATTAAATATCAACAGCACCTAACTCAGGAGTTGTTGGCCCGAAATCAAAAAGAGCTTCGTGTACTCCAAAGAGAGTTTTCCGAATTGCCGGATGGAAAGGAATTTCAAGGGTCGAATCATTGGTACAGCAAGGATATCGATTTGTTTGGCAGCGGATCCTTTTACCAATACCTAAATAGAACTGCTTTGGAAAGTGGTTCCAAGGAGCTGGCAAGGTTACTCTTGTCCAACAACCTTGAAGACATTGATTTAAAACAAGCTGCCATAGCTGAGTTGGCCGCCAAGCCCGAATGGAGGCAGGAATATGGCGCTACGGCAACCTTGGTCAGAACGCAAATCCCAGCTCATAAAATCATTCAGTGGCTTTCCAGCTACGTCCCTTTTGTACCCAATAGGATGATAAACGGGGCCTATGTTTTTTCGGCAATTTCCCTTGCGATTATTACTGCATGTAGCATTGGATGGATTTCCTGGATTTGGACATTGGCGGTTTTTGTCATGGGTATGGTAATAAGCGGGAAGTTTGTGAAGAAAGTAAGCAAACTTTCAGTCCATGTATCCGAAATACAAAACACCTTTACCCAATATTCCCGTTTACTGGCGCTCTTGGAAGATCAAAAATTTGAAAGTCAGCTTCTAGTTCAAAGACATAAAGAAATTAAAAATGAAACGAACTCAAGCTCCGGAGTGCTGAAACGTTTCTCCAATCTTTTGGACCGATTGGATCAGCGAAATAACCTTTTGGTTGGGTTCATTCTCAATGGTTTTTTTCTGAGGGATTTGATAATCTGCGGCTATATTGAAGCTTGGATAAATCAAAACAAGCATGTGGTTCCAAAATGGTTTGATGTTATTGCGTTTTTTGATGCCTATAACAGTTTGGGCAATTATGCCTTCAATCATCCAGGGCATGTTTATCCCACTTTGTTGGATGAAGGAAAAACACTGGAATGCAAAGCAATTGTACACCCCTTGTTAGCTCCAGATAAAGCTGTGCCAAATGATATAGCCATCAGCCTTGAAGATTTTTATATCATTACCGGTGCCAACATGGCGGGAAAAAGCACCTTTTTAAGAACTATTGCCCTGCATTTGGTTATGGCAAATGTTGGACTTCCGGTTTGCGCGGAATCTTCAAACTATAGACCAATAAAGTTGATTACCAGCATGCGGACCACTGATAGTCTTAAGGATGATGAGAGCTATTTTTTCAGCGAATTGAAAAGGCTGAAATTTATTATTGAGGAGATGGAATCCGGTAAGTACTTCATTGTTCTGGATGAGATTCTGAAGGGAACCAATAGCAAGGACAAGGCCATTGGATCCCAAAAATTCATTGATAAACTGGTCTGCATTAAAGGCACTGGAATTGTGGCAACCCATGACCTTAGCCTATGTGAGGTTGCACAAAAGCGTGAAAACGTATCCAATTATTTTTTTGATGCCCAAATTGTTGACGGCGAACTAACCTTCGATTACCAATTCAAAAAAGGTATTTGCCAAAACATGAATGCGAGTTTTTTACTAAAAAAAATGGGCATAGTTGAATGATTTAAGGGTTGTTAAACCTTAAATTTAGCCTTGGAATTTTGAACCTAATCCATAACCCAATGTTATATCCCTATATAAAATCGTTGCACCTGATTTTTGTGGTTACTTGGTTTGCCGGCTTGTTCTATATTCCGCGCTTGTTCATTTATCATATTGAAGCTTGGCAAAAAACCTCGCCCGAAAAGGAAATTTTATCCGACCAACTCAAATTGATGACCAAACGTTTGTGGTATATTATTACATGGCCATCTGCTATTTTGTGTACGCTTTTTGCCATTTGGTTATTGGTATTGATGCCTGACTGGCTGAACCAATCCTGGATGCATATCAAGTTGGGATTCGTTGGACTGCTAATTTTCTACCATTTAAAATGCCATCAAATTTTTAAGCAGTTGCAACGAGATGAGGTGAAATACACTTCTCGATTTATGCGAATTTGGAACGAACTGGCAACACTGGTTTTGTTCGCCGTGGTGTTCTTGGTCATCTTAAAAAATGCTTTCAATTGGATTTACGGAACTGTAGGGATCATTGTTTTGGCGGTTCTTCTAATGCTGGGGATTCGATTGTACAAAAGAATCCGGGATAAAAATCCGAATGCGTAGAAGCGTTCAAGAACAAGTTCAAACTTCAAGTTCAACTAACGGACTTTGAGCTTGAAGTTGAGCTTGACATTTGAACCTAAATTGGCTTGATTATTGCTAACTTTATTCCAAACTGCAAAAGGATTGTTTAAAAAACTATCGCTACGTTCCCGTATCTTCTTCACCATGATCATGCTGGTGGTCATCGCTTCCGTCTTGATTGCCGGCGTGACCATTTATCAGTACAGGGAACAGAGCAAGGATTACCATGAAAACAGGCTGGAACGAAAAGAAGAGCAAATTCTCCAAAGCATCTCCTATGTTCTAAAGGAAACCACTTATCCTGTAAGCACGGAAAATTTAGGCAACATCTTTAAAGATGAAATTTATAAGATTGCAGATGTGCAGAATGTCACCTTCAATATTTATGACCTGGAAGGTGGGTTGATCAAAAGTTCTAGACCCGCTTTTGAAGCCGATTCCATTTCCAACTGCTTAGATGCCGAAGTACTGAACAAGTTAAAAGTCCAGGCTGAAAAGCGCTATGTAGAGAAGAAAAAGGCGGCAGGAGACAACTATCAGGCTTCTTATACCTTTATTAATGACGAACAGTTTAAACCAATCGGTATAGTAAATTTACCATACTTTGAGGACAATTCTTTCAGCAATATGGAGCTGCGGGAGTTCATGTTTAGATTGGGAGGTGTTTATCTGCTCATGCTGCTTTCAGCCATTATTTTGGCTTACTTCATTTCCAAATATATTACACGCTCGTTACAGACCATTTCTGATAAAATGGATCAAACGGATTTAACCCAGCGCAATGAAAAAATCTACATTGAAAGGCCCACAGAAGAAATTGGGAAATTGGTGGATTCCTATAATGGAATGATTGATGAATTGGAGGAAAGCGCGGCCAAATTGGCCCGTAGCGAAAGGGAACAAGCTTGGCGTGAAATGGCCAAGCAAGTCGCTCATGAAATCAAGAATCCCTTGACCCCTTTACGACTGACCATTCAAAGCTTTGAACGCAAGTTTGATCCCAATGATGCAAAAGCCGAACAAAAGATTCAAGAATTTTCCAAGACCGTGATTCAACAGATAGATACATTGAGCAATATTGCTTCGGCCTTTTCAAATTTTGCCAACATGCCAGCCCAGCAAAATGAGACCTTGAACGTGGTCAAAATCGTTAAGTTGGCATTGGAAATATTTCAAGAGGATTATATCCATTTTATTTCCGATGAAAAAGAGATCATAGCCAAATTGGACCGGACCCAATTGATAAGGGTGGTCACCAATCTGGTCAAGAATGCGATCCAAGCGGTGCCGGAGGTAGAATCTCCGAGAATTTTGGTCACTGTGGCCTCCGAAGGGATGGAAGTAAAAATATCTGTCGCAGATAATGGAGTGGGAATCACCGATGATTTCAAGGATAAAATATTTGAGCCTAAGTTTACCACTAAGTCCAGCGGTATGGGTCTTGGCTTGGGTATGGTAAAGAACATTGTTGAGAATTATAGGGGAACCATTGATTTTACATCCCAGGAAGGGAAAGGAACGGTATTCACCGTAAAATTTCCCAAGGAATAACCCGCTCTTATCCAGCCCTATTGGATGATTGCTATTGGATCAGTAATTTTACCAAACACCAAACACCAAACACCAAACACCAAACACCAAACACCAAACACCAAACACTTGAACTACGAAAACATTTACATAGAAGAAGAGAACAACATTGCCACCATTACCATCAATCGGCCCAAAAAGCTGAATGCTCTCAATAAAAGAACCATTTCGGAATTGCATACCGCCTTTAAGGAACTGGATGAGGATGATGAAATTCAGGTGATCATTATCACAGGAAGCGGCGAAAAAGCTTTTGTGGCAGGAGCGGATATATCCGAATTTGCCGACTTTTCGGTTAAAGAAGGAAGAAAACTGGCAGCCGAAGGTCAAGAAATCCTGTTTGATTTTGTGGAAAACCTTTCCACCCCTGTAATTGCCGCAGTCAATGGTTTTGCCCTAGGTGGAGGACTGGAGTTGGCCATGTCCAGCCATTTCAGAATTGCTAGCGATAATGCTAAAATGGGCCTCCCTGAAGTATCATTGGGTGTTATTCCAGGATACGGAGGAACACAACGCTTACCTCAACTGGTTGGAAAGGGAAGAGCCATGGAAATAATCATGACGGCAGGGATGATTACCGCGGATCAAGCGTTGCAGTATGGTTTGGTCAATCATGTGGTGTCCCAAGAGGAATTATTGCCCTTAAGTCTTAAAATAGCAAGCAGGATATCGAATAACTCCCCTGTGGCCATAAAATATGCAATAAAAGCGGTAAATGCTGGTTTTAAGTATGATGTGAATGGTTATGCAACGGAGATAGATGCTTTTGGCACCTGCTTTGGCACCAACGATTTCAAGGAAGGTACCTCAGCCTTTTTGGAAAAGCGAAAAGCCGATTTCCCCGGATCATAGCCATGGTAACCAAACCAGACTATGATGAAACAAAAAATCCTGTTGTTTTGCTTTCTTTTTGTTGGGGCACTGGCATGCGGCCAAGAGAAGATGCCCGTGACCTACGATTTTGGCGAAAAGTTCAATGATAGATACCGATACTCCAATTTACTGACCATTTCCGATGATGGCTCAGGAGGCTATATTTTGGTTCGAGCCTATTTTCAAGGGTTGATTTTAAAGCCTAAAGGCTATCTGATTGAACAGTACAATAGCAATTTGGAATTGGTCTCTGAATACAACTATAAGTTAAAGGGACTCGACTTTGTGGATGGCTTCCTTAAAAACGGACAGCTGAGTTTGCTGTTTCTCAATTACAATTACGATAGAGCACAATATGAATATTGGGTGCATAGAAGCCCAATTGTCAGTTACAATTTCAGACCTGAAAAATTACTGTCAATCGCTTCGGAAGAAGTAAGGAATCCTGTAGATAAGAACTACTATAACAGAAATTTCTCCAAGGGATTTTCCACTTCTATCCTGTTCAATCAGGAGAAATCAGGCTTTGTGATCAGTACGCACCACAAAAGAGGAAAAAACAACAAGCATATCATCCACTTATATGATACCGGTTTAAACAAAAGGTTTGAACACGACTTTTCCCATGAAATTGAGGAAAAAAACTATGCCTTTGAAAATCTGGCCATCTCCACCGATTTATCCACAGTCTATATTATAGGGAAGGCCTATTTCAAAAAGAAGCGGTTTAGGGTAGACGAACGAAAGTTTCAATATGAATTGATCAAGGTTTCGGCCAATGGAAGCCAAACCCAATCGTTTGTGGACGAAGGAAAGTATCCCGAAGCTCTATATCCCATAATTATGCGGAACAGACTGGTCTGTACGGGATTTTATGCGGATAGAAAGGACAATCGCTATAATGGCATCGCCTATTTCGACTTAAATCCGACAAGCTTGGCAATCAACGCTAAAAAATATAACCCATTTTCCCTTCAGTTTATGGAAGATAAATTTGGTAGGGAAGAAGACAAGGTAGTCAAGAACCTTGTTTTTAAAAGTGTTGAAATAACCGAAAGCAATGAAATCTTCTTTAATGCAGAGGAGTACTTTGTGACTACTGGTATGGAGGTGACCGGTGCGGGTCAACGGGTTAAGTTGGAACGTTTTCACCATAACGACATTGTGAGTGCTAAACTGAACACCGAAGGGATTTTGGTTTGGGCCAGAAACATTAACAAAGCTGAGGTTACCCAGGGTGACGGAGCCTATGCTTCCTACAGTTCGTATTGCAAAAATGGAAAGACCTACTTTTTCATTTGTACTGCTGCGGATAATCCCCAGTTGATCAATAATGAGCGCCTTATTTTTAAACAGGGACTCAGCCGAAACCGAAATGTGTTTATGATTTCCTTGGATGAAAATGGGGTCATGGATTATGAAAAGATCATAGACAACCAAGAAGCACGACTTCCTCTAATGGTTTCGAAACCGCTTAAAGATATAGATGAAAGTAAAATGCTCTTCTACGCCAAACGCGGCAGTAAAAAACAGCTGGTAAAAGTCTCCTTTTTATAAGATCATAAGCAACGCTTTCCCCGTACTTGACTCTTAAAAGTAAAAACCATTAAAATGGACGTAGGGTTGAGAAGATGTATTTTCGCATTCCTTTGTATTGCTTTGATTACGTGCACGGGCGACGATGTTGATGTTGACAATCAAAAAATTATTGGGGAGTGGCAGGTGGTCGCTATCTATAACTCAAGTCCTTCCGGACCCACTTTAGGACCACTCGCTGGTGAGATTATTTCCATTATTTTTTTTAAAAATGGAACCTTTGAAGGCACCACTTCTGCAAACACCTTTGGTGGGGAATTTTCAGCTTCCGACACTCACCTCGTTATTGAAGAAATGATAACTACCGAGGTGGCGGATACTGTATTTGGCCAAGCGTTCTATGAGACTTTTGAAGAAAGCAGAAGTACAGACACGGGATTTTCCGAATTTGAACTTTCTTTCCAAGAAGGGAGCCGGCTTCATCTTGAATATCAGAGCTTCAAATTTTTAGGTCTGCAAAAGCAATAATCTTAACAATATAAATTGGATTATATCCATATATTTGGAATAAATCCATGAAATGAAATTGAATGACCTACAAAAAGGAAGAGGCGCCCAAAAAAATCCACACAACAGATTCCTAAAAGATGTATATGAAATAAGAGAGGACTTCCTAGAATTCTGCAGACTGGAAGGGGAAGAAGCAGAAAATACCAAAACCCAATACATTCCCATTTTTCCAAAATCCATTGTCAATAAAGTGGAAAGTCCGGATGTGGGCATGCTCTATTCCATGAATCCCTACCAAGGGTGTGAGCATGGATGTGTCTATTGCTATGCCAGAAACACCCATGAGTATTGGGGCTATAGTGCAGGACAAGATTTTGAACGCAAAATTTTGGTCAAGGAAGCAGCACCGAAGTTGTTGGAGGCCAAAATCAAACATAAAAACTGGAAGGCAAATACCATTGTATTATCCGGTAATACAGATTGCTATCAACCGGCAGAGCAAAAATTTAGGATTACCCGAAAGTGCTTGGAAGTCTTTCTGAAATACCGACACCCCGTTGGCATTATCACCAAAAACGCTTTTATCCTTCGAGATTTGGACATTCTAACCGAATTAGGTTCTCACCAGTTGGTTGGGGTAAACATATCGGTTACTTCCTTATCGGAAAAAACAAGACGGAAATTGGAACCTCGTACCGCATCCATGCAAAAAAGACTGAAAACAATTCGGGTGCTGAGCGAAAATGGAATTCCTGTAAATGCGATGTTGGCGCCGATGATACCGGGAATCAATAGTCATGAAATGCTAAAATTGGCCAAAGCAGTTGCAGATGAGGGGGCCTTGTCGTTTGGCTTTACGGTAGTGCGCTTAAACGGTGCCATAGGTCAGATTTTTGCGGACTGGATAAAAAAAGCAATGCCCGATAGGGCGGAAAAGGTACTGCACCAGATCCAAGATTGTCATTCGGGAACCTTAAATGATAGTAGATTTGGAGTTAGAACCAGGGGGGAGGGCAAGATTGCTACACAGATTCATGAAATGGCCAGGCTTGCGCGCCAAAAGTATTTTAAGGGTAGAGTGTTTCCCAAACTCAACCACGAATTACATGAACAGTACAAAACAGGTCAGATGAAATTGTTCTAAGATGTTTTGCGTTTTCCAAAACCCGTGGACAAACGAACCGTGATACCTATGGCTTTGGTATTGAAGTTTTGTTTGTGGTAATCTTGCTCAGAAAAATCGAGTTGGTTTAAAGACTTCCCTGCGTTGAAAGCGGTATAGGTTAGATAAAGGCCGAGCTTTCCAATTTTATCCACCGCCAAGAATTCATAACCAAGGGAGAAGGTCCAAAAGTTAAATTTGCTCTTGGTTACCTGCCTGATATCAATTTGGTTGGTGTCAGTGTAATCTCCGATAGCTCTTTGATTTCCAAAATGATATTTGGGAATGAACACCACTCTGCTATAATTGTCCTGGATAAAAAACTTGGGGCCAACACCCCAGAACCAAGCATCAAAAAAACGGTTTAAAAAGGAGCGAAATCCAATATCGCCTGAAGGATCAATCGCCCAATCTTCGTCAGAACGACCACCAAAATAATAGGTTACATCAACCTCAGGGGCCATATATTTTAGTGCAAAGAGTTCGGAACCCACCGAAAAATTGAGATATGCTGATGGCTCAAATTCGTCCTCATAAAAAGCAGCGAAGGAAATAAAGGCTTCTGGCGGTTGCATCTGGGAGTAACTTATGGAAAGCGAGGTAAAAAGCAGAAATGCCAACACGTGTTTCATAAGCTATGGATTATCAACAAATATGCCATAGCCCAGGCCTGTTATGAGATAATTTTGAATAAATTTATAAGGATTGTCCAATCCACACTTTGCTCTTCGTCATAACATCGAAACAAAGTATAAACTGGTTCCTTACGGGACATAAAATTTAAACCAATGAGTAATTTTTTGTATTTATTTCGAGGAGGTCACGATGCGTACCAAGAGCTATCGCAAGAAGAAAAACAAGCCCATATGCAAGTGTGGGGAGAGTGGATGGGAGGCCTAAAAGAAAAAGGTCAGCTGTTGGACGGGCTTCCCTTGGCTGAGGATGGAAGAGTGGTGCATCAGCGGGGTGAAATGGTTACCAATGGACCCTTTGCCGAAGGAGCTGAAGTGGTAGGAGGCTATTTAATTGTTGTGGCCAATGATATTGATGAAGCCG
Organism: Flagellimonas algicola; assembly: GCF_005937185.1. GTDB lineage: Bacteria > Bacteroidota > Bacteroidia > Flavobacteriales > Flavobacteriaceae > Flagellimonas > Flagellimonas algicola. Next base: position 689,956 of record NZ_VCNI01000002.1, on the reverse strand, counting down.
TTGAAATGTCCAAAGGATGCCCAATTTTTGATTATGATGGAAGTTATGTGGAGGTGCGGGAAATCCTATCCATGGACGGACACTAATTGTGACCATGAGTAATTTTCTTTGGCTGTTCCGGGGAGGGTACGAAGACTACAACCAACTGTCGGATGAAGAAAGAGAAGCCCTGAACAAGGATTGGACCAAGTGGTTGGAGAATCTTAAGCAACAAGGTAAGCTAATTGAAGGTTTACCACTTTCGCAAGAAGGTCGCGTAGTCTATAAACGGGGGGAATTAATCACCAATGGCCCCTTTGCAGAAGGAGCTGAGGTTGTTGGAGGATATACCATCATATCGGCACAGGATTTGGCCGAGGCAGTAACACTTTCCCAAGGGAATCCCCATTTTGGATTTGAAGAAGGCACCCTGGAAGTACGTCAGATTGTTGAAGATGAAATCCATTAATTTTAGCATATGAAGAAGAAAGCCTGATGGGATTCAGGCTTTTTTTATGAACATGGAAAATAACCAACTCGACAATACCATTGAACACCTGTTTCGCAACGAGTACGGAAAGGTAGTGGCTGTTTTGATTCGGAAGTACGGGACGTCCCATATTGAGAAAATAGAGGATGCCGTGCAAGACACTTTTTTAAAGGCCATGAAGATTTGGGCCTATAAGGAGATGCCCAACAATCCAACTGCATGGCTGTATCGTGTGGCCAATAATTCGTTGATTGATGTGCTCCGCAAAGACAGGAAATCTTCGACTTTTGAGGAGCATGTGTTTAAAGAAGTTTCAGAAAACCCCTCCGATGGGGTATTGCTGGAAGATGTAATCTCGGACAGCCAACTCCAACTCATTTTTGCCTGTTGCGACCCCTCCCTTTCCCAAGAACATCAGATTATCTTAAGTCTCAAACTTATAGGGGGCTTTAGTAATAAGGAATTGGCAGAAGCTCTGCTTAAAAAGGAAGAAGCTGTCGCCAAATCATTCACCCGGGGGAAAAAGAAATTTAGGAACGAAGTACAGATGCTAAAAATCCCTGTACAAATGGGACTTCAGTCCAGATTGTTCGTTGTTCTTCGGGTAATTTATCTGCTCTTTACTGAGGGCTATGCAGCCTCAACCGGCTCACAGGTCATCAAAAGAGACATTTGTTATGAGGCCTTGCGTTTGGCTCTATTGCTTCGGGATAACAAATTTTGTAAACATTCCAATTTGGAAGCATTGATTGCCCTAATGTGTTTCCATGCTTCCCGATTTGAGGCAAGATTGGACGAAAATGGCGCATTGGTCACCTTGGAATTTCAGGATCGCTCCAAGTATAATAGGGAGTTGATTGAGATAGGGATACGACATTTGGAGGGGGCCGGGACTTTGGACAAGACTCCATCACATTATCATTTGGAGGCTGCCCGATCTTATTATCATTGCGCAGCAAAAAGTTTTGGGCAGACAGATTGGAAGAGCATTCTTTATCTGTATAACGTACAACTCAAACAACGGTATTCACCCATGGTAGCTTTAAATAGTATTGTTCCCTTTGCAAAAATCCATGGCGCGGCAAAGGCACTTGACGAACTGAATACGTTGGCCCAAAAATCAAATTTTGAAACCACGGGTCTGTTTTATGCGATAAAAGCCGAACTGCTTCAGGAATTGGACGATGAAGACTATGAAAGTACTTTGACCAAAGCCATCGAACTCTCGGAGAATGATTTGGTGAAAAGGCATCTACAAAAGAAAATACCCTAAACTTTGATAAAGGTGCTGTTCTTGTACATATACCAAAGCAACAAATAGAGGATGCCAAAACCTCCTATGGAAGTCAGCATTGGATAGTAGGCTCCCACGTATTGTTCCATTCCGAACAAGATAAATTTTGAAACTTCGGGGAAGTTAATCACATGTGACAAAACATAGGCTGTAATGGCGTTCATCCCGATGACTTTTAGCGAATATGTCCATCTGGTTTTGCCTTTGACATCGATAATCCAATAGAACAATGCCAAGAGCAGAAAACACACCCCAGAGGATGCCAGCACAAAGGAGCTCGACCAGATTTTTTTGACTATGGGATGCCAGATGCCCCAAATGAGGCCTAACGCCAATCCAGCAATTCCAGCTACAAAGAGATACAACGCAACCCTGTTCCTGGGAAGCCTGGATTTTATCAATTCACCGGCAAAGACTCCGGATAAGGTTGTGGCGGTAAAGCCGAGTCCACTGAGTAGCCAAGTGTATTGCAGGCCATCATCATATTTTCCCAAAATCAAACGGTCAAAATAAAGCGCAAAGTTTTGGTCCGGCAGCAAGGTGCTTGGTCCCACATCAGGAACATTGGGTACGGTTAAAAGTAGGGCATAGACAATCAGGCAAGCAGCAAAGACCACATACCGCCATTTTTGTGTTAGGTGTATATAGGCAAGGCTGGAAAACAAATATCCTACCGCAATGGCTTGTAAGGTATTACTAAAAACATGGAATTGCGAGAGATCGAAAGCCAACAAATTGCCCTGTACGATCCATCCGAGGATAAAAAGAATGACAAACCGCTTAGCCAACTTTCTATAGATATGATTTCTTCCAGATTTGTCCTGCATTCTTTTGGACAAGGAAAAGGGAATGACGGCACCCACTACAAAGAGGAACAAGGGCATGATAATGTCATAAAAAGTAGAGCCAAACCAATCAGGATGACTGAATTGCTCTGCCAGGCCTTCGGTAAATGGGGTCTGGCTCCCCTGATGGAGATTGTAAAAAAAGTGGTCGGCGAAAATAATGAGCAGCATATCAAATCCTCTCAAGGCATCAATGGAAAGGATTCGTTTGGTTGGTTGACCCATGCTGGTTGGTTATTGGGCTGCAACTGACTTCGTTAAGAAATCATCTTGCAGCCCGTATTTCTCATTTATTTGGTTGGATTATGACAATTCCCAGCCTTTTCGGTACTCGCGAGTGACCCATTCGTTGGCTTTATCGTAATTGGTGATTTTCATATTTTCACCATCCCAAAGCAACTTGCGTCTTCCTGGGTAGTTATAAGGAGCCCAATCGCCCGGCTTTTTACCATCCTGCAATACTTTGTATTGGTAAGCTTTCACTGCAAGATTACCCATAAGTACGGTCTCCGTCAAAGGCCCGGCTTTGGCAAAATTGGAAGAAGTAGCATCACCTTTGATACAACCATCCACAAAATTGGCAATATGTCCACCCATACTCTCTGGAACTCTAGGGTATTTGGGTTTTGGAGCGTTGAACAAGCCCATCATGTCAGAAGGTAATAGGCGTGCGTTTCTGGAGTAGGTGTCGCAAACCAAGATACCTTTATCACCATACATTACGGTTCCACCATCTCCGTTGCCCACGCTTTCACCATCTTTTAGTTCGTCTGGCAAATCGGGCATTAGACCGCCGTCGTACCAATTTAGCGCTATATCACCATGGTGTTCATGATTAAATTTCAAATGAATTTTGGAAGAAGGCGGGCAAGAAGGACTATAGTCTGCTTCTACAAAATCCCCGACCCAAACTGAGGTACAACTGGCTTCGGCTTCCGTAGGATAACCCAAATCCAAAACGCTGAATGGGGTTTCCATGATATGGCATCCCATATCTCCTAAGGCACCGGTACCAAAATCCCACCAACCTCGCCATTTGAATGGCAGGTAAGCTTCATTATAATCACGCATGGCCGCTGGGCCCAACCAGAGATCCCAATCCAATCCTTTGGGGACGGCTTGTTTTTCAACAGGCACGGGAACACCTTGTGGCCATACCGGTCTGTTCGTCCAACAATCTATGGTGTGCACTTTCCCAATAATTCCAGACTCTACCCATTCTCGGGCTATACGACTGTCATCACTGGACGCTCCTTGATTTCCCATTTGGGTCACAATACCATTTTCAGCCGCTACTTGCGTCATCAAACGGGCTTCATGAATGTTGTGTGTCAAAGGTTTTTCCACATAAGCGTGTTTTTTTTCACGCATAAATGGGAGCGCAATGGTTGCATGCGTATGATCGGGTGTGGCAACCACAACCGCATCAATATCTTTCAAATGCTTATCGTAAACCTTTCGAAAATCCTTATAGCGTTTAACATCGGGGAACTCCTTAAAAGTTCTTTCGGCACGCCTATCATCAACATCACAAAAGGAGACAAATTTTACCTTGCCGGTATTGGCCAGGCCATTAATTACACCGTGACCCCGTCCGCCAACACCAAAGGCACCTACATAAAGAGTATCACTGGGAGCAACATGGGTTTTTCCTAAAACATGGCTGGGAACAATGGAAAATGCAGCAGAGGCCGCTGCTGTATTTTTAAGGAACTTTCTTCTTTGCATTTTGGATTGTTTAGTTAAGCTATCAAGATACAAAAAACAACAATAGAGAATTGGGGGTTGTTATGTATCCCACTCTTTGTAAAATTGTTCCAAATAATCTAACATGAACTGATGTCGTTCCTCTGCCAATTCCCGACCGGTATCTGTATTTATTTTGTCCTTGAGCAGCAGTAATTTTTCGTAAAAGTGATTAATGGTAGGGGCATTGGATTTTTTATACTCTTCCTTGCTCATGTTCAGATTGGGCTCAATATTTGGATCGTACATCGGCCTGTTTTTAAATCCACCGTAGTTGAACGTCCGGGCAATGCCTATGGCGCCTATGGCATCCAATCTATCCGCATCCTGGACCACTTGCAATTCCAATGAACTAAACTTGGGTTGGCTTTTGTCCAAACTATTTTTGAAGGACATATACCGTATAATGTTTGTAACGTGATCGGTTCGGACAGGGTCCAAATCTTGTGAAGCTAAAAATTCTTGGGCGGTCTTTGGTCCGATTTCTTCATCACCATCATGGAATTTGGGATCGGCTATATCATGAAGTAGCGCTGCAAGCTGAACCACCAATGAATCCACTTGTTCCTTTTCCGAAATTTTTTTGGCAGTTTTGAAAACCCGTTCCGTGTGAAACCAATCATGCCCCCCTTCTGCATGCTTGAGTTGCTCCTTTACAAAATTCTTGGTTGCTTCAATCAAAAGGTCATTCATAATCTGACTTCGGTTATGCCGTTTTTAATCTTTTTTTCAACTTGGGCAATCTGCTGTTCAGCATCACCTTGAATAGCTAGTGGAGGGTGTACCTTGAATTTGATACATGCTCCCAATCCCATCGGAAACTGCCCAAAACGAAGCATCTTCCAGGAATTATTGATACTTATGGGTACGATCAATGCTGATGGGGCATGCTTCATGAGCACTTTTAATCCCGTTGTGCGGAATGGTTTAGGAACGCCCGTTCTACTTCTCGTACCTTCTGGAAAGATTACGGCACTCCGATTGTGTTGTTCAATATATTGACCCAATTGCTGCAAAGCCTCAATGGATTGTTTGGGATCCTTTCTATTTATTAAGGCGGAACCTCCATGTCGGAGATTGTAGGAGACACTGGGAATACCCTTGCCCAATTCTATTTTGCTCACAAATTTGGGATGATGCTTTCGCATGTACCAAATAATGGGAGGAATATCGTACATGCTTTGGTGGTTGGTGACGATGATCAGGGGTTTGTCTGTAGGTAAGGCATGGGCATTTTCAAAATGATAACGAGTTCCCAAAAGATTGGTGCACCGCATCAAGAACCAATTAAGAATGCTTACACTTCCTTTATGTGCTTTATACCCGAATACATTTAAGCAAACCCATTGTACGGGATGAAAAATCACCAGGGTCAATCCAAAACAGATGAAGTAGATAATGGTAATCGGGTAAGAAAGTAACTTCTGCATGATTACATTCAATTGCTCTTAAAGTGTTGCGATACTAAAAGTTGGTTGTCTATGGCACAAAAATAAAAAACCACCCTTAAGGGTGGTTCTTCAAATCTCATTTGTTGGAAATTAACAATGGTCGTTATAAGCTTCCATTAAATTTTCCGCGATCATTTCCGCTGGCCTTCCTTCTATATGATGTCTTTCGATCATATGTACCAACTCTCCATTTTTGAACAATGCCATACTTGGTGAAGATGGGGGAAAGGGAACCATATGGTTTCTAGCAGTGTCAACAGCGTCGGTATCTACGCCGGCAAAGACAGTGACCAAATGGTCTGGCCTCTTGCTGTTTTGCAGGCTCAACTTTGCTCCAGGTCTTGCATTGGCCGCAGCGCATCCGCAAACAGAATTTACCACAACCAAGGTGGTTCCTTCTTGTTTCAATGCATTTTCAACGGCTTCACTTGTATATAGTTCCTCGAACCCAGCGGTGGCTAGGTCGGCTCTCATAGGTTTTACCAATTCTTCAGGATACATAATCTTTATAATTTAAGGTTCAAAGATACGGTTTTTGTCGCATTTTTTGAGGAAGCCTTAACAGCTGTAAACAGTTTTGTTCTAAGGCAAAAGCCTATATTTGGGCTCTAAATTTGTTGCAATGATCAAGTGGGCGGCCGCCTTCGTTGGATTTTTTATCAGAGGTTTTGCCGGAGCTATTATTGGCTTTCTTGTGGGCAGTTTTTTGGACACCTTGGGGGGTTCAGGTTCCCGAGGTGGTGGCAGCGTATTTTCGGACTTTACCAGACAGTCCGTTTCTCCAGCCGATTTTGAACTGAATCTCCTCTCTTTGTGTTCCATTGTGATCAAAGCAGACGGTCAGGTCAGTCAGCGGGAATTGGACTATGTTCGCCAATATTTTTTGAGTACTTATGGCAAGGAAAAAGCGAATGCGATTTTTAGGACCTTTAATGACGTCATTAAAAAAAGAGAGGTTTCGGCTCAACGCATTTGCACGTACCTAGTGCAAAGAACGCGGTACGAAGTCCGATTGCAGCTTTTGCATTTCCTATTTGGCATTGCCCAAGCGGATGGACAAGTCAGCAAGGCCGAGGTAAACAAGATGAGAGAGTTGGCAGGTTATCTTCGGGTTGGATTGCACGACTTTGAAAGCATCATGGCCATGTTCATTAAATCTGCGGACAATGCCTATAAGATATTGGAGATAGAAAAATCTGCCACGGATGATGAGGTGAAAAAAGCTTATAGGAACATGGCTAAAAAATATCATCCAGATCGGGTGGTAACTCAAAATGAGGCCATCAAAAAAGGAGCAGAGGAAAAGTTCAAGGAAGTTCAAAAAGCCTATGAGACCATTCAGAATGAACGTGGAATCTCATAAGGGGTTAGAAGTTGAAATGTTTAAAAGTTTAGCCGCTAACCACAACCGTCATTTAATATAAACACATCAACACCTAAACATTTAAACTCATTAAACAATGCAAGAATTCTGGTTCTATATCAAATTGGGATTTAACCATGTGCTGGATCTTGGAGCTTATGACCACATCCTTTTTCTATCGGCCTTGGCCATACCATTTACATTTAAAAATTGGAAGCGTGTGGTTATTTTGGCCACAATCTTTACCATAGCACATTGTACCTCTCTGGCATTATCTGCCTTTGAGGTGATGACCGTGGATGTAGGTCTTATAGAATTCCTGATTCCGGTTACTATTTTATTGACTGCACTTTACAACTTGACTTATGTCTTTGGTAGTTCCCGAGCATCAGGACAATATGTGCATGTGTTGGCCACGGCATTTTTTGGATTGATTCATGGTTTTGGATTCTCCAATTATTTTAAGATGCTCATGGCGGAGCAGGATGATAAGGTACTTCCGTTATTGGGTTTTGCCACCGGAATCGAGTTTTCACAAGTGGCCATCATTTTGATCATTTTGGGTGTGGCTTTTGTAATTTTGGATCTCTTAAAAGTGAAAAGAAAGCTTTTCATCGGAATTGCCTCCATTTTGGTCATTGCCATTACAATACCACTGCTGATTACAACGTTTCCCCAATAGGGCCTTCGTTAAAATTAATTGAATAAGGTTGTACGGGTCTTGCAAAGCCGGTATATTTAATTTATGATCAGCCTTTTTACCGATCTATGAACGAGCGCAAACAAGAAAAGTACGATAAGGCCTATTTAAGAATGGCCAAGGAATGGGGGAAACTCTCCTATTGCAAAAGAAAACAAGTGGGCGCCATCATTGTAAAGGATAGGATGATCATATCTGATGGCTACAACGGCACGCCTACAGGATTTGAGAATTTTTGCGAAGATGAGGAAGGTTACACCAAGTGGTATGTACTCCATGCCGAGGCCAATGCCATTTTAAAAGTAGCCTCTTCTACACAATCTTGTGAAGGTGCAACATTGTACATCACATTATCTCCCTGTAGGGAGTGCAGTAAACTAATTCATCAGGCTGGCATAAAACGTGTGGTTTACCAAACAGCCTATAAAGATGATTCAGGACTGCGATTTTTGGAAAGGGCAGGCGTAGAGACCTACCATCTGCCCATTCTGGAAGAAATGGTCTAACCTCACCATTTTAAGTTATGAAAAAGAAATATCAGTATATACTCCCCACCATTCTGGCCTTTGTGTTGGCCGTGGGCATTTTTATTGGAGGCAAACTTCACTTTGATGATTCTCCGGAGAAGCTCTTCAGCACAAATTCGAAAAAAGATAAACTCAATAGGCTTATAGACTACATCGACTATGAATATGTGGATGACATAGATACCGATAGCATTGTGGATGTTACCGTGAACAACATCTTAGGGAAGCTTGACCCGCATTCGGTATATATTCCCAGAAGTGAGATGGAGGAAGTTTCCGAGAATATGAAGGGGGACTTTGTAGGGATTGGGATCAGTTTCTACATGTATCGAGATACCATTACCGTGATTAGGACCATCAAAAATGGACCTAGCCATAAAAGCGGGATAAAAGCCGGAGACCGCATATTGATTGCAGATCAGGATACATTATTTGGGCGCCGCATTCCAAATAGTGAAGTAGTTTCCACGCTTAAAGGAAAAATAGGGACCAAGGTGGATCTGAAGGTGTTCCGAAAGCAGGAAGACCGAACCCTGAACTTTACGGTAACCCGGGATAGGGTCCCAATAAGGAGTGTGGACTCTTATTACATGCTATCCAGGGATATGGGGTACATCAAAATCAATCGGTTTGCAGAATCCACTTTTGATGAATTCAAGGATGCTCTTCGAAAACTTAAGATCAGGGGTGCCGAAAAATTGGTGCTAGACTTAAGGGACAATCCTGGCGGCTATTTGGGCATCGCGGAAAAACTTGCGGATGAATTTCTTTCGGATGACAAGCTTATTCTATATACCAAAAACAAAAAGGGGAGAATCAAGAAAGCCTTTGCCACCAAAAAAGGAGATTTTGAAGACAGACCCGTGTATGTGTTGATCAATGAACGCTCTGCATCCGCCAGTGAAATTATTGCAGGAGCCCTTCAGGATAATGATATTGGTACCATCGTTGGTCGCCGTTCTTTTGGAAAAGGATTAGTGCAACGGGAAATGGATTTGGGTGACGGCTCTGCTGTACGTTTAACGGTTTCTAGATATTACACCCCAACAGGTAGATCCATCCAAAGATCATACAAAAAAGGGCATAAGGATTACTATCAAACCTTTATGGAGCGCTATAGAAATGGGGAGTTGACCTCTGTGGACAGCATCAAGGTGGCCGACTCTTTGAAGTTTATTACGCCAAAGGGCAAGATAGTGTATGGTGGGGGCGGAATTATCCCAGATGTGTTTGTACCCATTGGCAACAATGAGGAGGAAGCCGTGGAAAGTTTGGATGGGGCAGAGTTCTTTTCCCGTTTTGTGTTTGAACATTTGGAAAAGGACAGAACCCGCTATTCCTATCTTTCAAAGAATGAATTCTTGGATGATTTTAGGGTGGACGACATCCTATTTGATAAATTCATACAGTTTGTGTTGAATCGAAAAATCAAACTGGACTTTTATGCCCAGGAAGACAAGATCAAGGACTATCTAAAAGCCAATATTGCAGAGCAATTGTTCTCGCCCAATCTTTCCGCTCAAATTAAGGGAGAGTACGATGCCATGCTAAAAGAAGTAATGGAGTTGGATCAGGCCGTATTTAAAAGTTCTGATGTGGAGACCGTAGAGCTAAGGGACTAATCCTCTTTCAACTTTTTATCAATTTTTTTGCTGAGGGCAAATATCAGAATCAATACCAGTGCACACAATGAGGCAACAATACCGATCAAAGCGATAGTACTATCACCTTGAAGAGGATCATTAAAATCAACCAAAGTAACGTTAAAGGCTATCAACCCCAGTGCTAAAAGAACCAACACAACAACAAAAGCTCTGTTCATAGCTTAAAAGCTCGAAATAATTAGTTAATAAATAATTGATTGACATTGGTGGCAAAAAGCTTGACCGCAATGGCCAATAGAATGACTCCAAAAATCTTACGGATTACGTGAAGTCCATTTTTGCCCAACAAACGCTCAATCTTGGCACTGGACTTGAGCACCAAGTACACAAAGATAATGTTTACCACAATGGCCACTACTATGTTCTCTACGTGAAATTCTGCTCTAAGTGCCAGAATGGAAGTCAGGGTGCCAGCTCCAGCAATCAAGGGAAAAGCAATGGGCACCACGGATGCAGTTTCTACCTCGTCATCTTTGAACAAGGTAATACCCAAAACCATTTCCAAGGCCAAAAAGAAGATCACAAAGGCACCGGCCACGGCAAAGGAGTTTACATCTATTCCGATAAGCCCTAAGATGCGCTCTCCCACAAACAAGAAAGCAGTCATAATTACCGCTGCAACTATGGATGCTTTCTCAGATTGAATATGCCCTACCTTTTTTCGAAGTGAAAGGATGATTGGGATACTGCCCAAGATATCTATCACGGCAAAGAGCACCATGCTTGCTGTAACTATTTCCTTAAAACTGAAGTTCATAGCCTGAAATTTTTTAGTACGCAAATGTACGCGTAAAAATCCCTTTTGGATTATGGAACCTTGAAGATAACCAAAAGTATAAGTTATGTCCGGCACCATGATTAAACGAGGGCCAAAACGGTATTGGTGAAACCAAAACCGCTATCCGTTGATCCAGAATGCCCATTCGTCAATTGGCGGCCTTCCCAATGGGTCGGGAGATTTATTTTCAGGAAAATTTTGAATCATGGAAGTACTTACAAAAAAAATAAACTTTAGCATTTTGTGCTGTTTATCTCTATTGCTGATTTTGATTTCCTGTGGGAGTGACAGTGACAACCCCGGGGTGGACGATGGTCCCGGTTTGATTCCTGAACCGCCTCCTAAGATTACGAGCATAGAACCTACCAGTGCCGCAAGGGGTGAGCAGGTGACCATTACGGGGACGGATTTTAGCAATGTAGCTTCGGAGAACCTAGTGGAGTTCAATGGGGTGGCGGCAACGGTGGGAAGTGCTACTGCTATACAGATTGTTACAACGGTTCCAGAGGAAGCCACAACAGGCCCCTTGACGATAACCTACAATGACCAAACGGGAACCAGCGCAAACGACTTTGAGGTATTGGCCGATGCATGGCGGAAAAAAGCAGATTTCGAGGGAGGATCGAGGTTTAGAGCTATTGCGTTCGCAATTGACAATATGGGTTATGTTGGTACAGGAGAAGATAGTGAAGACAATAGACTTAAAGATTTTTGGGAGTTCGATCCAATTTTAAATGCATGGAATAAAAAACAGGACTTTGAAGGGTCAGCCAGAAAAGCTGCGTTGGGTTTTGCTGTTGGGGAAAAGGGATTTTTAGGGACTGGTTCCGATTCAGAGGGTAATGTCAAGGATTTTTGGGAATTTGACTTAGGGGATAATTCATGGGTTCAAAAAGCGGATGCTTTCAAAATTGCAGGGGCGCAGGGATTTGTGATAGGTAATAGCATTTATTTACTTAGCACTGGCAGCAAAGCCTTTTTTGAATATGATGTAAGCTCAGACAATTGGATTGAAAGGGCAAACTTTGCAGGTGACTCACGCAGTTCTGCAATTGGATTTTCAATAGATGGGAGAGGTTATATCGGTACCGGTTCTGGAAATGGTATAAAGCAAGATTTTTGGGAATATGACCCTACTTCTGATGAATGGATACAAAAAGCCGATTTTGGTGGAGATGCCAGAAGAGGTGCTATTAGTTTTGTTCTGAGTGGCAAGGGTTATGTGGGCTTGGGCGACAATAATGCTAAAGTTTTACGCGATCTATGGGAGTATGATTCAGAATTGGATTCTTGGACTAAAAAGGCAGATTTTGGTGGTGTAGCAAGAGAATATGCTGTTGTGTTCGCTATTGACAATAGGGCATATGTGGGAACTGGCAGGGATAATGAAGGTAACCATTTGTCGGATTTCTGGGAATATATTCCAGATTAGGGGTTTGGCTAAAAATCCTTGTTTTGGGTAACTTTGCTCCAAAACCGGAAAAACCATGTTCCAAATTGGGAAGACCATTGTCTCCGAAGAGATCATTGATAACGATTTTGTCTGCAACCTCACGGCCTGCAAAGGGGCCTGTTGTGTGGATGGGGAATACGGCGCTCCGCTGGAGGATGCCGAAACAGCGATCTTAGCCGAGATTTTCCCTAAGGTGAAACCTTATTTAAGGCCGGAAGGCATCAAAGCCATAGAGGAACAGGGCGCTTTTGTAAAAGGGGAGGATGGGGAGTGGGAAACGCCTTTGGTCAACAAAAGTGAATGTGCCTACGTCATTTTTGATGACAAGGGGATTACCAAATGTGGGATTGAAGCCGCACACCTTGATGGTGCAGTTTCCTGGAAAAAGCCAATATCTTGTCATTTATATCCTGTAAGAACTCGAGAATACTCAGAATTTACGGCTGTCAATTACCATAGATGGGAAATTTGCGACCCTGCCTGCCAGTTGGGAAAGGAACTTAAAGTCCCCATTTATAAGTTTGTGAAAGATGCGCTGATTCGGAAGTTTGGAGCCGCTTGGTACCGAGAACTGGAAGAAGTGGCCAAGGAAAAGACTAAATCGTAGGAATATCCAGAATAACCTTGGTCCCCTTGGGGTTTCCCTTTTCGTCAAAGAGATCTACAATATCAACATCAAAGCTGTTTTGGTAATCTTTGGAGAAGTTGGCAAAACGCTCTTTGGTAATCCTGATTCCAACAGACTTTCTTTTGAGCACCCTATTTTCCTTGTTCACCTGGGCGGCGCCCCTTCCCACACCATTGTCAACAATTTCTATGGTGACATGTCCTGCAGTTTTCTTTAGCACGTTCAGCGAAATAATTTTCTCACCTTCTTTGGGAGACAGTCCGTGCCAGAGAGAATTTTCAAGAAAGGGTTGCAGGGCCAAGGAAGGTATTTTAACTGCCTCGGGGTTGATTTCATCACAAAGATTGATGCTGAACTTGATTTCATTGGAAAATCGGATGTTCTCAATGTTCATGTATAGCTCAACAGTCTCCAGTTCTTCTGCCAAGGTAATTTCCTTTAATGAAGAAGCCTCCAAAATTTTCCGTACCAATTTGGAAAATTTGTTGAGGTAGTGCACGGCATTTTTTTGCTCGTTGTTTATGATATAAAGCTTGATGGAATTTAATGAGTTGAACAAAAAATGAGGATTCATTTGACTGCGAAGCATATTCTGCTCCAAGCTGAGCACCCGTTTCTCATTCTTACTTTGATACTGTCGGTACAAGATGTAAAGTATGGAAGAAATAAGGCCAACGATCAAAGCGCTTACCAATAAAGTGGTTTGGTTTTTTCGCAATCTTAAACGAACAATTTCGTTTTCTTTGGCCAAAACCGAAATTTGATTGTTCTTTTTGTCCGCTTCGTATTTGACGATTACATCGTTCATGTACCTAAAATTGGTGGCACTGGAAATCTCCTCATCATATTCGTCCGCTTTTTTATAATAATCGTAAGCTGCTTTGTAGTTGCCCCTGGCCTGCTCAAAATCCGATAGTTTTTGGTAGGCGTACAATACGTGTCTGGGCATGTTATGGGTCCGGGCCATTTCCAAGCCTTCCTCAATAAATGCAAAGGCTTTGTCATAGTTGCCCAGCGCAGTATGCGCCCATCCGGTATTGATGAATACAGCTGAGGTTACAAAGAAGTCGCCTATAGTTTTGGACTGCTCGTGCAAGGGTTCCAAAAGTACAAGGGCTGCATAGGGCATGTCTTGTTTCAGATAAATCTGGGCCAGGCTATTTTTGCAAATAATTCGGCCGTAGGTGGAATTGATGTCCTCGTTAAAGGCCAGGGATTTTCGGTAGTGTTCCAAAGCACCATCCAAATCACCCTTATTTTCCAGGCATTGCCCAATGTTTTGATGGTTAACTGCAAGTCCAAGTTTGTTTCCCAGCTCCTCATCCATTTTAAGGGCCCTTTCAAACTGAAGAATGGCCAAATCGTATTGTTCCAGCGTTTTATAAAGGTTGCCAATACTATTAAGGGATACATTGATATTTCTTTTGATATGGTGTGACGGTTTCTCCACTTGTTCGGCCAGTTCCAAGGCCTGCTGATTATAATCCAAGGCGGTTTTAATGGCATCGGCTCTTCGGTACACCACACCCAGCATGTTAAGGCATCTAACCTTCAACTCCACATTGTTGGCTTCCTCTGCCAACTGAAGAGCCTCTTGGTGCAGATTTACAGCTTGCTCAAATTTGGAAAAATTCCGATAGATGGCGCCAATCTGGTCCAAGGCATAAGACTCTCCTTCCAGATATTTGGCCTCCTTACTTAAATTGGCAAAATACCGAAGTAGGGTGGTATCCCTGCCTTCCGATTTGAGTTCCGTATTCAAAACCAAATAGGTCTTGGGCCTCATTTCCACTATGCGCTCCGCTTTTTCTTTGAACGCTTCCGGAATTTCTTGGGCATTACCAAAATGGGAAACCCCTAAAAGCACGAGGAACAAAAGAATTATTCTTTTGAGGGCTACGGAGTGTAGGGATTTTTTTGATTGTAAAATAGACACGGGAGTTATCGGGGGTTACAGCATATCCAAAAAATCGGATTTCTTTTGTCTTGAAACAGGGATTTTATGGTTGGATTCCAGTACCACATAACCATCTGTCTTTAGAAATTCTTTTATCTTGTTTAGATTGATGATGTATGAATTGTGAATTCGGAAAAAACTGTTGTCGGGAAGCAAAGTGTTCACTTCTTTGAGCTTTTTGGTAAGAAGAATCTTTTGGCCATCACTCAAAAAGATGGTACTGTAGTTTCCATCGGATTCGGCATATAGAATATCATCGCTGTTAAGGAACAAAAGCTTTCCGTCCGTATTGATTGTAATTTTCTTGCTGTGGGAATCGGCATTGAAATTCAACAGAATTTTTTCCAGTTTTTCGGAAGTCAAATTCTTGGTATTGTATTTTTTGATTTTGTCAATGGTCACTTCCAGATCATCGGTATCAATCGGTTTTAGCAAATAATCAATGGCTTCGTTCTTAAGGGCTTTTAGGGCATATTGGTTGTAGGCCGTGGTGATGACCACGGGAAAATTTTTGTTCTTAAGGCTTTTGATGAACTGAAATCCGTCCATGGCAGGCATCTCAATATCCAGGAACAAACAATCTGGTGTGTTCCGTTCCAAATAGTCCAAAGCTTCATGGGCATCCGTAAAGGATGCCACGATATCAACTTCATCGCTCAAATTTGTCAACTCCCAACTAAGACTTTGCAACGCTTTGACCTCGTCATCAACAATAACTGCTTCTAACATGCTCTATTTTAATATACTTTCAAATTTAGGATTATTCTCTATAAGGTATTAAAATTATGTGCTAATGGACGCTTTGCACGTATAACTGGTAGAAAATACCGATTAACCGAAAAAGGGCAACTTTCCCCTATTAGGCGTGCTGTTCTGCTGCTTTTACACCTAAAAGCCTGAAAATCATTAACCATTTATACACAAAAAAAGACCGATTATACATACGGCATCCGCTTCGGGGCAATTGTTTTATACTTTGGTCTTGTCAAAAACTGATAGTAATCAATCCTAATCCAATGCGAAAGTGTCTTATTTTATTTGTGCTTCTGATTGTTGCCTTGATTTGCGCTTCTGTAATGGAGGATGGGAAAGATTTAAAGATACATTCCAACTGGGACGAGGTGGCCAATAATAGGTAGCCTCTTATCAGATGTTCTTTCACATTATCAACAAACGTACGGCCGGAGCAACCAACCTCTTGATCATAGAAACTGCTTGCAAAAGATATCCCAGGGAATCCACGGATTTGTTTGGTTTTAGGTTTCGGGGGAACTACCTAGAATTGTAACCGTCTAAAGATGTAACTGGGAATGGCCGTACTTTTGATAATGAACCTAGGGAATGACAACAATAAGCGTAATTTCCATTAATAATTAGACCAAAAAGTATAAAAAACATATACTTTTTGGTCTATTTTATTTTGGAGGATTCCAAACAAAAAACCTCCTTGGGGAATATCTTCTTCAAACCCAAGTAACATCGATAGCGAGCCTAGATTTCAACATTTTGTGTTAAAAACTTTGGACCGTATTTAATAAAACTGCCTTTACTATCTGGTGACATTTTTGAATCTTTGTTAGCCCTGTTCGCAAGGAAATTTTCTCCATTTATAATTTATTTAACGCACACTTATGTCAGCAGCCATAGAACCTATTTTAGATGAAAACAAAGACAGATTTGTAATTTTTCCAATCCAACATCACGATTTATGGGACTGGTATAAAAAGCAGGAAGCCTGTTTTTGGACTGCTGAGGAAATAGATTTACACCAAGATTTGACGGACTGGAACAACAAGCTTAATGACGACGAGCGTTATTTCGTCAAGCATATCTTGGCCTTCTTTGCTGCTTCTGATGGTATTGTCAACGAGAATTTAGCTGAGAATTTCGTGAACGAGGTTCAGTATTCCGAAGCCAAGTTTTTCTACGGTTTCCAGATTATGATGGAAAATATCCACTCAGAGACCTACTCTTTGTTGATTGATACTTATGTAAAGGATGAAAAGGAAAAAAATGTGTTGTTCAAGGCCATTGAGAATTTCCCGGCTATCAAAAAGAAAGCGGATTGGGCCCTTAAATGGATTGAGTCGCCCAGCTTTGCCGAGCGTTTGATTGCCTTTGCGGCAGTGGAAGGGATTTTCTTTTCCGGAGCCTTCTGTTCCATTTTCTGGTTAAAGAAAAGAGGATTGATGCCTGGATTGACATTCTCCAATGAATTGATTTCCAGAGATGAAGGAATGCATTGCGATTATGCGGTACACCTGCACAACAATCACTTGGTGAACAAAGTGCCAAAGGAAAGAATTACCGAGATTATTGTGGATGCCCTTAATATTGAAAGAGAATTTATTACCGAATCACTTCCGGTAAGCCTTATAGGAATGAATGCCAAATTGATGACCCAGTACTTGGAGTTCGTGACCGACAGATTGTTGGTGGAACTGCAATGTGAGAAGGTGTACAATGCCACTAATCCGTTCGATTTCATGGATATGATTTCACTCCAAGGAAAGACCAATTTCTTCGAGAAACGCGTGTCTGAATATCAGAAAGCAGGTGTTTTGAACAAGGAAAAGGACACGGATTCCCAGAAAATTAGCTTCGACGCGGACTTTTAATTGCAAAGAATTCCTCGCAGCTTGCTGCGGGGGTACTGATAAAATTGTCATTCCCATGAAAATGGGAATCTAATAACAGAATTTCAAGAAATTCTTTATTAAGACCGATAACAATATAAAATAACCTCTTGCCCCAGAGGTGTAAAAGAACTTGGCCTCAAATGTATCGTGGGCATGTCCGCGGTCATTAATCATGCTTTGGTATAACCAACAGGTATCACTTAAAAAATATTCGTAGCGCATGTATGTAGTAAAAAGAGATGGAAGAAAAGAGCCGATGATGTTCGACAAGATCACGGCCAGAGTAAGAAAACTTTGTTATGGCCTTAACGGTCTGGTAGATCCGGTAAAGGTGGCCATGAGGGTCATTGAGGGACTATACGATGGGGTAACTACCTCCGAACTGGATAACTTGGCTGCCGAAATTGCGGCAACCATGACCACTACCCATCCAGATTACGCAAAGTTGGCGGCTCGCATCTCGGTTTCCAATTTGCACAAAAACACCAAAAAATCTTTCTCGGAAACTATGAAGGATCTCTACGAATATGTGAATCCTAGAACAGGGAAAAAGGCTCCGTTATTATCGGACGAAGTTTATAAGGTGGTTTCGGAAAACGCAGAGCAATTGGATTCCACCATCATCTATAACCGGGATTTTGGCTACGATTATTTCGGATTTAAGACTTTGGAACGATCATACTTGCTAAAGTTAAATGGGAAAATTGCAGAACGTCCGCAACATATGTTGATGCGTGTTGCAGTCGGTATTCACCTGGATGATTTGGATTCGGCCATTGAGACGTATGAGCTGATGTCCAAAAAGTATTTCACCCATGCAACACCTACCCTGTTCAATTCGGGAACTCCCAAGCCGCAGATGTCTTCCTGTTTCCTTTTGGCGATGAAAGATGATAGTATAGATGGCATTTATGACACCCTAAAGCAGACGGCTAAAATTTCCCAGTCGGCAGGGGGGATAGGATTATCTATTCACAATGTTAGGGCCACAGGATCGTATATTGCCGGAACCAACGGAACTTCAAACGGGATTGTTCCCATGCTTAGGGTATATAACGATACCGCCCGTTACGTAGATCAAGGTGGCGGAAAACGTAAAGGAAGTTTTGCCATTTATGTGGAACCGTGGCATGCCGATATTTATGATTTCCTGGATTTGAAAAAGAACCACGGTAAAGAAGAAATGCGCGCACGCGATCTGTTCTACGCCATGTGGATTCCCGATCTGTTTATGAAAAGGGTAGAGGCTGATGGAGAGTGGACGTTGATGTGCCCCAATGAGTGCCCAGGATTGTTCAATACCCATAGTGAAGAATTCGAGGCGCTCTACACTAAATACGAAGCTGAAGGAAAAGGACGTAAGACCATAAAGGCCCGTGATCTTTGGGAGAAGATTTTGGAATCCCAGATTGAAACGGGAACACCTTATATGCTTTATAAAGATGCCGCTAACAGAAAGAGCAACCAGAAAAACCTGGGAACCATCCGTTCCTCCAATTTGTGTACGGAGATATTGGAGTACACTTCCCCGGATGAGGTAGCCGTATGTAACTTGGCTTCCATTGCGTTGCCCATGTTCGTGAAAAACGGCAAGTTTGATCATAAAGAGCTGTTCAAAGTAACCAAACGGGTGACCAAGAACTTGAACCGTGTCATTGATCGTAACTATTATCCGGTAAAAGAGGCTGAGAATTCCAACATGAGGCACAGACCAGTTGGCTTGGGCGTACAGGGATTGGCAGATACCTTTATTATGCTTCGCTTACCCTTTACCAGTGATGAAGCCAAGCAATTGAACCAAGAAATTTTTGAGACCCTGTACTTTGCCGCCGTTTCCGCTTCCGTGGAAGAGGCCAAAACGGATGGAGT
This sequence comes from Flagellimonas algicola, assembly GCF_005937185.1. Taxonomy (GTDB): domain Bacteria; phylum Bacteroidota; class Bacteroidia; order Flavobacteriales; family Flavobacteriaceae; genus Flagellimonas; species Flagellimonas algicola. The sequence continues at coordinate 670,573 of NZ_VCNI01000002.1, read as the reverse complement.
ATATTCCAGCTACGAAGGTTCTCCCATAGCCAATGGCGATTTCCAACACAACCTTTGGGGCATCAAGGACGAAGAATTGTCCGGAAGATGGGATTGGGCCAAGTTGAGAAAGGATGTGAAAAAGCACGGAGTACGTAACTCCTTGTTGGTGGCACCTATGCCTACGGCTTCCACTTCCCAGATTTTAGGAAACAACGAATGCTTTGAGCCTTATACTTCCAACATTTATACCCGAAGGGTATTGTCCGGTGAGTTCATCGTGGTGAACAAGCACCTTTTGGAAGATCTGGTAAAGCTTGGCTTGTGGAACGAAAATCTAAAACAAGAGTTGATGCGTGCCAATGGATCGGTTCAAGATATTGATGTCATTCCTGAGGATATTAAGGAATTGTACAAAACCGTTTGGGAACTCAGCATGAAGGACATCATAGATATGAGCAGACACCGTGGTTATTTCATTGACCAAAGCCAGTCTTTGAACCTATTTATGGAAAATGCGAATTATTCCAAGTTGACCTCCATGCATTTCTATGCTTGGAAGAGCGGACTAAAAACAGGAATGTATTATCTCAGGACCAAGGCGGCGGTAGACGCTATCAAATTCACCTTGGACAATACCAAGAAAAAAGAGGTGCCAATCAGTGTAGCTGCTGAGGCCGAAGTATTGGCCGCAGCACCAAAGACAGCTGAAGAACTTAAGATTGAGGCCACTCCGGCAGAACAGCAAGATGTGGATATACAGCCTATGACGGCCGAGGAAATGAAAGAACTGATCGCAAGGTCCAAAGAGGGCCAGGCAGACGATGACTGCTTGATGTGTGGATCATAAGCTTATACTGAGTTGATCAGTATGTGATAGTGTTTATTGATTAGACATCTTGGATAGTTCACCCCACACGAACAACTTCCGGAGATGTTTTACTTGAATTGGAAAATTCAACCACAAAAAAGCCGCTGAAAAGCGGCTTTTTTATTTTATAGAAAGAAACGTCAGTTCGAGTGTCCCGAATTAAATTCGGGACGTATCGAGAACCTATGATGTGGTAGAACAATTTGGTTCTCGATACAAATTTTACCCATGGCTATGGGCAAAATCCACTCGAACTGACGGCATTTGGACTTTATCTCACTCATCATGCTTTGGGGTATATTCCCAGATGTCCGTTGGAAACTCAAAAACATTATTAACGTATTCCAACCCTAACACGATATAAGCCTTGCCTTTTTCAGTGGCTGCGGCAAAAGGCCATTGGCGCAACCCACTGTGAAATGCGGTTTTAAGAGTCCAGCTACCCATTCCTCCATTTCCTGAAGGATTAAATTCCCAAAGGTTATTTTGAACCTGATAATTGTTGTTGAATCCCAATCCAACATAACCCTTATCACCGATGTTAAAACCAATGGCTCCATATCTTTCCATCCCTTGGGGGAGGGGCTCTTTTTCTAACCAAGAGTCAAGTCAGAATCATATTCCCAAATGTCAGATAGCCATTGTGGTTGACCATTATATCCTGTAGCTATATAGCCCTTGTTGCCAATGGTAAATGCAACAGCACCTGCTCTTCCGATTAATTCAAAACTCGTTTTCTCTTCCCAGGTATCACTAGCTAGATCATATTCCCATAGGTCGTTGTAATAACCTTCAATACCTATATCTGTGCCTCCATAGACATACGCTTTCCCATTAAGGACAAAACTATTGGCAAATTGCCTCACCTGATTAGGGTTGCCAGGAAAATCTTCCAACTGGACCCATGTCTTGGTGTCTGGTTCAAACTTATAGAAATCTGTTATGCCATTTACCCCGTTGCCGTCCATTCCCAGACCGACAAATAAATTTCCATCAAGAACAAAATGAGAAGTGCCATGTCTAGGAGTGCCTAGAAAGTCAGGCATCTGGGTCCAAGTATCCGTTCTGGTATTGTATTTCCAAAAATCTGATAGATTGCCTAATGGACCCACTCCTAATCCCATGTAGATATCTTCTCCAATCGCTTCTGCAATTCCAAACCTTCTTGGTTCATGTTCAAAATCCTTTCTTTGCCGCCAAGATAAATAGGTGAAATCATTGTTGGATATCGTGTATTGGTCTTTCACTCCCATTTGGATAGGGCCTGTAAAAGCATCTGGCACCAAAACGACAAGCTCAGTATCTGAAATACTTTTAATTTCTACAGGATCAGAACCATGGAAAAGTACGACAACGGCACTGGCATCAGTTCCAAAATGTTGACCGGTAATGGTCACCTCATCCCCTTCCACACCTTCTTTGGGTTCAAAATCGCTAATAATGGGCGGTGGAAGCAAAACTGTAAAATCCTGAAAGGAAGTATAATCATTCCCGTTGGCGGACAGCTTTATTTTTCCTGTAGTGGCATCTTCTGGAACAATAGCTATTAAAGGAGTCTCGGATGCACTTTCTACTTCTGCCATCCTCCCATTGAATTGGACTTCGTTTCCTTCAGGTAAGGGGTCAAAATTCTCCCCTCTGATGGTTACCTTGGTACCCCAGCCTCCAAGCGCTGGCGAAAAGTCAAAGATATCCGTTTCCGGATTTTCAATCACATCATCCGGAGTATCATTTATGGGAAGGGAACCATCGTCGTTTCGGCAACTAAGAAATAGAAATGCCGCAATGCACATTAAAAGAAAGTAAAGTTTTTTCATGGCAAGTTGTTTGGGTTCCATTTAAAGGAATAACATACCGGCCTAAAAAACCCTGCTCAATTGACAAACAGACCTTTTGAGTTGACGGATGCCCTTTTTGGATAGATGGATTGTTGGATTTCTAGACTTTTTGGATTGCCATGGTGAAATTGTCTGCACAAAAAAAAAGCCGCTTAAAAGCGGCTTTTTATTTTATAAAATGTGGAACCAGTTACAACGACCAGGCTCTGCCCTGTGTCAAGGTTTCCAAATCCCCACAACCAATATACTCTCCGGGAACTGGCAAGTAGGCCAAAACCTCTTCGCCAACAAACTCACTGTTCTTGTAGGCCCAAATGGCACTATTGCGCAAGTTGGTGGCAAATTGGTACCGGGCAATCTCATCATCCAGTACAGCATTTCCATTTTCCTCTACGGCTTCAAAATAAGCCTGTAGTGCCTCTCCATGGGCTTCTTCCACCTCATCGGTCTGCTTTTTCAAATACGTGGCAAAAACAGGCTCTAAATCCTCTGCATCCAAATCGGCCAGAGATTCTTTTTGTGTATCGGCCAAGACCTTATCGGTAAACTTACCCATACACATTTTAAAGAAAGCTTGTTGCTCTTCGGGAAGCACCTCATTGGCAAACGTATCAATAAACAAATGTACATTCACATCTGTCGCAGAGGGAGTATCTGTCTTAGGTAATAAAATGTCCAATAACGTATGAACAACCGCTCCTTCATCCTTGGAAAAGAAATTGGGAGTCCAGTCCAACACCTTTTTGCCTTGACAGCTTTGTACAATTCCTAAAAGGGTAGGGGTGGCCACGGCATAACCAAAGACAAGCCCCATATTTTTTAATGCTACTCTTCTTTCCATTATAAATTTCCTTTTTTAAGTTCTTCTGCCGCATGGTTGGCAGCTCTTGCCGTAAAGGCCATATAGGTCAACGATGGATTAACGCAACTGGCAGAGGTCATAAAAGCTCCGTCCGTTACATACACATTTTTACAATCGTGCACTTGGTTAAATCCATTGAGGACGGAAGTTTTTCTATCCCTTCCCATTCTGGCAGTTCCCATTTCGTGGATACCCAATCCAAGGGCTCCAGGTCTGTCAAAAGGTTGAACATCCCTTAAACCTGCTTTTTCCAGCATGTCCACGGCTTGGTTTTTCATATCCTCGCGCATGTTCCATTCATTTTCCTTGAACTCTGCATCAAAAGTTACGGTAGGTAAGCCCCATTCGTCCAACTTATCATAATCCAAGGTCATTCGGTTGTCTTCATAAGGAAGCACTTCTCCAAAACCACCCATTCCAAAGGTCCAACCTCCTGGCTTGAGGATAGCATCCTTAAGGTCTTTACCATGGGATACTTCGGAAATTACATCTTCCCAGTTACCTCGGCTTGCACCTCCTTGATACCCATATCCTCGAATAAACTTATCCGTATTGGAACTACCGCCCAAGTTTCTAAAGCGCGGCAGGTAGATACCGTTGGGCTTCCTTCCTTTGTAGTACTTGTCACCATATCCATCAAGCTTTCCACCGGCACCTACGCCCAAGTGGTGATCCATGATGTTCCTTCCCAACTGATCGGAATCATTTCCAAGACCATTCTCAAACCTATCGGACTTGGATTGCATCAAAATGGATGTGGAAGCAATTGCAGAGGCACAAAGGAATATTACTTTTGCCTTGAACTCGAACTCTTCCTTGGTCTCCCTATCAATAACTTTTACTCCAGTTGCCTTTTTGGTATCTGGGTCGTAAATCACTTCGTGAACAATGGAATCAGGACGTAGCGTCATGTTCCCTGTTCTTTCAGCAGCTGGTAGGGTGGAGGACACACTACTAAAGTAAGCCCCAAAAGGACACCCTCTTATACAACGGTTACGGAACTGGCAACGCGACCTTCCGTCTCCTTCAAATTTCTTGTTACTATTAATATGTGCCACACGACCGGCAGTAATTACACGACCATCAAAATGTTCGTAGACTTTATCGCGTACATGTTGTTCTACACAATTCAGCTCCATCATGGGTTCAAACTGCCCGTCAGGAAGCTGCGGAAGTCCCAATTTTTCACCTGTGACCCCAATATAACTTTCAACTCTATCATACCAAGGAGCAATATCTTTATAGCGAACGGGCCAGTCCACTCCATGTCCATCCTTTTTATTGGCCTCAAAATCCAAATCGCTCCAACGGTAACTATGACGTCCCCACATAATGGAGCGTCCACCCACATGGTAACCGCGCATCCAATCAAAACGCTTGGTTTCGTTATAAGGGTGTTTTAGATCATCAACAAACCAATGTTTGGAAGGGGTCTTAACCGTATAGCCAGTTCGGTTTTGTTTTTCCTGTTTAGCAATGTCCTCTCTTGTGGGTTCCCCATTATTGGGTAAATCCCAGGGATCCAAATTTGCAGTCGGATAGTCCTCTCTGTGCTTGACCATTCTGCCTCGTTCCAGCACCAAGGTCTTAAGTCCATTTTCGCACAGTTCTTTAGCAGCCCAACCACCACTAATGCCCGTTCCTACTACGATGGCATCATATGATTCCTGCTCTTCGTTATAATAAAATTTACTCATCAATTAGGATTGTTTATTTTCTAAAAGTATTAATTATTAAATTAATTTTCTACATTTAATCCCTATGTTTATTGAGAATTCACTACTATAACGTTGTAGTTTTTAGATTCCATTTAATTTAAGTTGATCAACCCTTATGAAAAGAAGAAATTTAAAACATTTCAGTATCAAATTTGTGATTGTTTTATTGCTAATGGGCAATTTTGCTTGTAAGCAAAACAAGAAACAGGAAGAAGAAGCTTCCGAAACTGTTGAAGAAGTAGAAATGTCCACAGAACCCAATTTCAAAATTTCGCTGGCCCAATGGTCCATGCACAAGATGATACGGGAAGATGGGGTAGACCCATACACTTTTGCTGAAAAATCCAAAGCTTGGGGATTTGAAGGATTGGAATATGTAAGCGGATTGTACTATCCAGAATTGGAGAAGGATAATTTCTCAGAGGCGGCCATGAAGAACTTTGTGGATAAAAGCCTTGCGGAAAGTAAAAAACACGGATTGGAAAACCTGATCATTATGATAGATGGTCAAGGAGATTTGGCCACTCCGGATGAAGCCGAACGAAATGCTGCGGTGGAAAACCACCATAAATGGGTAGATGCCGCCGCTGCTTTGGGATGTCATTCCATAAGGGTAAATCTAAGTGGTACCCAAGACCCTGATGAATGGACTGCAGCTTCTGTAGATGGCTTGACCAAGCTGTCCACTTACGCCAAGGACAAGAACATTAACATTTTGGTTGAAAACCATGGAGGGCTGTCCTCCAATGGAGCTATGATGGCCAATGTGTTTAAAACAGTTAACATGGACAACTGCGGTACACTGCCTGATTTTGGCAATTTCTGTATTACTTGGGGAGAATGGCCTGAGTGCCTTGAGTGGTATGATAGGTACAAAGGAATGGAAGAAATAATGCCCTATGCCAAGGCGGTAAGTGCCAAATCGCATGATTTTGATGAAAACGGCAATGAGATCCATTCAGATTATGCGCGTATGCTCAAGATTGTAAAGGATGCGGGATACTCTGGCTATATTGGAGTGGAATACGAAGGAAGTGAGCTAAGTGAGGAAGATGGGATTATTGCTACCCGAGACTTATTGCGTAAATTGATGAAGTAGTCCTTACCAAACCTCGTGCTTATGAAGGGATTTCTACAGCAACTCTTTGATTACAATTTTTACAGCAACAAAAAGCTCATTGAGCAATGTGCTACTATGGGAAAAGTTCCAGAAAAAAGTATGCAGCTGTTCAGCCATATTTTGAACGCCCACCATATCTGGAACCATAGGATTGTAGGCAAGCCATCAGAATATACAGTGTGGCAGTTGCACTCTTTGGAGGAGTGGGGAGACCTTCATTATGAGAATCAGCGTACTTCTTTTGAGATTATTAGGAACACCGATGATTTCAATCAAAGAATTGATTATGAAAATAGTCAGGGAAGGACCTATGCCAATGACCTCAAGGATATCTTGTTTCATATCATTAACCATTCTACGCACCATCGAGGTCAGATTTTGACGGATTTCAGGAACTCGGGAATAGAACCGGAACCTTTGGATTATATATTTTATAAAAGATAACCCCCTTATGAATTCAAAAGTAAAGTTCCAGTTGTCCGCCATGATGTTTTTGGAGTTCTTCATTTGGGGCGGCTGGTTTGTTACCTTAGGTCCTTTTTTGGGCAATAATTTGAATGCTTCCGGAGCCGAGACGGCAATGGCATATTCCACACAATCCTGGGGGGCAATAATTGCACCTTTTATTATTGGACTGATCGCAGATCGTTTTTTTAATGCGGAGCGAATTTTAGGAGTACTGCATCTAGTTGGTGCTGGACTGATGCACCTGATGTACGGCTCGGAAAACTTTGCAGTGTTCTACCCTTATGTTTTGGGCTACATGATTTTGTATATGCCCACTTTGGCTTTGGTGAACTCTGTGGCGTTTAACCAAATGAAGAACCCGTCCAAAGAATTCCCTTTGGTAAGGGTGTTTGGTACTGCAGGTTGGATTTTGGCTGGCTGGATCATCAGTTTGGCTTTCCAATGGGATTCCATAGAAAACATTGAGGCCGGTTTCTTGAAGAACACCTTCTTGATGGTATCCATAGCCTCAGTTGTATTGGGCATTTTCAGTTTCACATTGCCCAAAACACCGCCCACCGTTAGTAAGGATGACAAAAGGAGCATTGGACAATTGTTGGGCTTGGACGCCCTCAAACTCTTAAAGGACAAAAACTTTTTGGTCTTCTTTATTTCCTCCATCTTAATTTGTATCCCTTTGGCATTTTACTATCAGCACATAGGTACTTTCCTAACAGAATCCAATGTGGAGAATTCCACGGCATGGGCTTCCTTAGGTCAATTTTCCGAAATTTTCTTTATGCTACTCTTGCCCTTCTTTTTCAAAAAGTATGGGTTTAAGAAAACCATATTGGTAGGTATGCTGGCATGGACCCTGAGATATGTTCTATTCAGCTTTGGAGATTCAGGAGAGTTATTTTTTATGCTGGTACTCGGAATTGCACTGCATGGAATCTGTTATGATTTCTTCTTTGTATCTGGGCAGATTTATACCGATTCAAAAGCCGGGGAAAAATATAAGAGTGCCGCTCAAGGATTGATTACGCTGGCCACTTATGGGGTAGGGATGCTAATCGGCTTTTGGGTAGCAGGAAAGATATATGATGAATTTGTCCAAATTGATGGAACCGCTTTATGGGAAAAAGTATGGATTTACCCTGCTATTTTTGCCTTGGCAGTATTTGTTGTCTTCGCACTTTTGTTCAAAAATGAAAAAATAGAATATAAAACCTAAAAACAACCAAATAGAATAACCATGGAAAATATAAACAAGAATAGGCTTTTTCTGGCCTCATGTGTATCCTTGATAGTGACAGCCATGACCTTTGCCCTAAGGGCAGGTATTATGGGTGAACTAAATGTCGAATTTGGATTTAATGATACCCAATTGGGATGGATGAACTCCATGGCATTTTATGGCTTTCCAGTTTCCATGATCATTGGGGGTCTTATTTATCCTAAAATAGGACCTAAACCTATCCTTTGGGTGGCCTTTATTTGCCACTTGCTAGGTTTAATATTAACGATAACTTCGAAAAGTTTTGTTCCGCTTCTCGTTTCAACCTTCTTCATTGGTTTGGCCAACGGTGCAGTAGAGGCTGCATGTAATCCGTTGATTGCAGATATGTACACCACGAACCGAACCACCATGCTGAACAAGTTCCATGTTTGGTTCCCTGGAGGAATTGTAATTGGGGCTTTATTGGGAGAGCTAATGGGAAATATGGGGCTTTCATGGCAGATTCAAATTGCCATCATGATCGTACCTACCTTGATTTACGGATACCTCATTTTGGGTCAAAAATTCCCCAAAGCTGAGAATATTGAAGCCAACATCAGTAAGAATGTAAAATCCATGTTTACCCCCTTATTTATTTTCATGCTCATTTGTATGGGCTTGACGGCAACTACTGAATTGGGTACTGGCCAGTTCATCGAAAGACTGCTGGGACAAGCAGGCGCACCTCCGCTTATCATTTTGGCCATTGTAACAGGATTGATGGCCGTGGGTAGATATTTCGCCGGCCCTATTGTTCACAAGTTTAACCCTATTGGAGTGCTTTTTGGATCGGCTATCATAGCTTCCATAGCCCTGTTTATGCTTTCAAGTGCAACTGGAGCCATGGTGTATGTAGCTGCCATATTGTTTTCAGTGGGAGTGATGTACTTCTGGCCAACCATGATTGGATTCGTTAGTGAGTATAATCACAAAACAGGTGCCTTGGGAATGTCAATTATAGGAGGATTCGGAATGCTTATCACCGGAATATCCCTCCCGAAAATTGGACAGATGTTGGATCAACAAAGAACCCAAGCCTTGGATTCCGGAGTCTCTGCTGAAGCTGCAGATTTAGTGGCAGGTCAGGCAACCCTTGGAAATATTATGTGGCTTCCCGTAATATTAATTGGGCTTTTCGGAATTTTGTTTCTAATGCGTAAGAAGCTCGAAGAACTAAGATTGAAACAAGAACACTAAATCATAAATATAATATCAATGCCAAAAAAAATTAGACTAGGAATTATTGGAGGTGGAGGAGATTCCCTCATTGGAGTGTTGCATAGAGTAGCCTCATTTATCAATGACAATTATGAAATAGTAGGGGCGGTTTTCAATCCGGACTTTGAGCAAAATTTGGCTTTTGCAAAAGAGATTGATGTGCCAACCAATCGTATTTATAAAGATTTTGACACTCTGGTAGCGGAAGAATTGAAACTTCCGGAGGATGAGCGCATTCAGGTTTGCTCTGTTCTTACTCCCAATTTCTTGCATTTCCCAATGGCTAAAAAACTGTTGGAAAATGGATTTCATGTCATTTGTGAAAAACCGATGACCATGGATTATGAGGAAGCAAAAACCCTTCAAGAAGTTCATGAGAAATCTGGAAAGGTGTTTGCCCTGACCCATACCTATACAGGCTATCCTATGGTGCGCCAGATGCGTGAAATGATCAAAGCCGGGGCATTGGGAAAAATCCATAAAGTGGATGCACGGTATTACCAAGGATGGATCAATACTGTTATCCACGACCCAGAAAAGCGGAAAACCGTATGGCGTTTGGATCCAGCCAAAGCTGGAATAAGTTCCTGTATTGGGGATATCGGAGTTCATGCATCCAATCTGATAGAATACACAACCGGGCTAAAGATCAAGTCCGTTCTGTGCGATTTCAATTATCTCTATGACGACAACCTAATGGACGTGGATGGTACGGTGTTAATCCGGATGGACAAACATGTAAAAGGAGTAGTTCGGGCGAGCCAAGTGGCGACAGGAGAGGAAAATGGATTGGCCATCGCCATTTATGGAGAAAAAGGAGCCTTTAGATGGGAGCAGGAAAAGCCCAACTTCCTGTATAAAATGAGCGATACAGAACCGCTACAAGTGTACAAACCTGGACATGCTTATAATTCAGAACTTTCCTTAAATGCCTCAAAGATACCTGCAGGGCATCCAGAAGGTATTTTCGATTCCATGGCCAATATTTATCTAGGAGCGGCCAGGGCCATTCGTGGAGAAGACTACAATGATGGGGAGTTCCCTACCATGAGAGATGGAGTTCGAGGAATGAACTTTATTGAAAGTACGGTAGCTTCCCATAAACAAGGTAATGTTTGGGTAGAATTGGATTAGGGATTAACCCCAACCCATAACAAGAATACTTAATGGCCGCTTTTTGCGGCCATTATCTTTGAAAGACCTTTTCAAAACGCTCAAAAACCACGATCATACTTTCTCGAGGTGTACGGCTGAATTCAGAGAGCTCCCGTGTATAATAATCCCAATGGGTTTTTTGCCAATGTTCCAAACTTTTGTCACCCTCCCCTTCCAAACGCGCGTGCTCTGCATGGATAGCAAAGTAAGGAACCAATTTCACAGAGGTGGTTCTTATCACGCATTTCGCTTTTCCGGCCCAGTCTGTAACCACGGCAAAGTCTCCAATTTTCGGCAGGGTTTCCTTCCTGTATTGAAGCCCCAACAAGGAATGTGAGGTGGCACGCTTAATGTCTTTGCAGACCAATTCGGCACACGTATTGGAATCCTTTTCGTTGTCGCAAAAATGAATTACCCTCGGTGCATCTTCGTCGGCGAATTCCAGATGGGCGTCCAGAAAATCGCCCCATAAGTTTCTAGCAGAAGAATTTTCCATAGTAGGTATTTAAGAAAATTTATTTTGTTTAAACTGTTCTGCTGCATGATTTGCAGCCCTGGCCGTAAAGGCCATATAGGTCAATGATGGATTTACACAGCTTGCAGAGCTCATAAAAGCCCCATCTGTTACATAAACATTGGGCACACTGTGAACTTGGTTGTGTTTGTTCAATACCGATGTTTTTGGGTTGTGGCCCATAGGTGCACCACCCATCTCATGGATGCCAAGACCTGGTCCCGTTTCATTCTCGTAAGGCTCAACATCTCGGAAACCGGCCACTTTCAACATGGCAACTGCTTCTTCCTTGATGGTTTCTCGCATTTTAAGCTCATTCTCCTTGAACTCCACATCAAAATCCAATTGGGGTAATCCCCATTGATCCTTTTTGTCCTTGCTCAGAGTCACCCTGTTGTCAGGATACGGAAGCATTTCTCCAAAACCTGTCATGCCTATTTGCCATCCTCCGGGTTTTAAAATAGCTTGTTTAAGAGAAGGGCCATAACCCATTTCGGCTACCATTTCGGACCAATTATTTCTTCCTGCCCCACCTTGATAACCAAAACCGCGCAAGAATCCTTCGCGTTTGGTTTTGGCATCCAAATTGACAAATCGGGGAATATAAAAACCATTGGGCCTTCTACCTTTATAGTACTTATCCAAATGACCATCTACCTTTGCATAAGCACCTAATTGGTAATGGTGATCCATAATATTTCGACCTACCTGGTCATAGTTGTTTCCCATCCCATTGGGGAATGTTTTGGATTTGGATTGCAACAAAATCCCAACCGAGGCCATGGCAGAAGCACAGAGGAAGACTATTTTACCTTTAAATTCCAGTTTCTCTTGGGTTTCCGAATCAATCACCCGTACACCAGTGGCCATCTTTTTGCTCTCATCGTAGATAACTTCATGCACAATGGAATTGGGACGCAGGGTCATATTTCCGGTACGCTCAGCGGCTGGTAGAGTGGATGAATTACTGCTAAAGTATCCTCCAAAAGGACAGCCCCGCCAACATCGATTTCTATATTGACAAACAGTACGACCTTCAAATTGAGCGGTCTTATCTGTAATATGGGCAACTCTTCCAATAGTCAACAGCCTATCATCTTCAAAGCCGGTTTTCATGGATGCTTGAAGCTCCTTTTCCACACAATTCAGTTCCATGGGGGGTTGAAATTTACCATCTGGTAACTGTTTGAGGCCTAAATTTTGCCCACTTACCCCTATATAGGTTTCCACCTTGTCATACCAAGGGGAAATATCTTTGTACCTCACAGGCCAGTCCACCCCGTGTCCATCTTTCTTATTGGCTTCAAAATCGATGTCGCTCCAGCGATAGCTCTGCTTGCCCCAGGTTATAGATCTACCGCCCACATGGTAGCCCCTGATCCAGTCGAAACGCTTGGTTTCTTGATAGGGATGCTCCAAATCGTTCACAAAAAAATGTTTGACGTCATCCTTGGGGGCCCAGCCCACACGAAGTTGCTTGGGGTATTTTTTCTTGTCTTCCAAGGAAAGTTCACCATTATAGGGCATGTCCCAGGCATCCCAGTTCATAGTCTTGTAATCCTCAATATGCTTGACCATGGGGCCTCGTTCCAGCACAAGGGTCTTAAGTCCGTTTTCGCAAAGCTCCTTGGCCGCCCAACCTCCAGTGATTCCGGTTCCTACCACTATGGCGTCATAAACCACATTTTCGTTCACAATTGTGCTGTTTTTATTGTTGGCTAATCCCTATATTTATAACTTCTGCCACGGAAGATAAAAACATCCTTGGTTTTTTCTTAAAAATAGGAGATAAATCATAAAAAATTAACGAACAAACAATTCTTAGCAAAGTATTTTAAATGAAAACTATTAAAGGACCTGCAGTATTTCTAGCTCAATTTGTGGATGACCAAGCCCCGTTCAATTCCTTGGACGGATTGTGTAAATGGGCATCAGATTTGGGTTACAAAGGGGTTCAAATTCCCACTTGGGTACCCTTCTTGATTGATTTGGATAAAGCTGCAGAAAGCCAAGCCTATTGTGATGAACTTAAGGGTAAAATCAACTCCTACGGTTTGGAAATCACGGAACTTTCCACCCATTTGCAAGGACAGTTGGTGGCGGTGCATCCGGCCTATGATATTATGTTCGATAATTTTGCGCCAGATGCGGTAAAAAACAACCCAAAGGCTAGAACCGAATGGGCCGTGGAGACGGTAAAAAAAGCGGCAACGGCAAGTAGAAGGCTGGGAATTAAGGCCCACGCTACATTCTCGGGAGCGTTACTATGGCATACCTGGCATCCTTGGCCACAAAGACCTCCGGGTTTGGTGGAGTTGGGTTTTGAGGAACTGGCCAAAAGATGGATGCCCATTTTAAATCACTTTGATGAGGAAGGTGTTGATGTGTGTTATGAGATTCATCCAGGAGAGGATTTGCACGACGGGGACACTTTTGAGCGCTTTTTGGAAGCCACTGGAAACCATAAACGGGTAAATATTCTATACGATCCAAGCCATTTTGTTTTGCAACAGTTGGATTACATCACCTACATTGACCATTACCACGAATTCATCAAATCTTTCCACGTTAAGGATTCAGAGTTCAATCCAACCGGAAAGAAAGGTGCCTTTGGAGGTTACAACGACTGGGGCGACCGCGCAGGAAGATACCGTTCGTTGGGAGATGGTCAAATCGACTTCAAGACCATCTTTTCCAAACTAACGCAATACGGTTGCGATGTTTGGGCGGTAATGGAATGGGAATGCGTTATAAAAAGTCCGGAACAAGGGGCCCGTGAGGGGGCAATATTCATTCAGGATCATATTATAGATGCCACCACCAAAACCTTTGATGATTTTGCAGGTGCAGCAACAGATAAAGAAAAACTTAAAAGAATATTGGGATTATGAAAAAATTGACCTTGTTGGCCCTGGTGGCCGTGCTCTTTGCATGTAAGGAGAAAGCCAAAGACGAACCCAAGGAAGAAACACCACAGGAAACCGAAACACAAATGGACAAGGAAGATGACGGATGGGTTACCTTATTTGATGGTTCCTCCTTTAACGGATGGCACTTATATAATTCGGGAGAAATTGACGAGCCTTGGAAATTGGAAGATGGGAACATGGTGTTTTACCCACCCGAGGAAAGAGAGGAAGGAGAATACTACAATATTGTCACAGACAAGGATTTCACCAATTTTGTGTTGTCTTTGGAGTGGAAGATTTCTGAAGGGGGCAACAGTGGCATTTTTTGGGGGATTTATGAAAGTAGTGAATATGGACAACCGTATTTAACCGGGCCCGAAATCCAGGTTTTGGATGATGAAAGACATCCCGATGCCAAAAATGGGACCACCCACCAAGCGGGATCCCTTTATGATATGATTGCACCTTCCAAAAAAACGGTTAAGCCTGCCGGGGAATGGAATCATGTTGAGTTGATGATCAACCATGAGACAAATAATGGACATGTGATGCTCAATGGAGAAAAAATTGTAGAGTTCCCTGTGCATGGCGATGAATGGGATGCCATGGTTGCGGATTCCAAGTTTGCAGGCTGGGAAGGATTTGGAGCCTATAAAACCGGAAAAATTGGATTGCAGGATCACAAAGATATCGTGTCCTACAGAAACATTAAAATCAAAGAGCTTTAGTATGCCCTTAAAATCTTATGTATTAGCCTTGTCAATTCTTTTGATGGCAAGCTCCGTATTTGGCCAAGTTAATGGACCTACCCAACCAGAAGCAACAGAAACTTACGAACCAGTACCTCCAAGGGTTACTCCTGGATTGGATGGTGCACCGCCTAGTGATGCCATAGTGCTTTTCAATGGGAAGGATTTTGATCAGTGGATCAGTACTTCTGACAGCACGTCGGTGAATTGGCATTTGAACAAAGACGGCAGCATGACAGTCAAGGATAAAACGGGAAACATTCAGACCAAACAAAGTTTTGGGAGCATACAGCTTCATATTGAATGGAGATCTCCAAAGGAGGTTCAAATGTCAGGACAAAACCGAGCCAATAGTGGCGTCTTCCTTCAAGGGCTTTATGAGGTACAGGTGTTGGATAACAACGACAATGGCACTTATGTGAATGGGCAGGTAGGATCCATCTACAAGCAATCGGTTCCCTTGGCCATGGCCTCAGTGCCATCTGGGGAATGGAACAGCTATGATATTATCTACCACGCCCCAAAATTCAGTAGGGGTGGAAACATAGTTAGCCCTGCCACTATTACCGTATTACATAATGGCGTTTTGATCCAGGATCATTTTGAGATTGAAGGCCCTTCTGAATATATTGGTTGGCCGCAATACAAATCACATGGAAAGCGACCCCTGATGCTACAGGACCATAGGGACAATAGTAGGGTAAGCTATAGAAATATCTGGGTTCGGGAACTGGACTAGGATATCAAAACCATTGTTTTCTTGGAAAGAGGCCAAATCCAATTTTGGTTACCTTTGCCAAAATTTAATCATCCCATATGATTCAATCCATGACCGGTTTTGGAAAGCATGTTGTGCAACTTCCTTCCAAAAAAGTAACCATCGAGATCAAATCCCTCAACAGTAAAAATCTGGATATCAATGCCAGAATTCCGCAATCGTATAGGGAAAAAGAACTGGAACTAAGAAAGATGATTGCAGATGTTCTTGTTCGCGGCAAGGTTGATTTGGGACTTTATGTTGAAATCACGGGAGAGGAGACCACGGCAGAGGTTAACCAAGGAGTGGTTAAGAAATACATGCAACAATTGTCCAATATTACCGAAGGTGACGACCTTAAATTGTTGGAACTTGCCCTAAGAATGCCCGATACGCTAAAAACAGAAAAGAACGATATTGACCCGGCAGAGTATGAGGAAATTGTCAAGGCGATGAAACAAGCGCTGTCCGAAATATCCAAATTTCGAAGTGAGGAAGGCAAAGTATTGGAACAAGATTTTTTGTCCCGATTGGACGGCTTGAATCAGTTATTGCAAAAGGTAAGGGAAATGGATCCCGAACGATTGAACACGGTAAGGGAACGTTTGGAAAAGGCCGTGGCCGATTTGACCGTTGAGGTCGATGCCAATCGCTTTGAGCAGGAATTGATCTACTACCTGGAGAAGTATGATATTACCGAAGAAAAAGTACGACTGGACAATCATTTAAAATATTTTGAGACTACCTTAAAATCCAATGACTCCAATGGCAAAAAGCTAGGATTTATTGCCCAGGAAATAGGTCGGGAAATCAATACCATTGGTTCCAAGGCCAATTATGCACCCATGCAACAACTAGTGGTGCAAATGAAGGATGAATTGGAAAAGATCAAGGAACAAATGTTGAATGTGCTATGAAAAAAGGAGGGAAGCTCATTATCTTTTCAGCCCCTTCGGGCAGTGGAAAAACCACCATTGTTAGACATCTTTTGGAACAACCTGAACTCAATTTGGCCTTTTCGGTTTCGGCGACATCCAGACCTCAAAGAGGGGAGGAGCGGGATGGAATCAATTATTACTTTATGTCCATTCCAGAGTTTAAAAAGCATATTAAAAATGGCGATTTCCTAGAATGGGAAGAAGTGTACCGAGATAATTTCTATGGTACTTTGAACAGTGAGGTGGAGCGATTATGGGCCGAAGGGAAAAATGTGATTTTTGATATTGATGTGGTTGGAGGACTCCGAATCAAAAAGAAGTTTCCAGAAGAAACTTTAGCGGTTTTTGTAAAACCACCAAGTGTTGATGAACTTAAGATTCGCCTTAAAAAGCGAAGCACTGAAAGTGAGGACAAGATAAATATGCGTGTGGCCAAAGCTTCGGTAGAATTGGCCACGGCCCCACAGTTTGACAAGGTGATCAAGAACTATGACCTTGACGTGGCATTTCAAGAATCCCACAAGCTGGTAGCGGAATTTGTTGGAGCAGAAATTCCTGATTTCGAGGAAAAATAGCAAGATGAAACAGGTAGGACTTTACTTTGGTACGTTCAACCCCATTCATATAGGCCATTTGGTCATTGCAAATCATATGGTGGAGTTTTCCAACTTGGATGAGGTTTGGTTTGTAATTACCCCGCAAAGTCCGTTTAAGGCCAAGCAAACGCTGTTGGATGACCATCACAGATATCAGATGGTTTATGAAGCGGTTCAGGATTATCCAAAGTTGAAACCCAGTAAAATTGAATTCAACCTACCACAACCCAACTATACGGTCAATACATTGGTTCATCTGGACGAACAGTTTGGAAAGGAATATCAGTTTTCCCTGATTATGGGAGAGGATAATCTTAAGAGTTTCCACAAATGGAAAAATTATGGGACCATATTGGAAAATCATTCCATTTATGTGTATCCCAGAATTTCGGAAAGTACTTTGGAACACCAATTTAAGGATCATCCAAAAATTCATAGGGTGAATGCCCCTATTATGGAAATCTCCTCCACCTTTATTCGCAAATCACATAAGGAAGGGAAAAGTATTAGAGCCTTGCTTCCCGAAGCGGTTTGGAAGTATATGGATGAGATGAATTTTTATCGATAGTCTATTCGGTCTTGTTGGACAGGATATCCGTCCCTAGATATTTATCATCCTTGTTGTAGTACCACGCTCTGGTTTTGGGCATTTTTATGCCGTTGACCCCCTCCAAACCTTGTAGTAAAATGTACTCTCCATCACCCTTGGATTCATCATGATAAAATTGATAGACCACCATAGCGTAGGTTTCAGGGTCAAAATAGAAATACCAGACATCGTTGCCCACACCCTCTTCGTAGCTTACCTTTAAAACCAGATATTCCTTCCCCTTGAAGGTTTTAGTTTGGACTTTGCTGTCCAGCACAGCACCAGGATCTTTGATCTTCATGGGTAGTCCATAGAGGTAGGTGTAATAATCCCGCATGATTTTTCCACGATCACAGGTCAAACGAAATTCTTTCCGTTGCTCCTCGGATATTTCGGAACTGCCATTTAAAGTGGTGGTGCATTGCTGTTTTTCAAACTTGAAACCAAATTGGTTCCCATTTTGTTCCACCATCAACCCAAATTGTTGCTTTGGAACATTTAGTGCAATTACACTGGTGCGATCCTCTGACTTTGGGGTTTCCATGCGCACCACAAACTCGCTGTTAAAAGTGGACCATTGCCCGTTTGGGTCATGAAAATTAATGGTTCTTTCCAGCAATTCATCAGCAGATAGGGCTGTTTGGGCCTGAAGGACATTGCAGATGAGCAAAGTCAGTATAAAAGTAAGATAACGCATGCCGGCAAGTTAATTAAATTACTCGGAACCGGGGATACGGGCAGGCTCCACAGAACTGTCGTGTTCCACAAAGTAGAGTTCCAAAAGCTCATAGATAACTTCTATTAAATCCTTGCTCTCGGTCAATAGGGAAAAGTAAAGTGTCGTGTTCTTGGGACTAGACTCTTCTGTTCTTGTTCTTGATATCTGACGGGCTATCTTGTCCGACACCAAATTGAAGAGTTCCTTACGAGTTTCCAAAACGCTTTGGATATCCTCAAAGGATCGATTTTCAAATATTTTATACCCTTGCTCAAAAAGTGAATCAATCTTATAATCAAGTTCTTTTAGCTCCTTGATTTGATTGTATTTTAACTTTTTGTGGTTGTTGTTCACATGTTTATGGCTCACTTTACCGATGTACTCCAGGGATTGGGACATATCCGTTAAGTGGGTCAAGGTATTGATGTAAAAATTACTTGCCCCTACATTAGCCTCATCCAGATTCTTGATAAAGAAGAAAAGATGATTTCTTAGATCCTCTATTTCAGATGAAAGTTTGGCGCCCTGTTTCTTGTTTTTCTTTAAAAGCTCCAAATCCTGTTTAGCCAATCCATTTATGGAATTGGTATAAATCTTATTCGTTCTTTTGATTACATTGGCGATGTTACTGGCACTTTCCTCAATGACCCCTTGAATGGAACTGCTTTCTGCCCTTCGTAGACTATCTTCCGCTTTGATCACCTTGTTTTTTCTGTTATGGGACAAGTAGTTGCGCAGCAGGATTACGGCCGCAAAAAGTAGTAGAACAATCAGAGCTACAAATTTGCCCAAGTGCAGGATATAGGCGATTATGGCTGCTGCCACAAATGCACTGAGCGCGGTAAAGAACCAACCTCCAATCACATTCAAAACCCCTGCAACCCTATACACGGCACTTTCCGCTCCCCATGCACGGTCTGCCAAAGAGGTCCCCATGGCCACCATAAAAGTCACATAAGTTGTTGACAAAGGAAGTTTCATGGATGTGGCAATGGAAATCAAAACACTGGCCACCATAAGATTCACGGAAGCCCTGATAAGATCAAAGGCAGGTTGATCTTGTACCTTGGTTTTTGGTACATAAATATTGGGAAGCACAAATTGTTTATCCACCCTTTTTTGTATGGATGGAGGAACGACCTTACCTAAGTTGGAAAAGGCCGTAATACTAAACTTTACCAATTGTCTTGAAAGATAATTGGGTTGGAAGCGCTCTTCACCCTCATCCTGTCTGGAAAGGTCCACACTGGTTTTGACAACGCTTTTGGCTTTGGAAGAAAACCAAAGGGTGATTACCATGATGCCTCCGGACAATAGCAAAAGCAAGGTGGGTGTCTGAACCGCAGCCGACAGACCACGCATGTTAAACTCACTAGGTGCAATCCCAGAAATTTGCCAATCTTGAAATGACTGTAATGCGGCAATTGGAACACCGATAAAATTGACAAGATCGTTCCCTGCAAAAGCCATGGCCAATGCAAAAGTCCCAAAAGCAATTACGATTTTGTAGATGTTCCATCTTAGAAAAACAGCCAAGATATAGGAGATGAAACTCCAGATGATGATGTTTGCCAAGATGAACAAAAAAGGCTGTTCGGCCACGAAGGTCGAAACGGAATCATTGAACAGGGCAGCACTTTTCAAACCCTTTACCAAAATGAAATATATGATGGCGGAGATGGCCAATCCGCCATAAATGGACTCTACCCATTTCGGTTTCGACTTAAAATCAAATGAGATCAAGAGCCGTGATATAAATTGAATAATAGCTCCTATGGTAAAGGCTATAAAGACCGATAAAAGTATTCCGAAAATAATCTGTGCGGCTTTATCCGTGTTGATGTATGCGCCCAAATCAGAGAAGGTCCCATCCACTTTGATGATTTTCACCAAGGAAATGGCAACGGAGGCTCCCAAGAGTTCAAAAACAATGGAAACCGTGGTAGAAGTAGGCATTCCCAGGGTGTTGAAAAAATCCAGCAGCAGTATGTCCGTGATCATGACCGCCATGAATATGAACATGATTTCTTCAAAGACAAATTCACCCGGATTGAAGATTCCCTTTCTGGCTACTTCCATCATTCCGCTAGATGACATTGCACCAAAAGCTATACCAACACTTGCAATGATCATAATGGTCTTGAAGGATATGGCCTTGGACCCGATTGCGGAGTTTAAGAAGTTAACGGCATCATTGCTGACACCCACTACCAAATCGGTAATTGCCAAGATTCCCAAAGCAATAACCATGAAAATATAGATGTTCTCCCCCATCAAAAAAGAAATATGGCAAAAATGCCATTATAAATTCGAAATCAAGTTACCAAAGTGTTACCAAATCACGTAACAAATCATGCAAATATATGGGCTTTTCCGAGTTGTGCTATGTCTTTTGACATATCTTCGTCCAAAACTAAATCACCTATGGATTGGGAACAATTATTGTCTCTAAAACGGCAAGGAGATACCCATAAAAGATTGCGAAAGGAGCAAAATGAAACCCGGTTGGGTTTTGAGGTGGATTATGATCGAATTATTTTCTCCTCGGCATTCCGAAGTCTCCAAGACAAGACCCAAGTTGTTCCCATGCCCATAAGTGTTGGATCTAAAAAGGCTTTTGTACATACAAGGCTGACCCATAGTCTAGAGGTTTCCGTGGTGGGACGAAGTTTGGGCCGAGTGGCCGGACAACAAATCTTGGCCAAAAACCCTTATTTGACGGAGATTCATGGATATCAATTCAATGATTTTGGAGCTATTGTGGCTGCTGCTGCATTGGCCCATGATATTGGGAATCCACCATTTGGACACAGTGGTGAAAAATCTATTGGTAATTTCTTTGCGCAAGGGAATGGAAAAGCCTTCAAAAGCTATTTGACGGACAATGAATATCAGGATTTGGTGGATTTTGAAGGCAATGCCAACGGATTCAAATTGCTTACGGAATCCAAAGAAGGTATTCCAGGAGGTTTGCGATTAAGCTATGGTTCTTTAGGTGCTTTTATGAAATACCCCAAAGGATCACTGCCCAAAAAACCCTCAAAGCATATCGCTGACAAGAAGTTTGGTTTCTTTCAATCCGAAAAGGACATTTTTTTGGAGGTGGTGGAAGAAATTGGATTGGTTAAAAACCCCAGCCATCCTGATATAGGTTTCTTTAGACATCCTTTGACCTATTTGGTAGAGGCGGCGGATGATATTTGTTATACCATCATCGACTTTGAAGATGGGATCAATCTAGGTCTTATTCCGGAGGAATATGCTTTGGAATATCTCATTAATTTGGTGAAGGACAATATCAATACCAAGAAATACAATGCCATAGCAAGTTCAAGCGACCGGTTGAGTTATTTGCGGGCCTTGGCCATCAATACCCTGATCAGGGATGCGGTTGAGGTCTTTGACAGATATTCCGATGAAATCATGACCGGCGGCTTTGCGTCTGCCTTGTTGGACAAGGGAAAGTACCAGGCCCAGGTAGATGACATCATCAAATTGAGTGTTGAAAAAGTTTATCAATCCCAAGAAGTCATAGACAAGGAATTGGCGGGGTATCGGATTATTTCGGATATATTGGATATCTACACCACGTCCCTGCTCAATATCAAGAATGGCAAAGGAACCAATTATGATAAATTGTTGGTCAAAAGTCTTCCGGAAAATTACAGCAACACGGATGCATCGGTCTATAAAATCCTCTTGGACACAAGTTGCTATGTGGCCAGTTTATCGGATAGTGCGGCTGTACACTTGCACAACAAACTTATGGGGAAAGAGTTTTAGAAGGCATAATTGAGTCCAACCCCCAACAATTGTTTGAATTGGATTCTAGGAATTCCCGGGTCTATAATGTTTCCATCGGCATCTGCCACCTCATCAAACTTTATGTCGTCATCAAAAATCAAGTGTGTTCCAATATTGGCTTTGATAAATTTATTGACCGTGAGATTAAAGTTGAGTTCCCAATCCACATCAACATTGCCAAAACTTTCAATATAGTCACTATACAGACTAAGTCGATGATTCATCAGCACATTTTTCAATATTTCCGTTTCCCACGAATTGGTCACTAAAAAACCAAATTCCATAAAGATGTGTTCGTCTGCCTCTACTCCAAAAACACCCTGGCTGGATAGTTCTTCGTCCAGGACAAAGGTTGCCTTTTGGGTAATAGGGGAAATATACAGATTAAATTTCTTCCCATCAGGAATATAGGAGGTTCCAGCTCCAAGGAATAAGTAACCGGGTGCCATAAAACGGGAAATGGGGTTGGTCCTATCGGGATATTTGTAACCATTGGAAAACTGCGTGTTAAAGTTGGCCTTCACAGAATAGTACCAATTGGTTATGGTATCCTTTCTAAAACCAAAGGTTGAAGCGATCCGAATTTGATCATCCGTTTTTCGAAGCTGTCGTCCTTCTTGGGCATTTAGACCATAGCGCAGCCGCAGATCATTGTTCCAAGTAAGGTATCTGAACTTGTAATTCCGGGTAAATCTTGCATTGGCCAAAGCCGAAACCGAATTGTCACCACCCGCATTCCAGTTTACAAAGGCCACTTCATTTAAGTTAATGCCCAGTTCATTGGTTTTTTTCCAAAAGGACTGGGGGACAAATTTTTTGTACTTCTTAAGCAAAGGCTTTACGCGGTTCAATGGTGTTCTTGGGTCTGTCAGTCGGGCCGCCCTGGTAAGATATTTCAATTTGACATCCTTGATTTTTACCACCTGAAAACCAGGTTCAACGGAGTCTTTCTCGAAAACATTTAAAGGATTTACCTGTGCACTGATGGAATAGGATACTGCAAAGAAAAGAAACAGTAAAAGGGTTGATCGCATTTTGGATTAGGTTGATTTTATATAAGAAAAAATTGCATCAAAATCTATACCAGCCATGGTATGTGTTTCGGAAATTGTTCCATGTTCAACAAAGTTATCAGGTATGCCGAAAATCTTAACTGGATTTTTAAAATTTTCTTGATTGGCAAATTCGAGAATGGCAGAACCAAACCCACCCATTTTGCATCCGTCTTCCACTGTAATGATACGGTCATACGTCTGAAAGACGTGCTTCAGCAATTTGTGATCCAATGGTTTGACGAAACGCATATCGTAATGGCCAATTTCATTCGGATTATCCAGTTTTTCCAGCAATTGTGGAACTCGATTTCCTATATGTCCAATGGTGAGGATGGCAATTCTGGAACCCTCTTGTAAACAGCGTGCTTTGCCTAATACAATGGGTTCAAACTGGTTTTTCCACTCCAGATTGACACCTCTTCCCCTAGGGTAGCGTATGGCTATGGGCCCTGTTGTTCCTTGCTGAACGGTGAACATTATATTCCGGAGTTCCATCTCGTTCATGGGAGAAAAAATAGTGAGATTGGGAATGCACCTTAAATAGGCCAGATCAAAAACCCCGTGATGGGTAGGACCATCCTGACCCACCAATCCAGCACGATCCAAAAAGAACACAACCGGAAGGTTTTGCAGAGCAACATCGTGAATAACCTGGTCGTAGGCGCGTTGTAAAAAGGTGGAGTAGATATTGCAGAATGGAATCAATCCTTGAGTGGCCATTCCAGCTGCCAAGGTGACGGCATGCTGCTCTGCAATACCCACGTCAAAAGCCCTATCTGGAATTTCGTCCATCATGAATTTCAAAGAACTTCCCGAGGGCATCGCTGGTGTAATTCCTACAATCCTTTCATTTTTCCTTGCCAGTTCCACAAGGGTCTGTCCAAAAACATCTTGGTATTTTGGGGGTTGTTCTTCCCCGGTTTTATGGATACGTTCCCCGGTAAATTTGTCAAACTTTCCCGGAGCATGGTACACCACCTGGTTTTCTTCAGCCTTTTTTAGACCTTTCCCTTTTGTGGTAATGACGTGCAATAGTTTTGGCCCTGGAACATTTTTTAATAGCTCCAATACCGCGATCAATGCATGGATATCATGGCCGTCCAGTGGGCCGGAATAATTCAAATTAAGACATTCAAAGATATTTTCATCTTTGGCCGTTCCCTTCTTTACATTGGTCAAGTATTTTTTTAATGCACCCACACTTGGGTCAATTCCAATGGCATTGTCATTCAGTACAATAAGAGCATTGGTATTGGATACACCCAGATGATTCAAGCCTTCAAAAGCCATACCGCTGGCAATGGAGGCATCTCCGACCACGGCAATATGCTGTTTGGAATAATCACCTTGAAGCTTTGAGGCCATGGCCATTCCCAATATGGCAGAAATAGCGGTAGAGCTGTGCCCAGTGCCAAAATCATCATATTCGCTTTCACTTCTTTTGGGAAAACCGCTAATCCCATCCTTCTGCCTGTTGGTGTCAAAGATTTCTTTTCTGCCGGTCAATATTTTATGGCCATAGGCTTGATGTCCCACATCCCAAATTAGTTTGTCATTGGGCGTATCAAAAACATAATGTAGCGCAATGGTGAGTTCCACAACCCCAAGGCTGGCACCTAAGTGCCCCTCTTTGGTGGCCACAATATCTATAATGAATTCCCGAAGTTCTTGCGCGAGAAGGGGCAACTCTGATGCGGACAGCTTTTTGAGGTCTTTTGGGGAATTGATATGTGATAAAAGTTTTTTCAAGGAAACAAAAAACAAAAGTACCCATATTCCTCAAATTGAATTTATGCTTAGCTTAGCCATCTTATAAAAGATTGCAAACAAATGGTGGAAAATCCGTTCGACGATAACTATTTTATGAAGAAGGCACTGCAAGAGGCCCAAATTGCCTTTGAAAATGGAGAAGTTCCGGTAGGGGCTGTAGTTGCGGTCAACAATAGGATTATTGGACGTGCTCACAACCTAACAGAACGCCTTAAGGACGTTACTGCTCATGCCGAAATGCAGGCCATCACCGCTGCTTCCAATTTTTTGGGCGGGAAATATCTACACGGCTGTACCTTATATGTGACTTTGGAACCCTGTCAAATGTGCGCTGGAGCCTTGTATTGGAGTCAGGTATCCAGAGTGGTATATGGCGCTCCCGATTTGGAACGGGGATTTAAAGTGATGGGAGGCCATATGCATCCCAAAACCGAGGTTGTTGGAGGAATTTTGGAGCATGAGTCTTCTGAAATGCTTAAACGGTTTTTTATTCAACGGCGGAATTTGAATTAACTTTTTATATCTCTCACCCGATAATTATGTAAGAAAAAGATTACATATATTTGATATTCTAACGTATAAAATATTGAATATGAAATTTTACATGACCTTAGTTTTGGGTTTAACAATGGTCTTCTTTTCAAGCGCTCAGGAAAAGTGGACGTTTGAGCAAGGACTGAATACTGCAAAAATGTACTGCCATAGTTCAGAAGCGATGCGGGTAGGAGAACAACATGCTGATGAATGGCGAAGTAAAGGGCAAATAGATTATGCCAAAGGAATCATGGACGGTATTGCGCGATGTAAATCCGGCGAAAGCCCCATCAAAAAAAAGGGAGCTAGAGAAGGTTGTAGAAAACCAGCAGTCTGTTCCAAAATAGATAAGAAAAATAATGCTGCCTTATACGCTGCACTATGTTCTTGCCCAACTGATGACAAGGACAAGGGTGAACAATAGATTTTGGCACAAAAAAAGCCCTGATACTATCAGGGCTTTGTCAAATCAAAATAAAATATTGTTATCCGATTACCTGCACTTGTGCAGCAACCACTCCTTTTCTTCCTTCTTCTTCTTGGTATTCTACTTTGTCGCCTTCGTTCAATTCCACTCCGTTCAATGCGGTAACATGAACAAAAATGTCTTTTCCTGTGTCGTCGTTAGTAATGAACCCATAACCTTTGGATCCATTAAAAAATTTTACTGTGCCAGTCATTAAAATAAATAATTGTTAAAGTACTAATGTAGTTTATTTTAATTTGCTTTGGATGATTTCAAGTTTAAATCTTAAGAAAATTATTGATTTTCAGTCTTTTTTTCCTCGTTTGACTGCATCTTTTTAATGTTCTCTTTGGTCAACATATAATCCTTCATCTGCTTACCCTTGCTTGCTTTTAGCAAGAAAAGAGGCATGGCCACCAAAAATAGTCCAGCAGTTCCGGCACCAATAAATTTATTGGCTTTTCGGGTATTTTCTTCTTTGATGGTAAAACCATAGATGATGGAACCAAAGGAAGCGAATACCGCAATAAGGGTAATATATTTTAGTTTGAATTTCATCGGGTGTAATTGATCAATTTTCTTCGATAGGCGGTCAAGAGCTTTGATTTTGAAATAAAACCGACATATTTTCCATCCTTAATCACCGGAAGGTTCCAGGCGCCACTGTCCTGAAATTTTCGCATCACCTGTTTCATGTTGTCCGAATTGTAAAATATATGTTCCGGCGGGGCATGCATCAGATTTTTGACATAGACCGTGTCATAAAGCTTTTTATCAAACATAAATTCACGGATGTCATCCAAAACTATAATGCCCATTAACTTTTGGTTCTCGTTCAATACAGGAAATATGTTGCGTTTGGATTTGGAAACGGATTCATGCAACATTTGCCCCAAGGACATTTCTGGATGTACCGATTTAAAGTTTGTCTCGATGACATCATCCATTTCCATCAAACCCAAGACCATTTGATCTTTGTTGTGGGTGAGCAGGGCGCCAATTTTAGCCAATTCTTTGGTGTAAATGGTGTAATCCAGTGCGTTTTTGGTAATGAGATAGGAAATGGAGGCGGTAATCATCAATGGCACAAAAAGTTGATACCCGCCTGTTATTTCCGCAATCAAGAATATGGCGGTCAGTGGAGCATGGATAACCCCGGCAATCAAGCCGGCCATTCCAATAAGTGTGAAATTACTCTCTGAAACATCGAAGCCCAACCCTAGATTGTTGATGACCTTGGCCACCACGTTTCCCAGAGCACTTCCCATAACCATAGTTGGAATGAAAATTCCCCCGGCACCTCCGGCGGCAAAGGTGGTAGTCATAGCAATGGCCTTGAAAATGGTAATACCAAACAAAAGGGCTATAACCACCCAAATATTGTGGGTGTAGGCATCAAAAGGGGTTTTGCCCAAGGCTTCAATATGATCTCCGTCCAAGAGGTTGTTTATAAAACCAAAACCTTCACCATACAAGGGCGGAATGGCATAAAGCATGATTCCAATGGCCAAACCACCAACCAAAAGCTTGTATTTCGGACTTTTGAAACGTTTAAAAAACTCCAGGATGGCAAAGTACATTTTGGTAAAGTAGATGGAAGCAAAAGCGGTTCCTACGCCCAATAATATGTAAAAGAAAGTGTCTTTAAGTTCAAACCCCTCAGATAATGAGAAACTAAAAAGGACTTCGTTGCCCAAAAAGAAATAGGAGGTAAGCACTCCGGAAATAGAAGCCAAAAGCAAGGGCAGCATGGATAGCATGGTAAGGTCAAGGGTAAACACCTCCACCGCAAAAATTATGGCAGCAATGGGCGATTGAAAAATGGAAGAAATGGCTCCTGCGGAAGCACAGGCTACCAGAAGGGAACGGGTCTTCGCATCAATATGGAATAACCTACTGAGATTGGAGCTAATGGCAGCTCCAGACTTGACAGCTGGCCCCAATAACCCTACAGAACCTCCAAAACCCACCGTTAATGGTGCCGCGATCAAAGGGGTATATATGTTTTTGGCTTTTAGCAGCCCTCCTTTTTTTGAAAGTGAAAAAATAATGGAAGATACAGCATGTTGTATGGGTTTTTTATGCACAAACTTCACATACAGATACACCAAGGTCAGCCCAAAAACCGGTAAGATAAAGTAGAGTTGATTTTCGGAAATAACAATACCTCCTTCCAAGAGTGCCTGAATAAAGTAGGTGATATTTTTTAAGGAGACTGCTGCCAATCCAGCCGTAAACCCAACCACCACGCTCATAATATGAACAAAGGTTTTGTTGGAGATATTTTTATACCGCCATTTGAGAAATCGGGTGAGGAGATTTTTCTTTTTGTTGGGCATTGAATGCAACTGTACTTAAAAGTATTAAAAATCCCGCTCAGCGGCGGGATTTGTAACTACTTTAAAGATTTAACTTCAGATGGAGCTCTTTCAATTGTTCCTCGTCTATATTGGCTGGGGCGTCGATCATAACATCCCTACCGCTGTTGTTTTTGGGGAATGCAATAAAATCACGGATGGTTTCCTGACCGCCCAAAATGGAAACAAGCCTATCCAAACCGAAAGCAATTCCTCCATGTGGAGGGGCGCCATATTGGAAGGCATCCATTAAAAACCCAAACTGTTCCTTGGCCTCTTCAGAGGTGAAACCCAAATGTTTGAACATGGTGGCTTGTACTTCCTTATCATGAATACGGATAGAACCACCTCCAATCTCATTTCCATTGAGCACCAAATCATAGGCATTGGCCTTTACATCGCCAGGTTTGGAGTCCAATAATTCCAACTGACCCGGTTTAGGGGAGGTAAAGGGGTGGTGCATGGCGTGATAGGTTCCTGTTTCTTCATCCAATTCCAACAACGGAAAGTCTATGACCCAAAGTGGGGCAAATTCATCTGGTTTCCTTAGGCCTAAACGCTCTGCCAATTCCATGCGAAGTGCACTGAGTTGCGCCCTGGTTTCGTTGGCACTCCCTGAAAGCACACAAATAAGATCACCAGCTTTTGCTCTGGTTACTTCGGCCCACTGGGCCAAATCTTCCTGATTGTAGAATTTGTCCACGGAAGATTTAAAGGAGCCATCCTCATTGCACTTTACATAGACCATTCCCTTGGCCCCTACTTGAGGACGTTTGACCCAATCAATAAGCTTGTCAATTTCCTTTCGGGTATAAGCCGCTCCACCAGGGACAGCGATACCTACAACCAACTCCGCTGCATTGAAGACATTGAATTCTTTATGTTGGGCTACTGAATTTAGCTCTCCGAATTCCATACCAAATCGAATATCGGGTTTGTCATTCCCATATTTCTGCATGGCTTCATCAAAGGTGATTCTGGGAAAATCTCCGGTATCAACTCCATGAATTTCTTTTAATAGATGTTTGGTCAATCCTTCAAATGCATTCAAGATATCTTCTTGTTCCACGAAGGCCATTTCGCAATCAATCTGTGTAAACTCGGGTTGGCGGTCTGCACGCAAATCTTCATCCCTAAAGCACTTTACGATTTGGAAGTACTTGTCCATTCCGCCCACCATGAGCAATTGCTTAAAGGTCTGGGGAGATTGGGGCAAAGCATAGAATTGTCCAGCATTCATGCGACTTGGCACCAAAAAATCCCGGGCACCTTCAGGAGTGGATTTGATGAGATAGGGAGTTTCCACTTCAATAAATCCGTGGTTGGAAAGGTATTTCCTAACCTCCATGGTAACCTTATGCCTGAAAATCAAATTGTCCTTAACCGGATTTCTGCGGATATCCAGATAGCGGTACTTCATACGAATATCCTCACCGCCGTCCGTTTCATCTTCGATAGTAAATGGAGGGAGAATTGATTCGTTAAGAACCTGAAGCTCACTTACCAAAACTTCAATATCACCTGTAGGAATGTTGGGGTTCTTGGAAGCTCGCTCAATCACCTGACCTTTTACCTGGATCACTGTTTCACGACCCAATTCCTTGGCCATATCCAAAAGTTGATCAGGGGTTCGATCTTGATCCAAAACCAATTGTGTAATGCCATATCGATCCCTTAGATCTACCCAGACCACAAAACCTTTGTCCCTTACTTTGTGTACCCAACCGCTTAGTACAACTTCCGAATTGATATCTGAGGCCCTGAGGGCACCACAAGTGCTAGTTCTATACATTTTATTTGCTATGGAGGGGCAAATTTAAGGGGAATGCCATTATTTTCTGCTAGATAAATGCATTTTCTATTTGATGTCGGTCTTAATCCAATAAACTGGAGGATAACTTGGATTTGGAGAAATCCGCATTGATATAAAATCGCAGCCCGGATTTTTGGCAAAATTTCTCGATGAAAGGATTGTACTCTAAAAAATATTTTAAGTTAAAAACCTGAAAAACAAACAACTAGGTAGTTAATGTAAATTTAATGTTACGTAAATATATATTTAATGTAAAATATTAAGTACCTTTATGTCGTTAATGTTACTGAAATAATAATTTAAATCCCATATCATATGAAGAAAGCAATATTTTTTTTGGCAGTGATGTTTTCGGTTGGTATGTATTCACAAAATATTGAACCCACTATGGAAAAGGTTGGGGACATGGTTAAGGCTACATATTTTCATGAAAATGGCGAGATAGCCCAAACGGGTTATTTTTTAAACGAAAAACTACATGGGCAGTGGTTCATGTACAACCTGGAAGGCAAAAAAATTGCCTCTGGAAAGTATGTCGATGGGAAAAAATCTGGAAAATGGTTTTTTTGGAAAGATGAGATTTTGAAGGAAGTGGACTTTGTGGAAAACCGCATTGTACATGTTAAGAATTGGAACCAATCCGAGATTGTTTCTGTTGATATGTAAATTGAGATAGTGTTTAAATAAAAAAGCCCCCCGATTACTCGGGGGGCTTTTTTAGTTGTAATCAACAGCCTTAAGCCGCAATGTCCAACACTTCTTTTTTGTTCTCTTCTTTTCTTACTCTTCTTTTATGGATTCTTACCTTAATTCGGTAAACCAGACTAAAGAGAATGGGCACCACGATCAAGGTTAGGAAGGTAGCTACGAATAGACCATAGATAACCGTCCAGGCCAAA
Source organism: Flagellimonas algicola (assembly GCF_005937185.1). Lineage (GTDB taxonomy): Bacteria > Bacteroidota > Bacteroidia > Flavobacteriales > Flavobacteriaceae > Flagellimonas > Flagellimonas algicola. The sequence continues at coordinate 639,618 of NZ_VCNI01000002.1, read as the reverse complement.
GGCCCCCAGAAAATTACATTGTCCCCACCAAAATAAATATTGGGATTAAACTCACTGAACAGGGTGAAGAAGTTAATGTTGAATCCGGTGGCCAGTGGAATCAACCCTAAAATAGTGGTGATTGCTGTTAGCAATACCGGACGCAACCTTGCTTTACCTCCTTTGACCACGGCTTCTAAAAAGTCTTTGGGTTCCAAGAGGTCATCTTCTTCTAATTCCAACTCCACTTTTTTCCTGTCAATCAAAAGTTGGGTGTAATCCAGAAGCACCACTCCATTGTTAACCACAATACCGGCCAGGGAAATAATTCCCATCATGGTCATCATGATCACAAAGGCGCTTCCCGTGGCAACTATTCCACCAAACACCCCAATCAAACTCAAGAAAATGGCCAGCATAATAATTCCTGGCTTGGAAACAGAATTGAACTGGAATATCAGGATAAAGAAAATCAACCCTAAGCCCGTAAAGAAGGCCCCCATCAAAAATGCCATTTGTTTGTTCTGCTCTTCCAACTGTCCGGTGTAGTCAATCTTTATATCTGCTGGAAGCTCCGTAAAGGAGTCCATTTCATCCTTGATTTTGCTTACAACAGCATTGGCATCGGTGAACCCGGGAGCTAGTGCAGAATATACCGTTACCACCCTTTCCGTTTCACGGTGTTTAATGGCACTAAATCCAGAGGTGTTAACCTGTTTGGCCACTGCTGAAATTGGAACTTCCTTGGTTTGCCCAGAATTCTGATCCTTAAAAGTGATTTTTTGATTAAAGATGGCGCTGGTGTTATATCTGTTTTCTTCATTGAACCGGACATAAATGTCATAATCCTCTCCGTCTTCTTTGTAAATGCCTGCCTTGGCACCAAAAATTGAATTTCGGAGTTGCTGCCCTACCTGTCCTGTAGAGACGCCTAATTCTCCAGCTTTCTTCCGGTCTACATCAACCAACATGGCAGGCTTTGACTTGTTTACATCTACCTTAAGCTCATCAATTCCAGGAATATTTTTGGAGTTGATGTAGTTCCGCATTTTCTCAGCAGTGGCAATAAGTTCAGAATAATCGTTTCCTTCCAATTCAATGTTGATAGGATATCCTGCGGGAGGACCAACAGCGTCCTTTTCAACAGAGATGGCCACCCCTGGATATATGTCCTTTAGGGCTTCCTGCACTTTTTTCAATAGGTCGTTGCTGTCAGCACCTTCCCTGAACTTGTATTCCCGCATGGTAGCGGTAATCTTACCACGGTGTGGCATTTCAGCGGCAGAACCTCCATCCGTCTGCGGATTGCCAGCTCCTTCACCAACTTGGGAAACAGCACTTTCTGTCAAAAAGTTATAATTACCATGCATATAGGCATCTTCATTGATTACCTCATAAACCCTCTCTTCAATCTCATTGGTAATTTCATTGGTTTTCTTGATATCGGTCCCTTCGGGATATTCAATATAGACAATGATCTGGTTGGGTGTGTTATCTGGGAAAAACTCCACTTTGGTACGCTGGCTTCCTACGGAGGCTCCAAAGCCCATAAAAGCTAGGAGCAGCAATACGAATGTCCCAATGGCAATATAAATAGGCTTTCTTCCCGTCAGTGCTCTTCGAAGTGTTCTTTCATAGAACTTTTCCCATTTTGGTAAGATTGTATTTTGGAAACCGTTGGCCCAACCTCTTAAGAAGAGTCGGTATACCCAAAGCAGAATGGCGGTAACTACCATCAAAGTTCCCAAAGCACGGTAACTTCCACCAAAAATCATTATCAACAACCCAATACCTGCAACAATGGACGTTAGCTGTATAATCTGTTTTAATGGCATTTTCTTATCCTCCGTGGTCATATAACGCGACACCAATACGGAGTTAAAGAAGATGGCCACAAAGAGTGATGATCCTAGAACCACGGAAAGTGTCACGGGGAAATAGATCATAAACTGTCCCATAACTCCTGGCCATAATCCAAGAGGAACAAATGCGGCTACAGTGGTCAAGGTTGAGATGATAATTGGGAACGCAATTTCCCCAATTCCTTTTTTAGCTGCTTGCATGGGGGTCATACCCTCTTGATCAATCAATCGGTACGCGTTTTCCACAACCACAATACCATTATCCACCAGCATTCCCAATCCCATAATCAATCCAAACAAAATCATGGTGTTCATCGTGTATCCCAACGTGCTTAAGATCATTAATGACATAAACATGGACATGGGGATGGCAAATCCGACAAAAAGGGCATTCTTAAACCCTAAGAAAAACATCAATACTGTTACCACCAGTATAATACCGAAGATGATATTGTTTACGAGGTCATCAACCTGCCCGATGGTCTTGGAAGATTGGTCGTTTGCGATGCTGATTTCCAAATCCCGTGGAAATACATTTTCAACGGCATTGTCCACAATAACTTGAATTTGTTCAGCTGCCGCCACCATGTTCTTACCTGCACGTTTTTTAACATCCAACATCACAACTGGATGTCCAAACTCACGGGCGTAAGTGGTTTTGTCCTCTTCCTTAAAGGTCACCTCGGCAATATCCTTTAGGTAAACAGGGTCATCATTTTCAGATTTGACCACAAAATCATCCAGATCTTTTGGTTCATCAATTTCACCTACAATTCGGATGGTCCTTCGCTGTCCGCTGGTAATCAAGTTACCGGCGGAAGTGGTCATGTTTTCATTGCTGATGGCAGTAATCACATCATTGAAGCTAACTTGGGCAGCCATCATTTTATAGATGTCAACCGCAACTTCCACTTCTTTTTCCTGGGCTCCACGAATATCTACCTGCTTTATCTCTGCAAGACCCTCTATTTCATCCTCCAAATATTCGCCATATTCTTTGAGTTTGTCAACGGGGTAATCTCCAGAAATATTGATGTTCAAAATGGGAATCTCCTCAGACATACTTAGGTCAAAAACGTTGGGTTCAACCTTGGCATTATTAAAGGTTGGCCAATCCTCTCCCGCGGTTTGTGAATCCACCTCATCCTTTACCTTTTGCTTGGCAGCTTCCACTGAGATATTTTCATCAAACTCCACTATAATCATGGAGTAATCCTCCTGAGAGGTAGAGGTTATTTCTATGACGTTACTTACCGTTTTAAGCTCATCCTCAAGCGGGTCCGTAATCAGTTTCTCAATATCCTCAGCTGTGTTTCCCGGATAAAGGGAGCTTATGTAGATTTTTGTTTCCTTGATCTCTGGGAAGTTTTCCCTAGGCATGCTAAAGTATGCGGATGCACCAAGAAAAAGTATCACAGCAATCAAAACATACATGGTTGTTTTGTTGTCAATGGCCCATGAGGATAGCCTGAATTCTTTGTCGACTTTCTTTTTTTGTTTACTCATCTTGTTAAAGTCTTTGGTTTATTCGCCGTTTTTGATTCTTACCTTTTGGCCTTCTTTTACGCTACGAGCACCCTCATCAATGATACCGTCACCATTATTGATTCCTGCCAATACCTCAACATAGTCTCCTTGCGTCTTTCCGGTTTCAATAATTACTTTTTTGGCAATAGCATCTGAAGAGACGGAATCGGCATCCACCAAATACACATATTGTTCTCCTTCGGCATTTTCTGAAACGATGCTTTGTGGAATCAAAATGGCATTTTCGTTGGTGTAATCATTAATCATCACCTTAGCCGTAAGGTTGGGTTTAATAGTTCCACTTTCGCTAGGAACAGGAATTTCAGCTGTAAACGAACGGTTACTCGGATTGATGAAATTTCCAGTCTGTCTCACCTTGGTGGTAACGCTATCGCCCAGCACAGGAAAGTAGACTTCAACATTTTTTCCAGGGGTTACATTTGGCAAATGACTTTCTGGAACCTCCACCTCTATATACATATTGGAAAGATTCACGATTCGAAAAACAGCTACCCCAGTACCAGGACTTACCACGGTACCTTGATCCTGGATTACATCGTCAATAATTCCTGAGAATGGCGCTCTAATGGTGGATTTGGACACTTGGCTCTGCATCTGTTTTACGGCACTCTCTTGAGCTTCATAAGTGGTTTTGGCTTCCAAATACTGGATTTCAGAACCAATATTCTGTTCCCATAATCTTTTTTGACGCTCAAAGGTGGTTTTGGCCAATGCCGCCTGTGTTTTCATTTGTGCCAATTGACTGGATAGTCCCCCATCGTCAATGGAAGCCAACAGCTGTCCTTTGGACACTTTCTGACCTTCATTGACATAAACACGGTTCAGCGTTCCTGAAATTTCTGGGTACACCAATACATTTTGTTTGGTCATTACATCCCCTTGAAGTTCCAAATAGTGGTCAAATTTTTCAGCTTTGGCCAAAATAGTGGTTACAAGTGGCAACTTGGCATGATCATCCAATTGAGCGATGGCAGAATCGAGGGAATGCAATTGCTGTTCCAGCGCTTTTTGTTGTGCTGAGATTTCTGCTCGTTTCCCACGGATGGCCTCAAGGTTTTTGTCTGCCAACACACCTTCAACTGTACTTTGTGAACCACCTCCACAGGAGGAAAGAACTACGGCTGTTAGTATGATATATGTTATTTTTTTCATGATTGATATGATTTGTTTAGATGTTTATGTATTTAAATGTTTAGGAGCTTATTTGTGATTTGTGCAAAGCGTTTAGCATTGCGGTAATTTCCGATATTTCAATTCTAATTGAAGTATAGTCTTCCTCTGTAAGAAAGTTAAGTCGATTGGAAATAATTGTTTGGTTCAACAATTCCATAGCCGAACTGTACGATACCTCCGTAAAGCGAGCTTTATCCTTGGGAGACTTCCTTGCGCTTCCTTCCGATATGTTTGAAGAAATCGAGATGCTACATCTTCTCATTTGTGAAACTAGACCATATTTTTCCTCTTCGGGAAACGAACTTGTTACGCAATAAACTTTTTTAGACAAGTCAACTGACTTGTTCCAAACGGTTAATTTTTCAAAAGAGTAAGTTTTCATAATTCTAAACTTTTAACCTACTTATCTTATAAACTAATTATTGAGGATAGTTTCCAACTCTGTTTTGTTATTGATAACATCCACCATGGATTGAAGGTATTCTTGCTGGGTAGTGTACAATTGCGTCTGAGCCTGTCTTAGCTCAAAACTGGTTGCCAATCCTTCAGAATATTTAACCTGATTTTTGTTTTCGATACGTTCCGCAAGCGCTAAATTTTCTTTGGAAGTTCCGTACTCCTCAATAGCCAGGATATAGTCACTTTTGGCACTTTCCAGTTGCAGTCGTATTTGTTCTTCTGCTTCCGTTAATTGCGTTTTGGCCTTTTCCAGAGCAATCTTGGCACGTTGTGTACCTGCACTTCGTTTTAGCGAACTAAAAATGGGAATGTTCAGATCAAATCCTAAAACAGAGGAACCAAACCACTCTTGTCCACTACTGAGAAAATTAAAGCTGTCACTAAAGGACGAACCCCCGTAATTCACAAAGGCATTCAAAGTGGGCAGGGCCTTACTTTTGGCTAGCTTGTGTTCAAAATAACGTTGCTCTTCTTGATTAATGGCCAATTTGTAATCTACATTGTTTTCAATGTTGAAAGAGGAATCCATCAATCCAAAATCTATTTGTTTTTGGGTGAGGTCGTCCAAGTTTTCGGTTAAAATAGTTGGGGTTTGAATGGGCAATCCCAAAACCAAATTCAGCATTTGAAGGGTAATCTTCTCCAAACGTTTCGCATTTTTGAGTTGATTCTCCACAGAGGACAGGGTGATCTTTAACTGATCTACACTTTCTTCATCGCCCAAACCGTTTTCAAAAATTTTCTCGGTTTCGTATAAATTTTTCTCCAAGGTTTTTTTGTTGTTCTCAGAGATCAAAACACTCTCCTGGGCCAAAAGCACATTGCCATACGCCTCAACAACGGCTTTCCGGACATCCAATTCGTTCTTCTCCTTGTTGTTTTGACTAAAGCTTAAAAAAGCTTTCGTTGCTTGTACCCCTACAATATAGGACCCATCAAAAATCTGTTGGGTTAAGGTGGCGGTTGCATTAGCGGATTGGGCTTGTCCAAAAACCACTTCCTGAAACGTTCCGGGTTCACCTCCAAAAAATTCCGCGGGAATTTGAGTGACCGGCTGCTTCAATTGGTTTTGATAACTGATGGCTCCTGAAATTTGTGGGAGTCCATCAGCAATAGTTTCCCATTTTTGTTTTTGGGCATCCACAATATCCCTACTGGCATTAATAGAGCTATAATTGTGCTCAAGCGCATGTGCAATGGCTTGATCCAGGCTAAAACTGTACGAAGCAGTTTCCTGCGCTAGGCCCATCAAGGGAAGGATTAAAAGTAAACTGATGATGGTTGTTCGCATTTAGATTTAATTTGAATTGATGATTGAGTTTATAATTTCTCTTCCTTTAACTGTTGTAATTCCTCGTAAATGGTATTCCAGATAATCGTCCATGAGCTGTGCCATGGTAAAAATTTGAATGGGAAATATATTGTTGTCCTTAATACTGGTGACACCTGAAAAATAGATTCGCGATACAAATTCCACGTTTAGGTTGTCGCGATAAATCCCCATTTCCATTCCACGCTTTACGTTTTCCTTTATGCAATCCTGCATCACCTCAAATTGTTTCTTCTTTAATGCATCATGAATCTTTGGATAATATTTCTGCAGCTGATATTGGGGGGAGGATTTTTCGTTTTTGAGGTGGACCATGACAAACTTTTTGATCTCGTACAGCTCTTCAATGGGATTTTTGGTCAATGCAATGATTTCATCAATACCGTTGGAAATAAACCAAAACATATCCATGGTGCTTTCCTCCACCAACATGGTCTTGTTTTCAAAATGGGAGTATATCGTCTTTTTGGAAATTCCCATTTCATTGGCCAAATCATCCATAGTGACACTCTTGAAACCAAGGGTCAAAAACATCTCCGTCGCCTTATGTAAAATCTTTTCTCGCATAATGGGGGACAAAAATAACCTTGGAAACTCTAAAAACAAAAAAAGTTTCCAAGGTTTTACATTTTTTTAACGAATGTTTAATCCTTTGGTTTTATAGGTTGCTAATCAGCAGTATACTGGCGAATTTGGAAACCAGAATTGGATTCAGTTGTTGATTTAGGACTTGAACGCCAGAAAAAAGCTCTGCGTCGGTAGCTTTCAATTTTTTCTATGGCCTTAGTTTTCTTCCTGGGCGCCATGCTGTTCTTCTTTATTGATTCGTTCCAAATAGTCATTATAGGCTTCTTCCCCCTCTTCTTTCCAGAACTGATCGTAGTGCTGCCATTTGGAAAATTCTGTTTTGCTTCTACAAAAGCGGTCACCTTTATGACGTTTTTTGGATTTGTAATTGGACTTTTTGGAGGAATGATTTCCAAATCCGAAGATAAATTTGGCTAATAATATAAGTCCAAGTGATTGCCAATAGCCAATAGTGGTCAATCCAAAGATGTCTGGCATTAACCAATTCCATAGGTGCATGAATACATAACCTGCAAGCAACACCAAAATGCAAAAAATGATGAAGGCAAAGAATATTTTAAAGCCCTTGGTTACATACTTTTCCACCCTCTTTTCGTAATATCTTTCTTTAGGTTCCATATGCTTTTAATTATAATGTTGAATTTTTTATAGTTTCTAAATATTTTGATAACAAGGACAAGGCACGATGTCTTCTGGACATTAATGTCCCGATTGAAATACCTGTGTCCGCTGCAATTTCTTTATAGGTATACCCTTCAAAGTCAACCGCGATAATGATATCTTGGTAGACCGGTTTTAGGGTTTTAATTCCAAGTTTCAGTGCTTCCTGAACATTTTCAGGGTAGTTGTTGTCTGCATCCCCGTAGAAAAGCTCGGCAAACTCGGCCCATTGGGCTTCAAAATCATCTCCTTCGTTTACCTTGTCCTTTTTGGTTCGCATCAGATCAATAATCCGGTTTCTAATAGAGTTGTATACAAATCCCCCAATATTGTTTATGGGCGATAGGTCATCCGTCCGTGAAAAAATCCGCAAGGCCACATCCTGAACAATATCCTCGGCGTCACGTTCCGTGGTATCGTCAATTCTAGACTGTACATAACCTTTTAAGGAATTGTATTCCTCATTAAAAAAGCTAGTGAGTCTGTTATAGTTCTCTTTGTTGGCTGCCATTAAAAAAGCCTATTAGCGGTCTTCATCTATAGAGACGATGATTTTCAAATCTATTGCGTTTTTTAAAGAAATTTTTTTCAAATCTTGCTGAATCGCCCTTTTATTTGGTATTGGGATACTGTTTAAATTGACCGTATTTTTGATCCATGACGAATTCAGACGCCATTGAACGCTACCGGAAAATGTTCAATTCCCATTTGGAAAGCAAACTTATTCCAAAAGACCCCAACAACCTCTATGAGCCCATTTCCTATATTTTGGGTTTGGGGGGAAAACGGATGCGGCCTGTTTTGACTTTGATGACAACGGACTTGTTTGGAGGTAACCCCTCCGATGCTTTGAATGCGGCACTGGCCATTGAGGTGTTCCACAATTTTTCCTTGGTGCATGATGATATCATGGACGATGCTCCGTTGCGTAGAGGCAAAATTACGGTTCATGAGAAATGGGATATCAACACGGGAATTTTGTCAGGGGATGCGATGCTGATCAATGCCTATCAATATTTGGAGGACTATCCTCCAGAGGTTTTTAAACCGCTTACGATACTTTTTAGCAAAACGGCTGTTGAGGTGTGTGAAGGCCAACAGTACGATGTGGATTTTGAAACTCGGGACGATGTCACCATTCCCGAGTACCTTAAAATGATTGAGTATAAAACGGCTGTTTTGGTGGCTTGTGCCATGAAAATGGGAGCGATTTTGGCCGGAGCTTCGGAAGAGGATGCACAATCTATTTATGAGTTTGGACAAAACCTAGGGATAGCATTTCAGTTACAGGATGATTACTTGGATGCCTTTGGCGATCCCAAATCTTTTGGAAAGCAGGTAGGGGGAGATATCATAGAGAATAAAAAGACTTTTCTCTATCTGAAAGCTTTGGAGTTTGCACCAAAAGAGGATAAAGAGGGATTGATGCACCTCTATTCCATTCAACCCGAAGATTCAAACACCAAGGTAGATACGGTCAAGACCATTTTTGAGGAAAGTGGAGCGGTGGAGGCGGCCAGAATGGAAATTGAAAGCTATACCCAAAAAGCTTTTGCCACCTTGGAATCCCTCAACATTCCTGAAAAGAACAAGGAACTTTTAAAGGTATTTGGGAACAAGCTCATGCAGCGTACCGTTTAAAACAACCTATTCCAAAGTGCTTTTAGAAAGGGACGTTTGGGACAGGCCCAAATGATTTGAAGGTCTTCCCAAACCGAGGTCTCTTCCTCCAGGAATTTCAAGATCAGTTGTGGCTTTCTTCTTTTAAAGAGCGATTCGAAGATGCTACTTCCCAAATGGTTTTGTTTGTAGAGAATGTCCAAGAGCAACAGATCGTAGAACCAAAATCTTTTCTTTTGATGCAACCCTGTAAGGGTCTTATCCAATTTTATGCGATTTACCAAACGTTTCACTTGCTTGTGGGTGTTATAAAAGGTAAAACCTGTACTGGGTTTGGCCCAACCCCCGGCAATGCCAATATTAAAAACCCCATTGGAATTATGTTTGTGAAATTGATAGCTAGTCATGGGAATGGAGCCTTGTTCCCTTTCGGCAATTTCAAAATCCTCACAACCAAGCTTGTTTTTCAGATAATCCTCAATGGCTTCTTCGTACTCAGACTTTTCCAATAGATTTTCTGAAAACAAGGTGTATTCCACCAAGGCTTCGGTCTCTGAAAATGGGAGTACATACATAAAGCGAGTATTGCCTTTCTGAGGTATGGAAAAGTCCATAAAGGTGGCCTCATTTGGATTAAAAACTGGTTTAGGGGTTGTTACAAACCAACCCAAAAAATGCTGTTGAAGTACAGGATACTTCTGCTGGGTTTTAACTGCTTTGAAATCGAAAATGCTATTAAAGACCTGCTTTCCCAAGAATTGATCAGTTTGGGTTGAAACAGTTACCGCGACCCCATTTTCTTGGATCTGTAACACCTCATCCTGTACCCATTGAATATTGGAATACTTCTTCAATCTTAACTTATATTCTTCGTAAAAGTCTATGCCTTGTAGCATCTTATAGCGGTAAGGGGCAATGGAAGAAGATAAGCTTAAATCCTGTCCCCCAAAAAAGATATGGGGCCAGTTTTTAAATAGTAGACCATTAAAGTCCCCTGCACCTTTCTCCCAAAAACACCAGGTACGATCATTTTTGGATTTGTCGTCCTTGTCCAAGATCAGGATGGACTTGTCGGAGAAAAAGGAATCATTTCCCAATGCATTGGCCAAAAGTAGGCCTGCCGCACCAGCTCCAATAATAATGTAATCGTACTTGGGCATGCCCAAAAATAAGGAAAGGAACACAGTCGATCATTATTCCATACAAGAGTGCTTCAATGAATTCAAAATGGGTATCTTGTAAGGAGCTTAGTAACTAAAACCATCGCACAATGAAAACTGTACAATCTCGCAAATTGTTACGGACCCTCTTCGTTATGGGTCTATTATTACCCACTTTAGTAATTGCCCAAAAAGAAACATCCTTTGTTTACGGAGATGCCTTACCGGATGCACCAGAACTATCGGCTCGGGGATCGTATAAAGTTGGAGTCCGAACCTTGGAATTTGTAAACAAGGGGCAGGTGGATATTCTCAATTCCAAAGAGGGGAATGATCCTCTGTACGATCGCCCTTTAACGGTGGAGGTGTGGTATCCCGCAGCAATTGAAACCGAAGGATTGATATCATACGATGAAGTAATGGGTACCAACGGAGACCCAAACCGACCCATAATTCCTTTTACTTTTAATGGAAGGGCCACTAGGGATGCTGCCCCAGTAACTTCGGATGGAAAATTTCCTTTGGTCGTGGTTTCCCATGGCTATGTGGGTTCTCGCTACTTGATGACTTACCTCACCGAAAACTTGGCCTCCAAAGGATACATTGTTGCGGCCATTGATCATACCGAATCGACCTTTAAAGATGCGGCACCTTTTCAGAGCACCTTGCTGAATCGTTCCAAGGATATTCTTTTTGTGGTGAATGAAATGGCAGCTGGGAAACACTTTCTTTCTGACCAAGTAGATGGAGATAATACGGGAATAGTAGGATATTCCATGGGAGGATACGGTGTGCTTAATGTTGCAGGAGCGGCCTATAGTGAGTTTGCTATCAACTTCTTTAAGGGGATGACGGGTGGTAGCAACGCCTTAGCCGTGCGTGGCAGTGCAAGCGAGGAATATCAAAATTCCATGGATCCACGGATCAAAGCGGTGGTCGCTTTTGCACCCTGGGGAATGGAGCGTGGTGTTTGGGATGCGGAAACCCTGAAAGGCCTAAAGACACCTACCCTTTTCGTAGCGGGAGATCAGGATGATGTTTCGGGTTATGAAAAAGGGATAAAGGCCATTTACGAGGGCGCTGTAAACGCAGACCGATATCTGTTGACCTATATGGATGCGCGACACAATGTGGCTCCCAATCCACCCCCTGCTGAAGCCTTGCAAGCTGGTTTGCATATTGATGAGTATTATCGCTATGCGGAACCCTCTTGGGATCAAAGGCGAATAAATAATATCAACCAGCATTTTGTGACCGCCTTTTTGGGAACTCACCTAAAACAGAAAGATTACAGCAAATTTTTGGATATCAAGGAAGACTCTAACGAGGAAACCTGGCCTGGTTTTGTGCCAAGATCATCTACGGGGATGGAGTTGTTGCATGCGGTTCCTGAATAATATGATTCTAGTTGCGTTTTAGGTATCACAATTTGTGATACCATTAATGTTTTGGGAGGCTGAACGCTATAATGATAATGATTTACGTTAGGGAATGGTATGGCTTCAGGTACGGGGGCGTAATAAAGCGAAAGTCTTAAATTCTCTTTTTGTCAGGGTCTTGACGTGTGGAGAAAAGCGAAACAATCTGGACAACCTCTTTTTCAACACAATAGTAGAGTGTGTTGTTTTTGTCCACCACTGCGCGGTGAATTAGCTTTTTGGTTGATGCAACAGGAAACAAGTTCGGATCTTTTGAAATCAAGGTAATCACATGGTCAAGCTTGGAGGAAAAAGCCCTCAGTTCCTTCACTGTCCACTTGGTTTCCAGATAGTTTAGAGTTTGTTTTAGTTCAGAAAGGGCATGGTTGCTCCATAGGATTTTATAACCACTTGTCATATAGCTTTTTGGCCTTTTCGTGCGGGATCAATTTGCCATTTTCAATGTCATTAAGCCCTTTTTTAATAGAAGCCTTTTCATTTTCGGACAATTGATTCCACCAATCCATTTTCTCGGATTCACGAAGCGCCATCAGCTTTTCAATCATGGACTGGTCGTCCAATGTTGAGAGCCATTGAATCAATTCAATTTTTTTGCCTTGGAGGTTTAAATCCATAGAGCCAAGTTACAAATTTCCGTTAGTTCGTATTTCATTATAAATTTCAAAACCGTCAGTTCGAGTGTCCCGAAATTTTTTGGGATGTATCGAGAACAAGGTTTTTGATTGGAAAATTCTGATTCTCGATACCCGCTCGCTGGCAAAAAGCTCCATGTCCAAGACCCGCAATGCTCCTTCCCTTGGTAAGGGAAGGTGGCATGATGCTTTATGTCATGACGGAAGGGATGTTTTGACCCTTTCCGTCACACTAGTGTGACATCTTTCCCTTTTAGGGAAAGAAGCATTTTATTCTTCTAGGATAAGTACCAAAACCTTGTTTTCCTGAATCACCTTAACGGTCTTACCCTGCTCAAAACCGAGTTCCTCCAACCACTTTCCTTCCAAACGGATTTCGGGAACGGTGGTATGACCCCATGTACGGCGGCGGAATTTGGTATGGATCTTAAGTTTTCTGGAGGATTTCAATTACAAATATTCGATGAAACGAATATAAGTTGGAATTTTTATTGTCGTGTTCGGCATAGTGAACAACAACGAATTAACTATGTTAAAATCGAATTTTTAGCCCAAAAAATTGGAAAGTCAAAGAGGGTTGAGGGTAAATGTTTCTAAGCTTTTTATTTTTTAGTGGGACATATTGCATTGATGCCCCTTTTTTACCTAGTGCGATCCATAAAGACTGTGCACCGTGTCAAAATAGAGAATCAATTCCAAAGAATCGGAAATCTCTTTTTTTAGCTTTTCAAACGAGTCAGTAGTTTTTGAGAGAATTATTTTTAAGTCTTTTCCGGTACTATTTTTATCAATATCAATTGCCAATCTAACTATGTTTGGATTCTTCTGATAATTAGAAAATTCAGGAGCCTTTTGACCTCCAAAAATTTTATTCAAAACGGCGTACAATTGTTCAAAATTATATTCTTTATCAGCGAATACAGAGTCCATTGTAACTGTTATTACTTCATTTCTCTTGACAAAAGGGGATTCAATTATAAAGGGGACGATTCTTTTGGTCAGTGAATCCTCCTTAATTTCAAAAAAAGGCACATTTTTTCTATAATCGTTAGCTGGCGTCATCATTGCCAAATCCCAATAATTTAGACTTGTGGTGTCCAAATCTATCGGAACAAGAAATTTCGGATTTGAAAATTCACCTTCCGAAGGGTAGTAAACAATTCTTTGTTGTTCGTTACCTGAGTTGCACGAAATGAACCCTATTAGTACTAATATTGAAACTATTCTTTTCAAAATACCTGTCAGTAAACATATGCAATAACAATACTTATTACACATTATACATCTAAGATAAACAAAAGTCGAAAGTCCTAAAAAACCGTATATCGCAACCCAAAGAACCCTCTAATCCCTTGGTTTGGGCCATACACATAGCTGGGATCAAAAGTCAAGGCAAAAGGATTGTCCGCAGTGGCCACTACATTCCCTTGCGGGTCAAACTGCGCGTTTCTGTCAAAGGGATCATCTGCTCTGGCTATGATAAATGGATTACCGCGGTTGGGCGTCCAGTCCAAGAGATTTTTGACCCCACCGTAGAATTCAAACTTGTCCAAACCTTTGTAAGTAAACTGAATATTTTGAATGCTCCAAGTAGGAGATTCAGGTGACCTTGGATCCAAATCGCCCAATAAGGGCAATCGCATGGGGCCGTATAAGTTACCCGTATAATCCACGGTCAAGTCCAAATTTCGGAAAGTATACGAGACATTCCAGGTACCTGTAAAACTTTCGGTGAGAATCTGCCTTTGGGTCACCCCATCTTCGGTATTGCTTACATCTTGCCAAGTGGCGCCCACCAAAAATTTAAGGCCGTTGGGCAGAACCAAATCCACATTGGCACTTACCCCTTGCGAAACGGATTTTCCGTCCAGGTTGTCGTAGATAATCTGGTTGGGGTTGGTATCATAATCGGGAATAATGATATTGGAAAAATGGGTGTAAAAAGCTGAGGCTTCCAATCCGACAAAAGTGCCGTTGTCTGCGTAAATTTTCTTCAGATAATTAAGATTGACGTTTACAGAGCGTTCCGGTTTCAGTTCTTCGGCAATGATCACGTCCCGAGAACCGGTCAGCGCCGCATGATCTTCCGTAAACAGGTTCACTACTCTAAACCCGGTACCCGCATTGACCCTAAAAATATCATTGTCGGATATTTTCCACTTATAAGCCATTCTTGGCGTGAAAATATTGCCATGTCTTTGATCATAATCGTATCGCAATCCCCCTAAAATGGAATGTTTTTCAGCCAACTTTAGCTCATCCTGAATAAAAAGACTGGGAATCCAAACTTCGTCTGCACTCTCAGTGGCCGGAGTGTTGTCATCATAATAATTGTAGCGAATGGCACTTCCGAACAAAAGATCATGTTTGCCTATAGTTTTGTCCCAGGTCATTTGCCCAAAGCCAATGCGCTGGTCAGCCAAATAGGGTGTGTCACCATAAACCGAATTCTGATTGTGATCATTATAGGATACGGAAAGCAACACTTTTTCATCAATGGGCAATTGATATTTACCCAAAACTTCCCATCTACGGGTGTAAATGCTTTCTCCATAAATTTCGTTACCTCCTCGAAACTCTGGAGTCCATTGTAGTTCACCACCCCATCTGTCTTCGTAAAAGAATCGGCCAGCCAGGGAAAATAACTTGGAATCCTTGCGCTTAAAATTCCATTTCTGGAATATCGATATTCGGTCTTGTAGCGTGAGGTCGGTAAAATTGTCCCCATTGTTGTCCACTACTTCATCGAAGTTAAAATAGTTGACTCCAAGGAGGAGGTCGGTATTCTTACCCACTTCAATTTTGGAACCCACATCCAAGTTGTATTCGCCCCAACCCGTTAGATAGGCATCGGCAAAGAACTCCGGGGCATTGGGGGCGTGTTTGGTAATGATGTTGATCAATCCACCTACAGCCTCGCTGCCATAAAGAGTGGAGGCCGGGCCTTTTACAATTTCAATTTGCTCTATTAGCGAATTTGGGATTCCAGATAAACCATAAACGGTGCCCAAACCACTGACTATAGGCATCCCATCAATCAAAACCAAGGTATATGGTCCTTCAAGACCATTAATATGGATATCCCCGGTATTGCAAACATTGCAATTTATTTGGGGCCGAACGCCATTTACATTCTGAAGTGCCTCAAAAATACTTGGGGTAGGGTTCTTTTTTAGGAATGTAGGGGTGTAGACTTCAACAGGCACTGGGCTTTCCAATCTACTAACCGCTTTTAGCGTACCAGTGACCACCATTTCATCCAAAGCTTCAGCGGACTGCGTTAGTGCTATGTCCAAGGTAATCGTTTCATCCTTTCCAATTAAAAAGGATTTCCTAAAAGGCTCATATCCAATGGCCGAGGCAATAAGCACATGATTTCCTGGGCTTAGATTCGTTATGGAGTATTTCCCGTCCCCATCCGTTGCCGTTCCGCTTTGGGTCCCTTTAAGGTAAATATTCACAAAAGGGAGGCTTTGCTCCTTTTCAGATACTGTTCCTTGAACAGTACTGTTTTGTGACCATCCAGTTAGACAGGAACTTAGCACTAATATAAATAGGAGACGTTTCAATTTTTTTGGTTGTTGAAATTAAAATTTAGACAAATCTAAAAATTTGTTTTTATAAATAAAAATGTATTTTTGGAAAAATTATTTTTTGTGACTCGGTCTGAGGAAAATTATATCAAAACCATTTTTCATTTAGGCGGTAATTCTTCTGCCCTAATTGCCACCAATGCCATTGCGGAGCAGATGGAAACCAAACCATCTTCGGTTACCGATATGGCCAAGAAATTGGCGGAAAAAGGCTTGGTGCATTACAAAAAGTACCAAGGCATCTCATTGACGGATATCGGAATCAAAACAGCACTTTCCATCATCAGAAAGCACCGTTTGTGGGAAGTTTTTTTGGTGAAAAAACTGGATTTTACCTGGGATGAAGTTCACGAGGTGGCCGAGCAGTTGGAGCACATCAAAAGCGAAAAACTCATTGACAAAATTGATGAGCTCTTGGATTTTCCAAAGTTTGATCCCCATGGAGATCCTATTCCCAGCAAAGATGGAAAATTCATGGAGCGTGATAAACAATTGCTAAGCGATGTGGAACTTAACACTGAAGGAGTTTGTGTTGGTGTAAAGGATACTTCCGCTGCTTTTCTCAAATTTTTAGACAAGAACAAGATTGCTTTGGGGAATACCATAAAGGTTTTGGAGAAGGAAGATTTTGACCAATCCCTGCATATAGAAATGGAAGGAAAAGCACTCCATATTTCCCATCAGATAGCATCAAATCTTTACATAAAAAAGAATGACTAATGGAACAAGTAATCCAATATTTTGAAAGTATAGACCCCATATTGGCGGCCTTTTACGCTACTGTTTTTACTTGGGGATTGACTGCTGCCGGGGCGGCCTTGGTCTTTTTGTTCAAAGGAATGAACCGTGCGGTTTTGGATGGCATGTTGGGCTTTACCGGAGGAGTAATGGTGGCGGCCAGTTTTTGGAGTTTGTTGGCACCCGGTATAGAAATGAGCGAAGGCGAAGGATTTGTTAAAGTCATTCCAGCGGCTGTTGGTTTTTTATTGGGAGCAGCTTTTATTTTTGGATTGGACAAGGTTTTGCCCCACTTGCATATCAATTTCAAAGAAAGTGAGGCCGAGGGGGTAAAAACACCTTGGCACAGAACTACTTTGTTGACCCTCGCTATCACTTTGCACAACATTCCTGAAGGTCTTGCAGTGGGAGTGCTGTTTGGCGGTGTTGCTGCCGGCTTTGATGGGGCCACCATTGGAGGGGCGGTCGCTTTGGCCTTAGGAATTGGCCTTCAGAATTTTCCAGAAGGATTTGCCGTGGCCATGCCTTTACGGAGGCAAGGATTGAGCCGAACAAAAAGTTTTATGTACGGGCAAGCTTCAGCTATGGTTGAGCCTATTGCTGCCGTTTTGGGAGCATGGGCGGTGTTAACTTTCGAACCCATTTTGCCGTACGCACTTTCTTTTGCTGCCGGAGCCATGATTTTTGTGGTAGTGGAAGAGGTAATCCCAGAAACCCAAAGGGACAAATACACGGACATTGCCACCATGGGCTTTATAGGTGGATTTATCATTATGATGATGCTGGATGTGGGCCTAGGATAATCTCAAATAAAATTTAAAGCGATGCGAATTGTACTCCTTTTGTTCACCTTAAGCCTGACCTTTTCGGGTTATTCCCAAACGGGTATTGAACAATTTCAGAACGAAATAGACATGACTGTTTGGAAACCTTTTAAAAAGGCGTTTGAAACCTTGGACGGGGAGGAACTGAACGCCATATACGCTGAAGAAGTACTTCGGGTTACTCCCCAGGGAATCGATACCGAAAATGTTTTCAAGGCCAAAAATTTGAAGCGATTTAAAACCAACAAGGCCGAAGGCGTTTCCATAGCTTTGGATTTTTGGTTCGATAGTCGACATACCAATGAAGCAACTTCGTATGAAGTCGGCTTTTATCGGATTGGTTTTACCTCAAAAGATGAAACAAATTATAGCTATGGTCAATTTCACATTGTCCTGAAAAAAATAAACGGCCATTGGAAGATCACTCAAGATTGGGATACTACGCATATTAATGGAAATCCCATTACCGCTTCTGATTTTGCCAAGAAGGCGGCGTTAAAGTTTTAATTCTCTCTCCACATCAAATAGGTTGTTAGAACTTACGATTCAATCCCACTTTGTGATTCAGTCGGGGAGATTTTAATTCCCATAATCAACAACCACAAACAAGTACCCAACTCCCCAATACTGGCAGGGATGGTGATATAATCCGAAATCCAAAGAGAATTGTAATCCGAGCAAAGGACTCTGCCCATGAAATCTATGAAGTACCCAACACTTCCCGCCATCAGAAACAGACCCAACATTTTGGGAAGAAATCCGGATTTAAAGACCAGATAACCAAATGGGAAAAGCCAAAGGCCCCAAAATATTTGGGATATCAGAATGCCTTTAAAATACGATTGAAAGGCCTGCATCACCTGGGTCTCAATTTGAGCTGCATTGTACACTTCCAAGAATCCAGATTCGCCCAAAAGGGACAGCACATCAAATTTATGTATCACACTGCTCATCGATAAGGGCACACTCACCAGGACCAACACAACCATGAGCACCGCCATGTTTTTATGGACTTCCTTGAACAATTGAAAAAGGACCAAGGGCAGAAAAACAAAGATCAAATAGCACAGCAGTTCACATAAAATTTCCAATCGAAATAGAAATTCTGAGGCTTTAAGGTTTTGGACGGTTTGTGCAGGGTTGTCCCAAACAATGAGTTGTGATGGAACGTACATGAGGCTGAATATACCGGTGATGGCAATTAAAAAATACAATAGCCCAGCTAGGCGGGCCGTTTTTTGGTTGACTCCCATTTTTGATTGATTATGGTTATTAAAGAAAAGACGTGTTTGGGAGCCTTTTGGTTGCCTGTTTCTACCTAAGGTCTTCCAAGATTTGGCCAAAATCATATTGCAAATCTTCATGCAGGGCACTTATTTTCTTTTCGATATAGACTAACTGCCTTTCATACAAATTGCGCAAAGCAATGTTGCCCTTAATAGAAGGGCGAAAGTTTTTTAGTTGCTCACAGAAGTACAACAATAGCTCAACCTCGGTTTCTTTGTTGCCGGAATAGCGGATATACTTTTTGATGGTTCGGAGAATCTTCCGCACACTTTTTTTGATGTAGTAAAAACTATTGGTATTGATTTCCTCAAACATTTCATCCACTTCGGCTTTGACGGAATCGATATATCCTTCTTCATGATCGGCCTCGAAAAGGAGGTAGGTAAGTAGTTCCTTGTTTTCTTTTTTGAATCGACCCAAGCGAAGACACAGGTCCAAAAGCTCATCAGGAGAACGATGCTGAAGTTCTTTTTTTAGTTGGGCAATGGTGGATGCTTTCATACTAACTTCTCAGGTAAGATGCCCCGTTCACATCTATGATGGTTCCGGACGAATAGCCAGCTCCTTCCGAAGCCAAAAATAAAATGGCATGTGCAACTTCTTCCGGCTGGGCCATGCGTTGGAAAGGGGATTCCCGTAGCAAATTTTCCCGTTCCAAGGGAGTCAAGGTTTCAGCAGCCATTGCTGTCTCGGTAAACCCTGGTGCCACCACCCCGACATGGATGTTGTGTTTGGCTAATTTTTTAGCCAAGGACTGACTCATGGAATTTAAGGCCGCCTTACTGGCGCCATAAGCAGGTTTGGTCGGCTCCCCCCGAAACGCACCTCTTGAAGACACATTTACAATCTTCCCACCGCCTGACGCCATCATTGCTTTGGCGCCCCAATAACAAAGATTGGATACCGCAAATAAATTGGTATTAAAAATGTTTTCCCAGGCATTGGCCCAATGGTCAAAATCCACTTCCTCTATATCGTGAAAAATGGAAATGCCCGCATTGTTCACCAAAATATCCAGCTGACCATATTGCGCTACGTATCTATTGATCAAATGTTCAGGGCCATTTTTTTCTGAAACATCCTGTTGAAACAATTGATGTCCAGTACCAGCTAATTGCGATAGGGTTCGTTCAGCTTCCTCAGTATTGCTGCGGAAATTGATGCCTACCTTTGCGCCTTTTTCGGCAAAGGCCAAGGCAGTGGCCTTGCCAATGCCGCGTGAGGCACCAGTGATCAATACGTTTTTACCATTAAATTCCATCTATTGTCTTTTGATGCTATCAAAGATAGCAACTAAGAGGAGGATTCTACTTACGTATTTTGGTGAAGATTATTTTAAGACTTCATCCAAAGCTTGTTGCAAATCAAGCTTTAACGAGGGGCTTAAGGATGTATCAAGAGGGATTAATATGTCCGCTTTTTGATAATATTCCCGTGCCTTTGTTGGCTTTTTGTTTTGTTCGAGATAATAGGCCAAACGGTAATGATTGAGGGCCGAATTTGGATAACTCTCCACAGCCATTTCATACAAACGCATCCTATTCTTATAATCGGGATCTTTTTTATACGCAAGCCAATTCTTATAATCGTTATAAAAAGTCTGGGAAAATGGTTTTGTGTTCCCGGCAGCCACATGGGACTTGTAGATGCTGTCAATGGCACCAAATCCTTTGGTTACAAATAAGTTTTTTAATGCGCTCATATTAGGTGGCGGACTATGGCCCTTAAGAATGAACAACGTGTCTATGGACTTCCCTAATTTATTAGAAGGGGTTTTGCCATAGTATTGCTGAAAACTTTCGTCTTTGTTCTTGAGCTCGGCATCTAAAAAAGCAAGGATTAACTCTGCACCAGCTGTAAACCCAGCTTCTAGGTCTCCCCTAGGTTCGCCAATGATTTTGGGAACGTATGCATCGAAATGGCCATAGTTTAGGAAATGGAATTCACTCATTTCTGGTAAACGGGCAAAATACCGATTGCTAAAATCAAGTCCATGGATATTATCGGGTGAAATGTTGGGATGGGGCGCGTAAATGGCCAAAATGGGAAGAGAAACGCTATGAGGTTCATAAAACACGGTCTCATTTAAAATCCGTTGTTCGTACTGGCTCAAAAACCCGCCTTCCAAACTTACCAATGCTTTAATCTTCTTATTTCTGGAAGCAAGTGCTGCACAATAAGAGGACTCTATGGCATTGCCCACCAGGGCAATTTGACCAGTATTTACATAGGGCAATTGCAGCAACTGTCCGAGGGCGAACTGTAGATCATCAACTCCAGATTCCAAACCTCTAGCGGAGGCATCCACAACATGGGCGAATTCGCCTTTTAAGGAAACTCCGGCCACAATGTATCCGTGGCTTGCCAAATATTCGCACAATACACTTTGATTAGCCGGACTACTTCCGTTGGGTACAATGACCAAAGGAAATGGGCCCTTGGCAATTTTAGTTTCCAATGAGCTATTTGTGGTTAAATGCAACAAAGTATCCAGATCACGATGCGTCATTGCTTTTTCCCCTTTAAGCTCATCAGCCTGGTATTTATAGATTTCTCGGGACAGCGAATCCGAATACATTCCCTTATCACTTTCGGTTTGTGGTGTAATCAAATCCACAAAGTGACTAAAAGGGAGCAGCGGAGCCTTTTCGTTTGATGGATACCAAATATGCAAGGGCAATTTTCTGCCTGGAACTGTATCAGTTCTTGGATATAATTTCCCACTCCAATCCGAGAACGGAACACTTGGACGGGAAACATCGTTGGTAAACAAAGTTTTAAAACCAACCTCATACTCCCCATAGTCCATATAATTGGAAAATGGCTCTGGCAAGGGTTCCTTTTTGTGGCCTTGACAGCCCATAAAGAGTAGAATGAAGAAGTACAGAACAGTTTTTTGCATGGTGTTTATCATTCGGTTCGTGTGGCAACATCATTGAATATTTGGATCCAATCCTTGTCTTTTTCAAACACACTGGCCCAGCCATTCCAGACCAGTTTGTCTCTATCAGCATAAGAAATGGTTGCTCTAAAAAAGCGGTCTTCAATTACGTTCTTGGGAGTTATGGCAATGATGCGTTCGTTTTCCTTGTCCAAAAACCATTTGAATTGCCCGTGTAAGGGAAAGTCATGGGCAAAGTTGGTAGCCCGGAAACAACCTTCCTTGTCATCATAATTGATAATATAGGAGTAATACCTTTTTCGGCCTGTTTTCTGAATCGTTGTTTCAGATTCGCACCGTATGAATTGCCCATTGAGGTAGTACTCGCAATTACGGGTTCCAATTTCCTGATAGGCCCTATCTGTTCCGGGAAGGATGGTTTCCTCAATGTTCCAACTGCCAATAAGAAAGTCAAGATCTTTAATGGACTGGGATAACAGAGTGTTACTGGTAACAAAGACTAAGAAAATGAGAATGGATTTTTGCATTTTGATTGAATTTTCCACTCAAAGTAAAAAGCAGCCTCTTTACAGAGGTCTCAATTTCCGCTTTCAAGTATCAAAACCTGTTTTTATGAAGAATTTTTCATTTTGTATTCCTTGGGTGTCATACCAGTTGTGGATTTGAATATCCTATTAAAACTGGCCTTTGAATTGAAACCCGAATCGTAGGCCAGACTCATGATTTTTAGGCGAGAATTTTTTGGGTCTTTCAGCTTTTCTTGGACTTCATTCACCCGATATCCGTTTATATACTGGAAGAAATTTTTGTTGAGACTGCTGTTGATGGCTTCTGAAATAGTTCTTCCGGGAAGTCCAACCGTTCTGCTAAGATCCATCAAACTCAGTTCTGGATTTTTGAATAATTTCTGATTTTGCATTGCTTCATCCAGTTGTCGGATTATTTTGGCCGATTCTTCATTAGGAATTTCCTGGACATTATTTACAACCGGCAGCAATTGCAAAGTTTGCGTTTGAAGATAACCATGGATACTTAGCCAATACAGCACGCAGGCATATAACAATAGTACAACATTTCTATATTCGTTCCACTGATCAAAGAACACCATACCACTAATACCAGTACTTACAGCAAGAAAAACCAGAATAATTGCAAAAGAACCAATGATTACGACCACAACATGCTTGGCCCATTGTAGATCAATTTTATGGGTATTGGACACATTCTCAAGAAGGTTTCGCTGGTAGCTGTTGATAATCCCCATGGAGAGCATCATGTAAAATAATATGGAAATTATGGCCAAGGATTCAAACAATTCAGCAGTAAGGTGAAACAAATAGTATGGGTGATGGTTTCCGGAGTATATGAGGTGATAAATGCTGTGCAAATAATTGAGCACAATTGGGCTAAAATGCCAAAGCTGCTTGGAGCTAAAACGGAATCCGGACTGTGTAAGGTTTTTTACATAAAAATAAAATGAAGGTCCAATCCAATAAGATAAAGAAAATGGCAACCAGGCCAACCATCTATGTGAATGCCAAATAGAGGGATCTAGCATATATGGTGTAAAAGTCAGACACAGGCAAATAATGGTCAGGGAAAGGAAGCGGTTGGCATATCTATTTTCCCTTTTTTCCAAGACCAAAAATCCAAATACCAAGCCGTTGGCAACGGCACAAATGGTAATCAATTGGATAATGGTAAGTTCTAATTGCAATGCAATGGGTTATGGTCACTTTGAGTGAAGTTATGAAAAGATTTGAAGGTACATGGCCAAGCCCACCATTAGTCCCAGCCATAATATCCCGGTTAAAATGAGGCCAAAAACATGCAAAAACAGCAGGAGCTCAAAATAGACCCGTTGTTTTTTGGTGACTTGCTTGGGTTGAGAATACCATATGGTTTGGGTTCTCTGCAAGAGCACTTTGCAGTGAATTCCTTGTTTGGCAGCCCTGTTTTCAATGCTTGACTTTATAAATCGATAGCCATAAGTGACTATGTAAAATATGCCAACCAGGACGCTCAAGCCTAGAGCGGCCGCGTAAAAACCCTCGTACCAGGATTGAATGGAGGTAGTGATGACCAAATAAAACATAAAACAAACCAAATGATGGGCAACAGTCTCCACGAGGTTGGTTGAGGGAGCCGTTGGATTTAAAAATTTACTAAGGGCCGGGTCAGCTTGACCACTTCTTTTCGCTACCTTTAAAGCTACAAATTTTGAACTTATGAAGCGATTTCTTTTGCTCCTTTTTACCTTCGGAGCTTTACAGTTATCAACCTCCCAAAAACAACATTTTTCCTATTTAGATGTCTTTGATTTGCAATATGCATCGGATCCACAGATTTCACCCGATGGTGAATGGGTGGTTTACCGAAGAATGGGATATGATATCATGAAGGATGGTTCCAAAGGAAATCTTTGGTTGATTCGCACTGATGGCAGTCAACATCAAAAACTCACCTCCAATGAAGTCAATGAGAGCAGTCCCAAATGGTCGCCATCCGGTGATCGGATTGTGTTTTCCAGCAGCACGGCTGAGGGCTCGGAGATTTTCATGTATTGGGTGGCCTCTGGAAAGGTGGCCAAATTAACGCAGCTGCCCTTTAGTCCTAGTTCCCTTACCTGGTCTCCTGATGGGAAGCAATTGGCTTTTTCCATGAATGTACCAGAAGCTCCACCCGTGATTGCCAAAATGCCAAAAAAACCCAAGGGCGCTAAATGGGCAGAGAAACCAAGAATTACGGATAGGGTATATCATGAAGCCGATGGGAGAGGGTATATCAAACCAGGGTTCAATCATATTTTCACAATTCCAGCAGACGGAGGTGCGCCAAGGCAAATCACTGCTGGGAACTGGCATCACAGAGGAACACTTTCTTGGGCCAAGAATGGGAGTAAAATCTATTTTTCTGCGAACAGGGTTGAAGATTGGGAATATCGTTTTAGAAACAGTGAGATTTACGCTGTTAATGTTCAAAATGGGAATATAGAAGCCCTGACCGATAGAAATGGGCCGGATTATGACCCAAAAGTTTCCCCAGATGGGAAGTTAATAGCATATCTGGGTTTTGAAGATAAGGTACAGGCGTATCAAATCAGAAAAGTGCACCTCATGAATGTGGATGGAAGCGGAAAAAGAGTGATTTCCGAAGGGTTGGACCGAACCATTTCCGACATTCAATGGAATTCCAAAGGAGACGGATTGTACGTTGCCTATGATGACAAAGGAAATGGAAAAGTTGGACTTGTTTCACTAAATGGGAGCACGTC
Organism: Flagellimonas algicola; assembly: GCF_005937185.1. GTDB lineage: Bacteria > Bacteroidota > Bacteroidia > Flavobacteriales > Flavobacteriaceae > Flagellimonas > Flagellimonas algicola. Next base: position 614,550 of record NZ_VCNI01000002.1, on the reverse strand, counting down.
CAAAATTTTGGACAATGTAGGTGGAACCACCTTGGGCCGACCTTATCCCAGTGGGTCCTTTAGCACCTCTAAAAATGGGACTATAGTGTACACCCAATCCAGACCTAATTATCCTGCGGAGTTGACTGTGCTCAGACCAAAGGGGAAGAACCCTATCAAAATCACAGGTCTGAGTAAAAGTTTGCTCAACTACCGTGAATTGGGCAAGGTAGAAGAAGTGTGGTACAAATCTTCGGTGGATGGACGCGACATTCAAGGCTGGGTGGTATACCCTCCCAACTATGATGCCTCCAAAAAATATCCTTTTATGGTAGAGAACCATGGAGGCCCCATTTTGAACTATGGAGACCGCTTTTCCGCGGAAATGCAGTTGTATGCATCTGCTGGCTATATTGTGTTTTATCCCAATCCCAGGGGGAGTACCAGTTACGGAGAGGAATTTGGAAATCTATTGTTCAACAACTATCCAGGAGAGGACTACAATGATGTAATGGACGGAGTTGATCATTGTGTAGGAATGGGCATAGCCCAGGAAGACCAGTTGTTTGTAACTGGTGGTAGTGCTGGAGGTATCATGTCGGCCTGGATGATTGGGAAAAACAATCGTTTTGAGGCAGCGGTAGTGGCCAAACCGGTAATGAACTGGATCAGCAAAACCTTGGTGGCCGACAATTATTTTTACTATGCGGAGCATAGATATCCCGGACAACCTTGGGAAAATTTTGAGGGGTATTGGAAATTTTCGCCCATCTCGCTCGTTGGTAATATAGAGACCCCAACCATGGTGATGGTGGGAATGAACGATTTAAGAACTCCACCAAGCGAGGCAAAGCAGTTGTACCATGCGCTTAAACTTAGAAAGATTGAGACGGTACTGGTGGAAATACCGGGCGCCAGTCATGGCATTGCCAGCAAACCGAGTAATTTGATAACCAAGATTGCCCATACCGTTGCTTGGTTTGATACGTATAGAACCGATAAAGAAAATGAGTAAAAAGAAGAGGCATTGGCTGTGGAACGTATTGATCGTCCTTACCCTTGTCCTATGCTTTTTGGCCTTTTTGGCTCATTATAAAAACTGGCATAAAATAGAAGAAGGCGAACTAAAGATTATGTCCGGCATCTATTACCAAAGAATTCCTCTAAATGAGATCGACAGCCTTAAGATGGTGGAAAAGGTTCCGGAATTGGAACGTTCCAGCGGATTTTCTTGGATGGTAGCGGAAAAAGGAGTTTTTATCGATTCTATCACGGATTCCAAAGTGCATTTTTTTGTGGATGATTTAGCGCAGCAAAAAGTAAAATTGGTACACCATGATTCCTTGTTGTTATTTATCAATTTTAAGGATAGTTTGCAGACTCAGAACTTCTTTGAAAATTTGCAGCTTCAGGTAGAGCAATCCAATAAACCAAATTGATCGGATAATATGTATTTGACCCAAACCTTTTCCAAGAGACTGTTGTGGTTTTTTTTAACCATGATTCCGATGACCATGATTGCCCAGAATACTATTTCTGTAGAAGTTTCGAATATTCCTTCAGCTGAAGGCAAGGTCAATATCGCCGTGTATGATTCGGAAACGACTTTTTTGAAATTTGAAGGGGTTGTTAAAGCCAGCAGCGTAGAAGCCAAAAAGGGAAAAGTGAATCTGAAACTGGAAAACATTCCAGAAGGGGAGTATGCCCTTGCCATTTTTCATGATGAGAACGGCAACGATAAACTGGATAAAAATTGGCTTGGAATTCCTACAGAAAAAGTGGCCTTCTCAAAGGCTAAGATGAAAACCTTTGGGCCGCCATCATACCGTGATTGCTGTTTTAAGGTTAAAGGGGATAAGGCCATCAGCATTACTTTTTAGTAACTTTCCGTATGGAAACAATTCTATTGGCCCAGTTCATGGGAGGCTTTTATGGGCTTTTGGCTGTCGTTCTAGGTGCTTTCGGAGCTCATGCCCTAAAAAAGAAATTGACCCCTGATCAGCTGCATAGCTTCGAGACCGGGGTCAAATATCAAATGTATCATGCCATTGTGTTATTGGTTCTTGCCTTTAACCTTGGTTTTGACAATGCACTGGACAGCTATATCGTCAATTGTTTCGTTTTTGGAACCTTACTTTTTTCCTTTAGCATTTATGGATTGTGCATGAGTGCAGCAGGCGGAAAAAAACTACGCTTTTTGGGCCCCATTACCCCCTTGGGAGGTCTGCTCTTGGTTGCAGGATGGGCTCTTTTGCTCTATTCGTTTGTGTCGTCTATGTTGTAAGCGGTCAATCAATCTGAACGGGTTCTATTTTACCATAAAACCATGGAGTATGCTGATTGGTAACGGCCACCCATTTCCATTGGTCATTCTCTTTTTGCGCACTTAGGGTCATTAATCCAATTTCCTTGTAGGTAGTATCAGCTGGATGCTCTTTTTTGAACCAAAACATCTTCCAAGAATAGTAGGCGAGGGCACTGTTGTCATCCAACAAACGGATTTTAGGTTCCCCAATTTCATAGTAATAGTCCAAGGAGTCATTTTTGGCAAACATTAAATGAAACCTTTCCAATTCCTTTTTTCCTTCAAAAAAATATCCTTGGGAGTTTATCCAGGTGGCATCATCAGCAAACTGGGGCATGACCAAGGCCACATCCTTCGCTATCATGGCCTCCTCCCGAAGAGCAATCATTTGGGTCAGGCCCAAAGAATCCTTTATCCTTGTGTCAGCATCGGCATTAAACGACTTTTCATTCATACAACTCGAAAGGATCAAAGTTGCCAATCCAAAAAAATAGAATGGTTTCATACCTTAAAGTCGTAGATACATGTTCCCATTAATGGTGTTCAGTTTCAACCGATAGGTGGCATTGTCAAAACTTCCTTCCACTTTTTGGCCCACATGTCTGTCAGTTACTTTTAAGTCCAGTTTTTCATCAGCATAAATTAGTCCGTGAATGGTTTCCGCAGTAAGATGTGAATCCCTCATCGCCAAATCAATTTCTCCGTTGATGGTCTTTAAATCCATATTGCCCTTGTACTGGGCGATGTCTATATTGCCATTGATCAAATCCGCGGTAAAATCCCCTTCAATTACTTGGGCTTTAAGATGCCCATTAATGCTGCTAACGGTAAAGTCGGCGTTTTTTGGCACATAAAGCACATAATTAAAGGTGTACATATCGCTGGTATGATAGTAGCTGTGCTCCCCCGCGGGACGAGTTTTTTCCCACTCGTCATGAAATGCCTTAAATACTGCTTCTGCATTAGATTCAATACCAATATAGCCTTGACCCTCATCTATGTCCAGTTTATAAAGATCTAAATACTTGCCTTCTTTGGTGCGAAGTGTCGCCTTAAAATAAACAGTAGATTTATCCCAAGTCTTGACTTCAATATCCGAAGCAAATTTCACATCCACATCGATTACCTGATTGTTGTAATTGATGTTCTTTTCTATGACTTTTTGAGCGCTAAGTGATAGGCCCATAAGGCCCATCACCAGCAGTACTGCTAAATTTTTCATGATGTATTGTTTTTTGAGATGAATAAACTTAAAGTTGCCTACTGCTTTCTTAGGTAAATGTTCCCGTTGGTGGATTTTAGGGAAATCTTCACCCCGCCATTGTTGATGGCAGCCCTTACTTTTCGGTCAGAAATGGAGGTTAATCCGTTCTTCTCCTCCCGTTCGAGTTCAAAGTTGGTGTAAATGTCCCCATTGACGGTTCCAAGTTGCAAATCCGCAGGAGTATTGGCGGGAAGGGTCACATCCACATCATCGTTGGTGGTATAGATGGAAATAGGGGTGTCTTGTTTTACCGTAGCAAAGTCCACTGTGATTCCACCGTTCAGTGCGTTTGCAGTAACCGGTCCGTTGACATTGGAAATTTCAATACTTCCATTCAATTGGGCATTGGCCTCCACTTCCCCGGAAAAGCCGTCAATTTCAATATCCCCGCTCCAAGTACTTTTTACGGAAACGTTTTGGGTTTTGGGAAGATAGATGATGGCTCCTTCCGATCTTCTTAAATTCTTTACGATCAAAGTATTTCCGTCCTGAACCACATAAAATCCGACTTCTGTATTGTCCGAACCTCCTTCGCCAACCAGCCGGAGACCTTTAGCTTTTTCTGACACTTTGGTGCTTCCACTTGCCTTAATCCTGATTTCGTTGGCAGTTTGTGTGCGAAGGGTAATATCCGATTTGGATTCAATTTTCACCCATTCCACTCCGCTCAGGGCCTTGTTGTAATCTCCTTGTGCCGTGGACAGGGTACTGATCATTAATGCTACTACTAAAATTGATAATTTTCTCATGATTTTTCGTTTTTTGATGCTTCGATTTATCTCAGCAGTTATTGTTATATGATTTTTGGCAAAGCCAATTTGATTTCATTTTTCACAAAGGGTTGGGTATCCTCTTGCTCCAACAATCTTTGCATGGGTGCTACCGCTTTCTTTTCTTGGTTTTTCACCAAAGTCTGAATGATGCCAATCTGAATACTTGGATTTTTCTCTTTTTCCAGTGTTTCGATAAAAATCGATTTTACCATCTCTGACGAAGCAAAACCGGAGAGCGCCTCAAAGGCATTGAGCCGTACAATATCATTATCGTCATGCAACAAACGCTTGGCCAAGGCCTCTACTATTGCCTCATCCGGATTTGGAAATTCCTCGATATAACTCACTCCCTGAATCCGTTTACTGGCAGATTGGTTTTCCATTAAGGAAAGCATGGCCGTTTGTTTTATTTGGAGACTTTCTTCCAGAATGGCAGCTACATCTTGATTGGATTTTTCCATTTCCAAGATTCTACCCGTTTGAAAAGCGGCGATGAGCAAGGCAACACTGGCTGCTATTTTGAGCAAGTTGGATGCCCAGCTGCGTTTGTTGTTTTCAAGTAGAACCACCTTGGATTGGGAAAGCTTTTCTTGTTCCAAGACCTGATTAAACTGATTCCTTAATTTATCGGATGGTACCTGAACCTGTTCTTCTTTAAAAGCGGTGAACAACGTCCTGAGTTCCTCCAATTCTTTTCGGCATGATTCGCTTATAGCAAGATGGTCTTCCACTTGTTGCTTTTCCTTGGGAGACAACTGTCCATCCAGGTATGCTGGTAATTGGGATGAAATAAAATTATCTTTTTCCGACTTCATATTTTTCTAATTGGACTCCAGATAAATGACCCGGAGTTTTTTCAATATTCTACTTACTTTGGTTTTTAATGCACCTGGCGTACTGCCTACAATTTCGGCCAGTTCCTCATAGCGTATTTCCTTGTATCGGTTCAAAACTATTAGTTCTCGATCTTGGGGGCTAAGTTGGTTTAGGGCATTGTGCAATTGGCCGTAATCCTCCTGCCGTTCCGCATCATTGGCAACCGTTTTATATTCCAGTACATCCACAGGTTCATGATATTTGTGGTTTCTGGTAAAGTGGGTCTTCAGGTTGTTTCTGGCAATGCTAAACAGCCAGGAAACAAAAGCCCCATCTTTATAAGAACTTCTATATTTTATCAGTTTATAAAAAACATCCTGTGTTAAATCCTCACTCAACATGGCATCTCCAGACATCTTATACAGATAGTTGTAGACATGCTTGTGGTGCCGGTCAAAAAGAACCTTGAGCAAATCAAGATTGCCGTCGGCGACTTTTCGCATTATGATTTCATCTGAAAGCGCTTTCAATGCTATTCTTTAGCTGATTAGTTATCCTATATAGTCAGGAAATTAAGAAAGGTTACACTGGAAGTGAAAAAAAAGTCAAAAAAGAATCATCTGCTAATGCAGACCAGAATTAAAAAACCAAAAAAGGTGAAGAGGAATTAATCGCAACCGCAACCGTCCTGTCCACAGGACTTGGAATCCTTTTTTTTGCCAGAAAGCAGAGATTTTGGCAGAAGGAATTTCCAGACCAAATATCCAAGGGCAAATGCCAAGGTGAGATAAACCAATATATGTTGCACTAGATCCATTAGTTAAGGATTTGAAAGGCGGTCAATGCCACAAGATACGCAAAAACGCTCATGAAGACCAGTTGAAGCAGGGGCCATTTCCAGCTGTTGGTCTCTCGTTTTACAATAGCCAAAGTACTCATGCACTGCATGGCAAACGCATAAAAAAGCATCAAGGATATGCCTGAGGCCAAATTGAAGAGTGGTTTTTTACCCGTTTCGTCCAGCTCGGCGGCCATCCGATTTTTAATGGTTTCTTCCTCATCACTACCTACACTATATATAGTGGCAAGGGTTCCTACAAACACTTCACGGGCTGCAAAGGAGGTTAAGACGGCGATACCAATTTTCCAATCGTAGCCCAAGGGTTTTACAACAGGTTCAATGGCTTTTCCAGCGTAGCCAATATAAGAATGCTCCAATTTATGACTTGCTATTTCCTGGGCTTTTGCACGCTGCTCCAAATCAGCTGTCAAGAGCTGTATGGAATCTAGCGATGCTTTGGGCATCACTTCTCCCGACTGGATTTTCCTTATTTCGATATAACTGTCGATATTGTTCTGGATGTAATTTTTACTATACGGGCTGAGACCTTCTGCTTCTATTCTCTGCGAAACAACTTCCTCTGCATTTTTAAAGTCTTCAGAAGATCCGTTAGATCCCAAAAACCAAAGAATTATGGAGATGGCTAGGATAATTTTACCTGCACCAAATACAAAACTTTTGGTTTTTTCGAGTACCGTATAGGCGACATTCTTGATAAGGGGCAAACGATAGGTGGGCATCTCTACCATGAAGAGGGAACGGCTACGGATCTTTAGGATTTTGTTTAAAATGGATGCGGAGAAAATGGCCATTCCAAATCCTAACAAGTACAATAGCATCAATGTCAAGGCTTGGTAACTCAACCCCAAAATTCTACCATCGGGAATCACCAGGGCAATAAGAATAAGGTAAACGGGAAGTCTGGCCGAGCAAGTGGTGAACGGGGTCACCAAAATGGTAATCAACCTTTCTTTCCAGTTTTCTATAGTCCTAGTAGCCATTACCGCAGGAATAGCACAAGCAGTACCAGAAATTAAAGGGACTACACTTTTACCGCTCAGTCCAAACGGCCGCATAAGTTTATCCATTAAAAATACCACTCGGCTCATATATCCCGATTCTTCCAAAAGGGAGATAAATAGGAATAAAAAGGCAATTTGCGGGATAAAAATGACTATGCCACCAATACCTGCCAAAATCCCCTCGGCCAATAAATCGGTAAAGACCCCAGAGGGCAAGGTGCTCTTTAACCACTCCCCAGCATTGGCAAATTGCTCATCAATAAAGTCCATGGGGTAGGTACTCCAATCAAAAATAGCCTGGAAAATCAGTAATAAAATGGCAAAGAAAATTACGTACCCAAAAACTTTATGGGTCAGGATTTTGTCCAGAGAAGCCCGTAATCCCTTGGCCGCGTTGAAATCCACCTTGTAGGTTTCTTTTAGGGCACTATTAATGAACTGATATCTCAGAACCGTTTCCCTATGCTGTAGTTTTTTGAGTTCGGTTTTGGATTTGGTGGAAAAAGAAGTGGCATCCTGAATGCGCTTCTTTTCAATGGGCATGAAATTTACATCCTGGGTGATGACCATCCAAAGCTTGTAAAGATCCTCATTAGGGAAAGCCTTCTGTAATCGGCTAAAATATTCAGGAGCAATACGGGATGTATCTATATTTGGCTTATTGGGGAGGGACTTGTAATTTTCAATCAGCTCTTTTATATGATCTATGCCCCTGCCCTTTCTAGTACTAACCAATGCAATCTTGGTATCCAACTTTTGCTCCATGGCGGCCAAATCAAGGGAAATACCTTTTCTGGACATCCGATCGGCCATATTGACGACCAAAATTGCCGGAATCCGAAGGTCTTTGATTTGGGTAAAAAGCAGCAAGTTTCGCTTCAAGTTCTCGACATCGCTAACCACCACGGCCACATCTGGGAAGTCCTTGTCGTTTTTGTTGAGCAAGAGTTCCACCACAACACTTTCATCCAGAGAAGTGGTGTTTAGGCTATAGGTGCCGGGAAGATCCAAGATTTGAGCTTTCTGCCCGCTGGGAAGTTTACAAACCCCCACTTTCTTTTCAACGGTAATACCTGGATAGTTACCCACTTTTTGTTTGAGGCCGGTAAGTTGATTAAAAACAGAAGTTTTTCCAGTATTGGGATTACCGATCAGCGCAACTTTGATGCTCTTACTCATACGGAGGTGGGGTCTTCTTCGATTTCAAGTTCTATTTGCAGGGCAAGAGAGCGTCTAATGGCAATATGACTTCCGTTTACATTGATGTAAATAGGATCTTTTAATGGGGCAACCTGTACCACTTCCACAGTGTTTCCTGGCAAGCAACCAAGTTCCAACAGTTTAATGGGGAGGGTTAAATCGGAAAATTCTTTGATTATTCCGGTCTGTCCCTGTTTTAAATCTAGAACGGTTGCCACAAATCTTATTTAGAATAAATTTAAGTAAGGGCAAAAATAGGCAAAAATGACCATATAATATTGCCAAACTTTTACTAATTGGAGAATGTGCTTATTGCGCATAACTGGACTCCAAAATGGCAAGATCGGAAAGCAGTTGGTCAATCTCCTCGCGATTGGTTCCGTCATAAAATCCTCGGATTCTTCGTTCCTTGTCCACCAAGATAAAATTTTCAGTATGGATCATATCATAAGGGCCTCCATCCCCATCGGTCTTCACTGCCAAATAGGATTTTCTGGCCAACTCATAAATCTGTTTTTTATCCCCAGTGACCAAATTCCACTTGTGGTCTAATACCCCTTTTTCTTTGGCATATTTCTTTAATTGGGCAACCGAATCAATGGCGGGGGTAACGGAATGTGATAGTAATAGCACATCATTCTTGTCCATTATGGAGCGTTGGATCTCGGCCATGTTCTTGGTCATTATAGGGCAGATAGTGGGGCAGGTGGTGAAGAAAAAATCAGCCACATATATTTTATCCTTATAAACTTCCTCTGTGATTTTTTCACCATTCTGGTTAATCAATTCAAAGTCGGCAATGGTATGATACTTCTTTTTATAATGCAGAGTGCTATCCACCAAAGCTTGATCCACCATGGAAGGTTGGTACACTGGAAGCGTCTTTTTGGGTTGTAACGCATTGTAAAAAAGGTAAATGATCACTGCTGAAAGCGCCAAAAGGACGGCACCAAAAAACTTGAACTTGGAAAAGAAATTCCTCATGGCACAAAATTACGTTCGACCCAAGGAATCATCAAGCGAAATAGGGTTTTTGTTCCTAAATCTTTCTTAAATACGGTCATTGCCCAAAATCATCTTTTTATAAAAGGGCTAAAAGCGTACTTTTGTGGGCTTAATATAAGATATAGAAGCTAATGGATCTTTTCACACAGATCGTAATGTTTATAGTGATCATCTCTGTTTTGGTGATTTTGCACGAATTGGGACATTTTCTCCCGGCAAAATATTTTAAGACCAAGGTGGAGAAGTTCTACCTCTTTTTTGATGTCAAATTTTCCTTGTTCAAAAAGAAGATAGGGGAGACAGTATATGGTGTTGGGTGGCTACCGCTGGGAGGCTATGTAAAAATAGCCGGGATGATCGATGAGAGCATGGACACCGAACAAATGAAGGAAGAGCCCAAACCATGGGAATTCCGTAGCAAGCCAGCTTGGCAACGATTGATTATTATGTTGGGCGGGGTTACGGTGAACTTTCTTTTGGCTTGGGTCATTTACACCGCAATGTTTGCCAGTAACGGGGAGACTTTTATTCCCGTAAACAAGATTGAGCACGGATTGCATGTGGATCCTGTGAGCGAAAAGATTGGACTCAAAACAGGAGATAAAATTCTTGAGATAGACGGGAAAAAGGTTGAAAAACTGGACCGGTACCTATCCATGGATATTCTGTTTGGGGATGAGATCAAGGTGTTGCGTGACGGGCAGGAAATGACGGTTCCACTTAGCGATGAAGGAAAAAAAGCCGCCCTGGAAAGTAGAGGACGTCAATTTATCGTACCAAGATATCCAACCTTGGTGATTGGACATGTGTCTGATAGTTCCCAAGCCAAAGAGGCAGGTATCCTGGTTGGGGACAAGCTGGAAAAAATCAATGGTCAGTCGCTAAACTTTTGGGATGAGGTTACTACCCAAATCAATGGGAACCGAGGAGGTACTTTGGATGTCGAGATCAGTCGGGATGGCCGGTTGATGAATCTTAACGTACAAGTGCCTGATAGTTTGCCTGTTGGTATTGCTCCAGATAGAAATTTGGCTACAGAGCAGTTGTCCATTACCAAGGAATTCAGTTTTGCTTCTGCCATTCCTCGTGGATTTATGGAGACCATCAATGTGTTGGTAAGACAGGTAAAGCAGTTTAAACTGATTTTTAATCCTATCATTCAGGGATACAAGCAAGTCAAAGGACCTATTGGTATTGTGGAGTTGATGCCCACGAGCTGGGATTGGGGCTTCTTCTGGAGCTTTATGGCCATGTTCTCCGTTTGGTTGGCATTTATTAATGTATTGCCCATTCCTGCCTTGGATGGCGGCCATGTGATGTTCTTATTGTATGAAATGATCAGCGGAAGACCACCTAGCCAAAAGGTTTTGGAACGGGGTCAGATTGTAGGATTTGTGATTTTGATGGGATTGATGGTGGTTATCTTTGGCAATGATATCTGGAATATTATCAAAAGATTTATTTAGCTATAAATTGCTTGTGGCGTTTTAAAGAAACTGCTATATTTGCACCCGCTTAAGGTAAAAATATTCCTCCTTACCTGCCTGCCGGCAGTCAGGGCTCAGAACTGAGCTTTTAGTTTTTCCGGCAGATTTGAGGTAAAGATGTAAGATTAAAACTTGGCTGTATTTATTGATTTTCCTCCTTAGCTCAGTTGGTTAGAGCATCTGACTGTTAATCAGAGGGTCCTTGGTTCGAGCCCAAGAGGGGGAGCTTAGTAAACAAAGGCCTTTCGAGAAATCGAGAGGCTTTTTTCTTTTTATAGGCACAACATAGGTACAACAATTATGTTTTTTGAAAATAAAAAGAAGCTTGCCGCTGAAACAACATATTTTCTTAGGTCGGAGTACGCTTTTTTTCGTTGTTTGAGGCAGTTTGAAGTAGTTTCTCTATTATTTCTTTAAGCTTATTTTTTTTACTTTCATTCCAGACAAGACTTCCGCTATTTTTTAATTCCCGATCTTCTAAAATTAATTTATAAATATTTCTTTGTCTTCCATTGTATTCAGTAATATTAGCAAAATTGCTATTAAAAAACTCTAGAACTTTCTCAAGATTTTCTTCTCCCTTAAGAGCTAGAATGGCCAAATAATGTAACATCTTATCATTAATTTCATTTTTAAGGTCTTCTGCTGTTTTTGAAGGTCTATTTATCCAGTATTTGACAATATAGTTATGGGGAGCTTCTGAGGTACCCGAATTCAATCTGTATACTTCTAACAAAAATTCGGCAATAGATCGATTAGATTCGGTACCAAAATCTTTTTCAAACAGTCTTTTGGCATTGTCACAAATTGCTTCTATTTCGTTGCCGTAAGGTGTTCTCTTTCTTGCATCTTTTGTCGCCTTCCAAAAAGCACTTAATAATACATTGCGCTCTATTGCTCTCTTTTTATGATCCTTGTCTAAAACTTCGTCAAGCATTGAAATAGTTATATGATTGATGTCCTCATACCTTACGATGTTATTGCCAATCTTTTCTTTTAATTTAGTCTCCAACTTGGAAATCATATTCTCTCTATCCCGATAAATTTCAATAGCAGTTTTATTGCCGAAGTTTTCAGTCTTAAACTTTTTGATTTCTTTCTCTAGTTGAGAAAGCTCAATTTCTTGCTTTTGCCTTAAGTTTATTATTCTAAGTTTATTGCTTTTATCGTACTCTGGGATTATATTAATATTTCCTATTTTCATAGGAAGTTCCCTTGATTTTCCGCAGATTATTTTGTCTAATGAAATTCCTTGCTCAAAAAGATTAGCAGTAAAATCCCATTCATTTACATTTTTTTTATCAGTATCCTCTGGAATATCGACGTTTCTTCCTTCAAAAAACTTTACTTCTAAAGAGTTAAATTGGACTTTTCCATTAAGCTTGATCTTACCAAGTTTATAAGGGTTATTGGGAATACGTTGATTCGTTTCATTACATATCAATATAAACCTCTCAGGATTTTGTATAATGTGACGACTATATATGCTTTTCGAATTAACAATGGAATCCTTATCATCATCGTAAATAATGAAGTTGGACTTATTTTGCACCTCAACTGACCAATTAAATGATACGATGAATAGGATAATAAGAGAAACAACTAAGAGGACTCTGGTCCAAGCTTTTGTATTTAGACTTTGATAAAGTTCTAGGTTTAGGTGTAATTCAGGATACTCAATCAAGGATTTTAAACTTTCAAAATTAAATAAATGGGATTTGAGTTTTCGCATGGATAGTCCAAAAAAGGTCAAGACAGAACCAGTGATGTATGCAATTGTTTTTTGATCCCAAGTACCTGATAGATAAACATCATCATTGTATTTAGTATTCCAATAAACTAGTAAAATGGAAAGAAGCGTTAGCCCACCTAAGTTCAATAGTACTTGTTTGTTTTTCTTCGTTCTAAATACCGATGTTATTTTTAACTTATGCTTAGGGCTATTTGATAACTGACAACTAATCGATATTTCTACATTCTGAAAATTAGTAAAGTTGAAACCAAGAACGAATTCCGCATTATTATCATTTTCTAAGTGAGAATCATAATCAAAATCCGTTGGAGCTTGTATTGAAAATTTAAAAACTAACAGGTTATCAGTTGAATTAATATTAGATTGGAAGTTAATAGGCCTAGATAGTATGGGCTCACCTGCTATTGTAGTGCCATCATTATGGGCAGAATATGGATGTATTGAAACTGTAGTCGCCGTTGAGAATTGCTTTGAATTTATTTTTGAGCTAACAGCAGTTATACTTGCAAGTCCTTCTGGACCAGATTTAAAATTTTTGAAAATAATAGGAAGCTCAACATCTAGTTGATTATCTGATGATCCCTTGCCAATACAACCTTCATAATTTGAATGGATTTTCATTATAAGAGCAATTTGTGATTGAACTACGCTCCATTGTTAAGCATTTTGTCTTTTTAAGGAACGAACTGGGGGAAACTTTCTGAAAACTTTAAAATAAGAAAAAATAAAGAAAAATATAAGTAATTACTTATAAGAATTAAAGCGCTGTAAAGTATTTTTCCATAAGATAAAATGAATCCGTCTAGTAATGGTCAATGTGCCTATCAATACATTTAAGCAGATATTTCGATTACAGTATTGATAATGGAAGCCTGTTTTAATTGATTATTGATAAAAACCCTGTATTCGAAAAGTTAAAATTTCTTCCATTTTCATCTATCCATATATGGTGGGCTACTTTGATTTCAATAAAAATCGAAGGTCATGGAAGAAGAAAACAGAATTACAAAGCTGTTGGAAGATATCAAATATTTATTGAGTAATACTAAAAAGGTAATGACGGTAGATGATCTTGCAAAATATACAGGACTCTCTAAAAGCAAAATCTATAAACTTACCCAGTTAAAATTAATACCAACAGGTAACAACAAACACATTAGACAGAAATTTTTTGACAAAGATGTAATCGATGCTTGGCTTATGGGAAAGCCGAATCTCTCCGATGAATATCTGGAACAAGAGTTCAATAAGAAGCTACTAAAGAGTAAAACGCAAAATAACTATTGACCCGTTGGAGTAAGCAATTCAAGATGTGTTTTTGTAGCCACAAAAACAATCTTGCTTTGCTCCCGTAGGTCGCAAAGGAGGAAGAATGAAAAGCAAAGTCATAAGGTTCAGGTGTACCATATTTGAGCAGAAATTGCTGAAAGTCAAGGCTAGAAATGCAGGACTTTCTCTTAGCGAGTATTGCCGAAGAGCGGCGTTTGATGATAGAATAATTGAACGGCTCACAGAAGACCAAATTGCAATGTATAAAATGTTGATAAGCTACCAGAACAACTTTATCCGTATCGGTAATATGTTCAAAAAAAGAAACCCAAAACTTTCCGAAGAAGTTACCCTGTTGGCAAAAGAAATCAAAGACCATTTGTACAATTTCAAGAAATGATTGGGAAAGGAAAGTCCATATCGCATACAAAGGCTTCCATATCCTACGGATGGAACCAAGAAAAAGAAGCAGAGATCATTTACAAAAAACATCTGATGGGAGAGACCCCAAAAGAAATTGCCCAAGAGTTCAAGATAATCCAAGACCAAAACTGCAGATGTAAAAACAACACCCTGAGTTTCGTACTGAGTCCAACGATTGAGGATGGGAAACATCTCACTAAAGAACAATTCAACGAACTTACCCAAAAGTTCCTTCAAAAAATGAAATTGGAAAACAGACAGGCCATTGCTTTTGTACATCGAGACAAACAGCATATCCATATACATCTCTATGTGAACCGCATCGGATTTGATGGCAAAGCCTACAATGACAGCTACATCGGAAAGCGAAGCCAACACACAGCAGGACAAGTTGCCAAGGAAATGGGATTGACAACCGTGAGGGAAGTACAACAAGAAAAAATAAACGAGCTAAAACAAATTCGCCAACAAATAAAGAACATCCACCAAAAAGTGCTGCAAGAACATCGGCCCCAGAACTTTGACCATTACATCCACCACATGAAGCGAGAAGGAGTAAAGGTCATTCCCAGTATCAACAAACAGAACAAACTGCAAGGCTTTCGATTCGAGTACCAAGGATACAACTTAAAAGGAAGCGAAGTACATCGTTCCATGTCAGGAGGCAAACTGGCCTTGGAGCTTTCGAAGAACACAACCCAAAGTCTCACATTAAAACAAGGAAAAGCAATCGTATTGTTTGGAAGGCTGATCGAACTCAGTACCAACCTTGCTTTGAAGATAGCAAAACATGCTATAAAGAAAACGCTAAAAAAAGGAATGGATATAGGATTTTAAAACAAAAGAACAATGGCAAAATTAGATGAGATTACGGCGGTACTGACCGAAGAATTGGAAGGGTTTAATAATACCGTCAATAAAATTGAGCAATTGACCAAGGAATTGAACAGCTCACAGCTCCAAACCAACATAGCAAGAATTCGCGAAGAAGTATCAAGATTAAAACAAGATCAAAACGACCATTTTAGAAATCAAAGGACGACCATAGTAGAGTTGGTAAAAAAAGTGAACAGAGCGAAACTGACTCCTAAATGGTTATTGGGTCTGTTCTGTATTTCGTTAACGATTACTATGGTGGTATTGGGCTATGCCATTTTTCAAATCAACAACAATGAACTTCAATCAAGGGAATATCAAAAAGGTAAGAATGATACCATGCATCACATACAGCTTTTCTTTAAGGCACACCCAGGAGCCGCAAAGGATTATAAAAACTGGTTGTCGGAAGAGACCAAATACCAAATACAAAAGTAGGTTGCGCCCTATTTCGATTTTACTTTACTCTTAGCTGCCTGCACGCTATAAAATCGAAATAGGATCCACGCGCAAAGTTTAAAGGTAAGATTTTGGGGGATGAAAAGTGAAAACCCAATATTTTCTTGTGCCCCAACTTTAAGCTTCTCCAATACTCTCTTTTAAGTGCCAGAATAAATTATGCAGGATATCATAGTAATTAATAATAGCAAATGAGCTTAAATTGTAATTGAACTGAAAAAATCTATTAAGAAAGCTTTTAATTTAAAATATTGAGCGAATTGTTATTTGAAAATACATCAGGGTTATAAAGGAACTTGTCTTTTTGTTAATTATCATGTTGATAATTAGTTTAATAAGATTGAGTTAAACCTGATTTTTTTGCCGTTGTTTAGATGGATTAATGTATTTGGTATAATCATGGCATTTCTAGCAAACGAAGAATTAAAAAAGTTATTGAAAACGTGTATCTCAGAAAATAAATTTTCTGAAGACAATTTGCAAAATGCTTCATATGAGCTGACACTAGGGAATGAAGTTTACACGAATAATGATAGTGTAAAAACTATATTGTACGACGAGAAACCTCAGTTTGAATTAAAGCCTGGGCAATTTGCCATACTGATAACGGATGAAATTGTAAAAATTCCTGCGGAATATATAGGCTTTATATCATTAAAGTTTGGATTTAAGTTTAAGGGATTGGTAAATATCTCAGGATTTCATGTGGATCCAGGTTTTCAGGGAAAACTAAAGTTCTCGGTATACAATGCGGGATCGAAGAGTATTATTTTAGAGAAAGGTTCTCCCTATTTTGTTTTATGGATAAGTCAACTTACTTCAAAGCTGAACAAACAGCAAGAATATAATGGTTCTCATAAGAATCAATCATCAATTACTCCAGATGATATAATGAAGATTCAAGGAGATCTTTTGGATAGAAATACACTTAAGAATCTTATCGATGAGAATGCAACAGCAATTGAATTAAATAGAATTCAGAGAAATGGTTTTTGGTTAAATGTTAGATGGATTTCAGGCATAGTTATTGGACTTTTATTAACTTTAAATATTGGAATTTGGTTGAACAAAAATAAAAAGGACAATGCGTTAAGAGAAGAGATAAAGAACACCCAGGCTCCTAAAGAAATTAAAAATATCTTGGCAAATATGAATGTTGATAGTGTTATCAGGAATGAAATCGACTTAGATGTTGCAAAGAAAAATGCTGATGTAGGCAAGAACTTGGATAGTATTCTAAATCAAAAAATTGATAGTATAATAGGAATAAAATTTGATGAAATAAGAGTAAATAAGGACAGAAGTGAATAAAGATAATGACATATCCGCTCCGTATAATTTTTCAAAAAACGAAAAATTACCTAAATCTTTTGTCGTTCATTTTAAAGAAAAAAAGAATGAATCGGTAAGAATTACCGTAGATGATATTCAAATAGGTGATGTGATAGATGACAACTCCTATGAAAAGGATTTCTACAGATATCATGACGTTTTCCACTATACTTTTGCTACTTTGCTCGATTGGTCTCCTTGCACTAGAGCGATGCTAAAAAGAAAAAGAAAGAGCATACCTATTATCGACGCGTATGAAGATGGTGCAAGAGCTACAATTACTGAGGAAGCCATATCTTTAATTTTGTTTAACGAAGCCAAGCGAACAAATTACTTTAAAGAAAAAAAAGTCAGTAAAGCCATACTCAAAATCATAAAGCAAATGACTGAACCATTCGAAGTAAGAACTAAAACTGAAAGAGAATGGGAATATGCAATTTTAAAAGGATATCAACTTTTCAGCAAACTTGTTGAAAATAGGGGAGGGAAGATTAGATTTGATGCTTACAACAGGGAAACTGTATTTATGCCTTAAACTATTTCAAGCGAAAATCAAGAAGCATATAAACTAGCCTGATGCTAGTTTTTTTTACACAAACGTAATTTGGAGTTATTAATTAAGAAAAAATTGCCCAAAACTTCTGTGGTGTATGATACATATTGGAAGTTTGCAACAGAGAGACAAAACATTTTTTTTAATAGAATTAATGAAAGAGAAATCTTAACTAATGATAAAATTCTATTAGATTATAAGTTTACAAATGCTTATAGGGCCTCCGATAGAGTAAGTCAATACTTAATCAAAAATATAATTTATAATCATTCCCAGAATCCAGAAGAAGTCGTATTCAGGATTTTAATTTTTAAAACTTTTAACAAAATAGAGACGTGGGAACTTTTGGAAAAACGAATCGGAAGAATAGAATATGCCACTTATAATTTTGATTTATACGATAGGGTTTTGACTGAACTCATGGATTCTGGAACTTCCATTTATTCAGGAGCATATATAATGACTTCAGGCAGAAGTTTTTTCGGATATTCAAAAAAGCATAGAAATCATCTTAGTCTAATTGATTTTATGATTAAAGATAATTTGGTTGAAAAGATAATTTCATGTGTAAATATGAGTGATCTTTTTAAGCTGTTAAAATCTTATCCAACGATTGGTGATTTTTTGGCATACCAATACAGTATCGATATAAATTACAGTCAAATCTGTGATTTTGATGAAATGGATTTTGTGCAACCGGGCCCTGGTGCATTGGATGGAATCATAAAGTGTTTTTCAGAATTTGGTGAATATAACGAAGCTGATTTAATAAAATTTGTGACCGACAGACAAGAAATTGAATTTGAAAGATTGGAGTTGGACTTTAAAAATCTATGGGGAAGAAGACTACAGCTAATAGACTGTCAAAATCTTTTTTGTGAAGTAGATAAATATTCTAGGGTAGCCCATCCAGAAATAGAAGGACTGTCTGGTCGAAAAAGAATAAAACAAATGTTTAAGCCAAAAAATAGCCCCATAAGCTACTGGTATCCTCCAAAATGGGGTATAAATGACGAAATCGGTACTAGCTCTCAGCTATAACATAGGCCATTGAACAATTCGAAGAATGTGTAATGCTGACAAACCATTTATTTATACCCAAATCGAGTGATAATTTTTTTACTTCTCCTTTTAGTATAATTTGTGGTTTCCCACTTTTTTGTTGAATAATTTCTATTTCATTTAAGGATATCCCATCATACATGCCAGTTCCAAGACACTTCAAAACGGACTCCTTGACAGCAAATCTTCCGGTCAAGTACGTTAATTTACCTAGCTTATGATAGCTCTCTATTTCTCGTTTAGAAAAAATCCTGTTCAATATCTTTTGATTTGAATTCCAGCCGAGCTTCTCTGCTATGCTGAAATCTGTGATATCACAACCAACACCTATAATCATAATTGTATTAAATATCTAGTGATTTTTTAAACTCATCCAATACCTTCTGAGCATCATTTTTAGTCAACCTATCTAACTGCTCTACTCCAACATAACAGTTGAATCTTTCGAAATACAGATTAGATTCTTTTGCAACAAACTTTCCAAGATTAATTAGCCCTAGCCAGTTTCCGTAAGCTCGTCTATACAAATGCTGTATTGCGTAAAAACTATTTAATATAAGACCATTATTCTTTGTTTTATAAAATGTTACATGCTGCAAACATGGAAATCCTTGGTACATGGCATTTGTGTGATCTTTTTCGGGATTGAATATTGATGCCTGTAATTTTGACCTCCTTTTGTTCTTCGAATTTTGTTGTAAAGAGGATATTACTATTTCTAACTGATTTATTTTCCTGTCCTTTCCGTCAAATGCAATAAGCCTTTCGAAATATGTTCCATTTTTATTGCTAGGGTCAATTTTCTTGATACGAATTATATTGTTCAAATATTCATTGTACAAAGCATCCCTATCTTCATTGCAATATTGATACAATGATTGAGGAAAGATTGTTTCAGAAACTGTCTGTATTGGAGCCAGATTTGAAGAAATTAGTTTGGAATTTAGTTCTTTCTTTATTTCTAGATCTTCATGAAAACCAGTAATGCTTAAGATAAGTGGGCATATCTCTTTGCCTGGATTCTCAATTATGTAATTAAGGACTTTAAGCCAGGCTATGGATAAGTTCGTTTCTTCTATTAGTATGGGTGTGGTCATAAATGTTTTATTCTAAATGTCTATATTCTGATAACCCAACATAGTTCTTAGGTTCAATTCTAACTTCAATTTTATGACTAAAGTTTGGAGAGCTAACTTTTGAGATACCACTTTTACAAGCCATATGCACTATTCCTAAATCAGTTGTTCCCAATTCTTTTAAGTAATGTGTATTGACTTCTGCCTCGAAAGGAGCTATTAAGTAGTTTGAAACTTCTAAATCTAGAATGGGCGGTTGACTATGATTGTCTAAATATTTGAAATGAGACTTTTCAATATTTGCTGAAAAAAATGTATTCAATAATTTTGCAGGAGTGTACTTCAAAAGTTCTTTCGCTTTAGTATTATTGATTAGTTTATTCACTTTGCAGTGATATACTAGGGTATGGTATCCCACTCCGAAATATGAACTAATGACAAAATAGTTTAAAGGATTGGCAGTTTTAGGATTGAGCTTCCTTTTTGCAAACTCCTTTTGTAAACCGGCCAACGGCATTAGTAAGGAAGAGGCAAAAGCATTAACAAGTAGTTCTTCCTTATTTTGCTCCAAAGAATATTTCCTGTCATAGTCTAAACCATCTATTTTAGAACCATGACCATAACAATGATGTCCAAATTCATGCGCACAGGTAAAAACTCTTCTAGAAAATGGTCGTTCATTTGATAATAGAATAGTTGGCATATTGTGGTTATCGGCCTTTACATATATCCCTTCCATATTAATATTTACAACCCTTACTGTCACGTTAAAGTGTTTACATGTATCATAAATATTTATAGGCTCGTACATATTAAGTCCCAGTCGGTTTCTAACTTTTGCAGAACTTTTTATTGCACTTAAAAAGATACTTTTCATATTGGTTATTTCGGCAAAATCTTTAGAATATCAATCAACTTTTTAATGTCTTCTTGTTTGTATTTCTCAAGTTCTCTAGCGGCAAACATTAAGCTAGGGTCTATATTTCCATCATCTTCTAGCAATAACCAAGAAGGATTAACTTTATATAGGTCAGCAAATTGAATAATTTCTTCTGCACTCACTTTTCTTCTTCCAGCTTCAATCTCTGAGATTGTTGGTCTTTGAATATTCAATAGATTCGCCGCTTGTTCCTGTTTTAGACCAGATTGCAGGCGTGCCTCTTTTAACCTTTTGGCAATTCTTTCTCTATCAGATAATTCATATTCTTTCGAATCCATATTACTTAGCTATTTTAATTAGTTTTAATGATGCTTCTCTAATCGATAACTGACGATTATCAGCCTTGTCATGAAAAATGTAACAGTTCTCTGGAATGGCAACTTCTAAGACATCTTCAAGTTCAGCCATTACAGAAATCAGTATTTGACTGCTGATGCCTATATCGTAAGGACATGTATTTACAGTTACATTAGCATTTAACTCCAAATTGCTGTTAATCTCTTCAACAATTTTTTTTATTTGATTCTCAACATATTCTAATTGCAAATCCATATCATGTAAGATTATGTTACAAATATAGTAATTATTTGTTACAGTAAGAATATCTTACAAAAAAAGATAAAAATGTAATAATTATTTACTTGATGTTGGATAAAATGAGTAGGATAGATTTTACGTTAAACCTGTTACAAAAGAAGTTGGACTGCATTATCCAATATTGCATTATCTAGTTCTTTTAGGTAAGCTTGGGTAATCGCTAAATTTTGATGTCCAAGGGATTCACTTATGATATCAGTAGCGACGCCCTTTTGTTTTAAACAGTTGGCAAAACTATGTCGAGCAACATAGCTACTAATGTTCTTTTCTATTCCACAGAGTTTCGCTAGCTCTTTTAATTGCCTATTGTATATTCCTAAAACCTTGTGTTTTCGGTTAGCTATTTGAGTATGGTCTAGATTTTCTCTTAAAAGGATAGGGAATACATATTTTGTGCCTCGGCCATTAAGTTTATAATAATCTAAAATATCCTGTACAGGAGTGACGATTTTAATACTAAAATTTCCCTTAGTCTTTGAACGAGTATAATAAATGTAACCTGAATGGATATTTTCCCATTCCAATTCCATCATATCTTTAAAATTCATTCCTCGCGTATAAAAGCTAAAAACAAAATAGTTCTTTGTATTCATCAAATGAGGATAATCGGTTATATCAAGATTTATAATACTCATGACCTCATTAAAGTCCAAAGCTCTTTTAGCTGCTTTTCCCTTTAACTTGGAAAGCTTGTATGCTCTGAAAGGATAATGGCTTTCTTTTGTGATACCTCTTTGAATGGCCATGTTATAAATTGCCCTTATTGCTCTCATCTTAACACCAATTCCACCATCGGTACCACCTCTAGATCTCAAAAAAACCTCATATTTATTCAAGAAATTCGGGTTAAGTTCTTTGAATGTTAACCTTTGAAATTTATTGAATATTTTCACGGAGGTTTGAGCGTCATAGTTCACTTTGGCATTGCCAATTCGTCCAGCTCGTTTTTGCTCATCAATAATTTCATTCCAAAAGGCAAAAACATCTTGTTTTATCGGATTGTATGTAACTCTATATTTTCGGTCAAAATCATAAATTGAATAATCAGGGGTGTCAATTTCCAATTCTGTAATGACTTTAAACGCCCTTTGCTTAAATTTCAATAACAACCGATTATTTTGAACATAGTTGTCTTTTCGCTTGTTGAAACTCCCAGTTGTGACTACCCATTCATCAATTTTAGAACTGAAAGGCGTTTTGTAAAATTTGGATTGACGTTCCTTTGTGACCCGTAGGAAAATAGGATAACTTCCATCAGCCAATTTTTTCTTCCTTAAGACTATTTTTATCGAAGCCATATTTATATGAATTTTGAATGCCCTTCGATATTTGGGTACAACATGGGTACAACAAATAGGCTATTAAATGTAGACGTTATGTAACCAAAAACAAAGCCAAAATCTGTAAAATATTGATAATAAGAACAAAAGAAAACAAATGTAATTAAATGAAAATCAACATTTTGAGACTGTTAATCAGAGGGTCCTTGGTTCGAGCCCAAGAGGGGGAGCAAAAAAAGAAAAGAGCCGCACTTTAGTGCGGCTTTTTTGTTTTAAGAGGGGTGGGCGAGAAGTTTATCCCGAGTGCAGTTGAGGGGAGCCCAAGAGGGGGAGCAAAGCGAGACAAAACCATCCACGGAAGTGGGTGGTTTTTTGTTTGAAAGAGCTTGGGCGAAAAGCTAATTTATTTTAACAAGCTCACTGGAGGTCCAGTTGTGGTATTTTAAGAGGTAATGGAAATAGCAGTTTTACTTTGAAAAATGGAAAATACTTGAGTTTTTGGGCTAAGTTTGAATGCTGATGAAAAGTTTAATACAAGATAAAATCTTGTTGTAGCGTTTGATGTATATTGAAAAAAGAACAAATAGAACAATGGACATAATAAACCTTATAATAGGAATTATATTGGTACCTGCTGGCGTGATAATATTTGTAAAATATGGTGAATATCGAGCAAGGAAAAAGCTTGGTGGTTTGACCTTTAAGTATATTACGTTTTGTTTAGGAATGGTAGCAATTGGCTGCTATCTGGTAGTTACGGAAATTTTGAAGGTAATCTAATATTCTGTTTATTACTTTGCTTCCTTCCGCTACCGCCAGTTTACAACTGGTGGTTTCAACATAATAAAATTATATTGCCACAAGATGCACCTGTGCTGAGCAAGTTGAAGTGATCTTGAGGTAGCTAGGGGTAATTTTTTAACCATTCCGCTCCTTAAGACGTTTTAATAGGTCAACAATGTGCTGCTCCGCGTGAGTTCTCATTTTTAATTCAAAATGCCAAATGGCATCTTTT
Organism: Flagellimonas algicola; assembly: GCF_005937185.1. Taxonomy (GTDB): domain Bacteria; phylum Bacteroidota; class Bacteroidia; order Flavobacteriales; family Flavobacteriaceae; genus Flagellimonas; species Flagellimonas algicola. The sequence continues at coordinate 591,223 of NZ_VCNI01000002.1, read as the reverse complement.
TCAGTTGTATTTTCCATTCTCCATTTTATTTCCAACAAGTCCTTGATAATATCGGTTAAATCGTCCAATTCATCACCAATTCCGATTTCAACATTCGGTTCCATTTGATTAGTATCTAAAATTGTGCTGTACCAACCAAAATCAGGAAAATTGAATTTTACATTTTTAAGAATTTTCTTGTAATCGAAGTCTGGTTCTTCTTCAAAATCTCCATCATCAAATTCAGGCTCCACATTTAGGAACTCATGGTAAATTCCTACTAGTTGTTTTTTCAGAATTTCGGTATTATCATCCAATTCCACATTTGGATTGGTTCCGAACTCAGTAATTCCGTCAATTAATTTTCTTAGCTCGCTCAATTTTATTGGTTCATTCAAATGTTTTACAACTTGTGTACATGGAGACATAACATGAATCACCCCCGCTCCCCAATCTCCTCCAAACGCATTTTGGAACTAAAATCATGCTTAATTATTACCATTGTTACCCACTAGTTGTTTTATCAAAAAAAGTGTCCCATAAGGTGTGCAACAATTTATTCAAGGTGTGCATCTTTTCCAGCCTATTAATTCATCCAATTAATATAAAAAATATGAAAATAACCATTTCTTAAAACATGGTTAGGGGTGGTCAATAATTTTTGAGGCAATTATTCGATATTGTTTTGCCTCATCTTCAACATTTGCTATTACTAATTTTTTTGTGAATCCGTCAATATCTAATTTAAATTCAACGCCATCGTATAAAATTACACCGTCTTCTTTGGTATACTTAAATAAACGTGAAACAGGAATTTCCATTAAGTCTCTCCAGCAATAGGTGTTTAAGGTAATGGTCTTTATGTCAATATGTCGACCATCTGCTACTAATTGATAACAACTAGACCTATTCGTGAAATTAAATTTGAAGTTTTTGAAATCCCAATTTTCTTTTCCCACAGAGATAGAATCGAAAAAATTCTCTGGTATTGAATTCCAAAAGATGTTATTTAGACTTACTAATTCGCCCGTGGGATTAGTTCTATAGATTTTATCAATTGGACTTGCAGTCAGATATTGTTTCATATTTTCTTTATCCTCATCACTAATTTCTTCGCCTTTATAAAGATCAATACTGACTTTGGTGAGCTCATATCTTTTATAGGTAAGAGTCATTACCTCTGCTTTAAACCAAGATGCTACATCTTCTTGATTAATATCTTCGAAATTTCTTAAAACAAGGCCATTGAGTTTTGCTTTCTTTTTTGCCGGTTCGGAAAAACCAGACGAAGAAATCAATACTGCTTTATCAGCATTAATTGAGTTTACCTTGCCAATTACTTCTTCAACCCATGGTGTCCCCTGTATGGCTTTTCTATCTCTGCACTCAAGGACAATAAGTAAAGGTATTGTTCCTACCTTACATCTAATGCTAATATCAACTTCTCTAGGTTGACCGGTATCCTTATCTTCAATGTAATCTGGTGAAGTAACGGTAGCATTTCCTGGCAGCTCGATGGATTCCAGAAATTTGACAAGTAGCTCAAGCTTTCTTCCTTTTCTAGGCATTTTATTTGTACTTATATGGGTAAATTGATTTATTCATTTTTTTAATACACACCAACTTGTTTATATAGATGTAAAATACGTAGTTACTGATTCAAACAAGAATAGTATGAGAGATTTTATGAGTTTATACTAGTCTTGTTCTAGTAGGTTATAATGTAAACCCAAAATAAATGGTAAATTAATACAAGAATTAATCCAATAACATTAATCACTTTTTTTGATTTTAGTGACATGCGCAGTACAAAATCAATTATTAGACCTATTATTCCAAGTCCAATCAAAAGTTGTCCGCCCAGAACACCCCACCCTTCGAATCTATTTAATTCATCCCATCGGATTAGCATGTAGATACTCCAGAAGATTATTGAAAGGAATGAAAAGGCGTTAAGAACGGTAATTTGTTTCTTCATTTAAATTATAATATCTAGAAAATCAATATATTCCGTAACCTTTAAATGGAATTCTTCCACCCCATAATTCCCCATTGAAAGCAACTTCTTTTCTCTGTCTGCATATTCGCGCATGGAAATACCATTGCTGTGTTCTAGATAGTTTGGCCAAAGCACTTGTTTGAAGTCCTCGGAATTCTGGATTTTGTCTGCGAGGTTGAACGGAGAGATCAAATTATTGGACTATTATAAATTATCATCGATATAAGGTCGTGCAATTTTGTTTATCATCAAAATCCATTTGATCTTGACATGGTCAATTTTACTATAGTTGGGCAAATATGTTCTCAACCGGTTGCCATTTATTGCCAATTCAATGGAGTACCCATATTGATGTGAAGCGTTATAGGATCTTTTTGTGGCTGGGCCAATGATGTCCATGAAATTTGAAAGGAAAAAACCAAGTATAGATTTTAGTTCGGGACAAACCTATTGGGTAGAATCTTTATATCCGTTATTATAAGCAGTTTTTATTGCCTTGACAAATCCTTGTCCATTCTCTATCCAGAAATATAGGTTGGTCGCCTTATTGCCCTTACCATTGCTGCAATGATAACATGCTTGTAATACTGCGTTAATCCTTCGGCTATTCAATTCAGTTTTGAACTCTGCCACCACCCGATCCATTTCAAATGTAAATGTGGGTTTTTCCACACTATTAGTTCACCCATTAAATACTAAAAATCATGAACAAAAATGCCATAAAGGTATTGTTTTTACTAGCTAAAAATAGGCCTAATAAGATGGGTAAATGCACATTAAAGTGTAGAATTACTTACCATAAAAAAAGAAGAGAGTTTTCAACTGGTCAATTTATAAATCCAAACCATTGGAATAATAGGCATCAGTATGTTGAACCACCAGAACCGGACAATGAGTTTATAAACACCCAATTGAACCTGATTAGAACAAAAATTAATCAGGTTTTTTTATGGCTTCAAGTGAATGAGGCACACTTTACTGTAGAGGACATATATAGGCTTTATAAAGGCGGGAAAACACAAAGGCAGTACAATGTTATTGAGTTCTTTGAACGTTACTTAGAACGCCTTAAAACCCTTGTGGGAATTGATATTAGACTGGTAACTTGGAATAAACACATGTATGTTAAAAATGATCTTGAATGTTTTATTAAATGGAAGTTTAAGACTAATGATTTTCCTTTAAAGAAAATTGAATCTAATTTCCTAAATGAACTTGAATATTACTTTAAAACTCAGCAAAAAATACAGCAAGTAACTATTAATAAAAAAATACAACGCTTTAGAAAAGTAATAAAGATGGCTGTGGCTGAAAACTATTTGGACCAAGATCCTTTCCATTCCTATAAACCAAAACGAGTCAAAAAGGAGATTGTATTCCTGACCAAGGAGGAATTGAAAGCATTGGAAGAATATGATTTTGTACAACCAAGGTTGGAATATGTAAGAGATTTATTCATTTTTTCATGCTATACTGGACTGCCTTATAGTGAGACCATGTCTCTTAGACCTCAGCATATACAGACTTCTTTTGACAGGCAGTTATGGATTTTCGTCAAGAGAAAAAAGACCTCAGACAAACTCTCTATACCTCTATTGCCGCAAGCATTAAGACTGATTAAAAAGTATAGGATTGAAAACAACAGTATATTTCCGAGAATTAGTAATCAAAAAGTCAACTCTTACTTAAAAGAGATTGCTGATATTGTGGGAATAGAAAAACGAATTACTCATCACACGGCAAGAAAGACATTCGCCACAACAATATTATTGGGTAACAATGTCCCAATGGAAATTGTAAGCAAAGTACTTGGTCATTCAAGTATAGGTATTACTGAGAAATATTATGGTAAGATTTTAAATACTGTGATAAGTAAGAGTTTCTCACTTTTGTTAGAAATAAACAATGAAGAAAGGGAATAAATTGTTATTTTTCAATTGATTAAACTTCATATCCCAACCTGAACCCATTCAAATTGAAAGAAAATACAATAAGAACAATACTATGCTATGCTTTCATACTTTCCCACTTTGGAATAATACTGTATTTAGTATATCTACATTTTTATAACGAATGGATTAATGTCGGAGATTTCACCGCTTCCATTGCAATATTAACACCAGCTTTTACCATTACAACCACAGCCATTTTGAAATATGTTATAGATAATCGCAGTATTGAATTGAGTAATGGTGAAACTGCTAATTCAATGTTTGTTTTTGTCTCGTTTTTCATCCCAATAGTTTATATCCTATCATTAATATTTATAATAAACCGTCAAACGTTAGAGCCAATTAATGACTATGTAGCAGTTTTAGGAATTTTGGAAAGCTTATTTGGGATATATATTGGATATGTTATAAGGTCATTGTTTGATAAGAAATCAGGACAGTGATTTTCTTGTTATTGTTTTACTTTAATTATGTTGTAAAAGTGATTAGGTGATATAAAAGAATGCGGAAACTTTACTTTATTCTCATATTTATTTTTTTACCTGCCATTTCTTTTAGCCAAGAAGGCATTGTGTTATCCAACTCCCTTCAATTTAATAGATTCTTAATAAACCCGACGTTTTCAATTGTACGGGAGGACAAATCCTATATCAATTTATTCTATAGAAACCAATCTGCACCTTTTGATGACAACAACCGAGTTTATTTCTTGAGCTATAGCAGTAGGGTTAGCGATAGGAGCGGGGTTGGAATAAGCCTTTTTGCTAATAAGGAGGGACTGTTCAACAATTTAGGTGCACAAACAAATTTTTCATATGGAATACACCTAAGTCCAAAAAGCGACTTGACTTTTGGTGCCAATATTTCATACTATCAAAGTTCGATAATTCAAAACAGGGTTAATTCTATTGACGGAGCTCCTCAAATGGACACTTTGGAAGATGGCTCTTTGGTTTTGTTTCAACCTGGTTTTAATTTTTCATATGGAAATTTTGATTTTGGCGCCTATGCGGAAAATCTTTTTGACTATAACCTAAGGACTAGCGAATCGATAACAAAGTTCAACGAAAAAACCTATTCTGGTCATCTACAGTACACCCATCAGTTCAAAAATAATGGTGGAATTCTGGAGCAAGGCAGATTGATGTCTTTGACCCGTGTAAGAAAAACAGGGGAAAAGAATATCACTTTGGGTGGAAACCTTGTCCTTGATGTTCCAAAACTAGGGTGGATTCAAGCGGGATATGATGATTTCTATGGAGCTTCCGCAGGTCTTGGTTTCAATTTGAACAAAAACCTTTCCATTGGTTACACGGTTGAAAAAGGATTGTCCAGGAATTTTGAAAACTTCGGCTTAAGCCATGAAATTTCTTTAGCCTATGTGTTTTCTCCTAATTTTACCGAGGACCGCGTTCTCTTGGACAATGAAGAAGATCTTGTTGGCGAGTTTATAGAGGAAAACAAGTTAAGTGCGAAAACCTCAGAAGGAAACACAAGAGAAAGATTAAAATTTGAAATTGGTTTCATTAATTACATTATAGCGAATCAGGATTTGATAGATTCTAGATTGTATCGAGAAATCGTTGAAGAGGTAGGACATGAAATCCAAAGGCTCTCAAACCAACTGAATCAAAATATTACTCAGGATACTCTGGAAAATGTTAATCTTGAAGGGAATCAATATGTTAGATATTTTTATATCGAAAAGGATGTGCCGGCTAAGGAGAAAAATGAAATTTCCCTGGACGAAGAAGATTCTTTTGAAGGAGTGCCTTTACAACCAAAACAATTGAAGGTTAGGGCTGACTTAAATAATACCGGATTAGAGCAAGTAGAAGGGTTCAAATCAACTAGCATAAAAAATGAAATGGAATCTTATTATGAATCTAAACTTATCGATTTCATAGAGCTTTTCTGCCATGACAAAGGATGTAAGAATCAACTTCTAATTGACACTGATGCTAACGAAATTCTTTTCAAGCAAGTTAAGGGCCTTGTTTCCAGAGAAGAAAACGTTTGGGAATCAGTTCAGATACTGTACAATTTAATTTTTGTGGGAGGTGGGAATGACTGGGGGATTTTACATATTTATATTTCAATAGACGGTAAATATGTTAATCTAAGACCAGGAGGGACTGCAAGTAAAGTTTACATAGAAGAGAATGGTAGAGATTTTGAAACAAGCTCCTACAAAATTCACCTTAAAGAATTTGGACAAAACATACTCGAAGATTTCGAAATTTATTTAATACAGAAGAAGTTAGGGTTAAGGTAGATTAGAAAACAATTATTTAAGCGGTTTAATTGTCAATAAAACAAAGTATAGTATCACATTTATGAACAACACATTAGCAGACAATATATGTGGCAGTAAAGTCAAAAAGTGGATTTATATTTCGTGCTTTATGCTTTTAAGCTTCCATTCATACTCTCAGAACGACTTAAGTTCATTTAAACAAAAAACTGATAATATTTTAAAACTAATCAAGCTTACTTCGGAAATTAATATTGTCATTGACAGTTTAGAGTTCAATTTGTATAACATTATTCCAATAAGAAATATAGTTTCTGATAGTTCAAGAAAAAAACAAATTGTGGAGGCTTACATTTCTTACCCAATTTCCGGTTTATCTGCATATGATGTCAAGGAAATAATTGATGGGTTACCTGGTAAATCGTTAATTGAAAGAATTTCAGAGATTCTTCATGTCCATTTGGATAAAATAATTATAAAAATTTACGTTCAAACGAATTATTGGTCAGAAGAAACCAAATTCTTTAAAATACAATACGACAAGAAAAAGTTAAAGCAGGTATATCAAGGCAGTGGAATAAGTACAATTAAGGAAAAAGATGTAAGTAGTTTCAAATTGGGATGGGTAACAGAAAAAAGCTTGACTGGGGTTTTTGGATTATATGATACAGCAATGATTTCTGGAAATAATCCGTTTGAGCAACTTGGTTTAGGAAAAAGTCACGCCTTTGCATTTGCTATTCCACTTAAACCAAAAAAATACAAAGTTAAATATAGAATTGCTGATAATTCTGAATTTCATGGTAATGACAAAGAAATAGAACTTAGGATTTTCGATAAAGAATATTTGTCGGTTAGATACGAGCGGTACCTAGAGAATTTTTTGATGAATAAACTAAAACAGAGATACAACGGTAAAATCTCATTTTTGCAAGATGACAATGAGGTTAATTTCAATGCGTTGAATGGAGTTGTAATTGGAAACAAGGAATATTGGGAAAATGTTCAAATCATTTACTTCACAGTTCTTACTAACTTAGGAAGGCACCATGGTCTATTTACCGTTTTTCTTACAATAGATGGAAAATTTGTCAAGATAAGGCCACGCGGAAATGTAAATTCTGAATATATAGATCAAAACGGAAAAGACTTTGAGAATAGTTCATTTTCTGCCAAGTTAAAGGAATTTGGAGGGGTTTTTTTAGATGGTTTTTCTTCTTTTATTGAGAAGGTTAATTAACAAAATGTGAACCTTCTCTCAAATTCTGTTATTCATGCTTTTTGCTTGAAGATGGACTACCAAAAAAGTCTTTTACATCTACGCCTATGGCATCGGCAATTTTCAACATTGTCAAAGCGGTTATGTTTTGTCTACCATTCTCTATTGCTGAAAGGTTTGGTTTTTCCATTTTAATCTCCGCACAGATATCAAGTTGACTGAACCCGGCTTTTCTTCGGTGCTGAGCTATGTTTTTACCAACTTTCTTTAAAAATCGATTTTCCTGAGTGGTCATTTAAGTCAATGTCCACAATTATTGAACAGAGACAGTTATTATATATCATAACCTATAATTATATTAGTAATTTGAAACCATAAATACCCACTATATGAGATTAACTTTATCATTTATTCTGATTTTCTTCCATGTTGGAATCCATTGCCAAGATTATGGAAGTTCAGGCGTTACAAATGCCTTATATAATACAGACAAAAACCTAGTTTTGGTTAGGTCATCATTTAATAAGATAAAAGTTACTTTCAAGAAGGATGAGAAGAGATATGTTAGCCCATCTCACAATGATTCATACATTTATTTTAGGGATAATATTATTGGAATATTGGTTGCCCCTTCCAAGATTACAGAAAGCCAACATATTTTGACTGGTGTAAAGATTCTTAATAATAAAGATGAAGGAGAAAAAATACTCTTCTATTCAAAAGAAAAACATTTGATAAATGTCAACTATGAATCCAATCAGATTATCTGGTCCTATGAAACAGAAAATGCTGAATATGAATGGACATTTGAGAATTTGACCTTGGGTAATGAAGCTGAAATCTTTGACGTGATTGGAATGTTCAAATTAGAAAATACGCCTCTCTCCAATACTTCACAAAATAGTCAAAACTTAATTGGCCTTACTGAACAACAGGTGATTTCAAGATGCTCAAGGAATTTTAAAAAACCTAGATTAATAGACCAGCCTATTGGGAACTTCACTGATAATGGAGATATAGCACTTTTGTTTATGTCAGTAGAAGATGATAATATGTATAACATAGTTATTATTGATGAACATCAAATCTGTAAGTACATTCTAAGCTATTATCCCAATGATTTTTTGGAAAGTATTTCCAAGATTTATAATGAAACATACGGGAATTCAACGGCTGGGCTAACATGGTATGAGCGAGTTGGAGGTAAAAAATACTCTTACACGATTGATTTGATAAGTGCGATGAAATCTGAGAAGTTTGTTGTTCATACAAAACAAGAAAATTAATTTTTTGATTTTTTTCTGCGTTTTTTTCTATAACCAATTCATTTAAGTAACCCATAATCACCCCCGCCCTTTTTCAAAGTTGGGGAAGGTCCCCGACCTAAATTTATAATCAAAAAAAGAGAAAATGGTCAAAGTAATTGATTTTGAAGCCCGAAAGAATGACTTGGGTGAGAGTTTTAATGTACTTATAGTACAAGGAGGTGTAATGCCAGTAATCAGTAAAGAAACAGGAAAGTTCTACGTGACAATCAAGAAGGCATCCGTGCCATGTACATTGGATTCACAGACCTGCGAGGAACTGATAGGTTCAAATCTTGAGGGAACCGTGGTAAAGGTAGAAACAGAACCTTATTCCTATGCAATAGAGGAAACGGGGGAAACCATTCAACTTGATTACAGATATGAATATGTAAACGAAGGAATGTTAGTTGAGCGTGAACACATGGTAAGTGCCAGTGAAGTAAGATAACAAGCTTGTAAAGCAATAAGAACTATAGGAGGGTCAAGATATGGCTCTCCTTTTTTGTTTGAGCATCTACAAATCTATAATAGGAAGTATAACAATTTTTGATATGGAACTTAAAAAAGCAACGAAGAAAGAAATAAAGTTAAGAATTGGTTTAAGCGGAGCATCAGGCTTTGGAAAAACATATAGTGCCCTGTTATTGGCTTATGGCATCACCAATGACTGGACAAAGATTGTTGTCATAGATACTGAAAATGGAAGCTCAAGCTTATACTCTAATCTTGGAGATTTCAACGTTATGAAGCTAAATGCCCCATATAGTCCGCAAAACTATATTGATGCCATTAAATACTGCGAGAAAGCATCTATGGAGGTGATAATAATAGATACCATTACACCTGAATGGAAAGGTTCGGGCGGATGTTTGGATTTACATAGAAAGGCTGGAGGTAAATTTCAAGATTGGCACAAGATTAGTCCATTACACGATTTATTCATTGATACGATCCAAAAGTCAACTTGTCAAGTTATTACTACAGTAAGAAGAAAGCAAGAATATGTTATTGATAAGAACCAACAAGGAAGGTTAGAAGTCAAGAAATTTGGGACAAAGGAAGAAACTCGCAATGGTTGGGAGTATGAAATGACTTTGAACTTTGAACTAATTAACGAACAACATTTTGTCAAAGCGACGAAGGACAGAACAGGCTTATTCCAGAATAAACCTGAGTTTATAATTAATAGCGCAACAGGCAGAAAGTTAAAATACTGGATGGACACGGGTAAAGATTTGGCTAAGGTATTGACACAACCTATTGGAAATACAGGATAAACCCTCAATTTTTGTTGAATAATAAGGGTGCTGGATTAAAATATTATAGCATTTATGGACAAAAATCAAATTGTCGAATTACTTAAGTATTCATCTCCTTACAGAATTTTAGTGGTGGATATTGCGAATAGATTAACTGAGCTTGACTGTCCCTTTACGGTTCGAGCGAGAAAGTCACTTGATTTCATAGAAAAGGGGCAGAAACTTAAGGTTTGTAAGGTACTGCTAACAGAACAAATGACAATAGTATTTCAAATTGAAGAGAAAAGGTTCTATTATCATCACTTCGATATTCTGGTTTAAAACTTATCCTTTAACATTTTAAGAGCACAGAATAATGTCGATTTTCTTAGATTTTTTGATTGGAAGTGCAGATTATTATAACCCAAAACGCTATAAAGGAAAATGAAATAAATTCACCTGAAGCCCTATTAAACCTTGCATTTCAGTGTTTTTTTTTGTATATTTGTAGTGATTTTGGAAGGTCATTCAAGGACTATGTATTCCTAAATGTAAAACAGCAGTATATTCTTCGTACTGAATCCAAAATACCCAATTCCTGTAAATCTTGAATTGTACGGCCTAGAGGGCGGAAACGTAGTTATAGGCCCAGAAGTCGGATTGGTATCTGCAGCATTGAAATAATATGCAATCATAGCGGTGAGATTTTCTCCGATAGGTAAAAAATAGCTTTGGTATAAACTGTGGACAAGTTAATCTTGTGGAGGTGTACGGTCTTTTGACCATCGAACGGCACAGGGAAATCCAAAGTTGAAATCGCCACTTGGCGACAAGAAGGTCAACTCTGATAAAAGGAGTATAGGGGATAGATATGCCTTGTAATCAATAATAACTTCTCTTGAAAAGAATAATCAATTGAAACATATGAATCACATGATGATATATAAAGCAACAAATCTAATCGATGGTTGTCATTATATTGGTGCGACCACAAAGACAATAGAAGAACGAAAACAAGACCACTGTACAAAAGCCCAAAACAACAGCGAACTACCTTTACATACGGCAATAAGGACTTATGGGCCTGAGGCTTTCCAATGGGAATCTATCGATACTGCTTCTACCAGTGATGAACTTGCCTACAAGGAAAAACAGTATGTTATTCGATATAATTCCAAGGATGAAGGTTATAATCAGGATTGTGGAGGGGGATTCAAAAAGACAATATACCAATTTTCAAGTCGTGGATGCTGCATTGGTGAATGGACAGCACTAGCTTGGGCTGCTTTATCGGTTCTGGGCAAGAAAAAAGGGATTTCCAATGCATGCCTTGGGTACAACAAAACCTACAAAGGATATTATTGGAGCTATTACAAAAACTATATCCCAGTTAGGGATTCCAGAAAAAAGCTAGTCTATCAGTATGATTTAAATGGTAATTGCATTGCAATACATAAATCTGTATCAGATGCAAGCAGAAATTCTGGATTGAGTAAGACTTCTATATCTAGGGTTTGTCGCGGAGAAAGAAGTAAAGCGGGAGGATATATTTGGAAGTATGTTTTGTAGAATTGGGGCAACAGAAATGTTACCTTTTTTCATTTAAGGTTACACCAAAAATTTGAGGCTATTTTTTTCTATTTTTCTTTACTTTTTTTAAGTTACTAGATTTGATTGCCTTTTTAGAAGGTTTTTTAATGATATCTTTTTTTTCAGCATGTTTTTGACCCTTTTCAGTTAGAGGTTGATAATCATTTAATTCTGTTGAATTCTTGGCTTGCCAAAGTTTAATAAGACGATGTATTTCAGTGTAACACGGTCTTATTAATGTTATTATAGTGAGGATGGCTATAATTAACGCTAACCATTGTATTAATGAACTATATTTCTCATACCATGGAATTATCGTCAATTTAATTTCATCTTGTTCTGTTGCCCAATTCAATCCGTTAAAGTAGGTGAGAACAATTTCAAAGTAATAATCACCAGCATTTAAATCATCTGCGAGTTGAATTTCAAATCTATTTGGAGGTTTTCCAGCCAAAGAAATTTCATGTCCTATCACAGTTAGATTATTTTCTCTAAATTTATAATCTACATCTTTAAACAGATTAATATAGGGAACACGGGGGCCATCATTAAATAGTGTAAATTTTTCCTTACCAGAATCATCTAAAACATTAGCATATAACATTATAAGCCCTGAGTTGTCAAGAGTACTTTTAAAAGATCCAAAACTAATTTTATCATCTTCATATGTAATACCTCCGATAAAATAGGATTTCTTATTATCAATGAAATTTGATGAAGTATTATAATAAACTTTTACCGTGGAATAATCAATTGCACCATACCCAGAAATATGAAGATTAATTGTTAATTGGTCTCCTGACGATAACTTGGTTTTAGAAGCTTGTAAAACTTGCTTGTAACTACCTGGCCGTGTTGAATTATTACCTTTTTGACTAACACCATAAGTAGACGAGTCAATCTGTTTAAAATTTTGAGTATATATTAATTGGCTAGTTAAATTGATTGTAAGGCAAGTAAGAATAATTTGTATCTTCTGAATAATAAACATATTAGTGAAGTTTTTTAAATAATATTAAAATTAATGAAAGGCGTACAATTCGGATACCTAAAAGGTTCAGAAGTTTATAAATACTTGGAATACAATATTTTATTGTCCTTGGTTCGAGTCCAAGAGGGGGAGCAAAAAAAGAAAAGAGCCGCACTTTAGTGCGGCTTTTTTGTTTTAAGAGGGGTGGGCGAGAAGTTTATCCCGAGTGCAGTTGAGGGGAGCCCAAGAGGGGGAGCAGATCGAGACAGAACCATCCACGGAAGTGAGTGGTTTTTTGTTTGTAAGTATTAGACGGGAAGTCTGTTTGCAGCCCGAATCTTCGACAAAAAAATAGTTTGATATTCGCATCTCTAAATTGCAAAAGAAATCAGTCAAGGCAATTTAGGCCAATAAACAAACCACTACTTCCGAAGCTCGCTGGGCCTAAATCCATATCGTTTAAAAAACGCGTTGGAAAAATTCCCTGCACTGGAATATCCCGCTTCGTAGGCTATGGCGGTGATTTTTTTATCTGTGTTTTGAATATCCTCAAACGCTCGTTTCAATCGGAGGTCTATAAAAAAATCAATGACACTCTGACCGTATTCCTTTTTGAATTCCCGTTTCAAGGTATACTCGTTCAGCCCAGCATGTTGGGCAATGACCTTTAAGGAGAGTTTTTGATCCAAATTGGCAGCAATAAAAGCTTTGGCATCTTCAATATGTTCCCTTTTTGCTGGCTTTTCCTCTAAGAGTTTTTCCGCGTTTTCCCGTAGCACGGGTATGGAATGAAAAATAAGCTCCACCAACTTATGCTTCACATAAACATCACTTAAAGAGCCTTGATACGGATGATTCAAGATTTCTTGGATGATTTCTCTGGTTTTGGAATCAAGAGCGGCATATTTTTTATCCAAAAAGAAAAGGCTGTCATTGTTAATGGCCTGTTGCACGGAAACCAATTCCTTAAAATCCTTCAAAAAAGAATCCACAAAGTATTTTGGGTCTACCCGAAAACCAAAACTCTCGTACACGCAGTCCTTGGGAAATCGGATTTTGCAACATCCCTTTTTTTGATAAAGAATGGCAAATGAATTGGAAGTGATGGGAACGATCATTTCCTTTTCAACAATTAGGGTATTGGTATCCCCAGAAAGCTGATAGTGAAATTGGAGCCAATTATCTGCCCCGTCCACCACAAACTCAACGGGCTCCGTGGTACGAAGGCTAGCATTGTACAACAAAAAATTTTCGAGCTCTTTTTCCGTCCGTTGGCCTCGAAAACCTTTTCCTTCAAGAGTTTTTACCATTTTCGATACGCTTTTCCCACTTATTTTTCAGTTTGCACGGAAACAATAACAATTCCTCCCGATACAATACACACTTTGGATAATGGTTCCATAGCTTGCCAGAAAACCTTGTCCATGAAAATTTGGTTCTATTTTCCCGCCACCATTATGGTCTTTTCCCTAAACCTTTGTTTGGCCCAAGAAGGATTAAATATAAAAAAAGCAACAGGTAAAATCAGTATTGATGCCATTATGGACGAACCGGATTGGGCGCAGGCAGATGTCGCCGATAGGTTCTGGCAGTATTTTCCAAGTGATTCCACACGGGCAGCTGCTGATACCGAGGTGAGGCTTACCTATGATGAAAACAACGTATATGTATTGGCCAAAATGAACAATTTGGGTGACCGCTCCTACGTGACTCCTTCTTTAAGAAGAGATTTTAGAGGGGAAGCCAATGATGTTTTTTCAATTGTTCTGGATACCTATGCTGATAAAAACAACGCTTTTTTGTTTGGGGTCAATCCCTTTGGGGTGCAACGCGAGGGTTTAATAGCAAACGGCGGGAGCCTCGCAAGCGCAAGCACTTTCTCTACTGGCTGGGACAATGTTTGGTATTCCGAAGCCAAAATTTACGACGACTTTTGGTTGGTTGAAATGGCTATTCCCTTAAAGACGTTGCGTTATAAAAAGGAAGCGCCTTACTGGAACATCAATTTTTACCGGTTTGATAGTGAATATGCAGAGCAATCCACTTGGACGCGAATCCCGAGAAACCAGTTTATCATTAATCTCGCCTTTACCCAGGAGCTTGTTTGGGACCAACCCCTAAATCAGAGCAAGAAAAATATCTCCTTGATTCCTTATGGGATTTTTAATAATTCAAAAAACTTTGAGCTGGATTCCCCAACCCAAAACAAGTTTGACTTTGGATTGGACACCAAAATTGGGCTGGGGCCGGCCATGACCTTGGACTTAACCGTAAATCCAGATTTCTCCCAGGTGGAAGTGGATACCCAAGTGACCAACTTGGACAGGTTCGAGATTTTCTTTCCAGAAAGAAGACAGTTCTTTTTAGAGAATGCCGATTTATTTGCCAATTTTGGTCTGGATGGCACCCGACCCTTTTTCTCCAGACGTATTGGCGTAAGTGTTGACCCCACCACAGGGCAAAATCTTCAAAACAGAATATATGGAGGGCTTCGGCTCAATGGAAAGCTCAACAAAAACCTTCGGATTGGGATTTTGGATACCCAGCTCGAAGAAAATGAGGCCATCCAACTACCTTCAACCAACTACTTTGTGACGGCCCTGCAGCAACGGATATTGTCAAGATCCTATATCGGTGGCTTTTTCATCAACAAGCAAGCATTCACCAATACCATTGGAGAGGAGTTCACACTGTCGCCCGAGGAATACAACCGGACGTTTGGACTAGATCTGAACTTGGCTTCCAACGACAATACTTGGAATTCCAAGTTCTTTTATCACCAGTCCCTTGATGAACAAAACAGCAGCTCTGAATTTGCAACTGGGGGTTATGTGAATTACAATTCGTACCGTTGGGAAAGTAACTTCACCTTGCAAAGTATTGGGGCAGGATTTAATCCCGAAGTGGGTTTTGTGCGAAGACGAAACATTTTTCAGGTGACGCCAGAGCTATGGTGGAATGCCTATCCCAAACAAGGAGGAATACAAAGGCACGGGCCTGGAATTTCTGGCGATTGGGTGGGGGACAATCGAAATTTTGAGGATTTGGACTGGAGCCTTGACCTTAATTATAGAGTAAGTTTCAAGAACACAGCAATTTTGAACTTTTCTGGAAGAATGCGATATGTTCGATTACTAAACCCATTTGACCCCAGCGGCCTTAACACAGTGCCTTTGGCTTCCGGAACAGATTACGTCTTTTCCTATGTAGAGGCGGATTATCGGTCCGACGCCCGTAAGAAGTTTTCTTATTTCCTGAGCACCCGTCTGGGAGAACATTTTAATGGGAATCTGTACAACTTGGGGGGGACGTTGACCTATCGCTATCAACCTCTGGGCTTCACTTCACTAAACTTCTCCTACAATAGAATCCGATTGCCAGATGGATTTAATGACTCCGACTTGTTGCTTTTGGGGACCCGCTTTGATTTTACCTTTACCAAAAATTTCTTTTTGACCACTTTTGTGCAATTGAACAGCCAGCTTGAAAATTTGAATATCAATACCCGACTCCAATGGCGATTCAAACCGGTTTCGGATGTCTATTTGGTCTATACGGACAATTATTTTGCTGAAAGTTTATCGAATAATGGAGGGCTGTTGTTTCCAGACATTAGGTTCCCAAGACAACGGGCTATCGTCTTAAAAGTAAATTACTGGTTGAATCTTTAAGCATGCTATGGGATATATCCGCCTTAGTTAAGCGAAGTAAGCTTGTTGATGTATGATATAGCCTTTCATAACATAGGTTCTTTGGACAGTTCGATTATTGGATGGTTGGATTCTCGGTATTTTGGAATTTGGGATTTTCAATTTGGAATTTGACTGAAGTCAATCTCAAAATATTTAGCACCTTCAATAGGGTTATAACGGTAGGGTTCAATTTCATAAAAACCGGCCTTGGTGTACAATCCGATGGCATGGAGCATGCTGGGAAGCGTGTCCAAACGCATTTTTGTATAGCTCAACTCCTTAGCTACCGTTATGGATTTTTCCAAAAGTTGTTTTCCCAGTCCCAGTCCTCGGGCCTCGTTAACCACATACATTCTTTTTAACTCACAAACGGAGCTGTCCAACGCTCGTACGCCAAAGCAACCTACGGGATTTTCTTGGGCATCATAGACCAAAAACAGCACTCCGGTAGGACGTGAGTACTGTGCTTGGAGGTTTTCAATTTCCTGGCTAAAATTTTGAAACTCCAAGTCCACCCCAATTTGGGCAGCATACATTTTGAACAGGCCGGCGGCCTGTTGATATTCTTTCTTCGTTTTTGCTTCTTTCAGTTTCATGGGATACCCATTGGATTAAAGGTACACCCATTACAGCAGTGAAAAAAGAAGCAGGGATTGTTAACAGCTATGTTTTTTGTATAAATTCACCCTTGAGGGCCAGGAACATTTGAAGTGAGATGTCGTTGAGGTAGTTCTTGTTTTCGCCAAAGACTTTTTGAACGTCGTCGGTTTCTTCATTGGCGTCCTCTATATAAAGGATTTCATTTTTATCGCACATTTTCATGCCAATGCTGAATCGTTTTTTCACCTTGTACTTTTTTACTTTGCGGATTTCCATGAGTTAGTTGTTTGTTCAATAATGGGACACTTTTTTTTGTAGTGATGTCACCTATGGAATTACAAAATCGGAAATAAAAATAAGAGTAAAGAATATAGTGTGCTGATAATCAAGCTTTTTTGACTTCGTAGAGCAAAGGACCACCTTTAATCCCTACTTTCTTTTGCCCGGTATTTTGAAGAATATCCATCTGGAACATCTTCTTCCTAAAGTTCCGTTTGTCCAGCTTTACATTTAGTATATGTTCGTACAAATTCTGAAGTTCAGGTAAGGTAAATTGCTTGGGCAGGAGTTCTCCAACAACCAATCGGTCTCTAAGATTGGTCTGTACAAACAAATAAGCATCCTTGATCAATTGCTCGTGGTCAAAACCCAATTGGTCAGGAAGCTCGTCCACATCAAACCAATGGATTTGTTGCACATCGCTACGCAATGTCAGAGGATGGTTTTCAGGTTTTACCAAGGCATAAAAGCAAACTGTGATTACCCTTTTTAAAGGGTGTCTGTCCAGCGAGCTATAGGTTTTTACCTGTTCAAAGTGAATGTCCTTGAAACCTGTGAGCGCAAATAGGACTTTGGCAGCGCAGTCCTCCACCGTTTCGTGGGTCTCCATGACCCCGCCGGGGACCATCCAATGATTCTTAAAATCCCCAACGGTTTTTTTAAGGAGTAGGACCTTCAACTTGTTGTCCACATACCCAAAAACGGTAATGTCCGCAGTAATTGAACACTCAAAGGAGTCCGGTCTAACTTGGATGTTTTGGAGGTCTTTCTGTGTACTCATGGGTAGAATGCTAAAGTAGAATTTTTGTGCTTATAAAAAAATGCATATCTTTATCTGTGTAAAAAGTACACAGAATAATATAAAATTGCAAATGACCATTCCGAAATACGAAGATTTAAAGGGGAAAGTAGCAGTCGTGACCGGAGGTGGTGGCGTGCTGTGCAGCACTTTGGCGGATTACTTGGCAGAGCAAGGCGCCAAAGTGGCGGTGTTGGACTTAAACCAAGATGCAGCAGACCAAATTGCCAGCAACATTATTAAAAAAGGAGGGCAAGCTATTGGCGTAAAGGCCAACGTACTACAAAAGGACAGCTTGGAGTTGGCCCATACTGAAGTAAATCAGAAACTGGGACCCTGCGATATCTTAATCAATGGAGCCGGCGGAAACCATCCCAAGGGAACCACCAGTAAAACCCATTTATTTCCTGAGGACCTTCAGGCCGATGAGGATTTAATGACTTTTTTCAATCTTGATCCAGAGGGAATCCAGTTTGTGTTCAACCTAAACTTTATTGGAACGCTATTACCCACTCAAATTTTCGCAAAAGACATGGTGGACAGGGAAGGATGTTCTATTTTGAATGTTTCCTCCATGAACGCCTATAGGCCATTGACCAAAATTCCTGCTTACAGTGGGGCGAAGGCAGCAGTGAGCAATTTTACCCAGTGGTTAGCCGTGCATTTTGCCCCGGTTGGCATTCGCGTAAATGCATTGGCCCCCGGCTTTTTTCTAACAGAACAGAACCGAACCTTACTGACCCAAACCGATGGGAACCTGACTCCCAGGGGACAGACCATTCTGGAACACACCCCCATGAATCGTTTTGGGGAACCGGAGGATTTGGTAGGAACCACCTTATGGCTTACCAGTAATCAATCCAAATTTGTGACGGGGATTACGGTGCCAATAGATGGCGGATTTAGTGCTTTTAGCGGAGTTTAAACGATAGGATTTATGCAAACAACAAAACATTTAGGGTTAGAGCAGACTTGGCGCTGGTACGGTCCCAATGACCCGGTTTCCTTAGATGATATTGCCATGGCGGGAGCAACAGGCATTGTTTCGGCCCTGCATCATATTCCGAATGGGGAAGTCTGGTCCAAAGAAGAAATTTCCCAAAGAAAAAATGAGATTGAGGAAAAAGGCCTCACTTGGTCTGTGGTGGAAAGTATTCCCGTCCATGAGGACATTAAAAAGCATACAGGCGCTTACAAGGAGTACATTTCCAATTATCAGCAAAGTATCCGAAACTTGGGGGAATGCGGTATTGATACGGTTTGCTACAACTTTATGCCCGTGTTGGACTGGACTCGGACCGACCTTGCATACGCAATGCCAGATGGTTCCAAAGCCTTGCGATATGATGCAGCAGAATTGGCAGCTTTTGAACTTTTTATCTTGAAGAGACCAGAGGCGAACGAATCTTATTCCGGAGCGGAAAAAGATAAAGCTCGAAAGGTATTTGATCAAATGGATGAGGAACAAAAAACCAAGCTCACCCGAAATATAATTGCCGGACTACCGGGCGCAGAAGAGGGTTATACCGTAAATCAATTTCAGCAGGTATTGGATACCTATAAAGGTATTGGAGATAAGGAATTGAGGGAAAACCTTTACGCGTTTATTAAGGAGATTGCTCCAGTTGCGGAAGACTCTGGAGTACTGTTGGCCATTCACCCAGATGATCCACCTTTTCCCATTTTTGGATTGCCCCGCGTGGTGAGCACGGAAACAGATGCAAAGCAATTATTGGGAGCCTATGAAAGTCCCAACAATGGACTGTGTTTTTGCACTGGATCTTATGGGGTTCGGTCTGATAATGACTTGGCCGGGATGGTGGATAGATTGGGGCATCGAATAAACTTTGTCCACCTGCGAAGCACCAGACGAGATGCAGCCGGGAACTTTTTTGAAGCAGACCATTTGGATGGAGATGTGGATATGTACGGCGTTATGAAATCTTTGTTGATGGAACGTGCCAAGCGCCTAAAAAGCGGAAGAAAAGATTGCAGATTGCCCATGCGGCCCGATCATGGGCATCAAATGTTGGATGATCTGTCCAAAAAGACCAATCCAGGGTATTCGGCTATTGGTCGTTTAAGGGGATTGGCCGAATTAAGAGGATTGATGTTGGGTATTGAAAAATCCATGGAGCTATGAAATTCATTACGGAAAACTTTTTGTTGGAAACGAAGTTTGCACAAGAACTTTACCATGGCTATGCCAAGGAGATGCCAATCATTGATTACCACAATCATTTACCTCCAGCGGAAATTGCCTCCAATCATCAGTTTGCAAATATCACAGAAGTCTGGCTGCACGGAGATCACTACAAATGGAGGGCCATGCGTGCCTTGGGGATTGATGAAAAGTACATTACCGGAACTGCCTCCGATCAAGATAAGTTTCTGAAATGGGCAGAGACAGTTCCCCATACGCTTCGGAATCCACTGTATCATTGGACCCATTTGGAATTGCAACGGTATTTTGGCATAGACCAGTTGTTGACGCCAAATAACGGAAAAGAAATCTACCAGAAAACCTCCGATAAACTACAAGAAAGAAGTCATAGCACCTTGGGTCTTTTACAACAGATGAAGGTGGAACTGCTTTGTACCACTGATGATCCTTTGGATAGCTTGGAGCACCACTTAAGCGCTGGACAAAGCAACTTGGGACTACAAATGTTACCTGCTTTTAGGCCGGACAAGGCATATGCGGTTGAAGATGTGAAAACTGTGATGGACTATATTGAACGTTTGGCCGACGTCACAGGGATTTCCATTGCCAACTATCAAGATTATCTAGATGCTTTAAGAAATAGGATTGCTTTTTTTCATCAAGCGGGAAGCCGTTTATCCGATCACGGCTTGGATCAACTGTACTTTTTTGAACCAGGAACTTTTGATGTTGAAACGCTCTTTAAAAAAGTGTTGGCTGGAAAAGCTCTTGAGATTCAAGAAATCCAATATTTCAAATTTGAAACGCTACTTCATCTTTGCAAGGAATACCATAAATATGGATGGACCCAACAATTTCATTTGGGCGCGCTACGGAATACTAACGAACGCATGTTGGGCACATTAGGCCCGGATACCGGTTTTGATTCTATTGGGGATTTTCAGCAAGCGCAGTCTATGTCCAAATTTTTGAACGAACTGGACAAGACCGATCAGTTGGCAAAGACGATCCTTTATAATTTAAATCCATCGCAAAACGAGGTATTTGCAACCATGGCCGGGAATTTTAATGATGGGTCTATCAAGGGCAAGGTGCAGTTTGGGTCGGCCTGGTGGTATACGGACCAATTGGATGGCATGGAAAAGCAAATCAACACCTTATCCAATATGGGACTGTTGAGCTGTTTTGTTGGAATGCTGACAGATTCCCGAAGTTTCCTATCCTTTCCAAGACATGAATACTTTAGAAGATTGCTTTGCAACATTTTTGGGAATGATATTAAAAAAGGCTTGGTGCCAAATGACATTCCTTTTGTGGGCAAGATGATCCAAGATATCAGCTACAACAACGCCAAATCCTACTTTGATTTTGAAAGGAACAATGCAAAGTCGGTAGTTGAACAAACAGCAAATCAGAAATAAAAAATAAAAGAACAATCAAAAACCTTAAATCTGTTGAAATGGGAAAAATCAAAATCAATCTAATTGCGGCTTTTGCACTCCTGGGCCTTTGTTTTACGGGATGCTCGGAAAAGGATGATACGCCATGGACGTATCTTTTTGATGGTGAAACCTTAAACGGATGGAACCAAAAAGGAGGTGTGGCTACCTATGAAGTAAGGGACGGAAGTATTGTGGGTATTACGAAACACGATACCCCCAATTCATTTATGACCACGGATAAATTGTATGGTGACTTTATTCTGGAGTTGGAGTATTTAGTGGACTCAACCATGAACTCAGGCATCCAGATTCGGAGCAACAGCCTTCCATACTATTTGGATGGGCGTGTTCATGGGTATCAAATTGAAATAGATCCATCTGACCGGGCTTGGAGTGCTGGAATATATGATGAAGGGAGAAGAGGATGGCTAAATCCATTGGAAAATAATCCGGAGGCCCAAGCGGCATTCAAACAAAATGATTGGAACCATTATCGGATTGAGGCTATTGGGGACACCTTAAAAACTTGGATCAATGGAGTTCCGGCAGCACACTTAATTGATGACAAAACAGCCGAAGGATTCATTGCATTGCAAGTGCACAGTATTGGAAAGGATAAAGAAGCAGGGACGGAAGTGATATGGAAAAACATTAAAATTTTGACTGATAGTTTGTCAAAGTATGCCAAGCCAACACCGATACAGCCGATCCTAACCAAAAATCAACTTACTCTTGACGAGAATAAAAGGGGATGGCAGCTATTATGGGATGGTGAAACCACTAATGGATGGCGTGGTGCCAGATTGGATAACTTTCCAGAACAAGGTTGGACCATTGAAGATGGAGTACTTTCTGTCTTGGCTTCCGGCGGTGCCGAATCTACTGCAGGTGGAGACATAGTTACGTTGGATACCTATAGAGACTTTGAGCTAAAGGTGGACTTTAGAATAACCGAAGGTGCCAATAGCGGTATCAAATATTATGTGGATACCGACTTGAACAAGGGCCCTGGGTCTTCCATTGGTTTGGAATATCAAATTTTGGATGATGCCCGTCACCCAGATGCGAAATTGGGGAATCACGAAGGCAGCCGGACACTTGCCTCACTTTACGATTTGATTCAGGCCGATATGAATAAACCAGCGAACCCCATTGGGGAATGGAACACGGCACATATCATTTCAAAAAACAATCACGTGGAGCATAGGCTCAATGGAGTAAAGGTTTTGGAATACGAAAGGAAAAGCGATGACTATCGCAAACTGGTATCCGAAAGCAAATATGAGAAGTGGCCCAATTTTGGAGAATCGGACAAGGGACACATATTGCTACAAGATCATGGAGATTTGGTAAGCTTCAGAAACATCAAGATAAAATCAATTATACAAGATTAAGGCCATGGGAACAAGACGAAATTTCATCAAAAAAACAACAGCGGGAACCGCTGCATTGACCATGGGGGGATTAGTTCTTCCCAAAATGGGATACACCAACATATTGGGTTCCAATGATCGTATCAATTGTGCGGTTATTGGGGTAAGAAGTAGGGCAAAGGCCCACGTAAAGGCAATCAGTGCTTTTCCAAATGCCAGGGTACTTTACAACTGTGATGTGGACGATTTGATCATTGAGGAGCACAATGCTTGGTGCCAGAAAAACATTGGATATGTGCCCAAGGTAGAGAAAGATTTTAGAAAAATCCTTGAAGATAAGGATGTGGATGCTGTTTTTATTGCCACTCCAGAGCATTGGCATGCACCTATGGCCATCATGGCCATGCAGGCAGGAAAACATGTATATGTAGAAAAACCATGTAGCCACAATGCCCACGAGAACACTTTATTGGTAGCTGCCCAAAAGAAGTACAACAAAAAGGTACAAATGGGGAATCAACAGCGTTCCGCCAAGACTTCACAATTGGCAGTAAAGGAAATTAAAGAAGGAATAATTGGGGATGTTTATAAAGGAGAAGCCTATTATTCCAATAATAGGGGGTCCATTGGTAAAGGAAACCTTATAGATGTTCCCAAAACCTTGGATTGGGATCTTTGGCAGGGACCAGCTCCAAGAACGGCGTATAAAGATAATGTGCATCCCTACAACTGGCATTGGTTCAGGACTTGGGGGACTGGGGAAATTCATAACAATGGAACCCATGAGATAGATATCTGTAGATGGGCATTGGGCGTCGATTTACCGCAGACCGTTACGTCCTTTGGTGGGAAATATACCTATGATGACGACTGGGAATTTGTGGACAACCAACAAGTGACCTATGGGTTTAAGGGTGACAAATTCATCACTTGGACAGGACACAGCCGAGGAGTTATGAAACCAGAACGCCCAGGACGGGGAATTACCATTTATGGAAGCAAGGGAAGCATTGAATTAAGCAGAAACTTTTATAAATTGTACGACCTTGCAGGAAACCCTATTAAATTAGAGTTTGAAAGAACAGCAAGTGCCACCACCAATACCCAAGGCATTGGTGGGTTGGATGTAGATCACGTAGGTAACTTTTTTGACGCTATTAGAGAGGACAAGGCAATGCATGCTCCAATAGCTGATGCAAGTATATCGACCATGCTCTGTCATTTGGGTAATATGGCCCAAGATGTAGGTCATACCTTAAAAATAGACACGAATACTGGGAAAGTGTTAAATAGTGAAGCCGCCATGAAAAACTGGGCGCGCGAATATGAAAAAGGGTGGGAACCTAAATTATAAGAAACCAAAATATAATGAAGCGAAGGGAGTTTGTCGCAAAAAGTGGTTTGGCCGCAACTGCTATTACTGCAGCTAACCCGATCTGGGGGGCCAATGTACTTGGGAAGAAGGAAAAGAATATTGGTATAGGTGTGATCGGCACGGGAGATAGGGGGGCTGGATTGAGCCCTATTATTCAAGATATTCAAGGGTTGGAGGTGACCGCATGTTGTGACGTACTTCCATTTCGACTGGAAAATGGATTGACCAAGGCCGGTGGAAAGGCCAAAGGATATTCCGACTATAGGAAGCTTTTGGACAATAAAAATGTGGATGCCGTTTTGGTGGCGGTACCCTTCAATGAACATTCCAGAATTGCCATGGATGCGTTGGATGCCGGAAAACACGTGTATTGCGAAAAGACCCTGGCCAAAGGATATGATGGTATTCGAAATCTGATTCATAAAGCAAACAATTCAAAAGCTATTTTTCAAACAGGCCATCAATACCATAGCTCAAGATTATACACCCATGTGGTGGATTTGATCAAACAGGGTAAGATTGGAAAAGTCATTGCTTTTGATTGTCAGTGGAACCGAAACGGAGATTGGAGACGTCCGGTTCCAGATCCCAAATGGGAACGCGCTATCAATTGGAGAATGTACCGGGAATATTCCGGCGGATTAGTGGCTGAACTTTGTTCCCATCAAATAGATTTTGTCAATTGGGTGCTGGAAGATACCCCAGAACAAGTAATGGGTGTTGGTGGCATTGATTATTGGAAGGACGGTCGGGAAACTTATGACAACATCCAATTGATCTATAGTTATCCAAGTGGTGCCAAAGCTACTTTTACCTGTTTGACGGGCAATGCCATGGGAGATTACCAAATTAAGGTCATGGGAGATAAAGGAAGTATAGTTTTGGGCTATACAAAGGCGTGGTTCTATCCAGAAAAAGGATACAAGAGAGAGCTAGGTGAAGTGGATGGAGTATCTGGAGCGACAGTGAACTGGGAGGAAGGAAAGGGAATACCTATCAAGGCGGAACACTTAGATCCAAGCAAACAGGCGCTGATAGATTTTAGGGACAGTATCCTTACCAATAAAAAACCTATATCGGACATAACCACCGGAGCCAATGCTGCTGTTTGCGTGCAGATGGGTCTGGACGCAATGTATGACCAAAAGATCGTACACTGGGATTTTAAGTCCTAAGCTCATTACTCCCAACGTTTAGGCCTAACAAATAGGACTAGGCAAGCCGGAAACGGATTTTGTTCTATACCTTGCATGCTATAACCAACCCTCTAATACGATGAAAAATCTATCCAGAAACCTATGTCTTGCCATTTTTGCTTTTAGTTCGATTTGGGTTTTCGCCCAGAACAATGAACCGCCAAAGGTGGTCTTGATTACATTGGATGGATTACGCTGGCAGGAACTCTTCACGGGAGCGGATTCCCTATTGATTGCCAACAAGGAATATGTGCACGATACGACCCAGCTCAAAAATTCTTTTTGGAGGGCAACAGCAACTGAAAGAAGGAAAGCCCTTATGCCATTTTTTTGGAGTAAAGTGACCTCCATGGGGCAACTGCACGGCAATCGCTCGGTGGGTAGTAAGATGAACCTGACCAATGCAATGTGGTTCTCCTATCCTGGCTATAACGAAATTTTGACTGGCGCCGCTGATGATGCCCGAATCACCAGCAATGACAAATTCAATAACCCCAATACCACGGTTTTGGAACGCTACAATCAAACCGAAACGGGTAAAGGCAAGGTGGCTGCTTTTGGCAGTTGGGATGTTTTCCCATTCATTGTTAACGAAGAGCGTTCCGGGGTTCCGGTTAACGCCGGATTTGAATCCGCCACCAAAAATCCAAATTCAAGGGAGCAGTTTCTGAATAAGTTGCAAGAGCAGATTCCCAGCCCATGGGGTTCTGTACGATTAGATGCTTTTACCCACCATTTTGCCTTGGAACACATGAAAAAGAAGCATCCAAAACTGGTGTACATTGCTTATGGGGAGACAGATGATTTTGCACATGAAGGAGACTATCAGGCGTATCTAAAAGCAGCGAACAATACAGATGGATTGATCAAAGAAATCTGGGAGTTTACCCAACAAGATGAATTTTATAAAGATCAAACCGTATTTCTTATTTCAACGGACCATGGTAGGGGCACCCAACCCTTGGATACTTGGACAAGCCACGGGTCCAATATAAAAGGTACCGACCAAGTTTGGTTGGTGGTTTTCGGCAAAGGGATTCCCGCTTTGGGAGAAATGAAGAGGGAGGAACAATGGTATACCAACCAAATTGCACCTACAATTCTTGACATATTGGATGTTCCGATCAATTCCGACGAAATCAAGGGAAAACCACTGAAGTTTTAAGGTTAAGCAAGTTCTGTCTGCCATTTTGTTGGTTTACGTTAGTTGAAACTCGAAACATAGATCAAAAATTTTGGTAAGACGCTACGCAATGTGTAGCTTTGCTATAAATAATGTAGCAAAACAGAATATGTATGGCATTACCTATTCCAGGGAAACCCGTTAGGGGATCAAAATCCGGGGCGCCGGTTATGGCGCTCTTAGATCTATTGGGCCGCAGTTGGGCCATGGGTATCGTTTGGCACCTCTATAAGGGCCCTAGTACCTTTAGAAGGTTGCAGGAATATTGTGAGACCATTTCCCCAACCACTTTAAATAAGCGCTTAAAAGAATTAAGGGATTCCCATCTCATTGTTAGAACAGTAGAAGGGTATGCGTTGACCCAGCACGGAAAGGAATTGTACGAACTCATTGAACCTTTGGGCAACTGGGCCAAAGGATGGGCCAAGAATTTCAAATAAGTAGCCATGGTGAAAAGAAGAATAGATAAACCACAACCCACAGAATATCCAGCTTACTCCAGCATCTATATGGATTTGATGAAAGATGATGGAAAAGTATTGGAACACTTATGGACCAATTTTCTAAATCTTAAAAAGTTGGTATTGGATTTGACCGAAGACCAAATGAGCTATCGATATGCCAAGGGTAAATGGACCATCAAGGAAATCTTGGTACATTTGATTGATGACGAGCGTATTTTTGCCTATAGGGCATTGAGATACGCCCGTAACGATTCCACACCGCTACATGGATTTGACCAAGATGCGTATGCGAGTTGTTCCAATGCCAATTCCAGAAGTCTGGATGATATCTTTCAGGAATACGAAACCGTGAGAAAAGCAACGATTTCACTTTTTCTGAATCTACCAGAAGGTAGCTTCCTTAGAGGAGGTGCTGGAATTGATCATGACGGCAGTATTATCAACAAGAGAACTGTCAGGGCCTTGGCCTATCACATAGCCGGTCACGAACTCCGGCATATAAATATTATCAAAGAAAGGTACCTTAAAAGAAACCTTTAGTTCCCCCGCAATTTTAATTAGTAATCTAAATGAATGCAACTATGAAAAAGCAAGTGCATTGGAATCTTGTATTCCTGTTTTTATTTGTGGGTCTCCAAACTGGACTATGGGCCCAAGAAGACTGTAAACCTGTAAGTGAGTTGAAACAACTGTATACAACTGACAAGGATTTTAAGCAAACTGTGGACAAAATGTTCAAGAATGTCCACCCTCTGCCTGATGGTTCTACCAATCCATGGAAGGGCAAGGATGTGGAAGACCTATATGCCTTTTTGAACGAGTGGTTCTATTTTCTTCCCATGACGGATGATGGTTTGGACCGAATCATTGAATTCTCGTTTCTGTACTACAAAAATCCAGATGGAATGCAGTTTATTTTGGAAGAACCAGGTCTAAGTTGGTCTTTGGATTTTGTGGAGGAACGAGGAAAATTTATGGATAGCGAGGCCTCCACTAAGAAGGTGGATAAATGGTTATCCAACCCCAATTTAGGTCATGAGGATTTTGTGTATCCAGAAGGCGGATTTACCTCTTTTAACCACTTTTTCACCCGCGATTTAAAACCGGGAGCAAGGCCCATTACCGCCATTGATGACAATTCGGTTTTGGTTTCCCCGGCAGATGGGGTGATCAATATGATCAATAATGACGTCCAAATGGATTCCAAACTGCCCACCAAGGCAGGAATGACCTTAAGTTTGAAGGAGCTCCTTGGAAATTCAAAATTTGCTGAAAAATTTGTTGGAGGAAAGGCCATGGCCGTATTTCTGTTACCTACCAATTATCACCATTTTCATGCACCCATATCTGGGATTATGGTGGAATCCAACGAAGAAGTTGGGGATAGACTTTTTGGAATGCCCGATATTTTGGACATCATCAATGATGGTAATGTCGCCTACAATAAAGATTACAGTGTTTTCCAAAATTTCAAACATGGATATTACATTATTGACACCAAGGAATTTGGTCACATTGCCATGATTCCCATCGGACTCCAAACCATTGGATCGGTTGTGTTTGAAGAAAAGTTTAAGAACATAAAGTCTACAGCTCCGGTGCAGGTATATAAAGGAGACAAGCTGGGTCACTTTGCGTATGGTGGCTCAACGGTGCTTCTATTGTTCGAAAAAGGGAAACTGGGAGGTATCAGCATCAACTTGGGTCAGAAAATTGGGGATTTACATAACTAAGGAAAGCTTTTGGTTGTATTTTGATTTATAAATAGTTATAAAAGTGGACAAGTCACAGCTGCAGTTTATACCATTGACCTTAAGGCATTATCAACAGTTGAGAGCAACAACCGAATGGGAAAAACTGGAGGACAACCAAGTGGAACGGGCAATGAAAAACGATTTGTTCTCGGTCTGTGCGTGCTACAACGATCAGCCGGTTGGAATGGGAAGGGTAGTGGGAGATGGAGCCATCTATTTTTACGTTCAGGATGTAATTGTTCATCCTGAATTTAAAGGGAAGGGTATAGGTAGAATGATAATGCAGGAAATCGAAAAGTACCTAAATCAAACCATCTCCCAATATGCCTTTGTGGGGCTTATGGCTGCACAGGGAGTTGCTTCGTTCTATCATCAATTTGGCTATTCCAAACGTCCAATGAAAGGCCCTGGCATGTTCAAAATCGTACAGAAATAACCTGGGAATTTACGAAGTTAAATGACTACTTTTAAGAAGTAATTCTGTACCATGGAGACTGAACTGTACAACATCTTCGGGAATCATTTTGAGCAGCCGTTGTTGGAAGAAATTAGGAGTGTGGGCAAGCTTGTGGAATATCCGGCAGGGGAAATGTTGATGGATATTGGCAATTATGTAAGAAGCATGCCTTTGTTGTTATCAGGAGCAATAAAAATTCTTAGGGAGGATGATGAAGGGGACGAACTGCTTTTGTATTATTTGGAGCAAGGTGAGACCTGTTCGGTTACCATGGCTTGCTGTTTGGGACAGACCAAAAGTGAGATCAGGGCCATTACGGAAACCGAAGCCAAAATGATTATGGTTCCCGTGCAAAAAATGGAAGAATGGCTGGCAAAGTACAGGGGATGGAGAAATTACGTTTTTGACAGTTACCACAGCCGATTGAACGAGTTGATGCAGACCGTGGATAGCATAGCATTTAAGAATTTGGACCAGAGATTGGTGGACTACCTTGTAAAGAAATCCGAGGTTACCAATGATAAATACATTAGGAGCACCCACCAAGAAATTGCATACGATCTACATACGTCTAGAGTTGTGGTTTCCAGGCTGCTAAAGAAGCTGGAAAAGATGCAGAAACTGATTTTACATAGAAACTATATAGAACTTATAGACCTTTAGGTTTGTGTCTTAGGTTACCGAAAATCAGAATGAACTACCTTACATTTGCCCAAAGCCACTAAATGTTAGCACGGTATTTTCCCATTTTGTCCTGGATAAAAAAGTACGATCGTACGGCCTTGGTGAGTGATTTGTTTGCAGGCGCAAGTTTAGGGGTTATGTTGGTGCCCCAAGGCATGGCTTATGCCATGATTGCTGGATTACCTCCCATTTATGGATTATACGCTGCCCTGGTGCCACAACTTGTTTACGCAATAACAGGTACTTCCAGGCAGTTGGCAGTTGGGCCTGTTGCAATGGATTCCCTATTAGTGGCCGCTGGAATCGGGGCCTTGCATTTGGCTTCTTTGGAGGATTATATAGCTGCGGTCCTTTTTTTGACCATGGTTGTAGGGGGACTACAGATTTTACTTGGATTCTTTAGAATGGGATTCTTCGTTAATTTTCTATCAAAACCGGTAATCAGTGGGTTTACTTCCGCAGCTGCCATTTTGATTGGTCTAGGGCAATTGAAACATATTCTGGGCACTCAATTCCCACAATCGAGCAAAATTCATGAGTTGCTACAGAATATTTTCAACAGCTTGTCCTATGCCAATACCTATGCCCTTATGGTGGGTTTGGTGGCCATAGCCATAATCCTGCTTTTGGGAAAAGTGGGAAAAAAGTTGCCAATCGCCCTGCTCATCGTTATACTCGGGATTTTGGCCGTTACCCTTTTTGGCTTGGAAAATAGAGGTGTTCCCTTAGTAGGAGCCATTCCAGAAGGTCTGCCCGGGTTTCAATTTCCCAATGTTCAGCTGATTGAGTTTGGAGAAATACTGCCCCTGGCCATTACTGTGGCACTCTATGGATTTATGGAAGCCATTGCAATTGCTAAAACTTTGGAAGAGCGTCATCCGGAATATGAACTGGATGCCAATCAAGAATTAAGGGCCTTGGGGCTATCCAATCTATTGGGCTCTTTTTTTCAATCCTTACCGGTCTCTGGAAGCTTTTCAAGAACAGCGGTCAATGAAAATACGGGTGCCAGGACTGGAATGTCCTTGGTGTTCAGTGCCCTCTTTATTGCTGGGACATTACTCTTCCTGACTCCCTTGTTTTACAATTTGCCAACGGCGGTCTTAGGCGCCATCATTATGGTATCTGTGTTTGGGCTTGTAGATTTAAAATATCCCTTGGCCCTTTGGAGAAATAGAAAGGATGAATTTTTCTTATTGCTCATAACATTTGCAATGACGCTTTTTATAGGTCTCATTGAGGGCATTTTATTGGGGGTTTTACTTTCCTTGTTTTTGTTGGTGTATAGGACTTCGCATCCCCATATTGCCATTTTGGGCAGAATTAAGGACACGGACTACTTCAAAAATATTGATCGCTTTTCTGAAGAAGTGGAGGTAGATCCAGATAAGTTGATTTTAAGATTTGATGCGCAATTGTATTTTGGGAATAGGGATTATTTTAAAAGACAGCTTTACAAACAGGTTGGCTTGAAAGGAAGTCAGCTAAAATTTGTAATTCTCAATGCGGAGGCCATAAATTATATCGATAGTAGCGGAGCGGCCATGCTGGAGCGAATCGTCAAGGATCTTCGGAAAAAAGGAATCCAGTTTTTTATTTCCGGAGCAATTGGTCCCACAAGGGATATCTTTAAGAGCAGTGGTTTGATTGATATCATCGGGAAAGAAAACCTTTTTGTAAAAATCTTGGAGGCCGTGGAGTACTGCTCCAATCAAAAGAAGCGCAGTAAAATCCAGGAAAAAATATCCCTGCAATCTAAAACCTAAGCTTTGTAACTTTGGTCACTGTAGGGTTGATGCAATGAAGTTATTTTTGAACAAAATTTCAAAATCATGAAAATAGAACAGATATATACAGGATGCTTGGCCCAGGGGGCTTATTATGTAGAAAGTGAAGGTGAAGTAGCTATTATAGATCCCTTAAGGGAAGTGGAGCCCTACCTCAAAAGGGCTAAGGAAGACCAAGCCGAGATCAAGTATATTCTAGAGACGCATTTTCATGCCGATTTTGTGAGTGGCCACCTTACCTTATCCAAGGAAACAGGTGCCCCCATAGTTTATGGCCCTATGGCCAACCCGTCATTTGAGGCCATTATTGCCAAGGATGGTCAGGAATTCCAGTTGGGGAAGCTTATCATAAAAGTGCTTCACACTCCGGGACACACCATGGAAAGCACCACCTTTTTGCTCAAGGATGAAACCGGAAAAGACCATGCTATTTTTAGTGGTGACACCCTGTTTTTAGGGGATGTTGGCAGACCGGATTTGGCTCAGAAAGCTGCGGACATGACAAAGGAAGAACTGGCGGGTACCCTCTATGACAGTTTGCGGACAAAAATTATGCCCTTGGCGGATGATATCATTGTTTATCCTGCCCATGGAGCTGGGTCTGCCTGTGGAAAAAATATGATGAAAGAGACAGTGGACACCTTAGGGAATCAGAAAAAAATGAATTATGCCCTTAGGGCCAATATGACAAGGGAAGAATTTATTTCCGAAGTGACAGATGGGCTATTACCCCCACCGCAGTACTTTCCATTAAATGTAAAAATGAACAAAGAAGGGTATGAGGATATAGATGTGGTTTTGGAACGTGGAACCCAAGGGCTAAGCCCAGATGCTTTTGAAACAGCTGCCAATGATACTGGAGCAGTGCTGTTGGATGTACGTCATCAAGACGACTTTGCTAAGGGACATGTACCACGTTCAATTTTTATTGGACTGAGTGGTAGTTTTGCGCCTTGGGTAGGAGCGCTCATAGCTGATGTAAAACAACCCATTCTTTTAATTGCCCCAGAAGGCAAGGAAGAAGAAACCATTACAAGATTGTCCAGGGTTGGGTTCGATGGTACTTTAGGTTACTTAAAGGGCGGGGTGGAAGCTTGGCAAAATGCTGGTATGGAATTGGATTCCGTTGAGAGTGTTGACGCGACTACTTTTAAACAACGATTGGAGCAAAAAGTTCCAGTTTTTGATGTTCGGAAGGAGTCAGAATTTGTGGCAGAGCATGTAGAAGATGCTGCTTTGACTCCCTTGGATTTTCTTAACGATCATTTGGCTGAATTTCCTTCAGAGGAAACCTTTTATGTGCATTGTGCAGGAGGTTATCGGAGTATGATTGCGGCATCCATTCTCAAGAGTCGAGGAATTCATAATTTAGTGGATGTTGCCGGTGGATTTAAGGCCATAAAAGAAGCGGGAATTCCCGTCACCGACTATGTGTGTCCCACTACCTTGAAATAATATCAAATGAAAAATAGCTTGCGGTACCTAGCGTCAATTGTTTGTTGCCTATTGTGCTTTTCTTGTCAGCCACAGAAGAAAACCTCAATAAAGAAAATTGACAAGGCTACCATGCAGGCTGAGGCTTTGGGCCAAGACGTTCAATTGGTGGACGTTAGAACCCCAGAAGAGTATGCGAAAGGTCATATTGGAGATGCAATTAACATCAATGTTAATGCTTCTAATTTCAAAGAGCAGATATCGCAAATGGACAAACAAGCTCCCATTTATCTTTATTGCAAGATGGGGGGACGAAGTAATCGTGCAGTTGGAATTTTACAAGAGTTGGATTTCCAAACCATCTATGATTACTCAGGTGGATATGATGATTGGACAACAACAGAATAAAAAGAAATTTCTCCCAGACATAATATTTTATTAAATGAAAATTGAATTTCAAGTGCAAAACCTGAAATGTGGAGGTTGTGCCAATACCATAGTATCTAAACTGGAAGCCATGGAAGATGTCAAGGAGGTACAGGTGAATCCAGATTCTGGAATGGTCAAGGTAAGCTACGGTGCTGAGCCTACAGCTGCAGTACTAAGGGAAAAATTAAGAACCCTTGGCTATCCTGTCTTGGAAGATGACAATGGAGTTTTACTCAAAGCCAAATCATATATCAGCTGTGCTGTAGGACGATTCGGAAACTAAGCATCCTTTGATTTGGGTTTTCCGAAACCGTAAAAAAGTTGCCCCCAAAAAGCTTTGGGCATATGCTCATCGCCTGGATATCCCAGTGCAATGGTACCGCTATCTCCTGGAATGTAATTCGTTTTAAAAAGATAGTCCCAAAGGCTTAGGCTTATCCCAAAATTAATTCCATAACTCCCTTTGGGCAGAACATAGGAATGATGGTACAAATGCATTACGGGATTATTGAAAATGTACTTTAGTGGCCCATAGGTAATTTTGATATTGGCATGGTTCAGGTGACCGATGGCAATGGCCGCGAAGTGTACGATAAAAGCTTGCTCTGGTTCAAAGCCTCCCAAGAGCATTACCCCAAAGGTCTTTAACGGTTTGTATAGAATATTTTCCATCCAATGGTATCGCAAGTGGGCAGCAAAGCCCATTTCCTTTACGCTATGGTGCACCTGATGAAACCTCCACAGCACTGGGAACCGATGAAGCATGACATGGGTAAACCATTGGACAAAATCCAAGACTATAAAAAAGATGAGTAACTGAAGCCAAACGGGCCATGCCGTAAAATTGACCACTGCAAGACTTTTGGCAGTAATTCCGAGCTTGCCAAAAAGGATTTCCAAAATCTTGTACGCCCCGCTCACCACTATGGCGAAGATGAAAAAGTTGAAAAACATATAAAAGCCATCCAGCCAGAAGTCCTTTCGGAAAATCGATTGTCCTTTTCGCCATGGAAATAGAATTTCCAATACCCATACCACCAAGGAAATGATCATCAACCCCCAAAAATAATTCGCATGCCAAGGCACCTGAAATAGGATGGACTTCCAAGTCCATTGTGCCGTACCTAAAAAGCTGTTTGTAAAAGCCTCAATATATTCCATGACTAAATCTACTCAAGTTCGTACCATTCCGTTTGGTTGATATTTTGCCTCCGACCTTTGGAATCCGGGGCATAGTTTTTGGCCAAATAGGTAAGGATGAGGTCTTCATTATCCCCCAAATCCCATAAGTTTTGGGTTTCTTGCATCCAGCGAATGGTGGCTTCCCAACCTTCCCGGCTCATGCGGTTCTGCGTTACCAATTTGGCCGAATGGCAATTGGTGCAATTTTGAATGGTCGCCTGCATGCCATCATCGTCGACAAATCCTGTTGCTAAATGAATGCCATTTTCTATACTATCATCCACAGCAACAAGCGGGATAACCTCTTCGGTCTCTTGTATTGTATCAGGGGAACGATTGACCCAATAAAACAAGCCGGCAAACAACACTATAAATAAGAGTAAAAATGAAAAGAGAATTCGCGATAGCTGCTTCACTTGATGGTTAAAATCCCTTTTCATGCTATACTACTTTAATGGCAATTCGATGACAGGCATTGTTTAAATAACCCTTGGGATTCCAACCAGGTAATACCATGGGCTGACTTTTTCCATTTTGGTCGGTGGCTTTGGCCCATACTTCATAATATCCTTTTTTGGGAAAGCTGATAGTGGCCGAAAAATGCTGCCAAGCCAACCTATTGACAGGCTGCTCCAACTTACATGTTACCCAGGTACTTCCAAAATCAATGGAATACTCCACTTGGGTCACTTGAAGCTCACCTGCCCAAGCATGGCCATTGATATTCAGCTTTCTGTTGGCTTTGATCAGGGCCCCACTTTTGGGGTAGGTGATCAAGGATTTAACGGGCATGGATTCAATAATGCACATATTCTCATCCTCCACCTTGGTCCCTGGGGATACATTTTCACAAGGAACTCGGTATGAACTGCCTCCCATTTTGGCTCCGTCATGTACTTTGTTTCGAACACTGATGCGGTTGACCCATTTTCCCGAGGCCGAAGCTGGCCACCCTCCACAAACCAATCGCAAAGGGTATCCATGGGCCAAAGGAATGTCCTCCCCGTTCATTTGAAAGGCGAGCAGAGTTTCATCCTGTAGTGCCTTGGAAATGGGTACACCCCTAGAAATAGGTTCTTTGTTTGGGTCACCACTCAAATGGTTGTCCGCAGCATGATAACCAATATAAACCGCATCGGACTTGAGTCCCACGGATTCCAAAACATCGCGTAAGCGAACGCCGGTCCATTGGGCAGAAGAAACTGCTCCGATCGTCCATTGGTTTCCTTTGGCGGGAGGATCAAACTCACTGCGTCCGTTACCACCACACTCAAGGGTCAATTGGTAGGTATGTTGCCCAAACTTGATTTTTAAATCTTGTAACGAAAACTGCTTTTGGGTTTGTACTGATTCTCCATCAATGGTCAAGGTCCATTGCGAGGTATCTATGTTTGTTGGGATGATACCGTTGTTTCGGATGAACATGTATTTGTTAGGAGTAACCTTATCGTTCAAAAGATGGGCTTGGGCTTCCATGTTCCAAGGTTTGTTATTGAGTACTACCATCTCCTTGTCTTTGCCAAAAAGCTTGAACGGGTCCTGATCCTGTAGGAAAAGAGGAAGGTAATTGGAGGGAAGTTTGTTGGCAAAAACAATCTCAAAACCAAGTGTCCCAGCAAGGGTTCCCAACATGCTTTTGCCCAAGAATTTTCTTCTGTCCATAGTCAAAAATAGATACCAAATCGAAGCATCAAAAGATACGGAATATAGTAGTAGTGACAAGCTTAAAAAATATCATTTTATAGCCGTGTCAGCATGATATTCTAAAGGGTTGGTTTGGTCAATTATGGGTAAAATGCATATTATCAGTAGAATATCGGCGTAAAGAGGTGCAATAGCGTCCTTCGTCTACTTTTTTGGTAACGTACAGAATATAGTTATACCTTAAAAAGGTTCTTGAAGAACCTCGCTCAATAATCAACCATTATTACAGCAAAAACATGGGGAAAGGCATTCGTCTACAGTTTAAGGTTATACTGTTCGGTGTAGCGTTCGGTATAATTGCATCAGGATGTGAAAAAGATACAGGGGAACCCAACGGAGGGTTGTTCTTACCTGAAGGATTTAAGGCCACCGTCATGGTGGATAGTATTGCTGAACGGGTAAGGCATTTAGCAGTGGCACCGGAAGGTCAGGTTTATGCCAAACTCCGCAATTCAAATGAAAATTCGGCAATTGCCGTACTGCACGATCCAAACAATGACGGCAAAGCCGAAGAAGTCCATAAGTTTGGAGGTTACCGAAAAAAGCAAAAATGGAGCTATGCAACCGCTATGCATGTGTATAACGGCTACCTCTACTTTAGTTCCGAACTGGTAGTTTATCGCTATAAATTAACACCTGGAAGCTTGATTCCTGAAGGAGAGGTGGAAGTGGTTCTCACAGACGACCATGAACACGGTAAACATGAGCATATTGGTAAACCGTTGGCTTTTGATGACGAAGGCAATATGTACGTTCCTTTTGGCGCTCCTTCCAATGCCTGCCAGAGCCCAAAAAGAACCCCGGGTGCACCAGGGCAAGATCCTTGTCCGGATTTGGAGAAGCACGGGGGTATTTGGAAATTTGATGCCAATAAGCTAAATCAGACACAGGAGGATGGACAAAAATTTGCGACTGGGATTCGCAGCGTAGTGGCAATGGATTGGAACCCAGATGACAGAAATCTGTATGTGGTAGTCCATGGACGGGATGATTTATTGCGATTATTTCCTAATAAGTTCAATGGCTGGCAGAGTGCCTTGCTTCCGTCCGAGGAGTTTATAAGAGTTGAGGAGGGTTCTGATTTTGGATGGCCCTATTGCTATTATGATCAACTGCAAGAGAAGAAAGTACTGGCCCCTGAATATGGTGGGGATGGTAAAATAGTAGGTAGATGCGAGGAGTGCGATGACCCCATAATTGGCTTTCCGGGACATTGGGCTCCCAACGATTTGGTTTTTTATCAAGGCGATCAATTTCCCGAACGCTATAAGAACGGAGCTTTTATTGCTTTTCATGGATCCACAAATAGGGCGCCCTACCCGCAATCTGGATATTTTGTAGGTTTTGTACCTTTTAAGAATGGAGAGCCTTCTGGAGAATGGGAAGTTTTTGTGGATGGTTTTGCCAAAGTGGATCCCATAGTAAGTGTTAGGGATGCAAAATTCAGACCTATGGGAATAGCATTTGGCCCGGATGGATCTATGTTTTTGTCGGATTCTGTAAAAGGAAAGATCTGGAAAATTGTATTTGAAGGGGACAAGGCAACTTTTGGTGAGAGTGATTTGGCAGCAATGGAAGCAAGAAAGGAATTGTCCCATATTAGAACCCCGGATGAAATAGAAGATGACCTGACCAAGGACGAAATTATTTCAGGAGGAGCTCAAACTTATTATACCTATTGCAGCGCCTGTCATCAAAGGGATGGTGGTGGTGCCACAGGCAGGTTCCCTCCATTAGTAGATACAGAATGGGTAACCGGAGATAAGGAACGTCTCATCGGAGTCACCTTGGATGGAATGGACGGTAGCATCGAGATTAATGGAACTGTTTATAACGGGGTAATGCCTCAACACAGTTTCTTAAGTGATGAAGATATAGCAGAAGTCCTAACCTATATCCGGTCTAACTTTGGAAACGATGCAAGTGCCATTTCCGAGGAAGAAGTTCAGGCAGTACGATCAAAATTGGAAGCACAAGATGAAAACCAATAGAACAACCATACCCATTAAATAGAACACACTATGAAAGCAAATCCGATTCTCAGCCTATTGTTTTGTTGCGTGTTTGCTATTCCCACATTGCAGACCCACGCTCAGGATTACGACATTCTGATTAAAAACGGTCATGTGATCGATGCAAAAAACAATATTGATCAAACCATGGATGTGGCCATAAGCGATGGAAAGATTGCCAAGGTGGCTGCAAATATTCCCAAGAAAAGCGCAAAAAATGTTGTTGATGCCAAAGGATTGATAGTATCCCCCGGATTTTTGGATATCCATAGCCACAACTTTTATGGTACCGTACCCATGGGCTATCTAAGTAATAGCTTTTCTGCCTTACCTCCGGATGGTTTTACGTTCCGGAGTGGGGTAACCACTATTGCGGATGCGGGTGGAGCTGGCTGGCGAAACTTTACGGTATTCAAGGAACAGGTGATTGACCGATCCAAAACCCGTGTGTTGGCATTTTTGAATATTATTGGTTCTGGAATGAAAGGTGGCGCAGTGGAGCAAAACCTTGCAGATATGGATCCAAAGTTGACTGCGATGTTGGCGAAGCAATACCCCGAAGATATTGTCGGTGTCAAATTGGCCCATTATAGCGGATATAACTGGCTTCCTACCGAGCGTACCGTAGAAGCTGGAACCTTGGCTGACATCCCTGTGATGATTGATTTTGGAGGAAGCGACCCTGAGCTTCCCTTGAACACTCTCTTTCTGGAAAAACTTAGGGCTGGAGATATATTTACTCATGCTTATGCCAATGTGAGGGGTCGAACTGCCATAGTTGATGAC
Source organism: Flagellimonas algicola (assembly GCF_005937185.1). Taxonomy (GTDB): domain Bacteria; phylum Bacteroidota; class Bacteroidia; order Flavobacteriales; family Flavobacteriaceae; genus Flagellimonas; species Flagellimonas algicola. The sequence continues at coordinate 551,919 of NZ_VCNI01000002.1, read as the reverse complement.
AACGGAAAAGTTAGGGATTATGTTATTGAGGCTCGGAAAAAAGGAATAATTTTCGATGTGGGTCACGGTGGCGGAAGCTTCCTTTTTGATCAAGCCATCCCCGCCTTGGAACAAGGATTTAAACCCAATTCGATCAGTACGGATTTGCATACTGGAAGTATGAATGCAGGAATGAAGGATTTAAGTAATATCATGTCCAAATTTTTGGCAATGGGAATGCCCCTCAACGAAGTTGTGCATGCCGTTACGCATCACCCGGCCACCATTATTAAAAGACCCGATTTGGGTAATCTTAGCGTGGGTTCTGTGGCGGATGTTACCGTGATAAGTATTAGAAAAGGAGAATTTGGGTTTGTGGATGTTCGAGGAAAAAAGATTACCGGTTCCGATCGTGTTGAATGCGAACTTACCCTTCGCGAAGGGAAGGTGGTTTGGGACATGAATGGAATATCCAAAGAAGAATGGAAAGCTAACTAACTACATATACATGAAAAAACAACATAAGATCCTACTTGCGATTGGACTCATCTGTCTTGCCGCTGGAATTGCATTTTTGATAACGGGGAATACCCAACTTTCAGGACCTGCTTTGGTCCTCTTTTTCCTCTTATTGGCCTTGGCATTAAGGGGGCATTCTTTTTTAAAGGGGTTCTCCTATACCATTTTAATTTTTGCGGCAGTCACCTTGGCCATGTATTATCCATCTTATTTTCAGGAAGCTGGCGGATTCGAGTTTAAGACGTTGATTGTACCGCTATTGCAGATTATTATGTTTGGCATGGGAACGGCCATGAGTTTTAAGGATTTTATGGGAGTGGTAAAAATGCCCAAAGGCGTATTGGTAGGATTGGTATGTCAGTTCACAATAATGCCCGTTTTGGGATTTGCCATTGCCACAATGTTTGCTTTTCCCCCTGAGATTGCGGCCGGAATAGTATTGGTGGGATCGTCGCCAAGTGGATTGGCATCCAATGTCATGGCATATTTGGCCAAGGCCAATTTGGCGCTTTCGGTTACACTAACGGCAGTTTCCACCTTATTGGCTCCCCTTATGACCCCATTATTGATGGAGGTATTTGCCGGTGAATTTGTACCTATTGATTTCTGGAGCATGATGTTGAGTATTGTAAGAATTGTGATTCTGCCTGTCGCGGTAGGACTATTGTTCAATCACTTTTTCCATGGAAAGGCAAAATGGTTGGATAAGGCCATGCCCATTGTTTCCATGGCGGGAATTGCTTTTATTATCGTAATCATAACTGCGGCCGGTAGGGATAGTTTACTATCCATTGGAATATTCTTGGTAGTTGCTGCTATCATCCACAACATGGCGGGCTATTTTATGGGTTATTGGGGCTGTAGAATTTTGAAAATGAAAGAACAGGATTGTAGGACCATTGCCTTGGAAGTAGGAATGCAGAACGCAGGGTTGGCCTCAGGAATTGCTCTGGAAATGGGCAAGGTGGCCACCATTGGTTTGGCACCGGCCATTTTTGGTCCTTGGATGAACATCTCAGGTTCTTCTTTGGCAACCTGGTGGCGCGAAAAGAGCCCGTTTAAAAATGAGAATCAAGAAGAAAAATAATATCGAAAAAATGAAACCAACCCTAATCAAGTACTGTAGAACAGTTTGTTTAATAACCTTTATTCTGGTCCAGGCAGCTGTCCAAGGACAGACCACCTCCAAAGAGCAGATTCTTTTTCTGACTCCGCAATGGCAAGGTGAACGTTTTGTAGATGGACGACCTAAAGTAGCCGATGATGTTTTGGAGCGAATGAAAAATGTGACAATAGAAGAAGCCTGGGGCGTTTTGAGAAATGAAGGATATCACAATCAGTTTGAGGGAGGATGGCAGCCCTTACATGATGACGTGGTGGTGGTGGGAAGAGCCCTTACCGTTCAATACATGCCCAATCGCCCAGATGTGGCAACCGTGATCAAAGAAAACGGGACCAAGGAGGGGAGGATTGGAAATACCAATTCCTGGCCCATAGATATGTTGTCGGAAGGGGATGTCTATGTTGCCGATGCCTTTGGAAAAATAGTGGACGGAACCTTGATTGGGGACAACTTGGGCAATTCCATTTACGCAAAGTCCAAGACCGGAGTGGTTTTCAATGCTTCGAGCAGGGATATGGAAGGACTCTCAGAGATTGAAGGTTTTAACGCATTTGTACGAGGTTGGCACCCGTCATTTTTGACCGAAGTGATGCTGCTGGGCATCAATCAGCCCATCCGTATGGGAGCGGCAACGGTTTTGCCGGGAGATGTGGTTTTGGCAAAGAAAGAAGGAGTGGTATTTGTTCCCTCCCATTTGGCCGAAAAAGTGGTAGTTACTTCCGAAGTGGTAAGACTCCGTGACTTGTTTGGGATTTCCAGATTGAAAGAGGGTAAATATACCCCTGGACAAATCGATAATAAATGGACCGACGAGATAGAGAAGGACTTTTCAGGATGGCTTAAAGATCATATAGATGAGCTTCCTGTTCCCAAAGAGCAGATTCAGGAGTTGCTCAAGAAACGCATGTGGTAAATCAGTAAATAACTAAAATCAAAAACATATAAAATGAAAAAAGTAACAAATAGAAGATCATCGTTAAAGCGCATAGGATTGGGTGTGGCCGCATTTTTTGGTGCGGGTACTGTATCCGTGCTTGCAAAGGAAAAGAAGGCTGTGAAAGAGGTGGTAGGAGATGTTGTTAACGACCAGGACGTACCTCTGTTTTCTGGCTCCGTTAGACATGGAAATACGCTATACGTAGCAGGAAAAGGAGCTCATTTTGATGGGGATATCAAAGCCCATACCGATCATGTGCTCAAGGAAGTAGAGAAAGAATTGGTCAAGAACGGAACTTCGATGGACAAAGTTTTGAAAGTAAATGTTTACCTCGCGGATTTGGCCGATTATCATAAAATGAACGAGGTATATAGAGGTCGGTTTGGGAAAAACCCGCCTGTGAGAACAACCGTGGCAACCTATGGTGGTGTGCCAGGAAACTCATTGGTAGAAATAGACTGTATAGCCGCATTGGATTAACACTAAGAACAGAATCATGATCAGCAGACGAAAATTATTAAAAACATTGTCCAGCCTTCCCGTAATTGGAGGTTTGGCTGGGGCAGGATTATTGACCCCTCAAACTATTGGGGCCAATATGGCTAAACCTGTAGGTAGGAATTTATTTAAAGAACTGGGGCTACGGACTTTTATCAATGCCGCAGGGACATACACTTCAATGACCGGCTCCATGATGCCCAAAGAAGTGGTTGAAGCCATCAAATTTGGAACAACAGAATATGTAGATTTAGATCAATTGCACGATAAGGTTGGTGAGCGAATTGCCAATCTCTTGGATTGTGAGTATGCTACAGTATCTTCCGGAGCTTTTGGTGCAATGACCATTGGTTTGGCAGGGGTCATTTGCGGAATGGATCAAAAGAAAGTCGCACAATTACCTGATACCACAGGACTTAAGAATGAAGTAATTCTCCAAGAGGCACACGATATTGGATATACCCATGCCTTGTTAAATACTGGCGCTAAGTTGGTCAAGGTCAAAACTGCCAAAGAACTGGAGAAGAAAATCAATGATAAAACGGCGATGCTCTGGTTTCTAAATGCCAACACGGATCAAGGGGAAGTTGGTTATGAGGAATTTGTGGCCATCGGAAGAAAGCATGGTATCCCAACTTTTATTGATTGTGCTGCAGACGTGCCTCCGGTGGAAAATCTCTTTAAGTTCACCAAACTAGGTTTTGACCTCGTGGCCTTTTCAGGCGGTAAAGGTATAAGAGGTCCTCAAAGTGCTGGACTTTTGTTGGGCAGGAAAGATTTGATCAAAGCAGCAAGATTGCATACCCCGCCTAGAGGAACTACCATTGCCAGGGGAATGAAAGTGAACAAGGAAGAAGTTTTAGGAATGATGGTAGCTCTGGAACTGTATCTGAATAAGGACCACAAAAAGGAATGGGAACTTTGGGAGAATCAGATTCAGCTGATTAGCGATAGCGCAACTTCGGTTGACGGGGTAGAATCTGAGATTCACGTGCCACCGCACGCCAATCATGTGCCATCACTTAAAATCACATGGGATCAAAACAAAGTCAAAATTACCCCAGAAGAAGCTCGCAAAAAGCTGAAGGAAGGGCATCCTTCCATTGCCACTGTGGGCAATAAGGAAACCATTGGGATTACCACGTGGATGATGGTGCCAGGTCAGGAAAGAATTGTTGCTGAGAGACTTAAGGAGATTCTGGCCAATGCGTAACTTTGGGAAACACCAAAACGTTTAAACCAGACTAAAATGAAAAAGTACTTTCTATTTGTATTGACCATTGCCTTTGTAGGATGCAAAGAAGCACCACAACCCCAGGAGGAACAAAAACCGGTGGCAGCTGATCAGGTTGTAGCCAGTGATTATGACCCAGAATCGAAACTGGCGGATTTGGACATAACCCTTGGTACTCCTTCCTCCCCAGTTGCAAATTATGTTAACGTTGTGCGGACAGGGAACCTACTATTTTTGGCTGGAAAAGGGCCAACCCAAGCTAACGGGGAATTGATTACGGGAAAAGTAGGGGATGACCTTACTGTGGAACAAGGATATGAAGCAGCGCGGGTTACCGGAATTAACCAACTTACGGTTCTCAAAGCGGAATTGGGTAATTTGAACAAGGTAAAACGCGTGGTAAAAGTATTGGGAATGGTGAATGCCGTACCTGAATTTGGCAATCACCCCGAGGTCATCAATGGCTTTTCTGATTTGATGGTTGAAGTCTTCGGTGACCGTGGAAAACATGCCAGAGCTGCAGTTGGAATGGGCTCGCTTCCGCGCAATATAGCTGTGGAGATTGAAATGATCATCGAGGTAGAGGACTAAGGCTTTTTGGATTATAAATCCATTTCTGATACAACCAGGAAATCACTTGTGTAACTTTGGTTACCTGAGGTTTCAGCTCAAGTGGTTTACTTTGGAAAAACTTTATTCTAAATGGAGCTTATAATGCAACCCTGGCCATGGTACGTTTCCGGACCGTTGATTGTCCTTGTAATGGCCCTATTGATTTTGATGGGCAAACGCTTTGGCATGTCAACCAATTTGGAAACGATGTGTTCCATAAGTGGTGCAGGGCGATTTGTGGATTACTTCAAAACTGATGTCAAATCCAAGATATGGAGTTTGATGGTGGTTTTGGGTGTGGTTTTTGGAGGATTTTTGGGTGCAAACCTATTATCTGAAAACAGAGGAGTTGCTATTTCAGAATCTTCGGTTACCACCTTGAATGAACTTGGTTTCTCAAGTGCGGGAAAGGCTTATTTGCCATCAGAGTTATTTTCTCTGGAAAGCCTTTCCAATCCTTTTACATGGGTCATTTTACTAGTAGCCGGGTTCTTGGTGGGCTTCGGCGCGCGTTATGCAGGCGGATGCACCTCCGGACATGCCATTTCAGGTTTGAGCAACCTTCAACTTCCTTCTCTAGTAGCTGTTTTAGGGTTTTTCGTTGGAGGTCTTGTCATGATACATTTATTGTTCCCATTAATTTTTTAGCCTATGAGAAATTTTAGCTATTTACTGGTGGGTACCTTTTTTGGGATCGTACTCTATAAGTCCGAAGCAGCTTCTTGGTTCCGAATCTATGAAATGTTCCAATTTGATGCCTTTCATATGTACGGGATAATTGGATCAGCAGTGGTGCTGGGCATACTATTTGTTCAATGGGTGAAACGATCAAAGGCAAAGTCTTTTAAAGGGAACGATATTACCATTTCAGAGAAGAAAAAGACCTTCGTTGCCAATGCCATTGGCGGAATTCTCTTTGGTTTGGGCTGGGCACTGGCTGGAGCTTGTCCCGGTCCTATGTATACCCTTGTAGGAGCCGGGTTTCTACCTGTTTTGATAGTTTTGCTAGGAGCCTTATTGGGAACCTTTGTATACGGCCTGCTAAAAAGCAAACTGCCACATTAGTATTTGATTCCCAAAAAAACATATTTTTGCTATCCGTTATATTCTGGTTTATCCAGTAATAATTGGGATTGTTTAGAAGCCTGCCTGCGTGCCAAATTTAATACGGCCTCATAGTTCAAGGGATAGAATAGAAGTTTCCTAAACTTTAGATCCAGGTTCGAGTCCTGGTGAGGCTACTTTGGCAGGCAGGTTTCCTAAACCTCGCTTGAACAACTCAGTCGGGCAGGTTTATGCCGTATCGTGATACGGTAATGCTTGCCGGGGTTACAAATTTTCTTCAGCTTTCCTATTTCTTGGTTACCTTAGCAAAAAACAGCTTCTAAATGGAAAGGAAGGTAAAAAACGTGTTTGTTGAGGGTGCCATAAACCCCTCATTTATTGCGGAATCCATAGCGCATCATCAACATAAGACCCAGATTGGGGCACATGATATTTTTTTGGGGCAGGTTAGGGCCGATAAAATTGATGGTAAAACCGTAGGGGCCATAGAGTACACAGCTTATGAGGAAATGGCCAACCAAAAGTTCCATGAGATCAGGGAAAGCGCGTTTGACCAATACGACCTTACCTGCATGCATATTTACCACAGTTTGGGTAGCGTTCCAGTGGGTGAGCTTTGTCTGTTTGTATTTGTATCGTCCCCGCATCGAAAGACTGCTTTTGACGCCATTCGGTATGTTGTGGAGGAAATAAAAGCACAGGTTCCCGTTTTTGGAAAAGAGATTTTCGAGGATGATTCCTATCAATGGAAGGTAAACACTTAAACCTATGGTAGATATTACCCAAAAACAATCCACCCATAGGACGGCCATTGCACAAGCAGTGGTCAAGGTCAGCAGACAAGAGACCATAAAGGCCATTCAAATTGGCAAGGTTCCCAAGGGCGATGTTTTTTCCATGAGCAAGGCCGCAGGATTTTTAGGGGTTAAAAAAACCGCTGACTTACTTCCGGATTGCCATCCACTCCCAGTGGAACACTGCGCCATTGATTTTACTATTGACGGTTTGGAAATTACCGTTGAGGTGATGGTGCAGACCTTTTACAAAACTGGAGTGGAGGTGGAGGCCATGCATGGAGCAAGCGTTGTTGCACTGAATATGTACGACATGCTAAAGCCCATTGACAAAGGTGTGGAAATACATCACATTAAGCTTTTAAAGAAAACTGGGGGCAAATCGGATATCCACAACGGATAATTTTTATAATTTTAAGTGGCAATTGATGATAAACTCGCTCCGATGTCCAATCCTAAGAGAGTCATTATCGATTATAAAAAGCTTACCCCTGGGGTACTTCAACTTTTAGTACAAAAGTATCCTGATGGATATGGGGACAGGGATATCATTAAGTTTAGGAACATCAAAGGAGAGGCAGTTGAAGCGGTCGAAGTAACGGCTGCCGACACTATTTTTTTAGTCAAAATCAGTTCAAAACTTCAGCGCTCTATCATCAATTTTGATGAAGCAGATGCTACTGTTCTTGGAATGGACAATTCATCAGAACCGGGATTTAGTTCGGAGGAAGAATAACTATTACTCCTGACGCAAATTGCGCAACATTTCAGAAGTGGTACTGTCCAAATCAAATTTGGGTTGCCAACCCCAATCCCTTTTGGCAAAACTATCATCAATACTGCTAGGCCAGGAATCTGCAATCTGCTGTCTAAAATCGGGTTGATAATCCATCTGGAATTCCGGAATATGCTCTTTGATGCTATGTGCAATTTCATTTGGGGTAAAACTCATGCTTCCCAAATTATAGGATGATCTTACACTGATTTTTTCCGTATCTGCTTCCATCAAATTCAAGGTTGCACTGATGGCGTCATCCATATACATCATGGGGAGCTTGGTGTCTTCTTGCAAAAAACAATTGTATTGCCCGGTTTCAAGGGCTTTATGATAGACTTCAACCGCATAGTCCGTTGTACCACCGCCCGGCATGGTCTTCCAACTTATAAGTCCTGGATAACGAACACTACGGACATCAATCCCAAACTTGTTAAAATAATATTCGCACCAACGTTCCCCAGATTGTTTGCTTATACCATATACCGTGCTAGGTTCCATAATGGTACTTTGTGGTGTGTTCTTTTTAGGGGTATTGGGACCAAAAACGGCAATGCTGCTGGGCCAAAATATTTTGCTGATTTTCCTGTCTTTTGCCAAATTGAGAACATTGAACAACGAGTTCATGTTCAGGTTCCAGGCTCGCATAGGAAATTTTTCTGCTGTAGCACTCAACATGGCCGCCATAAGGTATACCTCATCAATTTCGTAATGCATCACCACATCTTCAATAGCCTCATAATTGGTTGCGTCCAAAAGCTCAAATGGCCCTGAATCCATAAGGGATTCACTTCCCTCTCTAATGTCACTTGCTATTACCGCGTCTTTTCCATATTTGGCACGCAATTCCATGGTAAGTTCCGTGCCGATTTGACCACAAGCTCCAAGAATAAGAATTGGTTTTTGCATTTAAAATGAAGTTAATTGAGTTAGCCTGTAAAGATAGCCTTTATTAAAATTTGTACATTCGTCCATGCGAAAATTGTTAGGGTTATTAGTAGCTGGAATTGTTCTATTGGGATGCAAGGATAAGAATGCAAGCCCGGAAGATTCTCCTTATGAAGAACTTGTTTTCAACTATCAAAAAATGCCTCAACGAACGGTTTTGAATACAAAGGCTACCGAGCTGTTGGAAAACTGGCCTGAATTTAGGGCGTTTAACTCAAGTTTTGATGTATTGTACAAGGCCAGAAACAATGAAGATCTTGCTTTGGCACTGGATGATTTGATTGATAAACAAAGCCTTTTGGAGAAATCGCAGTATCCGGCGATGTTTGATGCACTTGAAATCAAGAGTCGGTTAAGGGTGGTAAAGACCTACTTGTTTAAAGCCAAATCCCACGTGCTTAATAATAGTGAGACAACAGAACCCACCGTTGAGATGATCAATGCCTATAATGCCATGCGTGCTCAACTCAATGTTGTTATTAATAGTCAATTGGACAAAAAGCTGATCTTGGATGAAGAGTAGATTATTGATTCTGATTTTGATGATTTGTGCTGTATCGTTAAAAGCCCAAACGGACGAGAAGCAACAGATAGATCAATTGCTGGATGCATGGCATTTGGCAGCATCCAATGCCGATTTTGACGGTTATTTTTCCAGGATGACAGATGATGGGGTGTTTTTAGGAACAGATGCCACTGAAAATTGGCAAAACAATGAATTTAGGGCGTTTTCCAAACCCTATTTCGACCGTGGAAAGGCATGGAGTTTTACCGCAGTGGAGCGAAACATTTATATCAATGAATCTATGGACTTCGCTTGGTTTGATGAGCTGTTGGATACCCAGATGAAACTATGTAGGGGTTCTGGGACTCTAAAAAAAGAAAATGGGCAATGGAAAATTGCCCATTATGTGTTGTCTATAGCCGTACCCAATGAAAATGTATCGGAACTAATCGAACTCAAAAAAGAAAAAGACAGTTTGTTGCTACTTCAGCTTAGCAAGCAATAGATCTTAATTTTCGCCTTCCGGTTTTTCTTTTCTGGATTCCAAAGCTTGTTTGCTCAAACTAGCCAGATTAAAATTAGCATCTATTTTAAGCGCTTCATCAATAGAGGCAATAGCGTCATCAATCTTGCTTTTGTCCTTATTATAAATAACCAACCCTTGTAGGTGATAAAAGGCAGCCTTTAAAGGGACTTCGTATGGTTGTTGTCTCTCGTAGAAGGCATATTTCATATCTTCTTGGGCGTTGGTAATGCCATATTCAATATTAGTGGTTGCACCCTCTACATCACCAGTCTGTATTTTTAGGTCAGCCAATTCGTAAGCAAGATAGGCAGAGGGGGCTCTCGAAAAAAGAATCTCGAAATGCTCCAAGGCACGCTTAGGCTGATTCAAAGCCTTTAAAGAAACAGCTTTAACCTGCACGGCCAAATCTGAATCATCGCCATTTTTTTCTATTCCAATGGTATTTAAGGCTTGCATGTGTTGACCGTTGTTCATGTATACAAAGGCCAAAGTATCTTTTCGCTGTTTGGACGGGGATAAAACATTCAAGTGGGTAAGTGCCCCGATAACCCCATTGATGTCACCTTGCAGGCGCATCTCCTTGTAATAGTCTTGGTAGTGTTTTAATAGCTCACTTTGCGTCTGGGAAATTCCGTTGAAGCCTACAAACAAGAGCAACAACACAACTAACTTTTTCATTTGTTCACGTTTAGGTGCGCCAAAACTAAAAAAATTATTGGTATGATGCTGTTAAAGAATACTATATGAATCAAAAACAAAAAGATGCCCATAAGACATCTTTTTCACTAGCAAGTTTTTTGATTTACAATGCCATCATAGCAATGTCCTTATCAGTATATTGTTTTAATAAACTGGCATAAAACGCCAAGCTCTTTACATCCTTGGAAAGACAGGATTTAAGAAAATCGCATAGATTTTTATAAAAGAGATTTACCGGCATTGTTGAAACCACCATATTGATGGTTTTTGGATCATATTCGCCATCATCAAGGACCACATCCATCTTTATGCGGTGATTATGATAGTCAATTTCCACATCGGCCGCATTGTAATGCTTTCTCAGAATGGACTGATGTAATTCTTGAAATCTTGAGGTTATGTTTTCTCTTGTACTACTTTTTGTAATCAAATTCTCCATCTCCATCAAGATTCTTGTTGTTAATCTTGAATTTCCCATGACATGTATAACGTATTGCTTATATAAAGTTAACGCTGCCAGGCGTAACATATTAAAAATCAATAGTTTAATTAACTTAAATTTATCTTAATTGTTGTGAAATGTGCTCTCTGTGTGGTCAACTATAAAGCTATAGAGGTATTGAAGACATGGGATTTATCAAGAAAATTCCTACTAACGACAATTTTTCCTGGGTTTTTATCGGAATCTTTGAGATAGATGGGTGCGGGAATGCCAAGTTTTTGAGCCTGTTCCGTATAAAAATCCCGCTTGGCAGGATGATGGGGGTAAACCCCATTAAACAGCTCTCCCCAATACCCTTTTTCCAAGATGGTAATGATCATATGGATGCAATCTTCCAAGTGAATCAGGTTTATGGGGTCATGCCCATTGCGGAGACCTGTTCTTCCAGATAACATGGTAGCCGGATTTCTATCCGGCCCAATGAGTCCTCCAAAACGTATAACAGTGGTTCTGATGGAATCATCGGTCTGGAAGAGTTTTTCAACCTGTACCAGTTGCCTGCCAGATTCGGTATTGGGCATGGTGGGTGTTTCTTCAGTGACCTCACCATATACATCCCCATAAACGGCTGTACTACTGATGAAGATAATCCTTGATACCGATGAGCTTTTAATTGCTTCAAGTAGCAATTGCATCTTGTCAAAAAAACTCTCTTTGCTTGTTCCCCTTAATCTTGGAGGAACGTTGATGACGAGCGTATCAATTCGGGATAAAAAATCTTGGATTTCCCCTTCTATTTTGGATGCTGATAAGGAGACCAAATAAGGATTTATGCCCTCATTTTTTAGCGTTTCCAACTTATCCTGAGATGTGGTGGTCCCATACACCTCGTAATTTTTCTGAACGAGCGCTTGGGCCAATGGAAAGCCCAGCCATCCACACCCTAAAATCCCAATTTTTTCAGTCAAATCGCAAGGTTTTCGTTACCAAGATCGCATCGTTCAAAACAAAGGGCATTGGAATGCTATAGTCGGGTCGCGGCGGGATGGTAAAATCTTTATGCGAAATGAGGTCATTGGAAGATTCATAAAACGTCAATTCCAACTTTTTGTCTTTCGGAAAACTCAACTCCAATTCTGTATAGTCATTGTTACTGATATAATGTGTGACCAATCTTTGTTTTCGGCGAGCGAGAAAGCTATCAGATAAAATAATACCATTGACCTTGACCGCATTAAGTTGGATGTCATTGGTAAATACTTCCAATCGGTTGACCTTTCTTTTGGGAGTAACGCAAAGCTCCAGAATGCGCTCATTCCCAATAATGGTATCCAAGAGGGTATCTACCCACGGGGCTGGGATTTCCTTTTTTGGAGCCTCTTTAACAAATTGGAACCCTGTACCATATTTGCTTGCCAGGGAATTGTAATCCCCAGAATCTACTTTTCTTTTTCCCTCACCCAAAAACTGTGCGTTCCAACCAATAAGGCTTCTATCATAGGTAGCCCAAATTGCCGAGTCATTATCTATATTGTAAACGTAGAGTAGGCTGCTGGGTTTAGGTTTTTCTGCAGAGAATCTGGAATTTATATGGGCTGATATGCCAAAAGCAAAAAACAGAAAAAGGAATACATAGGCAAATCGCTCTTTGTTTTTGAGTTGGCCTAGAAATGGGAGTGCCAAAAAGAACAGCAAGGTTGTAAACACTGTTGCTGCCACCATCATTTTAAGACCGAGTCCTACAGGAAACATTTTAATGAAGGGGGCATGGATAAAGATAGCGGGCAAGGCCAGGAAAACCAGTAACAATGGATTTGGTTTATCTTGATTGATAAGTACCATTAGGGCCGCTAAGGTTCCAAATAGTGGAACTATAAAGAAACTGGCTCCCTTTAGGTACATCCCGACCAATATGCAAATAATCAGCCATAGAAAAATGGGAGCAACCAAAAGGTTGGCCGTTTTTAGCTTTCGGAATTTATGGTATACCCAAAAACAAACAGCCAGTGAAAACATGGCATAAACCACAATGTATAGATGCCCGTTATAGGTAAATCCATGTAGTATATCATTGAATTCCCCATACCACCAAGTGATCATGGACCAAGCAAAGTAGCCCAGGATTCCGTTGATTATAAGAGAAACGAATGCTGGAATAAAACCTTTCCCTATATCTATGAAGTTAAGTTTTTGATGCTTTAGGCCATAACCCAAAAGGAGCAGAAAGATTAGAATGGCAGCGGCTAGCATGGGCCATATCCAAGAAAAGGGATAGGAAATCAATCTAAAAAATGGAAGATTGAAATAGATGTAATCACCCTCAGCTTTTAGCTGATTAAGGTCACTTTCACTAAAGTGGGCCAATAAAGGCATTAAATAACTACCTTGATGGGCAAGTGTATTTCTATCAAGGCGTTCGTAATTATCCAATACGGTATGATAATCATAATGATCATCTATAAATGCAAAATTAAAACCTTCAATATCCCCATCTTCCCTAAAAACTGTGAGATCCGTATCGTTGGGCAACATTTTATAGATGCTATAGGCCAAGGAATTGGCCACTGGATATTTTGGACTGGCCTTGGTAAATTCCTCAATCAATCTAGCATTGCCCTGATTGGTCTCGATGAGCATGTAACTGGGCCCTCCACTACCTCTTGCCTCAAAATTTAGGACAAGCCCCACATCTTTGGCCCAAGGGTGTTTGTTTACAAATAGGTCAGCGCCATTAAGCCCCAATTCTTCGGCATCCGAAAAAAGAATGATGATATCGTTTTTGGGAGTTTTATTTTCAGATAAAAAGGCCCGTACTCCTTCCAAAATTGTGGCCACACCACTGCCCGCATCACTGGCCCCTAAAGAAGAGTGGGGACTGCTGTCGTAATGGGTCAGTAATAGCAAAGCTTTCCCGTCTCCTGAACCTTCTATTTTAGCAATGATGTTGGTGGCTTTGCTCAGATTGGCCCAGTCCCCAGCAGTATACCCCTCCTGAGTAGTGGTTTCCAACCCTAATTTGTTAAGCTGCGAGATAATATAGCTTTTGACCTTCCCATGTCCTGGAAAACCTACTGCATGTGGTTCTTTGGATATGTTTTTCACATGTTCCAAAGCCCTATCTGTAGAGAAAGTTTGTGGGGCATTATTAACATCACCTCTGTATTGGGGCATTAAGGCTCGATAGCTCCAATACACTGAGAAAATCAGCAGAAGTAGTGCAAGATTTTTAGAAAATTTCATAGTTCGATTAAGTTGGCTTCCAAAAATATGAAATTCTTAAACCTTAGCACGTTCATTGCCAATAATTTAAATAATTCGTTAAAAAAGCCTATATTTATTAATCAACCCTAAAAGTAAATGATATGGCAATCAAGAGTTTTCAAGGTGTTCGATCTAAAGATGCTTCAAAGAAGGAATATGATGCGCCAATTCTTGTGGAGGACTATATGACCAAAAAATTGGTCACGTTTTCACCGGAACAGTCTATTTTGGAAGTGATGGAGGCGTTTGCCAAATATCATATCTCCGGTGGTCCGGTGATGGATAAAAATGGGTTTTTGGTAGGAATTATTTCCGAGGCGGATTGCATGAAGCAAATTTCCGAAAGTCGATACTTCAATCAACCCATTTTGGATAAGAGCGTGGAGCGATTCATGACTAAAAATGTGCAGACCATCCCGCACGATATGAGCATTTTTGACGCAGCCGGTGTTTTTGACAAGCATAACCGCCGTAGGCTTCCCGTAATGAAGAATGATATTCTGGTAGGACAGATCAGTAGAAAGGATATTGTGATTGCGGCGCTGAAGCTTAGTGCGCAAAATTGGAAAAAGTAATCCGGTTCTATTCTCGTTTTACAATGATATAATTATCATTGTCCAAGAGCAAATAACCTAGATCGTACACAAAATAATAGGTGCTTCCTTTTTTGGTGGTGTAAAGGTTGGTGATGTATTCAAAATCGAAACCTTTGTCCATCAGCCGCATTTTTGTTGTCCTGGTTTTTCCTTCCTTTAAAGGAAAACTATCCAGGATGCGGTAGTTTTTCCGTAACCGATTGTTGATGTTTCGGACCAGGTTTTTACTGTCCTTGTTTAACCTGTTGTTATAGGCGTTTCGGCAATGGTCGGAACAATACTTCTTATCAATACGCCCAACCAGCACATCACCACATTCCAAACACTTCTTCTCGGACATATCTACTGCATTTACTCCACAACAATATCGTATTTTTTCAATAAACCGATAAGATTGTCCCTGCTAAACCTTGCTTTTTTAAGCTGATTCCGTTCTGGGGCTATATTTAAATTGAAAGAAGATGACAGGTTGGCTCCGCTAAGATTGGTCAGCTCAAAAATGGCATTTTCCAAATTGCATTGGGAAAAAACAGCCTGACTAAGGTCGGCCTCGGTAAAGTCTGTCTTGCTAAGAATGCAATCCAAAAACGGTGTGGCCTTCAGTGTTAAACCATAAAAGGAACTTAAGGTTAGATTGCAATCATGGAACTGTACACTGAACAACAGATTATTGCAATCTTCAAAACAAAGCCCTACCAACTTACAGTCTTGGAATTCGGTTTCCTTAAAAATGGTGTGCTTTATGTTCGCATTGGTCATATCGCAATCCACAAATTGGCATTCCATAAAGTTTTGGTTGTCCAGATAGCCCTCTGAAAAATTACAACCTTCAAAAACGCAATTTTCATATTCTCCCTTATCCAACCGGGTTTGGGAAAAATTTTGATTTTTAAAAGACTTGTCAGCGATAAAGGGAAGGTTCATGGGTTTTGATTTGAAGCATAAAGATAAATAATTGTTAAAGCTTGGATTTATTTTGGAACAATCATTCCAAAATATATATGTTTGTATCGGAATGAACGTTCCAAAATAAAATATTAATCAAAAATTACTTTAAAATGGGAAAACTTGAAAACAAGGTGGCTGTGGTAACCGGAGCTACAAGTGGAATAGGCTTGGCAACGGCCAAAAAGTATCTGGAACAAGGCGCTAAGGTAGTGTTGACCGGAAGAAATCAGGAAAAACTGGAAGCGCTCAAGGCTGAGCTTACTGGGGAATATCTTTTGGTAAGGGCTGAAGCATCCAGTACAGCAGACAGTCAGAAGTTGATTGAAAAAACCATTGAAACTTTTGGAAAGATTGACATTTTGTTCCTGAATGCCGGGGTATTTCGTCTAGAGGGAATTAATGAACTGACTGAGGATATTTATGATGAGGTTTATGATATCAATGTCAAAGGACCTTTGTTTACCGTGAAGACCGCCTATGAGCATTTGAATGAGGGCGCCAGTATCATATTCAACACCTCTATAGTGAATGTCAAAGGTTTTGCAGGAATGGCCGCTTATGCATCAAGTAAGGCTGCGCTTCGGTCCTTGACCAGAACATTGGCCGCCGAATTTGGGCCTAAGGGTATTCGGGTCAATGCAATCGCTCCGGGCCCTATTGATACGCCCATTTATGGGAAGCACAATGTACCCCAGGAAAATGTGGATCAAATGGCTTCCAGTCTCCCATCCATGGTATCGCTTGGAAGGTTTGGAACTGCAGGAGAAATTGCTACAACAGCGTTGTTTTTGGCCTCCGAAGACAGTAGCTATATCACTGGTGCTGAAATCCCTGTGGACGGCGGTTTGGCACAGGTTTAGTTTTTGAATAAATTTGGAACATATATTCCAAAATATATGCCAAGAACGAAACAATTCAATGAAGAGGAAATATTGATCAAGGCCATGGAACTCTTTTGGGAAAGAGGGTTCCATGCCACATCAATGCAAGATTTGGTTTCCCACTTAGGGATCAACCGAGCAAGTCTCTATGATACTTTTGGTGGAAAGGAGGAATTGTTCAACAAGGCATTTTCCCGTTATAGGAGCGGTACCGGTGATATGCTCCGTAAGCTGTTTGAAAATGCAAAGAGTGTTAAGGCAGGGTTTCAGCAACTTTTTGATATGTCCATTAGGGAATCCATGGAAGATCCATTCCGAAAAGGATGTTTTGTGGTCAATACCACTACCGAACTTATCCCGGGAGATGGGGAATTGCTTCAAATCTTGAATGAAAACAAGTCCAATATGGAACATTTTTTTGCCCAATGCATCCAAAAAGGAATTGCAGAAGGAGAATTCCATAAGGATATGGACGCAGAAAGTGTAGCCGCAATGCTCTTTACACTCTACAGCGGCATGCGCGTAGTGGCCAAGGTAGACCCTGACCCGATAAAGCTTAAAAAGATGTTGGATACAGGGCTTTCCATTTTGGATCAGTAGTACTTTCGGTAATTGAAAACCAGCTCTTTCGTTTTTCCTTCTTGTCCTACCACTACGGATACCTGCATTTCGTCCCCGTCCAGTTTTTCCATGGTAAGACCTTCAAAATAGACCTTGTCCTTTTCCAGTTTTACCAGTTTAAAATCAACTGTCTCCTTTTGGGTTTCCCAGCCGGTCAGATTCCCATTAAAATGTTTGAGTTGCAGTACAAGCGTATTGTCCTTTTCTTGGATATGCCCAAATTCGTAAAAGGAAATTTTACCGTCATGAACCAGCTTAAACGAAAACATCATGGATCCTCCCAAAGCGGGACTCCAAATTTCCTCGACTTTTCCTCCCAAGGCTTCACCCTGCCAAGACCCCTCTATCCAGGCGACCCCATCCAAAGTGGCATTTGGGGAAGATTCCCCTTCTTCCAATTGCAGTGTGTTTTGAGCATGGGTTAAACCCCAATTCAAAAGTAAAAGTGGTATTAAAAGTCTCATGATGTCCTTTTTTTAAAGGACGAAAGAGGCGCGTTTATTTGGACAATTCAAACTTGATGTTCACAGAAGTTTCCACTTTGATTTTTTCAAAATCGATGTCCAGCGGTTGGGCTTCGCTCGCATCCATGGTCATGGCTTTCATCTCCATTCTGGGTTGGTTATATCTTGGATAATACGGAGTAGAGGTGTCCATGATATGAATGGCAGCCCCAACTTTTTGCCCAAGGGGAGCAGTTAACGCCTCAGCTTTTTTCTTGGCCTTTGCCACCGCTTTGGACTTGAGCTCCAACTCCAGTTCCTCCATTTTGGAGTACTCGGTTTTTTCCAAATAGGTATTGGCGATGCCTAATTTTTCCAAGGCCATCAAGGCTTCGGCAGCTTTTTTTCCAGAGTGGACCAAAAGGGAGTATTGCTTGCTTTTTAAAACCTCTTTTTGTCGTAAAAAGTACTTTTTGAAATTACTGCTCAAGTCTTTGATCACTAATTGTTCTTCCAAATCAATGCCCAAGGCCCTTAGGCTGTTGGCCATTTTGTTTTCCTGCTCTTCAACAGATTTGCGTCCCTTTGAATCTTTTTCTTGAATGGTAATGTTCAGAAAAATTTTGTCGGGTGTTACCAAGGTGTCTACCCTAGCGGAGGTTTCTAAATAAGGAATATCCAAAAAGTTTTTGGTTTGTGAATACGTGGTCATGGTTAAGGCAATAAATAGGGATAGTGTTATAAATTTTTTCATGATATTGATTTTAATAGGGGGTATACAACTTCTGTTCCAAAATTAAACTTAATATGTACACGTAGTATATAAAGTTGGGTGGTGATGATAGATTCCCTTGGGATTTATGCCCTTTCATCGTAATATTGAGCGTGGGATTACCCCACTTGTTCAGTTAAGTATTCCCTATGAAGTTTGTGATAGCACCCGATAAATACAAAGGTTCCTTGACAGGATCACAATTTTGTGAGGCTGTTGAAAACGGAATTCGAAGGGTGTTTCCTCAAGCTCAAATACTAAAAAAACCCTTGGCAGATGGCGGAGATGGCACCTTAGAGGTGGTTCAAGACTATCTGAGGGCATCTTTGGAAACAATCAAGGTTAAAGACCCCTTGTTTAGGGATATTGAAGCGGGTTATTTGTTATCCAAAGACAAAAAAACAGCTTACATCGAAATGTCTGAAGCCTCTGGTTACAAACTGCTACGGAAAGAGGAAATGAACTGCATGCATACCACCACTTTGGGAACAGGGCAGTTGCTTATGGACGCTGTGACTAAGGGAGCACTGAATATTGTATTGGGCATTGGGGGGAGTGCAACCAATGACGGCGGAATGGGAATGGCATCAGCCTTGGGCTATGCATTTTTGGATACCGATGGAAATAGGTTACAACCTGTGGGAAAAAATTTGATCCATGTAAATCACGTTGTTGATGATAAAACTTCATCGTTATTGGAGAAAGTCCAGGTTAAGGTGGCATGTGATGTAAACAATCCATTGTATGGTAAAAATGGGGCCGCCCATGTTTATGGGGCACAAAAAGGGGCTTCGCCCGAAGAAATTGAAATGCTGGATCGAGGCCTGGAAAATTTCGCCAATGTGTTGCAATCCCATTTTGGTAAAGATGTACGGGATGTACCAGGCTCGGGTGCCGC
Organism: Flagellimonas algicola; assembly: GCF_005937185.1. Classification (GTDB taxonomy): domain Bacteria; phylum Bacteroidota; class Bacteroidia; order Flavobacteriales; family Flavobacteriaceae; genus Flagellimonas; species Flagellimonas algicola. The sequence continues at coordinate 532,843 of NZ_VCNI01000002.1, read as the reverse complement.
TGGGGGAATGGGAGCGGGAGCTATGACTTTTTTAAATGCCCAATTGGTCTCGGGAGTGGATTTGGTTTTGGAAATGGCAGATTTTGATCTGGTCTTAAAAGATGCAGATTGGCTGATTACGGGTGAGGGACAATTGGATAAACAGACTGCTGCAGGGAAGACCATAGCTGGAGTGGTCAAAACTGCAAAAGCAGCTGGCGTTCCGGTGGCGGCTTTGTGCGGATCCGTTAATGCTTCTATTCAACAAATTCAGGAAATGGGCTTAGACTATGCCGTATCCGTGCTTAACCAAGTAGGGAGTTTGGAGGACGCCAAGGCTAACAGTTTTTCCAATTTGGAACAAGCCAGTTTCAATTTTGCGAAACTGCTAAAAGTAAGGTAGCACTGTTGATGTCAGGTCGAGTGCAGTCGAGATATAGGGTGTAAAGGAATCTACAACGCTAATACTTTTTATTCAGCCGATGTTCCAATCCGTATTTCACGGTAGACCATTCACTTTCCAAAATGGAAAAAACCACGGTATCCCGATAATTTCCCTGGGAATCAATACGGTGATTGCGCAAGATTCCTTCCTGTTTGGCCCCAAGCTTTGAGATAGCTGTCCGAGAAGCAAGATTATGATAATGGGTTCGGAATTCCACGGCAATGCACTTCAATTGCTCAAAGGCGTGTTGCAGCAACAAATGTTTACATTCCACATTTAGACCACTCCTTTGGTTGCTTTTGGCATACCAGGTGGCGCCAATTTCAAGTCGTCTATGCTCGGCCTCAACATTGAGGTATCTGGTAGACCCTACAATTTGATTGGTGCTTTTGTCAATTATGGTAAAGGGCAAGGCCGTCCCATCCGCCTGATTTTGTAATGCTGTTTCAATATAGGAGTCAATGTTTTTTTCCGAAGGGACCGATGTAAACCATAGCTCCCATAATTTACCATCCGAAGCCGCTTGCAAAAGTTCAGTTTTATGGGATTTTTGAAGGGGAATTAATTTGGCCCTCTTTCCTTCAAGGGTAGTGGGTTGTAACCAGTTGTCCATTGCATTTGGTTTTAGTTCTCAAAGATAGCTTTAAACCGTGGTGCGATTCAATGAAAATTCAATTCTCGCTATGGCGTTTATAGCTCATCATATAAAAATCACTCGAATTGACGAATATTCATTGCGAAAACCGTCAGTTCGAGTTTTTTCTACAAAAAAAGTATCGAGAACTAGGTTTACGCAAGTATTCCTATAAACCTTGAATCTTAGAAATCTTGATACTGTTTCCATTCCGCATATTTTGTGCGCATGCAATGCCCACAAGGGCGGTATCCTGCTTCCATCGCTTCTTTTTCTGAGGCAAAAAAGACTCGGTTTTCTACCTTCATCCGCTTTCCGGATTTGCAGTGCAAAGTGCCATAAATTTTAAGCTTGCGGTTTCCGGCCCAAAGGAGTCTTTGATGTCTTATCTCATGAAAGAGTTCCGATTTGGAGAGTTCACCATGCTTTTTCATTATTGTGCCGCATCATGAAAGATGATGCCCAAGGTATACCGTTCCCCAGAATGCACTTCGCTAACCCCATGTTTCATGGTCACCCGATAAAAACCATTTTTCCCTTGAACTGGTCTAAAATTGGTGCAAAAAATGAGCATAGATCCTTTTTTAGGATGCAAAACCATGGCTTTTGACTGGGCTCTGGGTACCTGCTGCGTGAGCACAAATTCCCCTCCACTATAATCTGCGCCATAATCGTTTAGAAACAATACGGCCTGCATTGGGAAATATACTTCACCATACAAATCCTGATGGAGGGTATTAAAGCCACCTTTTTGGTATTTAAGAATCAAGGGAGTGGCCAAATGCTGCCCATGATCAACGCAGAGTTGGTGTAGTTTTCCCAGGTCCTTCGGATAGACTAGATCCAATTTTAATTTGGACATCCATTGATTGGCAATGGGAACCAATTCGGGATACACCATTTCCCGAAGTCTTTCGATGATGTCAGGAAGCGGATATTTAAAATACCTATATGTTCCTGCACCAAATCGGTAGCGTTCCATGTTTACGGTCTTGCGATACAGTTGGGTTGCATCAAAATTGAAAATGAGCTGATGGCATTCCTGATCACTTAGAACATCTTCGATGACTACATAGCCTTTTTGGGAGATTTCGTTTTGAACGAAATCCCTATTGATTTTCAAATGCATGGTTCTTCGATTAACTATTCAATTTGTGCAGCTTCCCAACCGATGATAGCCGTTTTTCTGGTAGGGTTCCATCGGTAACCCCCTAATTGCCCGGAGGATTGTATTACGCGATGGCACGGAATCAAATAGGCGATGGGATTGCTGCCAATGGCCGTGCCTACAGCCCTTGAGGCTTTGGGCTTTCCAATTTCCTCGGCAATGCTGCCGTAGGTGGACAGTTTTCCCTTTGGGATTTTTAACAGGGACTCCCAAACTTTCAGCTGAAAATCGGTGCCTTTGAGATGGAGTTTTATTTCGGATATCTGCCTCCAATCGTTGGCGAAGATCATCAAGGCATTTACCTGTGTTTGATCCACGCGTTGGTGATAAGTCGCTTTTGGAAATTGTTGCTTTAGCTCATAAAGACCCTTTTCTTCATCTTCAATAAAAGCGACATGGCACAACCCTTTTTGGGTAGAGGCTATGGTCACCAAGCCGAAGGGACTTCGGGCGTAGCTATAATTTATGACAAGGTTTTCTCCGTCGTTTTTGTATTCCCCGGGAGTCATACCTTCCAAAGAGACAAAAAGATCATGTAGCCTGCTAGTGCCTGAAAGCCCAGTTTCCATGGCGGTATCAAACAAGGTAGCTCCCGTTTCTTTCAACAGCGATTTTGCATGTTGCACACTCGTATATTTTAGGAATTGTTTGGGGGTAACACCTGCCCATTCCTTAAAAATTCGCTGAAAATGGTATGGACTTAGATGCACTTGTTCTGCAATTTCATCCAAGCTTGGCTGTTCCTTAAAGTTACTGGTGATATGATCAATCGCTTTGGCTATTCGGTCATAGTTCAAATTTTCCTGTCCACTCATGATATTCGCATTTTGTTTGACCCAAAAGTAAAGCCACCCTGTGGGGCTTAAAACCCGTTTCTTGCGGACTTGTCTTTGCACCCATAAATTTAGCAAGCGTTTCCTAAAATGAAATAATTTTAGTCGGGGATAGCTGACTAGGGTTTAGTAACTTTATGAATTACCAATAGCTTGTTTGGCACAAATGAAACTAAAAAACTTCACGATTCTTATTTTTTCCATTGCCCTTTTACTGGGCGTGCTGATCTATTGGCGTGAATATGCAACAAGAGATCAGGTAACCCTGATTCAAGTGTTGCTTTGGCAACTTGGCATTTGGATTCCTTGGATTCTTGGATTTTTAGCTTTAGACAAAATTGAAAAGCACGGCAGAAATACAAAATGGGGCCTTCCCTTGCTTTTGGCAGGAGGCTTGCTATTGATTTGCCTTCACTTTGGATGGTTTTTTGGACTCAGCTCAACGCTTAGTCCTTATTTGGATCTGGAAGGGTCCAAGTTTGGGGTATATCGATACTTCTTTATTTTTTGGACGCTAATAGACATTGGCTTGGTTTGGTTTGTAGTCGACAAGTTGCGCAACCCAAATCCCCAAGAAATCGAACCTTCCATAAAACTGGAACTCACCCGTGGCGGAAGCACTTATTTTTGTGAACCTTCGCAGATTCAGTTGTTGGCTGCAGAGAATTACTATACCAAATTGTTTACCACCCAAGGAGTTTTTGTAATGCGAAAGCCGTTAAAAACATTTTTGGAAGTCTTGCCCATGGATTCTTTTCGAAAAATCCACCGATCTACGATAATCAACCTGGATTACGTCGCGGAACTTGCCCGTGGCAATGGCAGCACCCTGGAAGTAATCATGAAGGATGGTACAAGAAGACGGGTAAGCAAAAGCTTCGTTAAGGAAATCACACAATTGTTTAGGGAGCGAACCTATTAAGACTGTTCGCTATCAAAATCCGGTCGTTTTACTGCAACATAGTGACCCCTGCTATGCTATTGGGTAAGTTTAAGGAACCGACCAAGCCAAGCATTCATTCATCAATCAAATCTTTGCTATGGGTTCCAATTATCTAAGCCGTCTTTCTCAATTCTGGGTATTGCTGATCTTACCCGTACTGCATCTTAGTGCCCAGGAATGGGAGTTCACACGACTGGACCTTGATATCAAACCACAGGGCTCAAGAGGGGTTTCCATGGCCGACCTGGATGGAAATGGATATTTGGACATTATAGTCGCCAATCAGGTGGATTCCCTACTACAGCTTGGCAATACAATTCTTTTCAATACTGGTGATGGATTCAATCCAAAGGCTATTGCAAATAACCAGTTGGAGGCTTGGAGTGAATCGGTGCACACGGTAGACGTGGATAACGATCATGACCTGGATATTTTTTTTACTACCCAATTTGGTGTCCCTAATCTGCTGTTTGAAAATGACGGCAAGGGTAATTTCACCCCAACCCAAGCTGGAGCGCTTACAGAAGATTTGACCAATTCCCCAGGGGCATGTTGGTGCGATTTTGATTTGGATGGGGATATGGATGTTTTTGTGGTTAACAGGGATGGAGCGGACGATAGCTTATATGTGAATGACAGAAATGGAACTTTTAATAGGGTAAAAAATGGACCTTGGATTGGGAACGAAGGTGACGGTCGATCCTGCGTATGGGGTGATTTGAACGGGGACGGCAAACCTGACCTGTTTGTGGCCAATTTTGTCGTAAAAAAAGATGGGAAGTTTACAGGAAAGCACAAAAATTACCTTTATCTAAGCACTTCTGATGGTGGTTTTGCAGAGCAAAAGGAGGGTGTTTTGGTTGAAGAACTGCAAACGACCTATGGAGTTGCTTTGGTGGATGTAGACTATGACAAGGACTTGGATATTTATGTGACCAATGTAGCCCGTTCGGATGAAAACGCACTCTATGAAAACTTGGGAGACGGAAAGTTTGAAAAGCTTTTGGAAAGCGGAGTTACGTACGAAGTAAGAAGACCTTCCAAAGGGCAGACTTGGGGGGACTTTAATAATGATGGCTGGCTGGATCTTTACATAGCAAATGGGACCGAAGGATATCCCGAAATCCAGAATTTTCTCATTTCTGGAAAACAAAACGGTGGTTTCAAACGAGTTTACAATTCCCTTCCGGCCAATCAGGGGCATATTTCGGCAGGTACAGCTTCTGGGGATATGGACAATGATGGCGATTTGGATCTTTATGTATGTAATTGGGGAGGGGAAGCGGAGGCCGATGACCTATACATCAATCAAAATACAACTGGGCAACGGCTAAAGTTGAGACTTCAAGGTACGGAATCCAACAGTTTTGGAGTTGGAAGCTGGGTTACCTTAACGCTTACGGATGGCACCCAGTTGACCCGCTATTTTATTCGCGAAACAGGCTACGGCAGTGAAAATGCCCCGGAAATCCACTTTGGAATTCCATCCGAAAAGCAAATCGAAAAAATGGACATTGAATGGCCATCAGGAATACAACAATCCAGCACAAACATTTTGGTAAACACCGAGTATGTAGCCATTGAGGGAAAGGAAATCAAACCCATAAAAAAATGAAAAACGCTTTAAATCGAAGGAATTTTATCAAACTCACGGCTACTGCCAGCGGAGCATTGGTGGTTGGGGTGCAGTTTCAGTCCTGTCTCACTGAAAAATCACCTGTCATCACACACCAGTTTTCACCACTGATTAAAATTGATACGGATGGATGGGTAACCCTGATGGCCAAAAATCCTGAAATAGGTCAGGGTGTAAAGACGGCTTTACCTATGATTTTGGCCGAGGAATTGGGTGCCGATTGGAATAAAGTCAAGATTGAGCAGGCCGATTTTGATAAAATGTACGATGAACAATGGGCCGGTGGCAGTTATGCCATCATCCTTAATTGGGATTTGATGCGGAAAGCTGGGGCCCAGGTTAGGTATGCGTTGCAAACCGCAGCATCCAAGCAAATGAATTTACCATTTGAGGAACTAACCACCAAGGACAACAAGGTAATCCATCAGGAGTCAGGTAACTCCCTGCCTTTTGAAGTTTTATTGGAACAAGCCTCAGGGGTGGCATTTCCGGAAGAAGTGGAATTTAAACCCTTGGAAACATATAGTCTAGTTGGTAAAAGAACGCCCCAGACCGATTTGGACGAGATGGTCACGGGATCAAGCACCTTTGGGATAGATTTAAAATTGCCCCATATGCTATATGCAACTGTGCGGAAAAACCCAGTCCACGAGGGTGGTGTATTCAGTTTTGATGACACGGATACCAAAGCGATGCAAGGAGTGATTGCTGTACATGAGCTAGACAACAAAGATTATGGGGGACGACTTTTGGCTTCCAACAGTCCCAATTTTGTAAATGGGGTTGCAATTGTGGCCAATTCCACTTGGGCCGCCTTTAAGGGGGCAGAAAAATTGAAGGTGGAATGGGATAATTCAGGCTGTAGATTGGAGGATTCCGATGAATTGTTTCAGCGTTTCCATGACCAACTTTCCGATACGACGATAGAGCGAAAGGATGGGGACGTGGCCAATGCTATGCGAAGTGCGGCAAGGGTCCATGAAGCCATTTACGAGCTCCCTTTTTGGGCGCACGTACCTATGGAGCCCATGAATTGTACCGTTGACTTTCGGGATGATGTTTGCGAGGTCTGGGCGCCTACCCAAAATCCGGAGGCATTGCAAAACGGCTTGATTAAATTGTTTGGCCTGGAGCCAGAACAGATCAAAATCCATATTCCAAGAATTGGGGGAGCCTTTGGAAGAAGATACTATGTGGATTACGCCATGGATGCTGCCATTCTCTCCAAGAAAATGGGAAAACCTGTTCAGTTGACATGGACCCGTGAAGAAGATGTGAAACACGATTGGTATAGGCCTGGAAGTATACAAAAAATGTCCGCTGCCTTGGACAAAGATGGAATGGTGACTGCTTGGCGGCACGTACTGGCCAATGCATCCCGCATGACTTCATTGGGGCGGGAAGGAAGGGTAGCCGGCACGGAAATAGACGAGTATGAGTTTCCGGCAGGATTCGTCCCCAATTTACAATTGGAATATGGACATGTGCTGAGCGATATTCCCTTGGGGCAATGGCGTGCGGTGTCGGCTTCCGCCAATGCTTTTAGTATAGGCTGTTTTTTGGATGAGTTGGCCTTTAAAAATGGAATGGATCCAATCGATTACTTTCTAAAATTTTTGGGCCCTGCCCGAATGGTGCCCGTTGTAGGGGAGTATGAATTTGATAATGGACGTTTTATCCATGTGATTGAAAAGGTAAGACAGTACAGTAATTGGGATAGTCCGCTGCCCAAAGGGCAGGGAAGGGGCTTTGCAGCGCGAAAAGGGGCCGGTTCTTTTATCGCCGAAGTGATTACGGTAGAAGTGGTGGAGGATAGCATCAAGATATTGGAGGTGCATGCGGTGGTGGACTGCGGTATTGTGGTGAATCCTTCAGGAGCGGAAGCACAGGTGGAAGGTGGGATATTGGAAGGTCTTTCTGCTGCCATGTACGGAGCGGTAACCTTTAAGGATGGAGCAACAGAACAATCCAATTTTCATGATTACCCGTGGATTCGGATGCGGGATGTGCCAGAAATCCGTGTGGATTTTATTCAAAACGATTTACCCCCAAGAGGCTTGGGCGAACCCCCCTTACCACCCGCCATTCCGGCTTTGGCCAATGCCATTTTTGCTGCTACCGGGAAGCGAATTAGGAAATTGCCTTTGTCTCGGAGTTTTGAGATATGACTTAAGTCCAAATATTTTAGGCAACCCTTTCCATAATTGAGACGTCTATTGTAATGAAAGCGAATCCCAATTAAACTTAAAGCGTTATGAAAGTTATAGGTGGTCTACTCTTGCTGATTCTTATGTTGATTCCTCAATTTGAACCTGATAATTCTGGAGATAAAGATTTGGTTCTGGTCACATTCAAATGTGAAAGTTGCAAGATCAAGAATAAGTTCGAGGTCTCAGGGCCAACAGAATTTGTTATGGAACGAGTGGATTTTCCTTTTTCCAAAAAAATGAAACCAGGCAAATACGAAATGACCTATTGGCAAAACAGGGTACAACAGATTCATTTGCCATTTTCAGTACATAAGGAGTCTGAGAACCTAGTGATTGTCAAGGAATAACAAAAAGGTTACAATAAATATGCTAACTTACAGCATATAAAATCCTACTATGGAAGCCCAAAACGAAATCACCGCAGTGCTTACAAGTGCAATTTTGACCGCTTTGTCTTTGGTGGCAGTTTGGTTGTACAGGCGCTATCAGTCCAAGAAAAACATCAAGTAAGAATCTAGAAGTTAGCTCCAAATCAGCTCGATATAGACGCCCTTCATCCAGGCACCTATATACAATATGGGACAAACTTCAATTAAGTTTTTCTGAATGATTGAAAATGGATACATTTAAGGTAGTGTCCAAAAACCGCAAAACTTTAGATAGAACAATTGGGATATTGCTTATTCTTATGAGCATTGCAATTGGAGTTTTCCTTGTTCCTGGTCTTTGGGCGCTGATAGGGAAGTTTACCAAATTGATTACCTACGAGCCGGGCGATTTGTTTTCCTTTAGATATTCTTCTTTTACGCAATTTGTTGGTTGGATACTGGCATATGTCATTTTTAGGACAGGAATTGGCTTTTACAGAGACAGCAAGAAACCCACCTGAACCTGAAAAAGAATCTAGGAGTTGGGTCTTGTTGCATATAACTATTTGTAACCGAATACATCCGTTTACAAACGAAAACAACCGATTAATAACCGCTTCTTGTTTTTCCGCAACCCTAAGTTTGCCTTGTCGACGCCGTACAGCTCGATAGTATTAACTGTTTAACACGTAAAATTTAAATCATGAATTCACTTAGAAACAAAGTACAGTTGATTGGAAACTTAGGAAATGACCCAGAAATCGTATTGATGGAAAGCGGGAGCAAATTGGCCAAATTTTCCTTGGCCACCAATGAGACCTACAAAAATACGGAGGGCGAAAAGGTCACAGATACACAATGGCACAATATTGTGGCCTGGGGCAAAACCGCGGAAGTTGCCGAAAACTATTTGGAAAAAGGCAAGGAGATAATGATTGAGGGCAAGCTGGTACACCGCAGCTATGAGACCAAAGAAGGGGAAAAGCGCTATATCACCGAGGTAAAGTGCAATGAATTGTTGATGTTGGGCAAATAAGCCATAATTACGGATAATCGAGAAAAAGGGGGCACTTGCCCCCTTTCTTTGTTTTTGCCCCATTTTAACAATAACTTAAAGATAGACTGCGTAACAAGAGGGGTGGTTGTACGTCTAATACAACAGATGAAGGAGCTATGAAAACTGTCAGATTCTTATTGGTGATTTTTGCTTGTGGCTTGGCCTTTCCGGCATGGTCCCAAGTGGATGCACGCGTACAAGGACTACGGTTTTATGAGCAGTTGGCGCAACGAGATACAAAGTATGAGATTGCCCTTTATGCATTGGACAGTCAAGATCAAATGGATTATTGGGTAGACCAAGGAAACTTTGAAAGGCAGCTGGGCAAAGTCAATTTTCCTGCCTACTTGGCCTATATGAAAGGAAAGAAGGAAGCCTATCAAACACATTTGGCCGAGTGTGACACCCAATGTGATAACAGTGAACTGTTCTTCCAAAAAGCCAAGGACTATTTATCTCTATCAGATGATGATTTTTGGAAAGGAATGAAAAAGGAAGAAATGGTGCACAACCAACCCAAGAAGAAGAAACTAAAATAAAAAAACCGCCCATGGGCGGTTTTTCTATGCTACTTTTTTCAGTAGGTCAAAACATGGGCAACGCTTACAGCGTTTGTTTTCTCCCTTTTTATACTTCTTACAGCACTTGACCTTACAATTGGTTACCGGCAATTCCCGTAACCTAGTTTTGTGCTTTTTTGATAGTTCCTTCTTCTTTTTTCCCATCACATGGAATAGATGGGCCAAAAATAACTATTTTAAATTAATCTAAATAAACGAGTTATTAACAATTATTCCCCAGCAGTGTCAGATGCGGCGCTTTCCACCGTGAGCTGCTGTATATCCCTATCAAAAAGATATAGACCGCCCTTGTCGTTTCCAATTAGGTTTATCTTGTCCAAGACAGTCCTGGCCAATGCTTCTTCTTCCAATTGTTCGGCTACATACCACTGCAAAAAGTTATGGGTGGCATAGTCTTTTTCCTCTAGGGTAACATGTACCAGTTCATTGATGCTTTTGGAGACAAAAATTTCGTGGTCGTATAGTTCCTGGAACATTTCCTGCAGGGTACCAAATTCGGTTTTGGGAGCTTTTAAGGCAGAAATATGGGCATGTCCCCCGCGTTCATTTACGTATTTAACCAGTTTGAGCATATGCATACGTTCTTCATCCGAATGTCCGTACATAAATCCTGCAACTCCCTCTAATCCTTTTACTTCGGCCCAGCAGGCCATGGATAAATAGACCTGTGAAGATTCTGCTTCTATGCGTATTTGCTCATTTAGTGCTTTTTCTAATTTTTTGGATAGCATGTGTTTTTATTTTATGGAATATAAAAGTACAAAACCATGTGGGTTTTCTGTCAGAAGCGAGCCGAAACACCCATGGTCCCTGGCCCAAAATTTAGGTTCCAGCTTAATTTTTTGGGTTGCGCGTTGTACTTTTCATTGTATTTGGAATCCAGGTAGCGATCTATGGATTCCACGATAAAAATACTGAGGACTGTACTAAATGCTACATCGGAAACCCAATGGAAATCATCCATGATACGCGCAAATCCAGGAATCATCCCTACGGTGTAGATTCCTGCTTTTACCCACGGGTTTTTAAATTGTTTGCCAATAGCATAGGCATTGGAAAATGCCAGCATGGCATGTCCTGACGGGAAAGAATCGTAGTTAAAGACACGATTGAGGTGAAATGGATCATACGTACTGGAGCTGTCCCCGCTTTTGGGCCGGGCCCTACCTATAATTCGTTTGCTTACTTGTTGCAAAAATCCACCGGCAGTAGCCGAGGAAATCAAAAGCACTCCTGTACGTCTTAATTTTTCATTCTTGGTGAAAAGGCCGGCCAAATAAACACCGCCGGTAAACATATAATTGTTGCTAGGGTTCCCAAATTCATTTCCATAGTCCAACAAAAACTCGGGGACATCCTCGCTAAAACCATTCGTCCAATTGTTCAGCTCATCATCCACCAAAAACAAGGCCGCTGTTCCTGCAGCCAAATAACCGAAGTTGGCCCAGTCATCTCCTTCCCATTGAAATGGTCGGGAATAGGAATGACCAATTCCACCGAAAACATTGCCCATATCATAGGTGAAGTTTTTCCAATTCGTTTCTTTTTGGGATTGGATTTGTCCCAAGGATTGAAATTGACTACCAACTAGTAGCAAAAAACAAAAAAAGATGCGTTTCATAGGGATGAACATTGAGGTTAGTGACTAAAAGTTAACTATTATTTCCGAAAAGGATTTTTTTCAATTTATTGGGACTTGTGCAATGACAGCTGAATGCGCTTACGTGCCTGGTCCACCTCCAATACCCGCACCACTACTTGCTGATGCAGACTTACATGTTCATTTACATCCTTGACAAAAGTATCTGCCAGGTTGGAAATATGGATAAGCCCGCTTTCCTTGATTCCAATGTCCACAAAGCAGCCAAAATTGGTAATGTTATTGACAATGCCCGGAAGCAGTTGGTCTTTGCGTAAATCCGTTATTTGCTTAATATTTTGATTAAAAGTGAATACCTTGGCCTTTTCCCGTCGGTCCAATCCGGGTTTTTCCAATTCCTGAAGAATATCTTCCAAAGTCGGCATTCCAATAGTTTCAGTGCAATAGCGTTGAAGTTCTATTTGTTGCAATATGGAAGTGTTACTTACAATCTCTTTCAAAGCAACCCCGTGATCTTGTGCCATTCGCTCAACAATAGGATAGCTTTCTGGATGCACTGCCGAGTCGTCCAAAGGATTATCTCCGTCTTTAACACGCAGGAATCCAGCTCCTTGTTCAAAGGCTTTTCCTCCAAGGCGAGGAACTTTTTTGATCTCTTTTCGGCTTTTGAACCCTCCATGATCATTGCGGTAGGCCACAATGTTTTCAGCAAGTTTGGGTCCAATTCCTGAAACATAGCTTAGCAGCGAAACACTAGCTGTATTGATGTTCACTCCAACAGCGTTTACACAGCTTTCCACCACAGCGTCTAAGGAGGATTTAAGCTTGGTTTGGTCCACATCATGCTGATACTGCCCAACTCCAATGGACTTTGCATCAATTTTCACCAATTCGGCCAGTGGATCGGCCAATCGCCTGCCAATGGATACAGCCCCGCGTACCGTCACATCATAATTGGGGAATTCCTCCCTAGCTATTTTGGAAGCCGAATAGATGGAAGCACCTGCTTCGCTAACCACAAAGACTTCTATGGGGTGCTTGAAGGAAATCCGCTTAACCAAACGCTCAGTTTCCCTTGAAGCAGTTCCATTACCAATGGCTATGGCCTCAATTTTATAGGCATCCACCAGTGAGCTGATTTTTTTTATGGCCCCTGAACTGTCATTTTGTGGAGCGTGGGGATAAATGGTCTCGTTGTGTTTCAATTTGCCCCGAGCATCCAAACAGACCACCTTGCAACCTGTTCTAAATCCTGGGTCAATGGCCAATATCCGCTTTTCCCCCAACGGTGCCCCCAAGAGCAGTTGTTTTAAGTTTTTGGAAAATACCTTAATGGCAGCCAAATCGGCCTTTTCCTTGGCATGCTTTAGCAGTTCATTGGTGAGGGAGGGGAAGAGCAGTCGCTTGTAGGCGTCCGCAATGGCCATTTCAATTTGGGTTGAGCAGGCGTTGTGGGATTTGATGATCCTGCGCTCCAAATTTTGGATTGCACGTTCGTTATCAATTTCAATTTTGATACGGATAAAACCTTCTTTTTCCGCTCTTTGAATGGCAAGAAAACGATGGGAGGGACAACGGGACAAAGATTCGCTCCAATCAAAATAATCTCGGAACTTTTGAGCCTTTTCGTCCTCTTTTTTTGTCTTTACCACTTTAGTGGTAATCAAGGCATGGCGCTCCAACTGATTTCGCAATTGGTTACGGATATCTGTGCGTTCATTGATCCATTCGGCTATGATATGACGAGCGCCTTCCAAAGCCTCATCTTCGTTTTGTACTTGACCGCTTACATATTGGGAGGCAACGTATTCAATTTCATCGGTGTGCTGTGCCATGATGATTTTGGCCAAAGGCTCCAATCCATTTTTTCGCGCGGTCTCGGCCTTGGTCTTTTTGCTCTTTTTAAATGGAAGATATAGATCCTCCAAACTGGTAAGGTCAACACAATACTGAAACTTGGATTGGAGTTCTTGGGTAAGCAACCCCTGTTCCTCAACGGCCTTAATAATGGCAGCTTTTCGTTTTTCCAAAGCCTCAAAGGCGGTTTTGTATTGCACTACGGAGCCGATCTGGACTTCGTCCAGATTTCCAGTACGCTCTTTTCTATATCGCGCAATAAAGGGAATGGTACAGTCTTCATTTAAAAGCGCAATGGTATTGGCCACGCTTTTTTCTGAAAGTTGAGTGTATTTGAGGATATAAGGGATGAGTTGCATCTCAGGTTTAGGATTTAAAAAACGATTAAGTTCCAAACATTGTGGTGTATAACGACAGATTAAATGGACTTGTTTGCTTCTGTTTAAACTACATATCGATAATGTAATCTTTTAGAAGGAAGAAAGTTAAGTTCTATTTCTCGAAAGACTGGAAAAAGACTTTAGTACTGTCGTCATAAAAACATAGAACTACTTTGTCATCAAATTTGAAAACAGTTTTGTAGTTCACATTTTCTTGTTCAACGAACTTTCGGATTTTCTCAAAAACATTATCATTACTACTGCCATCAACGTTATCAAATTTTTGATCTACTAAGCATTTAATATAGACTGTCCTACCACCGATAAAACCAGTGTAAGAAAAATGAACAGGATTTAAACCATTAGAGTGAACAGGGAAATGGGTGTTTGAAAAAGTAGAATTTGAGGTTGTTACATATTGAACGGGAATTGAAGCACCAACAGTAATCTCATAATTTTCATTTTTATCTTTTGTAACACTTAGTGCAATATTTCCATCTCTGAGTTTCTTGAAAAACTGACTAGTTTTTTCAACTTCTCTATGTTTAACGAACTGACCGTCTTTGATTATTATCGGCGAATTTTTCAAAGAAATTGGCTTGTTATTTTCTATCAAATACGTTTTGATTGCCTCTTTTGTATTGAAATCCGTAACCTCCAACTTTAATTTATTCCCAAACAATTTGATGCCAAAGTACTTTTCATCATAAATGAGACTATTGGATTTTGTAGAATAGCCCGTGGCAGAAGACATCACTGTTGGCTTAACAAAACCCATTAGCTTTTTTGACCAATCAGCTGTATCGATTGATAATATTTGAGTAAAGTTCTTGTTAATGTCCAGAGAAATAAGCAACATACCGTTTTTGAGGTATAGCTTACTTGAATTTACTGTTAGTCTTATTGAATTTGGAGTTTCCAGATTTACCCGGACCAAATGCTCCAAATAAGAATTACCGAGGGATGTTTTCGTGATTAGTAATTTAGAGAGTAACACCTTTGAACCGTCCCAATCCCTAAAGAGAACATCGCTACAATCAACAACTATTTTTTCCGAAATGCCGTCATCATCAAAACGATAAAAATTCAGCACACTGGATTTGGCATTAATGGTCATTAATACAAACCTGCTGTTTAGATTGAAAGATTCAATGACGTATTCTTTCTTCAAGTCTAACTCAAATTCGTTCCAGCTTGTTTTTCTTGAGTTAAAATCAAATTTTGCAAGACCATATTTTATACGAGGTGCGACTCCCAAAACGGATTGTTGCCCTTTTGAAGAGAGAAACAACTGATATGTACCATTTTTGCCAACTTGAGCGCCTAGTAAAGATTTGAATTTAGAAGGAATCTCGGCAGTTTGAACCGAATCTTTTAAAACTAAATTTTCATCATATAGATAACAGACACTTCTTTGGGACAGCAAGGAGAAAACCCCCAGTTGATTTGTTTTTTCATTCTCTATGGGCAGAATTTGATTTCCCTTTAAATTATTGGGAATATGGGTCTCAACTAAGTTGACCTGGGAAAAAAGATTGGTATAGAATGCAAGAAAAACTAAAAAGAATATATGCTTCATTGATAAGGGGTTATTCGTTTCATGCATAAGAATGTATAATGATCAAGCAAAGATTAAAAGTAGATTTCTTGGGCTAAGCGATAGGTGTTGGCATGCGATTCCACTATGGTCTTAATATGTGGGGTATAACCTCCTCCCATACTACATTGAACAGGAATTTTTGCATCAAAACAGGATTGCAAAACAAACCGATCCCTTTCCCTACAACCTTTCTGGGTCATTCCCAAGGTGCCCAACTTATCCGATTCCAAAATATCTACTCCGCTAAGATAAAAAATGAAATCGGGCTGTAGCTGTTGCATCAGCTTGGGCAATGTTGTCTTGAGTATGTCCAAATATTCCTTGTCCTTGATGCCCTTTTCCAAGGGGATATCCAAATCTGAAATTTCCTTTTTAAATGGATAGTTACCCTGACCGTGCATGGAAAAAGTAAAAACTCGATTATCATCCTTAAAAATTTCCGCGGTACCATTACCTTGATGCACATCCAAATCCACAATCAAGATTTTTGTTGCCAAACCTTTGTCCAGAAGATATCTTGCCCCTATGGCTTGGTCATTCAGCATGCAAAAAGCTTCCCCGTGGCTTGTGTATGCGTGATGCGTACCCCCAGCAATGTTCATGGCAATTCCATATTTCATTGCAAAACGACAACCTTGGATGGTACCCTGCGCTATGATCTGTTCCCGTTCTACCAATTCCTTACTCAATGGGAATCCTATTTTTCTAATTTCGCTGGGCTTTAGCCTGAAATTGACCAGATTATGGTAATAGCTGGCATCGTGTGTCAATAATAAATCTTCTTCCTTGGGAAAACCGGGTTCAAAGAAATTCTCGGGGGTACAGGTACCTTCATGTAGTAATTGCTGGGGCAACAACTCATACTTGATCATGGGGAATCGATGCCCCTCTGGTAATGGATGTTTATAAATGGGATGGTATGCTATTTTAAGCATTAGCTGATGCTTTCCCCATTTCCAACACCATCCTCATCAGGATTAAGAAATACGAGTTTGCCCTCTTGGTTTTCCGTCATCAGAATCATGCCCTCGCTTTCCACACCCCGTAATTTTCTAGGTGCCAGATTGACCAATACGGTCACTTTTTTACCTATGATTTCTTCTGCAGAAAAGCTTTCCGCGATTCCAGAGACGATAGTTCGAGTGTCCAGTCCTGTGTCTACCTTTAATACCAAAAGCTTATTGGCCTTGGGCATTTTTTCGGCCTCGACTATGGTACCCACCCTCATATCCAATTTGGTAAAGTCGTCAAAGGTGATGGTTTCTTTTTGGGGTATAAGTTCTTTATCCATTTGTTCATTGGATTTTTTGGTGGCTTCCAGTTTGGCCAATTGTGCATCAATCTCTTTGTCCTCAACCTTGCGAAAGAGCAGTTCGCTCATATTGATTTGGTGACCTGACGGGAGTAGGGTGCCCATGGAACTCACAGAATCCCATTCAAGAGATTTTCCACTGTTGTTGGAACTAACATTGAGAATGGCTTTAAGCTTTTGTGACGTGAAAGGCAAAAAGGGTTCGCTGAGAATGGCTAGACCAGTGGCGATTTGAAGGGCCACAAACATAATGGTCTTCACCCGTTCCTCATCTGTTTTAATGAGTTTCCAGGGTTCTTCGTCTGCCAAGTATTTATTCCCTAAACGGGCCAGGTTCATCAACTCTTGACTGGCTTCCCTAAAACGGTATCGGTCTAAGGAATCTGTAATTGTTTTTGGAAAACTTCTTAGGGATTCCAAGGTCTGTTTGTCAATCTCCAGCAGTGCTGAAGGATCAGGAACCACTCCGTTGTAGTACTTGTGCGTTAGCACCGTGACACGGTTGACAAAGTTCCCAAAAATGGCAACCAATTCGTTGTTGTTTCTAGCCTGAAAGTCCTTCCAGGTGAAATCGTTGTCCTTGGTTTCCGGCGCATTGGCAGTCAATGCGTAGCGAAGCACATCCTGCATGTCTGGGAATTCCTCCAAATATTCATGCAGCCATACGGCCCAATTTTTAGAAGTGGATAACTTATTGCCCTCAAGATTCAAAAACTCATTGGCAGGCACGTTTTCTGGTAGCACAAAATCCCCGTGGGACTTAAGCATGCTTGGGAAGATGATACAGTGAAATACGATATTGTCCTTGCCAATAAAATGAAGTAATTTGGTGTCCTTATCTTTCCAATAAGGTTCCCAATCTTTCCCCTCGCGTTTAGCCCATTCCTTCGTTGAGGAAATGTAACCAATGGGAGCATCAAACCAGACATATAATACCTTGCCTTCCCCACCTTCAACGGGAACGGGAATCCCCCAGTCCAAATCACGGGTAACCGCTCGGGGTTTTAAACCATCATCAATCCAAGATTTGCATTGTCCATAAACGTTGGGTTTCCAGTCACTTTTATGGTCTTCCAAAATCCACTGTTTCAAGAAACCTTCGTAACGATCCAAGGGTAAAAACCAATGTTTGGTTTTCTTCAATGTTGGAACTCCACCAGTTATGGTTGATTTGGGATTGATCAAATCCGTGGCGTTCAAGGAAGAGCCACAGTTTTCGCATTGATCACCATAAGCTTCGGTATTGCCACACACAGGACAGGTTCCAGTTACAAAACGATCCGCCAAAAACTGGTTCGCCTCCTCGTCATACAGCTGCTCAGTGACCTCTTCTATGAAATCCCCTTGATTGTGTAGTTTTTCAAAAAAATTAGAAGCCGTCCTATGATGAACTTCAGCAGAGGTACGGGAATAATTATCAAAGGAAATCCCAAAATCCAAAAAGGACTTTTTGATGATTCCATGGTATTTGTCAATTATTTCCTTGGGAGAAACCCCTTCCTTTTTGGCCTTCATGGGAATAGCCACTCCATGTTCATCGCTACCACAAATAAAAGCTACATCGTGTCCTTGCAATCTAAGGTAGCGGGAATAAATATCTGCAGGAACATAGACCCCTGCCAAGTGCCCAATATGGATGGGGCCGTTGGTGTAGGGCAGTGCTGCGGTAATGGTATATCTTGAGGGTGTTCCTTCGTTCGGCATTGAAAAATTCAATTAAGCTCCAAAAATACTGATTTAGGAAAAGATGCAATAGGATTGCCGTAAAAAAGGAAACCTCCGAATTGTGCAACCTAATTGGGGTGAGGGTTACACTATCGGAGGATTCTGGAAATTGAATGTTACAACCAGTCTTACATGATCATTACAGACTTACTTAATTTTTCTTCACCTACCCTAATTTGGTAAATGTACTTTCCTGTGGCCAGGCTATCACGCATACGCTCTCGGATGTTGATTTCAGCAGAACCTTCCAACATCATTTCATTGAAAACCGTTCCTACATTTTGACCCAAGATGTTGTACAACTGGATATCCACATGGGCGGCAACTGGCATTTCCAAATGGATGTGTGGTGTGCGATCTGTTGGATAATACGGTTTGTGTACTATTCGGGCCAGTGCATTTGGATCTGGGTCAGAGCCATCTGGGCTTGGAGGAGTATCCGGAAGCGTTGGTGGATCATCATTGTATACAATGTCTGGAAATTCAACCCCACTACAATTGAACCCTAGGTTAATGGGGTTGTACGGATGATCCAACAAATGTTGTTCAACCAATGGAATGGGGACACAGAGCCATTCTGCTAAAACAGTGGCGTATAAATCCCTGAAATCCATGGTGTATTCCAAATTACCTCGGCTATTTGGGCTATCCAAGGCTGGGTGATCGCCCACAAAGGCACTTCCATTTAATCCTGAACCAAAGAATAGGGTTGGAGCAGCTTTACCGTGGTCGGTTCCATTGGAACCATTTTCAAAGATCCTACGGCCAAATTCGGAAAAAGTCATACTTAGAACCTTGTCATCTTGCTCAGTAAAGGCCAAATCTTCATAGAAGTTGTTGACTGCAATGGAAAGGTTGGTCATCAATCGCTCATGGGCCAAAGGTTGGTTTCCGTGGGTGTCAAAACCTCCCATGGAGATCATGTACACCTTGGTTCCCAAATTCCCTTTGATCAATCGGGCCAATAATGCCAATTGTCTAGCAAATCCGTTGTCCTGATATTCAACCTGATTCTGACCTCGCTCGTAGGCTTCGTGGATCTTACCTGCGTATTCGTAGGTAGTGTTTGCCACACCTCTTAGGAACCTTAACTGATCGCCATACATACAGTCGCCGAAAGGAGCAGTTTCCAAATCGTAGAACAAACCTGTTTCAGCAATTTCTTCCAACTGATCTATGTTGTTGGTCACGAAAGCATAGTTGGTTTCCTCACCTTGGAAAACTAAATTGGACAGGTTTCCAATTTGAATTGCCGCCGGAGCTGGTGGCGGATCAATCAAATAGTTGGGATAACATTCCTCAAAATGCCTACCCATCCAACCGGTATTCAATCCGGAGAATCCGGTGGTGGTCAAATCGGTGTTGGCATAAATGTCGGAACCTGTAAAATGGGACAGACTTTGATTTTCGTAGCCTACGCCATGGACGGCCTTGAATTGACCGTCACCCCACATGGGTTCCAGAGAATTCATATAGGTGGGTACACCAAAGTCATCGGTAAGTTTTAGGACCTTACTTTCTGGGATGTAAATGTTAGGTCTTGCGTTAGCATAAGTATCATATTGTTGGATGGGAATAACCGTACTTAGTCCATCATTACCTCCAGACAATCTTATCAAAATTAAGATGTTGTCTGTTTCTGCATCAGCAATGGCTGATGTAAATGGAGAAGGTGCTGAAGCAGAAACAAGGTTGCTTCCTAAGAACATGGATCCAGAACCGGCAATACCCAAGGCTTGGATAAAGGAACGCCTGCTCCATGATTTATGTTCTTGATCGTGGCCTTCGTGTTCTAGGCCTTTATAGGGTGATGTATCGTGATTGTGATGATTATCGCACATGGGGTAGGGGTTATTTTAGTTGAAATTCGGGTTCTCTTGACAAATGTCTTAACAGGAGGTACACCTGGGATGGTGCAGTGGGCCATACGGCCAGCGTCCAACTTGGGGTGGCTCCACCTTCATAATAGGTTTCATCCACATCGCTCCTAAAGGCAATGAGAGCTTTCTCATATTCACCATCGGTGAGTAAGCCTTTGGGTAGCAGCTTGTCAATAATCGGTCTGGCAATAACATCTGGGTTATTACTGGTTAGCCCGTCATTTCCAGTCAGCGCCAAGGCAAAATCCCGGAATTGTTCTGGATTGTCCTGGAAGAATCGCTCCAAGAACACCTCTGAGGTCAACCAACGGCCAATAATAAAATTGGTGTTAATCCATTGTCTGTCACGCTGCCATCCGGCAACATCAAAGGGATCAAACATGGTTTGACCAATCAAGCCGGCAGCATCAACAATATTGATTACCGTACTGTCGTCATAAGTAAATCCGGTTTCCTTAACCAAATGCATGTAAAGATCAAACGGACTTTTGATGATTACCCCTATCGCATCTTCATCAAAAAAGTGCTGACTTTTGAACAATTGTCTAAGCACTGGGGCTATTTCAAAGTTGTTAGCAGTAAAGGTGGCCGCCATACCATTGATAATAGCCTGGGCGTTGCCAGCATCATCATCCGAATCTGGATGAACAAAGAACTCATACAACTTCTTGCAGATAAACCAAGCAATATCATTGGCTCTCTCGGTAAACAGAATATTGATGACGTCATCATAATTCCAATTACCGGTTTGACCAAAGATGGTCTTGTTCTCGGTATTAAAATCTTCGGGATCAAAAGTCACTTGAGTACACCCTTCTTCTCCGTCGTTGGTATATCCTGAAATAGCTTTGGCTGTTTCAATAATATCGTCTTCTGTGTAGTTGTTCCCTTCCCCTAAAGTAAACAACTCGTAAAGCTCCCGGGCATAATTTTCATTGGGATTATTACCTCTATTGCGCACACCATCAAGATAATATAGCATGGCAGAGGTAAGTCCAATTTCGCTTACGAATGTCCTGAAGTTACCCAAGGCATTTCGCTGTAAATTTTCGATATAATAATATAGGAAGGAATTACAGTTGTAAATGTCAATCTCTGTGACAAAGTGATTGTGCCAAAAGAAACTGAGTCTATCCCTAAGATTATTGTCCAGCATCGCGTTTCCGTACGCGGTTGCAAATTCTTCCCTTTGCGCTCTTCGCATTTGACCTGCAAGGTCATCATCTGCTGGGTAGTCTGCATTGGTCCAGTCTGCCCAAGTGGGCGGAGCTATAGGTGGTGTGGCCAAAGCTTGATCCATTAAGGTGTCTACCAGAGCGTCTGCAGTTTGGCCAACAGCAGCGTT
Organism: Flagellimonas algicola; assembly: GCF_005937185.1. GTDB lineage: Bacteria > Bacteroidota > Bacteroidia > Flavobacteriales > Flavobacteriaceae > Flagellimonas > Flagellimonas algicola. The sequence continues at coordinate 511,290 of NZ_VCNI01000002.1, read as the reverse complement.
GATCGTTTGCACCGAGGCGCTAAAACCAAGCCTTCGGTACAAATGGGCCGCACGTAACTCATCCAATGGAGTAGTGTACGGCGCCAAAGTTGAGGAATTACAATTGATAAAGTACTCCATAGCAATGTTCGGCGTTAAATAGGTCCATAGTTTTTGGGGCAACTATATGTTTAGCTAACGTTGGGTGTGGTTCAGTTGAGCCAACAAATTACAATCTAAACGCTGTTTTTGCCGTGAACTGCCAAATTTTTCGATGAACTGCACATATTTTTTAATATTTTTCAAAATTGATGGCAAAACACAATGAATTTGGAAGGCACGGAGAGCAGTTGGCAGTGAATTATTTGCTTAAGCAAGGCTATGAAATTTGTGAAAGGAACTATCGGTATCTGAAGGCCGAGGTCGATATCATAGCCAAAAAGGATGATTTTCTGGTTATTGTTGAAGTCAAGTCTAGGACTGAAGGTTTTGTTGAAGAAATTTCGCAAAGTATCAGTAAAAAAAAGATTGCATTGCTGGTGATGGCTGCGGATTACTATGTTCAGAAAAATGACATAAAAGAGGAGGTTAGATTCGATTTGATCACCATAATCCAAAAAAAAGGGGATATTAATTTAAAACATGTTAAAAATGCTTTTTATTTTTTCTAACCATTTGTTTTATTTATAACAATATGTTAATTTTGTCTCAAACCAGGCAAAATGAAAACCATATCCGCGGTAGTTGAGCACTACATTAAAAAAAAGCCCTTTTTACAAAGTGCCTTGGCACAGGGTATTATCAACCTAACTTCTTTATCACGACAAATTAAACCGGAAATTTCTGATGCCCTAGGCAAGGATGTAAAGGACGGAGCCATAGTCATGGCACTAAAACGACTATCCGACGATTTGGAGTTCAGAGCTACGCACCGAATTGTAAAAGTGCTTAAAAATATTGGTGAGATTACGGTTAGGTCATCACTAACGGATTACACTTTTCTGGCTTCTGAAACCATTCTTGGACAGCAGGCCAAACTCTTGGAGGAGGTCCATGCCAACCAAGACGTTTTTTATACTTCTTCTAGGGGAGTCAACGAGATCAATATTGTGATCAGCAGCCTTATGGATGGCGTCGTGGAAAAATACTTTAAGCACGAACGTTGCACCCAGAAGGCAGAGAATTTATCCTCCATCACGGTTAAACTTCCGGCGGAGAACGTTTCGGTCCCTGGAATCTACTATTTTATATTCCAGCGTTTGGCATGGGAGGGGATTGTGCTTTACGAAGTAATTTCAACAACCAATGAGTTTACCATTTTGGTCAATGAAGATCAAGTGGATGTTGCCTTTAAAACTATCAAGGATCTGAAGAGTCTTTAGAGCTATTTTTCTACCATTAGATACTCTACCCATCGAAGTGCGCTGGCCACTAGTCCTTTTCGGTTTTTGGCCTTGCTCTTGAATTGTTCCATGAGACCGGGCTCTAACTTGCGACCGTCCACCATCACCCATTTCGGACTTTTTAGAACTTTTAGATTTTCCAATGGGTTTTGGTCCGTGAGTATGAAGTTGGCCTTTTTGCCTTCTTGAATGGTTCCAATGCCATGCAGTTTGTCATGTACTTTGGAGGGATTGATGGTAGCCGTCTTCAAGGCACCATAGTTGGTCATTCCTGCCTCCAAATAAAAAGCCAGTTCCTCATGGATGGAAAACCCTGGCGCTGTTATACCAATTCCAGCGTCGGTACCACTAACGATATTGACGCCTATCCGGTTTAGCTCGTTTACAATGTGTAAATGAAAATCGTGCTGTTCTTGAATACGTTCAACAATATCCGGATCGGTTTCTTTTTCTGATGTCCATCGTTCCAGCTGTGCTTTACTATCCACCTTCTTTACCAAAGGATTGATGTAAGCCACTTGCTCCGAATTCAAGACATCATCATCTTGAAGCATCTCCAGAATTTTGGAATATCCGGTAAGGGTAGGACTAAGTGTTTGCCGACCTGCCCCGTATTGCGCGATCACGCTTTTTAGAATGGTGGTGTCCAATTCATAGGACAAAGCTTGTTGCACAATATCCTCAGCATGTTCCACCGTGGCTATTTGTGGTTGGAAATTGTTGCCATAAGGCACCTCAAAACTCGGATGGACCACCACCTCAATTTGCGAGGCTTCGGCCTGTTCCAGAACTGCATTAAAAATATTCAAGGGCATGCCAGCATAGGTCTTAATGCAATCGTATCCCTTGGCTTTGTGTTCCCTTACCAATTCCCTGGCCATTTGCGGATCCTGAACTTGGATTTTTTCATCCCCTAGATCATAGGGACCGGTTAAAATGGGTCCTGAGGTAAAAAGTTGGGGAGACACAATTTTGCCTTCCGCTATATCTTCCTTTATGCGTAAGTGCATGGGAAAGCCTCTTAAGTTCCTAATGGTGGTTACTCCGTTGGCCAGATAAACCCCTAAATCATATCGGTCCCAAATATGCACATGCATGTCCACCAATCCGGGGGATAGAAAATCGTTTTCACCATCAATTTCTTCCCATCCATTGGATGGGATTTGATTACCTATCTGTTTAATTCGTCCGTTTTCTATGAGCACACTTTTCCCCTTCAGCACCGTGTCCTTGGTCATTGGAACCACATTGACATTTTTGATCAGATAGCTATTGGTTTCCAAATCCGGATGTGCACTTATCTCGAGATACGAAGTCCTACGACTGTCACTAAATAAGGAAATCAATATAAACCCAAGAAACAGGATCAAAACAATACCTATTCCCTTGAGCAGCTTTTTGAGTAGATTCATTGGATTCTGCAATTTGGTTTCAAAAATAAATGATTTAAGAGTCAAGAGACAAATTGAAAGTGTGTTGTAAACTAAATTCCTGGTTCTCCCGTTTTTAGGAAAGACACTTCTGGAAGTATGGCCAAAAAAAGGATTCTTTTCGGTTTGTTGACGCTCTTGGTCATCTACCTCTGTTATCTCGCCTACATTTTTATACTTTCTCCCAAGACCAACCTGCAGTCAATTTATTTGATTCCCAAGGATGCCGTGTTCGTCATTGAATCTGATAAACCGGTTGAGAGTTGGGCCAAAGTCAGTGAAAGTAAAACGTGGAGGCATCTTCAGAAGAACGATTACTTTGCCCAACTTACTGAGAACATCCAAAAAGTGGATACGGTTTTCAATGATAACCATAGGTTGTTTGAGTTTTTTGATGGGAGATCTCTCTTTATCTCCATTCACATGATCAGCAAAAAGGACTATGGTATTTTTTATGTGCTGGACCTTAAGCGAATTGCCAAACTCAAACTGTTAAAGACCTATTTGAACACTTTGCTCAATGAAAACTACACCATGAGCAAGCGCGTGTACCATAATCATGAAATCTTGGAGATATATGATCGCAAGAACAAGGAGACCATGTATCTGGCCTTTATCAAAAACCAGTTGGTGGCCTCGTATACCCATACTTTGGTGGAGGCTTCCATAGATCAGTATCAAGAACCGTTTTTGGGACGCAATTTGGACTTTTTGGAGGTCAATACAAGGGTGGGTTATGAAGATCTTTTTCGCCTGTACCTTCAATACGATTTTTTGGATGACTACTACGGACGGTTCTCGGACCAACCCAATGATTGGATTGCGCGGGCCAGTAAAAATTTGTTGTTTTCGGGTTTCCATTTTGATTTGGATGCTGGCGGAACAATAACCGCAAACGGCTTTACCAATAGTAGTCCTATCCATTTAAACTATTTGACTGCCCTGCAACAATCTGGAACTGCAGAGCGAACGGTAGTGAACATCGCACCTAAAAGAACAGCACTTTACATCAGTTATGGCTTTGACAGTTTTACCGAATTCTACAAAAATTTTGAAGCCGTTCAACAAGATGATCCGGAACAGTTTGAGTCCTATAGTGAAGGGATTCAAAAAGTGGAAAAGTTCCTGAAAATTGATGTAAAGGAAAACTTTGTAAGCTGGATTGGGGAGGAGATTGCCATGCTTCAGATCAAATCAAGAATTTCCGAGCTAGAAAATGAAATGGCTTTGGTGCTGAAGACTAGGGATGCAGAGATGGCCAAAACCCATTTGGATTTTGTGCTCAAACAAATCAAAAAGAAGACCCCGGTAAAATTCAAGACGATCGAATACAAAGGTCATGAGATAAAGTTCTTGTCCATTAAGGGATTCTTCAAGATTTTATTGGGGAATAGATTCAAGGAATTTGACAAACCCTATTTTGTCCAAGTAAATGATTTTGTAATTTTTAGCAATAGCCCCAACACCTTAAAGGTATTGATAGATGATTTTAAGGAGGGGAGTACGTTGAACAACTCGGAGGAATTCCAACAATTCAATAAAAAGTTTGAGGATGCTTCCAGTTTGTTTATCTATAGCGATGTCTCACTACTTTATGAGAATATGAAGATCATGGCAGATGCCAAGACCAAAAACAGTCTGCGCAAAAACAAGAATTTTATCCTGTGTTTTCCAAAAGCAGGATTCCAATTAACGCCTGAGGATGATCTTTTTGAAACCCGGTTGGTGGTCAATTATCAAGAAACTGAAGCGATACCAAAAATCGAAAGGCCAAAACCCAAAATTCAAATCCCTGCTGATCAGAAAATCACCGATGCAGTCTTCGATTTAAAACCCATATATCCTTCCGATCTAAACGCAAAGATCTTTTCCAAAGCATATAGCAACGGTCAAATTAGGTTTGAAGTAGACCTTAAGGACGGAATGAAACATGGACAATACAAGGCGTTTTATTCAGATGGAACGGAAAAAATCACCGGCAGGTTTAGAAAGGACCAGCAGGTGGGCACATGGAAGTATTTTGGGAAGGATGGCGAACTACTGCTAAAAAAGCGCTTTTAATTTCTCCCGCTAGACTTCTGGATTAGAATTGCAATCACTAACTTGATTTCCCAAAATCGACTAGTGAAAATGAAAAGAACATTTACCTTACTGACTGCCCTTCTTTTAGTTTTATCGTTCACTTCTCATGGACAGGAAATATATTTTCCTGATCGTAATGCAACTTGGAAGGGAGCAACAGAAAATCAGTTTAAAATTGATCAGGCTAAATTGGAAACCGCTGTTGAATTTGCGAAAAACAATGAATACTCAGGTTCCAGAGATTTAAAACAAGCCATTCTTAAAGGTTTTGAGCGGGAGCCTTTCCATGATATTTTGGGCCCAATCAAGGAGCGGGGTGGCCCAGCTGGAATGATCTTAAAGGATGGATATCTGTTGGCCGCTTGGGGAGATACCAAGCGTGTGGACATGACCTTTAGTGTTACCAAGAGTTTTTTGTCTACCATGGCAGGCTTGGCTGTGGACCAAGGATTGATTTTGAAGGTTACCGATAAGCTAGGGCGCTATGTTTGGGATGGCACCTTTGATGGCGAGCACAATAGCAAGGTCAACTGGGAGCATCTGCTGCAGCAAAACTCAGATTGGTCTGGCGAGCTTTGGGGATTAAACGACTGGGCAGACAGACCTCCCAGAGAGGGTGGTTTGGATGATTGGAGGTATAGAAAATTGAATGAGCCCGGAACCGTAATGGAATATAATGATGTACGGGTAAATGTACTGGCATATTCCCTGACCCAGGTTTGGCGCAAACCCATGCCCATGGTCCTAAAAGAAAATCTGATGGACAAAATCGGTGCAAGCACCACTTGGAGGTGGTATGGCTATGACCATGCTTGGACCACGATTGATGGAGTTAAAATGCAATCGGTGACTGGGGGAGGACATTCTGGAGCGGGCATATTTATTAGTGCTGAGGACATGGCCCGGTTTGGATTGGTATTCCAGAATAACGGTAAATGGAAGAATGAACAACTAATCAGCCAGGATTGGATAAAGATGGCAACCCGTCCTTCGGTTCCCAATGTGAACTACGGATATATGTGGTGGCTGAACCAAAAGGGGGCTAGACATTGGGAGGAAGTACCGGAGCATGTGTTTTACGCTGCTGGATTCGGGGGCAATTTTATAGTTATAGATCAGCAAAACGGACTGCTAATGGTAACGCGGTGGTTGGAGCCTCAAAAAATAGGGGAATTTGTGAAGATGGTTTACAATTCATTGGAGTAGGATATCACAGAACCCAAACTGTATGGGCTTGGTTTTATCCGAAGGGTTGTCATAGGTCCGAAACACCTTTTCCCCAACTTCAAACGGGATAGGATGGTTAAAGATGGGGCCGTCAAAACAAAACGTATGAAACTCCCCGTTCTCCCCACAGGGATCCACGCTCTTGGGGAACTGCTCCAACAAATCCAAAGACAGTTCGGTACCTAAAAAGGATTCATCCAGTAGGTCATTGTTGATACAGACAATCACTGTCCTAAAACCCTTTGAAAGAAATTCCATGTATAGCTCTCGTGTATCCCTTTTCCAAATGGGAAATACAGCCTGAATGCCCTGGGTGGCCAACATTTTTTCCCGGTAGACTTTTAGATCTTCCAAAAAGATATCCCCAAAAGCCGCGTGGGTATACCCGTCCGAAACCATTTGCTGCATTTTTTGGGTCATGAGCGCATTGTAGGTTTCCATTGAAGGCTTTTCCGGAACTTCAACAACATCTAACGGAATTCCAATAGCAGCGGTTTGAGCCTCCAAAACAGGACGGGGCAAACCATGCATGGAAACTCTATTGTAATGCGAATTGACGGTAGTCAGCAGTCGGTCCACTATATACTCATCTTGCCGTTGCAAATGGTACAACGCAAGGGCCGAATCCTTCCCCGAACTCCAGTTAAAAAATGTCTTGTGGGTATTGGGCATTGCGTACGATCAATCCTTTATTTTGCTTTCAAGAGCATCACTTTTTTGTTCTGGTTGGAAGCATTGAGCATGATGAATTTCTCATCCTGATACGAACCATTGAAGGGATGGTACACATCGTTGATACCAGTATTGTCCCTTATTTTTTCTTGTATTACCTCACCATCAGGGTCGTATATGTAATCGTACAGGGCGGTATTTTGAAACATTCCTGTTTTGGCCTTGACCCTTCCATCCGCCTTCTTTTTAACCTTTCCGGTGTTGAACAATACATGCAGTTTATCCTTGACCAAAAAGGCGTTATAGGAGGGTGCATTGGCCACTTTAAAAATACTCCTGCCCCATTGAACCTCCCCATTGTTGTCCAGTCTTAGAACCAGTATGTTGTCGTAATGCAAAATGGTCATCATATACCCACCGTACTGTCCATTGCTCACATAGGTTTGGGTCACGTAGAACTGTTCTGCCAACAAGGTCGTATTGCCTTCATAGTCCTCTATCACATAATCCAGTAGATATTTGGCAAGATCCTTGTCTTTTTTGACTTCGGCTCTTTTAGCGGAATACAGGTCGGTTAGTACAGATTCTGGTAGTTTGGATAGTTTAATATCAGCCTTTTCAATGTTTTCTGTATCCACGGTAATTTTGCTTAAGCCTGTAATTCTTCCAGCCCTGGTTTCGGAGTAGAATCCGTAGAGATCCAGATGAGACGTCTTGTTCACTATTTTCAAGTCGTCAATGTGTTGGTTGGAATCCAGCCCAATCCGACTGGAGATGCTATTTTCTTCAGATATTTTATGAAGAACGATGTCGTAATTGGGATTTTCACCCTGCCTTTCCGCACGTCCATCTTTATATTCCTTTCCAATGGTAAATACGCTCCCCTCATCACTTAGGGTCATATCAAAAGACTTAAAGAACTTCTCTGGATTCTCAAAAAAAGCCTTGGTGTAAACCAATTTCATGTTATGCGAATCATAAACCCGTACATTATAGGAATTGGCGGTCTTTTTAACATTGTCTGTGGCTATGGCAAAATAATTTCCATTGGGTGAAACTGCAAAATGGGTCTGTCTTTTATTCTGACCAGAAAACAAGGCTTGTTTTTTTTCGACCACAGCCTTAAAAAGCTCCACTTGCTCCAAGGTCTTGTTCTCAACATCCAAGATATGGCATCTGATTTCCCTTTCTGTTTTAGTGGGTTTGTAAATGGTAAAGACTTTCAAAAGATTGTCATGCGCTATATGATCTACAACGCTTTCCTTTTTTTCCAGCAGCGTAAACTGGTTGAAAACACGATTTGCCTTGTCGTCATAAACGTCAAACATCAACTTTTTTTTGCCTACGCTGGCAATGGCAATTTCCCCATCCGAAGTGGTATGAATTGCCTTTACGGCGGATGCTTTATTGGTGTCTTGATAACCAGTGGTTTCGGTAATGTTGAAATAGGTGCTTTGGGAAGTTGCGAGTAGTGAAAGATTTAGGAAAACGAGAAAACAGATTTTTTTGATCATTAAGAGGTTGGTTTAAAAGTGAATGATAAACAGGAGCGAATTAACTAAAAAAGTGGGAAAAATAACTATGTTACTGGAGATTAATTCAATCAAATTTGGAATGAAGGATGTTGTATTTTAACTCCGAACACAGAGATTTTTGGAATTACGCTACTGATTCTTGAAGGCGAAAGGGCTCAAGGGCGCGAAGGGCCTTTTCCACGGCATCGATCCCATCAAAAACCAATAACAACCTTAGACCATTACGGGTTTGTTTTTCCTTGAGTTGGCAACTTCTTGGGTTGGACTGAACATATTGCAGCACTTGGGTAAAAGCGGGGCTTTGGTAAAAATCAGATTGTTGGTCGGCAATAAAATAGCCCAGGAATTTACCTTTTTTCAGTACCACTTTTTCCAGTCCAATTGTATTGGCAATCCACTTGATTCTAACGGAGTTCAAAAGATCTACAGCTTGAGATGGCAGTTCCCCAAAACGGTCAACCAGTTCAGCTTCATATTTTTGAAGTTCTTCCTCATTCTGAACTTCGTTCAGTTGTGTATACAGGTTGAGTCGTTCTGTTATATTGTTAATATAATCATCTGGGAAAAGGAGCTCAAAATCGGTGTCCAATTGGGTGTCCTTTACATAGGCTTTGGGTTTATCACCTTCCACTTCTTCGTACAGTTCCTTGAATTCATTTTCCTTGAGTTCTTCAATAGCTTCGGTCAATATTTTCTGATAGGTTTCAAAACCAATTTCATTGATAAATCCGCTCTGCTCTCCACCCAGCAAATCACCAGCGCCCCTTATTTCTAAATCTTTCATGGCAATGTTGAAACCACTGCCCAATTCCGTAAACTGCTCCAAAGCTTCAATACGTTTTCGAGCATCTGGGGTCATGACCTCATAGGGCGGGGTAATAAAGAAACAGAAGGCCTTTTTGTTGCTTCTTCCCACACGGCCTCTCATTTGGTGGAGGTCGCTCAAACCAAAATTATTGGCGTTGTGGATAAAGATGGTGTTGGCGTTGGTCACATCCAAACCACTTTCCACAATGGTGGTGGATACCAGCACATCAAATTCCCCATTCATAAAGGCCATCATCAGTCGCTCCAACTTTTTGCCCTCCATTTGCCCATGTCCAATACCAATTTTGGCATCAGGGACCAGACGTTGGATCATACCGGCAACTTCTTTGATATTTTCAATACGGTTGTGGATAAAAAATATCTGTCCCCCTCTTTGGATTTCATAGGAGACCGCATCCCGAATAATCTCTTCGTTAAACCGGATGACCCGGCTCTCGATAGGATAACGGTTGGGAGGAGGCGTATTGATTACAGATAAGTCCCGAGCCGCCATCAAACTGAATTGTAGGGTTCGCGGAATGGGCGTTGCAGTAAGGGTAAGTACATCCACATTCTCTTTAATGGATTTGAGTTTGTCCTTTACGGCTACCCCAAATTTCTGTTCCTCATCAACGATTAAAAGACCCAAATCCTTGAACTGCACATTTTTGTTCACCAACTGATGGGTGCCGATGATGATATCGATTTTGCCTTGGGCCAAGCGCTCTAAAATTTCCCGTTTTTCCTTGGTTGTTCTAAAGCGGTTGAGGTAGTCAACGGTCACCGGAAGTTCTCCCAATCGTTTTTTAAATGTATTGTTGTGTTGGAATGCCAAAATAGTCGTGGGAACCAGAATAGCAACCTGCTTCCCATTGTCCACCGCCTTAAAGGCCGCTCGTATGGCCACTTCGGTTTTTCCAAAGCCCACATCCCCGCAGATCAAGCGATCCATGGGACGCTCACTTTCCATATCCCTTTTTACGTCTTTGGTGGACTTTTCCTGATCAGGGGTGTCTTCATAAATAAATGAAGCTTCCAGTTCATGTTGCAAATAACTGTCCGGGGCATATTGAAACCCTTTTTCCAAACGGCGTTTTGCATAGACCTTAATCAGGTCAAAAGCAATTTTCTTGACCCTGCTTTTGGTCTTTTGCTTTAATTTTTTCCAGGCCGCTGAGCCCAGTTTGTAAATTTTGGGAACAGCTCCATCCTTGCCATTAAACTTGGATATTTTATGTAGGGAGTGGATGCTCACATACAGAATGTCCCGGTCTCCGTAGACCAATTTTATGGCCTCTTGTTTTTTGCCCTCAACATCAATCTTTTGAAGCCCGCCAAATTTTCCGATACCATGATCTATATGGGTTACGTAATCTCCAATTTCCAGTTTGTTAAGCTCTTTTAGCGTAATGGCCTGTTTTTTGGCATAGCCATTTTTGAGCTGGAACTTGTGGTATCGTTCAAATATTTGGTGGTCCGTGTAACATGCAAGTTTTAGGTCGGAATCCACAAACCCTTGATATATGGGAAAAACTAAGGTTTTGTAGTGAACCTCTTCCTCAATGTCTTGGAAAATATCATGGAACCGTTTGGCTTGTTGCTCCGTGGAGCAGAAAATGTAGTTGGTAAAACCCGCCTGATGATTTTCATTAAGGTTTGCAATCAAAAGGTCAAACTTTTTATTGAAAGCCGGCTGTGGTTTGGTGTTAAATGCAATTTCGTCACCCTGAACTTGTTTCAGGGTCTTACTTGAGACGGAACCAACTTCCACCAAACTAAAGTTTTTTAGTTGCTTCTTAAGCAAATCCGAAGTCACAAACAGCTCTTCCGGCTGTGCATGTTTGATTTCCTCACTCAATTGCTTAAAACTGTCCTGTGCTTTTTCAAAAAAAGCATCGATTCGGGAGTAGACCAAATCCAAATTCTTGGAAAAGATGACGGTTTTAGGCGAAATATATTTCAGGAAGCTCTCCCGCGTCTCCTGCAAAAATTTGTTCTCAACATTGGGGATAATGGTAATTCGTTTCACCTTGTCCGTGGACAGTTGTGTTTCCACATCAAAGGTTCGGATACTGTCTACCTCGTCTCCAAAAAACTCAATGCGGTAGGGCTCATCGTGTGAAAAGGAAAACACGTCCACTATCCCGCCACGTACAGAAAACTCCCCAGGCTCCGTGACAAAATCAACCCGTTGGAATTGGTATTCAAACAGAACCTCGTTCAAAAAGTCGAGGGACAGCGTATCCTCCAACTTAATTTTCAAGGTGTTTTTGTCCAGTTCTTTTCGGGTGACCACTTTTTCAAAAAGGGCATCGGGATAGGTGACTATTATTGCTGGTTTTTTCCGCGAGTTGATTCGGTTGAGAACCTCTGCCCGAAGCAGCACATTGGCGTTGTCCGTTTCCTCAATTTGATAAGGTCTGCGATAGCTGCCCGGATAAAAGAGGACATTTTTTTCGCCCACCAACTGCTCCAAATCGTTGAGGTAATAGGCTGCTTCTTCCTTATCGTTCAACAAAATGAGAAAGGGAACCTCCGCTTCTTGGAAGGTGGAAGAAATCACAAAGGAAAGAGCAGAGCCTGTTAGACCTTTTACCGTAATGGAACCAGTTGAATCTTGGGATTGGGAAATAGTACCCCGCAGTTTCCCTAGTTGGGGAGACTGTTCAAAGAGTTGGGAAATGGACGATTTGGTCAATCCAACAAATTTGCTGCAAATATAACGGGATGGAAGTTTGCGTACAATGGTTCATCGGGATTTCTCAAAAGTGCTCGAAATCTAAATTTTCACCACTTGGTCTTCAACTATGGCAAACACCTCATCCCCTTTTTTGGGTTTTAGCGTATGCGTGCCAGTAAATGCCCCAAACGCGGGAAAAATCAACTGGTTGTTGGTTTTGAAATAGCAAGCCAAACGTAGCGTTTGTCTGCCACCCCCTTTAAGTTTAATAGCTGGATGGATGTGCCCACAAAAGTTAAAATACCCCTCGCGCTCTTCAGGATGATGGGTCAAAAGGAAACCATCCATGATCAGTTCTTGAAAAATGGGAATGCCTAGATTTTCGAATTTATGGGGTGAGATTATATCATGGTTCCCCGTAATCAGCACAATCTCCGCAGGGGTTTTGGCCACCCAATTTTCAAAGAATTCCCATTCCTTGTTCAAGGTGGAGTGAAACAAATCACCCAAAAAGCAAATCTGAAAAGGCTCAAAATCCGATACTATTTGATCTAGCAGCAGGTAGTTTTTATGAATGGCTTTCCGAGGAACTGCGGCACCGAATTTTCTAAAATGGGCCACCTTCCCCAAATGCACATCGCTAATGAGCAGCATGGATTTTTCTTCCCAAAATAGGCCTCCCAAGGGGTGTAATGCAAAAGTTTGATCTTGAATTTTTACAGTTATGTTCTTCACCATAAGCTAAGATACATGCTTATCTCAGTCTGCATGGTTTTCCACCACAAAATCTCCCCATTCTGCTATAGAACGCAGGAGCGGTGCGAGTGTGGAACCAAAGTCAGTTAGGGAATAAACCACCTTCAAAGGCGGTTTGGTGGTATGCACTTTTCGTTTGATGACCCCATCCTCCTCCAAGCTTTTCAGCTGAAGACTTAAAGTTCTTTCCGTTACCCCATTGATTTTTTTTAGGAGTTCATTGTAACGTAGTGGCCCTTCCATTAAATAAAAAAGTATGACGGATTTCCATTTACCTCCAATAATGCCCATGGTAACACTGGTGCAGCAGGGGTAGGTTTTGCCTTTTACGGTATACATGGTCTAATTTATAATTTTCATACTATCCTTTTTGACCGTTATTGTATGATCAATTGACTATAGTTAGTTTTGTAACTATAAAAAATATAGTATAAAAATATGAGTTTTATAAATGCCATGCAAGAGCGCTATACCACAAAGAAGTATAACGCATCGCGTAAAATAGATTCAGCAAAACTTGAGGAACTGAAAGAAATTGTAAGATTAAGCCCTTCTTCCATTAACAGTCAACCTTGGAGGTTTACTTTTGTAAGGGATGAGGCCACCAAAGCCAAATTGGCAAAGGCGTCTTATTTTAACGAACAAAAAATCTTGGATTGCGATACCTTGGTTGTGTTTAGTAGAATTGATTCTATTCCCTTGTTTGAGAAACAAATTGAGGCAACCTTGCCTGAGCCAGCTGTGGGATATTATAAGCAATTTTTAAAACCGCAACCAGAAGCACAGATCAAGGCTTGGTTTGACAGCCAAACCTATTTGGCCTTGGGCGTATTTCTCTCCGCCTGTGCATCCATGGGGATAGATGCTACACCCATGGAAGGCATTGAACCGGAGAAGTACAATGACATTTTAGGTGCAACGCACCATCATGCATTGGTGGGCGTAGCCATAGGATATAGGGATGGGGATGATTTTAATCAGCCATCCAAGAATCCAAAATCCCGAAGAGCATTAAATGATGTAGTAACAACCATAAACTAAAGAACAACATGGCAAATCAGCAATTAACCATCGTAGCCCGAATTTTAGCAAAACCAGAAAAAAGGGAATTGGTAAAATCGGAATTGATAAAGCTTATAGCCCCCACCAAGGAAGAAGAGGGGTGTATCAACTATGACCTTCACCAAGATAATGAGAATGAAAACCTATTCTTGTTCTACGAGAATTGGGCCAGTCGGGAGCTGTGGCAAAAGCATATGGAGAATCCTCATATTGCAGCCTATATGAAAGCCACTGAAGGTGCAGTTGAGGATTTTGCTTTGCATGAAATGACCTTGGTCCAATAGCCTCTTTATCGAGTTAAAATCCTGGTCATCCGTTTGATACGGTCGGCCAGTTTTTCATTGGACAGCTTTTCTCTAAGCCGATCCGTAATAATGGGAAATGAAAATGGAGTGGGGTTATTGCACTGCTTCCAAACCACCTCTTGTTGGGCAATTCGCTCAAGGGCCAATCGCAGTCTACCTTCCTCCAATTGATGTTCAAAGGTCTCTGTAAATGCCTGCTGGTAGAGTAGGTTGTCATCTTCAAAATCCTTGAAGACATCAAACAATAATTGAGAGCTGCTTTGCAGATGTTTCATTTTTACCCCTTTCTCCGGATAACCAGTGAACACCATTCCACTGATTACGGCAATATCCCGAAACTTCCGTCGTGCCATTTCATTGGAGTTTAAACTTTTTTGAAGATCGGAAAGCATGTATTCCGGGGTGAACAGATTATTGTCCAAAACCGCTTGAATGTCTATAGCCTTGTCCGACAGCAATTCGAAACCATAATCATTGAATGCCAAGGAACAGGTGATCGGGGAGAGCAGGCTGATTCTGTACGCCAGCAAACTGCTCATCCCTTCATGGATGGCCCTGCCCTCAAACGGGTAGAAGATATGATGGTACCCATCGTTGGTCTTGAACGTTTCTATCAAAAACTGATGTGGCTGTGGTACAATGCTTTCCTCCCGTTGCTTGGCAAACATGGATGCCAGTGATTTGATTTCTATGGCCTGCTCCGCAAGCGGAAGTTCTGCGGAATACAATTCTTGCCGCAACAACTCGGACATTTTAGCTGAAAAACTCAGTCGACCTCCCATCCAGGACGGAATTTTGTTACTCCGCTTTGGGGAATTCCGTACTTGCGCGGTCATGCCTTTGATTCTTATGAACTCCAGATTGCGACCCGCAAACGTAAAGACATCCCCTGGCGTCATTTTCGAGATAAAGGATTCTTCAATGGTCCCAATATAGCCTCCTTTTTGGTAGCGGACGGACAAACTTGCATCCCCGACTATGGTACCTATTTGGAAGCGATGCCTTCGCGCTATGGCCAAACTGTTTACCTTAAATTTCCCTTCCGCATCTATCTCCACTTTTTTATATTCGTCATAGCTTTTAAGGCTCTGGCTTCCCATCACTAAAAAGTTCAATAACCACTGCCAAATTTCTTCGGTCAAGGTTTGGTAACAAAAGGTTTGCTTCACTTCCTTGTAAATCTCATCAGGATAAAAGCCGTCAGAAACTGCCAAGGTGGTTAGGTATTGTATCAATACATCGTAACTATTGAGGTAAGGAATTCGGTCCTCTACAGCAGCATTTAAAACGGCCTTTTGCATAGCGGATGCCTCAACGAGCTCTATGGCGTGGGTGGGCAAAAAATAAATGACACTTTCCTTACCTGGTCGGTGTCCACTCCGTCCTGCGCGTTGAAGAAATCGAGCCACACCTTTAGGGCCTCCAATTTGAACTACCGTTTCCACAGGCGCAAAGTCCACCCCCAAATCCAAACTGGATGTGCATACTACGGCTTTCAGACTTTCATTTCGGATGGCTTGTTCCACCCACAGCCGGGTTTCCTTGTTTATGCTCCCATGATGCATGGCAATCTCCCCGGCGTATTCGGGATGTTTTTCCAAGATTTTCTGAAACCAAATTTCACACTGTCCCCGGGTATTGGTGAACAACAATGTGGTTTTGCTATTGTTGATTATGGGCACCACTTCTTCCAAAAGATGAAGACCCAAGTGGCCACGCCAAGGGAAAGTTTCCATCTTTTTGGGGATGATACTTTTTACGGTGATTTTTTTGTTCAGGTTGGCCTTGATCAATACGGAATTGGAGAGGGCATTGCCTGTAGGCTCCAACAAAACTTCCCTAGCCTGTTCCAAGTTTCCAATGGTTGCCGAAATACCCCAAATGCGTAAATCGTTGCAAATGGTTTTTAAACGGGAAAGCCCCAATTCCATCTGGACTCCTCTTTTGGAACCTAAAAGCTCATGCCATTCATCCACAACCACGGCGGTACAATTTTTAAACACTCTGTCATATCCTTTGGATGAAAGCAAGAGTTGAAGACTTTCAGGGGTAGTGATCAACAAATCAGGCATGCTTTTTTTCTGTCGCGCCCTTTCTGATGAAGAGGTATCACCGGTTCGGATTCCCACGGTCATCTGGGTACCCAAGTCTTGTGTAATTCGTTCCGCGGATTGCTTTATTTCTTGGGAAAGCGCCCGCAATGGGGTAATCCAAATGGCCTTTAATCCTTTTTTGTGTTTGGTTCTATAGTCAGGATTTTTTCGGATGTAATCCAAAACAATCGGAAACCAAAGTGCATAGGTTTTTCCACTACCTGTAGGGGCGTTCAGCAGTCCGTGCTTCGCATCCAAAAAAGCTTCCCAGGATTGTTCCTGGAAAGCAAAAGGCTTCCATCCTTGTTGTTGGAACCATTCTTGGGCAATATGAAAAAGCTCGGATTTTTTCAGTGGATCTGGATGTGAAATTAACTAGCGGAAAGAAAATTACAATTTCTTTCGGGGATAATTTTACCGTCCTTGGTTTAAGATTTATATTTGCCGAACAAATTTTAGCATATGCCCATTTTAGATCTTTACGAACACGGAGAACAACGTAGAAATTTGGCCCATTTTGCCACTTTGGCCAGTTTGGCCGCCATTGATGGTGAAATCAATGCGCAGGAAAAAGCGGTTTTGGACAAGTTTGCATTCCGATTGAACATCACCGAAGCTGAATACAAGGAAGTGATGAAAAAGGAGAATAGATATCCTATTGAAACTCCACACAGTTCAGAAAGAAGATTGACGCGACTTTTTGACTTTTTTGGGATGGCCCTTGCTGACCAGAAAATCGACGAAGCCCAAAAGGAACTTATTGTTAAGTACGCAGTAGGATTGGGATATTCACCTGAAAAAGCCGAAGCTTTAGTAGATAAATCGGTAGCTATTTTTACGGGAAAAATTTCTTTTGAGGATTATATGTTCCTCATGGAGAAATAAACTAGGAATTGGCCATAAACTCCTCGGCCGTTTCCACCATTTTTTTACTACCACAGAAAAACGGGACCCTTTCATGCAATTCCGTTGGCTGAATCTCCATAATCCGTTGGAAACCGTCACTAGCTTTTCCATTGGCTTCCTCCGCCAAAAATGCCATAGGGTTACATTCGTACAATAGGCGCAACTTGCCTTTGTGCGCTTTGCTGCTCTTGGGATACATGTAAATGCCGCCTTTGATCATATTGCGATGAAAATCAGAAACTAAGGAGCCAATATATCTGCTGGTATAGGGTCTGTCCCCTTCCTCTTTTTGGCAATACTTGATATAGTCCTTAACGCCTTGCGGAAAATGGATATAGTTTCCTTCATTTACGGAATAGATTTTTCCGGTTTCTGGGAACTGCATATTAGGGTGGGACAGGTAAAATGTACCAATGGCTGGGTTTAGCGTGAAACCATTGACCCCGTGCCCAGTGGTATAGACCAACATAGTGGAAGTCCCATAGATGATGTAGCCAGCAGCCACCTGATTTTTGCCGGGTTGAAGAAAATCCTCAAGGGTAACTGGTGTTCCAACTGGGGTTACTCTTCTATAAATGGAAAATATGGTTCCTACAGAAACATTAACATCAATATTGGAAGACCCGTCCAAGGGATCAATGAGGACCACATATTTGTTCTGATGGTTTTCATCTTGGCTATTGATGCTTATAAAATCATCTTCTTCTTCCGAAGCGATACCACATACAATCTCCCTGTTTTTTAGAGTTTGGATGAACTTTTCATTGGCGAGCACGTCCAATTTTTGCTGATTTTCTCCCTGAATGTTGGTGTCACCGGCAGAACCCAGAATATCGACCAATCCAGCCTTGTTAACTTCGTGATTGACAACTTTTGCTGCCAATCTAATGGCATTGATCAGCTTGGAAAGTTCCCCGGTAGAATATCTAAACTCCGTCTGGTTTTCGATGATAAATTCACCGAGGGTTTTGTTCTTACTGGACATATATGAAGCACTGTTTTATTTGAGGGCAAATATCGTGCATTTTGTGAAACTATATCGTTTTCGCTAGCACAAAGATTTAGAAATTTATAACTTTGAGTTTTATTTATAACAATATGGGATTTTCAATTCGAGATGCGCGGCAAGAAGATATGGTGCAGGTCTTGGAACTGATCCAAGAATTGGCCTTGTTTGAAAAAGAACCGGAAGCGGTTGAGGTTACGGTGCAACAATTGGTAAGGGATGGATTTGGAGCAAAAAAAATGTTCCATTGCTTTGTGGCGGAAAAAGCGGACAAGGTGGTAGGTATTGCGTTAATATATCCTAGATATTCCACATGGAAGGGCCCTATAGTTCATTTAGAGGATCTAATTGTATCCAAAGAAATGCGCGGAAGCGGTCTGGGGACTGCCCTTTTGGATGAGGTGGTGAAATATGGACATCGTTTGGGCGTCAAGAGAATATCTTGGGAGGTGTTGGACTGGAACGACCCCGCCATTGCTTTTTATGAGAACAAGGGCGCCGACGTAAAAAGGGACTGGGATGTGGTCCATCTAAATGAAAATGGCATCAAAACATATGTAGAAAAACTGGAAGAATCTTCCATATAATCATAGCTAACTAATTCATGAGAGTATTTAAGTTTGGAGGTGCATCGGTCAAGGACGCCGAGGCGGTAAGGAATGTCGTCAAAGTTCTAAAAGAAGTTGGTCATGAAGACACCTTGGTGGTGATTTCTGCCATGGGCAAAACCACCAATGCCATGGAAAAGGTGGTGGCCGCCTATTTTGACAACAAGAGTCAAATATCTTCCAGTATACAGGAGGTTTGGGAATACCATGAAACCATCCTTTCAGAGCTGTTCCAAAATAAAAATCATCCAGTTTATGAAAAGGTAAAAACGCTCTTTGAAGAAGTGAAAGGGTTTCTTGCCTGGAACAAATCGCCTAAAAATGCCTTCGTTTACGATCAGGTGGTCGGTTACGGCGAATTGGTCTCTACCACAATCATTAGTGAGTACTTAAATGAAGTTGGATTGCCCAATATTTGGCAAGATGTGCGCAACTTGATCAAAACGGATAACAGTTATAGGGATGCCAAGGTCAACTGGGAACGCACCCAAGAGCAGGTATCCAAACTGGACACTTCCAAACTCTATATTACCCAAGGCTTTTTGGGTAGCGATGACAACAACTTCACCACCACATTGGGTCGTGAGGGTTCGGATTATACGGGAGCTATTTTGGCCTATTGTCTCAATGCGGATTCCGTGACCATTTGGAAGGATGTACCTGGAGTGCTGAATGCCGACCCCCGTAATTTTGATGAGACCCAATTGCTGGACGAAATATCGTACCGGGAAGCTATAGAATTGGCATTTTATGGAGCTTCCGTTATCCACCCTAAAACGCTTCAGCCGCTACAACGCAAGGAAATTCCTTTGCATGTTAAATCCTTTGTTAACCCAACGAACGATGGAACCACTGTTGGCAAAGGAGTAGGGATATCTCCCAAGGTGCCCTGTTTTATTGTGAAGAAGAATCAAGTACTGATCAAACTTTCTTCCCTAGATTTCTCCTTTATTGTGGAGAACAATATCAGCGAAATATTCAAATTGCTCCATGACCATCGGATGAAAGTGGACCTGATCCAGAATTCTGCCATTAGTTTTTCAGTTTGTTTGGACAACAAGTTCAACGGGCTTCAAGCTATGCTGGACGAGCTGAAAAGAAAATTTAAAGTGGTTTGTCATGAAGATGTTTCCCTATACACGATTCGGCATTTTGATGATAATGCGGTGAAGTCGCTGGAAAATGGACGGTCAGTTTTGGTGGAACAACGTGGAAAAGAGACAGTTCAGCTCGTTGTAAAATAATGTTTCCCGAATAAAGAGGTAAGGCCAAACCGATAATGGTATTTTTCTATCTTTACGCTTACCTAATATTTAGCTTATGGGGCTGGTTTCTGCGAAAGAGGTTGCAAAGGTCATCAATCTTGACAAATATGGCTTTTTAGGAACCTTTGTAGGATGGTTGTTGATGGTGGCCACAAAGATTACCAGCATAAACAGATTTTATAACAGGAACAAATCGTTGCAGGGAACGGAGTTCTTGGATGCTATTTTAGAGCATTATGAAATTGACTTTGAGATTCCCGAAGAAGACCTAAAGCGCCTACCCAGGACCGGACCTTATATTACCATAAGTAATCATCCGTTAGGTGGAATTGATGGCGTATTGTTGTTAAAGCTAATGTTGCAACAGCGCGCAGATTTCCGCATCATTGCCAATTTTCTTTTGCATCGCATAGAGCCCTTAAAACCCTTCATCATGCCGGTGAATCCTTTTGAAAATCACAAGGATGCCAAAAGCAGTATCATGGGGTTCAAAAACGCACTTTTACATTTACAGGCAGGTTATCCTTTAGGAATTTTTCCGGCCGGGGAAGTGTCTACCTACAAGGATGGAAAATTAGTAGTGGATAAGCCCTGGGAAGAGGCGGCCCTTAAATTGATTCGCAAGGCCGAGGTGCCCGTGGTTCCCATTTATTTCCATGCACGGAACAGTCGACTTTTTTACAAGTTGTCCAAAATAAATGACGTTTTCCGAACAGCTAAATTGCCTTCGGAATTGACATCGCAAAGTAGGCGTCCCATTAAGGTTAGGATTGGCCAACCTATCTCTGTAAAAACACAGAACGAAGAACCTACATTGGAATCCTTCACGGAATTGCTCAGAAAAAAGACCTATTTGTTGGCCAACGTTTTTGAAAAGGAACGGTTAATAGATAAAGTGCCCACAACTTTGAAGATTCCCAAACCTCCCAAGAAAATTGCAACCTCTGTTGGCGTGGAAGTACTACAAGGGGAGATAGAAAAATTACGGGAAAAGGATTGCCGTCTCCTGCAGAGTAAAAACTATGAGGTGTATTTGGCACAAGAGCAGGATATGCCCTTTATTCTGAACGAAATTGGAAGACAACGTGAAATTACGTTTAGGGAAGTAGGAGAGGGGACCAACAATGCCATAGATTTGGACGGTTTTGATTCGTACTACCATCATTTATTTCTTTGGGACGATGAGGATAAGTGCATCGTTGGGGCCTACCGAATGGGATTGGGCAAGGAAATCTTCAAAAAGTACGGGATTGATGGATTTTACCTTCAGGATTTATTTCGATTTGAGCCAGAGCTTTACGGCATGATGGAGCAATCCATCGAAATGGGAAGAGCTTATATCGTAAAGGAATATCAGCAAAAACCCATGCCCTTGTTCTTACTTTGGAAAGGGATTGTGCATACCACCTTAAGACATCCTGAACATAAATATTTGATTGGTGGAGTGAGCATTAGCAACCAGTTCTCCAACTTTTCCAAATCCCTGATGATCGAGTTTATGAAATCCAATTATTGGGATCCTTATGTGGCCCAATATGTTAGACCCAAAAAGGAGTTTAAGGTTCAGTTGAAGGATGCGGACAAGGAGTTTGTGTTTGATGAAACCCAGGCAGACCTCAATAAGTTTGACAAATTGATCAGTGAGGTGGAACCCGGAAGTCTGAGGTTGCCTGTGTTGATCAAGAAGTACATCAAACAGAATGCAAAGGTGGTGGCTTTCAATGTTGATCCCCTGTTCAACAACTCCGTGGATGGACTTATGTACATTAGAATTGCCGATTTGCCAGAAAGCACTGTGAAACCCGTTATGGAAGAGTTCCAGGCCGAATTGGAAAGGAAGTTGGGAAATGGTAATGGTTAAGCTAAACTCCCTTCTTTTCATAGTACTGGTATTTGGGTGTTTGTACGGGGCAGCCCAAGAAATTTCTGGCTTGGTCTTGGATTCCAAGACCAGGGAACCCATCACAGGAGCTTCCGTATATTATGATGGAAGTGCTGTTGGAACCATTACGGATCTTGATGGAAACTTTCAAATTCCTGCGCTTTTGGGCAGCAATGCGGTCCTAGTGATAAGACATTTGGGTTATAAAACCAGAAAGTTGGTTCCTCTGCAGGGGAAATCCCTTCTTCGAATCGTCTTGTCAGAGGAGGCTGAAAGCCTGGATGAAATTATTGTGACCGCTGACCCTTTTTCCCGAAAGCAGAAACTGAAGGTTTTTCGACTTGAATTTTTGGGTGATACAAAGGGAGGCAAGAATAGCAGTATTGTCAACGAAGAAGATGTCCGCCTATTTTTTAATACCTATAACAACACCTTAACAGCTCATAGCGAACGTCCATTGATTGTCCAAAATGACTATCTGGGCTATCGGATATCCTTTGAAATTGAACAGTTCAAAATTTATTTTAAAAGCACCAGTCTTAAGCGTATTGATAACATTTTTCATACGGTCTATGAAGGGTCAGCCCAATTTTTTGATGTAGCCTCGAGAAACTACAAGGTGAAAAAGCGAAGGGAAAACGCCTATGAGGGCTCCAGAATGCACTTTATGCGTTCCTGTTGGAATGGAAATCTTCACCGTCAAAATTTTGAGTTGCGGAAAAAGTTCAAGAACATTCCCACCTCTGAACTATTCGTAGTGAAAAACGATTCCCTGGAAGAATTTAGGAACATCCAATTTTTGGGGGAACAGTTTGTGATTTATCACAGGAAAAAGGGGTACTATCGTTCTACCTTGAATATCCAGAAGCCGGAAACTGTGTTTTCTCTTGATCGATATGGCGGTTGCACTCCCTTTAAGGAATTGGTTTTTGGAGGATACATGGCTGACTACAGAATTGGGGACATGTTGCCCATTGATTACGGCCTTTAAAAAAGAAAATGGCAGAAGGGCCTTACCCAACTACCATTCATACAGACTAATTTTATCTGAGCCTAGTTTAGTAATTCTTCCTTTACAAAATTGCTGCAAAACTCCTTTATTTCGTTCCTGGCCTTTAAAAAAGCTGCATGTTTGGTATCTGTCGTCCCTTCTACCTTGGAGGGGTCAAAAAAGTTGTGGTGGATGCGTTCCGCATTGGGAGCCGCAATAAAAGGGCAGTTTTCTTTTGCGTGATCACATACCGTGATGATGTAGTCCCAAGCAATACCCTCATATTCGTCCACATGATTGGAAGTGTGATGGGTGATATCAATGTCATCTTCTTTCATGATGGACACGGCCCCGGGATTAAGGCCATGGGTTTCGATTCCTGCACTGTATACTTTGGCTAGGGAATCTTGAAAATAATTTAGGTAACCATGTGCCATTTGACTTCGGCACGAATTTCCGGTACAAAGGACCAATACGTTTTTCATTTTCTTTGATTTGTCCCCTCGAGCGCAGTCGAGAGGTGGACGGTTTACGTTTGTTCTATCAATGACATTTCGGCTGCGCCTGTCTGCCAACAAAGGCAGGCTCAATGTGACATTGGCTTTAATTAATCTATTCCTATGGTTTTACTTCTTTTTTCGAATAAGAGGTTGTCTTTCCAAACGCCGTTTATTTTGCCAACGCGTTCCCTTTTCCCTATAAATCGAAATCCCACCTTTTTATGCAAATTTATACTGGCTTCATTTTCTGGAAAAATTCCGGATTGAATGGTCCAATAACCCACTGCTTCGCTAGCCGTTATGAGACTTTCCATCAATAATCGGCCTACGCCCATTCCCCTGCTTTTTGCACTTACATACACGCTGACTTCCCCAACCCCACCATAAACGCATCTGCCGGATACAGAGGATAGTGCTGCCCAACCATGGATTTCTTCATTTGTCTCTGCAACCAATCTACATTGTTCCACATGAGCATTATCCCAAGCCTCATAGCTTGGGATAAGCTGCTCAAATGTGGCAAAACCGGTAGCTATGCCCTCCAAATAAATTTGGGAAACTTGCTCCCAGTCCGATGGTTTCATTGTGCGTATGTGCATGGGTTAGGTCGGTTAACAGCAACCGCTTTCAGGAGCACACCCTGCAGAAGCTTCCAGCACGGCATTTTCTCCTTTTACCTCAACCCCGCAGGTTTCTTTGGCTTTACAATCCGTTTTTTCAACGGATAGTTTCAAAGTCAATGTCTTTTGGTCCAGCGCATAATCCTCCACAAAAAGCTGAGCCGTGTGAAAAGATTCGTTGCTATATTCAATTTTGATTTCAGCATCTTGAACCATAGGTTTGATGCGGTCTACCTTGTTAAGAATGGACAAGGCCTTGTAAACAGACATAAAGTCTCTTTTGTCTTTTTCCTTTGGGCTTTCCCAAAGTTGGACAATGGTCTCTTTCCAGAAATCGGTTCCGGCGCCACAGTCCACTGCGTCTATGGTTATGTTTTTTACCTCGGTAATATGGTAGTTGGCTCCCACCAATTTTCCTGGGGTATACTCGAACAACAAGCTTTTGTCTTGATGTTGTTTTAATAATGAAATAAATTCTGATGTATTCATATCTGACAACAGTTTTGGTTAATATTTGAAAAGAACGCATTAAAGGACTGTTGTAGTTCCTCCCAGCGTTCCTGATTAATGCAATAACAAAGATTTTTACCCTCAAAAGTTCCTTTGAGGAGTCCAATTTTCTTGATTTCGTTGAGGTGTTGCGAGATAGTGGGCTGCGCAAGCCCAATCACATCCACTAAATCATTGCAGATGCAATTTTCTTGTCGACTTATGTATTCCAAAATGGCAATTCGAGCGGGATGTGCGAACACTTTGGCAGCCTGTGCCAGTTCGTTCTGTGAAATTGAAAATATGTGTGTTTTCGAGACTCCCATATGTTAAACGGAATAACATTGTTAGTTTTATATTGCAATATTACGATAAAACCTTTAAATAAAAAAGCTAAGAAACAATTTCCTAGCTTTTTGGTAACTTTTTTATAACCCTTTGAACCAATCCTGGAACAAATCTCCAACAAGAAACACGGGCTTTTGAGACCCATTAATGGCATTTATCAAACTAACAATCCAAAGCACGAAACAGAACAGTCCGATTAATATACCGAGTAGGGGAATAACGGATAAAATTCCAATTAGGAATATCCCCAAAGTCTGTCTAATATAAAATGAACCCAATTCTGTTTTATTACTGCTGTTCATGATAATGGCTATGATCCATCCTAGAAAGGTAATGTGGGCAAGAATTGCCACGGTCTTACCACTTTCCGGATTGCTCGCGTCAAAGGCCTCCTTTACATCTTCCTTGAAATCTTGTGCAGCTTCCTTTACATCCTCTGCAGCTTCTTTGGCTGCCTCCTTTGCGTTGTCAAAAGCTTCTTCAGCTTTATCTCCCAAATCTTTGTTTTCTTCAGACATTGTTTTTAATGTGTTGGTTAATTGTGTTTTAAATGTAACAAATAAATCAATATCTATAGAAAAGCTTTATCAACAGGCTCCCAGAGTTCCAATTTGTTGCCCTCCGGATCCAAAATCCAACCAAATTTACCATAATCATACTCCTCCACTTCACCCACAATGGTTACTCCTTCGTCTTTTAAAGCCGCTAACAATTCCAATAGATTCTCGACCCTAAAATTCATCATAAACTGCTTTTCACTGGGTTTAAAATAGGCAGTATCTTCTTTAAACGGGCTCCATTGAGTGGAGCAGTCATTTCCTTCCTTATCCTTCCACCAAAAAGTGCATCCGTACTGGTCTGTATTCAATCCCAAATGATTTTTGTACCATTCTTTTATATGATTGGGATCCTTGGTCTTAAAGAAAAAGCCCCCAATTCCTGTGACTCGGTTTTTCATGTTATCTTTTTACGTTTTTTTCATACAACTGAATCCAAGCTTCAGGACTCATTTTTTGACACAATTCCTTAATCAAATCGTATGGAATAGCATCCATTTTTTTGAATCGGATACAGCTCTTGCCCATATCCAATTTAGTCTTCACATATTTTGGATATTCCTCCACAAACCAATCCAACAATGCTTTATCGGCATAAATCCCAGAATGATAGAGCGCAACAAAGTGTTTTTGCGCGGCAATATTGATAAAGGGCAAAGGCAATTTTGGGTCACAATGGTACCCACCCGGATATAGTGAATGCGGAACCACATATCCAATCATTTTATAGCTGATGCATTCCTCAAATCCTTTGGGGAGGTTGTTCCTTACAGTTTCCCTTAATTTGGACACTGCCGCTTTTCGTTCTTCCGGGAGTTTACTGATGTACTCATCCGGGGTTTTTGCATCTATGGTCATAATTTCAATTAGTGGTTAACAATGGACAAGGCTTAAGGTCACCCAATATTGGATGCAAACCTATTTTCGCTGTAATATTAGGGCAGAGATCAACGATATGATAAACCCTATGACAAAAACGGTCATTCCCATGAGCGCAAAAGAAAATATAGGATTTGAAAACATTTCCTTTTGAGATTCAATTTCTGCAAGTTGTACTTCAAATTCATCAGGGGGTAACGAATCCCTCATACTTTTGACCGTGGCTTCGTAGTATTCTTCCATAAATTCAGGGTTTAAAACTTCCGTGAACAAAACGTCCAATAACCCAAAGGTAACGGCAGTGATCAAGCTGATAAGAACCCCTAAAGTCAAAGCTTTTTTAAAATTCACTTTTCCATGGTTCTCCTTATCTCTAAAGTGTTTGATTCCAAAATAGACGAAGGCCAAGGAAATGACCATGGAAGCATATCCAATAACTTCTTGGGTAGAAAATGATAGGTCGCCCAATACATACCAACTGAATAGGAATAGCAAGCAAATGGTCAAGGCACCATAAAGTCCATATCGGATTACTGTTTTTTTCATGGTTGTTGTTTTAATTGGTTGAGCTAAAAGTAAGTATGACGGTGTACAAGGCGCTCATACTAAAGTACCAAAAAGCTAATAATTGGGTAAAAATTCAACTAGACGGCTAAAATCTTTAGATTTTTGGCATTTTGAATGGCCTGTGTCCTCCGCTTGGCATTGAGCTTTACCAAGAGGTTGGAGACATGCGTTTTGATGGTACTTTCGGAAACAAAAAGTTGCTCGGCAATTTCCTTATTGGACAGCCCTTTGGAAATACAAAGTAATACTTCGTACTCCCTTTTGCTTATCCCCAATTTTTCTATCTTCTCGGGATCAATGGGGTTGGAAACCTGCCTTTCACGGTTCAAGGTCCTTTTATTAATGTAAATTCCGATAATGAAAAAAACCACGGCCACAACGGCGATTCCAACTTCTATGGAGAGGTCTCCTGAGATGTAAGAGTACTTGCTCAACTGAAAAAGGATAAGTAAGGCAATGATCAAGGCGGAAAAAACAAAAACGGTCTTCTTCACCTATTAAATTTAGCAAAATCTCTCTTGGATTTTGTCTACGATAGTCTGTGCCAATTTTATTTTACTTTCCACGGTCCAACCGGCAACATGCGGAGTCAAGAGTACATTTTTGGCTTTGCGGAGATATTTCAGGGCCTTGGGCTTTTGCGCAAACATGTACTCGAAGGATTTTTTTTCATACTCCAAAACATCCAATCCGGCACCCAATACTTTTCCAGATTTCAAGCCCTCTACCAAATCCTTGGTCACCACGCATTTCCCCCGGGCCGTATTGATCAACCAAAATGGATTGTGAATACTTTCAATAAATTCGGAATTTACCATGCCCACGGTAAGCTCGGTCTGGGGAACGTGCAGGCTTATCACATCTGATTTTTGCTGCAACTCCATAATGCCAACTTGCCTCGCATTTTCATCTCCTACGCCCCCAATTATGTCGTAGCAAATAACCTCTACATCGAAACCCTTAAGCTTTTTGGCAAAGGCCTTTCCCATATTTCCGTATCCTATGATTCCTACTGTTTTGCCTTCCAATTCCACACCTCGGTTGCCTTCACGTTCCCATTTGCCCTTCTTCACTTGCCTATTGGCCTTGTTCATCTTGTTCATTAAGGACAATAGCATGCCTAGCGCATGCTCGCCAACGGCATTTCGGTTACCCTCTGGCGCAGAGGCTAGAAAAACACCCTTTTGTCTGGCGTAACCCGTATCAATATTTTCCAGGCCGGCCCCAACACGACCAATAAACTTTAGGTTGGTGGCCTTGTCCAAAAATTGTTGGTCTATGGTGAATCTGCTACGGATAACAATACCATGGTATAAGTGGATTTTCTTTTCAACTTGTTCCTTGGTGGATTGGTAATCCTCATCATTTTCAAAACCCAATTCGGAAAATTGTTCCAATAACAGGGGATGGTTGGTATCAAGGTGAAGAACTTTCATCGGTAGATTTTGGTTGCCTAAATTTTTGGATAAACAGTTTGGGTTTTTTCATGTTGCACACTGCCCGTATGTGCCGTACTCAATTTTTCAAAAAGAAGCACTTGGACTTCTTCACCGTCCCTGGTTTTAGGATTGTGTTCCACTCCCTTGGGAACCACAATAATCTCCCCTTCCTGAACAATTTCAGTTCGATCCCTAAACTGCATATACATAGTACCCTTGATCACTTGGAACAATTCATCTTCATGTTCATGGGCATGCCAAACAAACTCACCCTGCAACTTGGCCAAGAGCACCTGCATGTCGTCCACCACTGCAATTTGATGGGGATGCCATTGCTTGGTAAACTCTGCATGTTTCTCTCTAAGATTAATGGGTTTCATAGCTATTGACTTAGATTCCAAGGATTAGTTTGGCAATCCAAAAATAGATTAGGATGCCAAAGATATCGTTGCTTGTGGTTATAAATGGACCGGTGGCAATGGCAGGGTCAATTCCGCGCTGATCTAAAAATAAGGGCGTAAAAGTACCAATGAATCCGGCAACCATGATCACCGCTATCAATGATACAGAGATGGCCAAAGCTGTTGTGAAATCACCTTGCCAAATCCACGTAAAAATCAAAAGCAATGCGGCTAGAATTAATCCATTCAAAAGAGCCAAGAGCATTTCTTTGACCAGTCTGTTGCTGATGCTCCCCTTGAGGTCGTTATTGGCAAGACCCTGTACGATAATTGCGCTGGACTGCACCCCAACATTTCCGGCCATAGCCGCAATAAGCGGGGTAAAATAGAACAGAATGGCATGTTGGGCAAGCATCTCTTCAAAGCCTCCCATGATACCGGCCGCTCCCAATCCACCCAATAACCCAAGAATCAACCAAGGTATGCGTGCACGGGTAAGCTCCCAAATACTGTCATCTGCCTCTACATCTTGAGATATACCAGCGGCCAATTGGTAATCTTTGTCGGCCTCTTCCTTGATTACGTCTACAATATCGTCAATGGTAATGCGACCAACCAATCTTCCTATCTCATCCACCACGGGAATGGCCTCTAAGTCGTATTTGGACATAATTTTGGCTACCTCTTCGGATTTTTCATTTACGGTAACATAATCCACTTTTGGGATGTACACATCTTTGATGTGGGTTTTGGTTGAAGTGGTCAAAAGATCCTTAAGTGAAAGTCGACCTTTGAGTTTTTCCTCATCATCCACTACATAAATGGAGTGCACCCGTGTTACATTTTCGGCCTGCGCCCTCATCTCCTTTACACAGGTTAGCACATTCCAATTTTCTTTGACCTTTACCAATTCCTTTGCCATAAGACCACCAGCTGAATCTTCATCATAACGAAGCAGGTCAACAATATCCGCCGCATGTTCTTTATCCTCGATTTCCGAGATTACGTCTTGGATAATTTCCCTTGGAAGCTCGCCAACAATGTCTGCAGCATCATCGGTGTCCAGCTCTTCCAACTCCCCAGCTATTTCCTTGATGGAAAGATTGTTCAAGACTGCTTCCCGAATATCCTCATCCATTTCCGCGAGAATATCCGAGGTCTTTTCGCTATCCAGAAGTTTGATCAGATAGGTTGCCTCCTTCACCTTGAGTTCCTCCGCTATCTCGGCAATATCCGCATAGTGGAATTCCTTCATCATCAGCCTGAGTGCCGCATTTTTCTTGTCCGCAATCAGTTGTTGAATTTCAGCAATTAGCTCGTCTGTGAGTTTAAACGGGGTCATTGGCAATCTTCTGTGTTAACCCAATAAAATCAGCTACACTAAGCTGCTCAGGGCGCTGGTCAAATATAGTGTCTTCTTTTAGATTATCGGAGAGGTTAAAGGATTTAAGGCTGTTGCGAATGGTCTTTCGCCGTTGGTTGAATGCGGTCTTGACCACTTTAAAAAAGAGATGCTCGTCACAGGGGAGATTTAGATTTTCTCTACGCGTTAACCGGAGTACTCCAGAATGTACCTTGGGAGGGGGGTCAAACACCTGAGGGGGAACGCTAAACAGATGTTCCGCCTCATAAAAAGCCTGCACCAATACGGAAAGGATACCATAGGTTTTACTACCAGGTTTTTCGCAAATACGTTGCGCAACCTCTTTTTGGAACATCCCGGAGAACTCCGGTATCTGTTGGCGCATTTCCAACATTTTAAAAACGATTTGGCTGGAAATATTGTAGGGAAAATTGCCCGTAATGGCAAATTGCTCGTTCCCATACAATTGTTTCAGATCGAATTTGAGGAAGTCGGCCTCCAAGATATTGAGCCGATTGTTTTTTTGAAACACTTCAGGGTGCTCCAACCGGAAGCTGTGGTTCAGATAAACGATGGATTCCTCATCAAGATCCATGGCCACCAATTCCAAATCGCGTTGCAATAAATACTTGGTAAGTACGCCCATTCCAGGACCTATTTCCAAGACATTGGAGTATGAATCAAGGGAGAGGGTTTGGGCAATTTTTTCTGCTATGCTTTCATCTTTTAGAAAATGCTGTCCAAGATGTTTTTTGGCTTTTACGGCACCCTCATTGTGTCCATTCCTGCGCTGCTTGGGCTTGGCATTGCCAAACTTCTTCTTGTTTTTATTGGACATGGGACGTTTTTTAGCAAGTTAGTTTGAATTTTTGACATACAACCAGGCTTCAATCCCTGATTCCAACACTACTTTTTCACGTATGTATGCACTGGTTTCATAGATATCCGATTTGGCCAAATCCAATGGAGTTATCTCATATACCATACCTTGGACGGTGTCCTTTGGATTTCCACTTTGTATCACAAGGGGATAGCGGTTATAGATTGCATTTTCCATTTTCTTAAATCCAGATAAAAAATCGGATTTACCTGTTAGGATGCGACCAAAAATATACTGCTGTACCTGTAAGTCTTGCAGTGTTCCGTAGGTGAAAAGGTATTCCAAGGGTTACGGAATTTGTTGACTGATGATTTCCAACTCTGTTCTAAAGGCAACAAACTTATTTGGAAAGAGCTTTTGCCCGTCGGACCTGAGGCGTTCTGCATCTTCTTTATAATATGCCTCCAGTGTTTTTCTATCCTTTGTAGTGTATTGAACGGAGTAAGTGACACCACCCATTTCTTCTTCAACCAATACCTTGGCCATTTTGGCATGGGAAAACTTTCCGGTGCCCAACATATCCGGAACGTGTTTATCGCGCATCCAGGTCAACCATTCATCATGCACACTTTCATCTATATTGATGGTTACATTGTAAATCAGCATAGTCCAACTTTTAATTGGCTCAAAAGTAGCGAAGAATCAATTAATGGCATCGCCCCGTAAACGCCTAAATTGCTTTCTGGCCTTGGGAAAGTAATAACTGTCCTGATGGTTATAAATAATTTTCTCGTATTGTGCCTTGGCCTTTTCAGGTTCGTTCAGAATAGTTCTATATAACTCTCCAAGGGCAAAAAGGGCATCGTCCGCCAAAATATCGTGGGCGTAGAATTCTGCAATTTTCTGATAGTTGAACTCGGCATCCTTATATCTTTTTTGGCCCTCCAAAAGCTGTCCTTGCTTTAGCAATGCCTCATCCTCGATTTTTTCACCTTTGTGGTTCTGTAAAATATCTTCCAAAGCTTCAATGGCCTCGACATTCTTGTTTTGATATGCCAACAAATCTGCCCTGGCAAACTTTTTCAGCGCTGTTTGGGTCGAATCTTCCAAGGAATTATCCGATATCAACAGGCTCAATTGCATGGCGTCATTGGCAATGAGCTGCGAGGTGGAACCCCTGAGCACCTTAAGTTGTGTAAGTGCCCAATCAAAATCCCCTTTATAAAAACTGGTCTGTGCTACCTTAAAGCGGGCATCTTGGCCCAAGACATCATTTTTTAATCGCTTTTGTACTTGGGTAAAGTAAATTAGAGCTTGGTTAAATTGTTGATTGTACACCAAAATATCCCCCAGGGCCATTTTTACATAGGCCATGCCCCTATTACTCAAAGGAAGTTCCAAACTCTCTTTTAGCATAGCAATGGCCGGGCCTGGCTGTTCCCTTTTGAAGGTTAGGAAATTGGCGTAAGCAATTTGAAGCTGCAAGGTCTGGCTTTGGTTTCCATACTCCAGCACCAAGGCTTCAAACTTTTTTTCCACCGCATTCAAAGTGCTTTTGTCAGGCGTCTCCAAATCAATATCTATAAGGTGCAATTGCGCATTGAGCTTGGAAACTGGGTTGCCACTATGGTCCACAATGTATTCAAAAATCTTGCTGGCATTGGAAAAGTCCTTGTCTTCCAGTGCAATCTGACCCAGATTTTCCAATCGGTCCAAAGAAATTTCATCTGTCCGCTTATAAATGGCCTTTTCTTGACTGAATGCACTGCTGTACTGTTTTTGCTGGATAAAAAGCCAGCTTAGCAATTCGTTCCATAAGATATCTGGATTCTTCTGGGCATTTTTTAAGAGGACCTTTCTAAGGAGCACATTGTTCTCGTTGGAAGGATCTTCCGAAATAAAATCATCTATATTCCGCAAAATATTGGAGCGCGAAGTACGACCTTCCTTGATGAGATTGAGATAGCTTTGGTACATCTTTTCCACCTGTCCTTGCTCCCCATAAATCCGGGCCAATTGAAAGTCATAATTCAATTCGGGCTTAAGCACCATGGCCTTTTGATAGGCCTGGATGGCTTCGTCCAACAGGGCATATTTTTGAAAACGGTACCCCACACTATATCCAAAATTGGGATTTTCCTCTATTTTCTGAATGGCCTTTTGATAATATTCCGCAGCCTTGTCAGCTTGGTTTTGTAGGGTATAGTTATACCCCAATTCTATGAAGAATGTGGGAAAGGCATAGACGTCCTCAACTTTTTTCAGTAAAAATTGTTCTGCATCGGAGTAGCGTTCCAATTGTTGATAGCAGGCCACCAAACCTTCGGAATAGTCCGTGCGCCTTGGATTTTTTTTCACCAATTTTTCATAAAACACCAAGGCCTTGTCGTAGTCCCCATCATTGAAATATTGCTTGGCCAAAAAGTCTTCTTGGCCATAGGAAGAAATGCTAATGGTAAGACACGCTATAAGAAATACAAAGAATCGCAATAGCTCGTTTTATTTCAAATATAACGTAGAAAAACCCCAATTCCTGTTAAGTGAATCTAAATTAGGGACAACAAATCTTAATTGATTATATCAAATCCGCAGTAGGGAACCAATACTTCGGGGATTTTAATACCGTCCTTGGTTTGGTAATTTTCCAAGATGCCTGCCAAAACCCTTGGCAATGCCAACGAGCTTCCATTTAAGGTATGGGCCAGTTGCTTTTTCCCATTTTCATCTTTAAAACGAAGTTTTAGCCGATTGGCCTGGAAGGTCTCAAAATTGGATACGGAGCTTATTTCCAACCAACGATCCTGCGCTGTAGAGAAAACTTCAAAATCAAAGGTGAGGGCAGAGGTAAAGCCCAAATCCCCACCGCAAAGACGAAGAATTCTATAGGGAAGTTTTAACTCAACAAGAATCTTCTTGACATGTTCCACCATTTCATCCAACGCTTGGTAAGAAGCATCAGGGCGTTCAATACGAACCACTTCTACCTTGTCAAATTGATGTAAGCGGTTAAGCCCTCGCACATGAGCACCATAACTTCCGGCTTCCCTTCTAAAACAGGGGGTATAGCCCGTGTACTTGATGGGTAAATCCGAAGCGGTAAGCATGTCGTCCCTATGTAGATTGGTTATTGGGACTTCAGCAGTTGGAATCAGATATAGATCATCCGCTTGAACATGGTACATTTGCCCCTCTTTATCCGGTAATTGACCTGTACCATAACCAGAAGCTTCATTGATCATGTGTGGTACTTGCAACTCCGTGTAACCCGCTGCTGTATTCTTATCCAAAAAATAGGAAATCAGTGCACGTTGAAGTCGTGCTCCTTTGCCCTTGTATACTGGAAACCCAGCTCCCGTAATCTTCACCCCGGATTCAAAATCGATGATGTCATACTTTTTGGCCAACTCCCAATGCGGTAAAGCACCTTCTGCCAACTCTGGGATGTCTCCTTGACGAAAAATTTCCTCGTTGTCTTCATCTGTGTTACCTGCGGGAACAGATTCGTGGGGGATGTTGGGAATCAGATATAACTGTTCCTGTAGCGCTTCCGCAGTAGCATTGAGTTCTTCACCCAGCTGTTTTGAGGCTTCTTTCAAACCTGCAGTCTGCTCTTTTAAGGTGTTCGCCTCTTCTGCTTTTCCTGATTTAAAAAGTATGCCAATTTCTTTGGAAAGCTTGTTGGATTCGGCCAATGTAGCGTCTAATTCAGTCTGAATGGAACGTCGTTTTTCATCTAAATCAAGCACAGCGGAAAGAATGGGTTCCACATCCAGATTCCTTTTTTTAAGTGCGATGATGATACCTTCCTTATTCTCCCTTATGGTTTGTAATTGAAGCATGGCCTTGTTTTGAGCGGCAAATTTAATTCAATCTACGCAAGATGCCCAACTATTCTTCAGCTTGTGAGGGCAAAATCCATTCATTATGGCCAAAATGTTTCCAAGGTACGCTGGCCAAGTCCACTTCTGGGTCAATAAATTCATGAAATTTCCCCTGATTTACTTTTACCTTGTTTTCCACAAAGACTTGAATGTCCTCTCCCTTTTTGGCATATTCCTTTTTAAGGTATTGTGCAAACTGCCAGGTAAAATCAGGATAGCAAGATACTTTGCGGCGTTGCTTTTTGGTAAGATGGTCGCCCAATTTTATGACCTCCATTTTGCCAGTTTCCTTGTTCACCGCTTTGACCCGAATAGATCCGGCACGGCTGCGCAACATCATCCGCCAACTCAAGCGATGTCCTTCCTCTGTCCAAAGCACATCATCGTGAAACGTATGGTGGCGTAAGGGAAGTAATAATTGTGCAATGAAATAGATGCTTAGTACGGATACAATCAAATTCCTGTTTTTGGGAATGACCGGGGTATTAACGGTTTCTGCACTTTTTCGTTTTAGGAAAATGTTCCTAATGGTTTCCGGAGGGAAAAAGAAAACGATAAATGCCAAGGAGAGGTACGGAAAAATCCCAATTTGGAATACAATGCTGTTGAATAGATGGAAGAAGATGGAAAACGCGAAGGCCACCTTACGAGTGGGTTTCCAAAGTAAAGCGGGAACCACCAACAAATCATAAAAAATCCCGAAAAATGCCACAATCTGGTGCACCCATT
Organism: Flagellimonas algicola; assembly: GCF_005937185.1. Classification (GTDB taxonomy): domain Bacteria; phylum Bacteroidota; class Bacteroidia; order Flavobacteriales; family Flavobacteriaceae; genus Flagellimonas; species Flagellimonas algicola. The sequence goes on along the minus strand of NZ_VCNI01000002.1, from coordinate 476,008 downwards.
TTTCCTGAAGTAAATCTCCAATAAGGTAATAGTCCGCTTTGGATTTCATCAAAATCTCAATGATGCTGAAGTCCAACCAGTCTCCGTACAGTTTGGCTACCGAAGCATAGGTATAGACAATGAACAGCTGCAGAATTATGGCCCAACGTATCCAATTGTGCATGGTGGTGGAACGAATACTTGGATTTTGTTTAGCGTCCAAGGAAAAATCACGGTTTGCCGGAAAAAATGCCATGATATAGGACAACAACATCAATAAATAATAATGGTTGTTATAGGATGTTTTTTGCATGAGGTAGACCCCGGTCCATAGGATGGCAAAGACAAAGGCACTGAATCTATATCGATAGCCCAAAGTGATCAATACCCCAAGAGTGCCCATGATCGCAAAGTAGATATACATTCCGCTACCGGGAAGGGGTTGAAGCCATTCAAACCCAATGAAGCTAAACGTAAATTTGGGCTCTACCAAAGTTCTGCGTACCCAACCGGTGGCAATGGCGCCATAACATTCGGCGCTGACCAGCAAGCCATAGAATACCCTAAAAACTACAAGTTGGGCATTATCTATTTTTTTAAAAAGAAACTGGTTCACTTTAGCTCGAAATTAAGTCCAACGAAGTTTGTCTGTCCTTTTTGAGCTGCTCTTGAAGCTCTTGTACGGAATCAAACTTGTGTTCATCCCGGATACGATGGAGCAGGTCTACCTGGATCTTTTTGCCATAGAGATTCCCGTCAAACTCAAAGAAGTTGATTTCTATACTCTTTTTTTTGCCTGAAACCGTGGGATTGTAGCCAATGTTCATCATTCCAAAATAATCCTTGTCGTCCCAACGGCTCTTTACCACATACACCCCATTTTTGGGAATCAGTTTGTATTTCTCGGAAATATCTAAATTGGCCGTAGGGAAGCCAAATTGTTTACCAAGACCTTTGCCCTTTTTTACAGTGCCTGTAAGCATGTAGGGATAGTTTAGGTATTTGTTGGCCGTAACGATATCACCCTCCTGAAGCGCATTTCTAATTTTGGTGGAACTCACAGAGACGTCATTGATCTCCTGGGCTGGAATTTCTTCCACCTCAAAATCCAACGCGTTTCCAAAGGATATAAGATCCTGGATGTTGGCATTTCTGTTGCGTCCAAACCGGTGATCGTATCCAATGATTATCTTTTTGGTTTTGATGCTGTTCACCAAAATGTCCCGCACAAACTCGGTCGCCGAAAGTCTCGAAAACTCTTTGGTAAAGGGATGGACAATCAGGTAATCCAGTCCCATGGCCTCCAAAATCTTGGTTTTCTCCTCCAAGGTATTCAACAATTTAATGTCCGTGTCTTTTTGAAGTACCATACGGGGATGTGGGAAAAAAGTAAGTACAACAGATTTTAGTCCCGCATTTTTGGCATTATTTATGAGGCGTTCCAGTATCTTACCGTGGCCAATGTGCACTCCATCAAAGGTTCCAATGGTTACCGCGGTATTGAATGATGTATCTGTGAACTGAGAAATGCCTTGGACTGTTTCCACCTAAACAAGAAATAAAAAAGGCTTATTTTTGAAATTGACCGACGCCCCTTTAGTATGAAAGCTAAATTACATCTTGTTTTATCAATTACCATATTTTTTATCTCATTTTCGATCTACGGTCAACGTTCTTATTGGAAATCGATACCGGTAAAGAGCTCTTTCAAAAGTGCATCCCTGAAAAATAATATGGACAAGGCGAATGCAGTCTACACCTTGGACAAGGGTCAAATATTGGATGATTTGCTTCCTGCGGCCAAAACCAGCAGGGACAAGCGTACGGTATATCTTCCAAATGGTCATGGGGAAATCATAGGATTTGATTTGAAGGAAACCTCGGTACTACATCCGGACCTGGCCAAGAAGTATCCAGGGATTAAATCATTTACCGGGGTAAGTCAAAATGGGCAATATAAAGTGAAGTTGAGCAATTCCCATAAGGGGATGGACGGGATGCTGGTAAACCTAAGGAACCAACAAACAACCTTTATAGAACAACTGTCCAATGAAGCTGATACCTATGTGGTTTATGAAAAGGGAGCTGAATCTGCCGGAAAAGGAAGCTTTGTTTGTAAAACAGGAGACATTCAAAAGTTGGTGGCCAAAACCATTACACCTTTAGTGGATGATCAATTGTTGCGCAAATATAGGATTGCGGTTTCTGCATCAGGGGAATATACCCAGCACCATGGCGGGACTGTTGCCGATGCCCTCGCGGCCATAAATACAACTTTGACCAGGGTCAATGAAGTTTTTGAAACCGATTTAGGGGTGACCTTGGAATTGATTCCGAATAATGACCTGATAATATTTACAAATTCAGGTACCGACCCCTATAATGGGAACCTTAATTCTGAGGTACAGAACACTTTGACATCAACCATAGGCGAGGCGAATTATGATGTTGGACATTTGTTTCATAAAGTAGAGCAAGGGCAGGACAATGGTAATGCCGGTTTTATTGGGTCTGTTTGTTCAGATAATAGAAAGGGAAGTGCATTTTCTGCAGCTTTTAATCCTCAGGGAGATGTTTTTGATTTGGATTTTGTGTCCCATGAACTTGGGCATCAATTTGGAGCCAACCATACTTGGTCTTTTGAGAGCGAAGGAACTGGAGTACAAGCAGAACCAGCCAGTGGGACCACCATAATGGGTTATGCAGGGATAGTAGGCGACAATAATGTGGCTCCCAATGGCAGCGATTATTTTCATTTCTATAGCATTCAGCAGATATCCACATATTTACAATCCGTTTCCTGTGCTGAAGAAACAGGACTTACGAACAATCCGCCGGTGCTAACCCCAGTTGGGGACTATATAATACCTAGTGGGACGGCATTTGTCTTAGAGGGAATTGCAACGGATGGTGACGTGGGAGATGTACTCACCTATACTTGGGAACAGATTGATAATGGGGTGGTAACCACAGCGACCTTTGGTCCGGATAATCCAAGCGGTGCCAATTTTAGATCTCTGCCACCAACTACAGATCCGGCCAGATATTTTCCAAAGTTATCCAGTGTAATTCAGGGCGAGCTTACGCAGACCGAACCCGAGATTAATGATGCATGGGAAACCGTTTCTAATGTGGCCAGAAATTTTGAATTTGCGTTTACGGTTCGCGATAATGCAGCTGGGGGTGGTCAAGTTGTTTCAGATGTGCTCAACGTGGAAGTTGTGAGTTCTGCCGGACCTTTCATGGTCACTTCGCAAGGCACCAATGAAGTATACGAAGGGGGTTCTACCCAGCAAGTGACCTGGGATGTATCCAATACCAATATTCTGCCTGTGAATGCCCAAACCGTAGACATTATGCTTTCCTTGGATGGAGGTGTAACTTTTCCCATAACCCTGGCGGATGATACTTTAAATGATGGGGAAGAGGAAATTCTAATACCCGGAGATGCCACTACCCAGGCAAGAATCATGATCAAAGCAAGCAATAATGTGTTCTTTGCGGTAAATACTTCGGATTTTACGATTCAGGAATCCCAGGTGGTATTGAGCTTTCAAGATTTGGTTTATGAGGTTTGCCAACCCGATAATTTGATCATACCATTCACCTATCAAGCTTTTGGTGGTTTTAGTGAAACTTCCACTTTTTCTGCCAATCTTCCGGTAGGACTTACGGGCATTTTTGCCCCAACCCAGGCAAGCGCAGATGATACTTCCGTGCAATTGACTATTTCCAATACTAATGGCGTGGCTACTGGGGAATACAATATTACGGTTACCTCTACTGCAGCTTCGGTAACCAAAAATGTACCCTTGACCTTGATTGTGAAGGATAATGGCTTTTCAGATGTTGTACTTCAATCCCCGGCGGATTTAGAGGGTAATGTTTCCATTCGCACCCAACTGAACTGGGAAGACAACGTACTATATTCCAACTACGATGTGGAGGTTGCTACGGATGTAGGATTTACCAATGTTGTGGAGTCAGCTACAGTACCTTTTAATTTCTATCAAACAACAAGTTTGGCCGCCCAAACGGAATATTTTTGGCGTGTAAGACCCAACAATGCGTGTGGAGGAGGAACTTTTGGAACACCTTTTAGTTTTACAACCATCCAGGTGGATTGCAAAACTTTGGAACCTGCCGGGTTGCCCCTGGAAATCTCCCCAGTAGGGACATCGGCTGTGAGCAGCACTGTAAGCATATTTGAAAATCTTTCCGTTTCAGATGTCAATGTAAGTCTGGAATTGAACCATACCTATTTGGAGGATTTGATCATTAATTTGACTTCTCCCTCGGGGACTAAGGTTACCTTGATTTCCAATACTTGTGGGGATGCGAATAATATCAATGCCACTTTTGATGATGACGGGGCATCCATTGTTTGCGCAATCAATCCCGCCATATCAGGAACAGTAAAACCTTTGGGGTCGTTAAGTTCATTTATTGGAGAATCCGCACTTGGGGAATGGACCTTGGAAATTTTGGATACAGCTACAGGTGATGGGGGTTCTCTAATCGGCTTTACGCTGGAGGTTTGTGCCGAAGGGGCGTTTAGACCTGATGAGGACGAGGATGGGGTGTTTGATGACGGGGATGACCTCTGCTTAGGTACACCAAAAGGGACCGAAGTGGATACAAATGGTTGCCCAATCAACCGTTTCCCTTCAGATAATTTTACGGTGGAAGTTCAGAGTGAGAGTTGCAGAAACAATAACGATGGAACAATCAGTATAACTGCGATTGATAATTCAATTACCTATACAGCAGTTTTGGATGGAGGGGGAACAACGTCCAACATGGACTTTACGAATTCCCATTCCTTTGGGAACTTGGAAGCCGGAGATTACACGGTATGTATTACAGGGACCAACGGTACTGTCACCTTTAGAGAGGTTTGTTTCAATCTGGAGCTAACCCAACCAGAGTTGCTTTCGGTTTTTGCTGAGGCAGAAGGTCAAGCCTTGGCGCTTTCCATGTCCGGGGGCAGTTTATATACTATCGAACTCAATGGATTGGTCACGCAGACATTGGACAACGAAATTCAATTGGAACTGAAAGAAGGAAGGAACACTTTAAAGGTTTCGACCAGCTTGGACTGCCAAGGAATTTATGAAGAGTCCTTTTTTGTATCTTCCAAACCTATACTGTATCCCAATGCTGTGAACCATACGGCTAAGGTATTTTTAAGTGGATATAACGGCTTGGTCAAGGTTCAGGTGTTTGCTTCCAATGGTCAATTAGTCCTGACCAAGGATGAAACGTTGAACGGAAACGATTTGGAACTTGGAGTTTCTCTGTTGCCCAAGGGAACCTATTACATGAGGATTGAAACCTTGGATACCAAGCAAGTATTTAAAATGATTAAGGAATGAAGCAGTTTTTAGCAATTTTAGGCGTTTTTGTTTTGCTGTATTCCTGCAGCAAAAGTGATGATGGCCCTCCCGCTCCGGAAGGAGCCAATTTGGTTTTTCCCAATGAAAATTCGGAATGCACCACTGGTGTGAGCATAAACAATGCACTGAGTCAGGTTACTTTTGAGTGGAGCGCTTCTGCAAATACTGATACGTATACCTTAAGTGTGGTTAACCTGGATACCAATATTCCACAAACCATTTCCACCGCTGCAACTTCGGCCAGTTTATCTATCGAGAAGGGAACCCCTTTTTCATGGTCGGTGACTTCAAGAAATTCAAATACGGATCAAACAGCCACTAGTGATACGTGGTTATTTTACAATGCAGGTTCGCAGACTAACTATGCTCCGTTTCCAGCCCAGGTGGTGAGTCCTGTTTCGGGATCCACCATACAAAAGAGTGTGTCTAATGAGGTGACCTTGGAGTGGACAGGTTCTGATGTGGAAGATGATATTGAGTCCTTTGAGGTCTTTTTCTCTGATCAAAATCCTCCGGCAACTTCCTTGGGAGTCTTGGATCCTGGAACCAATACTATTGATGTGGGAGTTTTGTCAGATACTGTTTACTATTGGAGGATTACCACAACGGACGTGCAGGGCAACACTTCAGATTCCGGGATTTTCGATTTTAGGGTATTTTAAGAAACACTAGGTTCCGTTAAACTGGTTCATAGTGTTTTTGGTACCGGCAAAAACATACGAGCGTACTAACTCTGCGGATTTTTTAAGCCGTTCTGGTAATGCAGCTAATTCGTCTTCGTTCCATTTTCCTAAAACATATTCTACCTGTCTACCTTTGCTAAATTCCGCTCCAACACCAAATCTAAACCGCGGATATTGGGATGTTTGTAAAGTGTTTTGGATGTGTTTTAGCCCATTATGTCCACCATCGCTTCCTTTGGTCTTAAGTCTAATGGTTCCAAATGTAAGATTGATGTCGTCCGTAATGATAAGGACATTTTCCAATGGGATTTTTTCCTTCTCCATCCAGTATTTCACTGCTTTGCCACTAAGATTCATGTAGGTGGATGGCTTCAGACATAAAATGCTACGACCTTTGTGTTTAAAAGTACCTACGGAAGCCAATTTGCCACTTTCAAATGCAAAACTTTCTTGTTCAGCTAAAAAATCTAAGATTTGGAAACCGATGTTATGTCGGGTTTCCTCATATTCCGATCCAATGTTACCAAGGCCAATAATCAGAAATTTTTTCATGGGATCACGTTCTTCAATCAAGGGTTTTGTAATGCCGAAAAGGGACTTTAGCAACTGCAGCATCCTTTAAATGGGTTTTGCCCAAAAATAAGAAAGCATCCCCAAACTTTACTTTTGTGTAAAACGGGGATGCTATTATTTTGATTAATGGAAACCTACTCGGTAGCTTCGGCGGCTGGAGCATCAGCACCTTCTGCGGCAGCTTCAGTTCCTTCCGTTCCTTCTGCACCTTCAATTTCTTCCTCTTCTTCTTCCTCATCATCCACAGATGTTCTAGAAGCTTTTACCTGCACTACTGCAGTACTATCAGGGTGAAGAATGGTGTAATCATCACTTAAAATCGTTTCAACAGGAATAGTTCCACCTATTCTAAGCTTAGAGATATCTATAGTGATAAAATCAGGAAGCAAGTCAGGCAAAGCCTTGATAGCTAGTTTTCTTTTTCTAAAAAGCAAACGACCACCATTTCGTACTCCAGGGGAGTTCCCTTCCAAACGAATTGGGATATTCATGGTTACAGGCTTGTCCTTGAATAACTGGTAAAAATCGATATGCAAAATTTTGTCGGTTACAGGATGAAACTGGATATCCTGTAATACAGCGTCAAACTTTTGACCATCTTCCAACTCAATCACAGCCGTATGAGCATTGGGAGTGTACACTAAGTGTCTGAACGCTAGTTCATCTGCTGAAAAGTGCAATGGCTTATCCCCTCCGTACAGCACGCAAGGGACCTTTCCAGCATTACGTAAGGCTTTGGTAGAAACCTTGCCCACGCTTTCTCTTTGAGATCCTTTGATAGTAATTGACTTCATTTTATATTAAAATTGATTTACATTAAAAATTTTGATGATATTGAGGTGTTATGGTGAACCCTTTGCATGACGTCTGCAAACAGATCCGCACAACTCAATACTTTTATTTTTTTCTTGTCTTGTTCAACGGGAATCGAATCGGTTACGATCAATTCCGTCAACTTTGACTTTTCTATTTTTTCATAAGCATTTCCGGACAGCAGACCATGAGTGGTGATGGCTCGTACGCTCAAGGCCCCTCTTTCTATCATAAGGTCAGCTGCTCTGGTAAGAGTCCCGGCCGTGTCTACCATATCATCCACCAAAACGACATTCTTCCCTTTCACTTCGCCAATGAGTTCCATATGGGAAATTACATTGGCTTTGGCACGCTGCTTGTAACAAATCACAACATCGCTTTCAAGGGCTTTAGAGTATGCATAGGCACGTTTGGAACCCCCCATGTCGGGAGAAGCGATGCACAAGTTGTCCAGTTCCAACTCTTTTAGATAGGGTAAGAATAGGGTGGACGCAAACAGGTGATCCACTGGTTTTTCAAAGAACCCTTGAATCTGGTCGGCATGCAAATCCATGGTGATGATACGGGTGGCACCCGCAGTCTCCAACATTTTGGCAATCAATTTTGCAGCAATGGGAACCCTGGGTTTATCCTTTCTGTCCTGTCTGGCCCAACCAAAGTAGGGCATTACCGCAGTGATATGTCTTGCCGAAGCTCTTTTGGCCGCATCCAGCATTAGCAACATTTCCATCAGATTTTCCGAACTTGGATTGGTGGATCCAATGATAAAAATCCGGGTCCCGCGGATGGATTCTTCAAATGACGGTTGAAATTCACCATCACTATATCTTGAAAAAAGTACCTTTCCAAGGTCCGCCCCGTAGGATGCGGCAATTTTCTCGCCAAGCGCTGTACTCTGGGTACAGGCAAAAATTTTGGGTTCTGGAACTTGGTACGGCATTGTAATCTGTTGTCGACTAGATTATTAAATCCTCTTTTTTTCAAAAGAGGTGCAAATTTATAAATTAATTCGGGTTGCTAAAGGATATTTCAAGGTATTTTTGGTTGTAAATGAAATTATTTTTTAGCTTTGCAGTCCCATTTCAAAAAGGGGATACATATTAAGCCTTGGTGGCGGAATTGGTAGACGCGCTGGATTCAAAATCCAGTTCTTTCGGGAGTGTGGGTTCGATTCCCACCCAAGGTACTTTAAAAGCCGGGATTTTGATCTCGGCTTTTTTATTTGGAATAAGCCGTGAATGCTTCTTCTTCACCCATTTTCTTATCATCTTTCCTATATCAATGTTTAGAATAGGTTAGCAAATTGTTTTAAAATTCGCAATAGAACAATTTTTCTATTCCAATGAATAACTTTGTTGAAAGGAGACTCTGCCTAGACAATAAAACAATCACATAGCATGAGCGATAACCAGAAAGACTACACCCGAAGACATTTTATCAAACAATCAACGCTTACCTCTTTGGCTCTGATATCATTGGTCAATTGTACCAATAGAAAAAAGAAGGGTGGGAATTCAGAAGCCGAGCAAGCAGTCAGTTTGGATCTTAAACCAGATGCCAATGGTTATCTGGATCTTCCCGAGGGGTTTTCGTATAAAATTATCTCAAAGTCTGGTCAAAAAATGTCTGACGGGCTGTTGGTGCCCGGTAGACCTGATGGAATGGGGGCCTTTCTGGATGACGCAGGGCTAACAGTCATTATTTGCAACCATGAGAACAGCCCCACAACATTGGAACATAGTCCATTTGGCCCAGCCAACGAATTATTGTCAGGTGTGGATTTGGACAAACTCTTCGACTCAGGAAGTGGAATCAATCCAGGATTGGGGGGTACAACTACCTTGATATATGATGAAGAAAAAGGGACAGTGGTAGATCAATATCTGAGTTTGGCGGGAACCTATAGAAACTGTGCAGGTGGGGTTTCGCCTTGGGGCAGTTGGATTACCTGTGAGGAAGACGTTACCAAAGCAGATGGGAACCAAATCCTTAAAGACCATGGTTATGTGTTTGAGGTTCCCAAGAATGCTAAGGAGATGGTCACTCCTGTTCCAATAAAGGCTATGGGAAGATTCAATCACGAAGCTGTAGCGGTTGATCCCAATTCGGGTTGCGTTTATTTAACCGAGGATAGACCCGATGGACTTATCTATAGGTTTATTCCGAACGAAAAGGAAAACCTTTTGGCTGGCGGTATGCTGCAGGTTTTAGCAGTTAAAGACAAGAAAAGTCTGGATACAAGAAACTGGGAAGCACAGGAGGTGGCAAGAAATTCCCCAATGGAGGTATTTTGGATAAATATGGACAATGTAGAAGCTCCCGAAGACGACCTAAGGTATAGGGGATTTGATTCTGGGGCAGCCCGGTTTGCTCGTGGTGAAGGTATATGGATGGGAGAAGGGGAGCTCTTTTTCGCTTGCACCAACGGTGGGCCACACAATTTCGGACAGGTTTTTAAATATAGCTTATCCCCAAAGGAAGGTTTGGAAGGGGAGAATGCGGAACCTGCCATGCTAGAACTTTATGCAGAATCCAACGACAAAACTGTTTTGCATATGTGCGACAACCTTAGCATTGCTCCTTGGGGAGATGTGTTACTATGTGAAGATAATGGGGAGTTGAACCATATTCGGGGTATTGATAAAGATGGAAACATTTATACTTTGGCCTGCAACCGTAGTTCCAAATCCGAACTTACGGGCTTGGTGTTTTCACCATCAGGCAAAACCCTGTTCGTCAATGTTCAGGAGAATGGGGATACTGTGGCCATTACCGGACCATGGGAAAGATTTGGCAAGGAGGCTGTGTAGCGTGGGTGATTACCGCTTTACATCATCTGCAACCAGTGCTAGAAATTCATTACGATAAATAGAATCCTCAAAAACGCCTCCGTATTCCATGGTAGTTGTAGTGCTGTTTTTGTCCTTGATTCCACGAGCGGAAACACAAAGATGTTCCGCATTCACTACGACAATCACGTCTTCGGTACCTAAGGTCTGCTGTAAATCCTTCATGATCTGCAAGCAAAGGCGTTCCTGTACTTGAGGGCGGTGGGCGTAATAATCCACCAGTCTGTTTATTTTGGAAAGCCCAATGACCTTGTTCTTTGGAATATACCCGATATGGGCTTTTCCGACTATGGGAAGGAAATGGTGTTCACAGGAAGAATCGATGTTGATGTCCTTTTCAACCAGCATTTTTTTATACCCATATTTGTTGCTGAAGGTAGAAATTTTGGGTCTGTTCTTGGGATTCAAACCATAGAACAATTCCTTCACGTACATTTTAGCTACGCGGTATGGGGTGCCGGAGAGACTATCGTCGGATAAATCCAAACCAAGAGCTTCCATTATTTTTTGAAAGTGGTGTTGAATGGTTTCAATCTTTTCATCATCGGAATGATCAAAAGCGTTGGGATGTAAAGGCGTCTCTAAGGAAGTAGGAAGATGCTGATCTCCTATAATTTCTATTTTGTCGATATCCATTTTGGTAATTGGGAGGTTAAAATGCAAATTAAGTATCTGCACAACAGTTTTTCTGTCCACATTGGCAATATTTGCGATTGTATATATGAAAAAAGATAAGACCCAATGCCGGGATGTACACTGCTTCTTCAACAAGCGGAATCAAGGAAAGTTTTTCGTTAAAAACAACAAAGGCCAACAATAGCCAACAGATCCAAAGGGCAAAACCAACCCAGCGCTTTGCAGTAGTCTTATTGGTCCACACAATGGCAAAAAAGGAAATTACAAGAAAAACCAAATCAAGAATCCCCCACCATTGTGGACGTCCCTCTCCTACGGACACCACCCCTGCTTGAACCACAAAAAGAAATGGAGTGGCCACACAATGTACTAGACAAAGTGCACTGGCAGTTGCACCAATAACATCGGATTTTGATGTAAGATTAATAGTCTTCATAATTAAGTAGATTTAACGTCAAGCTCCAAATTTTGAAATTTGCCAAACAAAAGTAGCTTAAAAAATTAAATGCAACTCAGTTGCATTTATAATTATTTTTATTTTTGCCAAAAGCATTTAAGTGATACAAACAGATGCACTTCAATTTACCTATGAAAATGGATCGGAATTTTCCTTTCCTGATGTCCATTTAAAATCTGGCGAACACCTTTTGATTCTTGGGCCATCAGGGGTTGGTAAAACCACTTTATTACATTTACTGGCCGGTTTGTTACCTGTATCCAGTGGTACAATATCTGTTGCGGGAACAGATTTTCAAACCTTGAAACGAAGAGATATGGATCGCTTTAGAGGCAGCCATATTGGTTTGATATTTCAGCAGTATCACTTTATTAGATCCCTTAGCGTTTACCAAAACTTGGTGTTAAGACAAAGTTTTCCAAAAAAAGCTCTGGACAAGGCTCGGATAAAGGAACTTGCTTCACGTTTGGGACTTTCTGAAGTCCTCCACAAGAAGGTTACACAGCTTAGCCAGGGACAACAGCAACGACTTTCCATTGCCTTGGGTCTGATCCATAAACCAGATGTTGTTTTTGCCGATGAGCCCACATCCAATTTGGATGATGCAAATTGTACCACCGTTATCGAACTTTTAAAGGAGGAGGCCAAAATCTGTCAAAGTAGTTTGGTGATTATCACCCATGACCACAGAGTAAAATCCCATTTTAAAAATCAGTTAACCCTATGAGACTAGGATTTTTGGCATTTCGGAACATGGTGTCCAAGCCGCTCAATTTACTTTTAAGTCTTTTACTACTGGTCTTGAGTGTGTTCTTGGTCACATTTGTACTGCAACTAAGCAAGCAATTGAGTGGTCAATTGGATAAAAACATAGCACCTTTTGATATGGTGGTGGGAGCGAAGGGAAGCCCGCTGCAACTGGTATTGTCCTCGGTCTTACATATAGATGTGCCTACAGGAAACATCAAGTTGGAAGAGGCGGAATTTTTAACCAAAAACCCCATGGTTGAATTGGCTATTCCAGTTTCATATGGGGATAACTACAAGGGATATCGCATTTTGGGGACCACCCATGAGTATTTGGATAAATACGAAGCTACTCTTTTGGAAGGGGAATTGTATTCTGAATCTTTTGAGGTGGTAGTAGGAAGCATTATCGCCCAAAAACTGCAGTTAAAAGTAGGTGATACCTTTACGAGTTCCCACGGACTGGCTTCAATTGGAGTCGAATCCCATGAAGATCATCCTTACGTGGTCAAGGGGTTACTAAAGCCCACAGGAACTGTTGTAGATAGGTTATTGATCTCCAATCTGGAAAGTGTTTGGGAAGCACACGAACACGGGGAGGAGCATGGCGAAGAACACGAGGAAGAACACGAGCATGACATTGAAGATGAACACGATCATGAAGGAGACGATGACCATGATGAAGCTCACGACCATAACGGGCATGACGACCACGATCATGAAGATGAACATGCTGGCGAAGAACACGATCATGAAGATCGTGAGGTCACTTCCTTTTTAGTGAAGTTCAAGAATCCATTGGCCATGGTGCAATTGCCAAGGTTTATCAACGAAAATACCAACATGCAGGCCGCCTTACCGGGCTTTGAAGTTCAACGTCTTTTAGGTTTGCTGGGTTCAGGGATTAAAACCATCAATGGAATTGCCTTGGCCATCTTGTTGGTGTCCGGGCTCAGTATTTTTATCAGTCTTTTAAAGACCATTAGGGAGCGCAGGCAGGAATTGGCCTTGTTACGTATCTACGGCCTTGGGACTGCCCAATTGTTGTGGGTTGTTTTTTTGGAAGGTCTTCTATTAACACTTTCAGGATTTTTCCTTGGTTGGCTGTTGGGAAGGATAGGTATTTGGATAACTTCCTTAGTTACCGAAGCTTCCTATGGATATAACTTACAAATGACAGGATTTGACGCCACGGAAATAGCCTTTCTTGGTGTGGCATTGCTCATAACTTTGGTCGCCACCTTGCTTGCTTCAATATCTATTTTTAAATTGAATATCTCAAAAACATTATCAGATGCGTAACCCTATGCTTTTCACATTAGTACTGCTCTTTACGATTCAAGGACTGTACGCTCAGATGCAACTTACATGGCAGGACTTTGCCGATGTTGATTTTGAACCTAAGTATAATGCTACATATGATGTTAATTTTTTGATGCCTACTTTTGGTCCAAGGATTAAATCGTTCCAAGGACAGGAGGTTAAGATTAAAGGCTTTTTCCTGGACATTTCCGGGAATGGGGACATCTTTTTGATCTCTGCAAATCCTATGGCTTCCTGCTTTTTTTGTGGGGCAGCCGGACCAGAGACCATTATAGAGGTTGATTTCAAGGAAAAACCACCTTTTAAAACGGATCAGATTGTTGAGGTTACTGGGATACTGGAACTCAACCCGGATAACGTGGATCGTTGCAATTATATTTTAAATGGGGCCACGGGCCAATTGTTAAATTGAAAACCTGGAGTTTGTTTTGTTGTTTGATGTTGTGCTGGTTGGGAACGCAGGTTCAGGCACAAACGGTCTTGGAATGGGCCGATCTCCAAGCAGGTATTTCATGGGAATCCAATGCGGACATTCCAATATTCAGGCAGGCAGTGTTTGCACCCGAACTTCTGGCCTTGGAGGGAAAGGAAGTCATAGTAACGGGTTATTTTTTGGTTTTGGATGGAACCCAATCCGTTTACCTACTTTCCAAAAACCCAATGGCGTCCTGTTTTTTTTGTGGTAATGGAGGCCCTGAAACCATAATGGAACTTGAATTTGACGAAAAGCCTTCATTCATAATGGATGATCTGCTCTCGGTAAGTGGTGTGCTGCGCCTTAATGCCGACAATCCCAATCACTGCTATTATCGAATTGAAAAAGCGATAGCCTTAAGTTTATAAGATGTTGGAGCAAACAAAAGTTAACATTATCGACCAGAGCAATGAAGCGCTTCTTGACCAGATGGGGCTAAAGAAAACCAAATTGCGGTTAGAGCTTGTAAAGCATTTCAAGGACGCCAAGCACGCCCAGTCTTATAGTGATTTGAAGCAGATAATGGGCGAAGGCGTGGATAAATCTACCCTATATCGGAATTTATCTGCGTTTGAGGAGGTGGGACTGATTCATGGTATTAATGACCATTCAGGAATCACCAAATATGCCTTGGGAGCTTCACCTTCCGCTGGTCAGGAACATGCCCATTTTGTTTGTGAATCTTGTGAAACCGTTTATTGCGTAAAAGGGATGACGGAAATTCAAATGAAGGTCCCCAGTGGATTTAAGGCCAAAAATATACAGACCATTATTAGGGGAACCTGTGCCAATTGTTAAAAGGTTCTTTATTCTTCAAAGGTAATCCGCTACTTCCCTAACAAACAGAATCTAAGCACGGGTCTACCGCTATAACCCAAGGGTAATTTTACTATCTTGTTCTTGACTATGGGAAGCGTTTCTACCACAAATAGAGTGTTTAGGCAGTTGTTGTGTTTTGTACTTTTTTGGAGTTCCACGATGGGTTTTGCCCAATCTGAAAGAAATGCAGAATTGGAAAAGCAATTAAAGTCATTGTCGGGGGAAGCGTATTTCTCTAAAGCCAATGATATTGCCGAAACCTACTACGCAAACTCAACAACACAGGCCCAAGATTTTATAGAAGAGCAAAGCTTGGAAGCCGGGATACAGGAATACCCCCTGCAACATGCAAGATATTTAATCTTAAAAGGAAAACTGCTCACCTTGCAAGGTAAATACGAGGAAGGCGGTTCGGTATTGAATCAATCCATCTCGATTTTACAAAATGGAGAAAATGCAAACTTCTTGGCACAAGCGTATTCGGGATTGGGAGGCCTCCTTATCAGGAAGGGAGATTACAAGGCTGCCCGAACGAATCTTGAAAACGGATTGGCTCTCTTTCAAACTGGCGAAGTCAACATTACCCTTGCCAATATCCATTTGCTATTCGGTAGGTTAGAGAATATTGAGGACAAACTAGATGCTGCTTTGAATCATTATGAACAGAGTATCCAAATCAACGAGCAATTAGATCACAAAAAGGGAATTTCGGACGTATACTACCGCATTGCGGTACTTTATCTGGATAAGAACAATGAAGAAAGGGCACTTCAGTATTTCCAGGATGGAAGGGCAATCAAGGAAGAAATCAAAGATGAAAGAGGCTTGGCAAATTTTAATTTGTCACTGGGTGTCTTGCACGAAGAGAAAGGGCTTTTTCAAACCGCTCTGGATTATTATGCCCAAAGCTTAAAGGGCTATCAACGTATAGGAGACAAGGCCAATCTGGCCAAGACTTTTAATAACATAGGAGTGGCTTATGTGGACTGGCAAAAATATGACAGCGCTCAAGCGTACCATGAAAGGTCAGTGAAACTTCACAACGAACTCAAATCTCCACTGGGGATGATTAGGGCATTGTCCAATCTTGGGGAAGTGCATTATCTGAAAGAGGATTACCCGGAAGCGCTCAAAAACCATTGGGCGGCCAGAAAAGTAAGTGAAACAACCGACAGGAAAATCATGTTGGGGTGGGTCACCAATAATATAGGGAAGGTACATTTGGCAACCGGGCGTTTGGATAGTGCAACTATATACTTGAATCGCTCCTTGCAAATCAAAAAACAACAGGATAATTACCTTACGCTTCGCCAAACCTACAAGGATCTTTCAGAGCTGAAAGAAAAGCAAGGGAATATGGCAGAGGCCTTGGCCTATTTTAAACTATATAAAGAAGTTCAGGACAGTCTTTCTAGAAAGACCAAGACCCGAGAACTGGCAGAAATGCAAGCGAGGTATGACAACGTTAGGCAAGAAAAGGAAATTGATCAATTGCAGCAAAAGAACAAAACCCAACGTTTATGGCAGAACATTTATGCCATTGGTGCACTGCTGGCCTTGATAGCCGTTGGATTTGTTTTTCAGTTCTTCAAGTTTAAAAATAAAAAGAACAAGGAGCTTTTAGCAATTGAAGCTCAACAACGCCAGCAACTGGAAGACATTGATCGGTTAAAATCCCGTTTTTTCAACAATATTTCCCATGAATTTAGGACCCCGCTTACCCTTATTTTGGGACCTCTTGACAAATTGAGAAAAGGTGTGGATAACACTTTGCGTCCCACTATCGACATCATTGACCGCAATGGCAAAAGATTGTTGAAGTTAATCAATCAGTTGTTGGAATTGTCCAAAATTGAGGCAGGAAAGACTTCACTAAAAACCTCATTTATTGATATAGTTCCATTGCTCAAGGGCTGGGTGTTATCTTTTCAATCCATGGCAGAAATGAAAGATGTTGACCTGTCCATCCAAACTGAAAAAGAGTCCTATTTTCTCTATATCGATAAGAGCAAAATAGAAGAAGTCGTTATCAATCTATTATCCAACGCCCTAAAATACACCCCTTCAGAGGGCAATGTTTCCGTAAGCCTACAGCAGATGAATAAGGACGGCAATGAAACTTTGTCCATTAAGGTTTCAGATACAGGCAAGGGAATTGCCAAGGAAGAACAACCTTTTATATTTGATCGTTTTTATCAAGCGGCCAATGCGGATGCAGATAATGTGGTTGGAACGGGCATTGGGCTATCACTCATAAAAGAGTTGGTGGATTTGCATAAGGGATCCATTTCGGTGAAAAGTGAACTGGGTGTCGGAAGTACTTTTGAAGTGCTGCTTCCCTTTGGGAAAGAACACCTATCTGAAGAAGAGGTACAGATGATAGCCACCACAACCCATTCTACTCCTATGGATATTCCAGCTGGGGATTCCAAATCCCCTGAGGTGGGTGAAACGGATATTGATGGTGAGGAACTGCCCATGCTCTTGCTCATTGAGGACAATGAAGACCTTAGGAATTACATCAAAGAGGTGCTTGGGAACGTATATGAAGTATTGGAAGCCAAAGATGGGGAAGTCGGCATACAACAGGCGCTGGAACATATCCCGGATGTCATAGTCAGCGATTTGATGATGCCCAAGGTGGATGGATTGGAGGTGTGTAAAATCTTGAAAGAAGACGTTCGAACCAGCCATATCCCCATTATTTTACTGACGGCACGATCCTCCAAAGAGGATAGAATAGAAGGACTTAAAAACCTGGCAGATGACTATCTTACCAAGCCGTTCGACAATGAGGAACTACTGATAAGGGTGGAAAATTTGATAGCCACTAGGAAAAAAATGCAAGAGTATTTTTCCACCGGGGATATACTTAAACCTAAAAAACTCAAATTCAGTTCCATTGATCAAGACTTCATAAAGAAGGTTACTGAAATATTGGAACTCGAAATAGACAATGAAAATTTTGGGGTGGTGGAACTTGCAGATGCAGTCGCACTTAGCCGATCTCAACTATTCCGTAAAATTAAGGCAATTACCAATCAGACCCCTATAGAATTTATTAGGTCTTTCCGTTTACATAGGGCTATGGACATGTTGCAACAGCAAAGTGGTACGGTGGCAGAAATTGCGTACAGTGTGGGCTTCCAAAATCCTTCCTATTTCTCCAAATGTTTTCAAGAACAATTTGGAATGTCTCCGAGTGCTGTTTCCCGGCGTTAAACACCTTTGAGGTACTCTGATTTTTGCAATGTGTTCCTAGACTCAATTTAACACTTTGCAACATTTGTTGCAGACTATGCAACATTTCTTCCATTTGCTGTAACAAATAGAACTTCAGCGATTTACATTCAACATTTTTAATTGATTTTGACACATCCCAGGTTGTCCTCAGGGATGGTGTACGGATACATTTGTCCCATGATTTTGAAATACTTGAAAGAAAAGAAAACAGTGTTTCAATAGATAACGAATTAGTAACAAACAAAAAAGTAAAATCATGAAAAATGTATTAATGGGCCTATTATTTATAGGTATGACAAGTATGGGTTATTCACAATATGACCCGATGAACGGTAACATCGAGAATGACAGCTTCGATTTTCTATTTGCAAATCTTGACTATCTGGATGGGGTACAAGGTAAGACAACGCCCGATCAGGTAAGATTTCTGGAAGGAATTGTTGCGGATTGGGACGTGAGCAAAGTGTCACAATTTGATGGACGTAGTGAGCTCTTCAGAGTAGTTTTTAAATCCAATAAAGGTCAAATAAACGTGGCATTTGATGGAGAAGGTAAAATTAAATTGGCCACGGAGAAGTTCAAAAATGTGAAAATGCCAGCGCATATCCAGCAAATGATTAAGGAAAAATACCCACAGTGGAAACCCATAGAGAATTTGTATTTGGTTACCTATAGAAATGGAAGAAAAACCACAAAAACGCTTAAGGTAAAACTTGAAAAAGGCAATAATACAAAACATTTAAAGGTAACGGACAGCGGACTTCTGCTTTAAGCCAACCCTTTAAGGCTTGGTGCAAGTAGGCGCGCCTTAAGCCGCCAACTGCCCGCTTAAATTCATTAAAAATAGTTGTTGAACAAAAATATATATATCATGCCAACACCATTAGAAATTTTATTAGACCCAGTATCGTTGGCAGTTTTGGCCATCTATGCGGTACTGATGATTTGGGAAGGATTGTTTCCCGCAAGAAAACTACCGAAAGTAAAATTTTGGAAATTGAGAGGGTTGGGTGCTTTTGCATTCTTCTTTTATTTATCGTCCTACTTACCCTTATTTATTGACCCCTATTTAGAACCTTTTCGGTTGTTGGACCTCACGGACTTAACAACAGTTATTGGTGGACTAATAGGTGTGGTGGTATATGAATTTGGGGTGTACATATGGCACAGAGCTTTGCATAGTTCAGAATTTTTATGGCGCACTTTTCACCAGATGCATCACAGTGCTGAACGGTTGGACACCTACGGGGCTTTCTATTTCAGTCCCATGGACATGATTGGATGGACTGTTTTGGGAAGTATTTGTTTTGCCTTGTTTGTGGGATTGTCTCCGCAAGCCATCACTTTTACCTTATTAGTGACCAACTTTTTGGGGATGTTCCAGCATGCAAACATAAAGACACCCACTTGGCTGGGATATATTATTCAACGTCCTGAAAGTCATACAGTACACCACGCGAAAGGGATTCACAAACACAACTATTCCGATTTACCCATATTCGACATCCTGTTCGGCACCTTTGAAAATCCAAAAAGATATGAGCACCATACGGGGTTCTATTTGGGAGCTTCCGCCAGGGTATGGGATATGTTGACTTTCAAAGATCTTAACAAGGAACAGCAAAAAAAAGACCATGCCTAAAAAAGTAAAAGAGCTTTTCTGGATACTGTTGATTATGGGTCTTATTGTTGGATGCAGCAAAGAGGAGACGACCCCAATTGAGCAACAACAGGAGTTGCCAGAGGAGGCTCATAATGGTCCAAAACTGGGCGAGGTGGCACCCTTGTCTGGAACTGCAGGAACCCTAGTGACCATAAAAGGAGAGTATTTAACAGGGGTGACGAAAGTCTATTTTAATGGAGTAGAATCTGCATCAATACTATCCGGAGGAGAAAACGCAATCATTGCGGAAGTACCCTTTCGGGCGTTCACTGGAACCATTAAAATTATGTTTGAAGAAGAAGAGCTCATTGGGCCAGAGTTTGAATACCTATCGAGTAACAGAGTGAGCACTGTGGCAGGCAGTAGGATGGGTTATGCTGACGGAAATGGTGAGGAAGCCGAGTTTAGCCACCCAAGAGGTATTGTTCTAACAGCAGCTGGTAACCTGTTAGTTTCTGACTATAATCACAGGATACGTTCCATCAGTTCGGAAGGTGTTGTTAGCACCTTGACAGGAAGCACTGCTGATTTTGAAGATGGGACTTGGGTGAATGCCAAGTTTAATAACCCAGGACCCATGGTAGCTGATCCATTTGGGCACATATTCATCTCGGATGTCTATAACCACAAGATTCGCAAAGTAATATCTACGGGTTCCGTAGTGACATGGTCTGGAAGTTCTAGAGGAAATGCGGATGGTTTCGCTATGGCCCAATTTAGCGAACCTAAGGGATTGGCAATGGACTCCGAGAACAACATTTATGTTGCGGATTCTAATAACCATCGTATTCGAAAAATCGGCATAACAGGAACGGTAACAACGATTGCAGGTTCTGATAGGGGATTCAAGAATGGTGTAGGGACGGAAGCCCAATTTAGTTATCCCACTGGCATTGCTGTAGACGATGAATACAATATTTATGTGGCTGACGCCATCAATAACCGCATACGGAAAATAAATCCCCAAGGAGAAGTAAGTACTTATGCAGGGGGCGACCTTGGGTTCAAGGATGGGCCAGCTTCGGAATCACAATTTGTATCACCAACAGGACTTGCTTTGGATACAGATGGAACACTGTATGTAGCTGATGCAAACGGCAATCGTATTCGGAAAATAAACCCTGACGGTATGGTTAGCACCATTGCGGGTGGGGAAAAAGGCTACTTGGATGGACCAGGGGAGGATGCCCAGTTTAACCATCCTTGGAACTTGGCGTTGGATAAAGAAAAGCACATACTTTATGTGACCGATTTTCACAACCACAGGATTCGAAAAATTCTTTTGGATTAAAAATAAGTAAAGAAACTAAAATGAAAACAGGTATAAAGATCGGCATAGTGATGCTGGTAATGGGAATACTTTGCAGTTGCAGCAAAGAGGAAGATGCAGCTTTGATACAAGATACCAAAGCATCAATATCGTCCTTAAGTCCTAGTAAGGGACCCAAAGAAACCTTGGTCACCATATCGGGCAAAAACTTTGGGGCAGATATAAACGGGCTAATGGTGTTTTTTAATGATAGGGAAGCTATTGTTGAAAGCATAAAAGATACGCAGATTGTTGTAAAGGTTCCGGTCATGGGCCAAACAGGGCAAGTGCACTTGCAAACAGCACTGGATGAGATTATAACAGGGCCTCAATTTGTCTACGAATACACCGCAGATGTGACCACATATATTGGGGCAGATGCGGAAATGAGAAGTCCAAGAGGGATTGCCATAGATTCAGATGGCCGATTGTATATCGCTGATAAGTTTAACAATAGAATCCTTACCAAAGGTCCTGCAAGTGAGGTTGAAGTATTTGCTGGATCAACCCAGGGAATGGTGGATGGCCCCATTGATCAGGCCAAGTTTTATAATCCTGAAGGAGTTGCTGTTGATGACCTTGGTAATGTTTACGTGGCGGATTCCGGGAACAGCAGAATTCGTAAAATCACTCCAGATGGAATGGTCAATACCCTTGCCGGGGCAAGATCCGGGGACGCCGACGGGAGCGGATTGTTTGCACAGTTTAAACATCCGGTAAGGATTGCAATTGACACTAGCGGTGATCTGTACGTTTCGGATGCGGGAAACAACAGGATTAGAAAGGTTTCTCCAGAAGGTGATGTGATCACATTTGCAGGCAGCTCCAAGGGTACTGCTGATGGGGTAGGGACCACAGCTCAATTCTATAATCCCATGGGGTTGACGTTGGATGACCAAGGAGTAATCTATGTGGCCGACAATGAAAACCAAAGAATCCGGGTAGTTACCCCAGAAGGTTTAGTGACCACTCTTTCAGGTTCAACCGAGGGGTTTGAAAATGGTGCATTGGAAACAGCGCTTTTTGATTACCCTTCTGATGTAGTCTTTGATACGTTTGGAAACTTAATCATCGCGGATACTGACAATCACCAAATAAGATGGATTTCTCCTGAAGGAAGTGTAAAAACATTGGCCGGTTCCTCACAAGGACAAATAGACGGAAAGGGCACTGAAGCAAAATTCAAAAACCCGTATGGCATTTGCAAAGGTCCTGATGGAATCTTTTATGTCACCGATACGGGAAATAACACCATACGTAAAATCACATTGGAATAAAATCAAAAGAATTAAATATCAAATTATGAAGACGTTAATAAAATTTAGTGTAATACTAATGATAATGTTGGCTGCTCATGGTTGTAGCAGCGATGACCGTGCAATAATAACGGAACCCGAAGGTACAGTTGAAGAGGTCAAGACACCAACTATATCCGAAATCAACCCAACAAAGGGTCCAAAGGAAACAGAAGTAAGCATTACAGGGAAAAATTTTGGGACAGACCCAAATAGGGTGGAAGTTTATTTTAATGACAATTTAGGAACTATAAAGGAAGTCACGGACAACCAAATAAAGGTTGTGGTCCCACAAATGCCGGGCTATGCCTCCGGAACTGGCAATATAGTGGTCAAAGTAGAAAACATGGTGTTGGACGGTCCCGAGTTCACTTACCTTTCCACAGGTTTGGTGAGTACCTACTCTGGAAGTTCGGAAGGTGATGACGACGGCCCTTTGGAACAGGCTAAATATAGCAGACCAATTGGGATTGCTATGGATAACCTAGGACATATTTATATTGCTGATGCGGAGAACCACCGAATTCGGCAGATAGCACCGGATGGATCCGTGATTACTTTGGCCGGTGGTAAAGCGGGCGATAATGACGGAGTAGTGTCATTAGCCCTTTTTGATAATCCACGAGGTATTGCGGTGGATGAATTGGGGACTATTTACATAGCAGATTTTAACAACCATAAAATCAAAAAAATAACCAATGTAGGTATAGTGGTAACTGTGGCCGGTAGTACAGAAGGATTTCAAGATGGGCAAGGAACAGAAGCTAAATTTGCCTACCCCGAAGATATTGCGTTGGATGGTCAGGGAAATATTCTTGTAGCGGATGGATATAACAGCCGAATCAGAAAAATAAGCCCGGATGGCGAAGTCACAACTTTGGCTGGTGGTGATGAGGGTTTTGCTGATGGCCCCTCTCATTTGGCCCAATTCTACTACCCCTCCGGTCTTGCCGTGGATGAGGATGGAAATATATTTGTGGTGGACGAAGGCAACCATAAAATCAGAAAAATTACGCCCGAAGGGATGGTGAGTACGTTGGCGGGAAGCGATAATGGATATGCTGACGGCTTTGGAATAGAGGCAGCATTCCAATACCCAAGCCGATTAGCTACGGATGCAAATGGCAATGTATACGTGACGGATTTGTTCAACTACAAAATTCGAAAAATCACTCCTGATGGATTGGTCAGTACACTGTCAGGCAGTGATAAAGGAAATAGGGATGGACTTGGAGAAGAGGCCCAGTTTGATGCCCTACACGGAATTGTGGTGGACGAGCAGGAGACTGTGTTTGTGGTGGACACCGGAAACAACAGCATCCGTAAGATAATTCAGGAGTAGAAGGTGAAAAATTTCAAGTTGCAAAACGCCTGTATCCTATTGGCTATAATCTGGATTGATGTGGTTGCATACGTATTGATGGTAGAATTGTTGTCTGGAGATCATTCCTTCAGACAGCTTTTATCCATGACCATATACCTATGGCATGGGGTAAATTTGATTTTAATAGGGTATCTTATTTACTTGACAGTCAAAAATATAGGTCGCAGGAAAACAGTGCAAATAGTAAAAAGCAACAAAAATGATATTCTTACTCATAGGCCAAAAAGGAAGCGGTAAATCCTATATAGGAGAGCTTTTTGAAACGTATTTCGATATCAAGTTCATTAGGGTGGAAGACTGGGCCAAAGCGCTCAAAAAATCCAGGAACGCCATGGACGGGGAGTATGTTTCGGAAGTTTTTCAAACCATAGAAAATGGGATTAAAGAATCCATGAAGCGCTATCCTTCGGTGGTATTTGAGTCCACTGGACTAACGCCTTATTTTGATAGAATGCTCATCCGTTTACATGCTGATTTCAAGGTTATGACCATAGGAGTGAAGGCAAATTCAAAAACTTGTATGGAACGAATTAAGACTAGGGATGCCAGCATCCATATTCCCATTCCACTAGATCAGATTGAATCCATTAATAAGCAGGTAGTAAGGAAAAATGTACAAACAACATATACAATAGAAAACAACAACGAATCCGAAGATACCCTAAAAGAGAAGATTGCAGAAATATTGAAAGGAACAGGTGCTGATCAATCGGATTTTTAAAATATAAGACCATGGAACAAATAACAAAAAATACAATACTAACAGATGGCGGATTGGAAACTGATTTGATTTTCAACCATCAAATTGAACTGGAACATTTTGCTGCTTTTCCATTATTGGAAAATACAGATCAGGTACAAACCTTGGAGAATTACTATCGGGAGTACCTGGAATTGGCAAAATTGAACGGAACAGGGTTCATTTTGGAAAGCCCTACCTGGAGAGCTAATTTGGATTGGGGCAAGGCATTGGGTTATGATGAAAAGAACCTCATCCGTGTCAATAAGTTGGCTATTCAAAAAATGAAACAGCTAAAACAAGAGTACAAAGCTTGTGTCGATAACGTCATGGTGAGCGGTCAAATTGGTCCGAGAGGCGATGGCTATCGGGTAGACACCGCGATGGATCCAGATGAGGCACGAATTTACCATAACCTTCAGGTGCAGGTATTTAAGGCAGCCAAAGTTGATATGGTCACGGCCATTACCATGACGTATATTAATGAAGCTCTGGGAATAGTTGAATCGGCCAAAATGCACAAGATTCCTGTAGTGATATCCTTTACAGCAGAATTGGATGGTAGTTTGCCCAGTGGGGAAACTTTAGAGAAAGCTATTACAACTATTGACATGGCCACGGACAATTATCCAAAATATTATATGATCAACTGTGCGCACCCAACACATTTTATGCCCGTACTTGAAGGAGCAAAAAGTTGGAAAGACCGAATTCAAGGTTTAAGGGCCAATGCTTCATGCAAAAGTCACGCAGAATTGGACGAATCAACCGAGTTGGATGTTGGTAACAAAAATGAACTGGGTCAACTGCACAAAAAGTTGCAACAGTTGTTGCCCAATTTGGAGGTATTTGGCGGTTGCTGCGGAACGGATGCATCTCACCTAAAGGCCATATGTGATCATATTTCTTTGGTATAACTGTTTTAGCTGCCAATTATTTGGTTGAATTTTGGAGAGCCGGGATTTTTGTCTCGGCTTTTTTGGTTAAAACTGGAAATCTTGTCTTCTATACCCTGTAAGGTTTTTGGCATTTTTATGGCTAAGGGATGTGATGAAGAACGCCACCTATTTTATGGAACGCTGCGAAGTATTGGCTGGCCAAGCCGCATCCAAGGGTAACAGCGCCGTTGGAAGCTTGATCGTTGTGGATGATACAATTATTGCGGAGGCCGAGGAAGCAGCAACCTCCCAACAAGATGTGAGCTGCCATGCAGAGATGGAGGCAATAAGAAGAGCCAGGGCCATTCTTGGTAAGGATATGTCCAATGTTGTCCTGTACTCCAACAAGGAGCCTTGTGTAATGTGCAGTTATGCCATACGGGTACATCGTATCGGAACAGTTATTTATAAGGAGAAATCTGGGGAGATGGGTGGAGCCAACGGGACTTTTGATGTGCTTGCATCGGAAAATGTTCCGGAAGGCTGGGGACCTCCTGTCCATTGTATTCAATTGGAACAAAATTAAAATGAACTATTCAAGATTAGCATTTACAGACACGATTAAGGAAATTCAAAAGGATCAGGGGAGCAGGCATGCTTATGAGCGGGTGGAACGCATGGAATTGCCGGATGGCCTCTCCTTTAGGGAGATGAGTTTTATTAAGGAGCGCGATAGTTTTTATATGGCTTCCTTTGGGGAAAATGGTTTTCCATACATACAGCATAGAGGAGGCCCAAAGGGTTTTGTAAAGATGATAGATGTGAAGACCTTGGCCTTCCTGGATTTTACCGGGAACAAGCAATACATCTCTACTGGAAATGTGAAAACACATAAAAAAGTTTCCCTTATCCTCATGGATTATGTCAATCGCGCCCGTTTAAAGATCTACGCGGAAGCTGAAATTGTGTCTTTGGAAGAAAACCCAGAGCTGGTTGAAAAATTGGAATTGGATTACGATTACAAGGCAGAGCGTATTTTTCTATTCCATATTAAGGCCTTTGATTGGAATTGCCCCCAGCATATCACCCAGCGATATACGTTTGAAGACATCTCCAAATTAAATAAGCAACGGGATGATTATATCCAAGACTTGGAGGAGCAAATAGAAGGACTCAAAAAGCAGATAAAGGAGAATTTTTCAGAGCAAAAGGGTTAACCACCTTTATCATTGTGTATAGTGACTTTAGTCTAATGTCTATCTAGACCTAGGCTTGCTTCTATGGCGCAGCCTAAGAGGTTTCGTCAAGTTTGTTCTATATTTAGGGTTGGGTAATTGGATTAAGTCGATTACCCTTGATTTTCCCAATACAAGGCACCTCTGTTTATGAATCTATGGACATACTAAACCTACATCGCGAATTCTTTTCAACCCAAAAAAGTAAAGATGTTTCTTTTAGAAAGAAGGCTCTGAAACGCTTGCAAAAGGAAATCGTTAAGCGGGAGGATGCCATTTGTGAAGCCCTTTATAAGGACTTTAAAAAACCCAAGTTTGAAACCTTGGTTGCGGAGACCCAATTTGTGCTAGCTGAAATAAAGACGGCATTAAACAACTTGGAACTGTGGGCACGCCCGGAACGGGTTTCCTCAATTCTGGCCAATTGGCCTTCGACGGATTATCTATACCGGGAGCCCTATGGCACTGTGTTGCTCATAGCCCCTTGGAATTACCCGTTCCAGCTGGTTTTTGCCCCCTTGGTGGGTGCGGTGGCAGCTGGAAATACGGTCGTAATAAAACCTTCCGAATTAACCACCAACACATCCAGAATTTGTAATGAAATTGTTGCTGCGGTATTTGAACCTGGACATGTTTCCCTGATTGAAGGTGGGGTGGAAACCTCACAGAAATTGTTGGCTCAAAAATGGGATTATATTTTTTTTACCGGAAGCACTAAGGTTGGACGAATTGTGTATGAAAGTGCGGCCAAACATTTAACGCCCGTGACTTTGGAGCTGGGAGGTAAAAACCCTTGTATTGTGGATAGTTCAGCTTCCATTAAACTGTCAGCTAAACGCATTGCATGGGGCAAATTCCTGAATGCAGGGCAGACCTGTATTGCACCAGATTATGTGTTGGTGCACAAAAGTGTAAAGAGCAAACTTATAGCTGCTTTGCAAAAAAGCATTGAAGAAGGGTTTGGGAGTCTTGAAGATCCTTCGGATGATCTAGCCAGGATAGTTAACGAAAAAAATTATACTAGATTAAAAAAACTGCTGGCTGATCAAAAAGTGATTTTTGGCGGTTTTTTTAAGGATGAGGAGAATTATCTGTCTCCAACTTTGGTTAATGAACCCGTATTGGATAGCTCCGTCATGCAGGACGAAATTTTTGGCCCTATTTTACCAATCATCGGTTATGAAACGGATGATGACTTAGCTGAGGTTTTGGAACGCTACGAAAAACCCTTGGCTACCTATGTGTTTTCCAATAAAAAATCTTTTCAGAAGAAGATATTGAAGAACTATAGCTTTGGCGGTGGTGCTATTAACGATACCGTCATCCAAATAACCAATAAAAAACTTCCTTTCGGTGGTGTTGGGGCTAGTGGACTTGGAGGTTACCATGGGAAAGCCTCATTCGAGATTTTTTCCAATGCAAAAGGAATCATCAAAAAGGCCAATTGGTTGGATGTCCCCTTACGTTATCCACCATATAAACTCCCCATAGGAATTGTGAAAAAAATAAAGCACTTGTTTTAAAACTTCTGCTGCTACGAATTAGCGGTTTTAATACTACATATTCCTCGCAATTTCATAATTCCAAACCCTTATTTCGATTGTCCATCAAACTAGTGCTAAAACACTAGCATTCAGTAGCTATAAGAGCATTTTCTGTCCTTTAAAAAAACAATTAGCACGTATAATCCTACAGAACACTCTGGAGTTCAGTTAAAACACCCATCGATTATCCGATGTTTCACAACAAATGATCGATGAAATACAACATATATTCTATTTAACCGATGCTAGTAGATATGTTTGAATATTCTTACATGCTAAGAAAAACCTCATTTTTTTGATTATGAAAAGACCGCTAACCCCCCAAAAAAAAGGAACTTCATATTTCTTTTTTTTGTTTTTGCTCGCTTCATTGCAGTGGAGTTATGCACAAAATTGTTCAGTTAATGCGGGAATTCCTGAAACCATATGTGAGAACATCGGAACGTACAACCTTTCGGGTTCCACTTCAGGATTGGTACAAAGTGGTCCAACATGGTCGCAAGTAGGTGGGCCATCCGTTATTATCAACGATCCTTCCAACCCAACCACTTCCATTTCCGGTCTTGTTGGTGGAAACACCTACACTTTTAGATTGAGTGCGGTTTGCACTGATGGAACACCACAATTTCAAGATGTTGATATTACGGTACAACCTATTACAGTTTCAAATGCGGGAACCAATATTGCGTCTTGTCCAGATAATACAGGGAGTGTAAGTACGAATGCTAAGACCCCATTGAATGCTGGTGAAACTGGGCTATGGAGCATTGTGGGAGCCAATAATGCAGGTGTAACCATTAATGCGCCAAGCTCTCCAACAACAACCTTGACCCTAGCCGAAACCAATGCTGGAACCACAACCTTACAATGGACTATAACAGGTCCGGATTTCGCACCAGGACAATCTTGCGAATCCAGTTCTACGATTACCGTAACCAATTACGGTGGGGAAACCCTAGTGGATGCAGGACCGGATCAAAGTTTGGATAATTGCTATTCACTTACCCAGTCGACTAACTTTGCTGGTAGTTTTGGCGGAAACAATATCAATGGTCAAGTAGGTACCTGGAGTTTTGTAAGCGGACCTAACACGCCAGTAATTGCAAACCCAAATAGTAATAATTCCAACGTTTCAAACCTCGTCGAAGGGGTTTATACTTTTCGTTGGTCGGTAAGCGGACCATGTGCCAATGGTCAGGACACTATGACCATAACGGTTGCTGGGGCAACCCAGGATATATCCACAGCGACCATTCAAAATAATGATATTCGCTTTTGTGATGCCAGTATTACAACAGTGACTCTTGTAGGCTCACTACCCTTATTTACAAATGAAACTGCAACTTGGACCCAGACGAGTGGGCCTGTAGCAGGTGTTAATATCATCAGCCCAAATTCCAGTACCACACAGATCACAGGATTGGATGGGAGTAGTACATATGAGTTTACGTACACGATTGAAAATGGAACAACGCTTTGTAGTGATTCAGATATCGCTAGCATTAATTATTCCACTACCCCGGTTACTATCTTGGCAAATGGGGGAAGTGACCTAACCGCGGTATGCGGTGTAACAAGTGTGGATATTCCATTCACGACCACTGGAAATGGAACCAACACCTATAGTATTATTAGTGGGCCAGCCAGTTCTACTTTGGTGGATCCTTCCACTTTTACCAATGCGGGAGGAACACCCCTAACGATCAACTTTGATGCAGAAGGGACATATACCGTCCTTTTTAGAAGAGCACTGAGCGGCTCCATCCAAACCGGATGTGATGTAGGCACCAGTACTATTAATATCAATGTTGCTTTAACACCAACAGCGGCCAACGCTGGAACGGACCAGACCTTGGCCTGTAATGTCACTGATACCGATATTACTGGAAACGCCGCCGCCGTTGGAAATACCCTTTGGTCGCAAATCAGTGGGCCCAATACAGCTACTATTGCATCTCCTTATGCCCAAACAACAAACGTTTCCAATTTGGTACCTGGAACCTATGTGTTCCAATATGCCATATCAGGAGGAAATTCTTGCGCACCCTCTGAGGAAGATACAGTCCAGATAGTTGTATCCTCGGATACAGCAGTGCCGACAGATGCTGGATTGGACCAATCCATCTGTTTTGGGGCGCCTACGCAATTGGCGGGTAATGCTCCACCAACCATAAACTTGGTTGGAACATGGACTGTTGATTCTGCTCCAGTTGGAGCCACCATTGTTTTTGCGGATGAAAATGACCCGAACACTTTGGTGTCCGGTTTGGATGATGCCAATGAAACTTATGTTTTCCGATGGACGATAGCCAATCCCAATGATGCTACTTGTCCAACCCCTGGAACGGATACGGTTACCATAACAACCGGTGCAACCCAAGGCCCTACTTTGGCAGATGCAGGTGCTGACCAATGTTTGGGAACTGGTATAACCACTACAACTTTAGCGGGGAATCAACCTGCTGTTGACGAGATAGGAACCTGGACGGCTTCTCCAGCTATTGGCATTGCTTTTGACGATGCTAATCAATTTGATACGGATGTAACTATTTCCGTTGAGCAGAGCTACAATTTGACTTGGACCATTTCGAAAATTGCTCCAGGTTGTCAAGATACGTTGGATGAAATGGAACTGACGATTGGACCGGATGCCGTTGCGGACGCTGGACCCGATCAGACGGAATGTCAGTCCATGTTTACCATGGATGCTACAGCTTCTGTGGGAAGTGGCGGGTTTTGGACCCAGATTTCAGGGCCAGGAGGTTACATCATTGATGATTCCACCAGCCCAACAACACAGCTTACATTTTCATTTTCAGGACAATATGTTTTTGAATGGACAGCCACCAATGGAAGTTGTTCTTCGGATACAGATCAGGTTACCCTTAATGTAGGAATTCCTCCGACCACGGCGGTTGTGACCACTCCTGCTGAAACCATTTGTTCATCCACTACGGTAATCCTCGATGGTAACGCATTTGACTCCAATATTGAAAACGGTTTTTGGACACTATTGTCTGGCGCACCAAATACACCCACTTTTTCAGATGTAAATGATCCAAATGCTACGGTAACCGGAATGGTATCCGGCTCTTATACTTTTAGATGGACCATTGCTGGGGATAGTAATTGTCCCAGCAGTTTTGCAGATAAGACCGTGGATGTTTATGTCCCTGCCAATGCTGGCCCGAATATGGAACTCTGCAACGTACAAAACTTTTTGTTGGAAGCCACTTTTGGCTCTACTGGAACCTGGACCCAGACCTTTGGCCCCGGTGTTGGTGGTGCTCCTGGAACTCCAGCGACCATTACCCAAAATCCTGCAGGCAGTAATGTTGCTGAAGTAAGTGATATTATCCTTGGGAGTTTTTACATCTTTGAATTTACTACGAACTATCCTGGCGCAACAGGATGCGGAAATACTTCCGATCAAGTTCAGGTGGAATCCAGTGGCCTGCCATCGGTTTTACCGGATGCAGGGCCAGACCAACTGCTGTGCTTGGGAGATTTGGTTGTACCTAATCAGACAACCTTGGCAGGAAACATGCCTCCGGATGATGTAGATGAGGCTACATGGAGCTTTACGGAACAACCTGCCGGGAGCACAGCTGTGATTAGCAATCCCAATGACCCAACATCCACGCTTACTGGATTGACGGTTCCAGGCATCTATATTTTGGAATGGAATTTTGAAGCTGGGTTTTGTTTTAATACCTCGGACATAGTTCGGATTGAAGTATATGAAACTCCGTCCACAGCGGATGCAGGACTTGATCAAGTCAATGCCTGCCAGTTAAGTGCTCAATTGAACGCGGTTCCGCCAACAGTGGGTACGGGAACATGGACATTTACCGCTGATCCATCAGGGGGAGCAGCCGTTATCGATAATCCCAATTCACCCACTTCCACCATTTCCAATATTACGACTACGGGTACCTATACATTAACATGGACCGTGGCCCATAACGGGGTGACTTTTGTAGATAGCCCTTCGGCTTGCGACCCTTCTTCCGATACTGTGGATATTACCTTCCCGGATAATGCTCCGTCTACAGCAGATGCAGGCCCTGATCAAGAATTTTGTGCCGCCACCCAAACTAATATGGCTGCCACAGCTTTAGTTATCGGAACCGGAACCTGGACCCAAACTACAGGACCGGGTGTGGGAGGAACCCCTGGAACACCAGCTAACATTGTTGCTCCAAACAGCGAAACAACATTAATCGACACCTTGGAACCAGGTACATACGAATTTACCTGGACGGTGGTAAATGGAGGATGTACTTTTGATGACACCATCGAGGTGATAATTTATGCAGACCCCATAAGTACCAATGCAGGACCGGACCAATCACTGGAACAATTTTCTTCAATTGTTTTGGCTGCTGATGCTCCCACTGTTGGGACAGGTATATGGACGCAGGTTTCTGGGCCTACCACAGTTGGCTTTGTCAACGAAAATGACCCGGCTACGGAAGTTTTTGGAGCCACATCTGGTACTTATGTATTTGAATGGACCATTAGCAATGGCAGCTGTACTCCAGTATCCGATACCGTTGAAGTGTCCCTGTTGGGAGTGGATTTGGAATTGACCAAATCGGTTTCTCCAACTACCGCCAATCCAGGAGATACTGTAACATTTACCTTGGACGTCTTTAATGATGATGCTTCCAGTGCCTCCAATGCCACAGGGGTTTCTGTGCGTGATGTAATTCCATCGGGATATACTTTGGTGCCTGGAACTGTTAGCAATGGAGGGGTCTATAACATTGGCGATTTTTCTATTACTTGGTCCAATTTATCCATAAGCAATGGAGCCACCTTAAGTTTGACATTTGATGCTACCGTAAATGCTTCTGGCCCATATCAGAATACTGCAGAAATTACAGCCAACGACCTTTTTGATATCGATTCCACAGAAGGCAATGGTATAGCAGGGGAAGATGATCAAGATTCAGCCCAAGTTACTATCCTTGCTTCTGATTTAAGCTTGACGAAAGATATTAGCGGTGCTTCCAGTGCCACACCCAATGTTGGCGATACCGTGGTTTTTGAACTTACAGTTACTAACGCTGGACCTGATGCGGCTACCAATGTAAGCGTAGAGGATGTCGTTCCATCCGGATTGACCATAGGAACCATAAACGATGGAGGCATAAATACTTCAGGTACCATTGCGTGGACAATTGCGAACCTAGCTGTTGGCTCCACTACCCTAAGCTATGAGACTACGGTTAATGCTCCTACAGGAGCTACCGATGAATACCGAAACACGGCTGAGATAACCGCTTCCGATCAATATGATTCAGATAGTGATCCAGGGAATGATGATGGAGATCAAAGTGAGGATGACGAAGCCTTTTATGTCATTACACCTCAAGTAGCTGATTTGGAAATATCGATGCAGGCGAGCAATCCAACTCCGGATGTTGGGGAAGTGGTGACTTTTACCATTAATGTCAGCAACCAGGGAACATCACCAGCTACGGGAGTATCCCTAGAAAATCTGGTGCCAGCGGGGTATGCAACTATCACAGGAATTAGCAACGGCGGCACATTTAGTTTCATAACAGATATTATTACCTGGACGGGACTGAATGTTCCTGTGGGAACCAATACCTTGTCCTTAACATTTAATGCAACTGTTCAGAATCCTACTGGAGCTGTTGGGGAATTTACCCATATAGCAGAGGTGACCTTTGCCGACCAATTTGATTCGGATAGTACACCCAACAATGATGATGGGGACCAAAGTGAAGATGACGAAGCTGCGATAACCGCAGCTCCAATTCAGTCTGATCTTTCGTTGACCAAAATTGTGGTTGACAATGATATAAATCCCAACGTAGGTGAGGAGATTAGTTTTGAAATAACAGTTTCCAATAGCGGTCCAGATGATGCTGCAAATGTGGTGGTGCAAGACCTGTTGCCTACCGGGTTCAACTATGTACTTTATAGCGCCACGGCTGGAACTTATGATGATGCTACGGGACTTTGGCAAGTGGGTACATTGGCCAATGGGACCAACGAGACTTTGATTATAGATGTCTTGGTAAATACTACTGGCGATTATACCAATGTAGCCCAAATTACTGCTTCGGATGGTTTTGATATTGACTCTACTCCAAGTAATGGAGTGGGTGCAGAGGACGATCAGGATGAGGTAACTATAGCCCCTGTTGCGGTGGCGGATTTATCCTTGACCAAAGATGTGGACAACGCCAACCCGGATGTAAATACCAATGTCGTATTTACGATAACCATATCCAATTCTGGACCGAGCGATGCTACCAATATTGTGGTAACGGATCTATTGCCTTCGGGTTATACCTATGTTTCGGATGATGCGGGTGGGGCGTATACTGATGGAACTGGAATCTGGAATGTCGGGGGCATCGTCAATGGAGGAACATCTTTTTTGAATATTACTGCCACTGTAAATCCGACTGGAACTTACACCAATATTGCTGAGATTACAGCAGTAGATCAGCCCGATAGCGATTCAACACCTAACAATGCCATTGCTGCCGAAGACGATCAGGATGATGCTGTGACAAACCCCAACCCTCTTGTGGATATTTCCGTGACCAAAACTGCGGATGACCTTACACCCAACATGGGCGAGCAGATTGTTTTTACCGTATCCGTTTTCAATGATGGACCCAATGATGCAACCAATGTGGTGGTAACGGATTTCTTGGCTTCTGGATATGAATTTGTCAGCGCTGTTCCTTCAATTGGAGTTTACGAACCTTTGAATGGTTCATGGACCATTGGAAATTTGGCCAATACAGCTACAGAAACTTTGGTAATTACGGCCAACGTTCTGGCCACTGGCGATTATACCAATATTGCAGAACTTACAGACTTGGCGGAGACCGATGTGGATTCGGTTCCGGCCAATAATGATGATACAGAAGATGATCAGCAGACCGTAGAGCCTGTTCCCGTATTGGTTTCCGATTTGATTCTTCGTAAATCCGTTGATATTCTAAGTCCGTTGGTGGGTGAAGAAGTGATATTCAATATCAGCATTTCCAATCTTGGACCGAGTGATGTGACCGGAGTTCAAGTACTTGATCTTTTGCCTACTGGGTATACCTATATTTCCAATAATAGGACGGCGGGAGTGTATACGCCAGCAACCGGAATTTGGGATTTGAATGGTACTATTCCAAACGGGACCACGGAAACGTTAAACATTGTTGCGACGGTTAATGCTACTGGGGATTACTTCAATGTTACGGAGGTGATAGCTTCCGATAATTTGGATCCAAATTCTACACCAAATAACAGCAATGTTTTTGAAAACGACCAAGACAGTGCTGGAACTACACCTATTCCAAGTTCGGACCTTAGTCTGACCAAAATAATAGATAATCCAAGCCCTGATGTGGGATCAAATGTAATATTTACGCTAAGCTTGACCAACGATGGACCAAGCGATGCCACCGGAGTAGAGGTATCGGATGCTTTACCATCTGGTTATGCCTATATATCGGATGATTCCGGTGGAACCTATAGCGATGCCAGTGGATTATGGAGTGTTGGTACGCTTCCTTCAGGTTCAAGTATCGATTTAAATATTACTGCCCAAGTGAACGCCACTGGAGATTACAACAATGTGGCAGAAGTGGTCGCTGTAATTCAACTGGATCCTGATTCAACCCCAGGGAACAATAACCCCAATGAGGATGATCAAGCGGAACAATCCATTGCGCCAAGAACGGTAACGGATATTTCCGTCACCAAAACGGCTGATTCCCTTAGCCCATCTGTGGGAGAGGAAATTGTATTTACCATCACCGTAAATAATGCAGGACCCAATGATGCCACGGGAATTGTGGTGGAGGATTTGTTGGCCTCCGGTTATAGTTTGGTTTCGGTACTTCCGTCCACAGGAATTTATTATGGACTTACCGGTTCTTGGGATATTGGAGACCTGGCCAATGGCGCTACTGCTACCTTGCAGATTACCGCCCAAGTTCAGGCTAGCGGGGATTATAGAAACACCGCGGAGTTGATTGCCCTGGACACGTTTGACCCAGATTCTACTCCCAACAATAATCTAGCGACGGAAGATGATCAGGATACCATAGAGGCAATACCTAATGGTCAAGCGGATTTGGAACTGACCAAAACGGTAGATAATGCAACCCCCAATGTGGGAGATGTAGTGGAGTTTACCTTGAATTTGACCAATAATGGATTTAGTGATGCCACAGGGGTTGAGGTAACCGATTTACTTCCATCCGGATATACCTATCAATCCCATATTTCAACAGCAGGTATTTACAATGAATCCACCGGATTATGGACCCTGAATGGACCTGTTTTCAACCAAAGCACGGAGACCCTGGTGATTCTGGCCACGGTGAACACTCCAACCGGGACTATGGACGAATATTTGAACGTTGCCGAAATAACCGCCAGTGATTTTAATGACCCGGATAGCAACCCTAATCAAGGGATTTCCGAAGATGATCTTTCGGATGGCAATCTCGATGATGACGAGGCCATAGCATCTGTTACCCCACAGACTACGGATATAAGCATCAGCAAAAATGTGGATAATACCGCTCCAAATATCGGAGATCAGGTGGTCTTTACCATTACCGTTTCTAATCAAGGAAGCGTGGAGGCGACCAACATTGGCATTGAAGAAATACTACCCTCTGGATATCGGTTGATTACGGTCCAAACATCAGAAGGAACCTATGATGAGGTTTCAGGATTCTGGGAATTGGATCAATTGGCAGCGCAAGGAACGGCCAACCTACAACTTACTGTAGAGATACTGGACGTAAATGATTACCTCAATACAGCAGGTCTGGCCTTTGTGGATCAATTGGATACCAATAGTTCCAACGATTCGGATCAAGCAGAAGTAACACCATCTTGCTTAACCATATATAATGAGTTTTCGCCCAACGGTGATGGCGTGAACGAATTCTTTAAGATCGACTGTATTTCCAGATACCCTAACAATGTGCTTCAGGTCTATAACCGATGGGGCAACATTGTGTATGAACAGCGCTCCTATAATAATGAGTGGGATGGTACTTCCAATGGAAGGGCCACCGTTCAAAAAGGAGATCAATTGCCAGTGGGCACGTATTATTATGTCTTAGATCTGGGCGATGGCTCGGAACCTCGAACAGATTGGCTATACATAAACAGATAGGAAGATGGGTATCAGAACAAATAGAAAAGCGCAACGAATGAAAAGGCAAGTCCGAACTAGCTGTTTTGTAGCCCTGTTGATGGGAATACTATCTATTTCCGCACAGCAAGATCCGCAGTTCACCCAATATATGTACAATACGCTCAACGTGAATCCGGCCTATGCCGGCTCAAGGGGACATTTGACAGCCTTATTGTTGCATCGCTCGCAATGGGTAGGGGTAAATGGAGCCCCGACGACCCAAGTTTTGGCGGTGGATGGACCTATGGGGAACAATGTGGGACTTGGATTGGTACTTTCACATGATGCTTTGGGACCCGCTTCGGAGGTTTTTGTGGATGCCAATTTTTCCTATACAGTTAAACTGGATGATAAGGACAAACTGCTTTCGTTTGGATTAAAAGGAGGAGGAAGGATGTTCAATGTGGATTTTTCCAAAGGATTGGTTGAAAATCCGGATGTTGCATTTCAGAATAACATTAAAAACAAGTTTTTCCCAACCGTAGGTGCCGGGATTTACTATCATAATAAAAAGAGCTATTTAGGTTTGGCTGTGCCCAATTTCTTTGCCCAAGACCATTATGATGGAGAAGAACAGGAAATAGCGGCCGAACGCTTACATTATTATCTGATCGGAGGTAAGATTATGGATCTTACTCCAGACATCAAGTTCAAACCGGCCTTCTTTGTAAAGTGGGTTCCTGGAGCACCCGTCATTGCGGATATTTCTGCCAATGCCATGCTTATGGAAACCTTCACGGCAGGCTTGGCATACCGCTGGGACGATTCCTTTTCAGCTCTATTGGGATTGCAAATATCCCCTGACCTTAGCATGGGTTATTCCTATGATCTGACCACTTCTGATTTGAGAAGTTACACGAGTGGGACTCACGAAGTATTTCTTCGGTATGAGTTCAAGACCGTGGAAAAACGCTTAAAATCCCCTAGATTTTATTAGATGATGAGTATTAAAACCAACATATCCGTTCTTTTTTTATTGGTGGGCGGTTTCTTGCACGCTCAACTAAAGTATAACGACGCCGACATCAATTTTGATAATTTGCTGTATGTAAAAGCAGCCAAACAATACGAAACCTTGGTCAGGAAAGGTGAGGACTCCCAACGGGTATTGCAACGTTTGGGAGACGCCTATTTCTATAATACCGACATGGAAAATGCGGTAAAATGGTACGGGGTACTTTTTTCCAAATACGAAAAGGTGTTGGAGCCAGAATACGCCTTTAAATATGTACATGCCCTAAAGGGTGTTGGAAACTATAAAATGGCCAAGGGCATTATGAAAATTTATACCGAAAAATTGGATGTATCCGAGTTTAAGGTGGCACAAATGCGAAATAATGATGATGCCTTGGATGAATTGCTGAACAGACAGCCTCAATACTACGTTAGCAACTTGGGTATCAATACACCAGTAGCCGATTTTGGTCCTATATATTACAAGGATAAAATTGTGTTTTCTTCCAGCCGCGATTCCTTACGGTTTGAGACCCGGGTCTATGAATGGAACCGACAGCCGTATTTGGACTTTTTTATGGCGGATACCACTGGGTCGGGTTCAGATTTGGCCCATGTGAGATCCTTTTCTTCCGTTTTGAACACTCGTTACCATGAAGCAGCCGCTACCTTTATTCCCGAAGGGAACGTGGTTTATTTCACCCAAAACAACTACACCCATCAAACTTTGGGACGAGACGGTGAAGGCACCAACCACTTAAAAATATATACCTCCGAATTACGGGGTGGGGAATGGACGGAAGCAGTGGAAGTACCATTCAACAGTGAGGATTATTCGGTTGGGCAACCGGCCCTGAGTCCTGACGGGCGTAAGCTGTATTTTGTTTCTGATATGCCTGGAAGCATTGGAGAAACGGACATTTTTGTGGTTGATGTTTTGCAGAATGGCGGTTTTTCAGAACCTAAAAACTTGGGCCCAACCATCAATACCAGCGGAAGGGAAATGTTTCCTTTTGTAACCCAAGGGAAACTCTACTTTGCCTCTGACGGGCATTTGGGTCTTGGTGGCCTTGATGTGTTCGAAAGTGAATGGGGCAACGCCGGATTCGAAACTCCAAATAACCTTGGAAGACCCTTGAACAGCAATCGAGACGACTTTGGATATATTGTGAAGGAAACTACCCAACGCGGTTACTTTTCTTCCAATAGAGAGGGGGGTAAGGGAGATGATGATATCTATTCGTTCCAACGAATGGAAGAGACTTGCGAGCAGACCGTAAAAGGTAGTGTCATCCGAAAATCCAATGCCCAGCCCATGGTAAATGTGGTTGTGGAATTGGTGGATTCCGATGGAAACTCCTTGGGAAGAACAGCCACAGACCCTTATGGGGCATTTGAGTTTGAAAATGTGTTGGAGTGCGAAGCAGGGTATGAAATCAAAATCAGCAAGCAAGGTTTTTTGCCCAATGATGCTGCCTTTAGTACCACCAAACAAAAAGATTTTGTAAACGATGTGCCCTTGGAAATTACCAAAGAGCTCAACAAATTGATCGTTCGGGAGAACGGAGTGCTCAAGATTAAGATTGACAATATTTATTTCGATTTGAACAAAGCAGAAATTCGCGAGGATGCCGCTCAGGAATTAAATAAGATTGTAGAAGTGATGAAGGAATACCCTAAAATGGTCATTAAAATTGAGGCGCATACGGATTCTAGGGGAAGCGACCGCTATAACGAACAGCTTTCTGATAAACGGGCCAAGTCAACTGGAAACTATATAGTTTCACAGGGCATTGAGGCTAACCGAATTGAAAGTGCCATTGGTTATGGAGAAAAACAGCTGCTTAATCAATGTGATAATGGTGTAAGATGTAGCAATGAGGAACATGATGTGAACCGCAGATCGGAATTTATTATTGTAAACCTAAATTAACCCAACCATCAATAAACACTACCCTCAAACCTTCAACTTAAGTTGAAGGTTTTTTGTTCCCCAACTTCCTTAGCTGTCAGGTCGAGCGCAGTCGAGACCTAGAAATCCAAAAACAAAGACCTCTCGACTGCGCTCGAGGTGACTTAATTCTACTTTTTTGACCTTAAAACATCCTAACATGCAACCCTTAGAGTTTTGTTTTGTCTTTGGGTTAGATGAATAAGGATTATTTTTAGCCGTCATTGAATAATCGTCCAGGATTTTTGGAAGCAAACGTACGTTTTACGCACCAGGCATTGGTGGAACAGAGCAAGGCAGGAGATCGGAACGCCCAATATCAATTGTATGGGTTGTACGTGGATGCCATGTTCAATGTAGCCATGCGGTTACTTACAATAAGGGAAGATGCCGAGGATATTTTGCAGGAGAGCTTTGTGGAGGCATTTAGAAAAATGGACACGTTTAGGTTCGAAAGCACTTTTGGTGCTTGGTTGAAACGCATTGTGATCAATAGGAGTATCAACCATCTTAAATCGAAACGCTTGTTGTTGTCTTCTTTGGAAAATGAAGGGGAACCGCTTGAAGAGGATGAATTCCAAGAGGTTGATCAACTGGAGATTGATAAGGTGAAAACAGGACTAAGTCAGTTACCGGAAGGTTATAGGCAAATTATAACCCTTTATCTCATTGAAGGGTATGATCATGTGGAAATTGGAGAAATCTTGGGGATATCCACCTCAACCTCCAAATCGCAATACCATAGAGCAAAAAAGAAATTGATTCAAATTGTAAATGAACTGTGATGGACAATTTTGAAAAGTATATCAAGGAAAACAAAGAGGCGTTCAATGTCCACAAAGTGGACAAGGACAAATTGTGGCAGGGTATTGCCGGCGCCTTGGACGAAAAAGAAACCCCAAAAGTCATTCCGTTGTGGAGATCTGGCAAATTCAGGATAGCGGCATCCGTTGTCTTTTTGGTTGGTCTGTCCTTGGTGGCCTTCCTTATGTTGGGCAATCCTAATGCACAGGAAATGGAAGGTTATGCCAGCGAGGAACTTTTTGAAATAGACCTGCACTATAAAAATCTGGTGTATCAGCAGGTGCAATTGGTCAAGAACCATCCAAAACTATCAGCTGCGGACAAAGATGAGTTTCTATCCTTTATGGATGAACTGGACGAGGAATACGAACAGCTGAAACTGGAAATGAAGAACAACCTGGACAATGAGCGGGTTTTGGAAGCCATTGTCAACAACTATAAAAAGCGCATTGAACTGATTGAGAATTTGCTGAGGCAAATCAATGCATCTAAAAATGAAATGGATTATGAAGGGTATATTTTATAAACATATTGTAATTACTGCTTTTTGCTGTTTAATTGCTGCTAGGGCAACAGCTCAAAGTGAGCAGACAAAGGCTTGGTCAAAAAGTTATGACCTTCCGGCTACGGGATCAGTTCAGATTGAGAATAAATATGGCAATGTGGTGATCAATGGCTGGGATCAAGAGGAGTTAAAAG
This sequence comes from Flagellimonas algicola, assembly GCF_005937185.1. Lineage (GTDB taxonomy): Bacteria > Bacteroidota > Bacteroidia > Flavobacteriales > Flavobacteriaceae > Flagellimonas > Flagellimonas algicola. The sequence continues at coordinate 434,355 of NZ_VCNI01000002.1, read as the reverse complement.
TGTCCATCGACATCAAGGTGGTACATCGAAAGGATGAAAATGCCAAAAAGTTGATTGACCGGATCCAACCTAAGGTGACCCAAGCTGGGGATTTTATTCGCATCACCTCCGAAATTGTGGATAAAAGTTCCAGTCTATTCAGTAGATATTTCAACAAGGCCAACCCCTTCGACTTTGATAAATCCAATATACAGATTGATTATGAGGTTTATATGCCAGTAAATGCCGAACTCAATGTGATCAACAAATTTGGGGATTTGGTAATCGGAGCTTGGCATGGCGATTTGGATGCCAATGTACAACACGGGGATATCTGGGTCAACGATGCGATATCCACCGCTAAAATTGACATGAAATTTGGCAAGCTCAATTTAGGGGGGATCGATTATGGTAGCATTAAAATGAGCAATGGAGCCATTGATGTTGAAAATGGTCAAAAACTGAAAATAATCAGCAGTGGGAGCGATCTTAATTTGGACAATGTCTCAAACCTTGAACTGTATTCCAGCAAAGATGAGGTGATACTTGAAGCTATTGGAACGCTCCGAGGCGATTTCAAATTCTCCAATGTGGATATTGCCAGTGTGGATTCGGAAATGTTCCTGACCCTAAGAATAGCAGAGGTGGAAGTTCGGCAAATTCTTTCGCCCAGTCCGGAAATTGACATTGTACAGGAATCTTCTGAGATAAAACTGGATGTTTCAGGACTTTCCTTTGACTTTAGGGCCACTTTGGAACAAGGTTTGTTGCGTGTTCCCAAAACATTCACCAACATAAAGACCAACGTGACCAATGCAGGGAAAAAAACCAGGGAGATTACCGCTAAATACGGCTCAGGAACAACCGGCGACTTTACCATCAACGGAATTAAAGGCGCTATTGTGATTACCGATTAGTACCATCAATTCAACAATCAAAAAATAATTCAAAAAAAAAATCAAAAAACATGCAACCTTCCAAAAAAAGCATTGTCCTTAGAGAGACAACCATTACCAAAACCATGATTCAGCGGATATTGCTACTCGCATTCTTATTGGTAAGTTCTCTTTCTTGGGCGCAAGATCAAGATGATGCCGATTACATTGAATTTAATGATCGCAAAAACGTGGTACACGGAGTCTACCTGGGTCTTACCACCTATTTTGGGGAAATAGACGGCAAGGACACTTATATAGGAGGGCTTAAAGTGGCCTATGTGGCCAATAGGAAATTTGAAGTAGGCTTTGTGGGCAACTTTCTGTATTCAGAACAAGATAATCCCAGAACGATCAACGAAGATTTGATTGCCGCTTATGGAGGCTTGCATATAGAGCCTATTCTATTTAGTGAATCCATGGTCAATCTTTCATTTCCTGTGCTTATTGGCGCAGGTGGGGTGGGTTATTTTGGGAACAATTTTGACGATCCCATTGACGATAATATTGACGAGGATGAAATCGATGCAATTTTTGTTTTTGAACCTGGAATGAGCGTTTTGTTCAATGTGTCCAGGTATGTGCAATTGGAGGCCGGGATTAAATACCGCTTTTCCAATAAACTCGACTTGGATTTGAACCCATTGGATAGAATCAATGGGTTTTCAGGAGGTTTTGGCGTCAAAATAGGGGTTTTCAATATGGGAAGAAATCGATACAAAAAACATTTGGACGATGAACAATAACAAATCAAAAAACGAACAATCAATCAATCACGGTCTGGCGGCCAAACATGTATTCTCGGAAAACGGGTCGGTCTTTGTAAGGAGCTCCCAAAACCTGGAAAAGGACGAATGGTCCGTCATCAACTTCTTCTGGATGCCAGTTTTGAACCTGGAAAAAGAACTGCGTTAGAATCAACCAATTAAAATCATGAAAACACTAAAATTACGCATCTCCATTACCCTGGGGCTGGTCTTTGCATCCATATTTTTAGGTTTCGGACAAGATTTAAAGCAAACTGTAAAGGGAAGGGTAACCGATATTGTTACCGGAAGTCCCTTGATGGGCGCTACCATTGTACTTCTCAATGTGGAGCCACAGCTAGGCGTGGTTACAGACATGCAGGGATTCTTTTCCATGGAGAATGTTCCCGTGGGGCGGCAGTCTTTCAGTTGTAGTTATTTGGGCTATGAGGATGCCTTGATTTCGGAAGTTCTGGTGGGATCCGCCAAGGAAATCAATTTGACCATTAGGCTCACGGAATCACTGAACCAACTGGAAGAAGTTGTAATATCTGCCCGGAAAGATCAGATAAAACCAAACAACAAGCTGGCCACGGTCAGCGCCCGTTCTTTTGGGGTGGAGGAGACCAAACGCTTTCCAGCAAGTATAAGTGATCCGGGTCGGATGGCCTTGTCCTTTGCTGGTGTAACAAACACGGACGATACCACCAATGAAATTGTAATCCGGGGGAATGCCCCCAACCAGTTGTTATGGAAGATTGAAGGAGTGGAAGTGCCAGAACCCAATCACTTTTCCGAAGAGGGGTATTCCCCAGGTGCAGTGAGTTTGTTGAGCACCAATATGCTGGGGAACTCAGATTTTTTCACCGGAGCATTTCCTGCGGAATATGGTAATGCCACGTCCGGAGTTTTTGATATCCGATTACGCAATGGGAATGCCGAGAACACAGAATACGCCTTTCAATTTGGGGTGTTGGGAACCGATTTGGCGATTGAGGGACCTTTTTCCAAAAACTACAAAGGGTCTTACCTTATCAACTATAGGTATTCAACCTTGACCATTCTGAACAATATCATTGAGGTATCTGAAGGATCGGTGCCCACATTTCAGGACCTTTCTTTTAAGGTGAATTTGCCTCTTGGCGATAAAACCAATTTATCCGCATGGGGAATAGGTGGGGTAAGCGAGGACAATCAGGACAATGCCGAACAAGTAGTTCCGGATGTTTTTGAAGATGAGCAGTTCGATTCCAAAACCTATATGGGAGGAATCAACATCAAACATTTTTTTAGCACCAACACCTCCTTGGACGGGGCGCTATCCTATTCCGGAAATCGAAGTGATTACGATTTTTCAGTGGACAATAGAAACACCAATCGTTTTTTCAGGGAAAGGGACATTTTAAGGAATAGTGCCTTTAGACTGAGCGCCAATCTCAATCAAAAGTTCAATGCCAAGACCACCCTAAAAACCGGGTTTGTTTATAGTCGCTTGGATTATAAGGTGCTTTCGGATGAAACAATTGATGCAGCAATAGAAACTTTGGTAAATGCAGATGGCAACGGGACCTTCCTGCAATTTTTCTCCCAGGCCAAATACCGATTTACGGAAAAATTTTCAACCACCTTTGGCCTGCATGCCTCAGCATTTTCCGTTAATGATGATTTTGTTTTGGAGCCAAGGGGAGGCTTTGAGTACCGCATTGCACCCAAACATACCCTTAGTGCCGGGGTTGGATTACACTCGAGACGAATGCCGCTAAACCAGTATTTTATTGAAGTCGAGGATACACAGGGGAATATTACCACCCCAAATAAAGAATTAGACCTTATGCGTGCTACGCATTACGTGTTGGGTTATGACTGGAGAGTCATTAAAAATGGACATTTAAAGGTGGAAGTGTACTATCAAGATTTAAATAAAGTGGCAGTTTCGGCCGATCCAAACAACACAGACTCTTTTTTAAACGGACAATTTATAAGTGCAGGATTAGTAGATTCTGGAAAGGCCAGAAACTATGGTTTGGAACTCACTTTGGAAAAATTCTTTTCCAACCAGTATTATTTCTTGGTGACCAGTTCCCTTTTCGATTCCCAGTATAGGGCGGCGGACGGCAATTGGTACGACAGTCGTTACAATGCCCAATACACTTTTAACGTGGTTGGGGGTAAGGAATTTAAAGCAGGTAGAAATAGCAATAACATCTTTGGGGTAAACGCCAAATTGCTGTGGAACGGGGGTAAAAGGGGAACTCCGGTGGACTTGGATTATTTTGACCAAACAGGAAACGTACGAATCCTTCAAGATCAACGGAATACTTTGGAGTTTGACGACTACTGGAGACTAGATACCAGCTTCTCTTACAGGATAAACAGACCCAAGGTGGCACATATCATTTCTTTGGACATTCAAAATCTGACCAACCGGCAGAATATTGACGAGATGTTTTTTAGCACGCGTACCCGAACCATGGTTCCGGAGTATCAATTGGAGCTATTGCCCCTGCTGAATTATCGCATAGAATTTTAATCAAAAACGAACATTATGAGAACAATCAAAACCACTTTGCTAGCCATAGGTATGGCCAGTTTTATCAGCTCTTGTAGCTATGAAACCATTCGGGTATCGGATGAAGTATCAACCCGTGAATACGATTTTGACAACATTACCGCCCTTACGGTAGCCACGGATTTTAAGGCTTATGTGAATTTTTCAGAAACCGAGGAAGAAGTTCGGATAAAGGCCAATGACAATTTGTTTGGAAAAATAGATATCTATCAAGATGGTGGAAGACTTACGGTAAAACTCAAGAACAATATCAATATCAAGGGAAAGGAAACCCTACAACTTTTTATAACCACCACCCAGATCAGGGATTTTAGGGCTTCATCAGATGCTGCTATTTATTTGGACAGCCCACTGAGTGCGCCCAATGTCTCCGTTGATTTAAGTTCTGATGCGTATTTTGAGGGGGATATTACCACTGAAAGGTTTGAATTTGAAGCTTCTTCAGACAGCGATGCAGATGTTTTTGTAGATGCGAATAGAGTGAATTTGAATCTTTCTTCCAGCGCAAAATTGGTAGGGGAATTTCAGGTTAACGAAGTAAATGCCAGACTTTCTTCAGACAGTCATGCAGATTTAATTGGAAACATTAGGGATTTAGAGGCCACCCTGAGTTCCGACAGTAGGTTTGAAGACTATGGTCTTGTGGTAGACGATCTGGAGATTTCCCTAACCGCAGATAGTGATGCCTACCTTACCGTAAACAACACCATAGATGTGGAGGCCAATTCCGATAGCCGCCTATTCTATAAAGGGGATGCAGAAATTATCCGTCAAGTACTTTCCAGTGATGGAAGGGTGATAAAAAAGTAAGGTATTGATGAATGAGGGATTTGGTTTAGGCATACCTTTGTAAGATAAAGTGAAACTACCTGTCAACAAAGCCTGGAACCATGGAAAGAAATGAACTTTATCCCGTTTTTTTAAAGGTAAACAACCTTAAAGTGCTCATTGTTGGTGGTGGTAATGTGGGCGTGGAAAAGCTTACATTCCTTTTAAAGTCCAGTCCCAAAGCCCAGGTGCAAATGGTGGCGCCGGAATTTTTGGACGCTACCCAACAGTTGGCGGAAAAACACCAAGTGGAGCTGACCCAAGAAAGGTATGATCCAAAGTTCTTGAACGGCAAGCATATGGTTGTGGCCTGCACGGACAAACCTGAAGTGAATGAACAAGTTTACAATGATTGCCGGGAACGGAGCATTTTGGTGAACGTGGCCGATAATCCTCCTTTCTGTGATTTTTATATGGGCGGCATTGTGACCAAGGGCAACGTAAAAGTGGCCATTTCCACCAACGGAAAATCCCCGACAACCGCTAAAAGACTCCGACAATTTTTTGAGGACGTGATTCCTGATAATATCGATGATTTGGTCAAAAACCTCAATGCCTACCGGGAAACATTAAAAGGGGATTTTGAGCAAAAAGTGGAAGCCCTGAACGAATTTACCAAAGGCCTAGTTAAAAAATCTGGGGATGAAAATCAAGATTAAGTCAAAGAGGTTATAGCTTTTTCAAAGCTTCGATCAGCTCGTCTTTTTTTCTAGGGGACAAACTCACATGCATATCGTTGCTCATGATAATGTAACCGCCATCCGCTTTGATATACTTTTTTACTTCCCTTAGGTTGATCACAAAACTGTTATGTACCCTCATAAATTGATGCTCGGCCAAAAGATGTTCATACTCCTTTAAGTGTTTGCTCACCATGAGCTTGCTCTTGTTTCTCAGGACAAAGGAGGTATAAGATCCATCGGCTTTGCAGAGAACAATGTCCTCAATCTTTATAAACTCCATGCCAATGGTGGTGGCCAAACAGATTTTTTCCTGACGGTAGGTTTCTTTGGACAGGTTTTGCATCAAGGTGTCTATCTGTTCTCTATACACATTGGTATCCATGCGGTTCCTGGCTTTCTCAACAGCCTGCTTCAGCTCGTCCAGATCAATGGGTTTTAGCAAATAGTCCAAAGAGCTGAACTTTATGGCTTTAATGGCATATTTTTCAAAAGCAGTGGTAAATATCACCTCAAAGTTGGGATCTTTGATTTGGTTCAAAACATCAAAGCCCTGCCCGGTCTGGAGCTCAATATCCAGAAAGACCACATCCGGACTTACCACGGACAAAACCTTGACGGCTTCTGAAACGTTGCTGGCGGTGGGCAAGCTTGTCTTTGCTGTTGAATTGAGTTCCTGAGCAACATCAAAATTGCCCTGAAGGGCATCTTCCAAGTCCGCGCCCTCAAAATTGGCATAATCCTGAATCTTGTTCAGGTCGTAAATGACCTGTTCGCCCTCTTTATTATTTATTTTCCCAATATCCGTAACCGATACGCCAAATTTCAGTTTGTATTTGTTGGCCCCTTTATTGGTCAACGATTTTCCATCATTATTGGTGGATTTAAACTGGGCATGGTCAGGCCTCCATTCGTATATAAAACCTATATCCGCACCAAGCCCGCTTGAGTTGTTCAATTGTGAAAAATCAAGTGTATTACCTTCACTATTTGAAACATCGTTACCATAAGTGATTTCACCAGTTGTGGTTACCTGGTCGGTGTCAGGGTCATACGCCACATCAATATTCTCTCCTTTAATATAGGCATGATGGGCTCCCATTAAATACTTCATGGTGAGTCCACCTTTTAAGAAATGCTGCTGCTGATTTAGTAAAACCCGGGAATAGGTTGCTCCAATTTCGGACCACAAGTTAATGGCGCCGGATACGTTATCTTCCCGTATGGAGAATGCCTCTTCTTCATTGAATCCACCTTCTTTTTCCAATAATGTTCCATCTACATCATCTACATTAAAGAAGAATCTTCCCCGGGTGAAGATCGCCAAGGAGTTGTTTTTGTTGATACTCAGCATTAAGGAAGGTCCAAGAATATCTAGATTAACCGCTAGAAAGTTGTCCTTTAAGGGTGTCTGTTCTGCTGTATTGAAGGTGTTGCCAATATTTTGGAAGGCATCACCGAGATCAATCCCTATATAGTTGTTTCCGAAATAACCACTGAAACCTGCTAGGTTCAGATCAAGTTTAAGTCTTGAATCAGAAATACTTGCCGGATTTAGGAGTACACCGTGTACGCCATTGTAATTGTCTACCAAAAATCCTGAATAGGATTGGGAGTAGGTGTTGGAAAAAAGCATAATCAAAATTCCAACCATAAAAATTCTTAGTTTCATTCAACGGGGTTGTTTATTATTGCCGTTAAGGCATGGGTTCATATTTTATTAGGGAGCAAAGAGAAATTAATCCATCCGAAATTTGACCCCTAAATGAATGAACCACCCGTTTCAATTGACGGATGACGCTTTTGAGTTCACGGTTGCGTTTTTGCGCTTTCCTGTTTTGAAAGATTTTGGATTGTGGATAGGGTGAATGGAAACTGGTTAAAACAAAAAAAGAACCTGAAAAGGTTCTTGATATTTAAAATTACTGGAAACAAATTATCCATTACAACCAAGGAATTGTTGAATTCCTTGGCGCAATGGAAACCTCAACTAAACTAAACACTTTGTGACCAAAAGCCGAAAAGTGCATCGCTATGTACAGTAGTCAAAAACGGAAGAGAACTTAACTTCCTGCTTCAATAAAACTTAACTACCAACTACAATTCAAACTTAAGACAAGGTTTTGGTTTAATCGTCTCCCAATTAACAGATGGGGCTTTTGAGTTCACAGATACCCGTTTTCAATTGACGGTTGCGGTTTTAAACTTTTGAAAAATGGAATTAACAGCTTATAGTTCTGGCAAGTTGTTTTTGACGTTTTTCCAAAAATGGCTGTCAAAAACCCGAGTGCATCCTATAATGGCACCTTTTTCCATATGATTGGATATTCGGATAGGAATAGGAATACCATTTTCATTGAGACTTGCCTGCAAGGATTGCCCAAAACAAGCGTACGACTTGGAAATATTGCCGCCCATTACCAAGGCATCTGCATGGAATTTTTTCAGCCACGGGGCGAGAAAGTCCCCTAAATCCTTACCAAAATCCTCAAACACTTTCTGGGCAAGGGGGTCAAACGCAAAACGCTTTGCCAGCTCCCAAACTCCAGATACTTCTATTCCACTGAGTTCTTCGTAAGCGTTAATGCAGCCCCGGGTTGAGAAATAGTCATCGGCCATACCATCTTTGTAGGGAAGATTCCAAAGACAACCATTAGGAGGTACGTTGCGACCGTTTACCACTGGGATCCCATTTTCAATGAATCCAGCACCAAACCCAGTTCCCAGGGTTATACACAACTGCCTCTTGAATCCTTCTTCCTCTGCCAGCCAGGCCTCTCCCACGGCAAAAGAAGTAGCATCGTTTAAAAAACGTATGGGGAGGGATTCAGATGTAATGAGCAAAGGTTTTAGATCATGGTCTACCCTGACCTCGTTTAAGGCACCATACTTAAACCCTTCTGGATACAAGGCAATACCCTTCTTGTAATTAAAGGGCCCGGGAATGGCAAAGCCAATACCTTCCAATGCTAAATTATGGGAGGCATTTATGGTCTTGTTCAATGTACTTGCCCAAGTTTCCATGATTACTTCATAGGGTTCCAAGTTGGCAACATGACTGGTGGCGTAGGTTTCCTCCAGAATTTTTTTCTGTTGAACATCAACCACGGCAGAAGATATATGGGTGCCCCCAATATCCACTCCAACTACATATGTACCATTAGCGGACATAGTTATTCTTTTATAGGTTTAACCTGATATCCTTTCAAGCCGTAAAAAATGAGATAAGAATAGCAGAAGACGGGAATTATAAACGAAAGCTGGATACCAATTTCATCAGCCACTGCACCTTGAAGGATGGGAATTAATGCGCCACCCACAATCATCATTACCAATAGGGAGGAGGCTTGACTGGTATATTTGCCCAAATCTTTAATGGCCAAGGTGAATATATTTGACCATAAAATAGAATTGAAAGCTCCAATGGCTATAGCACTCCAAAAGGCGATGGCGCCGTTGGTGACAATCATAATGGCCAAAAGGATAATAACAATGGAAGCGAAGAGCGTTAGTACCCGGTGGGGTTTGGAACCGCCCACCAAGAAAGCCAAATAATTGATGATCAAGAAAAAGATGAAAAACTGGATCTGGGCAAATGGAATCAACTCGAGTGAAAAAGCTCCATCATTGTTTTTGACGCCAGTTATAAAATAAATAACCATAAAGGATAGTACCGAAAGTCCAGCCATAAACAAATACTTTTTTGTCTTGTCTGTCATGCTTCCCATGGCAATGGAACCCAAAAACCTTCCGATCATGGCCCCTCCCCAATAGTAGGAGAGGAACACCCCACCTTGGGATTCGTCCATCCCGGCAATGCTATCCAACTTAAAAAAGTTGATAAGAAAACTTCCAATGGTAACTTCTCCACCTACGTACACAAAAATGGCGATCATGCCCAACACCACATGTCTGAACTTGAGCACGTATAGGCCTTTCTCCAATTGCTCAGTGTTTTTAAAGGAGGGGAGATTGATGAATTTGATAATAATGGCCAATAAAAAGAACATACCGCCATAAATCAGATATGGAATCTTTAGGGAGTCTACAGTGATTTCTCCATTGGAAAAAACTTTGTATAACAAAATGGCGCCTACCAATGGGGCCAAGGTTGCCCCAAAAGAATTAAATCCCTGGGCAAGATTCAACCGACTGGAGGCAGTTTCCTGTTTCCCCAAAATGGCTGCGTACGGATTGGCGGCAATCTGAAGAATGGTCACGCCGGAGGCCAAAACAAAAAGTGCGCTCAAAAAGATTCCGTACCGTTGAAATATGGCTGCAGGATAAAAAAGGCAGCAGCCAAGGCCGCAGAGCAGTAGGCCAATAATAATACCGTTTTTGTATCCAATTTTGGATATGGGATCCCCCTTGCTTACCGAAATGATAAAATAGCCCAAGGAAATGATAAAGAACGCACCAAAAAAGGCAAACTGAATCAAAGCCGCTTGAAAATAGCTGAGTTCAAATACTTCCTTTAGATGGGGGATGAGTACATCGTTCATCACGGTGATGAACCCCCACATAAAAAAGAGGAAGGTTATGGTTAAAAAGGGTTTGCGGTAGTTTTGGGTTGCACCTGTGGGCGCAGTACCGCTATTAGGTAAAACTGCCATGGGCTAGTAGGGTTTTAGAATCATTTATAACAATTAGTGACGCCATTGGGGTATAGCAGGTATTTTCCATTTTACAGGATAGGTTTTGTGGGTACGGATATTAATTCCAAATTTTTGTTGTTCTGTCCCGCAAGGATGTGCCTTTGTCCTAAAATGTCAATGAAACTTAGGTTTTTGACATCCTCTGAAAGAAACAAGCCCGTTTTGTTTGCATTGATAGCCTTAAACTGCCCTTGTCCTATATTTTTAAGAACCATTCCGTAACCTGCATCGTTTCTTGGGGTTTCAATTTCTGATGCAAAAAGGTTTCCGGCCAATATCAAATCTTGAGTGCCATCATTATCCAAATCATAGTCCAAAATGGCATTTATGGAGGAGATTTGGGCCAATTCTGGGAAGGGGACAAAATCAAAATTCCCGTTCCCGTTGTTTATCAGAACTCCACTTTTAAAGTTGTAGGAAAGCAGGTGCAGCGCTTCTGAAAGTTTTTCACTTCCATAGATATCCGCAATGGTTGATTTGCCAAAAAGGTCATAGGACGGAGTTATTTTTTTGATGGAGGGCATTTGTTGCGAAGAGCATTCACGACCTCTTACCGGATACAGTTCCCCAAAATTGTAATAGCCCAAAACCAAGTCCTTTTTCCCATTGTCATCAAAGTCATGGTAATAGACTTCAAAGGGGTTTTCCTTATCGGCCTTGTATTTGTAATTCTCTCCAAGATTGCCCAATACATAATCTTCGTCCCCATCATTGTCCAGGTCAAATGCTTTTATAGAAAAATACCATCCGGAAAGGCCATTTAAGGAGCTTGTGTCCGCTTTGGAGAAAATCCCATTGTTGTTGGTCATAAAAGTGGGTTCCATCCATTCGCCAACAATACTTAGGTCTAAATCGCCATCCTGATCATAATCGGTCCAAGTGGCATCAGTTACAAGTCCTAGGTTGATGAGGTCTGGAGCCGTACTTTCTGTAACATCGATAAATTTGCCACCTGTATTTTTGAAGAGATAGCTACTAGCAGGGGAGGGATAGTCATGGGGAATAAATCTACCTCCTATAAACACATCTTGGTAGCCATCATTGTCATAATCCGCTATGCGAATTTTAGAGCTGCTAACGGAAATTTGAGGGAATAAATCCTTCCGAAGCACAAATCTTCCATTTCTGTTCTCATATAGGCGATCCACATAGTTGGGTGTGTTGGCCTGATACTCGTTGCCCCCTGATGCTACCAACAAATCATTGTCTCCATCATTGTCGTAATCAAAAAATTGTGCATCCACATCTTCGAATCTCGCATCTTTTTCAAAGGTTTGTGCAAGCGCAAAAGAACCATCGGATTTTTGGATGTACACAACGGAAGGGTTTCCTGCGCTTTGCCCTAGGAATATATCATCTCTCTTGTCCCCGTTGATATCGCCCACGGCCAAAGCTGGTCCAAAAGTGGACATCTTATGCGGTAATAACACTTGCATGAGATAATCATCAAATTCATTTTCGGTATGGGCAAGTTCTGGATTGAGTGCTACGGATTTGAATGTTTTATCCCTTAAATCCAGATTTTTGCGAGTTTGATCGCGGTCAGGTTGATAGGCAATGGTTACCGTAGTATTGATATCAGGACTCAAAACGCTTTGCACTTTTTTACCTGGCCAAATAATCAATAAAGAGTCAACCGAACTCTCGGTGCCAAGACCCGCCACAATTTTTGGAGGTACGGAGGATTGATAACCCCTTACACTGTAGTTCTCGTAAACCTGCTCCTTGCCCTGGGTATAGATTTTTACCCTTGCACCAATTCCCATGGAATTTTGCGCCGGCCCTTTGAAGGCCAGTTTTAGATAATTTTTGCTTTGAAGATTGGCATTGTTTCTTAATATGGTTGCTTTGGAATCAACGTTGTTGATAACAATGTCCAAATCCCCATCATTGTCCAAATCTGCGTAAGCGGCCCCATTGGAGTAGGAGCTCTCTGGATTATCTAACCACTCTTTTGAAGTGTTTTGGAAGGTAAGCCCTCCGGTATTTTTATAAAAGTAGTTGATGTGGGGACGATTTGGGGTTGTTTCTATTAGGTGGTTTATTTTCTCTGGATTGCTAAGTGCATCCTGATTTTCACTCAAATATTTTTGAAGGTTGTTGAAATAGTCCTTGTTTCTAAAATCCCTTTTGATGCCGTTGGAAATGAAAATGTCTTTAAGGCCATCATTATCAAAATCCACCATCAAGGGCGCCCAGCTCCAATCGGTATTGGAGATTCCGGCCATTTGCCCAATATCAGAGAAAAAAGGTGTCCCCGAGGAGTCTATATGGCCACTGTTTTTTTGCAGGGTGTTGTACATGTATTGGTAATGCTTTCCTGCGGCAACATTGGTGTTGAATTTTTGGGGATTCATACTAGCCATACTGGTTTTCATCCCATAGTTATCCTCGGATACCATGTCCAAGGTGATAATATCCACAAAACCGTCATTGTCAAAGTCGGCAATATCATTGCCCATGGCAAAATTGGAAATATGGTTGGTAGCTTCTTTGACCACTTCCCTGAAGGTGCCATTCTGTTGGTTGATGTAGAAGTAATCAGGCTCATCGTAGTCATTGGAAATGTAAAGATCAGGCCAGCCATCATTGTTTAAATCGCTTACGCCCACCCCAAGGCCATAGGAAACACCATTGGAGTAGATACCGACTTGCCTGGTCACATTGACAAATTTTCCGTTTTGATTCTCATAAAAACGGTCACCCAGCGGTGAAAAGGTTTCGGTATTTCCCAATGTAAAGGTTTGGGGGTTGTGATTCATGAGGTACATGTCCAGATCACCGTCCAGATCATAGTCGATAAATGCAGATTGGATGGAGTTCCCGGTATCGGCCAATCCAAATTGCTCTGCGGACTCCTCAAAAACAGGGATTCCATTTTTATTTGGGCCTTTATTTATAAATAGCTCGTTTTGGAGCAACGATTTTTTTTCATAGGGACCAGATTTGCATACATATATGTCCAGCAATCCGTCATTGTTGATATCCACCATATTGGTTCCAGTCGTCCAACCCATTTTACCGGTGGTATTAGATATTTTCGTGATGTCCTCGAACTCCAAATCGCCTTCATTGAGGTAGAGTCTATTGCTTTCCAAATTGGAGGTAAAGTAAATGTCTTCCAATCCATCATTGTTGAGGTCACCTACGGCAACACCAGCTCCATTATACACATACTCGTATAGGAAGGAATTGGTAAGCTCGTTTTCCACGTTCACATTCACGAAGTGAATATTGGTGTGACCGCTATCCATGGCTTGAAATAGAAATGAGGAATCTTCATTATCCACCTTACATGAGTTGGTCAAAGCAAGTATTAAAATGAGCATGAAGCCCAATCTCGAGGTTGTTTTCTTTTTCATTAGTTGAGGTTAAATAACAATCTTAAGATGATTGTGGCTAACTTAAAAGAAGTTGTAAAAAAGTAAAGGAAGATTGCTCTTCCTTTACTTAAAATTAATTATGAATCAAACTAACTCAAACTATAAAATTAATCTACTTAATGGATTACTTTACAGTAAGTTTATTATTGAGCAAACCATAGAACAGTTCTCTGCTCATCTGGTCCTTGCGCTGATACAGCTGTTGCGTAATTTGGATTTTCTTGAGCACCAGAACCATATCTTAAACGTTGTGGGTAATCACCGTTCAATTCTCCTAAGGCAAAGAGGATTGGATCGGTAACTCCAGCGGCCAATTCTGCAGGGTAACCTGTCTTCCGTACAACCGCCCAAGCTTCAAAACCATCTGTATAGCTCGCCAACCAACGCTGCAACGCTATTTTTTCCAATCTTTCATCTTCGGTTCCTCCAGTGATATCAGCAATGGGCTGTGCAGCATAGGCTGCAGCATCACCGCCTCCGATGCCCCAAAGTTTCATAGCTTCTTCAATACCAGAATTCATAAGTGCTTGAGCATCTCCAGTCCCAAGGCCTCTTACTACAGCTTCTGCTTGCAGGAAATAGGCTTCTGCGCTGGACAAGATAATCTCTGGGTAACCATCTACTTGCTCACCTCTTGGCGTGATTACATCGTCAGATGGAGTTGAAAACATATCATATCTCATGAAAGGATAGGTGTCACCGTTTACTCTTACAGGTTGACCTATGAACTGTCCAGATCCTACTTCTATTGCGGTTACGGTTCCAACTGTTGACATGGTGTAATTGGCACCAGCAGCATCCAAATTGGCTACGATAAAGTCCAGTCTATCTTGAAAATTAGGGTCTGGTGGATCAGAAGCGGCAGAATCAAATTCAAAACTACCTCCTTTGGCCGGTTGAACGTAAGACGTTAGACGCGGGTCGTTATTGTCTTTCAACAAGTTTACAAGCGTACTTGAAACTGTCCAATCGGATCCTCCACCGAAATCATGCCATACATCGCCATAGGCAGATGAAGACCACTTACTGATTTCAAAATCCTTGATCATAGTAACGCTTCCAGAAGATGCATCCAATAAAGGCGCACCCATGGCCGAGGTAATTGTAGCTGCTGCAAAATCATCTCCAGGAGCACCGAGTGCACGCATTCCTATTCTAAGCTTTAGCGTGTTGGCCAAACGTTTCCACTGTTGTAGATCTCCACCACAGTAGATATCGTTGGAACCTGCATCATCCACACCAAGACCTGTTCGTTCGGTATCACCAATAATGGACATTGCTTCATCCAAATCGGCAATGATACCTTTATAGATAGTTGATTGTGTGTCATAAGCTGGAGTCAAAATTCCATCAACACCTGCTTCAGTGAAAGGAACCATTCCAAAAGTATCTGTGTACATCTGGTAATACAGCCCTTTCATGACCAAGGACATGGCATACATGTATTGGTTTTCGAACTCTCCGCCTTCCGTTGTAAGGTCAGCAAAGGATTTGATGTTTCCAAAATAACCCGCTAGCCAACCATAGGTAGCATCCGTATAACTTGCATTGAAGTTATAGCTCAAACCGTCACTCCACCAAGAGGAATTGTGTCCGAAGGTAAAGTGACCTGCGAATCTATCCGAGTGGATCAAGTGGGCTCTCCAGTACGTAAATCTGTTAGGAGCATAAAGACCCACTTGGGAACTTGTTAAAAAGAACTTGGCACTTACTTCGTCAGTAAGGAAACCTTGTGTGTTTGTGTTGATGTCATCAAAGTCTTTGGTACAGCTGTTAAGAACACATAACGCTGCAACAAGACCAAATAACCATAATTTGTTTTTTCTCATCATTGCAATTTTTAGAAGTTAACATTTAAACTCAAGCCTAGACTCCTTGAAGTGGGTAGGGCATAGAATAAAACACCTTGACCAAAGTTGGATGTAGAGTAGCTAGACTCAGGGTCAAAATTATCGGCCTTTTTATAGATAAAGAACAGATTCCTTCCAATAAAGCTAAGAGATGCATTTTGGATAAATGTGTCATTTAACATTTTATTAGGAAATTGGTAGCTTAAGCTTAACTCCCTGAGTCTGAAGTTAGTTTGCTCGAAAATATACTCTGAACCAATGCTACTGACAGCACCCCAGTAATCTTGGGCACTGATAGTAGTAGTGTTGGGAGAGAATGTTCCATCGCCATTGTCTATTACTCCTTCTACCAAAACCCCGCCATCACGGAATTGCAAAGATCTTTCGGAAACACCGGAGGCATCCATAGCAGAATCGGTAAAGGAGAATACCTCTCCACCAACCCTAAAGTCAACCAAGGTGTTTAGTGTAAAGTTTTTGTATTTAAATGTATTTGTAATACCTCCAGAATAGTCTGGCTGATAGTTGCCAAACTTTTCACGTTCCGCAGTAGCTCTTGGGCGGCCTTCTGCCGTTACAACAAGTTGTCCAGCATCATTTCTTAACCAAGTAGTGGTATAAATATCACCAAATCCTTCGCCAACTTGAGCGCGAACATCCACAATACCACCATTGCTACTACTAAACTGGAAATTTTCTTGACCTTCGATCAAGCTAACCAATTCATTTTTGTTCCTAGAGAAGTTAGCGGAAATATCCCATGAGAAGTTATCCGTTCGAACAGGAGTACCTCCGATAAGGACTTCAATACCCTTGTTGCTGATTTCACCAATATTTTCCCTAAATGAACTAAAACCAGTACCTGGATCAACAGGTACATCAAAAATCAAGTCTTTGGTTGTAATGTTATAGTAGGATACGTCACCATATAATCTGTTACCAAACAATCTAAATTCGGCTCCAACTGTAGTGGTTGTAATATCTTCTGGTCGTAGGCTTTCACTAAACTTAATGTTAGGTCTGTTGATTTGGACGTTGCCCAAGTATCCGTCACCTGCAACACTAAATACGTTCACAATCTGTCGAGCTCCAGTATCATTACCAACGCTAGCGATACTTCCTCTTACTTTTAACATATCAATCGCACCACCTTGCAAGTTGAATACTTGATCCAACAGGATACTTACGTTTGCAGAGCTATAGAAATACGATCTGTTTTCTGGCGCTAATGCCGATGACCAGTCGTTTCTGGCGGTGAGGTCCAAATAAACTGCATCATCATAACCAAAGGATGCTGACCCATACAGGGAATTTACTCTTTTTTCTACAAGGTCACTTTGACTGGCAGTCAACAAATCGGCGTCTGTATTACTCAAGAAATAGCGCCCTGGAATCTTAAACTCAGAACCATTGATTCTTGCATCAATTTCAGTGGTATGCCTCATGTTACCACCTGCGTTGGCGGTCAAGTTCAATTTCTCGGTTATGTCTTTGTTAAACATCAATAAGAAATCGTAGTTGGTTTCTGTTTTATCATTTTTACGGAACCCAATGCCTCCACGTGGGAAGAAATGGTGTCCAACTGCGGTGTATCCTTCCACATCTTGGGTCACCTGGTCAGTACCTGCCCTTGCAAAAGCTGACAACCAATCGGTGAACTGATAATCCACCTTTACCAAACCGGTAAACCTCTTTCGCTTATCACTGTTGTGATCGTTCTGTAAAATCCAATATGGATTACCTCCAGATGAGGTAGGGGCAATTACACGGAAAGGATCTTCTGGGTTGATTGGGTTTT
Organism: Flagellimonas algicola; assembly: GCF_005937185.1. GTDB lineage: Bacteria > Bacteroidota > Bacteroidia > Flavobacteriales > Flavobacteriaceae > Flagellimonas > Flagellimonas algicola. The sequence continues at coordinate 416,932 of NZ_VCNI01000002.1, read as the reverse complement.
CAGTATCCTGAAAAACCTGAAGATCAGAATTCCTTACGTTACGCGCAACGGTCCATAAATAGGCCATTACACCTTCTGTACCTTGACTTGGTCTATTTTTGGCATCTTGCAGGAAATAAGTAGCCTTGGCATCAACTGTTAGGCGATCTCCTAATTTTGTAAAGCCTCTAAGATTGAAGTTGTTACGTTTTACATTGGAATTAGGTAGCATGGACTCCAAATCCGAGTTGGTATAGGAAAACCTTACGGAAGAGTTTTCTGTTCCTCCGGATAGGGCTACGGTATTTACCAAACTTGTTCCCGTTCTGAAGAAATCCTTTACATTGTTTGGTTGAGCGGTATAAGCTCTTTGTTGACCATTGTACGCCAATTGTTGGGAACCATCAAATCTTGGTCCCCATGATCCTGTTGATGCAACTGCATTTACCTGGGTGGCCAATGGATCACTTGGGTTAATTTGAGGGAAGTTTCCATCTGTACCCCTACCAAACTCATTTTGATATTTAGGGAGCACTAACGGATCTTCAAACGTAACACTAGCTGTGTAGTTAACACCAAGGCCTCTGCCCAAAGTTCCTTTTTTGGTGGTAATGATGATTGCCCCATTCGCAGCTCTAGATCCATAAAGGGCCGCAGCGTTGGGTCCTTTCAGTACAGAAATGGATTCAATATCATCCGAGTTGATATCGGAAATACCATTACCCAAATCTGGAACACTAAATTCTCCAGCACCTGCAGTACCTAATGTAGAGTTGTCAATTGGGATACCATCTACAACATACAGTGGCTGGTTGTTACCGTTAAGAGAGTTGTTACCACGGATTACCACTCGAGTACCACCACCAACACCGGAAGTTGATTTTGAAACAACTACACCGGCAACCTTACCTGCCAGGGAACTGGCAACATTGGATTCCTTTACTGTTGAAACGGCATCTCCGGAGAGTTCGGTAACTGAGTATCCCAGGGATTTCTTCTCCCTGCTCAGACCCAAAGCGGTCACCACAACCTCGTCTAAAGACTCAACATCTTCTCCTAGTGAGACATTGATAGTTGTTTGTTGGCCAACGGCAACTTCCTGTTCGGTAAAACCGATGGCAGAAAACACCAAAATGGCGGCATCATTTGAAACAGTGATGGTGTAGTTTCCATCAAAGTCAGTGGAAGTACCATTTCTAGTACCCTTCTCCACAACGTTAATCCCGGGAACAGGCTCTCCTGTACTTGCATCCGTAACGTTTCCTGAAATTCTTTTTTCCTGTGCCATCGTTGCCGTGAGGCATAAAAACGACACAAGTAGTAGAAAGTAATGAATTTTTCTGTTCATACTAAATGAGTTAGGTTATTAGTTTCTAAAGCTCATAACAAGCTCTAAGTTCGCAATGATAAAAGTTCGAATTCCTTATATATATAGGAAAATTTTTCGACTAATAACGACGCTCAAAGGCTAAAGAACATTGTAACGAAAACGTTTGAAATAAGGTTTTCCCCAAAGATTTGGGAAATTTATGGCACAATCAAGGATAGGTTTCCCTTGGATTTCAATGGATTGGCCTTACCTGAATTCCACTGTTTTGGAATTTGTAAGTTTTTGATGGGAAAGAAAATAGCTGTTATGCTTTTTACCATCAATAAAAATATTTCCTATAGCCGCTTTGGTTTCTCCCAATTTTGTGCTGATTACCACCTTCTGGTTGGTATAATACTCCGCATCCAAATGAATGGTGATTTTTTCAAATTTGGGTCGGGTCAACGCATAAATAGGTTGGGCGGGATTTACAGGATAAATCCCCATCATGGAAAACACGGCCCATGCGCTCATGGTTCCGGTATCGTCATTTCCTGGGAGTCCGTCGGAGCTATTCTTAAAATATTTTTGAAGCAAATCCGATACGGTTTGTTGTGTGCGCCATTCCTCCCCTTTTACATAATTGAAGAGATAAGGATAAGCAATATCCGGTTCGTTGGCCATATCAAATTGGTTCTTGTCAAAAACGTTTTGCAGCTGTTTTGAATACGCTTTGCCACCGCCCATTAGTTTCATTAGTCCCTTGGCATCATGAGAGACCATAAAGGTGTACTGCCAAGCATTGCCTTCAATAAAACCAAGGTTCTTGACAAAGTTTGCACCGGTCTCCGGATTGTAGGGGGTGAGCCAACTGCCGTCATCATTTTTGGGCCGCAGTAAATTAAATTCATTGTCAAACAGCTTCCGATAGGAAAGGCTGCGTTTGGAAAAACGCTTATAGTCCTCTTTCTTTCCCAATGCTTTGGCCAACTGTGCAATGGCATAATCACTGATGTTGTATTCTTGGGTGGTGGAAACGGAACCGCTATTGATTGTTTTTGTGGTCAAATAGCCCTTTTCAATATAATCTTTAATACCTGGGCGTAGGGGGTTGTTCTCCAACTGATCAGCACTTTTTACCATGGCCTCATAGGCTTTCTCCACATCAAAATCTTGGATTCCCTTTAGATAAGTATCAGCAAGGACAATACCGGCCGGATCACCAACCATGGTGGTCGTCTCGGTAGCGTTAAGTTCCCATTTGGGTAACCAACCTGACTCGTCATAAATTTGAAGGATGCTCTTCACCATATTGGATTGTTGCTTGGGGTATACCAAACTCATGAGTTGGTGTAAATTGCGGTACGTATCCCAAAAGGAAAACACAGTATATCTAGTACCGTCCGTTTTCAGGGTTTCCCGGGTTCGCATTTTCGGATATTCCCCATTAATGTCGTTCAAGGTACTGGGGTGGATTAAAGTATGGTAAAGTCCTGTGTAAAAAATCGTTTTATCGTCCTGACTTCCGCCTTCAACTTCAATCTTGGAAAGGTATTGGTTCCATTCTTGTTGGGTCGCTGCCTTTATATCATCAAAGGATTTGCCTGCGGTTTCCTTTTCAAGGTTTTCCCGAGCATTTTCAATGCTAACGTACGAAACCCCGATTTTCATTTCCACTTGGGTAGGGATTTTGAAGTCGTATCGCATATAGGCACCAATGCTATCGCCGACAACCGTTTTGGTAAAACCTTCCATGAGTCGGGTTTTTCCGTTATAACCCATCCATTGTGCTTCCACACCTTTATAAGTAGTTGGCTTTTTCCAGGTTCCAAAGGAGGAGGCTGGTTCGGAGAATTTGGCCACGAAGTAAACCGGATAGGCTTCCTCGGGTTTGTAATAACAGAAAGACCCAACACTCCTGACCCCTTCAATCTCCGTAGGAGAAACAATCTTTACCTGGGCCCCTTGTTCATTTGTAAGACCCAAGCCAAGATTTAAAAGAATATTTGCCTTGCCAGCTGGGAAGGAATATTTACTGACCCCAGTCCTGGTAGTGGCTGTTGCCTCCACCTTGATGTCGTATTTGTCCAACTGGGAAGAGTAATACCCCACTTTCGCTATTTCATCGGAATAGGTAGAGCCGTATTTCTCATGATCCGTTTCCAGTTCACCAGTGGTAGGCATAGCAAGAATCACACCGAGCTCTGGACAACCCACTCCGCTCAAGTTTACATGACTGAAGCCTGTTAGGAATTTGTTTTCATGAACGTAGGGAGTAGAGAACCACCGACTGTCCTTTTCCAACGGAAGATTTTGAGAGCCCGCCACATTGAAGGGAGAGACATTGGCCATTCCCCTAACCGCTATGGGGCCTGGATTGGTCGTGCCAAAGTTGGAGGTGCCAATGAAGGGATTCACATAATCAATGGCTTGGTTTTGCGCTATGGTTGCACAACTAAAAAAAATAAGAAAATACCCTAGGAAGTTTTTTTTCATCATTCTTTGGAATTGGATAAGGAATATGGTTTGGAATCCTCAGCTGTTGCCCAAGATTCATTGGGCTCACTTCCCATGTTAAATTGTAATGTGCCCCCGTTCTGAACCATTTCTGTGGAAAGCCAGGTTTGATCAAAACTTTTCCCATTCAATGTGGCATTCTGAATGAAAGGTTGGCCTTCGCCATTACTAGCCGCAACTACGTTAAAAGTATTTCCATTTTGTAAATGAAGCGTCGCTTCGTCAAACAGAGGCGCTCCAATAACGTATTGGTTGGTGGCAGGTGCTACCGGATAGAATCCTAGTGAACTAAAAACATACCATGCGGATGTCTGACCATTATCCTCATCTCCACAATACCCATCTGGGGCTGGCGTGTACAATTTCGTCAGTACCTCCCGTACTTTTTGTTGTGATTTCCAAGGCTGTCCGGCATAATTGTACAAATAGATCATATGCTGTATGGGTTGGTTGCCATGGGCGTAGTTGCCCATGTTCATGATCTGCATTTCCCGGATTTCATGAATGGTAAATCCGTAGTAGGAATCGTCATATTCCGGAGGCATGTTAAAAACCCCATCCAGCATGCCGGTAAATTCTTCATCTCCTCCCATAAGTCCAATAAGACCTTGCACATCATGGAAAACACTCCAAGTATAATGCAGACTGTTGCCTTCTGTAAATGCATCACCCCACTTTAGTGGGTTAAAAGGTGACTGGAAGGAACCATCCTTGTTTTTACCACGCATCAACTTGGTGGACGGGTCAAACAGTTTTTTGTAGTTCAGGGATTTTTGGTAGTAGGTATCTGCCAAATCATCTTGTCCCAAAGATTTTGCCATTTGGGCAATGGTGAAATCGGCATAAGCATACTCCAGGGTTCTAGCTGCATTTTCATGAATGCCCACATCGTAAGGAACATATCCCAATTCATTGTAGTAATCCAAACCGGCTCGACCTACACTGTTAACTGGCCTTCCATCTGGTACGGTTGCGTTTTTGATGATGGCATCAAGCAAAACTTCCTTGTCAAAACCTTCAATGCCACTTAAGTGGGCATCAGCAATGATGGGTGCCGAGTTGGAACCGATCATACAATCCCGATGTCCGGGACTGGCCCATTCCGGTAGCCAACCTGATTCTTTGTAGGTATTGACCAAGCCTTCCATGATGTTACTGTTCAACTCAGGGTACATCATGTTGAAAAATGGAAATACCGCCCTGAAAGTATCCCAAAAGCCATTGTCCGTGAACATATATCCAGGTAAAACTTGGCCGTTGTATGGACTGTAATGCACAATTTGATCATTGCTATCGTACTCATAGAATTTTCTGGGGAACAACAACACGCGATACAGACAGGAATAAAAAGTGCGCAAATGATCAATATTGTCCGTACTAACCTCAATACGGCCCAATTCCTTCTCCCAAGCCTTGGTGGCCTCATCTCTAGTTTCCTTAAAGGTTTTGGAACCAATTTCCCTATCCAGATTGAGTTGGGCTTGCTCAGGACCAATAAATGAAGAAGCCACTTTTACATGAACGGCTTCGCCTCTTTTCGTCTTAAAACCAATAATGGCACCCACATGTTCTCCTTTGCTTTCCGTTGTGTTTTCATGAAGGGACCAATCATCTCCCCAAGTATGGGTGATTTCAAAATCCTTATCAAATTCAGCTACGAAATAGTTGTGGAAATTTTCCGGTACCCCACCACTGTTGTTGCGGCAGTAGCCTATAATTTTTCGTTCCTCTGGCAACACTTTGACCATGGAGCCTTTAAAAAAACCATCCAAAAGGATAAAAGCTTGATCGGTTTCCGGAAAAGTGAAACGAAAATGGGCAGCTCTTTCCGTAGGGGTTACTTCGGCTACGACATCGTAATCAGCTAAATAAACACTGTAATAATCCGGGCGAACCGTTTCGGCCTTGTGCGAAAAATGGGAAGCGCGTTCCTCTTCTTTGTATTTCAATTCACCAGTAACCGCCATTAAGGAAAAGGCAGCATAATCGTTGATCCAAGGACTGGGTTGGTGGGTTTGTTTGATACCACGAATAGTCTTCTCATCGTATTTGTAGGTCCAACCATCTCCCATTTTAGAGGTCATTGGGGTCCAAAAGTTCATGCCCCAGGGCGTGGCAATTGCCGGATAAGTATTCCCATTGGACAAGCTAAAATCCGAATCGGTACCCATTAACGGGTTCACGTAGGAGAGGAGTTCTTTTTTTGTCTTTGGCGTATCGTTGGAGTCGGTTGTTGTTTGATTTCCGCAGGAAACGAACAGCAGTGCCATCCAAGCCATGGCAATTCCTTTTGGTAAGCAGTTTGTCATTATCAGCTTCATGTCATCTATAAATTTTATTGGTTTCTGGGGAGGCTCCAATTTTTTCGTTAGCCAATTTTGGATCGTTGGTTAAACTAAATTCCAAGGTGCCTCCAGAAGTAATTTCTTTATGGGTAATATAATTTCTATCCAAAACAGCCCCATTGAGGGTGACGTGTTCCACGTATTTCAGCTCTGGTGCATTGGGAGCTTGTATGGTAAAAGACTTGTTATCTGGAAGGGCAAGTGTTGCCTCTTCAAACAAAGGAACTCCGAGATCATAAACTCCTTGGGCCGGATTAACCGGATAAAATCCCAAGGCGCTAAATATATACCAGGAGGACATTTGCCCACAGTCCTCGTTTCCACAATGTCCGTTGGGTTCGTTTTTGTATTGATTTGCCAATATTTCCCGGACCAATTTTTGGGCCTTGGCAGGTTGGTCAATATAGTTATAAAGATACGCAACATGATGGCTGGGTTCGTTCCCGTGCGCATACTGGCCGATCATTCCCGTGCTGAACAAGGGGAGCTTGTCATCAGGTTCGGGGGCGTAGCTGAACATGGAATCCAATTTTTGGGTAAAGCGACCACTTCCTCCAGTCTTGGAAATGAGGCCATCTATGTCTTGCGGCACAAACCAATAGTAGTGCCATGCATTGCTTTCACAGAAATAGGGAGTGTACGCTTTGGGAATAAAAGGTTCTATAAATTTCCCATTAGTGTCTTTGGGCTGTAGCCAGGACCTTTTTTCGTTATAGAGATTCTTCCAATTTTGGGAACGCATCAGAAAACGTCTGTAATCTTCCATTTTCCCCAAATCTTTGGCAAACATGGCAATGCACCAATCATCAAAAGCATATTCCATGGTTTTGGAAACCGACCAATTTTCATGCTGTTCATCCACCGGGATATAGCCCAATTCTTTATAGATGTCGATTTGCCTGTCGTTGACCATCGCACTTTCGCGGCAAGCTTGGTAAGCCAGTTCCGAATCAAACTCAAAACCTTTAAAATAGGCGTCCACGATTACTGGAACTGCATGATACCCAATCATCATATGGGTCTCACTTCCCTGCATGGACCAAACTGGCAACACTCCCGTTTCTTGGTAATGGGCCAGAAGGGATTTGACTATATCCGAAACCCGTTCCTGTTGTACAAGTGTGTACAAAGGATGCGCTGCTCTAAAAGTATCCCAGAGTGAGAAAGTATCGTATCTGTTGTACCCTGAAGCTTTGGCCACGGTATCCGTTTGTGGGAGATGTTTCCCTTGGGTGTCATTGGCTGCCTTGTATTCCCCATTGATATCGCTATACAAGGTGGGGGCTAGCATGGACTGGTACATCATGGTATAAAATATGGCCTTTTGGTCTTCGCTGGCGGTGCTGATGTGTATCTTCTGAAGTTCCTTTTCCCAGCTTGCTTCTGTTTGGGAACGAATGGCATCAAAATCCTTATTGGCTTCAATTTGAATGGCCTTTCCAGCTGCTTCACTGCTCACTGATGACAAACCTGTTTTAACCACGACTTGTTCCCCATTTTCAAGCTCATAGTCCAAGCTTATTTTGGCTGATGTCTTATCTCCATTGATTTGGTAAGATGCAAAGGGTTTGGAAAACTGCATTTCAAAATACAGTTTTTGATTGCGGGCCCAGCCATTGGACATACGATACCCTTGCAAGGTGGAGTCATTTACCACTTCGATGAAAGTGTCCGTAGGACTGTCCCAGTTTAGGCTGTACCCTAAATCCACATGGATTTGGGTTTGCTCGTCTTTGGGAAAGGTATAGCGATGCACACCCACTCTGGCGGTTGCTGTCATTTCGGCTTTTATTCCATAGTCCAAAAGATCCACCCAATAAAAACCTGGAGATGCGCCTTCTCTGGTATGGTCAAAGCTGGAGTAGGGTTTGAAATTATTTTCTTGGATTCGACCCGAAAACCTGCTGTTGGTGGGCATCACCAAAATGTCATAAAGATCCCCTGCGCCTGTTCCGGTTAAATGGGTATGCGAAAAACCAGTGATAATAGAATCCTGATAATAATAGCCTGCTATGCGATCCCAGCCTGGAATACCAATATCGGGACTCAGTTGTACCATACCGAATGGGGTAGTGGCGCCAGGATAAGTATTTCCGGGACCATCCGTCCCAATAAAAGGATTGACAAAATCGATTAGCTGTTCGGTGGAGTTGCCTTTTTCGGGTTGAGGATTGCAAGCGAATACTAAAATGAACAACCCTATATACAAGTGACCCAACTTCATGATCTTATCTTTTGATCTATGTTATTTGCTTAAGACCCTGAACTTCCCGTCTGAACCTACAGCCAAGATTTTTTTAGTAAAAGGGCTTTTCGTCCAAATGGTGAATCCTGTTTTGTGGTTTTCCAGTTCCGCGATTACTTTCTTTCCTTGAATTATTTTTGGTTCAGTGAACTTTTGCCCATCTGCTATCTTCCATTTGAACTTTCCTTTTTGCTGAATCAAATCGCGATATAACTCGTACAGATACCATTTAACGTAATCGTCCTTGGGGATTTCAAATTTGTCCGTTGTGGTGCCCACTTCGTTCTCAGAAAAATATACGTAACCCCATCGTTCGGGTTCATGCATATTGATGACATACTGCGGAGACCAGACCCAGTTGTATTCTGGTAAATGTTTGCCTGTTTTTGGGTTTTTCTTTCTCGAATACTTCCCATCCTTGATATCATGGTCCCAATTCACCCTGGAAAATCCAACCCTCCAAAATTTGCCTTTGGGAACATTGTCTTGGTAATAACCGGTACGTAAATCCTGAAAGGGAATCGCTATTTCCAAGGTCCACCCCTGGTCGATATCGGAAGGATCATTAAGCGTTCCCTGTATGGCGACTGCAGATTGCATTCCCAAAGCCTCCCATCCATTCAAGGTTTCGTTGCCTGCGCGATATGGGGCGGTGAGGTATTGATCCCAAACGGTGTTTAATACGTTCCACTCCAGTTCATAATACCCATGCACGTCTCCTTCGGGATCTAGGAATACCTCGAAATCATTATTGTGGAAAATCACCGCATCATGTTCCGTAATGTCTCCCCAAACGTGTGGTTCTTTCATTCGGGCAAAGAAGTAGATATGGGTTTCATCCCAAAGCATCTTGACTTGGGTGTCGTAGATAGGTTTCTTAACGCCTTCAATGTCGATAAACAAATCGGACCACGGGGCATTTTTCCATGAAGATTCCTCTGCTAGGCCATCAATTTTTATGGTTTCTGTTGCCTTATAGGCAACATATTTTCTAGGAGTTTCTTGAGCAGATAACAGTATGCACCCTACATACAAGGAGAAAAGGATGAAACTGATGAGCTTTTTGTGTTTTTCAGCAAAATCTTTCATGGTGGACTTACAAACTGTTTTCTTTGGTGAATTGGACTATTTCGGATATCCGCCCAAAAGCTAGGGCGGTAACGGTGTCGGCGGCGCCATAATAAATGGCTACCTTGTCTTCTTCAATACTGTGCAAACTTGCACATGGGAATACTACATTGGGAACGTCTCCAACACATTCATACGGGGTTTGGGGCGAAATAAGATAAGGTTGTGTGCGATATTTAACCTGATCAGGTTGGTCCTTGTCCAAAATAGCCGCACCCATGGAATATCGGAAACCATTGCAAGTATTGATAACCCCGTGGTAAAACATAAGCCATCCTTCATCCACTAAGATAGGAACAGAACCGGCCCCAATTTTGGTGCACTGCCATGCACTGTCCTCAAATGGTGAAGCTTTCATGACACAACGGTGCTCGCCCCAGTATTTCATATCGGGGCTATAACTGATGTAAATATCTCCAAAAGGTGTATGGCCATTATCGCTGGGCCTGCTGAGCATGGCATATTTGCCATCTATTTTTTCAGGGAACAGCACGCCGTTTCGGTTGAAGGGCAAAAACGCGTTTTCGCATTGGAAAAACTCCTTAAAATCAAAAGTGTATCCAATCCCTATGGTTGGGCCATGGTACCCATTGCACCAAGTGATCCAATATCGGTCCTCAATAAAGGTAACCCTAGGATCGTATTTGTAATCAGAATCTATCATGGAAGTGTTGCCCTCCTGGAACGATATAGGGTCATGATTGATGTCCCAGTTTAGACCATCCTTACTAAAACCGGCAAAAATGTTCATCTGGACGGCCTTATTGTCACATCTAAAAACCCCCGCATAACCATCTTCAAATGGAACTACGGCGCTATTAAAAATACTGTTGGACGAAGGAATAGCGTCTCTTTCAATGATGGGGTTATCACTGTACCGCCAAATTACATTCGTATTGCCGTCAGGTCTTTCTTGCCAAGGAATTGTATTCACTTTTTCCAATGTTTGATATGCCATAAATTGATTAACCTATGGTTGCGGGTCTTAATTTGGGATTTTTTGGACCCTGTTCAACCAAGTATATTTTAGAATTATTGAAGTTATTAAAAATACCACGAGTGAAACCAGCATTTTTGGGTAGTCCCTTATCAAAAGGTAAATGGGGAGCAGGATCATACTGGATTGCCAAATGATTCCAATGGCACAATTGAGCATGTCCATCCAAAAATCATTGTTCTTTTCAAAGGAACTATCCTCCTGTTTTAACTGGGTGTAAATGGGCTTCCACCAACCCCAAGGTTTTACTTCCTTGTAAAAGGACTTTAAAACTTCAGTGTCCGTTGGTTTTGATAGATACGTGCCCAGATAGGAGCCCAGTAAGGAAACGCCAAAAATAATCGGGAACAGATAAATTGCATGCACATGGGACACTTCGTAAAGGAAGGTGTCTTCGGTAAAATTGCCTTTGTTCTGATCTAGGAAATATTGTAAGCTGGCCACCACAAGACCGGCAACCATGCCCCAAAAATAGCCCCAACCATTAAAGCGCCACCAAATCCATTTGAGGAAATTGGCAGCAACATAGCCGCCATATAGGGCACTAGTAATCCAAAGGGTCAAAGAGTTGATTGAATCTGCAAAGAAACCCATACACACTCCAAGTCCCACTACGGCAAAGGAAGCAATATGACTAGCTTTGATATAGTGTTTGTTGGAAGCTTCGGGCTTAAAGTACTTTTTATAAATGTCATTGACGATATAGGCGGGCCCGGAATTAACGAAGGCTGAAAAGGTGGACATAAAGGCTGCAAGAAGTCCAGCCAATAACAGGCCCTTAACCCCAACGGGGATGTGATTGTTGATGACTTTGGGAAGGATGACTTCCAAATCCCCACCATTCAATCCTGGGTTTGTGCTCATTTCCGGAACAAGGGTGACCAAGGCAATTACTACAATGCCTGCTATCAAGAGATATCGTGGAATATACAGAACCAACCCAGTGAATCCGCTCATATAAGCTGATTCTTTTACAGTACGCGTGGAAAGAATACGTTGGAAATCGAACCCAGGCACAGGTCCCGCCACACTGGCAAAGAATCCCTTAAACAAGGTCATACCGATGAATGCACCAAACATTTTATAACCCTCGGAATCTATTAGATCATTGAAAGCCTGGAATTTATCACTCCAATGTGGCCCAAGCTCGTTATTGAAAAAGATACTCCGCCATTCTGGGGACAACACCGCGTTGATGTCGACCTCAGCAACATTGATAAAGGTGTATCCGGCAACCAAAAGTCCGGCAATGACCATAATCAAATATTGCAGCACTTCGGTGGCTACCACAGAAAACATTCCCCCTTTTATGGTATAGATGGTGGTTAGAACAATAATAATCAAGGCATAGGACTGTTCCGAACTCAACAGAAGCGTTTCACCAACAAACCAGCTAAGGTCCCAGGGCAATATGATGGTCATGAACTTACCGGCGCCTTCAAAGAAATAGGCAATGAAGCCTACTGTGGAAATAATGGCAAAAACCGCAATGATAAAATGCGAAGCCCTACCTGCCCTTCCATCCCCAAAACGGGTCAGGATCCATTCGGAGCCCGTCATAATATTTGACCGGCGAATCCAAACGGCCAAAAACATCATTACAAAAATCTGGTTCCATACGGGCCAAAGCCACATGAACATAAAACTTTTGGCGCCATAGAGGAATAAAATCCCGACCATCCATGCTGTCCCGGACACATCAAACATTCCGGAACCATTACTAAGTCCCAAATAGTACCATTTGATGTTGTTTCCCCCTAAAAAGTAAGAGTCAAGACCTTTGGAGGCTTTTTTGGAGACCCAAATTCCAATGAATAGGGTCAGCACAACGTATATGATTATTATTGACAGGTCTATTAATTCCATATAGTTTTTTCTGGTCCTTGGTTATACTCCCCAACTTTTGTTGGGTTCGGGTCCCATCTCAAATTCCAGGGTTCCTCCCGCTATAAGTTCTTCATGGGTGATGTAGCTTCGTTGGAGCAATGCTCCATTAAGCGTTACTGATTGGATATACTTATTGGTGGGGGAGGTATTCTTGGCTGTTATTATAAATTCGTTGTACTGCGCTACCGAAAGGGTCACTTTATCAAAAATGGGACTTCCCAATTCGTACTGTCCAGAGGCTGGGTTCATGGGATAAAAGCCCATAGCACTAAAAACGTACCAAGCTGACATTTGCCCACAATCCTCATTTCCGCTGAGTCCATCTGGTTGGGTGCTGTATTGGGTATCTAAAATTTCCCGAACCCATTCTTGGGTTTTCCATGGTTTTTTGGCCTTATTGAACAGATAGGCAATATGATGACTGGGTTCATTTCCATGGGCATATTGTCCAATTAAACCGGAGATGTCTACAGAAACATTGTCACCAGAAATTTCGGAACTTTCCGAAAAAAGTTGTTCCAACTTGGTAGTAAACGGCTCTGGTCCGCCATGAAGTTTGATAAAACCGGGGACATCATGCAATACAAACCAGCTGTGCTGCCAAGCGTTGCCTTCGGTATAGTCTGTGTGTTCCCTATGGTTGGAATGCTTGGGGTCAAAAGGTTGGTTCCAGCTTTGTCCATCTTTGGATTTACCACGCATAAAACCCGTATTGGCATCAAAAAGATGTTTATAGGCATTGGAACGATTTAAGAAATAAGCGTAATCTTCATCCTTGCCCAAGGCTTTGGCCATCTGGGCCACACACCAATCGTTATAGGCAAATTCCAGACTAATGGTCACGGATTCATCCAAAGACGTATACGGGATGTAACCAAATTCTTTATATGGAGCAAGCCCCCTTAGGTCTCCCATCATAGTATTTTTTACCGCTTGATAGGCTTTTTCAGTATCATACCCTCGAATACCCTTCAGAAAGGCTTCGGCTATCATGGAAACCCCATGATTCCCTGTCATGGTATTGGTTTCGTTGCCATAAAGCGTCCATACCGGAAGTCTACCTTGCTCGTCGTAGTAGGCCAACATGGACTGAACTATATCACTCGCACGTTCGGGCTGCAAGATGTTCAACAAGGGGTTTTCCGCTCTAAAAGTGTCCCAGAGCGATAGGGTGGAGTAGGCATCCCATCCAGAAGCTCTGGTAATGCTATCGTTTTGTAATCTAAATTCCCCATTGGTGTCGCTGAAGCGAACGGGGGCAATTTGCGTGTGATATAAAGCAGTGTAGAAAATAGTCTTCAGCGAATCCTGCGGTGTTTCCACTTTGATTTTGGAAAGCAATCCCTCCCATTCGCCATGGGTATCGTTCTTTACCTCTTCAAAAGTGCGGTTGGTACCATGGCTTTCCAAATTAGACTTGGCATTGTCAATGCTTACTGAAGAAACCGCTATCTGCAGCTCAACCACATTCCCCGAATCAGGACTAAAGAAAAACTGTCCACCTACTTTTTTTCCTTTGGCTTCGGATGTACCGTCCGAAATGGAGCCATCGGAGATAAGTTCTGACGAGGTGATAGGTAAAGAGGATTTAACCACAAAAAAGAGCTTTTGGTTTTTCGCCCAACCCGTGCTATGTCTATATCCAACCAAGGTCTTTTCATCTTCTTGCACAAGGGAACAATCTACCGGGGCATCCCAGTTGACAGCGTACCCTAAATCCAAAATGAAAGAGGGTTCATCACCCTCCGTATATGTGTATTTATGAAACGCTACATATGCATTGGCGGTAAGTTCAACCTGAATTTCAGGTTCATCCAGTTTTACTTTATAGTAACCGGGTTTGGCCACTTCATTGTGGTGCGAAAATGCTGAGGTATAAGGCAGACTATCTCTTGGTTTGCCAAAAAGGGTCAAGTCCACTTTTTTAGGGGTGGGCATCAAAAGCAAATCGGCCAAGTCTCCAATACCTGTGCCACTCAAGTGCAATTGCCCAAATCCGGATATGATCGAATCGGAAATATGATAACCTGAACACCAGTCCCATCCAGCAGTGCCATTATCTGGGCTGGGTTGAACCATGCCAAAGGGAGCCGTGGCACCTGGATACGTATGTCCATGTTCGCCTGTTCCAATAAAGGGATCTACAAAATCAGTAAGTGTATCCGCAGGAGCCGAAGACGTATTGGTATCTGCACAGGATAAGCTTAAAACAAGCACAGCTACAACCAGAAATATTGCGCTCCTGCTCATTGGTCATTTGGATTAATATTGAGTTTTTTTATACTTTCCCCCAAAATATATTTGATTTTCTTATAGCGTTTGGTTGGATTAGCTGAATCCGTTGGTCGTGTTAGGTTAGAAAAATGTAATCCTAAATATTTATAATTTTATTCGCTGGTCGAATAAAATTAGACCAACAACCAGCCCCAAAAGCTAAACAACAGAAAAACCTACAATCAAAAAAAACACTGCGATTCATGTATATAAATGACAAGTTGGAGGAGCTGTTGAAGGTTGAATCACCCCAGCAGTACAAAATCACCTATAAGCACCATATCATTTTTTGGGGCATCTATTTTTTGCTCAATACTTTACGATGGGGAAGTATCCACAATGATTTTGCTTTATCATTGAAAACCAACTTAATAGGTTTTCCCATTCACATTGCACTTTCCTATTTCAACATCTACTTTTTGATGCCGAAATTTGTGTACACCAGAAAGTATTTTACCTATGCTTTAATGGTGGTAACCTGCCTGTTCATCATGCTCTTGGTAAAGTTCAATCTGACCTATTATTTGGTAAGTACCAATGTAATGCCGGAAGGGCCGGAGCATGTGGACAGCCTTACCCTGAATTATGCCATTATTACCATGTTCGGCGAATTGTATGTGGTTGCCTTTGCCACTGCCATTAAGGTTACTGTGGATTGGCTTAGGGAGCATAGCAAACTGCACGATTTGGAAAAAAGACAGCTGACAACGGAGTTAAAGTTTTTACGCTCCCAGGTTTCCCCTCATTTTTTCTTCAATACCTTAAACAATATTTATTCCCTCACCTTGGAGAAATCAGATAAGGCGCCGGAAGTTATTCTTAAGCTTTCCGGCTTAATGAGGTATTTGCTCTATGCTACCAGAAAACGCAAACAGGATTTAAAAAGTGAGATTGACTGTATCCAAAATTATATTGATTTGGAACGCATACGATTCAATGATACCCTTGAAATTGATATTGGAATTTCGGGGGATTTGGAGAACAAGGAAATTGCCCCAATGTTACTGGTTCCCTTAATTGAAAATTGCTTTAAGCATGGGGCAAGCAAAAACATCGGCGATATGAATATCACTATAGATGTCAATGTCGATGAGGATTTTTTGTATTTTAAAGTATCCAATACCATTCCTAAAAGTGATACCAACAGCAAGGTGGCCACCAGAGGTGGAGGCATCGGGCTTTCCAACGTAAAGAAAAGGTTGGAATTGGGTTATGATCAAAATGATTACGAGCTTTCTATCTTTGAGAAGGAAAAAATGTTTCATGTGGATTTAAAATTAAAAGTATGACGGCTTTGAGAGTGATAATTATTGATGATGAACCGTTGGCGATCAATGTGCTAAAAAATTATGTGGAGCAGGTGAGCCAATTGGAATTGGTGCAGACCTTCTCCAATGCCATTGACGCCAACCTGTTCTTACAGGAAAATGAAGTGGACATCATATTTTTGGATATCAACATGCCCATTCTGGATGGACTCAATTTTCTCCAATCCTTGCAAGTGGCCCCTATGATTGTCATTACCACGGCCCATGAAGAATATGCCCTTAAAAGTTTTGAATTGGAGGTCATTGATTATTTGGTTAAACCTATTCCGTTTCCAAGATTTTTAAAAGCGGTCAACCGTATCATTAGCTTAAAACAAGGAGCTGCAAATTCGGGCCATTCGGCCAATGAAAAACCCAGCATTTTTGTGAAAGTGGATAAGAAGAAGCTTCAAAAGATCTTTATTGATGAAATTGTGGTAGTGGAAAGCTTGAAGGATTACATTCGAATAAAGACCACTTCCGCAAAATATATCATACACAAAACACTGGGGAGTTTTACGGAAGAACTGCCTTCAGACAAGTTTCTTAGGATACATAGATCCTATACCATAGCAATTGACAAAGTGGAATCTATTGAAGGAAATAGCCTGGAGGTAGACGGTATCAGATACACCATTGGGCGTAGCTATTTGAACGAGGCCAAAAGCCGAATTCTCAACGACTCCATTACCTAGAGCTGCACCGTGCTGGTTAACAGCAGCTTCTGGAGATTTACTACATTGATCTTTTCGCATCTGTTATTGGTCGAATTTTTTTAGGTAAGTCGGGTTATCTGGGTAGTTTCAAGGCAAAAGGGATTTAAAATCAATAGGACATGTCCGACGCTTCAAAGACGAGAAGAATGGTTTTATGGGTTTCCGCAGTTTTTGCTGGAACCATACTTCTATTTAGTTGCCAAACCAAAAAAGGGGAATATGCATCGGTAAATACCGGAGATTCCAACAAGCAGATTCCCGACTCAATAGATTTTTCATTCCACATCAAACCCATTTTGTCTGATCGCTGTTTCGCATGCCATGGACCTGATAAAAATGCCATTGAAGGGGGACTTTCCCTAAATAAAGCTGAAGATGCTTTTGCTGCCATTGGAGAAAACAAAGACCGTTATGCCATTGTGCCTGGCGATTTGGAAAAGAGTGAACTGGTGCACAGAATTTTCAGTGAAGACCCCAATTTGATGATGCCTCCGCCTGAATCCAACCTTACCCTGTCCAATTATGAAAAGGAATTACTCAAGAAGTGGATAGCCCAAGGTGCGGAATTTAAAAAACATTGGGCATTTGTGGCCCCTGAGACTCAGCAAGTACCCAAAGTGGAAAATGATGATTGGAGCCAGAATGAAATTGACCAATTTGTGTTGAAAAAACTGGAGGAACAAGGCTTTCAACCCTCCAAAAAAGCAGCAAAGGAGCAATTGATAAGAAGAACCTTTTTTAGTATAACGGGTTTGCCTCCCAATGCAGAACAAGTAAATGCTTTTCTGGAAGACAGCACAGCTGATGCTTTCGAGAAAATTGTGGATTCTTTACTTGAAACCAAGGACTATGCAGAAAACATGGCGGCCGACTGGATGGATGTGGCCCGCTACGCGGACACACATGGCTATCAAGACGATTTTGAGCGAATCATGTGGCCCTGGAGGGATTGGGTAATTCATGCATTTGGCAAAAATATGCCCTATGACGAATTTGTTACCTATCAATTGGCCGGTGACATGTTGCCTAACGCTACCAAAGAATCCATTTTGGCTACTGGCTTTAACAGGAATCACAAGATTACGGCTGAAGGTGGTGTCATTCCAGAGGAGTATAGGGTAGAATATGTAGAGGATCGCACCAACACCTTCGGTACGGCATTTTTGGGACTCACCTTAGAGTGTTCCCGTTGCCATGATCACAAATACGACCCGGTAAGCCAAGAAGAACATTTCCAACTCTTTAGTTTCTTTAATAATGTGGACGAGGATGGACTTATGGCAAACGCCCAGGTCATCCCCAAACCCTATATTTCCATAAGCCCTGATGAGGCCAATGGCGTTTTGGATTTCGTGAACATGACCCACTCCAATGCAGAAGTCAAGGTTATGGTTATGGAAGATATGATGGAACCAAGAGATGCTTTTGTGTTGAATAGAGGAGCCTATGATCAACCCACGGATCAGGTTTTCCCTGCAACCCCCGAAGCAATTTTTCCCTTTCCTGAGGAATTACCTAAAAACAGACTTGGATTGGCCCAATGGTTGTTCCATAAAGATAATCCTTTAACCGCCCGTGTGGCCGTAAACCGTGTCTGGCAACGAATGTTTGGTAAAGGTTTGGTGGAAAGTTCCTATGATTTTGGGAATCAGGGCGCCTTACCTTCGCATCCAGAATTGTTGGATTATTTGGCAATCAAATTCAGACAGGAAGGTTGGGACATCAAACAAATGATAAAATACATAGCCATGTCGGCCACCTTTCAGCAAAGCAGTGAGATTTCTCTTGAAATGCAAGAAAGAGATCCTGAGAACACCTATTTGGCAAGAGCAACTCGACTTCGATTAGGCGCTGAAATGATTCGGGACCAAGCATTAAAATTAAGCGGGTTGCTGAGTGCTGAAGTAGGAGGTCCCAGTGTTAAACCTTATCAGCCCGAGGGAATTTGGGAAGAAACTACCGGAGGAGGCGGGGGAAGTACGGCTAGGTATGTACAGAGTGAGGGCAACGATCTTTATCGTAAAAGTCTTTATACTTTTTGGAAGCGTACTGTGCCACCACCAAGTATGATGACTTTTGATGCGGCATCCAGGGATTTGTGCAGTGTAAAAAGACAGGAGACCAACACCCCTTTACAGGCATTGGTGTTATTGAATGATCCACAGTTGATAGAAGCCGCCAGAGCCATGGCGTCCAAAGCCATGAATATTGGCGAGGTTGAGGAGCAAATCAGTTACATTTTCCAAAATGCCACATCAAGGACTCCTGGGCAGGATGAAATGGAAGTGCTACAAAAGTTCTATGCAAATGCCTTGGAAAAAATCAATTCGGGCGAGATTTTACCAGAGGAATATCTATCCATTGGGGAATTTAAGCCTAGTGAGAATGTTTCCCCAGAGACCCTTACAGCCTTGGCGCTGACTACGCAAACCATATTTAATTTGGATGAAACCATAACAAGAGGCTAATTATGAGCGAAAAGAAAATATTGGCGGATAATGCCCTAAATCTTAACCGAAGGGCATTTCTGGGCAAATCCGCTCTAGGTATTGGAGGTGTGGCCCTAGGTTCGCTTTTAGGCTGTAATTTCTATAGAAAGGATGGCGAATTGCTGGCCAAAGCTGATAATCCAATGGGTATTAAGGGAATTCTCCATTCTCCACATCACTCTGCAAAAATAAAACGGGTTATCTATTTATTTCAAAGTGGGGGGCCATCGCAGTTGGAGCTTTTTGATTACAAACCTGTACTTAATCAGCGTAGGGGAGAAGATTTGCCAGAATCCATTCGCAACGGACAACGTTTGACTGGAATGACCTCCGGGCAGGACAGTTTTCCCTTGGTAGGTTCCCAATTTGGATTTCAACAACATGGGAAAAATGGGATTTGGATAAGTGATTTGCTGCCCTATACCGCCAAGATGGTGGATGATCTCTGTATTGTAAAATCCATGTATACCGAAGCCATTAACCATGATCCAGCGGTTACCTTTTTTCAAACGGGGTCCCAACAGCCGGGAAGACCCAGTATTGGTTCTTGGTTGAGCTATGGATTGGGAAGTGAGAATAAAAATTTACCGGCCTTTACCGTATTGCTCTCAAGGGGAAGTGGTAGGCCCAACGGTCAACCCTTATACACACGCTTATGGGGTAATGGCTTTTTGCACTCCTTACACCAGGGAGTCCAATTTAGAGCCGCGAAGGACCCAGTACTTTATCTAAATGACCCAAAAGGGATTTCAAAAGAAACCAAGCGAGCCATTTTGGATAATCTAGCCGAATTGAATGAAAAGCAATATGAGGAATTTGGTGATAATGAGATCCAAAGTAGGATAGCACAATATGAAATGGCATATCGTATGCAGACCTCGGTTCCAGAGGTAATGAATACGGAAACAGAACCGGATTATATCTACAAAATGTACGGTGCGGATGCCAAAATACCAGGGACATACGCGGCCAATTGCTTGTTGGCAAGGAGATTGGCCGAGCAAGATGTGCGGTTTATCCAGCTATATCACATGGGTTGGGATCAGCATGAGAATTTACCAGATGCCATAGCCAAACAGGCCAAAGATGTGGATCAAGCCTCCGCAGCTCTTGTGGCAGACCTTAAACAACGCGGAATGCTGGATGATACCTTGGTGATTTGGGGAGGGGAATTTGGAAGGACAAACTACTCCCAAGGCTTGTTGACGGACACCAATTACGGCCGAGATCATCACCCCAGATGTTTTTCCATGTGGTTGGCCGGCGGCGGCATAAAACCAGGAATTGTCTACGGGGAGACCGATGATTTTGGATATAACATAACTGAAAATCCGGTACACGTGCATGATTTCCAGGCAACATTGCTGCATCTCTTGGGAATAGATCACGAACGTTTGACCTACAAGTACCAAGGTAGGAGATTTAGGTTAACCGATGTGGAAGGGCATATCGTTAAAGATATATTGGCATGATGAAACGAAGACAATTTATAGAAAAAAGCGGCCTTGCCGGATTGGGATTGGCTTCCATGGGTTCCATTTCCTTTACGGATGATTTTTGGAAGGATGCCGTTATTGGTCATGGCTCTCATCAATACAAAGTAGACCTAAACTGGGGGAAGCTCAATAGTGATAAATTCCCCGTGAAGGATTGTCATGAAATGGTTCAGGATGCAAAAGGGCGCATTATATTATTGACCAATCATACCAAAAACAATATTCTTATCTATGATCGATCAGGAAAACTTTTGGATTCCTGGGGGACTGAATATCCCGGAGGCCATGGGCTTACCCTACATGATGAAAATGGCACAGAATTTTTGTACATCTGCGATAACAATAGGCATGAGGTAATCAAAACCACTTTGGATGGAAAGGTAATCCAAGTGTTGCCATTTCCGAAAGAAAGTGGTAAGTATCAAAAAGCGGAAGAGTACATTCCAACAGAAACAGCTATAGCCAGCAACGGAGATATTTATGTGGCCGATGGTTATGGGTCTCAGTACATTACGCATTACGATGCCAAAGGCAATATCAAAAATATATTTGGTGGAAGGGGAGATGAGCCGCAGCTGTTTAACAACGCCCATGGTATTTGTATAGACGAAAGAGACTCCAATAATCCAACCTTATTGATTACGGCCCGACAACAAAACAAACTGAAGCGATTCTCCATGGATGGGGAACACCTAGAAACCATTGACCTACCCGGAGCCTATATCTGTAGACCAGTCATTCACAATAAGCATGTGTACTTGGCCACTATTTGGTCAGGGGATGGGTCCGAAGGCACTGGCTTTATTTCTATTTTGGATGGAGACAACAAATTGATTTCTGCCCCCGGGGGAAGTACTCCCACCTACGAAAATGGAACACTGAACCACATGCACCAGACCTTAAAAATCTTTAGACATCCCCACGATGTTTGTATTGATGCTGATGAAAATATCTATGTGGCCCAATGGAACTCTTGGGCAACCTATCCCATAAAATTGTTCCGAGTATGACGAGGCAAAAATTAGTTGCAACCTTATATTCTTGGACCAAATCAAATAGCCTTAGCGTACTTTTAATGGCCTTGCTATTTACGGGAATTGCTTCCTGTAAATCCGAAAAAACTACCTTTTTAAGCACTAATGAGGTTCAATTGGCTCCGCCAAGTATCCAAGTGGATTCTGCCCTCTTTATACATTCAGCTTTGGTACAAGTGCAACTGGCAGAAAATGGCTCGACTTTGCGATATAGCCTGGATGGCAATCCTGTGAATGAAAGCTCAGCGGCATATACACAAGCTGTTGAGCTGTTAAATTCTGCTGAGGTAAGGGTAAGAGCCTATCATCCCCAATTTACTGCAAGTGAGGAACGAACCATACGGGTTCGGAAGCTAACACATGATATTTCCCAAGCTTGGGTTGAGCTGGAACCACAGCCCAATACTTCATACCCTGGAAATGGAGCATCATCATTGACTGATGGTCAAAAGGGAAGTGTAAACTTTAGACAAGGAGGATATTGGCTAGGCTTTCAGGAAAATCAAATTGGGGTGAAAATGAAATTGGACGCCGACTTTAGTCCCAGGAAGATCATATTGAGCATGCTTCAGGATCATGGATCATGGATTTTTTTACCACACGCTGTCCAAGTACATTCCAACGGAAAGATTGTGGGATCCAAAGAAATGACCAATAGCTCTGTTTCTGGAGACAAACAACTTCAATACATAGAAATACCTGTTTCACTGGATAACAATCAAGAATTCACAATAAGTATACATCCATTGCAAAAAATTCCGGATTGGCACCCTGGCAAAGGCACCCTTCCCTGGACTTTTATCGATGAGATTATAATAGAATAACCGCACCAAATGCCACCAGGAAATTTACACCCCTTATTTGTTCATTTACCCATAGGAATATTGCTGTTGGCTTTCCTTATGGAATTGTATTATCGCAAAAAACCTCAACCAAAGGACAACGGAACTATATTGTTTGCTTTGGCGATTGGTGCCATTAGCGCCTTAATATCGGTGGTCACAGGATGGTTCTTAGGTGGAAATGGGGGTTATGATGAGCAATTATTGGATTTGCATAGATGGATAGCCATAGCATTTTCGGTGGGGGCCGCAGTCCTGTTCTTTCTGAAGAAATCCAGCAATAAACAAGCTCAAAAGTCCTATATGCCCGTATTTATACTAGTGTTGGTTTTGCTTACCGCAACAGGCCATTATGGGGGAAGCCTCACACATGGAGAGGATTTTTTGTTTGCAGAAAAGTACGAAGACCCAGTCATTGAAAATGTGGAAAAGGCCGCTGTGTATGCTGATATCGTTCAACCCATATTACAGCGAAAATGTGTGAGTTGCCATAACAGTGGCAAAACCAAGGGCGGGTTGTTATTGACTTCTGAAAACAGTTTAATTGCAGGTGGAGATTCAGGATCATTGTTGGATTCTTTGGAACAAGAGGGAATGAGCCTGCTGATGCATCGCCTTCATTTGCCTATGGAAGATGAAGAGCATATGCCACCCAAAGGGAAAGTGCAGCTTACCGCAGAGGAAGTTATGCTTATGGAATGGTGGATGGAAAACGAGCATTGCTTTGATTGCTTGGTAGAAGATTTGCACCATGAGGGGAAGTTAACGACTGCCCTGGAGGCCTTGGAAAAGGACACCTCTACCGAGGCCTTGTTGGCGGAAAAAGTGGATGAGGTTCCCCAAGATTTCATGGATCTTTTGGCACAGAACAATATTTCTGCCCAATTGATTTCAGAAGAAAAACCCTTGCTCTTGATAAACTTTTTACAGCGTAAAAATCTATCCGAAGCTGATTTTGAGTTACTGCAGCGTTATAAGGAAAATGTGGTGCAGTTAAATTTGGGCTATACCAACATGGATAATGAAATGATCAAGTTGCTTAAACCCTTTAAAAACTTATTGAAGTTGCAACTTCAGAATACCCAGATAACCAACGAGGGCCTGAAGGAAATCAAGCGGTTTAAACTGTTGGAATCCCTGAATCTTTTTGGAACCGATGTGGATGATACAGGACTGGATCAGCTGTCCAAATTAGCTAACCTAAAGAAGTTGTTTGTTTGGCAAACCCCAATGACCCCGGAAGGTCTGTTATCTTTTCAAGAGAAGCAAAGGCAGGTGGAAATACAAGGGCAGATCGCGGATAGTGTTTTTGCGGCTAGTACCCTGGGCCCACCCACAATTATTGCAGAGCATGAAGTCTTTAAGGATTCAATCCAAGTTTCCTTGGAGCAGTTTTTCGACGGGGCCAAAATCTTCTATGTCTTGGAAACAACTCAAAACGATACCTTGCCCAAAGAATATGATGAGCCATTTTACATCAATGAGACGGGTAGGTTAAGAACATTTGCCACTTTGGATGGCTGGGAACCCAGCCTGGAAAGCTCTATGGATTTTTTGAAATCTGGTGTGAAAGTGAATAGAATTAATTTGGTATCCGAACCACATCCAAAATATGTTTCCAAAGGAGGCAATACCCTAGTGGACTTTTCACGAGGCACCTCGAATTTTGTGGATGGAAAATGGTTGGGGTTTGAAGCAAAGCATATGACTGCGACTGTGGAATTTAAGGAACCAACTACCATATCCCATATTGCTGTTGGGAGTCTTTCCATACCCACAAATTGGATTTTTAGACCCGTCGGTTATACCGTTTGGGGTTCCAAGGATGGGAGCAGCTACACCCAACTAAAATCCATAGACCTACCTCTTGGACAACCGTCAATCAATATAGAACGGTTGATTTATGATATTGAAATCCCTCCCACCCAGCTGAAAAAAGTCAAACTATTAGTGAAAAGTCCCCTTAAAAATCCAGATTGGCATCCAGTGCCTGGAGGGAAGAGTTTTATATTCTTGGATGAATTGGTGTTTAACTAGGATCTTTTTTATTCGGTCTGGCATCCAGAACCGTTCGGAATCCTAGATGTTCCAATCCTGAATCCAAGCTTGTTGCCATCCGGGAAGAAATCCGATAACTGGCGCAATACGAAGCACTGCAAAGGAAGGATCCTCCTTTTATAACTTTCTCAACCGCATATGGATTGATGCTGTTAAACGCCCGGCTTGCTCCTTGGGGATTATGTTGGGTTTTTCCAACGGCGGCCTGTTCCTTATAGTAGTTGGTATTATACCAATCACTGGTCCATTCCCACACGTTTCCGGCCATATCATGGAGGCCATACCCATTCGGAGGGTAAGACATTACAGGAGCTCTGCGCACATACCCATCACTTTGGTCATTGGTGCGAGGGAATTCACCTGTCCAGGTATTGGCATTTTTGGAAAGGGATTCCACTTCATCGCCCCAATAATGAATCCCAGTGGTATTACCTCCTCTGGCCGCATATTCCCATTCGGCCTCTGTGGGCAATCTTCTGCCGGCCCATTCACAATAGGCAAGGGCATCTTCGTAGGCAATATGAACCACAGGCTCATTGTCCTTACCTTTTATGGAACTTCCGGGGCCGTTGGGTTGTTTCCAATTGGCGCCAATGGTCCATTTCCACCATTGGGAATAATCTTGCAGATTGGTGACCATCCCTTCTCGAAAGACCAAGGAGCCCGGCTGCAAAATGGAATCATGGGGTTTGGGTGTTCCCGCCGGCAGTTGCTTCTTCATTTCTTCCCAGTCAATTTTCCGTTCAGCCAAGGTGATGTAGCCTGTTTCCTTGGTAAACTTAGCGTATTGGGCATTGGTTACTTCCGCAACATCAATAAAAAACCCATCAACTGCCACGGAGTGACTGGGCTTTTCATGGCCCATGGCCATAGGGTCATTGGCAACCGCACCTTGATAGAAATTTCCTCCAGGAATCCATACCATACCCTTTGGAACTTCAATTCCTTCTGGTATTTTCGTAACTACCGATATCACCGCCTCTTTTTTTATGGGTGGTTGGGTAGCTTCAACCTCTTTTGGGGCAGTTTTTTCCTTGCAGCCCACAAGTAAAACCCCCATGACTAAGAGGAAGTTAAAAGAGGACCGGATCAAATTTCCATTCTTCATGCTTTGGTCTTTTAAGATTGACTGTAATGTACTTCGGATAATTCTCTTAAACTTTTAGCCGCCATTTCTGCTGTAATATCGCGCTGAGGATTTCCAAACATTTCATATCCTACCATAAATTTCTTTACGGTGGCGGATCGTAATAGGGGTGGGTAAAAGGACATATGGAAATGCCATTCGGGATGCTCTTGGCCATCGGTTGGAGCTTGGTGAATCCCACCTGAATATGGGAAGGACACCTCAAAAAGATTGTCAAACTTTATGGTCAATGCCTTAATAATGGTAGCAAAAGAGCGTTCCTCGGAAGCGCTTAATTGCCCAATGTTTGAATAATGTTTTCTAGGAATGATCATGGCTTCATAAGGCCAAGTTGCCCAGAAAGGAACCAGGGCTACGAAATCCTCATTCTCAGCAATAATTCGTTCTTTCGCCTCCAGCTCTTGTTTTAGATAATCACCCAAAAGACTTCTTCCATGATCTTGAAAGTATGCTAACTGTGTCGCCGATTTTTTGCGCGGTTCTTCGGGAATGGACGATTGCGCCCAAATTTGTCCGTGGGGATGGGGATTACTGCATCCCATAATGTCTCCCTTGTTCTCAAAAATCTGAACATGGTTGATTGCTTCCAGTGCCCCAAGCTCAGCATACTCCCGTTTCCAAAGTTTGACCACATCGGTAATTCCATCTACCGACATACGTGGTAAAGTGAGGCTGTGATCCGGTGAAAAACAAATAACCTTGCAAATTCCTTGTTCAGAGGATGCTTTGAAAAGGCCCTCGTCGTACTCAGTTTGCTCCCCGTCCATTAAAATGGCGCCAAAATCATTGATAAAGGAAAAAGTGCTTTTGTAATCTGGATTGACCTCTCCGTTGGCCCTGGTGTTGGTAGGGCATAAGTAACAATTGGGGTCGTATTGTGGTCGCTGGTCCGCAGCTGATTTTTCGGTCTTTCCCTGCCATGGTCGTTTGGTCCGGTGCGGTGATACCAAAATCCATTCCCCGGTGAGAATGTTATATCTCCTATGCGGTTGTTCGGTCAACATTTTTGACATGCTTAGCTTACGAGTTTTACCCCATCCCCGATGGCAACCGTGAATGGACTTAGTTGAATATTGAATTTTTCGGAATAGGCTTGGGACGCTGCTGCAATAAATGCATCCACCTGATCATGCTGAACTAAATTGATGGTACAACCACCGAAACCACCGCCCATCATTCTGGATCCAATGACACCCTCAAAACTTTTTGCCAGATCCACAAGAAAATCAAGTTCCGGACAGCTGACTTCATAAAGTTGGCTCAACCCGGAATGGGATTCAAATAGATTTTGACCGAATGTCATCAAATCTCCCTTTGCCAATGCTTCGCTAGCTGCAATCGTCCGTGCATTTTCCTGAACCACATATCGAATTCTATCAAAGGTCTTGGAAGCTAAACCAGGCCCAATTTCATTTACAATTTCCTCTGGAACCTGGGCCAATACTTTTTGACCAGGATATTTGGCTTGTATGGACTTAAGTCCCGATTCGCATTCTTGCCGTCTGAGGTTGTACTCGCTTGTGGCTAAATTATGCGACACATTGGTGTTTAGCAGCACAATGGCGTAGGAGTTAAAATCTGCTGGAACGTATTTATAGGATTGATCGTTGCAATCCAAACGAATTAGATTTCCCTTTTTACCACGAACTACTGCAAACTGATCCATGATACCGCATTTGGTGCCCACAAAATGGTGTTCGGCGTCTCTGGACATGGTTATGATTTCGTCATCAGTGAGCCCAATGGAAAACAATTGGTCAAGTCCTTTGGCAATACCACATTCCAGGGCAGCGGACGAACTGACTCCGGAACCAATAGGTAGTTCGCTTTCCACTATACAATCAAACCCACCAATTTTGTTGGGATGCGCTTGATCAATAAAATGAACAACGCCCAAGAAATAGTTATGCCATTCCTTTTCACTGATTTTGATTTGATTTAGGTCAAACGCGAAGTGATCATCGTAATTTTTGGAGTAGCAATTGCATTTGGAGCTACCGTTTTTTCTAAAATGAAGTCTGACTTTTAGATTGATTGCTGCTGGCAGTACTTGGCCGCCATTGTAATCCAAATGCTCCCCAATAAGATTGATTCTTCCTGGTGACTCAACAAGTATTTCAGCTTCAAAGTTTTTGTAATCCGACATAGTATGGGCAGGATTTTGACCGTAATTCTCCGGTGCGATTTTCGCGTGTCTAATTTCCAATTTTTTTTGGTACTGGGCATTGATTTATTGTCAAAAAGAAAACCCTTTTTGTGATTTTCCGTTTGAATCTTGTTCGGTTGTGTACTTGGATTTGTGTTGTTTTGGCCTGGTAGAAGATATGATGGCAACAAAAAAAACAGCCCAATTGGGCTGTTTTAACTTTTGGATGTAAAAAGATTTCCTTCGTAGGCCTTACGAATTGTCATCTACATCAGCACCGGGAGCATTGCTTTTCACCGATGCAATTCCATTTTCCATGGCAGAAGAGCTGGAATACATTTCACTTGCTCCAATGACCTGACCGTTGGATGCTTTTAAATTGAAATAAGGACTTCCATCCTTGGCCGTTTTTCTATCGTATCGATTGTCATCTTGGGAATTTGTTTTAACGGATTCAATCCCATTTTCGCATGCAGCTTTAGTAGTGTATGCTTCACTACTTAGAATTACTTGCCCGTTGCCTGCTTTTAAATTGAACCTAAATTGCCCTGATTTGTCTGTTTTAATTTCGAATTTACCCATGGTAGTATTTTTTAATTGTAATAAAACTAAGTTTTTTCTTAAAACTATACTAATTAGACACAGCAATATTTATAAAGTCACAATTGATCGCTTGTCGCTTTCGATTTCCCGAATATCAAATTCCAAAAAAGAGAAGGTTTTCGTCACAAAATTCTCCCCAAAATTGAGGTCTTTGCCCAAAGAAAAACACTAGATTTGATACATCCAATCCAATAAAACCAGTGCTAAATGACCATTGATTCCCACCAACATTTTTGGAATTATAATCCTGAGAAACACGCATGGATTGATGATGAAATGGCTGTTATCCGTCGTGATTTTCTTCCGGAACACCTAAAAAAGGTATATGCCGAGAATGACATCAATGGCTGTGTAGCGGTCCAAGCGGACCAAAGTTTGGAGGAAACCGACTTTTTACTGGACCTGGCTGCTACCCATGATTTTGTAAAAGGAGTTGTAGGCTGGGTGGATTTGCGAAGTGTTTCTGTGGAAAAGGAATTGGAAAAATACCAATCCAACCCGCTCCTAAAAGGGTGGAGGCATGTGGTACAAGGTGAACCCGACCATAATTTTTTGTTACGCCCCGGCTTTACCCGGGGGATATCCCTCCTGAAGAAGTATGGTTATACCTATGACATCTTGGTTTTCCCCCATCAGTTGGGAGCAGTTCTGGAATTTGTGAAACAATTTCCCAACCAGCAATTTGTTATTGACCATATTGCAAAACCCTATGTCAAAGATGGCTTTTATGATGGCTGGGCTGTACTTATGCAAAAGATTGCAGAACACAGGAACGTACATTGTAAGCTCTCTGGAATGGTTACCGAAGCCGATTATAAACACTGGGTCCCCGATCAGTTTGATTCCTATATCAATTTGGTTTTGGAGGCTTTCGGACCGGATCGGGTCATGTTTGGTTCGGATTGGCCTGTTTGCCTTGTGGCGGCCAATTACCAACAAGTAAAGCAATTGGTCACCAACGCCATTGCAGGCTTAAGCCAGACCGAAAAAGACAAAATAATGGGTGCCAATGCCATGGCTTTTTACAACTTGAAATAGCTTGTTTTAGTTACTTTCTATAACCGCTCCATCTTCACGGTATAGATCTACTTTTCCATCCAAAAGTAGGGCAAGTACAGTCATTTCTTCATCCAGAACGTGATCCGGGACATTGATGTAGGTGATTCCGGGATAATGGCTCCAGTACACTTTTCCTACTACTTTATGGGACAGTTTAGACCCTTGACCTACCACCCAAATACGGTTGATTTTGTTTTTAAGCCCGCGGACCACTACTTCTCCCTTGGGATCACCTTTAACAAAGAGGTAGAGAATGCTTCGGTCTTTGGATAAAGTGGTTGGGCCATAAAAATGTTCTTTGGGGATACCTGCAACGGTTCCATTGATAGCCTCCTGATGTTTACCGGTCCATCTTCCCAAACCTTTTAGAATGTCAACTTGTTCCTTGGGAATGGTTCCATCGGCTTTGGGGCCAATATCCAGTAAGAGGTTGCCCCCGTTGGCAATTACATCTGAGAAAATTCCTATGATTTGCCCTGTAGTTTTATAGTCGTTATCGTTCTTTTGAAAGCCCCAGGAGTTGTTCATGGTCATGCACAGTTCCCAAAATTTACTTTTGGGTTTGGTAATGGGCATTCCCTGTTCTGGCGTTGCATAATCGCCTTGATCGCGCAATCGGGAATTTAGGATGGTATTTGGATTTTTGTCCAATAACATCTGTCTTACCTTGGGAGCTTCCCATTCCTCGGAGTTATGTTCCCAGTCTCCATCAAACCAATAAAGGTCTGGATTGTAATTCTCGGATAGCTCTTTCAACTGTCCTTGGTAATAGTTGAGGAATTTTTGCCATCGATTGGGTTGTTCTTCAATGGTATAGCGAATGGAATCCCTGGTAAAATGGGTATAATCAGCATAGGACCAGTCGGGTAGGGAATAATAAATTCCCACCTTAAGTTGGTTCTTTCGCAATTCGTTCACAAAAGGGGTCAGCACATCTTTTTTAGCCGCGGAACCTTTGATGGCATTCAATTGGCCAAATTTGGTATTCCACAAAGCAAAACCATCATGGTGTTTGGAGGTAATAACGGAGTATCGTGCACCGCTTTCCTTGATCAGTTGTACCCAAGCTTTTGGATCGTATTTTTTTGCCGAGAATCCCTTGGTTTGCTTCAAGTAATCTTTGTGGGAAATGTACCCGTTAAAAAAAGACCACGATTCATCTATTCCATCCACGGCATAGAGCCCCCAGTGAATAAAAATCCCAAGCTTGGCGTCCTTGAACCATTGCATTTTTTTCTCCTTCCTTGCAACAGAATCCTGCGTTTGGGAGTTCATGGGAAGGAAAACCAGTAAGGTTATGGCAACAATTAGTTTTTTCATTTTAATAGTATTCTATACACTTTTAATTTCTAATTAATGGCTTCCAATTTTTCAACTTGTTCGACAATAAATGCAGCCCAAACCTTGTAGCCCGCAGGCTGCAAATGAATACCATCAGGACTATAATAATTGGTGTTCAGATTGCCTTCTTCATCACTAAAATTTTCAATCAAATTGAAATAATGAACGGACTTTCCATCTCCCAATGGAGTAATGAGCTCATGAACCTTCTCATATTTCTTTCTTCTTTCCGAGCTTTTATCCAGACCAGTGGGGAGCGGGCCAAAAAGTAAAATGTTGGAATTGGGTAATTTCTCCCTCGATAATTCAACGTTCAAGCGAATGCCTTCAGCAATTTCCTCTGCAGAGTTATATGGAAAGTTGTTCACCCCAATGGCCAGAGTGACAAACTTTGGGTTTCCTTCATTATAGTGCCCGTTTTTGATTCTCCAGGCCGTGTGCTGCGTTCGGTCTCCGGAAATACCTGCGCTGACCCAATTCAAGTTTTTGAAATGTTCTTCAGCTGCTGGAAGACCTGGTTTATAAGTGGTCAGCGTACGGTTCCCACCCCATCCTTGGGTTATGGAATTGCCAATCAGCAATAAATCAAGTTCACCAGAATTTCTACTTAAAGAGTCAATGTCCCGCATCTGGTACCACCAACCTTTACCCTCTTTCCATCCGGCAGCGGATCGGTATTCGGAACCAGGCGAGGGGATGGATGCAAAATTGATTTTTCGGCCCGAGGCCCTCAAGATAAAATCCACTATCGGTGTTGAATTTTCCAAACTGTGGGGATGATGGCCTACATCGGGTTTGTAGATTGTTGTAATAGCTCCCCCTGCAGCTTGAATTTCCTGCTCGAAAATCACGGTATTCTCATCAAACGGAACTACATTATCGGCCTCTCCGCACATATGGAGCATAGGAAATCCTGCTTGGGCCAGATCGGAAGTTTTATGGATTGGATTTCCATCAAAATTGTCAAGATCCTTTTCAGAGGAAATACCGTAAACTTCTTTAAATCGTTCCCAATCCGGTGGACTCCCATTGCCCTTGCCTTTGCCTCCTGGCCAGCTAGTTCCATCCAAAACAGGTGCATCGGCATATACGCAGACCACTTTTTCTGGATTGGCGGCTGCCCAGTTATAGATAATCAATCCACCACGACTCATGCCTTCCAAAACTACTTTTTCCGAAAGTCCTGCACCTGTCATTAATTCATAAAAATCGTTCCAATGGCCCACTGCTTTTTCATTACCATAAAGATTGGACACATCACAATAGGCAATATGAAACCCCCTTTCCAACAAAGCTATGTCTGTTTGGGGTTCGTGGCCCCAAAATCGGGCACGAAGCACCCAGGGTTTTCCCTTTGTTGTTCGTTTGGGTTGTACAACTTTACAATTTAAATCCATGTATTGGAAATTGGTATGTTGAAACCCGTGAAAATTTTCCTGGCTTTCAATTTGAACATCTTGATTTTCTAAGATGTTATAAGTCGATATGGTTTTTTGCACCAGCTGTTCATAAACCCGCTGCGCTATTTTAGTGGCTCCCAATGATGAGGGGTGAATCTTATCAGGGAACATGGATTCATCCGCAGCAAATATTTGATTTAGGTCCACGACCTCGCTTCCCGTTTCATAGGCCACTTTTTGGGTAAGTGGGATGATTTTATCCTGGATAATAGGATTCCAAATACTGGTTGAGTCCTGAAGAAAAGAGGGTAGAGGCAAGAGCAATACTATTCTTGCATACGGATGTTGGACTTTAAAAGATTCAATCAATTCTTTATAATCTTTTTCAAAATCAGTGTCCAGATACATTCGGTTTTGAAGCTTGGAGTCGTTGGTGCCCAATTTTATAAGAACAATGAGAGGGTTAAAGTCTAAAGCTTCCTGATATTTGCCGGATGCCCAGTACGGGTTATCTCCCTTTTTTAGAAGTGTGACACCGTTAACCCCGAAATTTTTAACTTGAAATCGTTCTCCCAAAAGACGCTGCAATTGTTTGGGATATGAATTCATATCCCGGTTGGCCATTCCTGCGCCATAGGTGATACTGTTTCCCACACAGGCTATTTTGACGGTTGCTCGTTCAGTAGAGCCTGTATCCCGGCATGACCATAACAGAACTACAAACAGGGTTAGCAAACACAGAAAGTGCCTCATGATTTCAATTTCATTTTGAATCCTGTGATTGTTGGGACAATGGGATCATGCGGGTCGGGTTCGGGCATTCCCATTTCCTTTGGGCCGGGACCAACAAATTCGGTTTTTCTAGGCTCCAAGGTAATTTTGTCTTTTTCGATTTTCATGAAAGTGAACAAAGATTCCTTATAGGGGATTGTGTATTTGATCCATTTATGCTGGGCGTCAATTTCCTTACTATATCGGATAGTTTGATAGTCGCCACCCACCCAGCGATAGGAAGCACTATTGACTTGTACATAATAAATACCATTGATCTTGGTCATAAAGTCTGTGTGGTGATGACCGCTCAGGCAGCAGAGTACTTTTTGATATCCTGCAGATGTATTGGCCTCTTCCAATATCTTTTGAATTTCCTTGAGGTTGGCGACCCCTCCATCCTCCAATTCCAGGGTTTGATGACTGAAGATAATAGTGGGTTTGTCCGTTTTTTCCAAATCTTCTTTGAGCCACCTTTGTTGTTCCTCGCCTATATAGCGATTATAACCTTCCCAAGGTTTTGGATTGGGATCATTGCCATCCAGGACCACAAAGTGGATACCTTTTTTGTCAAAGGAATAGTAATTGGAGGGCATGTCCCAAAATGTTCTGGTTTGCTCTTTGGTAAAACCTAGATCGGTATCGTGATTGCCCAGCACATGGTATTTTGAACCCGAATAACTGTTCCAAATGGACATAAAATTCTTGTTCTGATCTCGTGGAATGCAAAAATCCCCAAGCTGTAATATAAAATCGAGCTTACGTTGGTTGGCTTCATCCATGAACGCTTGCAATCGAGCTTCTGCATCATGCATTATATCCTGATGGACATCTGCAATTAGGCCAATCTCCAGAGCCTCACTTTTTAAGGAAAAGGGAAATGCTTCCAAAGGCAAAATCATGGCTGTACCCGCCATAGCGGAGAGTTTGATGAAATTCCTTCTGCTTTTATGATCTTTGGTTACTTTGCCGGTTGTGTCCATTTTTTTTCTTATTCGATTACGAGCCAGGTATATCCATTAGCTGGAATGTTTACCTCAATATTGATTTTATAATCCCTTGTTAACTTATAGGATTTGAACGACCCTTCCTTTTCCTTGACCTTGGCCGTTTCGGTTAGGCCGGTATAGTATAAAGGGAGGTCAATTTTTCTAATCATATCCTGATCGGTAGGATTGAATGCCATAAGCAAGCCTTTCTCTTTCAATTCAGGATTCACGTGCATAAATCCATCCCAATCCTTTCCTGAAGGGCGTCTTAAATGAATGATGTCGCTATTCAAAATCTCCCGATAGTTCTTGTACCAATCAATGACCTTTTTGACTACCGCTTTGGTTTTTGGGGTGTCGTACAATCGAGGACCACGGTAACAAGCCTGTACCCCGGAACCATAGTTCTGCATCATGTGGCTTTCGTAGGCATCCAAGTGCTCATTTAGTGGTTCAAGCGTAGCTGCGGCTCCCCCACCATGGTATTCGGTTAAGGGAACAAACGTCCAGCACATGCTGGGAATGCTTTTCCAAAGCCCGTCATAAATGTTGCTGCGCCCCAATACCAATTGTCTATTTCTGGGCAAGGACCAATTGACTTCCCTATATCCGATACCCGTTTTATTGGTTCCGGAATTGAGATAGAAATCGGGGACGTTCATATAAATTCCCTGGGCACGCATCCATTGGTATAATCCTTGGATTTGGGCATATTGTTTCCACTGGGAATCTTCCAATCCATTGTGGTGTGCATGACTGGTTGAAGCACAAACATTACCGGGATAAGAACCATCATTTTCAAAGACCTGCATGCCCGTTTTGGTAAAGAACTTTTTGATTTTTCTAAAATAATCGTGACCCCAGTCGCTGCTCAAACAAGGTGACGAACCAAAGATCATACCTCCTCGTTTTCCGGTTTTGGGATTAATGACATCCACTTCTTCGCTGATCCATCTACTGGATAGGAGGGAATAACCGCCAAGCTCCACGCCCTTGGAATTGGCATAGGCTACCAAATCCTTGAATTTTTGATAATAGGTCTCGGACTCCTTTTCCATGTCCAATCCGCTTCCGAAGCTTAAGATAATCATTTCGTAGCCCACTTCGGCACATTGGTCCACGGCGGTTTTTATCTTCTGTGGATCCGTTGAGGTAAGATGCAAAAAAATGGGATTTTCGGTGGTCCAAGGCGAAATGGTCCTGTACATTTTTCTTAAGAAAAGCCCTTTGCGTTCTTTGTCAAAACTGTCGAAAGGGGTTTCCCAAGCCCTGAAGGTGGTCAATGATTCTCCGGGTGGAACACCGGTGTCTGGTCCCAGCGGAGGCCTTACCTCCAAGATACAAGGCAATTTCAAAGGGTAGTTGGTTTGGGAGGTGTATCGTGGATCAATTTCCCAATAGGTGGTTTTATCCGAGGTTTTTTGTTGCATGGCCCCGAAGGCATAATCAGTTTCAATGTGAATGTTCGGTTTTTCAAAATGTTCTGGAACATCCACCAAACTTTCGCCCTCAACCATCGCCAACTGTTCCAATTTAAAATGGTTCAATTGCACCAACAAATCCCCCTCATTGATTACCTCTATCCACTTGCTCAAAGTGGGCAACCCATCGTATAATGCATAGTGAACTTTTACTTTGATATTATCCTTAACCAAGGTAAATACCAATTCTTTTCCTTTGGGCATATTTGGATTTGAAGCCCATCTGACGCGTTTCCATTCCAAGCGATCTTCGATATTTTTTATCTCGAAATCCTGAATCAAAAAGGCATTTGGAGTGGCAGTTAATTGATCTACCCATGTCATTAAGGTATAAGCATATTCGGGTTGTTTGCTGAGTCCACCTATAGTATAAGGTTTGCCGTCTATGGTCAATACTCCTTCATTGGAAACTGCACGGAGCAAACTTTCCCCTGTCATTTGATTGATATAATCAATGGTGGCCAGGTTGGGGGATAATCGGAAAACCCGAGCTACGAGTCCGTTGGAGAGGACAATATCTTTGTTGGTATTGGTGCGATAAATGTTGGCCTTGGCTTGGGAATTGTCCAGAAGCCAATCGTATTTGGGCTGTTCCAAAGGTGTTTGTGTCAGTGGCAAGGCACTTATTTTTTCCATCAAATGCTCTTCAAGGGCCTTGTCCATTGTTGGAGCTTCACTAACGTATTCGGTTTCCACAATGATTGGGGCAATCTCAAAATAATCGATGCTTGGATTTATCCAAACGGCATGGTCTCCGCTGGCTCCGTCTCCACCATCTTCAACAATCAATTCCAAAACGCCGCCTTTTACTTGTAGGTCCACACTTTTAGCCTTATCGCCCTTGCGCATCAAACCACTGTTAAAGACCTCCTTACCATTATGCAGAACTTTGAAAATGGCACTGCCTTCATCGACATTCCCATTGGCCCCTTCTAGACCCACAAACTGTTTGCGGGTATCGGTAACCTGATAAAACATGCGTTTACCGTCGGTTAATGGGATGCTCTTAATGGAACTCCCCGAATAGTCTATGTTGGAATCGTTGATACCGACTTTGGCCGAAAAACTGGATCCATCATACATTTTTATTTTGAGGGAAGAGTTGGCATGCACGCCAATACCCTTGGCAAAATTTTCACCAGCTATGGATAGGGGTTCACCCGTAACAGATTTGTCTTTAACAGGAGCACTATAGCTTTGTTGGGCGTGCGCAATTTCCAAGTCACCAACGTCAACATAGGATTGGGCATTGATCATAGGTGCTCCCGCCAAAAGGAATACTAATATCTTAAGTGTTTTCATCTCATCCACTTTCGCGTTATAGGAAGTTGGTCCTAAAGGATTTTGTCCCTTATTCTATTAATGGTCCAAAATTGCTTGTCCTTATTTTGTTATTCTAAAGGTATAAGCATATAGATCTGTGGGCTTAATCTTGTTGGGATCATATTCTGGCAGTAGCAGAACCATATCCTTACCAGATTGTTTCCAAGTAACTTCTTCCCCTGTGGCTAGTAGTACGACTTTGGTTCCTTTGTTGGGCTTAAAGTCACGTATGCTCAGTTCTTTACCTGGCCATTTGGGGACTATGGCAAAATAGGCTTCTTGGTTTTGTGTGAAAAATGCTTCCTTGACAGCATATCCCTCTTCAGGATCAACTGTTTGTTTCAGTATAAAATCTCCGCCCAAATAATGCTGTTTGGGCTTGTAGTTTTGAATGCCTTCAGACCATTGAAAAGAATACTTCCAAGGCCTGGTTCCATAGATGGCTTCGCCATTGACCTTAAGCCATTTCCCTATTTTCAAAAGGCGTTCCTGCATGATGGGTGGAATAGAACCGCGTCCATCCGGCCCAATGTCCAACAACAAATTCCCTCCAGTACTGACAATGTTGACGAGCATCAAGACCAAGGCTTTGGGGGAGTTGTAATCTTGGGCATCTTCATTTTGGTTGTAGCCAAAAGAGAAACCCATGCCCCTGCATTCCTCCCAGGGTTTGGTAAATTCAGGAGCTTCGGACTCGTATTCCGTGGTAAAATAGCCCCCGTGTATTTTTCGAATCCCTTTGCCCCAACGGTCATTGATCACAATGGAGTTCTTGACAGTGGATTCATTGAAGAGCCAGGCAAGAAATTCCTTGGACTTCCATTTGTCATCTTCCATGTCCCATTCTCCGTCTGCCCACAGCACATCCGGTTCGTATTTTTGCACCAAATCTTTGATTTGGGGAAGGAAGTGCTCATCTACAAAGCGAGGCTTGGCATTTTGCCACCACGGGTGGTACCATTCGTATAGGGAATAGTAAAGTCCCATTTTTATGGAAGTTTTTTTGATGGCCGTAGAAAGTTCGCCAACCAAATCCCTTTTGGGGCCAATTTCCATGCTGTTCCATGCGAAACCTCTATCATTGGCTTGCTCGTTGGGCCATAATGTGTAGCCATCATGATGTTTGGAGGTTAATACAATATACTTGGCTCCGGCTTTCTCAAAAAGTTGTGCCCATTCGTCAGGCTCAAATAAATCGGCCTTAAAAAGATTGCCAAATTGGTAGTAGCTAAAGTCCTCTCCATATTTCTTGTTGTGATATTGGGTAACCTCGTCTCCTTTAAAATTCCCGTTGCCGAATAGGGCGGAGCTTTGTAGCCAATATTGATACCACTCAGAATAGGTTCCTTTGGGCGACCATGCGGGTACTGAGTAGGGACCCCAGTGGATAAAAATGCCAAATTTGGCATCTTGGAACCAATCGGGAACTGGCCTGGAATCCAGAGATTCCCAAGTGGGTTCATACGTTTTTTGAGCTTGAATGGCCGCTGTGCTTAACAAGCAAAATAATATAAGGACAGATAATTTTTTTGAGCTATTCATTTATTGATGTTTTAGTCCAGTTCTTTGGAATTATTGGCGTAAACGTTGTAGCAAGTTGTAAAAATAGCGGCCTTGACCAGGGTTAGCTTCTAGAAATTATGCTTCTGTCGATACTTTTTTTGCTCATCTGGAAAACCGAAGGATTGCATTAGTTGAGTTTTGCCAACTTTTTGAGAAAGATTTAATTGAATTTGGAGGAAGCGAATTTTATAAAGGAAAGGGAAATCATAGCAGTAGAATTAAGGAGCTAAGAATCAAAGCTGGGTATACCAGATATGATATTTTTACCATTGAAAATGGCTTGCACCGCAAAAACTACTGGCGTTTGGAGAAGGGAGAAAATTTTACCATCAACACCTTAATCAGAATACTGAAAATACATGGTATTTCTTTGGGGGATTTTTTCAAAGGAATGTAACTACAACGAAATGATCTCAAAACAAAAAACCCTTCAACTTTGTTGAAGGGTTTTGCGGTCTGGACGGGACTTAAACTTTTCTTTACTCTCTCTCTCTCTCTCTCTCTCTCTCTCTGTTTTAAGGACCTGCCAAAAGGTGGCTTTTTGGACTCACCGTAAGGCTTACCTTTTGACAAAGTTTAACATAATGGAGTATAAAGTCAAACCAAATTTAGATAGCTGTCAAGAATTAGTTTTTAACATAACCAGGTGCACGAATTTAGATGCAAGAACATATTGGACAGGGTTTGAGAATATTTCTTATTAAAACTTAATAATATAATATTATAAAGATTATATTTGCCCATCCTCACGTAATGGATTTAATAAGCATGTGTCTCATTTAAATGTGATATGGCGTTAATGCCCAGGACATTTTCATTCTTGGAAATAAAAGTGAACAAACCTAACCAATATAATTTAATGACTATAGAAGAATCAACTTTTGGCCACACCAAGGAGAACAAAGAAGTGTCGCTTTTTAAGCTGAGTAACGGCTTTGAAATGAAGGTGGAAATTCTTAATTATGGAGGCATCATAAAAAACATATTCGTTCCTGACCGATATGGGAAGGTAGAAGATGTGGTTCTGGGTCATGATGATATCCTAGGTTATGAGGAGAAAAGCGATTATTTTGGATGTATAGCAGGGCGTTTTGCAAACAGGATAAACCAGGGGAGATTCTATATCAACGGAACTCAGTTTCAGTTGCCTCAAAACAGCAACGGAAATAGTTTGCACGGTGGTGTCAAAGGTTTTGATAAACAGGTTTGGGAAGCCCAAGTATTCAATAGAGGAAAGGAGGTGGGAGTTTCCTTGTTTTATCTAAGTAAAGATGGTGAAGAAGACTATCCGGGCAACATGAAATGTTGGGTGACCTACACCTTGGACAATAGCAACCAACTGAGAATCGAATACCGGGCGGAAACGGATAAAACAACGATTGTTAACTTAACCAATCACACCTACTTTAACCTAAAGGATGGAGGCGAGACTAATATTCTCGATCACAATTTGAGGATTTATGCTTCGCACTATACACCTGTAGATTCTAATTTAATACCCTTTGGCACTCTTGATTCAGTGGAAGATACACCTTTTGATTTTCGGGAGTTTGCACCTATTGGCGATAAAATTGACCAAGAGCATACGCAATTGGTAAATGGAGGTGGATACGATCACAATTTTGTGTTGGATAAGAACAATGGAGAGTGCAATTTAATAGCTAGCGTCTATGAACCCATTTCTGGAAGAATGCTGGAAGTTTTAACAACGGAACCTGGGATTCAGTTTTATTCTGGTAATTTTCTTAAAGGTGATATTGTAGGTAAAAATAATGTGCCTTACGAATATCGGTCAGGACTTTGCTTGGAAACACAACACTTCCCCGATTCACCAAACCATAAACAGTTTCCTTCCACAATTTTGAATCCTGGTGAGCAGTTTGAGAGTACCACCATTTACAAATTTGGGGTTGAACCTTAATCGATTGGGCTACGGACTTGAATCCAGTCCATAGGACGTATCTGTCCTGATGTTCCGGAAAAGATTATTTCAAAAACTAACTTCTTAACATAATTTATGTTACTTACTAAAGATTAATAAGTAACTTGTCGTTTGATTTCGACATTTAATACTTAGGGGGTTGGGTAAACCTTATTTGTAGTGTTTATAAGGTTAGTTATAAATATTAATTAAGATATGAGAAAACGACTATTTCGAATAAATCATTTAAAATTCCTGATCGCCATATTGGTCTTGATGGCCTCCGTTTGGAACCTACAAGGGCAGTCTGCCGTCGAAGTGGCAGGTACGGCTACAGTCACTGCCACCCAAAGTGGTAATTGGAGCGCAGTTTCAACCTGGGGAGGCAATATTCCAGGTAATAATGCAAGGGTTTTGATTCCAAACAATGTGACCGTCACTGTCGACGGTTTAATCGCCCAGAATTTCAAATCCATTCGTATTGCCACTGGCGGAAAACTACAATATGCCACCGACGTGAATACTGAACTCAGAACAGAGTTTTTGGTCAGCGAAATGGGGGGGTCTTTTGAAATTGGAACAGAAGCCAATAAGGTAGGTGCAACAGTGACCGCAAAATTGGTATTTGCATGGCTGGGTGGCACCACACAAGCTGAAGACCCTAATCGATTCGCTCCAGGAGCGGTTCTCATGGGGCCGGTTCGTATGCATGGGGCAGACAAGACTAGTTGGACCACACTTGCGGTCCATCCTACCTCTGGAGTTACCCAGTTGTCCCTTGGTTCAACGCCTACGGGATGGAGAGTGGGTGATGAGCTGGTGGTGGCAGGAACGGATATCAACGACTATCAAAGTGATGAAAAGGTTACCATCAGCGGCATTGATGGAAGCACTATAACCTTGATCAACGCATTGACTAAAAACCACCAGCCGCCTTCGCAATTGACCGGTATGGTTGATGTGCATGTGTCCAACAATACAAGAAACATCATTGTTTCCTCAGAAAACCCCAGTGTATCAGTACTTAGCGGAACCAATGGTTTTGGAAAACCAAGGGGACATATGATGTTCATGCACAATTCAGATGTCATTTTAAAATATGTGGAAACCGAGAACACTGGGAGAACGGATAAGGCCATTGAATTGGATGATTGGTCCGTGCCGGAGGAAGGAGAAGAAGGTCAACCCGATCCCAGATTTAGTACTACGGTTCCGTATCCAGCAGGGGAAGGTAAAAACCCGAGGGGAAGATATTCCATTCACTTCCATAGAACTTTGGACACCAATGCCAACAAAGCACTTGTGGAGGGATGTGTGGTCAACAATGACCCGGGATGGGGCTATACAAACCACTCTTCCAATGTGGATTTTATCAATAATGTGAGTTATGAAGTGGTTGGTTCGGCCTATTGTACCGAAGCAGGGGATGAGTTAGGTTCTTTCTTGCGCAACATTGCCATTAGGACCTACAACACTTCAGAACCCTTAAACCTAGGTCGCCCAGCGGGTGGTGAATTGGGAATTGAGGGAGGGCGCACCGATGGTCTTACCGATGGCAGGGAACAAATCTCTGATTTTGCCCATCAAGGGGATGGGTTTTGGGTTCATGGCACGGGAGTTACGATTGAGGGGAATGTGGTCTCTGGGTGTAGTGGACATGCTTATATCTATTGGACCGAGGGACTTTGGGAGAGTCTTAAAGGTCGGCCGCAGATGCAAAACAGGATTGACCTGTACGTAGACCCTGCGGAATTTCCCGAGCTCAATGCCGAAGTAAAAGCTAGGGCCCAGCAATATCCCAATTGGATTTTTGATGTTTGGTACATTCTTCCCAAACCCTTCAAGGATAACATTGGATATACTTCGGCCCAAGGATTTCGTGGAGATTATATCATGACGGAGTTTCATGAAACCAATGATCCGGAAAGCATTGAATTCAATGTAATGCCTCCCAATTATCGCAATACGATGAACTTGGTGATTGAGAACACCTTGTTATGGGGTATCCGAAGGACAGGAATGCAATTTGAGAACTGTGCCCAGATCACCTTAAAGAACAACAAGATATATGGGTATGGTGCTTCCACAGCTTTAGCACCTTGGCGACCCCAACCCAACCCTTATCCCGGACTTTTGGAAGTGGAGCCGCACTCCATTGGTGTGGACTTGGATCAATATCACAATACGCGTAGCTGGATCCTTGAGAATAATACTATAGTAGGGTGGGACGGTGAATCACAAGCATTGACTTTGCCCATGAATGCAGAGGTGTTGGTGAACGGAGGAACTTTTGATAATTCAGGAACGGACATTTTTATTCGGGAAGTGAACTGGGCCAGGGACTGGCAAGATAGGGTAGTAAACAATGAGGAGGTCAATGATCCAGGCAATAATAGTAGAATGATAATTGCCGACCCTACTCCTATAGATAAAACCACACCTTGGAGGAATATCCTCATCCAAGGCAATATCGTTTTTAATAAACCAGATAAAAATATTGTGTTGGATGCCCAGATGCACCTGGTAAATAATGCAGGGGATTCTTTTGCATTGCTTCACCCTGATGGATCTGGTGTGAAAATGACCGGATACTTCTTACTTCCGGACAACATCACCTTAAATTTTGGGCCCTTCAACAATACCAAAGTTTATTTTGATGAACAGGCTGCGGATTTTGTACCGGTTCCCACGGCCAATCTATTAGACCCTCTTAGGTATGATGCGGAAAACATCTTTCCCGAACGTCGTACGCCAAATGTATTTCTAGGAAAAAGCAATCAGGAATTACAAACACTTTATGGAACCTCCTTGGGTGGGAAAATATTGCCTGTAACGGCGAACACGCACCCAATGATCACTGGAGGAAAAGTGATTTATGCTGTTGAGGGGTGCCCCATTGATGATCTGCCGTCCAACAACTTTACCATTAATGTGGTGGACGAGACCTGTGCTGGAAAAAACAATGGAAGCATATCCATCACGAGCCAGCAATCAGGTTCATATCTGGCCAAGGTTAATGGGGCGGAGCAGTCATTTACCACCAATGTGGATTTCAATAACCTGGCTCCAAACACTTATTCAGTCTGCATCTCCTACATAGGTACAACGGTTGAGTGCGAACGCTGTTTCGAATTAGAAATAGGCGGGGGAATTGCCCTTTCGGGAACCTCATCACTAAAGGCAAAACCTGGATTAGGTAATGAAGTAGCGGTAAAAATGGCTACTGGGACAGCACCCTATACAGTTCGAGTGAATGATAAAGTGGTGGGACGATATTCAAACAGGGATTTTTCCATTCCCGTGGAACACCGAGACCGGGTAACAATTACTTCGGATAAACATTGCGAAGGTCAATTGGATTTTCTGGCCGAGTTATATGAATTGATCGAGATTTACCCCAATCCTGTTCTAGACCATTTCAACATCCGTCTTCCTTCAGACGAAATGGATAGTCTTACTGTCGGAATATATACGATGAACGGAACATTGCTCCAACAAAAGGAATATACGATCCAAAATCGTGAGGCTTTAGTAAAGGCGGATGGATTAAAAAGAGGTCTGTATATGCTCAAGGTGGGCTGCGAAGGACATGAACGAAACTTTAAAATAATCAAAAGATAAAAATGAAAATAATAAATAAAAGTAGGGTGGTCCTAGCCCTCGTGGTTTTTTCAGTGATAATGTTCAACAGCTCTTGCTCTAAAGGAGACGATGAACCTGGCGGAGGCCCAGGGCCTGGGCCAGGTAATGAGGTACCCCTTAAAGCAGCAAAATTGGAGTTTCCGACCAATGATCTTATTTGTACCAACTTTAATTTGGAATTCAGATGGTCGGATAGCAATACGGGTACGACTACCCAAGAAATTGAGGTATCCAAGGATAATGGCTTTTCAACCTCTGTGTTCCAGGAAGTGGTTAGCGGAAATACAAAGGTCTATACCCTAGAACGGAATACGACCTATTATTGGCGAATTATAACCAAAAGATCGGGGTCGGAGGAGAACGCTACTTCTGAGGTATGGAAGTTTGTAACGGAACCTGAGGCAACTACAAATAGTGTCCCTTATCAACCAACTTTGGTCTCTCCGGCCAACGAAGCTACGGTTGTTGGAGGCACCGCAGATTTAACATGGTCGGGGGAAGATCCTGATAACGATGCACTTACCTATGATATATATTTCGGGACGTCCAATCCGCCGGCTTTATTGACCGCGGGTGTTTCGGAAACAATCAGAACTGTTGATCTTCAAGGTTCCGGCACCTATTATTGGCGGATTGTGGTTAAGGATGACAAACAATCTGCGTCGGTAGGAC
Organism: Flagellimonas algicola; assembly: GCF_005937185.1. GTDB lineage: Bacteria > Bacteroidota > Bacteroidia > Flavobacteriales > Flavobacteriaceae > Flagellimonas > Flagellimonas algicola. Next base: position 372,251 of record NZ_VCNI01000002.1, on the reverse strand, counting down.
CAGTTTGGAATTTTAAGATTGATTGATTTGGATGGTGTGGACCGCCGGCTTGATAGAGACAAAGCTGGCGGTCTTTTTTAGCAACTTATTAGTGAAAGTAAAAACGAGTAGAACGGATGATCAACAATTACATCAATTTGTCAAAAAGAGTTAAGAATTGTAAACACTTTGCTGCTTTTGTGCTGTGCTTGGTGTTTGCACAGTGTGTGGGATTAGGGCAATCACCTGTGGACGTCGCGGGTACCCCAACGATCACAGCCAGCCAAAGTGGCAACTGGAGTGCATCTTCCACATGGGGAGGCAATCTGCCATCGGACGATGACAGAGTTTTGATCCCGAACGGCATAATCGTTACCGTGGATGGGCTTATCGCACAGGAGTTTAAATCAGTTCGAATAGCTCAAGGCGGGAAGTTACAATATGCAACCAATGTCAATACCGAATTACGCACAGAATACTTGGTCAGCGAAATGGGCGGTTCCTTTGAGATTGGGACAGCTGCAAATAAAGTGGATACCTCTGTTACTGCAAAACTGGTTTTTGCGGAAAGAGGAGGGACTACACAAACGTTTGACCCGCAAAGATTTGCCCCAGGAGCTGTGCTTATGGGCCCCGTTCGGATGCACGGAGCGGACAAGACCAATTGGTTGGCCTTTGATAATGCAAATCAACCGGATGCTGGTGCAACCCAGTTGGTCCTCAATTCCGCACCCTCGGGTTGGAGGATTGGGGACAAGTTGGCATTGGCAGGGACTGATATCAATAGCTTTACCAGCGATGAGGTAGTGGAAATATTCGAGATTTCGGGAAATGTAATCACCCTACAAAGCCCATTGACCCTAGACCATAAGGCGCCATCACAAGCTGCTGATCTTGATGTGCACTTGGCAAATTTGACCAGAAACATCATTGTTACTTCTGAAAATCCAAGTGTGACTTCCATCAGCGGGGAATTTCGCAAGCCAAGGGGCCACATGATGTTCATGCACAATCAAGATGTGGATTTGCGATATGTAGAAGCCAACAATACGGGAAGGACAGACAAATCCATCATTTTGGATGATTGGGATTTTGAAGATTTGGAAAGAGGTCAGGACACAGGTTCACCGGTGCCCAACGGAGGGAGGAATCCCAGGGGGCGTTATTCTTTTCACTTCCATAGAGGTGCAGTGGATACCAGTGTGTACCCGGCCAAGGCCTTTTTGCCAGACCCGGCCCATGTGGAAGGTTGTGTAGTCAATAATGATCCGGGGTGGGGTTTTGTGAACCATTCTTCCCGTGTCAACTTTGTCAGGAATGTAAGCTATGACGTAGTAGGGAGTGCATTTTGTACCGAATCGGGGAACGAAACAGGTTCCTTTATAGAGAACATTGCCATACGGACCTATAACCCCACAGAGCCTATGACAGCAGTTCCAAGGCCAAGGAACTCATATTTTGAAGGTGGTCCTACCCAAGCTTTGGCCGATATCAGGGAAGGGAGACAGGATTTTGCTTGGCAAGGCGATGGTTTTTGGTTTCACGGGACCGGCGTTACCGTTGAAGGGAACGTGGTGGCAGGATCTACCGGCCATGCATATGTATACTGGGTAGACGGACTTATTGAAAAAGGATTGGGAATGGCCCGCGGCGATATTGATACCCATGTACCGGCTGCGGAATTTCCTGTTCTGAACCAGGCCCTGAAGGATTGGAAAGCGCATTATCCAGGGTTTGTACTGGACATTTGGTACCTACAGCCCCGTCCGTTTCGCAACAATACTGCCTACACCTTGGCTAGGGGCGTGCATACCTATTATGTGCATACGGAGTTTCACTTGAGCAGAGAGGAAAGTAATGATCCAGAAGAATGGATGAACCTTACTCCGGATATTTATCGCCAACAGCTTAACTTGGTTTTTGACAATACCATACTATGGAACATCAGAAGAAGGGGTTTTGGGCATAACCATACCTCCAACGTGACCATCCAAAACTCCAGGGTGGTAGGTTATAATGCTTCCACGGAATTTGAAAATTATGGGGCCAATCCCCTCCCAGGAGTAGTGGCCGAAGAACCTGTTGCAATTGGGATAGATCTTGATTTTTACCACAATACCTACAACTGGAACTTGATCAACAATACCATTGAAGGTTTTTCTGGGAATGCCGTTGGGCTTACCACTGCATTAAATGCCAATGTAACCATTGATGGGGGAACTTTCAATAATTCAGGGACCGATATTGAGATTAAAAATCCGACCCAGCAACCCAATGAAGATTTTCCTATGGTCTTTGATGGAGGATATCCAAGAGTCGCGATAAAGGAGTCTGCAGGTCCTATCAATTTTTTGAATGCGCACAAGAATATTGTGCTCTTGCCACAACTACACAACCATAATTTTGACCAGGATGGATTTGCCCTGTTGGCGGATGCCAAAGAAGAGAATTGGTTCTTTACCCCACAGAACATTTCCTTTGATTTTGGTCCATTCAAGGATTCTCAAGTCTATTACAATGCGCAAGATGCCAATTACGTTGCCATCACCAATGAAGCCAGATGTACCCTTGAAAATGGTGATGAGTGTATCGATAACCGATATGTTGGTAAGACCAACCAACAGCTAAGTGCACAAAATAATGGGCAGTCCTTTGCCGGAGCTATTACACCTATAACAGCCGTCCCGCATCCTTTGGTTGTTGGAGGCAAGGTTTTGGGCATAAGCGTGGAGGGCTGTCCATTGGATGATTTGGGGCAAAATAATTTTGACATCAAAGTCGTGGGAGAAACCTGTTTGGGAAAGAACAATGGTAGCATCCGCATCAGTAGTGCCCAATCAGGAGTATATAATGCGAAGGTCAATGAGGTAGATTATCCGTTTACAGAAGAAACCCAAATTGATGGGCTGACTTCGGGAAACTACGAATTGTGCATCAGCTATATTGGTGCAGCGAGTGATTGCCAGCGTTGCTACGAGATGGCCATAACGGCAGGAAGTGAAATTTCAGGGAGCACCTACCTTGTTGCAAAAACGGGACAGGACCATCAATTGTCCGTGGAAATTGTCAATGGGACCGCACCCTTCACTGTTCGGGTGAACAAGGATGTTGTAGGTCGTTTTAATAGCAAGGAATTTAAGGTCCCAGTAGAGCATGGTGATAAAATAACAGTGACTTCGGATAAGGCATGTGAAGGACAAATGGGGTACAAGGCAGAGCTGTACGAGCTTATCGAACTTTACCCAAACCCGGTCAGTGATTATTTTACCATAAGCGTTCCATCAAAAAGGATCAAGTCGATAGACGTTGGAATTTTCTCTATGGGTGGGACATTGATCCAACAAGAGGATTACCAGATTGAAGCCCAACAGGCCAGGATTCCTACGGATAGTCTTGTGCCTGGTGCTTATGTCGTCAAGGTAGGTTGTGAAGGCAAAAACGGATCCTATAAAATCATCAAGAAGTAAAACTAGGTCAAACGAAAACTATTTGAAAAATGAAAAATTCAATCAAAAAAGAAATCTTGGAAATTAACCGTATCCTCTCCGCACTTGTATTGGGGATATTTTGTGTTGTGGGAACTTTGGCCCAGGAGGGCAAGCTCTACAAACTACCTTCAGGTCCAGATGGACCGGGGGCGTTTGGAGCCTATTATGCGAAACTGGAGTACGACCCCATTTGGGACAAGGATTGGCGTATTGGGAATCATCCAGATGTGGTGGTGCAATTTGAAGATGGGGGACATAAGTTTGTATTCTGGAGAGGTACCAGTTACATTCCGGCATGGGTGTCGGAAAATGGCGTTTGGTATACCAACGAATTTGTGGAGCGAAGGGATGTACACAGCTCAAACACCACTAGCATTGTGGAGCCCATGAGCGATAAACAATGTCGCTATTCCCAAGTTAGAATTATTGAAAGTAATGATGCACGCGTAGTGGTCCATTGGCGATACGCCCCGGTTGATGTGAGTTATGAGCATCCATTTATAGACCAAGAAACAGGTTGGTTTGATTGGGTGGACGAATACTATACCATTTATCCCAATGCTAAAGGTGTGCGCAAAATCACTGCGCATAGCAGTGGATTGCACAAATGGATGGAATTTCAAGAAGCGATTGTAATCAACCAACCAGGCACGTTGCCTCACGAAAATATTCAAAACGGGGCCATTTCCATTGCAAATATGGAGGGGGAACATATCACCTATGTTTGGGATGAAAATGGAGCCCCGCTTTTCGACAAAAACCCATCCAAGGCCAATATTTTTAAGGTAAACCTTAAAAGCGAGTGGCATCCTTTTGCCTTGGTGTCACCACCAAAGGAGTTTGATAATTTAATAACCCCGTACCGCGGAACTGGAAAGAACTCCTTTTTCAACTGGTGGGACCATTGGCCTGTTTCCCAAGATGCCAGCGATGGTAGGGGGGCGGAAAGTGCGGAAAAACCCTCACATTCTTCCTTGGGCCATATCGCATTGGCCATAGATCCACCTGTGGACAGTTGGGGAAGCTATGGTTATAAAACCATGATCCAAAACCAAGCCCTTCAATGGACGGCAACTGAGTGGGGAGCTATAGACCTGATGTTCGATAAGCCGGAAGACTTAAGGAATGGGATTCGCTTTTCATTCGACTATGCCAATCTATGGACTTCGGATGTCAAGTTGATCATGTATGACCGTTCCTCAGAAATCACCGAGGATATTGATCTTGCCAAATTGGGGACGGGATTTACCTTGAACGATAAAAACTTCAACACCTACACCGCAGATATACAATTAGAGGACTTTAAAGACGAGGCCGATTTAAGCAGAATGTATGAAATTTATCTGGAGATTCAAGGTTCGGAAACACCTAGAACCTTTGCATTGGATAATCTAAAATTGGCTTCTAAGAAGAACGAGTTTGTGTATTCCTTGGATTTTAATGAACCTGATGGCACCATGATCGAAACCTTAAACCTGCCGGATAAGGCCCAATGGGAGCCTTATGCGAAATCCGAAGAGAAGGTGACCAAGTTGATGCTGCATGGAATGACCAAAGGTGAAGTGCAAGCTTTGGTTCCATTTGCCAAAAGTTGGGACAAACCCGCTAAATTGAACGTCATGGGAACTGGATATACAAACAATGGATATGATCCTACCCAAATGGCATATCAATTACAAAATGGGCAGAATGCATTTAGCACATTGACCTTTACCATAGAGGGAAAGATTGACTCCCCCATCATCGACCCCGCCATTGTTGTTGGGAATTGGAAAGGTGGGGAAGACCTGAGATTATCCATGAACGGCAATCGACTCCAAAAAGGGAAAGACTACCAAGTTGGAATCAGCAAGACCCTACATGGAAACGACCTTATACTTTGGTTGGATATGGAATCTGACCAATCCATCGAAATACAGGTGGAAAAGTCCAACTAGCTAGAGAGGGAACTATGGATGCACTAAATTTTCATAGTTCCCATTTTATTCCGATCCCGGCATATTGATTTCGGTACCCCCTAAAAGATCGGGCTGCCAAATCTGAATAATTCGTGGTTCTCAACCTACTGTATAGATTGCCCGTAAGGGAAAAACTACTATGACTTAGTTGGTGCTCAAAACGTAGAGAAAAATCCGTGTAATTGTATGTAATGTTCTCTTCCAATAGGCCTTCATTGTCTCGTGCCAGTATATCGGTATAATTCCGTTTCAGGTATTCAATTTGAGATCGTATTCTGGTTCTTTTGGTTTTTACATAGAGACCCAAAGAGGGGCCATATTGCCGAAATCCAGAACGATTGGCCAATGGGTCCATACGTTGGTAATAGGTGACACTGGGTTTTAATCGTATGGATTTGCTGATAGGATACTCGTAATACGCAGTGGCTCTGATATAGCGCCAATCCCGATTACCTTCACTGGATATTTCAGATGCATTGAAGGTGTTGTACAACCGCACTTTGTAATAAGCAAGAAACCCAAGGGTGTGTTCTAAATCCTGTTTCTCAAATTCCTTTTCCAATTTAAGCTGACTACCAAATTCGTGGTATTCCAAATCTCGGGTCCCAAAGGCATCAAAATTCTTGAAATTATGGAAAAGCCCAATTCGACTGATTACATTCTTGGCGTTGGTACGTTCCAATTCCAGTTCAGAACCTAAGAGGGTATACCCTAATGGATTCACCAATACATCTTGGGCTCCATCCAACCCTTCACGGTTCATTCTTTTGAAGTTCAAGCCTGCAAAGAATCGTGTTTTTCTATTGAACTTATGATCATATTTGATTTTGGAATCGATACTCCAATAACTGTCGTCCATGTTCTCTTGAAAAATTCTGGCATAGGGGAGGGCATAGAACCGTAGGCGATCAGCCCCCCATTTATAGCGAAAACCGTAGTCAGCGCTAATGTCTTGATAGAAACTGCTGGAAATCAAATCTTCTTCGGTTAAAATGCCATCATCAGTGCTGATCATGGTAGGACTTTTAAAATAGTTGTACTCATAACCACCCAATGTGGCAATTTCCAATTGATGTCTTTCCTGTCCAACAAGGACAAAGGAAACCAAGCTTATACAAATGCTGATATATATTTTTTTCATGACTGGATTATGTTTTAGCCTACTAGTTGTTCGCCAATAGGTTTAAGAATTGGTGATTCTTTGTATTGAGATAATTTTCGGATGGGGACATACTTGCTTTGTTGTTCTTCAGCAAGCGCAATGGCCTTACGCAACCCCATTTTGTTGACCAACTGAATGCCCAAGCCTGGTCTTACGTTTACTTCCATTACTTGTGGCCCCTTTGTTTTGTCAATGACCAAGTCGATGCCCAAGTAATCCAGCGGAAATGCTTTGGCCGTCGCTTTTGATATTTCGATAAGCTCATTCCAGTAAGGAATGGGCTTCCCGGTAATGGGTTGTGGGTTGTCAGGATGATGGTCCAAATAACGCCTCCCGTCAAAGACCTGGGTCAAGGTCCCTTTGTTGATGTCAATCCCGATACCTACGCCCTTCTGGTGCAGGTTTGCCTTTCCATCAGATTTTGAAGTGGGCATTCGGAGCATAGCCAAAACAGGTTTATGTTTAAGGGTAATGATCCTAAAATCAGGAACCCCGGTGCCGTATATTTCACCAAAAAATGGATGGGGAACAATGCATTCCTCAATAAGGCAACTGTCCGTGGAGCCCATAGAATATACCCCAGAGATAATGCTCATGATATGCTGAACCACTTGTTGGTCACTGATCATCTTGCTACCACTTATCCAGGTGTCGTGCAGCTCTTTTCGCAATATTTTGATACCGTTTCCCCCACAACCATTGGCAGGTTTAATGGCCAGGGAATCATACTGCTTGCATGAATTCCAGGTTCGCTTTATCTCACTTACACGGTTGATGACCGCGTACGTTTCCGCACAGGCTATATGGTTTTTATGTAAGATTTCCTTGGATTTAACCTTGTCGTCCGCAAGTGCATAGTGCTTTCGTGGATTGTTCGGATAAATAAGGTTTAAATTCCTGTCGTTGAGTCCCACAACTTCTGAATTGGGACCTATATTGAAAAATCTGCCTAACATATTCAAACTGATTTTGGGGTTAGTAAAGGATTAAAGCGAAGAACTTCGGTCCAACGTAATCCTATATATTTTCCAAGGACAATGGATAACATGATAACCCAGATCAAAATTTCTGGAAAAAGGATCAGTACAGTGGGAAGCCATTCATTAGCTATCACGTAATAACAGATGGACACCGCCATCAAGGTTTGTAGCAAGGTGCCGGAAGCTTTTTGAAAACCATCTTCTTGGATCAAAGTGGTAAAGCGTTCCGCCGAAATAGTAAGAATAATGGTTGGGAAAATCGTAAGCGATGTTAGCCATACAATCTCGGTTTTGATACCTAAATAGGAGCCTACGGCCATGACCATGACCATCAAAGTGAGAGAAATGACCATTTTGGGAGTTTGCAACAACCCCATCTTATTGAACGGGTGTGCTGCCAACCCAACGAACATGATCAATCCCAAAAAAATTAAGATTCCTTGGGCAAACCCAGTTTCCAAAAGCGCCATGGCAATGAGTACCGGTAAAAACACACCAAAAGTCTTCAGGCCCACAACATTTCTTAGAAAGGCCACCAGTAATCCGCCAATGGGAAGTAATAAAAGCAGATTGAGACCCTTTTTTGGCAAGACTTTTTGTTCTACAAGTCCCCAAAGCGAAAAAGGAGAGATGCTACTGAATTGTTCTGAGTTCATGCTGAGAAAGGGAATTTTGTCCAGTTCCTTAATCTCGTAGGTATAGTCCAATTGCACACCTGCCGTATGAACCAAAAGGAATTCGTCACCAGCATACAATTCCAGAAAGTTGGATGGAAGGTAGGCAAAGTGCCCATTGAGGGCATCAAAGGGAACCCATTGGTCATTGACCAATATTTCTACCCATGCATGCGAGGTTCTTTTTCGGGTATGTTCCAACAAGATTCCGCCCTTAATTCGGGCAGGATATCCTAGATTTCGTGCCAGCGCTACCAACAATCTACTTTTGCCATTGCAGGAGGCCCTGTTTTGTTCCAAAGTGGTAAGTGCATCCGTGAAACTAATGATGGGAGCAGAAGGAATGGAATGAACAAAGTTGAACAGACGCTGTATGGATTCCAGATCACCTTTGGTGCCCAAGACCAACTCCCTTGCCTTTTGGGAAATTTTCGGATGAAAAGCCTGGATGTGTTCAGTTTCATTCAGATAGGGGTGCGTTGCCTCCAAGGTACTTTTGAAGTTTTGGGGAATATGGAACTGTTTTGCCTTGCCCTCGTACATGAACTGATAGTCCACATTTTGGAATAAATTGGGCTTGTTGGCGGTCCAAACGCCCATCAGGTTTCCGTCTTGGGCAACCCGTTCAAATTGAATGCCCTTTTTTGCTCCTGTTTCTTCGGCACTGATTCGTTGTCTACTATTATTTTTTGGCAAATAGGTTTTAATAGTGGTGTTGCCATTATTGTTCTTAAAATAATAGCGGTAGGTTACCAAGTACATTTCCTCAGCATAAAAATCGTCCAGATTTTTAGAAACCGGAATCACCTTATATAAAAGTGACAATCCGGTGAGGAAACTAATGACCAGTAATGCCATCTTTAAGTTTTGGGGTGTGTGCATAATACTATATCTTTACTTTTTTACTAAAACCGGTCAATCGAACTTTACCCAACCCCAGGGAAATTTTTCTCTTCATGAACACCCCTGAACAGTCTGTTTGCGACGAAAAAGTTTATAACACTATATTCGAAAGATATTCAGAGTCCCTTCGCAACTATATGTATTATCAATGCAAGGATTTGGATCAGGCTGAGGATTTGACCCAAGAAGCCTTTATCAAATTATGGCAGCATTGTGCCAAAGTGCTGTTCGAAAAAGCAAAAGCTTTTCTGTTCACTGTGGCCAAGAACAAATTTTACAACCAAGTGGCACATAAAAAGGTGGTGCTGGACTATGCGAATTCCAAACCCCACAAGACGGCCGATCATGAATCCCCAGAATTTCTTTTGGAAGAGGATGAATTCATGAAAAAGCTGCAGTCTGCCATAGATGCATTGCCAGATGGACAACGTGAAGTATTCCTTCTGAACCGTATCGATAAAAAAACTTATAAGGAAATGGCTCAAATGCTGGGTGTTTCAGAAACAGCAATTGAAAAAAGAATGCAAAAGGCCCTGTTAAAATTGAGAGCCATAATTAAAGAAATATAACGGGGTTGGGTAAATGGCGTTTGAACGGTTCCATAGATGAGAACGTAAATCATGGCGGATAAACAAACCATATGGGCAAAATGGATGGCCGGTGAACTATCACCGGAGGAGCTATCAACTTTGGAGCAACATCCGGAGTTTGAGGAGCACCGTCGTATCATTCAAGGAATGCAAAGATTCCAGAAACCTGCATTTGATAAGGAGGCCCTTAGGGCAAAAATAATTCAACACAGGGGTGCCAAGGTCCATTCCAAGCCAAAATCACCCAAAGTGGTATCGCTAAAATGGTGGGGTTATGTAGGAGCTGCAGCAGCGGCATTTGCATTGCTCTTTGGGTTGTTATTTAATGAGGTGCAATATAGCACGGCACCTGGCGAAACACTTGTAGTGGAACTACCGGACGGGTCCCAGGTACAATTGAACTCGAACAGTAGTCTGAGCAGAAAAGGATTTTTATGGAATTCCTCTAAAGAAGTTGCCCTTGAGGGGGAAGCTTACTTTAAAATTCAAAAAGGAGACGGATTCATGGTCCAGGCCAATTCCGGGATAGTGGGAGTACTTGGAACAGAGTTTAATATAAAGGATAGGGGAGCCGCGATGGAAGTAGCTTGTTTTGAAGGAAAGGTGAGGTTTAATTCGAGGGACGGTCGGCACGAATCGTATTTGACTAAAGGAATGCTGGTTAGATTAGAAGGAGACCAATTTAAAGAAGGAACTTTTAGCAAGGATAGTCCGGACTGGATGCAGGGAAGAAGTGTATTCAACACTATTCCGCTAGGCGAGGTATTGGTAGAGTTGGAAGCCCAATTTGGAATAAGATTTGAAGTCAATAATGCAGATATTTCGCAAAAATTCACTGGGAGTTTTGCTCACCAAAATGTTGATATTGCTTTGCAAACGGTATTGGTTCCCATGGGCATCCCATATCAACTTGATCCAGATAAAAAAGTGGTAATTTTAGGACAATAAGGTCCCATATGCGCAACCTTCCCTTTATTTTATTTCTTTTTTTTAGCAGCTGCTATTGGGGTGTTGCCCAGGACAAAATCTCAGCGGATTATTCAGCTGTGCCGCTCAAGGAAATCATCAAGGATTTAGAAAGCAAAAGTGCCCTTTATTTTTCCTATTCTGAAGATGTGATTGCAGATAAAACGGTTTCAATTCGCTTTGAACATCTAGAGACGGACCAAATCTTGGAATTACTGACAACGGAAACAGGTCTTGTATTTGAAAGGGTATCAGATACGGATATCATCATAACCTTGCCAACGCTGTCCATGGATATTTGTGCATATATCCACGAACGCCCTACTGGGAAACCTTTGGAAGGAGTGACTGTGACCATAAGCGGCAGTGCGCGAGGAAGTATTAGTGATAACAATGGTTATTTTGAGTTTAAAGCAGTTCCCATAGGTTCTGAAATTAGGTTGGCTCATTTGGGGTATAGGGATTTGGTTATTGTGGTTGGGGATGTTTCCCTATCGGATTGCCCCATTTTGTTTTTGGAGCCTGGATTGGAGACCTTGAATGAGGTCGTGGTAACCAGCTATTTGACCAAGGGGGTGGACAAAAACAGTGATGGGTCATTCAGTTTGACCAACAATCGTTTGGGGGTATTGGCTGGATTGGTTGAGCCAGATGTTTTCCAAAATATCCAAAACCTGCCCGGTATCACCAGCTTGGATGAATCAGCGGCGGGAATCCAGATTAGAGGTGGATCCCCTGACCAGAATTTGGTAATTGTGGACAATATTAAAATGTACAATACGGGCCATTTTTTTGATTTGATCTCTGCTATAAACCCCTATCTCATTGAAGGTGCTAGAATATACAAAGGAGGGGCAAGCCCAAAGTATGGCGATCGGGTCTCGGGAGTGATCGATATATTTTCTGATAGGGCGGTGCCACAAAAAACTACTGGGGGTCTGGGCATTAACGGAACCCATGGGGATGCATTTCTAAAAACACCATTGGGCAAACATGTAGGGTTGTTGATTTCCGGTAGGCATTCGTATTCCAATATATTCCAAACCCCAACCTTTAACGTGCTTTCCAATAAAGTTTTTCAGAATGAAACTTTGGTGACTGATGCGGCCGGCGGGATCTTTGAGCAATCAGAGGACAGAGCTATAAAGGATGATTTTTTCTTCTATGATAGTCATGCTAAACTTCTTTTTCAACCAGGGAAACAGGATACGATTTCGGTAAGTGGAATTATCACCAAAAATGACCTTGATTTTGTAGTTCAATCGGATGAGGATTTGGTATCGGACAGGTTGATCATTGAAAATCAAGGGGTCGGGTTTTCTTGGGAAGGTACTAGAACGAAATGGTTCAACCACTCCCTATCTGCCTATTATTCCTCTTTGGATAGCAGTTATAAAAATGAAATCTCTGAAGAAGCGGTTTTGGAAGAAGAAAGTTTTAGGTCTAACACCGTGGAAGACTACGGACTTGGATTGGATCTGGCCTTCGGACTTAGCGGACATCATTGGCTACATAGCGGATTTCAATGGTCCAATACCAACGCTTCCTTTCAGTTTACACGAACAGAAAGCAACGATGAGAATGAAATTCCCGAAAATAGCGCAACTGAACGCAACGGTGAGTTTTCTGCCCATGCAGCTTATTTGGAATATCAATATAAACCGGATTCCAAAGCAGTTTTTAATGCTGGAATTCGTGTTTCCAAATATTCAATTTTGGATGGTATTTTTTGGGAGCCACGGTTAAATTTGGAACTGCCCATATTTGATCAGAACCTGAGATTTAAGATCACATTTGAAAATCGGTATCAACCCATAAGTCAGCTCATTGAGTTTGAGGACAGTCAAACCCGTTTGGAAAATAAAGTATGGACCGTTTCCAACGGGGAGGATTTTCCATTGCTCAAAAGCACACAGTTCTCTGCAGGATTGCTGTTGAGCAAAGGGGGTTGGACTTTTGAACTGGATGGTTATCGCAAGCAGCTCGACGGCTTGACCTCCTTCACCAATGGTTTTACCAATTTGGTTGAAGATTATTCGGAAGGGGAAAGCACCATTATGGGAATTGATATGTTCCTCCAAAGAAAATTCAAGAATTACAGTCTGGTTTTGGGATATACTTTTAATGATGTGGAATATACATTTGAGGAGCTACAGGATGGCTCATTTCCAGGCAATAATGACGTGCCCTCCAATTTTAGCATATCAAACATTTTTGAAAAGGACAATTGGGAATTCGCTTTGGGATGGACCATAAGATCTGGCGCCCCTTATACCCCTTCCACCAGTCTGGATGATGAAAATGAGATTGGGTTTGGCGCTATCAATAGCCTTCGATTGCCCGGTTATCATAGACTGGATGCCTCTCTGCGTTACGGATTTAGTTTTTCATCATCTTCCAAAACCAAAGGAGCCATTGGCTTATCTGTATTGAATATATATGATAGGCGAGTACCATTGTTTGTTTCATACCGTGTGGATGATGATCCGGTAACAGATGAACAGCAAGTTACATTGATAGAGCAATTGTCTCAAGGGTTGACACCCAACATATCACTGCGGATCAACTTCGAATAGCGATCTGTTTAAAGATCAAATTGGAAAATACGGTGCAGAATTATGGAAAGCGCACCGATTAAAGAGGCGTCCTCACCAAAAGAGGAGGGAAGAATATGTACCTCTCGCTCCAATTGTTGGAAACGGTTTTTAGCAATATGCTCCTTGATCTTGTCAAAAAAGATATCACCATTTTTAGTAAGTCCTCCTGTTAAAACTATGGCTTGGGGGTCAAACATCTTAATCAGCATGTCCAGGCCAATTCCCAAATGACCCATGGCAGTATCAAAGATCTCCGTAGCCAAGGAATCTTCTTCCTTGGCACAATCAACCACAATTTTGGCGGTAATATCTTCCTTTTTTCCATTGACTTTGGACAAGATGTTGCTTTTTGGATTGCTGGCTACTTTTGCCTTGGCAATTTCGGCGATTCCATACCCAGAAGACAAAGATTCCAAACTTCCCCTTAGTCCATCTTTGCCCACAAAATCACTTTCGCTATCCACAATGATATGGCCCAATTCTCCAGAAAAACCCTTGTTGCCATATAATGGTTTACCATCGATAATAACCCCAGAGCCAATACCGTAGCCGGCGTTGACAAAGATGAAATTGTCATATTTTTTTCCTATTCCATGAAGGAGTTCCCCAAAAGCAGTGACTCGCGAAACATTGTCGTAAAAAAGGGGGAGGTCCAAATGCTTGCTTAATTCGTTCTTTAGATCCACCTTCTTCCAATTGAATACCGGAGAATATTCAATAATGCTGCTGTTAAAATCGATAAGTCCGGCAACAGCGAGACCCATTCCCAAAATTTTCGAAACGTCCAGATTGGACCGTTTTTTAAGCTTATCGACCAATTGTGCAATTTGATCGCATATTTTTTCAACTCCTCCACTAAGATCGGTAGGAGTTTCCACCTCGATAATAATATTCCCTTTAAGGTTTGATATGGCACCACGAATGCTGGTAGAGCCAAGGTCAATACCGATTACATATTCCTGGCTACCATCAAATTTCAGCATTTTGGGAGGTCTTCCACCTGTGGAGTCCCCTTCACCAACGACTACCGCAAGACCACTTTCCACCAGGTCGTCAACTATTCGGGTAACCGTGGGGGCACTAAGCTTGGTGAGTTTTACAATTTCTGCCCTTGATACCAATTCAGTATCCCTGATTATTTTGAGGATCTCAATTTTGTTAAGCTTGTTGATATAAGAAGCATCCTTCCCCAGTGAAAGCCTGTTCATAAGTTATTCCGAATTTAACTTTCGCTAATATAAACAATCTAGATACTTTTTAACGGTATTTAAATAAAAATGAAAGCCCAAGAGAGTGTGAAGTCCTGCTTGGTCCTCCTGGATGAATTACACAAGTTTTGGAATGGAACTTAATTTAATCTTGTGATTTGGTCAAACTAGTGTGAAAAATGCCCAACCATTTCTGTTATTCCGCCTCCGATAAGGTGGTTTTTGTTCGGTTTAGTTCTACCGTTATTGATTGAAGTAAACCTGTTCCATGGTAGTCCAACTGGTGGCACCTTTCAAGGGAATTTGCATCGGGTCACAAACTTTTAACCATTCAATGGTTCTTTTTTCATCGGCCATTTTTTCCATGTCTCCCTCAAAATCTTCACCCACATATTCATAATAACCAAATTCGTAAAATTCCCCAGGCTCCAATTCATGCAGAAAGATGGAAAAGTTCCGAATTCCATATTTGGTCAGCAAATCCCTCACCCCAGGATTCGAATCTGCATGAAGGGCCTTGTATTCATTGATAAATTTGGGATTAAGCTTAATGACCATGCCTATCCTTTTTACCTCTGGTTTGGAATTGACTTTGGAAGTTGTACTGCAGGAAGACATAACTATTGCAATGATTAAAGGGAGAACTTTCGGGAAGTAATTTTTCATTTGAAATTTATTTTTTAGAAATAGAACTGTTGTTTATGTCGCCATAAGTTGATGGATGGCGTTTGGTTTTAAAATTGGGTTGGACCCTGCACTTTGTGCGACCAATGCTCCTATGGCGCAAGCAAAATCCAATGCCTCTTGTGGACTATTGAGAGTAATCAATTTGGTGATCAAACCCGCTAGAAAGGAATCACCGGCGCCCACTGTGTCTACCACAGCCACAGGATATCCAGGGTTATAATAAAATGCATTTTCATGATATAAAACCGCGCCCTTGGATCCTTTGGTAACACACATGCTTTGGGTATTGGTTTGTTTGCAAATTTCAATAATGGTGTCCTCGGTGGAGCTTGTTTGTAGATTATATGTTACGGAAACAATTTCAAATTCCTCTTCACTCATTTTAATGAAATTTGCCTTTTCCATAAAGTTGTGCAAAGTGCCATTATGATAATGTGGAGATCTTAAATTTAGGTCCAGTACCCGGTATTTGGCATAGGAGAGCAAAGCCATTAATGTACTTCTCGAGGTCAAGTCCCTGGCGGCAAGCGTTCCATAAATGAAAACATCGGCTTTTGAGGTTGCTCGTATGGCATTTTCGTCCAAGGCAATATTGTCCCATGCAACGGGATATCGAATCTCATAGGTGGCATTTTGACGCTCGTCCAAAGTAACTATGGCCTCCCCGGTAGGGTAATTGTTGGTGATTTGAAAGTGTTTAGTGGAAAGCCCTAGGTCTTGAAGAAACTTTAAAGCTCTTGATCCATCCTGATCGTTCCCCACAGCGCTTATAAAATCGATGTCACATCCCAAGGACTGCATACGCAGTCCTACATTTAAGGGGGCACCCCCTATTTTGGTTGCGTTCGGAAATTTGTCAAACAGGACCTCACCAAAACAAATAGCTTTTATTTTTTCCATAGGTTTAGATAGCATTGACAAGCTGGCGACTGGTTGGTCTCCGGAGTTTAAATTTAAGTATGGGTTGTACGAATTTTTATCCGTTTGATCAAAGGGATGAGGTGCAATAACACCTTCATTTCCCATTATTTTTCCAAAAACATTGTAAAGGTATGTAAAAAAGTTATATTTGTAAGGTTGATTTTTTGAAAATCGTTAAGTTTTCTAAATTAAAAGTTCTGTAAAGTCTTGTTTTCAGGGTCTTAGGATATTAAATAATAATACTTTTGATAATTTAGAAAGAATATAATTTTAACTATATTTATTCGCAAGAATGAGCTTATGCTGTTTTCTTGGTTGTTAATTGAGAATGTTTAACCAATTATCTGGATCTTACTTGTGAATTAAGAAATACTAAACCAAATAAAATACATGGAAATTTCTTTTTTGGATTCGGCAATAATCGTAGCCTATTTAGTTGGAATCGTTTTGGTGGGGCTTTTCGCGACCCGAAAAATGAAAATGACGGGGGAAGGCTACTTTTTGGCAGGCCGGGGTCTGGGTTGGGCAACCATTGGAGCGGCATTGTTTGCATCCAATATTTCAACCATTCACTTAACAGGTCTGGCAGCAGACGGTTTTGATATCGGGCTGGTTGCCGGGAATTATGAATGGATGGCCGCATTTACATTGATTCTACTAGGATTGGTTTTTGCCCCCTTTTATTTTAAGACCAAGATTTCCACATTGCCGGAATTTCTAGAGAGACGTTTCGATTCCAGATCAAGGACCTTGTTGGCTTTTATGGCCATTATTGGGGCCTTGTTTATTCATATAGGTATGAGCTTGTATGCCGGGGCAAGCGTTTTTGAAAAGTTTTATGGGGTAAACATGTATGTTTCTATCATAGTCATTTCGGCCATAACGGCAATTTATACCGTGGCAGGTGGACTGAAGGCGGTAGTGGTGACGGAAAATATTCAAACGATTATTTTGTTGCTGGGATCCATAATATTGACAGTTTTAGCAATTTATGCGGTTGGTGATACCGGCATTTCCAATTTTGAGGAGCTTAAAGCGGCAATGAAGCCCGGACAATTGGAGATGTTGCATGCTCCTGACTCTGAAATTGCACGGACCAAGGGATATTCATGGTATGCATTTTTCTTGGGATATCCTGTCTTGGGGATTTGGTATTGGTGCACTGATCAGACCATAGTGCAAAGAGTCTTGGGGGCCAAAACCCAGAACGATGCACAGTACGGCCCCTTGTTCGCCGGTCTCCTCAAGATACTTCCAGCTTTTATTCTGGTATTGCCAGGGGCACTAGCCTATGTGTTGTTCAAAGACCATATTTCAGCTCCGATCGAAACGCTTCCGGTATTAATTGACCGTTTGCTGCCGGTAGGGCTTAAAGGGGTTTTTGCGGCAGCACTACTGGCAGCTTTGATGAGCACCATTGCTGCGGCACTTAATAGTTGTTCTTCCCTGGTGGCTTTGGATATCGTTAAACGGATCAATCCCGAAGTATCGGATAAAAAGCAAGTGCGGATTGGTAGGATTACCGCTGTGGTGGTCATGCTTGTTGCTATTTTATGGTCCACCCAAGGGGGTAAGTTCGGAAGCATATTTCAAGCGATAAATGATATGGCAGGAGCCTTGGCTCCGCCGATTTCAGCTGTATTTCTTTTAGGGGCCTTTTATCGAAGAGGAAGTAAGGATGCTGCATTTTATACGCTGTTGATCGGTTTTGTTTTAGGGGTGGTTCTATTCTTATTGGATTTCGCCCCGGTAAGCGGTTATAGATATATCACAGACGGTTTGGGAATAGCATTCTTGATGCGCACGTGGTGGATGTTTTGTCTTTGCTGCATTTTGTTTGTGGCGCTAAGTTTGGTCACACCTAAACCAGATGACGCCCAAATAGCGGAAACGACATTCAGGAATCCACGGGAGGTTATCAGTGGAAAAGTGGAAAGTTGGAAAGATGTTAGGGTTCTTGCTGGTCTGCTATTATTGGTCATAATTATACTGTACTCCATTTTTGAATAGGATAGAACATTAGGTGTTGAAATAAGAATATAAAAGTAACTTACTAACTATAAAAAAGAAATAATGAGACAAGCGGTGATGCCAAAACCTGGCACGATAGATATACATGAAGTTGAGAAGCCTATGTTGTCCGATGATTCGGAAGTTTTGATTGAAGTGAAGAAAATTGGGGTATGTGGAAGTGATATTCACGTGTATCATGGAAAGCATCCATTTACGCCCTACCCTGTGATCCAAGGACATGAATATAGTGGGAAGGTGGTTCAAGTTGGGGCCAAGGTCAACAAGGTCAAAATAGGTGATAAGGTAACTGCAAGACCTCAATTGATCTGCGGTGTTTGTGGCCCGTGTTTAAGGGGAGATTATAATATCTGTGATGTGCTTAAAGTGGAAGGTTTTCAAACCCCAGGGGTTGCCCAAGACTTTTTTATCCTTCCAGAAGACCGTTTGATCAAGCTGGCCGATGGAATGTCGTTTGAAATGGGAGCATTGGTAGAACCTACCGCTGTTGCAGCTCATTGTACCCTAAAAGCCAGGAATTTAAAAGGAAAAAATGTGGTCGTGACCGGTGCTGGACCCATTGGAAATTTGGTGGCCCAGTTTGCACAGATCAGAGGTGCCAATGTCTTGATCACGGATTTAAGTGACTATAGGTTGGACAAGGCCAAGGATTGCGGAATTGAACACGTCAGCAATCCCAAAACGGAAAGCTTGGCTAAGGGCGTTGATCGCGCATTTGGTTCCGAAGGTTTTGATGTGGGATTTGAATGTGCAGGGGTGGAAATCGCCTTAGATCAACTTATCCAAAACATCAACAAAGGTGGTGATGTGGTGGCTGTTGCCGTGTATGGGGACAAACCCAGGGTGGATGTTTCCATATTGGGAGATAGGGAGCTATCACTCATAGGAACTTTGATGTACAAACATTCCGACTATGAAGAAGCGGTTAAATACATTGAAAGTGGTGAAATTAGTACCGCACCCTTGATTACGAAAAATTTCCCCTTCGAATCCTATTTGGACGCCTATAAATACATAGACAAACAAGGAGATGAGACGCTAAAGGTGATCATCGATTTATAACAATACGCAATAAACACATTCAAATCATTCAATTTATGATGAAATCATTTACATACCATCAACCTACGGAAATCATATTTGGTTCAGGAAAAGTGAACGAAGTTGGTGAGGTTGTCAAGAAATATGGAACAAGATGTCTAGTGGTTACTACCCCTGCGGTGGAGGCTACTTTGCCCATGTACAATAAGGTAAAACAGCTGCTAGAAGATGCCGGGATTTCGGTGGCTCATTATGATCAGGTCATTCCCAACCCAACTACGGAGGTTAGTGCCGAAGGGGCCAAAATGGCCATTGAACACAGGGCGGACGTGATTTTGGGACTTGGTGGAGGATCCAGCATGGATGCAGCCAAGGCCATTGCAGTTGAGGCCTCGCACGAAGGGAGTGCCTGGGATTATCTGTTCTATAAAAAGCCGCCCACAGAAAAAACACTGCCCATTGTGAGCATTAGCAGTACCTCTGGTACAGGCTCACAGGTAACGCAAGTTTCTGTGATCACCAATACGGAGGAAAGGGACAAAAGCGCTTTGTACCATCCTCTGATTTTCCCTGATGCTTGCATCGTGGATCCGGAGTTGATGACCACCTTGCCGAGATTTGTGACTGCAACTACTGGTTTTGATGTGTTCTGTCATGCATTTGAAAGTGCAATCCATCCCAACCGCGGGGCCTATGTGGACTTGCTGGCATGGGAAGCCATTGAGTATGTTGCTGAATTTTTACCAAAGGTGTTGGACGAGCCAAAAAATGTGGCGTATCGAGAAAAAATGGCTTGGGCAGATACCTTGGCAGGTTTATGTATTGCCAGTGCTGGGGTGACTTTGCCGCACGGAATGGGAATGGCCATTGGGGGAATGTATCCGCATGTGGCCCATGGTGAATCCTTGGCAATCGTTTATCCTGCCTGTACAAGGTTTACCGCTGATTCTGCTCCCGAGCAGTACGGACGGATGGCCCAACTTTTTGATTCCGATCTGAAAGGACTAAGTCTGGAAGAAGCTTCAAAACATGCCGAAAGTGCGGTGATCAAGTTTTTGAAAAAGATCGGTCTCTATAAAAAATTGAGCGATGTAAACATGCCGGAAGCTGAAATTGAAGCTTTGGCAGAACAATGTATGGTATTACCAGATTATGAATCCAATCCAAAAGTGGCTACTAAAGCCGAAATGATTGAGCTGGTAAAAGCCTCTTATTAAGTATTGTCGCACGTTCAAAACCCCATGAAATACAACCTCACTTGCTGTTAGTAACTGAATCGGAAAACGGGATTTTGACCAAGCTTTTGATTCAGGTTTCAAGAGTAAATAAAACTATAGCATATGAGTGATAAAAAATTACCGGTCGGTAATTCCATATATATCAATAGATTAAACAAAATCAGGATCCTACATCTCATCAGGAACGAAGGGAAAATAAGTAGGGCGGAAATTGTCAAACGAACTGGGCTAAGCGCACCGACCGTTACCAGGATTTCCGATGATTTGATCAATAAGGAAAAACTGGTTTCCATTATTGGAAAAGGAGAATCAAGTGGTGGAAGAAGGCCAAAGATCCTACAATTTAATTCCAAGGAGAACTATGTGGTGGGTATCGATTTGGGAACCACTTTTATACGAGGTGTCCTTTCCAATTTGGATGGTGAATTTATCATGGAACGGGAAATTCCTACCAAGATAGATAAAGGTTTTGATAAGGTCATGGAGCAGATTGGTGGGCTAATTGATAGTTTAACATCCCGTGAACTGGCTAAGGGAAAAGATGTATTGGGCGTGGGACTTGCCGTTGCTGGATTGGTCAATAAGAACTCAGGGATAGTGGAATATTCCCCAGTTTTTAAATGGAAAAATGTAAATGTTCGGGAATCGCTCAAACAGCTTACCAATTTACCAGTGTTCTATGATAATGTTTCGCGCTTAACAGCCCTAGGCGAGTTGTGGTATGGGATTGGCAAGGACTGCCAAAACTTTATTACCGTGAACTTGGGCTATGGAATTGGAGCCGGGATTATTGCCAAAGGAAAACCTTTTTCCGGTGTGGACGGTTATGCCGGGGAGTTGGGGCATATCATTGTGGACCAAAATATAGCGTCAGAAGGGCGGTCTGGGCTTTCGGGTACCCTGGAGGCCTTATCCTCGGGTTATGGCATAGCCCAAATGGCCAGCAAAAGACTAAGGGAGTCCAACGAACCTGGATTATTGGCAAAAATGGTAAAGTCCAATGCTGGGGAGGTAGACGCTAAAATGGTAACTAAAGCGGCCATGGCGGGTGACCCGATTGCTTTGGAAATATACGATAAGGCTGTATCCTATCTTGGAATTGGTGTTGACACCATGGTCAAACTGTTCAATCCGGAATGCATCGTTTTATCTGGGGGGCTTACCGGGGCCAAGGAGTTTTTAACGGACAAACTAAAGGTTGAACTGGAGAAACATGCGATGGGGAAATTAAATAGGGAAATCCAGATTTTGGAATCGACTTTTGGGGAGAATGCTGCTCTGATGGGTGCCTTCTCCCTTATCTTAAATAAGGTGCTCAATCTAAAGATTGGGAATAGTCAAGACTAAAAACAAGTAAATGAAATTAAGAATGAAATGCATGTTTCAAACCCTCTTGGTAATTGCGGTTTTTACACAAGTGCATTCGTGCAAAAAGAGCAATGACAAAAAGACTCAGGAAGAAGTAACGATCAATAAGGTCGCTAGCAAACCCAATGTGATCATCATCTATGCAGATGATTTGGGATACGGGGATGTAAGCAGTTACTATGCTGAATCAAAAATAAACACGCCCCATATAGACCAACTGGCATCTGAAGGCATGAAATTTACAGATGCCCACAGCCCGGCATCCTATTGTACACCATCCCGTTACAGCATTTTGACAGGGAATTATTGTTGGCGATCCACCAATACTGTGGAACTGCAAGAAGGGTATGGGGCACCGATTATTGCAAAAGACGAAAATACCTTGGGGAACTTATTTCAGGACAACGGGTATAAGACCGCAGCTATAGGGAAATGGCACGTGGGGATGGATTGGACATTTAAAGATCCAAACGCAGAGCCGGAGGAATCCAATGTAGATTTTGAAGCGCCCCTAATTTCGACTCCAATGGATCAAGGATTTGATTATTTTTTTGGCACATCAGGCTGCACCAGCGACGATTCACCATTCGCCTTTATTGATCGAAACAAGCTGCATGGCTTGCCTCTAAAAGAACTTAAAGACATCAACGTACCTGGTGATTTTAACTGGCAGACCAAGGAAACCCACTACAAAGATGTGCTGGCAGCACATGATTGGGAGCATGAAAAAGCAGATACAACATTCACCAATCGAGCAATTCAGTTTATGAAGCGCACGGTGGCGGAAGAAAAACCCTTCTTTGTGTATTTGCCACTTTCCTTACCCCACATTCCGTGGTCACCTGCTGAATTTGTTAAAGGAAAATCCAATGCAGGCCCAAGAGGGGATTTGGTTGTTCTAACCGACTATTGCGTTGGTCAGATTACCAAAACCATCGAGGACTTGGGGGTCGAGGACAACACCATTGTAATTTTTACTAGTGACAATGGCCCCAGGGAATCTTATGATGGACATAAATCCGCCGGAAACCTAAAAGGATATAAAGGTTGGATAGAAGAAGGAGGTCACCGCGTGCCATTTATCGTAAAGTGGCCGAACAAAATAAAATCCAATTCGGTAAGTAACGAATTGATAAGTCAAGTTGATTTATATGCCACCTTGGCTAGTGTGCTGGAATCGTCCTTGGGCGATGATGATGCGCCGGACAGTTTTGATTTTGCCCCAGTTTTATATGGTGAGCAATCGAATGGCCCTGTTCGGGATTCTTATATTCATTTGGGGTACGCTACCCGAAAAGGGGATTGGAAACTCGTTTTCGATTTGGAAGAATCTATAGAAGAGGCTACTGAAGAACATTTTAAGCCCACTGCCCTTTATAATCTTGCGGATGATTTGGCGGAAACCAATAACCTAATGAATCAGCATCCGGAAATTGTCCAAGCGCTATCCAAGCTGTTTTGGGATGTGAATAGAAAGGGAAGCTCTAGACCAAGATAAAAAACCAAAGGCCCTATGGAGAAGTTAGTTTACGTTTTGTCTGTGTTCTTTTTACTGAATTGTTCCACAGACAAGAAATTAAGTAGAGAAGAACCGGGGCCTACGGCAACAACGGTCAAAATCCTTTCCTTGGGCAACTCCATTACAGAAGGAGAATATTATAGATATCCACTTTGGAAGAAATTGGTGGATGCCGAATATCAACACGTTTTTATTGGGAATCGTGGTGATGCCGACCATGGATTACCGGGATATAAAGGGCAAGGATTTAATAACAAACACCAAGCGGTGAGCGGAATCACCGCTATTGATATTGCCAATAACCAGATTGATGCTTGGATGAACGACTTGGCGGTTGCGCCAGACGTGGTACTGGTGCATTTGGGCACCAATGATGCTGAGGTAATTTTTGAAGATGCCGCAACCTTGGAAAATGTGGAACAAAGTATGCGTACCATAATTCAAGCGCTTCGAAACAAGAATTCCAATGTAAAAATACTTTTGGCGCAAATCATTCCTTTGAATACCGAATTTCCAACACAAAATGATTTGGTGGCCCAAATTAATGGACGATGGTCCAATTTGGCCAACGAGCTGAATACAAACCAATCACCAATCGTATTGGTCGATTGCAATACCGGATTTTCAGCTGCGGACCTTGAAGATGCCTGGCACCCAAATGTGCAAGGAAGTGAGAAGATGGCCCAGCGTTTTGCCCATGCAATTCTGCAGAAATAATCGAACCGTACAATAGTATTAAACTGCAATTGGAAACAACATAATAATCATGGAAAGAAGAAGATTTATCCAGAATGCAACAATGGTGTCGGCCCTGGGCCTAATGGCTCCTTGGGATGCGATATCCCACAATTTAAAAGACAGCGCACTCCCAGTATATTGCCAAGAATTTACTTGGCTGACCTATTTTGATAGGGAAGGGAAGGAGTGGCACAAGGATTTGGCCAAATCGCTGGACAAGCTGGCGCCAAACACCTTGCATGGTATGGAAGTTCTTATGGAAATGCATCAGGGATTTCCGAAGACCTTTTCCCAAATTCAAAAAGCACAATTAAAACCGATTTCCATGTTTGCCAGTCCAACCTTGCATTTGGAAGACACGGCCGAACGCCATATTTCTAAATTGCTAAAAATTGGAAAACGGCTAAAGCAAATGGGAGTAAATGTTATTGTGGTGAATCCGGAAGCCAAGGAAGAGGGTCCTGTGGAACATAAAACGGATAACGAACTGATCATCCAAACCAAGGCTCTTGATGTTTTGGGGGCTGGATTTCGCAAAATGGGGATACGTATGTTATTCCACAATCATGAGATTGAAATGCAAAACGATGCCAAGGAATTTCTACATGCCTTAAATGGTACTCAACCTGAAAATATGGGACTTTGTGTAGATGCCGATTGGATTTATAAAGGCACAGGTTCGCTGCAGACGCTGTACGACCTTGTTGGGACCTATGTGGGCAGGATTGGTGAGCTTCACTTGAGACAAACTGTTGATGGGGTATGGGCAGAAACCTTCGGGCAGGGTGATATTGATTATGGTCATATTGCCGATTTACTACTTCAAAACGGACAACGGCCTGCACTGGTCTTGGAGCAGGCGGTGGATGATGAAACCCCGCATACCATGGCTCCTATGGAAGCTATGAAGATCAGTTTGTCCAACGTTCGGGAAGTATTCTCGGAATTTGGAAAATAGAGATGCACAACTTAAAATTTAACCAGATGGGAAAGTCAGTAATAAATTCGGTTTTATCAGCTTTTTTGGCAGTGTTGATGGTATCCAGTTTTATGGGTGTCGCCCAAGAGCATAGATCTGACCAAAATGGAACTGCAATTTCATTGTTTAATGGGAAAGATTTAACAGGATGGAAGGGAGAAAATCAGTGGTGGAAGGTAGAAGACGGTATGTTGGTCGGCGCAACCATATCCAAGCGAAATCCGGAGGACCCATCCTGGCTGATCACCGAGAAGGCCTTTGAAAATTTTGAGCTGACTTTATGGTGCAAGCTTGAGGGGGATGGTAACCGAAATTCAGGAGTGTACTATCGTGGAAAATGGAATGCCGAAAAACAAGTGTTAGGATATGAGTTCGATCTAGGGGGATGGGCTGGAGAGAAGGAACTTTGGTGGGGAGAACTGCACGATCCCTATGGCAGACAACTTAGTGTAAGTGACCTTGACAAATCAGCTATTAAACAATTGTATAACAAAAAAGGTTGGAACCATGTCCGCATCCGTGTTCAAGGAGACCACATTCAACATTGGTTAAATGGGATAAAAACCGTTGATTGGTATGAATCAGATTCTTCCATACAAAAATCAGGATTTATTGGGTTTCAAATTCATCCAGAATCAAGATATAAGGTTAGTTTTAGATCAATCAAACTCGCCAAATTATAGAAGGCCATTTCCAATTTATCGGATAAACTTTCCAGGGATTCTTAGCACAACCATTTTGTTTATTTTACCCTACATGAATAGTTAACAAGGTTTTTTTGACCAGAGAACAGTATTCCTGTAGTTATTAAGGCAGGAAAATGAAGGCGTTCGGATGGTTTGGGAAAGATTTTATGCCTTGAATGAGTGGAAAATTGGGCAGGCAAAGGAGCGATATTGGGTTAACCATAAAAAAAAAGAACCCCGTCTACATCCTGTAAAAAGTGTCAACGGGGTTGAAAATACTGGTTCAAATTTTGCCTTGGACCTAGTTTTGAGCTGCTATATCAATAGTGATTGGAGCATCTGATTCTGCTTTTACCCATACGATGAGGTCAACGCTGTTGAGGGAGTTCTTGAATCCGTATCTACCATCTTTAGCATTTAAGGCCTCTCCATTTACCTCTATGGAAGAGAGATTTCGCTGTCCCCAATTCTCAACCACAAAAGCCGGATTCAATACCGGGGACTCCTTGGAAGCATCCAAAGTAATGGCCAAAGAAGGTACTTGATCATCAAGTGCAATTGTATAGGCTTTTTCCTCCGGCTTGTAATAGGCCTTGGAAGCATTATCTCCCAATGAAATGGCAGCGGGATTGGACCAACTTTTATTTTGTTTGACCACGGTCTCAATATTTTGGTCCGTCATTCCACATAGCATGATCTTGGTCATGGAACGATCCGTTGTTTTATAGGCATTCCAGAAGTAATGGGACAGAGAGGCATGGGAGCCGCGATCCGCTACCATGGCAAATCTACCGTCGGTGGGCCTTGTTGCCACAGGCCAGTGATTCCACCATGGGAATACACTGATGTTTCTTCGTAACTCCCCTGCATAAACATCCATACTGGCGGGTTGGCCACCGTTGATCCCACCTGCAATATCTTGTGGACGAAGGGATGAAAAAGGCTTGTATTTCGATTTTGTGTTTACAATCTGATTGGTGATGTTTTGCGGATACGGAGGCCATAAAGGGGGTGCTTGGTGCTCCCAAGAATAGGTTTTACTATCACCACCAATGTTGGATACGGTAAGGGCTTCAAATTCCAATACACTTTCAGGCCTTTGACCAGGTTCCATGACCACCATACTCTCCTGCCATTCATGGGCAGCGTTGGGAGCATTACTAAGCAGAACATCTTCACGTACCGCGGACATGTCTGGATAAATAGTATAGGTTTCATTGGTCCAGTCGCCCCATCCGGTCTGTGGATCTTCAAAAGCGAAGTTCCCAACCACATCAACCAATCCGTAGCGCCATTGTACCACCACCCGGGCGGGAGTACTCTCAATGATCTTTACGCTGGAGTATTTGGTTTTTTTGTCCGACATCGGCTCGCAACTTCCATGGTCATTCCAGCCTTCATTAAAACCATTGTTGAAGAAAATACCATTTTCACTTACCCAGCTGGGGATATAGCCTGTGCCTCTCCAGAATACGAACTTGCAATCCGTTTCATCAAATTGTACCACAACATCCGCATGTTTGTCCACGGCCCATGGGGCATCCCATCCAGGGTAATATTCCAAGGTAGTATTAACTGCTCTAAAAACACCGGGAGATTGTGGCCCGGATGGGAATTTTCTTTTCGGGAGGGCAGGTGCGCTCAATGATTTCGATTCCTTTTTGTAGGCCGTAGCAATGGTTTTTGCGTCCAAAGATTTATCATATAATTTTAGTTCATCTAGAATCCCGTCCAAATAGGTCAATGACTTTTCGGTACCTTCAGGCCGAATGGTTCCAGTAGGTCTGGCGGCTACCCTGCTTCTACCTATTAGCTTTTCTACATCACCATGGTAATTGATAGTGGAGAAGGTGCCTTCAAACTTTCTATTGGCAACTTGTTCCCCGTTGATATAGAGGGTCATTCCACCTGCTGGTGAATAGGTTCCTGCAACATGGGTCCATGCATTGAGTTCCAACTGTTTATCGCTCATCACCGTTTCCATTTTTCCCTCATAAGTTCCCAACTTTAGAACAGGTCTTCCCCAGGAATCCAATTCCAGACTGTAACCTTCAGTGGAGCCGTCGGATAAAGGTCTTCGGTGATTGAATATGGAACAGAAATTTTTAGGATAGGCACCAAGGGCCACCCAGCTTTCAACAGTAAATTCTGTAAGTTCATCGCGAATTGCTGCGTCAGCTTCCTCATCAAATTCCTCCTCAATGTTTACGTAAGCAGTGTATCCGTCCAACAAAACAGCATTTCCCTTTACACCGGGAACGCTTTTGTAATATTTTCCATTTAGATTGTGTTCTTTTCCACTTGCTTCGGTAACATAAGCAAATACCTCCTTGGGCACATAGGTTTCTCCTCTTTCCAAATTGGCCTTTTGCCGTTCCACCCTGATCTTGTCAAAATCGAAGTGCTGGATTGGGTTGACCTGGCTCCAGGAGTAGGTCAAGGAAATTAGAAATAGCGCAATGGCTATCGCATAGGATTTAGTTCTCATCTTTTTTATTTTTCCAATTACATATAGTTGTATTCTTTCAGCGCTTTCCTTACCAAATTAAGTTGTGCGGAATCCGCTGTCTCCAAACTTACTAAATTAAAGTTAGAAACTAATAAATATTAACATATAGTTTCTGAACTCACCTTTACATTTATGCTCTATTTGCGAACTATTTTAAGCACATAGGCGTATTCACAGGGGCGGGACTTGGGCATTTGCACTTTGAGTCCCACAGCAGGGACGAGTTCCCAGTCCAACGCATTTCCGTCGCCCAACATGGTTATGGATTCAATTTCATCTGGGTAAAGGTAATAGCCCGAAATGTGATTTTGTGCATCCTCGTCCAAATCAACATAGCCCCAGGCTTTTTTGCCTTTCGTATCGCCTGAATGCCGTACTAATGATTTAATGGTCACCGAATCACCGGGCCAACCCAGTATGGTTGCATACAGCACATTGCCTTTAGTGGTGAATCGGATGTCCTCTTTTCCAAAATCCATGCCTTCGTCCTCGTCCTCTTCATCTGGATTCAGGTCTTTTAGATCGTCCACCACTTCATATTCTTCTTCGGTTTCTTCGCTTCCAGGTCCTTCTCCCGATTTGGTCCAAGCCCTTGTACCATAGATGGCCTCACCATTGATTTTTAGCCAATTCCCCATGCCCAATAGGGCATTTTTGGCTTCTTCGGGAATAGTTCCATCCCATTTTGGTCCTATATTCAATAATAGGTATCCGTTGTTGCTCACCCGATATACCAAATTATCGATGAGGTTGTTTACGGGTTCATATTCCAAATTAGGTCTGTAGCCCCATGATGGCCCATTGTCAATAGTGGTATCCGTTATCCAATCGTAGTGGGTTAATTTGGAAGCTGCGCCCAATTCTAAATCAAAGAGTCCCACCCCAGGAGGTAGGTCATGGTGCTTGTATGAAATGATCACCTCTTCGTTGCGGTCCAATCCAGAGTTGTAGTAATGCGTCACGAAGTCTTTTACATAATCTTCCCGGATAATGTCCAGCGCAAAATCAAACCACACAAAATCTGGCTGGTAATTATCCACCACCTCGATCAACTTCCCTTTCCACTCCTCCATATATTCCTTGGTGGGCACATCGCCTTCTTCATGAATTGGGCCATAAAGGCCAGAAAATTCGGGATTGCTTGAATCCTTGGTTTTATCCCAAGTAGGGAAAAAGTACCAATTGGCCGAGTGATGAAAAGCGGTGACGAATTTCATTCCTTTGGCTTTAATGGCTTTGCCCAGCTCGCCCACCACATCTCTTTTGGGTCCCATTTGGGCGGCGTTCCATTTGGAATATTGGCTATCCCACATGGCAAAGCCATCGTGATGTTCTGCCACAGGCCCGGCGAATTTGGCGCCTGACTTGGCAAATAAATCCGCCCATTCATCTGCATCAAATTTCTCGCCGGTAAATTTGGGAATTAGGTCCTTATAGCCAAAATCGGGGGTAAGCTTGCCATGCACCCGTTCAAAATCTTGTCCCCATTCACTTTCAGGATTCATATACGCCACACTCGAGTTCCAGGTAACATTTCCATTGATTCCGGAATAGCAGTAGATGCCCCAATGGGTATAAATACCAAACTTACCATCCTTTAACCATTCTGGGGTTTGATGTTGGGAGAGCGACTCCCAATTGGATTCATAATATTGGATTTGGACCACTTCATTGCTTCGGTTTTCATTGCAGCTATAAAGAATAAAGGTCGCCAATAGTAAGGCTGTATTGCGCACTAATCTCATAGGTTTGTCTTTTGGAATTCTTATTGATCTCTATTAAAAGGATACAACTTAGTAAAAGTTCAAAAGTAAGTTATTTAATTTATATGATTTTTAAGCTAAAACAGATATTTTAGAGAGATCAACCTATACTAAACAACGAACAGAATGATAATAGGTGTTGTTTTTGCGCTTAAGGTAACATTGAAAGGTGTAAAATAAGTTGCGATTGAGATTTAACAAACCATGTGGTAAAGTAGGAATTAGCTTAAATTTTGTCGATTGATTTGTTAAATGTGTAAAATGTAGTATGAAAAAATACTGAATTCATAATTGGTTTAATAATTGGGAACTGCCCTATAAAATATAGGGGTCGGGCTGATCGAAAACCAAAATGGGTGAAGTGCGTATTGCCAACTTAACAAAACTTACTTACTAAATTTTAAAAAGTAAAAATAATTTTTATACATTTATCCGAACTTTACAACAATTAACTAAATAACTCATGAAAAAAATTATTGGAAAAATTACTTTGATGGGTCTGATTCTGATTTTGGGCTTTTCTTCGTGTGAGAACCCAATTGAGGTTGAATTTCCAGAAGTACTTATTATTAATCAGGCTCCCCAAGTGACCCCGATTAGTAGCAAAACCCTAAAAGAAATAAGCGGACCAAAAACGTTTGATCTATCTACCAATGTAAACGATCAGGAAAACGATGCCTTGTCCTTTGTTGTTAATTCCAGTGACCCGGGTGTGGTAGAAGCCAGTATTAACGGTTCTATATTAACCTTACGGTCTGTTTCCATCGGAACTGCGGTTATTAGCGTTGACGTCACAGATTCCAACGGGAATGCGGTGAGTACCACTATAGGCGTATCGGTAGAAGAAGGAGTTGATTTGGTATATGCTCTTGAAATTAATTTCGATGTGCCAGATGGAGGTTTTACAGAGCAGATGCAAGGTGCTGTAGAAGAAGTGAACGACATATATTCAGAAGGTAGCTTTATTAGCAGTGGTTCTGCTTTGATTGGTCCATCTTCAGGCGATTGGGTCGGGATTGAACTGTTCACTCAAGAACTTGATATTTCTAACCAACCGAGATTCGAGTTTAGTTATGCGAACGTGAACGATGCTACAAACGTGAACATATTCTTTGGTGCTGGGGAGGAATTCTCCATTACCATGGCAGATTTGGGTGAAGACGTAGTTCTGGGCAACCCTGGCTTTAACACTATAGTGGTGGAAGACTTGCAGGCTGTTTTTGACGACTTGGACATTGAAGCTGATTTGTCCGCCGTATTCGCCATCGGATTTAATACGGAAGCTTCAGGAAATTCATTCAACGTTGACGATGTACGATTGGGCATCAAGGAATAATTCACGCATAACAAAGAGATTAAAATGAAATATATAATAAGATTTAAGAGTGCCCTATTATTTCTGGGGCTGATAGTTGGGCTGCAGTCAAGTGCAATCGCCCAAAATACAATTACAGGTACAATTACCGATGCAGATGGACAGCCACTTGCTGGCGCCACGGTAGTTGAGCAATCCACAACCAATGGTGTGGTGGCCGACTTTGATGGAAACTACAGCATCGTGGTAGGCGATTCCAATGCAGTTTTAACCTTTAGCTTTGTGGGATTTGTCACCCAAGACATACCTGTAGGGGCAAGAACCACAATCAATGTTAGTCTTCAAGCAGATCAAAATGTTTTGGATGAAGTAGTGGTGATTGGTTATGGTAAACAAAAGAAAAGTTCCTTGACAGGGGCTGTTTCCATTATCGATGTAGGAGAAACAGAAAAAAGTCAGTACACCAATATTACCGACCGACTTCAAGGTAGGGCTGCGGGGGTTACCGTTGTGGCCAATGGTGAGCCGGGATCCATTGGTGATATCAGGATTAGGGGTTCGGCATTCTTTGATGACAACAACCCGCTGTATGTGGTGGATGGGGTTATTCTTTCAGGAGCACCTACGATCAATCCCAACGACGTGGAAAACATCCAAATTCTTAAAGATGCTTCTTCCGCTGCCATATACGGTTCACGTGCTGGTAACGGGGTCATTGTGATTACAACTAAAAAGGGGCAAAAAGGAAAGCTTCGTGTTAGTGCCAATGTAACCACCGGTTTTCAGCAAATTGCTGAAAAACTTGATATGACCAATGCTGAAGGTTGGGCCAGAATTGTTAGGGCAGCCTTTGATTCGCCCAACGCTAGCGGACTTCAGCCTGCCCACGCCTTTAATCTACCAGGTATTGATACAGATTGGCAAAGCGAAGTGTTCAGAACAGCCACCCTTCAAGATTTTAACGCCAACGTTTCTGGAGGAGGTGATCGTTTCACGGTGTTGTTCGGGGTTAACCATACCTATCAAGATGGAACCGTTCCAGGACCGAAATTTGATAGATCGGGGATTCGATTGAATTCTTCCTTTGAAGTTATCAAGGATCGTCTTACAGTAGGGCAGAATGTTGCCTTTAATAGAGTTCGCTTAAGCGGTGGAGCAGAAGAGGACAATGCGGCTGCAGCGGGTCTAGCCGTTCCTACTGCCATAGATGCTCTTCCTGTTATTCCGGTATTTGATCCAACCAAAATTAGTGGCTATGGTCATGGAGATACCAATAATTTGAGCTTTATGGTCAACCCTATTGGATTTGCGGCCCTGTACAAAAACACCACGGAGACCCACAACATATTAGGAAATGTCTATGCAGACTTTACCATTTTTGACGGTTTGAATTACCACTTTAGTTTGGGAATAGAACGGGGAACAAGCTATAACAAGCTCTTTAACCCGCGTAATCAGATTCGTCGTACCACCTTAGTAGGTTCAGCTTTATCTGTAGCTGATTCGGAGGACCAGACTACCTATATTGAACATAGGCTTACCTATGAGAAAACCTTTGGTAAACATACCTTTTCACTTATGGGGGCATTCAATGATTTGGAGGAAACCTCTTTTGGCACTTCCATCGCATTTGATAATTCCCTCAATGCATTCGAAGCAGGTTTGTTTGAAGTCTCGGCTGCAACACCTCAAGGAACTGGAATCCCAACTGTGGGAAGCAGCAGGTCAACAGTGGCGACACACTCATTACTATCGAGATTCACCTATGATTTTGATGATCGATATTTGTTGAAGGCATCTGTTCGCCGCGATAGTTATTCTGTATTTCTTGGAGAGAACAGGGATGATGTATTTCCATCCCTTGATATAGGTTGGAACGTACACAATGAAGCCTTCTTTAACGTTGATGCCATTTCCCAGTTAAAGCTTAGGGCTGCCTACGGGGAGGTTGGGAACAATGATGCAGGGGATAATCCCTATATCGGAACCACAGGAATTTCCCAAGGCGCTGGAGGACCCAACTATAACCTAGGTCCAACAGGAACGGCAGCGGCAGGTGCAACAAGGGATGCTGCATTAGGGAACCCGGATTTGACCTGGGCCAGGGTGAGTGAGTATAACTTTGGTGTGGATTTGGAAATGTTTAATGGAAAATTGGCCTTTGAAGGAAACTATTACTTTGGTGAGGTTGAAAACTTGTTGGCCGATGTTCCTGTTCCCGCGTCAGCCGGTATTGGGTTTGGCAGTACTATAAGATTAAATGCCGTGACCAATGAACGTAAAGGTTGGGAAACTGCACTAACGTTTAGAAAGCTTGAAGGGGATTTTACCTATAGCATCAGTGCCAATGCATTTGCAACGGAGACCTCGGTAAAAAGTGTTCCTGCCGGTTTTACGGGTATTGTTGGAAGCTCTATTACATCAGTAGGATCTCCAAGAGCAAGATTATTTGTTTGGGACTACCAAGGATTGTACACTTCAGAGGATATTGCCGCCCTACCAGCTGGATTTATGGTGGGAGAGTTTGAACCCATTGTGGGAGATGCCAAATACAGGGACGTGAACGGAGACAATATTATCGATCAGAATGATAGGGTAGCCGTGGGGAATACCTTACCGACTGTCAACTTTGGATTAAATTTCACAGCAGCATATAAAAATTGGGATTTCACTGCATTCTTTTCGGGCTTGTTTGGAAGAGATGTACTGAATGGGCCTATTCAAGGATTGCATGCGGATATCGCGAGCAATTATCCGGCCAATTATAATCCATACATTAATGGGGTTGGAACCCATCCAAGGCCTCAGACAGCTGGCGATCACGGGAATTACGCAGCAAGTACCTTGTATGTAGAGGATGGCAGTTTTGTAAAACTGAGAAATCTGCAGATTGGTTATACGGTTCCTTGGAAAGATGTAGATAATTTAAGATTGTTTATTTCAGGACAGAACTTGTTCACGTGGACGGATTTCACAAGCATAGAACCAGAGTTTGAAGGTGGTTTCTTTACGGCTGGTGAAGCTGAACTGGGATACCCAGTGGTTCGATCTATAGCGTTAGGTTTAAATGTTTCTTTATAAAAAAATGATGATGAAAAATAAGATAAAATTAGTTTACGCTTTTGCATTGACCTTTTCGTTGGTTGCCTGTTCCGAGTTGGACCAAGTAGATCCAAACCAAGTATCGGAGTCCACTTTCTGGCAAACAGAATCGCAACTGGACCAGGGTGTCATTGCAGCTTATGATGTATTGCAGTTTGATACCATGTACGGACAGAACCTTCATATCATCTATTCGGGGCTTTCGGATGAAGGTACCAATGAGCATCCATTTGAATTCAATGCCTTGGTGCGCTTCACTCTTTCGGATACCGATGCCTTTGGAGGTCCACACTGGGGAAGCAATTATACCATGATTAGTAGGGCGTATCAAGTTTTGGAAAACGAGCCAAGATTTAATAAACCCGCCATTGCTGGACAAGCCGAATTTTTGATTGCACTGGCCTACTTTAATTTGGTAGGATATTTTGGAGAGAATGTAGCGTATGTTGATCGCGTACAAAATCCTGGTGACAGACCCTCCACAGCTGAGGATGGGCAGATTTACGCCTTGATTGAATCCATGTTGCTTTCTGCAATTGATAAGCTTCCCTTGGGTTGGTCGGAAAATGATTATGGACGTGCTACCAAAGGTGCTGCGCAGGCACTGCTGGCCAAGACCTATTTTCAACAACAGCGTTTTGCCGAGGCTGAGCCTTTGTTAAAAGCAGTTATTGATTCGGGGCAATATAGTTTGTTGGCGAATTATGCTGATAATTTTATGGAAACCGGCACCGTGAACCCAGAAGCTGTGTTTTTAGTTAACTTTATTGAGGACGGTCCCACGAACGAGACGGATTCCAACAGACGTCACCAAATTTTCAGTGTTTCTGAACAAGGAGGCGCCTTTGGGGATATCCAATGTTCCAATATGATTTTCAATGCTTTCAATAGGGAAGAGGATGCCACGGGAAGTAAGGACTCAAGAATGGATCAAACGATAATTTACCCAGGTTCGGAATTGACCTATTATGGTTTGAGCGGGCAAGCATGGGCGGATGAGGCACCCGACCAGAATTTGCTTACAGGGTTCTATAAATATTCGGAACAAGAACACACGGCCAACAATGTTGATCCAAGTTCTGGACTTCCAACCTTTATGACCATTTTGGCCGATGGAGGTACGGACTATATAGTAATACGCTATGCAGATGTTTTGTTGATGTATGCCGAGGCCCTAAATGCTGCGGGCAATACAGCACAAGCGGTTACTTATGTGGATCAAGTAAGGGCCAGATCGGAAAGACCGGCTTTGTTGGATGCCTACCCTGGAGCTGCAGACAGCCAGAGTGCCTTTCGGGATCAACTGGAGCAAGAACGTATTCTGGAATTGTCAGGCGAGAATTGGAGGTTCTTTGATTTGAAAAGATACGGCAAGTATAACAATGCGCAACAGGCAGAGGATGCCAATTTTGGCACTTTTACAGATGGTCAGGATGAAGTAGCGGGTATTCCCCAGAGTGAACTGGATACCAATGCGAATCTAAGACCTAACCAGGCCAATTAAAAAATAGTTCCTTGGATTTTGTTTTCCCTTTTATGGATTGTTTGGGGAAAACCATGTTGAAGTAACGTTGCACCATGCCATTTAAAATTAAGTGGTGTGGTGCTTTTCTTCATACCAGGAACAAATGAATCAGCTTTTTAAAGTCAATAGTTAACCAAATAGATACGATACAACATGAACGCAAAGAGATTTATGGCCATTCTAGTGGGAGCGGCTCTTGTGTCTTGCAACTCAGAAAAGCAATTGGACATTGCTTACGTTTTTGACCAAAACCCTCAACATGGTTTTATAAGCGATAAACCAGCTTCCAAATGGGAGGAATCCGCCATCAGCGGAAATGGGACGCTAGGGATTCTAATCCCGGGCAATCCTCATAAAGATAGAATGGTCATTAGCCATGAGAAATTGTTTATGCCGGAATATCCTCCTTATGATGCTCCAAATTTGGGGAGTCGGTTGGCTGAAATCCGGGAACTTGTTTTAGAAGGTAGGGAGCAAGAAGCTTCCATGATTGCCGTGGAAGAGGGGGTAAAAATTGGAATAGAAGACGAATTTATTTGGACCAATCCCCATATCCCGGCCTGCCAACTGGAATTGGAGAACCTAAATCCAATTAAGGATGACCTATATTCCCGAAAGGTAAACTACGAAACCGGAGAAATAACGGTTAACTATGGGACTAAAAATGAAGTTATCTCTCGAAGAGCCTTTGTTTCCCGTACTGACAGTGTTGCCGTTTTGCACATTCAAAGTCTTACTGCTGGCAAACTCAATTACAAGTTTAACTTGAACCAATTGCCCTTGCCCGAAGCAGAAGAAGAGGAAGATGCTTTTGATCCAACAGAATTTGTTTCGAAATTGGACATAAAGGCGCAAAGTGATTGTTTGTCCTATGAGACAACCTTTGAAAGGGAATGGGAAGGATCATTGAAATCGTACACGGTGGTATCCAAGATTATGCCACGGAATGGTTCTCTGAAGGTAGATGGAAACAGCATCCAGGTAAAGAATGCTGATGAGATTTTGGTGTTATCCACAGTTAAATTGAACTATAAAAAAGAAGAGGGCTCGCAATCCATCAAATTGAAGAAAAAATTGGATGCATTAGGGTCTTCCTATGATACTCTTTTGGAACCACATGCCCAAATCCATGGGGAATTATTTAACCGCTTTAGTTTTCAGTTGGGTGAGACTGACAGAAGAAATATCACTTCCGAAGCGCTTTTGAGCTCCTCCACATTTCAGGCCACTAATTCAGAATTGGTGGTTCAAACCGTAGAAGCTTCCAGATATAATGTGATTTGCAGTACTGGGGAAACCCCTCCAGCCTTACAGGGTATTTGGGGAGGTACCTGGCGGCCAGCATGGTCGGGGGATTTTACCCTGAACGGGAATGTCCCATCGGTAATTGCATCCGGGTTAAATACCAATTTGCGAGAACTTACGGATTCGTATTTGCAAATGATGGATGATATGTTGGCGGATTTTGAGAAAAATGCCAAAGGCCTTTATGGATTGGACGGCATCTATGTGCCATCCAGGGCAAGTGAATTTGGTAGTGTGTACCATTATTCAGAATATTTCCCCCATATCTATTGGTATGCTGGCACGGCTTGGGCAGCACATTTTCATTATGACAAATGGCTGTATACCATGGACGAGGACTACCTAAAGGAACAGGCATTGCCATTTATGCTCAAGGCCTATGAATTCTTGAGTCAGATCTTGTATCGGTCGGCAGATGGACAATACATGTTTGTTCCTTCGTATTCGCCCGAAGTTGGGCCATTGGACAAACATCCAGTTGCTATAAATGCCACTATGGATGTGGCGTCCATGAAGCAACTCTTGAGGAATCTGATCACTTTGGCCAATCAAGGATATATTTCAATACAGAAGATTGCTGAGTACCAAGGTATTTT
Organism: Flagellimonas algicola; assembly: GCF_005937185.1. GTDB lineage: Bacteria > Bacteroidota > Bacteroidia > Flavobacteriales > Flavobacteriaceae > Flagellimonas > Flagellimonas algicola. The sequence continues at coordinate 334,423 of NZ_VCNI01000002.1, read as the reverse complement.
GGACAATTTGCCAGACTATGCCGTTGACGATAAGGGTGAATTGAAAGAATGGATTTGGGCATCCTATGATAACAACAATGAGCATAGACATGCTTCGCATTTGTATCCACTCTATGATGGCGTGGATGAAGATTTCAAGAATAATCCGGAGTTGGTCGATGCCGCCAAAAATGCCATTGAGGCACGTATGGAATATAGACGGGGCAGGGAAGGGGGAGAAATGGCCTTTGGTTTGGTACAGCTGGGAATGGCCGCATCCCATTTGAAAGATGCCGAACTGGCCTACGAATGTATCCGTTGGCTGGTAAACTCTTATTGGACCCCATCCTTTGTGAGCTATCATGATCCACAAGAGATTTTCAACCTCGATATTAGCGGAGGCATGCCCGCCGTGGTCTCCTATATGTTGCTTCAATCCACTACCGAGGAGATTGTATTGCTTCCTGCGTTACCCAAGGAATGGCCCAACGGTAAGGTAAAGGGATTACCTGCCCGTGGAGGATTTATTGTGGATATGGAATGGCAAAATGGAAAACCTACCCATTTGAACATTAGCTCAAAAACGGAGCATACGACCAAAATTCGATTTGGGGACCAAGTTTGGGATGTACAAATCAAAAAGGGGGAATCCAGAGCATTGTCATTGAATTAATATTGATAAAACAAAATTCACCTGAGGCCTTTGTAAAATGAAATACAGCAAAAAATACATTAGTACCTTATTTTTCACCCTTGCCCTTGTTTCCACGCAGCTAGGGGCTCAGAATTTTAAGAACACCCAGCAGAAGGTTCAATTGGAAGATGGGGATACTTTTGTTTTTATCGGTAATAGTATAACCCACCAATGCGCCTACACACAGTACGTAGAGGATTTTTTCTATACCAGGTATCCTGATAAAAAGCTCAGTATTGTGAATGCCGGGGTTTCGGGAGACTTCGCTGGCGATGTGCTTAAGCGTTTGGAAGAAGATGTGTTAAAACATCAGCCCAAATATGCAAGTATTCTTATTGGAATGAATGATGGGGAATATGCGCGATGGAACGATACTATTTTCAATACCTACAAAAGGGATATGCTGGAACTCACCCAAAAGTTGGTGAATGCCCAGGTCAAACCATTGCTGCTTACCCCGACTATTTTTGATACCCATCAAGCTTTACTTGGGGAAAATTGGGTAGATAAGGAAAAGATACCCAATATGCATTACGATGCCGTTCTTGCCTACTTTGGCGCTTGGTGTTTGGAGCAGGCAAACTTAAGAGGTTATGGGTACGCAGATTTACATGGCTATCTTACCCATTACACCAGAGAAGCAAGAAAAAAGGATGCGGATTTTACCTTTATCCCTGATGCCGTGCATCCTGAGTATGATGGCCAATTGATTATGGCCGTTGCCTTATTGGAGGGTATGGGGGTGGATACTATGGTCTCGGAAATTGAAGTGGTCAAAAAAGAGGGGCTTTGGAACTATGCCTCCAAAAATGGGATTTTGAGCAATGAAAAATCTGAAGCCCTTGAGTTTGATTTTAAAGCAAACGCCTTACCGTGGGTGGTACCAGCAGATGCCCAATATGCATATAATTTGACCAACGCCGACTCAAGACTGGGATTAGAGATTATCCGTGTGGTCGGATTGGAATACGGGAATTACCATGTAATCATCGACAATATAACTGTTGGGACCTATTCCCATATGGACCTTGCCAAGGGAGTGGAATTGCAAAACAATCCAAGAACTCCTCAGTACCGGCAGGCATTAGCGGTGGCCGAGCTCAATAAGAAACGAAATGAAGAGGTAATCGAGAAAATCAGGGATGAATGGTTGTTGAGAAAGGGACTGGCTAATCCTGAGTTGATGGAAGAAGAGGAGGAAGAGGAAGACCTTTCTGGTGATCCTGAGCATCAGCGTTACTTACGGCTTAGGGAGATAGGGTACGAACGTTATGTCCAAGATAAATTTTCCAAGGTTATCCAAGAATTGGAGACCAAATCAAAAATCATGGTTGATGCCATCTATGAGATAAACCAACCTAAAACACTTCATTATTCCGTTGTGCGGGCGGACAAATAATACTTCAAAAAAAAGCATAACCATCAGGGTCCATTAGTATCCTAAAGGGGATTGGGCTATGCTTGATTTTAAGCATCCATTTTTTTTTGCTATTTGACCACTTCAAGGTTGGGTAAGTAGCTTACTGAGCTGTTTTAATTATGGTTCGGTGGTTTTTTGGGAATATACATTTTCCCAAATGTTGTTCATGGAAAAGGGCATCGTAAACGCGATGCCCTTTTTACCACTAACTCAATCAGAATTGACTAACTAAACTTAAAGTCTCTGTAGAATTTAAGACTCTAGAATTGCACTGTTATAATTGACTTTTTATAACATAGTAAATGTATGAAAAAAAGTATTATTATTTATTATAACAATGTTAAAGTTTAATAATAAAGAGCTTAAGGGTAAAATTATTAATTTTAGGTTCATTGAATAACAATTTATTATTTACTTTTAAAATATAAGAAAGTAAATAAAAATTCAATGGCCAAACAATGACGGCTATTTGATTATGGAAATTAAGGATGAAGTATTGGTTAAAAAGTATATGGAAGGAAATGAAGCGGTTCTTGGTCAATTGATCAATAAACACAATCGTCGCATTTCGGGGTATATTTTTTCCAAAGTAAAGGATAGGGAGATTACTGAGGATATTTTTCAGGACACTTTTGTCAAGGTTATCAAAACGCTAAAAAGAGGAGATTACAGGGAGCAAGGCAAATTTTTACCATGGGTAATGCAGATCGCCCATAATCTTATTGTGGATTATTTAAGGAAAAGAAGGCGACTGGCCATATTTGAGAGCAAGGATGACTTTGACATCTTTTCAGTAATTGAAGACGGCGAACCAAACGCGGAAAGTAATCTCATAAAGCAGCAATTGGACAAAAACCTGATTAGACTGGTGGAACAGCTCCATCATGATCAGAAGGAAGTTTTAATGATGCGAATTTTTCGGGGAATGAGCTATACCGAAATTTCGGAAAACACTGGTGTTGGAATCAACACCGCCCTGGGAAGAATGCGATATGCGCTTATCAATCTTCGCAAGTTGGTCGAATCCCAAAATGTAAATATTATGGAATAGATGGTTGAAACTGCTTTAGTTCCATTATGGAATCAAGCAAATTGTTGCCATCCAAAGTATACAATCTTTTAAACCCAGTTAAACTAAGTTTTATGAAAGTACGTACACTGTTATTTGTTGCCATTCTTGTGCTGTCCAATTGTTTATCAGTTGTGGCACAAAATATCCAAAATGAAGGCATTGCCTATTGGGCATTTGATGATTTGGATACCCCAGGGACCAAGGACATGGTTTCGGGTTATGTGGATCAAATTGACGGCCATTACAAATCGGTTGCCGGGGTGGTGGGTAAAGCCATTAAATGTGACGGATTTACCACATCCATTGTTCGGGATGAGGAAGAGGCGCCTGTCATATCAGGGCCCTTTACCATAGAGGCATGGGTCGCACCCCAGGCCTATCCGTGGAATTGGTCCGCTATTTATAATCAGGAATATAAAAAGCAAAGAGGTATTTTCTTTGGGATTGATGGCGAGGGCCGTGTTGGGCTGCATGCTGCGGTAGCTCGTCAATGGCGGGAATGCATCAGCACAGCAACCATCCCTTTTATGGAATGGTCCCATATCGCTGCCACATTTGATCCAGAGGAAGGTATGAAAGTGTATATCAATGGGGAGCTCTCCGGGTACCTAAAAGTACAGGGAGATTTGCTATACGACCGAGAATTTCCTATGCAAATTGCAAGAAACCACCAACCTTCGCCACCCTCTTCACTTAATAGGGCAGGCTTTGTTAACGTTCCGGCAAAATTCTCTTTTGATGGTATCATTGATGAGCTGAAAATTTGGAACAAGGTTTTGACGGGAGATGAACTGAACGGGAATTACCAAAAAATCAAACCTTCGGAGGCTCCTCAGTTAACATGGAGAAGGCTCCCGGAGATACAGTTGGATGAAGCAGCATTTGGAGCTTTCTATACCAAACTAAAGTACGATGAAGATTGGGATCGTCTCTGGAGGGATGACCAGTACCCGGACATAGTAGTGACTTTTGACAAAAAAAAGCATTCCATGGTGTTTTGGAAAGGGACCAATTACAATATGAACCTAGTTACTGAAAATGGGAAATGGATTGCCGATCAGAGTGCAGAAACCTTTGGTGAATTTGGTTGTATGGAACATATGTCCGACAAGCAGAATCGATACAGCCATGTACGGGTAATTGAAAACAACATGGCACGTGTGGTGGTTCACTGGCGCTATGCCCTTGCGGATATTAACTATACCATTGCCAATACAGATCCAGTGACCAACTGGGGAGATTGGGCCGATGAGTACTACTACATTTATCCGGATGGATACGCCATAAGGCATTATCGTATTCACGGTATGGACGATGGCTACAGCATAACGGAACCAGCCTTACTGTCAAATCCGGGCGAACGACCAGAGGACAATATTGATATGGTTGCCGTAACCTTGGCCAATGTCAACGGGGAAACCAGTAGTCATTCCTTTGAGACCTGGCCTTCCGATCAATTACAAGGAGGAAGATTCAAGAATTCGGTAGATGATGAGGTTCTTTCTATTATCAATGTTAAGTCGAACACAAAGCCCTTTTTTATTTATGAGGAACCCGGAGGTATTGGTCCGTATGGTGGGGGGCGTAAGGAAATTGACTATCGCCTTTCCAAATTCCACTGGAGAAACCATTGGCCCGTAAGTCAAATTCCAAGTGATGGTAGATTTGTGCTGGCAAATGACAGGGTGACCAGTTCGGCTATAACATCGCCCAAGGCTGGAATACAAAAAGAATATGAGGAAGGGGACTTTGAAGGGCGTTTTGTTCTTGGACTCAGTGATGGCCCTATGGAAGATTTGGTTCAATTCGCAAAATTTTGGTTGAATACTCCAGAAATTGCTCTATCGGATGATTCCTTTAGCTATGATGGCTTTAACAGAAATGATCGAGCTTATCATATGACCCGTAATTCCCAAACAACAGAGACATTACAAATGGAAATTGCTGCGGACAAGGAATCCCCGCTTGTAAATCCGGTTTTTATTATTCATAATTGGGGAGATGTCACACCTCGTATAAGCTTGGAGGAAGAAGTACTGCCATCAGAAAAGTTCAGGTATGCCGTACGAAATACGCTGGATTCCAGAGACCTTATCCTATGGTTTGATTTAGCTCTTGACAAGAAGACAAAATTGGTGCTGTCTAAGTAAAAAAGAGCTTCAATAGAGAACAAAACCATATATAGTTTATAATGAACACAAGAAAATTAGGGAAGAACGGATTTGACGTTACCGAAATTGGTCTAGGGTGCTGGCAACTTGGAGGCAAAAATTGGGGGACTCAAATGGATGATGACGCGGCCATGGAAATTCTTCAGGCTGCGGTTGATAACGGCATTCGCTTTTTTGATACAGCTGATGAATATGGGGAGGGCCAAAGTGAATTGTTAATTGGCAAATTCCTGAGGACTTCGAATGCTAATATCAAAGTGGCCACCAAATTTGGAAAATCTGTTCGCGTAGGGAATAATTTCAATGAAAAAATTCTTCGTGAATCCGTGGAAGGTTCTGCAGATCGTCTTGGGATGAAGACCCTGGATTTACTGCAGCTTCATTGTGTCCCCAAGGCAATTCTCGAGGATGGAGAGGTTTTTGACTGGTTGCGCGCATTGCGTAAAGAAGGTAAGATTGCCCATTTTGGGGCCAGTGTTGAAAGTGTTGAGGAGGCCATGATTTGCCTTGAGCAGGAGGGCTTGCTTGCCCTCCAGGTGATTTATAATATTTTCAGACAAAAAATCACATCAGAACTATTGCCCAAAGCCCAATCTAAAGGAGTTGGAATTATTGTAAGGTTGCCTTTGGCCAGTGGGCTTTTGACCGGAAAGTTCAAAAAAGACACCCGGTTCGCTGAAACCGATCATAGAAACTTCAACCAGGGTGGAAAATTTTTCAATGCCGGTGAAACTTTTGCGGGACTTCCTTTTGAAAAGGGCGTTGAACTTGCCAATAAAATCAAGGCGTTTTGTCCCGCAGAAATGACCATGGCGCACCTGGCTTTGCGTTGGATCTTGGAGCATGAAGCAGTTTCCACGGTAATTCCTGGTTCCAGTTCCCCAGAGCAGGCAGCGGCCAATGCCAGAGTGAGTGGTTTAGATCCTTTATCCGTAGAATTGATGGATTCATTGAAGCATTTTTATAGGAATGAAGTTCACAACTTTATACAAGGAGTATATTGATCCGTATTAGGTGGAATTCTGTAGCAGCTAAACCCAAATTAAAAAACTTTGTAGAGGCCATGAACATTAGCCGGCCAAGACGGGAAGTTTTGGCTTTTTATTAATCCATTTGGTTAATCAAATGGGTGATTTCTGATTTCTATTCCAAATGCTTTTGAGGGATTGACAGACATCAATACGTTAAACTCTTCATCCGTGAAGCCCCGCGATTTAAGTGTTGGGTAGAGCTTTTCAAATATGGCCGTATAGGGTTGAATGGATTGTTCTTCTTTTTGTGGATCGTACCAGCCAGCGTCATGGGAAATTAAAATCCTGTCCAGAATACCGTTTGATTTGGCGAATAGAATTTTCTCAACATGATTTTCCAGTTCCCAGCCTAAGCCATCCAGACTTATCCAGCATCCCATTTTTGCTGCTTTGAGATAGCTGTCGTTGTTGTTTTCCTCTTGAGAATGTACCCAAATAAAGGCCTCTGGAGAGACGCCCTTTTCCTTTAGAATCTTTAATTGTGGCCATAATCCTTTTGCTTTTCCCGTATGGGAAGCTATGGTTAATCCTGTTTTTAAATGGGTAAGCGCTGCGGCCTCAACTAATTTTTGATGTGAAGTGCTTAGGGTTTTCGAATTATCAATGCTAATTTTTATAAAACCTGGTTTTATCGAAGTTCTGTCAATACCATGAGTAAATTCCTTGGTCCACTTTTTAGCAAGGTCTTCAGCCGAACTTTCTTTGACGTAATCTGGGAGAAATTTATCTTTTTGTGCGCCATATAGGCCTGTATTGGTAAGAATTCTTAAGCCGGTTTTGGTTGCAATTTTTTCGAGAAGAACTACATCTCTTCCCAAGTAATTGGGTGTGGCATCTACAAAATATGTTACATGATGGTCTTTAAGTACTTCAAGATATGGTAGCACAGCCGCCATTATTGCATCATGGTCCCAATTGGCTTGTTGAATTTTTTTCGCTCCTATAAAATCAACCAAGATATGTTCGTGGGATAACCATATTTGATTTGGTGTCAACTGATGGGCTTGGTTCACATCCTGAATGGTCACCTGACTTTTGGAAGTAGCACATCCAAAAATTATGGTCAAGAAAAACAGTATGTATAATTTTTGCCTTTCTGTCATCGGGTTATGGCATTTTCCAATGCTGTTTGGTTCTACAGGGCTGTTATGCTTACGTTAACTGCGGTACTTGTTGTATATTTCAACCAAATCACCAGCCTTTTTTTGCCATTGGCATCTCTTTCAATCCCTGTTCTGATATCTTTGGAAACAGGCTGTCCATTAATTGAAAACTTTGCATCACCGTTCCAATTGGATAATACAAATGCAGGATTCACAATGGGTTGTTCTTCGGAGGCATTGATGGTAAAACTAATTTCATTTGCTGAGGAATCTATCAAAAATGCCTTTTGTTCCTTGGAATACGCTACGGATGTAGCTCCTTGCACTTGCGTAACTGGAGGAGGTAGTTTCCAGGATCGAGCCAAAGGAATTAGAGACTCAATACTTTGGTTGGTCATCCCATGCAATACCATGGCCCCAACCGAAGGAATAAAATCATTGGCTCCAAGTGCAAAATGCCCGATACGGTCATTGCCGATGGCATACCTGCCATCAGAGGGCAACAAATTAACCGGCCAATGATTCCAAGGACCGGCAAATGGGTCATCGGTATAGTCTGAATTCTCTGCAAGTCCCCATGGGGTAATATATCCACCTTGGAAAACCTCAAATGTTTTGTATTCAGATTTGGTCTTGACAAGTTCTATGGATGCATCATGAATTTGGACAAATGGGGTTTTGTTGGGCAATTCCCATTGTAGTTTTTGTACATCACCCTTAAGGTTGGCCACATCCATAGCATTTAAACCTACCAAATCAAGTGCTTTGACTCCTGGTGAAAGAAGGATCTGAACATCTTGAAATCCGGGTCCCGCGGCGCCTATGTTTTCTTCTGTCCAAGTGTCGTTTTCTGGGTGGTAATAGGTGTCCCGATATTCCGCCATGGTTTCTCCCCAAGCCATAGTGGCAAGTGAAAACTCCGAAAGTTCTTCTTCCTCTTCTCCCTCTTCCTCATCTTCGTCCACGGCAAAGGTATCTTCATCGTCCGTTTCAGGTAATCCCCTACCATTAAAGTTTACCTTTCGAACGGCGGTACCATCAGGGTAGATATAATAATACTCATCAGACCAGTTGGTCTCATCATTGTTGTTGATATAGCCCACGTCAACGCAGGGATATTTCCAATGGATAATGGCTCGTGCCGGATTGTTCTCAATAATTCGCGCATAACTCTGTCGATTCTGTTTGTCGGCCATGTGTTCTGAACATCCATGAGGTCCCCAGGTCTCGGTGCTTTGATCCGCCATCCAAATATTGTTGTCACTGATCCAGTTGGAGGCGTAGTTGGTCCCCCGCCAAAACTTAACGGACCCTTTTACATCGTCAAACTCCACCACGATATCCGGATTTTCTACGTTTCTCCAGAGGTTGTCCCAAAGCGCATTGTTAAGGGTCAAATCGGTATAGTATGCACCAAATTTTCCCGTTTCACTCTCTCCGGGTAAAACACTCAAAGCTAAGCTGGAAGTAAAGTCTTCGGGTTTGGTTTTGTCGAATAAATGGGTAAAGGTATCTGCGTCCAATGCGGAATCAAAAATGGCTAGCTCGTCAATTAACCCCTGAAATCCAATGAAGTAATCAATGTTTTCAGCATTGGTTCGGACAAAGTCCGAACCTCGGTCCAATTCATTGTTCATTCCTATTTGAATGGGAGCATCAATAAAATCAATGGGAGTTTTCAAGGTTTTGGAGACTTCAACTTTTCCATTTATGGACAATTCAACGGTAGCGTTGTTAACAGAAACACCTATAAATGACCATTTTCCAAAATCCACTTTGGATTTGGATTTGGTTTCTTCCCCATTGGCGGAGAAAATAATGTGTCCATAAGGATCCAGACCAAGGTAGAATCCTTCTTTTCCCCAGCCTTTGGATTGATGGATGATGGGTGCCTTGTTATAGGGGTAGGCATCCGGTGCGATCCAGCTACTTATTGAAAAAGTTTTATCCATCTCAGGAACTTTTTCTTCAGCCAAGGAAACGGAGGTGTAATAGCCGTCAAAGGCCAATGCGGTACCGGAAATCCCTTTTTCGTAGTGAGTGGAAAGGCCTTTAATTGGACAGTTGGTTTCGGTAACTGCTTCCACAACAAAATCTTCATGTGGTTGCATCCCATCGTTAAAGGTCCAGCTCAAAAGGGGGGTAGGAGCGGCGATTTCCAACACGGCATTTCCATCAAAAGGTGCCCTGGGGTAAATGGGCGCCGATTTTCCATGTTGCAGTTCACCATGGGTAATGCCACTTTGCTCCAACTGGATTTTTTGAATGGACCCGAATTCTGGATGTACCCAATCCTCGTATCGGGTGCCTTCCGCGTTTTTAAGGTATCGGGTAATACTGTAATCTTTTTCGATAATGAAAATTTCATGGATAACATTGGTAATACCTCCGGTATACAATGGATTTTCATCTATACTGGCAAAAAGCCCGGAAAGTTTGGGACGGTGTGTATAATGCACCACAATCTTGTCATCACTTTGTTCCATTAACCGGACATAGGAGTATCTGGAATTTTGATCCACTTCACGATTGGGAAATAAATCTTGTATGGGATAATTGTAATCTCCTACTGTCCAAACTGGGGCATACGTATTTTCCAATCTAAACTCCAACTGACCTGCATCGAGTTTTACAATGAGGTCTTCATAACGTTGATGGGCTTTGTCTGAATTTCTCAGGCTGGTGTGATAGGCAAATAATTCATTGCTCGGTTCAGGTGTGCTGTCATCTTTGCAGGAGAACACACTTGCAACCGCTAAAAGAACCACCCAAATAGTATTTCTGGACATAGGTCTATTGTTTTGGTTATTGACAACAAATATACAACTTAGTTATATACAGTAAGAAAGTATTGAATAATATTAACTTTTAATTACAATACACGGATATTTCCAGTGTGATTTTTCCATAATCTGTAATGGAAATCCTAACAAATCTTATGTTGGCCAGGGCTTATATACCTAAAATAAAAAAGCGGACAAACCTAATGGTCTGCCCGCTGGACTAATTCGCACTAGTTATTAATAAAACTTGCCTCATTCAATCCTTGGTTCAAGGACTGAATATCCAATTATCTCCATGGCTCACTTTGTTCTAAATTGGAGTTGTTCGTCACCTCGTCAACAGGTATCGGAAAATATTTATGCTTTGCGCTTACATTGGCCTGCTGGGTAGCGGTTCCGTTGGCGGCTACAAAAGATTCCAACTCGCCCCAACGAATAAGGTCGAAGTACCGCAAGTTTTCATAAGCAAACTCTATAGCTCTTTGGTGTTTGATTTCGTCAAGTAATGTGGCGGTATCGGCATAGTCAGATAAGTTGGCTCTGCGGCGTACCACGTTTACCGATTCCAATGCAGCGGTTAAATCCCCGCCGGACGCGACCAAGGCTTCAGCGTGCATCAGCAAAATATCTGCATATCTTAAAATACGCTCATTGTTATCTGGATCCGAAGAACCCTCCAATTCTGGTGGACAGGCTAAATGTACGTTGAGGTACTTTCTCCACCAGCCTCCTTCCGTATCGCTTGAACCATCGGGGGCACCACCACCATCACAGCTTAGGCCTTCTCCCAATTCATTATAAGGAACGCCAAACAAGGGGAGTCCTTCATTAAAATAGACCGCCTCCAAATATCTAGGATCAAACTCATCGGCCACCGTTCTTTCCAGAGACATCTCGTTCATCAACCATGGAGAGGGTCTAAGAAAAATCTCAAAACCAATTCCAGGAACACTATTAAAAGGTCTGGACTGGGTGGCTGTTTCCTGGTTGGAGAAAAAGTACTGGAATTCATATAGGGATTCGGAATTGTTTTCATTCTCAGAGGTAAAATTATCCCTGAAATTGGCAACAAGCCCATATGCTCCGGAATCAATGATCTGTTGGAATTCTGCGGCTGCCAGGGCATAGCTGGCAGCTTCATTCAAGTAGCCAGCACGATATAGGTAGGTCTTACCTAAAAATCCGGTTGCACTGCCCCATGTGACTCGACCTTCAGGTGCACTGTCTGCAGTAGGAAGTCCAGCCTTGGCCAATTGCAAATCGGCGATGGCCTGATCCCAAACTTCTCCAAAGGAAGCAGCAACGGAAGGGTTAAAGTCATCGTCAGTTACCGGTGTGTTCAAAACGATGGGAACCGCCCCGTACAAATGGGCCAATTGAAAGTAACTCACCCCCCTAAAAAAGTACGTTTCTGCCAACAAACGCTGTTTCGTTGCTTCGTCACCGCCAAAATCGGCCCCTTCAATGTTTTCCAAAATGGTATTGGCCCTAAAAATTGTGGTATAGGCCCCATTCCAAAAACTATCGCTGTCATTATCCTGCGGAGAACTACCAAAATTAAAGTAGTTCACCTGCGTTTGAAAGGCTCCGGCAGTGACCACCGATCCACCTCCCCTGGCATTCTGGGTAAAGATGGACTGATCTCCATCACCCCTCAAGGCGCCAGCGATACTATTGTACAATGTGTTTACGGCCTGCTCTACCTGGGTGGCATCTTCAAAGAAAACGTCCGCAGTGATTTCATTTGGGTTTTTTACCTCCAAAAAATCCTTCTCGCATGATATGGCCAAAAGAGCAAGCAAAACCAAAATCGCTATCCTGTTACTATTGCTTTTCATTATTTTATGCTTTTATATTTATTTCTTTTAAAAAGTAATGCTCACTCCGGCTTGGATAGATGCAGCTTGGGGTGCTGTATCTCGGTCTAAACCGGCGGTAAAAGGTGTAAATCCTGCCAAAATGGGAGATGACCCAACTTCTGGATCTAAGCCTCCAAAACCAGTGATGGTCCAAAGATTCTGACCCCGAACAAAGATTCTGGCATTGCCCATATAAAGTTTATTGGCCAGTGCCTTGGGCAAAGTGTAGCCTATTTCAAAGTTTCTTAGTTTCACATAATCCCCATTTTCAATAAATCGGTCCGATTGTGGTCTGGAGTTCCAATTTTCATCGATGTCATTGGGATTGAGTCTTGGAATGTTGGAATTTGGATTGTCCACTGGGTCAAATGCATTTAACAAGTGACGGCCATAGTTACCAAACTCATCGGTTTTGGATACCAAGTACAGGTGCGAGTTGTAGATCTGATGTCCAAAAGCACCCGTCAATATCAAGTTGAAATCGAAGTTTTTGTACTTAGCAGAGAAGTTGAATCCTGCATTGACGTTGGGTACACCACTACCGGCCAATTGTCGATCACCTTCGGAGGTAATTGCTCCATCGTCGTTTGCATCCACAAAGCGGATATCCCCAGGTTGTGCATCGGGTTGGATGATGGTGCCATTTGAGCTTCTGTGTGCGCTTACTTCGTCAGCGGTTCTGAAAATCCCATCGGTTTTGATTACCCAAAATTCAGAAAGACCTCCACCTTGGTGGACCTCCATCACATGAGGCACATCCCATTCAGGACCGGCATCCCCATAAATGATCAAGTCAGTGCCAATGTTGTCAAGCTTTGGGTTTTGCGTCCCCACATTAAACCCGACATTATAGGTAAAATCATCTCCTGCACTTCCTTCATAATTCAAGGAAAGTTCAATCCCGTTATTAGTGATTTTTCCATTGTTTTGGTTGATGGTACCGCCCCCTGCTGATGGTGCAATGGGTGCGGCAATGATCATATCCGTGGTAATATTGTTGTAGTATTCAAATGAACCGCTCCAGGAATTGAAAAGTTCAAAATCCATCCCAATGTTGGTCGATTCCAGTTTTTCCCAGGTTACATTTGGATTAATGGCCGTTCCGGTAATCAACCCATTGGCAACACCTGCCCCGAATACCACTGGCTCAAATTGCAAGGTGGGAAGGAATGCGAACTCAGGGACATTTTGTCTTCCAAGAATACCGTAACCCGCTCTAAGCTTAAGGAAATTGATGTCGGACAATCCGGCTTTGTCCCAGAATTCTTCATTGGAAATTTTCCATCCGAGGGATCCCCCAGCAAAATTTCCCCAGCGCACATCGCTTGAGAATCGGGAGGAACCATCCCTCCTAAAATTCGCACTCAGTAGATACCTGTCATCAAAAGAATAAGAGGCCTGGGCCACAATGGACGCCAAGGTGCTTACAAACCTTTGGCCTGATACAGATGGGTTGGCACCTCCAGGAGCTCCTAATGTGTTAATCCCCGTGGCTACATCGGCGAGGAAATTGTTTTTTCCAAAAGATCTAGCTGTAGAGGAGAATTTTTGTGCAACAAACCCGGCCAAGACATCTATATCGTGTTTCTCCCCGATAGTTCCCGAATATCTTAGGGTGTTGTCCACATTCCAGTTCCAGTCCCGGGAGGTGGAAATGTTAATGGCGTTATTGTCGTTAAAGTATTCGTCCTGATTAACACCTTTAAATCCGAACAAATAACGGTTCTCGTTGGTGAGCTGCGAATAGGCCCCACTTAATTTATAGGTTAACCCCTTTATGATATCGATCTCGGTGTACAAGTTCACAGAGACTTCATCTTCTATAATGTCAGTGTCCCAAATGGTTAAGTAATGTAGCGGGTTCCTGATCAATGCTTCTGGATTGTCACCTCCACCAAAATAGAATGATGACGTTTGAATATCCCCATCTGGATTGGTGTCCGGGAAGGCGGGATTCGCTACCCCGGAACCATTAAATGTTGGCGCAAAATAAGGCTTGAGTTTGATGGCCTGTTGGTAAATGGATCTACTAAAGGCATCAGCTTCGGGGTCTTGTTTGGAGCGGTATAAGGCAATATTGGCCCCCAACCTTATATGGTCATTGATATTGAACAATCCATTGGCCCTAATATTGGCTCTGTTAAAAGCGGTGCCCACGGTAATACCTTCTTGGTCCAGATAACTCGCCGAGACCCTGAAAATGGCAGATTCAGACCCACCAGAAATAGAAAGGTCATGGAACTGCATAGGTGCCGAGCTGTAAATAATATCTTGCCAGTCATAATCCCCAAAACCAGCTGGATTGGCCAGGTAGTCAATAGCCGCTTGTGGTATTAGGGCATCCGGGTTGTTGTCCAGATTGGTTCCGTACATCCGCTGTAAAATTTGGATGTACTCACTGGAATTAACTAAATCCAGCGGTTTTCTTGGAATTTGTGTCCCTAAATAGTTGGAGTAGGTGACCGTTGTTTTTCCTCGTATTCCGGTTTTGGTTTTGATCAAAATAACCCCATTGGCTCCTCGGGACCCGTAGATGGCCGCTGCAGAAGCGTCTTTAAGTATCTGAACTGATTCAATATCATTTTGATTGATATTGTTCATCCCGCTTTCGGTTTGTACGCCATCCACAATAATGAGCGGGGAATTGTTCCCTCCAAATGAAGAAACACCTCTAATGGTAATGTTCACATCGGAACCTGGATTTCCATTATTGGATATAATATGAACACCTGCTGCTGTACCTTGGAGGGCCTGTGCGGCATTGGTCACACCTCTTTTTTGCAGACTTTCCACATCTGCCGAAACTATGGACGCGGTAACATCCCTTCGTTGTTGGGAGCTGTACCCTGTGATGATGACTTCATCCAAAGCTCGGATATTTTGACCCAGCACCATATCAATTTGGGTCCTACCATCAATTGCGACCGTTTGGGTCTCAAAACCTATCATGGAAAATGTTAGACTTTGCGAACCCTCAGGGGCTGCAATAGAATAATTTCCATCAAAATCGGTGACAGTGCCCACTTGGCTGCCCGTCACAACAACATTTACTCCGAGGAGCGGTACTCCCCCAGTATCCGTAACCGTTCCAGTTATTTGTTGCCCAAATAAACTGGCACCACCAAAAATCAAGGCGCACCATATTGCGAATCCTGATTTAGGTAAAAGCTTGATTAAATTCATGAGTTTGTTAATTGATTAAAGTTTTTAGTTAAAAATGTAGAGTAGTTAAAATTACAACTTATTTTCTAACATTAAATAAGTAAATGTGATTTTTAATTGTCAAAATACCAAAAATTCTCCATTTGCACCCTGTTTGAGCGGGTTTGGAGGGCTTTTTATTTTGATCATTGATTGTTGATTTGATTTAGGATTTGGTTCAGTTTAGTCTTTTAGGTGACTTATGTTCAAGCAAATACATTGTTTATGGATGACGAAATATGAAAGGCTCCTATGGGTAAAGGGTTATGGCCCTTATATAAATTTTGTGTACAGCTGGGTTTCAAGGTAGGTTGGTATAATAGGAATGCCTTTTGGTTCTTGATGCTAATTCAACTTATTTCTTAAAAGTTAGAAACTAATTTAAATTATGTAAATTTGAACACTACAAAATAGACTATGCCTGATCAATATGTAATTGGAGTGGATTTTGGGACCGATTCAGTTCGTTCGCTCTTGGTGAACGCCAAAAATGGTCAAACATTGGGAACAGAAGTGCATTGGTATGCCAGATGGAAGGAAGGATACTATTGCGATTCTTCAAAGAACCAGTATCGACAACATACTTTGGATCATTTGGAAGGAATGGAATGGGTTATTCGCGAAGTGGTAAAGAATGCAGGGGTCGACCCACAGACGATCCAAGGTATTTGCATTGATACCACGGGATCATCACCCCAGGCATTGGACAAACAAGGTACTCCCCTATGTCTGAAGGATGGATTTAAGGATAATCCCAATGCCATGATGATTTTATGGAAAGATCACACCGCCATCCATGAAGCCAACGAAATAAATGCAGTTGCCAACCAATGGGCTACGAACTATACGGAATTTGTTGGAGGTATTTATTCCTCGGAATGGTTTTGGGCAAAGATGCTGCACATTTGTCGTACAGATCATGCCGTGAAATCCGAAGCATATACCTGGATGGAGCATTGTGATTTGATGACTTACATACTAATTGGGAGCCCTCCGCTAGATTCCTTTAAGTATAGCCGATGTGCCGCTGGTCATAAAGCCATGTGGCATGCCAACTGGGATGGTCTACCTGATAGTTCTTTTCTGTCTACCCTGGACCCCTATTTAGGCCAAGTCAGGGATCGCCTGTACGCCCAGACCTATACCTCCAATCAGAAAGCGGGTAACTTATGTGAAGAATGGGCCAATAAACTTGGACTCACCACATCTACCGTTGTATCCGTTGGTACTTTTGATGCCCATGCGGGAGCGGTGGGGGCAGAGGTAAGTGCGAATACCTTGGTCCGCGTTATGGGTACCTCTACTTGCGATATAACCGTATGCGATGAACATGTTATAGGCGGTAAGGCTGTCAAGGGAATTTGTGGACAAGTCAACGGCTCTGTAATTCCTGGGATGATTGGTCTAGAAGCCGGACAATCTGCATTTGGCGATGTGCTGGCGTGGTTTAAGGATGTGTTGATGGAGCCGACTCGGGATATCATCCAGCAGAGCGAAGATATTGATGTTGCGCAAAAGGAAAAATTGATCAAAAAGTTGGAAGATGATATGATCAAAAATCTGTCCGAACAAGCTGCAGCCCTTACTCCAGAAGATACCGCGCCTGTAGCCTTGGATTGGATTAATGGGAGACGTACGCCAGATGCCAACCAATTGTTGAAGTCAGCCATTGTCAATTTAAGTCTGGGGACCAGTGCAGCCCATATTTTTAAATCCCTTGTGGAAGCCATATGTTTTGGATCCAAGAAAATCATCAACCGATTTGAGGAGGAAGGTATAGCTATAGACTCCGTTATTGGAATTGGTGGGGTGGCCCAGAAATCCAGTTTTGTAATGCAGACTTTGGCCAATGTATTGAATATGCCGATTAAGATTTCTGCTTCCAAACAAACCCCGGCCTTAGGAGCAGCTATGTATGCATCCGTGGCAGCTGGAATCCACAATTCAGTTCCAAAAGCCATTCAAACCATGGGACAAGGTTTCAGAACAACCTATATGCCCAGGGAAAAAGAAGTAAACACCTATAAGAAAATGTTTGCCGAATATGAGATTCTGGCATCGTTTGTAGAATCACAGGAATAAGATGAAGAGTAAGTATCATCAGTTGAAGAAACGTTGTTTTGAAGCCAATTTGCAATTACCACAATTAGATTTGGTCATTCAAACCTTTGGTAATGTGAGCGTAGTGGATAGAGAAAATAGTTGCTTTGCGATCAAGCCAAGTGGTGTTCCTTATCCAGAGCTAAAAGCGGAGGATATTGTTATTGTAGATTTTAACAACCAGGTCATTGATGGCGATATGAACCCATCCTCGGACACCAAAACCCATGCTTATTTATACACTAAATGGAATACCATCGGCTCTATTGTGCATACCCACTCTGCCTATGCCGTGGCTTGGTCGCAGGCCCAAATGGGCATTCCTATTCTGGGAACCACCCATGCGGATCATTTGGTGCAGGATATACCCTGTGTACCTCCCATGAGGGATGAGTTAATCAAAGGCGATTATGAACACAATACCGGGATTCAGATTGTGGAATGGTTTTCGGAAAATGCACTTGATCCTTTGGAGGTAGAAATGGTCTTGGTGGGTAGCCATGGACCATTTATCTGGGGGAAAGATGCCGATTCTGCCGTTTACAATGCCAATGTGTTGGAGGAGCTTGCCAAAATGGCCTATTTGACCCTGCAAATTAGTCCACAAGCTGAAAGACTCAAAGCGTCATTGATTGCCAAACACTTTCAAAGAAAGCATGGTTCCAATGCGTATTACGGCCAAAAATGAGGAGCGAAAATTCCTTTTAATCTTGATTACAAACTTGCTCCCCCGTCAACTGGAATTGATGTTCCCGTAACAAAGCCGGAACTAGGCGAGGCCAGCCATAAAATTGCACTTACCACTTCCTGTACCTTACCAAACCTACCAACAGGATGCATGGCGATGGCAGCTTTTCTTTTTTCGGGTTCATCAAATGCTCTTTGCGCCATAGGTGTTTCTATTACGGCAGGGCAAATTGCGTTTACCCTAATGTTATCTTCTGCATATTCCAGGGCGACGGCTTGCGTTATGCCTACCACACCAAATTTGCTGGCATGGTAAGCTACACCGGCTCCCCCGCCTTTTAAGCCAGCCAGGGATGAAATGTTGATGATGTTTCCTCCTCCATTGGACAACATGGCCCTTAACTGATGTTTCATGCATAGCCAAACGCTTTTTAGGTTGACATCCAGTACCTGATCCCATACGTCTTCTTCATAATCCATGGCCTTAACGCCCGGGGTTCCTTCCACTCCTGCATTGTTGACGGCGATATCCAATCTCCCAAAGGTTTTCATTGTTTCAGTTACCATGTCCTGGATATCCTTGGATTTGGACATATCGGTAGGTATGAAGATGGCCTCGGTCCCCAAGGATTCTATTTCTCGCAACAGTTCCAAATTCCGTTCCTTATTTCTGGAGGCCAGCACCACTTTAGCTCCTTTTTGGGCAAATTCCAAGGCGGCTCCTTTTCCAATTCCGGAGCTTGTGCCGGTTATCAATACAACTTTGTTTTTAAAATCCATGTTCATTCTATATTAGCAATAAATTTATTGTTGGCTATAGCCCAACTTTTAGTTGGAACGGCTGAATAGAAATTCGAGCCTCAGTTCGCAGAAAAACCATTTAATACTAAATGTGGGTATGGGAATTGGCTCCCTGTTCAATTACTCCCGAATCTTTCCGTCCCATCCTCTTAAATCATCTGTAATGCCTACCATTCCATTATTTGTAATGCCCTCAAATACTAAGGGCACAAAGCGATTTGGATGTTGGTTTGCGACCCATGCCATAGCTCTGAAAAGAACAATTCGAAATTCGGGATCGTAATACGTAAATGTATGGTGACCTGTGCTTGTCCCGAAAACTTTGCCTTTCCCAATCTCATAGGTCCAAAAGAGAGGTGATGCCTTTTCAGAAAGTTGGCTCGGTGGAATGGGTCCGGAGCTATCTTCCTCTGGTCCAGTTCTAACCGTACCCAGTATGTTTACATTATCCTCTTGGTATAAATCCCAATAGAATTCATCCGGAATGGTCATTTTATTTTGAAAACCCATAAATATTGGGTGTTTGTTATCAATGGATATGGAGTCAAAAATGGCACCCCATTTAGAGGTTCCCTCTTTCCAGGCAAACCCAAGACATTCTGCTAGTTTTTTTCCTTTAACTCTCGGCCTCATGATTACAGTTTCATGTAAAGAGATCAAGCCACCTCCTTTTTCAACAAATGCTTTGAGTGCCCTAAATTGCTTTTTTTTCAGCTGCGGCAAATGCAGATACATTGCTACTAGATCAGCATTTTGGAGTTGTCGTTCGGTAGGAAATCCAAAGGCTTCCTCAACTTTGGTCTTGGGGGACTTTGATAAAAGATCAACCATAAGATCCTTTACCTTAACATAGTCGTGGGCACCGGCAATATGATGTTCGTCATAACCATATACCCAAACAATTTTTAATTCCTCTTTGGGTTCTTCCACCTGAAATTCCCCGATAATCTTATCAAGATGGGATTTCTTCATTGGAGTCTTTGGTTGCTGATACAAGTGTTGCCCAAAAACTCCAGAGATGGCGCACAAAACCATAATCGTAAATGAAACAATACCCAACTTCAACTTTTTAGGTCGGGTTAAAAGGATGCCAACATCAATTACTGCTAACATTGAAAACAATGGAATACGGATTACTTTATCGATGAAATACTTTTGTTTAAGTTCTCCCAATGCTCATCTTCTAAAAATGCGAAAGGAGTTGGGTTGTACTCCCCAATAAGGTCCACATTGGCCTTTTCCGGCACCTCCAAATTCAAACACCAGTATGTGGCATTGATGAACATTCGTCTTGTTCCTTCGGCCACAAGATCTGTGGATGCCCCTATGGTAGTGGCAAAGGCTTTTCCTTGTTTTCCTCCAGGCAATTGGTAACTTTTTGTCCAAGCAATGGGCATTAAGGGGTTGTTTGGATTGTACTCTTCATCCTCTTCTTCCCAATCCTCATCCTCTTCTTCTTCGTCCTCTTCCTCTTCCTCTTCCTCATCCATTTCCATTTCCTCTTCTTCTTCGTCCTCTTCCTCCTCCTCTTCAATTTCAATTAAATTGGTTGTAGCCAGCTTATTATCGGAGATACGCATTCCATAAAGGTTGTCGTTTTCGTCATAGGCTGCTTCACGATCTATCACTTGCCCC
The DNA here is from genome assembly GCF_005937185.1 of Flagellimonas algicola. Taxonomy (GTDB): domain Bacteria; phylum Bacteroidota; class Bacteroidia; order Flavobacteriales; family Flavobacteriaceae; genus Flagellimonas; species Flagellimonas algicola. The sequence goes on along the minus strand of NZ_VCNI01000002.1, from coordinate 313,887 downwards.
AAAACAATGGGTTGGGCGTCACCGGGCAGGGGCAATCTAACACCATAAACATCTGACGGTCCCCAAATGTCACCAGCTTCAATGCCATTTAGCAAGGAGTGGTCTTCCACCCCCTGCGCGGGAATTCCCCTGGTGCTTTGATGACGGTGTACGCCATGGTGAGAAATCCACTTTTCGCCCAATACCAGTCTGCCAAAACCATCTTTCCAAGCATCGTCACCTTCATAAAAATTCCCGTAGTGCTTGTAACTCGACTCAATTCCCCCGTCTTCAAAATTAAAAGCGTGGGTGGCTGTTCGTATCCCAATTACAGGCTTCCCAGCTTTGAGGTAGTTGTCAATATGCTGCATTTGATCATCAGGTAAAGCTCTAAATCGGGTAAATAAAATCATCAAATCCGCGGATTCGAGCTGCTCTAGACCTGGGATGTTGTTCACATTGTTCGGATTCAAAATACCTGGTTTTTTGGGATCTTGAGCGAAGAGCACGGTGCAGTTAAAACCATGCCTTTCCGTCAAAATCTTGGCCATTTGGGGAAGTGCCTCTTCAGAGCGGTATTCCTCATCTCCGGAAACCAAAACAATATGGGGTTGGTTTGCATCGCCCTTGTAACTGATCCATTGTTGCGCAGTTTCTCCTTCAGCTTTTTGGTCCGCGCTTTTCTCTTTGCAACTCCATATAAATACGCAGGCAAAGAAAAAATAATAAAGTGATTTCATTGTATTCGTCTTTAGTTATGGCTGCTTTAGAGCAGCGGCTGTATTTGTGTTTGCGTGTATTTACCATCCAAGAGGGTTACCCCGTCTGGATCTGTGATGGCCCGATCACATTCATCCTCAAAAATGATCCAGCCCTTGTAGTCCGTATCCACCAAATATTGGGTGATGTTTTTAAAATCGATGATGCCTTCTCCCGTGGGTGCCCACCTGCCATCAGCGTACATGTCCTTGTAGTGGACCAAATTGACCAGTTCCCTATACTCTTTAATTATTTCCAAAGGTTCCATGCCGCCCTTGGCAATATGACCCACATCTGGGCAATATCCAATGTGTTCAGCATTGAGGGCATTGATGATGATGTCGTAATCTTCCTCTACCCGACAAATAGATCCTTCTGGGGAATTGGGGTGATGGGAACAAACTATTCCTCTATCAAAGGCACGTTGAGCAATTGTATTTAAACAGGAGACCAAATTCCGTTGTCGATTGATCAAATCACGGCGATCTGAACCTGGCATCTGGACCAGGAGATAGGTCGTATTTGGAAAATGGGATAGAAAATCCATCCATTGGTCAGCTCTTTGTCGTTCGGCCTCTGATTCTTTGTTATACCGCCAATCTTCCACATGGCATAAAACGGCCAATTCAAGATCGTACTTGTCCAGGGCCTCTTTCATTTTGATGGGGTCTTCCAAGGTCCCAAAAAAACTGGTTTCAGGTTCTATTCCTGAAAATCCGGCTTTGGAAGCAACTCCCATGATGTGATCTAGTTTGCCCTTATAGGACTCCCCGGTCATTTGCCAAGTATAGGTTTCGCAGCCAATCTTTATGCTGTCCATGGTTTTAGTCATTGATTAAAAATTGTGTTGTCAGTTGGTTAAACCGTTCCAAATCCTCCCAATGGTGCACATGTCCTCCGTCAGGAAAGGACTCATAACGGGAATCTTTGATTCCTTCATGAAGCACTTTGGAAAATTCTGGAGGAGTAAAAATGTCTTTTTCGCCAACAGTGATCAAGGTAGGCACCTTGATATTGGCAAGTCGAGCTACAGTATCGTGTTGTATGCATGCATCCAATTGACCTTCAAAACCAAATCTGGACTGGGGATTGGAATTGGAAGCGGCGGAACGTTGTCCTTCTTTTAGACTTTGCAAACCTCCTTCAAAGTAAGGTGGCGCAAATATCCAGAGCTGCAATAGCTCCATAAAATCTTCAGGCTTACTGGCAACCCGTATTTTCTTCAGATTTTCATAAACTGTTTTGGCATAGGTATTAAATCTGGGCCAAGTACTGATCAAGGCCAGTTTCGATACTCTTTCTGGAAAGTTCAGCGCCAGTTCTTGCGCAATGGCTCCCCCCATGGAGATACCGGCCACTTTTGCCGTGTCAATACCCGCATGGTTTATCACGGCTATGGTGTCCTCTGCCATCATTTTGGTGGAATAAGGTCCTTTGGGCTGGTCCGAACCGCCTACACCTCTGTTGTCAATTAAATAGCATTTAAAATGATGCTGGTATTCGGCCACATGCTTTTCCCATGTATCTCCATCGGCCCCAAATCCCATGAGCAGTACCAGCGGCTCTCCTTTGCCTTTTATTTGATATCGAATTTTTATTCCGTTGGAATCCGCGAAGTAACTCATCCTATTTTTTTGATTACATTTTCCACAAAGGGAATGGCCTTTTTTGCATCCACCTCCGTAGTGGGACAAAAACAAAAATCGAAGCACCACCATTCCAAAGGTTCCACGTCCTTTCTTAAGGCAATTAGTGCCCGTTCAAAATCAATATTTCCGTTCCCAAAGGGGGTATGGGTGCTGGTTTCATTGTCATGCAAGGTGCCATCGCTATCAATTAAATGAAAATGACCAATGTGTCCTTTCAAGTGCTCAGCAAGCTCCACGATTCCATTGGCAAGTATCTCTTTGGACCCGTTATGTCTGGCGCCAATAACCGAACACATATGGGCGTGACTGGTGTCAAACAGCAGCTTAAAATTTGGATGGTCAACAGCTTCCACAATGGATTTTATCTCGCTGGGCTTGTTCAGCCAGAATCCGGGTTCAAACTCCCAAACCAAGGTCACACCATGCTTTTTGCATAATTCAGCAGCGCTATGCCAGGCCTTGGCTAGGTTATCAAACCTTTGCAAATAGGTCTCCAGCTCTAAATAATTGGGAGGACTCACGGTGTCTACACGCAGGGTTTTAATCCCCATGGCATTGCAAAAGTTCAGGGATTTTTCAATTTCCAAGAGATATTCCTTTGGGTTCACTTCTGCAGGGGGCACAGCGGTAAAATCAGGAGCGTAACCTGAAATGCCCAATCCATAACCGTCAATTTGCTTGCGAAGTTCACTGCACTTTTCCTTAGTATTGTATACATCAGGGTGGGGGTGCGGACGGAAACCATTGATCTCCACTCCGTCGTACCCAGCCTCGGCCGCATAGGACAAGAAACCTGGAAAGGACCAGGGGTTCTTTTCAAAGGGGCCAAAGGAAAATGCCCAACTGCCTAAAGAAAACTTAGGTCTATTCATGTGCCTATTCTATTTAATCGTGCCATTTAGATTGAATTAATTGTATCCCTTCCTTGTAAATTTCCTCTGTTGGGGAAAAATCACGCCACACGTTGATGGAATTTGCAAATCGTGGAATGGCGACACTAAATGCCTCAATGGTTAGCCAGCCTTGGTAATCGATCGCTTTTAAAGCTTCGAAGACTTCATCCCAATCGATTTGACCTTTTCCTGGGGTGCCGCGATCGCTGCCACTTATGTGAACATGTTGTAAATCGCTGCCCAAATGGGCTATGGCTACTTGATGGCTTTTTTCCTCAATATTGGCGTGATGGGTGTCGTAAATGGCCTTAACGTTTGAATGGTTTACCGCTTTCAGCAATTGTTTTAAATCTGCCGCCGTGTTCACCAAATAGCATTCAAAACGGTTTAAGGCTTCGGGAGCCAAGATAATTTCGGCTTGCTTTGCATAGTCCCCGGCTTCACGCAAGAGTTCGGCACTCCATTTTTTTTCTTCCAGTTCTGGAGGCCTTCCTTCAAAATGAGCGAAAGCGGAATGTATGGGGCCGCACAGTACATCGGCTTTGAGGGCATGGGCCCGATCTATTGCCCACTTTAATCTATCTATTCCTTTTTGCCTGATATAGGGATTGGTACTGGCAATGTTTGCCTCTTTGGTTAGGGAAGTCACACAGGTGGTTCCCATTCCCATGTTCGCAAGCTGTTCCCCTAGGGCAGTATAATGGGCAACACTTCCCTCGCCCAATGGAATTTCTACCCCGTCATAGCCCGTTTCCTTAAGCTCTTCAAAGATGGGTTGAAGTTCTAAGGTGACATAATCCGTCCACAGTAGCATGTTCATGCCGATTTTCATATCTGGCTATTCTTTTTTAGTATTTGTGTTTTCAATGATTTTACTGAGCCATATCTTCCGAAGTTATGCTTGTTGTGTTTCTGATTTTATCTTCTTTACCCAAAAAAACAAAACAATGAACAAGACAATCAATATACCTGGAAAAGAAATCATTTTCTGCAATGTAGCCTGACCTGCGGCCAATTCCATAGCATCACCCGATAATCCCATGGATGCTGCTTTTTCGCCAGCTTTATCAATCCAATTGCCGATAATCGGTTGGAATATGGATGTGGAAAACATTCCAAAAGCACCAACAATAGACATTCCAAAGGCTCCACTCAGAGGGATTTTTTCCGCCACAAGTCCAATCATATTTGGCCAAAAATAACAGACACCAAGGGCAAAGCATATAGCTGCTACATAGGCCATTGGCCCAGCAGAAATGCTGAACAGGAATATTCCAATAGTTGTTAGGATTGATGAACCTAAGAGTACCCCGGTTTGGTCAAACTTATGTACAAAATCGCCTCCAAAATATCTTCCAATGGCCATTACACCGGTTATTAAAGCCAGGATGACCATGGGTTCAGCGCCGCTTTTGGACAAAATGAGTTGCGCCCATTGCGTAGGTCCGAACTCTGATATTGCGGTCAAGGTCATGCAAAGACAGATAAAGAGAAATAGGGGAGACCGTATTGCGGATAAATTTGTTTTTAGGGACTTGGTTTCCAGATTTTTAGGTACCGGAAATTTTTGCCCATAAAATAAATAGGCATAAATGATTGTCGGCAACAATATGATCCAAATTTGGGCTTCCCAACCCAAGTTTAATTTGGTCATCAAAAGTGAAATCAGACTTCCCAAGACAATACCCCCAGGAAACCACATATGGAATCGATTCAACAGCGTATTCATGGTCTTGCCCGAGTAACTGTCGGCAATCATGGGATTACAAGCGGCCTCTGTACAGCCATTCCCAATTCCAATGAGCAAGGTGGAAATCAGAAGTCCTACATATCCTCCAGAATATATGGTAAGCAGAATACCTAATGTATGGGTTAAGAATGCAAATTGCATTATTTTTTTAGGCCCAATGGCATTATAAAAGATACCCCCCAGAACCATTGATATTGGAAATCCCAAGAACCACATTTGGTTGATGAAGCCCAATTGTTTGGCGGACAGTTCAAAGGTTTCACCCAATTGTGGGAGCACCCCAGCCCTAATACTGAACGAAAAGGCGGTTGTGATCAAGGCAAAGCAACTGCCATAAAAAAGTCTATTTTGGTTTTGCTGATTCATCTTTGGTTAAAATATGGTTCGTATTTAGGTTTGGCTGCGAAATATTTTAAGCACACAATATACTAATTAAAGTTAAGAAAGAAACTTAAATAACAAAATTCTCTATGGGTTAATGCCATTAATTTGATTTGGCCAAGGTGTGCAAGGTACTTTGAACAGTACCTTGTAAAGCTACCCCAGCTGTCGAATTTAAACTGTATGTAATGGTCATGGCATCTACGGGTTGGATACCTTCAATAACCAAGTCCACCGTCATTGCATCAGCTTGTAAAGCTACTTTTGATACCTCACGCTTGGTAACGTCATAGCGCTCAGATCCGTAATCGCTGCTTCGGATAAAGTTCCATGTGTTGACCTCATAGTTGGTAATTTGCGTAGCAGATTTTGGATCAAGTTTTTCAGCAAACTTTAAGGTCATTCCCTTGTCTGTGGCATGCATCTCAATAGGCATTGGAATAGGGTTCCCAGTATAGCGAACTCGATACAGGTCTCCAGGTCTTACATTGCTGGAAGTGCTCCATGCCGCCATACCGCACAAGTACAAATGTTCATCAGTAGGATGGAATCTTCCGCGCATGACCCCGGTATAAAATTTGGTGCCGGGAATATCTATAACACCACCTTGTGCTTGACCATTGAGCTGTTCATGCAGTACCATTTGAATTTTGCCATACCCATAGGAAAAGCTCAATAGGCTACCATTCATAGCTCCCCATTTTTCACTATCCACCCATAACAACTCCGAAGGAGAGCGGTCAAATTCCATATCTACCCATACCATGGGTTTTTCCATAGCCAATCGGGTGGTATCCTTGGGAGGGTTGTAGCTCCACATATTGCCATAAAATTTATCTTCTGCACCGGCCTGCACCCAATTGATGCGGTTGGCGGGATTCCAATATCCTTCCTGATCTGTGACCAGAAAGCTGCCGTCAGGATTGATGCAAACTCCGTTTGCTGCTCGAAATCCTGATGCGATAACTTTTGATTCCTTACCGTCCTTGCTCACCTTTATTAAAGTGCCATGTTGTGGAATAAGTGCTTCCCTGGCGTGTCTTCCGCTTTTGGCATAGTAGAGATTACCTTGGGAATCGGTCTGCAGTCCCATGGCAAATTCATGGAAGTGGTCCGTAACTTGGTGATCATGATTGAAACTTTCATAGAAGTCGGTTTCCCCGTCTCCATTTAAATCTTGTAGGCGAACAATCTGGTCCCGGCAACTGACATAGATCAACCCATCAATAACCTTGATTCCAAGTGGCTGAAATAATCCGGCTCCAATACGCCTCCACTTAAGGAACATATTGCCTTCAGAAAGGCCCTTAACTGACCAAATATCACCATCTGTTGTGCAGAGTACCGCTTCATCGCCCCCCGGTATAAAATCTATACCACTAAATTTCATTTGGCAGTTCCAAGGGTTGTCAAATGGAGGTGTAAGTTGATCTATGGCCAACAATTTGTCTTCCGACCCTTTAATAATGGAGGTGGTCAATACTTCTGGATAGTGAGCCTTGCCTCCACTAGTGTATTTCTGAAGCGATTCAGGCCCGCTTGAAGCTCTGACCACTTCGTCCATTACCGTGTTTTCTGCATTGGCAATGAACAATTTTACATTGGCTTTTTGCGACTTGGCAATGGTCATGATTACAAAGCCATTTTCGGTGGAGAGGGAGGCTCCCTTTCCCTTAATTCCAACCTTGGTTTGGGCTGGAGCCACTCTCATTTTTAAAATGTCCGAAGTGGGACTAATATTCAGGGTTCGGGTAAAAATAGTTTGCCCATTTTTGTGTTCCCTGCCCAATTCTTCCAAAATGTTGGCTTTGCCAACGGAATAAGAAAACACAATGTGTTCTTCATGGTGGTAAAGCCCGTTGTAATCTGCCCATTCCCTGGGCAATGGCCCAAATTTCCGTCCATCCCTGGCGGTATATCTAGGATCCTCAAAGGAACCATTTTTAGGATTGGCCCATCCTGGCCCAACTGGAGTTTCAAAATGGAGTTTTCCCACGGTACGCGGATAGGTTTCATGTTGTTCGTTAAGTAAAATGGCGTTCCAGTCAATGAAACCTTCGCCGGTCCAACCCCCGGCCACCCGAAGCACATCATGATCAAAAATCATCCACGAATTGCCCTTGGCAACACCTCCTTCACCTTCATCCAATCGCACAGCTATTCCCTTATAAGCAAAATTGTTTTTTGAATAGTCTTCGTCGGCATAGGGCACTGGTCCTGGGGAATGATATCGTTCAGGTCCAGTTTCAGAGTCTACAAGTTCTATGGTATTTGAAAAGAAGTTGCCATAATCCTGTTCTGACCATGGCTGGTTCTCTTCAGAGTCAGGCCCTGTTAAACTCCCTGCCGGCAGGGTACTTAAATATCCAGGGGTTATGGTAAAATAATCTTCTGGATTTCCCTTTCGGATATACTGCTCCCTGATGTAGGTGAGTACGTTGTATTTCTGTTTTGGCGTCAAGCTCAATTGAGGTGGCATAGCCCCAAATCCTTTGGAGATGGTTTGGTACATGGAATAGGGGTCGCTCCCTGATTTTAACGACTGCTGCCAGAATTTGGATGCTGTGGGCAAGGACCCTTCCAAATCAGGTGTGCCATGACAGTTTATGCAATTGGAATTGTAAATTTTGGCACCGTCGGAGTATCCTTCACCATCCATTTGTTCGATGATACCGCGATGGTCCAGGTCGAATTCGGTTTCACTTAGATCATTATCCGTCAATATGTAGGTGATATCCGACCTATCAATGGAGATGGGTTCATCAGATAGGCGTGTGGCCGTGAAAGGAATCTTTTCGCCTTCAAAGCGGAAATACCCCTTAAAAATGGAGCCATTGAATTTTCCAGAAAGTACAATACCATTTTCTTCATCAGTATCATCATCCTCGTCTGCTTCGTTCTCATTTTCTTCATCCTCGCCTTCCTCCTCCTCCTCATCACCATCTTCGTCTTCCTCTTCTTCGAGTTCGTCCTCGTCCTCGTCCATCAAAAAACCGGTTAAGGTTTCGTTGTTGGAAAGGCTTATGCTGTCCAAATCAATGCGTTCCATTTGATATGAAATCAACGATACCTGATATTGGGAATCCTTCAGTTCAATTTTCATGACCCCATCAATCAATTGGTATTCTGGTTCCTCCGGTATAGAAGCTTGATAGGCCCAGGAACCTTCGATGCGTTGATTGGAACATCCACTGAAAAGGAAAATACAAAGTAATGCAAGGGCCAAAAATTGGAATGTTAATCTACATATATTGGTTTGGGACCTATTTGATCTTGAAATGATTGGGAAGTCAGGGCTACTTAGCATGTTATTTTGATAAAGGTGGTTGGGCGGGATTCAGAACAAAAGCTTTAAACCGCAATTCAATATACTTTCTTACATTATAAAAGTATGTTTGATTTACATTACTCACAAGCTTTTAACAAATTTTTACCAGATATGGTCAAAACCACATTGAGCATACCATGTTGGGAAGGTGACTTTTAGGGGAATTGTTGCTCACAGAAGTAATACACTCCTTAATTTTTCATCCACATTAAAATCTCCTGCAATGATTACTGGAGTCTTTATGGAATCGATAACAAACTTCGAAAGAGCTTCAATTTCGCTTTCCGGGTCTTTGTTGTAGGGTCTGGAATGATAATTGACTACCGCTAATGTTCGCTCATCCAAGAAAAAGTTCAATAGAAATGGCTCCCTATCGATTAGAGAATCTAACTGAGAAATCAACAACTCCCGATCTTTGATTTTTATATATCTTGTTTTCCAGATAAATGCATAGCGTTCGGTAACATACTTTGGACTGTTAGTGGGTTCACTTATAACATAGTCCCACTTACTACCTTTACGATTTAGGATGTCTGTAAGTTTGGCCACAGCTTGTGCTTCTCCAAACCCGGCAACTACTTCCTGTATGGCAAGAATGTCCACATCCATTACAATTTCTGCAATTTTGTTCAATTCCTCGCTGTTCTTGGTTTTTCCAAAATCTTTGATATTCCAAGAGATTAAGCTGATTTCATCTTTCTGGGAGAATACGGAATAACAAGAAAACAGTAGAAGTATTACAAAGATTGTTCTTTTTAGCATGGGGTTGGTTTTGGATCGGCTGCTCCAAAATACTCAAAATTGGAATCAAGATTTTACACAAATCTGTAATTGATAATATAATTGTTAGGATGTTGAGCTAAATAATAGTGTTAATCAACTCATATTTTTATTGTTTCTGAGTCGAATAACGCCTCTAATCGGCTCATGAGCTATAATCGGCAACAAAAAGATTGACCCATTTTTAATATCAATCCACTGATATTGAGGATAGCCTCTTTGATTTCGCCTAAATTCAATACTTAGGAATAAAAATCTCTGAAGAAATAGTAGTTTTTGCGGTCCAAACGTTTTTACAGGATTTTACTCCCAATTTTTAATCTTGAAGCACCTTTATCGTAATTGTCTGATAATCAATATATTCCGAAATATTATTTGCTTTAAAGAAGATCATTCTGCATAAAATATGCAGCACGAATGCAGCACGGAAAAGAATCAAGGTTTTTTTGACTCAATGTATTTAACTGAAATACAGCTACTTAAAAGCAAAAAGCTCCGAATCCTTCGGAGCTTTTGCGGTCTGGACGGGACTCGAACTTTTAAGAGTTTATGCCCATTTTATAGGGCTTGCAAAAGGGTCATTTTTGAGAGGCACCGAATTGCTCACTTTTTAACATACTTTAACAGTTTTATCAATGCTTTTTCATCTTGAAATAAATTTACTCAATTTATAATCAAATTCTACTTTTAAGAATTCTTCAAGTTCCAATTTGATGTATTCTATTTTTAATGCTAGAAATCCCAATTAATTATTTTGATTAATCGACTTTGAATTTTCTTGGGCGAAACCCTGAGGATCCTATAAAAACCGAAATCTTCCCACTGAAATACTTTTTCTTTCTATGCTTTGCGTAGCAATGTTGCCCAATATGATAATTGTTTAGTTTAGTGATTTTTAAATAATTAGGGAGTGTGACTTCATTTTTAGTATTTTGTTAGTTCAATTCAATAGTGTTGAAGAGAAAAACAAATATTCCTCAAAAGACCAAGATAAGATCTATACTTCAAAAAGAAATTGGATCTGTATGTCCTTTCTGTTCTAATGAAGATGTTGGACATTTCGAAATTCATCACATTGACGAAAATCCAACAAATCATGAAATACATAATTTAATTCTGCTATGTCCTACATGTCATTCGAAAATTACAAAAGGGGATATTTTGCAACAAGATGTCTTAGACAAAAAAATAAGTTTAAAAAACAAAGACTCCAAAATACAATTCATCTCAGTTTCAGTTGATAAAAAAAGATGTGGTTGGATTCCCATCGAAAATTCAAAAAATGCATTTAAGATTGCGGTTTATAAATCCTTTTTTCCTGTATTCAATTTCAGTTTTATCAATCAATCGAACAAAACTTTATTGCTTACGAACATCAAAGTAAGAACCAAGAGACTTCCGATGGGCATGGCTGGACCCGTTCGACATGACATGCCAAGGCTGAACATATTGCGGCCATCGATAACATATAAAATTAAAATGCCTTTGGATGGTGAAATATCAACTGTTGATTTAGAAGAGGAACTTGAGGTGCCAACGACTAGGGCATTTAAATTCCAAATTGAATTGTTTACTGAATATATGGAAAAGTTTAGGCCTCCATACAATAAATATGCTCTCTTCTTTGAATTTGGATTTAATAATGATTTTTATTGTAAAATTCCTATGATTCTGCTAAACAGTAGTGAATACTATGAGAAATTAAAACATTATGGATTAGGGTGATTCAAAACATTGTCAATCTTCTACTAGTCTGGAAATAACTATTAGTTTCTGTAAATCGGCTTTATATTCTTGACTAATGTTTTTTAGATAAAATGATAAGGAATCATTCATCTCAATCCACTTTGTATACTTGGTGAGAAAGATATTGTAGATGCTCAACTCGTTAAATGTATTTCCTAAAATAAAATACTCTTTTTGAAGCAATTTGCGATTGTTCTCATTATCAAAGAAGATTTTGATTGTGTGTGAGTTTGAAAAACCAAAGTTCAAACCTTTCTCAAGAAATATTGTATCCAAAAATCTTATTGTAATTTCAATGGCATCTTTAACCTCATTTTGGAGGTTAGAGACAATTACCTCTAAGTTTTTGTTTTCAACTAGCTTTTCTTTTAGAAACTTTTTTATTTCATGGGCGTGTGTTTTTACAAAACCCCTTAAAGATTCATTCTTATCACTTAATATTTGGAAGAACGAAGTTATCTCTTCGATAGTGGAAAATGTATAATTTGAATTACTTAGTATCCGCTTTAGTTTGACCAACGGATTGTCTAACTCATGAAAAATCATCAATAAATACCTAATATCCGTTAGTAAGTCAAAAGAGTTTTCCTTAATACCTTCTTCGCCATCCAAAGCTCCATGCATAAATTTGTTGCGCAATTGAGGAATATAGTATTGGTAGTAATCCAAGTTTCCGGTACTATCAGAATCTTTAATTTCGTTAATCTTATGGTACATAGACCTTTTACCCTTTGTCCCAACAACGTTGGTCATTTCTAGGAACAAACCTTCAATTTGAGACAAGGCTATTCCATAAAAACTGACCCACTTCTTCTTCTGAAATAAAAACTCCAATTCATTTAAAACATTTTTTCTAGTATTGCTCAGAGGTAATATTTGCGAGTAATATTTAATATCTTTAAAATATTGACTTGAGTGGTACTCCTTAAATAATTTTGAATAAAAAATACGTTTATTTCTAAAATATAGCTTCGTGAGATTCTCATCCTCCTCATGGACTGTAGTCTCCACAAGTCTATGATATACCGTATCTATTTTCTCATGGTCAAAGTATCCTTCTGAATATGTTTTAGAAGAGTAATATGGAAAATCAAAAAAGTCAAATAAGTTCATCGGAAGGTTTATCGGCATTTTAGTGGCTTTGACTATAGCTCTTTCCTTTATTTTTTCTCCAAATCTATAGGATAATATGAATTGCTGCTCACTTAAACATCTTTTATAATAATCAAGTAGCATTCTCTCGTTTTGATTGGATGGTACTTTTTCCTCTTTCCAAAACATCTTTGCTATAAATGGAGTTTCGAAATACCTGTTTACTAATTGTGTCATTTTTTTTAAGTGATATTCAGAATTGCCAACGAGATACTCCAGATGCGCTTTAGGCACCTGTTTGAATCTAATGATTTGATTTAAGAATTTTTGTTTGGGGCTCAATAACCTATTTTCTTCATTCAAAAGAATTCTTTCCCCATTCTCTCCTCTGACCGAAACATGGATTTTTCCAGTTCTATTGAACCCAAAATGTTCCAAAACTTTTAAAGACTTGTTCTGTAAACTCTGATCTTCATTCTTCAGATTTTTATACACAGGATGTATGACTTTGAGACTTTTGTAAACCAATTGATCTAGAGTATTACACTCAAAGATTTCATCACCTAAGCACTTTATTATATCATTTCGAAAATCATCCAAATTGTTTACCTCAATTCTCTTGAAAGTGTATTTTTTCATGTAAACATATTTGTTTGGCTTCCTGTTGTCTCCCATCGAAGTATTACGTATAAACAATTCTATTTTTTAAGCAATAATCTTTCTTGGTTTGGATAAGGAACTGAAGTGTTTGAGGATTCATGCCTAGTTTATCCAGAAGGATATTCAATTGTTAATTGGTATAAAATCTGCTAGGCTATAACATCGTTTTCTTTGACATAATTTTCATCAGACTCTACATTTTCAAAACCCGTACGCATTAATACATTGTAGCTGTCTTTTGAAAAGAAATCTTGATACAACTTTTCGTAGGGTTGAACAATTGTCGCTTTTGAACCAAGGTCATAATCTTTAGTTAGTTTTAAGAAAATATCTGACATATTCAAACTTTTGTCGGATACGCTCCTCATAATATTATTTAGTGTTGATAGAACAAGTGGGTAATAGGGTTTTGGCTTTTTTTTCTCTGGTAATGATACTTTCCATGATATTTTACCATTAGAATTATCGACCTCTTTAGGAGGGATTAACTTATCTCCTTTTTCAAGTACAATATGAACTTCCTTGGTTTTTTCGCAAAATTTTAAATCTTTAAAATTAATACACATTTCAGATAGAAAAACTTGAAAAATGGCACAAAACTCTTCTCCCAAAATGTTTAGTTCATACTCATTCCCGAATTCTATTGCCCATAGAATACCAAATGCGTTAAACCGAATTATTCTACGTGGCCCTAAATCATTTAAAGGATTATCAATGATTTTCCCTCTAATTAATTTAGCTACATTTTCATCTGAGTCAAGCTGCAAGGTCCATTGCTCAATAAGCCCGTCGAAGTGAACATCCTTTAATTCTCCTAGTCCGATTAAATGTTGATTTACAAGAACCGAAGTTTGAGGTGATAAAATCGGTGTTGCGAAAAGCACAAGGGAATGGTTAATAAACGCTTCTCTCATTGAAACATTCTGTTCCATATCCCAGTTCCCTATGAATTCTCTATGTGATTTGAGGAATGGTTCTATATCCATCATACAATTAATCCATGCTCCTTGAATAAAATCATAATGATGAATTAGCGCGGCTGATTTAGGAACTTTATTCAGATATCTTTCTTCACCAATAGCCATATAAAATCCCGCAAGTGCATAAAACTTAGCCGCGATATTGAATCCAATTGCGCTATAAACTTGCGAAATATTCAGAAGAGCAAGTATAAAACCCTCTTTTGTTTCCTCTTGAAATAGTAGGAGTTTTGCTTTTTGAAAATAATCCAAAGACTTTAATAAATCTTTTCTTCTTGTTGAGGATTTTAAATAATCTATTCCTCGATTTCTATATTTTTTTGCCAAAGCAAAACTACCTTCTCTTTTTTCGATTATTGGGCTAAGCCTATCACTAAGTCTTTCCAGCTCATCAATCAAAACATCATATTCTTTCGTATAACCTTTTAGAATAAGCCCTCTAATCATACCGTTTATTCTTTCATATAAATTAGAATAATTGTAAAGCGGCGCATCATTATTTAATTCAATTATTTGCTCAACAATAGCGATACTTTCTTTAAAGACCTCTTCTTTATTTTTTGTATTTGGATATTTTAGTGTTAGAAGTAAAAAAGAGTATGACTCCAAGTACCCACACCTGTGATTAATATTCTCCGTTTTTGTTTTGTCCAACAAACAAGCCTCCAATCTTGCCAAGCATTCTTCAAAAAATTCTTTGTTTAAATCGATGATGTTGAACAGGTTTGCCGTTCTTAGAATTGAAAAAAGATTAACGGCATCTTCAATACTGTTTGTATCATTGAATTCATTGGGAACCAATTCAAAATACCTCTGACCATATTGAGCAACATCCTTTGAGTCTGGGTCCTTAAACTCGAAATTTAGTGTTGGTTGAAGTTTTAGGAACAACAGCTCATAAAGAATATCTTTTTTGCAAAAATCTGGAGTGTTCTCGTGATTTAAATAGTTTGCTAAAACATTATTCCAAATAACCTTATGCCCATCTAAGTTTTCATGTTGACGGTAATATCTGGACCAACTTATGGTTTCGTACACCTTTCCAAGAAAGAAGTTTGTAACTTCTTGATTCTCCCTGTATTGTTCAATTGCATTCCCGTATTCCTCAGCATCTCCCCCCAAGACACTAAATACGAGTTTTTCCAACAAGTCATTACTCAAAAGTCTGTCTTGAGGATTTTCCTTGGTTGCAGCTTGGCTTACATGAAAATGAAAAGAATTTAGTAAACTTTGAACATGATATTCTTCAAGTGGATAAGGAAGCTTAAATATTAATACACCTATATCTCTTAAGGAATTCGTGATAGCTTCTTCCGGCTCAACTCCCTCAAATTGCCATCGAATTGTTTTTGTGAATTTTTTCCAGAATTCATCATCTTTTTTTAAAGTTTCAAATACTTTTTTTGCTTTAAGAATCTCAGAATCTTCTTTTTTAACAGCATTGATAAAATCAGAAATGATTTGCTTGACCTTTTGTATACAATTATCCAAAACTTCTCCTTCCAAGGATTCTTGATTTTCAAACCATTCTTTGAGAAGTCTCGCATCATTACCATCATATGGTTTTGATATATTAGAATTAGCCTCAAAAACAAATTTAACCTGATCTAATGCATATTCTTCATGGCAATAAAGAGTGAAAAAATGAGTGATGGCTTTCTTTATTTCAACACTTGAAAAAGAAAAATTTGATGAATAGAGTTTCAATTGCCTAAAAGTAGATTTAAGTTCATCAAGATTTCTTTGAAAAATATCATCTTCATAATCGTAATAGATTA
Source organism: Flagellimonas algicola (assembly GCF_005937185.1). Lineage (GTDB taxonomy): Bacteria > Bacteroidota > Bacteroidia > Flavobacteriales > Flavobacteriaceae > Flagellimonas > Flagellimonas algicola. The sequence continues at coordinate 298,112 of NZ_VCNI01000002.1, read as the reverse complement.
CCTCTTCACTATTTGATAATTTATTTTGAAGCCATGTTTCTATGGTTTTCAATTTTTGAAATTCATAACCTCTCTCTGTAGAAGTGGCATCAGTATTTTTGTGAAATAAACTTAGTTGAGTTATTTGATCCATTTTTTCATTTTGAAATAAACTCTACTTAGTTTTTCATCAAATTCACTTTCCAAAGACCTTTCAAGCGCCAATATGATATATTCTAACTTAGCATAACGTTCACAATAAGAATCCCAGTTAAAATATTTTAACCAATCGGTCCTAAAATTTTGTTGAGAAAACCTTTCAGGATTCAATAAAAACCTAAACCTTTCTTCAGAAATACTTTTTACATCTATACCTTTTGTGTCAATGAGTCCCTTATTTACCAAATCAAAAAATTGCTTAATTCTAAATAGAACAAAACTGTCATCTACGTCAGAATCTCCCATGTTTAATTCCAATTTTTTACTAATTAATTTTTTGTAGTGAGTTTTAATTTCCTGAGTTGCCAATACTTTGTTTGAAATGGATATGTAGAACATTTGACCATCCATCTCTTCCACAAGTTTAGTCTTAAGAATCTTTTTGAAATCTTTTTTCTTTTCAGGAGGTAATATTTTGAATATTGTGGAAAAGCCAGGACTGTGTTTGTTTAAATCATAATTGTCTATTGGAATATCTCGTGTGAAGTTTTTGTTTTTCTTTCTTAGAGCGTCCAGAATGGACATGTAGGCGTCATTTATAATGCTTTGACCATCAAACAAGTCTAAGGTTTTTACAAGTTCAGTCTCATCAATAAATTCAAATTTTCTTTTATAAAATCTTGTTAGATATGAGTAATTTTCATCACCTATCCCAACGAAATTGATGTAGTGATTTAGGTTGGAATATATCGTTTTTAAAGCATGTTCGTTTAAATCAAAATATGACATTACTATGAGTATGCCATTTATCTTCTCAATCATATGTTCCCTAAGACTTCGATTTTGGACAATGGTGGAAGTGAGTGTTCTATCTTCAACAGGTTCTTTTCCAAAATATTTGGGAATCTTATAACTGGATTTCAAGAAATTATTAATCTTAGAAGTGATTTGTCCAGAACTTTTTTTCCCAATTTGAATGTTCTTTATTTTGTTTTTAGCTAGGATTTGAACTAATTCTTTGTGATTTGAGTTTTCAACAATTAACTTAAATAAGAATGTGTCGAATTCTGTAATATGAGCAAGTCCAAAACCTAAAAAACTGTGTTTTTTAATACCTGCAAAATTTTTAAGATAATAACCTAAAACAAAAGAATTAATGGATTTATTTAGGGTGTACTGAATTGGTGAAAATCCATTTCCTAATAGGAAATTTCCCTCCAAAAACTCTTTTAAAAGACTAACAGAGTTATAGAGATTTCCAAAAACATTACTACTGTGAGATCCACCTTTCTCGATACTCTCGACAGTTTTAGGGACTTTAACAAAAATCTCATCTATTTCATTACACAATCTTTGAATATAAACTCCATCTCTAACCTCCTTTAAAAAAGAGTATAAATCTTCATCAACAAAATATTTTGCCTTATCCAATTCTTCATCTAAATCAATCTTATCTATCTGCTTTTCAATATCCTGAATATCTTTCCAATTTATTCTATCATTTAAAAAATCATTTCTTATAAGCCATTTTAGTTGTTTCAAATTGTATTTTGCCAAAAAACTAACTTCCATTTTTTTGAGTCTATTGGCCTTGACAATGATATTTCTCAAAGCCAAAAAACAATTGTAAAAATCCTTTGTTCTGTATAACCCATAAAAGTAAATGAGGTCATCCCATAAAGAAGTTTTATCATCAATATTGTATTTGAAGATTTTGTTCAGAGCAGTCGAATAGTCGTAATCATTTAAAGTACAATCTATACAGTCACAACTACTGTAATTGATTTTCTTATGGAAATCCATCTCATCTTTAATTGGATAGCTTCCCATGGAATCAATATTTCCAGCATGGCCTATTGTATGAATCCCGGACATAGCTATTCTAGACAGAGAGTAGTTTAATTTTTCTTTTTCATCATCTGAAAAATTGTCGTCATCTTTTCCCTTATATTCTGATATTAATTGATATAAATCCTCGTTGAAGACTTTTAATGAAGTGTCAAGCACAAGATATCCAGGTTCTTGTTTGGCATTTTTGTATATTGGATATAATCCAGCTAAATTCTTTTGAGGAAGTACTCTTATGTAGTGAAACCTAGCCAGAGAATTATACAATTCATCAATAATTTTTGAATTGTTTGGTTTAATGCCTGCATCAGCACTTCTATAATCATATACTTTAAAATCTCTTATATGTAGTAAAGTCTTATATGCTTTTAACCCTATTTCAGATAATTTAGAATTCTTTTTTTCTTGGGATTTGACCAAATCCTTATCCGCTATTACAATATTGATTCCTAAACTCTCAAAGTATCTTATCTCAGTTGCGTTCACTTCTTCTTTAGAAGTTAGCATGTACGCTCTTTGGTGGTGTTTTTTTAGTAAATATTGAATTTCTCTAATCAGTAATTTAAGATTCGGGTCAGAAACACTATAGCCAACAAATAGAATTACCTTGTTACTAAATAATGATTTTACGAAAACCTCTTTTAAAGTATGATTTTTAGAAAATTCTAAATAGTCATTCTCTTTTAAAACAATATTGTGATTTTCAAAATCACCATGGTACTTTATTAGTAGTTTTTTTTGAGAGGCATATGGCAAGTCCTCATCTTTTGAGACAATAGAGAATGGTAGTCCATGATCATTAATTATTGATTCAAAATGATGATCATAGTTTGTTGTAATGATATGCTGAGGGTTCAGTTCAAATAATATTTCGTGAAGTTGGTTTGGGCTATCTTGCTTCTCAAACAAAAGCTTCTTTAAAATGTCGTTGTATTCTTTTTCGCCTTTTTCGTTATAGAGAAGCTGAGCTATTTTTAATGGATCAACTTCGCTTGTTTCCTCATTTAATCTTTCTCTGATTCCTTCTTGTAGTTCATTCCATAAGGGAATTCCAGAATCTTTTGACACCCCTGCACCTGCAAAGACAACCAAACGGTCATTGTTGATTGCCTCTTTTATTGAGGATGCATTATTATTAAATTCATTCTTTAACATAGTCTAAGATAATTCAATTGCAATACTTTCGAATAATTGGATTTAAAATGAATTTGTAATCGATTTACTAACATTTCTGGGTTTTGAGCCATTTATTTTAGTAATCAACTCATATTTTTTATATTTTTGAGCCGATTAGAGATTCTATTCGGCTCATGCGATACAATTGGCAACAAAAAGATTGGCCTAATTTTCGATATCAAACCACTGATATTGACGACTTACTCTTTGACTTTGCACAAAGAACTGGACGAATCAGTGGCGTTTTAGAGGGACTTTCTGAAAAGGAACAAACTGAAGCCATGATAAACCTTATGGTTTCTGAGGCAATAAAGACCTCAGAGATAGAAGGTGAATATCTGAGTCGAAATGATGTAATGTCTTCTATCAAAAGGAATTTGGGCATTCAACCAGATGTTCCCTTGACCAAGGACAAAAGAGCTGAAGGCGTTGCAGAACTAATGTTGGCAGTCCGAAGGAATTTCAATGAACCCCTTAGTGAAAAAGAATTGTTGGGTTGGCATTCCATGTTGATGAAAGGCAACACTTCTTTGGAAGTGGGTCAATGGAGAACTCATGAGGAGCCTATGCAAATTGTATCCGGGGCCATGGGCAGGGAGGTGGTTCATTTTCAGGCACCATCTTCAGAAAAAGTGCCTTCTGAAATGGATAATTTCATTATATGGTTCAATAAAGCTCAGGATACTATAAAGAAACCCATCTTAAGAGCCGCTATTGCTCATCTGTATTTTGAATCTATCCACCCATTTGAGGATGGCAATGGAAGAATAGGACGAGCGATTGCTGAAAAAGCGTTGTCCCAAAGTATAAATCGTCCAGTACTTTTCAGTTTGTCTAAGTCCATTGAGAGCAACAAAAATGCCTATTATGATGCTCTAAAAAAAGCGCAAGGTTCTAATGAAATAACGGAGTGGATCAATTATTTTATACAGACCGTACTTGATGCACAAATAGATGCTGAGCAAGAAATCGAGTTTACCTTAAAAAAGACCAAATTCTTTGATCAGCACAAGGATAGACTCAATGAGCGTCAGAAAAAAGGAGTTCGACGGATGTTAGACGAAGGACACAAGGGGTTTGAAGGAGGCATGAACGCGCGAAAATATGTTTCTCTTACAGGAGCTTCCAAAGCTACGGCCACTAGAGATTTGCAGGATTTGGTTGAGAAAGGAATCTTTGTTCCGATAGGTGGAGGACGGAGTGCTAGATATGAAATTAAACTCTAATCTTGTGAGAAGAAGGCAAACGAAGCATAGCTGAGTGCTGCAAGCCCCAAATCTTACCAGGGACTAATACTACTGAGCGCGGTAATCTTTTAGTTTTTATTCAAAAGCTTTTCCAAGTAGGCCACTTTATCTTTTTCTGCTTCAACAAGACGCTCATATAGCTCTACTACTTTGTCCAATGGATTGAAAGTACAGTCATAGTTTACAGTTGGCCCTGAATGAATCACAGAGCCATCATAGTTATTCTGGATATTATTGAAAACTGCTTCATCACTGTAGTTCTCTATTGCTTCAGGAGATACACCTAGGACTTTAGCAATTTCTTCTAATTTTTTTGGTTCAATGGTTTCAGATTGCTCTAATTTGGAAACACTCTGTTGGCTAACTCCCAATGCCTCCGCTAAAGTTTCCTGTTTCATACCCCGAAGCTCACGGATACGGCTAATCTTACGTCCTATATGTTGGTTCTTTTTTACTGTCTCCATATCCCAAAGATAGGGTGTTTCCCACAATTTTCCGATTGTAAAATACAAAACAATAGCAATAATATACAAGTGCCTATGGTGAGATACTTGGGAATGTGGTCTTAATATGGTCAGCGATTCTCGAACCCGTTAAAAGAGCGAACCAATGACACACTGTACAAACATACCGGAAAACTTTGAAAAGGCGGAAGAGCTTTCCAATTTGGTAGATAGCATCCTGAACAAAGTAACCATTGACGCTGTCTTTCTATCCGCAAAACAAAAAGAAGGTGATACAGAATACCATGTCCTTACTTTTTTTGTGGATGTCAACAACGACCCACTTCCGAACGAAATACTTTCCTTGGTCTCAAAGATTGGAAAGGAACACCCTGACTTCAGAACTAGGGTCTATACAGAGAACCAATCCGAAATTGGCCTTGAGAGGGGAGCACTCTATTTCTTGGAACATTGTTGTCTTGGGGAGACAATCTTTGCCCACCCCGAGGGCGAGAACATCATGGACTATTCGGAAATGGCCCACAAAACTCTGATCAATAGAGCTATCCGTTATTTTGATTCCGAAATGAAAAAAGTAAATGTCTTTGCCAATACTGCGGATATATTGATAAAGGAAGGTGACCATTCCATAGCCACGTTCAATATGCACCAAGCCTTTGAACTTGCCTTTCGGTTCATCGAACAGATGTGCATTGGAAGGAGCAAGGTGACCCATAGTATCATCAGCCATATCAACTATTGCAGACCATTCTTTCCTACATTATGTCCATTCCCTGAAACCTCAAAGCTGGACAACAACGAACTGTTGCTCCTCTTGGAACATGCCTACAGTGTGGCACGTTACGGCAATGAATTTGAGATTGGCAAAGAACAGATACAAAGAATCCAATCGGAACTAAAGGGGTTTATCCAAGAAGTGGAATCAATTTTCAAGAGGCACCTTGCCAATTGTAGGGAACGAATCGAAGGGAAGAATCCAGTTTCTTCGGAAAAGCTGCAACCTGATCAAAACAACAAAAAAAACAAAGGTGAAGGGACGCTGTTTAAAAAACTAAAGGACTTGGAAGAAGAACACTTTTGCACTTTGAGACCCTATAACCCTGAAAAGGAACTTTACAGCGTAGAACTGTTAACCGAGGGCTATCTGGAAACCTCGTTCATGATATCCAACCTGATCAAGGTCTGTATTACCGCACTGGAAGTGGAAAATTTTCCAAATCGAACTGTTCCACAGCCCGAACACAATGTACGGGAAGTATTGGGGTACATATTGGACTTGGTGCCACATGAAGAAATGGAATTTCTGGATAAGATCGGAAAGCTGCTATCTGAATCGGCAGTCAATGATTGAACCATAAACAATGCTCTCATGAACCCAAACGAAGAGAAATTGATCAATGATCTAAATCACCATGCAAACGACCATACCCCGACATTGGTTCCACACCCATTTTTTGAGGGAAAGTTCCAACCCTTCTTTTTTTATGTTGACGGCCATGCAGATCTATTGTTGACGGTACGTGCACTGGTATACCTTTCCATGAGGACACTTGACCCAGAACTGGGCACGGACGATGTTCAGGAAAAAAGGGAAGAAGTATATATCCGTCAGGCACTGATCGTTGCCAACCGTTTGATGCCAAATGGTGAAGAGGCCCTAATGGATCACTTGAACAGATTCTACAGAGAAGAAAAGAACGGACATGAATAGGGAAATCAGAGGGTAATTTTATGAATGCATAGAGTATCAATTTACCTTTGGAGATCACTATTTTTCGATTTTTCCATTAAAAATGCCCTAGTTCTATTGGGCTGAAAGCCTTTTTCCGTGAAAAATGGATTATTTTCAGAATTCACAACCTACTAAAAATTTTGGCAAAGAGAAACCCTCTTCCTGTTTTCCAAAAATCATTTTTGTGACAATAATTCATTGACTTTACTGGGCTGAGAGCATTTTTGCGACAAAAAATGTTAGAATCACCAACAATGAATATTTTGGAAAACCTTAAAAAAAACGGGCTTTTCCGAAGGAAAATGAATGAGTAGCGCCGCGCTTGCGCGCTACCCTCTTGCTTTTCCATTCTCCGTCCTGCTAGCAGGACACAAAATGTAAACGCTAGGTGCATTTAATTGGCAAAACTTTTCAAACCAATTCATCTTTAATAAAGCTTTGAATTGATCATTTTGTCGCACTGGACAAATGCAAATGAATTGGATAAGTTATAATTCATGTTTTCTATTAGTCGATTAACAAAGCTTAGATGATCTTTAAGTATATCAGGAAACTGCATTGAGAGATGGAGGAGGGCTGTCGGGGCTGGGAGATTGATAAGGGGCACGATTATTACATTATAGAAAAACCATGATTATTCAAGGTGATTTCACTACACTAATTGTTCGAAAACCATAGGGTTGTTAAGGTTTTTGTTTGACTTTTGCATTACATCCAAGTTATTGGTTTTTAATCGATTACAATTTATAGAAATTCACGTATTAATATCTTCATTTGTCTTTTACTTTATTTAACACCTCTAAATTAGGTCGTATGTTTAAGTATTCAAGTAAAAAGAATCTGGAAAATCTTTAAAGAGAGATTATTTCAGGTAAATATAAATTTTGGAACATGAAAACCGTTCAAATTTTATTGCTCGTATTAGGTCTGATTATTGGAAGTGTAGTAGGATATTATGTTTTTAAAAGATTTGGCAAAGAGACACCAATCTCATTCTACGCAGAAAAAATAAAAGACATAACCGAATTTCATACCGTTAAATATGAGTCTAACTATCTTTATTATGGATATAAAAATGACAAGCCAAAAAAGAAATTGTTATCTATAATTGAAATTCCAATTGAGGTTGGTATATTTTTTGACATGAGTAAATCTATCATTCATTACTCCAGTAAGGATTCTAAGATGGAGAAAGTTGTTCTACCTGAACCAGAATACACACGAGTTTTTTTTGATATTCAAAACTCAAGACCAGTCCCAATTAATAGGACAAGAATTATTTGGAAAAAAGATCCTGAAAGTAAATTCTATCAAGATCTTCAGGAAAAATTAAAGAAAACAGAAAAGCATCTCATAAGACGCCTTGATACTTTGAAGGTTAAATCAAGGGCAAAAAAAAATCTGAAAACTTATGTTTTTACTCTATTGCAAAACTTCCAACAAGAGAGATTTGATATTGTTTTTGAAAAAGATAATTCGGATTTACCACCTCCACCCGCTCCCCCAATATTAAATGAAAAGACCTCTGTCGTTTTGCAAAATAAGAATGATACTATCCAAATTATGGATTGGCAACTTCTAGAACTGGACTCCGTCCCTTTTGAAGCATATGAAAACATATATTTTAGTGATTTTGAAAATTAACTCCTGCGATTAACAATTGTCTAGAAAAATCTTTTTTTGGATACATATAGAACAGGCGCAATTAGAGTTGAGATGGTTAAAATTATTGGGACATCATCTAATCCTCTGTGAAATTAAAATAGCGATGGCTATAAAATATCCAAATCCGTAGTGTGGTTGCATAAGAATAAAACTATGTAAATTATAAAAAATAATGTTATGTCCAAACTGTACCTATTAGTAACCTGTCTTTGTTTATTATTTTCGAGTATTATTACAGCTCAATCGGAATTTTATGTGGGGAGGTTAAAGAAGAAAAAGGTGATTCTTTTTGAACCTTGTAATCCTCAGCAGCCGCAAGATCCTTGCTCGATTAAGGTTGAAAAACTGGAGTGGCGAGTTAATTCGAGACAAAATACATTTACTGTGTCCGAGGAGAATACAGCTAAATTATCTGAGGGATATGGCACAAATAAATTTGTGATTATTGAGAAAATTGGTTCAGATATTTTTGTCCGAAAACTATGTTCGAAAAAAGATTATCGCCAATATCGAGGAAAAATTGATTCGGATATTTATTCCACAATTTGCTCCGAACTCACTGAGTAAAATCGAGCTTCAATTTATTTTTACAAGGAATTCAATTAGTTTTGGTTAAATGTAACAAACACATCGATAAGGTTTTACACGGCCGTCAAAATTTCAAACCAATTGATCTAAATAAGAATTTGGCTGTTTTCAAAAAAGAAGTCACCTATTATCCGATGAGTAAAAACCCCTGCCCTCTTAAAACATCTGAAAACAAGGCCTTACAGCCTAGGCTTTGGTTTCCCGAGTAGTACTAAAAGTGCTTTCACTTTATTCAAATCTAATTGATATTTGTTTTATTGCACTTTTAGTTTTGGTACGGGAGAAGGGAATCTAATCCCATGTCACATGGTATCAAACCCTAAGTTTGGTGTGCCTACCAATTCCACCGCATCAGCGTTTAAATATTTTTGAACTTTCTTTGCCTAATACACTAAGTTTAGTGAATACCGGGTGCCTTTGAGCTCTCCTGTTTTGACAAGTATGGATTTGTCTGCCAAGTCCTTTAGGTCACGGGTAGCTGTTGATGCAGAAGTGCGGGCAATGCTAATATAGTTATCCGCGCTGAGTCCACCTTTAAAACCTGTATATCCTGCTTTGAACATACGTTGTACCACTTTAAGTTGACGGTCATTCATTAATGGGGAGAAACGGTCAAAAAATCTTGCTTTTTGAATTAAAAAATCAATAGTTCTAATCGTATGTTGTTGAGCAGTAATTATGGTTTCTCCAAAATACACAAGCCATTCGGTAAGATCTAATTTGAAATTATGGGCTTCCAAAGCAGAATAGTAAGCCTTCTTATTGGATTCAATAGTTTGTGACAATGAAATAAGTGCTGATCTCCCCAAATCCATGGACACTGATTTTTCAGAAAGTCCTCTGGCTATACGTCCATTACCATCTTCAAAGGGATGAATAGCTAAAAAAAAATAATGTGCTATCCCGGACTTGGCCAATGGAAGCATTTTGGATTTGTTTTCACTATGGATTTCATTGAACCAAGAAACAAAAGTTTCCATTTCCTTTGTCATTTGTGATGAGGGAGGAGCTTCATAATGGACGGTTGGTTTATCCAAACGCCCTGAAACAACCTGCATAGGGTCGTCATGAGCACGATATTTTCCAATATCTGATAAATCCCTTCTACCGGTGGTAAGCATTCGATGCCATTCAAAAAGTTGTTCATGGGACAAAGGCTCTGCATATGTTTGGTAGAGGTTGACCATCATTTCCGATATACCATATTCAGCTTGTGGAAGTTTTTTTCTTTCCGTTTCAAGACCAAGATTCTTTTTTATGGATTCTTGTATACTGCCACGATCAAGATATTCTCCTTCAATGGCCGAAGTGGTTAGGGCCTCATCCGACAGAACCTCGATCAAAAGTTCATTCTTGTCATCTGCATTAATATGTTTTATGGAACCAAGGGCAACACCGCTCGTTTGCACAAACTGATATTCCAGGTCTTTTAAGACTGTTTCGTCATAAGTGAATTGTGGCCAGTTTTCTTGTTGCCAGTTCCATTTAAATGCTGTCATGGGCTATATGTTTAGCTTTTATAGCTCAAAAATAACGAAAAAATGGGCTATAAATTACATTTTTATAGCCCAAAGAGCAGTGATAGTTGATAAGAAATCTTGTTTTATAGGGTTTAATTGTAAGTAAATAGGTCTCTACACCATTTCCAGAGAGGTAGGTTAGGTACCCAAATCACATCAAAATAAATGTACTTAACTAGTTTGAAATTGGGACAAGCTCTGTACCGGTATCGTCCCAAATAAGGACAAGCACTGGACAAGCACTGGTACCTTATATAAAACATATACAAACTATATAAAACATATACAAACTATATAAAACAATTATTAAACAGGGAAGTTTTTAAATTTCGATTTTTTGATTTTTCCAAACAGTATCAAATTAAATTGAAGTATCCCAAATCAGGACAACTTGTGGGCAAGTGAATAAATAGGTCTCAAATGGACTTGGCGAACTCCAATAGGGCAGGATCATTTTTTAGTTTTTCCATATCATCCGAAATTTTGCTGTCCAATACCTTGGCATATATTTGGGTCGTTTTCAAAGAGGTGTGCCCCAACATTTTACTCACAGACTCAATCGGTACCCCGTTGGAAAGGGTCACGGTCGTTGCAAATGTATGTCTGGCCAAATGGGTGGTCAATGTCTTTTTGATCTTACATGCCGTAGCTATTTCCTTCAGATAGGAGTTGGTTCGCTGATTGGTATAAACGGGAAGCAACGTCTTTTTTTCAATCACTCTGGGATGTTCTTTGTACTTATCGATTATGGCCTCTGGAATGCTCAACAATGGAATACTGCTCAAAACCTTGGTCTTTTTCCTTTTGGTCTTGATCCATTTGTTTCCTTTGATGTCTTTGACCAGATCATCCTTTGTCAATTTTTCAATATCGGCAAAAGCCAGTCCGGTATAACAGCAGAACAAAAACATGTCTCGTACCGTATCCAGTCTTTCGAATTCAAATTCTTCCTTTAGCATCGATTCCAGTTCCTCGTGCGTTAGAAACTCCCGCTCTTTTTGTTTCCAACTTGCCGACCAATGGAAGAAAGGGTCTCGATCAATCCATTGGTTGGCATAGGCGATGCGAACAATTTTCTTGAAATTGACGATATATTTGGTCGCTGTATTGTGCGAACACTTTTTTTTGCTCTTTAAAAAGTAATCAAAGCCCGTTATAAACTCATAATCGAGCTTTTTAAGAGGAAAGTCCTTTTTTTGGTACTTGTGTACTATGTAATCTGAGATATGAGATTTGGCGGCTTTATATCGTTGAAGTGTTCCTGCGGAATATTCCTTGCCCACCAAACTTTCCATTTCATTATTGTGATTTTGGAATATTTCCAAGATCATATACTGTTTCTGGCCCTTGCCCAAAAAGATGTTCTTCACTGTATCGGCATCCACATATTCACCGTTACGAACTAGCTCATCATAAATGGAAATACACTTAGCTTTCAATGTGTCAAAAAATCGGTTCAATACCAGTATCTCAGGGCCTTTACCGCGAACTCTACAATTGTCAGTGTCCCATCTGGAAAACTCTATTTGCTTACCTGTACTGAATTCTGCACGTTTACCATCCAATGTGATTCGGGCATAAATAATGGACTTTTTGGGTTGCTTTACAACCTTTCTCTTTGGGTAAAAGATGACATTGACTGTTGAAAACATAAAAATAGGATTGATTTAACACTTTGAAGGTACAAAAAAGGGTCTTAAATAAATGTTAACAAATCCTTGCAATAAATTATAAAACAGTCAATTACAGCGATGAAGGTGCCTCTAAAATGAAGAGCTTGAGAGGCACCGAATTAGGCACCTTTTATATAGTTAAAATTGGTGTTTTTTGATGTCAATGGAAATGAAAAAAGCCTGTAAATATTTAATTTACAGGCTTTTAGATAAATTTGGAAATATTCCAAGCGGTCTGGACGGGACTCGAACCCGCGACCCCCTGCGTGACAGTCGCAAATTATTGATTTTCAAATGGTTGCATATAATTTCTTTTGTTTTGAAAATCAGTATTTTATGATTTTTCACTTTTCTTTTAGCTTCCTTGGAATTACATTTAAGTACCCATTTGTTGTACCTATGTTGTACCCAAAACCAGAAAAGTATGTCTTCAATCAAAGTTGTTTTAAGAAAAAAAGCCCTTTCGAATGGTTCATTTCCCATCTTTTTAAGGGTGACCAAAAACCGTAGAACCAAATATTATCGTACTCCCTTGAATACCACTTTGGAGGAATGGAACGAAGATACTGGTTCATTCAATGGAAAGAATGCGAATTATATCCAAAAGAATAGAGTGCTATTGAAAATAAAAGACCGAGCCTTAAAAACCTATTATGACCTGGAGCTTGAAAAAGAAGATTTTTCGCTTGACGATTTTGATAAACACTTTCGAGTAGATACCAATCCAGCTTCACAAGATGTATTCAGGTTTTGGGACGAGATTATACAGGAAATGCGTGAAGCGGGTAGAATGGGTAACGCAAAGCTTTATCACGATGCCTCCAACTCAATCAAACGGTTTATTGGTTTTAAAAGTCTTCGTTTTTCAGAGATTGATGCTACCTTTTTAAATAAGTATGATGCTTTTTTGCGTTCGCGGGGTGGTACAGATGGCGGAATAGGTGTAAAAATGCGAACGATCCGTGCTATGTACAATAAAGCCTTAGAACGGAACATCTTCAAAGTGGAAAAACACCCTTTCCATATTTATAAAATATCAAGACTAAAAGGGAAAGGCATTAAGAGAGCCTTGAATTTGGAACAGATTAATAAGATTCACAATCTTGATTTAAACGAGTATCCACATCTGGTCGATCACAGAAATTATTTCATGTTCAGTTTTTACTCCAGGGGCATGAACTTTGCGGATATGATTGAACTGAAATGGAGCGACATCCATGGAGAGCGAATTAGATATATCCGCAATAAAACAAAACGCCCGTTATCTGTAAAGATCAATCCACCCTTGAGAGCTATTTTAGATTATTATCGAGAAAACTCTCTAGGGACAAAGTATATTTTTCCAATCCTCTTATACAACGATTTAACACCATTACAGTTAGACCATCGTAAAAAGAAAACTTTGGCCCAATACAATAAGGGCTTGAAAGAAATAGCCAATCTCTGTGGTATCAATCAAGCCTTAAGCTCATATGTTGCCAGGCATAGTTATGCCAATTGCCTTAAACAAAAAGGAGTGGCCACTGATATTATTGGGGAATCCCTTGGGCATGCAGATATAAAGATTACCCAAGTTTACCTCAAGGAACTGGGCAATGAAATTGTGGATGATGCCGTGGAAGTGCTTTTTAACTATAGCTGAATTTTCATAGTGCCGAAAAAGGTTCGTTTCTCGTGACTTTATAATACGTATTATGGAAATCACAAAAACTACTGTTCTTCAACACCAAAATCTTATTCAATCCGTAAACTTTGAACCACATTACTCCTTGCTGCCCTTAAAATATGGTCATGGTAAGGATAAAAAGGTGGTTGTAGAAGCTTTTCCAGAACTCGTGGATGTAAATTGAATATGAGTATATTCTTTTTTAACATTTGAATGGAAAAACCTTCCTTTGAGCCAGAACATAAAATAAAAAATAATGAAAAGGTCCGTTATATTGTTAATCCATTTTTCCCTTTGGGCATTACTTTATTCAATCGCCCTTCTTATAACAAATTTTGTAATGGACATAGCGCAGCCCGAGTATGGGGTGGTTCCAACAGATGTTATTTTCCCGATAGCTTTTTATCTAATTATAATTTTTGCCTGCCCATTTTACATCTTTTATGCGCTGTTCCCAAAATTGATCAATGGAAAATCCAAAGTACAATGGAATTTACTTGCCCTGGGTTTGATAATCTCAATTCCGCTCATACTACTTTGGCTGGATAACCAAGCATTCATTTTTTCCAATTACATTAAAAGCCTGGCCCTTATCCTTCTTCCAACTTTGTTTGGAGTACTTTTCAGGAGTTTTTTTATGTGGATTGAGCAAAACAATCTTAGGATTCAACTGGAGAAACTTAGTTTTGAGAGTGAACTGGCACAGCTCAGGCTTCAAATCAACCCTCATTTCTTATTCAATACGCTCAATAACATTGATTCACTTATTGCCGACCAACCTAAAAAAGCTTCAGATCTTTTACTCAAACTCTCGGACATTATGAGATATATGTTATATGAGGCCGGAGTAAGTAAAGTAAACCTTGACAAAGAGGTAGAATATTTGGAGAACTTTGTTTTTTTACAAAAACAGCGGTTCAAGGATAAAGAATCCATTAATTTTAGTGTAGTTGGAAAAGTCGGTTCAATTGAAATCCCTCCCATGTTGCTGATTCCATTTGTAGAAAATACCTTTAAACATTATAGCCCTGTTGGTGAGAACTGCGGGATAGACATTAGGGTCCAGATTGGTGAGAATAAGGTAAAACTTTGTTGTCAAAATAGTTATGATAGCAACGATAGTTCTAAGGACAAATGGTCCGGAATCGGTTTAAAAACTGTCAAAAGAAGATTGGGTTTGATCTATAAAGACGATTATGGGCTTAAAATTACCCGAAAAGACAATACGTATACCGTAAATTTGACAATTCCAAGCTATGACAATTAATTGCGCAATTGTTGAGGACGAGCCTTTGGCCGTGGAAAAACTGACACGATATATTGAGCAGTTGGACTTGCTTTCCTTGAAAGCAACCTTTGACAATGGAATAGATGCTTTGAACTATCTGCAGGACAACGATATCGATCTAATATTTTTGGATGTCCAAATGAAACAACTCGATGGAATCGAATTTCTGGGTTGTTTGAAGGAAGTTCCTCAAGTCATTATTACTTCGGCCTATAGTGAATACGCCCTGAAGGGCTACGAACACAGGGTAACGGATTTCTTATTGAAACCCTATGGTTTCGATCGGTTCCTAA
The DNA here is from genome assembly GCF_005937185.1 of Flagellimonas algicola. Classification (GTDB taxonomy): domain Bacteria; phylum Bacteroidota; class Bacteroidia; order Flavobacteriales; family Flavobacteriaceae; genus Flagellimonas; species Flagellimonas algicola. Next base: position 282,814 of record NZ_VCNI01000002.1, on the reverse strand, counting down.
AAGCGGTTGACAATGTTTCCGCTAAACTGAAAAATGATCACAAGAAGGGCAAAAGCTTTGTTTTCATAAAAACAGAGTACCGGATGGAACGTGTTGATCTTGATGATCTTTTATATGTTGAGGGAATGAAAGATTATTTGTCCCTGGTCATGAAAGACAAAAAAATAATGACCCTAATGTCTTTTCAAAAGATTTTGGACTTACTTCCAAACACCAATTTTGTAAGGGTGCACAAATCGTTTGTCGTGGCAATTGATAAAATCGAGAGCATCGAAAGAAATAGGATCAAAATAAACGAACGGTTGATCCCTATCAGTGAAGGCTTTAAGGATTCGTTTTTTGAATTCCTAAAAAAGAAAAATTACTTGATTTAGCAATATGTAGACAAGTTCCCAAGGTTTGTCCATTTGTTCTCCGTGGTAGTAGAACTTTTTTCTCTCCAAGCGCTATCATTCCTACCTTGATCAAGTAATCGATAAAAACTAGAAATGATAAAGGCCCTCGTAAAAATCCTATTGTTGCTCTTTTCCATAATTACCTTTTTACAGGTTATTGACTGAGACAAAGGAAGGAAAAGAAGCCCCGGTCAAATCACCTCAAGGAACCTTTGATATCGATATTATCCTTGCCAATGCACGGTTGGAGGGGTAACCAATCAATTAGAAAAATAATGATATGTTCACAAACCACCTGAAGATTGCCTGGAGATTTTTCAAAAAGAACAAACTCTTTTCAGCTATTAACGTATTTGGCCTGGCCATTGGAATTGCGGCTTTCCTCATACTTACACGCTACACCGTTTTTGAAAAGAGTTACGATTCATACCTTTCGGAAGCTGATGACATGTACAGGGTAACCTTAACTACAAATCATGGCGATAAAGGCTTTAGTTCTTCCGCAACAAATCACCCTGCGGTTGGGCCTACACTAAAAGAGGAATTTCCAGAAGTGGAAGATTATACCATAATTGCCGATAAGTCCCTTGTTTTTTCGGGTACTGTCATACTTTCATACACCAACGAATTTGGTGAAAAAATCAAATCGGACATTAAGGATGACCATCTCTATTTTGCCAACCAATCCATAATAGATATGTTCAACATATCCCTTGCCCAGGGCAATCCAAAAACTGCATTAAATGAACCAAACACTATCATTTTATCCGCTAATGTTGCCAAGCGGTTTTTTGGAAATGAAGTCCCCTTGGGAAAAGAAATCAAATTGAACGATGGCTTTGCCTTAAAAGTGACAGGTGTTTTTGAAGAAGCTCCCCAAAATACCCACTTACCCTTGGGAATGGTAGTATCCTACACTTCCTTTGGTTTGGGCGGGGACTTTACGAATAGTTGGGTTTGGCCCGAATTCTACAATTATGTTAAACTGAAACCCGGTACGGATCCCAAGGTGGTGGAATCAAAGTTTCCCGCACTGGCGCAAAAGTACCTTACGGAGATCATGGAGGAGTATGGGTTTAAGGCCAGTTTTGGACTTCAACCTGTGAGGGACATTCATTTGAAATCCAACCTTCACAAGGAAATTTCGCCCAATAATAGTCAACTAGCCCTATCTTTTTTATTTATCGTTGCTGTATTTATCATTGCCATAGCAATTATTAACTTCATCAATCTTTCCACTGCGAAATCCATGGAAAGGGCCAAAGAAGTAGGGCTTAAGAAAGTTGTTGGGGCGAATAGGGGCATGTTGATCAGGCAATTTTTAGTTGAATCGTTGATTGTCAATTTCTTTGCGATGCTCTTATCCATACTTTTGGTTATTATTTCAATGCATTTCGTGAATTCGTTGGTTGGAGTTGCTGTGTTGTCCATGGATATGTGGATCAATAGGAAGGTGTGGGTTATTATGATTTCGCTTTTTGTGGGAGGGGGTATTCTTGCAGGCCTTTATCCTGCTTTTGTGGTTTCCAGCTTTGTGCCGGCTCATGTCCTAAAGGGTAGTTTCCAAAGTATGGGAAAGGGATTGGGATTGAGAAAAGTGCTGGTAGTGGTACAATTTACTGTCTCCATCACCCTTATTGCTGGAACCTCCATCGTTTACAATCAGTTTTCGTATATGCAAAAACAGGATCTCGGTTTTAATGCGCAACAAAATTTGGTGGTATCGGCTCCGACATATTCAGATTCCACATTGATTACAAAAGTGGAAGCCTTCAAGCAGGAGTTGATAAAGGATCCCAGAATCAAGAGTGTTTCCATGTCAAATGAGATTCCAGGTAAGGCCATTGAATGGGGCAATTCGGTGAGGCAAGCACATAAGAGAAGAGAACTGGCGGTTTCGTCCAGGTTTATGAGAATAGACCATGACTTTTTAAACACCTACTCCATATCATTGACGGCAGGCAGGAATTTTACCAAGGAAGATGCCACAGCATATTTTGGACCAGAAGGGCCAATTCCATCTGGACATAGGGTAATAGTGAATAACACTGCAGCGAGGCTATTGGGGTTCATCGAGCCGGATATGGCATTGGATCAACAGATTGTCTATAAATTCGGCCCGATTGACCGACGGGCCAGAATAGTAGGGGTCGTGGCCGATCACCATCAGCAATCACTGCAGAATGACTATGAACCCTTGGTATTCCTTTATTTTGATGGTTTTTATTTCGTGGATTATCTGACCATAAACATTGAAAGCGATATGCATGCTTCAATTCCGATAATAGAGACAAAGTATCAGGAGTTTTTTCCAAACGACCTTTTCAAGTACTTTTTTGTGGATGAATATTTTAACAAACAATATCAGGCTGATATCAAACTTGGGAAAATATGTCTCGTTTTTTCCATTTTGGCTATAATCATTGCTTGTCTTGGTCTATTTGGTCTTGGCACCCATATAGCCATTCAAAAAACTAAGGAACTAAGTGTTAGAAAGGTTTTAGGGGCCAGTATTATCCAAGCTTTGTTGATTATTCCCCGCAGCCTTTTGGGCTTGGTACTGTTATCTGGGACAATTGCCCTACCCATTACTTATTTCATTGCCGAAAATTGGCTGGAAAATTATGCTTTCAGGGTTAAAATGAATGCTTTGATGCTTATTGCCCCTCTACTTCTGGTGATTTTTATCGCACTGTTTTCAATTTTGCCCCAGTCCCTTAGAGCTACTATGGCAAACCCATCGGTAACATTAAAGAATGAATGACCCTAACTATTATTTGTTAAAGAAACATCTTCAGCCACAGTTGAAGGAAATAGAGGCTTGCGGTTTAACATATAAACATGAATACAAACAAGTCAATGGAAAAAAGGCCCATGGCTTAGAATGACATATTGAAGTCCATAAAAAGTTTACACACGGAATGAAAAAACTTGTATCAATTAATAAAAATGATCAAGAATAGGTTAAAAAAACTACGATTGGCAAATAACCTGACTCAAACTACCCTTGGGAAAATCTCTGGGATATCCCTTGCACAAATTGGACGATATGAGAAAGGACTTTCTAAACCTTCGGCAAGGACCTTGGCCAAATTGGCAAAGGCGTTGGATGTAGATTCAAACTACTTCACGGACGAAAACAAATTCTTGGACAAAACCAGCATTGAAAAGCATTTTGGAAAACTCAAGCTGGTAATCAAAACCGACGAAGATCTAAAAATATTGATAGCCCTAATTGAGGTTCTGTACCATAAGAACTTTGACAAATCTGCACATTGATTACCAAAAAGAAAATAGTCATTTTTAGTTTATGAGACTTGAAGAGCAAACCTAAGAAGTCCTAATATATGGCCATTAAAAAGAACAAGTAAGGGAAATTGGTGATGTCCTATAAATGTTGATTTCATAAGACTATTGTAGCAAAAGCCAGCCACCTAGAATCACTCCAAAAATCCTCGATTTTTTTCTTTATGGAAAGAATTTCCTAAGGGGGTACCTATATTCCGTTGTTGTGCGGAATTGAAACAGCGTTCGAAAACAACTTTTACATTTTTTTACAAACGCATAACTAAAGCCAAGTACAAAGACTTGTAGCTTTGTTGGGATTCTTGGAACTAAACATAAGAAAATGATGAAATACATATCTGGTTTGCTCTTTATATTTATTTTTTATGCCTCCTGCGGACAAAACCAAACAAGCGTACCAAAACAAAATAACAGGAGCCATAGGTCAGGATTATCCGAGTCTCAACTTAAAGAGGCGGCCGCTTCGAAGATACCTATGAGTATGGTTCGGAATGTAAGGCAGGCAAAAAACGGGGACATTTTAATTGCTTCTTATGTAGGTGTTTATCGATACGATGGAACATCTTTTACCAATATGACAAGTACAATAGAGTGGCCGACCTTCTGGGATGTGTTGGAAGATAGAAAAGGAAACCTTTGGTTGGCTTCCCAAGATTCTGGTGTTTACTTCCAGCCTGCCGGACAGACAAGCTTTAAGCATTTTAAAGCAAAGGATGGGACTGGCATTAGTTCAGCGCTACATATTTATGAAGACAGAGCCGGTAATATCTGGTTCGGAGCAAGCCGTTACGATGGGAAATCTTTTCGGACCTTTACCACCAAAGATGGATTTCCTAGTAACAATATTCGCTTACTTCTTGAAGACAAAACCGGCAAGCTTTGGTTTGGTGCACAAGGAGAAAATATGTTCGTTTATGATGGAAAAACATTTACCGTTTTAAAAAACGAAGATGGAAAAGCGTTTAACAACGTTTGGTCAATAATCGAAGATAAAAAAGGCAGTATTTGGTTCGGTGCCAATGGTCTTTGGCGCTATGATGGCAGAACCTTTACGAAGGTATCGCAAAGGGATGCTTATGCTATCATCGAAGATAAAAAGGGAAATATTTGGACTACTGGTGGTGTGACTGGACAAGGCTGGGCACTTTCACGTTATGATGCAGAGACCTTGTACAACGAAAATCCTACAGTAACCGAAATTATGTCAATAAAAGAAGGAGCACTTTTGGGGCTTCTGGAAGCTAAAGATGGAAGTATTTGGTTTGGAGCTATGGGACCGGAGAGTCAAGTGTACCGTTATGATGGAAAGACCCTCACGGATTTTAAAAATGAAGAGGGTCGGGAATGATGTGCATAGACGACAATTTTAAGATGGAATTGTGTTTATAGTGGATTGGAAGAATGAAATTTACTGTAAATCCACTTGATTCTGAAATTATCTCCTGCGGACAGATTGTTTTTAACAAATAAAGACGGTAATTCTCTTGGTTCTATTTTCTCATTTATTGATGTACTAAAATTTTGCTGACTGATAATCTTAAAAGAAAATTGAGAAATAGGAAGCCAGCTCACTACAATGCATAAACATTCATTGCTCTCATTCGATTGCTACGCTGTCGATGTTGGACGTTACCTTCATTTTTTTATGGTTCCGTAAAAAGAACGATTCTTTGGAATTTGAGAATCTTTCCCTTAGGTTCCATTAACCTGCCGATTAATAGAACGATGTGAAGAAAAAGAGAAAGTCCCAATAGAGGTTCGTTTTGTAGTACAACTTTCCTATCTGCTTTTGAAATACCATAAAGCCTCTTAAGTGTAAATTTAATGGACAAAACATGTCAATTTATTTTACATCATAATACATCCAAAAGAAATAATTTAAATGTAAATTATTGATTATAAGTAGATTGTAAATTTGGCACAGATTTGGGTTTTAAAGAAGTAGTCTTTATCACTTTTCAGTTGAATCCTAGTTTATACGTAGTGAGCCTCTACAGTATAGCAATCAAAACGTATTTATCATGTTCAGACACAGCATCAAACTTTTCTTTAGGAACATCAAAAAACAAAAAAGCACTTTTGTGATCAACATTGTAGGTCTATCTACAGGATTGGCTTGTGTTCTTATGATTGCGTTATGGATAACAGATGAAATATCCATGGATAAATTTCATGAAGAAGGTGATCAACCTTATCAGGTAATGCGGAATAGAAACGATAACACGGCGAATATAATGACCAAGGAAAGCCAATCGAATCTTTTGGCTCCTACTCTCGCTGCGGAGTTTCCGGAAATCAAACATATTGTACCGGTCAATTTTTCCGACGATTTCAATAGTATATTGTCAACGGATGAAAAGAGCTTAAAAGCCAAGGGCATAACGGCCGGTAAGGATTTTTTCAAAGTGTTCTCTTTCCCGTTAATCCAGGGTAATAAAGATCGGGTGCTACAAGGCACAAATAATGTAGTTATCTCTGATATTATGGCAGTCAAACTATATGGCGAGACCAATAACATTATAGGTCGTACCATTAACTTGGATCACGATAAATATAATGGCCCCTATAACATCTCGGGTGTTTTTAAAAAATCAGGGTATCGTTCTTCCGAGGATTTTGATTTTTTGCTAACCAACGAACTGTTCCTTTCAAGTGTGGATTCGGAATCCGATAATTGGATTAGCAATAGAGTTCAGGTATTCTTGACATTAAAGGAAAACGTAAATGTTAATCTGTTTAATTCTAAAATCAAAGGCTTGGTACGGTCTAAAATGCAATTAGATTACGAGCCCAAAGGTCAAGATTGGATTGGAACCCTGTTTCTACGCCGATATTCTAGTAAGTATCTATACGGGCATTATGAAAATGGAATACAATCCGGAGGTAGGATTAACTATGTCATTCTTTTTTCGATTATTGGTCTGATCATAATGACCATCGCATGTATCAATTTTATGAATCTCTCCACGGCAAAAGCTTTAGGAAGAACAAAGGAGATCGGACTAAAAAAAGTAGTTGGAGCAAATCGAAGAACATTGATTTTTCAATATTTAAGAGAATCCACTTACATGGCCTTACTTTCCCTACCTGTCGCTTTGTTTATTGTGAGTCTATGCCTTCCGCAATTCAATGAAATTACCAATAAGGACTTTACATTGGATTTTGGTATAGGTTTTATTTTATTGGTTCTCGGAATCACCTTGTTCACTGGTATCGTTTCCGGTAGCTATCCTGCGTTGTACCTTTCGAATTTCAAGCCGGCGGTTACATTAAAAGGAAAACTCGATACCTCTTTTGGGGAAATTTGGGCTCGAAAGGGGTTGGTTATATTTCAATTTATATTAACAATCATTTTCATCGTATCTGTATTGGTGATATACCAACAAATGGATTTCCTCCAATCGAAGTATCTGGGTTATGATAAGGACAACATTATTTCCTTTGAAAAGGAAGGAAAAGGTATGATTGAAAGAATGGATACCTTCCTATCCGAAATAAAGAACGTACCCGGCGTTGTAAATGCCTCGGATTATACGACTGACATGGTAGGGGGGTATGGCGGCACATGGGGAGTGGATTGGGAGGGGAAAGGAACAAATGAAAGTATTGACTTTGCAATTTTAGGCGGTGGATATGACTTTATTAAAACCCTGGGCATTGAAATTGTGGATGGAAGAACTTTTTCTAGGGAATTTAATACGGACAGCACAAATATCATATTTAATGAGACAGCCATTAAAAGTATGGGGCTTACTGACCCCATTGGAAAAACAATTAGAGTGTTCGGCGGAGAGCGTAAAATTGTGGGGGTGACCAAAGACTTCCATTTTGAAGGGCTACATGAAAATGTAAAGCCTTGCTTTATAATGATAAGTCCCGAAAATTCGAAAGTTATGGTCAAGCTCAGAGCTGGTACAGAAAGAGAGACTTTGAGCAGGCTTGAGGATTTTTACAAGGAATATAACCAAGGAGTTCCTTTTGAATTCACATTTTTGGATGACAATTATCAGGACATCTATACCTCTGAACAGCTTGTTGCCACCTTGTCCGAATACTTTACAATAATTGCAATAATCATTTCCTGTCTAGGACTCTTTGGATTGTCCTTGCATACGGCAGAACGGAGAGGAAAGGAAATCAGTATTCGAAAGGTTTTGGGACAGACCGCTGCACAGGTCACAATAATGCTTTCTGGTGAATTCGCCAAACTGATTTTAATATCTACACTTATTTCCTTACCCATAGCCTATTTGGTGACTAATAATTGGTTATCCAATTTTGCTTATCATATTCCGCTAAAAATTTGGCACTTTCTTGGCGCCGGTGGAATGGCCTTATTGGTAGCTATGTTGACCGTGGGGAGTCAAGCCATACGAGCGGCCAATAGAAATCCTGTAGATTGCCTTAAGGATGAATGAATGAGGTTTACAATTGGTTTGGTTCCGCAAAACGGCCAATTTTCGGCACAGAGAGATTGGGTACTTCTTTAAATCATTACCAGTTCCATTTACCGTCCTTTTTAGTAGTTCCGTAAATTCACCTTTTTTGATACCATTTGAGCCCTATAGATTATTTAGGAAATAATCAAAAATCAATTAGGAAAAATTCGAGTTTATACTCAAAAATTGGTAATTAACTCGAAAAACTACTAAAGTGAAGAAAAGTTAATCGTCATCAAAATCATCATCACCATTACCTAGTTCCAATGCTTTTACAGACTGTATGGCATTACCCGCAATACCTTTTATTGAACCATACATATCAATGGTGTTGGTGATGACCTTTTCAATTTGGCGCTCCCTCTGTTTCCAAATACGTTGCATGGAACGTTTTTCACTTTCCAAATCCGATTTCATCTGAGAAAAACCCTCAACAATGGTCTCTGCTATTCTTCCTTTAATCACTCCTGAAACCCAAGGGTTTCCATTTTGCTTATTGTAACAATCACTACATAGCCCATTTTTAAATTTGGTATAAGCCGCACATTCGATACACTCTGGCATAAACAATTCTCTAAATTAAAGGGGGATTTCAATGTTATCACCAAAATAACCAAACCAAGTCGCATTAAAAAATGACAATTGTTATTTGGGGTTTTCCTGTAAAAAAGTTGGGGTTTTTGTCCAATCAAAAAAGTCCTCAGTTAGCTTTTAGATTTATACCTATTGCACTACGAACTATTTTGGAAAGAATTTTGATTCTATTCCCAATTATCTACTTTTTAATATTTGAAGCAATCTGTGGTTTATAAAATAATTGCTCTTCCCAATTTTTAACTTGGTCAAAAACTGTTCTTCGTGTTGGGCAAGCGCATTCAAATAGCTGCTTGCGGTGTTTCTATGTACGTTAAGTTCACGCTCTAAAAAATCAATTTTAGTGTAGGGATGCTTAAAAAGTGTATTGATTAAATCGTGACTATAAAACTTGAATTCACGTCGTATCTTCTGTTTGTAGTCATCCATTAAATGTTTGATATTGTTGACTACCACAATAGTGTCTTTAGCAGTAATTTCTATGCCTTTTAACATCCAAAGTAGCCATTCTTCCCAGCTTTCATCTGTTCGCACCTTTTGTAATAATCTGTAATAGTCCGCTTTGTTTTTAATGATGTAGCTACTCAAATACAAAACAGGGATGTCCAATAGGTTTTGATGTACCAAATAAAGCATATTCAGTATTCTGCCAGTTCTACCGTTACCATCATAAAAAGGGTGGATGCTCTCAAATTGATAATGCACGATGGGCATTTTAAGCAAAGGATCTACTTGATGTAATTTAGGGTCGTTGATGTAGATCTCCAAATTGTTGAACAAGGCTACAATCTCACTGTATTGTTGGGGTGGTGTATATACCACTTCTTGGGTCTTCGGATTTTTTAAAACTGTTCCAGGTACTTTTCTAATAGGATGGTTGGGCGAAACAAGCTCTTGTATCCTTTTGATGTCGTTAATGCTCAGCACGCCTTTTTCCCGTATAATATGAAATCCCAACTTTAGAGCCTGAGCATAATTTTGTGCCTCCTTAGCGGCTTGCGATATGTTTTTGGTTTCGATGGCAGCTTGGTACAGTTCATCATCGGTAGTCACAATATTCTCAACTTCATTACTGTCCTTTGCCTCCTGTAATGAAATGGTATCTATGAGTATCTGCGAATTAGGTATCTTTTTTACCTCTCCCTTTAATTGTGCCAGGGCACGGCTTGCTGCATTTAAGTTTTTCAATACAGCAACCGTCTCTATTTGAACTTTTGGCGGTAGAAAAGGTATTTGAATTTGTGTTTCCAACTAATTGTTTTTGCTTTACTATACAAGAAACAACTTTTTTTGTGCACATGAGCTATCTAATGCACAAATATTTGATTTTTTTGTGCACGTAATAAGAACATGAACAAGAATTACTTTTTTTAGTGTATTTGAAATAATCAGGAATTACTTATTGTTTTTGTTCCAATTATTATAAACCTCATAGGTTTTTGGATGCTCTTCAAAAAACGTATTCAAATGCGCTTGATAGGCTTCTATCCCTTGGTTATACGCTTCTTTTTTTATGTCCTGATTGGATTGGTATTGGATATAGCCAAACAAAATTGATCCTGTAGAAACCACCATGGAACAGATAAAGGTGATCACTGCCCATTTCGGATGTATCTTAGCATTTTCTAATTTTCGGTCTAATTTATTTACATAAGCTTCCCGATCTTCCGTTTCCTTTTGCTGAAAACTTTTTAGTTCAGATACTAAGTTGTCAATGGGAGCCAGGTCAAACTTGACCCTTAAATCCTCGGCCCTCTGTAGACCATTTTCCAGTCGCTTAACGTTGGCCTCAAAATCGGTCAGCTCATTGACCAAAAGTTGTGTGATTGTCTCAAGTTTATTCATGGCATAGAATTTAAATACCCATTCCTAGGTCAATGGATTTCTTGATTGCTTTTTTGGCAAGGGATATTGCCAACTTCTGAGGAACCGGGATCACTTTGTCCAACAATTTGATAGTGTTCTTTGGTGAGATGATTCTATTTGGAACATTGTAACGTGTTAGTTCCCTTCCAATTCCAGCCATGCCCATGTTTCTATGTATCTCACTTCCCTTAAAACTGTGTCCTTGAAATTCAAATCGAAATCCTTGGAGTTTACCTTGTTTATTGATGCTGGGAATGACTACAACCCCATTGGCCCTCATGCCCTCGAGATACTGTTGATAGTTTTCAGGTTTTTGATGTCTTAGGGTCAATTCATGCCTTCGTTTAATTTCATTGCGCAATTCTTTGGTCTGGAATTCCCGTTCCATTTTTACTTGCTTAACCGTGGTCAATTGTAATGTTTCTGCGGTTTTTTCAGCGGCCTTTTGACTCCGCTTGCCAATAAAGCTGTCATTGTAAGCTATCCCTTTAAAATCAATGCGGTTCACATATAAATGGATATGGGTATGTTCTTTATCCCGATGGACAAATGCAATGGCTTGTCGTTCACCAAGCTTCATTTTCTCCATGAACTCCTTGGCGACCCTCTCAAGCTCTTGTTTTTTTAGACGTTGCCCATCTTTGATTGTCGGACTGAGTACAAAAGATAGTGTGTTGCGTTCACAGTTATGGTTCAATTCCTGTATGCGTTTAAATTCTTCGGTAATCTCTTTGGGGTTTTCTCCTACCAAGTGCTGTCTGAGCACCACTTCGGCATTCTTTTCTTGGTTCCAACCATAACCCATCGAGGCATGGGTATGTGATATGGATTTTCCCTTGCCTATCATTTGCTGAATCTTTTAAGATGTTCCTTAATTTGCTTAGCAGTTTCGTAGACCATCTCGGTCAGCTTTGGACTTTTCTTCCGGAACATATTGCCAATCGATTTAAAGTTGTTGTGGTATTTGGCCAACATTTGATAGATTTCGATTTCCTCATCAGATAACCGTTCAACGGTAGCTTGTTCCATAGCTGCCCTGCGAAGGAATTCACTTAAAGACAACCCACAGAGTCTGGCCTTGGCCAATAGCAGCTTTTTTTCATACTTGGTACAACGGAATTTCACCAACTGGTTTTTCCCTTTAAACGACTCTTTTTTTTTCCTGCGACCATCGGGAGCAGGCGAGATTGTGTCCACAGACACACATCTCGAATTCTTAACAGAATTACGTTTCGGGTTACGTGCCTCATCAGTCAACTCTGTTAATGTCACAGTAGGTGCAGTTTCTTCTTGGGTAATTGGCACGTTATTTTTTTTCGCCCAACCATGTATTGCAGCTTCAAGTGCATCAAATTCTTTTTCTAAATTACTCCTGCCCATGATGCATCAATTTTTCGTTGATATCCTTGAATCCAGCGTAGCAATTTCTTCGGTCTTCGGCTATTGGATACAATCCGATTAAATATTGGGTTGCTCTATCTCCTGCGCTGTCATTGTCCAACGCTAGATTGAGGTCGGAATATTTTTCTAGGATGGAATTGACTTTTGTAGCAAAGGCCAGAGAGTTCAAAATAAGGACATCGGATTCAGCGAACCATTTGGGTTGAATGACCAAAAGCGATAAAAAATCGAACATTCCCTCAACTACGGTAAGGCTTGGATTGTTATTTTCTATTATGGTGATGGCCTTAGGAGATGCACAATATTTTTGAAAACAATTGCGTAATTCCCAACCTCCAATTTTGTTTTGTAGCCCCAGAGCAAAAAAGGATTTTTCACCTATTCCAAAGTGTACTTGTTTGATATATCCATAGGCCAGGGTCAACGGGATTTGACGCTTTTGTAGGTAATCAATCAACGCCATATGACTAATTGGCCTTATATCATTAACACTAATTTTCTTCTCTCTCACAACTGTTGGTGGCTGATGAAAAGAAAAAGAACCTGTTTGGCCTTGGAGCCATGTCAAGGTTTCCCTGACACCATAGCTTTTCAATCGGCAAACAAGGTCGATTATATTTCCTCCAAGGCCTTCTCCATGGTCATACCATCTATTCAGGGTTTTGGAGACCTTAAAAGAGGCTTGGGTTTCTGACCGGAACGGACTCAGAAACCAAGCTTCTTTTTCCGTTTCTCTAACTGGAAAGTGCCCTAGCTTTGCCATCGTGTCGACGATGCTAACGGTACGGGCTCTTTCGCAGTTAAATCTTTTTTCTTTCATAGCTCTTAACACATTTAAATTTTGATGATTTGATGAAGAATCATTCAAAAGGGTTATTCTTGCTGGTCTTACTCGCTTCATCATTTTTTCATCGTTTCATCGTTTCTTCTTTTCCTGGTTTTGGCTTTGTCATCATTCTTTGTTTTGATGACGGAATGATGACAAAGTGATGACGGATTTAAATCCCATAAACAAAGGGATGGTCCTAGGATGTCATCATTTCATCAAAATATTTCAGTAGAAAATGCTTGGATATGGAAAAGTACCTGCCTTTTGCATCTTCTAGATTGATTTCACCATTGTTCCAAATGGTTGCCCGCTGGTAGCTGTTTGAGTTTTTCTGGTTTTCCAATTTCCAATCCTTCTTTAACAGTCTACGCAATTGGGTCAGGTCAGTCTTCACCCTGGTCTTGTTGAGCATGTGGAGGGCATCCATGGGACATAGTTGGATTTCATTCAATTCAAACTTGTCCATGGCACTAAGTAATAGACTGGCCAATTCTTTTTCTACTCTGTTTCGATTGTTGTTCACCAGCTTTTTAAGCGCTGGTGTAAATAGTTGACTAGGTGAAAACCACATTCGAGTGGATTGAATCGTGCTAACTTTACGATTGCCCAGATAAGATAGAAATGCTGGGATTTCAGCGATGAGCTTTTCCAAAAAGTCTGTTTCCTCATTTTTGATGGGAGGAATTTTTCGAACCCAGAAACGGGTCTCATTACCATCAATTTTAATGAAATTGTCCTCATTGTTACTGCAGAGGATAAACTTACCGAAGAACTCCACTTCACGTTTGTCTTTCCCTTTGGCCTCCAGTTTATTTCTATTGGTGGTACTCAAGTATTTTATGCGTTCGGTCAGTTCCTCTTTATTGAACAATACTTCATCGATGCATATCAAAAGCTTGTTGGCCCAATCCGAATTGAACTGACTGCCAAAGCTGTCATTGGTGAGATAGGTAAGATTGTTTTCAAAGATTTCCTTTAGCCATTTTAAGAAAGAACTTTTTCCTGTGCTGCGTTCCGAAGAGACCAGGCACAAAATGGGTAAAATCTGAATGGGTCTTACATATAATAACTGCAGATAATCCAATCCCAATTCCCTTTGGCACCCAAAGATGTGCTCCAAGAATTGCAATGTCTTATCGATGGTGCCTTCCTTTGGAACAAAGCTTAGGGGAGAGTATATATTATAGAAGCCATGGTGTTCTTTTTTGAAATCTATGTGGTTGGGAATACAGGTGAAACCATCATACTTTGGAACCTTGCTCAAAAAATCCTTGCCATGATCTTGCTTAATGGTATGTTCACTCCACGAAACCAATTGTTCGTTAAAATGGCCTGAAATAGTGGGCGATTTTACCAGTTTGTAATACGTAGTGCCCACCCTTACATAAGGGATTGTTTCCATAATTATACTTTCAGATTTCGGGGTTATGCTCTTTTTCTTTTCAACAGCTGCTCATTGAATTTTTGTTCCAAAAATTCGTCTGATAAATCCGGTTTGCCCAAGAGCCAGGCGTCAATAGCTTCCTTATCAAAAAATTTCTGTCGTACATGGGCGTTTTCGCCCATGGGAATCAAGCGGAGTGAAGTGAGTTTGTAGATCTTGCTTTTTGATAAGCCCGTATAGGCCACCAAATCATCCACGTTCATTACCCGTTTGTTTTGGGAAAGCAGGGTTTTAATTTCAGTTAATAGTCCTACGACTTTCTTTTCCTCAGTCATTAGAATTCGATTTAAATTAATGATTGAGTAAAGGCCTTTACTATGAATGCGCTAGGCAAACATAGGAAAGCTAATCACGTTAACTGGAACAATAAATGGGGCTTGTCAAAGAATTGCGGTAAGTTTATTGTTCTCCGAACACTTCAACTATCTTTTCATGTTCAAGAACTACAAGTTGCTTATCCTTCATTGAAGTATTCCATCGACTGAAACTCGATTCTAGCGTGTTCGGGTTAACGGGTTTCCCGTTCATTGAGAACGATTCCCTAATAATTTCGAAAAGCATTTTCCGACGAGCTGTATCGATGTCAATTATTCCTGCCCTGACAAAACGATGCATCAATGAAAACACAAAGAAATAATTGGCCGAGCTGCCATTTTTTATGAGGTTACGGTTGTTTATTTTGGTTTGGGGAATATATCCCATCAATAACAAATGAAAATTATCCAAATCTTCATCCGTCAACAATAATTTTGGGAAATCCTTTCCATAAAGATTGATTTTAATCATTTCCAATCCATGTTTGTCCCGATGGAATCTTTTGAGCCCGGACTGATAGCCAGCGGAAAGAATAATGGTCAGAAAGGCCATGCTCAAATATCCAGTAAAAATCAAAAGCTGTGTCTTGAAGGAATCGGAAAAAGTGAAGGCTGCAATGAAAGCGACAGGTGTCATACAGGTCAAAAGAAAAAGGATTTTCTTCCCTTCACTTTTATCCAAGGAATGATAAAAGCTTTCCTTTTTCTTTAGAAACTTGTAAAAGAACTTTCCTATGGCCTCAATAACTCCCTTCATTGTAATGAAAATCACAAGATTAACCTAAATGTAAACAAAAGAAATTACCTTTGGAAAGTGTTGTACCTATGTTGTACCCAAGTGAAAGAAAAAAGGCTCCCGATTTCTCGGAAGCCTTGTGTTTACTGGTGCGGTCTGGACGGGACTCGAACCCGCGACCCCCTGCGTGACAGGCAGGTATTCTAACCAACTGAACTACCAGACCAATGATTTTATCCTTTTCAAGACTCCAGCAAAAGCGGGATTCAAATCTTGTTCATGCTTTTTGCAAAGCGAGTGCAAATATACATTCTCAAATTTGATTCAACAAAACATTTTTTTGAAAAAAGAAACTAAACAAATTTTTGCCGCTCGATCATAAAAGTATTAAGTACTTGGGCAAAGTTGGAGCGCACATCAACCTCCACATATTTAATTTGATATTGTGCACATTTCAGCTTTAACTCATGCTGGTAATTCTTCACTTTATCTTGATAGGCGTCTTTGATGTTGTCCGCATACAAATCAATATGAGAACCCGTTTCAACATCCACAAAGCGCTTTGGAGTATTGTCAAAATCAAAATTCAATTCGTGTTCGTAATCCATAAGATGAAACAAGACTACGGCGTGCTTGTTGTATTTTAAATGGCGTAATGCCTCAAACAGTTGGGCCTCTTCCGTTTCAGTCTGGAACATGTCTGTAAACAAGAATATTAGACTACGTCTATGAATCTTTTCGGCAATCTGGTGCAAATAGGTGTATGTTCTAGTGCTGTCTGAAGTCTCTTTTGTTCCGACCACCTCGTTCAATTTGGAGTACAACATCTGAAAATGTCGTTCACTACTTTTTTCCGAAGTGTAAAAATTATAACTGCTGGAGTAGATGCTGAGACCTACTGCATCCCTTTGCCGTTTGAGTAGCTGCATCAGTGCGGCAATGGCCAAGACCCCGAATCCAATTTTATTCAGATTTTCCAAGCTTAAATTGCCAATTTCTGGATAGTACATTGATCCTGAGTTGTCCAAGATCATATGACATCTTAAATTAGTCTCGTCCTCATATCTTTTGGTGTATAGTCTATCCGTTTTGGCAAAAATCTTCCAATCTATGCGTTTGGTGCTTTCCCCGGGATTGTAGATTTTATGTTCCGCAAACTCGGCGGAAAAACCATGAAATGGACTTTTGTGGATGCCACTTATAAAGCCTTCCACAATCTGATTGGCCAAAAGTTCCAGGTTTTGGAAAAGTTGGGCATTATGTAGTTCTGATCGTATATCCATTTCCAGATTGTGAGGTCAATATAAAACAAAAAAGGCTTGGCATTTGCCAAACCTTTTTTAAAATCCGCTTACGGATAATTTTATAATACAGCCTCAATAGCGTCGGTGTAAACCTTTTTGGGAGAAACCCCAACTTGGCGATTTACAATTTCACCATTTTTGAAGACCAATACGGTAGGAATATTTCGTACACCGTATTTAGCGGCAAATTGCTGATTGGCATCAACATCTACCTTTCCAACAACGGCCTTGCCTTCATATTCCTGACTTACTTCCTCGATGATAGGTCCAACCATTCTACAAGGTCCGCACCAAGCTGCCCAAAAATCCACAACAACGGGCTTGTCACTTTTTAGTACTACTTCATCAAAGGTTGCATCTGTTATTTCTAGTGCCATTTTATTAATTTTAATATTCGCAAATTTAGTCAAATATTGTCCACTTTCCTTACCGCAAGTGCATTCGTTTTCATTATTGCGCCATTGACATAAATTATGATACCCTCAATTCAACTTGTAATGTATCTCGTTCTCCTCCAATGCAGATAGTAATTCACTGTTGATTTTTACTTTTTGTTTTCTGCTGGAAAGATTGAGCTTGATTTCGTCCTGCATTTCATAGACCACAAAGTTGAGCGGATGATCTCCTTTGTAAGATCGCAAAGTGTCTTTCAATACTTGAATCCTTTTGTCCTGTAAGCGATCTATGTCCAGTTTGATGGTCAATTTTTTGGCATACGCCTCCATGACATCCTGAAGCTGTTTAAAGTCGTTGAATTGGAGTCTAGGATCTCCCTTTTTTCCTGTATCACGATTTACCCAACCTTCACGGACAAAGGTTTTGACATGCACAAAGGAATTGATCATTAAAAAGTGACGGAACTTGAGATACTCCTCCCCAAAAATTCGGAATTCATGTGAATCGGTATAGTCTTCTAGTGTAAAGAGCCCCCATCCCTTACCATTTTTTGAAATACGATGCTGCACATCCGTAATGACACCTGCTACCGTCAGTTCTCGATTAACATAAGGCTCCAAATCTGAGAATGCTGAAACATGGCTATTACAGAATGCTGTGATTTCCTTTTTAAAATCGTCCAAAGGATGTCCTGAGATATAGATGCCGACTACTTCTTTTTCCCGCCGCAGTTTTTCCATGGTGCCCCAATCTTCACAGGGAGGTACTACCGGTTCAGCAATTTGGGCTTCGCTCATTCCTCCAAACATATCTATCTGTGAGGAGTTTTTGTTTTCCTGGTATTTTGATGCCGACTTTATAACTTTTTCCAGAAAAGTGATTCCATCTCCTTCGTCATGGAAGTACTGTGCCCTATGTGTGTCTCCAAAAGAATCAAATCCGCCGGCAATGGCAAGGTTTTCAAATGATTTTTTATTGGCAGAACGCAATTCCACTCTTTTGGCCAAATCGAAGACAGATTTGTAAGGCCCATCTTTTTTTCGGTTTTCAACTATGGTCTCCACGGCTGAACGTCCCACGCCCTTAATTGCCCCCATTCCAAATCGAACGGCATTATTCTGGTTTACGGCAAATTTGTAGTAGGATTCATTGACATCCGGCCCCAGAACTTCCAGCCCCATACGTTTACATTCTTCCATGAAGAAGGTCACCTGTTTGATGTCATTCATGTTATTGGACAGCACCGCTGCCATATACTCCGCAGGGTAGTGTGCCTTTAAATATGCAGTCTGATAGGCGATATAGGCGTAGCATGTAGAGTGGCTTTTGTTGAAGGCATAAGAGGCAAAGGCTTCCCAGTCCTTCCAGATTTTTTCAAGAATATCTCTTGGGTGCCCATTCTTTTCTCCGCCATCCAAGAATTGCGGTTTTAGTTTTTGAAGCAGTGCGAAAATCTTCTTCCCCATTGCCTTTCGCAATACATCTGCATCACCTTTGGAGAAACCGGCCAATTTTTGGGACAACAACATCACCTGCTCTTGGTAAACGGTAATCCCATAGGTTTCTTTGAGATACTCCTCCATATCCGGAAGATCATAGGTGATTTCCTCATCTCCGTGTTTTCTGGCGATAAAACTGGGAATGTATTCCATAGGGCCGGGCCTGTAAAGCGCGTTCATGGCGATGAGGTCATCAAAAACCGTAGGCTTTAGATTTTTCATATGCTTTTGCATCCCTGGGGATTCATATTGGAATATCCCTACCGTATCTCCTCTTTGAAAGAGTTCATAAGTCTTTTCATCGTCCAAAGGGAACTCGTCTGGAATCAGTTCCACACCGGTCCTGGCTTTCACAATTTTGACCGTATCCTTGATCAAGGTCAGGGTCTTTAATCCCAAAAAGTCCATTTTAAGGAGACCTGCACTTTCAACCACAGAGTTGTCAAACTGGGTGACATATAAATCGGAATCCTTAGCGGTGGCTACAGGAACAAAGTTGGTGATATCATCTGGAGTGATGATTACACCGCAAGCATGTATACCGGTATTTCGAAGGGAACCTTCAAGCACCCGGGCCATTTTCACGGTCTGGCCTTCCAAATCATCACCTTCGGAGATATTCAACAATTCATGAACCTTTTCCAGCTCATCAGATCGGAATTTTTTCTTTAGATCTGCTTCCTCAACCCCAAAGATTTTATTGAGCTTGGACATGTTGGGAATCAACTTGGCAATGCGGTCAGCATCATTTAAGGGCAGATCCAAAACCCTAGCCGTATCCCGAATTGAGGATTTGGCCGCCATGGTACCATAGGTGATGATTTGGGCCACCTGGTTTGCTCCATATTTGTTGATTACGTAATCCATGACCTTGCCACGGCCTTCATCATCAAAATCAATATCGATATCGGGCATGGATACCCTATCCGGATTTAGGAACCGCTCAAAAAGGAGATCGTATTTTAAAGGATCAATATTGGTGATGCCCAAACAGTAGGCCACAACGGAACCTGCAGCTGAGCCACGGCCGGGTCCTACAGAAACTCCCATATTCCGGGCTTCCCTAATAAAATCTTCAACAATCAAGAAATATCCGGGATAGCCAGAATTTTGAATGGTGCTTAATTCGAAATCTACCCGCTCGGTGATTTCATCCGTGATCTCTCCATATCTGTTCTTGGCGCCATTGTAGGTAATGTGTCTCAAGTACGCATTTTCCCCTCGCTTTCCGCCATCTTCCAAGTCTTCAGCTACCATAAATTTTTCTGGGATGTCAAATTTTGGAAGGAGCACGTCCCTGGCCAGGTCAAAAGGCTCTACTTTGTCCACAATTTCCTGTGTATTCAGAATGGCCTGTGGTATATCTTTGAACAGGGCTTTCATTTCGTCCGAAGACTTAAAATAATATTCCTGGTTGGGCAATCCATATCTATATCCCCGCCCTCGACCAATAGGAGTGGTTTGTTTTTCGCCGTCCTTTACACAAAGTAAAATATCGTGCGCCTCAGCATCCGTTTTTTCGCAGTAATAGGTGTTGTTAGTGGCCACCAATTTAACTTGGTGTTTTTTGGCCAGTTGGACCAAAACCTGGTTCACGCGATCTTCATCTTCCTGCCCATGGCGCATTATCTCAACATAAAGATCTTCCCCAAACTGTTCCTTCCACCAAACTAGTGCCTCTTCAGCTTGTTTTTCGCCAACATTCAGGATTTTATTGGGAACTTCGCCGTATAGGTTTCCTGTTAGGGCGATAACATCTTCTTTGTACTGCTCCACCACCTTTCGGTCTATTCGCGGTACGTAGTAGAAGCCATCCGTATAGGCAATAGAGGACATTTTTGCCAGGTTGTGATAACCATTTTTGTTTTTGGCCAACAACACAATCTGGTATCCGTGGTCCTTGATATTTTTATTGGTATGCTCTTCACAAACATGGAATTCGCATCCTATAATTGGGGTAATTTCTTTTTCGGTAGGCGGTTCACCATTTTCCTCGCGTTCAGCGTTTCGTTCCTTTACACCTTTGTTATGTGCTTTTACCTCCTTTACAAAGTGAAAGGCTCCCATCATATTGGCATGATCGGTCAAGGCAACGGCATGCATGGAGTTTTCAGCAGTGGCCTCAACCAAGCTCTTGATGTTGATGGTGGATTGCAGTACGGAAAATTGGGAGTGGTTATGTAAATGTGCATAGGGCGCATCAGCCAGACTTTGGACATTTTCTTTGATTTCGTCTTCCGAAATTCCTTCGGTGTCCTTGGCCCAAAGGGCATCCGCAATTTTCTTGGAAGCCTTTTTAAGATTGATGTGTTTAAGACCAATCAGTTGTATTTCTTGCGGATTGGCTTCGGAAAAGTGTTCAAAATAATCAGGTTGAACGTCCAATTTCTCAATGGAGTAGTGCTTTTGTCGAACCAGTTCCAAAAAACAACGGGTAGTGGCCTCAACATCTGCGGTGGCATTATGGGCTTCGGCAAAAGGTTCGCCAAATAGATGTTGGTGCAGTTCGGTCAAGGTAGGCAACTTGAATTTTCCGCCTCGACCTCCGGGAATTTTACAGAGTTCTGCCGTGTCTTCAGTACAAGTGTCCAATACAGGGAGAGACGTTAGGTTGTTTGCAACTCCCATCCGATGGAATTCACATCCCATGATGTTGACATCAAAATCCACATTTTGACCCACTACAAATTTTGCCTTGGATAGCGCTTGGTTAAAAGCTTCCAAAGTTTCCTCTAGTGATACGCCTTCTTGCTCAGCCAAAGCTGTGGAGATACCATGTACTTGCTCAGATTCGTAGGGAATATTGAATCCGTCAGGTTTCACCAGCATATCCTGATGTTCCACAAGATTTCCCATTTCGTCATGCAATTGCCATGCAATCTGAACGCATCTCGGCCAGTTGTCGGTATCCGTTATTGGAGCATCCCAGCGCTTTGGTAATCCCGTAGTTTCAGTGTCAAATATTAAGTACATAAATGGTCTGTGCTTGCAAAAAATAAATGACTAAAAATAGACAAACACAAAGCTATTTTAAAATGTAGTTTTTAGGAGTTATCAACTTCCTTCTCAAGCTTCGACTTTCATGCTTGTAATCGACATTCGCTATCTTTAGTGATTCAAACCAACCTTATAAAATGAAAAATACCTTTTGTCTTCTACTATCAATTTTTTTGATCCTTGCTTCTTGCAAGGAAGAACCCAAAGAGGAACCAGTTCAGGAAAGTGCTCCTCCTAATTTCATTGTCATTTTTGCCGATGACTTGGGCTATGGTGATTTAAGCTGTTATGGGAATCCCACCATTCTAACCCCAAATTTGGACCGCATGGCACATGAAGGACAAAAGTGGACCAATTTTTATGTGGGAGCCAGCGTTTGCACCCCCAGCAGGGCAGCCTTACTTACGGGGAGGTTACCGGTGCGAAGCGGAATGGCCAGCAATAAGAGTCGTGTCCTTTTTCCGGATTCCAAAAATGGATTGCCCGCCGATGAGATTACCATTGCGGAGCAATTGAAGAAAGCTGGATACGCTACAGCTGCCATAGGAAAATGGCATTTGGGCCATAAAGAGCAATACTTACCCACAAATAATGGGTTCGATTATTACTTTGGTATCCCTTATTCCAATGATATGGATCGGGTGGCCGAATATCCTAACGGTAATTATTGGAGTCAACAAGATAAAGACATCAAAACTGAACATTTCAATGTACCCTTGATCCGTGGGACTGAGATTATTGAAAGACCTGCCAATCAGAATACCATAACAAAAAGATATTCAGAAGAGACCGTTTCCTACATAAAAAAGAACAAGGACAAGCCTTTCTTTGTTTATTTGGCACATAACCTCCCTCATATTCCGTTGTTTGCTTCCGAAGAAGCAACGGGCAAGAGCAGGCGCGGACTGTATGGTGATGTGGTGCAGGAGATTGACCATGGGGTAGGGCAGATTCTAGAGACGCTTGAGGCAGAAGGGTTGGCGGAAAACACCATTGTGGTCTTCACTTCGGATAACGGGCCTTGGCTTCCCTTTAAGAATAATGGTGGAAGCGCTGGTCTTTTAAGGGCAGGGAAAGGTTCTACTTGGGAAGGTGGTATGCGGGAACCTGGCATTTTTTGGGGTCCAGGACATATTGAACCAGGAGTTGTGACAGATTTGGGTTCTACTATGGACCTTTTTGCAACCTTCAGCGCTTTAGCCGGAGCAGAACTTCCCCAAGACCGGATTATGGATAGTTATGATTTAGGGCCTACTTTGATAGAACATAAACCGAGTCCACGGAATCACATCATGTATTATAGGGGAACGGAACTGTATGCTGCCCGTTTGGGGGACTATAAAGCGCATTTTATTACCCAAGGGGTCTATGGTCAATTTGGGGGTCGGGAGGAGCATGATCCCCCAATATTGTATCAATTGAATCATGACGCATCGGAACAGTTTGATATTGCCGAAGGAAATGATGAGATCCTAGGTCAAATCCAAGAGCTGGTGGAAGGACATAAAGCCAATTTAGTGCCGGGCAAAGATCAATTGGCGGAAAGGGAATAGAAAGTCGCGTAAGTCATTGTGCATTAAAAGAAATCAAGTATATTTGCACCCGCTTAAAGTAAAAGCGAAGAAAGATTCCCGTTTTGAGGGAGCAGAATTAATAACCAGGGTCGGGCACCCTACAAATTAATGTGATATGCCAGTAAAGATTAGACTTCAGAGACACGGTAAAAAAGGTAAACCCTTCTACTGGGTTGTAGCCGCAGATTCAAGATCAAAAAGAGATGGTAAATTTTTGGAAAAATTGGGAATCTATAACCCCAATACCAATCCCGCTACCATCGATATCAATGTAGACAATTCAGTAAAATGGTTGCAGAATGGTGCGCAACCAACTGATACAGCAAGAGCTATTTTATCTTACAAAGGTGTGTTGTTGAAGCATCACCTGTTGGGTGGGGTTCGTAAAGGAGCCTTGACCGAAGAGCAAGTAGAGGAGAAATTCAATGCTTGGGTTGAAGAAAAAGAAAAAGCCGTTCAGTCCAAGAGAGATGGTTTGAGCAAAGCAGAAGCGGATGCCAAAGCTAAAGCTTTGGAAGCTGAAAAAGAGTTTAGTGATAAAAGAGCTGCCGCTGCATTGCCGGAAGAAGAGGCTGTTGAGGAGGTTGCAGAAGAAGTAGCCGAGACTGCGGAAGCTGTTGCGGAAGAAACTACTGCTGTTGAAGAGCCGGCTAAAGAAGAAGCTGCTGAGCCAGAGGAGAAAGCTGAAGAGGCTGCTCCTGCTGCCGAAGCCAGTAAAGAGGAAGAGTAAAATTTCCGATGATGCGCAAGGAAGATTGCTTCTACTTGGGCAAAATCGTCTCAAAATATAGTTTTAAGGGGGAGGTATTGGTGAAACTCGATACTGACGAACCTGAAATCTACGAAAACATGGAATCAGTTTTTGTTTCATTGGGAAACAATCTGGTTCCATTTTTTATTGACCGCTGCCGATTGCACAAGTCGGCTCTGCTTCGTATTGATTTTGAAGAAGTAAAGGATGAAATTTCCGCAGACAAGATTATGGGCTCTGAATTGTATTTGCCCTTGGCCATCTTGCCACCATTATCCGGAAACAAGTTTTATTTCCATGAAGTTATTGGCTTTACCCTAATGGATGAGGTTCACGGGGATATTGGGGTAATAAAAGCGGTAAATGATAGTGCTTCGCAAGAACTTTTTGAAGCGGAAAAAGATGGGAAAGAACTGCTGATTCCCATTAGCGATGATATTATAAAAAAGGTTGATCGCGAAAAAAAGCAGATTGTGGTTAAAACTCCCGAAGGCTTGGTTGATCTTTATTTAGGATAGGAGAGGGAAGGGGTTTTGGCTATATTTATGCCTCAAACAACCAAAACCATGTTCAGATACTGTTTCCTCATTGCACTATTGTGCCTTGTTTCCTGTGCCGAAAAACCTTCCAAAGAACAAAAAGAGAAAGTTCCACCCAATGTAGTCCTCATTTTTACCGATGATCAAGGGTATCAGGACGTGGGAGTTTTTGGTTCACCGGATATTGAGACTCCTAACCTGGATAAGATGGCGGCAGAGGGATTGCAACTGACCCATTACTATGCTGCCCAAGCCGTATGCTCCGCCTCCAGGGCTGGTATTTTAACTGGCTGCTATCCCAATCGCATTGGGATACACAACGCCCTGGGACCCGATAATACACATGGTATCAATGCCTCTGAAACCACCTTGGCGGAAATGCTCAAGGCACAGGGCTATGCAACCGGAATTTTTGGAAAGTGGCATTTGGGGCATCATCCTATGTTTTTACCAACACGACATGGCTTTGATGAGTGGTTTGGTATACCCTATTCCAACGATATGTGGCCTTACCATCCACAACAAGGTCCAATTTTTAACTTCCCAGACCTTCATTTATATGAAAATGAAAAAGTAATAGATACACTGACAGAACAATCCCAATTGACCACCCAAATCACGGAGCGGAGCGTGGATTTTATCAAACGGAATAAAGACAATCCTTTCTTTTTGTATGTGCCCCATCCGCAGCCCCATGTACCCTTGTTTGTTTCTGAAAAGTTCAAGGGAAAATCAGAAAGAGGACTGTATGGTGACGTGATCATGGAAATTGATTGGTCTGTGGGTGAAATCAACAAAGCGCTCAAGGAAAATGGACTTGAGGACAATACCATTGTCATTTTTACCTCGGATAATGGCCCATGGCTTTCTTATGGCAACCATGCCGGAAGTGCGTTGCCACTTCGTGAGGGAAAGGGAACTGCCTGGGAAGGAGGGCAGCGCGAACCATTTATCATGAAGTATCCGGAAAAATTGAAAGCAGGAAAGGTCATAGAAGCCCCTATGATGGCCATAGATGTTTTGCCTACCATTGCTGAATTTACAGGAGCGGACCTGCCTACCAAAACCATTGATGGCAAAAGTGCTGTAAAGCTATTGACAAGAGAAAGCGAGGATAGTCCGCAAAAAGCCTATTTCTTTTATTATCGGGTCAATGAAATGTTTGGGGTGCGCTATGGCAAGTGGAAGCTTTATTTCCCGCACCGTTATCGCACTATGGACGGACAAGCACCTGGGAAAGATGGTCAACCTGGGGATTATCGGATGATTGATATGGAGGAAATTGAGTTGTATGATGTGGTCAATGATGTCGGTGAGACCAAGAATGTGGCAGATGAACATCCTGATATAGTTGCTGAAATCAAGTTAATGGCCAATGGAATGCGTCAAAAGCTTGGGGATGCATTGCTTGGGCTGGAAGGAACAGAAACCAGAGAACCTGGTAGAATTGATGAATCAGCCCTTTAAATTCAAACATTTTACTATACAACAAGATCGGTGTGCCATGAAAGTGGGCACCGATGGGGTATTGCTTGGAGCTTGGACAAGTCTGGAAAACCAACCCGATTCCATTTTGGATATTGGTTCGGGTACTGGATTGATTGCCCTACAAATGGCCCAACGTTCAACAGCAGAGATCATTGATGCCATCGAGTTGGATGAAGATGCTTATGAACAATGTGTTGAAAATTTTGAAGCATCCCTGTGGGCGGATAGACTTTTTTGTTACCATGCTGGTTTGGATGAGTTTGTGGACGAAATTGAGGATAAGTATGATCTAATTGTATCCAATCCCCCATTTTATACCGAAGAAGTAACCAGTGGGGCAGAGGCAAGGGATATAGCAAGACAAAATACTTCATTGCCTTTTGATGAACTCGTGGAAGGCGTGTCTCAGTTGTTGTCTCCAGAGGGTATTTTTTCCGTGGTTATCCCGTACAAGGAAGAAAAACAGTTTGTGGATATGGCTCAAAAGGAAGGACTTTTTTTAAAAAGAGTGATGCATGTTAGGGGTAACCCCAAAGCCCAATTCAAACGATCTTTACTGGAATTTACTCGAATGGAGTCGCAACCTAAGATAGAAGAGCTGACCATTGAACTGGGCCGACACGAGTACACCAAGGAGTATGTTGCTTTGACCAGTGCTTTTTACTTAAAAATGTAACATTAGTCTAATGAAATGTTGCATATCGTTAGTACATTTGATAAAATTTTTCTGAATGAAACCTGATTTGTTTGAAGCCCCTGATTACTACAATTTAGATGATTTATTTTCTGAAGAACACCTATTGGTTCGCGATGCGGCCCGTCAATGGGTAAAAAGAGATGTCTCACCCATTATTGAAGAGTACGCCCAAAAGGCCGAATTTCCGAAGGAAATTGTGGGGGGGTTGGCAGAAATTGGTGCTTTCGGGCCTTATATCCCGGAAGAATACGGGGGAGCTGGTTTGGACCAGATCAGTTATGGATTGATCATGCAGGAAATAGAAAGAGGGGACAGTGGTGTTCGGTCAACGGCTTCGGTGCAATCTTCTTTGGTGATGTATCCCATTTTTAAGTACGGTACGGAAGAACAACGGAAAAAATACCTTCCCAAACTAGCCACAGGGGAGTGGATGGGATGTTTTGGACTTACTGAACCCAACCATGGATCCAATCCAAGTGGAATGGAGACCAAGTTCAAGGATATGGGCGACCATTATCTATTGAACGGGGCTAAACTTTGGATTTCCAATTCTCCGTTCGCGGATGTTGCCGTGGTATGGGCAAAAAATGAAGAAGGAAGAATACATGGGCTTATTGTGGAAAGGGGAATGGAAGGTTTCTCTACTCCGGAAACCCATAACAAATGGTCCCTACGTGCTTCGGCAACAGGGGAATTGATTTTTGATAATGTCAAAGTTCCGAAAGAGAATCTTTTGCCAGGGAAAAATGGTTTAGGGGCTCCGCTAGGTTGTTTGGACTCCGCGCGTTATGGAATTGCTTGGGGAGCCATTGGCGCTGCCATGGATTGCTACGATACGGCACTTAGATATGCCAAGGAGCGGGTTCAATTTGGAAAACCCATTGCAGCTTATCAATTGCAGCAGAAGAAGCTGGCCGAGATGATTACTGAAATTACAAAAGCGCAATTACTTGCTTTCAGGTTGGGTCAACTAAAGAATGAAGGTAAGGCTACAACAGCACAAATTTCCATGGCCAAACGGAACAATGTGGATATGGCCATTAAGATTGCCCGTGAAGCTCGACAGGTTTTGGGGGGAATGGGCATTACCGGAGAGTACAGTATTATGCGCCACATGATGAATCTGGAAAGTGTGATCACCTATGAAGGTACCCACGACATTCACCTTTTGATTACTGGAGCTGATATTACGGGATATCCCGCCTTTAAGTAGCGTTAAAAATTTTGACGTTGGTTCAATATCCGTAGAATAAGCACTTCATTGTTTTTTATGATATAATGAATGGAGTAGTTAAATTGTTCGAATTGTACTATTCGAACGCTTCTGTATTTGACTTGGAAGGATTCTGGGGTGGTTTTTAAAAATTGAAGCTGTTTTTTGAAATCTTGTAGGAAGATTTGTTCTAGCTTTTTCGCTCTAAAGAAGCATTCGGCAAAACTCAGTTCAATTTGTGCTTCTTTGGAAATATTGACTTTATAAGCCATATTTTTTTTCTATTTCCTCAATTGGAATATATTCCACTTTCCCTTCGGCGACACGCGTCAACATATCATCCATCATGGCTTTATATTCT
Source organism: Flagellimonas algicola (assembly GCF_005937185.1). GTDB lineage: Bacteria > Bacteroidota > Bacteroidia > Flavobacteriales > Flavobacteriaceae > Flagellimonas > Flagellimonas algicola. The sequence goes on along the minus strand of NZ_VCNI01000002.1, from coordinate 254,671 downwards.
TCCGATGGAGATTCTAATCTTCTGGCGGTTTCTTCAATGGTGTACTCCAAGAAGCTTTTTAAGGAGCGTTTTTGTTTTTTTGCTTCTGCCTCTAGGATAATAAGGGCATTCTCATCTACATCAATTAATTTTCGAATCCTATCCATAATATATACTTTGTATATACAAATATAAAATTATTCTTTTACAGCTTTAGGTTTCAACAATTTCTTGCTCGTCTTCATTTCCGCGTAGCGGGGGTCGGGGATGTAATCCTGTTTTTGCATTTTAACGACCTCAATGCTCAAAAAACCAAATTCACTTACCACTTTTCCGTAAAAACGATAAATCCCTTTACCCCTAAAATGATACTTGGCAGCTACAGGAGGGAATAGCACGGTATCAAAAACCTCTCCGTGTTGGTCTACAAGCGTGGCAAAATGCATCCGCTTACCACTGTGGGTATTGGTGTTTTTTACGGTGACTAAATACCCATAAATATCAATGTGTTTGTTCAAATATCGATGCAAATCCCTTTGCCCATTGGTGTTTTTGGGAGGCTCGGCCAACAACTCAAACGGACTGCAAAGACAGAACCCCAAGAGTTCCAATTGATCAAATGCGGTTTCCAAGTTTGTGGTGTACAGTTTGGGAATCTTAAATTTTTGATGTCGTGGAGGGAAGAGTTTAGGATGTTCCAAACGATCGTTCTTGGAGAGCATTAAATGGGCTTTCCAAAGCAATTTATGCTTGTTGATGCCCGTAAACCGGAAAGCATCAATCCGAATGAGGATGGAAAGCTGTTCCACGGAAATAATGACCCTATCCAAAAAATCTTCGAGGGAAACAAAAGAGCCGTTTAAGCTTCTTTCTTTAATGATGCGTTCCATAACTCGGCTTTCCAAATCCCGCAAGTACATCATCCCCAAATAAATATGGATGCAATGAATACGGTTGGCCGCATTGCTGTTGTTGATGCAGGGAGCGTGAATGGTGGCGCCCAACATACGGGCATCGTGAATGTAAAATTCGGAACGGTAAAACCCGCCTCCATTATTGAGTACGGCCACCATGTATTCGAGAGGGAAATAGGCTCGTAGAAAAAGGCTTTGATAACTCTCCACAGCATAGGAGGCGGAATGTCCCTTGGCAAAGGCATAGCCTGCAAAACTGGCCACTTGGTTCCAGATTTCAAAAATGAGGTTGTCCGTATAGCCTTTATTTCTACAGTTGGAAATGAATTTATCCTTCACTTTTTGGAACTCCTCCCGCGACCGGAATTTTCCGCTCATCCCTCTACGGAGCACATCGGCTTCACCTAAATTTAAATCAGCAAAATAATGGGCTACCTTGATTACATCTTCTTGGTAGACCATCACGCCATAAGTATCGGGCATGATGTCCAGCATAATTGGGTGGGCTTTTTCCTTTGCACGATCCTGATCTCGATGTCGAAGAATATATTCCCGCATCATTCCACTTTTGGCCACTCCGGGGCGAATAACGGAGCTAGCGGCTACCAATCCCAAATAATTGTCCACTTCCAGTTTTCGGAGCAACATCCGCATGGCGGGCGATTCAACATAAAAACAACCCATGCACTGAGCGGTTTTGATGAGGTTGTTTATGGTGTCATCCGTTTTAAAACCCTGGATGTCATGAATGTCAATCTCCTGATACTTTTCTGGCTGATTATAGGCCACAATTTCCAGGGCCTCTTTAATTTTTCCCAATCCGCGCTGCCCCAGAATATCAAATTTATAGAGGCCTACATCTTCGGCAATCACCATATCATATTGGGTAGTGGGAAATCCTTTGGGTGGCAAATGGGTGGCCGAAAACCAGTGTAAAGGCTTTTCGCTGATCAAGATTCCACCGGCGTGAATGCTCAAATAGTTGGGTTTGTCCTTGAGGAGTTTTCCATATTTGAGAACAAGTTTGGACATGCTGTCCAACTGGTTGAGGTTATACCTCCCGGTGACCAAAAAATCGATTTCTTGTTTGGGCAATCCAAAGACCTTACCCAATTCCCGAATAACGCCTCGTTCCTTAAAAGTGACATAGGTTCCCAAGAGGGCCACATGGTCAAAGCGGTCAAAAATATATTGGGTCATTGCCGGTCTGTCCCGCCAAGAAAAATCGATGTCAAAATCGGGTGGGTTGGCCCTGTATAGGTTGATGAAGCGCTCAAAATAAAGATCGAGTTCCATGGGGTCCACATCGGTAATCCGGAGAAGGTAAGCTACAATACTGTTGGCGCCACTACCCCGGCCTACATAATAAAACCCTCTGCGACGCGCTTCGGAAACAATATCCCAATTGATTAAAAAGTAAGAGACGAAACCCATTTTTTTAATAAGGTTGAGCTCTTTGTCCAATCGGTTTTGGATAGAGGCATCCACTTTTGCATAGCGATACGGGAGACCTTCATAGCACAGTTTTTCAATCAATTTTTCATCTTCTTCCACACTGGCCAAATAGCTGTTGAGGTTTTGGGGTTTTCGTCCTTTGGAAAAATCAAAATGGATGCTGCAACGATTAAGCAGTTTTTCAGTGTTCTCTAAAATAAAGGAATACTCGGAAAAAGCGGCCGCTAGGTTTTGAACGGGAAACATTTTTTCCTCTTCATTTGCTTCTTCCTCTTTGGGGAGTTTGCTCAAAAGCACATTATTGTCAATGGACCTGAGTAAACGATGGGCATTAAAATCGGCCTTGTTGCGAAAAGTAACAGGTTGCTGTACCACCAGTTTTTTTTTGAGCTTGATCAATCTGGAAAAAGGTAATCGTCTTAAATCCTGAATGGAAACCCCAACGAATTCATGTTCTTTAAAATTTTCCAACTCGTTGAGCAAGACCTGTTCAAAAGGATAGATGACAAACGCATTTTCAAAAACTGGTACTCTAGCTGGGATTTCCAATTCATTGTGAAGATGGTGGGACAAAAAATTGTTCAACTCCAGATAACCTTCATTGTTCTGGGCAATTCCCAAAAAACAAGGTTGTGCACCATTCCTAAAATCGATGCCCAAAAGGGGAGTAACTCCATATTCAGATGCCTTTCTCACAAAATTGAGCCCCGCAGAAGTATTGTTGATATCCGTCAATACCAAACGGGTGACATGGTTTTGTTGGGCAAGTTCCAGAAGTTCCAACTCCGAGAAGGTGCCATAACGCATGCTGTAATATGTGTGACAGTTTAGGTACAATGTTCAATTATCAATGTTCAATTTTTAATGTTGAATTGTGGATGGGTCTTCATTCAAAATTTAGAACCCAACATTCAACCTTTTACCCAAGCTCCAAATCCCAAATTCCAACAATCGAGTAATCGAATTATCGAAAAATGTTCGGGTATCAGTTTTCCATTTTCATTGCTTTCTGTGCGCCAATACCACCGGAGGCTGCCCGTTAAAAGGATTATGCATGCTGCCTATGGTTTTTGCTCCCATGGCAGAGGCCCGTATAACACTGCGGCCGCCAAATCTGTTTCGCACATAGTCCATGGCTTGATATAGGTTCAGGGCTTCTTCGGCGTCTTCAAAAAGATTGATTTGGTAATTGCCCGAAACCAAATGGCTGAACCGAATCCCGATCAATCGAACCAACATTCTTTTACTGTACAGGGTGTTGAACAACTCCAATATTTTTGGAATAAGGATATGGTCGGCACTGGTATATGGAATTCGTAATTGTTTGGAATAGGTGTTGAAATCGGAATAGCGGATTTTTACGGCAATACAGGCGGTTAATTTATCGCCTCGCCGTAATTGGTAGGCCAAATTCTCCGTCATGGCAAGTAAAATGCCTTTGAGTTTGGTGACATCAATGGTATCCCGGTCAAAAGTACGTTCGGTAGAAATCGATTTACGATCGTGAAAAGGAATTACGGGAGTATTGTCCATGCCATTGGCCCGTTTCCAAATAACCCTGCCATTGGCCCCTAGTACCCGCTGCATAATATCCATGGGCATCTCCTGTACCGTCTGTACCTTCCGAATGCCCAAATTCCGGAGCGTTTGGTAGGTTTTATCGCCCACCATGGGTATTTTTTTGATGGACAGCGGAGCCAAAAAAGGTTTTTCCAGGCCAAAATCTATTTTAAGCTGGTTGTTGGGTTTGGCCTCGTTGGTCGCTACTTTGGAGACGACCTTGTTCACTGAAAGCCCAAAGGAGATGGGCAATCCAGTTTCCTTTATGATTTTTTGCCGCATTTCAGAGGCATATCTATAGCAGCCAAAAAAACGGTCCATACCGGAGAGGTCGGCGTAGAATTCATCAATGCTCGATTTTTCAAAAAGCGGCACATGTTCTTTGATGATTTCCGTGACCACATCGGAATACTTGCTATAGGTGCCTGCATTACCGCGAATCACAACAGCTTCTGGGCAAAGCTCCTTGGCCATTTTCATGGGCATGCCAGAGTGAACCCCAAATCCCCGGGTTTCATAACTGCATGCGGCCACCACGCCCCGATCACTGGTACCACCTACCAGCAAGGGCTTATTCTTAAGCTCTGAATTGATAATACGCTCCACAGAGACATAGAACGTGTCTAAGTCCATGTGCAAAATGGTCTTTTTCATTGTTTAGTTTAGAGGGACAGCTAATTTATGGAATAAATCCTAAAAAATGGATATAATCCAATAAATTCAATGTGGAAATTGAGGGGAATGAAATACGAAATTTTGAGAACTACTTTATTTGAACAGATCCGAATGACTGCCTATCCGAACCAGCTTAATAATATTGGGAGATTCTATTTGTATCCAGATAATAAGAAGGTCTGGTTTAATATGGCATTCCCAATTATCGCTATATCTACCCGAAAGCTTGTGGGGTTTCATTTTTGCGGGAATCCCTTGAACTCCCTTTAACTGTAGTACTTTGAGTACCGCTGTGGTCAATTTAAAATCCTTTTTGCTGTTCTTTACCTTTTTTAAATCCTTTTTAAATCGGGTTGTAGGGACTAATTGGTACATGGCAATTTGATGGTTAAAGCTCGTCCAAGAACTTGTCCAAATCATCAATAGGAGCTAGGTTATCACTGTTCCTGGCCTCTTCAATAGCAGATTTGGTTTCTTCATTGGGAATATTCCCAACATCGTTGTACAATAAAAACTCAATATAATTATTGAGACTTCTCCTTTGTGCTTTTGCTTTTGCCCTAACAAGTTCAATCAATTCCTCATCAAAGCGGAGGGCAACCTGTTTCGTTTTCATTCTATTTTGAATTGAGGTAGAAGATAAATTTAATGTATATCAATGTGATATACAAATGATATGATTTTGACAAGAACTATATTCAATAATCATCCAATCATTTTGTGTTCTATTTGGACTATAAATCATTAGAGGGATTAAAATCTGTGTTGTTTGTCAAAAATCATTCCTATCTTTGCCGCGTTGTGTTGGATTTCAATCTGTAATAGGATTGGAATCAGGTTGTAGCATTAAAACAATGCTCGCCAATGAAAGGCTTTCCATTTGGAAGGCTTTTTTTGTTAGTGAAGCTTAAATTTTAGAAGGCTTTAAGCCAAACTGAAATTTGTAGCTGAACTAATTCCGCCGAGAAGGCGGAATCCCTAATTAATTGTATTGGAAGCATAGCAATCTATAGCTGAACTAATTCCGCCGAGAAGGCGGAATCCCTATTAATCGTATTGGAAACATAGCAATCTATAACTATGCTAATTCCGCCGAGAAGGCGGAATCCATTAATCCGAAAAGAAAATATTCCATTAAGGAAATTGCAAATCCATAATATGATGGATCAATGAAGCCGCTAACTTGGCCGTTTGCCCATCAATATCATATTTGGGATTCATCTCGGCAAGATCCACACTGATCAATTTTCCCGAAGCAATGATGGTCTTCAGGCATTCCAAGACAATATGTGGGGTAAAACCCATAGGAGAGGGGGCACTCACTCCTGGAGCAAAGGCAGACGAAAACCCATCCAGATCAATAGTCACATAAACCTTGTCCACCGTTTTGATAAACGCATTGATCCACGTATTGATTTCATCCAAAAATTGAATTTGGAAAGTGTCCGTGAGCACGTAAGTAACGTCCAGTTCCTTGGCGGTTTGAAAAAGGGAGCGGTCATTCGCGTCTTTTCGAATTCCCAGGCAGAGATAATCAAAACTGATATGTTCCTCCTTACACTCCTGGGCAATTTGATAAAATGGCGTGCCCGAATTGTTGTTCTGGGTATTTTGACGAAGATCAAAATGGGCATCAAAATTTACAATGCCTATGCTCTTTCCCTCCTTTTTGGAATCCAAATGTTTTTTGATTCCGTGATAATGTCCATAAGCTACATCGTGGCCTCCGCCCAAAATAATGGGAAACTGCTTTTTGTCCAACAACGAACAAACTGAAGATGTCAATTTGGCTTGGGCAGCCTCCATGTCCCCTTTGGTACAGGTGATATTTCCAGCATCATATAGTTGTACAGCGCTGGGTAAATGGTTTGGGAAACGCCCTAAACTGTTTTTGATTACATCTGGCCCATCTACAGCTCCAACCCGACCCTGATTGCGGCTCACCCCCTTATCACAGGCATAACCCAATAGGGTTATTGATTTTTTTGGTGGCTCGGGAATCTCATCCAAAGGAACGCATTTCACCTTTTCATGCAGGTAGAGGTTTTTGGTGCTCTTACGCCCCTGCCAATTATCAGTTTTGGGTTTGGAATAATTTTTCATGACCTCAGAAAAGATGATCCAAAATATCGGATTCCACCAAGTTAGGCAAAGTTACTTTCAAATCAGGGGTTCTTTCCATTTCCCGTTTGATGGCAAAAAGTGCTTCCTTGTTTCTGGCCCAACTTCTGCGGGATATGCCATTGTTCACATCATAGAAGAGCATGCTTTTAAGTTGTCTCGAAGCTTCTTCGGAGCCGTCCAATACCATTCCAAATCCTCCATTCATTACTTCGCCCCAGCCTACTCCTCCGCCATTGTGGATAGATACCCAAGTGGCTCCTCGAAAACTATCGCCGATCACATTATGAATGGCCATATCTGCGGTAAATTTACTGCCGTCGTAAATATTACTGGTTTCCCTAAACGGAGAGTCCGTACCACTAACATCGTGATGGTCCCTTCCCAGAACAACAGGAGCAGAGATATCCCCATTGGAAATGGCCCGGTTGAAAGCTTCGGCTATTTTGGCCCTGCCTTCGGCATCAGCATATAGGATTCGGGCTTGTGAACCAACTACCAATTTGTTCTGCTCGGCTTCCTCGATCCATTTAATGTTGTCCTGCATTTGCTGTTGGATTTCTTCCGGCGCCTCGGACTTTATGGCTTTCATTACTTCCAGGGCAATAGCATCCGTTTTTTGCAGATCCTTTGGATTTCCCGAAGTGCACACCCATCGGAACGGACCAAAACCATAATCGAAACACATCGGTCCCAAGATATCCTGAACGTAAGAGGGATATTTAAAGTCGATATTGTTTGCCGCCATCACATCTCCACCCGCCCGGGACACTTCCAACAAGAAGGCATTTCCGTAGTCAAAAAAGTACGTACCTCTAGCAGTATGCTTGTTAATAGCACTGATTTGTCTGCGCAAGGATTCTTGAACTTTATCTTTGAATGCGGATGGATTTTCGGCCATTAGCGCATTGGCTTCTTCAAAGGACAATCCAACTGGGTAGTACCCTCCAGCCCAAGGGTTATGAAGGGAAGTTTGATCCGACCCCAAGTGCACAAAGATGTCCGCTTCCAAAAATTGCTCCCAAACTTCTACAATGTTTCCAATATAGGCCAAGGAAACCACTTCATGATCAGCAATGGCTTTTTTGGTTCTTTGGATAAGCCCGGAAATATCGGTCAAGAGTTCATCCACCCAGCCTTGTTCATGTCTTTTTTTGGCGGCTTCAGGATTCACTTCGGCACAGACCGTGATGCACCCAGCTATGTTTCCTGCTTTGGGCTGCGCCCCACTCATGCCCCCCAATCCGGCAGTCAAAAACACTTTGCCTTCTGGAGATTCTTCTTTATTCAATACTTTTCTGAAGGCATTCATCACCGTAATGGCGGTTCCGTGTACAATGCCCTGGGGGCCAATATACATATAGGAACCTGCCGTCATCTGTCCGTATTGGGTAACGCCCAGCGCATTGTATTTCTCCCAGTCATCTGGTTGGGAGTAGTTGGGAATCATCATCCCATTGGTTACCACCACTCTTGGAGCTTCCTTGGAAGAAGGGAACAATCCCATGGGGTGACCAGAATACATATGAAGGGTCTGTTCTTCGGTCATTTCTGCCAGATACTTCATGGTCAATAAATACTGTGCCCAGTTTTGGAACACAGCTCCATTTCCCCCATAAGTGATTAATTCTTCTGGATGTTGTGCCACGGCTGGATCCAAATTGTTTTGGATCATGAGCATGATCGCAGCAGCTTGTCGGGATTTGGCCGGGTAGTCAGAAATCGGTCGGGCGTACATGCTATATTCCGGTTTGAAGCGGTGCATATAGATTCGGCCATAAGTTTTGAGCTCCTCGGCAAATTCTTTGGACAGTTCCTGGTGCCACACCTTAGGAAAATAACGCAGGGCATTTTGAACGGCCAATATTTTCTCTTCTTTTGATAAGATGTCCTTCCTTTTGGGCGCTGGATTACCTCCTTTGGGATATGGTTTTGGGGTGGGAAGCAGCTCTGGGATTCCCTGAAGGATTTGTGATTTGAATTCTTGAAGTTCCATATTAGTTGCTTTCAAAAACTTGTTTTCCATTTTTCCAGACGGCACTTGGTTTTAACTGCCCTTGATGATAGGTGATTTCTTGATAATTGTCTGTTGGGAACACCACAAAATCGGCTAGATTTCCCAGTTCCAATGTTCCCCTGTCAGAAAGGTTCAAGGCTGCTGCAGCCCTAAAGGTGATTCCCGCCAAGACCTCGGCATTTGACAACTTCTCAAAAGTGCCCAGAATACTGGCTTGGGTAAGCAAATCTCCCATGGGTGCAGAACCCGGATTATGATCACTGGCAATGGCTAAGGCCCCACCTGCATCTAAAATTTCACGCGCAGGGGTATAGGCACATCCGAGTCCCAGGGAAGCTCCGGGCAAGGCGGTTGCTATAACATTGCTCTTTGCCAACAGTTGAACTTCTTTTTCGGTACTGGCTTCCAAATGGTCGGCACTAATGGCTCCAAACTTGATGGCCACTTCACTACCCCCTGTTGTAAATTGGTCGGCATGTACGGTAATGTCAAAGCCCATTTCCTTGGCTTTTTCAAAATAGGTTTCAATTTCCGCTGGAGAAAAAGCGCTCTCCTCAATAAAGGCATCCACTCGTTGGGATAGATTTTCAGCTTTAATTGCAGGAAATAATTTTGCAATGATTTCATCCAGATAGGCAACGTCCCCATTCCAATCTTTGGGTTTCATGTGGGCGGCCAAACAGGTGGCCACCAAATCAGCAGAGGTCTTTGCATTGGCATTTTTGATGGCACGGAGCATTTTTAGTTCCTCATCCACAGAAAGGCCATAACCACTTTTTACTTCTATGGTAGTGGTTCCGTTTTGCAGATGAATCATGCTTCTATCCATAATACCGACTTCCAATTGTTTTTGAGAAGCTTTGCGGGTTTGGGTAACGGTATCCCAAATACCGCCTCCGGCTTTGGCAATTTCCAAATAGGATGCCCCGGCATTTCGTAGTGCATAATCCCGGGCACGGGAACCCCCAAAGCAGATATGGGTGTGGGAGTCCACAAACCCTGGGAGACAGACATATTGCCCTTCAATGTGGTGCACATCTACGTCTGGAGATTTTAAATCTTCATAAACCCCAATCTTTTTGATTTTTCCTTCGGAAACTAAAATGCCCCCATTTTCAATAATAGGTAAATCGACATCCTTCAAACTACCTTTTAAGGGTAGATTGGTCATAGGTAGCAACTGGCTAAATGGGCCTATCAATAAAGGTTTGTCCATGGGATCAATACATTTCAAATTCGTGTTGGTGGGGGGTATTCCACTTTAATTTTTTGGAATCCATAACATGCTCCACAAGGGCAATAATTTCACCCTCTTGAATCATCTGGATGCCCTGTTCAATGTCATCGGCAAAGACACGGTCGCTTTCAGCAAATGAGACCTTGGTTCTTACGAACTTATGGATTTCATCCAACAACACCCCGGATTTTAATGGTTTTCTGTATTCGAAAGCCTGTGCTGCGGTCAACAATTCGATGGCCAATATTTTTTCCACATTTTCGATAATGTTCAGCGCTTTTCTACCGCTAATGGAGCCCATACTCACATGATCTTCTTGCCCCAACGAGGTTGGAATACTATCAGCGCTGGCAGGAAAGCACAAACTCTTGTTTTCGCTGGCCAAGGCTGCTGAGGTGTACTGCAGGATCATATATCCCGAGTTGATTCCCGTATCTTCCATCAGCAATTTGGGAACGCCGGGGCTGTTTCCCTCAAGGGCCAAATATACTCGTCGGTCAGAGATATTCCCCAACTCGGATGCGGCTAAAGCTGCATAATCCAGGGCCATGGCCAGAGGTTGTCCATGGAAGTTACCTCCGCTTATGGTAAGTTCGTCATCTATGATCACAGGGTTGTCGGTCACCGCATTCAACTCCACTTCCAACAACTCTTTTAAATGTAACCAAGCATTTCGTGATGCCCCATGCACTTGGGGGATGCAACGCAGGGAGTAGGGGTCTTGAACCCTTTCACAATCGATATGGTCTTCCAGAATTTCAGAACCTTGAAGCAGCGTTCGGATTCTGCCTGCCACATGTTGATTTCCTTTAAAGGGACGAACCTCATGGAGTTTTTCGTGAAAAGGTTTCATGGAACCCTGTAGCCCTTCCAACATCATGGCTCCAATAATATCCGCATGGCGCAAAGCATATTGTAATTTTTGAACGACCAATACGGCATGAGCTGCTATAAATTGGGTGCCATTAATCAATGCCAGTCCTTCTTTTGGGCCAAGTTCCAAAGGCTTTAATCCTGTTTTTTTGAAGAGCTCATCCGTGGTAATGGTCTTGCCTTCATAATCAACTTTACCCAGCCCGATCAAAGGGAGAAAAAGATGGGAAAGTGGGGCCAAATCTCCTGAAGCTCCTACCGAACCTTGTGAGGGAACTATGGGAATGGCATTGTTGTCCAAATGCCAGAGCATTCTTTGTATGGTCGCTACGGCGATTCCGGAAAATCCTTTGGAAAGGGCTTGGATTTTTAGAATGAGCATAAGTTTGGACAACTTCTGGGTAATGGGTTGTCCTACACCCACACTATGACTTTGCAAGATATTGGATTGAAGGATTCTGGTGTCCTCCTTGGAAATTTTGGTATTGCACAAAGGACCAAAACCGGTATTGATACCATAGACTGTATCTCCCTTGGCCACAATATTTTGTACGCGCAAACTGCTTGCCTTTATTTTTTCGAAGCAATGATCGGTCACCGCTGCTTCAATGGAACCATCGGCTATGCCCAAGGCAATGCTTGCGGTTAAATGATCCTCACCAAAATGAAATGTTTTGGGTAGTTGCATGTGTTCAATTTTATCAGATAAAGGTAAAGTGTAGGTTTAATAATTACCAATACTTATTTTTGTAATAATCAATAACTATGAATTATCAAATAGAACTTCGACATTTCATTTATTTTTTAGCTGTGGCTGAAGAACTCCATTATAGAAAAGCGGCTGAAAAATTGTTTATTTCCCAACCTGGATTAAGTACGCAAATCAAGCAAATGGAAGAAATCCTAGAGACCCAATTGTTTATTCGAGATAAGAAAAAAGTGCAATTGACCCCAGCCGGTGCATTTTTAAAAGGGGAGGTGGAGTTTGTGTTGAACCATTTGGAGCAGACCAAAAAACAACTGAAATTGATAGGTGAGGGGCATTTGGGAGAAATCCGGATTGGATTTTTGGGGTCTGCCATGCAAAATGTGGTGCCCAACTTGCTTTTGGATTTAAAGAAACAGTTTCCCTTAATACATACCAGTTTGGAAGAGCTGTCCAATAGGGCCCAGGTCAATGCCATTTTGCACGACCGACTTGATCTAGGCTTTGTACGCTTGTCAAGAGTACCAAAAGGATTGAAATTATTACCCGTATTTGAGGACACTTTTTCATTGGTTCTACCCGAAGACCATTCTATGGACTCCAATAAACTTAAGGGAATGAAGCAAGTATCGGAAGATGATTTTATCCTGTTTTCCCAAGACTATAGTCCCCTATATTATGATACGGTTTTGAGTATTTGTGAGGATGCCGGGTTTACACCCAAGGTTTCGCATAAATCTGTGCATGCGCAAACTATTTTTAAGCTGGTGGAAAACAAATTGGGAATAGCCATTGTGCCCACGGCCTTGCAATACGGATTTCAAATGAAGGTAAAGTTCATTGAGCTAAAGCGAATTAAACAACGGGCAGTACTTTCTATGGTATGGAAAGAGGACAATAGGAATCCGGCATTGGAAAATTGTATGGATTTGCTATTGAAACTATAGTAAGGAACCGAACAGGTCTTATCTTTGGAACTCTTAATTGCAACCTATGATTTTTGAATTGATCCAGAACCGAAGAAGCATATTTCCAGCCCAATATAACAACAAGCCCATTGCTAGGGAAACCATTGAAAAGATATTGGAAGCTGCCAACTGGGCACCGACCCACAAAAAAACCGAGCCTTGGCGATTTAAGGTTTTTATGAACGGGAAACAGCGGGAACTGGGGCAATTTCTTTCAGATAAATACCAGGAGGTGGACCCCAAACCCAAGCAAGTCAAAATAAACAAATTAAAGGAAAACCCTGGGCGTTCCGGAGCTGTGATTGCCATCTGCATGCAACGGGATCCTGAGGAGCGTTTGCCCGAGTGGGAGGAGTTGGCTGCAACCGCAATGGCAGTCCAAAATATGTGGTTGTACTGTACAGAATTAGGTGTTGGGTGCTACTGGAGCTCGCCCGGATTGATTAAGTACATGGGGGAGTTTTTGGATTTGGAAGAAGGTGAAAAGTGTTTGGGCTTTTTCTATATGGGTTATTATGATGGGGATATTGAGCCACCACTAAGAACACCAATATCCGAAAAAGTACAGTGGTTAGAATGAAAATATTTCGCCAGCATATTTAATGGCTACAATCACAAAAAATATTAAATAAGCTGTAGTAAGGACAAACTTCATAAAGGTGCCTGTCAAAAACCCTAAAAACGAACCAAATGCGGCTTTCATGGCCGTTTTCTGATCAGCTTTGTTCATGAGCTCACCCACCAAGGCACCAATAAAGGGCCAGATAATAATTCCGAAAGGGCCAAAAACGGGGAAAATGATCGCCACCAATAAACCGATAATGGTACCCCACATACCGGCTTTACTGCCACCAAATTTTTTGGTCCCAGCTGCGGGAATTACATAGTCCATAATGGTAATTGCTAGAGCAAGAACCAAGGTGCCACCCAAAATCCACCAATTATCTGGAACGGCTTTAGTCAAGTATAGTAGTAACAAACCCACCCAACTGATGGGGGGGCCGGGTAATACCGGTAGAAAACTACCAAGGATACCGACCAACATCAAAATAAAACCTAAAACAAGAAGTGCTATATCCATACGGGCGTTTGACTATGAGACAAATTTAAACATCAAATGTTACAGGGCTCCGCATAAAATTCAGCATTTTTTAACTAATAAATTAGTTTAAACTAAAAATTTAGTTATATTTGTTTCAGGTTAAAACTAAAAACTTAGTTGAATAATGAAACAGTTGACAAAGGCAGAAGAAGAGGTGATGCAATTGTTGTGGCAATTGGAAAAAGGAAATGTGGCCGCAATCATAGAAATGTTACCAGAGCCTAAACCAGCATACAATACCGTATCAACAATTGTCAGAATATTGGAGGACAAAGGCTTTGTGAGTCATGAAAAAGTGGGAAAAGGGCACATTTATTTTCCTTTGGTAAGAAAAGAGGAATATAGCAATCAGTCCATATCCAAATTGGTGGATGGATACTTTCAAGGCTCCTTTAAAAGTATGGTGTCATTTTTTATGAAAAAGAACGATATCAGTCTAACTGAACTGGAAGAGATTATGCAAACCATTAAAAAGGACTCGAAATGATTACCTATATTTTGGAAAGTGTGACCATTCAATTGGTCTTTTTACTCATATACGACCTGCTTCTTAAAAGAGAGACCTTTCTTCAATGGAACCGGTTTTATCTTTTGGCAAGCTTTGTTCTGTCCTTGATACTTCCCTGGATAAAAATTGAAGCTCTAAAAACCAATGTTCCAGAAAACTTGGTTGAATATCAGACGTTGTTTTTGCAACTGGATGAGGCCGTGCTATTACCATCTGGAATGGAAACCTCAATTTTTGAACCTAATTCATGGGAGTATGTGCTGTTTGCCATTGGGGCTTTAATTATGACTGTTTGGTTTGTTACTAAACTCTTCCGCTTGTATCACCTTAAAGCCATAGGGAAAACCAAATATTATAAGGAGTACACCGAAATTCAAATTCCCCAAAGCTCGGCCGCCTTCTCGTTTCTTAAAAATGTCTTTTTGGGTGAAGAAATTCCGGAGGAAAAACAGGAACGCATAGTCCAGCATGAATTGGTGCATGTAAAACAGTGGCACTCCTTGGATTTGATCTTTTTGGAATTGATGCGGATTGCATTTTGGTTCAATCCCCTGGTCTACTTATATCAATCACGAATCTCCGAGCTTCATGAGTTTATTGCAGACGCCAAGGCATCCAAAACTGGCAAAAAGGAACAGTACGAGTTATTGCTTTCAGAGGTTTTTCACAGTCAGAATTTCAGTCTTGTCAATCAGTTTTATAAAAAATCATTAATCAAAAAACGAATCGTCATGTTAACAAGAAAAAGGTCAAAGTCAATATATCAGTTGAAATATGCCTTATTGTTGCCCATTGCTGCTGGAATGCTTTTGTACACATCCTGTGAGACTGAAGAGGCAATAGGGCAAAGTCAAGAAGCTGCTGAAATTAAAGGCTCCCTTGCGGAAAAACTATCTATTTTGAATGAGGAAATCGAAAAAAAAGAAAGCTTGTCCGAGGAAGAAATTGCAGAAATATCCAAAATGACCAGCTCAATGATACGTCAGTTGAATGAAAACTCGATCACAGTGGACGGATGGAATGTTACCACTGGTGTGGATGCCACAGGAATTGAAGTACCCTTTGCTGTCGTGGAAGAAGTCCCAACTTTTCCGGGATGCGAAGATTCACCAGATAAAAAAGATTGCTTTATGAAAAATATCAACGAGCATATCCGAAAGCATTTTAAATTTCCAGAGGAAGCCCAAGAAAGAGGGATTCAGGGTAGAGTGAGCATACTTTTCCGAATCAACACGGAGGGAGAAGTTGTTGGGATTCGACAACGGGGGCCACATAAGTTGTTGGAAGACGAAGCGGTTCGGATTATTTCCAAATTGCCAAAAATGATTCCGGGAAAGCAGAAAGGAAAGCTGGTCAGTGTCCCGTTTAGTATGCCCATATCCTTTAAACTGGACTGACACATACAATCTAAAACAGAAGGCCTGAAGTATTTTCAGGCCTTTTTGGGTTTACAGGTATGGTCAAAAAATCGTAATTTCAGCCAAATTCATGGGGCCGTATGCGCAAGTGTTTAGCAGTATTGTTTTTGGTATTTATGTCCTCTTGCCAACTGTTCATGTCAAAGGAAGAGAAGACGGATAAAATTGTACATGATAAGCTGCAGGAAATTGATTGGAACACTATTGAAAACTACCCATTATTTGTGGGAGAATGTGATGAGGTGGACTCCAAAGCAATCCAAAAAGAGTGTTTTCAGACTGTGTTGATGCACTATTTTTCTGAAGCGCTTTCCGATTTGCAATTTCAGGTGAAGAAGGATCTCAATGACACGGTTTTTGTCGACTTTAATATTGATGAACAAGGATGGATCCTCATTTCAAATATTGAGGAAAGCTCCAGCGTGCTTGGCGAAATTGAGAACTTTAACGAACTCATATCAGAACGATTGAACGATTTGACGACGGTAAAGTCTGCAACCTATCAAGGGATACCGGTAAAAATGCGTATTAGGCTTCCCATTGTTTTAAACACCCAATAGTTTTGGCCACGGAAAAGATTATTTTAGGAATAGATCCAGGAACAACCATAATGGGATTTGGAATCATTAAGGTGGTGAACAAACAAATGCAATTTGTCCAGATGAATGAGTTGCTCCTCAGAAAATATAGCGACCCCTATACCAAGCTAAAGCTCATTTTTGATCGCACCTTGGAACTCATAGACACCTACCATCCGGATGAAATTGCGATAGAAGCTCCTTTCTATGGAAAAAATGTCCAGTCCATGTTGAAATTGGGCAGAGCACAGGGGGTGGCCATGGCTGCTGGACTATCCCGACAAATTCCCATTACAGAGTACATGCCCAAAAAAATTAAGATGGCTATTACCGGGAACGGGAATGCAAGCAAGGAGCAAGTAGCCAAAATGCTCCAAAGTGTACTTCAATTAAAATCCCTTCCCAAAAATTTGGATAGCACGGATGGACTGGCGGCGGCAGTTTGCCATTTTTACAACAAAGGAAGAGTGGACGTAGGCAAGAGTTATACAGGATGGGAAGCTTTTGTCAAGCAGAATCCGAAGAAAGTTAATAATTAGAAATTTTTAATTATTAATGTGCAAATTAAAGGCTCAACAAAGTATGTCTGGAGTTTATATCCACATTCCGTTTTGTAAACAAGCTTGCCACTATTGCGATTTTCATTTTTCCACACAATTGGGAAAAAAGGAGCTGATGCTGCAAGCGCTTTGCGAAGAAATTCGGCAACGCAATGCTGAATTGGGAGATACGGAGGTGGAAACTATTTACTTTGGGGGAGGAACACCATCAATTTTGGAAAATGCTGATATTGAAATGCTCATAGACCAGGTCTATAAAGAGTTCAAGGTCGCTGAAAACCCAGAGATAACCTTAGAGGCCAATCCGGACGATTTGTCCAATAATCGAATTGTCCAATTATCCGAAAGCCCAATCAATCGTCTCAGCATTGGCATCCAATCTTTTTATGATCAGGATTTAGAGTTGATGAACAGAGCCCATAATTCTGATGAAGCCGAAAATTGTATTGCGGAGGCTACAAAATACTTTGAAAATATTTCCATCGATTTGATTTATGGCATCCCTGGGATGGATCATGATCGCTGGAGATCCAATATTGAAAAGGCACTTGCTTTTGGTCTACCCCATATCTCCAGTTATGCCCTTACGGTAGAACCCCGAACAGCGCTAAAGAAATTTATAGAGCAAGGCAAGGTGGCGGATGTGGATGATGCCCACGCCCAAGAGCAGTTCCACATGTTGGTTGAAATTCTGGAGGCAAATGGTTTTGTAAACTACGAGATTTCCAATTTTGGAAAATCGGGTTTCTTTTCCAAGAACAATACTTCGTATTGGCAAGGCAAGAAATATATTGGTATTGGACCATCTGCGCACTCTTTTGATGGGATGAACCGCAGTTGGAATGTGCGAAACAACAATAAGTATATAAAAGCGATTCAAGCAGGAGAGTTGCCATCCGAGAAAGAAAAGTTGACTTTGACGGATAGATATAATGAATATGTTATGACTGGCTTACGTACCATTTGGGGTGTTTCCTTGGAAAAAGTGGAGGCGGAATATGGTGCAGACTATCTGGGGCATTTGAATCGATGTAGTCGAAAATTTCTTGAGGCAGGATTGCTAATGCTAAATGATGGAACACTTACGGCTACGCAAGAAGGAAAATTTTTGGTGGACGGGATGGCGTCGGATTTATTTATCCTGAACTAGATTCAGGATTTGTTAACTTATATGAATTTAGAGAAAGGATATGTTTATATGTTGACCAATGCCTCAAGAACTATACTTTATATTGGAGCAACAAGAAACATAAAGAAAAGGATACGAAAACATATAGATGGAACTGGTGCAGTTTTTACGAAGAAATATCATTTAAAGATTCTGATTTATTATGAAGAATTTGATGATGTTGAACTAGCTTTTAAAAGAGAGAAGCAACTTAAAAACTGGAAGAAAGATTGGAAATGGAACCTTGTAAAATCTAAAAACAAGGATTTGTTAGATTTACTCAACGTATTTTGCTAAATACTGAAACAAGTTCAGCATAAATGATCACTACCATTAAGTACAATTCCAAGAACTATAAAATAGATTTGTCCAAACCGTTGGACATTTCCATCCCTTTACGGGGAGATAAGGGCAATGTGAATGCGTGGTATTTGGATCCTCCCAAAATAGTACCGCATAAAGAAGGGAAGTTCATTGGGAAGGTGTCGGAGGGTGCTTCCACCAACTTTAACGACATCTGGTTCAACCCGCATTCCCATGTGACCCACACGGAATGCCTGGGTCATATTACCAAGGCGTTTCATTCGGTCAATCAAAAATTAAAACGTTATTTTTTTTGGGCTGAAGTGATTACCGTGGCACCTGAAAGGCAAGGAAAGGATTTTGTGATTTCGGAAAAGCAGCTGCGCTATGCACTTGGCACCAAAAAAAGGGAAGCTGTAATAATCCGAACCATTCCAAACCTAAAAAGCAAATGTGCACAAAACTATTCCAACACCAATCCACCCTATTTATTAAAAGAAGCCTTGGAATTTTTGGTGAACAAAGGAATCTTGCATTTATTGGTGGATCTTCCATCCGTAGATAAGGAAAAAGATGGCGGTGCACTTGCAGGTCACCATACATTCTGGAATACTGCTGAGACACCTAGAGTGGACGCCACTATTACGGAGTTGATCTATGTTGATAATGAAATTAAGGATGGCCCATATTTCTTAAATCTACAAGTGGCTCCGTTTGAAAACGATGCCAGCCCTAGTAGGCCAGTTTTATATCAAATAGAGAACCTATGAAAAGTGTACTAAAAATTGAAGAGCTATCCATGTTTGTATTAGGGCTGTATCTTTATAGCTTGTTGGACTTTCCTTGGTGGTTGTTTTTGGTATTCATTCTTACGCCCGACATAGGAATGTTGGGGTATTTGTTGGGAAATAGGACTGGGGCAATTATTTATAACATATTTCATCATAAAGGATTGGCTATTTTGATTTATTTAGCTGGTGTGTTTTGGTCAATGCCATTGGTTCAGCTAATTGGAGTGATTTTGTTTTCGCATGCCTCCATGGATAGGATTTTTGGCTATGGATTAAAATATTACAAAGGATTTAAGTTTACCCATTTAGGAGAAGTGGGAAAAGGAAATGGATGATATTCTAGAAGTTATACTGGGTCTGATTTTGGGCGCCATACTCATGTACTGGCTGTTCTCTTTGTTTCGAAGAAAGAAAAACAAGGATTTGACCAAACAGCAATCTACCGTGTTGTTGGATAAGATCAGGAGCGTGTGCAAACTGGTTTCGGTGGAAGGGGACTTCGCGGAGATATACAATTACGAAAACACCAAAGAAGGCCTGTTCAGTCTATTGAGCAGCAAAAAAAAGGCGTTGATCATCGTTAAGGCCAAGGCGCAAATAGGGTATGATCTTACCAAACTGAAACTAAGGGCCGATGACAAGCGCAAAAAGATAATCCTGGATAATTTTCCACAACCTGAAGTACTTTCCATAGAACCTGAGCTTCAGTTCTATGATATTAAAAATGGATTGTTCAATAGCTTTTCCCCAGACGACCTTACCAATGTTAACCAAGAAGCAAAAGATCACATCAAACAAAAAATCCCTGAAAGCGGGCTTATGGACACAGCGCGCAAAGAAGCGCTGCAAGCTGTATTTTTGGTGGAAAAGATTGTGGAGACCATTGGATGGACCTTGGACTACTCAGCTCTGGAAATAACAAATCGCGATAAACATTTTTTAGAAGAATAGAAACGTATGAGAACTACATGTATAACTTTATTTTTATTGGGCATGGTTAATATGTCCTTAGCACAAACCCAAGACAGTATGAATACATTTGATTCCACTTTTGCCCACACGGTGTACTTTTGGTTCAATAACCCCGACAATGAGGCCGATCGCGACCTGTTTGAAGCTTCCCTTAAGAAGTTCCTTGACAATTCCAAGTTTGCCAAGACCAACTTTATTGGCACTCCTCCCAAGGCAACCAGAGAGGTGGTGGACGGATCGTTTACCTATTCCTTGATTGTTACGTTTGAATCGGCAGAGGCACAGGAAGGATACCAGAAGGAGCAGGCGCACTTGACGTTTATTGATGAATGCAAACATTTATGGAAAAAGGTCATTGTATATGATTCTTTAGGCTTATAAGGATGAATGTTGAACAACTAAGGGAGCTGTGCATTCGCAAAAAAGGGGTAACGGAGGATTTTCCTTTTGATGAACAAACTTTGGTTTTCAAGGTCATGGGCAAAATGTTTGCCCTTATGGCCTTGGAGCGCTTACCCCCGCAATGCAATTTAAAGTGTGACCCTGATCGGGCGGTGGAGTTACGAGAGGAATACGATGGGGATATTATCCCTGGATACCACATGAGTAAGAAGCATTGGAATACCCTTATGCTGGAACATCTTCCTCCAAATCTTATTGAAGAGCTTGTTGACCATTCCTATGATCTGGTGGTTTCCGGACTGACCAAAAAGTTAAAAGACGAGCTGGCTTCTATGGGGTAGGTTTGGGAAAGGGACGTTTGGTTCATCGAAACAAAACTACAGTTCATCGATAGTTTTTTTGTATTTAACCATTTTGTAGTCCTTTTCTGATTGCGATTCCCCAATTTTGTGTACTAAATCGAATTAGATCATGAATGTGCTGTTCATAGAAGACGATATGATAGAGACCATGAAATTGCAACGGGCAATTTCCAAGTTTCAATCCAAGCATAGAATTATTGAGGCCAAAAACGGTGAGGAGGCTTTCGAAATTCTAAATGGAGAAAGTTTACCCGATATTATACTATTGGATTTGAACATGCCCCGAATGAGTGGGATTGAATTTCTGACCAAAATAAAATCGGACGAAAAACTTAAATACTTGCCAGTCATCATTTTGACCACATCCGAAAATCGAGTAGATCTATTAAAATGTTTCGAGATTGGTATTGCCGGTTACATCATAAAGCCTTTAAAATATGAGGATTACGAATCCAAATTAAAGAAGGTTTTTGATTACTGGGAAATCAGTGAATTGATCAAAGGCTAACAAAAAACCCGTTTTCACAACATTATTTTTATAAATAGGTAGTACTATTCCTACATTTATTTCATAATATTCTTTATTGTGAAAGGAATTGTATTCACTGAGTTTTTGGAAATGGTCGAGTCCAACTATGGACTGGAGACCGTTGATTCCATAATAGAAAATTGCGACCTCCCTTCTGGAGGGGCGTATACATCCGTAGGTACATATGATTTCAATGAGATGGTAAGTCTCATTGCAGAACTAAGTCAACAAACAGAAGTTGCCCAGGAAAAATTACTGTATTCCTTTGGGCATTATTTGTTTGGCGGATTGACATCTGCCCATCCTGAGGTAGTAGCCAGTTATAGAAACCCCATGGGACTTTTATATGGTATAGAGGACCATATTCATGTACACGTAAGAAAGCTTTATCCGGATGCGGAGCTTCCTCGTTTTAAAATGTTGTCCAAGACCGAGGACAGTTTGGAAATGATCTACATCTCTTCTAGAGGGTTGTATGCCCTGGCGCATGGATTGATTGAAAAGACCTTTGAACATTTTGGAAAAAACGTGCAGGTAGATTATAAACTCTTAAACGAAAACGGCACGGAAGTAAAGTTTACGATTGTCCAAAATGGCTAATTCCGAAATTTCCATACTACAGCGGGCACTGGAACGGGAGAAAAAAGCCCGAAAGACCGCCGAAAGCCTTTTGGAAACAAAAGCCAAAGAGCTTTACGACGCCTCCTTGCACCTTAAGGAAGCCAATGGAAAATTGGAGTCCTTGATCAATAAAAAGGGAGATCGAATTGACAGTGCTTTTGTCAATATCATTGACCCCTATGTAGTTATGGATATGATGACCAACGTCATCAACATGAATACTTCGGCAAAAGAATTCTTAGGGTACGACCATACCAAGGAAGAAATACAACTGTCATCCATTGTTCATCCAGATTATATAGAGTATACGGCAGAGTCGTTTCAAACTTTATTGCAGGTTGGAATCCTTAAAAATTACTCCGCAAAAATCATCACCAAAAACTCCGAGGAAAAGTTTGTCAATATCAATGCAAGTCTCATCTACAATGAAACCGGACAACCCATTGCTGCCCAAGGGGTGATTAGGGATATTACCAAAGAGGTTGAAATAAGAAAACTTTTGGAGGACCAAAAGAAGCAGCAAGACATTATTGTAGAAAATTCCTCTTTGGGAATCCTCTTGATAGTGAATGACAAAATCATAAAAGCCAACAAATCCTTTGTTGAACTCTTAGGGTATTCGGAAGCAGCTTTGAAAAAGAAATCCATAGATGATATTTCTTCTTTAGAAGACAGTAATCTATATGATGACCTTTTGAAGAAGAGCCTAGAAAATGATACCAAAAAGTTCTCTATAATCCGGAAGTTTTATAAAAAAAATGGGGAAACCCTGTATGGTAAAACCTCCATGAGTACAGTGCTGGACTCCAAAGGAAACATAGAATACAGTGTGGCGATGATCGAGGATATCACTGGGGAAAAAGAGGCAGAGGAAAAAATTAGAGCTTCTGAGGAGCGGATGGCCACCTTGATCAAAAACCTGCAAACTGGGATTTTATTGGAGGATCAGGATCGCAAAGTAGTACTGGCCAACCAAAAATTCTGTGATCTTTTTGGTATTCCTGTTTCTCCGGATGCCATTAAGGGAGTAAATGGGGAAAAGTCCATCCATAAATACAAGAATATGTTTCTGGATCCAGATGTAGTATTAAAACAAATTGACCTGGTGGTGCGTAAGAAGGAGGTTGCGACGGCAGATGAAATGGAATTGTTGGATGGAAGAACTTTTGAACGCGACTATATCCCACTTTTTAACAATGGAGATTACAAAGGTCATTTGTGGAGCTATAATGACATTACCCTACGCAAGAATTATAGAAAAAATCTAGAGATACAAAAGGAAAAATACGGAAGCATCATTGCAAATATGAACTTAGGATTGGTTGAAGTGGATAACGATGAGAACATCCTCATGGTAAACCACAGCTTTAGCGATATGATCGGGCTACCCAAAGATGAGTTGATCGGAAAAAACACCGAGGACGTCATTCACTTGTACGAAGAAGACCGTGAAAAGCTAAAACAGCATAACAAAAAAAGAAAAAAAGGAATTTCAGATTCCTATGAAGTTGCCGTTAAGGTTGCCAACGGAGAAAAAAGATTCTGGTTGCTCAGTGGAGCCCCAAGATATGATGATGCAGGAAATGTTGTAGGATCCATTGGGATCCATTTGGATATAACGGACCAAAAGCACCTGGAACTTCAAAAGGAAAATCTGTTGCACGAACTGGAGGCGAGCAATAAGGGCCTGCAAGAATACGCCCATATTGTTTCACATGACCTTAAGTCCCCATTGCGGAGTGTCAGCGCCTTGGCCACATGGCTTTATGATGACTATAAGGACACATTGGATGAAAACGGGAGGTACAACCTTAAAATGATGCAGGAAAAAATTGAGGGAATGGACAAGTTGATCAGTGGAATCTTAAAATATTCAACGGTCAACAATGATGTTTTGGATAGTACCACCGTAGATGTGAATGATGTGATTCAAGAAATAAAGGAGATTATCTATATCCCGGAGCATGTAAGTATCAAGGCCAAGCAAACATTACCCACCATTAAGGCAGATAAAACCAAAATCCATCAGTTGTTCCAGAATTTTTTGAGCAACGCCGTGGTGAACATTGACAAAGAAGATGGTTTGGTGGAAATAGATTATAAGGAGCATTCCACACATTGGGAGTTTAGTATCAAGGACAATGGTGTGGGAATTCCGGAAGAGTACCACGAAAAAATCTTTCAGATTTTTCAGTCTATTGGAAATAAGGAAAGATCTACTGGAATTGGACTGTCCATAGTAAAGAAAATTATTGACCGATATAAAGGAAAAGTATGGTTGCAAAGTGAAATTGGACAAGGAACCACCTTTTTCTTCACCCTTAAAAAAGAAATTAAAAACAAGAAATAATGAAAGTAAATCAAGCTAAAAAGTTAAAAGGAGGAACCTGGGAATTTTCACAAAACCAACCTTTAAAGGAGCCCTTGGTCTTGGTTTTCGGGGACCGATTCTTATTGGAATCCAAAGATGTATATCAAGAAGTAAGAGATCTGTATCCAGATGGACATCTGGTTTTTGGATCTACCTCCGGAGAGATTATGGAGACAAATGTATTTGAAGAAAGTATTACCATAACCGCCATAGAGTTTGAAAAGACCCAATTTGAAATTGTAAGCAAAAACATTAAGGATTTTGTTGACATAGAAAAAATGGGAGCTACCATTTCAGAACAATTCAATATGGAGAAATTGAATCACCTATTTATTGTTTCGGATGGAAGTTTTGTGAATGGAAGTGGGCTTATTGAAGGTTTAGAATCTGTTGAAGGATTCAAGGCTTCCATTACCGGTGGACTTTGCGGTGACGGTGCGCGATTTGAAAAAACCCTGACCTCCTATAACGAAAACCCGAAACAAGGCGAGGTGATTGCCATTGGACTATATGGCGAGGCCCTGGAAGTGAGCTACGCCAACTTTGGAGGTTGGACCCCTTTTGGCCCAGAGCGGACCATAACCAAATCTGAAGGCAATGTGCTCTTTGAGATTGATGGAAAGCCGGCTTTGGATTTGTATAAAAAGTATTTGGGAGAAAAGGCCGCTGAGCTTCCAAAGGCAGCGCTGCTTTATCCATTAACGGTTCAGCAGAATGAGGACTCTGAACCCTTGGTAAGAACCATACTCAATATTGATGAAGCCGAAAACTCCATGATCTTGGCAGGAGACGTACCCATGAATTCCAAAGTGCAATTAATGATGTCCACTATGGATGACATTGCAGAAGGTGCATGCAACGCCGCTGAGTTGGCCATGAGGGATAGAAAGAATAAACCCGAGTTGGCCATTTTGGTTAGCTGTGTCGGGCGCAAGTTGGTGCTGGACCAACGTACCGAGGACGAAATTGAAGAGGTAGCCGAAGTGATTGGCGAGCAAGCCAGTATCACCGGATTTTACTCTTATGGGGAAATGGCCCCATTTGCCGGGAAAAATGAGTGCCAATTGCACAACCAAACCATGACCTTAACCCTATTGAGCGAGTAAATGCATTCCCTGCTTAAAAGACAACTAAAGAAATTTTTGCCCAAGGAATTGGCGGAGCATCCAGAAATGGAAACCTTCCTTGATTCTGTGGATAAATCATATTCAGATTTTGACCAAAAACTGAAGATGATCCAAAGGGCCACGTCTTTAAGCTCGGAAGAACTGTATGCAGCAAATCTGCGGCTGAACAAAGAGGCAGAAAGTCAGCGCAAGGTGCTGGAGTCTTTAAGAAAGGCGGTGGTTTCCATGCAGGATAAAACCAATGATAGAATCAATGGCTCGTTGGATTTTAACCCCCAACAATTGGTGGAGGATATTGAAAAGCAGGCACTTAAATTGGTGCAAATGACAGCGGAAAAAGATATGCTCCTCAGGAACTTGGAACAACAAAACGAGTCATTGAACAACTATGCCCATATGGTTTCGCATGATTTGAAATCTCCCATTCGAAATGTTCATTCCCTGGTGAGTTGGGTTTTTGAGGACGGACAGGATGGGTTCAAAGAGCAAAGCAGGGAAAATGTCCAGCTCATTTTTCAGAATCTTGCCAAAATGGATAGTCTTATAGATGGTATTTTACGCCATTCCACCATAGACTCCATTCAAGAAAATGCAGGGGTTCTTGATCTGGGTCTGCTCATTGAAGAAATTGAAAGGACTGTTTATGTTCCGGACAACATAACTATTAAAAAGAGCAAGCACCTACCCCAACTCTATACAGGAAAATACCGATTGGAGCAGCTGTTCAAAAACTTGATGACCAATGCCATCACTGCTGCGGAACATAATCCACAAGGGATGATCATGATCGATGTCATGGAAGAGGAGGATGGGTGGATGTTCAGTGTTTCAGATAATGGCAAGGGAATTCCAAAACATCTTCAGGACGGCATTTTTGGCATGTTCAAAAAGTTGGAGAACAATTCCGGTGCAACTGGGATTGGACTTGCATTGGTAAAGAAAATAATCAATTTCTACAAAGGAGATATTTGGTTGTCCTCGGAAGAGGGCAAGGGTACCACCTTCTTTTTCACAATTAAAAATAAGCATGATGTCTGAAGTACCAAATCTGGACTACATAAAGGAAATATCAGGAGGCAATGAGGATTTTGAGAAAAAATTCCTGAACATTATCCAGACAGAATTTCCAAAAGAAAAGCAAGAGTATATCACCTTTTTGGAAAGTGATAATTTGGAAGAATCAGCAAAAGTTGTGCACAAGATCAAGCACAAATTGGGCATTCTTGGACTTACGGGCGGCTATAAATTGGCCATCCAGTATGAAGAGGATCTGAAATACGGAAATACCAAGCTCAAGGATGAATTTCATGAGATTTTGGAATCGGTTGAAGGGTTCATTTTAAAAATTGCGTAGAATGAAATGTATAATAGTAGATGACGAAGGTAGCGCCAGGGCCATCATAAAGGAACTCTGCAATACCATTCCGGAAATGGAGGTGGTTGCGGAATTCCCCAATGCTTTGGAGGCGCTCAAATTTCTTAAGAACAACCAAGTGGACCTCATCTTTCTGGATATCCATATGCCCAAACTAACGGGAGTGGATTTTGTGGAAACCGTGGCCAATCCGCCCAAAATCGTTTTTACCACATCCGATACGGATTTTGCCATTGAAGCCTACGGATATGACTTTATTTTGGATTATTTGGTAAAACCAATATCTGCAGAAAGATTTCATAAATGTGCAAAAAAAATACATAATCTATTCCAAAAGGAGAATAGTAACTTGGAAAAGGAAGGAACTTTGGATGAAGAAGATCACCTCTATATAAACATTGACCGGCGATTGATCAAATTGAAGTTTCACGACATACAATTAATTGAAGCGCAAGGCGATTATATCGAGATTCAAACTAGGGACAAGAGGTACAGGGTACATTCAACACTCAAAAAAATCAAAGAGAAGCTTCCGGATTCAAAGTTTTTACAGATACACCGATCATACATTATCAACTTTTCACAGATCGTGGATATTCAGGACAATAGCGTGCTCATAGAACGCAATGTTATCCCCATTAGTAGATCCAATCGTCCTGAACTCATGCAGCGATTGAATTTATTGTAAAAAGAAGGAAAAATACTACAATATTCTGTTTCTTTTACGTTAGTATAGTTAGACACTTTTTGAAAATGTTAAAGAGATTGGAATCACTTAATTAAATCTTTTAGCATATGTCATTGGAAATACGTGAAAATCGAGGAATTTTTGAAATTTTGGGTAGGGTTTCAACCCAACAAATAGGTGCATTGAACTCCTATTTTAATTCGGTGTTGGAGCAGGAGGACAATATTGTGGTCAGCCTGGAAAAAGTTACCCATTTTGATTCTTCCGCCGCCCGCTTTTTTGAGAAATTGTATCAAAATTCTGCCCGGCAAAATAAGGTGGTTTCCTTGATTGGAAGACAGAACAGTACCCTTATGGAAGTCTTCAATTCTACCAAGACCAATTACATTCTAAGCCCTGACCGTATTTGAAAAAAGAACATATGAATAGGTTCAATATGAAAGTCACCGACTACCAGCCCTACTACAAAGCAACTCCGCAAAGCCTTGGTAACGAGGATTTAAACCGTTTGATTACCTATTTTGAACTATTGGATGATGTTCAGAAACCTGTGGTGAGCTTGGTTACCCCTGTGTACCGGGCCAAAGCCACCTTGGTAGCGCATATACTTTCGCTTTCCAATCTAAAGACCATCATTCCATACGAGGTCATTTTTGTGGAAAACAATGCAGATGAAGAAACCTTATCCATATTGGAACAGCTTGGGGCCAAAGTAGTAAGTGAACCAAGACAAGGCATTACCTATGCACGGCAAAAAGGACTGGAAGAAGCCAAGGGGCAAATTATATGTACCATGGATCCAGATTCCATCTATGATCCCTATTACATTGATAAAATGGCTCTTCCTTTTTTTGTCGATAAAGATTTGGTTCTCTGTTATTCGGTCTCACAGAGCTATGAAGACGACTTCCAACTTTCGCCTAAAATGCGACTTAGAAACAAGCTTAAATTGGCCTATTTTAGATGGAAGCTTTCTCAAAAGTTTACTACCAAAATCAAACATATTCGGGCAGTTTCCATGGCTATGCGAAGGGAGACACTTCTTCCCATAGGCTATGACACGGACCTTAGGGTAGTGTCCGGCTGCGATGATGGTATGTTAGCTATCCACTTACACAATTTGGGAACCTTCAAATATGTCAATGTTGAGGTATTTACAGCACTTCCGCCGGAACGAGAGCCTGGGAAGCCATTTCCCTTTTGCAACGAGCGGTTTCGGGTCCCTAAAAAAGCCTTGGAAGCTACAATGGAAGCCCTTGAAATTTCAAAAGTTCCCCACTAAAGTTCTAGTCATAATTCAATAAAGCTTGCAGGGTTGACCGAGTAGCAATCACTGGCTGATGCCAATACCCTTAATTCTTCAAATTCGGGCTTTTGCCATTCGCCGATAAGCTGGCTCATGGCCTAACCTCCGATAAATCATCGCTTACCACAGCATCCTTTGGTTTTACAACATAGAATTATTAAAAAGTAATATAAATCCTACTTTTCCATTGTGTTTAGTACTACAAACGTAAAAATCGATATTATGAAAATTTTAGTTGTTGACGACAAGCAATCCCTAAGTGAACTGGTATCCCAGTTCTTAGGGCAGTCCTACAAGGTGACCACCATGGAAGATGGATTGGCAGCCCTGACATGGATGCAGGAAGGAAATATCCCGGATTTGGTCATAACCGATTTGGAAATGCCCAATATGGATGGTTTTGAATTGATCAAAAAGATCAAGGAGAGCGGATATTTTGCCAATATTCCCATTATTGTGCTTAGCTGTAGGGATAGCAGTTCCGACAGAATTGAATGCCTGAAATTGGGAGCCGATGACTATTTGGTAAAACCATTTAATCCTGAGGAGTTACTAATCCGTGTTGAAAAATTGTTGATACGAGCGTAATCATGGAAGTATTATCGGATCAAAAAGTATGTCTCCTGTATGTAGGGGTAGATCAAGTTGTGGTAGATCAATTTGAGTCCCTTCCTGAAAAAGTGGATTTCCATATGGCGAAGAATTCAGTTTTGGGCATAAAATGGTTGGAAGAAAACCAGCATGTGGATGCCATTATCTGTGAGAAACAGATTCCGGGGCAAACAGGGATAGAGTTTCACAATGTAGTTAGGGAACGGTTCACCAACAGAGATGAGATTCCATTCATATTGGTAGCCAAAAGTCGAGATAAAAACGATTTGTCCGAGGCCGTAAAAAACGGCATTGATGACTTCTATGTGCAACCCTTGTCCACCGATCGGATATTGGAAAGGGTGCAGTTTCTAAAAGAACTTAAGGCCAACCTCAAAAAAGAACGGATAGGGTCTTCTTCCGGAGTACAAAAGGAATATAAAATTGGATTCTGGAAACGGACTTTTGATATTACCGTAGCCGGTTTGGCACTCTTGTGTGCTTCTCCGTTTCTGCTTCTTTTCATAATTGCCATCCGGTTGGAGTCCAAGGGCAAGGTTTATTACATCTCCAAAAGGGTGGGGACCAGCTATAAGATTTTTGATTTCTACAAGCTGCGATCCATGTATCCAGATGCGGACAAACGCTTAAAGGAATTTCAACATCTGAACCAATACGTTCATGATGATGAAAATCCGGAAGAGCAACAAGAAGAAGAACAAGCTATTAAAACAACGGGAACCGTACTTATCGGAGATGATTCCGAAGTGGACGAGCTTCAGCACAACACCCAGAAAAAAGAAAGTGCCAAAAGCGCTTTTGTGAAATTCGACAATGATCCCAGAATAACCAAAGTGGGCAAGATCATCAGGAAATTGAGCATAGACGAACTTCCGCAGCTGATCAATGTGCTTAAAGGGGATATGTCCATTGTGGGTAACAGACCACTTCCACTATATGAAGCTGAGGTATTGACCACGGATGAATGGACGGACCGTTTTAACGGGCCAGCTGGGATTACGGGATTATGGCAGGTTGAAGCTAGGGGAAGAAGTTCAAAAATGTCTCCGGAAGAACGCAAATCCTTGGATATTAAATATGTGGAATACGCCAACAGCAAATATGCCTTTTTGATTGATATGTGGATCGTGCTTAGAACTTTCAAGGCCGTTTTTCAAAAAGAGAATGTATAATGAGGAAAAACCAGCTTTGTGTTCTGTTTTTACTGCTTTTGTTCAATATATCATTTGGTCAATCCATCAATGATTTTATTGAGAAAAGTCTAAAGGAGAACGATATTTCCAAAAAACTCCCCCCAATAGATACCCTTGTGGCGATGGCCAAAGAGTATTCGCCTTTTGTCAAGGTAACGGTCTCCGAACAACAATACCGGGATGGGGTCGTTTCCGCTGAGCAAAGGGCGTGGTTGGAATATGTCAATCTGGAAGCTGGATATAACTACGGCATCTTTGATAACCTGAGCAACTCGCAGATATCTGGAGATCCACAGAGTCAAGCGCTGTTCTCCAGCGAGCAAAGTAGGTATAATGTTGGGGTTTCCCTACGATTGCCAATTTCAGCAATCATCAATAGAAAAGCTAGAATAAAAAGTGCCAAGGGCGAGGCTGAAAAGGCACGTTTTGAAACTCAAGTAGCGGAAGTGGAATTGGAACAGAAAGTGGTGGAACTGTACAACAACCTCTTAAAATCCCATAGGCTCTTTTTTATTTCCGGCTCTATTGTGGACAATTTTCGAGTTCAATCCATCAGGGCTGAGAAGGACTTTGCCAACGGGGTAATCAATATTGCAGAATACACCCGTTTGCAGCAAATGATGAACCAAGCAACCATGGGCTTTGAGTTACAGCGATCAGAATTTATTTCTTCTGTAATGGCTTTGGAAGGTATAATAGGAGCAGATTTGAATATTTAGGAATGAAGTTTAATCTATTGTTTTTTGTTCGCCTTTTACTTGGGCACGTTGGCCTCCTAGTGGCCATGCCTATTATACTGGCTTCCTTGGTTTTTTTTATGACCATGGACGAACCCAAGGTTTATAATTCCAAAGCCAGGGTATATACTGGTATCGCAACTGGATCCAACATTGAGCTCGAAAACACCAAAATAGACTTCAGGGCAACCAATACAGCTTACGATAACCTGCTAAACCTTATCAAAGCCAGGACAACCATTGAAATTGTAGGCTTGAAATTGTTCACACAACATATGGTACTGGACAGTGCGGACATCAAGGTCATATCCCGTGAGAAATATAAAGAACTGATAAAGAATGTACCAGATGAGGTGAAAAAGTTGGTGGTCAAAGGGGATATGGGAAAAACTTATGAAAACTTTGTAAAACTAAAAGAATCCAACCACACCAATTTTCTCTATCAACTCATCAACCTAGACCACCCGGATTACAGTATTGAAAAGATCTCGGGTCGTATCGGTCTAAGAAGAATTTCCAACAGTGATTTTGTTGATATTGCGTTTGAGTCAGAAGACCCAGCCATTTGCCAAAACACTTTGTTGATTCTATGCGAGGTATTTGTCCAACTGAATGCAGATATCAAAGTAAATCAGTCCGATGCGGTGGTCAAGTATTTTCAAGGCCAGCTGAATAAATCAACAGATGACCTCCATGATGCGGAGGATGAATTGCTCAATTTTAACCGCACTCACAACATCATTAATTATTACGAACAAACAAAACATATTGCGGGTGAGAAAGAAGAGTTTGAAATCAAATTTTTTGAAGTACAGCGAAAGTTCCATGCCTCAAAAGCGGTTCTGACCGCTCTGGAGTCCAAACTTGAAACCCATGAAAGAAAACGGATATCCAGTCAAAGTATCATGGAAATTCGCAAAGAGCTTTCCACCTTAAACTTTGAGGTGTCCATGAAAACTTTGGGCTTGGACAAAGATTCAGTTCAAAGACAGCAGGATGCCAGGGAGGTGGCCCGAAAAATGGAACGTATAAAAGCTTTGGAGAGCGTGCTCGCCTCACATATCGATACCTTATATACTACGGATTACAGCACAAAAAGTGTTGCATCTACAAGCGTTTTGGCTGATTGGTTGCAAAACACCATTGAATATGAAGGATATAGCGCTCAGTTGAAGGTGATGGAGAAAAAACGGCTGGAGTTTGAAAAACTATATCAAAAGTTTTCTCCTTTGGGAGCAACCATGAAACGCCTGGAAAGGAAAATTGATATCGCGGAACGTGAGTATTTGAGCCTGCTTCATAGTCTCGGTCTTGCCAAATTGAGACAGCAAAATGTGGAGTTAAAGTCTAATATTAAACTTACGGAGGTTCCGTTCTTTCCAATCAACCCAAAACCTAGTAAGCGTATGCTGCTGGTTATAGTGGCGGGCATGGTTGGTTTTATTTTAGTGGCGGCAACCATTTTGATCCTGGAATTTTTGGATGGAAACTTGAACACGGCAAACCGGGCGGAAGATAAAATTGAGTTAAAAGTGTCTTCCATATTTCCTGTAATCAGTGCCAAGCAAGGGAAGATAGATTACAACTACCTTCAGAACAAAGCGGTAAATGCCATTTCCAGAAACATCATCCTCAATCAATATAAAAAGGAAAAGGAACGGGAACCTGTGGTGAATATGCTCTTTTCCACCCAGGAAAATGAAGGAAAAACATTTATATGCAAGCATTTGATCGCCAAATTATGTGAGTTGGATTACAATGTGTTGCACATTACCTATGATGATGAAGATTTGGGATTGACAACTGAACATTACAGAAAGTTAACCTATGAAGTAAGTGATCAGCTGTATACAATTTCCCATATCCAGGAATTTGATCGCAATCAAACCATTGCTGATTTCAATGCTTTCCACTTTGTAATTCTTGAAATACCCAGCATTATCAAAAACCCTTTCCCGGTGAAGTTGGCGTCTACCATGGACTACACCTTTTTGGTTACCCGTGCCAACAGGGCATGGGGCGATGCGGATAAAAATGCCTTGTCCCTCTTTAAAGAAGCTACAACCGGACCCGAGCCTACCATTATTTTGAATGGCGTCAAAGTCTTGGAAATGGAAACTGTGGTAGGTGATCTTCCGAAGAAAAGATCATTGATTCGAAAATGGGTAAAGCAGATAGTGCAGTTCAGATTTTTCACTAAGAAAACGGTCGCCTAAATGTTGGGAAAACTCAAAAATATTAGCAGGGAAAAGAACTTGTCCTCTCTAATGGCCAATGTTAGTGTGGCCTTTATGGGATTGGTGAGTTTTATGCTATTGACCAGGCAATTGAACAAGGAACTTTTTGGGGAGTGGGTTTTGTTTATCACCCTGGCCACTTTTGTTGATCTTTTACGATTTGGCTTGACACGTACCTCTTCCGTTAGATTATTGTCAGGAACCGATAAATTGAGTCAGAAGACAATCCTCGGAACTGCCTTTCGAATAAATCTAGCTCTTTTGGGTGTGCTGACCTTGTTCTGTTGGGGGAGTCATGTAATCCTACTCTTTTCAGGTATTGAAATCAACAACGGATATCGATTGTTCTTGTTTTACTATCCTTTTTTGGCACTTTCCAACTTAAGTTGGAACAATGCCATGTCCTTGTTTCAAGCAGAACAGAATTTTAAGCGAATGATGGTAGTCCGGATTTCGAATGTGGGCCTTTTTTGTCTGTTTTTACTATTGAACCAATGGTGGCTCCAATGGGGTCTAATAGAAATTATCTGGGTGAACATTGCCGTAAATGCAATTTCAGGTATTTGGTGTATGCTCAAAAATTGGGATGGACTTTTTTATGTAAAGTTCGCCAGAAAAAAAACAGAAAAGGAGCTGGTAAACTTTGGCAAATACTCCATGGGTACCTTAATAAGTTCTAGCCTTTTAAAAAGCTCGGACACCTTTATTATAGGGATGAGCCCATTTTTGGGTTCGGCAGGGATAGCCATGTATGCCATTCCGCTAAAACTAACCGATTTATTGGGAATACCGCTGCATAGCTTTGCCATGACCGCATATCCCAGAATGTCCAAAAAGGCTATTGAAGGAGACTTAAGTGGAACCAAAAGTATTTTCTATTCCTATGTTGGAATTATTACCCTCTTGTTCTTTCCAGTTGCTCTGGTAAGTTTTGTTTTTGCAGAACATTTGGTGCTCTTCTTGGGCGGCAATGAATATAAGGATGCCTTACCGCTGCTGACCCTGATTTTTAGGGTCTTCACAATTTACATTATGTTGTTGCCCGTTGACCGGTTTACGGGGGTGCTACTGGATAGTATCAACAAACCAAAACTCAATTTGTATAAGGTATTGGTCATGACCTTTGCCAATATTATCCTGAATGTCCTAGCGGTGTTTGTCTTCAAAAGTTTGGTGGCAGTGGCTGTTGGGACCGTATTATTTACCTTGATGGGGATTTTCCTTGGATTTCATTACCTCAAAAAGGAAATTCAAATTCAAAGCCGACAGATTGTTTCCGAAAGCGTAGATTTCATCAAAAACCTTAAAACACATTTGGGGTAATGAATCCTTTTGAAACAATACAGGGCTCAGATTACCTAAGGAAACCTCTTCCCATATTGCTGTTGTTGTCTGTTGTTGTTACCACAGCCCATTTAACGGCAACCAAAGGTTTGGTAGCGGGTATTGGAATCATGGTGCTTCCCTTTGCTATAACGTATATGGGGGCACTTTTTATAAATCCAAGAATAGGAATTATTACTATTCTCATTTTCAACTTTTTTGTACTTGGTATCGGAAGGTATATTCCCATGACCTGGGGATTGCTCATGGATGGTTTAATGGTACTGATGTACCTGGCTTTGTTCTTTAAGGCTTTCCGTCTTAAGATACCTTGGGAACGGGCAAACTCACAGCTAACGCTATTGGTTTCCATTTGGTTTGGGTATGCCATATTGCAAATAGCCAATCCCGAAGCAGTAAGTGTGGCGGCATGGTTCTATGCCATGCGGGGCTTGGCCCTGTACCAATGGTTATTTATTCCTCTGGTCTTTATTTTGTTCAATAAACGAACCGACCTCCATCTCTTCTTTTTGATTTGGGGAACCCTGTCTGTTTTGGCCACGATGAAGGGCATGCAACAATTGATATTTGGTGTCGATTCCTACGAACAAGCCTGGCTGGATGCCGGAGGGGACATTACCCATATCCTATTTGGCAAACTTCGGATTTTCTCATTCTATTCTGATGCAGGTCAATTTGGAGCTTCCCAAGGGCATACAGGAGTGGTGTTTGGGGTATTGGCCTTGTTCGCCAAAAACCGAAAATTTCAAATTTTTTGCGGCATCGTGGCCATGGCGGGCCTTTTGGGGATGATGATCTCTGGAACGCGCGGAGCTATTGCAGTTCCGGCCATGGGCGGGGTTATGTTCATCTTGATTCGCAAACACATACCAAGCATTGTTTTGGGAGTAATCTTGGGGATTGGGGTGTTCGTCTTTTTCAAGTATACCATGATAGGGAATGATAATGATCAGATTAGGCGTATGCGTACCGCATTTGACCCCAATGACGCCTCCCTTCAAATGCGGAAGATCAATCAGGAAAGATTGAGGGGATATTTGGCCACCAGACCCTTGGGTGGAGGTATAGGTTCAACAGGGAACTGGGGAAAACGGTTTTCACCCAACACTTTTTTGGCCAACACAGCAACGGACAGTTGGTTTGTGGCGGTTTGGGCCGATACCGGAATCGTCGGACTCTATTTACACCTTTTTATCTTGTTTTTTATCCTGATTACAGGTGCTTATAACTGTATGTTCAAAATACGGGACGACTGGTTGAAGGGGCAGATTACCGCACTGGTTTGCGGTATGGCCGGAATCATGTTGGCTTCCTATGGGAATGGCGTTTTTGGACAATTTCCAACCTGTATTTTAATGTATACCGGTATGGTGTTCATCTTCATTTCACCCAAATTGGATAAGGAAATTTTGAAAGAGAAAGAAGCCGAATTTCAACTACAAGCAGCTTAAAACACAAAGCATGGAACCACTTGTTTCAATCATAACCATTAACTATAATGAATCCGAGGTGACACTGGATTTATTGCAATCAATAAGGAAACTCACCTACCCAAATATTGAGGTTATCGTGGTGGATAACGCGTCCCCAAATGATACTCCTGATGTGATCAAAGAAAAATTTCCAGAAATTTCTTTAATCAAAAGTCCTGAAAACCTGGGATTTGCCGGAGGTAACAATTTGGGAGTAAAACAAGCCAAGGGAGATTACCTGTTATTCATTAACAATGATACCATTGTCCCTCCGAATTTAATTGAACCGCTGGTACAAACTTTACAAGGGGATACCAACATTGGAATGGTGAGCCCCAAGATCAAATTTCATTGGGATCCTACGTTGATCCAATATGCGGGCTATACGCCCATGAGCCATTGGACTATCAGGAACAGCAGCATTGGTTATCACCAAAAGGATGATGGTTCTTTTGACCAACCTGGTGAGACCCAATCCATACATGGGGCAGCCATGATGGTTCCAAAAACGGTTGTGGAAGAGGTGGGAATGATGACTGAAATCTACTTTCTGTACTATGAAGAGCACGACTGGGCCGAAATGGTGAAACGTGCAGGCTATAAAATCTACTACCAACCCCAATCCTATATTTTACATAAGGAATCTGTTTCAACAGGAAAATTCAGTCCCCTGAAAACCTATTACATTTCACGGAATAGGATCCTTTTTGCCCGTAGAAACTTCAAACCAATACCCTTATTGGTTAGCCTATTGTTCCAGGGTTTGATTTCCATTCCGAAGAACAGTCTAAAGTTTTTGGTCAAAAGGGAGTTTGAACATTTAAAAGCATTTTGGCGAGCCGTCACTTGGAACCTAACCCACGGGAAAACAGTAAATCAACTCTAACGTAAGAGGGCTAACTCCCTGACATATATATGCCAGCCTCTTATTTACAACACGAAACAGGCTGTACGCAACAAATACTTTTCTTTAATAAAATGTAGGATAATATTTACAAATCAAATGAAATCTACAATGATATTTAGAAATTTCGGCTTTGCAATACTGCTTTCCATCTTAATGTTGAATCTGGGCTGCGTAAGTGAGAAGGATTTGGATCCCCCCGTGGATAGCCCAACAACAGGAGAGGAACCAGAAGAAGATGATCCTTTGGCAGTTTTTCAGGTTTCAGCTGATTTTGACTATTCTACAACCAAGGATGTTCGAGTTACTTTGGACGTCCCTGCCTTTTTGGGCAAAGCGGTTTTTTCATTGTACAGCAAGGTAGGTTCTCAAGACAGTATTCCGTTTGGTAGAGCCATTTTTGATACCAATGGACATTATGAGCAAGACTTTGTAGTCCAGGCACAAGCTGATAGTATTTTGTTGTATTCAGACTATATCGGATTGACGAAGGACGTTAGGCTGAAGATCCAAAATGGATCTGTAGCCTTTGACTATAGACCCTTGTATGAAAGGTCAACAAGCAATAAGAGTGCTCCTTCCATCTTAAGCAACAAAGGGATTTCGAATTTGACCGGTAAAGTACCCTATAATTTTCTTGGCGAATTTGACAATCAAGGTGTTCCCATAGACATGGAACTTCCAGATGTGATTCAACAAAATCTATTGGATGATATTAATGCTTCCCTTCCCGAATACAGTAGGGTGCCCATTGCCAATCCACAATTTCTGGCCAATACTAGCGAAACCAGTATGGTGCTCACCGATTTGGCCGATGTATGGGTCACTTTTGTGTCTGAAGGTGCTGGTTATAGAAATGCCTTGGGGTATTATTCTTATCCCGTCGGAGAAGCCCCGGCAACTGTTGATGACATCACAGCACATAATATTATTTTTCCTAATGTATCCATGGTTGGATCATCGGGAGGTTTAGTGCCAGGGGATCGGGTTTACCTAGGGCGTTTTCAGCCCAATACGGTAATTTCTTGGTTCGTGGTGGCCAATGGCTGGACCGGGTCAGGTGTTGGGGACGGTAACGGTATTTATTATTCCGAACCAAGTTTTAATCCTGAAAATACCAGCCTGAATACCCATATGGTACAGTTGTACGACAACGCTAGGGGAATCAATTTCTTGGCCTTTGAAGATTTGAGGAGGGACCAAGGTTCCGATGATGACTTTAATGATGCGGTATTCTACGCCAGGGCAAATCCCGTGGAATCTATAGAATTGACCAACGTGGTTGCTTTGATTCCTGCTAATGACGAGGACGGGGATGGAGTAAATGATGAGTTGGACGAATTCCCGTTTGACGTGAACAAAGCATTCAATAATTTTTCCACAACAGCCAACTTAACCGGGGTCTTGGCCTACGAAGATTTATGGCCCAGCCAAGGGGATTATGATTTTAACGACTTGGTGGTTGCCTATAGTTACAATTTAATAACCAATGCCTCCAATCTCATTACAAGGATTGAGGCGAACTATACCATTGATAATATTGGAGGATCCCTTCAGAACGGATTTGGATTGGTTTTCCCGATTGATCCTACTTTGGTTGAAGATGTTCAAGGCCAAGTAATCAATGCGGATTACATCAATCTAAATGCCAACGGAACAGAATCCGGAACAGCGGCTAATGAGACGGTGATTTTTGTGGCTGGAAACGTCATTTTGATGGAAGGCGAAACCATAGCATTGGGAATAGATTTTAACACCCCAGTGAGCTATTCAGATCTGGGGATGGTACCCTTCAATCCTTTTTTGATTGCAGGGGCCGATAGGGCTAAAGAGGTTCATTTGCCGGACCACAGCCCGACTAGCAAGGCCGGCTTTTTGGGTACATCGGCAGATGACAGCGACGCCAATGAAAATCGATTTTATAAAACAAAAACCAACCTCCCGTGGGCATTGAACATTTCGGATGCTTTTGTTCCTCCTCAAGAATTCATTCCCATAACCATAGCGTATCCAAAATTTGTCAATTGGGCAAATTCAGGAGGTACACAAGATTTGGATTGGTATGTACGCTAGGAAGAAAAATAGGATATAACAAACCATAAATACACTTCAAATTATGAACATAACAGTTATTGGTACAGGTTACGTAGGATTAGTGACAGGTACTTGCTTCGCAGAATCCGGTATACATGTGGTCTGTGTGGACATTGATGAAAAAAAGGTGGAAAAATTGCGCAATGGCGAGATTCCCATTTATGAACCTGGCCTAGATGTCCTTTTGGAACGCAACATGGATAAGGGAAGAATCTCCTTTACCACAAGTTTACAAAAGGGAATCAAGAATAGTGATGCCATTTTTATTGCAGTGGGAACACCACCAGATGAAGATGGGAGCGCAGATCTTAAGTATGTTCTTGGAGTGGCTAGGGAAATAGGTCAACACATGGAAGATTACAAAGTAATCATTACCAAAAGTACCGTTCCCGTTGGAACTTCATTTAAAGTAAAAGCTGCCGTTGAAGAAGAATTGGCGAACAGGGATGTACGTATCCCCTTTGATGTAGCATCCAATCCTGAATTCTTGAAGGAAGGAAGTGCCGTGGATGATTTCCTAAAGCCTGATCGTATTGTGGTTGGTGTGGAAAGCAAACGGGCCGAAAAGGTGATGAAACGGTTGTACAAGCCCTTCTTGATGAACGGTCATCCGCTATTATTCATGGATATTTTCTCTTCAGAAATGACCAAGTATGCTGCCAATTCCATGCTAGCTACCAAAATCAGTTTCATGAACGATATCGCAAATCTATGTGAATTGGTTGGAGCCAATGTGGATTTGGTTCGAAAAGGAATTGGTTCCGATTCCAGAATAGGAAACAAGTTTATTTATCCCGGTACAGGGTATGGTGGTAGTTGTTTTCCCAAGGATGTACAGGCCTTGGTCAGGACAGCGGATGAGTATGGACACTCCTTGGAGGTTCTGAAAGCCGTGGAGAGCGTTAATTACAGGCAGAAATCCGTGTTGGTGGAGAAAATCAAGCAACATTTCGGAAAAAACCTAAAAGGAAAACAGTTCGGTCTTTGGGGATTGGCCTTTAAGCCAAAAACAGACGATATGCGAGAAGCACCTTCATTGGTGATCATTGAAGAACTAAAAGCATTGGGCGCCAACATTAGGGCTTATGATCCAGTGGCTATGGAAGAAGCAGAACGCATTTTGGGCAGCAAGATTGAATATGCCAAAGACGAGTACGATGCCATTATTGATGCAGATGCATTGATTGTGGTTACGGAATGGTCAGAATTCAGGATGCCCAACTTTAGGATCTTGGAAAAATTGATGATCAACAAGACCATTTTTGATGGGCGTAACGTCTACGATCCCGAGGAAATGGAAGAACTGGACTTTACCTATTACAGTATTGGTAGGGATGCCGTTGTAAGCGATAAGGAAGAGATTGTAAAAATTTAAATAGGGGCAAGATGAAACGAATATTAGTAACCGGGGGAGCAGGTTTTGTGGGTTCCCATCTCTGTGAAAGGCTATTGAACGAAGGAAACGAGGTCATTAGCATGGACAATTACTTCACAGGAAGAAAAAGTAAGATCGTACATTTAATGGATAACCCTTATTTTGAGGTAGTTCGCCATGATGTTACCCTTCCTTATTTTCTGGAAGTGGATGAAATCTACAATTTGGCGTGTCCCGCGTCACCCGTGCATTACCAGCATAATCCCATCAAAACAATAAAGACCTCCGTTTTGGGGGCCATTAATATGTTGGGATTGGCAAAAAGAATCAAAGCCAAAATATTGCAAGCTTCTACGAGTGAGGTTTACGGAGATCCAGAACTGCACCCGCAACCTGAAGGGTATTGGGGACATGTTAATCCAATTGGGATTCGCTCTTGCTATGATGAGGGAAAACGGTGCGCGGAATCCTTATTTGTGAACTACCACAATTCCAATGATGTTTTAGTGAAGATCGTTAGGATTTTTAACACCTACGGACCCCGTATGGAGCCAGATGACGGTAGGGTGGTATCCAATTTTATCATGCAAGCCTTGCAAGGTAAGGACATAACTGTATTTGGCGATGGAACCCAAACTAGAAGCTTTCAATATGTAAGCGATTTGGTGGATGGAATGATTAAGATGATGGGTACGGAAGACGATTTTATAGGGCCAATTAATATTGGCAATCCGGGAGAATTTACCATGTTGGAATTGGCTGAAAATATCATTGATATTACCGGTTCAAAATCGAAAATAGTGAACCTGCCGTTACCTTCGGATGATCCCATGCAACGTAAGCCAGATATCACTTTGGCGCAAGAAAAATTGACAGGATGGAATCCATCTGTGGAATTGCGTGACGGTCTTGGTAAAACGATCGAGTATTTTGACAATCTGCTAAAGGAGCAGTCGATAAAGGAATTGGTAGCCGGATAATAGCACCCAATGGATGTACTAAGAATCATAATCAACGGTTTGGAAATCTTGTTGTTGGGATATTTTGGATTTGCATCCATGTATGTCTTTGTTTTTTCCGTAGCTGGGCTTTTTAAGGCCAAAACCCGTGATGCCTTATCCGTAAAACAGCGAAAATTTGCGGTGCTGATTCCTGGGTACAAAGAGGACAGCGTAATTGTGGAGGTGGCGCAAAAAGCCTTGGAACAATCCTACCCTTCCCATCTATACGAAGTGGTGATTATTGCGGATTCGTTTCAGGCGGCTACGCTGGAAAAATTGAGACAACTTCCAATTAAATTGGTTGAGGTCTCCTTTGAGAAAAGTACCAAGTCCAAGGCGCTGAACAAGGCCATGGAGGTAATTGGTGATCAATATCACGTTGCCTTGATCTTGGATGCGGACAATATTATGGAACGGGATTTCATTGCTAAAATCAATGAAGCATTCAATCAAGGGTATAGGGTTGTTCAAGGGCACCGAATTGCCAAAAACACCAATACCTCTTTTGCCATTTTGGATGCGATCAGCGAAGAAGTCAACAATCACATTTTTAGAAAAGGACATCGAGTTTTGGGGCTTTCATCGGCCTTGATCGGCTCAGGAATGGCGTTTGACTACTATTTCTTTAAACATACCATGGCCCATGTAAATGCCGTAGGTGGATTTGACAAGGAATTAGAGTTGAAGTTGTTGAAGAACCGAACCAAGATCGAGTATTTGAACGATGCCCTCGTTTTGGACGAGAAAGTTCAAAAATCAGAAGTGTTTGCCAACCAAAGGAAACGTTGGCTGTCTGCCCAATTTGTATACTTCGGCAGATATTTTGTTCCTGGTATAAAGGAACTTTTTACCAAAGGGAATATCGATTTCTTTGATAAGGTATATCAGATGGTGTCTCCACCCAGAGTGTTGTTGTTGGGATTGGTGACATTATTTAGTGCATTATACCTCTTGGTCAATCTTGTTTTAGCAAATAACATTCTAGCTATACCAGAACTGTATTGGTACTCTTGCTTTGGCTTGACCGCATTGGCATTTGCCTTTGCAGTGCCCAAAAAATACTACAGTGCAAGTACCTTCCGAGCAATGTTAACTCTACCCAAGGCTTTTCTATTGATGTTTCTCTCCCTTTTCAAACTCAAAGGGGCCAATAAAAAGTTTATCCATACCCAGCATGGAACCATTAACTCTCAATAATCAGGGATGAAAATCGGAATAGAAGGACAGCGACTTTTTAGGAAAAAGAAACATGGAATGGACATGGTGGCCTTGGAATTGATCAAGAGCTTACAGGACATAGACCCAATCAACGAATACGTGATTTTTGTTAGACCCGATTTTGATGATGGTTGTATTCCCAAAGCCGATAATTTCAAAATTGTGGAATTGGAATCTAGGTGGGGGTATCCAGGATGGGAACAATTGGTTTTACCACGGGCAGCCAAAAAAGAAGGCTGTGACGTGCTGCATTGTACCAGTAATACCGGGCCTCTTTTTTCAAGTGTACCGTTGATAACCACACTTCACGATATTATCTATCTGGAGAGTATTAGCTTGTTCAACAAAGAAGGTACCTGGTACCAAAAATTGGGCAATATGTACCGAAGGTATTTCGTTCCACCGGTCATTAGAAGGAGTAAAAAGGTCATCACCGTTTCCAACTATGAGAAAGAGCGTATCAAAAAACATTTTGGTTTTAAGGATAACAGATTGACGGCCATATACAATGGTGTTGGGACACACTTTAAAAAGGTGGTTAATCCAGTACGTTTAAACCGAATTAAAGAGCAATACCAGTTACCCAATAACTTCTTTTTCTTCCTTGGGAATACAGACCCAAAAAAAAATACAAAAGGGGTGCTGAAGGCCTTTTCAGATTTCAACAAGATCTACCCAGGTCAATACCACCTGGTCATGCTGGATTATGACGAGGAAGAACTGCAAAAACTTTTAAATGCAGTTGAGGCACCAGAAATTAGAGAGCTAATACATCTCACGGGATATGTTCCCAATACTGATTTGCCAGCCCTAATTAATCAGGCTACCATTTTCCTGTATCCTTCGTTTCGCGAAAGCTTTGGGATTCCCATTTTGGAAGGGATGGCCTGTGGGGTTCCCGTAGTCACTTCCAATACGTCATCCATGCCAGAAGTAGCTGGAGATGAAGCAGCATTGATTGTGGATCCCACTCGACCTTTGGAAATCACAGAAGCCATGAGGCGCCTAGTTGAAGACAAGATGCTGGCTAAACTGCTGTCGGAAAAGGGAATTGAAAGAGCCAAGGAATTTTCCTGGGATACCATGGCCAAGAATGTGCTCAAATTGTACGAGGAGGTATATGGTGAATTAAACAAAAATTAAATGATCAAAGGACAGGACATTGTAGTAGTGGGTATTCAAGCCTGGGATATCGAAATTGGAAGCAATTGTAAAAACATTGCAACTGAATTTGCGAAACACAATAGGGTACTCTATGTAAATCCACCTTTAGATCGAGCCACTTTAAGAAGGGATAGAAATTCTGAAAAAGTCCAAAAAAGGGTACGGATCGCCAAAGGTGAGGACACGGGCTTGGTTCCCATCGCGGATAATCTTTGGAACCTATACCCAAAATCCTTGACGGAGTCTATCAACTGGATACCCTCCCACTTCCTGTTTAAAAAACTGAACAAGAGAAATGCCCGGCTTTTTTCCAATGATATTTTGGAGGCCATGCAGCAGCTAAAATTCAAAAATGTGTTGCTCTTTAACGATAGCTCCATGTTTTTGGGACTGCACCTTAAAGAACTTTTGAAACCACAGAACTACACCTACTACATGCGGGATTACCTGATAAAGGTACCCTATTGGAGAAGGCACGGGGAACGTATTGAACCCCAGGTGATAGAACTGGCGGACACTGTGGTAAACAACTCTACTTTGTATGCGGAATACGGAGCCAAGTACAACGCGCATAGTTATATGGTGGGGCAGGGTTGCGATGTTTCCTTGTTCAACGATGAGGGGAATACCATAGAAATTCCGAAGGAATTCAAAGATATTCCAGGACCCATTTTGGGCTATGTTGGGTACTTGACC
This sequence comes from Flagellimonas algicola, assembly GCF_005937185.1. Classification (GTDB taxonomy): domain Bacteria; phylum Bacteroidota; class Bacteroidia; order Flavobacteriales; family Flavobacteriaceae; genus Flagellimonas; species Flagellimonas algicola. The sequence continues at coordinate 209,938 of NZ_VCNI01000002.1, read as the reverse complement.
AGTATGCGTTTGGACATTGAACTACTGGAGTTTATGGCCAAGACCAAAAAGGAATGGAGCATCGTTTTGGTGGGTCCTGAAGATGAAGACTTCAAGAATTCGACTTTGCACCAAATGGAGAATGTTTTCTTTCTGGGGAGCAAGGACGCTTCAGAGCTTCCTGCCTATGTCAAGGGGTTTGATATTGCCATGAATCCTCAGGTGGTCAACGATTGGACCATTGGAAATTATCCGAGGAAAATTGATGAGTATTTGGCTATGGGGAAGCCAACTTTGGCCACCAAGACCAAGGCTATGGAGATGTTCCAAGAACATGTGTATTTGGGGAGTAGCAAAGAAGAATATATCCAACTGGCTGAAAAAGCTTTGGAAGAAAACAGCAAAGAACTGCAGAACAAACGAATTGCTTTTGCCAAGAGTCATACTTGGGAAAACAATGTGAAGGCCATTTATGAGGCGATAAAAAAATCAGCTTAAAACAGGTGTTATGGGACTAAAAGACAAAATAAAGAACAGTGCACAGATTAAAAAACTGGTACACTGGATGTTGGTTCCCAAAAATCAGGCTAGGCCACGACTTTGGGTACGTTGGTTCGTCAATCCCTTTTATCATAAAAAAGGAAAGGGTGCTACGGTGTGCAGAAGAACCCGAATGGATGTACTTCCCTGGAATACATTTGAGCTGGGATCCAATTCCACCATTGAGGATTTTTCTACCATCAACAATGGGGTAGGAGCGGTAAAGATTGGCAATCGTACCCGTATAGGTTTGGGTAATACCATTATTGGTCCAGTTACTATTGGAGATGATGTGCGACTGGCACAAAACATAGTCTTATCGGGACTAAACCACAACTACGAAGATGTGACCCAACCCATACATTCCCAAGGAGTGTCCACAGCCACTATAGTTGTGGAGGAGGAAACCTGGATCGGGGCCAATTGTGTGGTAGTGGCAGGAGTGACCATAGGGAAGCATTGCATTATAGCGGGGGGCAGTGTAGTTACCAAGGATATTCCGCCGTATTCAGTAGCAGTTGGTAATCCGGCCAGAGTGGTAAAAAGCTATAATCATAGCACAGGAGAATGGGAAAAAGTTGCTAAAAAAAGTTTGGTTGCAGTATGACAATGGGAAAATGCAACAAAGGGATTTCACAGAAATAGTTGGAGATGGAGCGGAAGTGCGTTTCGCTTGGGCGAAAAAGAGCATGTAGCGAAAAATCTATCAACGGTTTTGTGACAAGGGAACAAAAATTTCCTTGAAATCATCTTGATTTTTTGGTTCGTTTTGTATCAAGACAAAATGAACAAAAGGCTAAGGAAATGACATAATAAACTTCAGGAGCAAATCCTGAAATAAAAGAAAAGTAATGGAGGTTTTAAAAGTAGTATTCTGGATTTCATTATTTGTAATTTTCTATTCCTATTTGGGATACGGCATTTTGTTGTTTGCCATAATAAAACTTAGACGTGTATTGGGTTTGGGCAAAGCTTTTACTGGAAACGAAGATTATCAACCCGAAGTCACCTTGTTCGTCTCTGCCTTCAATGAAAAGGATTTTTTAGATCAAAAAGTGAAAAACTCCCAGAGTTTGGATTATCCTCAGGACAAGGTGATGCAAATTTGGGTAACCGATGGTTCGGATGATGGCACCCCGGAATTGCTTCGTAAGTATGACGGGGTTGAGGTATACCATAAAGATGAAAGAGCCGGAAAAATTGCAGCCATGAACCGGGGAATGGAATTTGTGAAAACTCCTATTGTTATTTTTTCCGATGCCAATACGGATTTAGGGCAGAATTCCATCAAGGAGATTGTGCGTTTGTTCCGCAACCCCAAAGTGGGATGTGTTTCCGGCGAAAAACGAATCTATGCCAAGGAATCGGACAATGCGGCCGGAGCAGGGGAAGGGATGTATTGGAAATACGAATCCCAGCTCAAAAAATGGGATGCCGAATTGTATTCTGTGGTGGGTGCAGCTGGTGAATTATTTGCTATTCGCACAAACCTTTGGCAGGAAGTTGAAAAAGATACCTTGCTGGATGATTTTATGATTTCCTTGCGTGTGGCCATGTCCGGTTATACCATCCAATACAATCCGGAAGCCTATGCCATTGAAACCGCTTCGGCCAACGTAAAGGAGGAGTTGAAACGAAAAATCCGGATTTCAGCAGGTGGAATTCAATCCGTGGTGAGGTTACGGTCATTGTTGAATTTCTTCAAATACGGGACCTTATCCTTCCAGTATATTTCCCATCGTGTACTACGTTGGACACTGACCCCATTGTTGTTACTATTGATCATACCCATGAATTTTTTTCTAGCCCAACACGAAGGCTTGTTTGACTTTGGTTTGTTCAGCTTGCTGTTTTGGGGACAAGTATTGTTTTACGCAGCCGCCTTGTTGGGATGGTTTTTGGAAAACAGGCAGATTCGGTTGAAAATCCTTTTTATACCCTATTACTTTTTTATTATGAACCTTTCCGTGTTTTTAGGTTTTGGAAGATACTTGAAGGGAAATCAGTCCGTAAAATGGGAGCGGGCTAAACGAGGTATACAGTCTGAAGCTGTAGCCTAGTCCTGTCCGTTGTAGGTGGGAAGGTCAAAATAGAAGGTACTGCCTTTGCCTACTTCACTTTTAATTTTTAGAGCGCCTCCATTTTTTTGAACAAAGTTTTGGCAAAGAATGAGACCCAGTCCAGTACCAGGTTCTTTTTCAGTACCCAGCTTGCTAAAGTGCTCGTTGGGATTCAGAATTTTTTGGATATCCTCTTTGGGAATTCCATTTCCATTGTCCACAATCTCAATAACAATGTTGTCTTTTCCGGTTTTGCCATTTAGCTTGATGAGACCTTCCACGGGGGTGAACTTGATGGCGTTGGAAACAATATTACGCAACACGGTTTTTACCATGTTGTTATCGGCAAAAGCAAAAGTTTCCGTGGGAATGTTGTTTTGCATTTCAATTTGCTTGTGGTCGCTACCTAATTTGAGAAGTCTAAAGGTTTGCTCCCCTAAATCATTGAGATCCAATTTTTCAGGAATCATTTGGATTTGATCACTTTCAGATTTGGCCCACCCCAGTAGGTTTTGAAGCAAGTTTAAGGCCTCATCCATCGTTTTTAAAAGATCATAAACCGTATCGTCCAGAAAATTATCCGCCTTGGGGTCAATAATGCCCCGCATAATAAAGTCCATTTTCAATTTTGCGGCACTCAGTGGAGACCTTAAGTCATGGCCTATAATGGAGAACATTCGATCCTTCAGGTCATTGGATTGTTGGAGGTTTTTGGCTTGCTTTTCGATTTGGTTTTTGGCACGTACCAATTCTACGTGAGTCTGTATGCGGGCCACCAGTTCTTGCTCATTAAAGGGTTTGGTAACATAATCCACCCCTCCAACTTCAAAACCTTTGATTTTGTCCTTCACATTGACCTTTCCCGTAAGAAAAATAATGGGAATATCGCGATACGTTTCAAACTCCTTGACTTTTTCACAGAGTTCAAAACCTTCAATGCGTGGCATGATAACATCCAGCAGAATGAGATCCGGTTTTCGAGTTTCTAAAAGCTCAAAGAAATAGTCATCATCACTGGTGCCTTCAAACTCAAAGTTGTATCGTTCCAATATAAATCGAAGCAGCTCCAGATTAAGCTGTTCGTCATCAACGGCAAGGATATAGGGTTTTTCCGTAACTTGGTTTTCCATTTAAGAGATAAAGACCAATACGAAAGTAGGAAAAAGATTTTAGGATTGATAGGATTACCTTTCAAAGCCTGATGTTAAAGACCCATAAATAGGTTCAAATAGCTTTTAAACCTATATTAAAGTGTTCCACCAACAAAAACCAGCTGTTCACAACATAAATTGAACGCGGTTAAAAAGTAGGATTATATTTACAAAACAAGTATTTAAATAAAATCTTCATGACTCATATTTTGGTAACCGGAGGGGCAGGATTTATCGGTTCCAACTTTGTCCCCTATTTTTTGGAAGCGAATCCCGATATCCATTTGGTCAATATAGACCTCCTTACGTATGCGGGAAATTTGGACAATCTTAAAGAGGTGGAAGGAAATGACCGATATACCTTCATCAAAGGAGATATCTGCGACAGAAAACTCATCGAGGATATTTTTGAAAAATACGATATAACCGGAGTAATCCATTTTGCTGCCGAATCCCATGTTGACAATTCCATTTCCAATCCGGATGCCTTTATGCAAACCAATATTTTAGGGACATTTAATTTGATTGATGTAGCCAAAAATAGGTGGATGGTAAGCCCAGGGGTTTATAAGGAAGCCTACAAGGATTCAAGATTTCACCATGTATCCACAGATGAGGTTTATGGTACTTTGGGCAAAAAAGGGTTGTTTGTGGAGACTACGCCGTATGCACCCAACAGCCCATACAGTGCTTCAAAGGCTTCTTCCGATTTCATAGTCAGAAGCTACCATCATACCTATGGTATGAACGTGGTAACCACCAATTGTTCCAACAATTATGGACCTAAACAGCATGATGAGAAATTAATTCCCACCATCATAAGAAAAGCATTATCTGGTGAGGCCATTCCCATTTATGGCGATGGTTCCAACATCCGAGACTGGTTGTACGTGCTGGACCATTGTAAAGGAATTGCCCTGGCTTATGAAAATGGCGTTTCCGGGGAGACCTATAACATTGGTGGACGGAATGAACGGAACAATTTATACATTGCTCAAACCGTTTGTGAATTGTTGGATCAAAAACATCCTAAGACCGATGGAACTTCTTATAAGGAATTGATTGCCTATGTCAAGGATAGGGCAGGTCATGATTTTAGATATGCCATTGACGCCTCCAAAATAGAAAACAACCTAAAATGGAAGGCAGATGAAAACTTTGAAAGCGGTATAGACAAAACCATAGATTGGTATTTAAACAAGTTTATTCAAAACAAAACAAAAAGTCTGGCTTAGGACCATTAACCCCGAAGACATGAAAGGAATAATATTAGCAGGTGGCTCAGGAACTCGTTTGCACCCCATTACCTTGGCGGTGAGCAAACAACTGATGCCCATCTATGACAAACCCATGATTTATTATCCGCTTTCCACGTTGATAGAGTCGGGAATTTGGGAGATTTTGATTATTTCTACACCCCATGACCTACCCATGTTCCAGCGTTTGTTGGGTGATGGTAGAAGATATGGCTGCAAGTTTGAGTATGCCGTACAGGATGAACCCAATGGACTGGCTGAAGCCTTTATTATTGGTGAAAAATTCATCGGTGATGACAAAGTGGCCTTGATTCTGGGAGACAATATATTCTACGGAACCGGATTGGAAACGCTTTTGCAATCCAATAACAACCCGGATGGAGGCATTATATATGCGTACCACGTGAACGATCCAGAAAGATATGGGGTGGTTGAATTTGACGAGGAAGGCAATGTGATTTCCATTGAGGAAAAACCACAGAAGCCAAAATCGAACTATGCGGTGCCAGGCATTTATTTTTATGACAATGATGTAGTGGAAATTGCCAAAAACATTCAGCCAAGTGCTCGTGGTGAGTTGGAAATCACCGATATCAACCAAGAATATCTGAGACGAGACAAGCTTAAAGTAAGCATAATGGACCGTGGAACAGCTTGGTTGGACACCGGCACCTTCAAATCCCTAATGCAGGCCTCGCAATTTGTTCAAGTCATTGAGGAAAGACAAGGCCTAAAAATTGGAGCCATAGAATCTTCGGCCTACAAAATGGGATTTATTACCAAAAGTCAGTTTAAAAAGCTAACCGAGCCTTTTCTAAAGAGCGGTTACAGTGCCAAATTATTGGAAGTTTTAGCGTAATCCATGGAAGTACAACAAACCCATATTGAAGGTTGTTTTATTATAGAGCCCAAGGTCTTTGAAGACAAAAGAGGCTATTTTTTGGAAAGTTATAATCAGGAGAAGTTTGAATTATTGACCGGCGCCAAACCTTATTTTGTGCAGGACAATGAGTCGTTTTCAGTGAAAGGTGTGCTCCGCGGACTTCATTTTCAACGAGGGGAACATGCCCAGGCCAAATTGGTTCGGGTTCTTGAAGGTGAGGTACTGGACGTGGCCGTTGACATTAGACCCAACTCCAAAACTTTTGGCAAGGTGGTCTCCACATTGCTTTCCTCCCAAAACAAAAAACAAATGTTTATTCCTCGTGGATGTGCACATGGTTTTGTAACTTTAAGTGACACGGCCAAATTCTTTTACAAATGCGATAATTTCTATAATGCCGAATCAGAAGGGGGTATCATCTATAACGATCCTACCTTTAATATTGATTGGATTTTGAACGGGGAAGATTTGATAATATCGGACAAAGACAGGGTTTTACCTGTTTTTAAGGAAGCGGTTCCACACTAATTGAAAAATAAACTATGAAAATATTGGTCACCGGGGCCTCCGGACAATTGGGTAGCACATTTAAGGCTTTGGTTGAGGAAGACAAGGTACAAGGTTTGGACTTTGTGTTCAAATCCTCATCAGAGTTGGACATCACGGATTATGATGCCGTAAACGAAGAGCTGATTTCTTCAGACTATGCCTATTGCATCAATTGTGCGGCCTTTACCAACGTGGACAAAGCAGAGGCGGAAAATGAATTGGCATATCGCGTAAATGTAAGCGGAGCCAGGAATTTGGCCATGAACTGTAATGAAAGCAATACAATCTTAATTCATATTTCCACAGATTTTGTATTTGACGGATTCATTACAACCCCATACTTGGAAGAAGATATTGCCCGACCCATTGGGTTTTATGGTGATACCAAGTACAAAGGGGAACGGGCAATTATCAATAATCTGGAAGAACATTTTATTCTCAGGACTTCTTGGCTGTACTCAGAATTTGGTCATAATTTTATGAAGACCATGATTCGGCTGGGAACGGAGAGGGAAGAACTTTCTGTGGTATATGATCAAGTGGGTACACCCACCTATGCCTTGGATTTGGCAGAGGTTGTGCTGCATATCATTAATGCCCATAGTATAGAGTACGGGGTGTACAACTATTGTAACGAAGGGGTGGCCAGCTGGTACGATTTTGCCAAAGCCATTTTTGATGGGTATAAAATTGACGTGGATTTAAAACCCATTCGCTCCGAGGAATATCCTACCCCTGCTGAACGACCCAAATTCAGTGTATTGGATAAATCCAAGATCAAAACAACCTTTGGCCTGCAAATTCCACACTGGAGGGATAGCCTTTCAGTTGCTTTAAACGCATATTCCAAGATTAATATATAGTTTGTCACACCCTAAGCTATCTCCCTGAGCCCGTTCGAAGGGGCAGTCAAGTGGTCTTTGACTTTTTATTTCCCCTTTCCGATGAGTGCAAAATTTAGTTTGACACGAATCGTACTAATCTGCACGAATACACATGCTTACAATGGGTGTTAATTGGTGGAATTGGTGTCGTAATGGAAACAAGGGGTTGCACATTGCTAGGTGAAAAATAAAGCTAGAGTCCTTTGACTTGTACATTATGAAAGGCATCCGCTTGCAAGCGAAGTAATTCCTCCGCCTTTTCCTTTTTGTAACGATACAACTCTTCCTCTCCCTTGATGTCCTCGTAGATTTTTTGGTTAAGCTCACCATCTGTGGAAAAGAGCAGCTTGCGTTGTGCTACCTTTTGGGTCACCCAGGTAGCCACTACACTTTCCTGTTCCTCAAACTTATAGTCATATTCACCCTTGGGAGCCAAGAGTTTGGCAATTATCGGAGCGGTTTCGATCGCTAGAAACAATAAAAAGATAAAGAATGATGGAAACCAGGGTAGCTTACCAAGGGCATTTATTCGCGCCATAAGACCATCAAAGCCATCAATGATAGGCTGTGAACTGGTAACAGCGGTGTTGTAGTCTGTGCCCAAAGCCACAATTTGAGCTTCCAAATCTTGGACTTTTTGTCCGTTGGTTTCTTTGAGTTGGGCTAACTCAGCCAAATAAGCATCATGTTTTTCCCGTTTTTCCTTGTATACCGGTCCTTTGCCAAGCAATCCGGTTCCTGCTGTTCCTTCGGCTTCGGAAATGTAAATATCGTATAGCGCATTGGTTGCCGATTCCTTAGCTGCTATTTCCGCTTTTAGGTTTCCAATTTCTTGATTGAGCGCTTCCACTTTTGGAGTATATTGCAAAGCAATTTGTTCTTGATTGGCCAAGGTCATGGAATTCTTTTCCTCCAACAAAACCTGATTGATTTCCTTTTCAAAAATTTTCATTTCGAGTGGTTTGGAAATCACCACCGCAATGATCATAGCTAGAATGATTCGGGGCATGGCTTGAAGCAATTCGCTTTTAAAGCTATCCCTTTTTTTGATGGTGGATACAATATATCGGTCCAAATTGAAAATCAATAAACCCCATATAAATCCAAAAAATATGGCCGTGTAAATGTTGTCGAAAACGGTATAGAGCGCATAACCACTGGCGATAAAGGCCATGATAGCGGTAAAAAATACCGTGGCTCCAATGCCAGCATACTTATTGCGTTCCCCGTTGGAACAAGTTTCTAAAATTTGGGTGTCCGCTCCTGAGCAGAAAATAAAAAAGCGTTGTAACATGATAGTGCTCGTTTAGGTTTGTACTTGACTGCATACGCTTTATGGGTCAAATACTCCCACGGAAGGTTGGTTTGGAAGGAATTTGGCCTATTGAAAATAAAAAGCGATGTAATTAGAACGCAGTTTTTTGTGAAATGTTACAAAACGCTAACTATTAAGGTATTTAGGGTTACGGAACTCAATTCAAAGAATACATCTTTACTTCAGTAATATTGTTTTTTTCGAGCATGGATTTTATACGAAGCTCATGGTTGTTCCTAAGCAGTTGTATGGCCTTGTCAGTACTTATCTCTATGTCGTTATAAAAGTAGACGGCATTTTTTTCTGCCAGTCCAATCACATGGTCTATGAGGTGTTGCGAGTGGGGAGGGAGACGGTCCCAAACCATTGGTGCCATACTTGGTTCTGGCCAAGCAAAAACCCCTTCTTCTTTGGCCAGTTTCCTGTAGCTTTCATACAGGCCCATAATTTCGTTATACTCATGCATGATCTGTTCTTTGTTGCCTTGCTTGTGCTCTACAAACCGGATAACACCATCGTAATAGCTTCTCCTTTTTTTGCTATAGCTATCTACCAGTTTCTTCAATTCTCGGGAAATAGGCCCATTATCAATGCGATAAGCAATCATCGGAACTCGAGGCCATTCTGCAGATCCAGAAATTTCCGTTGTATCCGATGTCTTTATGGGTGTAGGAACCTTACTAATTTGCTTAGCACTTGATAGGGGAGTTGCCGCTTTAACCCCATGGGTACTTTTAATGGACTGGACTTCTTTAACGTCATCCGTTGGTGGAGTACTGGTTCCCAGAACAGTTTTGCCCTCGTCCAATGTTATTTGCAATGTGTCCCGAGCAGTAAATTGAATACCCTTAAATGTTTCCTCAAGATTTTCCCCAGTCATTTTAATACTATCGGCGGTAACCAAGGTCAATGAAGCATCGGTTTTTACTAGCTGCTTTTTTATTGAGGTTAACAGTGCTATTCCAAGGTTGCCCTCAACTTCCAATTCGACTTGTGGATTAAGCTGATTCGATGAATCATTGGCGTTAGCTAACCTATTGATTTCCGTTGACAGCTTTTCCAAGCTAACAAGTTTACCTTCAATAAGGATCTCTTGTTTTTCATTGACTCTAATTTTGATAGGAGCAGTTTTGGATTGGATTACCTGTTCATGCTGTGTCTTAACGATTGTTTTTCTAGTACTGAAACTGATGAGGAGCAATGCTGCGATGGGGAGCAATAGTAAATTTCGAATGATCATCGATTTTTTGGATGTTATGGATTTCATGACCGTTAACCGTTTTTTGATGGATGAATAATGGATAGCATTGGACAATGCCGGCTGATTTTGTTTGCTTTTGTGTGGGGTTGAGAATGCCAATAGGATGTTCTGATAGCCTGTGATATCCTCATTTTGGGACAATACGGCTTGATCTGCCAAAAATTCATGGTTCAATTTTATAGCCTTCTTACATAATAAAATCAATGGATTGAACCATAGTGCAACCTGTAGTAACTCTATGAAAATGATGTCCCAACTATGCTTTTGAGTCACATGGGTTTCCTCATGAACCAGGACCTCATGGGGTATCTCATTATTTTCCAATTTGTACTTATTCAGAAAAATGAACCGAAAAAAAGTATGCGGCGGCATTTGCTCCTGCAGCAACACATGGGTACAATGGGGGAATTTTCGTTTTTGGTTTTTACGGATTCGATTGGTAATCTGAACAAAGTTCTGGATAAACTTCAATCCGAATAACAGAAGACCCAAACCATAGATTGACCATGCAATGGCAATCAAATCGAAAGTAGGACTGAGCGTATTTGGGGTTTCCAAAACTTCACCGGTATTGAATAAAGGCAAAGTATCCATTTCCTGTGTTATTGGTGCGTCTATATATTCCACAAACACCAATAAAGGAATAATCAAGGACAGCACAAGCGCGCCTAAAAGATAAAACCTCTTAAAGGTATGTATGCTCTCTTTCTCCAAGAATAGCTTATAAAACAGGAATAAAACCACCAAACAGGCCGAAGATTTTAGAATATAAATCAACATGCTTACTTCTTTTTTATTTGGTCATCAATAAGTGCTCTCAAAGATTCCAATTCCTCCTTGCTTAAATCGGTTTCTTTGGTAAAAAAAGAGGCAAACTGACTTGGGCTATCATTGAAAAAATTCTTGATCAATCCTTTTACCTGTTTAGAGAAATAATCTTGTTTTCTGATCAATGGATAGTACTCCCTGGACCTACCGAAGCTTTTGTAGGCCACATAACCTTTGTCAATCATCCTTTTTAATAGTGTTGCCACGGTAGTAGTGGCAGGTTTTGGCTCCGGATAAGCATCCAAAAGATCCTTCATGAATGCTTTCCGTTGTTTCCAAATGATGTTCATTAGTTCTTCTTCGGATTTTGACAAGGACATGCTCTATGATATTAGAATTAACTCTACAAACATAGAATAAAAATTTTAATTCTACAAATGTAGAGATTCAATATTGATAAAACTGAGGATTTTGGGTGTTTTCAAATAAGAACAATGAAAGTGAGATCAATTTCCCAGATGAATGATTAAATCTTGTTGCTATGTGACTTGTGTTACTGTATTTGGTTGGGGAACACGGTAATTTTAAAGTACTAAAACAGAGGTCATGAAAACAACGGTAGTAATTGGCGGAAACTTCGCAGGAATGACCGCCGCTTTGGAAATAAAAAGAAAAGGAAAAAAAGAACACAGGGTGATAGTAATTGATAAATCCCCGCTGTTTTTGTTTATACCATCACTGATTTGGGTACCCTTTGGTAGGAGGGAGATCAAGGATATATCCTTTAGAAAAGATACTATTCTACAGAAAAAGGGAGTGGAGTTTGTCCAAGCCGAGGCACTGAAGGTTGATCCGCAACTGCAAACTGTGATGACGACCAAGGGTGATTTTACATATGATCATTTGGTGATTGCCACAGGTCCAAAAGTAAAGTTTGACGTAGCCCCCGGTGTGGCTGAATACGCCCATTATATTGGAACGCCTAACGGAGCCATGAAAACCCGAAAGGCACTGGAAGAGTTTAAGAAGAATCCTGGCCCCATTGTCATTGGTGCAACTCAAAATGCAGGCTGTATGGGAGCCGCATATGAATTTCTTTTCAATATTGAAAAGTGGCTGAGGGAACAGAAGATCAGGAAAAAAGTAGACTTGTATTGGATTACTCCCGAAACTTTTTTGGGACACTTTGGAATTGATGGGATGACCGGTGGGGAGACCATGCTTAAATCCTTTATGAAAATGTTCAATATTCATTACAGAACTGAAGTGGGGGTTAAGGAGGTGACCAAAGATTCTGTAATGTTAACATCTGGGGAAACTATTGATAGTAATTTCACCATGCTTATGCCTCCTTTTATTGGAGTGGATTTTGTTCAACACTCCCCAGAACTTGAACCTACCCAAGCTGGATATTTACCCGTGGGTGAGGATTATCGACATCCCAAATTTCCAAATGTTTGGGCCGCTGGGATAGCCGTAGACGTAAAGCTGCCATTTAAACCGGGTAAAGTTCCATTTTCAGGACCCAAAACAGGTTATCCTTCAGATGAAACCGGAAAAATTGTAGCCGAGAATATTATCAGAGTGACCAATGGTAAAACCAAGCTAAAGAAAAAAGCTTGGGGAAAAATTCCTGGAATCTGTGTGATGGATGCAGGAAAAAAAGAAGTAATCATCATTAGTGATCATCTATTTAAACCCAGAAATTTTGCGATAATGATCCCCAATGTATTATATGATTTTTCCAAGGTGTTGTTCGAGAAATACTTCCTTTGGAAAACAAGAAATGGGTATTCTCAATTACCCTAGGTTGGTTGTAGGTCAACAAGGGGGTAACTTTTATTGTTACCCCTTGTTTTTGGATTAATCCAAACCTATGTTGACATAAGTTCGGTATAGTATTTGTAAAAATAGGGGATGGTCTCAATCCCTTTTAAATAGTTCCACACCCCAAAATGCTCGTTGGGCGAATGAATGGCATCACTATCCAAGCCAAAGCCCATTAGAATGGTCTTACTTTCCAATACTTGTTCAAAAAGCGCCACAATAGGAATACTTCCGCCGGTACGTTCAGGTATGGGGGTTTTGCCAAAAGTGGTTTCGTATGCTTTGGCTGCCGCCTTGTATCCAATACTATCGGTTTTGGTCACATAGGCAAGTCCACCGTGGTGTGGTGTAACCTTGACTTTTACACTTTTTGGGGCAATGGATTCAAAATGCTTGGTAAACAGTTCTGTAATTTCATCAGGGTCTTGATCAGGAACCAAGCGCATGGATATTTTGGCGTATGCCTTACTGGCAATCACAGTTTTGGCTCCTTCTCCGGTATAACCTCCCCAAATACCATTAACATCCAAAGTTGGTCGAATGGAATAGCGCTCAGCAGTGGTGTAGCCCTTTTCACCATGTATGTCGGCAATGTCCAACGCATCTTTGTAAGCTTCAATACTAAAAGGTGCCTTCGCCATTTCTGCACGTTCCTCCGCCGAAACCTCTTCAACTTTATCGTAAAAACCGGGAATGGTAATATGGTTGTTTTCATCGTGCAATGATGCGATCATTTTGTTCAGAACGTTGATAGGGTTGGGTACAGCACCGCCATAGATCCCCGAATGCAGGTCACGGTTTGGCCCCGTGACTTCGACTTCCACATAACTTAAACCTCGTAAACCAGTTGTTATGGACGGGACATCATTGGCCATCATACCGGTATCTGAAATCAAAATAATATCGTTGGATAATTTTTCTTTATGATCTTCCAGAAAATCGGCCAAACTATCACTGCCAACTTCTTCCTCACCCTCAATCATAAATTTGACATTGCAGGGCAATTGGTCATTTTTGATCATGAATTCTACCGCCTTTACGTGCATGTACATCTGGCCTTTGTCATCGCAGGCACCACGGGCAAAAATTGCCCCTTCCGGATGCAATTCGGTTTCTTTGATAACCGGCTCAAACGGGGGGGAGGTCCAAAGTTCCAACGGATCCGGTGGTTGTACATCGTAATGGCCATAAACCAGGATGGTTGGTAGGTTTGGGTCTATGATTTTCTCCCCATAGACAACGGGATATCCTTTGGTCTCGCAGATTTCTACATGATCACAACCAGCGGCTATCAGCGATTTTTCCACCGCTTTGGCGGTTTCCAAAACATCTTGGGAAAATGCGGTATCCGCGCTTATGGATGGTATTCTTAAAAGTTCGATAAGTTCATTGATAAACCGGTCTCTATGGGTATCAATGTAGTTTTTGATTTGTTCCATATTGCATTTTAAGTAGCCACTAAAAGTACAAAAAACAAGTTTTTAAAATGAGAGTATTTACTAATCGGAAAATTGATTTATATTTGCACTCCTTTTGCGGGCGTGGTGGAATTGGTAGACACGCTAGACTTAGGATCTAGTGCCGCAAGGTGTGAGAGTTCGAGTCTCTCCGCCCGCACTGAAGAGTAAGCCTTAATTATTGATAATCAGTAGTTAAGGCTTTTTGTTTGCTCCATTTTGTCAACAGACTTTCAACTATCGCAGAATATTCCTAAAAAACCATCTTTTGTGGATTATTATACCTTTCTTTACACAACATCCGTGGACATAAGTCTCACTTGTCTTTAAATATAAGATAGCCCTCTCTAAATATTCCTAATTACCAATAGGGATGCTTCTAAGATATTTTTTGCCTGTCATTCTTTCCAGGTTTAATCTTGATACATCAATGTGGTGAATCGTGCTATCATTGGTGTTTAGTTCATTCTTGATTTCATGGGGATTTAATAGTAGGATTTTCCTTGTGTGAAAATCTAATAACAATTTACAGGCTACATATGCTAAAAATAAAGATTGTGCCAGGTGAAAACATAGAAAGGGCGCTTAAGAGGTACAAAAGAAAATATCGGAACACACAGGTATTGAAGCAAATCAAAAGTAACCAAGAATTCACAAAGAAATCTAAGTTGCGCAGGGATAAGGTAGCAAAGGCAGTATACAGGGAAAAATATTTGAGACTGGATAATGAATAATGACCTGAACCTTGCCGTGTTGATAGATGGCGACAATATCCCTTCGAAATACATCAAAGAAATGCTGGAGGAGATTGCCAAATATGGAAACCCCAGCATTAAGAGAATCTATGGGGATTGGACAAAGCCAAGTTTGGCCAAGTGGAAAAATGTCCTGTTGGAATACGCAATTACTCCGGTACAACAATATGGTTACACCACCGGAAAGAACTCTACGGACAGTGCAATGATAATCGATGCCATGGATATACTTTATTCAGGAAAAGTGGATGGTTTTACATTAGTTTCCAGTGATAGCGACTTTACTAGGCTGGCAACAAGATTACGGGAAGCAGGGATGACCGTTTTTGGAATCGGAGAAAGAAAAACCCCAAACCCTTTCATTGTGGCATGTGACAAGTTTATTTATCTTGAAATATTACAAAAATCGGAAATTGGAAATTTCAGCACATCCACAAAGCAAGCGAAAAGTAAGGTTGATAGGGTAACACCCAAGGTCGTTAACCTTATTCTCTCCACAATTTCCGATGTGGAGGATGAAGAAGGGTGGGCCTATTTGGGAGAAGTCGGTGCCCTGCTTTTAAAGAAACAACCAAATTTTGATGCAAGGAACTATGGGTTCAAAAAACTCACTCCTTTGATTATGTCTATAGGAGAAATAGAAATTGGACGGAGAAAAAACCCAAAAGGAAACGGCAACCTTATTTATGTAAGAGGCGTGTCATAATATTCAAAACAGTACTATGAGGCCACTTTCCATTGCAAAACAGGTTACTGATCGAGGTGGCGAATCCTTAAGAAGATATCTAGTGGAAGTTGGTCGTATTCCTATGATTACGGAAGATGAAGAGGTGGAATTGGCAATAAGGATAAGAAATGGGGATGCTATAGCCCTAGAAAAATTGGTAAATTCAAATTTGAGATTTGTTATTTCGGTCGCGAAACAATACCAAGGTAGAGGGTTAAAATTGCATGATTTGATCAACGAAGGCAATCTAGGACTGGTAAAAGCTGCCGCAAAATTCGACGAGACTCGCGGGTTCAAATTTATCTCCTATGCTGTTTGGTGGGTGCGACAAGGAATACTACAGGCGATAACGGAAAACTCGAGGATAGTAAGGCTTCCGTTGAACAAAATCAATGTGATAAATAGAATTAATGAAGCATGTTCTCAATTTGAACAAATGCATCAACGAATGCCGGATGCAGTGGAGATTTCAGAAATGATTGATGTTGGAATTGCTGAAATAAAAGTCTGTTTGAAACATTCATTGAGGCACATTTCCATTGATGGTAGCAGGAATGATAGAGAGGGAGAAAATGTACTGGCCAATCGTCTATCTGCAGGACTTTTACAAAGTCCCGAGGTAAGTCTCATAGAAAATTCCTTAAAAAAAGATGTGTGCGATTTTTTGGGAGTCCTTTCACTTCGTGAGTCATATGTTGTCAGAATGTATTTTGGAATAGGAGAGGAAGCACCATTGGTGCTGGATGAAATCGCCAATAATTTGGAAATTACCAAAGAACGTGTTAGGCAAATCAAAACAACAGCCATTGAACGGTTAAAGAGGAATGCTAACAGCAATTTTTTGAAGGACTATTTGGGTTAATGATTCACTGGGCAAAACTTGAATGTTGTTGAGAATTAAACTTCATTTGTGGTTTTCCATAGTTTGTATGTATGATAGAAAATGAGAGATTTATGCTCGCTTCACCCGCACTAAACAACCTTTCTATTCTATAGTGAGGTTTTTTTATGTGTTGTTTGAAGATATTTTAGAGAAAGAGTTTACGCCTTATATTTGTTCCACTTGCATAGTGCTCGGTGCAAAGTTGGATTTGCTGGACTCACAAACCGGACAGACATAAGAATCAGGAAGCTTTTCAAAGGAAGTACCCGCGGCAATTCCATTTTTTTCGTCTCCCATACCCTCATCATAAATGGTTAAACAGGAAGAGCATTGATAAACCGTTAACTCTTTAACTGTTGGTCTTTCAGTGTCTTGAGAGGATTCACGGAAACTTCCCAACTGCCCGAAATATTTTTTACTGAGTTCCATTAAAAGACCTGGCAGTTCAAGCTTGTCCACATCTTGCGCGCAGGAGACGTAGGTCAACGTATTGGGGTCAAAATTCTTGAAATGCAATACGTTGTAAGTGGGCCTCACTTTGAAATCTTTTATGATGGAAGGGGATTGGTTTTTTTCTATGATTACAGAAGCAAAATGGGATCGCTTACCCACATCATTACTTATGCCAAACGTGAGTCCATAGGTGCTGATATCATTTTCGTCAAAATTGCGCACCAAGAACTTTTTAAGCTCAAAAGCGTCTTGGTCATCCACGGGTAAGTGCCAGTTCATTTCCAATTGGGAATGGCGGACATTGATTCCCCGTTGGCCGATAAAGCGCTCCAGTTCTGGCCGATGTTTTTGTTTGATGCCCTTAACAATAAAGGATTTCCAGGGAGTGATACAGATTTTACCGATGCTATTATCAAGACAAAATCCGCAGAAGTCCTTTAAAAACTTCAAATCGTATCTGTTGTTTCGCCAGTACAGGCCTAACCAATATTGATCCAGTCCCATGCGATTCATTCCTTCGTAATAGGGAAAGGTGAGGTAAGGTGCTTCTAGTTTTTCTTGAACCGTTTTGTTGTTGGTCTCCAGGCTGTTGCTCAACAAATCAAAAAGTGAGGCGACGTCCTGCGTCTGGGCATACATCTTTTCAATGGTCTTGGAAATGGTCACGATATCCCAACTGTAAATCAATACCGGATAAAAATCAACTTCGGTCCAACCAGGAATATTAAGATGCAAATACCAATAATCTTCCTGCTCTGAAGCAATGAAATTGAGATTTCCGTTGAACAAGGGCACCAAACGTTGTTTAGGGTCGGTTATATTGATTTTAAGCTTGGGTAAATAATCAAAGGCCTCCAAAATATAGAGATAAGTGGAACCCTTAAGCCAATAGGTCATTTCAAAAATATCCGCAGAAACGTAGGAGGAAACAATGTTCTGATAGCTTCGGTGGCCTATAACATCCGTATTGTATTTAGAGACACTTTCTATGGTAGTCTCATCCCTGGCATCCAATGGAAATAGGAGGTCTTGGCGCGAACCAAAATGCACCTCACTTAGCCCCGCTGCCTCCAACATGGCAATGCTATCCTTAAGTTCTCCCGGAGAAGTAACACCTCCTTTGATCAATATGCGGTGTAAATCGTCGTTCATAGGCTCAGCTTACAGTTTGTAATTCATCCTCCATTAAAGCTTTTACTTCCGGTTTACAGCTACCGCAACCAAGACCTGCCCCAGTTTCGGTGCAGAGTTTTGTGAATTCAGTACAACCATTGCGAATCGCCTCTTGAATGTTCCCTTCACCAACTTGACTGCACGAGCAGACCAACTTACCTTTTAAAGGTTTGGAGTTAGGCGCCCCTCGTAAAATTTCATCCCTTTTCTCGGAAAGCTCAATTTCCTCTTCAATCAATCTCTTAAATTCGGCAAATTCATTTTTATCCCCCATTAAAATGGCCCCTTTAAGGGTGTCATCTTTAACAATACATTTCTTGTAGAAACGCTTGCGCACATCCATTAGAATGATTTCTTCAAACGTGTCATCATTGTTAGGTGTGTTGACCATACCAATACTGCACAGGTCAAGGT
Source organism: Flagellimonas algicola (assembly GCF_005937185.1). Classification (GTDB taxonomy): domain Bacteria; phylum Bacteroidota; class Bacteroidia; order Flavobacteriales; family Flavobacteriaceae; genus Flagellimonas; species Flagellimonas algicola. The sequence goes on along the minus strand of NZ_VCNI01000002.1, from coordinate 191,603 downwards.
TTTCAAATTTTAGGATATTCATCAGCACAGATCCCGTATAGATACTTCCCAAATCCCCTAAAATATAGTTGGCGGCTATATCTGCCTGTTGCTCTGCAGCCGAGGTAATTCCAAAAAGAGAGTTCTCAAATTCGGCAATTTCCCCCAGGGCAAAAACATCGGGATGACTTGTCTTCAGATATGCATCCACCAATACACCCCTACGGGTTTCCAACTGAGCTTGCTTTGCCAGTTCTATGTTGGGGCGCGTTCCTATGGCATAAACGATGGCATTGCAGTTAATGGTTCTGCCCGTTTTGAGATTCACCAGTAAAGCATGTTTGCCAGAGGCATCTTCAAAAACCGTGCTGACCTCATTGTCAAAATAGAGATTGATTCCACGTTCGTTGACATCTTCAGCCAATAATCGACTGGCCACCGGATCCAATTGCCGCTCCATCAGTCGTGGTGCACGTTGGATGATGCTGATATTGATGTCAATTTTTTTTAGGGATGCCGCCAGCTCCAATCCTAGAAGTCCACCTCCAACAATAACAACATGCTGTTCGGCGGCAGGTAATCCTGTTTCCTTCAAATAGCGTTTGAGCTTATCCGCATCATTCCGTTCCCGCATGGTAAATCTGCCTGGCAAATCCATCCGCACTTCACTGGGCACAAAGGCCCTGCTGCCAGTTGCCATCACCAATAAATCATAGTCGTGCTGGTTTCCTAGTTCGTCCCATACCAGTTTTTGTTCCGTATCAATCTTGGATATACCATTGCTGGGATAAAGTTGGACGCGGAGTTTATCCAATTCCCCCTGTTTTAACTTTTGTAAGGCCTCCCATTCCAATTCCTCATTAACATATTCGGGCAACAAAACCCGATTGTAAAAAGGATAGGCTTCCTTGGAGAACACATGGACTTCATCTATGGTGTTCTTTTCCCGGTAAGATTGTATAAATCGATAGGCCGCCGCTCCGGCCCCAATAACGACAATCTTTTGCTTTGGTTTTTCATACTTCTCCACCTGAACCGCGCAGTACTTGAAATCAGGTTCCTTTGAAATGGGGTCAACAAGATCGTTGGTGAGGTTGTTGGCCCTACTGAAATCGCTATTGAGGATTTTGCCCCAATGCATGGGCAGAAAAACCACCTTTTCACGAATGTCAAAATTGATTTTCACCTTGACCTGTACACTGCCCCTGCGACTTTTCACTACCGCAATATCGTCTTCTTTTAATCCCAAGAGATAGGCATCAACCTTATTCATTTCAAGATAAGGTGTTGGGATATGGGTGAGTAGTCGCTTTACCTTGCCAGTTTTGGTTCTGGTGTGCCATTGGTCACGGACCCTGCCGGTATTCAAGATTAGAGGATATTCGGCGTTCGTCTGTTCGGACTGGTTAAAAAGATTCCTTGGGGCATTAAAATGCGCCTTTTGGTTTGCGGTGTAGTATTCATGATCGTCAAACAACCGTGAGGTGCCCTTGTGGGTCTTATGCGGTACGGGCCATTGAAAACTACCCTCTGTTTTTAGCCTTTCATAAGAAAGCCCGGAAATATCAATATTGGTTCCCTTGGTCATTAGACAGTATTCGTCATATACTTCGCTGGCATTGGCGTAATCAAAACCAGGATACCCCATTTCCTGACCAAACCGCCATAGAATTTCAGCATCTGGTAGGGCTTCGCCTGGGGGGTCTATAACTTGGGGTAGATAACTGATGCGGCGTTCCGAATTGGTCATGGTGCCCTCCTTTTCCAGCCACCCAGCCGCGGGCAATAGCAAATCCGCATATTTTGTGGTTTCGGAATTATGGGAAATATCCTGAACCACAACGAAGTTGGCTTTTTTGAGTGCTCTCTCCACTTTATGGGCATTGGGCATGCTCACCACAGGGTTTGTGCAGATGACCCAAATGGCCTTTAAAGAACCATTTTCAAGCGCATTGAACATTTCAGTGGCCGTAAGGCCAGGTTCTTTTTTGATAGGCTTCCCTCCCCAAAATTCTTGCACTTCCTGCCGGTGCTTTTCATTACCTAGATCGCGATGCGCCGCCAATAGACTGGCCATGCCGCCCACTTCGCGACCACCCATGGCATTGGGCTGCCCGGTGAGTGAAAAGGGCCCGGAACCGGGTTTTCCAATATGTCCGGTCAACAATGAAAGATTGAGCAAGGACACATTTTTATCCACTCCTATGACACTCTGGTTGAGTCCCATCGTCCACATAGTGATAAAGCCTTTGGCATTGGCTATGAGTTTAGCCGCCTTTTTTATATCATTAACGGGAATGTCACATTTTTTAGCCGCTTCGTTCAGGCTCAGTTCAAAAGCCTTTTGCTTGCAAGCCTCAAAATTTGATGTGTACTTTTTGATAAAGGCCGTATTGATCTTCCTTTTTTCAATCAGCCATCGAGCCATGGCATTGAAAAGAATCACATCAGTGCCAGGGAGGATTTGCAGATGGAGGTCAGCTAACGCACAAGTCTGTGTTTTTCTGGGATCTACCACGATGATTTTTACGTTGGGATTCTCCTCCTTGTGTTTTTCCAGTCTTCTGAACAAAATAGGATGGCACCATGCTGGGTTGGCCCCTGCAATCAAAAAACAGTCCGCAAGCTCAATGTCTTCATAAGCAATGGGGACCGCATCTTCACCAACCATTTTTTTGTAACCAACCACGGCAGAACTCATGCATAGACGTGAATTGGTGTCTATGTTGTTGGTCCCTATAAAACCTTTGGTCAATTTGTTGGCCAAATAGTATTCTTCGGTAAGGCACTGTCCGGACACGTAAAACCCAACGCTATCGGAGCCATGTTTGGCAATGATGCTTTTGAACACCGCCGCGGCTCTTTTGAAAGCGGTCTCCCAAGTAATCTGTTGTAGAGGGTGGTTTCTGCTCCATCGCATTTGGGGATGAAGGATACGGTCGCTAGTATCTTGGGCCACGTAGTTGAGGTTTTTTCCTTTTGAACAAAGCATCCCTTTGTTAACGGGATAGGCCTCGTTGCCCTTAACCGACAATGTCCCCTTGGCATCTTTGGTTACCGTAATGCCACAACCCACTCCGCAGTAGGAACATATTGTGTTATGGGACTCTTTAGCTTGCATTGAAAACCAAAAATCTTGTGTTGTTTTTTGACCATAGCAAATTAGATATTTACGTATAAATACGTAGTAATAATACGATAAAAGTGAGGCTGGTTAATCCAGAATTCAATAATAATTGGAGCGGAAAACTGAGGAATTGGAATCTAAACCAAGTTGTATTTTGTAGCTTTTTTGGATAGGTCTATCAAGTTCTTGACCTCCATTTTTTTCATGAGGTTAAACCGATGCGTCTCAATGGTACGCTTACTGTTCTGAAGTTTCTCTGAGATCTCTTTATTGGTAAATCCTTGCAGGACCAAGTGTAGCACTTTTAACTCCTTGTTGGTTAAATCAAAGGGTGTCTCTTTACCTTTTTTGGGTTGACTTTTTTCTGAGGAATTGGGATGAAGTAAGTTGTTGACTAGGACGTTTGAGATATCCCCGCTAAAGTATTTGCCCCCTTCATGTACAGTATGTATGGCCTTGATAAATTCATTTTTATCGGTATCCTTTAGCAAGTAACCAGCAGCTCCTGCCTGAACTGATTTTAGGATGTACTCTTCGGAATCGTGCATGGATAAAATAATGCATTTGGTCTTTGTTCCGCTGGTTGCATTTAACTGTTCCACGGCTTCGATTCCACCCATTTGTGGCATACGGATATCAATAATAAGAACATCTGGGGTATGGCTTTTTACCATTTCAAGAGCCTCAAATCCATTGGACACTTCCCCGATGACCTCAAGATTGGATTCCTCTTCCAACAATGCTCTTATCCCATCACGAACCAGTAAATGGTCATCGGCCAAAACAATGCTTATGGTGTTCTGAAGTACGGTATCACCCATGTCACAAAAATACATGATTTCGGCATAAGGAGGTATCCATAAAAATCAACCTCTTAAACCAAACGAAGGGCTGCCCCAATTGCATTGGAACAACCCCTTCGAAGCAAAGTGTATGTATTGGTATTATTTTTCCTTTTTTTCCGTGCTAAAGAATTTTGGTTTGATGATCAGCATGGCCCATGCCCAATTTTGGGAATCAGCTGCGTCGGCTTCGGCCACCCCTTTAAGCTCATACATTCCATCAGCAGGAAACAGGTGGGAATACCCAATTTTCAGTGCGTAGCCTTTAAACTGTTGGGAAAATACCAGGTCGATTTCCGTACCGAGGGCAGTCTCCCCGCTGGGAAGGTCCTGTTCCCCAGAAAAATTGAGAACCTTGGCCAACAAACTTGATTTTTCACCCAGCTTGAAGTTGGCGCTAGCGTGGATATCAAACAGCCCTGCGGAATTCACATGGTTTCCAACGTAGAAGTAATCCATGAATCCGTTGAACTTGTGATTGGTTCCGAAAGTGGGCAAAAATGCCTCTGTTTCGCCTGCGGTGGAGGCATCGTCCCCGCTTATGAGCTCAACACCCAATCCCAGACCAACTGTGCTGCTCGCCTTGTAGCTTAGGTCAAGACCTAAAAGGTATGCACCACTGATATCCAGTCCTGTGAAAAACTTCCCTCCTTGTATAAAAGCGTTTGCAGCCGCACCAAAACTTCCTTTTTTATAGTTGAGGTGTGTACCCAAAGTAAAGGTGTTATTCACGCCATCAGCCACATCCGCATCGTCAAAATTTTGGAAGCCTGTATTAACAGCAAGGAAACTCCCTGAGAAATGTTCCCACTGTTGTCTTAGATAAACAAATTGCATGGTTTTGTACTGGAAAGGGTTGTTGGCGGGATAGGCCGTGCCCTGATTTTGGAAACCGAACAATGGTCCGCCATTTCCGTCCAAATCTTGATTGAACGCCAAGCCTAGGTCAAATACAAACTTTTCACCTTTGTAGCTCAATTTGGCCAAGTCGTGATTACGGCCCTGCTGCGCCCAGTCCAAACCTCCAAAGAAACGCTGGTCGTCATAGGATATAACCTGCCGACCCAGCTTTGTGGACCAATCACCACCTAATTTCAACGAAGCCCAGGCTTCAAAAATGGAAAATGAATCGTTGGAGTCTACTGGAATGATTTGTGCATTTTCACCCCATACAGACACATCTTGCAGGCTTAGAAAAACCTTAAAGGTTTCCGTGGTATAAGCTGCGTTCAATCTGGAACGGGTGTTTATGGCGAAACCTGCGTCAGCGGCATCAGGGATTAAAGTCTGGAATCCGTTTCTATATTCGGCCCGAGGTCTGAACTGTCCATCCAGCGTGAATTGGGCGGTAACAAATTGAATCGATAGGATAACTAGGATAAATGCAATGTAACCTCTTTTCATAGTTTTAAGTTTTAGCGGGTTATTCGATTTAGTGTTCTAAAAAGTCAATTAAGTGTTTGCGGTATTTGTAGTAATCGTCATGCTCCAATACCGCTTTTCGAGTTCTGGGACGCTCAAAATCTATGTTGAGTATATCCCCAATTTTGGCCCTTGGGCCACTGGTCATCATTACCACGCGATCGGCCAAGAAAATGGCTTCATCCACATCGTGCGTAATCATAACCGCTGTAATTTTTTCCTTGTTCCAAATTTCGATGAGAATGTCCTGGAGCTCACCCCTGGTCAGTGAATCCAGCATGCCAAAAGGTTCATCCAACAACAGCACTTTGGGTTTTATGGCGAAGGCCCGTGCAATACCCACGCGTTGCTGCATTCCCTGCGAAAGTTCGTTGGCCTTCTTGTAAAAAGCCCCATCGAGTCCTACTTTATGTAGGTAGTATTTTGCGATTTCCTTGCGCTGCGCTTTGGTGGCGTGGGGAAAAACCCGATTAACGCCCAGCAGCACATTTTGCAATGCAGTCATCCAAGGCATCAAACTAGGCGACTGAAAGATGACGCCCCTATCAGGACCTGGTCCTTTAATGGGATTTCCCAAAACCGCAATATTACCGCCTGATATTGGATTGAGCCCCGCAATCATGGATAGCATTGTGGTTTTTCCACACCCGGAATGGCCTATAATGGTTACAAACTCTTCCTTGAGAATCTGGAGATTGAGATGTTCCAATACCACATAGTCTCCTTTTGGCGTGGGATACACTTTTTTCAGGTCCTTTAAGTCCAGCATAATTTTATCGGAGGGAAATGCAATGCCGTTCTCGTGAGATTCTTTTGCCTTGATTTCTTCAACTACCATACTCATTGTTTTTATGCCACAAAGCTTTTGGGGGCCAGTTCGGGCAATTCATAGATTTCTTTCGCTGTTGCCTTACGTTCTTCCCCAATTCCCATTAAATATTCAATAATGGCGTTGCGGGTTTTTTTGTAAATCGGATTGTCGTTCAATTCGGTTTTGTCCCTTGGGCGATCAATGTCAATTCTGAATTCGGGTCCCAAGGTTGCTTTTGGTCCTGGACGCAAGGGAATTATGCGGTCTGCCATATAAATGCCTTCATCCACATCGTTGGTGATGAGCAACGCGGTACGTTTGTCCTTGCTCCAAATTTTTAGGATTTCATCTTGAAGATTGCCCCGTGTTAAAGCGTCCAGAGCACCTAAGGGTTCATCCATAATGATCATCTCTGGATTCATGGCCAAGGCTCTTGCAACGGCCACGCGTTGTCGCATACCTCCAGACAGTTCCATGGGTCTTTTATTAATCGCGGGGGACAGGTTTACCATTTCAACATACCGTGCCACCCGCTCCTTTATGAATTTCTTTTTCTCATTGGGGAACGCTTCTTTTACAGCCATTGCCACGTTTTGCCCCACGCTCAACCAGGGTAGAAGCGAATAGTTTTGAAAAATCACCCCACGCTCATGACAGGTGTCCATAACCGGTGCCCCTTTAAAAAGGACCTGTCCGCTGGTGGGTTTCAATAAGCCGTTGATGAGATTCACCAAAGTTGTCTTTCCACTTCCTGTAAACCCTACAATGGCCACAAACTCTCCTTCTTCGATGGTCAGGTTGATATCGGTCAACACCTCAGTGGCGTTTTTTCCTTCCCCGTAGGTTTTGTTCACATTTTTAAGTTCCAAATAGGCCATAACTTCAAGTGTTAAGCAGTTGCATTTTTATTGAAGGAAACCATATTCTGAATGGTCAACATGATACGATCCAATAGGAAGCCAATGATACCGATGATGAACATCGCTACGATTATCTTGGAATTGGAATCGTTGGCGCCGTTCTGGAATTCTTCCCAAACAAAGGATCCCAGACCTGGACTTTGTGCCAACAGTTCAATAGCGATCAACACCATCCATGCCACAGAAAGAGTGATGCGTAAGCCGGTAAAAATCAACGGCAGGGAAGAAGGTAAAATCACCTTGAAGACCTTCTGCAAAGGCCCTAGTTTTAATACTTTGGCCACATTGATGTAGTCTTTGTCCACTGATGAAACCCCCAAGGCCGTGTTTACCAAGGTGGCCCACATGGCGCAGAGTCCAACACTGATAAAGGAGATGATAAAAGCACTGTCCGAATTGGAGTCCTTTGTCATGGTTTTTACAATCATAAATACCAAAAGGAGCCACACCACGGGTGATACAGGTTTGAATACCTGAATCAACCAGTTAAAGGAGTTGCGTAGCGTTTCACTTAAACCAATTACAACACCTATGGGAACGGCAATCAGGAAGGCCAATACAAATCCGGCAAAAACTGTTTTCAGACTCGTAAAGATTTGATCCACAAAGGAAGGTCTGCCCGTGTAGGTTATCGGTTCTTTTCCTTCAGCAATTCGCTTTGCATTTAAAGCTGCGGTCTTTTCCTTGAATGCCAATTTATCAGCACTAATCACTTTGTGGTCGGCTATTAACGTATTAAACGACTCCCAAACCTGTGCAGGGGAGGGCAGGGTGTTGGGTTGGCAGCTGATATCCCCTGAGGCGATACATGCAGCCATAGCATCGGCAGCTTCTTGTCCTTGATCGGTCAATGCTTTTTGAATTTTGAAATCGGCCTCTACGTTAAACAGGGCCTTAGCGCCCATATGCCATAGTCCTATAAATAGTAGGATGGAGGCAAGGGGCACGATTACCTTCTTCAAGATTGTCTTTACCTCAAACTTGGGGGTCTTGATCTTGAATTTGGACAGCACCACTTTTGCAGCGTTGGCCAATTTCATTTCCTGGGTTTTGCTTACGGTCACACTTTGCTTCATAGTTGTAAATTTTGCCGTTTTTTAAAGCAAGGAATCGTCCTTGTTTCCAATTTCAAAGCTGTTGATGTAGCCTATGGGGTCTTTTGCATCATAGGTATTGCCATCAATGAAATCGGCAGTGGCAGGTTTGTACCCATCAGTGACAGGTATATCAGAAGCTGGAATATGGCCTTCGGTAACCAAGAGTTCGGCTGCTTGTTTCCAGATGTCGGGTCTGTAGATGTCCTTAATGGTTTCCTCATACCAAGCTGCTGGCTTCGCTTCGGGAATCTGGCCCCACCTTCTCATTTGGGTCAAAAACCAGATGCCGTCAGAATAGAAGGGATAGGTGGCATTGTACTTATAGAATACGTTAAAGTCTGGCATGGAACGTTTGTCACCTTTTTCAAATTCAAAGGTCCCAGTCATGGAATTAGCCAAAACCACTTCGTCAGCACCAACATATTGCGGCATGGAAAGAATTTTTACGGCTTCGGCGCGATTTTCAGGTACATCCAGCCATTTTCCTGCGCGAATAAGGGCTTTGGTTACCGCGACAGCCGTATTTGGATTCTCTTCCACAAATTTCTTTGTCATCACAAATACTTTCTCCGGATTGTTTTTCCAGATGTCGTAGTTGGTGGTTACTGGAACACCTATGCCTTTAAAAACAGCTTGCTGGTTCCATGGCTCCCCAACGCAGTAGCCATAAATGGTACCGGCTTCTAAAGTAGCGGGCATTTGTGGGGGAGGGGTAACGGAAAGTAGAACTTCCGCATCAATTTGTCCTTGGACATTATCGGCAGTATACATGCCTGGGTGAATACCTGCGGCGGCCAGCCAATAACGGATTTCGTAATTGTGTGTGGAAACTGGAAATACCATACCCATTTTAAATGGCTTTCCACTGTTTTTATATTCAGAAATCACAGGTTTTAGTGCATCTGCTTTAATAGGATGCTCAGGTTTTCCATCAGCGCCTTTGGGAACGTTTGGTTTCATCTTGGACCAAACATCATTGGAAACGGTGATGCCATTTCCATTCAAATCCATGGAAAAAGGCGTTACCAACTCAGCTTGCCTACCAAATCCAGCACCTGCAGCTATAGGTTGGCCTGACAACATATGCGACCCGTCCAATTGGCCATCTATGACTCGGTCCAATACATTTTTCCAGTTTGATTGGGCCTCTACTGAGACAAACAGGCCTTCATCCTCAAAAAATCCTTTTTCTTTGGCAATGGCCAAGGGGGCCATATCCGTTAATTTGATAAACCCAAAAGTCAACTGGGGTTTTTCTATCTCCAATGTGTTGGCCGGAATGTCGGCTTGGGCTGTTTCCTTTGATTTCTTCTCAGCTTTTCCTCCGCAGGCCATAGCGGCTAGCAGGAAAAATGTGCTAAGCGCTTTTACTGTGATTGACTTCATAATACGTAAGTTTTAATTGCGTTACTTAATTCTTGAAACAAACTTACTACATTATTTACGTATAAATACTTAGTTATTGTATAAATATTACGTAGGAAGGGTATTTTTATACGGATGGGAATTCCTGGATTCCAAAAATTGGAAGTTGTCAAAAAAAGCGACCCGTAATTGTTGAATTTGAAATTTTAAGATGTATTCAAACATCTAGGAGGATGAGGTAGATGAATGCCTATTCCTTAATATGTATACTACATGGCGGAGCGCAAAACTCGTTGAATTTCGTCCTCAAAAAATGAAGGATGCTCTGAAGCCACATGTCCAACCACTATTATACCAGGTTGCGAAATGTCTACGGATTTAAAAAGGGATTCTGCATTGGCAAGGGTGTCAACGGAGCAGCTTTCATGATGCAATGTTCCATTTTGGATAAGGGCAACTGGAGTCAATCCTCCTCTGTATTTACTGATTTCATTGGCAATGGCAAGGAATTTCCGAACTCCCATAAGGATGACCATGGTGGCGGAAGATTTGGAGGCCAAAATCAAATCCTTGGAGAAAGAACCATCCCTTTTTGTAGCGGTCATCACCCAAAAACTACTGGCCATTCCCATTTGGGTCAATGGGATACCTTGATTGGCTGGGACTGCAATGGCGCTGGAAACTCCTGGAATTACGGTTACTGGAATACCAAAGGATTCCACGTGGGCAATTTCTTCAGAAGCCCTTCCAAAAACAAAAGGGTCGCCCCCTTTTAAACGAACCACATGACCGTAATTAAGGGCATAATCGACCAAGAGGGAATTAATTTCTTCCTGTTTTGCATAGTGTTTTCCACAACGTTTGCCTACGTATATTTTCGGAATGTTGGCTGGAGCCTCATCCAACAAGCTCTTATCGATAAGGGCATCATACAAAATGGCATCGGCTTTGCGTATGGCTCTCAAACCCCTTATGGTTATGAGGTCTATGGCTCCAGGTCCTGCGCCGACTAAGGAAACTATTGGGGTATTTGTGTATTGCATCATTGTGATTATGAAGTGGGTGCTTTTATCAATTCGACAACAAGAATACGTAATTATTCTCAAATATCTATCAAATAAATACGTAATAATACGTAATATTGTATTTCAATTTTATTGAAGCAAACAATTATGAAAAGCATATTGGTCATTGGAAACGGAATGGTGGGATACAAGTTTTGCGAGAAGTTTGTGGCTCATGAGGATAGCAAGGATTTTAAACTCATTGTTTTCGGAGAGGAACCTAGAGTGGCCTACGATCGTGTCCATCTCAGTGAGTTTTTTGAAAATGGGGATGCTGAACAATTGACCTTGGCCCCGAAAGCTTGGTATGAGGAGCATGATATAGAACTTTATACCAGTCAACGTGTTGTGGACATTGATAGGGATGCCAAAACCGTAACGACCTTGAGCGGCAATCTATTCCCGTATGATTATCTGGTGTTGGCCACAGGATCTGCTCCTTTTGTGCCACCTATTAAGGGGGTGGATAAAAAAGGGGTTTTTGTATACCGGACCATTGAGGATTTGGAAGAGACCATGAGCTATGCCGCTGGTATCAAAGGAAGTAAAGCGGCGGTTCTTGGTGGAGGTCTTTTAGGACTGGAGGCAGCAAAAGCCGTTAAAGATATGGGTCTTGAGCCCCATGTGGTTGAGTTTGCGCCAAGATTAATGCCTAGACAATTGGATGATGAGGGAAGTAAAGCCCTGGAATCCAAAATGAACGAGTTGGGCATCCAAGTGCATTTGAACAAAGCGACCCAGCAAATTTTGGGAAATGGCAGTATCCAAGGTATGGAATTCTCCGAAGGAGACTTGTTGAATGTGGATATGCTTATTATTTCGGCGGGGATCAGACCACGGGATGAACTTGCCAAAACCTGCGATCTTGAAACGGGTGTAAGAGGTGGAATTGTGGTGGACAATACCATGCGTACTTCGGACCCCAATATTTTTGCTATAGGGGAAGTGGCCCTTTATAAAGACATGATCTATGGTTTGGTAGCTCCTGGTTATGAAATGGCTCAGGTGGCTGTGGACCAGATTGTGGGAGGTGAAACCTTTATGGCGGAGCACATTGATATGTCAACCAAATTGAAACTTATTGGAGTAGATGTGGCCAGTTTTGGAAATCCCTTTACCACGGAAGAAGAAGCACATGCCATCGTCTTTGAAAACAAGCTTCAAGGACTTTATAAACGCATCAATGTTTCCAAGGACGGGAAAAAACTGTTGGGTGGTATTTTGGTAGGCGATGCTGCAGATTACAATATGCTTCTCCAACTCCAACAAAATGAAATGCCCTTACCCGATAACCCAGAAGATTTGATTTTGGGAGCTAGGGGAGGAGAAGGAGCCGCGATGGGCAACGTGATGGATTTACCCGATGAAGCCGTGGTTTGTTCCTGTGAGTCCGTTACCAAGGGAGGCATTTGTTGTGCCGTTACTGAAGGCGGACATGAAAGCATCAAAAGTGTAGCTAAAGCTACAAAGGCCACTACAGGTTGTGGAGGTTGCAAACCTATGGTGGCGGATTTGGTGACGGAGAGCTTAAAAGCCCTGGGTAAAACCGTAAAAGTCCGTATTTGTGAGCACTTTGATTATTCCAGACAAGAGCTTTACGATATCGTGAAGCTTCGCAACATTCAAGATTATGATGAACTTCTTGATACCGTAGGTCATGGAGATGGCTGCGAAGTGTGCAAGCCCGCGGTTGCTGCCATTTTTGCCAGCGTATATAATGAGACGGCCAATCGGCAAGAAACCATTCAAGATTCCAATGATCGCTATTTGGCCAATATCCAGCGAAACGGGACATACTCGGTTGTGCCGCGGGTAGCTGGTGGGGAAATTACCCCACAACAGCTCATGGCCCTTGGGCGTATCGGAATGAAATATGACCTGTACACCAAAATCACAGGAGGACAACGCATCGATATGTTCGGTGCCCAGTTGCATGAACTTCCCTTGATTTGGGAGGAATTGATCAAGGAAGGTTTTGAGAGTGGACACGCCTACGGGAAAGCCCTTCGAACCGTTAAAAGTTGTGTAGGTTCCACTTGGTGCCGATATGGTATGGATGAAAGTGTCAGTTTCGCCATTGAAATTGAAAACCGCTATAAAGGCATCCGCTCTCCTCATAAGATGAAAGGAGGGGTCTCAGGATGTATACGGGAATGTGCCGAGGCCAGATGTAAGGATTTTGGATTTATCGCAGTCGAAGGTGGATGGAATGTTTACGTCTGCGGGAATGGAGGTGCAAATCCAAAACACGCTGAATTGTTGGCGGAAAAAGTGGACAAGGAAACTGCCGTCAAATATGTGGACCGCTTCTTAATGTTTTATATCAAAACTGCTCCATCGTTGACCCGTACTGCAGCCTGGTTGGAAAAATTGGAAGGTGGAATTACCTATCTGAAAAATGTGGTGATTAATGACGCTTTGGGTATTGTAGAAGAGTTGGATATGGAAATGCAACATTATGCCGATACCTACAAATGTGAGTGGAAAGAAGCAGTGGAAACCCCGGAAATCCGAGCCAGGTATACCCATTTTGTGAATTCGGAAGAAGAGGACAGCAATATTGAATATGTGCCCATGCGCGGACAAAAAATGCCCAAAGCCTGGACCTAGTTTTTGGAGAATATTTCCTTTTGGACAACTGCAAACTATTGAATTATGATATCAGAATTAAATACATACGAAGCAACCAAATTTGAAGAAGTAACCGTTTGGTTCAAAGCAGCCGAAACATCGAAATTTCCAAAAAATGGGGGTGCTTGTGTAAAATATAAGGACAAGCAAATAGCGGTGTTCAATTTTACACGGAAAGGGGAATGGTATGCCTGCCAAAACCTATGTCCCCATAAAATGGAGATGGTTTTGGCACGAGGAATGGTGGGGGTGGAAGGAGAACACCCTAAAGTAGCCTGCCCTCTGCACAAAAACACTTTTTCATTGAAAACCGGAGAGCATCTCAATGGCAACCTGAATGCCATTGCCACTTATCCCATCAAGATTGAGGAGAACTTTGTGTATATTGGTTTCTCCGAATGAATTATAACGGGCGTACATGGGAAATACAGAGAAATTGGCAGAGGCCTTTCGGCTTTTTGATGAGGCGAACAGCTATGACCCCAATACCGAAATTACTGGGGGACAAACCTACCCCAAGGAAGTGCTTTATGCACTTAGAATGACAGAGACCCTTGATGCCTTTGCGCCGGATGCCTCCGAAGCCTTGCAGCTTACAGCTCGATGCCAGCATATTTGCCGATGGGAAATTCCTCGAGATCAATACGAAATGAACCGTGAAGGATACTTGAGATGGCGACAGGAGTTAAAGAAATTCCATGCGGCAAAGGCAAAAGAAATCTTGGAAGAGGTGGGTTATGATCAGGAGACCATTGGACAAGTTGAATTTTTACTTCTGAAAAAACAACTAAAAAGAAATGAAGAAACCCAAACGCTTGAAGATGTGGTGTGTTTGGTATTCCTAAAGCACTATTTTGAGCCTTTTGCCGAAAAGCATGAGGAGGCAAAACTTGTGGACATCCTGCAAAAAACTTGGCGAAAAATGTCTGAAAAAGGCCAGCAAACTGCCCTGAAATTGCCGTTTTCCAAAACAGCACACGCATTGGTCACCAAAGCGGTTTCGGGTTAATCGCCAAAAACAGATTAATACCTCTGGACATGGAAAACCAAAAGCAACAACAAGCGCTGGACACCGCTACTTTTTTAAGGGTCAGAAAGTGGTACTTGTTGGCTTTGGCAACCATAGCCTTGACCATTATCGTGGCGCAAATTCTGATTCAGCAGCACCTAAATTCGCAATTAAACGATTCACGGGTTATCAATGTGGCGGGACGCCAAAGGGCATTCAGTCAAAAATTGGTTAAGGAGGCCATGCTTTTGAAGAATGCCAGTGGTAATGAGGTTGAGTACCAACGCATCCGAAATGATCTAGAGCATGCCCTCTTTGTTTGGAAAACTTCTCATGATGGACTCCAAAACGGCAATGATAGTATTGGGCTCCCCAAGGAAATGAATGAGACCATCCTGAAACTTTTTGAGGATTTGAATCCCCACCATGAAGCCATGGTCAAAGCCGCAGAAAATATACTAGGGGAAATTAACAGCCTTAATCTGATTCCTCCATCTTACGATGGACATTTACAGGTGCTTTTGAACAATGAGCGAGCCTTTTTGGGAAAAATGGACGCTATTGTAAATGAGTATGATGCCCAAAGCAAGGAAAAACTGCAAAAGCTCAAATTAAAGGAATATGGACTGCTCGCAGTTTCCTTGTTGATTTTGTTTTTGGAGGTAGTCTTTATCTTTCGACCACTTTCCATTCAAATACGGGAAACTATTTCAAAGTTGATTCGGAGTCAGATAAAATCCGACAATACAGCTTCCGAAGTTAAACGCCTTTTTGCCGAAAAGGAACGTTCCCTACAGCAACTGCAGGAGCTCAATTTTGTGATTGATAATGCGGCGCTTTTTGCCAGTACACGGAGAGATGGAACTGTGGTTTTTATCAGTAAAAAGTTTTTGGGGTTGTTGGAACGCACTGAAACCCAAGTGAACCTTCCCTTGGCGGAAATCTTGACGGAAGATGAAGGACAGCAACAATACCTCCGGGAAATTTTAACCAGTAAACGTAAAAGCATTCGAACCGAAGAAATTGAAATCAAAACCAAAAAAGGTACATTTTTATGGCTGGACATGTCAATAATACCCATGCACCAGTCCAGTTTGGAACAAAGCGTCCTGATTCTGTGTTCTGACATAACGGAACGGAAAAGAAACCAACTAAAAATTGAGGAGCTCACCAAACAAAACTATGAGGAGCGGATGCAGCAAAAGCAAATGCAGGCCAGTCAAATTGTGGAGGGACAGGAAGAGGAACGAAAGCGGATAGCGAAGGACATACATGACGGAATTGGTCAGATGTTAACTGCGTTAAAGTTTAATATTGAATCCATTAACCTGGATCAGAAGGATAAAAGCAAAGAGAAAATTGCCTATTTAAAAACACTGGCTTCCGATTTGATCAAGGGAGTGCGAACGGCCACTTTCAACCTAACCCCACCGGAATTGGAGGATCATGGAATCTTCCCGGCACTTCAAAAAATGACGGTGGAATTGAGCAAGCTTACCGGAAAAAACATTTTATACGAGAACAAAACAGAGCATAACATCCGCTTTGATTCTTTAGCCGAAACAAACATTTATCGGGTGACCCAGGAGGCGGTCAATAATGCCATCAAATATGCAGAAGCCAATTATATTCTGGTGACCATCAACCATGTTGATGGGCTTTTGAGTGTGGTCATTGACGATGATGGCAAGGGGTTTGATCCTTCGGTCTTGGATAAGGTAGCCAAAAAGAATAGCGAAGGTGGCATGGGAGTCTTCTTTATGAAAGAGCGCATCAGCTATATCAATGGACGTTTGTTTATAAATTCCATTCCTGGCGAGGGCACCAGGGTGACCATTAATTACAAGATTGGCGCAGCAGTGTTGGACAAATCCGAATGAAAGCCCAATTACATAGGAAACAAGTATGTTTCGTTGCATTCTTGCGCCTTGGAATACGGGAATTCGACTCCATTAACCTCACAACAAAGCTTAGGACAGGGTTTTGTCTCGGCTTTTTTGTTTCAATCATAGGGTTGTAATTAAAATCATTTTGCTAGTTGTAAGCACAGGGTGAAATTGAATTCCCCAATAAGAAATTTATTGGACAAAAACCGTTAAATGAGTTCCTCTAGTATAATCCTTACTCTTCTAACATCGGTTTGAAAATAGCTATCTCACGTGTATTGTAATCTATACGTTTTTCCTTTCTTAAGGTGCTCAAAACGTTATTCACGGTCTGTCTGGAGGTGTTGGTGAGATTCGCAATATCTTTATGGGATAGGAGGTTTTTGGCTTCTATACGGTCCAATTTATCTTCTCCAAACTCCTTTACATACGCATAGATGAAATCGGCTATTCTGGTTTTGCTGTCCTTGTACAGTAAATCCTCCAGTCTACGTTCCAGTTTTTTAATCCGAAGCCCATAGACTTTAAAGACACCATTTTTTAGGGATTTATGCTTTTCCATCAGTTCTTCCATCATATCAGATTGGATATAGCAAATGATGGATTCTTCAAGGGTAATGGCTTTTTCCATTGCGGCGGCCTGCTCATCGTAAAGCGAAAGTTCGCCAAAAATGTTTCCCTTTTTAACAACATATTTTGTAGTGTTATGAGTGGAGTTTAGAATCTTGACCGCGCCTTTTTTAAGGAAAAAAATACTTTTCTTATCCCGATTTCCGATTGCTATTTCCTTGCCTTTGTCAAGGTGCTCCATTTCCAAAAGCTCACACATTTTCATCATGGCGGGCATACCAAGTTTTCGAAAAAGGCTAAAGCCCTCAAGAAACCAATATTTGGTCAGTGTTTTCACAATCAGAAAAGGATAGTTCTAAAGTCTAATATATACATACTTTAATAACCATTGTGATAGACAGTCTTATAAACTTACTTGATAAGACACATTGACGTGGAAATTTTGGTAATGAATTTCCAATTTGACTTTCCCGTGCTTTTGGGCCAAACTTTTTTAAAGTGTCGTTTGAAGTACATCTCAAAATAAATTCGATTGCTTTCCCTAGCGGATATAAATAGTTTAGTCTTCAAAAGGAAGAATTTAAAATGGAAAAATTAAAAGCACTGGTTTTAAACTGTACTATAAAGTACAGGCCAGAAGTCTCAAACACGGAAGCGCTTGCTCAAATATTAATTGACCGATTGAAGGATGTACATCAAAATTTGGAGGTGGAGATGCTTCGGGTAACAGATTACAATGTCAAATTCGGAGGGGCTATCAATGATATGGGGCATGGTGATGAGTGGCCTGTGATATTGAAAAAAATAAAGGCATGCGACATCTTTATTATGGCCATGCCCATATGGATGGGCGTGCGATGTTCTGTCGGACAGATGGTCATTGAACGGTTGGATGGCACAACCAAGGGCGATGGTGCGCAATTTCCATTGTACAATACTGTAGCCGGTGTGGTGGTCACGGGAAATGAAGATGGCGCACATGATGTGGCTGCCAATACCCTGTATAACCTGGCTCATTTTGGTTGTACAATACCTCCCAATACGGATGTGTATTGGGTGGGGGATGCCGGTCCCGGGGCAAGTTTTATTGAAGCACATGGTGGACTAAGTCCTTACGTCCAAAGAAATATTGAAATGACTGCCCAAAATCTGATTCATGGGGCATTAATGCTGAAAAAGATGCCTTATACCATAGATATAAGGCCCATCATGACCAAAATGAAATTGCAAATGCACGTTAAAAAAAGAGTGATGCAAGAAGCTACAATGCAATTAAAAGAGGGTTTAAGTGCTATTAAATAAAAAGCTTTACTAATTCAAAGTGGAGGATAATGGAAGATATAAGAGGCTTTTTCCTATTGGTAGGCGAGATAATAGACATTGTTGGAATCATTATTCTCCTCTTTGGATTTACTAAAATCCTATTTAAATATCTGTTTACGGAATTTGTCAAGAGTCCCTTCAAGACTTCTATAAAAGGGCTACAAAAAATTAGATGTCAAATAGGGATTTACATTTTATTGGCGCTGGATTTTCTTATTGCCTCGGATATCATCCATACCATTATGGAAATCACCCAAAAACAGCTATTGGAACTAGCTATAATGATTGTTTTGCGAACTGGGATTGGCTTCTTTCTGGGTAAGGAAATTGAAGAATTACATATTGCTGAGCAATGATAGCACCGGTGATTCCTGAAAATGAAGAAGAGCGACTTGCAGACTTAATTTCTCTTAATCTATCTGCCGCAGATAGAAAAGAACAATTTGATGGGGTAATCATGATACTGTCCAAATGTATAGATGTTCCCATTGCCTATATTTCCTCCATTGCAAGCGAAAAACAGAATATACATTCTTCCTGTGGATTAAACTTCGAATCTTCAGATAGAGCAACCTCCTTTTGTGGACATACTATTTTGCAAGATGATATATTAATTATCGAAGATACCTTGGAGGATGAACGTTTTTATGACAATCCCATGGTTGTAAACGAGCCAAACATCCGTTTTTATGCAGGTCACCCTTTATCTAGTGTGATGGGAAACAATATCGGTTCGCTCTGCATAGCAGACAGCGTACCCAGAAAACTCAAGCATACGGAGTTGTCCATTTTCAAGATGATGGGAAAGTTGTTGAATGAAAGGATTCGCATGTATAAATTGGTAGATCTTCAAAAGCAAATAAGAGCGTCCAAGAACCATTTGGAAGAGCTTAATAGGGAACTATTGGAATCCAATCAGTTTTATAAGAATTTGTTTGGTCAATATATGAGTGAATCCTTGCTGCAAAAAGTGGTGAAAAATAAAAAGGAAACGCAGTTGGGTGGGGAGGAACGAGATGTGACCGTTTTGGTAAGTGATATTCGTGGTTTTTCACCAATTTCTGAAAAGTATAGTGCAAAAACCGTTATTGAGGTCCTGAATATCTATTTTGAAGAAATGATAGATATCATTCATCAACACGATGGTTATATCAATGAAATATTAGGGGATGGCATTTTGATGATTTTCGGTGCACCGAACGAAATCAAAAATTCTGCCCTTAATGCGGTTCAATGTGCTAGAGCAATGCAAAAAGGGATGAGGAAGGTGAATGAAAAACTTGGAATTAGAGGTCTGCCAATTTTGCAAATGGGCATAGGCATAAACAGTGGAAATTTGATTGTGGGCAACATCGGTTCCAAACGTAGAATGAAATACGGCGTAGTAGGTGAAAATATAAACATCGCTTCAAGAATAGAAGCTCTTACCATTCCGAAGCAAATATTGATATCTGAGGCGCTTTATGAAAAAATCTCAGACGCTATACAGCCCATTGGAAGCATTCGGACTAAAATCAAAGGGTTTCATAAATCCATAAAAATATATGATGTGTCAGAAGTTAATGAGCATTAACATAGATAGTGCTTTACTGGGATATGGTAATTTTAATCACCGTCGCCATTTCATCTATGGTATTTTCAGGCATCGTTATGGAAAGTCCGTTTTCCGATAATTCCCATTCAATCTTGCTTTCACTTCCCAATACTGTCACAGTTTCTATGGCAGGTACGTCCAGAACTTTTTCTTTGGCAAAAGATTCCAACATAATTTGCTGGTCCGGAGTGGTCTTGCCCATTACCATAGCATAAATCGTATAATCCTTTGTGGTATACCGAACATCTTTACTCGAGTATTTAATTTTGTGAAATAGGTCATGATTTTCGAAGTGACCTGTAGGTTCTTTAGTGGGTCCTTCACCAAAGGTGTACCAAGCTTCCGTGCCATAAATGGCTTCTCCATATTTTTTTAACCAATCTCCCATTTTCAGGAGACCTACCACCTGATTGTTTGGGATGGTACCATCTGCCTTGGGAGAAATGTTCAAAAGCAGCACTCCATTTTTACTCACTATATCAATGAGCATATGAAGGATATCCTTGGATTCCTTAACACCAAGATCTTTGGTATAACACCAACTACCATCACTAATGGTGGCATCCGTCATCCAGGCCTTGGTTCCAATAGTGTTCTTCCGGGATTGCTCCAAATCCTCCACACTCATGTTCAAGGGTAGGTCGTGCTGTTTTCTCACAATTACCGCTTCTTGGTCTTTTTGGTTTGCCGCGTTAAGGTAATAGGCTGCAAACTCCTTTCTGTACGCTTCCGGAATGTCTCCAAGCACATAATCAAACCAAACAATATCGGGGCTATAGTTATCAATTACCTCCTTTAATTTTCCCAACCAGACCTCCTTATACCATTTCTCATGTTCTATATTTCCATACATCAACTGAAGGTCTGGGTCAGCCGAAGTAGGAGGCATACCCTCAAAATATGGAAAATGACTTATGCTAATATCTTGACCAATGGTGGTGGCCCGCTGCAAGTTTTTGGCATGGTGAAATGCGGTAATGAATTTGAGACCTTTTCCCTTGATGGATTTTTCCAGTTCACCTGTTATGTCTCTCTTTGGACCAGTTGTCATGGTGTTCCAAGGGGTAATTTTACTGTTCCACATAGCATAGCCATCATGGTGTTCTGCAACAGGCCCCGCAAATTTAGCACCTGCATCCACAAACAGCTGTGCCCATTTATCTGAATCAAACTTTTCTGCTTTGAAGAGCGGGGCAAAATCGTGATAACCAAATTCTGAAGGGTGACCATAGTTTTCCAAATGATACTTGTACACAGGGTGATCCTCAAAATGCATATGTCTGGGATACCATTCGTTGTCAAATGCAGGCACAGAATAAAGTCCCCAATGGAAATAAATCCCCAATTTGGCTTCCTTAAACCAGTCAGGAGCTTCGTTATGACCACCTAAGGAGGACCAATCTTCACTATAACTTTCTTGGGTTTTTGACATCTCGGGTTCCGAAGATTGATTCTCATGTCCTACATCTTTGCAAGAAGTGATTGATAATAGAATGCCAAGAAGCAAGATTTTTGGTAAGGCTAGTTTCATGATTTGACTGGTTTTTGAATACGGATGAAGTTTGCCAATGCGTCCTTCATGCCATTGTTGATTATACGTTTTAAATAGCTTGACACGGTCCCATGAACACCTTCAATTTGGTTTAGGTCCAGTCCCCAAAATTCCACTTTGGATAGTGTACCTAGAACAATGTTGTCCAAATTATCCGATGCCCATTGGTGCTTAAAAAATTCGAGAATCTTTGGGTCGTCCTTCAACGGAATTGCTTCCCCATCCCTTTCCCCTTTATAAAAGGCTATCAGGGAAGCAAGCGAAAACAGCAAAGGGAGGGGTAGTTCTTGTTTTCTCTTGATATATTCCAAGAGTGAGGGCAAGACCCTAGTTTTAAATTTGGAAACGGAGTTGAGGGAAATACTTATAAGTGCATGTTGCAAATACGGATTTCTAAATCGGTCCAGGACATCATTGGCGAATTGATGCAATTCATCCTCCGGTAAATCTAGGGTAGGACAAATGCATTCAAAAATGGCCTTTTGCAAAAATCCTCCTACCACGGAATCTTCCAAAGACTCCCTTACATGGTCAATCCCGTACAAATATCCTACTGGAACCAAGCTGGTATGCGCACCATTGAGAATCCTTACTTTTCGTGTTCTGTAGGGTTCCATATTGTCGGTAAAGACAATATTCAGTCCGCTTTCCTTTGATGGAATTAGGTTTTCGAGAAATTTAGGTCCTTCAATGACCCAAAGATGAAATTGCTCACCTTCGACCACTAAATTATCCGTATACCCAAGTTCTTGGGTAATGGTTTCCATTTTGTCTTTGGGATACCCGGGCACAATTCTGTCCACAAGGGTGTTACAGAAAACGCAATGGTCGTCAATCCAAGTTTTGAAATCTGCGTCCAGTTCCCATTGTGCTGCATATTTATGAACAATGCGTTTTAGATGGTCACCGTTCCTATCAATGAGTTCGCAAGGAATCACAATCAAACCTTTTTCCGCATCCCCATTGAATATTTGAAATCGCTTAAATAACAAAGCGGTCAGTTTGCCTGGAAAACTGTTTTGCGGAGTATCTTCCAATTGGTCGTTGGGGTCAAATGAAATTCCAGCTTCGGTGGTATTGGATATGATGAACCTTAAATCCGGATTTTCGGCATTGGCCAAATACCCCTCGAAGTCCTTGTATGGGTCAATACTCCTTTGAATACAGTCAATTATGTCATGCTCACTAAGGACTTTTCCATTTTTAATCCCGTTGAGGTACAGGGTATATAAACCATCCTGCTGGTTCAGCAGATGGACCAATCCTTGTTCAATAGGTTGAACCACCACCACGCCTGCATCAAAAGCAGATTTTTTGTTCATCTCATGGATCATCCAGTTGGCAAAGGCCCTTAAAAAGTTGCCTTCTCCAAATTGCAGCACTCTTTCGGTGTAGGTTGGTACAGATACTGTGTTTCTATTTAGTTGTTTCATGAATAGCTCTTATAAAGAAATCCCTCTTTTCCAAGGAATGAAATCATTATGGCCTTTTACTACCGATTTAGCTTCAACCAAGCCGCTAGCCACTTGGATTATATGGTCCAGTATTTTCTCCCCCATGGATTCAATAGTGTCTTCGCCGGTAATTACCGTCCCGGCGTTCATATCAATAATGTCGTTCATTTTTTGGTACAGCTTGGTATTGCTCGAAAGCTTTAGAACTGGTGCAACCGGGTTTCCTGTTGGTGTTCCCAAGCCCGTTGTAAACACAATGATATTGCACCCCGACCCTGCAAGGCCTGTGGTGCTTTCCACATCGTTCCCAGGGGTGCAGAGAAGATTCAATCCTGGTTTGGTTATTTTTTCCGCATAATCCAACACCTCCACAACAGGAGAGGTTCCCCCTTTTTTGGCCGCTCCGGCAGATTTCATCGCATCGGTAATGAGGCCATCCTTGATATTTCCAGGAGATGGGTTGCTTTCAAAACCGGAACCTACGGCGATGGCAGATTCTGAATATGCCTTCATTAGGGACGCAAATTTTTTGGCATCCTTTTCATTTTGACATCTATCTATAAGATTTTGCTCGACCCCGTTCAATTCCGGGAATTCAGCTAAGACTGGTGAGCCACCCAAGGCCGTCAACAAATCAGATGCATAACCTAAGGCGGGATTGGCAGAAATGCCTGAGAATCCATCCGAACCACCACATTCCAAACCGAGGGTAATTTGGCTCAAAGGCGCCGGTTCGCGTTGAATTTTGTTGGCTTCCATGAGTCCAACAAAGGTTAATTTAACGGCCTCTGCAATAAAATCACGTTCACTTTTGCTTTGTTGTTGTTCCAGATAGGACACGGGTTTCGCACCGTTGGGGTTTATGGTTGCAATGGCTTTTTGCAGCATTTCAATCTGGGCATTTTGGCATCCCAAACTCAGTACGGTTGCACCTGCAACGTTGGGGTTACTGATATAACCGGCAAGCAGGTTGCAAAGTACTTGGGCATCTTCACGGGTTCCCCCACAACCCCCATCGTGCCGTAGGAACTTAACCCCGTCCACATTGGGGAACAATCTGTTTTTTGATGTTTCTTCCCTAGATAGGACAACAGGAGTATCCAAAATTTCTCTGGCAGTTGCGCCTTTTTTGTACTTCGAAATCAAGGCATCGGTATCTACGCTGTAATCCTGCTTGGTTTGATAGCCCAGTTTTTCGAGTAAAGCAGCTTCCAAAATGTCAATATTCCGGTTTTCACAAAAAGTCAAGGGAATCACCAGCCAATAATTGGCCGTACCATAGCTACCATCCGCTCTGGGATATCCCAGGAAAGACCGTTGTTTAAATCTGGAAATATCCGGTGGGCTCCATGCGATTTTTTTTGTGGGAGTTCCATAATTGGCCGAAGCGTGCACGACATTTTGTGTTGTGATGGCCTCTCCTTTCTTGATTGAAACCACAGCTTTACCAATCAGCACTCCATACATGTAGATTTCATCTCCTACATTAAAATCTTGTGAAGCAAACTTATGTTTGCTCTTGACATTTTCCCGCAGTACCGTGGTGCCTTCATCCAAGTCTATGGACATTCCTTGGGGCAGGTCGTTTATGGCAACAATAATGTTGTCACGCGGGTCAATCTGCACATAATCTTTTGCCATAATGTTGTTCTATTTGAAATGTCCTGTATTCCTAATGGACAATCATTTATTGTTAAAATGTACCACAGCTTTAATAGTGCCATATTCCGGATCTAACCAACGGTCAAAGTTGGTAATCATTTCAGTATATGGGACTTTATGAGTGATAAAGGACGCCGTAGGGAATTGGCCCATTATGTTGATCACTTGTTCAAAATCTTCCATGGTGGCATTACGACTACACATGATGGTAGCTTCCTTAGCATGAATTTTGGGATGATTGTAAGTAAGATCGCCGTTGGACAATCCCACGAGAACAAACCTTCCTCCATGGGCCATATACTCTGGCCCGTTTTCCAAAGGGAATTTAGCACCTGTGGCGTCAAACACTGCGGTGCAAAGATTTCCATTTGTGATGGCCTGAATTTTTGCTAATGGATCTTGAGAGGCGTTGATGGCATAATCGCAGCCAATGGTGTTCTTTACGTATTGGAGTCGCCCTTCATTTATGTCCATTGCAATCACTTTTGCACCCATGATCTGGGCCTGCTTTAGAATTCCAATACCTATGGGGCCACACCCCATTACAGCGATGGTTTCGCCACGCCGTAGCTGTGCCCTTCTTAAAGCATGGGCGGCAATGGCCAAGGGCTCAATGATGGCTATTTCGTCATCTGTCAAATTTCCAACAGGCAATAGAATATTTGAGGGAACCACAATTTGCTCTTGCATTCCACCATCCGTATGTACCCCAAGGACGTGAATGCTACTACAGCAATTGCTCTTATCATTGGTACAGGCTATGCAGCTGCCACAACTGAGATAGGGCATTACGCCAACTTTATCGCCAACTTTTATGTTCTTGGAATTCGCACCAATTTCCAACACCTCTGCGCATAATTCATGACCTAGAATTCTAGGATAGGTGAAAAATGCTTGATTACCTGTGTACGCATGCAGATCAGTGCCACAAATTCCAACACTTTTAATTTTTAGCAGCGCTTCATTTTCCTTGCGTACGGGAACGCTTTTTTCCTTTAGCGCAAATTGGCCAGGTTTCTCACAAACTATGTAATGCATATGCTTTTAGGATAACACCAAAATAATAACAATGTAATCGATTACGCAAAAGTAAATAAATATAACTATCCCGCATCGAATCCTGTTAAAGACTTTCAGAAAAAAGATGGAAATAGCCTGATTTGCAAGTTACAAGACGGTTAAATAACTTAAAAGTATCTGGGATGAAATCCACAGCACATTGGTTTTTTGCTATTTTTCCCAAATTTGATAATGCCCGTCCCTAATCTTCATCTTAAAACCAATCTCTTTTAAAATTCCCTCACATTCCTGGGCTTCTTCTTGGGTTAGGATTCCGGCAAAAGGGTGTATCTCAAAAAAGATGTGTTTAAACGCTGCAATCTCCTGTTTAAAATTGCGTAGTAGGCTCAGTTCCCCACCCTCTATATCCATGACCAAAGTGTCAAAGTCGATGTTGTATTTTTCTTTAAGCTGCGTTATGGTAAGACCTTTGATCTCGGTTTTTACGGGAGTTTCTCGTTTGGTGCTTCCGCCCACAATTAGCTTATGGATATAGAAGATATTGCTCTCATTGGGAGAGATAATGGAATTTTCCAAATGAAAATGACACGCATTGGCTTCCCTATTTTTTTCAATCCATGGGATGAGATTGGGATTGGCCTCAAGTGCCACATGTTGATCTTTTTGGGCAAGAATGTTGTTGACAAGGCAAGAAACATAGCCCAAACAGGAACCCAGTTCAAGAACTCTAGCGTTTGGTGACAGGTATTTTGAAAGGTATTTGGCCTCTTCTTCTTCATATAAATCCAGGGCAAAACGGCCTCGGAATTTAAAATCGGTAAGGTCAAAAGGAATATGCAGTACCACCCCAGCATTTTTATAGGTCTTGGTGAAAAGGGAGAAATAGATACCGCCAAAAAGCAATCGGATTTTCTGAATTCTTCGTTGAATCTTGTTTTTTGCATAATCCAACCAAGCGGGGGTTCCTTTACTCATGTATCAAAAATTTCTGTGCATACAGTTGGTAAACCAAATGACATAACTTGGGTTTAAAGGTACAATAACTAACATAATTGCCTTCTGATGGTACCTCCTTTTAAGTCATTTATATGGATTGAGATGGATGTTCAATGCCCCTATTTCCAGAAGTTCAAATTGTCAAAATTAAAATCGTCGTTTGGCACGTCTAACCTAAACCCAATGATGTTTAGATTTTCATCTATTTCAAACACCACCTCTCCCAAGGGCAAAAAAGGATCCTTGAATTTTATCTTAAACCTTAATTTGTCTAGATAATAAAGCTTGCCGGATAGGTTGTCCTTACTTGGCAATAATTCAAGGATGGCATCTGAATTTACCATTTTCACTTGGGCTTGCCCATACACTTTGTCTTCATACAACCCTTCATATCTTTGGAAATCCGTTGGAATATTGGGGGCAATCTGAATGCTTTGAGGATTATCCCAGCTATAATTGAAATAGGTGAAGTACTTTCTATTTTCGGACCAATCCGTTAGCTCTGGTTGTATGAGATAGCTGGAAATCATGGTTACCAACCCTTCGTTGATCATGGTAATTTTATTGGTTAGGACTACAATACCAATACCATGTTCCGGATAAAAGGTTACCATGGATTTATACCCAGGCATTCCACCCCCATGATAGAGTACTTTTTGCGAATCATCATAATCTATATACCATCCAAATCCATAGCTTCCGGCACCTTGATTGTCCAAGGGTATTTTCGGGCTTGTCATGGTCTCAAAGTTATTCTGGGAGATTACCACTTTCTTGCTCAATGTCCCCTCATTAAGGCACATTTGAAGCCAAAGCAACATATCTTCAATGGAGGAATTAATACCACCTGCCGCGACCGCATTGTCCAAACTCACGGGTACAATGGGTTTGTCCGCAATATGTGGTCGGACATATTTTGAACTTTTGACCAATTCTGAGTATTTGGCAGAGCTGCTTTGCATTCCAAGTACATCAAAGATTTTGGTTTTCAGAAACTCATCTAAACTCAATCCGCTGACTTTTTCAATAATTCTTCCCGCAACCAAATACATGACATTGTTGTAATTAAAATCCAATCGGAAAGAACTTTTAATGGGGTAGTACTGTATTTTTTCAATAACTTCTTGGGTAGTGTGGTTTGTGCCGTACCATAGTAAATCGCCATCAAATGCCCTTAACCCAGATCTGTGGGCCAATAGATCGCTTATTCTTATTTCTTTAGTAATCCATGGGTCACTGAGTTTAAATTCCGGTAAATGTTTGATTACTTTATCGTCCCAGTTCAATTTACCTTCGTCCACAAGTATTCCCACTCCCGCGGCTGTAAATGCTTTGGTACAGGATAGAATAGGAAAAACAGTTTTGGTATCTATAGCGAGACCTTGCTCCAAACTTGTATAACCATATCCCTTTTTGAAAATAACCGAGTCCTTGTGTATAACACCAATAGCAAGCCCAGGTATATCATATTCATTAACTAGTTTGGATATATATGCATCCAACGAATCTACAGCTATCGACTGACTCCATATGGAAATGGGCAATAGTAGGAGCAATGTTTGCAGTAACTTCATTTAAACTGTTTTGGTTGAAAGGCACCAAGCATGGTTATGTTCCGGATTGATATCACGCTATTGATCATATGAATTCTGAATCATTTTTGTTGAGACTTATTTAAACCATCTTTTCCGTCGGTTAACCAATGTAAAGAAAAGCGGGTAAATACACTTTCCTGATATTCGTCTTTTTCAAAGAACAGGCCAATATCCCCATTGTCCAAAACGGTCATCGAAGAGTAGGCCGAACTCCCAGCATAAATGGTCTTCCCATTAGACCAGCTCTTTCCCTCATCATAACTGATGTGCACTGTTAGATTTTTACGCTCATCCTTGTCGTTGGCGTGAGCAAACAGCAATCTGTTTTTGTCGTCCCCATCCTTCTTGGAGCTATATCTAATGATGCTTGCGTTACAACCCGGATCCACCAAAGTAGCATCTGCAACAGAAGTCCAAGTTTTACCTTTATCTGAAGAGGTATGGACATATCTAATGCCCTTGCCATTGACACGGCTATTGACCATCCAAGAACCATCGTCCAGTTCCATTACCTTGGATTCATCTCCAGGAGAAATGGGGGTATCAATCAGATACCAACTTTTCCCGTGGTCGTCGCTTCCAAAAAGATGAAGGCCTTTTTCCAAGTTCACCAGGGTGTGCAAAAGTTTGCCACTCCGGGTTTGAATGCCTCGGCCGGAAGTGATAAACTTAAAATCGTTATGCCAGGCCGATTTTGAAATCTGGGAAGTGATGTCCGTATGGGAGCTCCAAGTTTTACCGTTATCAGTACTCTTGATGTATTTTAAATAATAGATATCTTTTTCCTTATCCAAATCCATAAAATTGAAGAACATAAAAATTGAACCGGTCACCTTGTCCACCATTAAGGATGGATCCGAAGCCGATTGCCCTAAGGGATAATCCACCACGCTTTCAATTTGTGTCCATGAATCCCCGTTGTCTGTACTACGTCTAATAACGATATTGATATCCTTGCTCCATTTTAGATCGCCACAGGATGGTACTCTTTCGTCTATGGCAGCAATCAAATCCCCATTGGGTGCTGTTATCAATGCTGGGATTCTATAGCATGCTATTTCCGCCTCGTTTTTGGAATCAAACAAGTTCTGAAACTGGAGAAACTTAGGGTCAGTGGCAATTTTTTCACCCTGGGTCAGAAATTGAAGGCTCTTCCTTAGAAAAACTTGCTGGTTTGCACCGGTTATTGGGATATGTCCGGTATTGGGGACGACCCACAATTCAGATTGGGGCAGGTTTTTATGTAGGGTAAGGGCAGGTTCAAGGCCGAGGATTTCATCGCCATCTCCTTGAACGACCAAAGTCCTGATGTTCATTCCTCTCAAATCTCCATCTTCTAATCCTATACTATAGTTAAGATTGGGATTAAACAAGGCCTTAATCTGATTTTCTCCTCGGAAATGGGTTCTGTTCAGTTCTTCAATGAATGTAGGTGGGAGGTTTTCATAAGAGAAAGTGGTATCCGGCATGTTATTTCTACCATCATAATGGTGCGAAGCTCCAATCAAAACCATCGATGCCAATCTATCCGGATGTGAGCTGGCCAATTCCAAGAGCGTCAAACCTCCATAACTTAATCCAATGGCATGTACTTTTTGGATTTTCAGCGCATCCAAAAGCGCCAAAACATCCTTGGACGCTTTTTTTATGCTGAAATCGGAACTAAGCTGGGAGGATTTTCCATGTCCGCGAAGATCTAGTGCGTGCACTTCAAAATGCTTGGCATAGCTTGGAATGTAATCGGACCAAAACTTGGACGATTGCGTCCAGCCATGGAGTAGTAGTAGTGGCTCTCCACTTCCATAAACCTGATAGTGGATTTCAGTGCCATTGACCTTAATGGTTTCCGATTTTTTGGGTTTTTGTCCTAAACAGCACCCGGAAATCATCGCAAGCAATATGTAAACCAAAAACTTGTGCATATTATTTAGAATGCCGCTGTGGATTTTATTGGATCACGCTTCATAACAGCATCACTAGGGTTTGCAGTTAATTTTCGTAAATATCGTATTCGGCAGAAACGGCTTTCATGAGTTCGACATCTGCAAAATCACTGTCTGACATCTGGGATAACCTTTCCAAGTATTCATCAAACCGCCCGTTTTTAAAAATGGTGAGCATTTTGCCTCCTTTTTCGCATTTGGCAGCATGCCAGACATGGGGTGGGGCGGTAATGGTGTCACCTGCCTTGGCCATAATGGTCTCATCGTCAAAAACAAACTCCACTTCGCCTTCTAGAATATAAAATACCTCAGTCATGATTTTGTGGTGGTGCCTGGGCAAATAAAATCCAGGTTTTAGGGTATCCTCCACAAAACAAAGTTCTCCCTGGGTATGTTTGGAAGCCAGTTTAACAAAACAATGGTCTTGGGAATAATTATAGTTTTTGCCCTCTCCGTTTCGGATGATTTCTTTTGTTTTCATTTTTGGATTTTAATTTAATGATTTGTAGTATCATTTGTTTGGTTTTTGCTTTTGTTGGGGCCATTTTATTTTTACGGCGGATATATTGTCCAATTCCAACCTGTTGGCGGCTAATTTTTCAAAGCCATTTTTAAGATAAAAATTTAAAGGGGAATGGTAAGATTCTCCATTTTTCTTTTTGTCCCTGTTGTGGTCAATTACCCAACCGTTCAATTCGTTCTCCCTTTGTTTGGCAAGCCCCAGAATTTTGGTGCCAATGCCTTTTCCGTGAACCTCCGAGTTCAAAATTATTGCAAACCACTTTTCATTCTCACGTTCAAAATCAAAATACCAGCCCTTGATTCGTTTGTTCTCGTCAATCAACAATATGTGGGATGGATCTTTTAGATTTTCGAGGTACGCCTCAAATGCTGCAATGGACTTGTATCCTAGTTTTTCTGGATATTCAATGTTCCACAACGCCATAAGCTGAAGTTTTTCAGACATGGATAAGGAAGAACGTTGGATGAATTCCATTTTTTGGTATTTGGTTCAGTTGGCCGTAGCTATTTCTGCTGTGATTTCCCCGTGCGCTGATTGTCGGTATAGATTATGGCCAATTTTCTGTGCCGCTATTTTATTTTATAAGTATTTTTTGATCACTTTTTCCACGCGTTTTCTTTTGGTTTCTTTCTCAATATCCTCAAGTCTTGAAGTTAGTGTTTTTACAAACCGATCTTTGTTTTGGTCGTTAATTATTGGCATTGCCCTTTCGGCATACATTGGGAGTTGATTTGTGGCGCTTTTCAAAAGTTGTTCCAACAGTAAAGGGAAGGTGTTTTCCTCATATTCTTCAATAGCGCACAGTTTAATCAAAATATTTACAGCCTGGTCTTTGCTAATTACAGAACCTTTGTCCGAAGCTTCAAGAATGGTCGGTAAATAGTTGTATATCTCTTTTGGTTTTTCGTTTGCTATGGTACCAAGTGCGGTCATTGCTCCCCATTGAAGTCGGTTATTTTTACTGTCCAAATGCGAAACAAATTCGTCAATGTAGTTGGCAATCAGCTTTGGGTCTTGTTCACCAATTTCGTAAAGTACTTTAATGCAATCGTTTTGAATGGCTTTTGTATTGGTTAAATTGTCAACCAATTCTTTTATGGCCTTCTTGTCCTGTGCAAGTATAATTTCTTTGGCTAGTTCTTGATTTGGAACTTCGTCTCTTCGATTGCGGGAAGAGGCTAACTTATTTATAATGTTTATTTTGTTTTCCATCTTTCGAGATCAGGATTTATAAGTGCTTGCAGATGGCGGTATTGGCTATTCTCTGGCAACGTTAATTTTCAACCCCAGGTAGCAACTTATAAAGCATCAAGCCACTAATCCACCCTCCCAGAATTCCGGTGGTCAATCCTACTGTTAGCCAGAATATCATGTCATTCATTGCATTTTGCATATTCATATCAAGATTAAATGTGTTGAAAATTAAAAATAGAATGACCTCACCTATAAAACTTGCTATTGGAAAACTCAAAACTGCAATGAGCCATATCCATTTATTATTTGAAAAAGATATCTTATTAAACCACAACCCACTGCCTAATACCAAAAATCCAAACAAGATATCCCAATCTAATCCACCTGGAATAATAGTTTGATAATATCCAAACCAGAATAAGCTTATAAAAGCAATTATCAACAGAAAAATCTTTCTTGTAGATATTGTAAAATAATTTTTAAGTACCGATTTCTGGAATAAAAATAATATCAGTCCAACAATACCTAATGCGACGCTATGGGCAATGAATTGATTTGTATTCATGTCACGCGTATGGTTCCCGGTTATTCCATGTCCCACAGGTGTATAAATGAGATACCCAATAAAAAATCCCAATGTATTTACGGAAATCCACTTTTTGAGGAAAAGTTTTTTATTCATAGCTATTGATTTAATGCTGCCTAACGGTCTCGGCTATGCTTCCATACACATTTATCGTTGGGATGATTTACAGCCATTATTGTTGTGCGTTTTTCTATCTGACTTCATGATGAAAGACATTCGTTGTCACGATTTTCCAATTTCCATCTAGTTTTTTCAGTCCGTAGCCCACACTTCCTCGCACTTTTAAAGTGTCTCCTGATTTATTGATTCGAACACTATAATACTCCATTAAATAGGAAGCGGAATTTTTAGAAAGTAAATTCACATACTCATTTGAGGTATTCCATTCTAGGATTTTTTTGGTATCCTGAATAAAATTTTCCCAAATGTCACTGACTGTCTTATAATTTCCCCAGTACTCTCCATCTCCGAACAAGACATGGTTGTCTTCGTCTGCATAATGTAACATAAGCCCAGAATGATCTAGATTAGTGAGATCGTTTATATGACAACGATACATTTCGAAAATTTCTGTCTCAGGTTCAATTTCTAATGAATGTTCGATTCGTTCCTTACAACTTCCAATAAAAATAATTCCTAAAAGAATAAAAGAAAGTCTCATAACAAATTGATTCTGGTTAAAATTCACGACAACGGTCTCGGTTATGTTTCTGCCCAGTCATTTATCGCCGGGATGAGATGTGGCCATTGTTATTTATAGTCACTTGTTTCCTTTTGTTGAGCTAGAGGAAGGATTAATTTTTTCGTCAAGAATTTTTACCACAATAGCTTTCAAATCATCATAATGAAAATTCTCGTTAATAAATCCAAAAGTAGAATGAATACCATTTCTGTCCATTCCAACCGCATATCTAGGACCTCCCATTTCCAAAGAAATAGGTGAGTTTTCCGTTTGAATTGTAAACTCCGTTTTTCCACTTTCTTTATTAGTCACATAAAAAACATGCTTGTAATATAGCTCTCCTACTTTATCTGCGAACCTTTCAAACGCATAAATATGCTTGTCGTTCCAAGTAAACTGGTCAAAGCAAAATTCCTCTTTCATAGGGTCGGTTAAAACACCATGTTCATAGGCCTCATACAACTTTGCTTTCAACATCTTGACTTTATCATATTCCTTTTTTCCATAATAGACTTGAATTAATTTGGAATGAGTATGAAAGTCGTTCGGGGTCAGTTCGATAAGTTCTGAAAAGGCTCTTTCGGATTTATCGTATTT
Organism: Flagellimonas algicola; assembly: GCF_005937185.1. Lineage (GTDB taxonomy): Bacteria > Bacteroidota > Bacteroidia > Flavobacteriales > Flavobacteriaceae > Flagellimonas > Flagellimonas algicola. Next base: position 158,159 of record NZ_VCNI01000002.1, on the reverse strand, counting down.
TTTGTTCAGATATTCATAAAGCCCAATATTGTAGAGGGCATTTAGATATGAATCGGATGTCTCGGAAATTGTTTGTTTTGATATATAGTAAGCTTCCAAAGCCTTATCCGGTTGATTCAGCTCCGTATAAATTTGTGGAATCATTGTAAATGGTCGGTCAATTGGCTTATCTTTTTCAATGGCTGTCTTGTAAGCCGAAAGCGCTTCTTCATATTTTTTTTGACTTACATAAGAATCACCTAGTCCGCTAAAATAATTTGAATTGGTTGAATCGATTTTGATTGCTTTATTAAAAGATTCTATGGCTTTGCCAAACTGCCCCATATAGTTAAATGTCATTCCTTTAATGAAATAAGTGTCAGGGTCGGTTTTGTCTTTTTGAATTGACAAATCCATCAATTCCAATACTTTATTGTCATTGGCTTTCATGTAGTAAGCCATTGCCACATAGTAAACTGCCTTTGCGGGATATTCACTAACTTTTTGTGAATGCTCGGCAATAATTAAGTCATATTTTTCGTCCTCATAAGCTTTTCCCAATTCTGATGTAACTGCTTCTTGGGCATATATGCTCAAATTCAAAAAGCAAATTGTTAATATTCCAAATATCTTCATAATTGTAATCAACTCGTTTACCTCCCCAATTTACCCCATTTACTCAAAAATCCTTCCCCTATTTTCAGATATTTCCCACCATTTTATTTTAAAACGTATATTTATCACGTCAACGCATTCTGAGTATAAGCAACGCCAGTTTGGTCACGTAACCAAAACACATAACCTATGGCAAATCAGAATGAACAAAACCACTGCCCGCATTGCCATGCGGCACTTGCGCCCAAAGGCGCAGCCCCATTTTCCCAACCCTCCCCAGCACAACAAGCACTCCTGGAGTATGTAAGCCCTTTAGACGGCCCAGATAGGGTTAAAGCCCTAAAATTGGTGCACGATATTGTGGTCTACCACTCCGAGGAAATCTTGGACGGGGAAGAAAAACGCGCCCTCTACCAAGTAAAGGTGCTTTGGGACCTGATCGAGGAAACTTTTGAGGAAGAGTAACAAAAAAAGGGGAAGCTGTGCTTCCCCTTTTTGTTTTACAATGGTGGTACTTTAGCAGCACCCACCGTCACTCTGGCAATTTTCAGTAGCGGTTTTACAGCTACACTGGCCACCGCAACATTTGTCTTGATTTTTCATGTCTTAATGTTATGAAATGTTATTGAAATTATTTTCACCCCTATAGACGGGGCCTTAAAAAAAAGACGCAAAAAATCAGCAGCTGCAATCTTTTTCTTTGGCAGCTATGATGTTCCCATACCGATCCGCCTCAATGGCACAACATTGGTTAAAGAGTTGGTTCAATTGTTTCCGGGCACGCTGCATGCGGGATTTGGCCATGGAATACGTAAGGTCATTGCTGATCGCGTATTCTTTCTGCGGTTGGTTTCCATAGGTGGTCTTCCAAAGAATGTCCTGGTACTTTTCCGGGAGCTGCCGTATAAACGGTTTTAGACATTCTGTAAAATCAAGGGTATTGGCATCTATCTCTTCCGGGAGCGAAATATCAAAATTCAGTTCTTGGGTGTTAAGCTTGCGTTTACGGTAATGGTCAATGATGGAATTTCGTGTAATCTGGTAGATCCAGCTTTCGATCTTGCTATTGTCATTAAGTTTGTGAACCCCCTTATGGATTTTGATGAACACCTCTTGCAAGATATCCTCTGCGGTTTCCTTGCTGTTCACCCGGGCCTTGATAAATCCCAGAAGTTGTTGGTTAAATGCTCTCCAAATAGTTTCTGTCATTGGGTTTTTACAAATAGGGACGGGAACTTTCCAAAAAGATGCAAAATATTTTCCAAAATATCCTGTTCATTGGCGTTCCTTGCTAAATTAACTCAAATTGAAGCTGTTGGCAAGGATTGTTCCAGAGCTATTGCCAGTTTACATTACTTTATTTGAGCTGGTATTAGCACTCATAACCCTTATCATTCAACATTAAAAATTCAGCATTGAAAATTGGCAGCAAAACTGTAGCACCAATTAACCTTAGTTTTATTATTGATAAATCCGAATATAGTCCACCACCATAGGGCTTTCGGTAAATTTGGGATCAATATCCGGTTCTATGGCAATATTGAATATGACATAGTAGTCCATATCAAAGGGCCAGGTATCCCCATTTTTCACAACTGGGTTATAGGTGTAGTGCACCTTCCCGTCCACACTGAAGGTCATTTTTTCTGAGGTCCATTCCATCACATACACGTGAAATTCGTCGGATGCTAACTCTATGTGTTGCCCTCCCAAATTTTCCACCGTATGGCCAAAACTTGATCCGTTGTGTACGGCACTCTGCACAAAATCCTGGTTCTTGCCCCAGTGTTCCATAATATCAATTTCGCCACAATGCGGCCAATCTGTGGTACCAAATCCTTGTTTTTCCCAATAGGCGCCTGCTTCGTTGATGTTCTTGTTTAGCATCCAAATGGCAGGCCAGGTGCCCACGCCTTTGGGTACTTTCGCCCTCACTTCCACCTTTCCGTAGGTAAAGGCAAATTTGGAATTAAGCCTAGCTGAGGTGTAATGCTTGGTTTCACCCTGATCTTCAAAAGTTTCTTTTTTGGCCATCAAATACAGATGTCCGTCTTTTTGATAGGTATTGGACTCCCGGTCCGTGTAATGTTGAATGAGTCCACCCCACCAACTACCGCCTGGGGGCAATTGCGTCTGTAGGAACCATTTATCGGTATCAATGGCCCCAGAGCCCTCAAATTCGTCCGACCAAACCAGGGTATCAAATGCTGTTTTATTGGTTGATAAACCGGCCCAAATAAGGTAGGACAACAGGAGAATAATACTTAAGGATATGGCGATAATTTTGGTTTGAGAGGTCATATGGTCAATAGTTCTTAACCCTCAAGGTAGCCCTTTTCCTGACACACTTTGCCTCTTGACCATAGGAAAAATCGATTCAGCTATATTCAAAAAGTTGCTCAACCGGTTTTCGCACCTTGGCCATATGTTGGGAGGCATCCTCTCGACTTCGATAACCAACGGGCACTACCACGGAGGCATTCAGGCCTTTTTGGTGCAATCCCAGGATTTGATTGTATTTCCCGGCCTCAAAACCTTCCATGGGGCAGGCATCAATGCCCAACTCGGCACTAGCGGCCAACAAATTAGCCATGGCAATATAGGTCTGGTTTTTGGACCAATTAAACTGCTCTTTCTTGGATTTTTCGCCCAATTTGGCCTTCATAAAATCCCCATAACCGGAAAGTTGGACTTTATCCAGACCTCTTGTATTAGCAGTGAGTTTAATAAACCCATCAATGTCTTGTGGATCCACTTGATCTTCATTACAAAAAACAAACAAATGCGAAGCATCCGTGATTTGTGACTGGTTCCAAGACACCTCTCGAAGTTCTTTGCGAAGGGATTGGTCTTCAATGATCAGTACCTTATAAGGTTGGAGCCCATACGAGGAAACTGAAAGTTGGATTGCCTCTTTCAGGAGTTCAATATCCCCTGGGGACACTTTTTTGTTGGATTCAAATTTTTTTGTGGCATAGCGCCAATTTTGGTGATTTATAAATTCCATTTTCAATCTTGTTTTAGTTTATAGTTCTGCATTAAAAAATCCACGGTAAAGCCCATTTTCAGGTACATGTTTTTCGCCATTGGGGAAGCCTGAAGCGTAGCCCATTCCAATCCATCTTTGATGGCTTTGTTCAGGATGTTATACATGATCTCGGTGGCATAACCCTGTTTTCGCTTTTCTGGAATAATACCCAGGGCGTGTACTCCGGCAATTTTTCCGATTTTGTATAGAATGATGGTGCCTACAAGTTCCTTATTGTGGTACACCAAGTAGTAGGGAACTTTGTCCAGGGTCTTTTCCAGCGTTCTGGCTCCAAAATCATAACCAAAGGCGGACTGAAAAGCTGTGCTCCACAAGGCAGCTTGCAAGCCAGTCTCCACACGTTTAAAATCCAAAACTTTCTGAGTGGCAAACAAGGACTTTAATGGCATACTCATTCCCGTTTGGTTAAATTGAAGTTCAAAACTTCGTTCAGTCAATAAGGGATTGTCCGTTGTGTTTGTATTAAAGTATGAGAAGGTCAATTGTGGGTTTTGTTCCATTTTATCCCGAAGTTGTGAGATCAGGTCTTCGGACAGCGGAGCCTCTGTCCAAATTTTATTGGGCCATTCAGAGCCTTGAATAAAGGAACTGAGTATGGTATTGTCCTTTTCGTATCCGATAAACTGTTGCCCGGCCAGCTTCCAAAGGCCGGTCAAATTTTCAATGTTTTCTGTTGTCTTTTTCATTTTGTATTGATTAAAAGGATGCCCAGGGTCATTGCTAGGGCGCCAACTAGTCGTTTTGTTGTGATGGGCTCAACAGGCAGGTTGAGCCAACCAAAATTCCCGGCGATCAGGGAAAATACCAATTGCCCGCAGAGGCCCAGCGCAATAATTTTGGAGATGCCAACCTTTGGGATGGCATAAAAATATAGACTAATGCCCGCCATGCTAAAAAGTCCTCCAATCCACCACAAATACCATGGAATTTCTGGAATGGAGAACATTTGGAAAGAGGGCTTGCCCCAAAAAAGGATAAACAATATTCCAAGAACTGCACTGCTCAAAGATGTGAAGATAACGGCAAGCACGGGCTGCTTTAAAAGGGAGCCCAATTGGGAGCTAAATCCCGCCTGGACAGCCAAAAATACGCCTCCCAACAATGCCAACATATATAATCCTATAAGTTTCATGCAGCAAAGTTGGCAAGGAATAAACAACTATTCCTTTACATATGTTGAGGCGGGTCTTTTTCTCTAAATTTTTTTCGGATTCTGCTCAATTGGGTAGGGGTAATGCCCAAGTGCGAAGCAATATAATGTAACGGGATTCGCTCTTCAATTCGAGGATGCGCAACAATAAAGTCCTGATATCTTTCTGACGCTTCTTTCATTACGATCTCAATTTCTCGTTTTTCTTTGTCCACCACCCAGTTTTTTTCCAAATAGGCAACGTAAAAATCTTTTAAGTCGGCATGTTGTTTTAATAGGGACTGATATTGGGCATGTTCAAAAGTGAAAACTATACTGTTTTCAACAACGGACAGAGCAAAGTTGGAAGGTTCATTTTTTAAGGCGGAAACGGTGGAACCCACAAAGTCACCTTCCAGAAATATGTTTTTGTGGTAAACGGTCCCATCCGCGCTCAAATAGTATGATACAATGGACCCTTCCAACAATATATGGATGTGTCTGGATATTTTACCGATATCCAAAAGGAGGTTGCCCTTCTCCAACTGTTGGTATTCACCCAATGAGTAAAGGGCCTCAAAGGACACATCCGAAATGGGATGGTACCGCTCAAATACTTGTTTGATATGCGATTTAAAATGATCCATTGGAACAAGTTAACAAAGATTTGACTCCCTTAGAACACCTGGACAATGACTTTTTTAATGAAGACTGGAATCCTTAAACTGCCAAAGCACGTTTACAATTTGCCATTTACCGTTGAGCTTGGCAATGTGCATATAATCAATCCAATCATCGGCAATAAGTTTTACCGAGGCCGTTTTGTCAAAGACATCCAGTATCACCACGTCTTTCTTCGGATTTTCTGGGAATTTGTCCCCATTTTGGTTGTAGGTCGCGGCCAGCAAAACCATGGCATCCGTAAAGGTTTCCCGTAAATACTCTTTTTTGGCGAATTTGTCCGTCCAAAAGGTGCGTTTAACCATTCTGGGGTGGGCGGCCCGTTCAAATTGTTCTGGTTTTACGTTGTGTTGGGATTCAATATAATCCAGAGCGGCTTGCTTAATGGCCAAGGAATCTTGTTGGGTCTGGGCGCTGAGGTAGCCCATACTTAGGGCAAAAAGGGCCGTAGCAAGACATAACTTTTTTTTCATTTGATTTCGTTTTTTGATAATTTGTTGATGCTGATGTAACCAACCTTTAAATACAAGGTCTTTAAGGGGACAAAATCTGGAAATTATGATCAATTTTCCCCAAAACTTAGTTAAAATTCTAGTGGTGATTTGGTTGCCATGGTTGGCCACTGCCCAAGTTCAGGATAAGGTAAGGGATCATACTACTTATTTGGCCTCGGATGAGCTAGGAGGGCGTGGCACGGGAAGCGAAGGGATTCGTAAGGCAGCTGCCTATATCTCCCAGCAATTTGAACAAATTGGGTTGCAAGCGCCCTATATGGACTCTTTCTTTCAAAATTTCCCTTATCCCGATTTGGAGGAAAAGGAATCCAATGTGGTGGGCTATATTCCAGCAGCAAGCACAAGTAAAAAATCCGTAGTCTTTACCGCCCACTATGATGCCTACGGAATCCGGAAGGAGGAGGGGCAGCATGATTCCATTTATAATGGAGCATTGGACAATGCGGTGGGTGTTGCTGCTTTGATAGAACTGGCCCGTATGTTCAAACAGGCATCCCCGCCTATACGCAATGTGGTCTTTGTGGCCACTGCCGGGGAGGAATTTGGGATGTATGGCAGCCAATTTTATGTAGAAAACTCCCTATTTCCCAAAGAGGATATCATAATCTGCCTAAACATTGATGGGTTTAACGTTAGTGGTCCTCGTGAGGATTATTTTGTTTTCCCCAAACAAGGGGTGGATTTTGTGGGCAAGGTTGAAGCCGTCCTCAATTGACATGGGTGGCATTACATAAGCCCTGGCTGGGAAGATGAATTGAACACCAACTTTGATACCGTCTCCTTCTTGCAAAAAGGAATTCCTGCGCTTACCATTTGGACTGGAAATCGCCTTAAAGGGGGAGGCAGGCGCAACCCATTCAGTTTGGGGGCATCCACACGCCTCAAGATGAAATCACGGACAGCTGGAATTGGAATGGCGTGGAAGATCATCTGGAACTTTACATGATTCTAGCAAATTACTTTTTGGAAAACCCGAATGGAATTAATGTAACGGACGTAAAACTATTTGATAAATAAAGGAATTTTATGATTCCTAACTTTCAACTACCTCACCTTTTTTTTTAGGGTTATCCTTAGCAACACCTTCCATGCCAAGTTCAGGGATGACCAACAATGGGGTTTGCGTATGGAAAGCCGTACGCTTCACAATGGGTTCACGGGTCATTTGCTCCATATAGCTGTGCTGGTAATTGAGCATGGCCAATAAATGAATGTTGAGTTCCTGGGAAAATAGTTCCAAAGTTTTGGAAACTGAATTGAGTTCGGACACGGTGTGCACATAGTGCTCCATGCCCTCCAAATACCTACGGAGCATGTTCAGATTAAATTGTTGCAGTTCTGAAAGGGCTTTGATACCATATTGCACATGCACAATACGGATGGTGGCTTGGAACATTTGGGCCAGCTCCAGTAAAGGGCTTAGTTCCGAGGTGGAATAAAAACGATTGAAATCCGTGGCAAAAGCTATTTCAGTGGGTGTGATAAACTCAAAGTGCTGTGGAATGGCCAACACCGGGCATTTTTTGGTGCTCTTGATAATCCGTACTGTATTGCTGCCCATAAAGACCTCTTCAATTCCAGAGGCTCCTTTGGTACCGGTAATGATCAGTTGTATTCCATAAGTATCCACCAAATCCTTAATCTCCTCTGTCAAGAGGTTAAAAGAAGAAATGGTCTCAAAGCTGTGTTGGGAATTGCGGTATTTGCTCTTTATCCGATCTACGGTCTTTTGCAGCCCTTCTTCCGAAGCGTCCCGAACCGCATCCACAATACGAACCCCATTGACCATTTTAGCCATGAACCTTCCACTGGGAATAACGGGGGTATAGGTGTTCAAGAGATAAAAGGTGCATTTCTTGTTTCGGAACAATTGCATGGCATAATCAATGGCATTCCATGCATTATCTGAAAAGTCGGTAGGTATTAAAATTTTCTGCATTCGGATAAAAATAACGATAGCGTAAAATTACCGTAACGCAAAAAGGGATACTATGACAATTATCAGTTTTTGGAACAAGGGCAGTCTAGAAGCCTTCTACAAGCTCTACGAGCTTGCGTTCGTTCTTGATGCCGATTCTTTTACCTGAAGTATGGATAAATCCTTTTTTCTTGAATTCTGAAATAATCCGGATGGCAGATTCGGTAGCTGTGCCCACCACATTGGAAATATCTTCCCGAGAAAGGGTTAGGGCCAAAAAGCCTTCTTCGTCTTCCCCAAAATTGTTCTTCAAGTAAAGAATGGCTTCCGCAATACGCTGCTTAACCGTTTTTTGGGACATGTTCACGATCACATCATCGGCTTCCTTGAGGTCATGGGCCATATGTCTCAGCACTTCCAAAGTAAAATCTGGATTTTTATGAAGTGTATGTGTAATGCTCTCCTTTGGAATAAAACAAACTTCCATATCATTTACAGCAATTGCGGAAAGATTGGTTGTTTCTTCTGCAATTACCGAGCGCTGACCAATAACCTCGCCTTTGGTGGCCAGTTTCACAATTTGATCCTTGCCATTGGCACTGAGTTTGGAAAGCTTGGAAACCCCATCTCGAACGCAATAAACCCCGTTGAGTTTATCACCTTCGTCAAAAATGGATTCCCCTTTCTTAATTTTCTTGGTGGTTTTGGTATCGGAAACCTTCTTCAACTCCTCTTTGCTCATGGCTCTCAATGAGTTGAACTGTCTGATGATGCAATTTTCACACCTGCTTTCCATAGTGTCTTGCTTTACATGCTGATACAAAATTAGTGCTTAACAATTGATCTAGAACTGATAAATGTCATATTTTTAATAAGATCGGTGTCCCAAATTTGCAAAAGGTAAAGCAAATGTAAATGGCAAATATGACATGTTATCATTGTGGTGATGACTGTGGCAGGGACAAGGTGCGTTTTGATGAGAGGGATTTTTGCTGCCATGGTTGCAAAACTGTCTATGAAATATTTACCTCCAATGGCCTTTCCAACTTCTACGAAATTGAGGCCAAGGCTGGGAACACCCCTAAGGAAGTAAGAAGCAAGTACGATTTTCTGGATAATCAGGAAATTGTAAGTAAGCTTGTGGAATTCAATGAGGAAGGAGTGCAGGTAATTAACCTAAGCGTGCCGTCGATTCATTGCAGTTCCTGCATTTGGGTGTTGGAAAACTTAAACAAGCTTCATCCGTCCATTTCAAATTCCCAAGTGGATTTTCCCAAAAAGACCCTTCGGGTCACCTATTCTTACGTGAACTTCTCGCTCAAGGGTTTGGTTTTGATGCTGAGCAGTATTGGGTATGAACCCTATATCTCCCTGGACGAATACGACAAAAAGGAAAAGAGGAAAGATCGTTCCTTGATCTATAAGTTGGGGGTGGCGGGTTTTGCCTTTGGCAATGTGATGCTTTTGTCATTTCCCGAATATTTTGAACTGCCTGCCGGCGAGGCAGGGGTGGAGGAATTCTGGCTGGAGCAATATAAACCCGTTTTTCGCTGGTTGATGTTCGCCTTTTCCTTGCCAGTGGTGTTTTATGCTTCGCAGGACTATTTTATATCAGCCTACAAGGGCTTGCGCTCCAAACTTTTGAACATTGATGTACCCATTGCCCTGGGTGTTCTCACTTTGTTTTTGAGAAGTACGGTAGATATCATTTTTGATTTGGGCTCTGGTTTTTTTGATAGCCTAACCGGACTGATCTTCTTTTTGCTCCTTGGTAAGTTCTTCCAACAGCGAACCTACTCCTTTCTTTCTTTTGAGAGGGACTATAAATCCTATTTTCCCATTGCCGTTACCCGTCTGAATCAGGATAAATCCGAAGAAAACATCCAAATCTATAAGGTAAAAGTGGGGGATAGGCTCTTGATCAGAAGCAACGAGATCATTCCTGTGGATTGCATGTTGATTAAAGGGTCTGCCCAAATCGATTACAGTTTTGTCACCGGGGAATCCCAAGCAGTGTTTAAGGAATCCGGAGAAAAACTCTTTGCGGGAGGAAAGCAACTCTCCGGACTTTTGGAAGTGGAAGTGCTTAAATCGGTATCCCAAAGTTACCTCACCCAGCTCTGGGGCAATTCGGTGTTCTCTAAAGACAAGGCGAGTGCCTTCCAAACCTTAACGGATAGCATTGGCAAACGATTTACAGCTGGCGTATTGACCATAGCCACTTTGGCAACCCTGTTTTGGTTGGTGTACGAGCCTAGCATGGCTCTAAACGTTTTTACCGCGGTTTTGATCATTGCCTGCCCCTGTGCCATTGCCTTGGCGGCTCCCTTTACCTTGGGGAATATGCTACGCATATTTGGACGGCAAAAATTGTATCTGAAAAACACCAACGCAATAGAGCGATTGGCAAAGATTGACACAGCTATTTTTGATAAAACGGGAACCCTCACTACAACAAAAAAGGATGCAATTTTATATGAGGGTGTTGAACTTACCACAGAAGAGATCGCCTTGCTCAAGACTACGCTAAGAGCATCCAACCATCCATTGAGTAGGTCATTATACGGGATTTTACAATCCAACGCGATTATGACGTTGGACGAGTTTCAAGAACATACAGGCAAGGGGATTGAAGGTAGGGCGAACCAACATTCCATCAGGATTGGGTCTGCGGGCTATGTGGGTAGGGATTCCATTCAGACTTCGGCCGATACAGCCGTTTATGTAAGCTCAGATGATGACTTTAAAGGGCGTTTTGTTTTCAAGAACAGCTACCGGGAAGGCATTTCCACGGTGTTTCAATCGCTGGGAAGTTCTATGCAAATAGGAGTTTTGTCTGGGGATAATGATGGGGAACGCAAACAACTACAAAAAATACTTCCGGTAAGGACCCAGATGCACTTTAACCAGAAACCGGAGGATAAACTGCAGCATATAGAGCATTTACAGAAGGAACATAAGGTACTAATGGTTGGGGACGGACTCAATGATGCTGGGGCCTTGGCCCAAAGCGATGTGGGCATTGCGGTCTCAGAGGATATCAATGTGTTTTCACCAGCCTGTGATGGGATTTTGGACGCCTCCCAATTTAATAAACTGTCCACTTTTATGGAGCTTTCAAGAAAATCCATTCAAGTGATTAAAATGAGTTTTGTGCTGTCCCTCTGCTATAATCTGGTGGGGCTATATTTTGCGGTAACTGGTCAATTGCAACCTGTTATAGCAGCCATTTTAATGCCCTTGAGTTCCATTAGCATTGTTTTGTTCACTACCTTAATGACCAATGCTCTTGGACGCAAACTAAATCAACCAACTAACTAAGTCATGAGCAAGAAATTAATTAATGGACTACGAGAGCGAATTGAGCCAAATGTATTGGCTATCAGTATTGGAATTGTGTATTTGTGGTTTGGGACCTTAAAATTCTTTCCACATATGAGTCCTGCTGAAGATTTGGCAAAAAACACCATTCATCAATTGACGTTTGGACAACTTTCAGATGGTATTGCCATTAATTTACTGGCATTTTGGGAAGTGTCCATCGGCATTATGTTGGTATTCAATCTTTGGAGGAAAGGTGCGGTTATTATCACCTTGGTTCATATGATATTGACCTTTACTCCACTATTGCTGTTCCCTATGGATTCATTTCAAAATCCCCCATGGATTCCGACCCTTTTGGGACAATATATTGGGAAGAACTTGATCATTGTAGCGGCGCTTGTTACCCTATGGCGGCAAGCCCAAAAAAAAGAAATATATAAATCGCTGTAAAAACTGATATATGTCATTTTTTGCCAATGGGCCTGACAGTAGTTTTACAGCCAAATTCAGGTAGGTATGAGTGTTATTTATGTGTTGTTGGCCATTAGCATTACGGTTGCGCTGGTCTTCTTTGTCGCATTTGTATTGTCCGTCAGAAGTGGGCAGTACGATGACGCCTATACCCCCTCTGTCCGAATGCTTTTTGAAGACGAACTTTTGGATCAAGAATCCAATTTAGATACAGACAAAGCAGAAATCACGCAAACTAAAAGAACAAACCAATAAATATGGAAATACAACAATTTCATTACGACAACAAAATCGTACAAAAGTTTTTATACGCCACCATGCTATGGGGTGTTGTTGGAATGTTGGTGGGCCTCCTGCTGGCATTTATGTTTTTGTTCCCCAACATCACCGACGGCATTTCATGGTTGAGTTTTGGGCGTTTACGCCCCTTGCACACCAATGCGGTAATTTTCGCCTTTGTGGGGAACGCCATTTTCGCCGGGGTGTATTATTCTACCCAACGGCTGTTAAAAACCAGAATGTTCAGCGATGCGCTGAGTAATATCAACTTCTGGGGATGGCAATTGATCATTGTGGCAGCAGCCATAACACTACCATTGGGGTACACCACCTCCAAGGAATATGCAGAACTTGAGTGGCCTATAGATTTGGCCATTGCGGTCATCTGGGTAGTCTTTGGTTGGAACTTGATTGCCACAATTTTAAAGCGTAGGCAACGCCACTTGTATGTGGCCATTTGGTTCTATCTGGCCACCTTTGTAACCGTAGCGGTATTGCATATCTTCAATAGTTTGGAGTTGCCGGTATCTGCCTTAAAGAGCTATTCGGTTTATGCTGGGGTTCAGGATGCACTGGTGCAGTGGTGGTATGGACATAATGCGGTAGCATTCTTCTTGACCACGCCATTCCTGGGACTGATGTATTATTTTGTTCCGAAGGCAGCGAATAGGCCTATTTATTCCTATAGGCTTTCCATAGTTCACTTTTGGTCCTTGATTTTTATCTATATCTGGGCCGGGCCACACCACTTGTTGTACTCCTCACTGCCTGACTGGGCACAGAACCTAGGTGTTGTATTCTCCATCATGTTGATTGCTCCTTCTTGGGGTGGTATGATCAACGGATTATTGACACTTCGTGGTGTTTGGGATAAAGTAAGAAGTGATGCTACTTTGAAATTCATGGTGGTTGCTATCACGGGTTACGGTATGGCCACTTTTGAAGGACCTATGTTGTCCTTGAAAAACGTAAATGCCATCGCCCACTTTAGCGATTGGATTATTGCACACGTACACGTGGGCGCCTTAGCTTGGAACGGCTTCTTGACCTTTGGTATGATCTATTGGTTGGTACCCAAAATGTTCAAGACCACCTTGCACTCAAAGAGCTTGGCCAATCTCCATTTCTGGATTGGCACCTTGGGAATCATTCTTTATGCTCTGCCCATGTATGTGGCTGGGTTTACCCAAGCCTTGATGTGGAAAGAATTCAACCCAGATGGAAGCTTGGTGTACGGTAACTTCCTGGAGACCGTTACCCAGATCATCCCTATGTATTGGATGAGGGCCATTGGGGGAACCATGTTCATTGTGGGGATGCTGATTATGATATACAATGTGATCGTAACGATTAGAAAAGGAAGTAGCGTGGAGGATGAATTGGCCGAAGCTCCAGCCTTGGCCAGAGTGTCCAAAAGACGTGTGGCTGGTGAAACCTTCCACAACTGGTTGGAAAGAAGACCAGTACAATTGACAATTTTGGCCACGATTGCCATATTGATTGGGGGAATCATCCAAATTGTCCCCACAATTCTGGTGAAATCCAATATCCCAACCATTACCAGCGTAAAACCGTATACACCATTGGAATTGGAAGGACGTGATTTATACATCCGTGAGGGCTGTGTGGGATGTCACTCCCAAATGATCAGGCCGTTTAGGAGCGAAGTGGAACGTTACGGTGAATATGCCAAGGCTGGGGAATTTGTTTATGATCACCCATTCTTATGGGGTAGTAAGCGAACCGGACCTGATTTGCTTCGGATAGGAGGTAAATACTCCGACAATTGGCATTTGAACCATATGTACGACCCACAAAGTACTTCATCTGGATCCATAATGCCGGCATACCAATGGTTGGTAAGAAATGAACATGATAGAAGTGATGTTCAAAGTAAGATGGAGGTCATGGTTAAACTAGGGGTTCCGTATACGGAAGAGGATATCGCTAATGCACAACAATCCATGGCGGAGCAGGCAAAGGCCATTGAAAAAAATCTCTACACCGATCCAGAATTTGCCAAAACCTATGAAGCTGACAAGAAGTATGCAGCGGACAACGGGGAAGATTTTGTGGAGATGCGAAATCGTGAAATTGTGGCTCTGATTGCCTATCTGCAGCGATTGGGAACAGACATCAAGATGCAAGACACTGAAGAACTGATATCACAAAACCAAGAATAAAAGAATCAGGATGATAGAGTCAAGACATAAGAATCAAGAGACAAGAACTCTTAGCTTGAATCTTGGCTCTTCCGTCCAAAATCTATACAAGCTATGTTGAAATTCGTAAAAAACCACATGGAAACCATAGACGGGGTAGCTAGTTATCCCATGATATCGCTAATGATCTTCTTTGTGTTCTTTGTGGCCTTGTTTTGGTGGGTATTTACCGCTACCAAGGAACATATCAAAGAGATGGGCGAACTGCCTTTAGATAACGATCAACCTAACAAACTATAATATTATGAGCACAAGAACACCTTGGTGGATCCGTATTCCAGTAATCTTCTTTCTAATCTTTGGATTGATGGAATACTTTATAGATTCAGGAGACAAACCCGCAATTATCGAATATCCGATCACTCAGTTTTTCCTGTTGTTGGTCTTAATGATTTTAATTGCCATTGAGCTGATATTGAAGTCCATTGAAAACGTAATGTTCCAAACCCTTTCAGAGGAAGCCAAAGCCAATTACTTGGCTTCAAAGAGCAAAAAGATGGAATGGGCATGGGCTAAAAATGTATACAAGCGCTTGACAAAGAGCCGCGAAATTGAAAGGGAAAGTGAAATCATCATGGACCACAATTACGACGGTATCCGGGAGTTGGACAATGTTTTGCCTCCTTGGTGGGTGTATCTATTTTATGCCACCATCATCTTTAGTGTTGTTTATTTGGTTCGCTTCCACATTATTGGGGACTATGACCAAGCCATGGAGTACGAACAAGAGGTGGCTGCTGCCAAGATTGCCATAGAGGAATATAAGAAAACAGCAAAGGATTTGGTGGATGTCAATACGGTGGAATTTCTATCGGATGCTGCTGACCTGAGTGCTGGTAAACAAATATTCACAGACAACTGTGTGGTGTGCCATATGGCTGATGGAGGAGGAGGAATTGGCCCCAACTTGACCGATGAATACTGGATTTTGGGAGGAGGTATCAAGAATGTCTTTAATACCATTTCGGAAGGTGGTCGTGATGGCAAAGGGATGGTGGCATGGAAGCAAAGCTTAAAGCCTGCCGAAATGGCCCAGGTAGCCAGTTATGTACTGACTATGGGAGGAACTACTGCGGCCAATCCCAAGGCTCCGGAAGGGGATATCTGGATAGATCCGGATGCTCCCGCGCCCGCAGAAACCGAAGAAGCTCCTAATGCGCAAGTTTCGGATTCCACGGATGTTGCCATGAATGAATAGTTGAAAACTTAACTCCTCCTTTATGGGGGAGACGTCCGAAGGACAGAGGCGGACAAACAAACTTGCAATGGAAGAAAATTTCAGGGATTCCATAGGAACCATTACCGAAGAAGGAAAAAGGGCGTGGATTTATCCCAAAAAGCCAAGTGGCCGATTTTATGCGTATCGCAAATATGTGAGCTACGGTCTATTGTTGTTTTTGTTTGCCTCTCCTTTCATCAAAATACAAGGACACCAGTTTCTGTTGTTCAATGTACTCGATCGGAGGTTCAATATTTTTGGATTTCCCTTTTGGCCCCAGGATTTTCATTTGGTGGTGATTTCCATGATCATTGCGGTCATATTTATCGCTCTTTTTACCGTGGCTTACGGTCGGATATTTTGTGGATGGATATGCCCACAGACCATTTTTATGGAGATGGTCTTCCGTAGAATTGAGTACTGGATCGACGGAGATAGAGGTGCCCAGACCCGTTTGGAAAAAGCTCCATGGAATACCAAAAAAATCTGGAAACGTTCTTTAAAATGGACCATCTTTTTTATTATTTCCTTTTTGATTGCCAATGTGTTTCTGGCCTATTTGATCGGGAGCGATAAATTGATTGCTTATGTTACGGATGGACCAATGGCGCATTTGGGTACAATGGTACCCTTGCTCATTTTTACGGGAGTTTTTTATTTCGTCTTTGCATGGTTCAGGGAACAGGTATGCATCATAGCCTGTCCCTACGGAAGACTTCAAGGTGTTCTGTTGGATGATAAATCCATCATAGTGGCCTATGACCACAAACGTGGAGAAGGGGAAGCGGGCCGTAAAAAATTCAGAAAGAACGAAGATCGAGATGCCTTGGGTCATGGCGATTGTATAGATTGCTTTCAGTGTGTAAATGTATGCCCAACTGGAATTGATATCAGAAACGGAACCCAACTGGAATGTGTGAACTGTACGGCCTGTATTGATGAGTGTGACCATATCATGGAAAGCATCAATAAACCCAAAGGCTTGATCCGATATGCCAGCGAGGATGAAATCAATAAGAAGGAAAAGTTCAAGTTTACGGCCAGAATGAAAGGCTATACAGCCGTTTTGTTCATCTTGACGGGAATCTTGATCGGAATGCTGTTCCTTAGAAATGAGTTGGAGGCCAATGTTCTAAGGCTACCTGGGCAGTTGTATGAAAGAAAGGAGAACAACATTATCAGCAATGTATATACCTATAAGTTGGTCAATAAGACCGCCAAGGATGTTGAGGATGTTAGTTTTAAATTATTGTCCCATAAAGGTGAAATAAAAATGGTCTCCCAAGATCAATTTGTGGTCCCTGCCGAAGAGCTGGCAGAGGGAACATTGTTTATTGAAATTAATGCATCGGCATTGACTGGGGACAAGGACAAGCTCAAAATAGGAGTTTATAGTGGGGATAAACTTATAGAAACCACGGTAGCTCAATTTTTGGCACCAAGAAGTTATAATTAGGCGTAAGATTAAAAGCAAGAGAAATGAAAATCAATTGGGGAACAGCAATCGTATTGAGTTTTGTGGCATTCATTGCCTTCATTCTATATTTTGTGGTTCGGATGAGCACAGATGATAGGGCCAACCACGATTTGGTCACAGATGATTATTACAAGCAGGAACTGGCCTATCAGAAAGAGATTGATGCATCCAACACCGCGGCTAAAATGAACGCCCAATTGAACATTGAAAAAACTGGGGAAGGTTTGAAAATTAGCTTTCCGGAAAAGTTTGATTATAAAAAAATTGAAGGCACTGTGTCCCTTTACAGACCGTCCAACAAGCATTTGGATACTGACTTTCCTTTAAGTTTGTCCAATACACATTTGCTCATACCTGACAATAGCTTGGTGGGCGGTCGCTGGGATATAGCCATAAAATGGTCGTATGAAGGTAATACCTTTTTACACAAAGAAAAATTGACCTATTAGATCATGTTGGTATCTGCGTTGGCATTGGGATTTTTGGGAAGCTTGCACTGCTTGGGCATGTGTGGTCCCATTGCCTTTATGCTGCCGTTGGATCGGGAAAGTAAGGCCAAAAAAATAGCCCAGCTTTTTATATATCACTCCGGAAGATTACTGGCGTATGCCAGTATTGGTGTGCTGTTTGGGTTTTTGGGCAAGGGACTTTCCCTTTTTGGGATGCAGCAAAAGTTATCCATTGGAATGGGCGTTTTAATGATTCTTTTGGTCTTGGTGCCCACTAAGATTTTTGATGCCCACAAACTGTCTAGGCCTATTTATACCCTTTTGGGAAAAATAAAATCTAAGTTAGGTAAGGAACTTCAAAAAAAGACCCCGGATGCTTTTTTAACCATTGGCTTTTTGAATGGGTTCCTACCCTGTGGATTGGTGTATATGGCCTTGCTAGGCGCAATAGCCCTGGGCAACGCATGGCAGGGTGGACTGTATATGATGTTGTTTGGGGTGGGAACTATACCCTTAATGACCACCGCGGCCTACTCCAGTTCCATTTTGAGCACCCCAATGAAATCCAAAGTACGCAGATTGATTCCGGTTTTTGTGGTGTTGATCGGGGCACTTTTCATTATCAGGGGGATGGGACTGGGAATTCCCTATGTTTCCCCAAAGCCGATGAATGCCCATATGGAATCAACAAATATAGAATGTCATCAACCTTAGCTATAAAAAAATACAAGTGAAAATAACATCAGCAGAAGAAGCAGTTGGCTTAATAAAATCAGGAGATCGTGTTTTTGTTCAAGGTGCCGCCATGACCCCCAATGAACTTGTGGATGCCCTTTGTGAACGTCATAAGGAACTGGAGAATGTGGAGATTGTTTCCATTCATACCGAAGGAAACGCCTTTTATACCGAGGAACCGTACAGCAACTCTTTCCATCTAAATTCTTGTTTTGTGGGCGGGAATGTTCGGAAAAGCGTAAACAATTCAAAATCTGGATATATCCCCATTTTTTTAAGTGAGATCCCATGGTTGTTTAAACGCAATATTTTGCCTTTGGATGTAGCTATTGTGCAGGTATCCCAACCGGACAAACACGGATATTGTTCCCTGGGAGTTTCTGTGGATGTGGCCTTGCCTGCGGTAAGGACCGCGAAGAAAATCATTGCACAAATCAATCCTTATGTACCGCGTACACATGGAACGGGAATTGTACATATTGATGAAATTGAATTTGCGATTGAGATAAATCGTCCTATACATGAACATAATCCAGGTATTATCTCCGATTTGGAGCATGAAATTGGAGCCAATGTGGCCTCTTTGATAGAAGACGGAGCCACGCTACAAATGGGTATCGGCAATATTCCCAATGCGGTTTTGGACAATCTAAAAAACCACCAACGTCTGGGCATCCATACCGAAATGTTTTCTGATGGGGTACTACCCTTGATTGAGCAAGGAGTAATCACCGGGGAGAATAAGGCCGTAAAACGTGGCAAGATTGTAAGTTGCTTTGCCGTGGGTTCCCGGAAACTTTATGACTTCATTGATGATAATCCCATCTGTGATTTTAGGGATTCTGGTTACACGAATGATACGGCTAGAATTCGTCGTAACCCCAAGGTGACGGCCATTAACAGTGCCATCGAAATTGACCTTACCGGTCAAGTCTGTGCAGATACTATTGGGAGCTATCAATTTTCTGGGGTTGGTGGCCAGATGGATTTCATTAGGGGAGCATCGCTTTCTGAAGGAGGTAAACCCATTTTTGCCATGTCAGCTGCAACCAAAAAAGGAGTTTCCAAGATCGTGCCTTTTCTCAAGGAAGGCGCAGGTGTAACGACCACCAGGGCTCACGTACATTATGTGGCCACGGAATATGGGGTGGTCAATCTATATGGAAAAAATTTACAACAGCGGGCAAAAGCTTTGACTTCCATTGCCCATCCTGATCATAGGGAGGCTTTGGACAAAGCGGCATATGAAAGATTCCATCAGTAGCTAGTATTAAAATATACAGAATAAAAAAAGGGGAGTTAAAAACTCCCCTTTTTCCATCATGTAAAACCCAATCAAATACCAATCAATCAAATTTTAAAGGTTACAACAGCCGTATTGGAATGATTGGCAATATTTTCACCTATACTTCCCATAAAGAAGTGGGACAATCCTTTTCTACCATGGGTGGGTATACCAATTAAGTCAGCAGCTACTGACTCACTATAATTTAATACTCCTTTTTCTACGGTATAGTCATTGTAAATTTGAACCTCCAACCCAACTTTGGCGAGATTCAGGAATTTGGATATTCGGTTATAAGCATCTTCCGTACTCAAGAATTCATCACCAGGGGTATTGATATACACCGGATACAGTTGGGATTTTAAGAGTTTGGCCATTTCTATTGCTTTTTGGAGGGCAGGAACACTTTCCTCCTTAAAATCGCAGGCAAAGACAAATCGTTCGGGCCTAAATTTTTCAATATCCCCTTTTATGACCAAGACGGGTATATCTGAAGTTCTGACTACGCGTTCGGTATTGGAACCAAAAAAGATTTCTTGCAAACCATCCGTTCCATGTGATCCCATAACTATAAGCTCAGCATTGTGCTTCTCTGCAACATCACTTATCTCACTAAATACCTTGTAATGCTTAATTATGGGTATGATGTTGACGCCTTTTAAATAAGGCTTATCCAAAAAGTCATTAAAGCGCTTTTCACCAATTTTGATCAGATGAACAATTTGTTCTTGGGACACATATCCAGAATCGGCCATGATAGCTGGTGAGAGTTCCAACATGTGGAGTACCAAAAGTTCCGATCCATGTGTTTTGGCAAGACCGGCCGCTACTTTTAGAGCTTGTTCGCTTTGCTTCGAAAAATCTACAGGTAAAATAATACTTTTCATCTGATTTAATTTTAATGGTTAAACGGTCATGGAAAACAGTCGGGTCTCTGGCTTTTTGCGATGTAGTTTTAAGTCAAAGGCCATGCTGATATTCCGAATAAATGGTCTTCCTTTAGGAGTTACTTTTATCTGGTTGGCGCCAATATCCACCAATCCATCCAACTCCAATTCGGTAAGGTTCTCAATGATTCTTTCAAAATCTATGGTTTGTGTTTCTCCCATTTCCCATGTAGTCTCAAACTGGCACATGAGATTTAGGATATGTCTTCGTATAATTTCATCTTCCTCGTTCAACACATGGCCTCTGAAAATGGGAATTACCCCATGAGATACCAGGTGTTGGTATTCTTCAATGCTTTTTACGTTTTGGGCAAATCCATACCAGCTATCACTAATACTCGAAACCCCCAGCCCAATCATAAGTTGGGTTTTGGAGGGAGTGTAGCCCATAAAGTTTCTATGGAGTGTTCCATTTTCCAATGCGTGGTACAAACTATCCGTAGGCAAGGCAAAGTGATCCATTCCCACATCTTTATATCCGAATTCGGTCAACATATTTTTTCCAAGCTCGTACTGCTGTTTTTTTACGTCTGAAGTTGGCAGGTCAGTTTCCTTGTATCCGCGTTGTCCGTTGCCCTTCATCCAAGGAACATGGGCATAACTATAGAAAGCAATACGGTCTGGTTTCAGCGCATTGGTCATGGTAACTGTCTGTCTTACATCCTTAAGCGATTGAAAAGGCAGGCCATAGATAATATCATGTCCAACTGACGTGTATCCAATTTCTCGGGCCCATTCGGTAACCTTCTTCACATTCTCAAAGGGTTGAATCCGGTTGATGGCTTTTTGCACAGTTAAATTGTAGTCTTGCACACCTAAACAGACTCTTCTAAACCCCACATCAAAAAGAGCCTGTAAGTGTGCTTTGGTTGTATTATTTGGATGTCCTTCAAAACTAAATTCTGGATGTGCTGCTTTGCTTCCCAATCTCAGGATTCCCTTGACCAACATTTTTAAGTGTTCCGGGGAGAAAAAAGTTGGGGTGCCTCCACCCAGATGAATTTCTTTGATGATAGGCCTGGAACCTAAAATATCACAGTATAATTGCCATTCCTTAAGAACCGATTGTATGTACGGAAGTTCTACTTCATGTCTTTTTGTTATCCGTTTGTGGCAACCACAAAAGGTACACATGCTTTCACAATAAGGAAGGTGGATATATAGACTAATACCCTCATTTTCTGATTCTTTATACGCCCTCAGAACGCTATTTTTCCATTGCTTTCCGGAGAAGGTTTCGATGTCCCAGTAGGGTACCGTTGGATAGCTTGTATATCGCGGGCCAGGGACATTATATTTTTGGACTAGATGACACATAGGGGTTTACTATTTATAGTTCAAAATTACCCCTGGGCATGCTCAAAAAACATGATAAATATCAGTAAGGAACCAAATTGGACTGACAAGTATCATGTTTTAACAGTAGCTGGGATTGTAGTTTTATACCCTACGGATCAAAGACATTTTATTGTAAAATGGGTGAACATATTCCGGATAGCAAGTTTGATCAAGAAGAGCGCAAAGCTTTTGTGCAGCATCTGCTGGATGACCTTAAAGCCTTGGAGCAAATCTTGGGCAATAATCTTATAGAGAGTGATGTGGTCCGTATTGGGGCTGAACAAGAGTTGTGTTTGGTAGATGAAGATTACAGGCCTTCAGGGGAGTCCATTCAACTTTTGGATGCCATCAATGATGATCATTTTACAACAGAACTCGCGAATTACAATTTGGAGATCAATCTAGATCCTTTTGAACTTAAAGACGATTGCTTCTCCAAAGTGGAGTCCCAATTGACCAATATGTTGGATAAAGCGAAATCCAAAGCAGAGAAACTGGGAATCAAGATCATCTTAACCGGTATTTTGCCCACCATCAGTAAAAATGAATTGGGGATAGATTTCATGACCCCAATTCCCAGATATCATAAATTGAACGAGGTGCTTACCCAATGCAGGGGTGATCATTTTGCGTTAAAAATCAGGGGCGTTGATGAGCTGACCTTACGTCATGATTCTGTGTTGTTTGAGGCTTGCAATACCAGTTTTCAACTGCATCTTCAGATTCCCCAGAAAGATTTTATTCCAAGCTATAATTGGGCTCAGGCCATCGCAGGGCCTGTACTGGGGGTGTGCAGTAATTCTCCTTTATTGATGGGGAGGGAGTTGTGGAAAGAAACCAGAATTGCCTTGTTCCAGCAAAGTTTGGATACCCGAAAATGGTCCTACGCTCTAAAAGAGCAAGTGGCCAGAGTGGGTTTTGGCAACCATTGGCAAAAGGAATCTGTGGCCGAGATTTTTAAGGAAGATATCTCTACCCACCGAATTCTATTGACCAAACCCATCAACCAAAACTCTTTGGAGCTTCTGGAAAATGGGGCGATTCCAAAACTTGAAGCCCTAAATCTTTTTAATGGGACGGTGTATCGTTGGAACAGACCGTGCTATGGTGTAGGCAATGGGAAACCCCATTTAAGGATTGAGAACAGATATATCCCTTCAGGCCCTTCAGTTATGGATGAGATGGCCAATTTTGCCTTTTGGGTAGGACTAATGGTGGGCAGGCCAAAGAAATATGACGACATGTCCGCAATCATGGACTTTAAGGAGGCCAAACACAACTTTATTAAATCTGCCATAACCGGTAGACAAACTGTGTTCTCCTGGTTGGGAAAAACGGTGACCTTAAAAAAATTGATTTTTAAGGAGTTTCTTCCGATCGCTAGAAAAGGCTTAATGGATTATGGGGTGGATTCCAAGGATGTGGAACGCTTGCTTGGGGTAATAGAAAATCGCACAAAAACGGGAACCGGAGCGGAATGGCAAGTGGAGAATTTTAGGAGATTGCGAAAGGAGATGAAGTTGGATTCGGTTTTGGTCAAGTTGACCGAGGCGATTCATGAAAATCAAAAGAAAAACATCCCCGTTCATGAATGGGGTATGATCAATGAGAAGCAATCGGCCACAGAGCCCTATCTCTGGGTAGGGCAGATCATGTCTACTCGGCTTATCAAACTTTATGAGAATGATTACGCCAATCTAGCCGTATCCATAATGCAGTGGAACAATATTCATCACATTCCTGTGGAGAACAGTCACGGGGAACTTTCGGGGCTTTTGACCTGGAGCCATATTGCCGAGTTGGAACACCATAAGGAGGAAAATAATGCCCTTGTTTCGGATTTTATGATACATAAAGTGGTCACGGTGCAGCCACGGACCAAAATAGAAACTGCCAAAAAACTTATGGAGGAATATCAAATAGGATGCTTGCCTGTTTGCGTGGGCTCCCATCTCGTAGGAATCATAAGCAAGGTTGATTTATAGCTATGGCAAAAGTATATAGCAATGCTCTACAGGAAACCTTGGAAGTTGATCGCATCATCGGACATTTAAAAGGGGATGAAGATGGCCCCACTTTGGTTTTTTTTGCCGGCATCCATGGCAATGAACCTGCGGGAGTTTTTGCCTTAAAGCATGTAATCCGTGAACTGAAACTTCGTCAGGCACCAATACAGGGACAACTCTACGCCATTGCTGGTAATCTGCAAGCCTTGGAGCAAAAGGCACGTTTTATGGAAAAGGATCTAAACCGGATTTGGACAGTGGAAAACCTACAGCAAACGCTTCAAAATGATGATGGGATTTCCAAGGATGAACAGGAAATGCGGGAACTTCATGAACTGTTGCGAGCAATTCTCGAGCAAAATCAACCGCCTTTTTATTTTATTGATTTGCATACCACTTCCGGTGATACCTCGCCTTTTATGGTTTTAAATGATAGTTTGCTCAACCGAAAATTAGCGTCCCAATATCCCTTACCTACAATTTTGGGAATAGAGGAGTATTTGGTGGGGGCTTTGTTAAGCTATATCAATGAGTTGGGTTATGTATCCCTTGGCTATGAAAGTGGTCAACATGATGATGTTGTATCGATCAGGAACTGTACGCATTTTATCCACTATACTTTAGGTATTACCGAGCTGGTTGCATATTCCCCAGCCGAGGTGGCAAAATTGAGGATGGAGATAGCCAACTCCAGTGTGGTCTCAAGCAAGTTTTATGAGATTTATTACCAGCACGAAATCCAAAACAGGGGTCAATTTGAGATGCGGCCTGGGTTCAAGAATTTCCAAAAAATTCCTAGAGGTACGGCTATAGCTATGGACAATGGTAACGATATCATGACCCAGAGGAAACGACAGATTTTCATGCCTTTATACCAAAAGTTGGGCAATGAGGGATTTTATTATATAAAGTCCATTCCTCTGGTGCTGTTATGGATTTCCAAGGGATTGAGAAGGTATAAAATGGACCACTTGCTGGTTTGGCTCCCTGGAATCCAATGGAGTTCAGGGCAAAAAGATGGCCTGTTGGTGGATCAGCGTATTGCCAAGTTTTTGGCCAAATCCTTTTTCCATTTATTGGGGTATCGGACCCGTCAATTGGATAGGACACATTTGGTGGTGAAAAGTAGGGAAATGGCTTCTAGAAATTTGGAGTATAAAAGTTCTGGATGGTACTAAAAAAAACTCCTGTTTAAAACAGGAGTTTTTCAAGTTAGGTGTCTATAGCATTTTAAAGGTAATTGGAATAGCGTAGGTAACCTTGGTGGGCTTACCTCTTTGTATACCAGGCTTAACCTGTGGGAGGGCAGATATAATCCTAACGGCCTCCTGTTCCAATAACCTGTCTGGCCCCCGTTGCTTTATATGGGCAACCCGACCGTTGGAATCAATCACGAACTGCACAAATACTTTCCCGGTTATTCCCATTTCGAGCGCTGTCTTTGGGTATTGGAAGGTATTTCTAACATGCTCTTGTACCTTTTGGTTAAAACACGCTTTACGCTCTTCCTCAGTGCTTAAATTTTCGCAACCCGGAAAAACTGGTACGTGTTCTATCAATGCAAATGGGATAATTTCTTCTTCTTCTACTTCACCAACATTCACATCGTCAATGGCTATGACCACATCCTCAATATAGGCATCCTGGTTGCTCTCGGTACTTTCAATCAGGGTTTCCTCAATGTCTTCAACGTCTTCCACAATTTCAATCACATCAGGAGCTGATGGTGGAGGGGGTGGCGTTGTCGTACGAACCATTTCGGTAATGGGGACATCTTCTTTAAGATCGTCCATCACTTGAACCACTTCCGAAACGTTCGTTTCCTTGTCGTAGGTCTTGACCTCTAGAGATTGCCATGTTACAAACAAAACCGAGGTCAAACCTATCATAAAATAAAGGCTGCTATTGCGGCCAATATCTGCATTAGGGCTCTTTTTAGGTTTCATGACTTAACGTATTTAACTGAAATAAAATTAGACAGCTACTTTGTCAAAAAACATGATAATAGTCATGATAATTATAAATATGATAATTGAATAGGGGTATTCTTGGTTATTTTTCAATTTCAGCCGAATCTTGACTAGTAAAATCCGTGGTGAAAGTAATCCCCATGAGAATGGCGTTATGGTGTGAAACCTGAAAGTGGTTTTTCAAATAGCCTAATTCAATCTTCAAATCTGGGGATAACTCCCTACCTATACCGACATAGAATCTATTTTGGTTAAAAAAGACTCCATCCAGATTTACAAAAACTTCGTTGTTCGATTTTACAAAGGTCTTCCCATATATAGGTCTTTGGAACTGTAACCGATAACGAAACCGATTATTAAAATGCGTTTGGCCAGAATTATGGATCCAACGGTTTTCAAGTCTCCACCGATGTGACAAGGAATTCAGATTGAATTTATTCTTCCAAGTAAATTCCTCGTATGTCCAGTATTGGAAGGTCAAGGATGTTTCACCAGAATCCAAATACGATTTGGAATTAACGTAGGCTATACCTCCGGTAAGGATGACGGAATTGCTCAAGTGATAAGAAACACCTGTCCTAACAAAAGAGAAATCGTAAACTTCAAATGGCTCGTGATGCCTTAAAATTCCCGCCAGGGGAATGCTCCATTTCTCGTCAATTTTATTGGTCCCCGAAAACTCCAGCCAAGAGCCCGAACCATGCTCATCAAAAGTTTGGGAGCTAAGCACACTTTGCAAAAGAATACAAGAAAGGAGGAATAAAAGGCGGATAAACCTCATGGAGTTAGCTTAGGAGATTGTAATGCAAAGGTTGGTTTTTAAACATGCCCAAAATATGATACTTGTCAGGTACACTTGCAGTTTTGTCCTAAGGTTAAATCCTTTGCCAATAACAGAATGCTTTGATTACCTGGTACATTTTAAACAAACTAGCTGGTGAATAAAACACCAAACCTGATTTCTATCATGTTTTAGATGAATGTCCGGTTCTAATTTTGAATCAAAGATTTTAAGTCATCTAAATTTTATAGGTATGAGCATTCAGAAAATTTTAATCCCGTTTGATTTCTCAGAGGCTTCCATAAATGCATTGGAATATGCCACCGTTTTTGTTGGGCCAACGCGTAGTATAGAACTTCAGGCCCTTTATGTTTCGGCTATGCCGATAACCGAAGGTCAGGAGAAAACCCTGAAATTGGATTTTGGGAAGGTTGTACAATCCTTCAATGCCAAGATCAAAACACCACCCACCTTTAATACTGTTACTGGTAATCTCATTGAATCCATTTTGGAGTGGAATAATACCAATGGCTCTGATCTGATATTGATGGGAACCATGGGGGACAAGGTTACGGATGAGGCCATAACCAACACCTCACGTCTGGTTCTGGAGGCCAATTGCCCTGTAATCTCCATTCCCTTTGGAACTCCGATCAAAGAGCCAAAGGATATTGCGCTGGTGATGGGTCGCGAAGAAATTGATGATAAGGAAGTATTAAAGACCCTATTGGATGTAGCAAGGACCTTTGACGCTAGAGTGCATGCCTTGACCATTTACAGGGAATCGGTTTATGCCGAAGAGTCCATCGTAGACAGCACAGAGAACCTTTTGGAGTATTATTTGGAACATTTTTATGAGGAACACGCCTTTAGTAAAAATCAGGATGTGGAAGAGGGCATTTTGGAATATATAAACAAAAAGAACATTGATCTTTTGGCTATTCTGCCTAGAAACCATACCCAAATGAGTAGCCCATCTGAAGGGAGATTAACAAAATTGTTGACCCTTCACTCCGAGATTCCTGTTTTGACCTTGGATTGATGATTGTCCCAAAATAGAAGCGATGATCACACTATTGGTAGTATTAGGTATTACGATCATTCTGTTTGTTTGGGGAAAGTTTCCACCGGATGTGGTGGCTTTAATGTCCATGCTGTCCCTGTATTTGTTGGGAATCCTGGACATACAAGAAACCTTGTCCGGGTTCAGCAATTCAACAGTGATCATGATTGCGGCCTTGTTCATTATTGGAGAAGGACTTTCAAGAACGGGATGGACAGCCGTGGCCGGACAGCGATTTGTAAAATGGGCCAAG
This sequence comes from Flagellimonas algicola, assembly GCF_005937185.1. Taxonomy (GTDB): domain Bacteria; phylum Bacteroidota; class Bacteroidia; order Flavobacteriales; family Flavobacteriaceae; genus Flagellimonas; species Flagellimonas algicola. The sequence continues at coordinate 130,454 of NZ_VCNI01000002.1, read as the reverse complement.
AGCAGCGTCCCCAAACTGCTGGTCATTGTGACCTTGGGATCCAGTTTACTGTCCGGATTTGTAAGTAATACAGGAACTGTAGCGGCCTTGCTGCCGGTAACGGTAACCGCAGCCTGGAATGCAGGAACACTGCCATCCAAATTATTGATGCCAGTGGCATTTGGCTCCAATACGGGAGGCTTGCTAACCCTAACTGGGACGCCTCCAAATATTATTGCCAGCAATGCTCTGGTGGAAAACGGATTGGAAGGATTTTCATTTTTTGAGTTTGGATTGATCGGCCTTCCGCTGCTTTTGATATCCATTCTCTATTTCAGATATGTGGGCTACAGATTGTTGCCCAGTCATAGAACCAAGAATAGACCTATGGCATTGGATGAGGAAATGCATAAATGGATTGAGAACTACAGTATTGGGGATAACCTATACCGACTGCGTATTAGGTCCATGTCTCCCTTGATCAACTCCAAGGTTGGGGATTGGGATTTTGAAGAAGCCCATAATGTCTCCCTCATGCGATTAAAACGTAGGCATCCCCATCCGCTTCAAAGTATACATCAATTTGTGGAATTACCAGACCCCCAGACCGAGATGAGGTACCACGATATCATCACGGTGAAGGGAGAAGCCGAGGATGTGGACAAGTTGGTACTGAAATTTAGTTTGGGGGTAATTCCATGGAAACCTGAAAAAGATTTGCTTAAAAAGGAACTGATCAACCAAGAAGTTGGGATGGCCGAGATGATCATCACCCCTAAATCTGTTTTTGTGGGCAAGACCCTCCCGCTCGGGCATTATCTAAGTCAAGCAGGGGTTCAACTCTTGGCGGCTTCCAGAAACAGCAGACCGCTAAGCGGAAAAATTAAAATTGAAGCTGGGGATGCTTTTGTGATTCGAGGACCCTGGGAAAATATGGAAGCTTTGACTTCCATGTATGAAAACTTGGTCATTTCGGGAAGTCCCGAGGCACTGTCCAAAAATGTGGATGTGATAACCCCCAAAAGTTATATCGCTTTGGGGACCCTGGTGTTGATGATTGCCCTTTTGGTATTTAAAATTTTGCCCGGTGCCATTGCAGCCCTTGCCTGTGCCGGAATTATGATGTTGACAGGCTGTGTACCCATAAGTAAGGCCTATAAAGGGATTAGTTGGACCAGCGTGGTAATGATTGCCGCAATGATTCCCATGGGACTGGCTTTGCAGAAAACAGGAGTGGCCCAAATGGCCGCAAATAGTTTGGTTGATTTGCTGGGGAGTATACACCCGACGGCACTATTGGCAGGCATATTTTTGTTGACCACAACCTTTAGCCAGACAATCAACAACTCGGCCACGGCCGTTTTGATGGCACCCATAGCCATAATGGCGTCAACCACCTTGGGGGTGTCTCCCAAGCCTTTTATGATCGCTGTGGCCATAAGCGCCTCAACGGCATTTTTAACTCCTGTGGGGACCACTACCAATGCAATGGTGCTGTCTTCTGGGGGATACAAGTTTACAGATTATATAAAAGTAGGAGGGCCACTGCTGCTCCTGTTCTTTATAGCAACACTAGTACTGGTTCCTTTGATATGGAACTTTTAACCTTAAAATAGAAATTATGGACGAAGTCATGGAAACAACCAAAGATTTAAGCAAATATGGCTTACAGAACGCTACGGCACATTGGAATTTAAGTGCTGAGACCTTACAAAAGATAACTGTGGAAAAAGGAATGGGTGTGGAGTCAGAAAATGGCACCCTGTCCATAAACACAGGAAAGTTTACCGGACGATCTCCAAAAGACCGTTTTTTGGTAAAAGATGATTACACTAAAGATAGGATTTGGTGGGGCCGAATCAATAAGCCCATTTCTCCTGAAAATTTTGACAAACTTTACGATGAGGTGGTGAACTACCTTTCCGATAAAGAAATCTATGTTCGGGATGGAGCGGTATGTGCCGATCCAAAATACCGCACCAACGTGCGTACCATTACAGAATTTCCTTGGTCCAATTACTTTATCAAGAACATGTTCTTGAGATTGAACGAAGCAGAATTGGAAGATTTTGAAGAGGACTGGCTTGTGCTATGTGCACCGGGCTATGAGTGTCCAAACCCAAAAGAGTTTGGAATCATTGCAGGAAACTTCTCTATTTTGAACTACACCAAAAAAATTGCCCTTGTTGGAGGTTCGGAGTATCCAGGAGAGATGAAGAAGGGTGTTTTTACAGCCTTGAATTTAATTCTTCCTGTGGATAAAAATGTGCTACCCATGCACTGTTCCGCCAATGTTGGAAAAGATGGGGATACGGCCATTTACTTTGGACTGTCTGGAACAGGTAAGACCACACTTTCCGCCGATCCAGACCGAAAATTGATCGGGGATGACGAGCATGGCTGGACAGAGGATAACACGATCTTCAATTTTGAAGGTGGCTGTTATGCGAAGGTCATCGATTTAACGGAGGAAAAAGAACCCGATATTTACAGGGCCATTCGACCAGGAGCACTTCTGGAAAATGTAGTTTTCAAAGAAGGAACCAAGGAAGTGGATTACTTTGATAGTAGCATTACCCAAAACACAAGGGTGAGTTATCCCATTGATCATATTGACAATATCCAGACTCCTTCCTATGCTGCCAATCCCAAGAACATATTCTTCTTGACATGTGATGCCTTTGGGGTATTGCCTCCAGTGTCCAAGTTGAGCCCTGGTCAGGCAGCATATCACTTTATTTCAGGTTACACCGCCAAGGTGGCTGGGACCGAGGCTGGTATCAATGAACCTGTACCCTCTTTCTCTGCTTGTTTTGGTGAACCGTTTATGCCTTTGCACCCAGCGGTTTATGCCGAAATGTTGAGCAAAAAAATGAAGGAAGCCGGGGTGAATGTTTGGTTGATAAACACCGGATGGAGTGGAGGTCCTTATGGTGTGGGTTCCCGAATCAAACTAAAATATACCCGAGCCATGATTTCTGCCATTTTGGAGGGAAAATTGGACGAAGTTGAGTTTGATGCCCATCCCGTTTTTGGGTTGCACATGCCTAAATATTGCCCTGGGGTTCCTACGGAAATATTGGATCCCATGAACACATGGTTGCAAAAAGGGGCTTATGTGAGCAAATCCATTCAGTTGGCGCATTCGTTTCATATTAACTTTGATAAATTTGCTAGTGAAGCATCAGAAGAAATCCTTAACGGAGGTCCCTTGATTGATTCGCACCATAGCTTGGATCATCATTTTTAATAAAAAAACAGTGTGAGCGAAACAAATAGATTTCAAATAGAACATCTTGGAGCGCCAAATTATAAATCTCCCCTGCAGTTAAGCACTGTCAGGGGAGATCATATCTTTAATTTTGTCAGCGAATCGGATCGGTTGGTCTTTGATATTTCCATGGACCAATACGCCCATTGCCTTTCTACTGGTGAGGAACCTAATTGTTTGGAAAAGGCGGGCCCGCGTCAAAATATCTTTTTTGACCCCAAGGAAACCACGGCGGCCATAGTTACTTGCGGAGGTCTCTGTCCGGGAATCAACAATGTGATACGTGGGGTGGTTATGGCCCTCCATTATTTCTACGGAATAAAACGCATCATGGGAGTGCCTTACGGGTATGAAGGCCTGAATCCCGAAATAGGCCACGGATTTGTAGAACTCACACCAGAAAAAGTCAAGGACATTCACCAGTTTGGTGGTACATTTCTTGGTTCTTCCAGGGGAGGACAGGATGTGTCCGTAATGGTGGATACCTTGGAGTCCAACAACATAAATATGCTATTTGCCATTGGAGGTGATGGCACCCTTAAAGGGGTGGACGCCATTGGCGAGGAAATCAAAAAAAGAGGTGCCAACATCAGCGTTGTAGGGATTCCAAAGACCATTGACAATGATATTGATTTGATCGACGAATCCTTCGGTTTTGAAACTGCTTTTGATGTGGCAAGTCCCATCATCAGGGACGCACATAATGAAGCTGCAGGAGCTTACAACGGCATCTCAATAGTTAAACTCATGGGGCGGGATAGCGGTTTTATTGCGGCATCCGCAGCTTTGGCCATGCCCGTTGTAAATTTTGTACTTATTCCAGAAATGGACTTTCAACTGGAAGGGGAATTGGGATTTTTAGGCGTATTACGGGAGCGCTTGGAAAGAAAAAAACATGCGGTCATTGTGGTGGCCGAAGGCGCCGGTCAGCAACTTTTTACCGATAAGAATAGGGTCAAAGATGCATCCGGGAACGTAAAGCATTCAGATATCGGGGTTTTTCTGAAGGAAAGAATCAAGGAGTATTTTACAGATATTCCGGTTACCATCAAGTACATTGACCCCAGTTACATCGTTAGAAGTGCTCCCGCCAATTCCAGCGATAGTGTGTACTGTAGTCGTTTGGCGTATCATGCAGTACACGGAGCCATGGCCGGGAAGACCAAGTTTGTGGCCTGCAAAGTGAACAACAAGTTTGTTTACATCCCAATTACAGAAGTCACCAAAAAACGAAAGAAAATAGATTTGGAAAGCGAATTTTGGTTTTCGGTTTTACAAAGTACAGGTCAACCTTTCCTCCTGAAATAGCCACATACAAAGACAAGCATCATACTTTACTGGTTTTTGGAAATGCAGATAGCAAATCTTACGCTATCAAATCCTGACAATTGTCATTTTTTCCAGATTATCCTGTAGCTAGCTTTATACTGATTTTAAAATTTAGCATTATGGTTGTCAACATTCAATATCAGAAAATGAAGTCCAGTGAATCCTTGAACAAATTATTGTTGAAGAAATTAGAACGTCTTGGGAAGAAGTATAGTTGGGTTATCAAAGCCAATGTACTGTTCAAGATGGAGCATGACAAAGCTGGGGAAGATAACATTTGTGAGATTGAATTGAGCGCTCCCGGCCCTAGATTGTTTGCCAAATCCAAATCACATGATTTTGAGAAATCCATGGCCGAGACCGTTGATGATTTAAAAAGACAGTTGGAAAAGAGACAAGGGGTCTTTATTAGACATTGACAGGTAATTCCTGAGGTACCGCAAAGTGAACCATTAAAATTAAGACGATGAAACCTAAATTGATTCTTTTATCATTAATCCTGATGACAGGATGTGCTTCCACCCAGTTGGTGGGAACCTGGAAGAATCCAGATATTGTCTTGTTTGATGCCTACAAAGTTCTAGTGGTCGGGATGAGTCAGGACGATGAAGTACGAATTGAGTTTGAGACCCAATTAACAAAAAAATTGGAGCAAACCGGAGTTGAAGCCATGCGCAGTATTGACCTTTTTGATGTGGAGTTTACTTCTTCTGAAAAATCGGAGGAAGAACTTTCCGAAGTAGAACAGCAATTGCTGGATAAGGGTTTTGATGCCATACTTTTCACCAAAGTTGTGGGAACGGAAAACAGACGGACCTTTAGGGAGCGTATGAACAAGTTCAATAACCTATATACTCGATTTAGTACGGATTATCTTGGACATCAGGATATGTATTATGACCCCGAATACTACGAGACCTTCAATTTGTACCATATTGAAACGGCTCTCTACTGTATCTGTGTGGATAAGGAACGCGAACTCATTTGGAAAGGGGACTTTGAGGTAACCGAACCCAGCAAGGTGAACAAAACCATTGACGCATACATCAGGCTAATGACCACCGCCATGCAAGAAGAGGATGTGATTTTTTAGGTGATTTCAAAAGCTTAATAATGCGGTAGACTAACCATCTGCCGCATTTTTTTATCCCAAAAGCCCCAAAAAGTCCAAAAGGATGCAAACAGGAATGGCTACCAAAATGATTACAAGGACAAATACCATAAGCCGTAAAAAGCCAACCAGCATTTTGTTGCCAAAAGAGATTTCATCAGTCATAGTAGTGTAATTTCCTTTCAATGTACGGAATTATTCACAGATGTTTTGCAAATCTCAGCGCTATATTCGACTAAATGTCAGCTTTTAAGCATGTGATGTACAATCCTTGGTATTATTTGGATTTGCCGCTCAACTTCCTGCCCAATTCCTCCAAGGATACGCCTTTGGTTTCTGGCATCTTAAAAATGACCCACAGGAGCTGCAATACCATCATAAAAGCAAAGAATAAGAAAATAGGCCAGGGATTATCCCGAAATATACCATTTTCCGCATCCAAAAATATGGGGGTAACGAGTGTTATCAAGGCTGCAAACACCCAATGGGTTCCTGTTCCCCAAGATTGGCCGTACGCTCGAACCTTATTGGGAAATATTTCAGAGATAAATACCCAAATTACGGCTCCTTGCCCCACTGCGTGTGACGCAATGAACATTAAAATGAAGGCCAACAGTACAGTTGAGTTTGCACCGCTGTAAAAACACCAACCTACCATGGCCAAGCTTATGATATAGCCAACCGATCCAATCTTCATTAGCTTTTTCCTACCCAGTTGGTCGATGAGTCGAATACCCAATAGGGTAAAAACCAAATTAATGACGCCGATGGATATGGAACTAAACAGGGATTCTTTGGAGGCCAATCCTGCTCTTTCTAAAATTTCGGGTGCATAATAGAGGATGAAATTGATTCCGGACAGCTGATTGAAAAAAGCAATTAGAAATGCGAGGGATAATTGTTTTTTGTATTTCCCAGAGAAGAGACTTTCCTTGGAGAACGTTTTGTCCAGCGCTTCCTTGATTTGCTTCAGTCTGGCTTGTGCCTGTTCTTTGGTAGTGATATATTCCAATGTTTTTAGCGCACCATTTTCATCTTGATGTTTGGACATGAGCCATCTAGGACTTTTAGGTACGGTAAGAACCATAAGGGTATAGGCCAAAGCCGGTATAGCTTCCACCCCTAGCATCCATCGCCAATCGTTGGCCCCGTCAAATCCCTTCAAGAAATAATTGGAGAAAAACGCAATGAGGATACCAAACACAATGTTGAATTGGTACATGGCTCCCAACTTCCCCCTGTTTTCTGCAGTCGATATTTCTGAAATGTAAATGGGAGCAGCCACCGAGGAAGCACCAACCCCAACTCCACCAATAAACCTGAAAAAGGAAAATAAATAGGGGTCATGCGCTACTGCTGAACCCAGGGCTGAAATAAAGTATAGAACGCCTATCCAGATCAACGTCTTTTTTCTTCCGAGTTTGTCACAAGGAATACCACCTAACAAGGAACCTAAAACTGTGCCCCATAAAGCCATGCTCATAATAAAGACACCATGAAAAATTGGAGAGGTATTCCAAAGTTCCTTGATTGGGAGATTGGCGCCTGAAATTACAACGGTATCAAAACCAAATAAAAAACCCGCTAGGGCAGCGGTAAGGGATATTCTAAATATGCGGCTGTTCATGATGGTTGGATTTTCCTAAAACTAGGAAAAAATTAAAGAATGGTTTCAATCAACCCCATAACCTTGGACGTGGCACCCACATTTTGTTTGATATATAAGGAATTGATTTCGCCAGTTTGCTTTCTATAACTTTCATCCAATACCAGTTGATCCAAAAGTGAATTGAATTCCAGCCCATTCTGTACTGCCCGAATACCTTTTTTATCAACCAAGTCCTCAGCTTCTTTGAATCCGTGATAATCTGGGCCAATAATTACGGGTATACCAAAAACAGCAGGTTCCAAGGTATTGTGCAGTCCGGTTGCAAAGGCACCTCCCACATAGGCTACATCCGCATAGCTGTAAATTTTGGTCAACAAACCAATGGTGTCAACAATGAGGACGTCATATATACTCAGGTTATCACCTGCCTTTATTTCAGAATAGCAAATCACCGCTTTGCTAAGGGACTCCCTGATTTTTTCGATATGGGCTGGCTTTATGGTATGTGGAGCCAATACAAATTTAACTTGCTGCGACGAGGCATTGATAAACGCGGACAATAGCTGCTCGTCCTCCGGCCAGGTACTTCCCGCAACTAAGCAAAGATGATCTTGCTTAAAGCCATCCATAAAATCCAATTGGTTATACTGTGCAAGTATTTCTGAGACGCGATCAAAACGCGTGTCTCCACTTACCATAACGTTTTGGTGGCCCAGGGATTCCAAGAGTAGTTTGGAATTTTCGTCCTGAACAAAAAAATGGGTAAATGCATTGAGGCTTTTTCGCATAAAACTGCCCCAAGGTTTAAAAAAGATTTGTCTTTTAGAGAAAATGGCAGAAACCAATAAGGTTGGAATATTTCTTTGCTTCAAATTACGTAGGTAGTTGGGCCAAATCTCATATTTGATAAAAATGGCGAGTTCGGGATTTAGACTATCCAAAAATTGTTTGGCGTTGGACAGTGTATCCATGGGTAGATACAGGATAAGATCTGCGAGATGGGAATCCTTTTTCACTTCATAACCAGAAGGGGAGAAAAAAGTGAGTACCAACTTATGCGAAGGATACGCCAATCGGATTTGTTTCAGGATAGGAACCCCTTGTTCATACTCACCCAAGGAAGCTACATGCATCCAAATCCATTTGTCATTGGTCTTGACTTGTGATTCAAGGATGCTTTTGGTTTTTTTTCGGCCCCTAACAAACAATTTCATTTTTGTGCTAAACAGGGCTACAAGATGCAGGCTCCACCAGGTCAGCCTTATCAATAGGTCGTAAATGAGGTGCAAGAGATTCATTTTCCGCTAAATTACATTCTTTCATCAATAGGCCATTATGGCATCTTAATTTCTTAATTTTGTAATTCAATTTATCTTAATGAAGAAAATACAGATGGTTGACCTAAAAGGTCAATACGAAGGGATAAAAAATGAGGTGAATTCTTCCCTCACCGAAGTCCTGGAATCCTCAGCATTTATCAATGGTCCTTATGTTCATTCCTTTCAAAAGGAACTGGAAGATTATTTGGAGGTAAAACATGTAATCCCCTGTGCCAATGGCACCGATGCATTGCAGATTTGTATGATGGGTCTGGGCTTGCAGCCTGGGGATGAGGTTATCACCGCCGATTTTACATTTGCGGCCACTGTAGAGGTTATAGCCCTGCTCAATTTAACCCCCGTCCTTGTTGATGTAGAACCTGATACTTTCAACATTGATCCCGAAGCCATCGAAAAAGCCATTACTCCCAAAACCAAGGCTATTGTACCCGTACACCTTTTTGGACAATGTGCCAATATGGACGCCATTATGGCTTTGGCAGAAAAGCACAATCTTTTTGTGATTGAGGACAATGCACAAGCTATCGGAGCCAGTTATTCCTTTGCTGACGGAACCAAGAAAAAGGCAGGAACCATGGGGCATGTGGCCTCTACCTCCTTTTTTCCATCCAAAAACTTAGGCTGCTATGGCGATGGCGGAGCCATTTTCACCAATGATGATGACTTGGCACATACTATACGGGGTATGGTCAACCATGGAATGTACAGAAGATATTACCATGATGTTGTAGGAGTGAACTCCCGTTTGGATTCCATACAGGCGGCGGTCCTAAAAGCCAAACTTCCAAAATTGGACGACTACAACAAAAAAAGAAGGGAGGCTGCCCAAAAGTATAACAAGGCCTTTCAAGGACAGCCAAACATTGTAATCCCAAAAATGGTACGGAATTGTGAAGGTATCTGTGATGATTGTGATTGTCATGTTTTTCATCAGTATACGCTTCGTATTTTGAACGAAAAAAGAGACAATTTAGTGCAACATTTGAACGATAACGGCGTTCCATGTGGGGTGTACTATCCAGTTCCGCTCCATCTGCAGAAAGCCTATGCTAATAATCGTTATGATGAGGCGGATTTTCCGGTCACCAATCAATTGATAAAAGAAGTCGTTTCCCTTCCAATGCACACAGAATTGGATGATGAACAAATTGCTTTTATCACCAACTTGGTCATAGACTTTGTAAATAACCAATAATAAAACGAGCATAAATTTTCATCATTTCAACTTCATCTAGGTAAATGATTAAAATTTATAGGAGTTCCTGAATGAATTCAAATTTTTTGAACCTTCCAGACGTTAAGCTGGCATTCAGATATCAAAAAATTTTAAACAGATGAAAATACTTGTGACTGGGGGACTTGGGTTTATTGGGTCCCATACCGTTGTTGAACTTCAAAATGAAGGTTTTGAGGTGGTCATCATAGACAATTTATCCAATTCATCCGAAGATGTTCTAGATGGTATAGAAGCCATTACCGGAATCCGACCCATTTTTGAAAAATTTGACCTTCGGGATAAATCTGATGTTCAGGATTTCTTTAAGAGGCATGCGGATTTGGAGGGGGTTATTCATTTTGCTGCATCAAAAGCAGTGGGAGAGAGTGTGGATAAACCACTCCTGTACTATGAAAACAACCTCGGGGTTTTGGTGTACATGCTACAAGAACTCACAAAAATGGATAAAGCCAATTTCATATTTAGTTCTTCCTGTACGGTTTATGGACAGGCAGACGAATTGCCCATAACAGAAGACGCCCCGGTAAAACCCGCGGAATCTCCGTATGGAAATACCAAACAAATTGGTGAGGAGATAATTAGGGATACCTGTAAAATTAGCCCGCAATTGGCGGCCATTGCATTACGCTATTTTAATCCAATTGGAGCTCACCCGTCTGTGGAAATAGGGGAGTTGCCCCTAGGAATACCGCAAAATTTGGTGCCGTTTATTACACAGACTGCGGTAGGGCTAAGGGAACAACTTTCTGTTTTTGGGGATGATTATCCTACCAATGACGGAACCTGTATCCGGGATTACATTCATGTTGTGGATGTGGCAAAAGCACACGTTGTGGCGCTACAGCGATTGTTGAATCAAAAAAATGAAGGCAATTACGAGGTGTTTAATCTTGGAACAGGAACGGGTAGTTCTGTCTTAGAGGTTATTCACAGTTTTGAGCGTGTTTCTGGCGAAAAATTGAACTACAAGATAGTGGATAGAAGACCTGGAGATGTAATCAAAGCCTATGCCGATACCACTAATGCAAATAAAGTGCTGGGTTGGAAAGCGGGATCTACGTTGGATGATTCCATGAAGTCGGCCTGGGATTGGGAGCGCAAGGTAAGAGGTTAATACCTGCAACAAAGAAAATCAAAAAGCCCGTCATTTGACGGGCTTTTTTTGATACATCCGGAAGGGGTTTTATGGCTTTAACGGAATCAATGCTTACATTTAAACGATAATCTTTTAGCTAACTCAAATATGAAAAACTTTCTTTTACTTCCAGCATTGCTTATAGGTTCCATCCTAATGGCCCAGGACACCTATCTCCATTGTGGTAAAATCGTGGATGTCCAATCGGGTAAAACCCTTTCGGAGAAAACCATCGTGGTTTCAGGAAAATCCATTAAGTCCATTCAAAATGGGTATCAGGTTGGTGGCGCGGAAGATAAAGTTGTCGATTTAAAAGATAAGACCGTTCTTCCTGGATTTATAGATATGCACGTTCATATCGAAGGAGAATCAAGTCCTAGCCGTTACTTGGATCGTTTCACTAAAAATGATGCTGATGTGGCATTTCAGTCAACAGTGTATGCAAAACGAACTTTGTTGGCCGGCTTTACTACTGTGAGGGATTTAGGAGGCTCAGGAGTAAATATTGCACTTCGTAAGGCTATAGCAAAAGGTTTAGTGGTAGGGCCAAGAATTTTTACTGCGGGCAAAGCCATTGGAACTACCGGAGGACATGCTGATCCCACCAATGGAATGAAAATTTCCTTAATGGGTGATCCTGGTCCAAAAGAAGGGGTGGTAAACTCTGCAGAAGATGCTAGAAAAGCCGTTCGACAACGCTACAAAGATGGGGCCGATGTCATTAAAATTACAGCTACTGGAGGTGTATTGAGTGTGGCCAAAAGTGGTCAAAACCCGCAATTTACTATAGAAGAAATCGAGGCTATAGTTGAAACAGCGAAAGACTATGGCATGCTAACAGCTGCCCATGCGCATGGTGATGAAGGTATGCGAAGAGCTATCAAAGCAGGCATAAAAACAATAGAACATGGTACGTTAATGAAAGAGCCCACTATGGATTTGATGGTAAAACACAACACCTATCTTGTACCTACCATATCTGCAGGTAAAGCTGCAGCACAAATGGCTGAAATTCCAGGCTTTTTACCTCCAATTGTTGCTAAAAAAGCTAGAGAGATAGGTCCGGTTAGCGAGAAAAATTTTAAGAAAGCCTATGAAAAAGGAGTGCCTATTGCTTTTGGCACTGATGCTGGCGTATCGCCTCATGGTGATAATGGAAAAGAATTTACGTATATGCATGAAGCAGGGATGCCAGTGATTGATGCATTGCGTTCCGCCACGATAACCAATGCAGAGCTCCTGGGTATGAAAAATGAACTGGGGCAACTAAAAAAGGGTTTTATCGCAGACATTGTTGCTGTTGATGATAACCCATTGAAGAATGTTAAGACCCTGGAAATTGTAAATTTTGTTATGAAAGAAGGGAAAATTTATAAGTCGGAATAAATCCTATTCATTAAGTTGGACGTAGTTACACTGTGGAATCCAATTTCAATACCAGTCTTGAGATAGTTGAGTTTGCTCAGCAGGAGCAGCTCTATGATAGCTTGCTCCTACAGCTTAGCAAGGATTTTGCGTTGGCAAATGCTCCCTTGGATTTTCCCAAGGAAATCGGTCCCAAGGAAGTAAAGTCCTTACTACATGAGAAAATCTACTTCCTGATTTTGGAAAAATTCCAGAACTATTTAAACCTGCTCTACATTGTGGATATCCCAGAGCAGGAAATCAAGAAGTTAACCACTCTTGATGCTGTGGATGCCTCTTCCGTTGTTTGCTTTTTGATCCTTAAAAGGGAGTGGCAGAAAGTCTGGTTCCGACATAAATATAACTCCTAGGCGCATTTTGTCAAATTAGGCCAAGTTTGTTGATGTACCAATGGTATTTGTTGTATTTTTGACTAAATTTTTGCATAGCTTTTGCTAGAAACTATCAATGGATAAATATTCCTTTTTAAATGCTGCGCACACTTCATTTTTTGCGGAGCTATACGATAAATATCTAACAAGCCCAGATAGTCTTGAACCCAGTTGGAGGGCTTTTTTCCAAGGTTTTGATTTTGGTTTGGAAAGTTCCTTGGATGAATTGGATTTGACCTCTTCAAACGGAATGGTGATTTCGTCCAACGGAGAGGCAGTGGCCCTTCCACAATCCTTGCAAAAGGAGTTTCAGGTGATCAAGCTGATCAACGGTTATCGTTCCAGAGGGCATTTGTTTACCCAGACCAATCCAGTGAGGGAACGAAGGAAGTATGAACCATCACTGGAGCTCACCAATTTTAACCTTTCCGATGCTGATTTGGACACTGTTTTTGATGCGGGAAAGATTATTGGGATAGGACCAAGCAGTCTTAAGAACATTGTTGCCCATCTAGAGCGGATCTATTGTGACGCCATAGGGGTGGAGTATATGTATATCCGAACCCCAGAACGGATTCAGTGGATTCAGGATTGGTTGAATGTAAATGACAATCATCCCAATTTTTCTCCGGAGCAAAAGAAAAATATCCTTAGAAAGCTTAACGAGGCCGTTTCGTTTGAAGGGTTTTTGCACACCAAATATGTAGGGCAAAAGCGCTTTTCCTTGGAAGGTGGCGAGTCTTTGATTCCCGCTTTGGATGTCATTATGGAGAAAGCGGCTGATGCAGGAGTGAAGCAGTTTGTGATGGGAATGGCCCACCGTGGCCGATTGAATGTGCTGACCAACATTTTTGGTAAATCACCGAAAGATATCTTTAGCGAATTTGATGGCAAGGATTATGAAGAGACCATCTTTGATGGGGACGTAAAATATCACTTGGGATGGACCTCACGACGGGAAACGGACTCTGGAAAAGTGGTCAATATGAATATTGCCCCAAACCCATCCCACCTAGAAACCGTAAATGGAATTGTTGAGGGAATTGCGAGGGCAAAACAAGACCGTCATCACCAAGAAAATGTATCTGAAGTACTTCCAATTTTAGTGCATGGCGATGCTGCTTTTGCAGGGCAGGGAGTGGTTTATGAAATTATACAAATGGCCCGCTTGGATGGTTACCATACTGGGGGCACCATTCATATTGTGGTCAACAACCAAATTGGGTTTACCACAAATTATTTGGATGCACGATCATCCACCTATTGTACCGATGTAGGTAAAGTGACCTTGTCGCCGGTATTGCATGTAAATGCGGATGATGCTGAGGCAGTGGTGCATGCGGCAACTTTTGCACTGGAATATAGAATGCGTTACAAACGCGATATTTTCTTGGATTTGCTAGGATATCGAAAGTATGGACACAACGAAGGGGACGAGCCCAAGTTTACCCAGCCCTTATTGTACAAGTCTATTTCCAAGCACAAAAATCCAAGGGATATCTACGCAGAAAAATTGATTGCGGAAGGAATCATAGACAAGGATTATGTCAAGAGTTTAGAGGCCGAATATAAGAAAAACCTGGAGGAGGATTTATTGGATTCCCGTAAGGTTGAAAAGACTGTGATTACGCCTTTCATGCAAGATGAGTGGGAAGGTTTTGGACAGGTAACCGAAGACGCCATGTTGGGGGATATTAAAACCTCTTATCCACAGAAAAAACTTGATGCCATTGCCAAGAGTATCACAGCATTGCCGGAAGGGAAGAAATTCCTGCGAAAGTTGGAGCGATTGGTAGGAGCCCGGAACAAAATGTATTTCAAAGACAACCAACTGGATTGGGCCATGGGCGAGCTTTTGGCCTACGGATCTTTGATAGAGGAGGGGTATGATGTACGTATGACCGGTCAGGATGTGGAACGGGGAACCTTTTCCCACAGACATGCCGTTATCAAGACCGAAATGCATGAAGAGGAAGTTACACTGCTCAATGAATTGGGAGAAAATCAGAATGGGAAATTCCATATTTACAATTCCTTGCTTTCAGAATATGCAGTAATGGGGTTTGATTATGGCTACGCCATGGCTAGTCCAAAAACCTTGACCATATGGGAAGCCCAGTTCGGGGATTTCAGTAATGGAGCTCAAATTATTATAGATCAATACCTGTCTTCCGCAGAGGACAAATGGAAACTGCAGAATGGTCTGGTACTTTTATTGCCCCATGGATATGAAGGTCAGGGTGCGGAACACTCTTCCGCCAGAATGGAAAGATATCTTCAGCTTTGTGCCAAGGATAATATGTATGTGGCGGACGTTACAACCCCTGCCAATATGTTCCATTTGTTGCGAAGACAAATGAAGGCTGGGTTTAGAAAGCCCTTGGTGGTTTTTACTCCCAAAAGTTTGTTGAGACATCCTAAGGTTTTATCCACCAAGGAAGAGATGGCCAAGGGAAGTTTCCAGCCTTTGATTGATGATGAACAAGCATCTGCGTCCAAGGTGAAAACCCTGGTTTTCTGTACAGGGAAATTCTACTATGATTTGCTGGACAAAAAGGAAGAGTTGCAGCGAGAGGATGTGGCCTTGGTCCGACTGGAACAATTATTCCCGCTTCCTTCCAGGGAGATGCGAAGCATTATCAAAAAATATAAAAATGCCAATGATATCGTCTGGGCTCAGGAAGAACCGAGAAATATGGGGGCTTGGGGGCATTTGTTGATGCATTTTGAGGAAGCCAAAACCTTTAGGGTGGCTTCGCGAAGATTCTATGGAGCTCCGGCAGCAGGTAGCGCAGTACGGTCCCAAAGAAGACATGCGCAAGTTATAGAATATGTCTTTGACAAAAGCAAGGACAACATGGTAAGAAGATAAATTACAAAAGCGTAAAACTAGAATAACATGGTTTTAGAAATGAAAGTTCCCTCGCCAGGGGAATCCATAACCGAGGTAGAAATAGCAGAGTGGTTGGTGCAAGATGGGGATTATGTGGAAAAGGATCAGGCCATTGCCGAGGTCGATTCAGATAAAGCTACTTTGGAACTTCCGGCGGAAGAAAGTGGAATCATAACCTTAAAAGCTGAAGAAGGAGATGCCGTTGCGGTAGGTGAAGTGGTATGTTTGATTGATACAAGTGCCGCCAAACCTGAAGGAGATGCAGCTCCTGCGTCGGAAGCTAAATCAGAACAGAAAGAAGAGCCTGCCAAAGTGGAAGCTCCAAAAGCAGTTGAAGCGAAAAAGGAAACGTATGCTTCAGGAACCCCTTCTCCCGCAGCTAAGAAAATTTTGGATGAGAAAGGCATTGAGGCAGCCTCAGTTTCTGGAACAGGAAGAGATGGACGAATCACCAAGGATGATGCGGTAAAGGCAGTTCCATCCATGGGAACTCCAACAGGTGGAAACAGAGGAGAATCCCGTTCCAAGCTGTCAATGCTTCGAAGAAAAGTGGCCGAACGTTTGGTTGCTGCCAAGAATGAAACGGCCATGTTGACTACCTTCAATGAAGTGGACATGTCTCCCATTTTTGCGCTACGAAAAGAATACAAAGAAACTTTTAAAGAAAAACACGGAGTTAGCCTTGGGTTCATGTCTTTCTTCACAAAAGCCGTAGTCCGTGCTTTGGAAATGTATCCGGCCGTAAACTCCATGATTGACGGAAAAGAAATGTTGTCCTTTGATTTTTGTGATATCAGCATAGCGGTATCAGGCCCTAAAGGACTTATGGTGCCCGTAATTAGAAATGCGGAGAACCTTACTTTCCGAGGCGTAGAATCTGAGGTAAAACGATTGGCAATCCGAGCAAGGGAAGGGGAAATTACCGTTGACGAAATGACCGGCGGCACCTTTACCATTACCAATGGTGGAGTATTTGGTTCCATGTTGTCAACACCAATCATCAATCCTCCCCAAAGTGCGATTTTGGGGATGCACAATATTGTGGAGCGCCCCATTGCCAAGGATGGACAGGTAGTCATAGCGCCTATTATGTATGTGGCGTTGTCCTATGATCATAGAATCATTGATGGAAAGGAATCCGTTGGATTCTTGGTTGCCGTGAAGGAAGCATTGGAAAGTCCTGAAGAATTGCTGATGGACGGCAATGTGAAAAAAGCTCTTGAGTTATAGGATAGGTTAGGTTCGATTTTGTTTCGGACGTACTTTTTTGGATAGGTAACTTTCTAGGGTCTATCACAAGCTATAAATGTGAAAATGCTTGAATTTGAAAATGGGAAAATTCCACTAATTCTCCCATCTTTTCTCCATTTTTTATGTTTAACCAATAACCAATAACCAATAACCAATAAAGGTGAAGGTTTTCAGTTAATTGTTCACGGCGTTTTTAAAAACAAGCACCTTTTATCGTAGTCGATAACAGCCTTTCCTTTTTTAAGGAGATCCGCTCCAATAATACCATCAACAGGTAGGGAATTATGTGAGGTCAAGGCTTGGTTGACATGAACCAAATCAAACAACACAATTTTCTGTTTTTTCTTGGACCAAGATCCGATCTGAATTTTATTTTTTGCGGAGACCAAGGTTTCCATTTCGGTCGCGCCTGCCCCAGCTGCCTTAATATCCGATACCTCAGAAACCATCTTGAAATAGTCTATTTTATCCATGCCCACACAGGTATTGGAAGCTCCCGTGTCCAGAATAAATCGACCTGAAACCCCATTGATCATAGCTGAAATTTCAAAATGATTGGTGGCGGTCAGCACCAAGGGTATCCGCACGTAATTTTTGGATTTCAAGAATTTTTTGAGCGCTTTCATCTACGATTTTTATTAAAGATAAACCTATTTTTGCTTTATGGTTATAACCGATACACATACCCATTTGTATAGCGAAGCCTTTGATGAAGATCGTGCCCAAATCATACAATCTGCGATGAATTTGGGCGTGGAACGATTCTTCATTCCCGCAATTGATTCCACCTATACCCAATCCATGTTGGATTTGGAATCTGACTTTCCCAACAACGTTTTTTTGATGATGGGATTGCATCCTACCCATGTGAAAGAAAACTTCAGGGAAGAACTGCAACATGTGGAGGAGATGCTTGCCAAACGCAAGTTCTATGCGGTGGGTGAAATCGGTATCGATTTGTACTGGGATAAATCCTTTTTGAAGCAACAACAGGAAGCTTTCGTATATCAGATCCGGTTGGCCAAGAAATACCAACTTCCCATTGTGATTCATTCCAGGGAATCCTTTGATGAGATATTTGAAGTATTGGAACAGGAAAAAAGTGAAGACCTGTACGGCATATTCCATTGCTTTACCGGAACATTGGAGCAGGCGCATCGTGCTATATCGTTCAATATGAAATTGGGAATTGGAGGGGTGGCAACTTTCAAAAATGGAAAAATAGATCAGTTCTTACATGAAGTGGACTTGGAGCATATTGTTCTTGAAACGGACTCCCCTTATTTGGCGCCGGTGCCCTTTAGAGGAAAACGAAATGAGAGTTCCTATATAATTAAGGTATTGGAAAAGTTATCTGAGATCTACGGTATGAGCCAAGAAGAGATTGCCAGCATAACGACAGAGAATTCAAAACAGGTTTTTGGAATTTAATCAGAAGAAATGAAGACAAACATTTTGTTGATCTATACTGGAGGTACTATTGGAATGGTCAAGGATTATGAGACTGGGGCTCTAAAAGCGTTCAATTTTGAAGAGCTGGTCAACAATATTCCTGAACTGAACCAGCTGGATTGCGAAATTCAAGGGCTTTCATTGGAGGATCCCATTGATTCTTCGAACATGAATCCAACATACTGGGCAACCATCGCTACCATGATTGAGGAAAATTATAAGGCCTATGATGGTTTTGTGGTATTGCATGGGAGTGATACCATGAGCTATTCGGCTTCGGCCCTAAGTTTTATGTTGGAGAATTTGGCTAAACCTGTCATCTTTACGGGGTCTCAGTTGCCTATAGGTGACTTACGCACGGATGCCAAGGAAAACTTGATTACCTCCATTCAGATTGCTGCTCTACAGAGCAAAGGTAAACCTGTAATACAAGAGGTGGGGCTGTACTTTGAGTATAAGTTGTACCGGGCCAATAGGACAACCAAGATCAATGCAGAGCATTTTGAGGCATTTGCTTCGCTTAACCATCCGCCTTTGGTAGAATCTGGGGTGCACCTTAATGTGCATCATTCCTATCTATTGAAACGACCTTCAAAATCGAAACCCTTACAAGTGCACAAGAATTTGGATGACAATGTCATGGTGCTTAAACTTTTCCCGGGATTGAACCATGAAGTTCTAAAATCAGCTTTGCAAGTAACGGGATTAAAAGTCTTGATTCTGGAAACCTATGGTGCTGGAAATGCTCCAATGGATGATTGGTTTTTGTCTGAAATTGGGAATGCAGTAGATAAAGGGTTGCATATAATTAATGTAACCCAGTGTTCTGGAGGAAGTGTTGCCATGGGGCTTTATGAGTCTAGTGAAAGGCTCAAGCAAATGCAATTGATTAACGGAAAGGATATTACGACGGAAGCAGCCATTACCAAGGCAATGTACCTGCTGGGGACCAAAGTTTCGCGTAGGCTTTTTAAAACGATTTTCGAAACTTCTTTACGGGGCGAAATGCTCTAAAATTAACGGCTTAAATTTCATTTAATAATTATTTTTTCGTTTATTGCTCGGCCTATACTGAGATTAATTAGAGAGGTGGCCGAGTGGTCGAAGGCGCACGCCTGGAAAGTGTGTATACACCAAAAGTGTATCGAGGGTTCGAATCCCTTCCTCTCTGCTAGGTATAAAAATTTTTTGGTATTAAAATTTTTATATCTTTAACATTATTAACTAACTAAATTTAAGTTTTAGAAAAATGAAAAAATTATCCTTTACTCTGGCTGCTGCCGGAATGTTTGTTATGGGAACTACATCTGCTTCTGCAGCTATGTTTCAAGATGAAGCCGCGGCCGAAGCCAGCAAAGGTTTCACCCAGGTTTTGAAAGAACAATTTATCCAAGGGGGTCCTGCTTTCATGGGAATCGTACTTTTATGTTTAATCTTGGGATTGGCGGTTGCCATTGAGAGAATAATTTATTTGAATTTGGCCAGCACCAATTCTGCCAAACTTAAGCAACAAGTGGAAGATGCTTTGGCTTCCGGTGGTGTAGAAGCCGCTAAGGAAGTGTGCAGAAACACCAAAGGGCCTGTTGCCTCCATTTTCTACCAAGGTTTGGATAGAGCCGGTGAAGGTTTGGAATCCGCTGAAAAAGCTGTTGTGGCTTATGGTGGGGTTCAAATGGGGCAATTGGAGAAAAACGTTTCTTGGCTATCATTGTTTATCGCTATTGCACCCATGCTTGGGTTCATGGGTACGGTAATTGGTATGATTGCGGCCTTCCAGAAAATTGCAGCTGTGGGTAACTTGAGTGCCTCTTTGATCGCTGGTGATATTCAGGTGGCGTTATTGACAACCGTATTCGGTTTGATCACGGCGATTATCCTTCAAATTTTCTACAACTATATCATTGCAAAAATCGATAGTATCGTAAATGACATGGAAGACTCCTCCATATCTTTAATAGATATGTTGGCAGCACATAAAAAGTAATTACGAAATTTAAAACTATCGAGAATCATGAATAAAATAATTAAAATAGTATTGATTGTCATCGGGTTGGTTGCGGCCGTACTCTGGTTCTCTTTACCATCTGCTGATGACCCGGATGCCATTAATAGTGGATCAATGAACTTCATGTTCGTTATCATGTACATATTATTGGCAATAGCTGTTGTTGCCTCCTTGTTTTTTGGATTGAAAAAATTACTCTCTACACCGGGAAGCCTTAAGAAGACCTTGTTTGCGCTTGGAGGTTTGGCCATTGTGGTCGCGATTTCGTACGGGCTTTCTTCTTCGGAAGAAGCTAAAGCGGTAGCGGATTCATTTGCTAACAATCCAAACATTGTCGCAACGGAAGGAACGGTAAAAAACATAGGCATGGGATTGAATGTTTTCTTTATCCTAACTGCCGTAGCCGTAGCTCTAATGGTTTTTCCAGGGTTGAAAAAAATGTTTGTTAAGTAAAAACTCAAAGTTATGCCTAGAAGAAAAGGAGCACCAGAAGTGAATGCCGGTTCTATGGCAGACATCGCTTTCCTATTGCTTATCTTTTTCCTGGTTACCACGACCATTGAAACAGATGCAGGATTGGATCGTATGTTGCCACCAATGGAACCGCCAGAGGAGGATGTGGTAATCAAGCAAAAGAACATTTTTACGGTTAACATCAATAAAAATGGTCAATTGTTGGTTGAGGATGAGTTGATGGACTTAAAAGGTTTGAGAAAAGCCGCTATGGACTTTCTTGAAAATGGAGCGGATGGTACCTGCAATTATTGCAAGGGACGAAAAGATCCAGCTTCCTCGGATAACCCATCCAAAGCGATTATCTCTCTGAAGAATGATAGGGAAACCAAATACAGTACCTATATCACCGTTCAGAATGAGTTGGTAGGAGCTTACAACGACCTTAGAAATAGAGAAGCCCAAAGAATCTTTGGAAGATCGTTTGTTGAAATGGAAGGGGAGTATCTCGATCCAAAAAACAAAGATTTATTTACAGCATCACAATTGGAAAAATTGAAGGATGATGTAAAGAGGATTCAAGATATGTTTCCACAGAAACTATCGGAAGCTGAAACAACAAGTAACTAAAGTAATTAACGTATGGCAAAGTTTGCAAAAAAGAAAGATGGCGATTTGCCTGCGGTTTCAACCGCATCGTTGCCAGACATCGTATTTATGCTACTGTTCTTTTTTATGACAGTAACTACGATGAAAGATAGTTCTTTGTTGGTGGAAAATACGCTTCCAAATGCAACTGAAATCAAGAAGTTGGAGAAAAAAGACCGAGTTGTCTATATTTATGTAGGAAAGCCTACGCAAGAATATCAAAAGGTTTTTGGTACTGAACCAAAAATCCAATTGAATGATAAGTTTGCGAATGTAGATGAGGTAGGATCTTATATTTTGGCAGAGCGTGCCAAAAAACCACAAGAATTACAAAATGTATTGACTACCGCATTAAAGGTGGATAAGAATGCCAATATGGGCCTTATTGCCGATATTAAGCAGCAATTGAGAGAAGTAAATGCCCTTAAGGTCAACTATACGACTTATGAAGGTAATGCTTTCAACAATCTGCAGTAGACAATAACTTAGATTTAGTGGAAAACGCTCCAAGTTTTAGATTTGGAGCGTTTTTTTATGCACTTTTATGAAATCTTCCCGATAGTTTTGGTCTCCAGTGTTTTGGAATAATTGTTGTGATGGTTTGGATAGCCCGACTGGGTTATTTAATCAATATGTCCAACTAAATATTTTCATTATGGCTAGAAACAACGAAATTCCGGAAGTGAATGCCGGATCCATGGCAGATATTGCCTTTCTGTTACTTATCTTTTTCTTGGTCACGGCAACCATCCAAACCGATATGGGATTGGATAGAAAATTACCTTCAAAGGAACCTACGCCACCAATTACGTTCAATGAGCGAAACGTGTTCAGGATCGTTCTCAACAAGAATGATGAACTCATGGTGGAAAGCGAAATAATGCAGCTCAAAGACCTTCGAAATGCAGCTATAGCATTTCTGGATAATGGTGGGGAGAGCCAAGGAGATAATGACGATTGCAGCTATTGCCTAGGAGCCCGAAATCCTAATTCATCAGACCATCCCAAGGAAGCTATTATTTCTTTGAATAGTGATAGGGAGGCTACCTATGGCACTTATGTCACTGTGCAAAATGAATTGACAGCGGCATACAACGAATTAAGAAATAGGGAGTCCCAACGTTTGTTCAATATGGATTTTGTGGAAATGGAGCAACGTTATTTTGATGCTGAGACGCCATCGGAAATCAAAAAGGTGCTGAAGGAGAATATTATGGCAATTAGAGACTTGTTTCCCATGCAGTTGTCTGAGGCACAAACCAATCAAATTAAATAAGAAAGATCATGGGAAATTTTAAAAAAAGCAAAAAAGGAATGCCGGCAATTTCAACCGCGTCCTTACCGGATATTGTATTTATGCTCCTATTCTTTTTTATGACGGTGACTACCATCAAGGATTATCCTATGCTGGTGGATAACGAACTTCCAATGGCGGATCAAGTCAAAAAATTGGAAAAGAAGGATAGGGTCATCGAGATATATGTAGGGAAACCCGCCGAGGATTTGGTAAAGGTTTTGGGGGCAGAACCCAAAATCCAATTGGACAAAAGACTGGCCAATGTGAATGAGGTTGCCCCTTATGTGCTTTCAGAGCTCGCCAAGAAACCAGAAGCCATTAGAAATTTGGTGACGGTTTCATTAAAAGTGGATAAAAAAGTGGGCATGGGCATCGTTTCCGATATCAAGGAAGAATTGCGAAAAGTGAATTTGTTAAAGGTAAATTATACCACTTACGAGGGTAACAGTCTTTCCGGACAATAAGCCTGATATTTTTGGCTAAAAAACAATCCAAATGTGTATTTTGGATTGTTTTTAGAGCGTTTACCTATGAGGAACTGGACTTCTTTAATGACATTGCTTTTGGGCTGGTTTACCATCTTCGGAATATCGGCCCAAACTCCGCAGTCAGTGGATGACCGATACTTGGAAGACCAGTTCTATGTTGGTTTGGGATTTAATTTTTTGTTGGATAGGCCAACGGATGTGGTTCAAAGAAGTCTTTCCTACAATCTACAGACGGGATTTATAAAGGATATTCCACTATCACGCAGAAGAAATGTTGGATTGGGGCTTGGATTGGGTTATGCCGTCAATTCTTACTATACCAATATTAAAGCCACTCAAGTTGGGGATGCCATCACTTATGAAGTGGTGAGTACGGACGACATTGTTCGAAGCAAATTGGAAACCCATACCGTTGAAGTTCCCTTGGAAATTAGATGGCGTACATCAACTCCAGAAGAATATAAGTTTTGGAGAATTTATGCCGGAGGTAAGTTGGGTTATGTCTTTTCCGGAAGATCAAGGTTGGTGATGGATGAAACTGGAGCTGAGGGATTTTCGAATAGTGATATCCAGAAATTGCAATACGGATTGACCTTGAGTTTTGGCTACAACACCTGGAATATTCATGCCTATTATGCCCTAAATCCCTTGCTGGAAGATGGAACCCAAATTGAAGACGGGGTACCTATAGATATGCGCGTGTTGCGCATCGGGTTGATTTTTTACATTTTATAGCCAGTACTTTAATATGAGCAGTTGGGAGCCTACCCCGACCACAAATCCTATTAACAATTCAGCTTTACTGTGGGCTTTAAGATATAATCTGGAAGTTGCCACAAGTCCGGTCAATAGGGTAAACAAACTTATACCAAGGGTGATGTTTTGTTCAAAATGGATACTAAGTCCAATCATGAACATTAGCAAGCTTCCCATACCCAGTAAATGCATGCTGGTCTTGAATTTGAGAAAAAGCAATATCAAGGCAGCTCCTGTTGCGGTCAATAAACCAGTGAAAAAGAAGAAAAGCTCATTCACGTAGTTGTTGGGGATTACCTTGTACAAAATCATTAGCAGTAGTATGCAGCTGATATATAAGGGATATTTGCGTTCTTGGAGGGTGGGTAGGAAAATGGATTTGATGACTCCAAGGTTTTTCAGGATAAGAAAGAAAATTATCGGGATAATTACCGTAAGAATGAAAATGGGAAGAATATTACCGCTTTGCACCTCTAAGGTACTGTACGGGGTTAACCTGAAGAAGAGCAATGTTCCTCCAATGGGGATAAACAAGGGGTGAAAAATGTAGGAGATAATGTTGAGGAAATGATGCATTAGATTTGCTTTCTTAACCTCGCCACAGGTATTCCTAGCTGCTCTCGGTATTTGGCGACAGTTCTCCTTGCTATGGGATACCCTCTTTCCTTTAATATTTTAGCTAATTTATCGTCAGTTAAAGGTTTTTTCTTTTCTTCCTCCCCAATGACAGTTTCCAATATTTTTTTGATTTCCTTGGTTGAGACATCTTCTCCCTGCTCATTTTTCATGGACTCTGAGAAATACTCCTTAATCAGTTTGGTACCATAAGGAGTGTCCACATATTTACTGTTTGCAACCCTTGATACCGTGGAAACATCCATGCCAATTTGATCCGCAATATCTTTGAGAATCATGGGGCGTAACTTGCGCTCATCCCCAGTTAAGAAATAATCCCGTTGGTAATTCATAATGGAGCTCATGGTCACATACAGGGTTTGCTGCCGTTGTTTGATCGCGTCAATAAACCATTTAGCCGCATCCAATTTTTGCTTGATAAAAAGAACCGTGTCTTTCTGGGCCTTGGACTTTTCCTTGGAATTTTTGTAACCTTCCAACATATTGCTATAATCACGGCTTACGTGCAATTCCGGAGCGTTTCTTCCATTCAGGGTCAGCTCCAATTCCCCTTCAACAATTTTGATGGAGAAATCAGGAACAATATGTTCAATGATACGAGTACTCCCAGCATAAGAGCCGCCAGGTTTTGGATTCAATTTCTCAATTTCCGAAATGGCTTCTTTGAGCTCTTCCTCACTGATATGATGTTTTTGCAGTAGTTTGGAATAGTGCTTCTTTGTAAATTGATCAAAAGATTTTTCCAAAATGGTTATGGCCAATTCCACTGCCGGGGTTTTTTCCTTTCTTTTGAGCTGGATAATCAAGCACTCTCCCAATGATCTTGCTCCGACACCAGGGGGGTCCAATTCCTGAACTGTTCTCAGAACTGCTTCAATGTCCGTTTCCTCCACGTAAATATTCTGGGTAAAGGCCAAATCGTCCATAATGTCTGAGAGGGGTCTACGGATATAGCCACTTTCATCCACACTTCCCACTAAAAACTCGGCAATGGCCCATTCCTGGTCATCCAGATAAATGGTGTTGAGCTGGTTGATCAAATATTGGTTAAACGAAATACCGGAGGCATAAGGGATGCTCTTTTCGTCATCATCTGCACTGTAGTTGCTGGTCTGCGTCCGATAGTCAGGAATCTCATCATCACTAAGGTAGTCGTCTATATTAATTTCCTCAGCAGATATGGTTTCGCTGTCAGTTGAATCGTCATAGGCGTCCTCATATGCGTCATCCAAGCCTTCCTTTTCCTCTTTTCCACTCTCCAAGGCAGGGTTTTCCTCCAATTCTTGCTTTAACCGTTGTTCAAAGGCCTGAGTAGGCAATTGAATCAACTTCATAAGCTGAATCTGCTGCGGGGACAGTTTCTGGGAAAGCTTGAATTGAAGATGTTGTTTTAGCATAAAAAACTACCGTATTGCTTTCTTATAAAATTACGCAATCCTATTAAAATTCCGCATTTTGTGGGAACCTAGGGTAGGGGATGACATCGCGGATATTTCCCATTCCCGTGGCAAATTGGACCATCCTTTCAAATCCAAGGCCAAATCCACTGTGAACGGCGGTTCCAAAACGTCTAAGATCTAGATACCACCACAACTCCTTCTCATCAATATCAAGAGCTTTGATTTTTTGTTGGAGTACTTCCAAGCGTTCCTCTCTTTGCGAACCTCCCACAATTTCTCCAATCCCGGGAAACAAAACATCCATGGCCCGAACGGTTTTACCATCCTCGTTCAATCGCATATAGAACGCTTTGATATTGGCCGGATAATCAAACAGGATTACGGGACACTTAAAGTGCTTTTCCACCAAGAAACGCTCATGTTCGCTTTGAAGGTCTGCGCCCCATTCGTTAATAGGGAACTGGAATTTCTTTTTCTTGTTGGGTTTGCTGTTTCTTAAAATGTCTATAGCTTCCGTGTAGCTTACACGCTTAAAGTTGTTGTCCACAATAAACTTAAGCTTTTCGATAAGCGCCATCTCTGATCTTTCGTTTTGGGGCTTGGATTTTTCTTCATCCAAAAGACGCTTTTCCAAAAATTCCAGGTCATCCTTGCAGTTCTCCAATACATATGTAAGAATGGATTGAATAAAATCCTCTGCCAAATCCATGTTGGCGTCCAGGTCATAGAAAGCCATTTCCGGTTCTATCATCCAGAACTCCGCCAAGTGTCTGGAAGTATTGGAATTTTCTGCCCTAAACGTGGGGCCGAAGGTGTACACTTTGCCCAATCCCATGGCATAAGTTTCTGCTTCCAATTGCCCAGAAACGGTCAAGTTGGTCTCCTTTCCAAAGAAGTCTTGGGAATAATCAACTGCTCCGTCTTCTGTTAAAGGGGTATTTTGTGGTTCCAGAGTAGTTACCCTAAACATTTCTCCAGCTCCCTCAGCATCGGAACCTGTAATTATTGGGGGGTGCATATAATAGAAACCATTCTGCTGAAAATACTGGTGAACGGCAAAAGCCAAGGCCGATCGTACCCGCATTACTGCAGAAAACGTATTGGTACGTACCCGTAAATGCGCTTTTTCCCGTAGAAATTCCAAAGAGTGTTTTTTGGGTTGAATTGGATAGGTTTCCGGATCAGCGGTACCATGGACAAAAACATCTGCTGCCTGTATCTCCACACTCTGGCCTCTTCCCTGGCTTTCAACAAGGGGCCCGGATATCTTTAAGGCAGCACCAGTGGATATCTGCTTAAGCAAATTCTCATCAAAATTTTCAAAATCGATGACACATTGAAGGTTGTGAATCGTAGACCCATCATTTAGTGCCACAAAACGGTTGCTTCTAAAGGTTTTTACCCATCCGTTCACCTCTACACTTTCTCCAATCGGTTGCTTTGCAAGCAGTTCTTTTACAGAATAAGACTTCATTATAATCTATGGTAAATTAAGCGGTAAAGATAGCTTTTTGGTCAAAAAGGATAACACGTAAACTGCAATTAAAACAGTCCTTGTGGCTATTTGTCCTTGATATTGACTTCTTCCTGCGGAAGGATATCTATCTGCGGTTTTTTGAGTACTTGCTTGTTGGCAATGCTTCGTTCCAATGATAGCAGTAAGGACGGAAGCAGAATCAAGTTCGCGAGCATGGCGAAGAGTAAAGTAGCGGATACTAGTCCCCCCAGAGCCTTAGTGCCTCCAAAACTTGAAATGATGAATACGGAAAATCCAAAGAACAGAACAATGGAGGTGTAGAACATACTTACCCCGGTCTCCCGAAGTGCGGCATATACAGATCTTTTGATATGCCATTTGTGTGTGGCCAGTTCCTGTCGGTATTTGGCCAAAAAGTGAATGGTATCATCCACTGAGATTCCAAATGCGATGCTGAACACCAAAATGGTAGATGGTTTGATGGGCACACCCAGATATCCCATTACCCCAGCAGTAATGACTAGCGGAAGCAGGTTGGGAACCAATGAAATGACTATCATTCGGAACGAACGGAACAAATAGGCCATGAACAATGAAATAAGTCCAATAGCCAGAGCCAGTGACAAAAGTAGATTTTTGACTAGGTATCTCGTGCCCTTAAGAAACAATAAGGCCTTACCGGTCATGTATACATTAAATCGTTCCGAGGGAAAGAATTTGGTGATGGATTCCTGTACATCTTTCTCAATTTCCTCCATACGGTCAATCTTCACATCCCGCATATAGGTGGTCAACCGGGCTGTTTGCCCAGTGCTATCCACAAAACTTTCAAGAAGGTCACCGTCGCTTGATGACTTTCTAACCATATCCATGATAAAGGTGTTTTCCTGCGATGTGGGGAGCTGATAATATTTAGGTATACCGTTGTAAAACGCCTGCTTGGAGTATTTTACCAGATTGACCACGGAAACTGGCTTGGACAGTTCCGGTATTTCCTCAATAACGGTTCCCAATTGATTCATTCGCCTAAGAGTGGCTGGTTTGGTAACCCCATTTTTTCGCTTGGTGTCCACCACAATTTCCATGGGCATAATACCATCAAACTCTTCCTCAAAAAAGCGGATATCTTTAAAGTAGTGCGTGTTTTTGGGGAGGTCTTCTATTCTACTACCGGTAATTTCTATTTGGTAAATCCCGATAATACTCAATACCAGAACAATCACCGAGGTAATATAAACGCCAATTCTATGATTTCTTACGATATGTTCCATCCAATTGACGAAAATATCAATCCACTTTTTGTTCAAGTGTTTTAAGTGCTTGGTCTTGGGAAGCGGCATAAAACTGTACAGAATGGGGATGATCAATAGGGAAAGAATAAAAATCCCAACAATGTTAATGGAAGCTACAATACCGAATTCCTTTAGTAGATCGCTGTCAAGAATTATAAAAGTGGCAAATCCGGAAGCCGTTGTGATATTGGTCATCAAAGTGGCATTCCCAATTTTGGAGATGACCCTCTGCAGCGAAAGGGCCTGGTTCCCGTGTTTTTTGACTTCTTGCTGGTATTTATTGATCAGGAAGATGCAATTGGGGATTCCTATTACAATGATCAAGGGTGGAATAAGCGCTGTGAGTATGGTTATTTCATATTGGAAAAGACCCAAGATTCCGAAGGCCCACATCACCCCTATAATTACAACAAACATGGAGATAAAGGTTGCCCTAAAACTCCTAAAGAAGAAAAAGAAAATAATGGATGTTACGAAAAGGGCGGCCACTATAAAGATGCCAATTTCATCAACAATGGATTTGGTATTCCAAGTTCTGATGTATGGCATTCCGGAAACACGAACGTCCAAGTTGGTTTCTTCTTCAAAAATCTTGACCAAATCTCCCAAATCATTGAGGATAAATTCATTCCGAACGGCGGTGTTCATAATGTCCTTATCCAGGTAAATTATGGTTTGGATGGTTTCACTTTCAGCGTTATAGATCAGATTGTCATAGAAAGGAAGTTCCTTAAAAAGATGGGTTCTTATGGCATTAATCTCCTCCTCGGTCTGGGGTGTTTCCTCAATAAGTGGCTCCATGACAAACACCTGCTGTTCATTATCTTTTCTTAGAACTTTGAGATTGTCTGTGGAAATAACGTAGTCAATTTCTGGGAAAGCATCCAATTGCTTGCTCAGTTTGTTCCACCTATTGAAGTTACTGGGGGTAAATAAAGCGGAATCCCTAATGGCCAGTACTATGGCATTACCTTCCTCACCAAAAATGCTCTTGAAGGCATTGTACTGTACCGTAGCTGGGTGGTCATCTGGCAGAATGTTGGCTTCCGTATTGGAGAACTGCATGTTCTTCCACTGCATGGCCAAGAAGACCGTAAAGGCGGCAACCCCAAGAAGAATCAAGATTCTATTGCGCAGAATTAGACGTGCGACCGTGGGCCAAAATCCTCTTGTAAGCTTTGCTACCATACGATTTTTATTGGGCGCAAAGGTAGAAAATGATTGGTTGTGTTCCTAAAGATCGCCAAGGGTTGTTTAAAGCGCCTAAACCTTCATGATTTCTGTCTCTTTCACAGAAAGGATATCGTCCACTTTTTTGCTGAAGGTGTCGGTTAACTCTTGGACATCAACTTCCGCATTGCTCAACAAATCTTCTGAGATTTCCAGCTTCTTGAGCTCCTTGTTCGCATCTTGCCTAGCATTTCTAATGCCCACCTTGGCATCCTCGGCCTCGGATTTAGCTTGCTTTACCAGTTGTATTCTACGTTCTTCCGTTAAAGGAGGTACGTTGATAATGACCATTTCACCATTGTTCATGGGATTAAAGCCAAGATTGGCATTCATAATGGCGGTTTCTATTTCTGGAAGAAGTGACTTTTCCCAAGGTTGTACGGATATGGTCCGTGCATCTGGAGTATTGATGTTTGATACCTGGGAAAGCGGTGTGGGCGACCCGTAATATTCCACCATTACGGTTGAAAGCATTACAGGACTGGCTTTACCCGCACGAATCTTAACCAAGGCCTTTTCCAAATGGGATATGCTCCCTTCCATACTTTCTTTGGTGGTGTCAAGAATAAAAGTTACTTCTTCGTTCATAATCTTAAATATTTACTTCTGGCATCAAACCTTGTACCAAATTTAGAGATTGACAACGGTTCCAATGTTCTCCCCAGAGACTATTCGCATAAGGTTGCCCCTTGTGTTCATATCAAAAACCACAATGGGTAGCTCATTTTCTTGGCTTAGGGTGAAAGCGGTGGTGTCCATGACTTTCAACCCTTTGGAAAGGACTTCGTTAAAGGAAATGGAATCAAATTTGGTCGCTGTTTTGTCCTTCTCCGGATCTGAAGTGTAAATACCATCCACCCGGGTGCCTTTGAGAATAACATCGGCTTTGATTTCAATGGCACGTAATACAGCGGCTGAATCTGTGGTGAAATACGGATTTCCGGTTCCACCTCCAAAAATGACCACCCTGCCTTTTTCTAGATGGCGTATGGCCCTTCTCCTAATAAATGGCTCGGCAACTTCGTTGATTTTGATTGCGGATTGCAATCGGGTCTCCACTCCCTGAAGTTCCAAGGCACTTTGTAAGGCCAGACCATTGATGACAGTTGCCAACATTCCCATATGATCTCCCTGCACACGATCCATGCCTTGGCTGGCTCCGGAAAGTCCCCTAAAAATATTGCCTCCGCCAATGACAATGGCAACCTCAATTCCTTTTTCGATCACGGCCTTTATGTCTTCCGCATATTCAGCAAGCCGTTTTGCATCTATTCCATATTGTTGTTCGCCCATTAGGGCTTCTCCACTAAGTTTTAGTAAAACTCTTTTGTATTGCATTGAGGATATCTTGAAGTCCGGACAAAAATAATCAAAAATATTTATGGGAATTAGTGGAACTAGCGATGGTTTTCCGTCAAATTGAACAAAAAAAATCATAGATTCTGTAACCATCCAAAAAATGGGCAGTATATCATTCAACAAGCCAAAAAAACACCATCAAATTGCAAAACCTAACCGACGACATGCTCATGCTCAAAGTAAAATCCGGGGATTTGGATAAGTTGGGTTTGTTGTATGAGCGACATAAAAAACGGCTCTTTGGGTTCTTTTACAACTTGGGCAACAATCCATCAGTTAGTGAGGATTTGGTTCAGAATGTTTTCGTACGCATGCTCAAATATAGAAGTTCGTACGCCGGAAATGGGTCGTTTGCGGCCTGGATGTTCAGAATGGCCAGGAATGTCAATTATGACTACCACAAAAAAGCTGCACGAAACAAAATAGCAGCGGGAACAGATCCCGAGGATGTTCATGTTGTAACGGATGGGTTTTCGGATAAAGCAGATATGGAGGATAAGGCCTATCAAATAAAAAGGGCTATGGCGCAATTACCGGATGAAAAACGGGAGTTGTTGGTGCTAAGTAAATACAGGGAAATGAAGTTCAAGGAAATTGGAGAAACCATTGGATGTTCCGAAGGTGCTGCCAAGGTAAGAGTACACAGGGCCTTGAAGGAGTTAAGAAATATTTTTTTACAACTAGAAACGGTTTAAGGACATGGATAAGGAGCAATTGAAAATACAAATGATGGATTATCTATCGGGAAGTATGCATGAAGATGAGATGAACGAGTTTGAAAAAGTGTTACAAGATAATCCAGCATTACAGATGGAAATGCAAGCACTTATGGATACTTGGGATAGGATGGGAAATCTAAAAACACCCGAACCTTCTGAAGCCATGGATGCCACTTTTTTTGACATGCTTTCCAATGAAATGGACAAGCAGCACCAGAAATCTGCAAGCAAAAAGTTTCCCCTTTGGCTTTGGCCATTCCCCAAGGCACAATGGGTTTTTGGACTATTGCTCCTGAGTCTGGGAATAGCTGTGGGGTATTTTTTGAATTCGAATAGCGAGGAGATACCTGTGGACAATGTGGTGGTCAATGAGGAAACTGAAAGTGTTAGACAGAAATTGGTCTTGACCTTGCTAGAACAACCTTCTGCCAATCAACGATTGCAAGGCGTAAGCGAAGCCAACAAATTTGAAGATGCCGATGAAATTGTAATCAGGGCATTGCTTCAAACCCTTAACCAGGATTCCAACGTGAATGTGCGCTTGGCGGCCATAGAATCTTTGACCAATTATGTAGACCAACCGGTGGTGCGTCAGGGGTTGGTGCAGTCTATTCCAAATCAGGAATCGCCAATTCTTCAGATTACATTGGCCAACTTAATGGTTGCCCTGCAAGAGAAAGCATCCATTGAACCTTTTAGGCAATTGCTCCAGGAAAGAAAGTTGGATACCACAGTACAGAAGAAAATCAAAAATTCAATAGAATCAATAATCTAGTTTATTTATCAATCGCCCTTGAGGCAAAATCAAATCACGAACAGTCAAATTAAAAAATGATGAAACAATTAATTTTTATGGCAAGTCTTAGCATGTTAATGACCTTGCCCGGGTTACATGCCCAAAAGAAGGAGTTTAGGGAAATGATCAAGAAGGAAATAGCCTTTTCCAACCAATCCGATCATACACTGATTGTAAAGAATGTCTTTGGAGACATTACTGTTGAAGGTTATGACGGCACCCAAGTTGTTGTGGAGGTGGAGAAAATCATTTCAGCAAAGAACCAAGCGGATTTGGACTTGGGAAAGCAAGAGTTGAATCTAGGGATCATTGAGAAGGTCAATCAAATAGTTCTGTATCCAGATGCTCCCTATGCGGATTTTGATGGGGAAAACTTAAGATTCAATTGGTGCAACAACCACGATGAACCTGCTTATGGGCATATCTTGAATTTTAAAATAAAAGTGCCCAACAAAATTCACGTCAATGTAAGTACCGTCAATGATGGAGAGGTGACCGTTAAGAACACACGGGGAGATGTTGTACGCGCAGAGAATATCAACGGAGGCATTACCCTTACCGACATTACAGGAACCACAAAAGTACATTGTATCAATGGGGATGTCAACATATCCTATGCCGCTAACCCTAAGAACGCCTCAACCTATTATTCCTTAAATGGGGATATAACCATTTCGTATCAAAAGGCATTGTCCGCTTCCATTTCATTTAAAAGTATGAATGGGGAGCTATATACCGATTTTGATGTGAACAGGCAGTTTATGAAAACGGATAAGACCATGGAAAAGGGGAATAAGCCCAAATATAGGTTTGAAGCTAAACCTGTGGTACAAATAGGTTCTGGGTTGGTAGACCACGATTTCGAAACTTTAAATGGAAATGTATTCATCAAAAAAATGTAAGTCATGAAAAATATAAAAGCATTAGTACTACTGGCCGTTGCCGTTTTTATTGTTGAGGGTACCGCACAAGAAAATAGTATTGATTTGTTCACGGTGCCATTGAGTAATCCGCAAAGTGCCGGAAAACTGGTTATTGACCAAATATCGGGTTCCATTTCCGTTGAAGCTTATGACGGTAAAGAAGTGGTGATCAAGGCTTCTTTTGGAGGGGAGCATGATCATGACGATGGGCACAGGGAAAAGAAGGGTCTGAAAAGAATTAAAAGTTCATCATTGAACATTGGAGCCGAAGAAAAAGATAATGTGGTGCATGTGATCAATGAGCAATGGAACAAGGCGACCCACCTTCAGGTAAAGGTGCCCAAGGACTTTTCGGTTAAACTCTCCACAGTCAATGATGGTGATATTAGCGTGAAAGGAATCAGTGGTGAAATGGAAATAACCAATGTTAACGGAGAAATCACCTTGGAAGGTGTCAGTGGTTCTGCTACTGCAGATACGGTAAACGGGGATGTAAAGGTGGATTTTCAGAGCATTACCCAAGATGCCAACATGGCTTTTAGTAGCCTAAATGGAGATTTGGACATTACCTTTCCCAACAGTCTTAAGGCTGATGTGAAGGCTAAGACGGACATGGGGGATATTTATACGGATTTTGATTTGAAGGTTGCTGCCAACCAACCTGAGGTCAACCAGAATTCTTCCTCTGGAACCTATAAAGTGAAGATTGAACAATGGGTCAGGGGCACCATAAATGGAGGAGGTCCGGAAATGCTGTTCAAAACCTTTAATGGAGATATATTGATAAAATCGAAATAAAATAGCCCTTTGCACAAACAAAAAACGCTCCCAATTGGGAGCGTTTTTCTTTTATGGTTTAGGGTTTTATCCTAAAGCTACTCTTTCGAATCCGGTTACCTCCAAATTGGCATCCACGGATTTAACATATTGTGAAACACTTTGTTTGCTATCCTTGATAAAGGCTTGGTTAACCAAGGTGTTGTCTTTAAAGAAACGCTTTAGTTTTCCTTT
This sequence comes from Flagellimonas algicola, assembly GCF_005937185.1. Classification (GTDB taxonomy): domain Bacteria; phylum Bacteroidota; class Bacteroidia; order Flavobacteriales; family Flavobacteriaceae; genus Flagellimonas; species Flagellimonas algicola. The sequence continues at coordinate 95,561 of NZ_VCNI01000002.1, read as the reverse complement.
GGCAATATTTTCCAACATGGCTTCTGGCTTTCCTTCTTGACGCAATTGATCTTTGGCAATCTCTATTTCCTTATCGATAACAGATTGATCTACACCTTCCTCGTTGAGGGCAACAGGGTTCATTGCTGCAGCCTGCATGGCAACATCCTTTGCAGCTTCTGCGGCACCATCAACAGATGCGGACAAACCAACCAATGTTGCAATTTTGTTACCAGCGTGGATGTAAGATCCAACGAATGGGGCATCCAATTTCTCAAAGCTCCCAATCTCGATTTTCTCACCAATCACACCAGTTTGCTCTGTCAATTTTTCAGCAACGGTCATTCCGTTAAACGGAGCGGCTAGGAAAGCATCTTTGTTGTCAAACCCAAGAGCCAAATCAGCTAGATCGTTGGCAAGGGTAACAAAGGTTTCGTTCTTGGCCACAAAATCGGTCTCACAGTTCAAGGAAATAATCACTCCAGTAGAGCTATCTGCATTTACTTTTGCGATAGCAGCTCCTTCAGAGGAATCCCTGTCCGCTCTTTTGGCAGCTACTTTTTGTCCTTTTTTACGAAGGATTTCAATTGCCTTATCAAAATCACCATCAGCTTCAACCAAAGCATTTTTGCAATCCATCATCCCAGCTCCGGTGGTCTTTCTTAGTTTATTTACTTCTGCGGCGGTAATCTTTGCCATAATTTGAATTTTTAGTCTTTCCCGCAAAAGCGGAAATCTTTTTTAAAATTTATGTAAAACAAACACAATGCTGCGTGTTTTGTTTTAGCCTAATGTTATCAATTGATTATTCTACGCCTCCTTTAGCGTTATCTTGCCATTCCTTTAGCTCATCCCACTTGCCATCAGCAGCCATTTGAGCTTGCTTTGGCCAAGAAGTTGGATCCAAATGTGCCATTCTTGAGCTGGCTTCCGTTAGGATTTCCTTGATTTTCTCAGGATCCGCTTTCGCCAATTTTGCATAGGTGTCAATGCCACTATTCACAAGAGCTTCTGCAGCTTTGGGTCCAGCACCTTCTATTTTGGTCAAGTCATCAGCCTTGGCAGCTTTGGCCTTTGCCGGTTTTGGCTCCTCTTTGGCTTCTTCTTTTTCAACTTTCTCTACCTTAGGCTCTTCTTTTTTGGCCTCAACAGCAGGCTTTTCCTCTTTTACCGGCTCAGCTGCTTTCTCTACTTTCTCTGCTTTTGCTGGCGCTTCTTCTTTAGCTGGTGCTTCCTTGGCGGCAGGGGCTTCTTTTTCCTCTTTGTCGTTTTTGCGTTCTGCCAATCCTTCGGCAACTGCATCCGTTACCTGTCCCATGATTACTTCTATAGACTTTCCAGCATCATCATTGGCAGGAATTACATAGTCAATGGGTCTTGGGTCGGAGTTGGTATCTACAATTGCAAAGATTGGAATGTTTAACTTTTGGGCCTCTTTAACTGCGATATGTTCTCTCATGGTATCCACGATGAAAATTGCACCGGGCAGTCGGGTCATATCAGCAATGGAACCCAAGTTTTTCTCCAATTTTGCTCTAAGACGGTCTACTTGCAATCTTTCTTTTTTGGAAAGTGTGTTAAAAGTTCCGTCTTTTTTCATGCGGTCAATGGCCGCCATTTTCTTAACCGCCTTACGAATGGTTACGAAATTGGTCAACATACCACCTGGCCATCTTTCAGTGATGTAGGGCATGTTGATTTTGGATACTTTGTCCGCGACAATATCCTTTGCTTGTTTTTTTGTGGCTACAAAAAGAATTTTTCTACCGGAGGCAGCAATTTTCTTGAGGGCCTCGTTAGCCTCATCAAGCTTAGCTACTGTTTTGTAGAGATTGATTACGTGAATCCCGTTACGCTCCATATAGATGTAAGGAGACATGTTTGGGTTCCACTTTCGGGTTAGGTGTCCAAAGTGCACACCTGCTTCCAATAAGTCTTTAACTTCGACGTTACTTGCCATTTTTCTGTACTTAGTTTACGTTCCGTTGTAGTAGCAATGGATTGGTGGTTGCATACTGCGCGCCCAACCCATTTAGATGCTAAACTAAATTCCAAAAAGTTCGTTTTTTCCTTTTTGGAACAACGACAACTTGGTTAAAAATATAACCCTGAAATGCATCAGGGTTTTCAATGAACTTATAATATGTGGTGCAAATGCACCGAAAATCCTAACGTTTGGAGAACTGGAATTTCTTACGGGCTTTCTTCTGACCGAATTTCTTCCTTTCCACCATTCTTGGGTCCCTGGTCAACAAACCTTCGGGCTTAAGAACGGTTCTGTTCTCTTCATTTATTTCGCACAAAGCTCTGGACAATGCCAAACGAACAGCTTCCGCCTGTCCAGTGATTCCTCCACCGTAAACATTTACCTTAACATCGTAAGTATCTTCAGTTTCGGTCAAGGCAAAAGGTTGTTTTACTTTGTATTGCAATGGAGCAGTGGTAAAGTAATCCTTTAATTCCTTTTTGTTTATGGTGATGTTTCCTTTTCCTTCGGAAACATATACTCTTGCTACAGCAGTTTTTCTTCTACCGATCTTATGAACCACTTCCATTATTTGTAGTCGTTTAAGTTTATTGCTTTTGGCTTTTGTGCCTCTTGACCATGCTCCGCACCGGCGTATACTTTAAGGTTCCTGAACAGATCAGCTCCCAATCTGTTTTTGGGCAACATTCCCTTAACGGACTTTTCAATAAGTCTTTCCGGATGCTTTTCCAATATTTCTTGTGCAGTAGTGGAACGCTGTCCTCCGGGGTATCCAGTGTATCTTTGATACTCTTTGTCTGCCCATTTGTTTCCGCTCAAGTTAATTTTTTCAGCATTGATCACAACGATGTTATCGCCACAATCTACATGGGGGGTAAAGTTTGGCTTGTGTTTTCCTCTTAGCAACTTGGCTACTACAGATGACAATCTACCTAATGTCTCTCCCTCAGCATCAACCAATAACCATTGTTTGTCAACGGTAGATTTATTGGCAGAAATAGTCTTATAACTTAATGTGTCCACTTCTAGAATATTAGTGATTTAAAAACCTATCCCGAATTACGGGCTGCAAATGTACAATTATTAGATTGAATTACAAATGGTTGATTGGGAATATTTTTGACTTTTTGTTTCAATACTAAAATGGTTGCTTTGGAAGGGACAAAACTAAGCTACTTTTTGTTAAAATCATCCAAATATTCAAGGTCACTGTAACTGTTCCAAAATTTGCTGGTCTTTAAGGTAGCAAATCAATCAAAAAACATTCAAAGTGTCCAGACTAATCATCCTAGTGCCTTTGCTTTTCTTTGGCTCTCATCTAAAAGCACAGGACTCAACAGCCGTAGTTCCCAAGAAGATTTATGTTACAACTTCCATAGGAAAAGAACAGCCACCTGCTATTGATGGTCGTTTGGATGACCCGGTTTGGAATCTCGTGGAATGGGCTGGAGATTATATTGAATTGCAGCCCGATGAGAATACCGCACCAACCCACCAAACCAGGTTTAAAATTGTGTATGATAACAAGAACCTATATATAGGAGTGCGCTGCTACGATTCTGAACCGGATAAAATTGTAAAGCGGATGTCCCGCCGTGATGGTTTTGAAGGCGATTTTATAGAGTTCAATATTGATAGTTATCACGATAAGCGTACGGCTTTTTCATTTACAACAAGTGTATCTGGAGTTAAGGGAGACGAGTTTGTTTCTAACAACGGCAACAACTGGGATGAAAGTTGGAACCCCATTTGGTATACTAAAACCAATATTGATGACGAAGGCTGGACAGCTGAGTTCAAAATTCCATTAAGTCAACTAAAATTCGGTTCTTCCGAAAATCAAGTTTGGGGCTTGCAATCCACCCGAAGGATATTTAGGGCGGAAGAACGTTCCGTTTGGCAGCGAAAACCCATAGACCAGCCAGGTTGGGTCAGTGAGTTTGGGGAACTACATGGATTAAAGAACATGGAGCCCCAAAAGCAATTGGAGATTCAACCCTACACGGTTACCAGTGGTGAGACCTATGAGGCAGAAGATGGAAATCCCTTTAGGGATGGTAACGAAAGTGAATTCACCGTAGGTCTGGATGCCAAGATTGGCGTGACCAATGACCTGACCATGGATCTAACTGTAAATCCTGACTTTGGTCAAGTGGAAGCCGACCCATCAGCTATTGCCTTGGACGGTTTTCAAATCTTTTTTAGGGAGCAAAGACCTTTTTTCGTTGAGAACAAAAACATATTTGATTTCAGGTTGTCAGAATCAGAAGCAGGCAACACCTTTGGATTTGATAATCTATTTTACTCCAGAAGAATAGGCAGGAGTCCTCAAGGATCCATTGATATTGCGGATAATGAATTTATAGATCAACCGGATAAGACGCCCATTATTGGAGCCGCAAAATTTAGCGGTAAAACCAAGGATGGCTGGGCCATTGGGGTCCTGGAAAGTGTGACAGCAAAGAGATATGCTGCCATCAGAAATGAAAGTGGGGAAGGGCGTAGGGAAATGGTTGAACCATTGACGAATTATTTTGTGGGCCGACTCCAAAAGGATTTTAATGACAGAAATTCGTACATCGGCGGGATTTTCACTGCAACAAATCGGGACAATCTTACACAGGATCTGGATTTTCTTCATAAATCCGCATTTACGGGAGGATTGGATTTTAAACATCAGTGGGCCAATAGGGATTGGTATGTGGAGGGCAATGTGATATTTAGTCATGTTAAAGGAAGTGAGGAGGCCATACAAAACACCCAAGAATCCATTACGCATTTATTTCAACGAGTAGACGCGGATCATGTGGCGTTGGACTCGGAAAGGACTTCATTATCAGGTACTGGAGGAAATGTTCAAATTGGAAAAGTTGGAAACGGGCACTGGAAGTTTGAATCCGGAGGTACGTGGCGATCTCCTGAACTGGAAATAAACGATCTTGGATTTCAACGTCAATCCGACGATATCAGACACTATACCTGGATTGGATATCAAACCCTTAAACCTGATAGCACTTTTAGAAGGGTGGGCATCAATTACAACCACTGGACGGCCTGGGATTTTGGTGGGAACCATAATTACCTACAGTTCAATACCAACAGTTGGCAAAACTGGAAAAACAATTGGTTTACCAACATTGGATTCAATTATGCACCCATCGAATACGACAACTTTGCCTTACGCGGCGGCCCAAGACTAAGATCATCCCCGTGGATAAGTTTTTGGAACAGTATAAATACGGACAATAGAAAAAAGCTTCGCTTTAGTGCCTTCCATCGAGGAACAAAGACAGTGGACAACTCCTTAAAATTTTATTTGATAGAAGCGGGGTTTGTATATCAGCCTGTCAATGCGCTGCGTATTTCTGCCTTTCCCTCCTTGAGCATCAACCATAACAAACTCCAGTACATTGACAATTTTGATGAAGTTAATGGCTCGGCTCGATATCTGAACGGGGAGGTCAATCAGCGTACTTTGAGTATGTCCCTTCGTTTGAATTACAACATTAGCCCTAATTTAACGATTCAATATTGGGGACAACCGTTTATTTCCAGAGGTCGTTATTCCAACTTCAAACATATCTCCAATGCTAGTGCCAAGACTTTTGAAGACCGATTCACGGCTTACGTCCCGGAGCAATTAAGCTTTTCGGAGGATGTGTTCTCTGTGGATGATGATTTGGATGGGGATGTGGATTTTACCTTTGATGACCCTGATTTTTCTTTTGTGCAATTCCGCTCTAACCTGGTGGTTAGATGGGAGTATATCCCAGGTTCGGAGATTTTTCTGGTCTGGTCCCAAGATGTATCCCAATCCGGAGATCCCACTGCAGGACTGCTGCCAAGTTTGGGAGACAATATCTTCGGTCAGAAACCACAAAACATCTTTTTGTTAAAGGCAACCTATAGGTTTGTACTCTGATTCCATGGGGCTTTTCAGTACTATTTAATTGGATTTTGCGTTATCTGCAATGTAAACCCCACAAACTAAATACGATGAAAAGAACTTACCTTTTACTTTTCTTGGCATTGGCCTTGGTGTTTTCCTGCTCTACCGACAGTACGGATGATGCCGATTTGGATCCAAATATGGAGCAAGGTTCCGATGATGACTCTGATGATACAAATGATGAATCGGACACGGACGATACCAGCAATGATGATACCAGTGATGACAATGTTGAAAATGTAGTCTCCTATGATAATCTGGTCGGTGAATGGCTTTTGTCCGACTTGCGTTTTGATGAAACCCTGAATGATGATCAGTTGAACTTTGCCAAACAAATCTTGGAATACTTGACAGAAAACGAATGTGACCTTATCACTTTGACGTTTAACGATGACGGATCTTCTGTTTCTGAAAGCAAGGTAGATCACTTGTCCATTAATGCCGGATCTGGTGGATTGGAAATACCTTGTCCTGCTGAGATGGATGAAGAGGCAGCAACTTGGACGCTGGAAGACGACCAACTTACCCTATCGGATGAAGCCATGGAAGAAAGAACCATAACCATTGTCATGGAGGATGAAAATACCCTGATCATAGATGGTGCTGATGTCGATGAAAATAATTATGATGGTGCCGAGGCTGTCTTTATCAAACAAGTGGAAGAGGAATAGGAAACTTTTAAGTAGATATAAATGGCCCCTTGGTTTATCCTTGGGGCTTTATTTTTTGCAAAGCGTTAACTAACGCTTTATTGGCCTCATGATCACCAATGGTGATGCGCACCTTTCCGGGAGCACCAAACTGTGAAACGGGTCTAACCATGATACCTTGCTCCATCAAGATTTCGGTAAACTCGAATTCAGGTAATGGAGGGTCTATCAGAAAAAAATTGGCTTGGGAAGGCCAGTAAACAATGCCTAGTTGATCAAAAGCTTCGGAAAGAAATTCACGGCCTTCATGAACTGTTTCCACTGTTTTTTGGATGAAATTCTCGTCTTCCAAAGCGCCAATGCCAGCTTCAAGGGAAGTAAGTGGCAACAGAAAGGGTTTGTGAATTTGTCTAAGGTATTTCGCAATTTTTTCAGTGGAATACCCATAACCAATACGCTGTCCGGCTAATCCATAGGTCTTGGAAAAACTATTGATTCCGATAATGTTAAAACCTTGTTGAACATATGGTAAAGCGGTAATATAATCCGATGCGTTGGCAAAATGTCGGTAAACCTCATCAAAAACCACCAAAATGTTATTTGGAATTCGATGGAAAAAATCATCGAGGACCGACTTTGGAATATAGGTGCCCGTAGGGTTATTGGGACTGGTCAAAAAGATAATTTTTGTTTTTGGGCCAATGGCATTTAAAATACCTTCCAAGTCCAAGGTGTAATCGGGTTCCAATAGTGGGATATCCACTTGAACAGCGCCGTACCATCTGGAAAAAACAGAATAGGGCAGAAAACAGGGATTGGAAAAAATGACCTCATCACCCTCATTGACAAATGCCCTTAAGATCATATCAATAATCTCGGAACCGCTGTTGCCGCAGATGAACTGATCAGCCAATAGTTGGTGATCAAAATCCTTTGCCAAAGCTTCTCGCAGTCTAATATCTGTTTGATCGGGATAAATATGTACGTTTTGGGCGGCCTTGAGCAGGGCCTCCGTTGCTTTGGGAGATTGTCCCAACGGATTCTCGTTGGAAGAAAGCTTGTATATTTTTTTGCCCTTGGAAGGAGGGATGCCTTTTCCACCTTCATATGCTTTTTTGGGCTGTAGATACGGTTTGAATATAGACTCAATTCCTTTGCTCATGCTTCAAGTTTTTCAGCATACATAAGAACCGCCAATGCCTTTTCGGTTTGTTCTTCCATCAACATACGTTGTGATAACCAGTGCAGTTCTTTTTTAAATTTCTGTGGATTTCCGTTCAATTTCTTTTGCATCATACGGATTTCGTCACCTTTAGCCACCTTGTCAATCTCATCCGCAGTGGGCAACTGTTCCAAATTGCCCAGTCTTCCTAAATTGTTACCAGTTAAAACAGTACTGTTTCTGATTCCCGAAGGTAATCCATCAACCCCCATACCTTTGGTTCTAATGGGTTTGGGAATTTCAAAAAGTGAAGCGTTGCTGGCTCGGGTATACCAACTTCCGCCCATTCTTCCCACCAAGTCCAATTTTAAGGGATCCAGTTTATCCTCCTCATCCAAAAATTGATCCTGAATATGTATCAATTCAACCTTTGCCATGATGAGGTTGCCAGCTCCTTGGCCATCGCCCAATTCAATGATTCGATCTATGGTGCACTCAAACGAAACCGGAGATTCTCCCACTCTTGGAGGTTTTACTTTTTTGCTGGGCACCTGGGTCAGTCCGGATTTGACAAATTCATTGACGTCCTTATCATAGGCCGTGCTGGAGAGCGACATTTGCTCTACAATTGGAAAATCCACAATATTGATGACCACCTCCGGAACTTCCTGAACATTTTGAAGCGAATGTTTAGGCATATTGTTCCTGCCTCTGGCCGGAGAAAATATCATGATGGGAGGATTTGAACTAATAACATTGAAAAAGCTGAATGGGCTTAAATTCACATTTCCAGCGGAATCAATGGTACTTACAAACCCGATTGGCCTAGGGGCTACAGCGGTAAGCAAGTACGAATGCAATTCAGGTTGGGAAATGGAATTGGGATCAATGGTCTTTATGCTGGACATGGATTGGATTTATGTTATGCTAAGATAAATCTATTTTGCCGGAAGCACCTTAGTGGAAACCTCTCCAAAGCCAACACGAACCCCATCTTTCGTGGCATGCCCGCACATGATCACGGTGTCTCCGTCCTGGACGAACTTACGTTCAGTACCATCCTTCATTTGAAGGGGTTTGGTCCCCATCCAGGCCAGTTCCAGCATAGATCCATAGGAATTTTCATCTTTCCCTGAGATAGTTCCCGAACCGTACAAGTCCCCAACATTGATATTACAGCCATTCACCGTATGGTGTGCCAATTGCTGTGCCATGTTCCAATACATGTATTTGTAATTGGAATTGCAAATAATCTGTTCTTCCGCTCCATCAGGTTGCAAGGCAACTTCCAGGTTGATGTCGTAGTTTTTGTTGCCGTCAAACTCCAGATAGGATTGCACCTTGGGCTCTTGGGCGGGTCCGGCAACCCGGAAGGGTTCCAAAGCCTCCATGGTTACGATCCAAGGCGAAATGGAGGAGGCAAAGTTCTTGGCCAAAAATGGCCCTAAGGGAACATACTCCCACTTTTGAATATCCCTGGCCGACCAATCATTGAAAAGTACCATGCCAAAAATGTAGTCCTCGGCTTCCGCTGTGGAAACAGTCTCACCCAGGGCTGTGTTTTTGCCTGTGATAAACGCCATTTCCAGCTCAAAATCCAAGCGGGCTGATGCTTGGAACACTGGAGTTGAAGCATCCTTAGGCAAAACTTGACCTTTAGGTCTGTGGATAGGTTCGCCACTTAAAATAATGGAAGAGGCTCTTCCGTGGTACCCCACAGGAATGTGCTTCCAATTAGGCAAAAGTGCATTTTCTGGATCACGGAACATCATGCCCACATTGGTAGCGTGTTCAATGCTGGAATAGAAATCCGTGTAATCTCCTATCGAGACAGGCATATGCATTTGCGCTTCGGACTGGAGGACAAAAAGCTCCGGTTTTCCGGCCAAAATTGAACCTTCATCTTTTAACCAATGTTGAATGTCAATCCTAACTTTTTTGGTAATGGATTTTCCCAAAGCGATAAAGTCGTTAAGTGTGTCCTTCTCCAGAACTGCGGTATTAAACTCGAAGACATCCAATTCTGCGACTGCAGCCAGGTCTAAAATATGTTCTCCGACTGCTATTCCTGCCCTCGGGCTTCTATCTTCAGTGGAAAAAATCCCGAATGGGAGGTTGTGTATTGAAAAATCTGAATTTTCAGGTATGTTGATAATCATTTGTTTATCTATAAAAGATGTCGGTTCGAGCGCAGTCTAGAACTTCTTAAGACCTCTCGACTGCGCTTGAGGTGACATTATCCGGTGATTTATTCCACCCAAGATTTATAATAGCTTCCATCGTCAATCTTGAGTGCATTCTCAGTAATTTGTAGTGGTTTAAAAGTATCTATCATTACGGCAAGTTCTTCCGTGCCTTTTTTGCCAATGCTTGCTTCGTAGGTGCCAGGATGTGGACCATGCGGAATTCCTGCGGGGTGCAAGGAAATATATCCTGGGCCAATCCCTGTTCGACTCATAAAATCCCCATCCACATAGTACAGCACTTCATCGGAGTCTATGTTGGAATGATTATATGGTGCTGGAATGGCTTTTGGGTGATAGTCGTACAACCTTGGACAGAACGAGCAGATGACAAAGGCACCAGTTTCAAAAGTTTGGTGCACAGGAGGCGGTTGGTGCACGCGCCCCGTAATAGGTTCAAAATTGTGAATAGAGAACCCGTAAGGAAAATTGTATCCATCCCAACCCACTACATCAAAAGGGTGAGTAGCATAAACCAAACTGTGTAGCATGCCCTGTTTTTTTACCTTGATGACAAATTCGCCTTTTTCATCATAGGTTTCTAGGTCTTGGGGTAGTTTATAATCCCGTTCGCAGAAAGGGGAATGCTCCAATAATTGACCAAACCAGTTACGATACCTTTTTGGGGTGTAAATAGGGTGGAAGGACTCGGCATATAAAATGCGGTTGTCTTCGGAATCAAATTCTATTTGATAGATCATCCCTCTGGGAATGATGAGGTAATCTCCATATTCGAAATGAATATTGCCCAAAAATGTTCTTAATGTCCCCGTTCCTTTATGGATGAACAACATTTCGTCGGCATCCGAGTTTTTATAGAAATACTCGTTTAGGGATTTTTTTGGAGCTGCCAGTCCAATATGTACGTCACTGTTGACCAAAAGCGGTTCTCGGGCATCCAAAAAATCATCTTTTGGCTTTACATCGAACCCAATTAATTTACGGGAAGCAATGTTGTGGCTCACGGCTATTTTTGGATTAACATCAATAGAATCACCAATTGCGGACACCTGTGTGGGCCTATGCTCATGATAGATTAGAGAAGACATCCCATCAAAACCAATGGTGCCAAACAATTGCTCGTAATACAGACTTCCGTCCGGCTTGGTGAATTGGGTATGCCTTTTCTGTGGAATTCTTCCAAGTTTATGATAAATCGGCATGGATTTTAGTTTTGAGTTGCGAGTTAAGAGTTATGAGTTTCAAGTAGACAATAATGTACCTTAACTCATAACCCAACACTCTTAACTTAATTAATGCAAAGTACCTCTTACTTCTTGTTCGCGTTCAATAGCTTCGAACAGTGCCTTAAAGTTACCTTTTCCAAACGATTGTGCACCTTTTCTTTGGATGATTTCAAAGAACATGGTCGGTCTTGGTTCGACAGGACGGGTAAAAATCTGTAGTAAATAGCCTTCATCATCACGATCTACCAGGATGCCAAGTTCTTTAAGTGGAGCAATGTCCTCATCAATTGTTCCTACCCGATCCATAACGGCATCGTAGTAAGTGTCAGGGACACGAAGAAATTCAACCCCACGACTTCTCAATTGTCGCACTGTGGTAATAATATCATCTGTGGCCACCGCAATGTGCTGCACACCCTCACCCTCATAAAAATCAAGGTACTCCTCAACCTGGGATTTCTTTTTGCCCTCGGCGGGCTCATTGATTGGGAACTTGATGCGTCCATTTCCGTTACTCATTACCTTACTCATCAAGGCGGTGTATTCTGTGGAAATATCATTGTCATCAAAAGAGAGAATGTTCACGAAGCCCATTACTTTTTCATAGAACTCTACCCAGTAATCCATTTTGTTCCATCCTACGTTGCCTACCATATGATCAACATATTTTAAGCCGGTAGATTCTGGATTATAGTCTGGGGTTTCCCATTTCTTGAATCCTGGCATAAAAGTGCCTTCGTAATCCTTGCGTTCTACAAAAATATGAACGGTCTCTCCGTAGGTGTAGATTCCGGATCGTACAATCTTACCGGTTTCATCTTCCATCACTTCCGGTTCCATATATGACTTGGCCCCTCTTTCCATGGCCGCATTGTAAGCATAAGTGGCATCATCTACCCAAAGGGCAACTACCTTGATACCATCACCATGTTGGTCAATATGTCTGCCAATGTCTGTCCCACTTTTAAGGGGAGAAGTAAGCACCAAGCGAATCTTGTCTTGGATTACTACATAGCTTTCGCGATCAGTAAGTCCGGTTTCCAGACCAGCATAAGCATAAGATTGAAAACCAAAAGCGGTCTTATAGAAATGGGCCGCTTGTTTGGAGTTGCCCACATAGAGCTCAATGTAATCGGTGCCATTGATTGGCATAAAATCCTGAGCGGAGTCATGAATTTTAGGGATTGCAGTAGTTTCCATAGGTGTTATATTTTGATGTAAGATAAAAATTGTTGTTAATGCAACAAAAATATGAAATTTGAGCGGATATTTAGAGAATGGAACCATAATTTTTGTTAAAATTGAGGAGGGTTTTACCCGATGGGTGAAAATGGATACATTAGTAAGGTGATTTTCAAAAGGTGATGGACGAAAACATGCGTAGTGAATGCTGAATCAAATTGATGAAATATCGGGTATTGGGCTTCATTTGGACTTGGTTCTAAGAAGAATTCAGGAAGCCTATCTAAAGAAGTTTGAAGAACTTGGAGTGGATTTGACCATTGAGCAATGGGTGATTTTGCACCGTATATCCGAATTGGGCAAGACCGCTTCCCAAAGGGATATTGTGCGTTCCAACTTTAGAAATCGTGCGACGACCTCTAGGGTTATTGGAAAACTGGAGAAAAAAGGGTGGATAAGTAAAACTCGTTTTGATGGGGATCAAAAACGCTTCAAATTGGAGCTTACCCGAAAAGGGAAGAGGATTATCAAATTGGTTTTGCCCCATGCAGTGAACCTTCGTAAACTCGCAATCAAGGATTTGGACAATCAGGACTTTGAAATATTCCTAAAGGTTCTGGTCCAGATAGGTTACAACTACTACTCCAATGAGGTGTAGCTATTACAGATGATCATATTTAATTGAATTCAATCGGGCATGGACAGTTTTCTGTCCTTATTGATTTCACCTTCAATATTATAGTAGGCAACTATATTATAGATAAGACTGTCCCTGGTATAATGCCACTCCGTGACCTCCAACCTAAAAGCTTCTTTTATGGCCGTGTATCGGATGCATGCTTTGTTTAAATCCGAAATCAAGTCATGAATTTCAAACGTATGCCCCAAGAATTTGTCCTTGTTTACTTTTACCAAATCCAGATAGGCTGTTTTTCCCTCAATGGTCCCATAGGGACTAGTGTGTATAAATTCATCGGAGATAGGTAAATCCTCGAACTCACCGGTTTCCCAAAGTCGAAACCACTCTTTTGCCAATGCTTCGGATTCCATAATTGTGTGGATTTTATGAATTAAATGCCTTTCTGCGCAATTCGCGACAGGAGGAAGTTACTTATCTCCCAGCTCTGCGAACTTAAAGCGATCATTGATCGCTGGCTCATGCTCCTGCTCCATGATTCGGGTTATTTTTTCAACAACCTCTGGATATTGGTCCGCCAGATCGTTTGCTTCCTTAAGGTCGTTCTCCAAATCATAGAGCTCTATTTTAAGATTGCCTTCAAAAATGTTTTTCCGGACGCCTTTCCATTTGCCCATTCTAACAGCTTGCTGCCCTTTATAACTAGGGAATTCCCAATAAAGAAAATCATGTTCTTTTTGTTCGGAACCCAACAGCGTTGGTTTAAAACTAACGCCATCCACAATTTGGGGAAGTGCAACATCCACTATGTCGCAAAGTGTGGGCAGTACATCATAGAAAACGGAAATATGATCGGACACACTTCCCGCTTTAATCTGTCCAGGCCAACTGGCTACAAAAGGAACCCGGATACCACCTTCGTAAACGTGCCCCTTGGTTCTGCCGGCGCCATTGGTAAAAGGTTTTGAGCTCTCGAAATATTCAAAATCCGCACCCCCTGTGTAGGTAGGGCCGTTGTCGCTGCAAAACATAATTAAAGTGTTTTCATAAAGCCCCAACTCCTTGAGTTTGGCAACCAGTTCTCCCAGCTGCTGGTCCAACAAAGTAATCATAGCAGCATAACTTGCCCGGGGATAAGGGTTCGGGAAGTAACCTTTGTCCCCAACATATGGATCTTCAGTACCAATTTGTTCTCTGTACGGAGCAGCGTATTTTTTTGGAATCTGTAGGGGCAGATGAGGAAGGGGGGAGGCGTAATAAAGAAAGAAATTACTGTCTTGATTCTGCTCTATAAACGAAAGTGCTTTTTTATGAATCAATTCAGGGGCATAATCGGTTTGATAGTACATATCATAACTCGACTCATCCTTGGGATCTACCGAAGCATCCAGCTTGGCATGGGGAGCAATGAGTTCATTTTTCAGATAAACTTTTGTCTCGTTCTCCCATAGATGGCTGGGATAAAGATTGTGTGCCTGTCTTTGGCAATTGTACCCGTAAAAGGAATCAAATCCCTGTTTGGTAGGAACTCCTTCGGTTTCCGGAGCCCCAAGACCCCATTTGCCAAACACTCCAGTGACATAATTGGCTTCTTTAAGTTTTTTTGCCAAGGTAATCGTGTTTTCAGGAATTGGCCGTTGTCCTTCCAGCTTGGTATTGGTAAAGGCTTTCTTGTAGTCCCAAACCTCTCCACGTTCCCGCCATTCATCATTTCCTCGGATGTAGGCATGTCCCGCATGTTTACCGGTCATCAAAATGTAACGGGCTGGGGCACAAACGGGTGCTCCAGAATAATGCTGGGTAAATAACATACCTTCTTTGGCCAAGGCATCAATGTGCGGGGTTTTGATTTTTTCCTGTCCATAAACGCCAACCTCACCATAACCCAGGTCATCAGCCAGAAAATAGATAATGTTGGGTTTTTTAGCCGGTTCTTGGGCATTAAGTTTTGAAATCAAGCATAGGGTTGCCAGAACAAGTAATGCAATCTGTGGAATTCTTGACATATTAAAATAGTGAGATTAATGTGCCTCCAGCCAATTATCCCCAAGACCCATTTCTACGTCAAGCGGAACCGCCAGTTCATAGGCATTTTCCATTTCGGTTTTGATTAACTTTTTGACTTCTTCCAACTCGGGTTTATAGGCATCGAAAACCAATTCATCGTGAACCTGCAACAGCATCTTGGTTTTAAACCCACCTTCGGTGAGTTTTTTGTGGATGTTGATCATGGCAATTTTGATGATGTCTGCAGCGCTCCCCTGAATGGGTGCGTTAACCGCGTTTCGTTCCGCTGCACCCCGCACTACTTGGTTACCCGCGTTAATATCCTTCAAATATCTTCTTCGGCCCAATACGGTTTGAACATAGCCGTTGTCGCGGGCAAAGTCTACTTGGTCTCCCATATAATTCCGAAGTTTCGGATAGGTTTTGTAATAGGTCTCAATAAGCTCTTTCGCCTCGGTTCGGCTAAGATCCGTTTGATTACTTAGTCCAAATGCTGAAACCCCATAAATGATTCCGAAGTTGACAGTTTTGGCATTGCCCCGTTGTTCCCGGGTTACCTCTTCAATAGGGACATTGAAAACTCTGGATGCCGTGGAGGCGTGGATATCCTCTCCATTTTTAAACGCTTCTATCATGGTGTCCTCCTCACTTAAAGCCGCAATGATGCGGAGCTCTATCTGGGAGTAATCCGCGGCAAGCAAGGTGTAGTTTTCATCTCTTGGGATAAACGCTTTACGAACCTGTCTTCCCCGTTCCGTTCGGATGGGAATATTCTGCAGATTGGGATTATTACTGCTCAATCGTCCGGTAGCGGCCACGGTTTGCATATAATCGGTATGGACTCTGCCGCTATGTTGCTGAACTTCATTGGGCAACGCATCCACATAGGTACTTTTAAGTTTGGTTAGACCTCTAAAGTCCAAAACGTTTTGGATGATTTCATGATCTTTCGCCAAATAGGAAAGCACATCTTCCGCTGTGGAATATTGACCCGTTTTGGTTTTCTTGGGCTTGTCCACCAATTTCATTTGCTCAAATAGGATTTCACCTAACTGTTTGGGTGAAGCAATGTTGAATTGTACCCCGGCAGCATCATAGATTTTTTGTTCTAGGGATTTGATGTCCTTGTCGAGTACTTCGGATAAATCATTTAGAAAATCTTTGTCCAAATTGATGCCTTCGGTTTCCATGTCGGCTAGAACCCTTAGCAATGGAACTTCAATATTTTCGAAAAGCTCGTCGGTTTTTGCTTCTGCCAATTCGGGTCTGAAATGCTCAGCTAGCTGAAGGGTGATATCGGCATCTTCGGAGGCATACTCCTTTTGCTTATCCAAAGGAACTTGACGCATGCTCAATTGATTTTTTCCTTTTTTACCAATAAGCTCGGTGATGGAAACTGGGGTATAGTTGAGGTAGGTCTCGGCCAAAACATCCATATTGTGACGCATATCTGGATTGATAAGGTAATGGGCCAGCATGGTATCAAAGAGTTTTCCTTTGACCTCAATCCCATAATTTTTCATCACTTTGATGTCGTATTTTAGGTTTTGCCCTACCTTTTCTATGGCCTCGGATTCGAAAAATGGTCGCAGTGTTTCCAATATTTCCATAGCATTTTCCCGCTCCTCAGGAATTGGTACATAAAAGCCTTTTTTGGCCTCCCAGCTAAACGCGATTCCCACAAGTTCTGCTTCCAACGGATTAATGGAGGTGGTTTCCGTATCAAAACAAACCGAAGTTTGTTGCATCAGTTTCTCCATAAAAATTTGAAGGCCAAGACCGGGAACTATGCTTTGGTACAAATGGGGAACATCTGATACCGTATTTCTACTATTGGCATCTTTGATGGTGGCCGGGGCCGCACTGGGGTCTGCACCAAACAAACTGAATTGGCCACTACCGGCGGCTTGTGGTTTGGGGGCAGCAGGCTTTCCTTGGGTAGGTGCAGTTGAGGCCGGGGCTTCAGCTTCACCAGAAAATATCTTAATGAATTGCTCCTTTAGTCTTCTGAACTCCAACTCATCAAAAATCTGCTGTACTTTGTTTCCATCCGGTTCAGACATTTCATAATCGTCCGCATTGAAAGTAACATCGCAATCCGTTTTGATCTCGGCCAGCTTCCGTGATAACCGACCCAACTCGGCATTGGCTTCCACTTTCTCCTTCATTTTTCCCTTGAGCTGGTCCGTATTGGCCAAAAGCCCTTCCAAAGAATCGTATTCGGCCAGGAATTTTTTGGCAGTTTTATCACCTACTCCAGGAAGTCCTGGAATATTGTCACTAGCATCGCCCATCATTCCCAGATAATCAATTACCTGTTCAGGACGCACTACACCGAAGCGTTTTTGAACTTCTGGTATACCCCAAATTTCAATTCCATTGCCCATTCGTGCTGGGCGATACATGAAAATGTTCTCGGAAACCAGTTGCCCAAAATCCTTGTCCGGGGTAACCATAAAAACTTTATAGTCCTCTTTTTCCGCCTGTTTGGCCAGAGTGCCGATAATATCATCAGCTTCATAACCTTCCAAGACCACCACGGGAATATTCATGGCCCTTAAAATATCCTGGATATAGGGAACCGCTATTCGAATGGCATCCGGTGTTTCGTCCCGGTTGGCTTTGTACTCCTCAAAAAGTTCGGTTCGTTCTACACTTCCGCCCTTGTCAAAACATACGGCAAGGTGGTCCGGTTTTTCCCGTTTGATCACATCAAAGAGGGAATTCACAAACCCCATGATGGCAGAAGTATCCATGCCCTTGGAGTTTATTCTAGGATTTTTCAGCAAGGCGTAATAACCCCTAAAAATGAGAGCGTAGGCATCCAGAAGGAAGAGTCTTTTCTGATCGGACATAGTGTTGGGTTAGATAAATGAAATTAAAAATGCGAAGCTTGTTTTGCTATTGTGGTCGCACAGTTTTTAAAGGTAGAAAAAGAAGTTGGAATCAAGAAAAAAGAGCCAAGAAGTCTTGTGTCTTGTGTCTTGTATCCAGGAGCGAAGCGGTCCAGTATCTCTTGTCTAACCTTGATAGAAGCTTTCTACCGTTTTGTTCTCATGCCCTTTATCTGAATACTCCCGATAGGTGAATCCCGGATGTACACAGTAACCCCCTGTCTCCCCCTTTTTGTTCACTGCGATAAAGCCAATCTGGAAATCTTTACGGCCTTCATTTTTTTTCATGATGCGCTTAACCCCTTCTTCGCAAGCTTCTTGGGGTGATTTTCCCTGACGCATGAGCTCCACGATCAAAAAACTGCCCACTGTCCGTACCACTTCCTCTCCAACTCCCGTGGCTGCAGCTCCTCCAACTTCGTTATCCACAAATAAACCGGCACCTATTATAGGTGAATCCCCTACGCGACCGGCCATTTTATAACCCATACCACTTGTGGTACAGGCCCCGGCAATGTCCCCGTTTTCATCAATGGCCAACATCCCAATGGTATCGTGATTTTCAATATTGATAATGGTCTCATATTTGGACGTTTTTTTCCATTCCTCCCATTCTTTTTTGGATTGCTCAGTAAGCAAATTGGTTTTCTCAAAACCCTGTTCGTAAGCAAAGAGTTCAGCGCCTAATCCTGCCAACATTACATGGGGAGTTTCTTCCATCACCTTTCTGGCCACGGAAATAGGGTGGGCTATATTTTCCATGCATAACACTGCGCCACAATTGGCATCTTTGTCCATAATGCAAGCATCCAAGGTAACCCTGCCTTCACGATCAGGTCTGCCCCCTACACCCACAGTTTGATTGCTGGTATCTGCCTCTTCCACCATTACCCCGGCCTCCACGGCATCAAGCGAACTGCCCGAACTACTTAGTACCTCCCAAGCCTTGGCTGAAGCGTTTTGAAAGTTCCAAGTGCAAATAACAATGGGTTTTACAGCTTTGGTTTCGGATAAAGTGGGTGCCTTTGCGGTTTCGGTTTTACAAGAAGCCAAAACGGGAGCGGACAATAGTCCCGCCGTGGTCAAGCCAGATTTTTTAAGAAACTTTCTTCTTTGCATGGATAGTTAAGGTTTGGATGGTTTGTTCCGGCTGCTTTTCTCGTTCCGAATTTTGCAGCATCGGAAGTCAATATTTTTGTTGTTATTTTGAGTTCATAAATATAGGAATATGCTGGTAGAAGTTTGTGCCAATTCACTGGAATCTGCGCTGAACGCGCAAGAAGCTGGAGCGGATAGAATAGAACTTTGTTCCGAGTTGGGGGTTGGTGGAATCACGCCTTCCGCTGGATTGATTGCATTGGTGAAAGAGGCTTTGAAAATCCCGGTGCATGTACTTGTTAGACCGCGTGGAGGACATTTTACCTTTAACGATGGGGAATTCAGGACTATGATGCAGGATATACAGGTTTGCAAGGATTTAGGTGTAGAAGGTATTGTTTCTGGGGTTTTGCTTCCAGATTTTGAGATGGATGTTGATCGTACCCAAGAATTGATCAAAGCCTCAAGACCTATGCGATTCACGTTTCACCGTGCCTTTGATTGGGTACCTAACCCCCGCAAATCCTTCGAGCAATTGGAAGCAATGGGAGTGGATTATGTACTGACTTCAGGTCAAGAAACTTCCTCAGAAGTAGGGTTGGAACTTTTAAAGGAGCTGAATTCCGTTTCCAAAGGAGTGAAAGTTATAGCAGGCGGCGGGATCAAATTGGAGAATGCGGAGCAATTTAAGTCTGATGGGTTATCTGCCATTCATTTGTCTGGAACCTCTTTCGGAAACCCTATTGCTTTGGAAGGTAAAATTTCTATGAATTCCAATACCCATCTTCGAGAAGATCAAGTGGCCGTAACAAATTTGGAAACCGTTCGTCAGATTGTACAACGCGTTAAATAAACGCAAAAAGCCCAATGTTCCCTAAGGAAAGAAATATCTTTATAAAAAAGTTTGCATGCCAAGGTTTCTAATCATTTTATCCATTGTTTATATAGTGCTGGCCATTTACGGTTTTCAAGGCTTTAAGACCCTTTTTAAAAGTACTTGGATTCAAATTTTATATGGTGTGCTTTTTTTGGCGGCCTTGCTCAATTTTATTATAAGAGTACTCAATTACACTCCTGGCGATGGAGTGCGTGGTCAGATCGCCACGGCAGGTGGAATTTTCTTTTCTTTTTTAATGCTGGGTCTTATTTTGGGAATCTTTCTCTTGTTAGAGGATGTGGTGCGACTTTTTGTTTTTGGATACAACAAGATTGCGGGATTAACGGAGCCACAGACCAAGTTTTTTCCATCTCGAAGAAAGTTTATAAGTGGTATAGCCCTCGGAATTGCAGCTTTGCCATTTGGAGCTTTGCTCTATGGAATGTATAGGGGCAAATACAATTATAAGGTGCTTACCTATGAAATGGAATTTGAAGATTTGCCGGATGCCTTTGATGGCTATCAGATTACACAAATCTCCGATGTGCACAGTGGCAGTTTTGATAACCGAAACAAAGTGGCCTACGGCATTGATTTGATCAATAAGCAACAAAGTGATGTGATTCTCTTTACAGGGGACATGGTCAACGATAAGGCGGTGGAAATGGAACCTTGGGCAGAACTTTTTTCCTCCTTGAAAGCAAAGGACGGTAAGTATTCCATATTGGGGAACCATGATTATGGGGATTACACGGAATGGCCTTCGGATGAGGCCAAAACCCAAAACCTTCAGGATTTAAAGGACATGCAAAAGGAAATGGGCTTTGACCTGCTGTTGGATACACATCGCTATTTGGAAAAAGATGGCCAACGTATTGCCCTATTGGGTGTTGAGAACTGGGGTAGAGGCGGATTTAAGAAAGCGGGTGATTTGGAAAGAGCTAAAGCCGGTGTCTCCAAAGATGACTTTAAAATTTTAATGAGCCATGATCCCTCGCACTGGGAAGATGTGGTGATTCATGACGATTACCATTTTCATTTGACCCTTAGTGGACATACGCACGGAATGCAGTTTGGGGTTGAGATTCCGGGTTGGGTAAAATGGAGTCCGGTAAAATGGCGCTACAAGTATTGGGCTGGGGTATATGAGGAACTCAACCAATTTATTAACGTCAATAGGGGGTTTGGATTTATTGGTTATCCGGGACGTGTAGGTATCTGGCCAGAGATTACTGTGATTACCCTAAAAAAGAAAGGTTTAACGTGAAATTAACGTTGTCTTTTGTAGGATATATAAGGGCTTCTTCAAGATTTTAACAAATTTTCTTACTTTTGGTTGGTAAACCCAGATAATACATGTCAAAATTCGGCGAACTTATCGATTTAAAAGTACCAGTGTTGTTGGACTTTTATGCGGAATGGAACGAACAATCCACTTCCATGCACCCGGTGCTGCGGGATGTTGCTGCGGCTTTGGGTGATAAGGGAAAAGTGATCAAGATAGATGTTGATAAAAACAAGGAGCTGTCACAGGCACTTCGAATCAAAGGTTTACCTACCCTTATGATCTACAAAAAGGGGGAAATGGTATGGCGACAAAGCGGAGAGCAGGATGCCAATACCCTTATAGGAATCTTAAATGAATATATATAAAACGCGGATAAACCTCGTTTTTTATTCCAAGATTTCTGCAGTGTCCGGAACTTCTTCAATCGTGTCCAACGGGATGGAATCCCCCATATCCGGATCAGGAGCCTGTTCTTCAAACATTTCCTCGTCATCCCCTACAAACTGGGAAAACTTGTCAATATATTCATTGAATATCACTGTTTCCGATTCGGCTTTCTCCCGGTCTTGGTTTTCAATCAGGATGTCAATGTTTCTACGGTAAGCTTGCATGTCGGCTAAAATGTCGTCAATCCTATCGTATTGCTCATCTAACGGTACGGCAGAATAGTACTCCAAGCGCTCTTGATATACTTTTTTTAGTTTTTCAAATAGTGCATGGGCCTTTTCGGTTTCACCTACCTTGTAGTACCCATCTACATAGGGTTCCACAAAAGCGTAAAATCCAAACTCTTCCACTGGCATATTGGTAATAGCAATGTCAATGATGTCCTTGGCTTTATCAACTTTGCCCTCTTCCAATAATTTCTCCATCAAACGCGCCAGGTTACTTCTAAAGGACAGTCCTTGGGAACGGGTTTGGGGATCGTGATAGATTTCAGTGTCCCCGGCATTTCCCCAATCCCATTTTGTAACAATTTCGTACATAAGATCTGAGTCAATTCTACCCATTTCAAAAGAGCTTTCATTTTTTGTCTTGATAGGCACTAGTTTATAGACCAATCCATCCAACTGAAGATAGTCTTTCATCCAGATGTATTCCGCTCTATCAAAACTTCCCCCGGAAAAGTAAATGGGTCGTTTCCAATCATTGTTGGCAATCAAATCCAGCATTAGGATCCGATTTTTGGGCAAAGCCCCTTGTGGTAGGTCAATATCAATATAGTCCAAAATCTGGTCCGCATCCTCTGGTTTCACCAAGCCGCTGTTCAATACATTTTGCTTGTTGACTGGAATACGAATTTTGTTGGTAGGATAATAAATGATGTTAAGAGTACCCTCTGGAACATCGCTGATATCCACACCTTGTTTTTCCAGTAAATACCGATATTTGTTCTGGGGTTTGTCGCTATCAATCCAGTTCACAAAATCTTTAATCTCCCATCTGCTATCAGTAATGCCTTGGTAATATACCGCGTCCCTGGAACCATATCGGTATTTATCATGGGTGAGCTGTGACGGAATGGGCTCACTTTCATAAGCCTTTCGTTTCATCTGGTCTATGTACCAATCTGTAGCAAACAAGCTGGTGTTTACGATACGAACATCGGTTCTATGGCCCTCAATTTCCTGGGCATACCACAATGGGAAGGTATCATTGTCCCCAATGGTAAACAGAATAGCACCTGCATCTTCCTGGCAAGAATCCAAATAAGCTTTGGCCGTGGAATTGGCTGTATAGCGATTGGATCGGTCATGGTCGTCCCAATTTTGGAATGCCATCAAGAAAGGGACGGACAGCAAACATATTGTTGTTAGCGCCGGCGCGGCTATTTTGGCAGAAATGAGCTTTCTAAACTCATCAAACAGACCATAGACGCCCATACCCACCCACATACTGAAGACGTAGAATGATCCTACCAAGGAATAATCCCGTTCCCTGGGCTGGAAAATATAAGGGTTGGTATAGAATTGAATGGCTATTCCGGTAAACATGAAAAAGACAAATAGCACCCAAAACTGTTTCGGGTTTTTGGAAATCTGGAAGACCAGTCCGATAATCCCCAAAAGCAGAGGCAAGAAGAAGTAAGTATTTCGAGCTTTGTTGTTTTTCCAGTCGCTAGGTAAATTATCCTGACTTCCCAATCTTAGGCTATCGATAAAACCAATGCCACTCAACCAATTCCCATTTTCGTCATACCGACCTTGGACATCGTTTTGTCTACCGGCAAAATTCCACATAAAATAGCGCATGTACATGTAGCCAAACTGGAATTCAATCATGTATTGAATGTTTTGCCCTAAAGTGGGAGGCTCCACTTCTATATATTCCCCAAACTCACGAAGAAACCTGACATATTGCTCGGCATCCAGTTCCCCTCGGTCATAGGCAGCCTTGAACTGCGAAACGGCTTCCCTTAGGTCGTTTCGAGAAATGTATTCGGATTTAATCCTAAAATCAAGAACTCCAAAATACCGCATATAATTTTCAGCATGCTGATCGCTCCAAAGTCTTGGCAGAAGTCCCACATGCTTTTCATTGGGCCCTTGCATGGCTCCCTTGTAATTATTGACAATCACATATTTGCCCAAGGTTTTATCCTTCTCGTATTTTGGGCGGTCGTCCTTATCCTCACCAGCGGGTGCAAAGGTGTCTGAGTAATAAGCTCCGTAAAATGGACTCTCAACCCCGGGATACTGCTCCCGGTTATAATAGGCCAATAGAGAACGCGCATCGGAAGGGTCATTTTCGTTGACCACGGTCTTGGCATTGGCTCGAATTGGCAACATTAACCAAGATGAAAAACCAAGGATAAGGAACATCAAACACAGTACAATGAGGTTTCCCGTGCGAAAATCATTTTTCCGAGTATAGCGCAGCGCGAAATAAAAGGCGGCCACAAAAAGCAAGCCCATAATTATGGTTCCAGAGTTGAATGGCAATCCAATACTATTAATGAAAAATACTTCGCTCCATCCAAAGAGTTTTAGTACGTATGTGAGGGAAAATTTGTAGACCAACATCAACACGGCAATCACCGATAGGTTGGCCAACAGAAAATTCTTGATGTTGGTTTCTTTATATCTCTTGAAATAGAACAATAAACCTATAGATGGAATGGCCAAAAAGCCCATGAATTGGATTCCGAAGGTTAGGCCGATCACGAAGCAAATGAGCAATAACCAACGATGCCCTCTTGGTTCGTCAAGGTTGTCTACCCATTTAAGTCCCAACCATATCAGCAGAGCCATAATGAGACTGGCCATGGCATATACTTCGGTTTCCACTGCGTTGAACCAAAAACTATCTGAAAATGTAAAGGTCAAGGCACCAACAAGTCCACTTCCAAAAACTGCAATTGCCTTACTGTTGCTAAGAGCCTTCTTTTTGACTATCAGTTTACGGGTTAGGTTAGTGATAGTCCAAAACGTGAACAGCACGGCAAACGCACTGGACACTATGGATACGGCATTCACCATAAGGGCAATCTTTGAAGGGTCGTTGAAGGCGAATATGGCAAAAAAAGCACCTATCATTTGTAATAAAGGTGCCCCCGGTGGATGCCCTACTTGAAGTTTGGCCGAGGTGGTAATGTATTCGCCAGCATCCCAAAAACTACCTGTTGGTTCTATGGTAAGGGCGTAAACGATAAAGGCAATGGTAAAGGAAACCCATCCTAGGATGGTATCCCATTTTTTGAAGTTCGCTGCAAACATAAAGATGGTCTTAACCAGTTGGGGCGAATTTAGTAAATATAGTAGAGACGTCTGGCGAATTTTGGAAAAGCTTTAACATGGATGGCTCTGGAAAAATCGTTCGGATTCTTGTGAAATTATTTGTGCAAACAAAAGTTTGTTATAAATTTGCACGCTCAAATACTGGAACATGTATTTGAAAATTTGCATTTTGATGCAAGTTTGGTAGTGGCCCATGGTGTAATTGGCAACACAGCTGGTTTTGGTCCAGTCGTTCTAGGTTCGAGTCCTAGTGGGCCAACGGAATTAAAAACAAACCCGATATCTTCAGGATGTTGGGTTTTCTATTTTATGCACAAGTGGGACGAGAAGTTTATCCTGAGCGCCACGCCTTCCAAAGTCTTGTACGGCGGACTGGTGGACGAAAGGAGTCCTAGTGGGCCAACGGAAAACTAAAGAAAATCCCGATTTCTAAGGAAATTGGGATTTTTTGTTTGACCTATTTTAGGTACATTCATCCCTTAAACCAACCTAGGGAAATGAAGAACCGACCAAACCTCCTTTTGTATCTTTTTTTACTGGTTATAGTATTAAGTTGTACCGAAAAAACGGAGCCGAAAAAACCAGAACAAAAACCAAACATTATTTTCGTTTTGGCCGACGATTTAGGCTATGGGGATATCAGCGCTTTTAATGAAAACAGTAAAATCAAAACCCCGCATTTGGACATGCTGGCCCAAGAAGGGATGCGATTTACAGATGCGCATACCTCCTCAGCCGTTTGCACTCCAACCCGATATGGGATTCTAACAGGAAGATACAATTGGCGAAGTGAACTAAAACAAGGGGTGCTTATAGGAGCCTCCAAAGCGTTGATTCCAAATACAAGAACAACCGTGGCCTCTGTCTTAAAACAAAGTGGCTACAACACCGCCTTTATTGGCAAATGGCATTTGGGATGGGATTGGGCGTTAAAAGACCCAGAACAGGAACCCACCACAGGTTGGCAAGACACTACCTTTATTAATATCGATTACACAAAGCCCGTTAAAAACACCCCTAATGATCTTGGATTTGACTACGCTTACGGACATAGTGGCTCTTTGGATATGGCGCCCTACGTTTATGTTGAAAATGGAATGGCCACGCAGGTGCCAGATTCCACAACGGTAAATACTGGAAAATACTCTTGGTGGCGAAAAGGGCCTACCTCCAAAGATTTTATCCATGAGGATGTGACCCCGAACTTTTTCCGAAGAGGAATCAAATATGTAAAAAAACAAGCCAAAAAGGAAAAACCCTTCTTCCTGTATTTGGCATTGCCCTCACCGCATACTCCTATCCTTCCTACGGAAGAATGGCAAGGGAAAAGTGGACTTAATCCGTACGGGGATTTTATGATGATGGTGGATGATTACATGGGGCAATTGAATGCGGCGATCAAGGAAGCGGGTGTTGAGGAAAACACCTTAATAGTATTCACTAGTGACAATGGTTGCTCTCCAGCTGCTGATATTGATGAAATGGTTGAAAAAGGACATTACCCAAGTTATGTCTACCGAGGGCACAAAGCCGACATTTTTGAAGGGGGTCACCGAGTACCCTATATAGTAAAGTGGCCGGCCAAAGTTCAAAAAGGAACCAAAATGGATCAAACCATTTGCACTACCGACTTTATGGCTACATCTGCAGCTATTGCAGGATACCAACTAAAGGAGGACGAAGGCGAGGACAGTTATAACCTGTTGCCGCTTTTGACCCAGGAAGCAATCGAGGGGGATTTTAGGGAAGCTACTGTGCATCATTCCATTAATGGAAGCTTTGCCATTCGAAAAGGAGATTGGAAATTGATTATGTGTCCAGGTTCTGGCGGATGGAGTTTTCCAAAACCGAACGATAAAGAAGCTGTCGAGGACTTGCCCAAGATTCAGCTGTACGATCTTAAAAACGATCCGACCGAAGCCATTAATCTACAAGCTTCAAATCCTGAAAAAGTGGAGGAATTAAAAACCTTATTGACCAAATACATTCAGGAGGGTAGGAGTACTCCCGGTTTGGCACAGCAAAATGATGGGGAGGACAAGAATTGGGAACAATTATGGTGGATGGATGAGGCCAACTAATGGAATTGCCCAGTAGGCTGTTGCCCACAATTTTGCAGACTCTTAAATTATTGTATCTTTGCACCACTGAACGGATATAATTGTATTCATGAGGGGACTTCGAGTCCCCTCTTTTATTACTTGATTTTATGTTGAGGGAAAAAGTGGAACAGCTACTGGGCAAGGCTTTGGAAGAACGACCTTCCTTGTTTTTGATAGATTTCACGATAGGAAGTGACAATACAATCCGTGTGGTACTGGATGGTGATCAGGGTGTCAATCTTCAGGATTGTATGGACGTTAGCAGGGCCATAGAGCACAACCTGGATCGGGAAGAAGAGGATTTTTCTTTGGAGGTAACCTCCGCAGGAGCCACTTCCCCACTTCAATTACCGCGTCAGTTCAGAAAAAATGTGGGAAGAAAATTAAAGGTCAGGACCAGCGACAACGAATGGGAAGGTACGCTAACCCAGGCCAATGATGATACTATTACCTTGGAGTGGAAGGCGCGTGAGCCCAAACCGGTGGGTAAGGGAAAAGTTACGGTTCAGAAGAAAGAGGTAATTGCCTTTTCTGAAATCCATCAAGCAAAAGTTATTTTAAAATTTTAATTGTAATTCAAAAATGGAAAACCTAGCGCTCATCGAATCCTTTTCGGAATTTAAGGACGATAAGTTTATAGATAGGGTAACCCTTATGGCAATTTTGGAAGATGTTTTCCGAAATGCCCTGAAGAAGAAATTTGGTTCTGACGAGAACTTCGATATCATTATCAACCCTGATAAAGGGGATTTGGAGATCTGGAGAAACCGTATAGTCGTGGAAGACGGAGAGGTGGAAGAACCCAATGAGGAAATATCGCTAACAGAAGCGAGAAAAATTGAGCCTGATTTTGAGGTTGGCGAGGATGTGTCTGAAGAGGTGAAGCTAATGGATTTGGGAAGAAGAGCCATCTTGGCCTTGCGCCAAAACCTGATTTCCAAGATTCATGAGCACGATAATACCACTATCTACAAACAGTTTAAAGACTTAGAAGGCGAAATTTACACCGCAGAGGTACACCATATTCGTCATAAGGCCATCATCTTGTTGGATGATGAGGGCAATGAGATCATTCTTCCAAAGGAAAAACAAATTCCTTCGGATTTCTTCCGAAAAGGGGATAATGTTAGAGGGGTGATAGAAAGCGTGGAGCTTAAAGGGAATAAACCGGCAATAATCATGTCCAGAACTTCCCCGGTATTCTTGGAGCAATTGTTCTTCCAAGAGATACCAGAAGTGTTTGACGGCTTGATTACCATTAAAAAAGCAGTACGTATCCCTGGAGAAAAAGCTAAGGTTGCTGTGGACTCCTATGATGATAGAATTGACCCTGTTGGGGCATGTGTGGGGATGAAAGGTTCAAGAATCCATGGTATTGTTCGTGAATTGGGCAATGAAAATATTGATGTAATCAATTGGACCAACAATTCCCAGTTGATGGTGACCAGGGCGTTAAGCCCAGCTAGGGTTTCGTCTGTTAAACTAAACGACGAAAAGAAAACGGCTCAGGTTTACTTAAAGCCCGAGGAAGTTTCCAAAGCCATCGGTAGAGGGGGACATAACATTCGTTTGGCTGGTCAATTGACTGGTTATGAGATTGATGTGTTCCGTGAAGGAGTGGAAGAAGATGTAGAGTTGACCGAGTTCTCAGATGAAATTGAAAGCTGGGTGATCGAAGAGTTCAAGAAGATTGGATTGGATACGGCCCGAAGCGTTTTGGAGCAGGAGGTTGCAGATTTGATCAAACGTACGGATTTGGAAGAGGAAACGGTTGTTGAAGTGGTGCGAATTCTTAAGGAGGAATTTGAAGATTAAACTATATATTAGCAGCAAATTTAAGGGCTAGGAAAAACAATTTATGGCAGGAAACCCAACAATAAGGCTTAATAAAGTTCTCAGAGAGTTGAACATTTCACTGGATAGGGCTGTAGAATATCTTGCGTCCGCAGGACACGATGTCGAGGCACGCCCTACTACCAAGATTACAGATGAGGTGTATCAAGTACTGTTGGATGAGTTCCAAACGGATAAGAGCAAAAAAGTTGCTTCCAAAGAGGTAGGTGAGGAGAAGCGGAAAGAAAAAGAAGCGCTCAGAATCCAGATGGAGCAGGAGCAGGAGGAAAGAAGAATTGCCAGGGAGAAAAGAAATGCCGATCAGGTCATTAAGGCCAAAGCGGAATTGTCTGGACCCAAAACTGTTGGCAAAATTGATTTGGACAATAAGCCCGAAGCTCCCAAAGTACAGGAAGAGGAGAAACCTGCTGCTAAAGAGCAGCCCAAAGTTGAGGTTGAGGAAAAACCAGCTGAGCCAAAGAAAAAAGAAGTTGCTAAGCCGGTAGAAGCTAAAGAGTCCGCTGAACCTGAAGAGGAACAGCCTAAGGAACCGGAAGCCATCCAAACACAATATAAAAAGCTCTCTGGGCCCAAAATTACAGGCGATAAAATTGATTTGTCCCAATTCAACAAGCCCAAGAAAAAGAAAGAAGAAGTAAAGGCCAAGGCCGGAGCTTCAACAGATTCCAGCGCCGATAGAAAGAAGAGGCGTAAACGGATCGTAAGCAAGAATAGCCCACAATCTGGGAACGGACGTCCAAATCAAAGAGGCGGTAGCGGTCCGGGTAGAAGAGGACAACGCTCATCGGTTCCTAAGGTTGAGCCAACGGAAGAAGAAGTACAAAAACAGGTACGGGAGACCCTTGAAAAACTTCAAGGTAAGTCCAGCAAAGGAAAAGGTGCCAAATATAGAAGGGAGAAAAGAGATCAGCATCGTCAGCAGACAGAGAAGGATCTAGAACAACAAGAACTGGAAAGCAAGATTCTTAAAGTAACAGAATTTGTTACCGTGAACGAGGTTGCTACCATGATGAATGTTTCCACCACCCAAATTATATCTGCTTGTATGTCCTTGGGTATTATGGTGACCATGAACCAGCGTTTGGACGCTGAAACACTTTCCATTGTAGCAGAGGAATTCGGATTTGAAGTGGAGTTTGTTACGGCCGAAATTGAAGAGTCTATTGAAGAGGAAGTTGATGCTCCGGAAGACTTGCATCCAAGAGCACCGATCGTTACGGTAATGGGTCACGTGGACCACGGTAAAACATCTTTGCTGGATTACATCAGGCAGGAAAATGTAATTGCAGGCGAAAGTGGTGGAATTACCCAGCACATAGGTGCTTATGGTGTAACCTTGGATGGAGGACAAAAAATAACCTTCTTGGATACTCCAGGTCACGAAGCCTTTACGGCCATGCGTGCAAGGGGTGCCCAAGTAACGGATATTGCCATTGTGGTTGTAGCTGCCGATGATGATATCATGCCGCAAACCAAAGAAGCAATAAGTCATGCCCAGGCGGCCAATGTCCCTATTGTATTTGCGATCAACAAAATAGATAGGCCAACAGCCAATCCTGATAAAATTAAGGAAGGACTTGCAGCCATGAACCTGTTGGTGGAAGATTGGGGTGGAAAAATCCAGTCTCATGATATTTCAGCGAAAACAGGACAAGGAATAAATGAATTGTTGGAGAAGGTGCTGTTGGAAGCGGAGTTGCTTGAATTAAAAGCAAACCCAGAGAAACTTGCTTCTGGAACAGTGGTTGAAGCATTTTTGGATAAAGGTCGTGGTTACGTGTCCACCATTTTGGTGCAGGCCGGAACCTTGGAGATTGGAGATTATGTTTTGGCAGGAACCTGCAGTGGTAAAGTAAAGGCCATGCAGGATGAGCGTGGAAAGAATATCGAAAAAGCAGGCCCGGCAACGCCCATTTCCATTTTGGGATTGGACGGAGCGCCGCAAGCTGGAGATAAGTTCAATGTATTACAGGATGAACGTGAAGCCAAGCAAATTGCTACCAAGCGTTCCCAGTTGCAACGTGAACAATCCGTAAGGACGCAACGACATATTACCTTGGATGAAATTGGAAGGCGAATTGCTCTTGGCGATTTCCAAGAATTGAACATTATCCTCAAAGGGGATGTGGATGGTTCTGTGGAGGCCTTGACGGATTCCTTCCAGAAACTATCTACGGATGAGATTCAGGTAAACATTATCCATAAAGGTGTGGGTGCCATCACAGAATCCGATGTGTTGTTGGCCAGTGCTTCAGACGCCATCATTATCGGATTTAACGTTAGACCAATGGGCAACGCCCGCGCTGTTGCAGATAAGGAGGAAATCGATATCAGAATGTACTCCATTATCTATGACGCCATCAATGATTTGAAGGATGCGATGGAAGGAATGTTGTCTCCGGAAATGAAGGAGGAGATTACCGGAAATGCTGAAATCAGGGAAACCTTCAAGATTTCCAAGATTGGAACCATTGCTGGTTGTATGGTGACCACAGGTAAGGTCTTTAGGAATTCCCAGATTCGTTTGATCAGGGATGGTGTGGTCATCTTTACGGGTGAACTGACATCACTAAAACGATTCAAGGATGACGTTAAGGAGGTGTCCAAAGGATACGATTGTGGTCTTCAAATCAAAAACTACAACGATATTAAGGAAGGAGACATTGTAGAAGCTTTCCAAGAGGTTGCAGTAAAAAAGAAACTGTAGTTTCGAAAATAATCACACTCCCGCTTCGGCGGGATTTTTTTTGTGCTTGGTGCTTGGTGCTTGGTGCTTGGTGCTTGGTGCTTGGTGCTTGGTGCTTGGTGCTTGGTGCTTGGTGCTTGGTGCTTGGTGCTTGGTGCTTGGTGCTTGGTGCTTGGTGCTTGGTGCTTGGTGTGTTGAAGGAATTAAAAATTGAAAATGAAAAATTGATTACGGTAAGTTGGGATTTGGAGCTTGGTACTGGTAATTTAGAACGTGGAACCTTTAAGTCTTGAGTCTTTAGTCTTTAGTCTTGGTTCCTGAGTTTTGAACTTGAATTTTGAGCTTGAACTTATCTAATCTACCCAGCAAGTTAGAATTTGGTGCTTGTAAATTGGAATTTTCAGTCTTGAATCTTGGCTCTTGAATCCAATATGTTGAGCTTGAGTTTGAACTTGATTCTTGCACTTAAATTTACCTAGAACTACTTTCAGGTTTTAAGAGCATCGCATCCGGATACTTTTTCCGAACTTCCAGATATTTGCGCTCGGCTTCCAATTTTGTCTTAAACTTTCCCAGCCGAACTCGATAGGTCGGGGATTCAAACTCAATTTTGGAATACCACCCGGGAAAATCAATATCTATTTTTGATTTCAGGTTTTGTGCCTTTTGATAGCTTCCAAAGCCCACTTGGATTTGGTAATAATCAGCTTTGGAATTTACTTGGGCGTAAAGCTTCATCAATTCGTCAATCCTTGGATCCTGATCGATCACAACCTGTCCTTCTTGGGCAGATAGGTTATAAGTCAAACCAATCAAAATCAGTGCTAAAGCATAAGTTTTCATGTTATTTTCAAGCTTATCGGATTCGTCCTTGTACAAATGTAATTTTTTAGGGATTATTACATCTACTTTCAACTTATTTAGAATAGTTATAAATTAGATATTATAGATCCCTTAACATTTTGAAAAATGACCTTATTCCGTACTTTTGTCTGCGATTTTAGGCCACCCAAATGCTATTGTTCTCAGTATCAATTGGAATAATCGTGCCAAAGATTTCGATAGAAATTCTGTTAGTATGAAAAAGGTTTTATACCGCCATCTATTTTCAAAAGTTTTAGGTTTCTCTCTCCTACTTTTTTCCGTTTCATTTTATGCGCAAGAGGAAGCTTCCGCTGATGCCGCAGCCGGAGGTGATCCTGTGAAAGGAAAGCAGCTGTTCAATCAGAATTGTGCAGCCTGCCACGCCTTGGATCGTAAAATGACTGGGCCTGCCCTGGCCAATGTGGAAAGTAGGCTGTCCGAAGACGAAGGTCTGGACAAGGAGTGGCTTTACACATGGATTAAGAACAGTCCGGGAATGATTAAGGCCGGAGATGCATATGCGAACAAGATTTATGCAGAATATAACCAAGCAGCGATGACTGCTTTCCCTACGCTGTCTGATCAAGATATTGATGATATTCTTGCCTATACGGCGGCACCACCTCCTGCACCTGTTGTGACTGCGGCTACGGCCACGACCGACGGAACTGGAGCTTCTGAAGGGGGAATTTCCAATGAAATGATCCTAGGTGCGTTGGCACTTGTTTTTGGTTTGCTGGTCATCATGTTGATTTTGGTGAACAACACCTTGAGAAGAATCGCCGAGGCCAATGGGGTTGATCTTGAAAAAGACAAAGCTGAAAAAGGACTTCCTATCTGGAAGGCTTTTGTGAAGAACCAATTCTTGGTTTTGGTGAGTGCCATTTTCTTGTTGTTGGCAAGTGGGTATTTCGCTTACGGGTGGATGATGCAGGTTGGTGTGGATCAAGGATATGCCCCGGTTCAACCCATTCACTATTCCCATAAAATTCACGCTGGTGACAATAAAATTGAATGTAAGTATTGTCACTCATCAGCTAGGGTTTCCAAAACTTCGGGAATACCTTCCTTAAATGTATGTATGAACTGCCATAAATCCATTTATGAGTACAAGGGCAATCCGGAGGGGCCTAGTGCGGAGGATTTGGCAAACGGCTATACCAACGAGTTCTACACCAGCGAGATTAAGAAATTGTACAAAGCAGTTGGATGGGACGAGGAAGAACAGAGATATACAGGGGAAAGTCAGCCTGTACAGTGGGTGAGAGTGCACAATCTTCCTGACTTTGCATATTTCAATCACTCCCAACACGTTTCAGTTGCAGGAATTGAATGTCAAACCTGTCATGGTCCGGTTGAAGAAATGGAAGTGGTAGAACAGTTTGCTCCGTTGACCATGGGATGGTGTATTAACTGTCACAGGGAAACCAACGTGAAAATGGAGGGCAATGAGTACTATGCGGCTATACATGCCGAGCTTTCCAAGAAGTATGGAGTTCAAGAATTGACAGCCGCAATGATGGGTGGTTTGGAATGTGGTAAGTGTCACTATTAAGAATTAAAAGAAGATAATCTCAGATATATCGTATGGCATCAAACAAAAAATATTGGAAGAGCGAAGCGGAGCTAAATCCGAACGATTCCATTGTTGAGACGCTAAGACAAAACGAATTCATGGAACAAATCCCTGTGGATGAGTTTTTGGGCGACAAGGAAAATTTGTCGGCCACAACCACCAACAGAAGGGACTTCTTAAAATATGTGGGTTTCAGTACGGCGGCTGCAACTGTTGCGGCCTGTGAGGGACCTGTGCATAAATCCATTCCTTATGTGGTGCAACCGGACAATATTGTTCCCGGGGTTGCAAACTACTATGCAACAACCATTGCAGATGGATTTGATTTTGCCAGTATTTTGGTCAAAACCCGAGAAGGGCGACCAATAAAGATTGAGAACAATACGGATGCCAAGGTTAATGGAAGTGCCAATGCCAGAGTGCAAGCTTCTGTTTTGTCCTTATATGATAGTAAAAGGGTTCAAGGGCCATCGCAAGGAGGAAATCCCATTGACTGGAAAATATTGGATGCCAATGTAAAGGCTAAATTGGGTAACCTTAAAGGTTCTAACAGGCAAATTGTTTTGTTGACCCAAACCTACGCAAGTCCATCCACTGATAAATTAATAGCTGAGTTCAAAGCTGAATATGGAGACAACGTAAACCACGTGGTTTATGATGCCATTTCCGAGGATGCTGCCCTCAATGCCTTTGAAGCCGCCTATAGTGAGCGCGCTTTGGCAGATTACAATTTTGAAAAGGCAGACCTGATTGTTTCTTTTGGTGCTGACTTTTTGGGAGACTGGCAAGGTGGAGGATATGACAGTGGATATGCTAAAGGTCGTGTGCCAAATCATGGTAAAATGTCCAAGCATGTGCAGTTGGAGGCCAATATGTCCTTGACGGGTGCCAATGCGGACAAGCGTTACCCAATGACACCAACCCAACAGAAAATAGCTTTAGCCAAACTGTATAGCAAGCTAAATGGTAGCAACTTGGGTGGAGGTACTTCGGATGTGGATGCTGCTGTGGAAAGTGTTGCTGCGCAGATCAGAAAAGCTGGAAGCAAGGCCGTTGTGGTAACAGGATTGAATGATATTCATGCGCAAACAGTAGTATTGGCAATCAATAAGTTGTTGGCTAGTGAGGCCTTTGATGCTGAAAGCCCAAAATATGTACGTCAAGGTGATTCGGCCAAAGTGAACAAGTTAGTTACAGATATGAATGCCGGTCGGGTTGGAATATTGATCATGGACGGGGTTAACCCAGCCTATTCCTTGCCAAATGCTTCAGAATTCATTGAAGGTCTTGGAAAAGTGGATGTTTCGGTAAGTTTTTCATTCAATAATGATGAAACTGCACAGTCTTCACAATTTGTGGCAGCTGCTTCCCATTATTTGGAATCTTGGGGTGATGCCGAGTTCAAAAAAGGACAATACAGCTTGACCCAGCCCGCCATTCGTGAACTTTTCGATACACGTCAGATACAAACTGCTTTGTTGAACTGGTTGGGCAAGGATCAAAGCTACTACGAATACATAAAAGAAAATTGGAATACTTCGCTATTACAAGGCGGGGATTGGAATCAGGCACTACAAGATGGTGTTTTTGTTCCTACAGCGGCTGAAGAAGAGACAGCTGCTGAAAGTGTTGCGGAAAGTACAGAAGGCGACGAAGCGGAAAGCATTGCCCCAATATCTGCGGCAGTAAATTCTTTGGTAAACAGTACCAGTTCTGGAACGGAACTAGTGTTATACTCCAAAGTAGGAATGGGGGACGGCAAACAGGCCAACAACCCATGGTTGCAAGAATTCCCTGATCCTATTTCCCGAGTTTCTTGGGACAATTATGTAACGGTATCCAAAGCAGATGCTGAAAATCTGGAGTTGGAAAACTACAATGTGGCTGATGGTGGATTGAACGGTAGTTATATAAACCTTACTGTAGATGGTACAGTATTAAATAAGGTTCCTGTGATCATTCAACCAGGACAGGCGCCAGGTACTGTGGGACTTTCCTTTGGGTACGGTCGTGAAGCTGGAATGAAAGCGGAAATGGCCACTGGTGTCAATGCTTTTGCGCTGTACAAAAATTTCTCGGATGTTCAGTCCGTGAGTTTGGAAAAAGCTTCTGGTGATCACGAATTTGCTTGTGTTCAGTTACATAAGACGTTGATGGGTAGGGGAGATATCATTAAGGAAACATCCTTGGAAATTTTCAATACCAAAGACCATCACGAGTGGAACCCAATGCCACACGTTAGCTTGAACCACCAAGAAATTCCGGTTACTTCTCCGGATGCTGATTTGTGGGAAGAGTTTGATCGTTCCATTGGGCATCATTTTAATCTTTCCATTGACCTAAACGCGTGTACTGGATGTGGTGCTTGTGTTATTGCATGTCATGCAGAGAACAATGTTCCTGTAGTGGGGAAAGAGGAAATTAGAAAGTCGAGGGATATGCACTGGTTGCGTATCGATAGATATTATTCTTCAGAAGAGACCTTTGAGCAGGATAATGAAAAGAAAGATGGCTTGGAAGGCTTGTTTGGAGACCAAGGTACTTTAGGTGGTTTGGGTCAGATGGAGGATGCTTCTGCAAATCCGCAGGTTGCTTTCCAGCCGGTAATGTGCCAACACTGTAATCATGCACCTTGTGAGACCGTTTGTCCCGTGGCTGCTACATCACACGGTAGACAAGGGCAAAACCAAATGGCATATAACCGTTGTGTAGGTACAAGATATTGTGCCAACAACTGTCCTTATAAAGTACGTAGATTCAACTGGTTCCTTTACTACGACAATGATGAGTTTGATTTCAACATGAACAACGACCTTGGGAAAATGGTCATTAACCCAGATGTTAATGTGCGTTCAAGAGGAGTTATGGAAAAATGTTCTATGTGTATCCAAATGACCCAAAAAACCATTTTGGATGCCAAAAGGGACGGTCGTGAGGTTAAGGACGGAGAATTCCAGACGGCCTGTTCAGCTGCTTGTAGCAGTGGAGCTATGGTGTTTGGTGATATTAACGATGAGCACAGCAAGATTGCCGAATTGAAGGAAGATGACAGAATGTACCACTTGTTGGAACATGTAGGGACTAAACCCAACGTGTTCTATCATGTTAAGGTAAGAAATACCAACGAGGCTTAATCAATTAATAAAGAAGTAACTAGAAGATAAATTATGGCGTCGCATTACGAAGCACCTATTCGAAAGCCCTTAGTACTTGGAGATAAAGGATACCATGATGTTACCGTGGATATCGCCGCTCCGGTAGAGGGAAAGGCCAATAAACAATGGTGGATTGTATTTTCCATTGCCTTGGTTGCATTCCTTTGGGGTATAGGATGTATTATTTACACCATTTCCACAGGTATTGGGGTTTGGGGTCTGAACAAGACCGTAAACTGGGCCTGGGATATTACAAACTTCGTTTGGTGGGTAGGTATTGGTCACGCAGGAACCCTGATTTCTGCAGTATTGCTGCTGTTTAGACAGAAATGGAGAATGGCAATCAACCGTTCTGCAGAAGCAATGACCATTTTCTCTGTTATCCAGGCCGGATTGTTTCCAATTATTCACATGGGACGTCCATGGTTGGCCTATTGGGTATTGCCTATTCCAAACCAATTTGGTTCGCTGTGGGTAAACTTTAACTCCCCCTTGCTTTGGGATGTATTTGCGATCTCTACTTATTTGTCCGTTTCCTTGGTGTTCTGGTGGACAGGTCTATTGCCTGACTTTGCCATGATCAGGGATAGAGCTATTAAGCCATTCCAAAAGAAAATATACAGCCTGTTAAGTTTCGGTTGGACGGGTAGAGCAAAAGATTGGCAGCGATTTGAGGAAGTTTCTTTGGTATTGGCTGGTTTGGCTACACCATTGGTACTTTCGGTACACACCATTGTATCTTTTGACTTTGCTACTTCGGTAATTCCTGGATGGCACACTACCATCTTCCCACCATACTTTGTTGCGGGAGCTATTTTCTCAGGATTTGCCATGGTAAACACCCTCTTGATCATCATGCGTAAAGTATGTCACCTAGAGGCATATATTACCGTACAGCATATAGAGTTGATGAACATTGTAATCATGATCACAGGATCCATTGTGGGTTGTGCGTATATCACGGAGTTGTTCATCGCCTGGTATTCCGGCGTGGAGTACGAACAGTATGCATTCCTGAACAGGGCTACAGGACCTTACTGGTGGGCATACTGGTCCATGATGACCTGTAACGTGTTCTCACCACAGTTCATGTGGTTCAAGAAATTGCGTACCAGTATCATGTTCTCATTCTTTATTTCCATTGTGGTAAACATAGGAATGTGGTTTGAGCGTTTTGTGATCATTGTAACCTCTTTGCACAGAGATTACTTGCCTTCTTCTTGGACGATGTTCTCTCCAACTTTTGTGGATGTTGGAATCTTTATTGGAACCATCGGATTCTTCTTCGTGTTGTTCCTATTGTATTCCAGAACCTTCCCTGTAATTGCGCAAGCAGAGGTGAAATCTATATTGAAATCTTCTGGTGAACGATTCAAGAATCTTCGTGAGGCTGGAAAACCACTATATG
Source organism: Flagellimonas algicola (assembly GCF_005937185.1). Taxonomy (GTDB): domain Bacteria; phylum Bacteroidota; class Bacteroidia; order Flavobacteriales; family Flavobacteriaceae; genus Flagellimonas; species Flagellimonas algicola. The sequence continues at coordinate 57,039 of NZ_VCNI01000002.1, read as the reverse complement.
AAAAACCTTCAAAAGGTGGAAAAGTGGAAAAAGCAGCAGCAACAGAAGCAAAGTCTGAGGCAGATGAGAACCAAGTAGCATCCTTATTGGGAGCTATCGGAACCTTTGATGCTACAACAGATCAGGTAGACGATTTGAAAAAAGTTAAGGGGATTGGACCTCAAATGGAGGAAACCTTGAACCAAATCGGGATTTATACCTTCGCTCAGGTAAGTAAAATGACCGAGAAAGAATACGATTTGTTGGATTCGATCACAGGCTCGTTCCCAGGTAGGGCACAGCGGGATGATTGGGCTGGACAAGCTAAAAAATTAAACGATAAAAAGTAGTTATGGCTTCAAAAGTTATACAAGCACTTTATAATGATGACGATGTATTGATGCATGCCGTGAAGAAAGTGAGGGCAGAACATCACCACATTGAGGAAGTGTATACCCCTTTTCCGGTGCACGGTCTAGACAAGGCCATGGGACTTGCGGATACGCGGATTGCAATCACATCTTTTATGTATGGATGTTTGGGTCTTGCGGTGGCTATTGTCATGATGAATTATATCATGATAGATGATTGGCCTCAGGACATTGGTGGTAAGCCCAGCTTTAGCTACTTGGAAAACATGCCGGCCTTTGTTCCTATCATGTTTGAGATGACCGTTTTCTTTGCTGCCCACTTGATGGTAATCACATTTTATCTTAGAAGTAGAATGTGGCCTTTTAAGAAAGCTGAAAATCCAGATGTAAGAACAACCGACGATCATTTTTTGATGGAAATCGGGATACATGATAACGAAGATGAGTTGACCACCTTGTTGTGGGATACTGGAGCTGTGGAAATAAATGTTACTGAAAAGGAGTCGTAATACTATGAAGCATTTAGGTAAAATAGGTATTGTTTTAATTTTGGTTCTGTCCCTGGCTTCGTGCGCGGATAAGAATAGCCCAAACTACCAGTATATGCCAAACATGTACGAACCGGTTGGGTATGAAACCTATCAAGGCGTGGATAATGGTTTGTTCCCTCAAGGAACAGAAGCCCTTCTTCCGCCGGAAAATACGATTTCTAGAGGCTACATGCCCTATAAATTTGAGAACACTCTGGAAGGAAAGGATTTGGCTAGATTGGAGCCAAGCCCATTGGATTCCTTGCAAAGTGAGTCCAATTTGGCAAAAGGAAAGGAATTGTACGATATCTATTGTGCCATTTGTCACGGTCCAAAAGGAAAAGGACAGGGTACTCTGGTAAAGCGTGAAAAAATATTGGGCGTGCCCAGCTATGATGATGTGGCCCGAAATATTACCGTGGGAAGTACCTATCATACCGTATATTATGGTTTGAACTCCATGGGTTCATATGCCGCTCAGCTTGCCAATGAGGAAGAAATGTGGCAAGTGTCCGAGTACGTGATGAAGTTAAAGGAAGACCTAACAAAATAATTGGATAAGTATACTATGTACACGTTTTCAAACAGACTTAAAATAGGATCTTTCATTGCCATGGCAGTAGGGCTGATTTTTTTAGTGATCGGTTTTACCTCTGCCCCAAGCACTGTGGAAGAAGCTAAGGCAATTGTGGCATCCGCCCATCACGATGATCATGGTGGTGGTCATGCCGAGGCAGCTGAGCATGCAACAGAAGATACGCATGGTGAAGCAGCTGGCCACGGACAGGAAGCTGCACATGAAGAAGGTCATGATGCATCCCATGATGAGCATTTGTTGCACCAATTGCAAAACAGGCCTTGGTCTGCATTGTATGTCGCGGCATTCTTTTTCTTTATGATTGCCCTTGGGGTTTTGGCTTTCTATGCCATTCAAAGAGCTTCGCAGGCAGGATGGTCCCCACTATTGTTTAGGGTAATGGAAGGGATTACAGCCTATCTGGTTCCCGGAGGGATTATTGTATTTGTGATTTTGGTACTTTCCGTATTGCACATGAACCATATGTTTGTGTGGATGGATGCGGACGTTGTGGCCCATGATAAGTTATTGCAAGGTAAAGCAGGGTACCTTAACCCAACCTTCTTTTTGGTAAGAGCTGCCATTTTCTTGGGGGGTTGGATATTTTATAGAGAGATTTCCAGAAAACTGTCTTTGGCTCAGGATGAAGCGGATGATAATACCAACTTTGTAAAGAACTTTAGGTGGTCTGCCGGTTTCTTGGTATTCTACCTGGTGACGGAGTCCATGATGTCATGGGATTGGATTATGAGTTTGGACCCGCACTGGTTTAGCACGCTGTTTGGCTGGTATGTATTTGCCAGTATGTTTGTTTCCGGAATCACGGTTATAGCTATGGTAAGCATTTACTTAAAGTCTAAGGGACATTTGGAAAATGTGAACGACAGCCATATCCATGATTTGGCCAAATTCATGTTCGCCATTAGTATTTTCTGGACCTACCTTTGGTTTTCACAGTTCATGTTGATTTGGTACGCGAACATTCCAGAAGAAGTTACCTACTACATAGCAAGATTCCAAGATTACAAATTACCTTTCTTTTCCATGTTGGTCATGAATTTCGTTTTCCCGTTATTGGTGCTAATGAATAGTGATTACAAGAGAATAAACTGGTTTGTAATTATGGCTGGTATCGTGGTGTTGTTTGGTCACTATTTGGATGTGTACAATATGGTAATGCCGGCAACGGTGGGTGATCAATGGCATTTTGGAATTCCTGAAATTGGTGGAATACTGTTCTTTGGTGGATTGTTTGTTTTCTGGGTGTTCAACACCTTGACCAAGCATCCTTTACAACCCAAGCGAAATCCATTTGTTGAGGAAAGTAGACAATTTCATTATTAATACGATTAAGTCTTAGAGCAATATACAATGACTGCATTATTAACATTGACTGTTTTAGTACTGGTGGCAATTGCAATCTGGCAAATGACCAAGATTTTTGAATTGTCCCAACTTAAAGCGGAAGAAACTGGAGTAGCAACGGACAAGGATAACAAGTATAACGGTTATCTAATGTTTGCATTTTTAATCTTCATTTATGGTATCACCATCTTTAGTTTTGCGAAGTACTCCAAGGTATTGTTGCCAGAAGCGTCTTCAGCACATGGAGGTGGATACGACGAATTGATGTGGGTTTCCTTCGCCATCATTTTTGTGGTGCAGACCATTACTCAGGCTCTTTTGCACTATTTCGCATACAAATACAGAGGAGAAAAAGGGAAGAAAGCACTTTTCTTTGCGGACAATGACCGTTTGGAGTTCATCTGGACCATCATTCCCGTTATCGTTTTGGCAGGTTTGATTCTTTGGGGATTATATACTTGGACCAATATCATGGATGTCAACGATGAGGACGATCCCTTGATTGTGGAATTGTATGCCCAGCAGTTTAATTGGACAGCTCGCTATGGCGGTGAAGACAATGTATTGGGAGATGCCAGCGTAAGACTTATTGATATTGATAGGGCCAACGTTTTGGGATTGGACGAATCTGACCCCAATTCAGCGGACGATATTTTGGTTAAGGAATTGCATTTACCAGTAGGGCGAAAAGTGAATTTTATGATGCGTTCACAGGATGTATTGCACTCCGCCTATATGCCGCACTTTAGGGCACAAATGAACTGTGTTCCAGGTATGATTACACAGTTTTCCTTTACGCCGACCATTACCACTGAGGAAATGAGACGTAACCCGGATGTAGTGGACAAGGTGAAAAGAACAAACACATTAAGGGCCAAATGGGCTGCCGAAGGCAAACCCAACTCTGACCCCTGGGAGTTCGATTACGTATTGCTTTGTAACAAGATTTGTGGAAAATCACATTACAACATGCAGATGAAAATCATAGTGGAAACCGAGGAAGAATATAACAAGTGGATTGCAGAACAAGCTACTTTCAAAGAAACTTTAGCCTCTGTCGAGTAATAAAAGGCCATCAAAAAATAAAAATAAAATTTAAAGAAGATTATGTCAGCTACTGGACACGAACACGGACACGAAGATCACGGACATCATCATAAGGAAACCTTTATAACCAAGTATATCTTTAGTCAAGATCATAAGATGATTGCCAAGCAATATCTTATTACTGGGGTATTGATCATGGGCTTTATTGGGATTGCTATGTCCTTGCTTTTCAGAATGCAACTGGCTTGGCCAGGTGAATCTTTTTCCGTTTTTGAAGGATTGTTGGGCAAATGGGCTCCTGATGGAGTAATGGATGCCGACATTTATTTGGGCTTGGTGACCATGCATGGTACCATTATGGTATTCTTTGTATTGACAGCTGGTTTGAGTGGTACCTTTAGTAACCTTTTGATTCCATTGCAGATTGGGGCCAGGGATATGGCATCCGGTTTCTTGAACATGCTTTCTTTCTGGATGTTCTTTTTGTCTGCCGTAATTATGGTGATTTCACTTTTCGTGGAAGCTGGTCCTGCAGCAGCTGGATGGACCATTTATCCTCCCTTGAGTGCCCTACCTATGGCGCAAGCTGGTTCTGGAGCGGGAATGACACTTTGGTTGGTCTCTATGGCTATATTCATTGCATCATCCTTATTGGGATCCTTGAACTATATTGTTACCGTGCTGAATTTAAGAACCAAGGGGATGTCTATGACGCGTCTACCTTTGACCATTTGGGCTTTCTTTGTAACAGCGGTAATTGGGGTAATTTCGTTCCCAGTGCTTCTTTCGGCAGCCCTGTTGCTGATTATGGACAGAAGTTTTGGAACATCCTTCTTCCTTTCGGATATCTTTATCCAAGGCGAGGTGTTGCATTATCAAGGAGGTTCCCCTGTACTGTTTGAGCACTTGTTCTGGTTCTTGGGTCACCCAGAGGTATATATTGTAATCCTGCCTGCCATGGGTCTTGTATCCGAAGTGATGGCAGTAAATGCCCGTAAACCTATTTTTGGATATAGGGCGATGATTGCTTCTATCTTGGCCATTGCCTTTTTGTCAACCATTGTTTGGGGGCACCATATGTTCATTTCAGGGATGAATCCGTTCCTTGGTTCCGTATTTACATTTACAACCTTGTTGATCGCGATTCCATCCGCAGTAAAAGCATTTAACTGGATAACAACCCTTTGGAAAGGAAATCTACAGCTCAATCCGGGCATGCTCTTTTCCATAGGTATGGTATCTACCTTCATCACAGGAGGTCTAACAGGGATAATTCTAGGGGACAGTGCCCTGGATATCAATGTTCACGACACCTATTTTGTTGTGGCCCACTTCCACTTGGTAATGGGTATCTCGGCACTTTATGGATTGTTCGCCGGAGTATACCACTGGTTCCCAAAACTCTTCCAAGGAAGGATGATGAACAAGAATTTGGGTTATGTCCATTTCTGGATCACAGCTATTGGTTCGTATGGTATTTTTTTCCCGATGCACTTTGTTGGAATGGCTGGGGTACCAAGAAGATATTACGAGAATACAGCTTTCCCAATGTTTGACGAATTGACCAATGTGCAGGTACTGATGACCGTTTTCGCCATCATTACAGCGGGAGCACAGCTAGTATTTGCATTCAATTTTGTGTACAGCATTTACTACGGAAAGAGAGGGTCATTGAATCCTTGGAAGGCTACTACCTTGGAGTGGACTGCTCCACAGGAGCATATCCATGGAAACTGGCCTGGAGCTATCCCACATGTACATCGTTGGGCGTATGATTATAGTAAAACCTATGAAAATGGGGAGTACATCATAGCAGGGCAGGATTTTGTGCCGCAGACCATACCGCTGCAGGATAATGAAGAAGAGCTGAATCACTAGCGCAAAAGATAAAACAAGGCCCATCCAATTAGGATGGGTTTTTTGTTTCTGGGGTTTGGTACGGCAATTGTTATTGCTAATTGTAATATCTTTAATACTCCATAATGCGAACACTTTTGAAAAATCTTGCCATACTTCTTTTACTGCTGTTTAATCTGACTGCATTCGCGCAGCGCAAGCCCAAAATAAAGGGAAGCAGGATTGTAACAGAAGTAAACGGCGAACTTCCCATGTTCAATACCGTACAGCTCAATGATGATTTGGATATCGTCTTGAAAAAATCATTTGGGCCAGGGTATAAAATAGAAGCGGACGATAACTTGATTGATATCCTTAAGTTCAATGTTGTGGACGGTACCCTGATCATAAGCTCGTTTTATGATGTTACCGCCAAGAAGAAATTGGATATAACGGTAGAGTTTACTGAGCTACAGGCCATCGTGGTTAAAGAAGGCAGTATAACTTCCGAAGATATGATCAACAGTGATGAGCTCTTTGTGGATGCTTTTTCCAATGCAAGACTAAACCTTCAAGCCAGCGCAGCAGTTATGGATATTCGTATGGAAGAAACCAGTCGTGGCGATTTTAATGTGGATGTAGACTCCCTCAATATTTCTATAAATCAAAGGGCAGAGGCCTATGTATATGCCGTAAATGAAGTGGGCTTGGTAGATTTGGAGCAGAATGGTTCTTTGACCTTGGAAGGAACATCGGATAGGATTGAGGCCAATCTAACGGATAATTCCAGATTAAAGGCCGAAAGAATGGAAACAGCGGCAATAAATGCAAAACTGGAAAACAGTGCAGTGGCCCGCTTGAATGTATATCGTGAACTTGAGCTCAGCGCAATAGATAATACCAGGACCTATCTCTATGGGAATCCCAGCATAACCCTTATTGAGTTCTTAAATACCGCCCAACTTTTAAAAAAGGAAGAACAATAGCTGCCCTATGAACGAAAACCTGGATCCAACATCCGAAAACTTTTCCCAAGAAGAGCTGGACATTGAAAGGGCTTTGAGACCCATAACTTTTGATGATTTTACCGGTCAGGAGCAGGTGTTGGAAAACCTTAAGGTGTTTGTACAAGCTGCGAACCTTAGGGGTGAGGCATTGGACCATACCTTGTTTCATGGACCACCGGGATTGGGCAAGACCACCTTGGCCCATATTTTGGCCAACGAATTGGGAGTAGGGATTAAGGTTACGTCTGGACCCGTTTTAGACAAACCAGGCGATTTGGCGGGACTGTTGACCAATCTGGAAGAGCGGGACGTATTGTTTATAGATGAAATCCATCGACTGAGTCCCATTGTGGAAGAGTATCTGTATTCCGCCATGGAGGACTATAAGATTGATATTATGATTGAAACGGGTCCCAATGCCAGAACCGTGCAAATCAATTTAAGCCCGTTTACTTTGGTGGGAGCCACTACACGCTCCGGCTTGTTAACTGCTCCTATGCGCGCACGTTTTGGTATCCAAAGTAGGTTACAATATTATCATACCGAACTGCTGTCTACCATTGTGGAGCGAAGCGCAGACATTCTCAAAGTGCCCATTACCAACGAAGCAGCCATTGAAATAGCTGGAAGAAGTAGGGGAACCCCCAGAATTTGCAATGCCCTTTTAAGGAGGGTGAGGGATTTTGCCCAAATCAAAGGGAATGGGAACATTGATATGGACATTTCCAAGTTTGGATTGAAAGCCCTGAATGTAGATGCACATGGCTTGGACGAGATGGATAATAAAATCCTTTCTACCATTATTGACAAGTTCAAGGGAGGGCCAGTAGGCATAACCACGTTGGCCACTGCGGTTTCGGAGAGTGCCGAAACCATCGAAGAGGTCTATGAACCTTTTCTCATCCAACAGGGTTTTATTATGCGAACCCCTAGAGGCAGGGAAGTCACAGAATTGGCCTATAAACACTTGGGCAAAATCAAAGGAGGAACTCAAGGCGGTCTTTTTGAATGAAGAAGGTACCTTCAATTTCCACTTTTAAGGTTTTTGCCAACCGACGTACAATCCAGAAAAACCCACTGAATTTCCATCACCGGAATTTTAAGAAATTGGGCGATACTTTTAGCGTATCCATCCCCGCCGAAGGCAGGGTAATCTTTACCCGAGACCCTGAGTTGGTAAAACAAGTACTTCAAAAAAAGCATAGAAGTTTTGAAAAATCAAAGTTGCAGACTAAAGATCTGGCCAAATATATTGGGCATGGTTTGTTGACCTCTAACGGGGAACATTGGCGCACCCATCGACGAATGATTCAGCCGGCCTTTCATCAGAAAAAACTCAAGGGACTTTTTGGAATTATGAGATCTGCCATTCAGGAAGAGCTGGATAGAATTGAGCCCGGCTCGGACTTGAATGTTATCCCCTTGATGGGGGATTTGGCCTTTCAAGTGGTGGCGCAAACCTTGTTTAGCCACAATGATATTAGGCAACCCATGGCGGAGCTTAAGCATATCACCGAAGTCAATCAGAACATGTTGGTGACTGAAATGCGTAGGCCGTATTTCAGATGGTGGTATCGTCTCATGGGAGAAATAAGCAAACACATAGAATTCAGTAATCGCGCTCGGGAGATTCTTAATACTCTTGTAGAAAATAGACGGGCTCAAAATGTAGACCGGGATGATTTGTTAGACATGCTCCTGAAGGCCACTTATGAAGATGGGACGCACATGCCGAGAAAGCAATTATTGGACGAATTGATGATCTTGTTTACGGCAGGATATGAAACCACCGCCAGCGCCCTTTCCTTTACATTGTTCTTTTTGGCAAAGAATCAGCTGGCGCAGGAAAAATTGTTGGCCGAGATTACCAATTTGGGCAAAAAACAATTGGAGTTGGAAGACTTGACCCAATTGCCCCTGACATCTTCGAGCATTAAAGAAGCCATGCGTCTGTATCCTCCAGCTTATTTTATGGATAGGGTAGCCACGGAAAACACAGATCTAAATGGGGTCAAGCTTAAAAAAGGAGGTATGATCCTACTCTCCATTTTCGAATTGCATCGGCATCCAGCCTTTTGGGAAAATCCCTATGATTATCAAGTAGATCGTTTTGTGGGGTTGGACAGTAAAGAATATGGCAACTATTTTTATCCCTTTGGAGCTGGCCCAAGGATGTGTATTGGCAATGCCATGGCCACCTATGAAATGATACTTGCAGTGGCAGAAATTGTTAAAAAGTTTAAGTTGACCACGAGCATGGCCGATGTGGAGATCAATCCGCTGATTACCCTAAAGCCTCAGAAGGTAACCATTGAATTTACGCTGCGCTGATTTCCTTATAGCAAGGAATGGATGTTCCAATATGCTCTTGGAATGCTATTGAATTAGTCGTTCTAAAGCTTTGATTTTGAATCATTTTTGCCATAAAATGGTCTATTTTTCTTATTTTCAATACTAGATATTTTCTTTCTTACAGAAGATTTTCCCCATCTGACCCAAATGTGTCATTAGTATCAAAATCAATATGCCCATATATATGGATAGACATATTGTTCCAGGCATTGAGGCCAAGCATGCTGCTGAGGCCCATAGGAAAGATTTATTGATTCAGGATGAATATGGGTGCCGGTGCATGACCTATTGGGTGGATGAAGAGCGAGGAAGTGCATTTTGTTTGATAGATGCTCCAAATGAGGAGGCTGTAAAAAGAATGCATGATCGGGCACATGGACTCATTCCGCATGACATTGTTCAAGTAAACAGTAATGTGGTTGAAGCATTTCTGGGTCGAATCACGGATCCGGTGGGGTATTATAGTCCAGATAGCCCCAATCTCAAAATTTTTAACGACCCGGCATTTAGGATTGTCATGGTGGCTCAAACCAAGGATACCCGATTGTTGAAAAAGGAACTGGGTGCAGCAAAGACGGAAAAACTCTTGTTGTTGTACCATGAGATCCTTCGCGAACAAATTGCAGAAAATCAGGGGAGGGAAGTTGAACTCAAAGGGGAGCGTTTCATTGCTTCATTTGTCTCGGTCACCCAAGCTGTATTATGCGCTGCTAGAATTCAGAAGAAATTACATGTGGCAGGTGAGTTGATTGACCTGAGAATAGGCCTCAATGCGGGTATGCCGGTTACCACGTACAAGAGTATTTTTGGGGATGTGATCAAAATGGCCCAATACCTAATCCATGTAGGTGCCGCAAACCATACCATGATGGCAAGTATAATCAGGGAAATTTACAAGGATGATGGTCAACCATCTGGTCATGAAACCTCTTTTATTTCCCTTAAACCTTCGGATGAAAATACGCTTGAACTGTTCATGGATGTTTTGGAAAAACAGTATGGTAATCCACAATTTGCGGTGCGGGATTTTGGTAATCAAACGGCCATGAGCAAATCAAAACTATACCGCAAAAGTATGGCCCTGTTCAAATCTTCTCCGAATGAAATACTACGCAAATTTCGATTACAAAAGGCTTTGACACTTTTAAAAAAGGGTAGCACAGTTTCCCATACTGCATTCGAATGTGGATTTAGCAGTCCTTCCTATTTCATAAAATGTTTTCAAGAAAGCTTTGGTTTATCCCCATTGTCCTATCAAAAAATGGAATAAACTTGGTCCATTTTTGACATTATTTGAGTTTTTCCTGTCATAGAATGCTTTGATTGCATTCTAGTTTTAAGGTGTAAAACTTTAAAATTAATGTCATGAAAAAAATCGTTTTGATTGCCACTGTTGTTGTTTTCTGCTCCGCTAACCTTAATCAATTATCTGCCCAAGAGCAAGGGAGCAATGACGAAGATAACAATCCTACAGCGCTTAAAAAGCAAGTATTGAAAACCTATGTGATAGAACGGGAAATTCCCGATGCTGGTCTTCTAAGTCAAGCACAGTTAAAAGGAATATCACAAAAATCATGTAGCGTATTGGAGAACATGGGTTCAGAAATTGAATGGATGCATAGCTATGTAGCCGATGATAAAGTATATTGTTTGTACAAGGCAGTTAACAAAGAACTTATTGAGGAGCACGCCAAGAAAGGTGGGTTTCCCGTCAATTCCATTCAGGAATTGTCAACGGTTATCGGACCAAATACTGCAAAGGAAAAATCCTAATTCATGGTTCGGGTGAAATGTCAGAAGCTACTTTGAAGTAGCATGCCTCATGGTTTTAGGTATTATTTTTTTAATTTAGAAAATGCTATTAATCTGATGTAATAGACACAAAACACAAATATTCGAATTTGATAAAAACCGAAGCCAAACGCCTCGGTTTTTTGTCTTGTGGTATCTCTAAGGCTGTTTTTCTAGAGGAGGAAGCTCCACGTCTTGAGAAATGGCTCAAGCAGGGCATGCATGGAGATATGCAATACATGGAAAACCATTTTGACAAGCGTTTGGATCCCACCAGGTTGGTGGAAGGTTCCAAATCTGTGATTTCATTGCTGTTGAACTATTTTCCGGAACAGCATCAAATAGAAAATACGTACAAGGTTTCCAAATATGCCTATGGAACCGACTATCACTTTGTGATCAAGGATAAACTCAAATCCCTTTTACATTTCATTCAAGAAGAAATTGGAGAAGTTCACGGCAGGGCCTTTGTGGATTCTGCTCCGGTCTTGGACAAGGCCTGGGCAGCCAAAAGTGGTTTGGGATGGATAGGTAAACATAGCAATTTACTGACCCAACAAGTGGGGTCTTTTTATTTTATTGCTGAGTTGATCATTGATTTGGATTTGGAGTACGATGCTCCAACCACTGACCATTGTGGTACCTGTACGGCTTGTCTGGATGCCTGCCCAACGGAGGCTATAGTAGAGCCTTATGTGGTGGATGGAAGCAAATGTATTTCCTATTTCACCATTGAGCTTAAAAATGAGATTCCAACCGAGTTCAAAGGGCAGTTTGACGACTGGATGTTTGGCTGCGATGTATGCCAGGATGTGTGTCCTTGGAACCGATTCTCCAAGCCACACCAGGAACCTTTGTTTAATCCGCATCCGCAATTATTGTCGATGGAACGAAAGGACTGGGATGAGATTACAGAGGAAGTTTTTAGAAAAGTGTTCAAAAAATCGGCGGTAAAAAGAACCAAATTCCAAGGCTTGAACCGAAATATTAAATTTCTGAAATAGGGAATTGCAAAATTTCAAACGTTTTCGTTGCCGATATCTTGATTTCAGTGGTGTTATTTTATAAATCCTCTATGGAAAACACTATATTGAAGGAACTTAAAGACAATAGGCGATACCTGGCCTTGGATTAAATCTCCCTCAGATATGATGAAGATCACAAAACCCCGATTAAGTTTTTGGCAAATATGGAACATGAACGTTGGATTTTTGGGTATCCAATATAGTTTTGGTTTACAGCAAACCGCAATAAACCCTATTTTTCTTTTTCTTGGCGCCAAAGAGGAATTGCTGCCTATACTTAACATTGCGGGGCCTGTCACTGGTTTGATTGTGCAACCGCTTATCGGTGCCATTTCTGATAAAACCTGGTCACCCAAATGGGGCAGGAGAAAGCCTTTTTTCCTTATAGGGGCCATCATGGGAAGTTTATGTCTTTTTGCGTTCCCTTTAAGTCCGGCACTTTGGTTTGCTGTTGGCTTACTTTGGATTCTTGATGTGGGAAACAACATGGCCATGGAACCTTACCGTGCCTTTGTTGGAGATAAATTACCCGACAGTCAGTTGAGTATTGGTTATCAAATGCAGAGCTTATTTGTTGGAGCTGGGATATTATTGGCGAATGCGTCCATCTTTCTGTTTCAATCTTGGTTTGGCGGCGGGGAAGAAACCTCGGGCTCCATTCCAACCTGGTTATATTATTCCTTTTTTATAGGTTCTTTTCTATCCATTGCTACCATTTTATGGTCTGTTTTGAAGACCCCGGAAATACCTCCTTCAGATGAAGAACTGCAAGAAATAAATGCCCATAAAGGTTTACCTTTTATTGAGAGGTTTAAAATGCCCTTTAAGGAAATAAGCGAAGCCGTTAAGGATATGCCCAAATTTATGTGGAAGCTTTCTGCAGTATACTTGTTCCAGTGGTATGCCTTATTTGTATACTGGCAGTTTATCACCCCCTTGTTTAGGGCTACAATGGGATTCGACACATCCGAAGCAGCCGCACAAGCTGCCAAAATGAGCACTACCTACAACATTGTAACTGCCGTTGTTGCTTTAATTTTGGTGCCCCTAACTGTAAAGTATGGCGGTAAAAAAATATACGCCTTAAGTTTGGTAGGTACCGGATTGGCACTGTTTGCCATCCCAAATATTTCAGACCCGGTCATGGTACTATTTCCCATGGTTTTGTTTGGAATTGGTTGGGCCGCCATGATGGGTATTCCCTATAGTATGGTTTCAAAGATTGTTCCGCAAGAAAGAAGAGGGGTGTATATGGGAATTCTTAATATGATGATTGTGATTCCCATGGGAATCCAAACCCTAAGTTTTGGCCCCATTTTCAAGAACCTGTTAGGCGCAAATTCTGTAAATGCCATGTTCTTTGCAGGCACATGTTTTGTGATTGCAGCTATACTGGCCATGCGACTCAACGTCAAGAAAGACTAAAGTTTTTCATAGAAACCGACACCACAATTCAACTCCGGTGAAAAGAAGACCTAACTTATATAGGTTTTCTAATGGAATGCCATAAATTTACCCCTTCAAACTTTAGGTATGAGCAAAGAGAAACAACGACGGGAGGCATTATTGTATCATGCCAAACCCCAGCCCGGTAAGATAAAAATAGTTCCCACCAAACCCTACGCTACCCAGCGTGATCTGGCCTTGGCTTACTCCCCAGGCGTAGCAGAACCCTGTTTGGAGATTGAAAAGAACAAGGAGGATGTCTACCGCTATACGGCTAAAGGGAACATAGTTGCCGTAATTTCCAATGGAACAGCTGTTTTGGGCTTGGGAAACATTGGCCCGGAAGCATCCAAACCTGTGATGGAAGGGAAAAGTTTGCTCTTCAAGATTTTTGCCGATATCGACGGAATGGATATTGAATTGGACACCACGGATGTAGATAAATTCATAGAAACCGTCAAGACCATTGCACCAACTTTTGGTGGGATAAACCTGGAAGACATTAAGGCTCCTGAAGCCTTCGAAATAGAAAGACGCCTAAAAGAGGAGCTGGACATTCCGGTGATGCACGATGATCAACACGGAACGGCAATTATCTCGGCCGCCGCATTGATCAATGCCATGGAAATAGCCCAAAAGAAAATCGAGAAGGTGAAAATTGTGGTCAGTGGGGCCGGAGCGGCAGCCGTTTCCTGTACCCGCTTGTACAAGGCCTTTGGCGCCAAAGCAGAGAATATTGTAATGCTGGATAGTAAAGGAGTTATCCGAAAGGATCGGGAAAACCTATCCAAGGAAAAACTGGAATTTGCTTCGGATAGAAAAATTGATACATTGGATGAAGCCTTACAGGATGCAGATGTGTTCATTGGGCTGTCCATTGCTAATATTATGACCCCGGACATGCTACTGTCCATGGCCAAAGACCCAATCGTGTTTGCCATGGCCAATCCCGATCCAGAAATTGAGTACGGTCTTGCCTGTAAAACGAGGAAGGATGTTATTATGGCCACAGGAAGGTCCGATCATCCCAATCAGGTAAACAATGTACTAGGGTTTCCGTTTATTTTTAGGGGAGCTTTGGATGTTAGGGCTACCAAGATCAATGAAGAAATGAAAATGGCTGCGGTCAGGGCTTTGGCCGATTTGACCCGCGAACCAGTTCCAGAACAGGTCAACATAGCTTACGATACGACAAGGTTAGCATTTGGCAAGGAATATATCATACCCAAACCATTTGATCCCCGTTTGATTACCAAAATCCCACCAGCAGTGGCCAAGGCGGCAATGGCTAGTGGAGTGGCAAAGGCGCCCATCCAGGATTGGAAAAAATATGAGGAGGAGCTGTACCAGCGGTCAGGGAATGATAATAAAGTAGTGCGGTTAATGCACAATAGGGCCCGGGTGAATCCCAAACGGATTGTTTTTGCAGAGGCTGAGCTCCTGGATGTGATGAAAGCTGCTCAAATTGTACATGAGGAAGGGATAGCCATTCCAATTCTCTTGGGGAGTAGGGAAATCATTGAAGGTCTCAAAAAAGAACTGGAATTTGAAGCTGAGGTTGAAATCATAGATCCTAGATCGGACGAATCAAAGGAAATCAGGACCAAATATGCTATGAAACTTTGGGAATCCCGAAAAAGAAAAGGGGAAACCCAATACAGCGCCCGAATCAATATGGGCAAGCGAAATTACTTTGGAGCCATGATGGTATTGGAAGGAGACGCTGACGGAATGATTTCGGGCTATTCAAGATCTTACCCCAAAGTGTTAAAGCCCGTTTTTGAGGTTTTGGGTAGGGCTAAAGGAGTTACCAATGCTTCAACGGTTAACATAATGATCACGGATCGAGGGCCTTTGTTTTTAGCGGATACCTCCATCAATGTGGATCCCAATGCCGAAGAATTGGCTGAAATTGCCCAGATGACTGCTAATGTGGCCAGCACCTTTGGGTTTAATCCGGTAATGGCACTGTTGTCCTATGCCAATTATGGCTCATCCAGTCACCCAAATGCCAGAAAAGTAAGGGAGGCGGTGCGCATGTTGCATGAGCGTAACCCAGATTTGGTAGTAGATGGGGAAATCCAAACGGATTTTGCCCTGGATCAGGATTTATGCCATAACAATTTCCCATTTTCCAAATTGGCTGGAAAAAAAGTGAATACCCTGATTTTTCCCAATTTGGATTCGGCAAATATTACGTACAAGCTTTTAAAGGGATTGCATAATGCAGAATCCATTGGGCCAATTATGGTAGGTCTGCGAAGATCAGCGCATATTCTACAATTGGGTGCCAGTGTGGATGAAATGGTGAATATGGCAGCAGTTGCTGTAATTGACGCCCAGGAGCGGGAAAAACGAAGAATGGCCCATATGCAAGTGGAAGATTAAATCTTATTTTTCAATAACCAATAACCAATAACCAATAACCAATAACCAATAACCAATTGACAGTTGCTTACGCCTTAAATCATCCCAAGTGTCATTTAAATCGAACCATCTAAGTATCTAATAATCCAACAATCCAAACATGATTACCCATCTATCCGGAAAACTGGTCGAAAAAAATCCCACCAATGTAATTATTGAATGCCATGGGGTAGGTTATTTTTTGAATATATCCCTACATACTTTTTCACTACTAAAGGATGAGGAAAACATCAGGCTTTTTACCCATTTGCAGGTTAAGGAAGACTCGCATACCTTGTTTGGATTTGTGGAGAAGGCAGAACGCGAAATTTTTAGACTTTTAATTTCGGTTTCCGGGATTGGATCAAGCACTGCGAGAACAATGTTGTCCTCCCTGTCACCCACGCAAGTTAGAGATGCGATTGCAAACGGAGATGTCCCTTCCATACAGGCAATCAAGGGGATAGGAGCCAAAACTGCCCAGCGGGTAATTTTAGATCTTAAAGACAAGATTTTAAAAGTCTACGATATGGGTGAAGTTTCCCTTCAATCAAACAATACTAGCAAAGAAGAAGCGTTATCTGCTTTAGAGGTTCTTGGTTTCGTTAGGAGACAATCTGAAAAGGTTGTGGACAAGGTACTGGCCCAAGACCCTGCACTAAGCGTAGAGGACATTATTAAACTGGCGCTGAAAAATTTGTAACTAGTTTGAAAAGAGGGGCAAAACCGATGCTTAAATCGTTGAGATTTAAGTACTTTTTCTTTTATATATGTTTTCTGATGGCCGCTTCCATGATGGGCCAGGAAACTACTGAGCAGGTACAGGACTCTGTTAAAACAGGTGTTGCCCTTGGTAAGTTGATATTGGAAAACCCCAATAGTATTATAGCAAAATACACCTACGACCCCAAACTGGACCGTTACATTTATACTGAAAGTATTGGGGATTTTGATATTACCCACCCCATCATCTTGACTCCTGACCAATACTACGATTTGGTTCAAAAGGAGCAGATGAAATCCTATTTCAAAGAAAAAATAGATGCCTTTACGGGAAAAAAGGAAGGAAGTGAGGAAGCGCGTAAAAACCTATTGCCCAATTTCTATGTGAACAGCAGCTTTTTTGAGTCCATTTTTGGGGGAAACACCATTGAAGTCATCCCGCAAGGTTCTGTAGCTATGGATTTAGGAATCTTATGGCAGAAAAATGACAATCCGGCCCTTTCTCCTAGAAACCGGACTAATTTATCCTTCGATTTTGACCAACGGATCAGCTTGAGCCTTTTGGGAAAGGTAGGAGAGCGGCTTCAAGTAACGGCCAATTATGACACTGAAGCCACCTTTGATTTTCAAAATCTGGTAAAACTGGATTATACCCCAACCGAAGACGATATTCTTAAAAAAATAGAAATCGGTAATGTGAACATGCCCCTAAACAGTTCATTGATTACCGGAGCCCAGAGTCTTTTCGGAGTCAAGACCCAACTGCAATTTGGAAAAACTACGGTTACTGCCGTTTTCTCGGAACAGCGATCCCAAAACAACACGGTTGTGGCTCAAGGCGGGGGAACACTCAACGAATTTGCCCTGACGGCTTTGGATTATGATGAGGACAAACACTTCTTCTTGGCACAGTACTTTAGGGACAACTATGATAGAGCCCTGACCAATTATCCATTTATTAGGAGCGAGGTACAGATTACCCGTTTGGAAGTATGGGTCACCAACCGAAACCAACAAACCTTGAATGTGCGAAACGTTGTGGCCATTCAGGATTTGGGAGAAGCGGAATTGGGCCAAAACGGGAACCCCAAAACCAGAATTGGGATTGCTGGCGGAGCCCCCGCAGGCTTTTTCAATGTTTTTGGCAATGACGTACCACCGCAAAACGGGGCCAACGATTTTGATCCCAACCAAATAGGAACCGGAGCGCTTACGGAATCCATTAGGGATATTGCTACCGTGGAACAAGGATTCAATGTTCCCGGATACCAGGTAAACCAGGGATTTGATTACGCCATACTTGAAAATGCCAGAAAATTGGAGCAGGGAAGGGATTACCAATTCGATACCCAACTGGGATATATCTCCCTGAACCAAAGATTGAGCAATGATGAAGTGCTTGGGGTGGCTTTTCAATATACTATTGGAGATCAGGTGTTTCAGGTAGGGGAATTTGCCAATGGTGGAGTAGACGCTACAACCGTGTCTGGAGGGGTGAATCCTATCATAGAAAACAATACGTTGATCTTGAAATTGCTCAAGAGTAACATCACCAATGTGGATGATCCTATCTGGGATTTGATGATGAAAAACATTTACGCCACTGGTGCTTTTCAGTTGAGTCAGGAAGATTTCAAATTGAATATCCTGTATTCAGACCCTACGCCACGAAACTACATTACGCCGGTTGATCCCAACCAAGGATGGCCTACAGGTTTAGAAGAAAGAATATTGATCGATGTGTTCAATCTGGACCGATTGAACATCTACAACGATGTGCAACCCGGAGGGGATGGCTTCTTTGATTACGTTCCTGGTATCACCGTGGATACGCAAAGTGGCCGAATCATTTTTACCAAGGTGGAACCTTTTGGGGAATTTCTTTTCGACGAATTGGGAGGAGGTACGTATGATGTTGAAAACGATCAGGGATATAATCCCAATCAGCAGCGGTATGTGTTCCGTAACATGTATGCCAAGACCAAGGCGGCTTCTTTGCAGGATGCCGAAAAGAACCGATTCCAAATCAAGGGACGATACAAATCCGAAGGAAACAATGGTATCCCTATTGGAGCGTTTAACGTACCAAGAGGTTCTGTACGGGTCACCGCAGGTGGAAGACAGCTTCAAGAGGGAATAGATTATACGGTGAACTACCAGGCTGGGACGGTTCAGATTTTGGACCCTAGTTTGGCAGCTTCCAATACACCAATCAACATTTCGGTAGAGAACAATGCCGTCTTTGGACAGCAGACCCGAAGATTTACCGGAGTTAATGTGGAACACCAGTTCAACGAAAAGTTTGTGCTGGGAGGAACCATCCTCAATTTAAATGAAAGACCGCTTACCCAAAAATCGAACTTTGGAGTGGAGCCGGTAAACAATACCATTTTTGGACTGAACGGAAACTTTAGTACCGAGTTGCCTTTCTTGACACGTTTGGCCAATAAATTGCCGAATATTGATACGGATGTGGCTTCCAACCTATCGTTGAGGGGAGAAGTGGCTTTTTTAAAGCCAAATTCACCTAAAAATGCGGATTTCCAAGGTGAAACAACGACCTATTTGGATGACTTTGAAGGGGCGCAGGCTCTAATAGACATCCGTTCCAGCCTTGGCTGGTCCCTAGCCAGTCCCCCTGTGGAATTCTTGCAGGACCGAACGGATATTGATGTGGGATATGAGCGGGCAAAAATGGCTTGGTATACCATCGACCCCATATTCTATACCAATCAAAGGCCTTCAGGAATATCAGATAATGATATTTCCCTGAACGAAACCCGCAGGGTTTTTATCAATGAGGTCTTTACGGAAACTGATATAGCCCAAGGCCAGACTCAGGTGCAAGGAACCTTGGATATGGTTTACTATCCAAATAATAAAGGGCCCTACAACGCGAATCCTAATTTTGCAGCAGAGACCCCACAGGATAAATGGGCAGGTATTATGCGTCCCTTGAGCAGCACCAACTTTGAGCAGTCCAATGTAGAATTTGTCCAGTTTTGGGTGTTGGATCCCTATATAGGCGGACAAGCCAACCCTGCCAATTCAGGGGAGCTGGTGATCAACCTCGGGAATATTTCAGAAGATATTTTAAAGGATGGCCGCAAGCAGTATGAAAACGGATTACCGGCAAGCACAAATAACGAAATCCCACGGGCCACCATTTGGGGACAAGTACCTTCTACCCAATCTTTGGTCTACGCCTTTGATGCCGATGAAAGCAATCGAACTTTACAAGATGTTGGTTTTGATGGATTGAATGATGCTGAGGAAGCTTCCATTTATAATGGCCCTAGTGAAGACCCTGCTTTAGATAACTATCAATACTATCTGAACCGAGAAGGGGGTATTTTGGAGCGCTATATTGATTTCAACAATCCAGATGGCAACTCGCCTGTGGCCGTGACCAATACCAACAGAGGTTCCACCACCTTACCCGATGTAGAGGATATAGACCGTGACCTTACCATGAACACGGTAAACAGTTATTACGAATATCGTATCCAAATCAGGCCCAACACGGATATTAATGATCAATATGTTACCGATATCCGAGAGGGGCTCACTCCGGACCTTCCCAATGGAACCCAATTGAACCGACGATGGATTCAGTACAAAATTCCTTTAAGCGATTTTACAGCTGCCGTTGGGGGAATTACTGATTTCCGTTCCATCAGCTTTATGCGGATGTATATGACCGGTTTCCAGGACGACATGGTTTTACGTTTTGCTACCTTGGATTTGGTGCGGGGAGATTGGAGAACCTATACAAATTCCTTGCAGCCCGATGTTGATAATGACCCTTCGGATGATGGTACCGTAACGGATGTGAACACCGTCAATATTGAAGAGAATTTTGGACGTCAGCCCATTCCTTATGTGTTGCCTCCGGGAGTTGTTAGGGAGCAGTTGAACAATAATAACACCATCATTCGTCAGAATGAACAATCGCTTTCATTTGTGGTGGAGAATTTGGAATCCCAGGATTCCAGAGGGGTGTTTAAAAACGTCAACATAGATGTGAGGCAGTATGAGCGGATCAAGATGTTCATGCACGCCGAAAAGATTTTAAATGGGGATTATTCGGATGACGATACACCCCTTGTTGGTTTCCTTCGGATTGGAACGGACTTTTCAGAAAACTTCTATCAGATAGAACTTCCGCTACAGTTTACATCGTTCAATGTGACCTCTGCAGATGAGATTTGGCCCGATGTAAACCAAATCAACATCGCCCTAAGTGATTTGAATAAGGTGAAATCCAGAGGTATAGCGGAACAAACCTTAAATCAAATCAACTATTATGAAATTGTGGATGGTGAGGCCATTCCTGTGGATGAATTTGCCCCTCGAACATTGGGACGATTACGAATGGGTATCCGGGGTAACCCATCTTTGGGGAGTATCCGTGGTATGATGGTTGGGGTAAAAAATATTGATGACTTGCCGGCGCGAGGAGAAGTGTGGTTCAACGAACTACGTTTGGCAGGACTGGACAATAATGGGGGTTGGGCCGCCATTGCCGCTTTGGACGCCAATATGGCCGACTTTGCCAATGTTACGGCAACGGGAAGCAAAAGTACCTCTGGCTTTGGTTCCATAGACCAAATGCCCAATGAACGTTCCAGGGAAGATGCCATCTCCTATGATGTGGTTACCAATGTGAATGTTGGACAATTGCTCCCTAAAAAATGGGGAATCCAGGTTCCGTTCAACTATGGAATTTCAGAAACTTTGATCACCCCGGAATTTGACCCCGTGTACGACGACCTTAAATTGGATGATAGAATTGCCGCTGCAACTACCGCAGAAGAGGCAGAAACCATAAAGGAACAAGCGGAGGATTATACCAAAAGAAGGAGTATAAACTTGATCGGGGTTCGAAAAAATCGCGGAGCCGAGGCCAAGGAGAATTTCTTTGATGTTGAGAACTTTACCTTCAACTACTCCTATAACGAAACTAACCATAGGGATTTTGAAGTGGCTGACCTGCGCGATCAGAATGTCACCACCGGTTTTGTATATAATCACAATTTTAAACCGGCACCCTTGGCGCCTTTCGCCAAAAACGATTCTTTGTTGACCGGCAAGTACTGGCAATGGCTCAAGGACTTAAACTTCAATTTGCTGCCTACCAGTCTTTCGGTAAATGCCAATTACAATCGCTCGTTTAACCAGCAACGTTTTAGGGATGTGTTGGAACCCGGAGTGGATGCTCTAGAATTGCCCTTGTTACAGCAGCGTAATTACCTCTTCAATTGGCAATACACCTTAAACTATAGTATCAGCAAATCCTTACGTTTGAATTTGACGGCCTCCAATAACAATATTGTCCGCAATTACTTTAACGTGGATGCAGACCCCGATTCCGGAATCAACGAGGCCCTTGATCTTTGGGATGGATTTTTTGATATTGGGGAACCCAATCGTCATCAGCAGAATATGCAGTTGAACTATGATCTTCCAACAGCTAAGATTCCGTTTTTGAATTTTATCAATGCCCAATACAGTTACACCAGTAATTTTGATTGGCAACGAGGCGGGGATGCCCTGCTTGAGGTAGCTGGTGAAAACATCAATACGGTTCAGAATGCCAGTACCCACAATTTAACGGCCAATTTGACCATGCAGCGTTTTTACGACTATTTGGGATTGAAAAAGCGGGATGGAAAAGTTACTGCTGCCCAAGCTCGTCAGCGTAGGGACAAGGCTGGGAACCCTGCTTCCGGAACGGATGAAAAACCCATAAAAAAAACCAGTAAAGGCTTCAATACTTTGGTGGATGTATTGACAATGGTGAAGCGGGTCAATGTAAACTACAGCAGAAATAGCGGAACGGTATTGCCTGGGTATACCCAATCCATTGGATTTATCGGAACAGCTAGGCCAAGCTTGGGCTTTGTTTTTGGAAGCCAATCCGACGTGAGATATGAAGCGGCTCGAAATGGGTGGTTGACCACCTTCCCGGAATTTAATTCGCAGTACATGCGAAATACAAATCGCCAACTGAACATTACCGCCACGGCACAACCAACCCAGGATTTGACCATAGATTTGACCGCTGATCGTTTGTTGACCAGTAGTTCCCAAGAAAATTATAGTCCGGAAGAATGGATCAATCAACAGGATGGGCTGATCAATGAGTTGGGGAATTTCAGTATTTCCACCATCATGATCGGGACCATTTTCAACAAGAGTGATGAATTTGACTCCAAAACTTTTGAACAGTTCAAAGCTAATCGAATTACTATTGCCAATCGACTGGTGTCTGACAGGGGACAAACATCTGGCCCTTTGGATGATGATGGCTTCCCACAACGTTATGGAAAAACACAACAAGAAGTATTATTGCCCGCTTTCTTTGCAGCCTATACAGGTCAGGATGTAAACCGGGTGAATCTGGATACGTATCGGGAGATTCCAATCCCAAATTGGAACATCAAATACACCGGTTTGATGAAAAACCGTTGGTTCAAAAAGAAATTCAAGCGATTCTCCCTAAGCCATGGATATAGAGCGTCTTATAGTGTTAATTCCATCCAGAGCAATTTGGAACGTCAAAACGGACAAATTGATCCCGAGACCGAAGACCTGTTGCCGGAAAATATCATCAATAACGTGGTGTTGACAGACCAGTTTAATCCGCTTCTCCGTATGGATTTTGAAATGAAAAACTCCTTTAGCTTCTTGGCTGAGGTACGTACGGATAGGGTATTGACTTTGAGCTTTGACAACAATTTGATGACAGAGATCAATGGAAAGGAATATACCCTTGGACTTGGATATCGATTCAAAGATGTAAAATTTGTGACCAACATTGGGGGTGAAAGAACCCGACTTAAGGGTGATTTGAACCTGAAAGCGGATTTATCCTTGAGGGACAATATCACCATTATCAGAAATCTTGATATTGATAACAACCAAATTACTTCAGGTCAGAAATTGGCTTCTTTAAAGTTTACCGCAGATTATGCATTGAGCAAGAGCTTAAATGCCCTGTTCTTCTACGACCATTCCTTTTCCAAATTTGCGGTTTCTACGGCATTTCCGCAGACTACCATCAACGCCGGATTCACCCTTAGATACAATTTCGGTAACTAAAATGTAACGTAATCTGGGCCTGTTTATAGGGGTGTTATTTTTGTTGCAAAGTTTACTTGAAAAGCTATTTCCGATCCGTTACATTTGTCACTGGACTAATACAAATTGATAATGAACATACCAGCAGAATTGAAGTACACCAAAGACCACGAATGGATCAAGATAGACGGCGATGTGGCCACCGTGGGAATTACAGATTTTGCCCAAGGAGAGCTTGGGGACATTGTTTATGTGGAAGTGGAAACTGTGGATGAAACCTTGGATAGGGAAGAGGTTTTTGGAACCGTTGAAGCCGTAAAAACCGTTTCGGATTTGTTTTTGCCCTTAAGTGGGGAAATCATCGAGTTCAACGAAGCTTTGGAGGATGAGCCGGAGAAGGTAAATACAGACCCTTATGGTGAAGGGTGGATGATCAAGATCAAAATCAGTGATACTGCTGAAGTTGATGATTTGATGAGCGATTCAGATTACAAAGCATTGATTGGTGCTTAAAAGAAATATTTATACCGTACTTTTTATAGGCTGGGTCTTGTTTTTAACAACACTCAGCTTATTTTCTTTCTCGGGGTTGGACACAGGTACCATTCGCATTCCGTATGCAGATAAGATTACTCATTTCATATTTTATCTGGTTTTTGGAGTGCTGGCCTGCCTAATGCTACGTGAGAAAACCCAGGGCCGAATGGAACTCGGAAAGGCCATGCAGTGGGCATTGATCGCTGCCATAGCTTACGGTATAATTATTGAGGTATTACAGTACGCACTAACGCAAGATCGCATGGCCGAATTGGGAGATGTGGTTGCCAATACTTTGGGGGCATTTGCAGGAGTTCTCTTAATTAAATGGTATTTTTCCAAAGAAAGGCCGTTAAAATGGAAATTTTAATTGTTTATTTCATCAATTAATAATTAAATTAGCAAACACTAAATTCAGAACGATGGAACTAAAAAAGAATCCAAAAGCAGACGTAGGAAAAAACAGTTCACTCTATTTTGTGATAGGGTTGGCCGCTGTTTTGGGGTTGGTTTATGGAGCCATGGAGTGGAAAAAATATGACAAATCCAATGATTATGACGTCTCTATGAACGTTGAAGACCAATTGGATGAAGAAGTGCCCATGACGGAGCAGATCAAGACGCCACCGCCACCACCGCCACCAGCTGCACCTGAGGTTATCGAGGTTGTTGAAGATGAGGAAGAAGTTGAGGAAACCGTAATCGAGTCTACAGAAACCAGCCAGGAAGAGGAAGTTATGGAAGTGGAAGAGGTAGAGGTTGAAGAGATGGATGAAGATATCTCCGTTCCATTTGCCGTAATTGAAGACGTGCCGGTATTCCCTGGTTGTGAGGGATCTAGCAATAAAAAGCAATGTTTCCAGGATATGATGCAGAAACACATCCGTAAAAACTTCCGTTACCCAGAAATTGCCCAAGAAATGGGAGTTCAAGGAAGGGTAAACGTAATTTTCGTTATCCAAAAGGATGGAAGTATCGGAAACATTAGAATGCGTGGGCCGGACAAAAACTTGGAGAAAGAAGCCATGAGAATTATTCAAAAGCTTCCTAAAATGACTCCTGGAAAGCAGAGAGGTAGAGCTGTAAAGGTTCCTTTCAGTATTCCAATTACCTTTAAGCTACAGTAAAAGAAGATTTACAATTCCTGTCGAGGCAGGAATGAAAAAGCCCTGATGGAAACGTCAGGGCTTTTTTTGGTCATTTGGTTACCATAAGATGTAATCTTGCGGTAGCTGGGTTAAGCGTGATAGTAGCGCTCGTTGATGATCTTACCGTCTTTCCATTGCGTTCTCACCGCTTGTTCAAATCTGTGGTCGGTGCCATCATCTGTGGTAAATTCCATTACGGCCTCATAAAAAGTAGTGTCCCCTTTTACAGCTGGCCCGGAGATTACGGTATATCCGTGAAAAGCGGTTACCGTATCCAGTAGTTTCTTTTCTTCGGCCAAGCAGAAATCCTTGCCCACCTTGGCGGGATTGTTCCCTTCAAAAAGTTGCACGTTGTCGTCCAAGTAGTTTTCCATGGCCTCAATGAATTTGCCTTCGGCCAATAGGGCCGTTACCTCGTTTGCCATGACAAGTAATTCTTGCTCTTGTATAGTAGCTTCCATAAATGTATGTTTAAGATGTTAATAACTGGAAACAAAAGTAAGTGCGGCTGATGCCTACTTCATTGTTGATCTTTCCCGAATACTTTTATGGATTTCCCTAATAGGGGGAAAGTGTGTGGTTTTTGTTTACTTTAGGATGGCCACAAGATGGAATCTTGCGGCAGCGGGAGGTATAATTTTGAGAACGGAATAAAATTGAATAATCTTAAATGGAATTGAAACAAAGGTGGGAAAATGACACCAAAGCAAATTCTGCAATTAGGAAAATTAAAAAAGCTTTTAAAAAAGGTGGGGTTTTGGATAAAAAATATTCTCCGTTTCAAAATATCGACGGTTATATTGACTTTAGAGGAATTAATGCTGGAAAGGAAAAAATAAACGGATTAAAAATAGATGGAGCAGATATATCTTATTCGAATTTATCTTTCTCTTTCATTAATAAATCTAGGTTTACCAACGTCTTGTTTAAAAAAGTTGAGTTCTCAGGATTTTCTGACAAGTTTAATGTCTTTGAAAATTGTCATTTTACGAATTGCAAGTTTCAAAAATCAGCGATTGGTTATATGGGGTCTAAATTTTTGAACTGTGTTTTTGAAAATTGCAATTTCACAGACGCGGTTTTCATTAGAGCAGAATTTGACAATGTGAAATTCGTGAATTCCAATCTTAAAGGCGTGGATTTTAATGCCTCTTCATTCATAAGTTGCTCATTTGAAGGACATTTGGAAGATGTTTGGTTCCGTGGAAGCTATGAGATTTCTTCTGACATAAATGAATTTGGAATTGCCCGTAAAAATGAAATGAAGGATGTTTCATTTGAAATGGCCACAATGATTGGTGTTAACTATAGCAATGATTGTGATTTGTCATCTATAAAACCACCAAAGGAAGGAACCTATATGATTTTTGATAAATGGCATGAGCGACTAATGAGATTGAAATTGGATATTGAACATTGGGAGGAGGAAGAGCAAATAGAGGCTAATATTTTTGTGAATTCATATCTAGTGCATGCGAAGAACCAGGACTGGTTCCTTATTAACGCGGAAGAGATAAACAAAGAGTTTGGCATAATAGGGGATAAGATTCTCAAAAGGATAAAAAGGAAAGAAGCGTAAAGGGTATGATTTTATTTTAAATATGGAATTTAAGTCTTGTTCAAGAACCATACGGCGCCAGATTTACCATTATAAACGTGCCTCACCCGTAATTCCCTTTGTTTCTCTGGAGGTTCAATGGTAAACTCCAATTCTAGGGAATGAGGTCTAATACAGAGACTTCCATGGTTCAAGGGCCGTGGGAGTTTTTGCATAGTAGTGGTTTTACCAGCCAGCGCTTCTATGGGGTCAAAAGCAACCAGAAAGGGAAACACCAGATTGTCCACTACATCCATTTGTAGGAGGGTTGAATCGTTGACTTTTTCCAGGATAAGTTCCGCTTCTCGACGTATGTGTAGGTCAAACGGATTTCCATGGTTAAACAGATTGATTTCCAGCGTTTCAAAAGTTAATTCAAGCGTGGAATGGGAGTCGCTTTCCCAAAAGTTTTGGATTTCCTCCAAAATAGATATAGGTGTCATAGCCAATGGTGTTGGTTAACTGGGGCTATGCCGGGGATGTAGTGCAATTTAGTAAAATTTTTAAATTGCCCCATCGTGGTTGCCCCTAGTTTTTCACCCTATACCCAAATTGGACTGTGCTCAAAGAATACACTAGCAGAGATAGGGAAGTAATGCGAAAAGTTGGCAAAAGAGTTCGTCAACTCCGTGAAGAAAGTGGGCTGTCCCAATTTCAGCTTGGTGTCGATGCTGACCTGACCAAAAATCAAATAGGAAGAATTGAACGCGCGGAACGCAATACCAGTATTGTAACCTTAAGCCGCATTGCAGATGCCCTGGAAATCCCGTTGAGCAGTTTGTTTCTTTTTGACGATTAGGCTTTTCAAGTTCAAGTTCAAGTTCAAGGGCAGGGGTCTTTTATCTTGTTTCTTGAATCTTTGGTCTTTGGTCTTTGGTCTTCAGAAATCAGCGTTCAGAAGTCAGAGCATAGCTATCAGTAACTGAACTCTGGAATCTGATATCTGATCTCCGACCTCCAACATCAAGCATCGAACATCAAGCATTCAAAACTAAGTTCAAGCCCAAGTTCAAAAACAATTGCCCATTACCATTTACCCTCGTCTAGCAATCCAACAGTCCAAAAATCTGAACTTCGAGCACCCAACTTCTGACCTCTAACCTCCAACATCAAGCATCGAACATCTGGCACCATTTTCAATTTTCAATTTCCCATTTTCAAACTTCTGTACACTGCCTCTCGCATTCGCTCCGGATTAATATAGGCTTTCCCATGGGTTTCATCGTACTTGGCCAGCAAGGAGCTGTTGTTTTTTACTTCGTCTAGACTTCTACCGGCATCAATCTCTTTTTGGATAATGCTTCGAATGTCCTCTAACATCGTTACAAAGCCTTGTAATTCTTTTTTGTTTGAAGGTCTACCATGCCCAGGGATAATTTGGGTTTCGTCATCAATTATCATGAGCGCATTTTTACTGGCAGCAATGTACCCATCAATGCTTCCCCCGCTGTTGATATCAATATAAGGGTAGCGACCCGCAAAATAAGTGTCGCCCATGTGCAGCACGTTTTCGTTGACAAAATAGACTTGGGTATCCCCATCCGTATGGGCGTTGTGTACATGCATGAGCATTATAATCTCATCACCCTCGTAAAAGGTCATCCCATCGGCATGCGTGATTTCAGGTAGACTTTTTTCATAATCGGATTGCGATAACTTCTGGTCGGCCACATTTTTTTGCCCACGTTCTTGCAGTCTTTTGCGCACATTGTCCTGGGCCACAATCGTGGTTTCGTCGGAATTAAAATTTGCATTTCCTCCCGTGTGGTCGCCATGCATGTGGGTGTTCACCAAAAAGGAAACCGGCTTGTCCGTTAATGTGGCAATCGTTTTCTTGATCTTATCGCTTAAAGGAGCAAACTGATCATCGATCATATAAACTTTATCCTGCCCCATATAAATTCCGATGTTACCGCCTCTACCCGTAAGCATATAGGTGTTTGAAGTCAGGGTGTCCACTGTAATAGTCACATCATTCATTTGGGCTTGAAGAGCTGCTGGAAAAACAAAAAGAAGGGCTAAAAGAAAGCGCATGATAATGGTTTTAAGGGTTGTTACCTAATCTTGGACGTACCGTCACATCAAAAATAACACAAAGACCGTCAATAGGTTGGAAAAGAGATAGGCTGGCGTTATCTTTGCCTGCCATTAAAAAATGAGGATGAAATCTGCAGTAGGCTCTGTAAAAAACACTTCCCTTTCCTTGATTTTTACCGATTTTAAGGAAATCACCAAGGCCAAATTGGCCGTGAGCGTGGTGTTTTCATCCATTGCGGGTTATTTTCTGGGCGCTTATCAGATAGATTTGGTTTCCTTGTTTCTGTTGGCTTTTGGCGGCTACTGTATGGTTGGGGCCTCCAATGCGTACAATCAGGTCATAGAAAAAGATTTGGATGCGCTCATGAACCGCACCAAAAACCGACCTATTCCATCTGGGCGGATGACAGTGGCAACAGCAATGACCATCGCCATTGTAATGACCATCCTTGGTGTAATTGCGCTATACATTTTAAGTCCCAAAACGGCCATGTTCGGGGCCATTTCCATTTTCTTGTACACCAGTGCGTATACACCGTTAAAAACAAAAACTCCACTTTCGGTATTTGTTGGGGCACTGCCAGGGGCCATTCCCTTTATGTTGGGATGGGTTGCGGCAACCAACGATTTTGGCATTGAGCCGGGAACCTTGTTCATGATTCAGTTTTTTTGGCAATTCCCACACTTCTGGGCTTTGGGCTGGATGTTGGATGAGGATTACAAAAAAGGTGGCTTTAAAATGCTGCCCACTGGAAAAAAAGATGCAGGTACCGCCCTTCAAATTATACTGTACACCATTTGGATGATCGTAATTTCCATTATGCCTGCATTTGGGTTTACAGGAAGATTGCATTTATCCATTCCAGCAGCGGTGCTAGTTTTGTTGGCAGGCTTGGTGATGCTGGTGTTTGCATTCAAACTGTACGAAAAGAGGGATAACCCAGCTGCAAGAAAGTTGATGCTGGCCAGCGTTACCTACATCTCATTGATTCAGATAATTTACGTTATAGATAAGTTTATTGGTTAAGCCTATGGATTTCACCGAAGTGGATATTGAAGTAAAGAATAAAAGAGCCAAAAAAATGTTGCTCTGGTTTGGAATTGTGAGCCTGATTATGGGCTTCGCAGGCTGGACCAGTGCCTATATTGTGAGCAGCAAGCGAGAAGATTGGATCAGTGATCTGGAATTGCCCCAAGCCTTTTTTGTAAGCACGGCGATCATTATATTGAGCAGCATCACTTATTTTTTGGCCAAGCAAGCTGTAGCTGCGGGCAACCAAAAAAGAGGAACGCTTTTGCTAGTTGGTACTTTGGCTTTGGGCATTTCTTTTATTGTGTTGCAGTTTATGGGTTTCTCCCAGATGTTGGAGAACGGGTATTACTTTACAGGGCCTACCAGTAATATTAAAATGTCCTATGTGTTTTTGATTGCTGCGGTACACATTGTCCATGTGGTGGCTGGGCTTATTTCATTGTTGACCGTTTTGGTTCAGCAGCTTAGGGGAAAATATACATCGGACAATATGTTGGGCTTGGAACTGGGGGCTACCTTCTGGCATTTCTTGGATTTCCTTTGGGTATATCTCATACTTTTTATGTATTTCGTGAAATAAATTTTTGATGAAGTAGTTTTCATTCAACTTTGTCTTTTTCAATACAGCAAAAGATGTATTTTTGCTAAAGTTTTATTAAAACGACCTTTTTATATGGATACAACGGTGACTACCGGTACAGAAGAAAGCACTTGGGGAGGTGGAAATCGTCCACTAAATGCTAGCTATGGAAAAATGATGATGTGGTTTTTCATCGTCTCGGATGCCTTGACCTTCTCTGGATTCTTGGTTTCTTATGGTTTTTCAAGGTTTAAGTTTATTGAAACTTGGCCTATTGCTGATGAGGTGTTTACACACGTTCCTTTCTTCCACGGTAATTACCCCATGTACTATGTTGCCTTTATGACCTTTATTCTGATTATGTCTTCCGTCACCATGGTATTGGCTGTGGATGCGGGACATAAAATGATGCAGAAGAAGGTCATTCTTTATATGTTCCTTACCATTATCGGTGGTGCCATCTTCGTTGGCTCACAGGCTTGGGAATGGGCCACTTTTATAAAAGGTGACTTTGGGGCAATTGAGACCAAAGGAGGTAGAATACTTCAATTTGTAAATGCCGAAACTGGTGAAAGGGCCGCCTTGGCAGATTTTGCCAAAACTTTACCTGAAGACCGCGTGAAGCATGTAAAGAGCGAAGGTGTTTGGTTCTTGCAGGAAGGCTACAAAACCAGCTATTCCTTAAATGAAGTTATAGAAGGATTCAAAGCTTCACCAAATATTTTGATTCGTACCGAGACCATTAACGAACATGGCGAAAAAACGCTGTTGGATCGTCCAGGTTCATTGGCAAAATTGGCAGATGCCTCTCAAGTGGTAGAAGGTGCAAACCTTATCCATAACGAATACGGAAGCCGACTTTTTGCGGATTTCTTCTTTTTCATTACTGGATTCCACGGGTTCCACGTATTTTCCGGAGTAATGATCAACATCATCATTTTCTTCAATATCATTTTGGGCACCTATGAAAGAAGAGGTCATTATGAAATGGTGGAGAAGGTTGGGCTCTACTGGCACTTTGTAGATTTGGTTTGGGTATTTGTATTTACATTCTTCTATCTAGTATAATTTGATTTTTCATTTCCGAGAAGTCGGAAATCCAAAATATAAAACAGCATGGCGCACGAACATAAACTTGAAATTTTTAGAGGACTGGTAAAGTTCAAGTCCAACGTCCAAAAGATTTGGGGAGTACTGATTTTTCTAACCTTGGTAACCGCGGTTGAAGTAGGTTTGGGTATAGCCAAACCAGCGGCTTTGACCGGAAGCTATTTCCTTGGTATGAAACTCCTCAACTGGATATTCATTATCCTTACCTTGGTAAAAGCCTATTACATTGCATGGGATTTCATGCACCTTAGGGATGAGAAAAGCTCTTTGCGTAGAGCTATTGTTTGGACACCGATATTCTTGATCTGCTACCTGATATTTATATTGCTCTTTGAAGCGGATTATATTTACAACGTGTTCAAGGATGGGTATATGTCCTGGAATTTCTAGTAAAGGATAAACAATATTAAAAGGCGGTTTCTTAACCGTCTTTTTTTATTTTTGCACTCAGCAAAATCATCATGAAAAAGGCCTCTGTTTTAATCGTTCTCTTTGTCTTTCCCCTAGTGGCCTATTTGTTTTTTGCCTCCGGTGTAAACAACTTTGGAAGATTGCCAATTTTAACCCAAAACATCCCTGAGCTTGATAACTTTGAGGGAGGTGCAAGGCTCAACAACAAGATTACCATTCTGGGTTTCCTCGGGAACAATATCGACTACAAAAAAGGAAACGCCTTTAATCTGAACCAAAAGATTTATAAACGCTTTGGCAAGTTCACCGATTTTCAGATTGTGATGGTGGTGCCCGAAGGGGAAGAGGAAAACGTGGAGGTACTTAGAAAGGATTTGGGCAAGCTTTCTGAGACCGACAGATGGAATTTTGTGTATGGTTCGGAGGGGGACGTAAAATCCCTTTTTAAGAGCTTGGAAACCAATTTAACCCTGGATGAAGATTTGGGAACCTCCTATGTTTTTATTGTGGACAAAGACCGTAACCTTAGGGGAAGAACAGATGATGAGGATGAGGGGACCAAATATGGATTCAATACCACATCCGTTGCCGATCTGAACAATAAGATGGAGGATGATGTAAAGATCATTCTTGCTGAATATCGCCTTTCTTTAAAGAAAAACAATGCCGACAGGAGCAACTAAGAAGAAGAAATACAACTACGTTTGGGTATCCGCCATAATCCTGGTCTTTGGGATATTTGCGGTCAATGAGATTACAAAGACCCTAAAAAAGGGAACTGTAGTGGAAACGGATCGGATGAGTGCGGTTCCCCAACAATCCAAATTGGGATATGTGATCAGCAATGGCAAGAAGAGGGAGGTGCCCAACTTTTCCTTTTTGAACCAGGATAGTGTACTGGTTTCCAACAAGGATTATTTGGGGAAAGTCTATCTGGTTGAGTTTTTTTTTACCACTTGCCCGACCATTTGCCCGATCATGACCCAGAACTTGGTGGAATTACAAGATACGTTTAACGAGTACCCTGAATTTGGTGTGGCTTCGTTTACCATCAATCCTAGATACGATACGCCAAGAGTGTTGAAGAAATATGCTAGCAAGTATAGTATTACCGATCAAGACTGGCATTTGTTGACCGGGGATAGGGACTCCATCTATACTTTGGCCCAGGAGGGTTTTTACATTGTGGCTAACGAGGACGAGGATGCTCCCGGTGGTTTTGAACATTCGGGGATGTTTGCCTTGGTGGATAAAGATGGGTATATCCGGTCCCGGGATGACCAACATGGCAATCCCATGATCTACTACCGGGGCACCATAACGGAAAAGCAGGGGGTAAACAAGGAAGGAGAGGCGCAACAGATTACCATGCTCAAGGAAGACATTCAAAAATTATTGCTCGAGGAATAATGGAACATGATTTAGCCAAGGAAAAAAGATTTAAGCGTTGGATTACCATCATTTCCATCGCTATACCGGTAGTGGTTGCCCTATTGTTCGGGTATAAGATTCCAAATGCAAAACCCCTCTCATTTTTACCACCAATCTATGCTTCCATTAATGGATTAACGGCCATACTTTTGGTTTGGGCAGTGATTGCCATCAAAAATGGAAAAAGGGACTTGCATCAAAAATTAATGACCACTTGTATCGTCCTTTCTGCCCTGTTTTTGGTGATGTATGTGGCCTATCACATGACATCGGATAGTACTAAGTTTGGAGGTGACGGGGCAATTCAATACCTCTATTTCTTTATTCTGATTACGCATATTGCACTTTCTATCGCCGTAATTCCTTTGGTATTGGTAACCTATTCCAAGGGATATCTGGGAGATTTTCAAAGCCATAGAAAATGGGCCAAATTCACCTTCCCCATTTGGCTGTATGTGGCGGTAACCGGTGTTGTTGTTTATATCATGATATCACCCTATTATGCGCATTAAACCCATCAGATCTAGCTCCTCACCAAATAGGGGAGGTGTCCTGATAAAATTATCAGGACGGAGGGGTATTTTTATTTTATTAATCCTGTTCTTCCTCTTCCCTCAACTCACCGAAGCCCAATGCGCCATGTGCAGGGCAGTGGTGGAAAGCGAGGCCGATGGAAAAACGGCAGAAGGAATTAATAATGGCATCGTCTATTTAATGGCCATCCCTTATATTTTGGTAGGAGGACTGTTCTATTTCGTGTATAAAAAGCTTCGCAGTTAAGAAATATTTAAATTTTTCACATTTTTTTTGCAAATAGGTGTAACAATTTGATGGTAGCTTTGTCTTATTGGATATACGTTTACGTATTTCATCAATCATCAAACACCAACCATCATGTTCGACATTGAAAGGTGGCAAGAAATATTTGACACCATCCGGAAGAACAAACTGCGTACTTTTTTGACCGGGCTGTCCGTGGCCTCCGGTATATTTATTCTTGTCATATTATTAGGTTTTGGCCAAGGGATGCGAAATGGTATTGAACACGAGTTCAAACAAGATGCAACCACTAGTGTCTGGGCCTGGCCCGAAGCGACTTCCAAAGCGTATAAAGGACTCAACCCGGGAAGGGTCATCCGTTTTAAAAACGCGGATTATGAAACCGCTGGAAGAATGTTCAAAGAGGATATTGAATACGAATCCCCGCGTGTTTTTGTACGCAACGTTAACATCAACTACGGTAGCGAATCCTTGGTCTATGGCATTCAAGGGGTGTCTTCCGAATTCCAATTTATAGAAGGTTTTTCCACTATCGAAGGGCGTTTCATCAACTATAAGGATGAAGAGTCCCTGGGTAAAGT
Source organism: Flagellimonas algicola (assembly GCF_005937185.1). Classification (GTDB taxonomy): domain Bacteria; phylum Bacteroidota; class Bacteroidia; order Flavobacteriales; family Flavobacteriaceae; genus Flagellimonas; species Flagellimonas algicola. The sequence goes on along the minus strand of NZ_VCNI01000002.1, from coordinate 22,256 downwards.
GGCCGTTATTGGAAAGAAGATTAGGGGAGATGTTTTCAAAGATGTGGAGACACCCGTGGGAGAACGTATCGAAATAGCAGGTATTCAGTTTACAGTGATAGGCGTTTTTAAAGAACAAAATGAAAGGGAAGAAGAGCGCATTTACATTCCCCTAACTACGGGCCAAAGAGTGTTTAATGGGGATGATAAATTAAACACACTTTCGTACACTTTGCCCCCAGTTGAGAATTTTGACCAAGCCGTAGCGCAAGCAGTAGAGTTTAAGGATAACCTCCGAAAGTTCTTGAAAGAAGAACATCTGGTAGCTCCCGAAGATGAATCGGGAGTGAGGGTTTGGAGTGCCATGGAGGAGGCAAAGCGCTACTATGGGATTACGAATAATATGAAACTGTTTTTTTGGTTTGTGGGTGTTTGCACCATTATTGCCGGAGTTGTGGGCGTAAGCAATATTATGCTGATTGTGGTCAAGGAACGTACCCGCGAAATTGGAATCCGGAAAGCCTTAGGGGCCAAGCCTTGGTCCATAGTGGGCATGATTTTGCACGAATCCGTTTTTGTCACGGCCATTTCCGGTTTTTCAGGTTTGATTTTCAGTATGCTGATTTTAGAGATTTTAGGCCCCCATGTTCAAATTGAATACGTAAAGAATCCGTCTGTGAATTTTACCGTAGCATTTTCCACGGTTATGGTACTCATTTTTGCGGGCGCTCTTGCCGGACTTGTGCCAGCATTGCGTGCCGCTAGGGTTCAGGTAATAGAATCGTTGAGGGATGAATAAATTTAAAACCATACACCATGTTCAACAGAGATAGATGGCGTGAAATATTGGAAGTGCTCACCAGCAACGTGGGCCGAACCATTCTTACGGCTTTTGGGGTGTGCTGGGGCATTTTCATCCTAATTGTTCTACTAGCCGCTGGGAAGGGCTTTGAAAATGGAATTCGGGCAGATTTTGGAGATATTGCCACCAATACCATGTTCATGTGGACCCGCAGGACCACAAAACCGTATGAAGGTTTACCTAAAGATAGGAGCTTTGAATTCAAGGTTAGTGATGTGCAGGCCATTTGGGACAATGTGCCTAACCTTCGGTTTGTCTCCCCAAGAAATCAATTGGGAGGTTTCCGAGGAGGAGGAAATGTAATCAGGGGCATCCGTGTAGGGGCCTATAATGTGTACGGAGACTATCCCGAAATCATCAATCAAGACCCCATGACCGTTACCTCTGGACGGTTTATCAACCACAATGACATTCGGGAGAAAAGAAAGGTGGCGGTGATTGGACAAGGGGTTAAGTCCGAGTTGTACGAGAAGGGAGAGGAAGTGCTCGGTAGTTATATCAAAATCCAGGGAGTCAATTTCATGGTTATTGGCACGTATAAAAAGAAAAATAACGACGGGGATGGGGAAGAGGCCCAAAAGGAAATATATGTACCCTTTACCTCTTTTGCACAAGCCTTTAACCGAGGTGAAGATGTAGGCTGGATGGCAATAACCGCCCACGATGGAAGTTCAATTTCCCGTTTAAAGGAAGATATTATCAGAGTGATGAAGGAACGGCATAAGGTGCACCCTGAGGATAACCGAGCTGTTGGCCATTTTGATTTGTACGAGCAGTTCAATAGGGTAGAGAGCCTGTTTGTGGGATTAAAAGCCATTGCCTATCTAGTAGGGATCATGGTATTGCTTTCTGGAATTATTGGTGTCAGCAATATTATGCTCATCGTTGTAAAGGAACGCACCAAGGAAATTGGGATTCGCAGGGCTTTGGGGGAACAACCTTGGTCCATAAAAAAACAGATTCTGATGGAGTCGATTTTCTTGACGATAATTTCGGGAATGGCGGGCATTATTTTTGGGTCGCTGGTCATTTATGGAATCAATTCACTTTTGGATAGTGTGGGGCCAGTGGACATGTTTATCAACCCCAGTGTAAGCGTTGGGGTGGTCAGCGGGGCCCTGGTCATACTAATGGTATCTGGACTTTTGGCTGGATTCATACCTGCTAATAGTGCCATCAAAGTGAGGCCCATTGAAGCACTCCGAACAGATTAGAACAAATTGAATCAATCAAATAACTATAGGAATTAAAATGAAAAAGTCAGTAACCATCATCATCTTGTTGCTCATCGTTGTGGTATTCGGTGGCTCCATGTACTATTTGTATCAAAAGAATTCTGAGGACCCCGTGGTGTATGAAACGGAGAAACCCTCCAAACAGAGCATTGTAAAAAAGGCAGTTGCCACCGGGAGTATCCTTCCTTTGGAAGAAGTGCTGATCAAACCCAATATCTCCGGAGTTATTGAGGAGATTTATGTGGAAGGGGGCGATTATGTGAAATCGGGTGACCTTTTGGCCAAGATTAAAGTTGTCCCCAACTTAAATGCGCTTAATGATGCTAGAAATGCCATTGATGAGTCCAAAATCAATTTGGATGATCAAAAAAGAAATTACGAAAGACAACTGTCCTTGTTTAACAAAGGGGTGATATCAAAAGCCGATTTGGAACGCGCCCAAGTAACCTATGATCAGGCCAAACAGGCGTATGGCGCAGCCAATAAACGCTACGATATTGTGAAAACGGGAACTACAAGGGGATTGAGCAACGCAGCCAACACCTTGATTCGTTCCACTGTGAGCGGAATGGTCCTGGAAGTTCCGGTGGAAGTGGGGAACCAGGTCATTGAAAGCAATAACTTTAATGAAGGGACTACCATAGCCGCTGTCGCTGATGTGGAAAAAATGATTTTTGAAGGGAAAGTGGACGAATCCGAAGTGGGAAAAATTACGGAAGACCTACCCTTGGAAATTACCGTAGGGGCCATAGAGAATCAGGTATTTGATGCTGTTTTGGACTATATAGCTCCCAAAGGAAAGGAGGAGAATGGTGCCATTCAATTTGAAATCAAGGGGACACTCAAGAAAAGGGACTCCGTGTTTATTCGGGCGGGATTGAGTGCCAATGCCTCCATAATTTTAGCTCGGGCAGACAGCGTCCTAGCTCTAAAGGAAGCTTTGGTACAGTTTGATCTTGAGACCAAGGAACCTTATGTGGAAATAGAAACTTCAGAACAACAATTTGAGCGCAAGGATGTGGAGTTGGGCATTAGCGACGGCATTTTTGTGGAAGTAAAATCCGGTCTCAATTCCGATGACAAGGTGAAAATATGGAATGCTGTTGAGGAGGAAGAATCTGCCAACTAATCATTTAACAAAAAATTTCAATAAATCTTGTAACATTTTAACAACTTGTAAGTCATATTACAGGAGTTAAAATGCCAGATAGCTAATAGCACCAATCATGATAGAAATCAAGGACCTTCACAAATCCTACAGAATGGGAAGCAATTCCCTCCACGTACTCAAAGGAATTAATTTTAAGGCAGAATCAGGAGAACTGGTTGCCATTATGGGATCCTCGGGTTCTGGTAAATCTACTTTACTGAATATCTTGGGAATGTTGGATGTGGCCGATTCTGGTGAGTATACACTGGATAATGTCCCCATCAAGGATTTAAGTGAGACCAAAGCTGCCCAATACAGAAATAAGTTTTTGGGATTCATCTTCCAATCGTTTAACCTTATCAACTATAAGTCGGCCTTGGAAAATGTAGCCTTACCATTGTATTATCAAAAAGTCGGGCGAAAAGAACGACAGGAAAAAGCTATGAGCTATTTGGAAAAAGTTGGGTTAAAGGAATGGGCCACGCATTTACCAAGTGAGCTTTCCGGAGGTCAAAAACAGAGAGTGGCCATTGCAAGGGCCATGGCTGCCGAACCCAAAGTGCTTTTGGCGGATGAGCCTACAGGAGCCTTGGACAGTACTACTTCTTATGAGGTTATGGACCTTATTCAGAAAATTAATGATGAAGGGAACACCATTTTGGTGGTGACCCACGAAGAGGATATTGCACATATGTGCAAGCGAATTGTGCACCTTAAGGATGGTGTTATTGTTGAAGACAAAAAAATAGAGCAAGTAAGAGCACAACAATATGTTTGATCGCGATATTTGGCAAGAAATCTTTCACACGCTCAAGAACAACAAACTCAGGACGTTCTTGACCGGTTTTTCCGTGGGATGGGCCATTTTTATTTTGGTGATGCTGTTGGCTTCCGTAAATGGGATGCAGAACGGATTTACAAGCCAATTTAATGATGATGCCACCAACTCCATCTTTATTAGACCGGGCACAACTGCCCAAGCCTATGGAGGTTTTGAAGCAGGAAGAAGGATTCAGCTGAAAAATGACGATTACCAATATATAAAAGAGAGCTTTCCCAAGGATGTTGAATATATCAGTACCCGTTATTTTTCCAACACGACAGCGAGATATAAAAGTGAAACTGGAAACTACTCTGTACAAGCCGTACATCCAGAACATCAGATTATAGAAAAGACCCTAATTACCAAAGGCCGATTTTTTAACAATGCCGATGTGGTCAACCGGGCCAAGGTTGCAGTGATTGGAAGAAAGGTGGCCGAAGATCTATTTAAAGACGAAGATCCTTTAGGTCAATTTGTTGAATTTAATGGACTTCCTTTTAGGGTTGTAGGTGTTTTTACGGATGACGGTGATGACAATGCTGAGCGAGGAATTTATGCTCCAATAACTACGTATCAAAGAATTTTTGGGGATACCAACGATGTCCATCAAATTTTACTGACTTATAATCCAACCTATGATCTCACAAAAGCTTTGGAATTTTCAGGCAAACTGGAAGATTTAATGAAGAGACGACATAAAGTGGCTCCTGAAGATCAGGCTGGAATCAATGTTTGGAATTATGCGGAAGCTTTTGATGACATCAGCAGTTTTTCTGCCGTATTAAGTGCGATAAGTATTGGAGTAGGCTTTTTGATATTGATAGCCGGAATAGTGGGTATTGGAAACATTATGGTCTTCACCATTAAGGAACGGACCAAGGAAATTGGGGTTCGAAAAGCGTTGGGTGCGCAGCCTAAGCAAATTATCAATTTGGTGCTTTTGGAATCCACATTTATAACAGCTTTATCCGGTTTTATCGGTTTGGGTTTTGCTTGGATTATTTTATCCTTGATAGGACCTACCATTAATACCCCGGCCTTTACCAATCCAAACGTTAGCTTGTCAACAGTAATCACAGCAACCATTATTCTAATTGTTGCAGGGGTGTTGGCGGGATTGATTCCAGCAGTAAAAGCTGCCAATGTTAAACCAATAGTGGCCTTAAGCGATAAGTAATATGTGGTTGTTCGATAGAGATTTATGGATTGAAGTTTTCCACACCCTTGGAAAGAATATGTTTCGCACATTCTTGACCATGTTGGGTGTCATCTTTGCCATGATCATTTTGATGCTGCTCTTGGGATCATCCAATGGAATGACCAATGGATTCGATAAAATTTTTGCGGGTACCGCATCTAACAGTCTTTTTGTTTGGGGACAGTCTACCTCAGAACCGTATAAAGGTTTTGAAAGAGGTAGAAGGATTCGCTACAAAATAGAGGACGCGGAAATACTAAAAAGAGAGATTCCAGAAATTGAGGTTTTGGCACCAAGGATAGAACTGGGCAGTCATAGAAGTGTGGTCACTGTTTACAGAAAAGGCCAGACCAGTGGATCCTCCGTGTATGGGGATTACCCGGAAATTGACAACATCACCAAAAAGAAACTGGTTGAGGGTCGATTTTTGAACCAAATGGATATTGAACATTCCAAAAAGGTTTGCGTAATAGGGGAAGAAACCTATAAACTTTTGTTTGAGAAGGGGGAAGAGGCCATTGGTGAGGATATCAGAATTAATGGAGTGTTTTTCTCTGTGGTGGGCATCTACAAACCTAACAACAACATCAATATTGATGGGGAGAATGCGGTGTTTATCCCCTTTACCACCTTTCAAAAAGCCTTTAATTCTGGAGATCGGATGGGTTGGATGGCCATAGCCGTGGAACCGAACACCAAGGTCCCGGTGGTGGAAAGTAGAATCAAGGACATTCTCAAAAATAAATACGACATACATCCGGATGACCAAAGAGCCATTGGAAGCTTTGATATGTCCGAGATTTTCAACAACATTTCTTCCTTTACCATGGTGCTAAGAGGGTTTTCCTACTTCGTAGGACTGCTCACTTTGCTGGCTGGGGTAATTGCGATTAGTAATATTCTATTGATTACAGTAAAGGAACGTACCAAGGAAATTGGAGTGCGAAGGGCTCTGGGTGCAACCCCAAGATTGGTGTTACGGCAAATTTTAATGGAAGCGGTGGTGTTGACCTCCTTTGCTGGATTGGTTGGATTTGCCATTTCCGTCGGAATTTTGGCCGTCCTGGATTCGCTTTGGGGCAGTGGGGAAGATTTTCCCTTTGTAAAGCCCATGGTGAGTATAGGGCAATTTAGTTTCTCCTTCTTTTGGATGGTGTTCCTGAGCTTGTTGATAGGATTGATACCGGCAATCAAAGCCATTAAGGTACGTCCTATAGAAGCCTTACGGGAAGAATAATTGGAATTTGAAAAAATAAATTAGATAACGATCAAATAAGTAGTAATGAACAAATACGTAAAATACGGGTTAATCACGATTGTATCAGTCGGAATTTTGGGCGCTGTAGTTTATTTCCTTAAGCAGAACAGTACCCCAACCCAGATTTATGAGACTGAATCCCTGGAACGCAAAGACATTGTGAACAAAGTTATTGTTACGGGCAAGGTTATTCCAGAAGATGAAATCAACATAAAGCCACAGATTTCCGGAATCATTGATAAGATACACTTGGAAGAAGGTGTGGATGTTAAGGCTGGGGATTTAATCGCTGTTATCAAGGTGGTGCCCAATGAGCAATCCCTGAATCAGGCAGCAGGACGTGTAAGAAATGCGGAATTGGCCTTGAACAATGCCAAAATCGAGTTTGATCGCAACAAGGCTCTTTTTGATAAAGGAGTGATTTCCAGCCAGGATTTCAACAACCAACAGTTGACCTATGATCAAGCAGTGCAGGAACTTACCAATTCCCGGGCCGATTATCAGATTATACGTAAAGGTTCTGCGGGTGGATCATCCAGTGCCAACACCAATATCCGGGCTACAGTTTCTGGAACAATTCTGGAAATTCCAGTTGAAGAAGGAGATCAGGTCATCCAGAGTAACAACTTCAATGATGGTACCACCATTGCCACTATTGCGGACATGAACAAAATGATATTTGAAGGGGAAGTGGATGAAGCAGAAGTTGGAAAACTTAGTGTGGGGATGCCCTTGGAAATTAGTTTGGGAGCCTTGGAAAAGAACAAATTTGATGCGGAATTGAAGTTTATTGCTCCCAAGGGAGTAGAGGAGGAAGGTGCCGTTCAGTTTAAAATAGAAGGTGACTTGGTAGTTAACGATAGCACCTATGTAAGAGCGGGATACAGTGCCAATGCCTCCATTGTTTTGGAAGAAAAAAAGGATGTTTTGGCCATTAAGGAAGCGTTGTTGCAATTTGATAAGGAAACAGAAAAACCCTATGTGGAAGTTGAAGTGAGTGAGAATGAATTTGAGCGCAAGGAATTGGAGTTGGGTGTTAGTGATGGTATTGATGTGGAAGTAGTTTCCGGAATTGAGGAAGGAGACAAAATAAAGGTTTGGAACAAATTGGAGAAGAAGAGCGATGAGGATGATTCCTAGAATTGGCCAAACAATAATCAATCAAAAAATCAAAAAACGAATGAAATTTAAGATCACAGTGATCATGGTAGTATTTGCCATGTTCGCCACCAACGCTCAAATGAAAAAGTGGACCCTGCAGGAATGTGTAACATTTGCAGTAGAGAACAACTTGACCATTGAACAGTTTGAATTGGATTTGGAAAGTGCCAAAATTGATAAGTCGGATGCCATAGGAAATATGCTTCCCAATTTAAATGGCTCGGCCACAGTGTCCAGTAACACGGGTTTTTCCATTAATCCAACCAATAACTTGCCCACAAACAGTACGGCCTTTAACGTAAATGGATCCTTGAGTTCCAATGTAACCTTGTTTGATGGTTTGCGAAATATGCGCCAATTGGATAGGGCTAAACTGAATGCCATTGCCAGTCAATATCGCTTGGACGATTTAAAGGATGATATTCGTTTGAGTGTTGCCAATTCGTATTTGCAAGTTATTTCCAATAAGGAGCAGCTAAAAACTTTCCGTGCGCAATACGAGGTAACAGAGCAGGATTTGAAACGAACCAAGGAATTGGTGGAGTCCGGAGTGGTACCCAGAGGGGATTTGTTGGAAATTGAGGCTACCGCAGCCAATCAAGAGCAGCAAATTGTAAATGGGGAGAGTTTGGTTCTTATTGCAAGGATTAATTTGGCCCAATTGCTTCAGATTACGGATTATGTCAATTTTGACGTAGCGGATGAGGAATTTGATATTCCACCTTCTGATATCTTGAATAACTCTGCGAAGGTCATTTTTGACAAAGCATTGGGTTTTCGAAACGATATCAAGTTCTCAGAGTCCAACGTACAACTTGCAGAAGAGGATTTAAAAATTTCCAAAGGAGCGTATTACCCAACACTTTCTGCATTTTTCCAGTATGGAACAAGGTATTCCGATGTAACCCAAATTCCCGATGCTAATGGGGTTCCTTTTACGCCCAATTTCACCGATCAGCTGTGGATTTTTGATGGGGTTTCGTATGGCGCCCAATTGAATGTCCCCATTTTTAATGGATGGAGCACCAGGAACAATGTAAAACGTTCCCAAATCAATTTGGAAAAGGCCAAATTGCAATTTGAGCAGGACAAATTGGACTTAGAGACCAATATCCAGCAAGCATACGTAGATGTTACCACCTTTTTTAAGGCCTACGAAGCCGCTGAAAAAACTTTGGAGGCCCGAAGATTGGCCTATGATTATGCCAAGGAACGTTTTAATGTGGGATTGATGAATGCCTTTGATTTTAGTCAAGCGCAATCAAGGGTAGACAATGCGGAGGCAGATGTAATTCGTACCAAATACGACTATATCTTTAGACTGAAAATTTTGGAGTTCTACTTTGGTATACCCATTTCACTAAACTAGTATCTTTGTGGCCGCTATGGCCATAATACTCAATTTAGAAACCGCAACGACCAATTGCTCTGTAAGTATTTCCAAGGGAAAGGAAATCCTGTGTTTAAAGGAGAATAATGCAGTAAATTATTCCCATTCAGAGCAGTTACACGTATTTATAAAAGAAGCCTTGCAAGAGGCTTCTTTATCTTTTTCAGACTTGGATGCCATTGCCGTGAGCAAGGGTCCTGGTTCGTATACCGGACTTCGGATTGGGGTATCCGCGGCCAAGGGACTCAGTTTTTCGTTGGATATTCCCCTGATTTCCATTCCAACGCTTCAGAGTATGGCGCTGCAAGTGAAGCTCAATGCCGGTGAGCTTGCAATTCCTGTTTTGGATGCTAGACGGATGGAAGTGTATTCCGCCGTTTATGATGCACATGGAGACGAAGTTCGCGAAACAAGAGCAGAAGTTGTGGATGGCACAACATTTAGCGAGTATACTCATTTTGAAAAAGTACATCTTGTGGGGAGTGGAGCGGAGAAATGCAAAGAGGCACTTCAGCATTCCAATTTTCAATTTCATACCAAAGTTGTTCCCTCTGCAAGAGAAATGACGGTGCTGGCTTATGCCAAATTTCAAGCTAAGGAATTTGAGGATGTAGCCTACTTTGAGCCCTACTACCTCAAGGATTTTGTATTACAAACCAAGAAAAAAGCTTAATCCCCTTCGTGAACCACTCTTTGTGGGAACGGAATTTCTATACCAGCCTGATCAAATCGAAGTTTGGTTTCCTCAATGACATAAAAATGGGCTGGCCAGAATACATCGTTGTTGGCCCAAAAGCGCAACGTAAGGTCAACGGAACTATCCCCAAGGTTTCCCACATATACTTCAGGGATGGGATCGGTCAAAATATCTGGATTGTCCGCACAGATCTGTAATAAAATTTCCTTGGCCTTTTTAATGTCAGAGCCGTATCCTACACCCACATCAAACTTATCACGTCGGGTATTTTCCATATTGTAGTTTACAATGCTGCCGTTGGACAACTGTCCGTTGGGTATAATGGCTACTTGATTGCCAAAGGTGTTGAGTTTGGTACTAAAGATGCTGATTTGCTTTACGCTTCCTTCCTGCCCTTGGGCGGAAATCCAATCGCCAACCTTAAAAGGTTTGAAAATAAGGATGAGCACTCCCCCGGCAAAGTTGGCCAACGAACCTTGTAGGGCAAGACCAATGGCTAGGCCAGCAGCACCTACCATAGCTACTAGAGAAGATGATTTTACCCCCAATTGGGTCACTACAACTACAAAGAGCAGTACTTTAAGGGCAATACTTATAAAACTTTGAAGAAAACTTTCCAGGGTGGGGTCATAATCTTTCCGTTCAAAAAATCGGTGCACCATCCGGTTGATCAACCGAACTATCCAAAATCCAACAAAAAATATAACAAGTGCCAGTATCAGATTGGGCATAAAACCCCAAAACCACTCTATGGCATGCTCTAAATGTTGCTCAAAATCCCTGAGTTGTTTCATAACGTAAAGCGGATAATAGATTCATTAGTTGTTGATTAGCGCAACGGCCTTATCTGCGGTTTGCACGGGCAGTTTGCAGGTGCCTTCTATGCAGACGTATACAAAAGTTTCTCCTTCTGCATATCTGTTCGTAAGCAATTCTACAGGTCCATCCTTGGCAGAACCAACCAAGATGCTATTGGGAATGTAGGTTTTGCTAATTTCCTTCCCCAACTTTTTATAGTTTTCCCCAACCACGGCTATCTCATAGAAATTCTGATTTTCGAATAGCACCAAGTTCATCCAATTGGCGTATCCCTGGGCGCTTTCCACAAAATCGTCCTGTACATTTCTAAGCATTTGTTTGGCCATGTCCCCATAACCTTCATCAGGATATAGTTTATGTAATTTCAAGAGGTTTTTCGCCATGATGGAGTTGGATGAGGAAATTTCCTTATCAACAGTCTCAATGGATCGCCTGATGAGAGAGGTGTCCGCATCCGAGGTATAAAAGAACATTCCGGATTTTGGATCTAAAAAGTGAACTTTGGCATATTCCACCAATTTTTTGGAGTGATTCAGCCATTTTTCATCAAAAGTTACCTCGTAGAGCGATAAAAAAGCTTCACTGACAATGGCATAGTCCTCCAAAAATGCATCAATATCACTTTTACCATCCTTATGGTTCCTAAAGAGGGAATAATCCTCCTTAATCATTTCCTTTTCAAGAAATTCGCCATTTTTCAAGGCCATAGCCAGGTATTCCCGGTTCCCCAGGTACCGATATGCATCTATCAATCCACTTAACATGAGTCCGTTCCATGAAGTGAGGATCTTATCATCAAGACGGGGTTTGGAACGTTTCGCTCTTTCTTCTTTAAGAATTTGTAGCGCGTCACGCATTTTCCCTTTCAGCTCGTCTATAGAAATGTTGTGCTTCTTGGCTATTTCGGCATCTTCTTTATCCCGAATCAACACATAATTGCCATGTTCCCAAAGGCCATAGGAGTTGATATTGTAATAATCCTTGAAAATATCAAAATCCGCCCCTAGAAGCTGATTTAGTTGTTCCTTCGTCCAAACATAATAAGCGCCTTCTTCCAGCTCCCCATTTTCATCCAAACTGTCAGCATCCAAGGAGGAGTAGAATCCTCCATCTTCATCCAATAATTCTTCTTGTACAAAGGCAATGGTCCGTTCAACAACATCTCGATACAGCCCATTTTTGGTAACAGCATAGGCCCGTGCATATAGGCTGGTCAGGGGTCCATTGTCGTAAAGCATTTTTTCAAAATGGGGGACATGCCACTTGGTATCCACAGAATACCTGGAGAAACCGCCTCCCACATGATCAAAGACCCCACCAAAGGCAATACGCTGCAACGTAACATCCACCTGCTCCATGAGCTCAGGTTTGTTGTTGGTCTCGGCGTAATGCATTAAAAAGTCCCAGTTGTTGGGCATCATGAACTTGGGAGCCCGTTTATAGCCCCCCAAAAAGTTGTCAAAGTGCTTGGCCCAATTCTCCACAGATGCATCCAGTTGTTCTATGGTAAATAAATCGGAATCGGGTTTATGCTCCACCAAATTAATGGCATTGATCCCGTTGGACAGATCTGTTGCATACTTGACTATTCTGGATTTGTCTTTTTGGTATAGCTCGATGAGCTGTTGTAGGGATTTTATCCAGTTATCCTTGGGCACATAGGTGGCGCCCCAAAAGGGTCTACCGTCAGGTAGTGCAACAATGTTGAGGGGCCAACCTCCGTTTCCGGACATCATGGTAATGGCGTCCATATAAATTTGGTCCACATCGGGTCTTTCTTCCCGATCAATTTTTATGTTGATGAAGTTGTCGTTCATCATTTGGGCCACTTCCTCATCCTCAAAACACTCTTTTTCCATAACATGGCACCAGTGGCACGATGAATAACCAATACTGATGAGTAAAGGTTTATCCTCTTTTTTGGCCCTTTCCAGAACTTCGGGTCGCCAAGCTTCCCAGTTCACCGGATTATGCGCATGTTGAAGCAGATAAGGACTGGTTTCATTGATTAAGGCATTGGTGTGTTTATGGGTCACTTTACTGGTTTTTTGCGTGCAGCCCTGGTTCAGTGAAATGATCACCGATAATAGGATAATTCTTTTGATCATAACAATTCTTTTGGACATAAAAAAAGCGCCCATAAAGGGCGCATTGTTTTCTTGCCCTTTGATTATTTTACCTCAAAGGTAATCTTTACATTGACTCTGTATTCATCAATTTTGCCATCTTTAACAGAAGCGCTTTGCTCGTTAATGTAAACAGAACGTATGTTTTTTACCGACTTTGATGCCTGATCCAGTGCATTTTTTGCCGCTTGTTCCCAACTCTCATCCGAGTTGGCCAATACTTCGATTACTTTTAATACTGCCATAATAGTTAATGATTTTAAATTTATTCAATTTAGCAAAAATTGATCACACCTATGGCAGGGGAACCTGAAATCAGCCGTTGATGGCAACCACTTCGTTTACCTTGTCTCCCATCATGTTTTTTAGCATGGTCTCAATACCGTTTTTAAGGGTGAAAGTAGAAGATGGACAACCGCTACAAGCTCCTTGAAGGATTACATTGACGGTCTTACTGTCGGCCTCATAGGATTGGAACAGGATATTTCCCCCATCACTGGCAACAGCAGGTTTTACATACTCGTCCAAGATGTCAATGATTTGCTTGGAAGTGTCATCAACAGCAGTTTGTGCTTGGTTTTGGCTTGCGGTTTCTTTGGATTTTTGAATACTTTCCGCAGAAATCACCTCTTTGCCACCAGCTAAGAAATCCCGGATAAATTCACGTACTTCCATGGTCACAGTATCCCATTCGGCGATATCAAATTTGGTTACGGAAACATAGTTCTCATCCAAAAATACCTCCTTGACAAAGGGAAAGTGAAAAAGTTCTTGTGCAAGTGGACTGTCCTTGGCTTCGTCAATATTCTTGAACTCGTAGGTAGCGGGCACTATTTTTTTGTTGGATACAAACTTCATTACTCCTGGGTTAGGTGTTACCTCGGCATACACGGTAATGGGCTGTTTCTTTTGCACGTCCTCTTCAAGAATCACAGGCTGGCCATCATTCAGATATTCCACCAATTGCTGGGCCACTTCATCCTTGACATCTTCCCACTCCACAATATCAAATCGCTCAAGGGCAATGAAATTTCCAGAGATATATACCGTCTTAACAAACGGAAGGTAGAAAAGTTGTTGAGCCAAAGGCGAGTTCTTGGCCTCATCTATATTTTTGAGTTCATAATTGCCTTTTGCAAGGAAATGATTTGCCTCAAATTTTATGATTTTTGGGTTGTTGGTGGGTACAACCGTAATGTTATAATCGTTCATAGCTAAAATTTGTACAAAAATACCAAAGTAAAGATGAGGGGCAAAATATATAATAATGTATGCCGAAGGGCGTTATTTAAATGTTTGATTACCTTTAAACCCCAACTATAGCCCCAAACGCTGTATGAGACGCTATTTAACCTCACTGATTGTTGCCCTGACCGTAGGGCTTACCGTTAAGGCCCAAGAAGGCATTCCTGTTTATTTTGATTATTTGGCGGACAACTACTATTTGGTGTATCCCTCAATGGCTGGTATAGCGGAAGGAACCAAGATTAGGCTAACAGCAAGAAAACAATGGTTTAACGTGGATGAGGCACCCAGTTTACAGACCTTGAACTTTAATTCAAGGGTTGGGGACCGCAGCGGTATTGGTGCCATTTTGTTCAATGATAGCAATGGCTATCACTCTCAAACAGGATTTAAGGGCACATTTGCCCAACATCTACAGTTAGGTGGGGATTTTAGGACCTTGAACCAGATTTCGTTGGGACTTAGTGCAGGGGTTATCCTAAGCAGTTTGGACGAAACAGAATTTCGATCTATAATTCCGGACCCGGTTGTTACCGGAACCAAAAACACTGTAAGCTATTTTAATGTTGATTTAGGAGCTTCCTATAATTATATGGAGTTCTACGCGCACTTTGCCGTTTTGAACGTGCTGGGCAGTGGAAGGGATTTATATAGTTTGGAAGAATTTGATAACCTCCGAAGATATTTATTGTCTGCCGGCTATATTTTTGGAAGAAAAACTAGGATTGAACCTTCCATTTTGTTCCAGCTAACAGATTTTACCCGCGAAAAGACGGTGGATATTAATGCCAAGGTGTATAAAGATGTAAGTTTTGGTACAGTTTGGGCTGGACTTTCCTATAGACGAAGCTTTGATGGGGCGCAATTCCAGACGAATGGCGGATTTGGAGAGCAACGTTTACAGTTGTTCACGCCCATTGTAGGGGTAAACTGGAACCAATTTTTGTTCTCTTATAATTATTCTTACCAATCTGGGGATATTCGTTTTGACAATGGTGGATTTCATCAAATTACCTTGGGTTACGAATTTGGACAGAATGATCAAAGCAAACGCTACGATTGTTATTGCCCAGCCGCCAATAACTAAAAATGGCCCATCGGTTAGGATGGACCATCTTAACTACAATCAACACAAAACTAATCCCACTTGTAGTTTTTCTTGGCTGCCTGGTTCTTAATAGCTGATAATAGGGCATTTTCCAGCTCTCCAGTCTCTTCCTTTTGGTTCTTGGCAATATAGGCCTCACGCTTAATGTTCAAATCCTGAATTTGTTTCTGGATCTTTTCACGCTCCTCTTTTTTGTCTTCCACATATTCCTTGATTTCCTTTTCTGATTTGCCTTGAAGTTCTTTAGGCAGGTCTTCCACGGCAATTTCTGAAACTTCCATTTCGTCCTCTTCAATGGCATCTACCAAATCCCATTTGGAGTTTTTATAAAGTCTGGAACTTTTGCTTACGGATCGTTTTACGGCTACCCCCTTGTTCATTTCATTCGCTTTCATGTCCTGTGCTACTTGTGCCGCTTCTTTTTGAGCGCCGAGGTATCCGTAGGAAATATAGGTTTTGTTGAGCTTGGAATTGAGCTGAATAATCACATCATCATAAGGAGTTTCAATATGTACCACCTGCCTGTTATGGTCAATGGCCATATACTCACCCCCGGTCAAGGTGGCACCATTTTTCCATTCCGTTGAGATTCCCTGCTCGTAGTTGCCACAAAAGATGGTATTTACAACAACATCGTTCTCTTTGGCATTGTGGGCGGCATCCTTATAGTTCAACTTTCCTTGGGTAAAGGGCTCGTTCCCAGCAATGAAAATCATTTTAAGGTCATCGGCATTTTTGCCCCATTCCAATTGCTTTAATGAGGTTTGAATGACTTCTCCGCAGAACTCTTCCCCGCCATTGGTGGTCAGCGAAAACAGTTTTTCAGAAATCTCATCCAAGTCTTCACTGAATCCCAGCACTTGACGGATATAGCCTTCGCTCGAAGCTAAATTATCATTGCCGTACTCATAAAGTGCAATTTGAAGCAATGGGCGGGTCTCGTTTCCGCAACGCGCATGGGTAAATTCGTTGACAATGTCCCAAAGTTGTGCTTTTGCTTGATTAATAAGTCCATCCATACTGTTACTGGTATCCAATAACAGGGCTATTTTCACATATTGTTTTGCCGGCTTTTCAACTACGGCTGTGGTAACCAAAGAAGCCGTTTCCGGGTGATGTGCCTTAAGATTGCAACCATATAGTGTTCCAGTCGCCATAATCATAAGGGCTATTCCAAATAGGTGTTTCAAATGTTTCATAGTTCAATGTTTTAAATCTGCGATAAAACTATGTCCAACTTTTTTGAATTAAAATCCAGAATGAGTGAACAGCACACTTTAGTGAGGGAGTAGGGCAAACCATTTTGTGACATGGTCAAAAGGGCTGGAAAATGCAATGTTTTCAGGGGAACACCATTTTTTAAAACGCTTGGGATGAACTAAGTTTACTAAAGTTTGTGCCAATTGCACGGAAAAAAAATATATAAAAATGAAAATTGAAAAGTACAATCAAAGACTGCTTGCCATTTTGGGGACTGTAGGGGTAATTTTCTTAATTATTGCATTGATAGCCTTTGTATCCATGTGGGCTTTGGAGCTGGGACGGTATTCGGATGACGATATTGATACTGGTATTTTATCGCAGGAAAAGATTGAGCAGTTGCAACAAGAAAATAAACGGGAGCAAGTAATCTCTTATGAGACCCCACGGTTGATTGATACCTTGAATTCAGTTTATATCATACCGGTATCCCATAAAACCTTGGGTGAACCTGAGGATATTGATGAATCCCTTAATGCTATGTCTTCTGGAGGTTTATTTGAAAAGGTGGACATGCGGTATACCAATTACTTTTATGGAGCTTTCAACAATATAATAGTATATAAACCAGAACTGGATGATTTTAAAAAGTTATTTGATAAAAGGGTGAATTTCAATGAAATCCAAACGGAGTATTTTGAAGATGATATCTTTCTCCTTTTGAGTGTTTCTGAAAAAGATACCTTTAAAGATGGAGTAATCAACCTAAAGGATTATAAAACGCTTTATATTTATTCTATGGGTACTGGGGAACTTAAAACGGTTGCTATCGAAGGAACGGATGTTTTCCAATTCAAAGTGCTGAACACGGGTAAGGACATAGCCATTCGTTTTGGGATTGATAAAAACAAAGATGGAAAGTACGAGGAACACAATGAGCCCACAATAATCAAAAAATATGATTTTGAAACCGGTAGCTTGGTGGATATTGTTGACCAAAAAGTGAATGCTGAGATGCAAAGAACCCTGGAAGGAACAAAATAAACACTACTGACCAAGAAATGGCAAGCGGAAAGCAATGGTAAGATCAAAATTCATAGTATTTCTCTGCAGTCTGTTTACAATGGTTGCCTTTTCGCAGCAGCAAGACGGACGCAAATGGGTAGAAATCAAAGGTTCTGTGAAGGGCAAGGAGAACTATGAGCCCATATCTGGCGTGGACGTCTCCACGGATTCGGGCTATTATACCACAACCAACAGCCTGGGAGAGTTCAGAATTAGAGCCGCTATTGGGGATATGCTCATTTTTGAAAGTGGGGAGTTTGAAACTGCACGGCATCGGATTACTTCTGAAGAGGATGTGGATGTATTGGTGGAAGGCTATGCTCCCTCAAGAAGCAGTAAAAAGGAGAAAAAGCTAAGCTCAATTTCCAGAAAAGTGGAGAATCATCAGCGCTTTCTGGATTCTGCCAACCAATATAAAAGAACCGACCTGGAAAAAAGTATCGATTTTATTGCGCAATCCATTTCCCAATTGGGTAAACGGGGAAACAAAACAGAACTCTCCAATTCACTTACGGCGCTGGGCGAAATTTATTTATATCACCAACAATATGATTTGGCCATAAGCAGTTTCAAGGATGCCCTTACCGCTAGAAGAACGGTAAAAATAGAGTTGCTTTTGGGTCAGGCCCATATTTTAAATGGGGAATTTGAGCATGGCGAGTCCATGCTGGCACCATTGGTAGATGTCAATGGTCTGGTACCTTATCAACGAATTGAAATTTACGAAGGACTGGGTGATGCCAACAAAGGCTTGGGAGATGTGCAAAAAGCATTGGAATTCTATCAAGAAGCGCTTCAAATCGCCGAAAAAAATCAGATTTCCCCTAAAGTGATTGATTTGAATTCCAAGATTGCAGATACCTATGCACGGGATAACAGGCTGGTTGAGGCTGAAGGTTTTTTTGCCAATTCTTTGAACCTCTCTAAACAAGTGGCTCCGGAGCGCCAGATACAGGAAAATGAGAAGGTGGCTGATTTCTATAACGAAAAAAACCGCTATGAGGATGAGATTCAATTGCGCAAACAGAGTTTGAATGAGCTGCAGCAACTACCCAGTGTTTCCGTAAATAAAGATAATGCCACTGCTGGACTGCCGGATTCCATCACTTCCCAACAGATAAATTATAAGATTGGTCGAGCGTACATAGCCCAGGATAAGCTGGATGAGGCCATACCCTATCTTCAAAAGAGTATCGTAGAGGCGGACAGCGAGGATGATTTGGTAGTGCAAAAGGATGCCACAAGAAGATTGTCTGAAGCATACCGATATAAGGGTGATTTTGCCAAGGCACTGGAAACCTATCAAGATTATGTGGCGGTAGTGGATAGTTTGTACGCGAGAAAAGAGCAGGAAATTTCAAGGGCTGCCCGATTGAACCGGGAAATAGCAACTAAACAAAACCGAATTTCAAGTTTAGAGCAAGAAAGGGAACTATCGCAAAGCAAGTATAGCTTGGCCTTAACAGAGCAGCAATTGTTTGAGGAAGCGAGTAAAAGGCAAAAATGGATCATCTACTCCCTGATTTTTGGAATGGTTTTGATGGCATTGACCGCATTTTTGTTCTATAGAAATAATCAGCAGCAAAAATTGGCCAACAATCTTTTGGCGCTGAAGTCGCTTCGAACCCAAATGAACCCCCATTTTATCTTCAATGCCCTCAATTCGGTGAACAATTTTATTGCCAAGAGTGATGAACGTAGTGCTAACCGTTTCCTAAGTGATTTTTCGGTTCTAATGCGAAGTGTTTTGGAAAATTCTGAGGAGGATTTTATTCCATTGCCCAAGGAGTTGGAACTCTTGGAACTCTATGTAAGACTGGAGCACTCCCGGTTTTCGGACAAGTTTGATTTTTCCATCGAAGTTGATGATAACATTGATGTTGAAGCCTTTGAGATTCCACCGATGCTCTTGCAGCCCTATATTGAAAATGCTATTTGGCATGGACTTCGATACAAAGAGGAGAAGGGCTTTCTAAAAATCAACGTGAGTGAAGTAACCAAGGATAAGTTGAAAATTGTGATTGAGGACGATGGGATTGGGAGAAAGAGATCAGCTGCGTTGAAGACCGAAAATCAAAAGAAGCAGAAGTCCAAGGGGATGGGGAACATTAAAAAACGCATTCAAATTCTAAATGATATGTATAAGAACAAGGTGGAAGTGTCCATAGCAGATTTGAAGGAGGATCAAACGGGAACAAGAGTAACCTTAAACCTAAGAAAGGACTGATGGATTTGACAGCGATTTTAGTTGAGGATGAGGCCAATAGCAGGGAGATTCTAAGAAATTATCTGGCGAAATATTGCCAAGAGGTAAAACTTTTAGGGGAAGCTTCCAATATCTCCGAAGGCTTGGAACTCATTAAGAAAAATGAACCTGACATGGTCTTTTTGGATGTGGAAATGCCATTTGGAAATGCCTTTGACTTGTTGGACAAGCTGCCAGACAGAACTTTTGAGACCGTTTTTGTTACAGCTTACAATCACTACGCCGTGGATGCCTTGAACAGCCATGCAGCCTACTATTTAATGAAGCCTATCAATATTGATGAATTAATCAAGGCCGTTAACTATGTAAAAGAGATCAGGGAAAAGGAAAATGCTCTGGATGGACAAGTGCTTAATGCCAAACCTATTAAGGCAGAGGGTAAAATTACCTTGCCACAACAAGATGGGTTTCAAGTGTTGGAAGTGGGCGATATCTATTTTTGTAAGGCTGATGACAACTATACGGAAATCTATCTAGAGCATAAGAAGATATTGGTGAGCAAAACCCTTAAATATTTTGAGGATGCCCTTAACTCCTACGCCTTTGCCCGAATTCATAAATCCTATTTGGTCAACGTGGCAGAAGTGGTTAAGTACAAAAAGGGAAAAGGTGGGAGCGTGGTGTTATCAAATGGAAAGGAATTGTCTGTTTCGGCATCCAAAAAAGCTACATTGCTCTCCTATTTTAAATAAGAATGAAAGAATTATGATTATAAAGTCTGTGCGCGGGAAAACCCCGGAATTTGGTGATGATTGCTTTATTGCGGAAAATGCCACTATTGTGGGTGAAGTAAACATGGGGAATCAATGCAGTATTTGGTTTAATGCCGTAGTGAGGGGCGATGTGAACTACATAAAAATGGGAAACAAGGTCAATGTGCAGGATGGAGCGGTGATTCATGGCACCTATAAAAAGGCGGCAACTACGATTGGAAACAATGTATCCATTGGTCATAATGCAGTTGTACATGGCTGTACCATTAATGACAATGTGCTTGTTGGTATGGGGAGCATAATCATGGATAATTGTGTCGTGGAAAGCAATTCCATAATAGCGGCAGGTGCAGTGGTTACCCAGGGAACCCATGTAGAGGCAGGAAGCATATATGCAGGAATGCCGGCAAAGAAAATTAAGGATATAAGTCCCGAACTCAGCTCAGGGGAGATTGATCGCATTGCCAATGCCTATGTTACGTATTCAGGTTGGTTTAAAGAAAATGAAAAGGATTAACCTATCCCGTACCCTTCACCCGCAACCCATAACCCATAACCCATAACTCGTAACCCATAACCCATAACCCGTAACCAGGAACTCCCTTCAAAATGCGCTGTAACATTCCAAAATATCGCTATTTTAGCAGAATCAAAACCAGACTATAATGAAAGCACATATATTTCCCGGACAAGGCGCCCAGTTTGTTGGAATGGGATTGGATCTTTATGAAAACCACTCCTTGGCGCAAGAATTATTTGAACAAGCCAACGATATTTTAGGGTTCTCCATCACAGATATAATGTTTGAAGGGACAGCAGACGACCTGAAACAAACCAAAGTTACCCAACCGGCTATATTTTTACATTCAGTAATACTAAGCAAAGTGTTGGGAGATACATTTAAACCCGAAATGGTTGCAGGTCACTCTTTAGGTGAGTTTTCGGCCTTGGTCGCCAATGGAACCTTAAATTTTGAGGATGGACTTAAACTGGTTAGTCAACGTGCCTTGGCCATGCAAAAAGCCTGTGAGCTAAAACCTAGCACGATGGCGGCTGTTTTAAGCTTGGCAGATGAGGTAGTGGAAGAAATATGTGATAGCATTGAAGGTATTGTTGTACCTGCAAATTATAATTGTCCTGGACAGCTAGTTATTTCAGGGGACGTGGAAGCCGTAAATGAAGCCTGTGAAAAGATGAAGGAGGCAGGAGCCAGAAGGGCATTGTTGCTTCCGGTTGGGGGTGCTTTCCATTCCCCATTAATGGAGCCGGCAAGGGAAGAGTTGGCAGCAGCAATTGATGCTACTAATTTTAACGAACCTAATTGTCCCATCTATCAGAATGTTCCAACCACTGCAGTTACCAGTGCCTCTGAAATCAAAAATAATCTAATGTTGCAGCTTACAGCTCCGGTCAAATGGACGCAGAGCATACAGCAAATGATCAAGGATGGGGGAAATTCTTTTGTAGAGGTTGGCCCAGGCAAAGTATTGCAAGGCTTGGTGAAGAAAATTGATTCTGGGGTTGAAACTGCATCTGCTACCCTGTAGAATTCTATTTATCCACGAAATTCTACATTTCAGCCAATAAACCTAGATTTAATCCACAATTTTGGGGGCTTCCTTTATTTTTTAGTAATATTGGTTCTTCCCAAATAACCTACCTATTGTGGCATAAAAACCCAGCTTATAATCTTGAATAGGTAATGTTAACCTTCTTAAAAAAAACTTTGCTATTTCATTTTTCCAATTTGAACGGAGGAAAATTGCTTTTGGTTTTGGTTGCTTTTATTCTAAGTAATCAAGGTTATGGGCAAGATTTTATCAGCATAGACGACGTTGCGGTCTCGGAAGGGGACGCTGGCACGACGAACTTCGACTTCACGGTGAGCGTTGACGGCGGCGGGAACGCTGCGGCGAACATCGGCTTCACGGTGAACACTGCGGACGGGACGGCGACCTTGG